>CBDCGS010000001.1:0-235566 GCA_965216915.1 Alphaproteobacteria bacterium
TCACCCATCTCGGCCAGCGCGCCGGCGATCTCGTGGTCTACCCGCTTTGGTCGCACAATCCGTTCGCGAGCGGGCGGGTGCGGCGCTCAGCCAAGCGGGTGATCGTGCAAGGCCGCGTCGGGAGCCGCGGCCCGCTGCGGCTCGCGGGCGGCCTGGTGGTGCACGAGGCCGACGGCCGCTACACCCACCGCGCTGACAATGTTCTGCGCCGCGGCGGTGCGCTCGATCTCGCCGAGGCGGACGAAACCGCATGACAAGCCGCCTCATCGCCCGCCTCACCTTCCGTCGGCCGCCGCCGGTCGTCGCCGTGGTTCGCCTCGCGGGCGTGATCGGGCGCGCCGGGCCGTTCGGCGGGCGTATCAGCGTCGAGACGGTGGTGCCCGCGCTCGAGCGCGCCTTCCGCGTGCGCGGGCTCAAGGCGGTCGCGCTCGAGATCAACTCGCCAGGCGGAGCTGCGGCGCAATCGGCGCTGATCCACCAGCGCGTGCGCGCGCTCGCCGCGCAGCGCGACGTGCCGGTGATGGCCTTCGTGGAAGATGTCGCGGCGTCCGGCGGCTATTGGCTGGCGACCGCGGCGGATGAAATTTTCGTCGACGACAACTCGATCGTCGGGAGCATCGGCGTGATCTATTCGGGCTTCGGTTTCACCGACGCGATCGAGAAGCTCGGCATCGAGCGGCGGCTCTATACGGCGGGCGCGCGCAAATCGATGCTCGATCCGTTCAGGCCGGAAGCGCCCGAGGATGTCGCCCGGCTGCGCGCCATCCAGGGCGAGATCCACGACAACTTCAAGAAGCTCGTGCGCACACGGCGCGGCGCGCGCCTCGGCGACACGCCGGAGGATGAGCTCTTCAGCGGCGAATTCTGGGTGGGCCAGCGCGCGATCGACCTCGGCTTGGCCGATAGCCTCGGCGAGATGCGCACGGTGCTGCGGGAACGCTTCGGCGAGAAGGTGCAAATGCGCCGGATCGGCCGGCAGCGCGGCTGGCTGCGCCGCCGCGTCGGCGTGGAGGCCGCGGGCTTCGCCCTGCCCTCGCTCGCCGAGGGCTTCGCAGACGCGATCGAAGCACGCGCCTGGTGGTCGCGCTACGGGCTTTGACCTTTCCGGCTGGGGCAGAGGGTGCGCCGTGCGTCCGCAGGCGCGTGCCGCGGACCTAATGCGGCAGCACGCCGCCTGAGACGTCGGCCTCCTCCTCGGCGCCGGACATGTTCTCGACCGGCTCGTCGTCCTCGTTCCATTCGATCGGGACGAGCGGCTTGGTCAGCGCGTGCTTCAGGACGTCGTCCATCGATTCGACGGCGATGATCGTCAGGTCCTTCTTCACGTTGTCCGGAATATCGGCGAGGTCCTTCTGGTTCTCCGCCGGAATCAGCACGGTCTTGAGATTGCCGCGCACGGCCGCGAGTAGCTTCTCCTTGAGCCCGCCGATCGGCAGCACGCGCCCGCGGAGCGTGATCTCGCCCGTCATCGCAACCGACTTCGAGACCGGAATGCCGGTCAACACCGAGACGATCGAGGTGACCATGGCGACACCGGCCGACGGCCCGTCCTTCGGCGTCGCGCCCTCCGGCACATGGACGTGGATGTCGCGCCGCGTGAACACCGTCGGCTTGATGCCGAATTCGACACAGCGTGACTTCACGTAGCTCTCGGCCGCCTGAATGGATTCGCGCATCACATCGCCGAGCTTGCCCGTCGCGATGACCTTGCCCTTGCCCGGCAGCACGACCGATTCGATCGAAAGCAGCTCGCCGCCGACCTCGGTCCAGGCGAGCCCGGTGGTGATGCCCACCATGTCCTCATGCTCGGCCTCGCCGTAGCGAAACTTGCGCACGCCGGCATATTTCTCGAGGTTGCGCCGGGTGACGCGGATCTTCTCACGACCGTCGGAAACGATCTCCTTGGTCGCCTTGCGCGTGAGGTTGGCGATCTCGCGCTCCAGATTGCGCACGCCCGCCTCGCGCGTGTAATAGCGGATGAGGTCGATCAGCGCGGCGTCAGCGATCGCCCACTCGCCCTTCTTGAGCGCATGCGCCTTCATCTGCTTCGGGATGAGATGGCGCTTCGCGATCTGCACCTTCTCGTCCTCGGTGTAGCCCGGGATGCGGATGATCTCCATCCGGTCGAGCAGCGCCGGCGGCATGCGCAGCGTGTTCGCGGTCGTGATGAACATCACCTTCGAAAGGTCGTAGTCGACTTCGAGATAGTGGTCGTTGAAGGTGGAGTTCTGCTCAGGATCGAGGACCTCGAGCAGCGCCGACGCGGGGTCGCCCCGGAAGTCCTGCCCCATCTTGTCCACTTCATCGAGCAAGAACAGGGGATTGGACGACTTCGCTTTCTTCATGGATTGGATGATCTTACCCGGAAGCGATCCGATGTAAGTGCGCCTGTGGCCGCGAATTTCCGCCTCATCGCGCACGCCGCCCAGCGAAAAGCGCACGAAGTTGCGGCCGGTCGCCCGCGCCACCGACTTGCCGAGCGAGGTCTTGCCCACGCCGGGCGGGCCGACGAGGCAGAGGATCGGCCCCTTCATCTTCGTCGTACGCTGCTGCACGGCGAGATATTCGAGGATGCGCTCCTTCACCTGCTTGAGGCCATAGTGATCCTCGTTGAGGATCTTCTCGGCGTTCTTGATGTCCTTCTTGACGCGGCTCGGCTTCTTCCACGGGATCGACAGCATCCAGTCGAGATAGTTGCGCACGACCGTGGCTTCCGCCGACATCGGGCTCATGCTGCGCAGCTTCTTGACTTCCGCGAGCGCCTTCTCGCGCGCCTCCTTCGAGAACTTGGTCTTGGCGATCCGCTCCTCGAGCTCGGAGGCCTCGTCGCGGCCATCCTCGCCCTCGCCGAGTTCCTTCTGGATCGCCTTCATCTGCTCGTTGAGATAGTACTCGCGCTGCGTCTTCTCCATCTGCCGCTTCACGCGGGAGCGGATGCGCTTTTCCACCTGGAGCACGCCGATTTCGCCTTCCATGAGCGCGATCACACGCTCCAGACGCTCGGTCACCGCGGCGACCTCGAGCAGCTCCTGCTTTTCGCCGAGCTTGATCGCGAGGTGCGAGGCGATGGTGTCGGCGAGCTTGCCGGGCTCCTCGATCTGGTTCACCGAAACCAGAACCTCGGGCGGCACCTTTTTGTTGAGCTTCACATATTGCTCGAATTGGCTGACCACCGACCGGCTCAGCGCCTCGATCTCGGGCGCCTCGGCGCCGACCTCCTCGATCTCCTCGGCATACGCCTGGAAGAACGTCGGGTTGTCGAGAAACTCGACGATGCGCGCGCGCGGCCCGCCTTCCACGAGCACCTTGACCGTGCCGTCGGGGAGCTTGAGCAGCTGGAGCACCGTGCCGATGGTTCCGACACTGTGAATGTCCTTCGGCTCGGGATCATCCTGTGACGCATTTTTCTGCGCGACGAGAAGGATTTGCTTGTCGTCCTTCATCACGTCTTCGAGGGCATGAACCGACTTCTCACGGCCGACGAAGAGCGGCACGATCATGTGTGGGAACACCACAATGTCGCGCAGCGGTAGGACGGGAAAAGTCTGGTATTTCGAGACGTCTAACATAAGCCCTCGTCACTGTGCCTGGTGCGCAGCTGTCGCCTGCGAGCCAGGGTTAATAACCGACCTGATAGGTGGGACTGCGCGCGGACCCGGTCAAGGGTCGGATTAGGACGCCGTGGAACTCGCGTCGTCGCGCCGGTCGGCGTAGATGAGAAGTGGCTTCGCGCGCCCCTCGACGACCTCCCGGTTGATGACGACCTCCTCGACCGTCCCGTAGCTCGGCAGATCGAACATCGGGTCGAGCAGGATCCCCTCGAGGATCGAGCGCAGGCCCCGCGCGCCGGTTTTGCGCGCGATCGCCTTGAGCGCGATGGCATCGAGCGCGTCGTCGGCGAACGTCAGCGTCACGTCTTCCATCTCGAAGAGCTTCTGGTACTGCTTGACCAGCGCGTTCTTCGGCTTGGTCAGGATCTCGACGAGCGCCTCGCCGTCGAGATCGTCCAACGTCGCGATCACCGGCAGACGCCCGACGAACTCGGGAATCAGGCCGAACTTGAGCAGATCCTCAGGCTCGACCTCGCGCAGAACCTCGCCGGTCTTGCGGTCGTCGGGCGAGCGCACGTCGGCGCCGAAGCCGATGGACGTGCCGCGGCCGCGCTGCGCGATGATCTTATCGAGCCCCGCAAACGCACCGCCGCAGATGAACAGAATGTTGGTCGTGTCGACCTGGAGAAATTCCTGCTGCGGGTGCTTGCGGCCACCCTGGGGCGGCACCGAAGCGACGGTGCCCTCCATGATCTTGAGAAGCGCCTGCTGCACGCCCTCGCCCGAAACGTCGCGCGTGATCGACGGGTTGTCGGACTTGCGCGCGATCTTGTCGACCTCGTCGAGATAGACGATGCCGCGCTGCGCGCGCTCGACATTGTAGTCGGCCGCCTGCAGCAGCTTCAGAATGATGTTCTCGACGTCTTCGCCGACATAGCCGGCCTCGGTCAGCGTCGTCGCGTCGGCCATCGTGAACGGCACATCGAGGATGCGCGCCAGCGTCTGCGCCAGCAGCGTCTTGCCGCAGCCGGTCGGGCCGATCAGCAGAATGTTCGATTTCGCGAGCTCGACATCGTTGCCCTTGGCGCTGTGCGACAGCCGCTTGTAATGGTTGTGCACGGCGACCGAGAGCACGCGCTTGGCGTGGTCCTGCCCGATCACGTAATCCTGGAGCACCTCGCAGATCTCAACCGGGGTCGGCACACCGTCGCGGCTTTTGACACGCGCGCTCTTGTGCTCCTCGCGGATGATGTCCATGCAGAGCTCGACACACTCGTCGCAGATAAACACCGTCGGCCCCGCGATGAGCTTGCGCACCTCGTGCTGGCTCTTCCCGCAGAACGAGCAGTACAGAGTGTTCTTCGAGTCACTACCGCTGGACTTATTCATGTCCACTCCGTCGTGTCGCGCCCCGTTCTTCCTGACCTAGCACGGGAGCCGGACAGCGCCGCCGAACGCAGGCACGGCACCGCGAATCCGAAGGAGGTTGGCATTCAGGCCACCCCCTGTCCAGCCCCATTTGGGATGGGATGCGGCATTGATCATTAATTAGGCCGCTCCCAGGCTAACCCGCGGCCGCTCAAGAAATTGTTAAGTGGACGCGGGTGTTCTCTCTTTGTCTTCACCCTCGCTTGCGGGCCGATGCGTGACCACCTCGTCGACGATGCCAAATGCCTTGGCGTCCTCCGGCGTCATGAAATTATCGCGCTCCAGATTGTCCTGAATCACCTCGACGGATTGCCCGGTATGGTTCGCATAAATCTCGTTGAGGCGTTGACGCAGCGAGAGAATTTCCTTCGCGTGAATCTCGATGTCGGTGGCCTGGCCCTGGAAGCCGCCCGAGGGCTGGTGCAGCATGATGCGCGAATTCGGTAGCGCGTGGCGCTGCCCTGCGGCACCGGCGGACAGCAGCAACGAGCCCATCGACGCCGCCTGGCCGATGCAGAGCGTCGCGACCGAGGGGCGGATATATTGCATGGTGTCGTAGATCGCGAGCCCCGCCGTCACCAAGCCGCCGGGGCTGTTGATGTAGATCGAGATGTCCTTGTTCGGGTTCTCGGATTCGAGGAACAGAAGCTGAGCGGTCACCAGGCTCGACATCTCGTCGCCGACGGGCCCAGTGATGAACACGATGCGATCCTTGAGCAGCCGCGAATAGATGTCGTAGGCCCGCTCTCCCCGGTTGGTCTGCTCGACCACCATCGGAACGAGGGTATTCGCGTAAGTCTCGAGGATATCCGCCATGCTTTTCTCCTTGGCCAACGAGAGCGGCGCGGACGTGCCGTGATGCCGCAGATGGAAACGGGTGGATGCGCGGTCCGCCGGATAAGGCGTCGCATGCGCAGGTTAACGGAAGATGACCGGCGCGCGTGCAAAACGATCGGGTCTGGTTCGCCGGATCAGGCGCCCTTTTTGTCCTTGGCGTCAGTGTCCCCCTCTACGCCGGCTTCGGCGCTTGCCTCGTCCGCCCCGTTGTCCTCCTCCTCATCGGGGTCGCGCAGCAACTCCTCGAGCGGGACCACCTCGTCGCTGACGGTCGCCATTTCGACGAGGAACGCGACCACCTTGTCCTCATAGACCGGCGCGCGAAAGCGCTCCAGAGCGTCCGGCTGGCTGCGGTAGAAATCGAGGATCTGCTGGGGGTTGGGATGCCCCTGCGCGCTTTCGAGCGCGGCCTTCAGCAGGTCTTCGCGATCCACGGTAATGTCGTTCTGATTGCCCACCTCGGAGAGCAGCAGGCCGAGGCGAACCCGGCGCTCGGCGATGCCGCGATATTCCTCGCGCGCCTCTTCCTCGGGCTTGTCGAGAACTTCGGTCAGCGGCGTTTCGGTGCGCTCCGCATCGGCCTCGATCTGACCCCAGATACCCTCGAACTCCTGCTCCACCATGCCGGGCGGCACGTCGAAGCGGTAGCGCTCGTCCAACACATCGAGGAGCGCGCGTTTCAGCCGCGCCTGCGATGCCCGGTCGTAATGGTGCCCGAGCTGCTCGCGGATCGAGTCCTTGAGCGCGGCGAGGTCGTCCAGGCCCTGGGCCTTGGCGAGCTCATCGTCGATCGGCACCTCGACCCGCTCGCGCACCTCTTTGACGGCGACCTTGAACGTCGCCTCCTTGCCGGCGAGGTTTTCTGCCGGATAGTCTTCGGGGAAAGTCACCTTGAGCGTGCGATCCTCGCCGGGCTTGGCGCCGATGAGCTGGTCTTCGAAGCCGGGGATGAAGCCGGCGGAGCCCAGCTCGAGCTCGAAATCCTCCGCCTCGCCATGCTCGATGGGCTCGCCATCGATCTCGCCCGCGAAGTCGATCAGGAGCTGATCGCCCTCCGCGGCTTCGCGCGGCTCGCTCGGCGCCTCGAAGCGGCGGTTCTGCTCGGCGATCCGCCCGAGCGCATCGTCAACGGCGTCGTCCGCCACATCGGCTTTGAGGCGGGTCAGCGCCAAATCGGACAAGTCGCCGAGCTCGATCGCTGGCAAAAGCTCGAGGCCCATGGTGAACTCGAGGTCCTCGCCGTCGTCGAACGAACCGATGTCGATCGTCGGCTGGAGCGCGGGGCGAAGCTCACGCTCCTGAATGGTCTCGCGCGTGCTCGTCTCGATGGTTTGCTGCAAGACCTCGCCCAGCACGGACTGACGGTATTGGCGGCGCACGATCGACATCGGCACCTTGCCGGGCCGAAAGCCTTTCATCCGCACCGTCTTGCTCAGCTCCTCGAGGCGGCTTTCAATCTGCGCCTCCAGATCGCTCGCCGGCACGACGACCTTGAATTCGCGCTTGAGGCCTTCGGATAACGTCTCTGTCACCTGCATGACATCTTGCTCTGTTGGATTAAATGATGACCCTGATCTCGTTCGCTGGCGCCGCGATGCCGCGGTGACAGAAATCGCCGCCCGAGACGCTGGTGCGGGCGGAGGGACTCGAACCCCCACAGCCTAAGCCACGTGGTCCTAAGCCACGCGCGTCTACCAATTCCGCCACGCCCGCGCGCTGAAGCGTCGACGCACCTCTCTGGCGACCCGCGGCCCCGCTCGGGAGCCGCGCGGGTGCCATATAGCACACCTCGCGCGCTGCGCCACTGCAAGAACGCCCGGTCTCCCGGCGGCCCGAGGTCAACGACCGCCGATCTCCTCGATCAGCCGACGCATGATCTGCGGCAGCGCCTCGGCCAAATCCTCGGCGATCAGACCCGGCCCGAAGGCCGTCGCCGCGGCGCCGTGCAGCCAAACGCCGGCGGCGGCGGCCTCGAAGGCGGGCATGCCCTGGGCCAGCAAGCCGAGGACGAGCCCCGCAAGCACGTCGCCCGCGCCCGCCGTCGCCAATGTCGCGGGCGCGTTGACGTTGATCGCGGCGCGGCCATCCGGTGCGGCGATCACGGTGTCGGCCCCCTTCAAGACGATCACCGCGCCGCTCTCCGCCGCAGCCTTGGTCGCGCGTGTCAGCTTGTCGCCGTCGTGGGAGAAGAGGCGGCCATACTCACCCTCGTGCGGGGTCATCACGACCGCGCCCTCGATCGCAGCGAACAGCGCCGACGGGTCGTCTTGGAACGAGGTCAGCGCATCGGCATCCAGAACACAGCGTTTGCCGGCGGCGAGCGCCGCAAGCGCGCGGTCGCGCGTCGCGTCGCCGACGCCGCAGCCGGGGCCGATCGCGAGCGCATTCTTGCGCCGGTCGGCGAGCACCTCCGGGAGCGTGTCCAGCGAGCCCAGCATCACGGCCGTGAGCTGCGCCGCATAGACCGCGAGCGCAGGCGACGGCGCCAGCGCCGTCACCAGGCCGGCCCCCACCCGAAGCGCGCTCCGGGCGGCGAGCCGGGCCGCGCCGGAATGGCTTGCGTCACCGCCGACGACGATCGCATGGCCGCGGGTGTATTTGTGGTCGGCAAGCGCGGGCACGGGGAAGCGCGCGGCCCAGAGCGCCGGATCGTTCTCGTGAACGGCGACGCTGAGCCCATCGATCACGGCATCCGGGATGCCGATGTCGGCGACGATCAGTCCGCCCGCGTGGGCGCGCCCGGGCATCAGCAGATGCCCCCGCTTGCGCCGCGCAAAGGTGACGGTGGCGGCCGCCTCGAACGCCGCGCCGAGGGCGGCGCCCGTGTCGCCGTCAACGCCACTCGGAATATCGATGGCGACGCAGTCGAGCCCCGCGGCATTGCTCGCGTCGGCAAGCGCCGCCGCATCGCCGCCGAGCGGTCGCGTGAGACCCGCGCCGAACAGCGCATCGACCACGAGCGGCCGATCGGCAAGCAACTCGGTGCTCAGAGGCTCGACGGGCCCCTCCCATCGGTCGGCCATCACCGCCGCATCGCCCTTCAACCGTTCGCGCGCGCCGAGCAGCGCGAGCCGCACCGGCCACCCGGCCTCTTGCAACAGCCGTGCGACGACAAAGCCGTCGCCGCCATTGTTGCCGGGACCGCAGAGAACCGCCGCCGGACGCGGCTGCCAACGCGCTTGGATGGCGCGCGCCGCCGCGCAGCCCGCGTTCTCCATCAGCACGAGGCCGGGCGTGCCGCCCTCGATCGTGGCGTCATCGGCCGCATACATCTCGGCGACCGAGAGCAGCGCAAGGTCGGTGTGGCGCCTCATGGCGCGGTACCACCGGCGGGCGGCGCGCCGTGGAGGTGTGTCCGGTGCTTGTCTGTGCGGCTCATCAATGCGTGCCGATCCTCGTCTGGGCCGGAACCCCGGGCTGCTGCTATAGGTATGCGAGCAATCGAAGCGCAAGGTCAATCGCCCGATGGCAACGCCCTGCCCCACAGCGACGGCAATCGCGGATGACGTGCGCCACGAACGTGCCCGCGCCCGCGACGCCGTCGACGCCGCGCTCGCGCGCATCCATGAGCGGGAAGCGCACATCAATGCCTGGGCTCATCTCGACGAGAACCAGGCCCACGCGATCGCGGACGCGATCGACGCCACGGGCCGCGATGGGCGCCTCGCGGGCGTGCCGGTCGGCGTGAAGGACATCATCGACACCGCCGACATGCCGACCGAGAACGGCACCGAGCTCGAGGCCGGCCGCAGGCCGGACGCGGATGCCACCGTCGTGCGGCGGCTCAGGGCGGCAGGCGCCGTGATCATCGGCAAGACGGTGACGACGGAACTCGCCTGCGGCATGGCGAGCGTGACGCGCAACCCCCACGCCCCGGATCACACACCCGGCGGCTCGTCGAGCGGCTCGGCGGCGACCGTCGCCGCCGGCGGCGCGCCGCTCACCCTCGGCAGCCAGACCGCGGGCTCGGTGATCCGCCCCGCCGCGTTCTGCGGGGTGTGGGCGTTGAAGCCGAGCTTCGGCCTCATTCCGCGCACCGGGAGCCTCACGCTCTCGCGCACGCTCGACCATCTCGGCGTGTTCGGGCGCGCACCGGCCGATCTCGCCCGCGCGGTCGACGTGCTCTCGGGCGATGACGGCGCCGACCCCGACACCGAAGGCATGGCGCCGAGCAATCTCGAAGCAGCGTTGATGTTGCCGTTGGGCGCGCCGCGTCTCGCCTTCGTGCGCGGGCCGGAATGGGCGGAGGTCGAGCCCGCTTGCGTGCCAACCCTCGAGGATGCCGCGGCGCAGCTCGGTGCTGCGTGGATCGACCTCGGCCCAGAATTCGGCGACGCGAACGCGGTTCATCGTGCGCTCATGCGGCGCGAGATCGCGCACAACTTCCGCGCCCGCTTGGGCGATGCGATCACCAGGCTCTCGCGCACAATTCAGGAGCATGTCGCGGGTGGTGAGGCCATCGACGCCATGGCCTATCTCGCGCTCTGCGACCGCGTCCGCACCATGCGGGCCGCGTTCGCGCGGCTCATGCGCCGCTATGATGCGGTGTTGACCATCGCGTCGCCGGGCGAGGCGCCCGAGGGCCTCTCGTTCACCGGCAGCCGCCGTCAAACGCTGCTTTGGACGATGCTCGGCGTGCCGGCGGTCAACGTGCCCGCCCTCCGGGGCCCGCAGGGGTTGCCGCTCGGCCTGCAGGTGGTGGGCGCCATGCGCGACGATGCCGGCGTGTTGCGGGCCGCGGCATGGGTCGGCGAGCGCTTGCGTTCGGAGGGCACCTCGCTCCACGATGGCTGAACCAACGGGAGCGAAGCCGATGCCGCCATTCGTGATGACCCACGCTGGCGAGATGGCGCCCGACGACGCGGTCGCGGCGTGCGTGGCGGCGCTTGCGCACGCCGAGCCGGCGGCCGGCCTCGGCCTGGTCTACGTGACCGATCACATGGCCGACGCCCTGCCCCACCTGCTCGACCGGCTGCGGAGCGAGACCCCGATCGAGGATTGGATCGGCTCCGTCGGTATCGGGATCTGCGCGACGGGCCGCGAGTATTTCGACGCGCCGGCCGTGGCTCTGATGGTGCTCGACATTCCGCGCACCGACTACCGGGTGTTCGACACGATCCGCGAGGATGTCGGCGCGTTCAGCCGCGGCAACGCAGCGTGGATCGCCGCGCACGGCGCGCGCTTCGGCGTCATCCACGCCGATCCCCGCAACAGCCGCACGCCCGACATCGTCGCCGACCTCGCGGACGCGCTCGACGGCTTTCTGGTCGGCGGCCTCTCCTCGGCGCGCGGCACGCCGTCCCAGGTGGCCGGTGGCGTCGCGGAGGGTGGCGTCTCGGGCGCACTCTTGAGCGAAAATGTCTGCGTCACGACGGCGCTCAGTCAAAGCTGCATGCCGATCGGCGACCTCCATGAGATCACCGAATGCGAAGGCAACGTGCTCGTCACGCTCGATGACGCGCCGGCGCTCGACGTGTTCAAGGAGGATATCGGCGAGCTGCTGGCGCGCGACCTGCGTCGCGTCGGAGGCTACATCTTCGCCGCTCTCCCGGTCATCGGCAGCGATACGGGCGATTACATGGTGCGCAACCTCGTCGGGCTCGATGTCGACCAAAAGCTCGTCGGGATCGGCGAGACGGTGGAACGCGGCATGCAAGTGCAGTTCTGCCGGCGCGACGCTGCGGCAGCCGAGGAAGATCTCGTGCGCATGATCGACTCGCTGAAGCGGCGGGGCGGCAGCGCTGCGCGGGGCGGGCTCTACTTCTCCTGCCTCGCGCGCGGGCCCAACATGTTCGGCGAGCAGTCGAAGGAGCTCCGCCTCATCCAACGCGAGCTCGGCGACATTCCGCTGGTCGGCTTTTTTTGCAACGGCGAGATCTCGCACAACCGGCTCTACGCCTACACCGGCGTGCTCACTCTCTTTTCGTGACGTGCCGATCGCCCGCGACACGCCGATCGTCATCCTGACGGGCGCCGGCATCTCCAAGGAATCCGGCCTCGACACGTTCCGCGACGCCGACGGCATTTGGACCAAGGTGCGCCTCGAGGATGTCGCGACGCCCGAGGGCTTTGCGCGCGACCCGCGCGGCGTGCACGCGTTCTACAACGCGCGGCGGCGTCAGCTCACCGCAAGCAATATCCAGCCCAACGCCGCGCATCGCGCGCTCGCCCGGCTCGAGGATGCCTGGTCCGCGCCGGTCACCGTGGTGACGCAAAACATCGACGATCTGCACGAGCGCGCGGGCAGCCGCGACCTCATCCACATGCATGGCGAGCTCTTGAGCGCGCTGTGCGCGCTGTGCGCGGCGCGGCGCGCGTGCCGGGACGATCTCGCGTTGGAGACGGCGTGCCCCGCCTGCGGCGGCACCGGCGGGATGCGCCCCGACGTGGTGTGGTTCGGCGAGATGCCCTATCACATGGAGCGGATCGATGCCCTGCTCGGCGCGTGCGGCCTGTTCATCTCGATCGGCACCTCGGGAAACGTCTACCCGGCGGCCGGCTTCGTCGAGCTTGTGCGCCGCCAGGGCGCGGGCGAGACGGTGGAGCTCAACCTCGAGCCCTCAGCCGGCCAATCGATGTTCGCCGATACCCGCTATGGCGCGGCGACCGAGATCGTGCCGGCCTATGTCGACGAGTTGATCGCCGGCATCTAGACGAGCTACCCTGGCTAACTAGGCGAAGGCCTTGAACGTGATGATGGTGAAGGTGTCGCGCACGCCGGGAAGCGTCTGGACCTTCTCGGTGACGAAGTGGCCGATGTCGTCACCTTCCTCCAAATAAGCCTTGATCAGAAGGTCGTACTGGCCCGAGGTGGAGTAGATCTCCGAAATCTGCTGCACCGTTTCGATCGCGCGATCGGCCACGTCATAGGCGCGGCCAAGCTCGCACTTCACCATCACGAAGATCGCTTTCATGAGAGCGGTTCCGCCTCACGATCGCCGCGCGCGGGCGCGCGCTTGGGCCGGCGGACCGGGTCACGCAGGAAGTCGGGCACGTGGTCGCCCATGCCGACGACCGGCTCGTCCTTTGGCGCCGGGCTCGTCTGCGCTTTCGCCCGCCCATCGCGCTCACGCCGCCGCGCCTTGGGGCGCGCCTCCGCCGTGGCCTCGCCGGACCTGGTCCGGCCCCGCTTCTCCGGTACGGCCTCGGACGACCTAGTCCGGCTCCGCTTCTCCGGCGTGGCCTCGGATGACCTAGCCCGGCTCCGCTTCTCCGGCGTGTCCGCGGTCTTGCCGCGGCCCCGCTTCTCCGGAGCCTCCGCGGTCTTGCCGCGGCTGCGCCGACCATCACGCCGTCCACGGCCACGCCCTTTCGACCGGTCCGCAGGCTCCAGCTCCGTGGGCTCGCCGTCCGGCGTGACCACGGGGATCTCGTCCTTGATGAGGCTGAGAATGGGCGGAACGAGCTCCGCTTCCTCCGGCGTCACCAAGGTGATCGCGCGCCCCTCCCGCCCCGCACGGCCGGTGCGGCCGATGCGATGGACATAGTCTTCCGGGTTGAACGGCACGTTGAAGTTGAAGACATGCGACACGCTCTCGATATCGAGACCGCGTCCGGCGACATCGCTGCAGACTAGAAGGTTCGCGACGCCCTCCTTGAACGCGTTGAGCGTCTCGGTGCGCAAATATTGCACCATGTCGCCGTGCAGCCCGCGCGCATTGAAGCGATGGCGCCGGAGCGAATCGCAGAGCACGCCGACATCCTTCTTGCGATTGCAAAAGATGAGCGCGCTCTGCACGTCCTCCTCGGTCAGGAACTTGCGGAGCACGCGCCGCTTGTCGCGTTCATCCACCGTCACCATGGTGTGCGTGACCGTACCCGCGACCGTCGCAGGCGGCGCGACGCGCACCTCCTTCGGGTTGATCAGGAAGTCGTTCGAGAGGCGCATGATCTCGGGCCCGAGGGTCGCCGAGAACATGAGCGTCTGGCGGATGCGCGGTAGGAGCTTGACGATGCGCTCGACGTCCGGGATGAACCCCATGTCGAGCATGCGGTCCGCCTCGTCGATCACGAGCACCTTGATGCCGCGCAGCATGACGAGCCCCCGCTCCACCAGGTCGAGCAACCGCCCGGGCGTCGCCACCAAGATGTCAGGGTCCTTGGCAAGCGCCTTTTCTTGGGGGCCGAACGCTTCGCCTCCAATCAAGAGCGCGTATTCCAAAGAATGATACTTGCCGTAGACCTCGACATTGTCGGTGATTTGTTGCGCCAGCTCACGCGTCGGCGCCAGGATGAGGCTCCGCGGCATGCGCGATTTGCTGGCGCCGCCGGCAAGAATGTCGATCGTCGGCAATGCGTAGGCCGCCGTCTTGCCGGTGCCGGTCTGGGCGCAGCCAAGGACGTCGCGCCCAAGCAGCACGATGGGAATCGCTTGCTGTTGGATAGGAGTGGGCGTGTCGTAGCCCGCCTCCTCAATGGCTTTCAGAACTTCCGGGCCAAGGCCCAGTGCGTCGAAGCCGACCGCTGGGTCGTCCAAATTTACCCCTAGTTGATCTCGCGTCGCGCGCGGCGCCAGGCCGGCTGCGACAGCCAAAGTGGCAATACCCTGCCACGTCGAGGAGCACTCGCGAGCCGGACTATTGCGCAATTCAAAGGAAAAGCCAATGTCCTTATTCCCACAACATTTGTGGGCAGTTTCGCTCAGACGTCGAGCACCGTCACGAGCTCGGCGTGCTCGCGAATGAACGCGAGGCGCGATTCGGGCCGTCGGCCCATCAAGTCCTCGACGCGGCGCGCGGTTTCGACCCCGGCCTCGGGCGCGATCGCGACACGCAGGAGCGAGCGACGCGCCGGATCCATCGTGGTCTCCTTGAGCTGAACCGGCGGCATCTCGCCGAGCCCCTTGAAGCGGCTCACCTCGACCTTGGCGCCGCCCTTGAACTCGCGTGCCAGAAGCGCATCCCGATGCGCATCGTCTCTCGCGTAGACGGTCTTGCCCTTCTGCACCAGGCGATAGAGCGGGGGCTGCGCGAGGTAGAGATGATTGCTCGCGATCAGCCCAGGCATCTCGCGGTAGAAAAAGGTCATTAGAAGCGAGGCGATATGCGCGCCGTCGACATCGGCGTCGGTCATGATGATCACCCGCTCGTAGCGAAGCGCGCTCTCGTCGAAGCGCGCACCCGTACCGCAACCGAGCGCCTGCACCAGGTCGTTCAGTTCCTGATTGGCGCGCAGCTTCTCGGCGCTCGCGCTTGCGACGTTGAGGATCTTGCCGCGGAGCGGCAGCACGGCTTGGGTCGCGCGATCGCGCGCCTGCTTGGCGGAGCCGCCGGCCGAATCACCCTCGACGATGAAGACCTCCGTGCCCGCGGCGGCATCGCGCGAGCAATCGGCGAGCTTGCCGGGGAGGCGCGCCTTGCGCGTCGCCGTCTTGCGCGCGACCTCCTTTTCCTGCTTGCGCCGGCGCCGCTCGTCCGCCCGCTCGATCACGCGCGCCAGTAGCAAATTGGAGCTCGCCGGATCGGCCGAGAGCCAGTGATCGAAATGATCACGGACCGCATTTTCGACGAGGCGGCCCGCCTCGGGCGAGGTCAGCCGCTCCTTCGTCTGCCCTTGAAACGACGGATCGCGCAGGAACACCGAGAGCAGCGCGCACACCCCGCCGCACACGTCATCGGCGGTGATCACGCTTGCCCGCTTGTTGCCCACCAGCTCGCCATAGACGCGAAGCCCGCGCGTGAGCGCGTTGCGCAGGCCCGCTTCGTGCGTGCCACCTTGAGCGGTCGGCACCGTGTTGCAGTGGGATGCGACGAAGCCATCCTCATCCTCAGGCCAGGTGAGCGCCCACTCGACCCGCCCCGCCTCGGAGTTGAGCGTCGCGGCGCCGAAGAACGGTTTCGGGGTTACCGTGTGGCGCTTGCCGAGGCGCCCACCGAGATAATCGACGAGACCATCCGGGAAGTGCAGCACGGCGCTCTCGGGCACCTCGTCGGAGACCCCGTCCATGAGCGCGGCATCGCAGCTCCAGCGGATCTCCACACCGCGGTAGAGATAGGCCTTGGTGCGCGCCATGCGAAAGGCGGTCGCGGGATGGAAGCCCGCGGTCTCGCCGAAGATCTTCGGGTCGGGCGTGAAGCGCACCGCCGTGCCGCGCCGGTTGACCACACGGCCGCCCGACTTGAGGCCGCCTTGCGGCACCCCGCGCTTGTAGCTTTGCCGCCAGAGCTTGCGGTCGCGCGCGACCTCGACGGTCAGCGACACCGAAAGCGCGTTGACCACGGAGAGCCCAACGCCGTGCAGGCCGCCCGAGGTGGCGTAGACCTTGTCGCTGAACTTGCCGCCCGAATGGAGCGTCGTGAGGATCACCTCGAGCGCGGACTTGTCCTTGAACTTCGGATGCGGGTCGACCGGGATGCCGCGGCCATTGTCCTTGACCGAAGCCGAGCCGTCGTCGTGGAGCGCGACCTCGATCCAGCTCGCATGGCCCGCGATCGCCTCGTCCATCGCGTTGTCGAGCACCTCGGCCAAGAGATGGTGCAGCGCGCGCTGATCGGTGCCGCCGACATACATGCCGGGGCGCCGGCGCACGGGTTCCAGCCCCTCCAGCACCTCGATGTCATGCGCGGTGTAGCCGTTGCCCTCGGTCTCGCCATTGCGCCGCTTCGCCGGCTTGGCGCGCGCGCCGGCCGCGCGGGGTTTCGCCTTGGCGCGGCGGGGTGGGTCGGCTTCGTCGAACAGATCGAGGTTCTTGGCCATGAATGCGGAGACGGAATCGACTTAAGGCACTAGCGGGCTCTGTATAGTCGAGCCGTTCCCCGCTGCCAACGAAACAACATCTTGCGGTTGCAGGCGTGCCCGCTCACGAGATGAGCCGCCCGCTGCGCCATCGTCGCGCGCGCCCTCTTTTGTCGCCGCAAGCGCGTCGCAATCGCTTAGGATCGAGGCCACCCTATCGAGGAGGCCATCCGTGGACAGCGACGCCCTGCGCGCGGCCGGCGATCGATACTTGGTGCGGAGCGAGCTCCTATCCGACGTGGTCGGCGCGTCCGACGGGCCGGTCTTCGTGCGCGCCGAGGGCTCGGAGATCTGGGATTCGGACGGCCGTGCCTACCTCGACTTCAATTCGGGCCAGATGTGCTCGGCGCTCGGCCACAACAACCCGCGTGTCATCGAAGCGGTGAGCCAAGGCTTGCGCACCCTCACCCACGCGAGCTCGGTCTATTACAACGAGCCGCAGGTGCGCCTCGCAAAGCGGCTTAGCGAGACCCTCGACCCGCCGCTCAGCCGCTCGCTCTTCATCCAATCGGGCGCCGATTCGAACGAGGCGGCCGTGCTGTTCGCGCGGCGCGCCACCGGCCGCAACGGCATCGGCGCGTTTCACCTCGGCTTTCACGGCTACACTGACGTGACGCGGGCCATGAGCTACACGGCCCAGGTCACCGGCCACGGCCCGTCGATCCCCGACGTGCACGCGATCCCCGCGCCCTATGCCTACCGCGCGCCCGTCGGCACCGACGACGCGGACTGGTGGGAAGCGCTCCTCGACATCACCTTCGACCTGCTCGACCGCCAGTGTCCCGGCAACCTCGCCGGGGTGATCGCGGAACCGGTGATTAGCGCCGGCGGCGTGATCGAAATGCCGCCGGGCTATCTCGCGGCACTCCGCGCGCGACTGCACGCACGGGGCGCCCTCCTCATCCTCGACGAGGCGCAGACCGGCCTCGGCAAGCTCGGCACGCTCTATGCCTATCAGCCGCACGACGTGGTGCCCGACATCATGACGCTCTCGAAGCATTTTGGCGGCGGGCTTCCGATCAGCGCCATGGTGACCACCGACGAGGTGGCAGCCCGCGCGCTCGCCGGCGGCATGACCTTCGGCCATTCGCACTCCTCCGACCCCATCGCCTGCACCGCCGGCCTCGCCAGCCTGGAGGAGATCCTCGGCAAAGATCTGCCCGCGAAGGCGCGCGCGATCGGCGCGCACTGGCAGGGCCTGATGCGCGATCTGCAGCAGCGCCACCGCTGGATCGGCGATATCCGCGGCAAGGGCTGCCTGCAGGGTGTGGAGCTGGTGCGCGACCGGCAGACCAAGGAACCCGCGAACACGGAAGCGCAGCAGGTATTCCGCGAGGCGCTGGCTGAGGGGCTCTTGTTCTCGGTGCGCGGGCAGCACGGCAATGTGCTGCGCTTCGTGCCGCCCTTCACGACGTCCGACGGCCAGCTGGACCGCGCGGCGGACATCATCGGCGCCTCACTCGCGCGGCTCGACTAAGCGGGGCCCGCCGGTGAGTTTCAAAGTTCTCGTCTTCTCGGATTATGTCTGCCCCTATTGCTTCCTGGCGGAGGGGCCGCTCGCCGCCGCGCTCGAGGCGTGCGACGAGCCGCCCGCGGTCGCGTGGATGCCCTTTGAGCTTCGCCCCCACCCGACCCCGACGCTCGAGCCCGCGGGCGAGTACCTGCAGACCGCGTGGCGTGACTCCGTCTACCCGCTGGCCGCGCAAATGGGGGTCGAGATCGTGCTACCCAAGATCTCGCCGCAGCCCTACACACGCCTTGCGTTCGAAGGCGCCCTGTTCGCGCGCGATCACGACGCCGCGGCGGCCTACAACCACAAGATGTTCACCGCGTTCTTCCAGGAGGAGCGTGACATCGGCGATCCCGCGGTGCTCACCGCGTGCGCCGGCGAGATCGGCCTCGACGAGGCCGGCTTCGCGGCCGCGCTCGCGAACCGCACCCATCGCAGCGCTTGCGAGGAGCTGCTTGCGTTCGCGATACAAACGGTCGGGATCCAGTCGGTCCCGACCTTCCTGGTCGGCCGCTATCTGCTGCCCGGCCTCGCGCGCACCGAGACGCTGCTCGAGGCCTTCGCACGCGCCGGTGAGGACACCGAGGCACCGAAGACGGTGACCGTTCCGCGAACGCCATGAGGCTCGGCGCGAACAATTTGGCCGTGCTCGTTCTGTGCGCGGGGCTTGTGGTCGGCCTCTCCATGGGTCTGCGCGGCACGTTCGGCCTCTTCCTCGGCCCGGTCAGCACCGATCTCGCGCTGCCGCGCGAGGTCTTCGGCCTCTCGATCGCGATCATGTCGATCGTCTGGGGCGCGAGCCAACCGATCTTCGGCGGCCTCGCCGACCGGTATGGCGCCGTGCCCATCGTCCTGCTCGGCGCGGTTCTCTACATGGGCGGCCTCGCCCTCATGGCGACCGCGTCCAGCCCGATCGATCTTCACTTCGGATCCGGCGTGCTGGTGGGGCTCGGGGTGAGCGCGGCGGGCTTCGCCGTCGTGCTCGGTCCGGTCGGCCGCGCGGCCCCGCCCGAGAAGCGCAGCCTTGCCCTCGGCATCGCGAGCGCGGGTGGCTCGTTCGGCCAGTTCGCGATGGCCCCCATCGGCGGAGCGCTGATCGACGGCCTCGATTGGTCGGGCGCCGCGCTCGTCTACATCGCCTTCGCTGCGCTCATGGTGCCGCTCGTGATCGGGCTCCGCACGCCGGCCGGCACGTTGACGCAAACCAACGAAACCCTCGGCGAAGCCCTCCAGGAGGTGCGGCGCCACCACGGCTACTGGCTGCTCAATGGCGGCTTCTTCGTCTGCGGATTTCACGTCGCGTTCATCGGAACGCACTTGCCGCCCTTCATCGAGGACGCGGGCTTCGCGCCGATGCTGGGCGCGACCGCGCTCGCCGTCATCGGTCTCGCCAACATCGTCGGCACGTTCACGGCCGGCTGGCTCGGCGGCCGTTACCGCAAGAAATACGTGTTGAGCTACTTCTATCTGGCGCGGGCGCTGGTCATGGCGGGCTTCATCGTTCTGCCGCTCAACGAGGCCACCGTGCTCGTCTTTTCAGCGCTCATCGGCTTCCTCTGGCTCGGCACGGTTCCCTTGACCAGCGGGCTTGTGGCGCAGGTGTTCGGCACCCGCCACCTGGGCGCGCTGTTCGGCATCGTCTTCTTCAGCCACCAGATCGGCAGCTTCTTCGGCGCCTGGCTCGGCGGCTACATGTTCGATCTGACGGGCAACTACGACGTGGTGTGGCAAATCGCGATCGGTCTCGGCGTCGCCTCCGCGGCGCTGCACTGGCCGATCGCCGATGCCCCGGTGGCGCGGCTGGCAAACGCCCAACGCCAGGCCTGAGGCGTGCCCGCGTAGGAGCGCGCCTTACGGCCGATCCTCGAACAGCTTGATCTGGTCTTCGAGGCGCGCGAGCAGCTCGTCGAGGCCGCCGCGTTTGATGGTCGCCGTGTATTCGGCGCGGCGCATGCCGACCTCGCTGATGATCCCGTTGAGGTAGACGTCGACGATGCGCCAGCCCTTCTTCGAGCGGTGCATCACATAGTTGAGCTGAATCACCTCGCCGCCGCCGGTGACGAGCTCGGTCTTGACCAGGCGGGTCGTGTCGCTCATGACGTCCTCGCCGACCGTGCGGAACAGCTCGCCGCCATAGCCGCGGAAGCGCCCGGCATAGGTCGCGATGGTCAGCCGGCGCATGGTCTCGACCAGCCGTTTGCGGTCCGGCTTGGTCAGGTCGCCCCACAAATCACCGACGGTGCCGCGCGCGATCAACGGCGTGTTGTAGACCTGCCTGACGACCGGCGCCAACCGCTCACGCCGGCCCTCGTAGCCGAGCGCGTCGGCCTCTTTCATCACGCCGATCAAAAGGTCGTGAAGATCTTCGATCACCGCAGCCGCGTCGGTGGTTTCCGCCTTGGCCGGGACCTGCCAAACGAAAACGGCCACGACGGTCAATGATGCCAGAACTGAACGAACCATGTGGGGCTCCGCGTCTCTTGGGGGATGTCTCAAAGACCTCCCGAACTGACAGGCTCCCCTTCCCCTCGTGCGCGATCGCTTGCCTTGATTAGCATATCGCGGCGTGGAGTGTGAGCCCACATTGCGGCAGCATTGTGACATCGAACGTCTTAACGCGTGCCATGTGCGAAGGAGAAATCAATGGTAAATACGTACAATCCCAATGACATCGCGAGCCCTTTTGGCCACTACGACCACGGAGTCGAGGTAGTGGGCGCGAGCCGCGTGCTTCATGTCTCGGGCCAAGTCGGCGTGGCGCCCGACGGCAGCACGCCACCGGATGTCGAGGCGCAGACAGAGCTCGTTTGGCGCAACATCGAGGCTATCCTGCACGATGCGGGGCTCACCACGGCGCACATCGTCAAGACGACGACCTATCTCCTGGACCGGGCGCACGTGCCGGTGCTCGCCGAGGCGCGCAAGCGCCACCTCGGGGCGGGCCACAAGGGCTCTTCCACCACCGTGGTCATCGCCGGCCTGGTGCGCCCCGAATGGCTCGTCGAGATCGACGCGGTCGCCATCGCCTAGGCTCTGGGCGGCAGGCGGCACGGCACGGCCCGTTGGATCGGCGGGCACGGCACATCGCCATAGGAGCAGAAGACGCAGCAATCGCCGGGACGCGGCTTGAGCCGTGCGCCGCACCCGGCGCAGTCGTGAAAGAAGATGCAGGCATCGTCCGGCATGGCCTCGGTCGCGCGATGACCGCAGCGCGGGCAGGTTAGGGTTGAGCGTGTGATCACCGCGGCCGCCGCCTCGGCCATGGCCGTCACTCCGTCGGCAATCGGAAGCCCATGTCGCGCTTGCCGCTCACGTCATAGATCTCCGCCGAGTAGTGCGTGATGTCGCCGCGGATGTTGGCCGCGCTCAGCGCCGCGACGAGACGATCCATGTAGGGATGGGTGAAATGCGCATCGAGCGCGGCCTGGTCGTCCCACACCTCGAAGATGATGGCGCGGTTTGGCGCGGTGACGTCGATCGCCCAGTCATAGATCTGTGCGCCCGGCTCCTTGCGCGAGTTCTCGATGGCATCCAGGATCTCGGCCTTGATGCGGTCGAACCCGCCAGGCACGAACTCGAACACGACTGCGACGATCAACATGCGTTCCCTCCCCGCGTTGGAAGCGCGATTGTCTCACGACCGGGCGATGGGGCACGAGCGAAAGTCGCGCCAGCCGAACGAAGTGATGGTGACATGTCCACGCTGATCCCGACACCCACCACGATCGAACCCGCGGGCAACAAGCCGAAGCTAATCGAGGAGTTCATCGGCCTCGTCAACTCGCAAACCGACGATGTCAGCATCGCGCGTATGCGGAGCCCCGCCGGCTGGGTCGAGCCCGGCCAAACCCCCACCTTCCACGAATACACACTCGTGCTGGCAGGGACGCTCCGCGTCGAGACGCGGGGCGAAACGATCGACGTCGGTGCGGGCCAGGCGATCATCGCGCACAAGGGCGAATGGGTGCGCTATTCGACGCCCCATGGCGACGCCGACTATGTCGCGGTGTGCCTGCCGGCGTTCAGCCCCGCTCGGGTCAACCGCGATCCCGCTTAGTAGGCGTTCGCGATCGGGAGTTCCTCGGAGGGGAAGAGCGTGATCACGCGGCACCCGTCGGCGGTGACGATCACCTCCTCCTCGATGCGCGCACCGGAGAAGCCGTCCGTCGCTGGGCAATAGGTCTCGAGCGCGAACACCATGCCCTCCTTGATCTCCAGCGGATGATCCATCGAGACCAGCCGCGAGATGATCGGGCGCTCGTGCAGGAAAAGCCCGAGCCCGTGGCCGAACTGCAGGCCGAAGCACTCCATCTCGTTGGCGAAGCCGAGCTCCTCGGCGGTCGGCCAGCAGCCCGCCACCTGATCGGTGCCGACGCCCGGGCGGATCATCGCGATCGAGGCGTCGATCCATTCGCGTGCCTTGACGTAGGCGTCCTTCTGCGGCGCCGTCGCCCGGCCGACATTGAAGGTGCGGTAGTAGCAGGTGCGGTAGCCCATATAGGACTGGATGATATCGAAGAAGGCCTGATCGCCGGGGCGGATCAGCCGGTCGGTGAAATTGTGCGGATGCGGGTTGCAGCGCTCGCCCGAGATCGCGTTGATCGATTCGACCTGGTCGGAGCCGTTGGCGTAGAGCATGCGCGTCGCGTTGGCGACGATATCGGCCTCGCGCACGCCGGGCTTCAGCTCCTCGAAGATCTGATGATAGACGCCGTCGACCATCGCGGCCGCCTGGTTGAGCAGGATCAGCTCGTCGATGTTCTTGATCTCGCGCGCGTCGAGCATCGCCTGCTGGCCGTCGCGCACCTCGATGCCGGCCTCGGTCAGCTCGTGCATCATCGGCGGCTCGATGATGTCGACGCCGAGCGGCATGTCGGCGACGCCATGCTCGGTCATGATCGCCTTGATCTCCTGAGCGGCCTGGCGCATCAGCCCGACATCCGGCGGTACCGCGCCGCGCAAGCCCAGCATGCCCGCGTGGAAGCAGCCCGCATGGTGCCACGGCATGGAGAGGCGGTGATGGGTCGCCGCCGAGCCGAAATCCCAGACATGGGGATCGCCGGTGCCGGTGAGCAGCGCATAGCGGCTCATCTTGTCGCGTGACCACTCGCCGATCACCGTGCTCGAGATGTAGCGGATGTTGTTGGCATCGAGGCACAGCATGGCGCCGAGGCCGGCGCTTGCGAGCGATTGGCGCGCGCGCCCCAATCGGTAGTCGTGCAGCCGGCGGAAGTTCACCCGCTCCTCGAAATCGACGGCGCTGTGGCCCGGCGCGGGCACGGCGCGCGCCCAATCCCAATGGGGATCGACGTCCTCGGATTTGATGATCGTCGGCTCGCCAACCGGTGTGTCGTTCATGGTGTCGTCCTCTGTGCTCGGTCTGCGGCGGTGTGGCGGCTACGCATGCGGCTCATCGAGACCCGCCATCCGCTCCATGGTTTTGACAGCGGCGAAGAAATCGAGCGCGCCATCGCCCTGCGCCTGCGCGGCCGCGAACACTTGCCGCACCATCGCCGCCATCGGCAGCGGCGCCCGGGTGTCGCTCCCGCTCGCAAGCAGAAGGTCGAAATCCTTCATCATCTGCTCGATCGTGAACGTCGCCGTGAAGTCGCGCTGGCGCAACGGCTCGAGCTTGTAACCGATCAGCGGCGAGGCCGCGGCGCTCGCGCCGATCGCATCGAGCATGGTGCTCCAGTCGAGCCCGCCGCGCCGGCCATAGGCGAGCGCTTCGGCGACGAGCGCCGCGGTCGAGCCGACCAGCATGTTGATCAGCAGCTTGAGATAGCGCGCCTCCTCGCCCGTACCGACGTCGAGCTGCTTGGCGCTGACCGCCTCGAACATCGCCTGGCAGCGCGCCTGCGCCTCATGTGGGCCGGACGCGATCACGGTGAGCTTGGCGGCCTCCGCGAGCGCGACCCCGCCCGAGACCGGCGCACGCAGATAGGCGATGCCGCGGGCCTCTGCCGCTGCGGCGACCTCGGCGGAGGCCGCGGGCGAGACCGTGCTCATATCCACATAGACGGCCCCGGCCGGCGCGTTTGCGAGCACGCCGGCCTCACCAAGCGCGACCGTGCGGAGCGCCGCATCATCCGAGATCATCGAGACGACGAGAGGCGCCCGCGCCGCCGCCGCGACCGACTCCGCCGCTTGCGCGCCCTCTGCAACGAGCGGCGCGAGCTTCGCGCGCGTCGGGTTGAACACGGTCAGCGCGAAGCCCGCGGCGAGCAGGTTGGCGCACATCGGCGCACCCATCTTGCCCGCGCCGATCCAGCCGATCATGTCCGGCTCATCGCGAACCATCTACATGCGCCCCCGTCTGCGGACTCGCTCACCCATTCGGGTCTCTGGGATCCCACAGCCGGCCGGCGAACTCCCTCTCATAGCCCCGGCCTTCGGGGTAGCTCACGAGCTCGAGCTGCATGCCCCACGGCGACAGGAAGTAGCACCAATACTCGCCTTCTTCGGCACCGCCGTTCAACGTCGGCTCGCCGAGCACCTTGATCCCACGGCTCTTCAGATAGTCGACTGCGGCGAAGATGTCGTCGACGTAGAACGCGAAGTGATGACCGCCATTGTCGCTGTTTTGCGGGATCTCCCGGCGCTTGTCCGGCGCCTCATACTCAAACAGCTCCACGTTCGCATGGCCACACCGAATCATGCGCATGTTGTTGATTTGCGAGCGGGGATGGACGTTGAGATGCTGCGTCATCCAGTCGCTGTCGTCGTGGCTGAACGTGCCGAGGTTGTAGAACTCTTCGCAGCCCAAGACACCGCAGAAGAAGGCCACCGCCTCATCCACGTCCGGCACGGTCAAGCCGATATGATCCATGCCCCGCAGACCCGGCAGACCGGGCGACCGATCCGCCGCCGATTGCCTCGAGCTCCCATCATGTCCCATGCTTGTCTCCCTATGGTCGTCGCGTCGCGACCCGGCCGATCCGCACGCGCTCGGCGGTGTCTCTAAGGTGGCGCCACCCCGTCACGGACGCTCGCTGAGCATCGTGTAGAGCTTGATATCCACCGGCTCCGAGAGCAGCTCGTCCATCTTCGCGAACAACGATTCGAGGTACGGCATCTTGAGATGCTCGTCGAGATCCTGCTGCGCGCGCCAGTTCTCGTAGAACATGAAGATGCCCGGATCGTCGTTGCTCACATGAAGGTGATAATCGATGCAGCCCGCCTCCTTGCGGGTCGGGCCGATGAGGCCGAGCAGAACCTCCTTGGTCTCCTCGGCCTTTCCCGGCCGGGTCTTCAGATACGCAACCAGCGTCACCATTCCTGCCACAGTCTTCCCCTTTCGCTCTCAGCGGCGCGCCGCATGGCGCTCCTCGCCATGGTAGCGGATCGCGCGCGCACGACACAGTCACGCGAACACGTCGCGGAGCGCGGCGTGCGGTGAGTCCCACGGCGGCATCGAGATCGTGCGGATGACGGTCTCGGGGCGGCGGAACTGAGCGCCGAGCGCACGGTCCGCCTCGGCTTGCCCGGCGATCCCGATTTGGCTGCCGAGGCGCTGCGCATGGTGCACCAGGTAGTGCCCGAACCGGGTGCGCTCCGCATCGTAATGGGCGAGCGCGCGGTCGAGCGCGCCGGGAAACGCCTCGATCAGGTCCGTGAGGAGGAGCGCGTCGCCGGCCGCCTTGGTGACGCCCATGCCCGTGTGAGGGCGCGCCGCGAATGCCGCATCGCCCAGCATGACGACCCGGCCTTTCACCACCTGTGGCATCGTGAGATCGGACACCGTTTGGAAAAAGGGCGTCGTGGGGCGCATCATGACCTCAGCGAAGGCCGGCGGCAGGCCGCGCGCCGCCGCGGCGTGCATCTCCTCGATGATCGCCGGATCGATCAGCTCGGGCGGGATCCCCTCCTCGTGGTGGTGCCCGCTCGCGTCGGTGGAGAGGCGCGCGAGCTCCTCGGGGGTGGTCGGACGGTACCAGACGACATTGTAGCGCCGATGGCCGGCCGCCGTGTTGCCCGATGCGTCCGCTACCGGATAGCCGACGATGTGCTCACTCGGCGGCAGGCAGAACGCGATGCGCGTGAACAGCGCCTCATGGGTCTCGCGCGAGAGCCGATCCTCCTCGATCACGCCGCGCCAGGCGATGTAGCCGGCGTAGCGCGGCACCGCCTCGGGCCAGAATTGCTGCCGCACGGTCGAGCGGATGCCGTCGGCACCGATCAGGAGGTCCGCCGCGATGGACGTGCCATCGTCGAACTCCGCGTGCACGCGCGCGCCATCGGGCTCAGCCCGCACGAAATTGCTGTCCGCGGCGTAGTGGGTATCCGGAAAAATGCCCCGGAGCGCGCGATAGAGATGCAGCCAGGTGCCCTGGCGCTGCGGCATGCGGTGGCGCGCGAGGACCTTGCCCTCGAGGTCCATCGCGACCCGTTCGTCGACGTCGACCGCGAAGCGTTCATCGAGCGGCAGGCCCAAGCGGCGAAACGCGGCATGAAGCTCCGGGTGCGTCGCGATGCCGGCGCCGCGCTCCGACATGTCGGTGCCGATGCGCTCGTGCACCGTCACGTCGCAGCCCGCACGGTGCAGCAGGTTCCCGACCAGCAGCCCGCCGAGCGAGCCGCCCACCACCACCACGCGGAGGCCCTCGGCGGCCATCAGCGAGCCCCTTCGTTCAAGGCACCGTCTCCACCTGCGCGTGACGATCGGGTCATTGGCCCTTCCCAGGTTGTGCGCCGACAGATTAGGGCCATTGCGGTTTCACACCAAGGCGCACCGCGCGCGGGCCAACAATTGAAACAACTCGGCCCGTCGGTGGACACACCGCCGACAAGAGGTTGCGCCAAGATAATCATCGTGATGACGGGTGATCCTCTGAATGCAGCGTCGGGCGTGTCGACGGCATCATGCGCCTCCCGCCCGATGGGTGACTTGGCGGCGCACCGGTTGTGCTCTTTAATCGCGAGACGGAGTCAACCGACGATGCGCCCCGGTCCCGATGCGGCACGATGGCGCGAAAGCGCAGGGAGGCGCGTCCCAAATGACACAAGAAGCACATCAAGGCACATGCTATTGCGGCGCCGTCCAAGTGACGGTCACGGGCCCACCCGTCGCGGCGGGCTACTGCCATTGCGAATCGTGCCGCAAATGGCACGCCGCGCCGATCAACGCCTGGAGCGCATGGCCGCAGCAAAACGTCGAGATCAAAGGCGACGTGATCACGAGCAGCAAAACCGAGAAAACGCGGCGCAAGTCGTGCAGCGTGTGCGGCGGCTGTGTGGCGAACGAGCTTCCCGGCCCAGGCATGATCGCCGTCTACCCGATGACGCTGTTCGGTTCGGACTACCGGTTCGAGCCGACGATGCACCTGTTCTACGACGAGCGCGTGATGGACGTGAGCGACGGCATTCCGAAATTTCGCAACGCGCCCGAGGGCCTGGGCGGCAGCGGCGAGGTGGTCGACGACGGCGGCCGCACGGGCTGGTGCTGACAGGTCGGCGGACCGGACAACGCGCTCATCGATATTTGATTCGACTCGCGTGCGTGCTGCGCGCATACCCGCAGCACACACGCATTCCACTGGCCACTCATAGAGATAGGGGGACTATACGATGGCATTGAGGATCGGCGACGACGCTCCGAACTTCACGGCGGAGACCACCCAGGGCACCATCAACTTCCACGACTGGATCGGCGACGGCTGGGCGATATTGTTCTCCCACCCGAAGGACTTCACGCCGGTCTGCACCACCGAGCTTGGCTACATGGCCGGGCTGAAGGGCGAGTTCGAGAAACGCAACTGCAAGGTCATCGGGCTTAGCGTGGACGGTGTAAGCGACCACGAAGCCTGGTCGAAGGACATCGAGGAGACCCAGGGGCACGCGGTCAACTACCCGCTGATCGGCGACCCGGAGCTCAAGGTCGCGACGCTCTACGAGATGCTTCCGGCCGGCGCCGGCACGACCTCCGAAGGCCGCACCGCGATGGATAACCTCACCGTGCGCACGGTGTTCCTGGTCGGCCCCGACAAGAAGATCAAGCTCTCGCTCACCTATCCGATGAGCACCGGGCGGAACTTCGACGAGGTGCTGCGCGTGCTCGATTCCTGCCAGCTGACGGCGAAGCACAAGGTGGCGACGCCGGTCAACTGGAAGCAGGGCGAGGATGTGATCATCGTGCCCGCCGTCTCCGACGAGGACGCCAAGAAGGCCTTCCCCGGCGGCTGGAAGGCACCGAAGCCTTACCTCCGCATCGTGCCGCAACCGAAATAGACGCGCACCGACGCAACACGGTTTGAAAACCCGGTCCCGCGCCCGCGGGGCCGGGCTTTTCCTTGGGCGTGACCGCGCCTCAGATGAACTCGAGATACATCCGCCGCTCGACGTCGGTGACGGCGAGGCGGATGCGCTCATATTCGTTGCGCTTGACGATGCTGTAGCACTTGCAGAACTCGGCGCCGAGCGCCCCCTTCACCCAGTCCGATCGCTCGAAGGCGTCGAGCGCGGCGCCCCACTGATCGGGCACGCGCGGCACGTCTTGCTCGTCGACGTCGCCGGTGAGCGGCGGGCCCGGGTCGGTCTCGCGCGCCATGCCATCGACGCCGGCCGCGAGAAACCCTGCCATGGCGAGATAGATGTTGATGTCGCCGCCGCAGAGCCTGAGCTCGACGCGCGTGGAGTCCGGCGTCTCGTTGAGAATGCGCACCGCGACGGTGCGGTTGTCGATGCCCCAGCCCTTCGAATAGGGCGCGAACTGCCCCGGCACGAGGCGGCGGTAGGAGTTCACGTTCGGGAAGTAGATCGCCATCAGCTCGTCGAGATGCGCGAGCACACCGCCCATGAAATGCCGGCAGGCGTCACTGATCTTGTGGGGCTTGTCGGGGTCGGCGAAGGTGTAGGCGCCATCCTCGCCGCGCATCGAGAGATGGATGTGGCAGGAGCTCCCGGTCCAGCCGTCGATCGGCTTCGCCATGAAGGTGACGCGCCGGTCGATATCCCACGCCGCCTCCTTCATCGTGGTGCGGAAGAGATGGCCGAAATCGGCGATCCGGCGGATCTCCTGATAGGGGATCGTGACCTCGTATTGGCCGGGGCCATATTCATGCCCGCTCGCCTCGAAGCCGCCATGCGCGCCGACCGCGTTCAGCAGCACCTCCTCTTCGCGCCGGAAGGTATGGCGGCGGTGCATCGAGTAGGCCTGGAGGCCCTCGCCGACCAGCTCGTAATTCTCGTCGAGCAGATAGAACTCGTACTCGGGCGCCGCGTATGCGGTGAGACCGAGTGGGCTGAGCGCCTCCACGGCGCGGGCGAGGACGTGGCGCGGATCGGCCTCGACGGAGCGGCCATCCGGCCAGCGGGTGCGCGAGAGGCAGAGCGCGGTGTTCTCGACATGGCGCAGGGTGCGCAGCGTCGCAAGATCAGGGATCGCGTAGAAATCGGCAAAGCCCGTGCTTTCGCCATAGTCGGTGCCGGGCACGACGTTCATCTCGACATCGGCCGCATAGATCGCGGCGACGAACGGCACGCCATGGTGCAAGACGGACTCGAAGTGCCCGCGGCTGATCGCCTTGCCTCGCGCGGCGCCTGCGAAATCGCTGTACTCGACACGCACCTGGTCGATCTCGTTCTCGCGCAGCCAGTCCATCGCGCCCGCCGCGTCGCCGGTGTAAAAGTTGGGCGGAACGATCATTGTTTGTGCCTCCCCCTTTCGTCGCGCTTCTGCGCTTCGCCATCCCGAGCGGCGAAGTTTAGGCTTGGGGAGCGCACCAAGTCCACGCAAGCACCCCGGCGCCGACCCGACGCCACGGGCTGAGATGGGCGAATGGGCGGCGCGAGGAGATCTGCGCCTCGGGAGATTCACACCGCGTTTCCGTCGCGCGCGGCGGCGGTGCTTGGCGTCCTCGCCAGCGGCAAGCGGCGGACGGACCTGAGGGCACGGATCATCGGGAGAAGTGGGTCGCATGCGGCGCCAGGCGCACACCCCGCGCGGTTCCTGCGTGAATTTAGGGCAACATCGCGCGGAACACTAGTTTACCCAGCGATGACACTTGCCGCTGGCCAGAACTTATCGTTAATGATCAAGGTGAGGGCACGTAGTGGGGAATCGGGGAAAGGTGAAACGTGCCGTCCCTCCAGGTGCAGACATCCGTTCGGCCTGCGTGGATGGGCAAGTCGGTCCCCGACGAAACTCCATAGTGATGAAGGAGAGAGGACCGATGGGTTCAACAGGTAAGAGCGCGAGACGTTGGGGTTCAATGCTGTTGGGCGGCGCGCTGATCGCCGGCTGGGCGGCCGCGGCCGACGCGGCGGCCGTCTACCAGTTCACCGAGATCGACGACATCAGCGGCGTCCGTCTGGAGGCAAGCCCGCAACTCGCCAATGACGGCACGGTGATGTACATCGTCAGCAACACGAACGGCGCCAACGACCGGATCCTCACCGGCTCGGGCGGCCCCATCCGTACGGTCGTCGCCGAAGCGGACGGCACGTTCGACGCCTTGCTTGGTGCTGCCGCGCTTGCCGAGAACACCGGCCTGATTGCGTTTGGCGCGATCACGACGAGCGGGACGCTTGGGACCTTCGTTGTCGACACCAACGGTCTTTTCACGACGATCGCGCTGGACGGCCAAGCGGTCTTCGACGACACCAATACCAATGTCGGTAATCTCGATCTGCTGACCTGTTTCGGACGCTGCGACATCGCTGATGACGGCCGCGTCGCGTTTATGGGCGACGCCAGCGGTGCGCCGCTCGCGGTCATGGAAGGCAGCGGTGGCCAGGTCACGGTGGCTTTCCAGCCCGACGGAAATGTTTTGGAGCTCGACGGGAACAAACTGCTGGTCACGAACAATGTCGGTCAGAACGCGTTCGTCTTGGACATCAACGGGTCGACCACCGAGTTGCTGCTCCTCTCCTCGAACGACAGCGGCCAGAACGACCGCTTGATCTCCACGGCCGATCCGAGCAACCCCTTCAGCCAGATCCTCTCCGTCGACATCAACGACAACGGCGCGATGGCCGTGATCGCGTCCTTGGACGGCGGCGGGCAAGGCGTGTTCACCATCGGCAACACCGGCATCATCCAACTCATTGCCGACACCACCGGCCCGTTCGCGAGCTTCGGCAACGTGGCCATCAACGAATTCGGCCAGGTCGTGTTCGACGCCAGATTCGACGTGACGAACGACACCGGCATCTTCACCGGCGCCGACCCGGTGGCAAACAGGGTCATCGGCGCCGGCGATTTCCTGTTCGGCGAGGCCGTGAGCTTCGTCGATCTCGGGCTCGACGCCTTCAACGATGCCGGCGCCATCGCATTCTCCGCCCTCACCGGCACCGGCGACGGCTTCAACAAGATCGTCCGTGCGAACTTAGGCCCCGGCCTCTTTGGCCTGCCGGATTCGCGTGAGCTCCTGGATCTGTTCGCGCAAATGAGCACGACCAGCGGCGAGGTCAGCATGTCGCAGGTCATCGCCGCCCAGTTCGGCGGCTTCGACCTGTCGTTCGACCTCCAGTTCCTGACGGATGTCGGCGAGCTCACCGTGATCCTTGGCGGCCTGACCTTGGGGGTCTTCGACGCCGACGACAACGGCCTGGTGGTGATCCCGATCGACCTCAAGGCGCTCTTCCCGAATGGGCTGCCGAATGAGCTCCTGTTGACCTTCCTGCTGAACAACTCGCTGGGCGCCGTGGCCCGGATCGACTCGGTGATGGCGCCCGGCATCTCCAACGGGGAGTTCGAGATCGGCCTGCTCGACGACTGGCGCATCGGCGCGGCCGGCGGCTTCGTCGTCGCCGGCGCCTTCGACACGCCGAGCATCCCAGAACCCGGCACCCTCGGCCTGCTCGTCATGGGCGTCGCCTCGGTCGCGTTCATCGCGCACCGCAGGAAACGGGGACGCAAGATGCGCCGCGCCCTGCTGCGTCACTGAGGGGCCTCGAGACGGCACGAAACGAACTGACAAAGCAAAGGGGAAACAGGGCGATGAAGATCAACGCAACCGCAGCATTGGCAGCCGTGGCGTTGCTGGCATCCGCACCGGCTCTTGCCGACGAAGCACCGACCGGCCAGGCGCCGGCATTTCAGACGCTGTCGGTCGCCGAAGCAACACCGCTGACGGAGGCGGAGGCCACGGACGTGCGCGGTGCCGCCGAGGTGACATACACGTTTGTCATCAGGAACGAGGGGGACGCTCTGGAGTTCAGCGGCTCTCACACCGTGAGCGACGCCGCGTTCTTCGCGATCAGCCGCTCCCGGGAACCGGCGGGTCAGTGCAACAGTGATCCGGCTTGCACGATCACCACCGGCGACAACATCGAGCCCAACCCCACCCGGGCTGAATACGCGGTGCTATTGGTCTTGTAGACCGGGTATTCGATCGCCGGCGCACCATCTGCCGGCAACATCGCCAGGACGCGGCTTTCAAGTGTTCTGCCGCTGACGGTGCGGGGACTGCGCTAGCGAATGCCATGAGGATCGGGACACTCGAGCGGTGCGCCAGGGCCGACGCCGGACACCGTGCGCACGCGTCGCAAGCGAACGGCGGCACGGCCTATTTCAAAAAGACCTCGTAGACCGGATTGTCGGTTTCCTCGACGGCGGAGAAGTTGGTCGTGGCAAGGAACTCTCGGAACGCGCTCTCCTGATCGTCCGACACCTGGATGCCCATCAGGACGCGGCCGAAGGCCGAGCCATGGTTGCGGTAGTGGAACAGGCTGATGTTCCAGCGTTGTCCCATTTCGTCGAGGAAGCCCAACAACGCGCCCGGCCGCTCGGGGAAGTGAAAGCGGAAGAGCTTCTCGTCGGTCAGCGTGCTGCCACGCCCGCCAACCATGTAGCGCACGTGGATCTTGGCCAGCTCGTTGTCCGTCATGTCGACGACGGGGAAGTGCGCCTTCGTCAGCGCCGCCAAAATGGCCTCGCGCTCGCGCTTCGCGGATTGCAGCTCCAGGCCGACGAAGATGTGTGCCGCGCTGCTGTCGGCATAGCGGTAGTTGAACTCGGTAATGGCCCGCGCCCCGATCACCTCGCAGAACTTGCGCAGGCTCCCGGGTCGCTCGGGAATGGTCACGGCGAAGAGCGCTTCACGGGCGCTGCCGATCTCCGCGCGCTCGGAAATATGGCGCAGGCGGTCGAAGTTCACGTTGGCGCCTGAGAGGATGGCGATCAGGCTGCCGGCGCGCGTTCCGCCGCGCGCGGCATAGACCTTGAGGCCGGCGACACCGAGGGCGCCGGCCGGCTCCGCGATCGACCGCGTGTCGTCGTAGATGTCCTTGATGGCGGCGCAGATTTCGTCGGTGCTCACCAGGATGATCTCGTCGACGCATTCGGATGCGACGCGAAAGGGCTCGGCGCCGACCTCTTTCACCGCGACGCCATCCGCGAAAAGACCGACCTGCGCGAGTTCGACCGGCCGGCCGGTTTCGAGCGCCTTGGACATCGCGGCCGAATCCTCCGGCTCGACGCCAATGATCTTGATCTCCGGCCACAGCGCCTTAACGTAGGCCGCAATGCCGGCGATCAGCCCCCCGCCCCCGACGGGCACGAAGATCGCCGCGATGCCTTGCTCCTTTTGGCGCAGGATCTCGAGGCCGATGGTGCCCTGCCCGGCGATGACATCGGGGTCATCGAAGGGATGGACAAAGGCGAGACCATCCTGACTTGCGATATGCCTCGCTTTGTCGAAGGCGTCATGGACTTGCGCGCCATGGCGGATGACGCGGGCGCCGAGCCGGGAGACCGCCTCGGCCTTGATGCCGGGCGTCGTCGTCGGCATCACCACCACGGCCTCGAGACCGAGTTTCCGCGCGGCCAAGGCGACGCCTTGCGCGTGGTTGCCGGCGGATGCGCACACCACGCCCCGCGCGCGCACCGCCGGATCGAGATGGACGATCTTGTTGTAGGCGCCGCGGAGCTTGAAGGAGAACACCGGTTGGAGGTCTTCGCGCTTCAATAGCACTGGCTGGCCGAGCGCCTCGGAAAGAAGCGCCATCGGCTCGAGCGGCGTCTCCCGCGCGACGTCATAGACGTTCGCCTTCAGGATGCGCTCGAGATAGGACGTCGGCATGGCGTCGGCACCTCCTCGCGTGGCCGAGAGCGAGAGAATTGGTTAAGGCGAGGCGCCCAGCACCATCGGCCTTCGCGCGGTCTGGCAAGCGCCACAACAAACCACAAACGCCCCGGCCGCTGCGAGGCATGAAATCGCCGGCACCGGGGCGAATCGAATACCGCCCCCGTCGCAAAAGGGACCCGTGGGCACCGGGGCATGGATGGCCGAAGCCGCACCCGAAATTCAGCGAATGGGCCGAGAGCGAAGTCGCCGACGCGCCTCGATACCCGCGCGATTGCGAGAGGACAAATTTCGCGGGGATCGAAACCCGAGCATGGATGTGAAGGTCAGTCTATGTGTGGTCAACCGGTCGCCGGCCAGGCTCAGCGACGATCATAGCTCACCGAGTGCGTCATATGCTTTGCGATTTTCGACAATAGCGCCGTGATTGCGTTCTGCCCAATCAACCAGGTGGTGAACGGCCTGAACGGCTGACTCGCCAAGCGCCGACAATCGATAACTCACTCTGATTGGTCGGTCTGATTCAAGAGTTCGGATCACATAACCGTCACGTTCAAGATTCCGTAGAGTGCGCGTGAGCACGCGTTGCGTGATGTCACCGATCGTACGCTTGAGTTGATTGAAGCGGGTCGGCTGCTGCTCAAGAACACAAAGCACGAGCAAACTCCATTTGTCACCGATCCGATCGATGACATCGCGGTACGGGCAATTCTCCGCGTCCTTCTTATCGAGGACGGTGACTTTCAGCATACCAGGTTCTCATCAGGTGCGTTATTGACACCAGATATCAATATTATACTTACATGCTGGCGTAAACCTCGAAAAGGAGAACCTCCAATGAAGCACGCGATGCTTGGCTGCCTCATGGCACTCGCGGTGGTCGTAACAGCCCTCACACCTCAAATCGGAGCCGCTGAAATGGCCAGCAAAGACAAACTGATGAAATTCTATGTTGCACTTGGCGAAAACAAGGTCGAACAGCTTGATGAAATCATCATCAAGGAGTGGGTTAGCTACGATCTGAACCCCGGACAACAGCCGGGCCGAGATGGGCTCAAGGCCTTCATCCCGCTCATTCATGAATCCGTGTCTGACCTGAATTGGAAAGTGGAAGAGATGATTCAGCAGGGCAACGTGATCGTGGTCCGATCAACCTTCAGCGGCCTGCATACCGGTCCACTACTGGGCGTCGAGGGCACTGGCAAAACGTTTGCAGCCAAAGCGATCGACATCCACCATTTTAATGATGAGGGCATGGTAACCCATACCTATCATGTGGAAGACTGGATCGCGTTCCTCGCACAAGTCGGCGCCTTCGGCCATTAGTTGCGATCCCAGGCGGACGTGCCGTCAGGCATGTCCGCCTGACTGAGCCGCAGCCAACACCCGCCAGTGGACTCGAGATATGCCTCGGCACTCCCAGGGATGCCCAACTGGGGTTCGCATGAAGCGACAGAACATGCTGGTTCACGCCCCTCCCGGCAGCCCCCAACGAGTTTCATGCGGGAGCGCTCTCGGTGCGAGGGGCGCAAACGTATGATAGCAAGACGAAAAAATGGTGCCGCCGGGGTAACTTGAACACTCGTGGCGAAGCGACCGGTGGGCACCGGGGCGTGACTAGTGGACCCCGCACTTCATTTTCAGCAGTGGATCTAAAGAGGAAGTCGCTGGCGTGCCTCGAACGCCTGTCACCGCGGATTTTCGAGACGTCGGCGTTGTCCCCGGAAGCCGATGTTCCGCACGGAGCGTCCGCCTTTGCTGGATCTATGTCCGGCCTCCCGACACACGTCGTCGTGCTGTCACTTACGGCTGGGGCGCGCTAATCGAGCGCGCGGATAAAGGCGTCCACCTCCTCGTTGAACCGGTCGGTCTCCTCGAGAAACGGACAATGGCTGCTGTTCTCGTAGAGCGACAACTGCGAGCCGGCAATACGCTCCCGCAGGAAGACCGCGGCCTCGACGGGCATCAGCTTGCCCTCGGCAGAGCCGAACACAATGAGGGTCGGCACCTCGAGTGCCGCGACATCTTCACGATAGTCCCTCATCGTCTGATCGTAGAGCACAGAGCAGGCGATCGCCGGCGGGATCTTCAGGTTCTCCGCAAGCATCCAGGCGGCGTCCTCATCGCTCGGCGAGTCCTTAAACAAGAGTGGGATGACCTCGCGAAAGGTGCGCTCGGGATCCGTCTGCAGCCCGGCCATCAGATCGGTCAGCGTGTCGAGATCGAAGATGCCGTGCTCCCAAGCCGGGGACTTGAAATCCGACGGGCCCTGATCGACCAATACCGTGGCCGCGACGTCGGCATCACCGAACTCGTTGACGTACTCCCAAATCACCATGCAGCCCATCGACCAGCCAACGAGCACCACATCGCGGAGGCCGTTCGCTGTGAGAAACGCACGCAGGTCTTGCGCATAAGTGGGCATCGTGTGGCCGTGCGCGACATTCGACGAGCGGCCGTGCCCGCGCAGATCGAGGGCGAGGGCGTGATAGTTCTCGCCGAAGAACGGCAGCTGCCGCTGGAAAAAGCGAGCGCTCATCATCACGCCATGAATGAAGACAATCGGTCGCCCTTGTCCCGCTTCGTCATAGTGCAGCGTAAGGTGGTCATCGATCACGCAGCTGGGCATGGCCAGGCCCCTCCCCCAGATCCTGGAACAAGATACTCCCCGGCGGGTGTGCCAAGGCGATACGAACGGTAACTCGGCTCAAGGGACTTGTGGCCCAATAACCGTGACCATGAGTGGAAAAACCGGAGCGAAGCGTAGATTTCCGAGCCTAACCCGGAGCGGACCTTCGAGCGCGAGCCACTCAAGCCGGGTCTTCGAGTGAATCCACGACCCCCGGTATGCGGCTTGGATCCCTAGGGCGTGGTGTCGGTGACGGGATCGTTGGTGCCGGTCGCGCCGCCACCGCCGGCGAGCGCGGCCATGCCTTGCGCCCCCGGGGAATTGTCGATCTGGCTCGATGTCACCACGAACATGTTGTCGACGCTCGAGCCGAGGAGGTTCAGGCCGCCGATGATCGCGACACCCGCGAGCACGGCGATCAAGCCATACTCGATCGACGTCACGCCATCGCGGGCGCGCAAGAACCGCATCACATGGGCCAGCATCGGTCTCTCCTTTGCCGGTCTCGAGTTTCGACGGGCGGAAGTCTAGTGTCGGACTCGCTAATGGCGCGCTAAACAAAAGAGTGAATTTTAACTTTCCGAATTTCCAGCAAATTTCGCAGACCATCTCTGTGACGGCTACACGCGCGAACCGTCGCGCGGCGCCGCCGATCGCGCTATCGTCTTGACCGACCGCGGCGCAGCGCGCCCTGCCGGATCGGCGTAACCATGGCCACATCACCGCCCAAACCACCATCGGAGGAGGCCAAGGGGCCTCCGCCGGAGACTGCCGGCAAGGACGCGCGGCAATCGGGGGCCGATGCGCCAGCGTTCGATCCGGCGGCGAGAGACAACCCCTTCCAGCAAATGGCGCAGATGCGCCCTACGGTGGACCCGGCGGCCTTCGAGGGGAGTATGGAGACGCTTGAGGAGTTGACGCGCGAAATCGGGATTCAGGCCTCGCAGCTGGGCGGCGCGGAGGCTTCGCACCAGGAGGCAACCGACTGGAGCGACCCGACGCTCCCGCCGAGCAACCATCCGATCCACGCCGTCGCCGGGAAGTTTGCGCGCGTCGAGGACATCATCGCGCTTAAGCTCGAAGACGGCGACAACGCGTTCTCGATCAGCACCCAGGATGTGCTGCGCCGCGCGGTCGCCTACCCCGCGCGCGAAAGCCTCGACGGTGAGGCGATCATCGATCCCGGCAGCCTGCTCAAGGCCGCGGCCATCAAGGGCGCCGGCCGGTCGCCGGGCGGCACGGCGCAGCCGACGCACATGGACGAAATCTTGGCGGCCTTCGTGCGAGACGCGACGCGGGACGACAAGCGCGCGCCTGATGTGTGGCACCGCACGCCCGCGGGCGCGGAGCGGATCGAAGCGGCGCTCGCCGATCCCGCTCTCACCCGTGCGCTCAACCGCGCCGCGCAGCTGGTCGAGATACTTTCGGCACCGCAGGAGCGCGTCGACATCCGCCACGCGCTGTTCGCGGCGCTCGAGACGGTCGAGGGTCAACGGGCGCTCCTCGACCAGCCATGGGTCGAGCGCGGGCAGGACGCCTTCGACGCCCTGGTGCAACGCGTGTTCACGCCATTCTCTCACTTCGGCGATGATCCCGAGGCGATCGGCTATGTGCAAAGCGAGACGCCGAGGCTCCATCCCGAGGCGCTGCACGACCACCGCTCGGAGATCCACCACGAGGCCGACCGTGCCGTCACCACGCTGGAGCAGGATGCGCTCGGTGTCGCGCCGCGCGTGCAGGCGCTCGCCGAGGTGATGAGCCTGCGCGAGCCCGCGCCGACGCCGCTCGCGATCGGCCTCTTCGGCGAATGGGGCTCGGGCAAGTCGTCGTTCATGCACATGCTGCGCGGCGCGGTCGAGCGCATCAAGACGCGCGCCGCGGCCAACCCCGAACTTCCCTTCGTGCGCAACCCGGTGCACATCTGGTTCAACGCCTGGCACTACACCGACGGCAATCTCTGGGCCTCGCTCGCCAACGAGTTCTTCGCGCAGCTTCGCGTCGGCGGCATGGAGGGCCGCAAGAAGCAAGCCTACAAGGAGATCGCGAGCGCGGTCGGCGCCCATGTCAGCGAGGCCGCCGTGCAGGCCGCCACGGCCGCCTACGCGCTCGATCAGGCGCATGAGGAGATGGCGCGCATCGACGCCGCGATCGAGACGCTCCAAGCCAAGCGCGAGGCGGCGTGGCGCGAGCTGCTGATCGCGCGCGCATCGAGCCTGCTGCAGATCGGACAGGAGAACGCCGACGAGGACGCCGAGGCCACGCCGCCTCCCGGCCCCGAGACGGCGCGCGCCCGTGCCGACGCCCACGCCGCGCTGCGCGCGCTCGGGCAGAGCCTCGACGTCGCCGGCGCCGAGGCGGCGATCCGCGACGCCGCCAGCCTGGGTGGGACGGCGGCGAGCGTCGCAAAAGCGTCGTGGCGCATGGTGACCGGGCGCATCCCCATCCCGCGTTGGGCGCTCGGCGGCCTCATCCTGGCGCTCGGGGCGGTCGTCCTCGGCGCGCTCGACATCGCGGGCGTGATCTCGCTGGGCGCGTTCGTCGGCTATGGGCTCGAAGCCGTCGGGCCCCTGCTCGCGCTCGTGGCGGCGGGCTTCGCCGCCTTGAAGCGGATCGCCCCGCTGCTCGGCGCGGCCCGCGCGTACAAGGACGAGCTGGCGGCGGCGCGCCAGCAGATCGAGGCCGACCTCGGTGCCGAGCGCGAAGCACGCGCCAAGGCCGAGCGCCGCGTCGAGGAGGCCAAGGAGGCGCAGGCAGAGGCCGAGAAGGAGGCGGCGCGTTATCGCGACGAGACGCCCCAGGCGATGTTCGACTTCTTCCTCAACCGCTCCGAGCAGACCAAGGCGTTCGAGGAGGAGCTCGGCATCGTAAGCCGCGTGCGAAGCGCCTTCGAGAAGCTCGACGCAATCCTCGCCGAGCAGCGCAAGGCCGCGCGCGACGCCGGCGACGACACAACGGCACCCGCGCCCGGACCCGCCCCGATCGACCGCATCATCCTCTATATCGACGACCTCGACCGCTGCCGCGTCGAGCAGGTGATCCGCGTGCTCGAGGCAGTGCACCTGCTGCTCGCCTTCGACATGTTCGTCGTGGTGGTCGGCGTCGACCCGCGCTGGCTCGAGAACTCGCTGCTGCAGTTCTACGACAAGCAGCTGCGCGCGAGCGCGGACCGCACCGGCGTCGACGACGATCGCGGCAACCGGGCCACGGTGCTCGACTACCTGGAGAAGATCTTTCAGATCCCGGTCCGCCTCTCGCAGCGCACGGTCGCGGGCGAGGGCTTCGACCGCCTGGTCGCGCAAACCGTGGGCACGGCCACGCGCGATGCGGACGCGGAAAGAGCCGACGCCCTGCCGCCAGGCGATGGGGAGGGCCGCGGCACGGCGCACGGCGCCACCACGATCGCGCCGGTCACCCCACGCCTGCCGGCGGACGACGAAACCGACCGGGAGACGATCAAGCGCATCACGCTCCGCCCCGAGGAGGTGGCAATCATCACGCGGCTCGGCCCGATCGCCGGCAAGAGCCCGCGCGCGATGAAGCGCTTCGTCAACCTCTACCGCCTGGTGCGCGGCACGCACCGCGGCGGCGCGCTCGACCTTTTCCTCGACGGCGGCGTCAACGAGCAGGACCCGCTCAACCCGCTGCCGACCTATCCGGCTGCGCTCTTCTGGCTCGCGCTCGCGGTCGGCCGTCCGCTCGAGGAGGCGACGCGCATCCGCCGCGCCTTCGCCGCGCTCGACGCCGAGGCTTGGCCGGGGCTCCTCCCCTTCGTCGAGGCCGTGGCGCCCTCATTCGCGGGCTCCCACGGGCCTGCGGCGGAGCGCCGCGAGACGCTCGCCCGCCTCGACACCGCGCTCCCCGGCACCGCCGGCTACCACGCCCTCGCCGAAGCGCTCCGCCAGACGCGGCACTTCGCCTTCGTCGGACATTAGACGCACGGAGCCGCCGCACGCCAGATCGCTGGCGAAAAGCCGAGCTTCCCGGCCTAGTCCGCCGTCGGCGAAAGGGGTAAGGTTTCCGATAGAGACGTTGCGAGAAGACGACCTCGCGATAGATCGCCATCGGCGCCGAGGCCTTGATCGATGACGACGCCGGATGCAGATCAACGCAGCGGCGACGACAGCCCGCGACAGGGCGGCGCCGCCTCGTTCAGGATTTTCACGAAGCTGTTGCTACCGGCGCTCACGGTCGCAACCCCGATTCTGGTGGGATTTCTGACGTGGAGCGTCGACAGCGCACGCAGGGACATCGAGGCAAGCAAGCAAGAATTGGACGAGCGCATCCTCGTCCTCGATCAAGAATTGAAGCGGCTTGCGGAGACCCGCCAGGAGCGCGAGAGCCTGCAGGCCTACAACCTTACGGTCCTCGGCGAGGTCAAGCAGGCCCTGAAGAGCCGGGACGAGCAGTTCCAGAAGATCGTGATCGGTCTCCTTCACTCGATGCCCGACAAGGAGCTCGCCAAGATATGGCTCAACACCTTGAAGGCATCGGACAACACGCACGCCGACAATCGGACGTTGGCGGACGGCATTCGCCTGGAGATCGAGCACGACCAGGAACAGCGGGCGATCGAAACCCGGCTGGTCGCAAGACCGCTAGAGGCGGACGAACCGCGTGACACAGGGGAGCCACTCTCGGCGAACGGCCCCGAGCGCCCGTTCGATTGGGAGGACTACGACTACGACATCTTCTGGTGCGAGGGATCGCCCGCGTGGGCGCGCGAAAGCGCACAACGGATCGTCGAGCAGATCCAGCGCGAAGGCGCCGAAGGGCGTCTGCGCGTTCGGATGCTGGCGAGCCGCGTGAACGCGCGGCCCGAATACCAGGTGCGCGGCTACCAAATCAGGCGGAACACGCGGGAGCAGGCCCAAGCCGAGGCGCTCAAGAGAGTGGGCGATGCGGTGCTCGACGCCGGAGCGTTCGAGATCCGCACCACCAGCCAGCCCACCTGGTTCTACCTCAGCGCCTTCATCTGTCCGAACCGGTAATCCGCCGTTTCACCCGCTCGAGGGGCACGACCACCCCCTACCCCTCAGCTTGGCGCGCGCGGAGCGTCTCGAGCATGTCGGCGCTCATGGCGGCGACGTCGTAGCGGGGCGCCCAGCCCCACTCGGCGCGGGCGGCGCTGTCGTCCATCGAATCGGGCCAGGAATCGGCGATCGCTTGGCGCAGCGGATCCACCGCGTAGTCGATCGTGAAACCGGGAACGTGGCGGGCGATCTCAGCCGCAAGCTCCTCGGGCGTGAACGACATGGCGGCGACGTTGAAGGCGTTGCGATGGACGAGGCGCGCCGGGTCGGCCTCCATCAGGCCGATGATCGCGGCGAGCGCATCGGGCATGTACATCATGTCGAGGCGGCTGTCCGGGCGCAGGAAGCAGGTGAACCGGCCGGTCTCGATCGCCTGGTAGAAGATGTCGACGGCGTAGTCGGTGGTGCCGCCGCCGGGCGGCGCGACGTTGGAGATGAGCCCCGGCAGCCGGAGCCCGCGCGTGTCGAGGCCGAAGCGCGTGTGGTAGTAGTCGGCCAGCAGCTCGCCCGCGACCTTGGCGACGCCGTAGATCGTCGTCGGCCGCTGGATCGTGTCCTGCGGCGTGTCGACGAGCGGCGTGGTCGGCCCGAACGCGCCGATCGAGCTTGGGAAGAAAACCGCGCAATCGGCATGGCGCGCGACCTCGAGCACATTGGCGAAGCCGCCCATGTTGAGCGCCCAGGCGGCCTCGGGCTTCTCCTCGCCGATCGCCGACAGCAGCGCGGCCATGTGGAGGATCGTGCCGATCTCGTGGCGCTCGACCATGGCGCGGATATCGTCGATCCTGGTGCAGTCGAGGATCTCGAAGGTGCCGCCATCGGTCACGGCGCCGGCCGGCCGCTTGCGCCAGCCCGATGCGATCACCTGATCGGCGCCGTAGCGCGCGCGGAGCGCCGGCACGAGCTCCTGCCCGATCTGACCGAGCGCGCCGGTGACGAGGATCTTGCGCTTCATGCCGAGAGCCTAGCCGCAACGCGCGCCACGCAAAAGGGCGCGGAGTAACCGGTACTCCCTTCACCCCCGTCCTCGGGCTCAACCCGAGGCCCCATGCACACGAACCCCGAGGCATGACGCGCGCCGGCGACGTCGGTGTTCGTGGATCCGCGGGTCAAGCCTGCGGATGAGGGATTTGTGTAGCGGGTGTGCCGCGCCAGGGTCTACGCTCCTCCTAACGCTCCTTCCCGACGAGGTCGCGGCGCAGCGACGCGACCTCCTGGCGGAGCGCCGCGAGCTGGCGGATCATCTCCGCGCGCTCGTCGCGGGCAGCCTCGAGATCGGCCTCGTGCTCCATCTCGTGCTGCTGCTGCATCGCGTTGACGATGACCGCGATGAAGAGGTTCAGCACGGTGAAGCTCGTCACCAGGATGAAGGTGACGAACACCGCCCAGGCGAACGGGTGCACCTCCATCACCGGCCGCACGATCCCCATCGACCAGGATTCGAGCGTCATGATCTGGAAGAGGCTGTAGGCGGAGGCGCCGATCGTGCCGAACCAGTCGGGGAAGTTCGCGCCGAACATCTTCGTCGCGATCACCGAGGCGACGTAATAGACGATGCAGAGCAGCAGGATGATCGAGCCGAGGCTCGGGATCGCCGTGAGCAAGGCCGACACCACGCGCCGCATGCCGGGCACCGCCGAGACCAGCCGGAAGGCACGCAGCACGCGGAGCGCGCGCAGCACCGTGAGCCCGGAGCCCGCCGGCGCGAAGGTGATGAGCACGACGATGAGGTCGAACCAATTCCACGCGCTTTTGAAGAAGCCGAGGCGAAACGCGTAGATCTTGAGCGCGAGCTCGGCGACAAAGAAGGCGAGGAAGGCCTTGTCGAGCATGAGCAGGCCGGGGCCGATCGCGTCCATCACGCTCGGCGCCGTCTCGAGGCCGAGCGCGATGGCGTTCGCGATGATCACGCCGATGATCACGCGCTGCGTCCACGGCGCCTCGATCCAGCGCTGCAGCCGGGCCCGTCTGCCCGTCGCTTCCGTCGTCGTCTCCGCCATGCGTCGCCCTCGGTTGCCGCGTTTGATTAGGGAATGCACGGCGCCGAATCAAGCACGCGAGCTGTGTTAATCTCGCGCCATGAGATGGCTCGCGCTCGTGCCCCTCGCTCTGGCCCTCGCGCTCGCCACGCCGGCTGCGGCGGACGAGCAGGAGGAGCAGTATCGGCGTGCCCTCGAGGCCTATGACCGCGGCGACGTCGCGAGCGCGCTCAATGATTTCCAAACCCTCGCCGAAGCCGGTGTCGCGGCCGCCCAATTCAACCTGGGCGCGCTCTACGAGCGCGGCCGCGGCGTGCCCTTCGATCCCAAGGAGGCGGCGCACTGGTACGAGCGTGCGGCCGCCCAAGGCCATGTGCGCGCGCAGTTCAACCTCGGGCTGATGTACACGACCGGCCGCGGCGTCGCGCAGGACCCGGGCGAGGCCGCACGCTGGTTTCGCGAGGCGGCGAGCCGCGGCAACATGCGCGCGCAGCTCAACCTCGGCGTGATGAGCTATTACGGCAACGGCGTCACCCAAGACCTCGTCGAGGCGGCGCGCTGGTTCCGCATGGCGGCCGATCAGGGCGATCCGCGCGCGCAGTTCTACCTCGGCGCGATGCACGCGGAGGGCGACGGCGTGGCGCAGGACTTCGTGCAGGCCCATCTCTGGGCGAGCCTCGCCCTCGCGCGCTTTCCGCCGAGCGAGGAGCGGGCGCGCGCCGCGGCGGTGCAGGCCTTCGCGGCCGAGCGGCTCTCGCCGGAAAAGCTCGCGCTGGCGCGGCTGATGGCGAGCAAGTGGCTCTCCACCGGTGAGCTCTGGCAGGTCCAGGGGCGGCTCAAGGAGCTCGGCTATTACGAGGGCGAGATCGACGGGCTCATCGGCCCCGGCTCGCGCGCCGCGATCCGCGCATACGAGCGCGAGCGCGGCCTGCCCGAAACCGGCGAGGCCACCCCCGCCCTGCTCCGCTTGCTGAGCGAAACCGAGTGAGCGGGCGGGCGAGACCGGCGCACGGCCCTTTCGGGCGTGCGCCGCATGCGCTACCAAGGATGACATGAGCTTCTCGATTCACGCGGCGGGCGTCACCAAGAGCTTCGACGGCAAGCCCGTGCTGCGCGGCGTCGACCTCGAGGTGCCCGAGGGCCGCTCGACCGTGCTCATCGGCCCGTCGTCGAGCGGCAAATCCGTGTTGCTCAAATGCGTGCTCGGCCTCATCCCGCTCGACGGCGGCAGCGTGCGCTATGACGACACCGAGCTCGCGAGCCTCGATGGCCGCGCGCTCTCGCGGCTGATGGAGCGCGTCGGCGTGCTGTTCCAGCGCAACGCGCTCTTCGACAGCGTGACCGTGTGGGAGAACGTGGCGTTCACGCTGATCCACGGCCGCGGCATGAAGCGCCGCGCGGCGCGCGCGATCGCCGACGAGCTGCTCGCCGCTGTCGGCCTCGAGCCCCGGGTCGCGACGCTCTCGCCGGCCGAGCTTTCGGGCGGCATGCAAAAGCGCGTCGGCCTCGCGCGCGCGATCGCCGCCGAGCCCGCGTTCATGGTGCTCGACGACCCCACCGCGGGCCTCGACCCGATCCTCACCAACACGATCATGGCGCTCGTCAACGATGCCATCGCGCGCACGGGCGCAACTGCGCTCACGGTGACCAGCGACATGTCGGTCGCCGTCGGCGCCTTCGACCGCCTCGCCATGATCCACGAGGGCCAAATAATGTGGCAGGGCGAGGCCGCGGACGTCGCCGCGAGCGACAACCCCTACCTCCAACAACTCATCAACCAACGCGCCGATGGCCCGATCCAGATGCGCGTAGAGGAGTGAGGGTTAGGTGTGGATCGCGGGTTGCGTAACCCGGCCCAACGGTTCGCTGATCATGTGTTGAGCGCGGCATTGCCCGACTGGATCGACGGCCCGTCGCTCTCGTTCGATAGCGGCTTCGCGCTCAAGTTCGGGTGGAAGCGTTGAATGCTGGTCCGGTTTCGTAGGTCCTGCAGGCGACAACTTAATCGACTGTGCACCGCGAAACCTAGCCAATGGCGACTTGCTCGACTCCGGCGAGTGGCTGAATAGCTGAACGAATTTGGGAAACGTGATCATGAACCCACTCTACGTAGTCACTGACATCGAGGTTGATGGACCGAACCCCGGTGAAAACTCAATGCTGTCCTTTGCATCTGTGGCCGTGGATTCGGACTGTAAGGAGTTCGACGAGTTTCAGGCAGTATTAGAGCCGCTAGATGGAGCGAAATCGGACCCGGTCACAATGGCATGGTTCAGGAGCCAGCCCGAGGCGCTCGCCGCAGCCACTCACAACCCGAAGCCCGCGGCGGAAGTTATCTCGCGCTACATTAACTGGGTTCGTGGTCTGCCGGGTGATCCGATATTTGTTGCTCACCCTTTGGCATTCGACGGTATTTGTATAGATTATTATTTGAGGATATTTTCCGATATTCGAATTTTAAAAGGACCGTGGGTAGGCGAACGACTATTCTTTTCGGGAGGGTTGTGTCTTCAATCTTTTGCAGCCGGTAAACTCGGATGGCCGATTTGGGAATGCCGGGCGGACAACTTTCCAACAGAGTGGTTCGGGGAAAATCCGCACAATCATGTTGCCATCGATGATGCCCGCGGAAACGCGAATTTATTGATCAATTTGATGTCCGGCATTCCTCCGCGCATGTCTCCACGGGCCCGCCCTCGCCGAGCGCCGCGACCACCGCGCGTGAGGCGGTGACCATGCCGTGGTGGGTGGCGATGTCGTAGAGCGAGGAGAGCTGCTCGCGGGGGCGAACGAGGCGCGATGAGACCTCCGCATTCAACTCTGAATCCTCGGTCCGATCCATCGAGAATTATTTCTTCGACCTTCCAAGAACATGGCCATGCCCGACCACGTGAGAACGATGGCGACCTTCACCCCGTTGCCGTGGTCAGGTGATCTCCTCCGTGATGAAACTTCGGCCGGCAGCGGCGCCACCATCGACCGAGCAGATCGCGCCTTGCATGAATTTCGCAGCGTCGGAGGCCATATACATGACCGTCCGCGCGATTTCCTCGGACCTGCCCAGGCGTTGCACGGGGATCGCCGCCGCGACCGCCGCCAACATCTCCTCTCGGTTGCCGCCTGCCTCGCCATAGGCGGCGTCTTGCATCGGCGTGTCGATATCGCCCGGGCAGATCACGTTGACCCGGATGTTTTCGGTCGCCATCTCGAGGGCCAGGCATCTCGTCATGTGAACCACGGCGGCCTTCGAGCAGCCATAGGCGTCGAACCCGGCATAGCCCTGGAGCGCCGCGTCGGAGCCCATGTTCACGATCGAACCCGAGCCCTGCTTCAACATCTGGCGCAAGGTCGCACGGGCCATATAGAAGGCGCCGAAAAAATTGGTGCCCATGATTTGTTCCAGGTCCTCGTCGGTGGTGTCGACCAGCGTCGCGGTGAGCGCCACGCCGGCGTTGTTGAAAAGAATATCGATCCGGCCGAAGCGCTCGACGGTCTTGGCAACCGCCTCGTCGCAGGCTGCCGACCGGCTGATGTCGGCGAGCCAAAGTGCGGCCTCGCCGCCAGCCCCCGCGATCTCCCGGCGTAAGGTCTCGCCGCGCTCGGCGTTGCGTCCGACCAGCATTACTCGTGCGCCATGGGCCGCGAACTGGCGCGCGGTCTCGGCGCCGAGGCCCGAGGTCGCGCCGGTGATCAACACGACCTTGTCTGCGAATGCATCGGCTTTGAAAATATCTTCCATGGTTCCCTGTCCTTCCTTGCCTCTTTGGCCCAATGCGATGGTGCCGAAGGCTCAAAGCGCACCTCGATCTCGGCCTCGACCCTTATCGCTTAGCACGAGCGGACGCCGAGCGGTCGAAAGCGGACGTCGCCTTCCAACTGGGCCGACAAATCAGAGAGCGCAAGGTTGTTCAGCGTTTCACGCGGTTGCTAACCTGGTGCGACTCAGGCGCCCGAGGAGCAGCACTCGATGACTTCAGCGATGATCATTCCGGCTCTGCGCTACCGCGATGCACCCGCCGCAATCGATTGGCTGTGCGCGGCTTTCGGTTTTGAGAAGCACCTCGTTGTACCGGGGGCGGCAGGCAAGATCGCTCACGCACAACTCTCCTTTCGGAACAGCATGGTCATGCTCGGCTCGGGACATGAGACCGGCGAGTACGACCGCCTGATCAAGCAACCCACCGAAGCTGGCGGCGTGACCCAGGCACCCTACATCGTGGTGGAAGACGCCGACGCACACTATGCAAGGGCAAAGGAGGCCGGTGCTGAAATCCTATTGGAGATCGCGGACCAGGATCATGGCGGGCGCGCCTACACCTGTCGCGACCCTGAGGGTCATGTGTGGAATTTCGGCACATACGATCCGTGGGCAACCGGCGCTAGCGCATAGCCGCGCAACCTTCGGCGATAGCGGACATCACATTCGGGAGGCCTGCTACTGGACGAGCGCGCCGTCGCCCATGAGCTTGACCTGCCGCCCGCCATGTTCCGCGATCTTCGGCTCGAACAGTGGTGCGGACAGCTGTCAGCCGCACAAGGGCCCCGACCTCATCCGCATGCATGAGCCGCGAATAACCCACGACGTCCGCGCTCAGGATCGCGGCGAGCCTCCGGAGGCGCGTGATCTGGGCCTTCCCTCCGCCGCCATCCCCAACAACGTCGTCATCCTTTGCGTGACATGCGGCTGTGGCGCGCGTTCTGAACGCGCGGACCAGGAAGTGCCGAGGCCGGTGCTTCAGTCCGCTTCAGACACGCCTATCCCGGCACCTCGCGGTTCACCACCAGCGCGCCGTCGCCAAGCGCCGCGACCACCGCGTGTGAGTCCGTGACGATGCCGTAGTGGGTGGCGATGTCGTAGAGGGAGGAGGCTTGCTCGCGGGGGCCCGTGGCGGCGACGCAGTCCTCCGGGACGACGGCGGTGTAGCCGAGGAAGAAGGCGTCGTGCACCGTCGCGCGCACGCAGATGTTGGTGACCACGCCCATCATGACCAGCGTGTCGACCGCGAGGTCCTTCAGCGTCACGTCCAGATCTGTGTTGAAGAACCCCGAGTAACGCCGCTTGATGACCCGGATATCCCCATCACGCGGCGCGAGGTCATCGATCACCTCGGCGCCCCATTCGCCCTCGAAGCAGTGCGGCGTGCGCTTGAGGTGCTCGCGGTCTTGGCGGACGGTCTTGCGGTGCGTGTCGTTGATGAAGAGGATCGGCGCGCCGGCCGCGCGTGCCGCCTCGATCACCGCGCGCTGCGGCGGCACCAAGGCCGCGTAGCCCGGCAGCACCATGGCGCCGCCCGGCTTGCAGAAATCGTTGAGCATGTCGATCACGAGCACGGCGGTGCGCGCCGGCGTGAGCCGCGCCTCGCTCGCGACATTGTGGGCCGAGAAGACGTCGATCATCGCGCGATCCCCTTGCCGCCTGACGCGCGTGTCATCGCGCGGGCCGAGTATACGGTGCGGCGGGCCGGGGACGACAGGCGCAGACCGCGGCCCTTGGCGTCGGCCAAGCAGCGGGCGCTACTCGAGGTCGGGTCCCGTGACCCCCACTAGATCCCGAGATATTCGTCGACGATGGCGCGGTCGGAGAGCTGCTCGGGCGCGACGGTGGCGACGATCTGGCCCTTCTGGATGATCAGCACGCGCTCGGCGAGCGCCGCGATGAACTGCAGGTTCTGCTCGACCAGGAGCACCGTGAGGTCGAGCGCGGCGGCAAGCTCCTTCAGCTTGGCCTGGATCTGATCGACGATCGAGGGCTGGATGCCCTCGGTCGGCTCGTCGAGCAGCACGAGGCGGGGCTTGCCGGCGAGGCAGCGGGCGAGCGCGAGGATCTGCTGCTCGCCGCCCGAGAGTGCGCGCCCCTGGCGGTCCATGAGCTCGCGGAGGATCGGAAAATAGTCGAGCAGCACGGGGATCTGGCTCTCGCCGCCGCGCACGATCTCGCCCATGCGGAGATTGTCCAGGACGCTGAGCTGCGGGTAGATGTCGCGCCCCTGGGGCACATAGCCCATGCCCGCGCGCGCCCGCTTGTGCATGCCGAGGCGCGTGATGTCGGCACCGTCGAAGCGGATCGTGCCGTCGGTCGCGCGGATCTCACCGACCAGTGTGCGCAGCAGCGTGGTCTTGCCCATCCCGTTGTGGCCGAGCACGCCGACGATCTCGCCCGGGCGCATCGCAAACTCCACCCCGTTGAGGATCGGGATGCGGCCATAGCCCGCGTGAAGGCCGCTCACCTCAAGCAAGGCCCGAGCTCCCGAGATAAACGTCGCGCACGGTCTGATCCGCCTGGATCTGGGCCATGGTGTCCTCGGCGAGCACGCGCCCTTGGTGGAACACGGTGACGGTCTCGGCGATCTGGCGGATGAACTGCATGTCGTGCTCGACCACGACAATGGTGGTCGTGCGGTTGACCTCGCGGATCAGCTCGGCGGTGCGGTTGGTCTCCTCGATGCTCATGCCGGCGGTCGGCTCATCGAGCAGGATGATCTTGGGCTCGAGCACGATGAGCATGCCGAACTCCACCCATTGGCGGCGCCCATGGGCGAGCTCGCCGACGAGATGGTCGCGGATGTCATCGAGCTTGAGGCGGGCGAGCGTGGCGTCGACGGTCTCGCCCGCGGCGCCCGCGCCGTGGCGGAAGCGCGCGGCGAGCCAGAGGTTCTCGTGCACGGTGATGCCGTCATAGACGTCCGGCACCTGGTTCTTGATGCCGATGCCCATGCGGCTGATCTCGTGCGACTGTGCGCGGCTGATGTCGCGCCCCTCAAAGAGGATGTGCCCCGAGGTCGGGCGAAGCTGCGCCGTCAGCATCTTGAAGAAGGTGCTCTTGCCCGCGCCGTTGGGCCCGATGAGGCAGCGCAGCTCGCCGGGTTGGAGCGCGAAGTCCACGCCTGCGATCGCCCGCACGCCGCCGAAGCGCTTTTCCAGGGCGCGCGTCTCGAGGATCGGGGTTGCGTCGGTCATCGCCCCTCCCCTAGCGCAACCGCCTGAGACGGCGGAACAGCATGCGCACCAGCTCGTCGACGCCCCAATCGACCGCGGCGATGGCGCGCGGCAGCTCGCGCAACCGGCGCGCGACGCCGGCCCGATCGCGCCACATGTCGGGCAACGTGCCGATGGTCGGCAAGAGCCCGCGCTGGAACACGAGGACGAACACGATCAGCACCGCGCCGAGCACCAGCGTCACCTGGCCGACGCCCTGGGTGCCGAGCCAGCCTTTGAAGTGCTCGATCGCGAAGACGCCCGCGATCGGGCCGATCAGCGTCGCCTTGCCGCCGACCAGCACCCACATGATCACGTCGGCCGCGCGCCCGAGCGAGAACATCTCGGGATGCGCCAGCGGGATCGACATCGCGTAAAAACAGCCGCCGAGGCCCGCGACCCCGCCCGCGAGCATGAAGGCGGCGAGCTTGTAGCGCCGTGTGTCGTAGCCGAGCAGCGCGGTGCGCCGCTCGTTCTCCCGGATGCCGACGAGGATGCGGCCGAACTGCGTGATCAAGACGAGCCGGAGCCCGATATAGACGAGTACCATGATCACGGCGCCGGTGTAGAAGAACCAGTTGATGTCGAGCTGCACGCTCGGGTTCCAGGGCACGTCGAGCTGCGGCACGGTCGGGATGCCGTTCTGCCCGTTGAGGCGCACCTTGCCGATGACATATTGGTCGCCCGAGGTGGCGCGGATGCCTTTCTCCAGGATCAGCGTGAAGACGAGCGTGATGACGCTCAGATAGATCTCGCTGATGCGGCCATAGATCATGAAGTAGCCGAGGATACCGGCGGCCGTCATGGCGAGCGCGATGGCAAAGAAGACGGAGCCCGTGGTTTCGCCCGTGTTGAGCGCAAGCACGGTGTAGCCATAGCCGCCGAGGCCGAAGAACGCCGTCTGCCCGAAGCTCAAGATGCCGCTGAAGCCCCAAAGGAAGCCCATGCTGAGCGCGAGCAGCGCCATGCCGAAGAAGCGCGACATCTCGAGGATCACAAAGATCTCGAGATATTGCGGCATGGTGAGGAAGAAGGCGCCGAGCGCGGCGACGAAGAGCCACCACCACCAGCGCGGGCGCTGGCTGGGCTGCTGCATGGCGATCACGCGGTAGGCCATGGCTTACACCCCCCGCGTCATGCGCCCGGTGATGCCGAGCGGCAGCAGGCGCAGCAGGATGATCGCGACGAAGAGCACCGTCATCTCGCCGATCACCGACGAGGTCAGCGTCGCGACGACGCCGTCGATGGTGCTAAACAAGCCCGACGCCGTGGTCGTGCCGACGAGCGGCAGATGGCCGCCCGAGATCACGGTGATGAAGGCCTTCGCGATGTAGGCGACGCCGAGCGTCGGGTAGGCGCCGACGATCGGCACCAGCACGGCGCCCGCGAAGCCGGTGAGCGCCGAGCCGAAGCCGAAGGTCAGCATGTAGACCAGGCTGCGGTTGACCCCGAGCGCCGAGGAAATGTTGGGGTTCTGCATCGTGCCGCGCACGATCAGCCCGTATTTGGTGAAGCGCCAAAATGCGTAGACGCCGGCCAGGACGGCGACCGCGATGCCGATCATCACGAGGCCATAGAGTGGCAGGCCGAAGGTGCCGACCTGCACATTGCCGAGCGGTGCGGCGACGCTTTCGGTCTGCGGCCCGAAGATGGTCGTGACACCGCCGACGAGCAGCAGGCTCAAGCCCCAGGTCGCGAGCAGCGTGTCGATGATGCGGCCATAGAGCCACTGGATGACGAGGCGCTCGACGATGATGCCGAACACGCCGACCGCAGCCGCCGCGAGAAAGAGCGAGACCCAGAGGTTGATCCCGGCGGCGGTGCAGAGCGTGCAGAAATAGGCGCCGAGCATGAGGAACTCGCCCTGCGCCAGGTTGATCACGCGCATCATCCCGAAGATGACGGCGAGCCCGAGGCTGATCAGGATGAAGATCGAGAACGAGAAGCCGATCTGGAAGAGGTAGTTGGCGACCTGATCCACAGGGGGTCCTCGCGCGGCGAAGCGGGCGAATCGTGTAAGCCGACCGGGACCGGGCGGCAACGGTGAGAAACGATCGAACGGGTGATGGCAGAGCGCGACCCCGCGCCCCGGTCGAGGACGGAGGCGCCCTAAGCCGGCGCCCCCGCCCTCAGTTGAGCTTTAGACTTCGACCTCGTACTGGGTCTTGTCGTCCGGGTTGGCGTGCAGATCGCAGACCAGCTGTGTGTCGGTCGGCGGGCGCTGCGAGAACGAGCGGAGCACGTCGAAGCTCTGCGTCTTGTTGCCGCGCACGAGGTGGATATCCATCGTGGTGTGGTTGGTTTGGCCGTCGACCGAGTACTTGCCGCCGGCGCCATCGACGCTGACGCCGCCCTTGGCAAGCGCATCCATCACCGCATCGGGGCTCGGATCGCCGGCCTGGCGCACGGCCTCGGCCCACACCTTGACGCCGCGCTCGCCATATTCGCCGTACTCGCCGACATAGCCGCTGTCGCCCGTGTAGGCGTGAAAGCGCGACACGAAATCCTTCGCGGCCGGCGTGTCGAGATCATCGACGAAGGAGGTCGCGAGCACGAGGCCGTCGCCCTCTTCGGGGCTGAGCTGGGTTTGCTCGAGGCCGACACCATAGGTGCTCGAGGCGAGCATCATGTTGGCTTTGCCGATCGAGGCTTCGAACTGGCGATAGAACGCGATATGCGCGCCGCCGACCAGGGCCGAGAGCACGACGTCGGGCTTCGCCGCCTGGATCCGCGAGATCGCCGGCTGGAAGTTGGAGACATCGAGCGGGAAGAACTCGACCGCGAGATCCTCGCCGCCGAAGTCGCGCGTGAACTTCTGCATCCACTTCGAGGTGATGTGGCCGTAATTGTAGTCGGCCGCGAGGATGTAGGTGCGCTTGCCGCCGAGCTCGTTGACCACATAGTCCATCAACGGCTCGAGCTGCTGCGCCGGCACCATGCCGGTCGAGACATGCCGGCGGTCGCAGACGCCGCCCTCATAGAGGGAGTTGTAGAAGAGTAGCCCCTTGAAGCGGTTGACGATCGGGCGCATCACCTCGCGCGACGAGCTGGTGATGCCGCCATGCACGACCACGCATTTGTCCTTGACCAGCGCCTCGGTGACGTATTGCGAGTTGAACTGGCCGTCGGACTGCGAATCGTAGAAGACGAGCTCGAGCGGGCGGCCGAGCAAGCCGCCGGCGGCGTTGATCTCGTCCACCGCCATCGCGGTCGCCTGGATCTGCTTCAGGCTGTAGATGTTGAGAATGCCGGTGCGGTCGAGAATGTTGCCGACCTTGATCGGCTCCTCCGCCGCCAGACCCTCGCGCCTAAGCACATGGGGCAAGCTTGCGAATGCGAGCGCGCCGGACGCCGCCTGGAAGAATTGTCTCCGGCTCAGTCTCATGGTGATCTCCCTTTGTCCCCGCCGGGCAGCCGCGTTGGCCCGCCCTCACTGCCCTAATTATTGCAGGTTCGCAGCTTCCATCAACTCCGTCCGACGCCCGAGGATCTTGACGCCCCGTGCGCAACGCCCGTGCCGCCCCACCGCCGGCCGTCCCGCCCCCGGCGCCGGGAGATCCACCGCACAGGCAAACGCCCGTCCCGTTCGTGGCCCCCGGCGCGCAGGCCGATTTATCTGAGGGCTGCACAGACCCGCCGCGATCCGCCCGACGCGCGCGAAATCAAATCAATCTTGCGTCGTCAGAACTCATTCCCGGCCCTTTTGCTTGAACCGTCGAAGCGCCTGTGCTGGTTTTGACAATCGCACCGAGGTCAGACGCGAGGTCGGAGCCAATGAAATACTCTCTCGTTGCGACCCTATTGATCGTCTTGGGGTTCGCCACAACGGTCGACGCGGCGGAGGTCGCGAGCCCATCCCCGCGCTTTGCCGCGCTCGGTGGCGTGCCGGCGGTCCCGCTTCCGGCGCCCGAGATGGACGATCTGCGGGGGACGGCCGTCTTGATTGTCTTCGGAAACCCGACGATCACGGCGACCAACGTCGATGTCCCCGACCAGATGGCGTTAGCGTTGACGGCGACCACGGCCGCGGGCGGCGGACAGCGTTGTTGCGACATCACCTTCAACAACGAGGAGGGTTTCTTCGTCCGTATCAGGGGTGGCAACGGCGCGTTTTGACCCGGCGGTTGCCGTGTATGGGTGCGCAGATCACGGCGCTCCGCGCGCTCGGTAGCCGCGCCGCACCCGGACGCGGGCTACGATGGCGCGGCCTTGAACCGCCGCTTGGCGGCGCCCCTAGAGCATGTCACGCTCGCCGACGCTCACGCGACATGCTCTCTCCCATTGGCATTGACGCAAATACGTCGTCGCAGGTGATCCCACCTGCGCGGGATTTGTTTTAGTTGCAGGTGAGGTTGGTGTTGTAGGTGCCCCAGCTCTCGCCGCTGTCGCGCCGGCCCATCGAATATTCCTTGTCCCTGATCGTCGCCTTGCGCGCGTTCTCGTCGGTGGAGACATTCCAGGTTCCGCCGTCGACCACCGATTCCGCGTAGTAGTACCAATAGCGATTGGTGGTGTGGATCGGCGGCGTCGCCTCGCCGAACTTGATGCGGAACCAATAGGCGGTCTTCCACTCTTGCGAGGCGGCGTCCTGGAACATGAAGGCGACCTTGACCTCGTCACCCTCGCACCGGTTGGTCACCGTCACCGAATCGAACTGGCCGTCGCTCGGGCGCACCGAGAAGCCCCGGCAATCCTGATCGTCAGTGCCGAGAACGCAATGTTGCGGCTCGTCGCATTCGCCGTCGCGGGCATATTGGCAGCTGTTGGGATCGGGCAGGCTCGCGGTCGTGGTTTCCCCGCCACCGTCTCCGCTCTCGCCGCCTTCACCGGCGGGCGGATCCTCCGCGAACACACCATGGCAGTTGGGGTCGGTCTCGCAGGCGCGCGACCAGCCCGAGCCGATCGCCGCCAGCCGGTCGAACTTCCCGGGATGGGTGTCGGAGGCCTCCTCGCTCCCCATCAGGCGCATGGCGAGCTGCGCTTCCGCCAGGCTCGCGCCCATCTTCTGCAGGATGAAGCCGGAGAAATAGTCGGCCTCGAGCTCGATCGCGGGCCGGCTGCCGCCATCCTCCAACGTGTGGCCGTTCAGGTGATGGCCGATCTCGTGCGCCAGGATGCTGATCGGGCCCCAGCGGCTGCCCACCTCGTTGCGCACAAAGCTCATGAAGCTCGGGTCGTAGAGCAGCATACGCTCCGAACCCTCGATCACCGCGGCGGCGCCCGGCACACCGGCGGCGCGCGTCGAGAAGCGCGGCACGAGGCCCGCCATCTGCACGATCGCCTCGACCGCCTCCTCGGCCTCGTTCACGCTCGCGAAAGTGTAGACCCGGTCGTCGACCGGCTCACCGAAATAGCTGCAGCTCTCGCCGACCGTGATCTCCTCGCCGACGATCTGCGCGACGGCAAGACTCGGCCCGCCCAACAGCAGGGCCGCGACGAGACCGACACCGCATTTCCTGAGCCGTTCGAGCACCCGCGGCGCTCCCTCTGCCCGCTCGTCACCGATGGGCAAAACGGTAGCACGCACCGTGGCGGCGCGCGAGTCACGGGGAGGGCTGAGTCGAGACGGGATCATACTGCGGTGTCACCGGTCGATGGTCACCATGAGAGGCGCCCAGGAACGGTGATCGAACATAAAAAAGCGTAAACGAGCATCCCGCACGCCGCGCGCGACGACCTATACTGACAGTCGCACGCTGGCGTGACGCAGCGTCATGGGGAGGCGCTCATGCTGAAGCGATCCGACTGGTACGACATCGCGCGCGACACCAACTGGACGCCGCGCTACGTCACGGAGGACGCGCTCTTCCCGCCGGAGATGAGCGACCCGTTCGGCATCCCGCGCGCGGAGTGGGAGACCTTCGACGAGCCCTACAAGATCTCCTACCGCGAATATGTGAAGGTGCAGCGCGAGAAGGACGCCGCCGCCTATTCCGTGAAGGCCGCCCTCTCGCGCTCGCGCTTTTACGAGACCGCCGACCCGCGCTGGCTCGGCATCCTGAAGATGCACTATGGCGCGATCCCGCTCACCGAATATGCGGCATGCCAGATGCAGGGCATGAACGCGCGCTTCGGCAAGGCGCCGAGCTGGCGCAACGTCGCGACCTTCGGGATGCTCGACGAGATGCGCCACGCCCAGCTCCAGCTCTACTTCCCGCACGAGCTGGTGAAGACCGACCGCCAGTTCGACTGGGCGCACGAGGCGCACCACACCAAGAACTGGCTGATCATCGGCGGGCGCCATTGCTTCGACGACGTGATGATGACCCGCGATGCCGTCGCCAACTCGATCCTCACCTCGTTCTCGTTCGAGACCGCGTTCACCAATCTCCAGATGGTCGGCCTCGCCTCCGATGCGGCAAACGTCGGCGACTGGACCTTCTCCAACCTGATCACGAGCGTGCAATCGGACGAAGCGCGCCATGCGCAGATCGGTATCCCGCTGCTCGACATCCTGCTGCGCAACCGGCCGAAGGCGGAGATCCAGGAGCTCGTCGACATCGGCTTCTGGCGGCTCTGGCGCATCTTCGCCGTGCTCACCGGCGTGCCGATGGACTACTACGTGCCGCTCGACCGGCGCGAGGCCTCGTTCAAGGAGTTCATGCACGAGTGGGTGATCCGCCAGTATGACCGGCAGCTGAAGGACCTCGGCCTCGAGCGTCCCTGGTATTGGGAGATCTTCCTCGAGGATATCGAGACCCATCACCACATCCAGCAGGGCGGCATCTGGTCCTACCGCGAGACCATGTGGTGGGACCCGATCGCGGGTGTCGGTCCTGCCGAGCGCGACTGGCTCGAGGAGAAGTATCCCGGCTGGAAGGCGAGCTTCGGCTATTACTGGGACACCATCGTGCAGAGCCTGCTCGCGGGCCGCGAGGACCTGACCCGCCAGGAGGTCTTCCCGCCGATCTGCAACATGTGCCAAATCCCGATCGCGAACCGGCCCGGCCCCGCGTGGAAGGCGCGCGTCTATCGGCTGGACTATGAGGGCCGGCGCTACCACTTCTGCACCGAGCCTTGCCGGTGGATCTTCAAGACCGACCCGGCGCGCTACAAGACCCACGAGAGCCTGGTCGACATGCTGGTCTATGACCGCTTCGACCCGCCGACGCCTGAGAACATCCTCAATTTCATGGGCATCAATGTGGTGAGCCGGGGCGGGCGCGACGCCCACGACTATGCTTGGGCCGAGGAATTCCGCGAGACCGCGAGCGCGGCCGAGTGAGGGCTCAAGCGATGGCCAAGCTCTGGGTGCTCTCGCGCTTTCAATATGACGGCCACGTCAAGACCGTGCACGCCGAGACCGATCAGACGATGGACGAATTCGCCGCCTTCTGCGCCCAGTTCTCGATCGGCCATCACGTGCAGGACCGGCCGGGCGCGACGCTTCGCGTGCGCCCCACCACCGACGACGACAGCGCACCCCCCTACCCCCGCGACATGACCCTCGAAGCCGTGAACCCCCAGCAATGGGATTGCTTCGACATCTATTTCGAGGAAGGGTAGGTGCGACGCGTCGCATACCGGATGGCGGGGCCGTGCCGGTGTTGCGTACAGGGCGCGCGCGCGACGCCGCCGGAGACGCGCTGATCTGCGTCAAGGTGGGATTGGCCGATCCGGCGAGAATCAAGTGACCGATCTTCCCGCGGGTTCGCGCGAGGCGGAGCCATCCGGGGCGGTCGATTGCGCGTCGATGTCTGATGGAGCAGCCATGGCCAGGAATATTCCGGCATACATGGGGGTCTTGCGGGGTGCGCTTGTCGCAACGATGTCGGCGGCGCTGCTCGTTTTGGCCTCTCAGCCCGATGCGCGTGCGGGCGAGCGCGACGCATCCCAGATGCGAGACGCGCTCCTGGCATCCGCCGATGCCGATCGGGGGCGCGCGCTTTTCGTGAGCAAAGGGTGCGTCCTCTGCCACCAGATCAATGGAATCGGCGGGCGTGTGGCCGCAACGCTGGATGCGACGGACGACACAGAGCGCGATCCGATCGAGATCGTCGCGAACATGTGGGCCGGTGCCGAGCTCATGATCTCGTTGCAATATCTTCAGCTCGGATACGAAGTCGGGTTCACGGGTGCCGAGCTCACCGACCTCTTGGCCTTCTTGATCAGTCCGGAGGCACAAACCGGATTCTCGATCGATGAGGTGCCGCCACAGACGAGAGAGGCCTTCATCGACGAACCGTTCCCGCACCTCGAACAGCAGGCCGATTGACCCCGGCCCGCGGCGCGCGCGCTATCGACGATTGGTCGCGCGTCGCAGTGGGCTAAGCCTGCCGCCGCCCGCCGGGGCCGTCCGGTTCGCGTGGCACCGGCGCACGAGACCCAGGCGCCTGAACGCGCAAGCGGCGATAATCGGGCAGCCGGTCAGCGAGGAAGGGATAGGCGACGCGGGTTTCCTCGAGCACGTCGATCTCCACCTCAAACACGCGCAAGGTCTCCTCCAGCGGCAGCACGACAGCGGGGTGGTCGTCATCCACCCAGGGCGGACAGAGGATCGACGCGCCATAGAACGCGCCGGCGCGGCTGACGCTCAAGAGGTACACCTGGTTTTCCATCGCGCGAGCCACCGCGAAGTCGTGCCACGTCGCGAAGGACTCGTCGCGGGCGTAAGCGCCGCAATGCAGAAGCACGTTCACGCCGTGATCGACCGAAAGCGTGCGCGCGAGCTCGGGCACGCGGATGTCGTAGCAGATGATCGGCGCAAGCCGGTATGGCCCGATGTCGAAGACCACCAGATGGTCGCCACGGGTGAAGAACTCCTTCTCCATCGAGGCGCCGTACTGCGCGATGTGGATCTTGTCGTAATGGCCCAAACGCGTGCCGTCGGGACCGAGGATGATCTGTGTGATGAAGAAGCGCCCGTCGTCCACGCGCGGCATGCCGAAGACGACGTGCACCCCGAGCCGCTTCGCAAGCCCGCTGAACGCGCGGCTCGTCTCGCCATCCAAGGTCTCCGCGAGCTCCCCGAGCCGCGCGAAGGCCGCGCGGGAATAGTCGATCGTGCAGAGCTCCGGCAGCACGATCACGTCGACCGGGGTTGTTGACACGGCCGCGGTGATGGTCCGCGACACGCGCTCGATGTGCGCACGCATCGTGTGGCGGCCCGTCGTCTCGGGCACGTCGATTTGACATGCCAGCAGCGTCAAGGTCATACGGTCACCGCTCGCGCACCCTCGCCCCGTGGTCTCGTCACAGCCTCTCTCGTACCATAGAAAAACGGCAAGGCTTCGGGTGTCACCTCAGGGGGCGGATGCATGGATTTGATCTTGCGGAACGGCACGGTTGTCACCGCGGGCGACATGATCCGCGCCGATGTCGGCATCGAAGGCGGCCAGGTGACGCAGATCGGCCTCGGGCTCGGGCCCGCCGCGCGCACGATCGATGTCGCCGGCATGTACCTGCTGCCCGGCGCCGTCGACGTGCACACCCACGTCGATGTCGAGTTCCAGGGGATGCAATCGGTCGAGGATTTTCATTCCGGCACGGTCGCCGCGGCCTGCGGCGGCGTGACCACCTTGATCGACTACGCCCTCCCCGCGCCGGGCCAAACGCCGCGCCAGACCATCGAGACCTGGCACGCCAAAGCCAAGGACAAGGCGATCATCGATTACGGCTTCCACATCGCCATCTTCGAGCCGAGCGATGCCGCCATCGAAGAGATCGGCGACGCCATCAGCGACGGGCATTCGAGCTTCAAGATCTTCATGATGGGCACGTTCGAGCCCAACATCGATGGTTTTCTCAGGATGATGGCTGCCGTCGGCCGGCACGGCGGGCTCGTGAACCTCCATGTCGAAGACGCCTGCTGCCTGAGCTACATGGCCGCGCAATTCAACGCGGAGGGCAAGTACGGCCCGCGCTATTTCGCCGATTCCAGACCGCGCGCGGCCGAAGCAATCGCGTCAGCGCGCGCCATCGGCCTCGCCCAGGTTGCCGAAGTGCCGGCCTATCTGGTTCACCTCTCGTGCGAGGAGAGCCTCGAGTCCATCGCGCGGGCGCGCGGCAAGGGGCACACCGTCTATGGCGAGACCCGCCCCTGCTACCTCCACTTCTCGCGCGAGAGGCTCGAGGGCGAGAACGGCATTCTCTACACGAGCTGGCCACCGCTCCGCGAGGCCGATCAAATGGAGATCCTGTGGCAGGCGCTCGAAAGCGGCGTTCTGCAAACCGTCGCGACCGACCATGACGGTTGGTCCGCGCAGCAGAAGCACTCAGCGGAGGCAGTCGACGAGATCCTCGCCGGCATGGCGGGTCTCGAGACCATGGTGCCGCTGCTCTACTCGCAAGGCGTGCGCGGGGGGCGCCTCAGCCTGCAACGGATGGTCGAGGTCACGGCGACCAATCCCGCACGCCTCTTCGGCCTCTATCCGCAAAAGGGATGGATCGGCATCGGTGCGGATGCCGACATCGTGGTGTTCGACCCCAATGCCGACAAGACGATCCGCGCCAAGGACATGCACTCCGCCGCCGATTGGGACCCCTTCGAGGGTCTCGAGATCACGGGCTGGCCGCGCATGACGCTCTCGCGCGGCGAGATCATCGTCGAGCGCGGCAAGGTGCTGGCCACCCCAGGACGCGGGCGGCTCCTCAAGCGGAACCGCTTCTCGGAGACCGACGCGCGCCTCTAACCCAGCGGCGGCGGCTTGCGCGTGCCTCGGGCGCCGGCGCTTAGCCGTCGTCCGCGACTACGCCCTCGCCGCGGAGCCGCGCGATCTCCTCGGCATCGTAGCCGAGATCGGCGAGGAGCGCGGCGCTGTCGGCGCCGAGCGGCGGCGCCTCGGGGGTGATGCGGCCAGGCTCGCGGGCGAACTTGATCGGGATGCCGAGATGGGGGCGGCCTGCGGCGTCGCGCACCAGCATGTCGCGCGCACCGACCTGCGGGTGGGCGAAGGCCTCGCGCATGTCGAGCACGGGCGCGAAGCAGATGTCCCGGCCCTCGAACCACGCCACCCACTCGGCCTGGGTCTTGGTCGCGAAGGTCTCTTCCAAATAGGCGTGGAGCGGCGCTTGGGGCGCGCCGGCGGGCTGCTCCGCGAGCGAGAACAGATCCTCCCGACCCATCGCGGAGAGAAAGTTGCGCGCGAATTTGAGCTCGCTGCCGCCAAGCGTGATGTAGCGACCGTCCTTCGTGCGGTAGGGCCGGTAGAAGGCGGCGCCACCCTGGGTGCGCTCGCTGCGCGGATCGGGCGCCACGTCCTCGGCGAAGAGCTTGCCGGTGATATGCGCCGTCCAGGAGACCGCGGCATCGAACATGGCGATGTCGACATAGTCGCCCTCGCCGGTTTCGCGCCGGCGGAGCAGCGCCATCAAGATGCCGGCGAGCGCCATGAGCGATCCCGCCATGTCGGAGGGCGGCAGGCACGCCATGGTCGGCGCGCCATCACGGTCGACCGCGAGGCTCGCGACGCCCGCGAGCGCGTTGACGCTCAGGTCATGCGCCGGCTGGTCGCGCGCCGGGCCGCTCTGCCCGAAGGCGGAGATGGAGGCGTAGACGATGTGCGGCGCGCGCCCGGCCACCGTCTCATAGTCGAGCCCGAGGCGGGCCATCACGCCGGGGCGAAACGTTTCGACGATCACGTCGGCGGTCTCGGCGAGGCGGAGGAAGATCTCGCGGCCCTCCGCGCTCTTGAGGTCGACCGCGAGGCTCCGCTTGCCCCGGTTGGCGTTGCGGAAATAGACGGTTTGATCGCCGAGGCGTGGGCCGATGTGGCGCGAGGGATCGCCGCGTCGCGTGTCCTCGACCTTGATCACCTCGGCACCGTGGTCAGCCATCATCATCGCGAGATGGGGGCCGGGCAGGAAGCGTGACAAATCGAGCACGCGCAATCCTTCAAGCTTCATGTCATGTCCTCCGAGGGCGCGCGCCGAGGCGGTGTTTCGCAACCATCGTCGACGCCGGCACCCTTGCCGAACGCGGCCAAGTCCGGGCGCGAGCCCTCGCAGACGGCTCCGGCGTCGGCCGGGCGCGCCCGCATGCGCGCGTACCGAACATGCACGAGGGATGGAACCACAATGCTATTGGGGTTGATCGCGAGATATTCTGGTGTCAAGTTCCCGTACTGCGCGATATTCGCGATTCGGCTCAGCCAAGGGATGCTCTTTTCTGCCAAGCAGATCCGCATCTTCCGGCCGCAGGTCGACACATCGTGATGGTAGAGCGCAAATGTCATCGCAACGACCAGGTCACCGCCACAACCACCGGCGAAATAGAACGATCATTCTAGGTTTCCGGCACTGCTGATAGTCTTTGGGTATGAGCAAACCTGCGACAGCGACCAAACGAACCCGTCCCTTGTACCTCGAGGTGAGCGATACCTTGCTCGGGGAGATTGCCGACGACCAGCATCCGGTGGGCGCCATGCTGCCCACGGAGTTCGCGCTGTGCAAGCGCTTCCGCGTGAGCCGCTACACGGTGCGCGAGGCGCTGCGCCGCCTCGACGACATGGGTGTGGTGAAACGCCGGCAGGGCTCGGGCACCGTCGTTCGAGCGCGCGTCCCGACGGTCCGCTATGCGCAGCGGGCGAACACGGTCAGTGAGCTACTGCAATATCCGAAGGAAACCCGGCTTCATGTTGTCGGCGCACGCAATTTGATGTCCGACGATTCGCTTTCGGAGATTCTCGACTGCCCGCCCGACGTGCCGTGGCATTGCATCTCGGGCATTCGCCGCGACGATTCCGGCACGGCCTTTTGTTGGAGCGACATCTATGTCGCGCCTGAACACGCGGGCGTCAGCTCGGTGATCGGGAGCGAGCCCCTGATGGTGCACGATCTCATGGAGCAGATGTTCGACCTGCAGCTGGAGCGGGTCACCATCGAGCTCAGCGTCAGCCGGATGAGCGCCGAGCATGCCGCGGACATGGGCGTCGAGCCTGGCACGCCCGCGCTCGTGATCGTGCGCCGCTACTACGCGAAGGACGGCGCCTGCTTCGAGATCTCCGTCAGCGAGCATCCCGAGGGACGCTTCGCCTACAGCCTGGAGTTGGAGAAGCAAGCCTAGCGGTCATCAGCGCGCGCCGGCCGTGCGCCGGTGATCGAGGATCGCGCTGATCGCGACACGCGCCGCTGCCGAGCCACCCCAAGTTAGGTGAGCGCGTTGGTGCCCACGGGCCAGCGGTGCTACCGTTTCCCTGGTGAGCGGACGCGGGATCAGGAACAAGCGCACGAGCGGGATCCGCCGATGGGGCAATGGCGTTCCGCGCGCCCGCCAACCTGCCGCCGCGGTGACCATCGCAGCGCTATTGCTCCTGCTCATCGCGACGAGCACCCCGTCGGCCGCCACCCTCGACGACGCCGCGCATGGCTACCGCGTGACCACGCCGGGTACCTGGGTGGGCGTCTCGTTCACAAGGCTGCAGAAGACGTTACGAATGAAGCTCGTCGAGACCGCCGCTCCCGAGAATTCTTGCGAGATCCGCGTCTCGGACATGACCCAGGACGCTGACCTCGCCCAGCATGTCGACAAGACGGCGAGCCGCGAGACCAACATGCAAGCGCTGTTCGCGCATGTGTTCGTGCTGACGCTGTCGGGACATTTCGACGGGACGTTCGTGACCTCCGCGCGCAAGGACATGTCCGGCCGCCAGGCGATGGTCATGAAATTTGATAGCAGCGACGAGGGTGTTCCTCGGTTCCGCTACTTGGCCCACACCGCGACCGGCAACCATCATTGGATGGAGATTGCTTGCGTTTCGCCGGATGGTGTCGCGTTCGATCAGACGTTCGACACGGTGCTGTCGTGGATCAGCTTCGCCGACGCCGCACCGCCCGTGCCGGCGCCCGAGACCACCGACAGCCCGCCGAGCCCGGAGGAGGTTCGGGTCGCCTGCGAAGAGCTTCGCGCCAATTGCGGCGGGCGGCTCTGCGCAAAGCTCGACGATGGCACAACGATTTTCTCCAGCTCCGACGGCGCGTTCTGGTATTTCGACGACGGCGCGTTGGCACCGCGCGAGGTCTGGCGGGATTGGTCGGTATGCTATCGGTGAAAGCGAGGCTCGGCCTGCTTCTTCTGGCTGCGACGTTTGCGCTCGCGGCCCATGCCACGCCGGCAAGCGCCGACATGGAGGTCTGCAACCGGCAGGACGAGCATCACATCAATTTTGCGCTCATTTGGGACGAGGGATCGCCGATCATCAACGAGACCTGGCATGCCAAGGGCTGGTTCGCGATCCCGCCGAAATCGTGCTTCACCCTGACGCGCGGCGTGCACAAGAGCCAGGTGGTGATCCTGTCGATCCGGACCGTCTGGCGCGGAGAGGGCTCGCCCCGCATCGCCAACTATCCCATGGCGAAAATCGTCGCGCCGGCGAACTTTCTCCGCTTTCCCGGGTGGGACGTCATTGAGCGATTGTATTGCGTAAAAAGGGGCGATTTTCATCGCACGACCAAGACCCTCGCGGAGATGGCGACTTGCCCGCCCGGTTACTATTCGCAGCTGTTCAACATCTCTGGGCTGACCTTCACATATGAGAACAACACCCTGAATCTAGACTGATTTTTCCGTCTAGGCGGGCGTCTCCAATGCGGATAATGGCGCGCCCGCGCGACGGCGTGGGGACTCTCAGCTTCAAAGCGTGCTAACAGGGTGCGGCACGCCGCGCGACCGGACAATCCATCCCGACGACGCTTCACCGCTATGACCATCGAGCCGCTCCGCACCGTTCTCTTCACGCCCGGCAACCATCCGCGCAAGGTAGCGAAGGTGTTCGGCGCCGGCGCGGACGCGATCATCCTCGACCTGGAAGACGCCGTTGCCGTCGCGGAGAAGGCGGAAACCCGCGTCACCGTGGTCGACGCCTTGCGTGCCGCGGAGCCCGGCGGGCCGCTCGGCTATGTGCGCGTCAATGCGCTCGACACGCCCTTTTGCTACGGCGACATCATGACCGTGACGGGCGAATGGCTCGACGGCATCGTGCTGCCCAAGGTCGAGCGCGCCGCCGATCTGGTGGTCGCGGATTGGCTGCTCAGCCAGCTCGAGCGGGAGCGCGGCCTCGAGCCCGGCGCGATCGACCTCCTGCCGATCATCGAGACGGGCGCCGGGCTCGCCGCGGTCGATGCGATTGCCGACGTGGGCGCGGGCGCCGGTGCGCGGATCAAGCGGCTCTCCTTCGGCGCGGGCGACTTCACGCGCGACATGGGCATGGTGTGGACGGCCGAAGAGCAGGAGCTCGCGGATGCGCGCGCCCGCATCGTCCTCGCCTCGCGCATCGCCGGCCTGCAGCCGCCGATCGACACCGTGTTCATCGACCTAAAAGATGCCGGGAGCTTGGAGCGCTCGGCCCGCACCGCGCTCGCCATGGGCTTCCAGGGCAAGCTCTGCATCCATCCCGCGCAGGTCGGACCGGTGAACGCTGTTTTCACGCCGAGCGACGAGGAGGTCGCGCGCGCCGAAAAATTCGTCGCCGCCTTCAAGGAAGCCGAGGCCCAGGGCTCGGCCTCGATCCAGGTCGACGGCTACTTCATCGACTACCCGATCGTCGAGAAGGCGGAGCGCGTGCTGCGCATCATGGAGGGCATCCGCGCCAAGGAAGGCGCTGCGGCAAACCGCGGGCCCGCTTGAGTCCGCGCGAGGAGACCACGCACCATGCTGATGACCGCCGAGGCGTTTCGGGACTCGCTCCGCGCCTTTTCACCACGCGTGTTCGTCAATGGCGAGCGCGTGACCTCGGTCGCCGACGCGCCCGCGCTCGCGCCGGGCGTTGCCGCGGTCGGCGCGACCTATGACCGCGCCCTCGACGAACCTCACAGCGCCATCATGACGGCGACCGAAGCGGGCACGGGCGAGACCGTCAACCGCTTTCTCCACATCAACCGGACGACCACCGACCAGCTGCACAAGCTCGAGGCCGTGCGCCTGGTGTGCCAGGAGACCGGCTGCGCACAGCGCTACCTGACCCAAGACGCGCTCAACGCGATCTTCCAAGCCACCCACCGCATCGACCAGGAAGAAGGCGGCGGCCTGCACGCGCGCTTTCTCGCCTACCTGCACCAGGTGCAGGCGGAAGATCTGACGCTCGGCGTTGCGATGACCGACGGCAAGGGCGACCGCTCGCGCCGGCCGCACGCGCAGACGAACGCGGATTCCTACGTCCACATCACGCAGCGCCGGCCCGACGGCATCGTGATCCGCGGCGCCAAGGCGATCGTCACGGGCGCGCCCTACATGCACGGCTTCCTCGTCATGCCCGGACGCAACATGACGGCCGATGATCGCGACTTCGCCGTCTGCTGCGCGGTGCCCGTCGATGCCGACGGCCTCACCATCGTCGCACGCCCGGCCGGCCGGCCCGGCGAGGCGGCGGCGAAGTTCAGCGCGAAATATGGTCAATCGACCGGCGTGCTCGTCTTCGAGGACGTCTTCGTGCCCTGGGAGCGCGTGTTCATGGCAGGCGAGTGGCAGCACGCGCAGTTCCTCACCCAGGCCTATGCGACGCACCACCGCCACAGCTGCATCGGCGCGCGCGCGGGCTTCGGCGACCTTTTGATCGGCGCGGGCGTGCTGATGGCGGAGGCGAACGGTCTCGCCGTCGAGGACACGAGCCACCTCCGCGAGCGAATGGTCGATCTGATCAAGATCGTCGAGGGCTTCTATGCCTGCGGCGTCGCCTGCTCGGTCTATGGCCGGGCCGACCGCTCCGGCTGCCTCGAGCCGGAGCGCGTCTTCGCCAATATCGGCAAGCTCCTCATCTCAACGCAAATCTACGACATGCACCGCATCGCGCACGATGTCTCGGGCGGGCTCGTGGTGGCGCTGCCGGGGCCGGACGAGGACCACAACCCCGAGACCGCAGGCACGCTTGCCGAGATGCTGCGCGGGCGCGACGACATCCCCTACGCCGCGCGCATGGATGTGGCGCGTCTGCTGGAGGATCTCACGGCCTCCAACACGGCCGGCTGGTACTCGGTGATCAGCATGCATGGCGGCGGCTCGCCGGCGGCGACCGGCCTCGAGATCTTTCGCAGCTATCCGGTGCAGGATAAGGTTGACCTGGTCGAGCGCCTGCTCGATCGCGGCGCCCTCGCAAGCGACGGCAAGCGGGCGGACAAGCAGCCCGGCCGCTGCTGCCCGGCCGGCTGCGAGACGCCGGACGAGGTGCCCAGCGCGCCGACACGGGCGCGCAAGTAACACCCAGGGGGAGACGACCATGGCAGATGACATCGCCAAACGCCTGCAACGGCTTGAGGACATCGAGGCGATCAAGCAGCTCATCGCGCGCTATGCGAAGGCCGCCGACGCGAACGGCGATCCCGCGCAGATGGCCCCACTCTTCACCGCCGACGCGGTGTGGAACTGCGAGGGAATCGGCCGCTGGGAGACGCGCGAGGGCATCGCAAGCGGGCTCCGCGAGGTCTGCACCACCGGCATCTCCTGGGCGCTGCATTACATGACGCAGCCCATCATCACCGTCGCCGACGACCGCAACACTGCCGACGGCGAGTACTATCTCTGGGAGCTCGCGAAGGTGCACCCCGAGGGCGGCGGCCCCGCTCAGGACACCTGGATCGGCGGCTGGTACGAGAGCAAGTTCCGCCGCGAGGGCGGCACCTGGCTCTTCTGCCACATCGAGCTCATCCTCAAGCTCCTGAGCGAAACCGATAAACCGGCGTGGGAAACCCCGATCCCGCCCTGGACGCCGTAGGGCACGTCCGGGTCACGCCATGCCAACGCTCGTGACCAATGACGGCGTGCGCCTGAGCTATGTCGAGCGGGGCGCGGGCGCGCCGCTCGTCATGATCCCCGGCTGGTCCCAGACCGCCGCGCAATTCGAGGCGCAGCTCGACGGGCTCTCCGCCAACCGCCGCGTCATCGCGCTCGACATGCGCGGCCACGGCGAATCCGAAAAGCCGGCGCATGGCTACAAGATCCAGCGCCTCGCCATGGATCTCCGCAACGTCATCGACGGGCTCGCGCTCGAGGACGCGAGCCTGCTCGGCCATTCCATGGGCTGCTCGGTAATCTGGTGCTACCTCGACCTCTTCGGCGAAGCCGGCCTCGACAAGCTCGTGCTGGTCGACCAGATGCCGGCGGTGGTCGCGCAGCTCGGCTGGTCGGCAGAGGAGCGTGCCGCGGCAGGCACGCTCTTCGACAACACCAACTATCTGGAATCCATCGCCGCGCTCGCTGGCCCCGAAGGCGTCGAGACCACGAAAAATTTCGTCGGCGCCATGTTCACCAAGGCCTATCCGGCGGAACGCCTCGCCTGGGTGATCGAGCAGAACCTCAAGCTTCCGCGCTCCCATGCCGCCGCCCTCCTCTTCAATCACGCCGCGCAGGATTGGCGCGACGTGATCCCGCGCATCACGCTGCCGACGCTCATCGTCGGCGGCCGCGTCAGCACCATCGACTGGCGCTCGCAAGTGTGGATGCAAAAGCAGATCCCGGGCGCGGCGCTCGAGATCTTCGAGGAGGAAGACGGCGGCAACCACTTCATGTTCATGGAAAACTCCGCGCGCTTCAACGCGCTGGTCGACGCCTTCCTCGCCGCCTGACGCGCTGGGCGAGGGCCGCACATGCGCGACGCGGCGGGTCGCGGGTGTTGCGCCGCTCGTGACATCTTGGCTGCGAGCGGTGACCGCTACGCGGGCGGCGGGGCTTCGCGGGGCAAGAAGATGAAGTTGTAGACATAGTCCGTGCGGCTGCTCTCTCGAGCCGAGCGGTGGTGCGTCTCCGGATCGAACGCGTCGAGGCTTGCGAGCTGCCCGCCGCGGCTGAGGAAGAGGCCGCGATATCCGAGCGATTCCACGAAGCCGAGCATCTCCTCGATCGGGATACCGGAGTGGCCCTCCTCGATCTCGACCAAAAGGGTCGGCCGGTCGCGCGCGATCGTCTCACGCGCACCCTCGAGCACCGCGCGTTCGTGGCCTTCGACATCGATCTTCATGAAGCCGATCGCGCTGAGGCCGAGCGCGTCGAGGCGCCGGGTCTCGACCGTGACCTGGAGATCGTTCTCGTGCGGCGTCCACGTGGCGCCGAGCGTCGCGCGCTGGTTGGAGTGGCCGCGCCCGCCCCACGGGATGCGAAGCGTCGCGCTGCCGTCACGATCGGAGAGCGCGAGCGCCTGCACCTCCACATTCCCGCACCCGCGCATGTTGCGCACGAGCACCGGATGGATCCGCGGATTGGGCTCGAAAGCGACAACGCGGCGCACATGGCCGTGCAACGCGTAGGCATAGACCCCCTTGTTGGCGCCAATGTCGACGGCGCCCCGCTCCGGATCGGCGAGATAGGGCACCAGCGCGATCTCCCGCTCGCCACGCCGGGGCGCAGCCGCCACCAAATGCCGAATGTAAAGAGAGGGCGGGACGACGGCGTATTTGAGCCGCTCGGAAAACGTTGGCCGCAGGCGGGCCTCCGCCCGGATCGACGCACGCTCCATCGGCCCGCGGGCGCCTATGCGTCAGCTCCCCTCGCCCGGCTTGTCGGCGAGCGGCGGCAGGTCCAACTTCAGGCTCAGCTCCTTGAGGTGGCGCTCGGAGGCCGGCGAGGGCGCGCCCATCATCAGGTCCTGCGCCTGCTGATTGAGCGGGAACATGATGACCTCGCGGATGTTGGGCTCATCGGCGAGCAGCATGACGATGCGGTCGATGCCGGGCGCGATGCCGCCATGGGGCGGGGCGCCATATTGGAACGCCTGGTAGAGCGCGCCGAAGCGGCGTTCCACCTCGTCCTTGGGATAGCCCGCGATCTCGAAGGCCTTCACCATCACGTCGAGCCGGTGGTTCCGGATCGCACCGGAGGAAAGCTCCACGCCGTTGCACACGATGTCGTACTGATAGGCGAGCACGTCGAGCGGGTCGTCGGCCTCGAGCGCCTCGAGCCCGCCCTGCGGCATCGAGAACGGGTTGTGGCTGAAGGCGATCGCCTTCGCCTCCTCGTCGTATTCGAACATCGGGTAATCGACGATCCAGCAGAAGCGATAGCTGCCCTCCTCGATCAGCCCGAGCTGAGTGCCGAGCTCCGTCCGCACCGCACCTGCGTAGCGCGCGGCAAGCGCCGGCTTGTCGCAGCTGAGGAAGAGCGCATCGCCGTCGCCGAGGCCGGCGGCCGCGCGCAGCTCGGCGAGCACGTCGTCGGGGATAAACTTCGCGATCGGCCCCTTGCCGGCGCCCTCGTCGAAGATGATGTAGCCGAGCCCCGGCGCGCCGAGGCTCTGCGCGAAGCCGATCATCTTGTCGAAGAAGCTCCGCGGCTGGCCGGCGACGCCTTTGACCGGAATGCCGCGCACGATGCCGCCCTTCGCGATGACGTTTTTGAAGGCCTTGAATTCCACGCTCTCGCGCCCGAAGAACTCGGTCACGTCGACGATCTCGATCGGGTTGCGCAGATCCGGCTTGTCGGTGCCGTAGCGCAGCATCGCATCGTTGTAGGCGATGCGCGGGAATGGCGACGGCGTGACCGCGCGCTCCGAGAATTCCTCGAAGACGCCGCGCATGACGGGCTCGACCGCGTCGAACACGTCCTCCTGCTCGACGAACGCCATCTCGACATCGAGCTGATAGAACTCGCCGGGTGAGCGGTCGGCGCGCGCATCCTCGTCGCGGAAGCACGGCGCGATCTGGAAGTAGCGGTCGAAGCCGGACGCGATGACGAGCTGCTTGAACTGCTGCGGCGCCTGCGGCAGCGCATAGAAATTGCCGGGGTGCATGCGGCTCGGCACCAAGAAGTCGCGCGCGCCCTCGGGCGAGCTTGCCGTCAGGATCGGCGTTTGAAACTCCATGAAGCCCTGCTCGATCATGCGCCGGCGGATGCTCGAGATGATCGCGCTGCGCAGCACGATGTTGCGATGCATGCGCTCGCGGCGGAGGTCGAGGAAGCGATAGCGCAGCCGCACCTCCTCGCCATAGTCGTGCTCGCCATGGACCGGCAGCGGCAAGGTCTCGGCGTTGTTCTGCACCGCCATCTCACGGATGCGGATCTCGACCTCGCCGGTCGGGATCTTGGGGTTCACGGTCTCCGCGTCGCGCGTCACCACGGGGCCCGTGACGGTGATCACCGTCTCGGGCTTGAGCGCGGTGACCGCGTCGAATAACGCCTCGCCCGCTTCGGCGACGCATTGCGTGATGCCGTAATGGTCGCGCAAATCGACGAAGACGAGATGGCCGTGATCGCGCACGCGGTGGACCCAGCCGGAAAGGCGGGCGGTGTTGCCGACATGCTCCGACCGGAGCGCGCCGCAGGTGTGGGATCGATATCGATGCATGGTGGCGAGCCGAAGCGTTTCGCAAGGCCGCCGATCAACGATGGCGGCGCGCCGGACAAGCCACGGATCGGGGCGCGTGTCAAGTCGAGCCGCAGGATGTTATAATGTAACATTGCCAACGTTCGAACCCGGAGCGATGCCATGCCCGAGCAAGGGCCGACCGCGGAGCCGCGCTTTTTCGGCCGACGCCATGCACACGAGGCCTGTGTGCAGCGGGCGCTCGCCGAGGCCGAGGCCGTCTGCGGCCAGCGCGGCGCCCGTCTCACGCCGATTCGGCGCGCCGTGCTCGCGCTGGTCTGGGAGAGCCATCGCGCGATCAAGGCCTATGACATTCTCGATGCGCTCGCCGCGCGCGGCCGCCGTGCCAAGCCGGCGACGGTTTATCGCGCGCTCGAGTTCCTGCTGGAGCACGGCCTCGTGCACCGCATCGACAGCCTGAATGCCTTCGTCGGCTGCCTGGCGCCGACGCGCGACCATCGCGCGCAGTTCCTGATCTGCGAGGATTGCGGCGAGGTGAGCGAGATGGCGGCGCCCGCGATCAACCGCGCGGTCGCACGCAAGGCGGGCGCGGCCGGCTTCGCGGTGCGCCACCAGATCATCGAACTGCATGGCCGGTGCCCGGAATGCCGTCCGTCGTAACCGCGCACGGGCACGCCGACGCCGCGCCCACGCGGGCAGGCGCACGGCCGTTGGTCGCCGCTCACTCCGTCGTCGTGCGGATCAGCGGGCGCACGATCCTCGACAATGTCTCGCTCAACGTCTCGGCAGGCGAGATCGTAAGCCTGATCGGGCCCAATGGCGCCGGCAAGACGACGCTCGTGCGCGCGCTGCTCGGCCTCACCCGGTGCGACACCGGCACGATCACGCGCGCGCCGGCGCTCACCATCGGCTACGTGCCACAGCGTCTCGCCATCGATCCCGTGCTGCCGATCTCGGTGCGCCGCTTCCTCGCGCTGGCGCAGGCCGCGCGCGGCGGCGGCCGGCGCGCACGGCGCGAGGGCATCGCGGCCGCCCTCGCCGAGGTGGGCAGCGAGCACCTTCTCGATCAGCCGCTCGAGAGCCTGTCGGGCGGCGAGTTCCGCCGCGTCCTGCTTGCGCGCGCGTTGCTGCGCGATCCCGACCTCTTGGTGCTCGACGAGCCGGTACAGCAAGTGGACTTCGCCGGCCAGCTCGCCATGTACGAGCTGATCGGCGCGATCCGCGCGCGCCGCGGCTGCGGCATTCTGGTCGTGTCGCACGATCTTCACCTGGTCATGGCGGCGACCGACCGCGTGCTCTGCATCAACCGGCACGTCTGCTGCGCGGGCCGACCGGAAGCGGTGAGCCAGCATCCGGACTATATCGCGCTCTTCGGACCGAGCGCGGCCCGCGAGCTCGCGGTGTACGCCCACGCCCACGACCACGCGCACGACATCGACGGCGAGATCGTGCCGCTCGATACGCGCGAGTGATGCGGGCCATGCCATGTACCCCGTGTCGCGCGGCGCGATCATGACGAGCGACCCATGCTTGACGACTTCTTCGCCCGCGCGCTGATCGGCGGCGTAGGCGTCGCGCTTGCGGCGGGGCCGCTCGGCTGCTTCGTGGTGTGGCGGCGCATGGCCTATTTCGGCGAGACGATCGCGCATAACGGGCTGCTCGGCATCGCGCTCGGCTTTGCGATCGGGATCGACCTCAATGCCGGCATCCTCATCGTCTGCGTCGCGGCCGCGCTGCTGCTGCTCCTGCTGCAGAACCAGCGACGGCTCGCGACCGACACGCTGCTCGGTATCCTGGCGCACAGCGCGCTCTCGCTCGGGCTGATCGCGCTCAGCTTCATGGAAACCGTGCGCGTCGATCTCGTGGGCTATCTGTTCGGCGATATCCTGGCCATCACCGAGCGCGAGATCGTCTGGATCTACGTCGCGGGCGCGGCTGTGCTCGCGGTGATGGCACTGATCTGGCGCCCGCTCCTCGCGCTCACCCTGCACGAGGATCTCGCGCGAGCGGAAGGTGCGCGGGTCGCGCTGGTGCGCGCGCTCTACACGCTGCTGATCGCGCTTGCGGTCGCCATCGCCATGAAGGTGGTGGGCATCATGCTGGTGATCTCGCTCCTGATCATCCCGGCGGCGACCGCGCGCCGCCTCGCTCGCTCGCCCGAGCAGATGGCCGCGCTCGCGAGCCTGATCGGCGCGGGCGCCGTGGTCGCAGGCCTGCACGGCTCGCTCGCCTGGGACACGCCGTCCGGCCCCTCGATCGTGGTCGCGGCCCTCGCGCTCTTCCTGGTGGCGTTCGGTGCCGGTGCCGTGCGCGATCTTTGGCCGCGCGCCGCCGACTCACGCCGCTGAGTGCGCCAAGAGAAACCGCGCGAGCACCTCGTTGAACTGGTCGGGCACGACCTGCGAGCAGCAATGCGCGCCGCGCTCGAAGATCACGAGTTCGGCGTTCGGGATCGCAGCCGCCAGCTCCTCGGAGTAATACGCCGGCGTCAGATGATCGTCGCGCGCGCCGATCACGAGCGTCGGCGTCGTGATCTGGCCGAGCGCGCCGGTGCGGTCGAAGGCGAGGCCGGCGTCGATGCGGCTGATCTGGATCTCGGCCGGCGGAAAGTCGGCGAGCAGGCGGGCGGCAGCCGTTTCGATGGCGTCGTGGTTCTCGCGGATCCACCAGTTCGGGTAGAGGAAGAGCGGCGTCGCGCGCACGTAAGCGTCCGCGCCGGAGTCCGCGAGCAAGGTCTTGCGTGTCGCCATCACGCGTTGGCGGAAGGGGCAGGCACGCGTCCAGGTGTTGGCGATGGTGAGGCTGAGCAGGCGGTCGGCATGGTCGATCGCCATCACCTGCCCCATCGCGCCGCCCGTCGAATGGCCGACCATGTGCGCGCGCTCGATGCCGAGCGCGTCCATGAGGCGCAGGAGATCGTCGGTCATCTGCTCGATCGAATAGTCGATCAGCGAATAGCTCGATTGGCCGCAGCCGCGGTGATCGTGGATCACGACACGGTGGTCGACCGCGAAGGCCTCGATCTGCGGGCGCCAATAGGCCCCGACACCGCCGAGGCCCGGCACGAGCAATAGCGGCGCGCCATCGCCGTGGCTCTCGTAGTAGAGGCTGACATCGTCGAACTCGTGCAGCGGCATGGCCGCGCCCTCCCCGCGCCTGTGATAGGCTCGGACATAGACCGCGCAACCGAGATGAGCAAGCTGAGCGATGACCGAGGCCGCCGACATCGCAGACGCCGTAATCGGCCAGCTACGCTTCGATGCCGCCGGCCTCGTGCCCGCGATCGCCCAGGCGCACGACACGGGCGCGGTGCTCATGCTCGCCTGGATGAACGCCGATGCGGTGCGCGAGACGCTCGCGACCGGCCAGGTATGCTACTGGTCGCGTTCACGCGCCGCACTCTGGCGCAAGGGCGAGAGCTCGGGCCACGTCCAGCGTCTCGTCGAGCTCCGCTTCGACTGCGACACCGACGCGATCCTGCTGCTCGTCGAGCAGACCGGACCCGCCTGCCACACCAACCGCCCCACCTGCTTCTTCCATGCCGTCCGCGACGGCGAGATTCGCGTGATCAGCGCGCCTGTGACGGGGTCTTAGGCGCCGCGGCCGCCCCCGGAACGCGATCCACTCGCGTCGGCGTGACGATCCGCGTTAGCGTGGGCGCATGTGCGGGCGCTATTCGCTGTTTCATCCCTGGGAGGAGGTCGCGGACTATTACGGCCTCGTCGAGACCACGCGGCCCAACCTGCCGCCGCGCTACAACATCGCGCCGACCCAGAAAAGCGCGATCGTCCGCGCGGGCGACGACGGGCGGCGCAGGCTCGCCTTGATGCGGTGGGGCCTGCTGCCGCCGTTCGCGAAGGACACGCGCATGGCCGCGCGCTTCATCAACGCGCGGAGCGAAACGGTCGCGACCCAAGGGGCTTACAAGGCCGCCTTCCGCGCGCGCCGCTGCATCGTCGCGGCCGACGGTTTCTACGAATGGCGCAAGGAGGGCAAGGCCAGGCTCCCCTTCCGCATCGCGCGTCCGGACGATGCGCTGCTCGGGTTTGCAGGCCTCTGGCAAGCGTGGCGCGTGCCGAGCGGTCTCGAGCTGCGCGGCGAGTATGCGGAATACGCGCCGGGCGATTGGATCGAGACCTACACGATCCTCACCACGGGGCCGAGCGAGGCCGTCGCCGCGATTCACAACCGCATGCCCGTGATCTTGAATGAAGCGGATTTCGACGGTTGGCTCGGTGGTCCATCGCCCGGCGACCACGCGGCGCTGCTAAAGCCCTATGAGGGCGCGCTCACGGTGCGGCCGGTGAGCCGACGGGTGAACAATGTCGCGAATGACGACGCCGGCTGCATCGCGCCGCCCGGCGACGGCGACGAGACCCGCTGACAACGCCGCGCGGCCTGCTCCGCCACCGCTACTCTGCTGCGACGGCGCGGCCGGTGACACGGCGCACGACCTCGCCATCCACCAGCCGCTGGAAGGTGATGCCGATGCCGGTCTCGGTGCGCGTGCGACTGTAGATCTCGAGCTCGAAATGGCCGTCATCGCGCACGGTCACCGAGTAGACCTTGAGTGTCGAACCATCCGCCGTGCCCCAGCGCACGGCGTCGCCGCCCAACGGGTCGACCTCCTTCTTCTTGCGGAAGGGCGATGCCTGGGGCACCTCGATGTAGTAGGGCCCCCGGTCCGCGGGCTCCAGAATGAGCCGCGAATGACGGCGCTTGACGCCCGGCACATCCCGCCGGCCGTCGACCTTGATGATGGTCTCCCACTCGACCGTGAGACCACCGCGCGAATAGGGCTTGAGCTCGATCGTCAAATCGCGCTCCTCGACCTCGCCGGTGTCGATGTCGACCGCGTTGGCGATGCCGATGAACTCGCCCATCAGGGGCGCGACATTGGGGTCCTCATCGTCCGCCCAGGCACTGCCCGCCGCGCCGATCAGCGCAACGCCGAAACACGCCGCCAACGCAAGAGCATAGTCACGCCAACGCCAAACCATCTCGTCAGTCTCCTGCCCGCGTGAAATGACCCTGCAGCACGAGTTCCTCCTCGGCGCTGCCGACCGCGACATAGTCGAACGCGATGCCGCCCTCGACACGCTCGACTGCGAACTGGTCGAGCACGAACGCACCGGATTCGGCGAGGCGCAGGCTGTAGATCGCGATCACGGGGCCCTCGACACGCGCCCACATCATCGGCTCGCCGTCGAGCGGGTTGCCATTGTCCGAACCATCGAACAGATCGCCGTCGATATCCCTCGCACGCATCACGGCTGCGCGCTCGGTGGGCACGAACTCGGCCTCGACCGGCACCACGGCGATCGTGCCGTCGGGGCGCCAATCGATCGCGGTCCAGCGTGCGTGAAACTCGTCGCCGCTTGCGTCGATCTCGATGGAGAGCGCGCCGGCGCTCAAGCCGCCGAGCGCGCCATCGCCGGTGCGCCGAAGCGAGGAGCCCGTCCACGTGCCGTCGAATGCATCGAACGCGCTGTCGGCAAGCGCCGGCGCGCTGACCGCGCAGATGAGACCGAGTAAAACGCATGCGCGGGAAAGAACTCTCATGGCTCGCCATCGGCGTGGTTGCGCCCGTATCGCGCGAGATGATGCCGCAACTGCGCCGCGAGAGAAAGCGCGGCGCCCCCACACCGCCGCGTCAGCCATAGCGGCACCCAGTGAGCTCCCCGCTTAATGCCCAAAGACGCTCGCCGACGACCGCGTCGCGGGACTCGGGTGAGCTCTCGATCGCGCGGCACTCGTCGAAATAGCGGCCATTGACGCCCGCCACATCGGGGCTCGCCGCAACATACACGCTGGTGCGCGCGCCCTTCTCGACATTGATCGCGGAAATCTGCTGCGCGAGACGGATGGCGATGTTGAACCAGCCGCGCGTGTTGTGCCCGAACTTGCTCGCCACGAAACCGGGATGGAGCGCGTTTGCCGTGACGCCCGACCCTTCGAGCGCGGCCGCGAGCCGGCGCGTGAAAAGGATATTGGCGAGCTTGCTCTGCTGATAGGCCCGAAGGCCCCGGTAGCGGCGGCGCCCGCCGGGGTCGTCGAGGTCGACCTGCGGGCCTTGATGGGCGGACGAGGCGACGTTGACGATGCGCCCCGCGTCCGCGGCCCGCACGCGCGCCAGAAGAAGCCCGGTGAGCAGGTAGTAGCCGAGGTGGTTGAGCGCGAAGGTCATCTCGATGCCGTCGACGCTCTCCACGCGGCGATGGAAATAAGCGCCCACATTGTTGACCAGTACGTCGATCCGCGCCAACCGCGCGTTGAGCCGCCCGGCAAGCGCGCGGATCTCGGCCTGGCTGGAAAGATCGGCATGCTCGAAGGTGATGCCCGCGTTCGCCGTCTCGCGGACCATTGCATCAACCACGCGGCCACCCTTGGCGGCATCCCGCCCGACGATGGTCACATCCGCGCCGCGACGCGCAAGCTCGCGGGCGGTCACACGGCCAATGCCGTCGGTCGCGCCGGTCACCACGCAGACCTTGTCTTTCATCCGATTGCATCTCCGGCCTAGCCGCCCTCATGCGTCAATCTTGCGTCGCGGGTCGGTCGGATCAAGGCCGGCAGCCAATGCACGCGCCGCCGCGCGGAAAAGACGCAGCGTCACGCCGACGGGTCCCGGGAGGAGCCGGTTAGGTGAGCAGGATGATCGGGGTCAGGATCGCGGCCCAGCCGGCGAGCGACATCACGGTCCAGATCGAGAGCGCCGCAATGGGCGAAACCGGCGCCCCGTCGGGCCGGTCAGCTATGAAATGATCCGCGGTGGAAAAGCTCGTGGTGTGGGCAGCGCGCATCTTGGTCCCCTCGTCCGATAGCGCGAATCTGACGCACGACTCCGAAGAAAACGTTAACAGATCGGGGATCGGCGCGCGCCCGGGCCGTGCCGGCTACACCTCGATTTCGTAGCGCTCGAGGAGCTGATAGACCGTTGGTCGGCTGGTATCGAGGAGCTTGGCGGCCTTGGAGATGTTGCCGTTGGCCTCGATCATCGCCCGCGTAATGGCAAGCCGTTCGGCGCGCTCGCGGGCCTCTTTGAGGGTTTCGATCTGTTTGGGCTCCTCCGCCTTCTCGAACTGGAGATCGGCGGCGGTGACGCGCCCATCGCTCGCGGTGAGCACGGCGCGGCGCACGCGGTTCTGAAGCTCGCGCACATTGCCCGGCCAGTCATACTCGGCGATCGCGGTGAGCGCGCCGGGGCTAAAGCCCTGATAATGGCGCCCATTGCGCTCCGCTTCCTCGCGAAGCAAATGGTGGGCGATGAGCAGCGCATCGTCGTGGCGCTCGCGCAGCGGCGGGATGCGGATCTCCGCCTCGGCGAGACGGTAATACAGGTCCTCGCGGAAGGCGCCCTCTCCGATCGCGGCCCTGAGGTCCTTGTTGGTGGCCGACACCACGCGAATGTCAACCTCGATCTCGCGCCGCCCGCCGATCCGCTCGACTTTGCGATCCTCAAGGAAGCGCAGCAGTTTGGCCTGAAGCGCAAAGGGCATGTCGCCGATCTCGTCGAGGAAGAGCGTGCCACCGTCGGCCTGCTCGACCTTTCCGATGGTGGTTTTTGTCGCGCCCGTGAACGAGCCCTTCTCGTGGCCGAACAACTCGCTCTCGAGGAGGTTCTCGGGAATGGCCGCGCAGTTGATCGCGATCATCGGCCCTTCATGGCGCACGCTTAGCAGATGGAGCGCGCGCGCCATCAGCTCCTTGCCCGTGCCGCTCTCGCCGAATACGAGCACGCTCACTTCGGACGCGGCGAACTTCGCCGCTTCCTCGCAAACCCGGAGCATATCGCGATTGGCCGTGACGATGCCGGGCAACCGCGCCGTCCCTCCGCTCGACAGGAGACGCTGGTTCTCCTCTTCAAGCGCAAAGAGGTCGAAGGCGCGGCGCACCGTGAGCGACAGGGGCTCCTGCTCGATCGGCTTCTGGTAGAAATCGTAGGCGCCGAGGCCGACCGCACGCACCGCATACTCACGCTCGGTCTGCCCGCTCATGACGATGACCTTGGTTTTGGGCGCCGCGGCGAGAATCCCCTCGAGCGTGCTCAGGCCTTCGGACGGGCCGTCCGGATCGGGCGGGAGGCCGAGGTCGAGGAGCACAACCCGGGGCTGCACCTCGCGCAGCGTCTCCAGCGCCGAGCCGCGGTCGCTCGCGAGGCTCACCGACAGGTCGTCAAAGGCCCAACGCAGCTGACGCTGGATGCCCTCGTCGTCATCAACGATTAGAAGTCTGCGCTCTTCTTGTTCCATGTTAGCCCGACAATGCCTGCGCCGGCGCCGGCGGTCTCGCATGCGCAAGCGGGAGCGTGACACGCATGGTGGTACCGGCGCCTGGACTCGAGATCACTTCGATGTCGCCGCCCATCTCGCGAGCGTGATCGCGGCACTGGTAGACACCAATCCCGAAGCCCGACTTCTTCGATGAGCGAAACGGCCGAAACAGCTCGTTGCGTATGTAGGCGTCATCCATTCCGGGGCCATTATCAGTGATTTCGACGATCGCCGCGTCCTCCCGGGTGTGCAGGCTGATTCGAACTTGGCCGCTCGGCCCCGCCGCCTCGAGAGCGTTTTGTGTCAAGTGCCGGAGAATCGCTTGAACGCGATCGGCGTCACCAACGATCTCGGCATCCTTCTGATCCAATTCAAGCGTCAACGCCGTGCTCTCCGCCGAAGCCGTGTCGCTCAGCTTGCTCAACAGCGCGGGCAGCGACACCACCGCCGCCGGACGGGGCTCGGCACCCTTCTCCGAGCGAATGCGCTCGATCAAGCGGGTCATCTGGGCATTGGCGTCGCGAATGGTCGCAACCATGTCTTCCCGAAATTCGGCCTTGTGACCGTGACGCTCCACATTCGACGCGATTAGTGAAAATTGGCTAACCACGTTCTTGATATCGTGCAGCACGAACGCAAAGCGCCGGTTGAACTTGTGGAATTCGTTGAACTCGGCTAGGTGACGCGCCGCGCGCTGCTCGGCAAGGTAGCTCGCGGCCTGACGGCCGACGGCGCGTAAGATGTCGAAATCCTCCCAATCGAGCGTCTTCGGGGCGCGCGGCTCGTTGAGCAGCACAAACCCCAGCAGGTGCGCCTCGCGCAGCAGGGGCACGATAGCCCAGGCGTGCGGCGCATCGCGGAGCTGATCCGGGAGCGTGATCCCGTCATATTTCTCGGGATTGGCCTTAAGGTCGGCGAGATCGACAATCCATTGGCGGGTTTCGAGAAAGGCGATGAACTCGTCGGCTTCGCGCGTCGGAAGGCTCGACGCGGGCATGTTGAGCGTCGCCACGACCGAAAGCAGCGTATCGTCGCGCAGCCAGAGCGCACCCCCCGGACTATCCAGGATATCGGCGATCGCCTTGACCACGCGTCGCTCGAGCGGCTCGTTCGGATCCCCGGCCGAGACCGTCTCGGTGAAGCGGAGCCACTCCTCGCGATAGTCATACTTGTAGTGGAAGAAGTGCTTGCGCACGAACACCTTAAGGCGCGCCTGCACGGAGCCTGAGGCGAGAATCACGACCAGCAGGATCACCGAGCCGAACAGGAAGATCGCTTGGATCACGCCGCCCCAGTCGCCGCCCACCTCGCGCACGTAGAAGGCCGCGACCGCCATCGCGCAGAGGTAGAGGCCGCTCGCGGTGAGCGTCGACGCGTAGAACGCGGCCTTGCGTGACACTGAAACCTGCGGCGACCAGTCCTCGAAGCGCCGGATCGATAGGGCGAGCAGAGGCGCGACGAGTGCGTATATCGCACCCGCGGCCTCGTTCAGGATTAGGCGCACGCCGCTGAACAACAGGGCATCGGCCGCGATGAGCATGTGGAAGACGAACACGGCGCCGAGCCCAATGCCGAAGAACTTGACCCGCCAGCGCTCGTCCTGGCTCGCGTTGCGGAGGATCGTTTCGATCAGGCTGAGGCCGGCGATGGAGATCGCAAGCTGCGCGATCAGGTGGATCGTGACCACGCCACTCTGGCCCCAGGGCTGGACGCCCACGATGACGATCCAGGCGATCACCGCGAGCCCGGCCCCCCTGAGCGCGAGGCGGCCGGTCGGGCTGCCGAGGGGCCCCTTCGCGCGCGGGTCCAGGAAGCTCAGCAGGACCACAATCCAGCTCGCGAGCTGGAGCACGCCGAACACGAGGCTGAGCCGCGGCAGCTCCACGCCAGCCGCGCCTTGGTAGACCGCAGCCGATGCCCATGCGACCGTTGCGACGCAGGCAAGCGCGAACAGCCAAATTTGCGGGCTGCGTTTCCAGCCCGCCACCAGCAAGGCCAACAGCCCGATGAACGCCGCGACGCAGACGCTCGCGCCGATCAACCCGACGATGGTGGCAGGACCGATCATGGTCGCAGTGTATCGCGACCCGCGGGCGCATGGCCCGTTCTAAACATCGGCGCGCGCCGCGCGGCTCGCCGAGTGAGGTCTAGGCGCATCCCCCCGCACATATCGACTGGCATCTGCCCATCGCAGCCCTAATATCCAGTTAACCAACATCGCCACCGCAGGGCGGGACACGGGTTGGGCACGATGCGTGCACGGTGCGCAGGCATTGAAGCGGCGCCCGCGGCTCGCGCGCCGGAGGCCGAGGGGGCTCGCCGCATCAATCAAAATGCGATCTAAACAGCCCCGGCCGATCGATCGTTGTAATAAATCGGTCACCAAGGCCGTTAATTTCTTCTAAGACGGCGGATAACCATCGTTGGAGGGCGCCACGACCCAAGGAATCGGCGCGCCCGGGCGCGTTTCGTTTGTCCGAGTCGCCGTCGAGCGGGGTAACAGCTATGTTAACATGTGTAACTATGACCGAGAAAGCACCGCGCCAGGCCGCCCTGGCTGCGAGAATTTACGGCAGTATTGCACGAATTTGTTGCACAGGGGTACTGTTGCGCATGTTAACTGGTTGTAATAACTGGTTAAGTGGTCCTTTCGACTTGACTCCATCCCCCGCGAGAGGTTCAATGCGCACACAAGAAAATTAGAAAAAAAAAGCGGCGATTTTCTAAGGACACGTGGGCAGCGCCGAGCTGGAACGATCTCGTTGCCGTTAACTCTTCAGGTGGTGACGAGGTTAAATTGAGGGCGCGGGAACTGTGCCCTCAATAAAGAAAAACCGGCTTGGAAGTGTGGCTGCGTGTGGCGTTGCGGTGTGCCGCGCCACGCGGGGGATGATGGTCGTCAGGCGCCGAGCCACGAGCGGGACAACGTCCGCGCAAAGCCGGCGGCGAGCACCGTGCATCCCCAGACAACGAGGCGGATGGCATGGTCAAACTGATCCGAGCCCACGGATCCAAGCCACTTTTCACCCTCGGCTTCGCCGAAGGGCTGATCTTCTTTGCGTGCTTCTATGCCGGTGTCCACCTGAGCTGGGTGGAGATCTCGAGCGCGAGCACCATCAACCTTGCGCCCAAGGCGCTTCTCTTCACGGCCGTTCTCCTCGCGATGATGTTCGCGATGGGGCTCTATCACACGCGCTTCCTCGGCCGCTACATCAGCATGATGGCGCGCGTGGCCGTGAGCCTGGTCCTTGGCGCCCTGCTGTTAACGGCGCTGTTTTATGTTTTTCCCGAGGTTCAGATTTGGCGCAGCATCCTGGTGCCGGCGCTCGCGTTCTCCTTCGCCGGAGCGGCGATCACACGCTACTTCGTGCAGCGCCTGATCGGCGCCGACCGTCTGCGCCGGCGCGTTGCCGTGTTCGGCGTTGGTGGACGTGCCGCCCACGTCGAGGCCCTCGAGCGGGAGCGGCGCGCCTTCGGGTTCATGTGCGTGGGGTTCGTCGACCCAGGCGTAGAGACGATCAGCGTGCCGCGATCCAAGATCATCGGAAGCCCGGCACAGCTGTTGGAGCGGTTGCAGACCGAGCGCATCGATGAGCTCGTCATCGCGGCGGAGGGTCTGCGCAACCCTGACGACATGCGCTGGCTCATGGAGTTGCGCCTGCGCGGCGTGGCCGTGACGCGCTACTCCGAGTTCTATGAGCGCGAGACCGGCAGCATCGACATCGACGCGCTCGATTCCACCGATTTCGTCTTTTCCGAGGGTCTCGGCAGCGGACGCCTTCAGTCCGGCATGAAGCGCGCGCTCGATGTCACCGTCAGCATCGTGTTTCTCATCGTGTTCCTGCCGCTCCTGCTTGGCACCGCGATCGCCATCCGGTTGGAAAGCCGGGGCCCGGTGATCCTCCGTCAGGAGCGGGTCGGCCTGGGCGGGCGCACCTTCATCGTCTACAAGTTCCGCAGCATGCACGTCGAGGCGGAGCGCGATGGCGTGCCGCGCTGGGCGTCTAATGACGACCCGCGCGTGACCCGGATCGGCGGCTTCATCCGCAAGGTTCGCATCGATGAGCTGCCGCAACTTTTCAATGTGCTGCAAGGCCACATGAGCTTTGTCGGCCCGCGACCGGAGCGCCCCTATTTCGTGGAGCAGCTCTCCGAGCAGATCCCGTTCTACAGCGAGCGGCACCTGGTGAAGCCGGGCATTACCGGCTGGGCCCAGCTTAACTACCACTATGGCGCCTCGATCGACGACGCCCGGCGCAAGCTGCAGTTCGACATCTACTATCTGTTGAACCAGAGCGTCTTGCTCGACGTCGTTATCATTCTTCAAACCGTCAGGGTTATCCTCTGGCCCCAAGGCGTGCGCTGATCGGATCGCCGACAACGGCCGATCGCCCGCGGGTCCGCCTTTTCGGCGGGCCCGTTTGCGTTGCACGCCCGGGTTGCCGCCGCCCGCTGCGCGGCGTATGGCGAACCATGCGATGCCGAGCCAGCCGAGCCGGATGACCACGACGAACACCCCAGCCGATGCCGCCGCCGCGCCCGCCGCTCGGAGCAGCACTCCTGCGCGCGGCCATGACGGGGCGCGCCACCTGTTCCACGTCTTCGCCTCGTTCGGGCTCGGCGGCGTGCCGATCCGCATCACCGCCGTGATGAACCACTTCGGTCCGCGCTACCGCCACACCATCGTCGCGACCGATGGCTGCTACGACGCCACGCGCCGCATCGCCGCGGCCATCCCCCTGCTGGATCCGCCGCCGCCTGCGCATGCGCGGCGGCGTTGGCCCCTTGCGCTGCTCGACATGCGGCGCGCCCTCAATGAGGCGCGCCCCGACCTGCTGCTCACCTACAACTGGGGTGCCCTCGATTGGGCGCTCGCCAATCGGTGGGCACCCGTGTGCCCTCACGTCCATTTCGAGAGCGGTTTCGGCCCCGACGAGGCGCGCCGGCAACTGCCGCGCCGCGTCGCCTATCGGCGCCTCGCGCTCGGCCGGCGCACGCCGCTCGTCGTCCCCTCGCTGACGCTCGCGCGCATCGCCACCGAGATCTGGCGTCTCGACCGGCGGCGCGTCCATCACGTGCCGAACGGCGTCGACCACGCCCGGTTCGCGATCGCACGGTCGGAGAGCTTCCGCGACCATTATCTTCCGCAGGGCGAGCGGCTCCTCGTCGGCACGCTCGCGCCCCTGCGCCGCGAGAAGAATATCGGCCGCTTGCTGCGCGCCTTCGCCGCGGTCTACCGCCCGGAGCGTCACCACCTCGTCATCGTCGGCGACGGCGCCGAGAGGCCGGCGCTCGAGCAGGAAGCCGCGCGGCTCGGCATCGCCGCCGCGACCACCTTCACGGGCCATACCGAGGACATCGAACGCGCACTCGCGGCATTCGATCTCTTCGCGATCTCGTCGGACACGGAGCAAATGCCGAACGCCCTGCTGCAAGCGATGGCCGCCGGGCTGCCCGTCGCGGGCCTCGACGTCGGCGACGTGAAGCATTTGGTGGCGCCGGAGAATCGGCCGCACATCACGCCACCCGGGGACGAGGGCGCCTTCGCCGGCGCGCTTCGCGCGTTGCTGGCGGACGATGCGCAACGCGCCCACATCGGCGCGTGCAACCGCGCGCGGGTCATCGCGGACTACGACATGCCGCGGATGTATCGCGCCTACGAGACGATCTTCGACGCGACCGGCGGCCCGCTCGAGCTTTGAGGCGCCGCCGCCGCTCGCCCTAACTCGCGGCGGACCGGACGGCGGCGGGCGGGCGGCCGACGATGCGTTGATAGATCTCGGGGTCGGTCGCGCCTTCGCTGCCGATCACGAGGACCCGCGCGGCCGCATCGAGCCCGAGATGCGCGCGCGCATCGGCATCCCCGGCCACCGCGAGCAAACCGCCGAGCGCCGCCGCACCGGATTCGCCGAGCACCAGCGGCGGATCGGCGGCCTCGCCCGCAGCGGCATGCCGCATCGCCCGGGTCGCCCACTCATCGCCGATGGTCATGAAGGCGAAGGCGCCATCGGCGAGGACCTGCCAAGCCATCGGTGATGCCTCGGCAGCGGCGAGGCACGCCATCACCGTGTCGAGATCGCCCGTCGCGGTCGCCGGCGCGCCCCGGCGCGCGCTTTGAAAGAGGCAGTCTGCCGCTTCGGGCTCGACCACCACCGGACGGGCGCGGTCTCCACCCATCGCCGGCCAGAAACCTGCCACCACTGCCGCCGCCAATCCGCCGACGCCGCCCTGCACGAAGATGTGGCTCGGAGCCTCATCGCCAAGTTGGTCACGCGCCTCCTCGGCCATCACGGTGTAGCCCTCCATGATCCACCCCGGCACCGTCATGTACCCGGCGTAGGAGGTGTCTGAGACCACGTGCCAGCCGCGCGCCGCGGCCTCGGCGGCGCAGGCCTTGACCGAATCGTCGTAGGTGCCCGGCACGCGCACGATCTCGGCGCCGAACCCGGCAATCGCGCGTTCCCGGCCCTCGCTCACATGCTCGTGGAGGTAGATGACGCAACGGGCCCCCGCGAGGCCCGCACCCCAGGCCACCGCCCGGCCGTGATTACCGTCGGTCGCGCAGCACACCGTCATGGCGTCGACCGCGCCCCTGCCCTTGCCCGCCGCCAAGTCGGCGATGCCGATGGTGCCACCAAGCCGCTCCGACAGCACCCGCATCACGGCGTAGCCGCCGCCCAGCGCCTTGAAGCTGCCGAGCCCAAAGCGGCCGCCCTCGTCCTTCAGCCAAACCGCGCCGAGCCCCATTTGCGCCGCAAGGCCGGGCAGCGGTTGCAGCGGCGTCGGCGCGTAGCCGGGCCAGGCCGTGAGCGCGGCCCGCGCCGCCGCGCGGCCCGCGGCGCCGATCACGTCATCATGCGGGTAGGCCGCCTGGTCCGCGTAAGCGTCGTTGCGGTGAAGCCGAAACATCGCCTCAGGACGCCCGCAAATCGGCGAGGAGCGGCAGCACCTGCTCGCCGAACCGCGCGACCTCCGCCTCCTTGTCGGCCTGATGCGCCAACACGTCGCACACGAGATGGCGCGCGCCCGCCGCGTAGAACGCGCGGATCGTTGTGGCGACCTCCTCGGCGGTGCCGAGCGCACAATAGCGCTCCGCCGGGCGCCGAAAATCCATCGAGTAGCGCACGCTGAGGAAATCACTGGCAAAATCGAGCGCTTGCTCGCGCGTCTCGCCGAGGCGGATGAACAAGAGATGTCCCGCGTCGAATGCCGCCATCGACCGGCCTGCGGCCTCGGCGGCCGTGGCGATCGTCTCCAGGGACTGGCGAAACCGATCCTCGGTGATCGCGTAGGAAATCCAGCCATCGGCAAGACGGCCAGCGCGGCGGAGCGCGGCCTCCGACCGGCCGCCGCACCATATCTTGGGTCCCCCCGGCTGGATCGGCGCCGGCTCGATCATCACCTCGGGGAAGGGATAGAACCGCCCGTCGTGCGACACCGGTGCGCCGGACCAGAGCTTGCGCAGCACGGCAATGCCCTCGCTCAGCCGCGCGCCGCGCTCCTCGACCGGCACGCCGCAGAGCGCGAACTCGATGGGGAACTCACCGCCAACGCCGACGCCGAAGATCAAGCGTCCCTCCGAAAGAACGTCGAGTGAGGCGGCTTGCTTGGCCACCGCGGCAGGGTGGCGCAGCGGCAGCAGGTAGACGCTCGTGCCGATCATCAGACGCTCGCTGAGGGCGGCCGCCTGCGCGAGCTGCATCAGCGGATCGAGGATGGGTCCGGCGAACGCGACATGATCACCTGCCCAAACCGCATCGAACCCCAGCTGATCAATAAGCGTCGTGATCCGGCGCGTCCATGCGCCCGTATGTTGCCCCGCCCCATCCTGAAATTTTTCTGGAGGGAGAACATGTTGGAAGCCGATCTGTAGATTTTTCTTCATTTTGCGGATCACCGGACTTTACCGTCGATGGCGGGATTGCGGGCCCGACTCTACAGGCCGGCGCTTTCGAGGGCACGGTCTTCCGGCCCGCCACCCTGCCTTCCGGAGGCCAACTGTAAAGAATTCCGACGCGACCGGCGTACGGCGATCAAGGCTAAGCCATTGAAACAGAACAAATTAACATCGATGGCCCTCGTCGGAGCCGTCGATCATGGTGTTAGAATTGTTTACATAACCCCGCCGGAGGCGCGAAGGCGAGTCACTAATATATTGAAATACAACGGAAAAAAAGTTCGGCATGGATCTTGCTAAGAAAACAAGGCGGTCGCGAACGCGTGACCCAATCCCGCGCGACGACGGGAGTAGGACGGGTGAGAACCAGAGAACGGATCAACGCGCCGCGCGCGGTCGCGAGGCGAAGCGTGACGGTGTGGAGCACGGCCCCGGACGGGGCGGTGAGGCTCGCGCCATGAGCCGCGCAGTGCGGGAAGATCTCGCCAGCGCGGTGCTCTTCGACCTCGACCTGTCGATCGATCACGTGCGGGTGCCCAACAGCGAAATCTATCGCGCCGCTTTGCTGATGGTGCGCCATCATGGCCTCAATGCCTTGGCGCGGGCGGTGGTTCGCGCCGAAGAAATGCGCAGGCAGGGCGATCACGACGAGCACCGGGTGTGGATCCGCATGGTTGCGGCCATTCTCGCGCTGCAGGACGCGGACCGGCCGGCCGACGCGGTGTTGCACTAGCAAACATTGGCGGGCGACCAGCGCCGAGACGGCTGGACCCGGCGAAGTGCCTGGGATATCTCTGAACACAGGTGGGACGCTGCGTGCGCTCTTGTCGTGCGCGAACCCTTAACCGTGGCGAAACGAAAGCCGGCCATGCTCTCGCCCGCGTCGTAGAGCAGGTCCAGCGAGCCCGGGGGAACGCCCGGACACGGTGAGCGGTGACCACTCGAACGAAGCGGCCCAGAGGCCATCGCCGATAAGCGCTACGAGACCATGCGTGGAGCCCTTCTACTCATCGTAATCGTGGGAGCCATTCCCGCGATCTTCGTGAAACCCCATCTCGGGCTCCTGGTCTATTCGTGGCTCTCCTACATGGCGCCCCACCAGGCGGTCTGGGGAATTGCCTCGCAGCTCCCGCTCGTCTTCATCGTCGGCGCGGTCACCATCGTGGCCTGGCTGCTCTCGCGCGAGCCGAAGCGGCTGCCGATGAACGGCCCGACGATCCTTCTGATCGCGTTCGCGGGCTGGATCACGCTCACCACGCTGTTCGCCATCTCCGATCTCGCCTTCGACAAGTGGCAGACGACGATGAAGGCCATGCTGATCACCTTCATCACGCTGCCGCTCATCAGCACGAAACAACGCCTCGACACGCTGATCTGGGTGATCGTGATCTCGATCGGCTATTTCGGCGTCAAGGGCGGGATGTTCGTCTTGGCGACCGGCGGCAACTATCGCGTCTACGGGCCCGAGAGCAGCTTCCTCGAAGCCAACAACAATATCGGCGTGGCCCTGCTGATGGTCATTCCGCTGATGCGCTACCTGCAGCTGCAATACAAGAAGCGGTGGCTGTGGTGGCTCCTCTCGTTCAGCATGGTGATGAGCTTCGCCGCGGTTCTTGGCACCTATTCGCGCGGCACGTTGCTCGCGGCGGTGGCGATGGGCGTCGTGTTCTGGATGAAGTCGCGGCAGAAGCTCGCGATCGGCCTGCTCATTTTCGTGGTCGTGTGCGGTGCCCTCGTCGCGGCTCCCGCGCAGTGGTTCGACCGCGCCGAGACCATCGAGACCTACGAGGAAGACGCCTCCGCCCAGGCGCGCCTGCGGACCTGGACCCTGATGTGGCGCATCGCCGCGAACAATCCGCTCTTCGGCGGCGGTTTCATGGTCCACGCCGAGTGGAGTGTCTACACCAAATACAAGGCGGAGCTCACGCGGATCCGCTCGCCGCACAGCGCCTATTTCGAGGTGCTCGCCGAGCACGGCTTCCTTGGAATATTGCTCTACGCCCTCTTGCTCGGGGTCGTCTGGCGGACCGGCTCTTGGTTGATCAAGCAAGGCAAGCAGCGCGAAGACCTTCGATGGGCACGAGAACTCGGCGCGATGACGCAGGTCGGCATCGTCGGCTTCGCGGTGGGCGCGGCCTTCGTCAACACCGCCTATTTCGAGCCGTTCCTCCACCTCGTGGCGATCATGGCCGTGACGAAGGCGATGGTGATGCGCGCAATCCTCGAGAAGGAACCGCCGGAGCCCGTCGGCGCCGGAGCCGATCTCTCGACCCGGAGCGCGCCCAGCTAGGGCGGGACCGCGTTGCGCATCCTGATCTTCTCCTGGTTTTTTCCGCCGACCCAAACGATCGGCGCCCTGCGCGTCGGCAAGTTCGCGCGCTTCCTCCACGCGCGAGGCCACGACGTGCGCGTCATCGCCTGCGCCGACATGCCCTTCCCCCAGACGCTCGAGCTCGGCATTCCGGCCGCCGCGGTCACCTACACACCGTGGACCGACATCAACGACTTTCCGCGCCGCGTCGCTCGGTGGCGAAACCGCCTGCTGCGGCGCGGGCGGGCCTCGGCCACGGCCGGGGCGTCGACGGCCGCGCCGGCCATGCCGGCCAAGCCCGGTCGCATCGCTGCGCAGCGTTGGGGCCGTATGACCGAGCTCTACGAGCTGGTCATGCACTTTCCGGATTCGCGCGTCGGCTGGCTGCGCCATGCGACCCGCGCCGGTCACCGCGCGGTGCAAGACGCCCGGCCCGACCTCATTTATGCGAGCGGCCCACCCTTCACGGGCCTCCTTGCGGCATCGCGCGTCGCGGGGCGCGCCGGCGTGCCACTCGTGCTCGAGTTCCGCGATCGCTGGGTCGAGGATCCCTACGCCGAGAAGCCGCGCTGGCGGTGCTGGCTCGAAAAGCGCGTGCAGGATCGGATGATCAAGCGGACCGCCGGCATCGTGACCGTCTCCGAGCCTTGGGCGACGACCTACCGTCAGACCTATGACCGGCCGGTCGCGACGATCTATAACGGCTTCGATCCGGCGGACTACGGTGATGCGCCCTGCCTCGGCCGCCCGGACACGGACACCCTCCACATCGTCTATACCGGCGGCATCTACCCCAACCGGCGCGACCCGACGCCGCTCTTTCAGGCGATCGCCGCGATGGGCGAGGCCGGTCGCGCCGTCTCGGTGACGTTCGTGGGCACGGCGCCCGAGCATGTATGGCCGCTCGCCGAGCGCGCCGGCGTCATGGACCAAGTCACGGTGCTGCCGGGCGTGCTCTACGCGGACTCGATCGCGGCGCAGCAAACCGCCGACGTGCTGCTCCTGATGCAATGGAACAACCCGCGCGAGCAGGGCAATGTGCCGGGCAAGTTCTTCGAGTATCTCGGGGCGCGCCGCCCCATCCTGTGCCTCGGCCTCGAGGACGGCGTTCCCGGCACCATCATGGCGCGCCATGGCGCCGGCTTCGTGATCAACGATCCCGCGGCGATCGCCGATCAGCTTCGCGCATGGCTGTCGGAGAAGGCCGCACACGGACACATCGCGCCGCTTGCGAAGGCGGTGAGCGATCAATTCACCCGCGACAAGCAAAACCACCGCCTCGAGACGTTCCTGCTGGAGCTGCAGCGCGATCCCGCGCCGCAGCCTGCCGCCGCAGCGCATGACGGGGACGCACCGCGCGAGGCCGTCACCGAATGAGCGTCGTCACGCACCTGATCGCGGCCGCCCGGCCCAACTTCATGAAGATCGCGCCGCTCTACCACGCGCTGCACACCACCAGCTGGTGCGATCCGGTCCTGGTTCATACCGGCCAGCACTACGATGCCAACATGTCGGATGATTTCTTCCGCGATCTCGGGCTGCCCGCGCCCGACCACCATCTCGGCGTGGGCAGCGGCAGCCATGCCGAGCAGACGGCGGGCGTGATGATCGGCTACGAGGCGCTGTGCGGCGAGGCCGCGCCCGACTGGATCGTCGTGGCGGGCGATGTGAACTCCACGGTCGCCTGTGCCCTGGTCGGCGCCAAGCTCCACCTGCCCGTCGCGCATCTCGAGGCGGGCCTTCGCAGCCGCGATCGTGCAATGCCCGAGGAGATCAACCGGATCGTCACGGACAGCATCTCCGATTTGCTGTGGACGCCCTCGGCGGACGCCGATCGAAACCTGCGGTCCGAGGGCGTGCCGGCGGCGCAGATCGAGCGCATCGGCAACATCATGATCGATTCCTACGAGCTGCTGCGTCCGCGCATCACGGCGTCCAACACGCGTGACCGCTTCGGCCTCGCGGCCGGGGCGTATGGCGTCGTCACACTGCACCGCCCGTCCAATGTCGACGACCGCGCCACGCTCGCGCGCATCGTCACGCAGCTGCGCGGCGTGGCGGAGACGATGCCGCTGGTGTTTGCCGTGCACCCACGCACCCGGGCCCGTCTCGAGCGCTTCGATCTCGCGCGCACGCTCGACGAGACGCCGGGCATCGAGACCACCGAGCCGCTCGGCTACATCGCCTTCATGAGCCTGGTGAGCGACGCGCGTCTGATCATCACCGATTCCGGCGGTGTGCAGGAGGAGACCACCTACCTCGACATCCCCTGCCTTACGCTCCGCGACACCACCGAACGGCCCATCACCGTGACCCAGGGCACCAACCGGCTGATCCCACCAGACCAGCTCACAAAAGCGGTCACGCGCGTCCAGGACGGCCAATGGCCGCGGGCGACCTGCCCGCCCGGCTGGGACGGCAGGGCCGCGGTGCGCGCGGCTGCGAGCCTGGCGCGCCGGGCCGGCGTCGCAGGAGCGGCCGGCGATGCCGCGGGCCGCGCGGGCGGCTCGAGGGCCGCCGGAATCGGCGATGTCGCGTGATGCGCCGGCGGGGTTATATTTACGGTGGCCATGTCATCGGTTATGCTTCTCGACCTTTTTCCGGAACGGTGTCCAACATGCGCTATCTGCTTGGGAATCTCAGGGCTATTTGCGCGCTCCTCTCGTTGGGAGTCGCTGTGGTTGTCGTCGGTGCCTGCACCGAACGGGAAACCCTCCCGACCGCTGCCATCAACGCCAGCGGTGAAGCCCCGCTGTACCGAATTGGTCCCGGCGATTCGCTGCAGATCTTCGTCTGGCGCAGCCCGGAGCTGACCACCGGCGTGGCGGTGCGGCCCGACGGTCGCATTTCGGTGCCGTTGATCGAGGACCTCAGCGTCACCGGGAAGACGCCGACGGCCCTCGCACGCGAGATCGAGGCGGAGCTCGGGCAGTATGTCCAGGATCCGATCGTCACGGTGATCGTCACCGGCTTCGTCGGGCCGTTCGACCAGCAGGTGCGTGTCGTCGGCGAGGCCGCGGCGCCGCAGGCGATCCCCTACCGCGCCAATATGTCGCTGCTCGACATCATGATCTCGGTCGGCGGACTGACCCCGTTCGCGGATGGCAACGCCTCGACCCTGGTGCGTGTGGTCGAGGGCGAGCAGCTGCAATACAACGTTCGCCTCGCCGACCTCATCAAAGACGGCGATATCAGCGCCAACGTCGAGGTGCTGCCGGGCGATGTGATCATCGTGCCGGAGAGCTTCTTCTAGCCGCCGCCACCTGGCGTTGATGGGCTCGGCGGACCGGCTGGGAACCCCCAGCCGGTCGAAGGCCGTTGGTTAACATCTTGACACCATTTAATTTATCGGGTTCAATAGCGCCACAATGACGGCCGGCGAAAAAAGCTGGCGAGAACTTTGGACGAGTGGGCAGCGTACGGCGAGGGAGATGGAACTCGGTGCTGTTCAGCCCTGCGAGGGAACCGTCCGGACAGTCCGTCGAGAATAGGGAATGTGGGCCGCCCGGCGCGCGGGCGGACACATCGGTTGCGCCGCGTGTCACGCGCCCAAGCCGATGGTGCTGGCTGGTTGACGGCACCGCCGCCACAGTCCCCGACGGTCGGAACCGACATCGTGGTGGTCGCCGGTTAACCGGTTTGAAATATGGCACCGTACAATAGCAGGCGGTAACCAGTTCATGCTGAACCCAAAACTCTGTCCCAAGGCGCTATGAACAACCCGATCGCGCAATTGCTGGTTCTGGCCACGGCCGTTTGGCGACGGCGCGTGATCGCCATCTTGGTCGCGTGGTTCGTCTGCCTGGCCGGATGGTGGTTGGTCATTCAGCAGCCCGACGTCTACGAATCCTCGGCGCGGGTCTACGTCGACACCGAGCATATCCTGCGCCCGCTCCTGCGCGGCCTCACCGTCGAAAACAACGTCCAGAGCGAGGTTCTGCTGATCCAGCGCACGCTCATCGCGCGCCCTAATCTCGAGAAAGTAGCGCGGATGACCGATCTCGACATCACGGCCGACACGCCGGGCGAGATGGAGAAGCTGATCGACGGCATCGGGGCTCGCACGCGCGTCAGCAATGTCGGGCAGAATCTGTTCTCGATTGCCTATCAGCACGAGACCCCCGAAAAGGCGCGCGACGTCACCCAGGCGTTCCTGACCCTGTTCGTCGAGAACAATCTCGGCAAGAGCCGCCGCGACATGGAAACCGCGCGGCGCTTCATCGAGGAGCAGATCTCCAGCTACGAGCGGCAGCTCGAGGAGGCCGAGAACCGGCTCGCGTTGTTCAAGCAGCAAAATGTGGAGCTGTTGAGCGGCCAGCGTGGCTTTTCGGAGAAGCTCGGCGCCGCCCAGCGCACCGTGCGCTCGCTGCAGGGCTCGCTCCGCAATGCAGAGCTTCGCTATGCGACGCTTCAACGCGAGCTCTCGAGCACACCCCGGTTCTTCCCGGTGCCGAACAGCGCGACGGGCGCGGGCGGTGGCGGCGGTGGCGGGTTTGGCCCCGGTCCGTCGGACATCGAGGTTCGCATCCTCGAGGCCGAGCATACGGTCGAGGCCTTGCTGAGCCGGTTCACCGAGAAGCACCCTGACGTGGTGGTTGCGCGCCGCCGCCTCGATTCGCTCTACGAAGAGCGCGACGCCGAGCGCGAAGCGGCGCTGCAATGGGCCGATGAGAACCCGGTGCCCGACACGCCCGTGGGCAACGACACTGTCGGCATCCCCAACCCCATCTACGAGAATCTCAAGATTCAGCTTGTGCAAGAAGAGGCGGCCATCGCGGGTCTGCGCGAGGATTTGATCGACGCGCGTCGCGACGTCGAGGAGCTGGACCGCCTGCGCACTCGGGTGCCGGAGGTGGAGGCGGAGCTCACCCGGCTCAATCGCGACTATAACGTGATCCGCCAGCGCTACGAGCAATTCCTGCAACGCCGCGAATCGGAGCGGGTCTCGCGGGCCCGCGAGGTCGAGGGCGAACAGATTCAGTTCCGCATCATCGAGCCCCCGCAGGTTCCCGCCTCGCCGGCCGGTCCGCGCCGTGCGCTGTTCCTCATCGGCGTGCTGATCGTCGGCTTGGGCTCGGGTCTCGCGCTCGCGGTCTTGCTGGCCTACTCGAGCGATCGCATCTCGAGCAGCCTGCAGCTCAAGGAGACGTTCAAGTTCCCGGTCGTGGGAACCGTCTCATCCTTCCGAACGCGCGGCCAGCGAGCGTGGCGCGGCCTTAAAACGGCCGCGTTCGCCACCGCGGTGGTCGGCCTCATATCGGTTTACGGTGTGCTCAACTACGTCGAGCGGGATGTCGGCCTCAACCAATCCGCGCTTCTAGACCTCTTGAACAGATACGCGCCGATCGAGCTGCTGGACAAGGTTCCGAACGTATGACGGGCTTCTCGACAGACGCCCACCCCTATGCGCCCCAGCGCCGCGGGACGGAGGTGTAGAGATGGCAGATCGCGACGGCCACGACGGTCCGCGCCGCGGCCGCGGATCGCTCGTCGAGCGCGCAGCCGAGAAGCTCGGCGGCTCATCCGCGCCGGGGATCGACCCGGCGAGTGAAGCGCATGTCGAGCCGATCGAGCCTGGCCCGCCGCCCCCGCCTGCGACGACCGCGGCCCCCGCGGCAGAGACCGTCAGCGCCCCGGACACCGCGGCGCTGCCCCGACCGCCGTCTCCGCCGCCGGCGCTTGATGTGGAGCCGAAGGTGAGCAGCAGCGGGACGGCGCAGGCCGCCGTCGCGGCGGCGCCACCGCCGGAGCCGAAACCCACACCGCCGCAGCCGGACCTGCAGCCCCCGCGGAGCACGCCGGCGGCCCGTCGCTCGACAACGGCGCGCCCCGAAACCGCGCGCTCCAAGAGCCGCTTCGTCGAGCTCGACTTTGGGCTGCTGAAGCGCAACGGCATCTTGGTGCCCGACGCGCGCCGGACGCGCACGATCGAGGAATTCCGCATCATCAAGCGCTCGGTGCTGCAGTCTGTCGCGAAGCGCCAGCGCGACGGCGTGCCGAACGCCAACCTGATCATGGTGACGAGCACACGGCCCGCCGAAGGCAAGACCTTCACCTCGATCAACCTCGCGATGAGCCTGGCGTTCGAGAAGGACCGCACGGTGCTCCTCGTGGACGCCGACCTCAGCCGGCCGAGCATCCCGAAGGAGCTCGGGATCACGGCCTCCCGGGGCCTCCTGGATGTGCTCGAGAACCCGACGATCGAGCTCTCCGATGTCATGCTGCGCACCAGCGTCGAGAGCCTGTCGCTTCTACCGGCGGGCGGCCCGCACCGGCTGAGCACCGAGTTTCTCGCGAGCGAGCGGATGAAGCGTGTGATGTCGGAGATCGCCCGCCGCTATCGCGATCGCATCGTGATCATCGATTCGCCGCCGGTGCTGTCAACCAGCGAGCCGAGCGCCTTGGCGCTGCATGTCGGGCATATTCTGTTCGTGGTCCAGGCGGAGAAGACCGCGAAATCGGCGATCAGCCAGGCGCTCGAGCTGATCGACCGCGGCCCGACCATCAGCATGGTGCTCAACCGCGCCCACAGAGAATTCGGCGCGGCGCAGTTCGGCAGCTACTACCGCGACTATCACGGCGGCTACTGACCGACCCGCGATCGCCGCCGGGACTTGTCCGTGCAAATGGACCTTCTTCCTATTCTCTCTGGCGTGGCCGCGCGTCTTCCGCTATTTGTTCGGGGCCCTCACCAATGAAGGCCCGCCCAGCGGGCGTGATTTGAGCTTCCCCCACGGCAACGGCGAGCGCATCGGAACCGACGCAACGGCGCGATGATGTCCACGGTCATCACCATAGCGGATCTGCTCCGCGTGCCGCCGGTCATATCGGGTCTGGACAAGATGAAGGCCGCGATCGACGACGCCTCGCGCGTCTGGTGCATCTGCGCGGCCGGGCGCGACTACCATGTCGGCGCGCAAGACGCCAAGGACACGCTCACACGCGCGGTCGAACGCGGAAAGCTCCGCACGAAGGATGCCGAGCGGCAAGACGACCGGATCTTTGTGCCACAGGCGGGCGCCACCTTGGATGAGGCGGCGATCGAGGAGTTGACGACGGCGGCCAGCAATGAAGTCCGCAATATCTATGCGCTATTGAAGAGGGCGTACCCTGGATACGATCCAACGGTCGCGCGACTCCGCGAGCAAGGGGAGCGAATCCATGACTCCCTGATCACGGCGTTCAGGAAATTGGCCGCTTACTATGTTCTGCCTCCGACGGTCGGGTCCTCGGCGTTTAATCACCAGGGCCTCGTCATGATCATGCGCCAATGCTTTTCCAATGAGGACGCGTTTATCGAATATCTGCGCAATCCAGATATTTTCTCGTACGACCCAAGCAATCGTCGCGAGCGTATTCTGCGCGAGCGACTGTCCCTGTTGCACAAGAAATTTCTCGAGGGCGCGTTGACGAAGCGAGAGACCGAGCGCCTGCGCGAAATTTCCGACGAAGTGATGGGCCTCTTTCCCGTGGTGACCGAGGAGGAGGTGGCGGTCCTGGACGATATTGCGATCGACCTATCGCGCGTGCGGGAGCGGAACATCGAAAGAAAAAAGAAGGCGAGACAGTACAAAAAGAAGAAGTAGACATGCCGTACAAATACCCAAGCGAAAAACACGAAAGAGCGCCAAATTCTTTAGAATACGAACACTACAGAAAATACAAGAAATCTCTAAAGGAAGAATTTCAAGGAAGGTGCGTATATTGTTGCAAACCCGATCAATCACTGCATCCGCCGGATCATTTCGGCGTCGATCACTACAGGCCTCAAAAATATTTTCCGGAACTCACGACTGACTGGGAAAATCTTTACTATTGCTGCAATTCATGCAACAGCCGCAAAGGTGCCTGGCCGCGAACACGCGACTGGCCGGACGAAGAGCGCGAGCCCTTCATCCCGAACCCCTGTGAGCATGTGATGAGCGAGCATCTGCAGTTCGCAGGGCTGGAGGTGCAAGCGCACACGCCGTCCGGCGCACTCACTGCGGCCATGCTCTCGCTCAACCACGAGCACGCCATTGCTCACCGGCAATATGTCCGCGACATCATTGCGTCGCTCAGACGAGACATCTCAGACACCTGGACGGCGAAGAACGAGCTCGAACAGGCGCTCGACGACGCTCCGCCGAGCGAGACCACAGGCATTCGCGCCGAACTCGCGGGGACGGAGGAAGACCTCGCCCGCGTCGAGGGACATCTGCGGATGCTGACGGCGGCCTGCGACCCCTAGCAGAGCATTTCACGCTCGCCTATGCTCACGCGAATGCTCTATCTGATTGAAATTGAAGCAAATGCGTCGTCGCAGGTGATCCCACCTGCTCGGGATTTGCCCTAGGCGGTTTCGCGCACCCGGCCCCAAGAGCCCTTCGCTGGCGCACCCCGTCAGGGTCGCCGGAAGTGGTTCATGAAGCGGGACACGAAGCGCTCGACATCCTCCGCCGGCAGCTTGTTGATGCCGGCCGCGGCGTTCCGCCCCCCGCCGGTCGGAAAATCCCGGCACAGTTCGTAGGCACCGGTTGGCGCGGCAAGCGGAGCGCGCACGCTAACGAGGCAAGCCCCTTCCACAACCGCGCTGATCAGCGCGTGCGCGCGGTTGGGGTGCTCGTTCATGAGAGCGTAGCCGAACTCGCCGATCGCGCGACGGGCCCACGCCTCATCGGGCATGAAGAAAACGGCGGCATGGGCCGCCGCCTCGTGGGGCGTCAGTGTCGCCGCTTTCTCCATGTCGTCGTGATAGCGCACGGTGAGCTGCTCGCAAACGGAGGCGTTATCTGCGATGAAATCGCGGGGACGCGCATAGTGGCGCACCAATGAAAACAGCGCGCGCGGATGCATCAGCACGTCCTCGGGTGAGCCACCGTAGCTGTTGTAGTTGAGGCATTTGCCGAGGGTGCGCAATTGTTGGACCTCGCCTTCGTCCATACGGCCCTCCACCAACGCGCGGGCGCTCGCTTGGAGATTGTCGCCGAAGGCTCCGACGACGGCCCACTCCGCGTGGCGGCCATCGAGCCGCTTGTTGACGAGAAGGCTCGTGCACAGGCGCGGGTCGGTGTCGATCACGATCTCGAGGTTCGCGTGCGTGGGCAGCGGTCCCGGCTCATGGTGGTCGATATACTCCACCGACGCGCCTTCCCGGAGGATCCTGTCGAGGGCCTCGCGGTTCTTTCTCAGCGATACGTCAAGCACGGTGACGACATCGCCGGCCTGCGCTTCGACCTGTTTCAACAGATCGATTTCCCGCTTCAACCCGGTCACCAGCGTGCTCTCGACCGGCTGGTCCAGCCGTTTTTGAACGAGCGCGCAGATGCCGTCGGCATCGCCATTGAAAACGTCAAAATGACGCATGCCCCCCCTCTCCAAGCAGAAAAGCGTTTCCCAGGCTTGAACGCGCCGCTCAGGGCTTGGCCAACACGCCTCCATCGACCACGAGCTCGGTCCCGGTCACGAAACCGGCCGCGTCCGACAGCAGAAACAGCGTCGCGTTGGCGATGTCCGATGCCGTGCCGAGGCGCCCGAGCGGCACCGCCGCGGCCACCGCCTCGCCCTGCGCCGGATCATCGTACCAGCGCTGCTGCATGGGCGTCAGCGTCGGCCCGGGGAAGATCGTGTTGGAGCGGATGCCCTCGGCGGCGAACTGAATGGCGATCGACTTCGAAAGTGCCACGAGACCCGCCTTGGAGGCCTGGTAAGCGTCCTGCGGGTGGTCGTCGCCGCGCAGGCATTGGATCGTCGAGATATGCACCATCGCGCCGCCGCCCGTCTCGCGCATCAGTGGCACGGCGTGGCGGGCGGTGTGCACCGCGCCCTTCAGGTTGATCGCGAGCACCTCGTCCCAGAGCGCCAGATCGATATCGACGAGCGAGCGGTCGCGGCCGAGCCACAGCACACCGGCCGCGTTGACCAGATAGTCGAGCCGTTCACGCACGGCAAAGGTCTCGCGCAGCGCAGCCGCCACGGCTTCGTCGTCGCGCACGTCGGCCTCCACATAGCGGGCCCCGGCCGGCAGGTCGTCGGGCGCGGACTTGACGTCGAGCAGCGTCACCGTCGCGCCGGCCGCACACAGATCGCGGGCGATCTGCAGCCCCATGCCGCCGCCGGCCCCGGTGACCAGCGCGCTCCGACCACTGAAATCGGCGGTCATCTGGGTCATGATGTCTCCTCGAACCTCACGAGTCGTCTTCAAGCCGTAGCCTAGGGGCACCGTGAAACCTCCGTCAATCGAGCACGCCTGAGCACTGCATGGCCCGCATCCGGAAGCTCCGCCGCAGCACGCTTAGGATTGCCGCGATGCTCGTCGTGGTGAGCCTCGCCCTCGGCGCACTGGCGAGCGCGCCGCCGCTGGATCGGCTCGACGGCAGCTCGACGGACCTGCTCTTCTGGCTGCGCCATCAGATGTTCGGCCAAGCCCACGCACCGGCAACCTCGCCAAGCGTCGTCGTGGCGATCGACGAGGCGACCTATCGCACGCCGCCTTTCGCCGGCACACCCAAAGTGATGTGGACGCCGGCCTTCGCCGCGGTGCTCGACGCCCTCGTCGCCGGCGGCGCGATCGTCGTCGGCTTTGACTTGATCCTGCCCGCTTCGGTCGAGCGCCACATCCCGAAGTTCGACCGGCCCTTCCTCATCAGCCTGCGCAATGCCTCGAAGGAAGGCCGTGTGCTGCTCGCCAAAACCCAGCACAGCGTCTCGCCGATCAGCCCGCATCGCGGACAGATCGTCGCGGTCGGGCGCGGTGCGAACATTCGCGCCGTCAATCTCGCGCCCGACCCCGACGGTGTGATCCGGCGCGTGCCGCTTTGGTTCGAAACCGCTTCGGGCGATCACGAAACCAGCTTCTCGATGGAGCTTGCCGCGCGCGCGGCGGGTGAGGCGCCGGCGATCTCCGATCAAGCCGTGACCTTCCGCGGCCACGAGATCTCGGGCGGGGCGGCCAATGCCATGCCGCTCAACTTCGAGGGCGGCGCCGGCGCCATCCCGACCTACTCGCTCGCCGATCTGCACGCCTGCGCCGGCGCTGGCGACAGCGCGTTCTTCACACGCCATTTCGCCGGCAAGGTCGTGCTGGTCGGCGCCGTGCTCGACGTCGAGGACCGCAAGCTCACATCGAAGCGCTTCGTCGCCGGCGATGAGGCGCATGCGATCGCCGCGCGCTGCAGCGACGATCCCGCGGCGATCATCGAGCCCGCACCCAGGCGTGAGACCGTTCCCGGCGTCTACGTGCACGCTACCGCGGTCAACAACCTCTTGCGGGGCGATGCGCTGGCGAGCCTGCCACGCGGCGCAACCGGCGCGATCACGCTGGTGTTCGTGCTGATCGCGGGTCTCGCGGCCTTCGAGCGGCGCATCTGGGGCGGCGCGCTCGGTCTCCTCGCCGGCGCGATCCTCTGGACGGTGATCGCGACGGCGGTGTTCAGCGACAACACGGCGCTGCCCCTGCTCGACCTGCCGATCGCCGGCGCGGTGGCCTTCGCCGCCATGCTCGCCTTCCGCATCGGCTTCGTCGACCGCAAGCGCTCCCAGCTCAAGCGTGCCTTCGCTCTTTATCTTTCCACGGCCGTGATCGACCGCATGCTGGCGAGCGACAAACTCCCGACGCTCGGCGGCGAAGAGCGGGAACTCACCCTCTTCTTCTCCGACATCGCCGGCTTCACCGGGATTTCCGAGCACCTTGGGCCGGTGAAGCTGGTGTCGCTGATGAACACCTACCTCGCCGCGATGACCGACATCATCGAGGAGCATGGCGGCTTCGTGGACAAGTATATTGGCGATGCGATCGTGGCGGTGTTCGGCGCGCCCCACGAGGCACCGGACCATGCGCTGAATGCCGTGCGCGCGGCGCTCGAATGTCGTGCGCGTCTCGCCAACATGCAGCATGAGTTCGACAAGCCCGCCGATATGGTGATTCGCGCACGTATCGGCCTGAACACCGGCACCGTGCTGGTCGGCAACATCGGCTCGAAGCGGCGCTTCAACTACACCGTGATGGGCGACCCGGTGAACGTCGCGGCGCGCCTCGAGGGCGTCAACAAGCAGTACGGCACGTCGATCCTGATGAGCGAATCCACCGCAGCGGCGTGCGGCGAGGCGGTGCTCGCGCGCGAGATAGACCGGGTGCGCGTCAAGGGGCGCGACGCCTCCACGCGGCTCATCGAGCCGCTCGCCGAGGCCCGCTCTGCGCGCGAGGCGGATCGCGCGCGGGCCGATGCCTATGGCGCCGCGCTCACCGCCTACCAGGCCGGCGACTTCGCCGCCGCCGCGGAGGCCTTCGCCGCACTCGCCGCGACCGACCCGCCGGCACGCATGCTCGAAGCTCAGGCGCGCGAGCACATCGGCACGCCGCCTGCGACATGGGACGGCGTGACGACGCTCAAGTCGAAATAGACGGGAACACTGAACGCCGCGCTGCGCCCTAAGCCGCCTCGCCGCGCAGGGCGCCCGGTTCATAAGCGAGGCTTGGCGCGAGCCAGGTCTCGATCTCCGCGAGCGGCATCCGCTTGCGCCGCGCATAATCGGCGACCTGGTCGCGCCCGATCTTGCCGAGCCCGAAATAGCGGCTGTCCGGGTGGGCGAAGTAGAGCCCCGAGACCGATGAAGCCGGCCACATGGCAAAGCTCTCGGTGAGCGTGAGCCCGGCGCGCGCCTCGGCCTCGAGCAAGGCAAACAGGGTGCGCTTCTCGGTGTGGTCCGGGCAGGCCGGATAGCCGGGCGCCGGGCGGATGCCGCGATAGGCCTCGCGGATCAGGCCCTCATTGTCGAGGGTCTCGTCCGGTGCATAGCCCCAATCCTCGCGCCGCACACGGAGGTGCAGGTGCTCGGCAAAGGATTCGGCGAGGCGATCGGCGAGCGCCTTGACCATGATCGCGCCATAGTCATCCATCGCGTGCTCGAAATCGCGCGCGATCGCCTCCACCGCCTCGCCGATCGTCACCGCGAACGCACCGAGATAGTCGGCGACGCCGCTCTCCCGTGGCGCCACGAAATCGGCCAGCGCGAGGTTCGGCCGCTTGTCCTTGCGCGCCATTTGCTGACGCAGCGTATGCAGCACGGCGCATGGTGTGGTGCGCGTGTCGTCGGCATAGAGCTGGATGTCGTCGCCAATGCTGTTGGCAGCCCAGAACCCGACAACCCCCTTCGGCGCGAACCAGGCCTCGTCGACGATGCGCGTCAGCATCTCCTCGGCGTCGGCGAAGAGCTTGCGCGCGGCCTCGCCGACCACCTCATCGTCGAGGATCGCGGGATATTTGCCGACGAGATCCCAGCTCCGGAAGAACGGCGTCCAGTCGATCGTCGGAATCAGCGTCGCCACGTCGGCGGTCTCGACCGTGCGCAAACCCAAGACGTGTGGCTTGGCCGGCGGCGCCGTGAAATCGAGAACCGCTTTGTTGGCGCGCGCTTCGGCTATGCTCCTGAGCTCCTTCGCCGCCTGGCCGCGCGCATGGGCCTCGCGCATGCGGGCATAGCGGGCACCCTCTTCCTCGGCAAATGCCCCGCGGGTCTCGGGGTTGCTCAGCCTGTTGGCGACACCGACGGCCTTTGAGGCATCGGCGACATGCACGGTCGGTCCGCGATAGGCCGGCGCGATCTTCACGGCCGTGTGCATGCGGCTCGTCGTGGCCCCCCCGATCAGAAGTGGCAGGGAGAGCCCGCGGCGATCCATCTCGGCCGCGAGCCGGCACATTTGGTCGAGGCTCGGCGTGATGAGGCCCGAGACGCCGATGATGTCCACATTCTCCGCCGCCGCGGTCTCGAGGATCTGCTCGGCGGGCACCATCACGCCAAGGTCGATCACCTCGTAATTGTTGCAGCGAAGCACGACGCCGACGATGTTCTTGCCGATGTCGTGCACGTCGCCCTTGACCGTCGCGAGCAGGATCTTGCCGGCGGCGTCTCTGGCCCCCTCACCCGCCGCCTTCTCAGCCTCCAGGTAGGGCACGAGATGGGCGACCGCCTTCTTCATCACGCGCGCGCTCTTGACCACCTGCGGCAGAAACATCTTTCCCGCGCCGAAGAGATCGCCGACGACGTTCATCCCGTCCATCAACGGGCCTTCGATGACATCGAGCGCGCGTGGGAAGGCCTGCCGCGCCTCCTCCGTGTCGTCGATGATGTGGTCGTTGATGCCGTTGACCAGCGCATGCCGGATGCGCATCTCGACGGCGCCGGTGCGCCAGCTTTGGTCCGCCTGGCCTTTGGCCGCACCGCCGCCGCCCGTGCGGTAGCGCTCGGCAATCTCGATCAAGCGCTCCGTCGCGTCTTCACGGCGGTTGAGCAGCACATCCTCGACCCGCTCGCGGAGATCATCGGGAATGTCCTCATAGATCGCGAGCTGACCGGCGTTGACGATACCCATGTCCATGCCGGCGCGCATGGCGTGGTAGAGGAAGGCCGCGTGCATCGCCTCGCGCACCGGGCTGTTGCCGCGGAACGAGAACGAGATGTTGGAGACGCCGCCCGAGACGCGCGCGTGCGGCAGGGTCTCCTTGATGCGCCGCGTGGCCTCCATGAAGGCGCGCGCATAGTCGTTGTGCGCCTCGATGCCGGTCGCGACGGCGAAGATGTTGGGGTCGAAGATGATGTCCTCGGGCGGAAAGCCCACCGCCTCGGTGAGCAGCCGGTAGGCGCGCGTGCAGATGTCGACCCGATGGTCGGCGGTCTCCGCCTGCCCGCCCTCGTCGAAAGCCATGACGACGACCGCCGCGCCGTAGCGCTTGACGAGACGCGCTTGCGCCAGGAACGGCTCCTCGCCCTCCTTCAGGCTGATCGAATTGACCACGCTCTTGCCTTGCACGCATTTGAGCCCGGCCTCGATGACATCCCAATCGGAGGAATCGATCATCACTGGCACCCGCGCGATATCGGGCTCGGCCGCGATCAAATTGAGGAAGCGGGTCATGGCCGGCGCCGCCTCCAGCATGCCCTCGTCCATGTTGACGTCGATGATCTGGGCGCCGTTCTCGACCTGCTGGCGCGCAACGTCGAGGGCGGCCTCGTAGTCGCCCTCGACGATCAGCCGGCGGAACTTCGCCGAGCCCGCGACATTCGTGCGCTCGCCGACATTGACGAACGTCCCCGAGGTCGCCTGCACGTCGAAGGGCTCGAGGCCCGAGAGCCGAAGCCGCCGCGGGCTCTCGGCGGGCACGCGCGGCGCCTTGCCGTCGACGGCGTCGACGATCGCCGCGATGTGCGCCGGCGTGGTGCCGCAGCAGCCGCCGACGATGTTGACCAGGCCGGCGTCCGCCCACTCGCCGAGCTGCGCTGCGGTCTCCTCCGGGGTCTCGTCGTAATTGCCGAACTCGTTCGGCAGCCCCGCGTTCGGATAGGCGCAGACGAGCGTGTCGGCGATGCGCGCGAGATCGGCGACATAGGGGCGCATTTCGGCGGCGCCGAACGCGCAATTGAGCCCGACGCTCAAGGGCGCGGCATGACGCAGCGAGAGCCAGAACGCTTCCGCGGTCTGCCCGGTGAGCGTGCGGCCCGAGCGATCGGTGATCGTGCCCGACAGCATCACTGGCAAGCGCTCGCCCCGCGCCTCGAAGAGCGCTTCGAGCGCGAAAAGCGCGGCCTTGGCGTTGAGTGTGTCGAAGATGGTCTCGATGAGGATCAGATCGACGCCGCCCTCGAGCAAGCCCTCGGCCGCCTCGCGATAGGTGTCGCGCATCTCGTCGAAGGTGACGGCGCGGTAGCCGGGATCGGCGACGTCGGGCGAGAGCGAGGTGGTCTTGTTGGTCGGGCCGAGCGCGCCCGCTACCAAGCGCGGACGCGCAGGCGTCGAGGCGGCATCGGCCGCGGCGCGCGCGATCTCGGCCGCCGCCCGCCCGATCGCCAGAACCTCGCCCTCGGTGCCGTAGTCGGCCTGCGAAATGCGGTTGGTGTTGAAGCTGTTGGTCGCGATGATGTCGGCGCCCGCGGCGAGGAACTGGTCGTGAATCTCGCGGATCACGTCGGGGCGGGTGAGCGCGAGAATGTCGTTGTTGCCGAGGAGCTCGTGGTTGTGGCCCGCGAAGCGCTCGCCCCGGAAGGCGGCCTCGTCCAGCCCATAGCCTTGAATGACCGTGCCCATGGCGCCGTCGAGCACAAGAATCCGCTCATCTGCCGCTCGGCGCAGAGCGGCAACGCGCCGGGCACGCTCGGTGCTCATGGCGTGGTGGCGCGGGCGCGCAGCCCGAGCGCGTGGCAAATCGCGCGCGTGAGCTCGGCGCGGTTGAGCGTGTAAAAGTGGAACTCGGTGACGCCATGGTCCATCAGCCGGCGGCACTGCTCGATCGCGATCCAACCCGCGATCAGACGCCGCGTGTCGGGATCATCGTCGAGACCCTCGAACATCGCGGCGAGCCAGGCGGGCACGCCCGCGCCGCAACGGGCCGCGAAGGCGTGAAGCCGCGCGACGTTCGTCACCGGCAGGATGCCCGGCACGATCGGCACGCCGATGCCTTGAGCGCCCGCACGGTCCCGAAAACGCAGATAGGTTTCGACGTCGAAGAAGAACTGTGTGATCGCCCGCTTGGCGCCGGCGTCGAGCTTTCGTTTCAGATTGTCGAGGTCGGCCTCGGCGCTTGCCGCTTCGGGGTGCACCTCGGGATAGCACGCGACGCTAATGTCGAAATCGGCGACGCGGCGGAGCCCGGCCACCAGCTCCGCGGCCGAGCCGTAGCCATCCGGATGGGCCTCGAAGCGCGCCGCCTCCTCGGGCGGGTCGCCGCGCAGCGCCACCAAATGGCGCACGCCCGCGTCCCAATAGGCGCGCGCCGTGTCATCCACCGAGCCGCGCGAATCGCCGACGCAGGTGAGGTGCGCCGCCGGCGTTAGACCGGTTTCGTCGAGGATGCGCTTGACGGTGTCGTAGGTCCGTTGGCGCGTGGAGCCGCCGGCACCATAAGTCACGGAGACGAAGCGCGGCTCGATCGGCGCGAGCCGCTCGACCGCGTGCCAGAGCTGGGCCCCGAGCTTTTCGGTCCGTGGCGGAAAGAACTCGAACGAAACCGCCAGCCGTGCCACGCCGCTCTTTCGCCGAAACGCCTCCGACGCCTCAACCACGTTCGATCGCGCACCCGTGGGACCTGTCGTCATCCTTGGAAACCTTCCGCTGCCACGCTCCATCCGCGGGCCCACGGGAGAGCTTCCCGTGGCGCTTTAGCACTTGGTGACGCGGTTGCAAGCTGCCCAATCAAAATCCGCGGGTCCAAGAAAGGACCAGACTCCAACAACAAAACCGCCGCGGCGTGGCCGGGCGGTCCCAACGCTTTAGCCGCATTTCTATAGCGCCCGCAAGCTGTTTCGCTCAAATCGGCGCTGGTGGTAGAAGAGGTATATCGCGCCAGGCTGACTGTCAAGGCGCGCCGTAGTTGTGGTTAGCAAATGATGGGTGATGCCCTAAATGATCGTCGGCTGAGCGTTGCGCCGATGATGGCGTGCACGGACCGCCATGGACGGTTTTTCCTTCGGCTGATCAGCCGTCACACGCGGCTCTATTCGGAGATGATCACGACCGGCGCAGTGCTCCACGGCGACCGGCGGCGCCTCCTCGCCTTCGATTCGGCCGAGCACCCCGTCGCGCTACAACTGGGCGGCGCCGACGCGGACGCGCTTGCCAGCGCCGCCGCGATCGGCCAGGCGAGCGGCTATGACGAGATCAATCTCAATGTCGGCTGCCCGAGCGAGCGCGTGCATGCCGGACGCTTCGGCGTCGCGCTGATGGCCGAGCCCGAGACGGTGGCACGCGGCGTGCGGGCCATGATCGGCGCGGTCGACATTCCGGTGACGGTGAAATGCCGCATCGGCATCGGGGACCAGGCGGACTATGCGACGCTCTGCGGCTTCATCGAGACGGTCGCGGCCGCTGGCGTGACCAGCTTTGCCGTACACGCGCGCACCGCGATCCTCGGCGGCCTCAGCCCGAAGGAAAACCGCGCGGTGCCGCCGCTCCGCTATGAGCTGGTCTACCGGCTGAAGAGCGACTATTCGAGCCTCGAGATCGTGCTCAACGGCGGCGTGGCGACTCTCGCCGAGGCCGCCGAACACCTTGCCCATGTCGACGGCGTGATGATCGGGCGGGCCGCCTATCAGACACCCTACATGCTCGCCGAGGCCGACGAGCGGATCTTCGGCGCGCATGCCTCGCCACCGGAGCGCGGCGCGATCGTGCGTGCCTTCATGCCCTACGTTCGGGACCAACTCGCGCGCGGTGAGCGGCTGCATCGCATGACCCGCCACATCCTCGGCCTCTTCGCCGGCGAGCCCGGCGCGCGCCTGTGGCGGCGCATCCTGAGCGAGGGTGCGGCGCGCCCCGGGGCCGACGCGAGGCTGCTGGCGCAGGCGCTTGCGGTGGTCGAGGCGCACCGCGCCGCGCGTCGCATCGACCGCGCGAGCGCCTGACCGGCGACGACGCCGGCCCTTCCATCGACCGGGGCCATCGCTAAGATGAGCGCGCCCGGGCGGCGACGCGGACAGATCCGCGCCCGCGCACGGGCGAGCCGAGGGAACGCGAACGGGGTTGGGCGATGGCGAAGATTGGCGTCGATGTCGGCGGAACGTTTACCGACCTCGTGCTCGAGCAGGCGGGCGCAGGCCGCGGCGGTGTCTTCGTGCACAAGGTGCCGAGCACGCCCGATGACCAATCGCGCGGCGTGGTTCAGGGCGTCCTCGAAATTTGCGCGCAGGCCGGCATCACGCCCGGCGAGATCGAGCAGATCGTCCACGGCACGACCATCGCAACCAACACCGTGATCGAATATTCCGGTGCCGAGGTCGGCATGCTCACCACGCGGGGCTTTCGCGACATCTTGCACATGGCGCGCCACAAGCGGCCGCACAACTTCTCGATGCAGTTCGACGTGCCATGGCAGTCGCGCCCCTTGGTCAAGCGACGCAACCGCATCCCGATCACCGAGCGGGTGCTGCCGCCCGACGGGCGCGTCGAGACGCCGCTCGCCGAGGACGAGGTGCGCGAGGCGGCCGAACTCCTGAAATCGCGCAACGTCGAGGCGGTGATCATCTGCTTCATCTATTCGTTCCTGAACAACCACCATGAGCAGCGCGCGAAGGAGACCGTGCGCGAGATCATGCCCGACACCTATGTGAGCTGCTCCTCGGAGGTGGTGGACGTGATCCGCGAGTATGAGCGGTTCTCCACCGCCGCGATGAACGCCTTCGTCGGCCCCCGCGCCTCCTTCTACCTCAACAACCTCAACACGCGGCTCAAGGAAAGCGGCGTCGACGCGCAGATCCGCGTCATGCAATCGAACGGCGGCATCACGACCATCGCGGGCGCCGCCGAACGTCCGGTGACCATCCTCATGTCCGGCCCGGCCGGCGGCGTGATCGGCGGCAAATGGGCGGGCGACATGTCGGAGCGGCAGAACCTGATCACCGTCGACATTGGCGGCACGTCGGCCGACATCAGCGTGGTGCCGGGCGGCACGGTGCGCATCATGAACCCGCGCGACACGCAGGTCGGCGGTTACCCCATCCTTGCGCCGATGATCGATCTCTCGACCATCGGCGCGGGCGGCGGCTCGATCGCTTATGTCGACGAGGGCGGCGCGTTCCGCGTCGGACCGCGCTCGGCGGGCGCCGATCCCGGTCCTGCCTGCTATGGCCGCGGCGGCACCGAGCCGACGGTCACCGACGCCCAGGTGGTGCTCGGCCGGCTCGACCCCGAGCAATTCCTCGGCGGTGGCCTGACCATCGATCCCGAGAAATCGCGCAGCGCGATCGAGACCGCGCTATGCGGCAAGCTCGGCATGTCGCTCGAGGAGGCCGCGCTTGGCGTGATCCGCGTGATCAACTCCAACATGTCCCTCGCGATCCGCGCCAACTCGGTGGCCAAGGGCGTCGACCCGCGCGACTACGCGCTCGTCGCGTTCGGCGGCGCGGGCCCCTTGCATGGCGTGGCGCTCGCGGAATCGGTGTTCGCGAAGGAAGTCATCGTGCCGCCCGCGCCCGGCATCAACGCCGCGACCGGCCTGCTCGCGACCAACATGCAGTACGAGTTCACCCGCTCGGTGCTCTGCGTCATCACCAAGGCCGACCAAGCCGAGCTCGACACGCTGAACGAGCAAGTGGGTGCGCTGGTCGCCCAGGTGCAGGACGCGCTCGCGGCGGACGGCATCGCACCCGCCGATCAGCGCATCACGAAGATCGCGGAGTGCCGCTATCAGGGCCAGGGCTTCGAGCTGCGCGGCACGATGCCGGACGCGCCGTTGACCACCGAGAACAAGAGCACCCTCCTCGCGAGCTTCCACGCCCAGCACAAGCAGGATTACGGCCACGCCTTCGAGGACCAGGAGGTGGAAGTGATCACGCTGCGCGTGGTCGGCACGGCGGAGAGCGAGCCGCTCCGCTGGCCGACGCTCGCCGCAGGCGAGGGGCGCAACCCGGAAGAGGCGCGCCTCTACGTTCGGTCGACCACCTTCGACGATGGCGGCGCGGTCGAGACGCCGCGCTACGACCGCGCGAAGCTCCGCGCCGGCCAAGCCATCGACGGCCCCGCGGTCATCATCCAGCAGGATTCGACAACGCTCATCCCGCCGGGATACGAGGCCACGGTCTCGACCCTGGGAAACCTGCACGTGGCGGCACCGTCGCGGTAACATCCGTCTTCGGGTTGCGAGGAAAGGAGGGCGCCCGTGCCGGACGCACGGCTCAAGACGGAGATCCTCGTGCAGGCGGGCTTCCGCTATTGCGAACAGTCGCTCCTGGCGGCGGCGCTGCGGCGCCGCGGCGATGCCGATGCGGGCGCCCTTCTCGTCAAGGTGAGCCGCCTCGACGGCACGGCCGCGATTTTCGCGCGTAGCCAGTCGCTCGACGGCGGCCTCGAATGGCGCCGCGCGACCGGCGAGGACTGGGTGAGCGATGAGGCCGCCGAAGAACGGCTCACCAAGGAGATCGGCTTCGATCCCGACGTCTGGATTGTCGAGGTGGAGGACCCGGAGGGCCGCAACCCCTTCGCGGTGCTCACCGGCTAGACCGTAGCCCGACGCACGCGCCGCAGCCTTAACGATTTCCTAACCCGGGCCGGCTGTCATTCAGGCTTTTGCGAACCATCCCTGACACGCCCGATGGCCACCCTCTCCGAACCGGAGCAGCAGGCAACAAGCGGCGAGCGCCGATGGTCTGGCGACCTCGTCGCCGTGCCGGCGGCCTTCTTACGCGAAATCAGCGCATCGGCGTCGACCGAGGCCCTCTTCCGTGCCGTCGCGAAATGGTTACCGGCGACGGTGGCGTGCGCGCGTGCCAGCATCGCGCTGCGCCACGATGACGACCACCTCATGATCATGGCCGTCGAGGGCGACAAGGTGCTGCCCGTCGACGGCGTGGTATCGGTCCACGAGACCATGACCGGTGCGAGCTTCCTCGAGAAGACGACCAAGATCACCCACGCGCCCGACGCGCTCGACGCGACCGCCGGCGAGAAGAAGGATATCCAGCTCCTCTTCTCGCGTGGCATGAAATCGGTCGCCAACATTCCCCTCGTGGTCAACCACGAGTGCCTCGGCACGATGAACATGGCCCACACCGACGCCGGCTACTTCACGCCGGTGCGCATTCAAATGCTGGAGGCGATCGCGTTCTGGACCGCCTCGCAGCTCGCGCTACACCAGAAGATCGAGGAGCTGGTGCGCAGGCGGGACGAGGCACGCCAGGCGTTCGATGCCCGCGTCGCGGCGGAAAACGCGAACCGGCTCAAGTCGCAGTTTCTCGCAAATATGAGCCACGAGCTTCGCACGCCGATGAATGGTGTGCTCGGCATGACCGCGCTGCTGCTTCAAAGCGAGCTGACCGACGCGCAGAAACACCAGCTCACGCGCATCGAGCAATCGGGCGAGGCGCTGCTGCGGCTTCTCAACAACATCCTCGATCTCTCGAAGATCGAAGCCGGCCGGGTGGAGCTCGAGCTCGTCGATTTCGATACCGAGATGATGGTGGAGAGCGTGGTCGCCGTGATGCGCGCGCCGGCGCAGGAAAAGGACCTCACCATCGACGTGGCGATCGACACGGCCGTCGCCGGGCGTCTCCGCGGCGACACCACGCGGATCCAGCAGGTGCTCTACAACCTGATCGGCAACGCGATCAAGTTCACGCGGACGGGCCGCATCGGCATCGGTGTCGATCGGCCGCACCCGGGAGCGCCCGACACCGCGTTGCGCTTCAAGATCTCCGACACCGGGATCGGCATTCCGGACGATGCCGTCGCCCGCATATTCGACACGTTCACACAGGCCGACAGCTCGACCACCCGGCTCTATGGCGGCTCGGGCCTCGGCCTTTCGATTTGCCGGCAGCTCGTGCAGCTGATGGACGGCGAGATCGGCGTGGAAAGCACGGTCGGTGTCGGCTCGACATTCTGGTTCACGGTGCGTTGCGAGCGCCCCGCCGAGAGCGACGGGGAGGCGCGCGCGGGGGCCTCCGCGGAAAGAGCCAGCGACCGGCCGCTGCGCATCTTGGTCGCGGAGGACAATATCGTGAACCAAGAAGTGACCGCGATGACGCTCGAGAGCCGCGGTCACAGCGTGCTCTGCGTCGGCAATGGGGTCGAGGCCATCGAAGCCGTGCAGCAGGCTCCCTACGATCTGATTCTGATGGACATCCAGATGCCGGAAATGGACGGGGTCACCGCCACCGAGCGGATCCGCGCGTTGCCCGGCGCGGTGGCGCACGTCCCCATCATCGCGCTGACCGCCGACGCCATGCGCGGCGACCGCGAGAAATATCTCGCGGCCGGCATGAACGGCTACGCCGACAAGCCGATCCGCCCTGATGAGCTTCTCACCGTCATCTACGCTGTCATGGCACCGGTGAACCGGGCGGCGCGCGACGCCGGCTAATCTCAGGCGGCCTCGAGACCCGGCAGCGCCCAGCCGACCCGTCCGCCCAAGCGGCGCACATAGTCCATGGCGGCCGCGTTCTCCCGCACGAGGCGCTTGCCGGGATTGTCGGTGCGGGTCAGCGCCAGGTGCGCCATGTTCGCCCACACGGCGCAGTCGGCGACATGCGGTTTGTCGCCGAGGAGGAAGGGCCTGTCGCCCATCGTCGCCATGATCTTGGCGAAGCCCTCCGCCAACGTATCGTAGCCCTCGTCGTTGAAGAACCCGTTGTCTCGGCAGGCGGTGACCTGCGAGCGTCTGATCATGGGCAAGAGCACCGGCGCAAGCCACTTCGGCAGCAGCGGCTGAATGATCCGCCGCTGCATCGCCCAGCCGTCCTCGTCGACGAAGCGCGCGTAGAGGCAAGCGTAGTAGAGGATGCCTTGCGCCACGCCCTCCATCTTGATGCCACGCTCGCGGTCCGCACCAGCGAGACCCTCGTCGAGGCTCGGGCCCTCGGCTTCGAGCCGCTCGATGATCTCGCCCGAATCGGCCTGCTCGGTGCCATCGGGCCAGCGCACATAGGGCACGCGCTTGTTCGGCGACTTGCGCAGATCGCCCGTCTTTTTCTCGTAAGCGCGCTCGGTCAGGCGGAGATAGAGCTCGAGCTTGGCGCAGTACGAACTGGCACTGAACGGACAGTCGACGTAATTCGGCAGTTCGAACAACGTGATCGTTTGCGCCATCGATGGGGCCCCCTCGGCGATACCGGTCTCGCGGCAACGGCCCGATCTAGGCAGCCGCGGGCGCGCCGGTCAACGAGGATGTCAGTCGAGAGTGAACGGCACCCCGTCGAAAGCCTCGCGCGTCGCGATCTCTTCGACTGGCCGTCGGCGCAGGCGGGTGAGCTGCTTCACCGGCCGCCCGAGCGGCACGATGGCGGCGACCGCGACGTCGTCTGGGATGTTGAGCAGCGCCTTGATCGCCGGCTCCTCGGCGATGGCGAGCGTGCCGATGACGCCGCCAAAGCCGTGCTGACGGGCGGCGAGCAGCACATTCCAGACGAAGGGATAGATCGAGGCACCGCTGATCACGCCCACGCGGTCGAGGTCCTTGTCGGTCGCGGAAACCACCTTCAGATCGACCGCGAATACCAGCACCACCGCCGCCTCGACGAAGGGCGCCGTCAGCATCGGCGGCACCTCCGTCGCCGCGATCTCGGCCTCGCTCACCCGGCTCGGCGTGACCGTGCAAAAGCCGACCTCATCGGCCTTGGATTGCGCCCAGTAGCGCCGCGCCGCGGGCTCCGTGACGGCGCGCAGACGCGCGCGCGTCGCGGGATCGCGCACGATGATCACGCGGTTGCCCTGCCGGTTGCCGCCGCTCGGCGCGAAGCGCGCGGTCTCGATCAGCTCGTAGAGCACCGCATCGGAGATTGGGTCGTCGGTGTATTCGCGCACCGCGAAGGTGGTCCGCATCGCCTCGTAGAGCTCCATCGGTCCCTCCTCTATTCCGCGGCCCGCGCGCCACGCCGCGCCGCCGTGGCATCGGCATCGACGGTGGGCGGCTCGCCCTCGGTGAGAACGACGCCGAACAGCGCCGCCGCCTCGGCCCTCGTGTAGTAGCCGCGCATCACATCCGCCGTGACCAGCGCCGGATCGCGCGTGTCGGGATCGCCGTAGCCGCCCCCGCCCGGCGTCGAGACGCGCACCGTGTCACCCGGCTCGAGGGCGATCTCCTGATCCTTCGAGAGATGTGGCGGGTGGTACACGGAGCCGTCGGCGCGCTCGACGCGCACTCGGTTGACGCCGCCCGCCGCGCCGCCGCGCGCGCCGTTCGGCCCGACGCGGCCATGGTCCATCACCATCGACGCGCGCGCCGTGCCGCGGCGCAGCGTGCAGGCATAGTTGACGCCGAAGCCACCACGCTGCGCGCCGGCCCCGCCCGAGCCCTCATGCAGCGAATATTCCTCGAAGAGCACCGGATATTTCTGCTCCAGCACCTCGATGGGCTGCGATTTGGAGATGCCGATCGTCGAGCAGCCGTTGGTGAGGCCGTCGCACGATAGCGAACCGCCATAGCCGCCGCCCGAGAAGACATACATCACATATTCGCGGGCGCGCGCCGGGTCGACGCCGCCGAGAGCGAAGTTGCCGGAGGTCCCGGCCGGCGCGGCGAACAGGGCGTCGGGGATCGCTTGCGCCAGCGCATCGAACACGGCTTCGGCGATACGCTGGCTCACCTCGGCCGCACACCCCGAGACCGGGCGCGGATATTCCGCGTAGAGAAACGTGCCCACCGGGTCGGTGATATGCAGCGGCTCGAACATGCCGGCGTTGATCGGCACGTCGGGGAAGACGTGACGCACCGCGAGATAGATCGCCGACTTGGTCGTCGCGAGCACGCTGTTCATTGGCCCGCGGCAGGGTGGGCTCGAGCCCGCCATGTCGAAATAGAGCTCCGTGCCCTCCTTGCGAATCATCATGTCGACGAGCAGCGGCTCGTCGACCACGCCGTCGGAATCGACCGCCGCGCGGCCGTGATAGGTGCCGTCTGGGATCGTCGCGATCTTTGCCCGCGTCTGCTGCGCGGCGCGCGCGCGCATCTCGATGATCGCGTCCTCCACCAGCGCGCGGCCATATTTGTCGAGCAGCGCCGTCATGCGCTTGGCGCCGACGAGAAGCGCGGCCGATTGCGCCTTGATGTCGCCGATGCGCTGCTCGGGCACGCGGATGTTCGAAAGGATGATCGAGAGGATCTCCTCATCGATCACGCCTTCCTTGTAGAGCTTGACCGGCGGGAAGCGGAGCCCCTCCTGCACCACCTCGGTGGCGCGCGCGGAGAAGCCGCCCGGCACCATGCCGCCCGTGTCGGGCCAATGCCCGGTGTTGGAGAGCCACGCAAAATGCTCGCCGCGATAGAAGTAGGGCATCGCGAAGCGCACATCCATGAGATGGGTGCCGCCGAGATAGGGGTCGTTGACGGCGAAGACGTCGCCTTCCCGCACGGTGGGCTTGCGCGCGATCAGGTGCTCGGTCGAGAACTGCATCGTCCCGACGAACACGGGCAGGCCGAGCTCGCCCTGCGCGATGAGCTTTCCGTCCTCCATGGCGTAGATGCCGTCGGAGCGGTCGAGCGCCTCCGAGATTACCGGGCTGAAGGCTGAGCGCACGAAGGCGAGATCCATCTCGTTGCAGACTTGCTGCAGGCCGCTCTGGATGACGCCGAGCGTGACGGGGTCGAGCGTGCTCACGATGCCACCTCGAGGATCAGGTTGCCCAGCGGATCGACCGATACCGCATCACCCGGCTCGACGACCGTCGTGCAGTCGAGCTGGTGCACGATCGCGGGCCCGGTGAACGCGGCCGTGCCGGGGAGCCGCGCGCGCTCGTAGATCGGCGTGTCGTGCCAGCCGCCCTCGAACCAAACCCGGCGCGTCGCGGTCTGCGCCGCGGCGAGTGCGTCGGCCTGGTCGCCGCCAGCGAGCGCGTCGAGCGCGACGATGGGCCGGCGGCCGATCACGGCCGTGTGCAGGCTCACGAGCATCGGCCTGATTTCGCTGAGCTCGACCGAGAAGCGCTCCCAATAGGCCTTTTCGAACGCGTCCCTGAGACCCGCGATCGTCACCGCGACGCCGGGCACGGACACGGTGAGGATGTGTGTTTGCCCCTCGAACTGCATGTCCGCGAAATGAAGGCAGCTGATTTCGCTCACCAACGCGCCCTCGCGCTGAATGGTCTCTCGCCCCTCCTCGATCTGCCCGGCGAGCACCGCGCGAACCGCGTCGATATCGGCGAGCGCGAGCGGTTGGTTGACCGAGGCGACATAATCATGACGAAGGTCCGCCGCGACGCAGCCGATGGCGTTGGTGATGCCGGGGCGCGCCGGCACCATCACACGCGGCACGCCGAGCTCACGCGCCAGCGCGCTGGCGTGCATCGGCCCCGCGCCGCCGAACGCGAAGAGCGTGAAGTCTCGCGGGTCGTAGCCGCGCGCGAGTGTCACCATGCGGATCGCGCCGGCCATCCGGTTGTTGGCGATCTGGAGGATTGCCGAGGCCGCCCCCTCCGCGTCGAGGCCGAGCGGCGCGCCGATCGCCTCGGTCAACGTCGCGCCGAGCGCGTCGAGCGACACCGGCGTATCGACCGCGAGCAGGCCCGCGGGATCGAGCCGACCGAGAAACAGGTTGGCATCGGTGAGCGTCGCCCGCGTGCCGCCGCGCCCATAGCAGATCGGCCCGGGGACGGCGCCCGCGCTCTCCGGCCCGACTTGCAGCAGGCCGGCGTCATCCACGAACGCGATCGAGCCGCCGCCCGCGCCGATGGTGTGCACATCGACCATCGGCACGTGGATCGGCATCGCATATTCGAGCTCCATCTCGCTCGTCACCTGTGGCACACCGCCGCGCACCAGGCCGACGTCGCAGCTGGTGCCGCCGGTGTCGAAGGTGATCACGGCATCGACGCCCGCGGCGCGCGCGGTCGCGGCTGCCGCCATCACGCCCGACGCGGGGCCCGACATCACCGTGTGCACCGCCGCCTCGGCCACGATGCACGAGCCGACGCTCCCGCCATTGCCCTGCATGACGAGAAGGTCGTGCGCGAAACCGCGCGTCTTCAGCTCCGCTTGCAGCCGGTCAATGTAGCGATGAAGCACCGGTTGCACGCACGCATTGACCGTCGCCGTCACTCCGCGCTCATACTCGCGATACTCGGACAGTACCGTGTGGCCCGCCGTGACATAGGCGTTGGGCCACAGCGACCGCGCGATCTCGGCCGCGCGGCGTTCGTGCGTCGGGTTGCGGTAGCTGTGCAGGAAATGGACGACGAGCGATTCGCAGTCTTGGGCGAGCAGCGCCTCGACGGCGGCGCGCACGGCATCCTCGTCGAGCGGCACGACGACATCGCCGTCGGCATCCATACGCTCCGGCACCTCGAGGCGGCGCTCGCGCGGGATGAGCGGGACGAACCTGCCGATCATCCCATAGGCGCTGGGTCGCGTGCGCCGGCCGAGCTCGAGCACGTCGCGAAACCCCTGCGTCGTGATCAGCCCGCACCGGCTGAGCTTGCGCTCGAGCAGGGCGTTGGTGGTGGTGGTCGTGCCATGGCTGATGGAGGCGATGTCGCCGAGCGCGGCGTCCGCCGCCGCGAGCGCGGCGAGCACGCCGAAGGCTTGGTTCTCAGGCGTGGTCGGCACCTTGGCGACCCGCACGTCGCCCCTCGTCGGCTCCATGAGCACGAGGTCGGTGAAGGTTCCGCCCACGTCGACGCCGACGATCGCCTCGCTCATTCGCTCGCTCCGAGGACACAGGGCTCGTGCGCGCCGAGCGACCGCGCCTCGCCTTGCAACGCGAGATAGGCCGCCTCGATCAAGCCGCGCGCGCGCATCGCCTCCGCGACGGCCGCGCCACGCTCCAAGGCGTCCGCGATCGCGGCGGGCGCGAGCGGCGGCACTGCCATAGTAACGAGCCGCTCGCCGAGATCGCTCTCGCCGCGCACCGCGGTCGCCGGCGCGCGTTCGATCTCGGGATCGTCGCAATCGACGGCGTTGGCGATCAGCGTCGCCGCCGCGTCCGCCGCGGCCGCCGTGCGCGCGAGCACGGTCACCGCGTCCGCAATACCAAGCGATTGCGAGCGACCGCGCCAGCCCGAGGTCGCGAGTCCGCGCACGGGTGAGGCTGCCTCGAGGGTGACGCGCGCGTCGATGGCGGGCGTGTCGGCGACGGTGACGACGCCCGCGGCCAGGCTCTCGCCGGCGGCGAGGTGAAACGCGATGTCGCCGCCATTGTTGACGTAGGCCCGCGCAAGGCGGCCGCCGACCCCCGCGAGCAGCGCCGCCAAAACCTCGTCGGCCACGGCGCCCGCGACCGCCGCCATCGGGGTGATGAACGCGTCGCGGTGCGGCCAGGCGGCCTCGCCCATGCGGCGCGCCACGGCTCCGCGCAGGAGCGGCCGCGCCTCGCAGAGCGGCTGGCGCAGCAGCGGCAGCTCCGCGACCAGCTCGTCGAGCAGGGCTTCGAAGCGCCCGGCCGCCGCGCGGTAGGCGGCCGTTACTTCGTCCTGCATGCCGAAGGCCTCGGCCACGATATCGATCGGCCCGTGACGGAGGTGAAGCCGCTTGCCGTCGGGCAGCAAGGCCGCGCGCGGCCATTCGACACTCATGGCTTGCCCTTTCCGGCGGGCCACGCCTTGCCTTCGGGCCAGGGCTCGACACGATGCTCGGTTTTGGCGATCGCCTCCTCGAGCGGTACGACGCGGTCGACATGGCCGCCGAGCGCTGCGTAGTCGGCGCGGCTCAGCGTGAACTCGATGGGCGCGACCAGCGCCGGCGTCGGCACATAGCCGAAGGAGCCGGCGGGCATCTCTCTCACATCGACCATGAAGGTGATGCCGCCGCCCGGCCAGACATAGACCGGCGCGCCGCCCGCCGTGACCTTGGTGAGCGCGGCGCGGACCGAGCGCGTGAGCCGGACCGGGTTCTCGGTCACGCCCGCGCGCAGGCTGCCGCCCGCGCCGGCCATAAACAGAACGGTGCAGAGCGCCGGCTCGGCATTTTCGGCGATGCGCTCGACCACCGCCTCGATCGCAGGCGGCATGGGCGCGGGCCGCGGCACCAGCGCCTCGTCGAGCTCGAACCAGGCGGCATCCTCGCCGGTGGTCGAGACCATGTGCAGGCGCAAGCCTGGCCAGGCGCGCTTGGGGTCGATCCTCTCGATGATCTCGAGGGGATCTGCGATGTCGGTCGCGGCCCAGCCGCCACCCTTGTTCGCGACCTGAAAGTAGCGGCCGGGTGTCGACTTGCGACCGCGGATACGAATGCCCGAATGCGGCATGTCGAGGAAACGGCCCGCCTGATGCTCGGTGAGCACGCCGGTGATCTGATCGTCGATCACGATCACCTCGTCGGCGTGGCCGTACCATTGCTGCGCGAAGATGCCCATCGCCGCCGAGCCGCAGCCGACACGCATGCGCTCCTCGCGTTGCCCGTTGATGACCGGCGCCTGGCCGGCCTGGACCACGAGCTCGGCCCCGTCGTCGATGGAAAGCGTCACCGGCTTGCCCTCGCACATCGCGAGCAGCGCCTCGCAGGTCACGGTGCCTTCGCGCTTCGAGCCCCCCGTGAAGTGCCGCACGCCGCCGAGCGACAGCATCTGCGAGCCATACTCGGCCGTCGTGACGTGCCCGATCTCCTCACCGTCGCAGCGCACGGAGGCCTGCTCGGGCCCGATATGCCGGTCGGTGTCGATCTTCACCTTGACGCCGCAATAGCTGAAGATGCCCTCCGACACGACGGTGACCATGTCGACGCCGTCAACATCGGCTGACACAATGAAGGGCGCGGGCTTGTAGTCCGGATAGGTCGTGCCCGAGCCGATGCCGGTGACGAAGCGCTCCGGCGGGCGGATCATCTCGCCATCCCAGCCCTCGGCGCCTTCCATGAACGGTACGAGCTGCGCCGCGCGCTCGGCAATGACCAGCGGATCGAGGCGCGTCAGCACGCCCTCGACATTGGCGTAACGGTCGCACGCGCCGGCTTGCCCCACGCGGATGCGGCAGAGCACCGGGCAGGCATCGCAGCGAATGATGCCGTCGTCGGTGCCGCGTCGCGGCTGCGCGCTCTCAGCCATCGGATGCCGCCTGGGCACGCAGCGCTGCGCGGAGCCGGTGGGGCAAGACGGGCACCCGCGTCATGCGCACGCCGGTCGCGTGCCGGATCGCCCCCAGGATCGCGGGCGCGGTCGGCACCAAGCCGGGCTCACCGACGCCCTTCGCGCCATAGGGACCAAGCGGTTCTTGGTCTTCCACGAGGATCACCTCGATCTCCGGAACATCGCCGATCGTCGGGATCAGGTAATCATGCAGGTTCTCGGTGCGTCCGGGGACATATTCTTCCATCAGCGCCATGCCGAGACCCTGCGCGATGCCGCCATGGATCTGCCCCTCGACCTGCGTCGGGTTGATCGCGCGCCCGACATCGTGGGCCGCGATGATGCGCCGCACCAGGGTCGTGCCGAGGTCGATATCGACATCGACCACCGCAAGCTGCGCGGCGAAGGCGTAGGTGGCATAGGGCTCACCCTGGCCGTCGGCGTCGAGCGTCTTGGTCGGCGGATCGAAATAGCCGTCGCCGCGCGCGACCACGCCGCCCTCGTCCGCCGGCAGCGCCGCGAGCGCCACGCTGTGGCGGCGCGTGCCCTCGGTGACGTCCAGGTGACCGTCGCGCAGGCTCAGCCGTGCATCATCGCCTGCGTTCGCGAGGCGCAGGAGCGCTGCACGCAAGGCCTCACCGGCACGCTGCGCGGCCTTGCCCGACACGAAGGTCTGGCGCGAGGCCGAGGTCTTGCCGGCATCCGCGGTCAAATCCGTGTCACCCACCACCTGGCGGATCTGCGCGACCGGCACGCCGAGCGCCTCGGCGCAGATCTGCGCCATGATCGTGCTCGAGCCCTGGCCGATATCGACCGCGCCGTTATAGAGCGTGACGATTCCTGAGCGATCGAGCGTCACGTGCATCGTCGAGGGGTTGGCGATCCCGGTGTTGCCAACGCCGTACCACATGCAGCCGATGCCGACGCCCCGCCGCGTCGGCCCGTCGGCAGCCGCGCCGGAAGCGGCCTCGGCCAGCGCGTCGGCCCAGCGGGGCGCGAGCGCGTCGAGGCATTGGCCGAGCCCGGCGCTCGCCGTGAGCCGCTGGCCGGTCGCCGTCTCTTGGCCGGCGCGGAGCGCGTTGCGCCGTCGGATCTCCAGGCGGTCGATGCCGAGCGCCTCTGCGAGATCGTCCATCAGCGTCTCATGCGCGATTGCCGCCTGCGGCACGCCGAAGCCGCGAAACGCCCCCGACGGCGGGCCATTGGTATGGATGGCGCGTCCGCGCGCCGAGACGTTGGGCACGTGGTAGGGACCCGTCGCATGAACCGGCACACGCCCCGCGACCGTCGGCCCCCAGGAAGCGTAGGCGCCGGTATCGAAATCCGCGTCGAACTCGACCGTCTGAAGAATGCCGGCCCGATCGCACCCGAAGCGCGCGCGGATCGCCGCCGGGTGTCGTTTGGTCGACGAGGCCATACTCTCGGGCCGATGGTAGACGCAGGCCACCGGGCGATCGAGACGCCAGGCCGCACAGGCAATGAGCGGTTGCACCGAGACGTCGAGCTTGCCGCCGAAGCCGCCGCCGCACGCGGTCGGGCGAATGCGCACCTGCGCCGGTTGCAGGCCGAGCACGCGCGCCGTCGCGTCGCGGTCCAGATAAGGGGTCTGGGTGGAGACGTGCAGCTCGATGCGCTCGCCCAGCCGCCGCGCCCAGCCCGCCTCCGGCTCGATGTAAGCGTGCTCGACGAAGGTCGTGTCGAAGCGCCCCTCGGCGTGCGCCGCGCACGCCATGGCGACGGCGCCACGCGCCACACGGCCCTCGACGAGCACGTTGCCGGCACGCTCGGCGTGGATGAGCGGCGCGTTCTCCGCGGTGGCCGCCGCCATGCCGAGCACCGGAGCGCGAGGCGCATAGGCAATCGGCACGTCCTCGTCGCGGATCGCGTCGAGCGCGGCCTGCGTGCCCACCAGGGCCACCACCGCCTCGCCGCGATAGCGCACGAGGCCATCGGCAAGCACGGGCTGATCTTGAATAGTGTCGTAAACGCCGAAGCGATTGACGGGAATATCCGCCGCCGAGAGCACGTATGCGAGGCCACGGGCGGTCATGAACCCGTCGAGGTCGCCGAGCGTGACGCGGGCGGCTGCATGCGGTGAGCGCACCACGCGGAGCCACAGCGCGTCCGCCGGGATCGCATCGGCCCCGTAGCGCTCGCTGCCGGTGATCTTGCCCTGACCATCGACCTTCTCGATGCGCGCGCCGACCGGGCCCGCGCCGGGTGCCGAAACCGCGGCGGCCGCCTCCTCTCCCGCCGCGTCGAGCACCGCCTCGACGATCTTGCGGTAGCCCGTGCACCGGCACAGCACGCCGCCGAGCGCGTCCGTCACGTCCGCCTCGCGCGGCGCCCGCGCCTCGCGCAGAAGCGCGGTCGCCGCCATCAGCATGCCGGGCGTGCAAATGCCGCACTGCGCAGCGCCGTGGCGCGCGAAGGCCGCCTGCAGCGCATTGAGATCGCCGCCCTCGGCGAGGCCCTCGACCGTCGTCACCGCGCGGCCCGCCGCCTGGCCGACCGCCACCATGCAGCTGCAGACCTGCGCCCCGTCGAGCAGCACCGTGCAGGCCCCGCAGTCGCCGGCATCGCAGCCGACTTTGGTGCCGGTGAGCCCGAGATCATCGCGCAAGGCGGCCGCGAGCCGCTTGACCGGCGGCACGGTCACCACGACGTCGCGTCCGTTGACCGCGAATGCGATGGTGTGCGCGTCGCTCATGGTGACGCGGCCTCCGGGGCGCCAAGGCGCGCGCCAAGCGCCGCGAGCACACGACGCGTCACGGTGAGCGCGGCATCGCCCCGATAGGCCGCCGAGCCGCGGACATCATCGATCGGCGCGAGCCCGGCGAGGTGGCGCGCCTCGGCGGCGGCGCCGAGGGTGCCGTCGCACGGCCGACCAACCAGCGCGTCCTCCAACGCCTGCAGCCGGCGCGCGACGGGTGAGCAAGCGCCGAGCGAAACCGCGGCGCGCGCGACACGGCCCGCGGCATCGACCTCGAGGGCCGCCGCCGCCATCACGATCGAGATCACGAGATAGCGCCGCGCGCCGAGCTTGAGGAACGCACCGCCCGCCCGCGTGCCCGCAGGCTTCGGAATGCGCACGCCGAGCACCATCTGATCCGACGCGAGCACCGTCTCCCGGTTGCCGCGCACCAGCGCGCCGAGCGGCGCCAGCGTTTGCGCCGAGGCCGACGCGATCTCGACCGTCGCATCGAGGCTCAGCAGCACCGGGATTCCGTCGGCAGCCGGCGATGCGTTGCAGATATTGCCGCACACCGTGCCGACGTTTTGGATTTGCGCACCGCCGATCTCGCGAGCGGCCGCTTTCAGGCCGTCGAACCAGGGCGGCAGGTGCGCGCGCAGCACATCCGTCCAGGTGGCAAGCGCCGGGAGGCGCCAATGGTCGTCGCGCTCCTCGATCGCGCGCAACCCCTCGAGCCCCGAAATATCGAGCACATCGTCGTCGAGCGGGCGCCCGACGCGGGCGGGATAGAAATCGGTGCCACCGGCGAGGATCGTCCAGCGACCGGCGTTCAACGCGGCGAGCGCATCCTCAAGGTGGGCAGGACGAAAATACTGAGGCATCGAGGGCGCAAGGCTAGGCGGCGCCCGGCCGGACGCTGGTTCGACCGATCAATCGCATCGAACGGTCTTAGCACCCTTGCCGGACCGCCGGAAGCCCGCATAATCGCGGCCCGAACGAGACCCCGAGGACGGATTGATGACGCACTATCGGATCGCAGCCCTGCCCGGCGACGGGATCGGCCAAGAAGTTCTGCCTGAAGCCATGCGGGTTCTCGAAGCCGCAGGCCGCCGCTTCGACATCGGCTTCGACTGGCAACATTTCGACTGGAGCTGCGAGACCTATACCAAGACCGGGCGGATGATGCCCGAGGACGGCGTCGAGCAACTCGCCGCTTTCGATGCGATCTTCCTCGGCGCGGTCGGCTTTCCCGGCGTTCCCGACCATGTCTCGCTCTGGGGCCTCTTGATCCCGCTGCGGCGCGCCTTCCGCCAGTACATCAACCTGCGCCCGATCAAGCTGCTCAAAGGGGTCACCTCGCCGCTCGCGGGCCGAAGCGCGGGCGAGATCGACTTCGTGATCGTGCGCGAGAACAACGAGGGCGAATATTCCGAGATGGGCGGGCGCATCTACGCGGGCACCGACCAGGAGACGGTGATCCAGGAGAGCGTGTTCACCCGCGCCGGGGTCGACCGCGCGCTCCGCTTCGCGTTCGCTCTCGCCGAGCGCCGGCGCAAGCATGTCACCTCGGCAACCAAATCGAACGGCATCATCCACACGATGCCCTATTGGGACGAGCGGTTCGCGGCGATCGGAGCGGAGTTTCCGGGCGTCGAGGCCGACCAGTTCCACATCGACATCCTGAGCGCGCACTTCGTGCAGCATCCGGATTGGTTCGACGTGGTCGTCGGCAGCAACCTCTTCGGCGATATCCTGTCGGACCTCGGCGCCGCCGTGGTTGGCGGCATGGGTCTCGCACCGGCGGCCAACATCAACCCCGAGGGCGCGCATCCCTCGATGTTCGAGCCGGTGCACGGATCGGCACCAGACATCGCGGGCAAGGCCATCGCCAACCCCGTCGCGCAGATCTGGACCGGCGCCATGATGCTCGATCATCTCGGCCACGGCGACGCGGCGCGCGCGATCGAGGCGGCGATCGAGGCCGTGCTCGCGGAGGGTGCGGTGCTCACACCCGATCTCGGCGGCAGCGCCAAAACGTCGGACGTGGGCAAAGCCATCGCCGACGCCCTCTAAACAAGGGGCGCAGGCCTACAGGTCGGCGTGCCGGATCGGCGTCAGGCTATCCAGCCCGGTTGGAAGTTCGCTGAGGATAAATTCGGCGCGCCGCCTCGGGGACCCGGCCCGCGGCGTCGGGAACGTGTCATGCCACGCGTTCGTCTTGACCATCATGGCACAGAGACGTGTGCCAATATCAGATTGGCACTCGCGCACCAGCGTCTTCATTTGCTGGAAGCGCTCGCCCGAGATCTCGGTCCACATGTCGCCGGTCCGCGTCTCGAACGTGTCGAGCACGCAATCGACGTCACCCGAAATGCCCTTGAGTCGATTGCCGATTGCGAAGCACATCTTGATGCTCGAGCCGTTGATGCTTTTTTCGACGCCCCTCTCGAGCTCCCGAACCCAGCGAAGAATGTCTGCGATGGCCGGTTTCACGTGATCCAGGCAGTTGCGGTAGTACGAGATCGACAGGTACACATCGCCGTAGTCGTGCAGAAATGAGGGAATGTTTTCGATATTGACACCAAGGCTTTCGGCGATTTCCCTCAACCGTCGTCTCACTGCCTCGACGTCGGGATCGGCGAAAATCTGGAACAGGTCCTGTACGCTCAGATCGTCGCGCGCCGAATCACCATAAATCGCCTTGACCAAGGGGCGCGTGAACACGGTCATATAACGGGAGAGCGCCTCCTCGGTCTCGGGCGACAGCCGGAGGGCTTCTTCGCGATCCACGTCGATGCCGAGATCGCGCAAATGAATGCGCAGGCTGTAGACATCGTAGCTGCCAAGCGTCGAGAGCGACTGCACGATGTCGAGGTCGCGCCGCTTCTCACCGCTGAAATCAAAGGTCTTCGGGAGGTCGATGGGGTAGATTTGCCCGCTCCCCGACACCTCGTTCGAGAAGAGCTCAACGACACCAACCAAGTGCGCGTTTTTGATGAGCCGCGCGCGCTTGAGGCTCGGAGTCCTCAGGGGAATCATGGCGAGCGGCAGCATGTGGAGCGAGTCGATCTCAATGCTTAGGTCGCGCATATCAAAGGCCAGATACCTGCATCGCAATGGGTAGGGGCGGGATCACACCCTTAGATTGCATTCGCATAGGGATTTATCCTTATTTGGTTTATGGACTCTAAACCATGGCGAGCAGATCTATGCCGAAATTGATCTCGCCGGGATAACCCTTCAGCCACAACCTGTCATCCACCGGGATCAGCCAGCGACCGGCTCAACCGCCCTCACCGCCCCTTTGCATGGGCGTCGAGATTGTTTAAATTTAAAGGGATTCGTGCGTATGGGAGTCGCATGAAGATCGTGTGCATCGGCGGTGGGCCAGCGGGGCTTTATTTCGCGAGCTCGATGAAGCTCCGCGACCCGGCTCACCAGGTCCGCGTGATCGAGCGGAATGCCGCGACCAGCACGTTCGGCTGGGGCGTCGTGTTCTCCGATCAGACCATGGAAACGCTGCGCGCCAACGACGCTGAGACCGCGGACGAGATCCTCGACAGCTTCGCCCATTGGGACGACATCGACGTCCACTTCCGCGGCACCGTGGTGAGCTCCGGCGGCCACGGCTTTTCCGGCATCGCGCGGCGGCGCTTGCTGGACATTCTGCAGCGCCGGGCCCACGCGCTCGGCGTCGATGTTTCGTTCGGCGAGGAGATCGAGGGCCTGGGCGCGTTTCGCGACGCCGACCTCATCGTCGGCGCCGACGGCGTCAATAGCTGGGTCCGGCGCAGCCACGCCGATCGCTTCCAGCCCGACGTCGATCTGCGCAAGAACCGCTTCATTTGGCTCGGCACCCACCGCAAGTTCGAGGCCTTCACGTTCATCTTCCTCGAAACACCCCATGGCTGGGTGTGGGCCCATGCCTATCGGTTCGACCGCGACACCAGCACCTTCATCGTCGAGATGGAGGACGAGACCTTCCAGGCGGCCGGCCTCGGCGCCATGCCGGTCGAGGAGAGCGTGGCCTGGTGCGAGCGGCTGTTCGCGGACTATCTCGACGGCGAAGGCCTGCTCAACGACGCCCCGCACCTCGGTGCGGAAGCGTGGCGGCGTTTCCCGCGCATCAATTGCGCGCGCTGGTCGTTCGACAATGTCGTGCTGATGGGCGATGCCGCGCACACGGCGCACTACTCGATCGGTTCCGGCACCAAGCTCGCGCTCGAGGACGCCATCGCGCTCGCCGACCTGCTCAGCACCCGCGACGATCGCGCCGCCGCATTCCGCGCCTACGAGGAGGATCGCCGTCTCGAAGTGATCAAGCTGCAAAGCGCGGCGCGAAACAGCACGGAGTGGTTCGAGACGGTGCCCCGCTACACGCGCCTCGAGCCCACCCAGTTCGCCTATTCCCTGCTCACGCGAAGCCAACGGGTGAGTCACGAGAACCTCCGGCTGCGCGACAAGACGTGGCTCGAGGGAGCCGAGCGCTGGTTCGCGACGCGCGCCACGGGGCAAGCACAGAAAACGCCGCACGCGCCGATGTTCACGCCCTACCGGCTGCGCGAGATGACGCTCGCCAACCGCGTCGTCGTCTCGCCGATGGCGACCTACAGCGCGACCGACGGCACGCCGAACGACTTCCACCTGGTGCATCTCGGCGCGCGCGCCCAAGGCGGCGCCGGGCTCCTCTTCACGGAGATGACCTGCGTCAGCCCTACCGGCCGCATCACGCCGGGCTGCACGGGGCTCTACACGGACGCCCACGGTGCCGCGTGGACGCGCATCGTCGATTTCGTGCACGGCGCGACGCCTGCGAAAATCTGCCTCCAGATCGGCCATTCCGGACCGAAGGGGTCGACCAAGCGCGGCTGGGAGGGCATGGACGAGCCGCTCGATGCCGACAATTGGCCCGTGATGGGGCCCTCGGCCGTGCCCTGGTCGCCGGCCAATCAGACGCCACGGCCGATGACCCGCACCGACATGGATACGGTCAAGGCCGACTATCTCGCGACCGTCGCCCGCGCGGACGCCGCCAGCTTCGACATGATCGAGCTGCATTTCGCGCACGGCTACCTCATGTCGGCCTTCATCACGCCACTCACCAATCAGCGCACCGACGACTATGGCGGCAGCCTTGAGAACCGGCTGCGCTATCCGCTGGAGATCGCGCTGGCCGTGCGCGCGGCGTGGCCCGCCGCGAAACCCATGTCGGTGCGCATCTCGGCAACCGACTGGGTGGATGGCGGCGTCGATGCCGCCGAGGCCGTGCTGATCGCACGGGCGTTGAAGGAGGCGGGCGCCGACATCATCAATGTCTCGGCCGGCCAAACCTCGACCGACGCCGCGCCCGTCTATGGGCGCATGTTCCAAACCCCGTTCAGCGACCGCATTCGGCTTGAGGCGGATGTGCCGACGATCGCGGTCGGCAACATCTACGAGACCGATCACGTCAACAGCATCTTGCTCGCCGGCCGCGCGGATCTTTGCGCGTTGGCCCGGCCGCATCTCTCGAACCCCTATTGGACGCTGCACGCCGCCGCCGAGCTCGGCTACGACGAGATGCCCTGGCCCGCGCCCTATCTGCCGGGCCGCGATCAGCTCAAGCGGCTCACCGAGCGCGCGCAGCAGATGACGCTCTTGATCTGAGCATGGCCGGCCTCCTCGATGGCAAGCACGCGTTGATCACCGGTGGCGGCAAGGGCATCGGCGCCGCCATCGCGCGGCGCCTCGCAAAGGAAGGTGCAGCGATCACGCTCGTCGGCCGCGACGAAGCGGCGCTCGCAGAGACCGCGGCCCGGCTCCCGCTCGCGCAGGCCCTGCCCCTCGACGTCACCGATGAAGACGCCGTGCGCGCCGCGTTCGACCGCGCGGCCGCCGCGCTCGGCCCCGTCCTCATCCTCGTCAACAATGCCGGCATCGTGCGCACGGCACCGCTGCACCGCCTGCGGCTCGCCGATGCGCGCGCGATGATGGCGGTCAACTTCGAGGGCGCGTTGCTCTGCGCGCAGGCCGCCCTGCCCGCGATGTTCGAGGCCGGTTGGGGCCGTATCGTGACGATCGCAAGCCTCGCCGGGCTCGAAGGCGCGCCCTATGTCGCGGGCTATTGCGCCTCCAAGCATGCGGTGGTCGGCATGACCAAGGCGCTCGCCCTCGAGGTCGCGCAGAAGGGCATCACCGCGAACGCGATCTGCCCCGGCTATGTCGAGACCGACATGGTCAAGCGCGGCGTCGCCAACATCATGGAAAAGACCGGCATGAGCGAAGCCGACGCACGCGCCGAGCTCGCCAAGAACAACCCGCAAGGCCGCATCATCGCGCCCGAGGAGGTTGCCGCGGCCGCCGCATGGCTCTGCGCGCCGGGCGCGGAATCGGTGAACGGCATCGCGCTCCCAATCAACGGCGGCGGCACGGCGTGAGCGATGGCTGAGCGTGCCGCTCATCCCCCGCCTCCGCCCCAACCCGCGCAGGAGGGCGATCGGCAGCATCTTCGCCTCTGGCTGAGGCTGCTGCGCTGCACCAACCAGATCGAGCGCGAGGTGCGCGCGCGGCTGCGGCGCGACTTCGCCACCACGCTCCCGCGCTTCGACATGATGGCAGCGCTCGACCGCGCCGGTGACGAGGGCCTCACGATGGGCGCGCTGTCGGAGCGCCTCATGGTCTCCAACGGCAATGTGACGGGCGTTGCCGCGCGCCTCGAACGCGAGGGCCTGGTGCGCCGCTGGTCGCCCCCCGACGACCGCCGCCGCGCGATCCTGACGCTCACAGAGGCCGGCACCACGCGTTTCGCCGAGATGGCCGTGCGCCACAAGGCCTGGATCGACGAGCTGCTTGGCACCATCGAAGCCGACGAGCTCGCGACGATCAGCAACACGTTGTCGCGAACCAGCAAGCACATCGCCCAAACCGGAGGAGACAGCCAATGATGATGGCGGACTTTCGGCCCGACCACTTTCGCTGGTCGCTCGAGGGCAAGGTCGGTGTCATCACGCTCAACCGGCCGGAGAAAAAGAACCCGTTGACCTTCGAGTCCTACGCCGAGCTTGGAGAGACCTTCCGCTCGCTCGGCACGGCGGAGGACGTGCGCGCGGTGGTGATCACCGGCGCCGCGGGAAATTTCTGCTCCGGGGGCGACGTGCATGAGATCATCGGGCCGCTCACCGAGATGGACATGGCGGGCCTCCTCGCCTTCACGCGCATGACGGGCGAGCTGGTGAACGCGATCCGCGCCTGCCCGCAGCCGGTGATCGCCGCGATCGACGGCGTTTGCGCCGGCGCCGGCGCTTGCATCGCGATGGCCGCGGATCTGCGTTACGGCACGCCCGAGGCGGTCGTCGCGTTTCTCTTCACACGGGTCGGGCTCGCGGGCTGCGACATGGGCGCATGCGCCATGCTGCCGCGCATCATCGGCCAGGGCCGCGCCGCCGAGCTGCTCTACACCGGCCGCGCGATGCGCGCGGAGGAAGCCGAGCGGTGGGGCTTCTTCAACAAGCTCTGCGCGCCCGACGATGTGCGCGCCGAGGCGATCAAGGACGCGGGCCGGCTCGCGAACGGCCCGACCTTCGCGCATGCCATGACCAAGACGATGCTCAACCAGGAATGGGGCATGAGCCTCGACGCCGCCATCGAGGCGGAAGCCCAGGCCCAGGCGGTTTGCATGCAGACGCACGACTTCCACCGCGCTTACCAAGCCTTCATCAAGAAGGAGAAACCTGCGTTCGAAGGGAATTAGCGTTGTTCGCCCGACCGCTCGCGCCCGCGACCGATTTCGGAGACCGAGACCATGGCTGAGCCCAGCGCTCATATCGACACCTTCACGCGCGACAATCTGCCGCCGCGCCATGAATGGCCTGACTTCATCTTTCCGCTGCCCGCGCTGCGCTATCCGGCGCGGCTCAACTGCGCGAGCGTGCTGCTCGACGACATGATCGCGGCCGGCCATGGCGCCTCGCCATGCGTGCGCACCCCGCAGGAGACCTGGAGCTACGCCGCCCTCAAGGATAAGGCGGACCGAATCGCCCGCGTGCTCACGGAGGATCTCGGCGTGGTGCCCGGCAACCGCGTGCTGCTGCGTGCCCCCAACACGCCGATGATGGCGGCTTGCTGGTTCGGTGTCGTGAAGGCCGGCGCCGTCGCGGTCGCGACCATGCCGCTGCTCCGCGCGGGCGAGCTTACGGCGATCGCCGACAAGGCCCGCATCGCGCTGGCGCTTTGCGATGCACGGCTGCGCGACGAGCTCGACGCGGCGATGCGCGAGAGCGACGCGCTCGTGCGCATCGTCTCGTTTGGCGAGGAGGACGAGCTCGAGCGGCTGATGGCGGCGAAGCCAGCGGGTTTCACCACCGTGGACACGGCGGCCGGTGACATCTGCATGATCGCCTTCACCTCGGGCACCACGGGCAACCCCAAGGGCACGATGCATGTCCACCGCGACATCCTCGCGGTGTGCGACTGCTTCCCGCGCCACACGCTGAAGCCCGAGGCGCGCGACGTCTTCTGCGGCTCGCCGCCGCTCGCCTTCACCTTCGGTCTCGGCGGGCTCCTGCTCTTTCCGCTCCGCGTCGGCGCGAGCGCGCTGTTGATCGAGCGACCGACGCCGGACGCGCTGCTCGATGCCGTGCAGTCCCACGGCGCGACCGTGCTGGTCACCGCGCCGACTGCCTACCGCGCGATGTTGCCACTCACGGGCGACCACGATCTCGGCGGGCTCCGGCGCTGCGTCTCGGCGGGCGAGACGCTGCCGCGCTCGACCTTCGAGGCCTGGCAGAGCGCGACGGGCAACAAGATCATCGACGGCATCGGCTCGACCGAGCTGCTGCACATCTTCATCGCCGCGGCCGACGAGGCGATCCGCCCGGGGGCCACGGGACGTGTCGTGCCGGGCTATGAGGCCCGCGTGGTCGACGACGCGATGAACACGGTGGCGCCCGGCACGGTGGGCCGCCTCGCCGTGCGCGGGCCGACCGGCTGCCGCTACCTCGCCGACCCGCGCCAGCGGGACTATGTCGTCGCCGGCTGGAACCTCACCGGCGATGCCTATGTCGAGGACGAGGACGGCTACTTCTGGTTCCAGGCCCGCACCGACGACATGATCATCTCCGCCGGCTACAACATCGCGGCGCCCGAGGTGGAGGACGCCCTGCTCGCCCACGAGGCGGTGGCGGAATGTGCGGTGGTCGCCGCGCCCGATCCGGCGCGCGGCAACATCGTCAAGGCCTATGTGGTGTTGCGCGCCGGTGCGCCGCGCGATGCCGCCCAGGTCGACGCGCTGCAGCGCTTCGTGAAAGAGCGCATCGCCCCCTACAAATATCCCCGGGCGATCGAGTTCACCGACACGCTGCCGCGCACCGGCACGGGCAAGGTGCAGCGCTTCCGCCTGCGCGCGCAAGCCGCCGACGATGTGCGCGAGGCCTGCTGATGGCAACCTACACGCATGACATCGAGGTCGGTTTCGGCGACACCGATTCCGCGGGCATCGTGTTCTACCCGCGCTACTTCGAGATGGTGAACCGGCTGGTCGAGGCGTGGTTCGCGCAAGGCCTCGCCTACCCCTACCGCACCATGCACCTCGAGAATCATCACGGCGTGCCGGCGGTGAGCCTGGAGGCCGCCTTCCCCGCGCCGAGCCGCATCGGCGACGTGCTGTGCTTCACCCTCGCGGTCTCCCGCCTCAGCCGCAAGTCGGCGACGCTGCACATCGAGGCGCGCTGCGGCGAGGAGTTGCGCATGACCTGCCGCAAGGTGATCGTGCACAGCGCCGTGCGCCCCTTTCTCGCCGCCGCGCCCTGGCCGGACGCGGTGTACGCCCGCATGGTGGCCTATCTCGAGACGGAGCACGATGCATGAGCGGGCACCGCGTCCTGCAGCCGCCGGGCTGGCCGCGGCCCAAGGGCTATGCCAACGGCATCGCCGCCGAGGGCACGCTGGTCTTCGTCGCGGGCCAGATCGGCTGGGATGAGGCCGGCGTGCTGCCGCCGGATTTCGCGAGCCAGGCCGCGCGCGCCTTCGAGAACACGGTCGCGGTGCTCGCCGAGGCCGGCGCCGAGCCGGCTCACATCGCGCGCATGACCTGGTACATCACCGACAAGCGCGCCTATCTCGCGAGCCTCAAGCCGCTCGGCGCCGCTTACCGCGCGATCATCGGCCCGCACTACCCCGCCATGGCGGTGGTCGAAGTGACCGCGCTCATCGAGGACGCGGCCAAGATCGAGATCGAGACCACCGCCGTCATCCCACGCTAAGAGCAAATCCGGCGCGGTCGACTCACCCGCGACGACGCATGTGCGTCGATTGCAAAGAGATCGAGCATTTCGCGCTAATCGCGCTCCGGCACCACGCAGCGAGAGGCTCGGAACGGGCTTCCGGCGCGGCCGCTGCCCTATTCGCGCCCCAATGGCCCTATACCATTTGATTATGCGGCCCTTGTGGGACGGAAAATTCCGCGCCGACCGGGCGTGACCAATCTGGTTTTCTCAATGAGAATACTCATTAACATATTGATTTATAGTCAATTTACTTGCGTGCCTGCGGCGTGAGGCTCATATCCTAATGCTCCTAGTAAACATGACCGGAGTGTTCGCCATGCGCAGGCCGCCGCGCCACGCACCGTTGCGCTTGACTGGAAGTGTCGCCAGCAATGGCGGGGTCGCGCCCGTCGACACCCGCGCGACCAAAACCGCCTTGCGCCAGATCGGCTTTTATCCGCCGAGCCGCGAGATCACGGATCGGCTCCCCTGACCCGCGCTGGGCACACTATCACGCACGCAGAAACTTCTGGCGGGCGGTGCGGAAGCTCGCCTGCCACCTCACCTGGTTCGGTATCGCGATGGTGCTCATCCTCTACCAGGCCACACATCCGGTCACGTTCGATCTGCCCAACGGCCTCGGAGCCATGACCTACGCACGAGTCTATCCGGCGCACGCGCTCGGCCACTACCAACGTTGGATCACGATCGAAGACGCGCTTCCCGACTCACTCTTGTTCGACGCACTCTATGGCGGCGGTCGGATCTGCGTTGCGCGTGGCACCGACCCGGTCACCGGCCACACGCTCGTTCGCCTGCGAGAGTCTTCGGGCATTGCCTGGATCGACCTCGACGAAGGGTGTCTGACCGATAACTGGAAACCGACCCGGAGCGGACCGAGACGACGACAGTGCGATCACAATCTCAACGTGCGCGACGCCGGGTGGGTCGAGGTCGGTGTGATCGCGCCGTTTGGCTTCGGCCCAAACGACCAGCCGCAATACCGCACCGAAATCCTCCCGTCGGATCTCGAGGATTGCGAGTATCGCCCGTGACGCAGACCGATCCGCAGTTCACCTGGCGCAGGCTCGCCGATGGGCCACATGGCTAGGCCATCTCGCCGGTGGCCGCGCGAGGCGCTGCGGCGGAGCGCGCTCTGCCTCGCCGCCGCCCTCGCCAGGCTCGCGCTCGCCGCCGGCTTTCCCGTCAAGGTGGAACGGAAGACCGTCGAGGTCGCGCTGCCCGGCGGGGGCGAGACGCTGATCTATACCCTCACCGCGCGGCACACCAACGCGCCCCGTTACCTCGGGAACGGTCACGCGTGGGTGCTCATCGACGACGAGCGGCGGATCGCCCTGCCCGGCTTGATCCCGTCGACCCGAATCCACAACGACCTGGGCGGCGCTTGGCGCATTTGCCTATCGCAGGGCACCGATGCCGAGACCGGCCACCGCCTTCTCAAGCTTGAGGACCAATCGGGCATCATCGAAATCGACCTCGACCCGGGCTGCCAGGTCGACGACTGGAAGCCACATCGGATCAGCCCGCTCAGCCGGGTGTGCGCGCGCTATCCGGAAATCGCCCTGCCTTGGGTGCCGTTCGGCGCCATCGAAACGGCGAGCGACAACCCGACCTACCGCGCCGGAGTCGACGAGACCGACGAGGCGGAATGTCGGCGCGGGCGCCCTTGGCCCGCAACGGCGCACCATACGAAGGCGGCCCGTTCGCCACGCCTCCCCGATGACCGGCTCCCCTGACCCGACGGAAAAGCGGGGTCGCCTCGTACCTGGACGGCAAGATCAACTGACACGCCTCCAACACCTCCAAGCGCGCCGATATTTTTGGCCGGCGGCACGGCAGCTGGCGTGCCGCTTGACGTGGTTCAGCCTCGCCATGGTGTTCATCCTCTACGAGGTGACGCACTCGGTCACCTTCGACCTGCCCAACGGCGGCGGGACCATGACCTATGCGCGGGTCTATCCGGCGCACGCGCTCGGCTTTTCGCACCGCTGGATCGCCATCTCGGACGCGCTTTCCGACTCACTCTTGTTCGACGCGCCTTATGGCGGCAGCCGGATCTGCATGGCCCACGGCATCGCACCGAACACCGGTCACACGCTTCTTCGTCTGCGCGAATCATCCGGCATCGTTTGGATCGATCTAGACGAGGGGTGCTTGACCGACACCTGGAAACCGTACCAGAGCGGACCGGCGCGCAGACAATGCGATCATGGTCTCCACGTGAGAGACGCCGGATGGCAAGAGTTCGGTGTGATCGCCCCGTTTGGCTTCGACTTTGGCGGTGACCCGCAATACCGCGACGAAATCCTCCCGGAGGATTCGGAGAAATGCCGGTACCGCCCCTAGAGCATTTCACGCTCGCCTGTACTCACGCGAATGCTCTATCTCATTGTAATTGACGCAAATGCGTCGTCGCAGGTGATTCCACCTGCTCGGGATTTGCTCTAGCGCGCCGAACGGCGGCGCGTCGACCCCTCTCGATCCATCGGGGTGACGCCGCGGCGGCGCGTCACGGCCCCATCGCTCGCATGGCGTGGAACAGCACGTCCGTCCCCTTGAGGTCGTCGGCCAACGTCGTCGGGTCGGTGATGTCGCACGAGACGAGCCCGCCGACACCGAGCGCCTTCACGTGATCGGCCTTCGCCGGATCGCTCGCGTCGCGCACCGAGGCCTTCACCTCGTGCCCATGCGCCAGCAGGTCCTTGCACACCTGATAGCCGACATGGCCGTTGGCGCCCGTGACGAATGCCTTCATCTGTTCCCCTCCGCGCAACCCGTGGGCTGTCCGTGCGGCGCCATCTTATCGAGAGCGAGCACCGCGTCACACAACGCAGCGCGGTGCGGCGGTCAGGCGGCGGGCCCATCCCGATCCTCGCGGATCATGTCGGCCGCCTTCTCGGCGATCATGATCACCGGCGCGTTGGTGTTGCCCGACGTGATCGTCGGCATGATCGAGGCGTCGACCACGCGCACGCCCGCAAGACCGTGGACGCGCAGCCGCTCGTCGACCACGGCACCCGGGTCCGCTTGCGCATCCGGGGCCATCTTGCAGGTGCCGACCGGGTGGAAGATCGTCGTGCCGATGTCGCCCGCCGCCTTGGCGAGCGCGTCGTCATCGGCGATCTCGGGCCCGGGCTTGAACTCCTCCGGCGCGAAGCGGGCGAGCGCGGGCATGGCGCAGATGCGCCGCGTGAGCCGGATCGCGGCCACCGCGACACGCCGGTCGGCTTCAGCGGCGAGGTAGTTGGGCTGGATTTCGGGCGGCGCGCTCGGCGCGGCGCCGGTGAGCCGCACGGTGCCGCGGCTCTCGGGGCGCAGGTTGCACACCGAGGTCGTGATGCCGGGGAACGGATGCAGGCTCTCGCCGAGCTTGTCCGTGCTCAGCGGCTGCACGTGATATTGCAAGTTGGCGCTCGCCTGCTCGGGGTCGGATTTCGCGAAGCAGCCGAGCTGGCTCGGCGCCATGCTGAGCGGGCCGGAGCGGAAGAGCGCGTATTCGAGCGCCATCAGCGCGCGCCCGGTGAGGCTGTTCGCCCGCTCGTTGAGCGTGCGCGTGCCCTGCACCTTGTAGGCCATGCGGACCTGCAAATGGTCGTGCAGGTTGTCGCCGACGCCGGCAAGCGCATGCACCACGGGGATGCCGTGCGCGCCGAGCAGCGCCGGCGGACCGACGCCGGAGCGTTGCAAGAGCACCGGCGAGCCGATCGCACCGGCGGTGAGCAACAGCTCGCCCGTGACGGTGGCGCACGCCGGCTCCCCCGCCAGCGTGAAGGTGAGGCCCGTGGCGCGCGTGCCGTCGAAGGTGATCTGCCCGGCCTCGGCATGGGTGAGGACCGTGAGATTGGCCCGTGCGCGCGCAGGCCGCAGGAACGCCTTCGCCGTGCTCCAGCGCACACCGCGCCGCTGGTTGACCTGAAAGTAGCCGCAGCCCTCATTGTCGCCGCGGTTGAAGTCGTCGACGCGCGGAATGCCCGCCTCGGCCGCGGCCGCGCGGAAGGCATCCAGCACCTCCCACGAGAGCCGCTGCTCCTCGACGCGCCATTCGCCATCCGCGCCATGCGCCGCGTCGGCGCCGTGCACATGATCCTCGGAGCGGCGGAAATAGGGCAGCACGTCGTCCCACGCCCAGCCGAAATTGCCGAGCTGGCGCCAGTGATCGTAGTCGCGCGCCTGGCCGCGCATGTAGATCATGCCGTTGATCGAGGAGCAGCCGCCGAGCGTCTTGCCCCGCGCATAGGGGAGCGCACGGCCGTTCAAGCCCGGCACCGGCGCCGTGGTGTAGCACCAGTCGGTCCGCGGGTTGTTCATCGTGTAGAGGTAGCCGACGGGTATGTGGATCCAGAGATAGCTGTCGCGCCCGCCGGCCTCGAGCAGGAGTACGCGTGTCGTCGGGTCGGCGGAGAGGCGGTTCGCGAGCACGCAGCCCGCCGTGCCCGCGCCGACGATGACGTAATCGAAGGTGCCGACGTCCCGCGTCATCAGGTCACGCGTCATCAGGTCACCCGGCGCCGCTCTTGGAATTCCGGAGCGCGCCAGGCCTCGGTCTGCAGCACCGCGCGCAACGTGTCCGCCGCATCCCACACGTCCGCATAGCGAAGGTAGAGCGGCGCGAAGCCGAAGCGGATGAGGTCGGGTGCGCGAAAATCGCCGATCACGCCGCGCGCGATCAGCGCCTGCATCACGGCGTAGCCCGCGCCATGTTGGAACGAGACCTGGCTGCCGCGGGCCGCGGCGTCGCGCGGGCTCGCAAGCGTCAGGCCGAGGCCGCCGCACGCCGCCTCGACACACGCGATGAAAAGCGCGGTCAGGCGCGCCGATTTGGCGCGGAGCGCCGGCATGCCGGCCTCGAGCAGCGGGTCGAGCGCGGCATCGAGCGCGGCGAGCTGGATCACCGGCGGCGTGCCGACGAGCATGCGGGCGATGCCGGGCGCGGGCTCGTACGGCCCGGCAAAGGCGAACGGCGCGGCATGGCCCATCCAGCCGGCGATGGGCTGACGCAGCGCGTCTTGCAGCGCCTCGGCGACGTAGAGATAGGCGGGCGCGCCGGGGCCGCCATTAAGATATTTGTAGCCGCAGCCGACCGCGAGATCGACGGCGCAGCCGTTGAGGTCGAGCGGCACCGCGCCCGCGCTGTGGCTCAAGTCCCACAGCATGAGCGCGCCGGCCTCGTGTGCCGCGCGCGTCACGGCCGCCATGTCCCATAGCGCGCCGGTGCGGTAATCAACGTGGGTGAGCGTGAGCACGGCCGTGTTCTGATCGAGCGCATCCAGGACATCGGTGCCCGCGACCGAGCGGCAGGTCACAGCGTCGCCGAGCCAATCCGCGAGCCCGGCGGCGACGAAGCCGTCCGTCGGGAAGTTCTCCTCGTTGGTGAGAATCACGCGACGCCCCGGGTCGCGCATGAGCGCGGCGGCGAGCAGCTTGAACAGGTTCACCGAGGTCGAATCGCAGGCGATCACCTCGTTGGCCTTTGCGCCGATCAGCTGTGCGATCTTCGCGCCAACGGTCTCGGCGAGCGCAATCCAGCCGGCGTCGTTCCAGCTACGGATCAGCCCGCGGCCCCATTCGTCCGCCACCACGGCGCGCACCCGCTCGCGCGCGGCATGCGGCAGCGCGCCGAGCGAGTTGCCGTCGAGATAGATCACGCCCTCCGGCAACGCGAAGCGCGAACGGTATTCCTTGAGCGGGTCTTCGGCGTCGTGGGCGACGCAATCGGCGCGGGTCGGCATGGCCGCATTCTGCCGCGTCGCGTTGGCGATTGCGATGGCGCGATGGAACACCCAAAATGAGCGCCATGGCACGCCCAAAGGACAGACCCCCAGGCCTCCCCGAAGGCGCCGAGACCGAGTTCGCCGATCGGCTGAGCTATGGCGGCTATCTCGCGCTCGACGAGCTTCTCGCGTGTCAGCGCCCGGTTTCGGCTCAACATGACGAGATGCTCTTCGTCATCATCCATCAGGCGACCGAGCTTTGGCTCAAGCTCGTGCTGCATGAGCTCGAGGGCGCGCTGACGCAGATCCGCGCGGATGATTTGCAGCCGGCCTTCAAGATGCTCGCGCGGGTCTCGCGCGTGCAATCGCAGCTCATCCAATCGTGGGACGTGCTGTCGACGCTGACGCCGAGCGAATATATGAGCTTTCGCGGCGGCCTCGGCAGCGCCTCTGGCTTTCAATCGCACCAATATCGGCTCATCGAGTTCCGCCTCGGCAACAAGAACCCCGCGATGCTCGAGCCGCACCGGCACGACCCCGTGATCCACAAACGTCTCGCCGCCGCGCTCGCCGAGCCGAGCCTCTATGACGAGGCGATCCGGCTCCTCGCGGCGCGCGGTCTGGCGATCGACCCCGCGGTGCTGGAGCGCGACTGGCGCACCCGCCACACGCCACACCCCTCGGTGCACGCGGCGTGGCTCACCATCTACCGCGACACCGCGGCGCATTGGGATTTGTACGAGCTCGCGGAGAAGCTGGTCGACGTGGAAGACTGGTTCCAGCAATGGCGCTTTCGCCATGCGACCACGGTCGAGCGCGTGATCGGGCATAAGCGCGGCACCGGCGGCACGGCCGGCGTCGGCTATCTGAAGGGGGCGCTCGACATGCGTTTCTTCCCCGAGCTATGGGACATCAGAACGGCGCTTTAATGCGCTGAGGGTTGGGAGATGACCACATGACAGGCACCATGATTGACATTGCCGCGCCCGAGGGCGGGGCGAGCTTTGGCGGCTATCTCGCTTTGCCCGAGGGCGGCAGCGGGCCCGGGCTCGTCATCCTGCAGGAGATCTTCGGCATCAATTCGAGCTTGCGCCGGGTCGCCGATCTCTTCGCCGAGGAAGGCTATGTGACGCTCGTGCCCGATCTTTTCTGGCGCATGGAACCCGGCGTCGAGCTCGGCTATGACGAGGCCGATTTCGCGAAGGCGCTGGCGTTCTACGAGCGCTTCGATGTCGACCAGGGCGTGGCCGATATCGGCGCGGCGATCGCGGCGCTCCGCGCGCGCTCCGAATGCACCGGCAAGATCGGCAGCATGGGCTTTTGCCTTGGCGGGCTCCTCAACTATCTCACCGCCGCCCGCCATGACCCGGACGTCGCGATCTCGTTCTACGGCGTCGGCATCGAAAACGCGCTCGACGAGGCCCATGCCATCTCCTGCCCGCTCGTCCTCCATTTCGCGGGCGCCGACGGCTTCGTGCCGCCGGAGGCGGTCGAGGCGGTGCGCGCGCGGATCGGCGGGCGCGATGACGTGCAGATCTTCGTCTATCCGGGGGTCGACCATGCCTTCTACAACCGCGAGCGCGACGCGGTGTTTCACAGGCCGTCCGCGTTGATGGCTCATTCGCGCACCATCGCCGCGCTGCGCCAAGCGATGGGGCCCCACTACCCCCTCGAGGAGCTGTGGGACCTACACCTCGATTACGAGTTCACGACCCGCGACACCGGCAAGACCATGACGACGATGGTCGACCAGCCCTACGTCAACCACATCCCGACGATGACGGGCGGCACTGGCGCCAAGGAGCTCGCGCGCTTCTACGCCAATCACTTCATCCCAATCATGCCGAAGGACACGACCATGGTGCCGATCTCGCGCACCATCGGCGCCGACCGCGTGGTCGACGAGCTGCTCTTCTGCTTCACCCATGATCAGGAGATCGACTGGATGCTGCCGGGCGTGAAGCCCACCGGCAAGCGCGTCGAGATTCCGCTGGTCGCGATCGTGAACTTTCGCGGCGACAAGCTCTATCACGAGCACATCTACTGGGATCAAGCCTCGGTGCTAGTGCAGATCGGTCTGCTCGACTCGACCGGCCTTCCGGTCGCGGGCATCGAGACGGCGCAGAAGGTCGCCGATGAGACCAAGCCTTCCAACACGCTCATGGCCCGTTGGGCCGAGAGCGCGCCCGACGCCCAGGATTAGACGGAGCGCGCCGCGATGATCGGAGCCTTGCTCGAACGCCTTGAAGACGCGGCGCTGCTCACCGGCGCGGGGGGCTTTGTCGACGACCTCTCGGTTAAGCCAGGCACCGCGCACGTGACGGTCGCCGGGGCCCATGCGCAAGCCTGGTCGCCCCCTTTCTCGTTCGGCGTGCGCCAGCCGATGGAGCATTGGTGCATCACGACCGAGCGCGTGCGCTACGCCGGCGAGCCGGTCGCGGAAGATGCGCTCGCCCTACTCAGCGCTCACCGCCGCGGTTTGACGCGGGCCGCGCGCTGGCGCTGATCGCCGCCGAACGCTCGCGGGCTACTGGCGCCGGCCCGACGCGGATGCCCGCGCGCTCTGCGGGGCTGGTATCGCACGGGCGACGTCGGCGACCAGGACGCCGATGGCGACCTGCTCATCACCGGGCCTGTCGACGACATGATCATCACCGGCGGTGAGAATGTGCTGCCGGTGGAAATTGAAAGCGTGCGCCCGCCGCACCCGGCGGTTACCGACGTCGCGGTCGCGGGCTTGCCCGACGAGCGCGCTGGGGCCAGCAGGTCACCGCGTTCATCCGGCGCGCCGCGCCAGTCGACGAATCGGCGCGCGACGCGCATTGCCGCGACTCGACCCTGGCCAATTTCAAGCGGCCGCGGCGCGACGATTTCGTCGTGGAGATCCCGAAATCACCTGTCGGAAACAAAATTGCGACGCAAGCTTATCGCCGGTGATTTTGAGGTGGAGTCGCAACCGCGTGGCTGCCCCCCGCGGCTGCGCGGGAATGCGGCGGCCTACTCCGGCCGCCAGGGCTCGTAGTCGCCGGTGGCACGCTCGCGCTGGCCGCCGCTCAGCACATGGCCGGGCGGGCGGTAGGCCTCGGCTGTGCCGGTGAGATTGGGCAGATGCGGCTTCTCCCAGTCCTTGACCTCGGGCGGTCTTTGGCTCGGCGCGGCGTCGCTGCTGTGATGCAGCCAGGCATGCCACGACGGCGGCACGCGCGAGGCGTCGATCTCGCCTTTGTAAATGACCCAGCGCCTCTTACGACCCTCGTGCGGGCGCATGCGCTCGCGGTAGTAGCGGTTGCCGAACTCGTCCTCACCGACAAGGACGCCGCGGAAGAATGTGAAAAGCCTCGTGCCGATGGTCGCCATTGGTCCCCGCGCGGTGAAACATCCGCCTCGATCTAATATGCGCGCGTTCCGGCGCCCCGGATTGCGCATCTTCGCTTATGGCATAAAGCGTGGGAGACCGTCCAGCGGCGCTCTCGGCGACGGCCTGTTTTTGCGCCGTGCTCAAGCACTTGGCGGTACGATCGGGTGGACGAGCGGCGCGCGGCCGCCGGCGCGTGTATCCTCATAATCGACCGCAATATAGCAATATATCTCGTTGTTATAGCTGCAATCTTTGACAAAACGATAGCCGGAAATCCGGTTCGGTTGGGCGCCCCTCAGGATTTTGTGGTTTGTCACAATTTGGCCACAAAATCTAGTTGACAGGTTCTCTCACGGGCTTATCAATAACCCCACAGTTAGTGCCGGTGTCGCGCCCCGCCCACCATATATCGACCGTTCCACATTTCGTCAGGGCAGGTGCGCGGGTCCTCAGGACATCAGCCGCTCTTGAGAGGGGAAGCATATGCGAATCGCACGCCATTTTACGGTCGACGGCCGGTCGCCGTATGACGGTGTGGCGTTCCGCACGGCCACGAGCGAAATCAAGAACCCTGACGGCTCGCTCGTGTTCTCCCAAGAGAACATCTCCGTCCCCGAGAGCTGGTCGCAGGTCGCAAGCGACGTGCTGGCGCAGAAATATTTCCGCAAAGCCGGTGTGCCCGCGCGCGTGCGCCGCGTGCCCGAGGCCGACGTGCCGCCTTGGCTGCAACGCTCCGAGCCGGACACCTCTTCGATGCCGGCCGACGCGAGCGTCGCGGATGCGGGCGCCGAAACGCGCGAGACCGCCGCCACGCAGGTGTTCGACAGGCTCGCGGGAACTTGGACCTATTGGGGCTGGAAGGCCGGCTATTTCGATACGGAGGCAGACGCGCGCGCCTTCCATGACGAGATCGCGGCGATGCTGTGCCTCCAGGTCGCTGCCCCCAACTCGCCGCAATGGTTCAACACCGGGTTGCACTGGGCCTATGGCATCGATGGCCCGGCGCAGGGGCACTATTACGTCGATTTCGAGAGCGGCATGCTTGAGGCCTCCGCCTCGGCCTATGAGCATCCCCAGCCGCATGCCTGCTTCATCCAGAGCATCAGCGACGATCTCGTCAACGAAGGCGGGATCATGGACCTTTGGGTGCGCGAGGCCCGCCTCTTCAAATATGGCTCGGGCACGGGCACCAACTTCTCGAGCCTGAGGGCCGAAGGCGAGCCGCTCTCGGGCGGCGGCAAATCGTCGGGCCTGATGAGCTTCCTCAAGATCGGCGACCGCGCGGCGGGTGCGATCAAGTCGGGCGGCACCACGCGCCGCGCGGCCAAGATGGTCATCGTCGACGCCGACCATCCCGACGTCGAGGAGTTCGTCAACTGGAAGGCGGTCGAGGAGCAGAAGGTCGCGGCGCTCGTCGCGGGCTCCAAGCTGCTCCACCGCACGCTCAACGACATCATCCACGCCTGCACCGCGACCGAGGGCGACGGGCGCTTCGACCCCAAGGTCAACACGGCGCTGCGCAAGGCCGCGCGGGCGGCGCGCAAGGCCAACGTGCCCGAAGCCTATGTCCGGCGCGCCATTCAATGGGCCGAGCAGGGCTACACCGAGATCGATTTCCGCCTCTACGATACCGATTGGCAATCGGAGGCCTATCTCACGGTCTCGGGCCAGAACTCGAACAACACGATCCGCGTCACCAACGCGTTTCTCGAGGCGGTCGAGACGAACGCGGAGTGGCACCTGATCCGGCGCACCGACGGCCAGATCGCCCGCACCATCGCGGCGCGCGACCTTTGGGACGGCATCGCCGAGGCCGCCTGGCATTCGGCCGACCCGGGCATCCAGTTCGACACGACGATCAACGAGTGGCACACCTGCCCGGGCGATGGACGCATCAACGCGTCCAACCCGTGCTCGGAGTACATGTTCCTCGACGACACGGCGTGCAATCTGGCCTCGCTCAACCTGATGGCGCTCAGGGACGAGGCCGGCGGCGTCGATATCGCCAAGCTCGAGCACGCGGTCAGGCTCTGGACCATCGTGCTCGAGATCTCCGTGCTGATGGCCCAATACCCCTCGCGCGACATCGCCTGGCGCTCCTATCGCTATCGCACGCTTGGCCTCGGGTTCGCCAACATCGGCGGGCTCCTGATGGCACGCGGCCTTTCCTACGACAGCGACGAGGGCCGCGCGCTCTGCGCCGCGATCTCGGCCGTGATGACGGGCGTCGCCTACGCCACCTCGGCCGAGATGGCGGGCGAGCTCGGCTCCTTCCCGGCCTACGCAACCAATCGCGCCGCCATGTTGCGCGTCATGCGCAACCATCGCGCGGCGGCGCATGGGGAGGCAGCCGGCTACGAGGGGCTCTCGATGATGCCGGTGCCGCTCGACCATGCGAGCCTCCCCGAGCGCGCGCTCGGCGACGCCGCCAGACGGGCGTGGGACGCGGCCGTCAAGCTCGGCGAGCGCCACGGCTACCGCAACGCGCAGGCCACCGTGCTCGCGCCGACCGGCACCATCGGCCTCGTCATGGACTGCGACACCACCGGCATCGAGCCCGACTTCGCGCTGGTCAAGTTCAAGAAGCTCGCGGGCGGCGGCTATTTCAAGATCATCAACCGCACCGTGCCGACCGCGCTCGCAGCACTCGGCTACACGCCGAACGAGATCGCGGCGATCGAGCGTTATGCCGTCGGTCACGGCACGCTCGACGGCGCACCCGGCATCAACCACGCGCGCCTCGCGGAGAAGGGCTTCTCCGAGGACGCGATCGAGCGCATCGAGATGGCGCTGGAGAGCGCGTTCGAGCTCGGCTTCGTGTTCAACAAGTGGACGCTCGGCGAGGCGTTTTGCACCGAGACGCTCGGCTTCGACGAGGCCGCCCTCGACGCGCCGGGCTTCGACATGCTCGCCGCGCTCGGCTTCTCGGCAGCCGAGATCGAGGCGGCGAACGTCTATTGCTGCGGCGCGATGACCTTGGAGGGGGCGCCCGGTCTCAAGGCCGAGCACCTCGCGGTGTTCGACTGCGCGAACCCTTGCGGGCGCGCGGGGACCGGGCGGTGCCTCTCGACCGAGAGCCACATCCGCATGATGGCGGCCGCGCAGCCCTTCATCTCGGGCGCGATTTCCAAGACCATCAACCTGCCGCAGGACGCCACCGTCGAGGAGTGCCGCAAATCGTACGAGCTCTCCTGGCGCCTCGGCCTCAAGGCCAACGCGCTCTATCGCGACGGCTCCAAGCTCTCCCAGCCGCTGCAGGCACTCGCGCTCGGCGAGGACCTCGAAGAGGAGATCGCCGAGAAGACGCCGACCATGCGCGCCGTTCACGTCACCGAACGCATCGTCGAGCGCGTGATGCGCGAGGGCGAGCGCCGGCGTCTTAGCAATCGGCGCCGCGGCTACACGCAAAAAGCCATCGTCGGCGGCCACAAGGTCTATCTGCGCACCGGCGAGTTCGAGGACGGCCGGCTCGGCGAGATCTTCATCGATATGCACAAGGAAGGCGCGGCCTTCCGCAGCCTGATGAACAACTTCGCGATCGCGATTTCGATCGGCCTGCAATATGGCGTGCCGCTCGACGAGTATGTCGATGCCTTCACCTTCACCCGCTTCGAGCCGGCGGGCATGGTGCAGGGCAATGACGCGATCAAGATGAGCACGTCGATCCTCGACTACATCTTCCGCGAGCTCGCCGTCTCCTATCTCGGACGGAGCGACCTTGCGCACGCCGAGCCGTCGGACCTTCTGCCGGATGCCACCGGCGGCGGCGTCGACGAGGCGGCGCTACCGCCCGCGCGCGATGGCGGCGATGCCGCCGCAAGCAACGGCGTCAGCGCGGGTTACGTGCGCTCGAACCTGATGGTGCTCAACGGTGGCGCGGCCAACGGCGCCAGCCAGTCGGGCAGTGGCGATCGGCCCGTCGGCCACCTGCGCGACGCGAGCGAGGTTCAAACGGAATTCTCGGAAGGCTCGGTGGCGCTTGCCGTCGCTGACCCCGAGCCCCCGATCACAGACACCGCGCCGGAGACTGATCACGATCCAGCGATGGCCGCACGACGCAAAGGCTATGAGGGAGAAGCCTGTGACGAGTGCGGCAATTTCACGCTGGTTCGCAACGGAACATGCATGAAGTGCATGACCTGTGGCGCTACCAGTGGCTGTTCCTGACGACCGTCCATCTCCCGCGGTCCCATGCCACTGGCACTTGGAGGGGTGCGTGCAACGCGCACCCCCTTTTTTTCGCTTCCTGACGAGAGGATCATAGCCGAACTTCGCGCCTAAGCGCGAGTCTCTCTCGGGCGTTGCCCCACCAGCCCGCCCCGTGCATGCTGCGCGCCCAAGGGACAGAGGGCGGTCAGGAATATGAGGCTTCGGGGCTTTCGCGCGCTCACGTTCGATTGCTACGGCACGCTGATCGATTGGGAGACCGGCTTGCTCGCCGCGCTCAAGCCGTGGGCCACCTGCGCCGGCGTGACCGCCGATGACGACGCATTGCTCGCGGCCTATGCGCGCCACGAAAGCGCGCTCGAGGAGGTCCGCCCGGCGCTGCCCTATCCGGCGGTTCTCGCGGGCGCGATGCGCGGCATCGCCGAGGATTTCGGCGCGTGCGCAACCGATGAAGACGCCACCGCGCTCGCGGGCTCGGTCAAGGATTGGCCCGCCTTTCCTGATAGCGCCGAGGCCCTCGCCTACCTGAAGCAGCACTTCATGCTGATCGTGGTCTCGAACGTCGACCGCCGCTCCTTCGCCGCGAGCGCCGCCCGCCTCGGCGATCCGTTCCACGCCGTGGTCACGGCGGAAGACGTCGAGAGCTACAAGCCCGCGGCACCCCATTTCGAGCGCGCCGCCGCGCTGCTCCGCCAGGCGGGGATCGCCGACAGCGCGTGGCTGCACGTCGCGCAGAGCCTCTTCCACGACATCGCGCCCGCCAAGGCACGCGGGCTTGCGACCTGCTGGATCGACCGACGCGGCGGGCGCGAGGGCGGCGCCACGCCCGATACCGAGGCCAAGGCGACCCCCGACCTGACGCTGCCGAGCCTCGCGGCCCTCGTCGAGCGCCACAAGGCCGAGCGCGGCTAGGGCGCCCCACGTGGCACACCGGTCCTTGGCCGAAAGCGGCGAAGGTGGAGAAATAAAGTTGACCACGTAATTTTTTTCCTCCACATTTGAGGATCCAAAAAGTTACGTGAGTACCCTCGATGGTTTCCAGTGTTTATTCCCATCCATATGATCGAGACGAGCGCCTAAGCCGTCTCGGCACGACTCGTGAAGAGTGGATTGAGGTAACCAAGGCGGTCGTTGCAGGCAGGAGCGGCGCAACGGACAACGACCCCATCTCAGCCGGCGGCTATTTGGCGTATTTGTTGGGCACCCGCCGCATGCGCGAGATTTTCCGGGCGAAGGGACTTGAGAAAGAAGCCTTGGATGGCATCGAAACAGTGGTGGACCACAAACGAAAATTACGCTTCGCCGTTGTGAGCACGGACGCTGGCACAGCCAACATTCATAGATCGCCAAGAAACCGAACGCACAAGGGCCCAGCATCAAAAAAAGCCGTTGATCTCAACTGCCAGTACGAGTTGGGCTTGTACGATCGCGACGGCAATCCACTCCCCGGGAAGGAAAGTGGGGATGGCTACGCTTTCTGGTACCTTTGCGTTTTTGACGACGGTGAGAGTGTTCGCGCGGAGCTTTCGAGCCCGGTGGAGTTTGAGTCGGGCCATTTCGTGAAATTCTCAGAGCGAATCTTTATTCTGGGCGCGGACGAATGGGATGAGATCATTGTGTCCGATCCGGACGAGGATTCTCGGGACGAGGACTCTGATGGCGACTACCAGATCGACATCAGCCGCAAATAGCCCATGTTTACCCCGTCGCGCCTTAGCCTCGCCAGGATGCGGCGTCGGCTAACCAAGAAGGGATTCGCCGAAAAGCTGGGCGTCACGCCTCACACCGTGCTTCGGTACGAAAGCGGGGATATTTGCCCACCTGACAATGCCGTGGTTGAAATTGCCCGCGTTCTCGGATTTCCGGTGGAATTTTTTCACGATGATGATGTTGAGGCCCCATCTGAGGCCGCTGTCAGCTTTCGAAGTCTATCATCGATGTCGGCGCGAGAACGAGATGCAGCCCTCGCGGCTGGGGCGTTCGCGTTCATATTTTCCGATTGGGTTGATGAGCGCTTCAACCTTCCTGGAGCCGATATTGTAGAGATTGATTGGGAGGGGCCGGAGGGCGCGGCGCGGTCGTTGCGCCAGAAGTGGGGGCTGGGGGAGCGTCCCATCAAAAATATGGTCCATCTATTGGAATCAAAGGGTGCCCGCGTATTCTCGTTAGTTGAGAACACGAAAACAGTAGATGCCTTCTCGGCTTGGCGGGACGATCGGCCGTTCGTGTTTCTGAACACGCAAAAAACTTCCGAGCGTGGCCGATTTGACGCGGCTCACGAATTAGCCCACCTGGTCTTGCATCGCCACGGCGGCCCGACGGGCCGGGAAGCTGAGAATGAGGCAGATCGGTTCGCTGCGGAGTTTCTTATGCCTTCGGCGGACGTGCGAGCCATAATGCCGCGTGTTTCGACACTCAATCAGATAATCGAAAACAAAAAGCGTTGGGGTGTGTCGGTACAAGCACTCAATTATCAACTGCACAAACTCGGCTGTACAACCGACTGGCAATATCGCACGTTTTGTATACAGCTTACACAACGTGGCTTTCGGGATGCCGAACCAAACGGGATCAAGCGAGAGCGGTCGGTGGTTTGGGAGCGGGTCCTCACCGACCTCTGGAAGAACAAGACCACTAAGAGCAAGATCGCCGAACAAGTCCACTTGCCTGAGGTTGAGATCGAGAATTTGCTATTCGGCGTAACCAGCTTGGACGGTGTTGACGCGCCTGTAGAGGCGGAGGGAAGAAACCTTAGGCTCGTATGAGTATAGAACCTTTTCTTGGTGCTAAGCGAGGGCATGAGCGAACGGACGCTGAAGTACTTGCCCACGTCGGACTCCGGGTTGCGTGTGCTCATTGTCGAACGCGCCGACGGACGTTTCGCGTACCGCAAGCAATGGGTCGAAGAAGATGGCTCTGAAATAGCCGGAGTGGACGCTGGTATTTACGACTCTCCGGAGACGGCGGAGTCAGAGGCTCGCCGGCGTATTCCAGAGTTAGCCAACAAGATCTCGAACTGAGACAGCGCCCCCACCACCCGCCTTGATGCGAACGGCGCGCGGTCATTACACTGGGCCGGCCGCGGCACCACGCCGCGCCCGCGTTTTGGAGGCGAGCCATGTCCGATCCCTACCGCGCCGTGATTCCCTATGAATCGCTCGATCCGCTCACCATCGGCTCGGCCGATGACCCGAGCATGGTCTATCGAGAGGAGCTCACGCTCGATATCCCGCGCAAGAACCTGCTCGCCGCGATCTATCCGGAGGAGCCGGCGCCCATCGCCAACGTCGCCGAGGCGGCGGCCGCCGCGCTCGAAAACCCGCAATCCGGCCCGCGCTTCTCGGAGCTGATTGGACCGGACAAGAGTCTCGCGATCGTCATCGACAACCAGTTCCGGCCGACCCCGGCCTCGAAGCTGCTGCCCGCCTTGCTCGATGCGATCGAGGCGCATGGCGTGAAGAACGCGCGCGTCGTCTGCGCCAATGGCAAGGTCTTCCCGATGTCGGAGCGCGACACCGAGCTCAAGATCGGCCGCGACAATCTCCAGCGCATGGAGCGCCTCGGCATTCCTTTCTTCCAAAACGAACCGCGCAACCCCGACATGTACCGCTTCATCGGCGTGACCTCGCGTGGCACCCCGGTCTGGCTGCACAAGGAGGTCGCGGATGCCGACGTGACGCTCTCGATGGGCCAGGCGCAGTCCAACCACTGGGGCGCGGGCGGCGGCGGCAAGCTGATCCTGCCGGGCGTGGTCTCCGACGAGACGATCGAATCGAACCACTGCGCCTTCGTGATGTCGCCCAAGACGCATTATGGCGCGATGGCGGGCCCGATGCGCGCCGACATCGACGAGGCCGCGACGATGTGCGACCTCACGGCGACCCTCAACAGCGTGCTCGACACGCGCGGCAGCCTCTGCTTCATCAATTTCGGCGCCCATCCGGAGGCGCACCGCGAGGCGATCCGCTTCTTCAACGACACCTACGCCTACGACCGGCCGGCCGGCGGGCCTGCCGACATCGCGATCTGCGGCGTCTTCGCGCCGACCGACCATCTCTTCTTCCACACCGGCTGGGGCTGCATGTCGTCCGACCTGCTGGTGAAGGATGGCGGCACGCTGATCTATTGCAGCCCCTCGCCCGGCGTGAACACCCATCTCGGCGACTTTCCGGGACTCGCGCTGATGGACCTCATGAAGCCCTACATGCCCCCCTCGCCCGCCAACCTCGAGCGCGTCTACCGCGACATCCACAGCCGCACGATCGAGATGTGGGCCGGCTGCATCTGGGTGCCGATCTACGAGGTGATGGTGCGCAAGCACCTGCACGTCGTGACCCTCGAGGAGAACCTCGAGATGGCGGCCGACATCGGCATCGAAGCCGGCACTTCGCTCGACGACGCCTTCGCGGCGGCGATGGCCCGCCACGGCGACGACGCCAAGGTCGCGGTGCTGCCCTTCGCGCGCTACCAGCTGCCGCGCGATGCGATCCGCATGCCGGGCGAGGAGAAGCCGCTGCTCGAGGCGGCGGAATAGCGCATGACCGAGGCGGCGAGCGCGCGCGCGGCGCCGATCACGGGCTCGACCACGATCGTCGAGCTGCTGCGGCGCTTCCCGAACGGCGAGGCCGCCGATCTGATGGCCCGTTTGGCTTGGCCCTGCGCCCATTGCTCGGGCGCGCTCGACGAGCCGATCTCGATGGCCGCAAAGCGCCACGCCAACCGCGCGGGCCCGGTGGTGCGCGCCTTCCAGGCGCTCGCCGAGGGCGGCCCGAGCGAGGCGGAGATCGCGGCGGCCGCCGAGAAGCACGACAAGCGCGCCGACCCCGCGGCGCTGTGGCAACGCTACGCGCGATAGAGCATGTCACGCTCGCCTATGCGCACGCCACATGCTCTCTCTCATTGATATTGACGCAAATGCGTCGTCGCAGGTGAGCCCACCTGCTCGGGATTTGCTGTAGATCAGCCCCGACGCTTCTTCCCGCGCCGTTGCGCGGCCTTCCGCGTGCGCCCGAAGGTACGGCGGAAGATCGCGTCCGCGTGCACGATATAGGGCGCAGGATCGAAGAGCGCCGCGAGCGCGTCCCGATCCAGGTGCTCGGTCACCGCGGCATCGGCCATCAGCGCCTCGTCGAAGCGGCCCTCCGCGCGCATCGCGCGGAGCGCCGCGCCCTGCACCAGGCGGTAGGCCGCCTCGCGCGCGAGGCCGCGCTCGATGAGCGCGAGGAGCACGCGCTGGCTATAGACCAGACCGCCGCGGCTTTCGAGGTTGTGCGCCATCGCCGCCTCATGGACCACGAGACCGTCGACCACCCCGGCGAGCCGAACCAGCGCGAAATCGAGCGCGATGGTCGCATCGGGCGCGAGCACGCGCTCCACCGAGGAGTGCGAAATGTCGCGCTCGTGCCAAAGCGCGATGTTCTCGAGCGCCGGCGTCACCGCTGCGCGCACGATGCGCGCGAGGCCGGTGAGGTTCTCGCTCAGGATCGGGTTCTTCTTGTGCGGCATCGCCGACGAGCCGGTCTGGCCCTTGCCGAAGGCTTCCTCCGCCTCGCCCACTTCGGAGCGCTGGAGATGGCGGATCTCGGTGGCCAGCCGCTCGACCGCGCCTGCGATCACGCCGAGCGTCGCGAAGAACATCGCATGCCGGTCGCGCGGGATGACCTGGGTCGAGACCGTCTCGGGCTGCAGACCGAGCTCTTTCGCGACATGGGCCTCGACCGCGGGCTCCACCGTGGCATAGGTGCCGACCGGGCCGGAGATGGCGCAGGTCGCAACCTCCGCCCGCGCCGCGGCGAGGCGGGTGCGCGCGCGTGCGAACTCGGCGAAGTGGCCCGCGAGCTTGATGCCGAAGGTCGTGGGCTCGGCGTGAATGCCGTGGCTTCGCCCGACGCAAAGCGTTTTCTTGTGCTCGAAGGCGCGCCGCTCGAGCGCCGCGCACACGGCCTCGAGATCGGCGGCAAGAAGGTCGGCCGCCTGGGTGAGCTGTACCGCGAAGCAGGTATCGAGCACGTCCGATGAGGTCAGCCCGCGATGGATGTAGCGCGCCTCGGGGCCGACGAACTCGGCGAGGTTGGTGAGGAAGGCGACGACATCGTGGCGCGTCTTGCGCTCGATCACGTCGATCCGCGCCGGATCGGTGATTGCGTCGAGATGCTTGCGCTTGGCCCTGGCGAGCGCGGTCGACGCCTTCTTCGGTGCCTGACCGAGCGAAACCTGCGCGTCGAGCGCATGCCGCTCGATCTCGAGCCAAATGCGGAACCTGTTCTCGGGCGCCCAGATGCGCTCCATCTCGGCGCGGCTGTAACGCGGGATCATGCGGTGTGCTTCAGCCTCGGGTCAGTGCGCCCTTCTCTTAGTGGTCGCGCGCGGAAATGTCACGGCCCGAGGCGCACTCACACCCATCGCCTCACCCGCCGCTTGTAGAGGCGGTAGGGCTCGCCGAAGCGCGCCTGAAGGTGTCGCTCCTCCGCCAGCACGACACGACGATGCAGGTAGACCGTCGCGAGCGTCGTCGCGATGAGCATCCAGATATTGTCCGCGACCAGCGCCACACCCACTGCGAAAACGATCAGTGCGACGTAACCTGGATTGCGGGAATATCGGAACGGGCCGCTCGTCACGAGCGCACGCGCCGCGCGGCGCACATCGTAGGGCGTCTCAGCGCGGCGAAACGCGCGGAAGACCCAGGGCATGACGGCGATGCTGGCCGCGATGAGAAGCGGTCCCGCGGAAAAGCGGGCGATCTCGGGGAGAAAGCGGAATGGCCACAGCCAATGCAACAGCGCGCCCAGCCCCAGCGCGACGACGAAGAGGACGGGTGGCAGGACTCGAAGCCCCGTATGGTCCGAAGTGACCTCGACCACGATGCTCCCTCCTGATTGCCCAGCCTCGCATCTGTTTGTACACTTAGATTGACAATTTTTTTGTCAAGTAGAGTTGTCGAAATAGGTCACCGATGGCATCCGGAAAACGATTGAAGACGGCGCGCGCCCCAGCCCGCTCAGCGCTGATGGGCGAAATCGTCTGGACCATCCCGCGCCTCTATCATCGGCTCACGGGGCGAACTGAAGCCCTCTATGCACGCCATGGACTGACCGCCGGTAAGCGCAGTCTTTTGCACGACCTCGCGATGCAGGGCCCCCGAACGATCGCGGAGATGGTGCGCGCCCGCCCGCCAGTGACCCGCCAATACATCCAGCGGCTCGTTTCGGAGCTTCGACAAAGCGGCTTTGTCATGCTTGAAGAGAACCCGACGGATCGCCGCACCAAAACAGCGCACCTGACGGCAGAAGGCGAACGCATCATCGCGACGCTGGTGCCGGCCGAGACCAGCCTGATTGCCGATCTCTTGGGCGGCCACAGCACCCGAGCGCTGAAAGACACGCACACAGTGCTCGTCGAGGCAGCGCGGCGCCTCGAGCAGGCCGAGGCGAACAGTCGACGATCCGCGCGCGAGAGCTAGATGCACGAGCGCCGCCTGGGCGATGCCGAGATCGGCATAGGTCGCCTGAAGAGAGCGGTTGTTCAGGAGCGCGATCTGAGCCGCCGCGTCCAGCGTCAGCGCGTCGGCGAGTCGCGCGTCGACGGCTCGCTGCAGCGCGTCCGAGACCGCGTCTTCCTGCGGCCACGCAACCTCCTTGCCGAGCCGCTCATCCACCGCTGCGGCGACATCGGCGAACTCGCCGTCTTGAGGGGCGCTCACGCACCCCGTTCGGCGTCTGGCGCGGGCTATCCGCGCCTCAGGCGAAGGATTCGGGGGATTCTGCTCGGATCGGAGCGGGGCGGCCGGGCGGGACGCCGTGCATCGGTGGCTGTCGCGGTCCGCCCTGGTCCGGCCGGACGCCGTTGGCAATCAGCATAACGCCGCAGAGCGTGCAGCAATCGCCACACGTTTCACGCAGGAATCGGCGCACGCCGTCCCGTGATGCTCGGCCGCGGGTGCCATGCGGCGCCGACGCCATAGCGGGTCCCGCATCGCCAAGCCGCCGGCTCGCGTGGACTATCCCTGGTCGGACGTGAAGGTGCCGAAGGCGCCCCGCGAGTAGAGCAGCGGCTCTTGAGCGGGGTCCGTGCGCACCGCCTGGACGCGGCCGACCAGCACCGTGTGCGTCTCCGCCTTGAGGGTTTGGCCGAGCAGGCAGTCAAAGCTTGCCAGCGCATCCATCAGCACCGGCGCGCCGGTCGAAAGCGTGCCCCAGTTCCCGGCGCTGAAACGCTCGTGGGCGTGCTTCGGACTGGAGAACCGCATAGCGAGCTCCAGGTGACGCTCTGCCAAGACGTTGACGCAAAACACCCGGCTCTGCAGCGTCGGGTCGTGGGCGCTCGCCGACCGGTTGACGCAGGCCAGCAGCAACGGAGGCTCGACACAGAGCGAGCAGACGGCGGTCGCGGTCAAGCCATTGCGTTCGCCTGCGATCGCCGTCGTCACGATCGTGACACCGGCCGCGAGCTGACGCATGCCCTCCTTGAACGCAGCCGTATCGGCTTCGCTCACCGCCGGGGTGGCGTCGAAATCGAAGTCGAAATCATCGAGAAGGGCCATGCTTCCTCCCAAGCGCGTCACCTGGCCGGGTTGTATCCGGCGCACGTCTCTCCCCGCCTTGGTATATTATGCAGACCATTGGCGCTCCGGCAACGCCGGCCCAGGCGCCCAGGCTCGACATAGTGCCCGGCCGCCTTCCCGTTAATCTTAGGGGAGCCTTAAGCGGGCTCCGCTAAGACGCTGTTTTGGGGGCGAGTGTTTACGTTCTTGGACAGTGGTCATGGCGGGATCTCCGTCGAACGCAGGAGGTAATGACGCCGCGGGCGGGCGGACCACCGCCGGCGCGCTCATCGACGAGCGCTTTCAGATCAACTTCGCCCAGCGGCTGCCGGCCCTCGATTCGCCCAATGCCGAGGCCTTCGCCGCGACCGACCACGAGAATGAGGGTCGCCGCTGCTTTGCGCTCCTGTGCAATCCGAGCATTCCGAACCGTGCCGAGATCGCCACGCGGCTCGCGCTGGTGCGCAGCCCCAATCTGATATCCGTTCACGCGTTTGCGGCCGCCGCCGCCCCCGGTGCGCCGGGGCGGCGGATGGCCTTCATTCTTCAGCAGCCGAGCGGCGAGCGCCTGCACCCGACGAAGGGCAAGGCCAAGGCGCTCGACGAGGCCACCATCCTCGAGCGGGTGCTGCCCGGCCTTCTCAACGCGCTCAATGCGCTCCACGAGAGAGGCCTGCCCCATCGCGCGATCAGGCCGAGCAACATCTTCCTCGATCGTGCGGGGCGCCAGGGTGCCACGCTCGGCGAGTGCCTGTCAGCCCCGCCGGGGTTCGATCAGCCGGCCCTCTTCGAGCCGATCGAGCGCGCGGCAGCGCGACCCGCCGGACGGGGCGCCGGCACGCCCGCGTGCGACATGCACGCACTCGGCATGACGATGGCGGCGCTGCTGCTCGGCGGGCTCCCCCCGTCGGAGCGCCCGCTGGATGAACTTCGCGACCGGGTCGAGCGCCAAACCTTCTCGCTCATCGCACCGTTGCTGGTGTGCTCGGACGCGCTGCGCGATCTCCTGGCCGGGCTGCTCGTCGACGACCCGTCGCAGCGCTGGAGCATCGAGGACCTTCGCGCCTGGACGGCCGGCCGCCGCTCGAGCCCGCCGGCCCGCCGCTCGCGGGACGGCATGCGGCCCTACACCTTCCTTCGCCACGAGTACAAGTCGCCGAAGGCGCTCGCCCATGCGTTCGCCAACAATTCCGGCGCCGCGCAGGGCGCGCTCCGCGAAGGCCGGCTCGCCGCGTGGATTCGCCGGAGCTATGGCGACCGGACGCGGTCGGAAGCGATCACCGCGCTGATCGGCCGCCCCGAGGATATGCGCGAGGGCCTCACCGTGATCGACGACGAGGTCGTCGCCTCGGTGACGCTGGTGCTCGATCCCGAGGGCCCGGTGCGCTACCGCGACCAGGCGGTCATGTTGGATGGCATCGGGCCGGCGCTCGCCCACGCGATGCTCAGCAACGACGCCGAAGGGGTCAAGACGATCAAGCGGATCCTCGGCGTCGGCCTGCCGCTTCGCGCCCTCGGCGAGGATGAGGGCGACGGAGCCCAGCGCGAGCGCGAGAACCTCTTCCGCACGCTCATGGGCTTCGCCAAGGAAACCAACGCGGAAACCGGGATCGAGCGATGCACCTACGAGCTCAACCCATCCCTCCATTGCCTGAGCCCCCTGGTGGTCGATGCCCACGTGACCGCGCTCGACGAGCTCGCCAGCGCGCTCGACGCGCTTGCCAAGGGCGGCCAACCGCCTCGTGGCAGCCCGCGCGACCGGCACGTCGCTGCGTTCATCGCGAGCAGGCTCCCGCTCTCCGAACGCCAGAGGGTGATTGCGCGGATGCGCGGCGCGCCGCCCGACGCCGCCGACGGTCTCGCGGATCTGGCCTTGATGTCCGCCATCCAGCGCCACGCGAGCTGCGGTCCCCTGCCCGGCCTTGCGCGCTGGCTCGAGGCGCCGCTCGGCAAAGCCGTGGATTCCTTCTACAGCCGCTCGCGCCGGGAAAAGATGAAGGCCGCGCTTCAGGAAGCGACGCGCGCCGGTGACTTGAACGGCATGCTGCGCGCGGCAAGCGGTGCGCGCGAGCGGAGCCTCGACCAACGCCAGTACCGTGTGGCCGAAAAGCGCCGCGCCGCGCTGAGCGCCGAAATCGCGCGGCTCAAGACGATGATCGCCCGGCGCCATCAGCTCGCCATCGTGCGAGGACGGCGGGTCTCGGTCAGCCTTGCGGTCATCGTTCTCCTGATCGCCTGCGCCTCGGCCGCCGGAGGAATCAGGCTGTGAGCGCGCGGAAACAACGCGCGGGCGGCACGCGCGCCCCGACCAGGACCGCGGGAAAGCGCGCCGCCCAAGCCAAGCGCCAGCGCGCAGGCGCGCGTGCCGCAAGCCGACGCAAAGCGGCATCCGCCGCACCGCGGGTCAAGAAAACCAAGCGCGTCAAGGCCGGCGGCTCGAACCGGGACACCGTTCTCTTCGGGATGGCGCTCGCCGCGCTCGGGACCGCGCTTGCCCTCTACGTGCTCCCGGTGTTCGTGATCGTCTATGGCGGCATGCTGCCGACGTTGGTCGCGTTCCTCATCGACGAGCATCCGCGCCAGCAGCTGTTCCGAACGGTCGCGGCGATGAATCTCGCCGGGGTGGTCGGCTTCATCGAGCCTGCATGGCGCGCCACGCCGGCGTTCGGGCTAGTTGGCTACCCGGTGTCCGATGCCGCGGTTTGGTTTGTCATTCTCGGCTCCGCCATTGGCGGGTTCGCGCTTGCCTGGGGGCTGCCGCTCGCGGCCGGCGTGGTGCTCGAAATCACGCTCAAGGCGCGGCTCGAGCGCGCCGAAGCCGCGCTGCAAGCGCTCACCCGCGAGTGGAGCGTCGAGGAGCGGGACGGCCGCTAATCGCGCGTCAAAAGGGCGCGCGCGATCGCCCGCCACTCGTCCTTGAGCGGTCCGTCCGCGGGGGGCTTTTCGGCCCGGCGGTACCAGTAACCCGCGTTCGACAGATCGCCTTCTACGCGGTGGAGATAGGCATGCACCCACGCCCCCTCGGCGCCCTTGTCCTTCTGGGCCAGGCGATGCGCCTCGTCCCAGTCACCCCGCGCTTCCTGCCAAAGCGCCGCGAGCGCGAGCGGCAGGCCTTCTGGCGGCGCGTCGGCGCCGAGCGTTCGCTCGAATTCCGTCAGATCCACGCGCCCCTCCCCTCGTCGGTTGCAGAGGGCCCTTTGTAGGCCGCGCTGCGGCATCCGTGAAGCGGCTTAGGCGGCGGTGGCCGCCCGTCTGTGGAGTGAGATGAGCGCGACCTCGCCCCGGCTGAAATAGCGCGCCGCGATGTCCGAGACGCCGACGCCGGTATTGGTGTAGCCGATCATGCGGTCGATGTGCCAAAGGCCGCGCGCGCATTGGCGGTGGCGCCGCAGATTGGTGTGGAGCGGCCGACCGGTCGGCAGGCAGATCTGCCCGCCGTGGGTGTGCCCGGCGAGGTAGAGCCTGTGACCGCTCGTCGCCGCAAGGCCGGCGAGCTCCGCCGAGTGCACCAGCGCGATGCGAAAACCCGCCGGCGCCGCGGCGAGCGCCGCCGGCGCATCGGGCGTGTGGAAGCGGTGCACATCGTCGGTGCCGGTGATGACGAGGCGCTCGCCGCCGGCCTCGAGAATCCAACTCTCGTTGATGAGCACACGCACGCCGAAGCCTTCGAGCACGGCGGCGAGGCCGGCGTCGTCGTGATTGCCGAGCACCGCGCACACGCCGTGCCGCGCGCCCACCGTGCCGACGAGACGCGCCAGCATGGGCACGACGATAGCGCGTGTGCCACGCGCCTCCTGCTGGTAGTCGCCGGTCAGCACGCAGAGATCCGCCTCGACGCCGTCGACGAGCGAGATCGCGGCTTGCGTCGCCTCGGGCAAGCTGTCGATGTGGAGGTCGCTCAGGTGAAGGATCTTGAAGTCGTCGAAGGCCGGCGGCAGATCGTCGAACGCGAGCGCCAGTCGGTTGAAGCGGAGATTGAGGGCATTCGCGCGCCCGCGCGTGCGCAAGCCGGGAAACGCCATCGCCTGAGAAAGCGCCCAGTATCCCGCGCGCTGAACCGCGCGCTCCGCAGTCCAGTTGCCCGCTGACCGCAAAATGCGCCGCTGCTCCACCACGCAACGGCGCTGATACCACCGATCGCGCGCGTCGGCACGCGCCAAGGGCACGGTGATCCGCCGCACCTCGGCATCGACACATGGCGCGGCGGCGCCGCCGTCGATCGCGGTACGGAGATTGCCATGCTGGAGGGCGTGCAGCATTTCGGGACCCGGTGCGGTGCTCGCGCGGCACCGGGCTACGGCAAAACCGTGAAGCGAAGATGAACGCGGCGCCGCCAGGGCGCGCTGGAGGGTGCTCATCCGCGGCGTTTCAAGAGGCGTGCTGCCACAAGGCGCGGACCCTAGCTTCCCGCGTCCATCGCCGCCTCGAGCTGCGGAACATATTCGCGCACGAGGTCGCGATCCGCCTGCGAGGTTTCCGGCATGCCGGCCATCGCGGCCTCGGCCTGCGCCATGGCATCTTCCATCTGTGCCAGCAAAGCGGCTTTCTGCTCCTCGGTCATGTTCGGATCCTCTTCGAGCATCTGGCGCATCTGCGCCATGGTCTCGGCCATGTCCTGTCCGCCGCCGGCGTCACCCATCTGGATCGCCATGTAGGCGGCCATCACGCGATCGCCGACCCGACCCCAATCCGCGCCGTCGGCGAATCCATGGTCTTCGGCGATGTCGTCGATCTCGTCGAAGCCCACCGCGCGCATGATCTCGACGGCGTCGCTGAACGAGGTGAACGTACGCCCGGATTCGCGCCGATACTCCTCGGCTTCGTCCTCATAGGCCTCTGCTTCGACACGAATTTCCTCGAAGGCTTCGATGAAGCCCTCGACCTCGGCGCGACTCAAATCGGCCGCATGGGCCGGCAGCACCCAAAGGAGACAAAAGCAAACCAACACGCTCGCGCGAAGCCAGGTCATCACATCACCGTTTCGTTGAGGAGGTACCCGGCTCATAGCACAGGTGGTCGGAGATCGCGCGCACAATGGGCGCGCGGCGCCCCCGCTTCCACAACCCTCTGTTCGGGCGGCCCACGCATCAGTAGAGTCTCGGCGGCCGGCGAACAGGGAGGGGCCCACCATGCACATCACCGAAACGGGCGAAAAGATCTTCGTGATCGATGGGCACACGCATTTCTGGCGTGCCGATCCCGACAATCACCGCAATATCCACGGCAAGCAGTTCATCGACTGCTTCTACGACTATCACACCGCGCTGAGCCCGCCCGAGGAAGTGTGGCCCAAGGAGAAGTTCGAGCGCTATGACGCCGAGACGATGCACCGCGACCTCTTCGTCGACGGTCCGGCCGATATGGCGATCCTGCAATCCACCTACCTGACGGATTTCTTCACGGCGGGCTTCAACACGGTCGAACAAAATGCAGAAATCGCGAAGCAATATCCCGATCGCTTCATCGTCAACGGCGGCTTCGACCCGCGCGAGGGCGAACAGGCGCTCGAGCATATTCACTATCTGAGCGAGACCCACGGCTGCACCGGGGTGAAGCTCTACACCGCCGAATGGAAGGGCGCGTCGAAGGGCTGGAAGCTCAACGACCCGGAGGCCTATCGCTGCTTCGAGCTCTGCGAGAGGCTCGGCATCGTCAACATCCACGTGCACAAGGGGCCGACGATCACGCCGCTCAACAAGGACGCGTTCGACGTGCACGACGTGGACTACGCGGCGACGGATTTTCCGAACCTCAACTTCATTGTCGAGCATGTTGGGCTGCCGCGCCTCGATGACTTCTGCTGGATCGCCGTGCAAGAGGCCAACGTCTATGGCGGCCTTGCCGTCGCCATCCCTTTCATCCACAGCCGGCCGCGCTATTTCGCCGAGATGATGGGCGAGCTTCTGTTCTGGCTCGGGGAGGACCGCCTCCTCTTCGCCAGCGACTATGCGATTTGGACGCCGATGTGGATCGTCGACAAGTTCATGGCCTTCGAGCTGCCTGACGATGTGAAGCAGGAGCGCGGCGTCGACCTCACCCTTGAGGCGAAGAAAAAGATCTTGGGCCTCAACGCCGCACAACTTTACGGCATCGACGTCGGCGCCAAGACCAAGGCGCTGGCCGCCGCCGCCGCGTAGTGCCGTGACGACGCAACGCATTGACCGGGACGATCCGCGCGTCCGCGCGGTCTGGCAGGCGCTCGACGGCGTGACCGACCCGGAACTCGACGAGCCGGTCACAGCGCTCGGCTTCATCGAGGCGATCGCGATCGACGACGACGCCGCGGTAACCGTCGAGTTCCGCCTCCCGACCTATTGGTGCTCACCCAATTTCGCTTATCTGATGGCCGACGACATGCGCCGCGCGGTGATCGCGCTGGATTGGGTGAGCGGCGTGCGCCCCGTGCTCCATGAGCATATGGAGGCGGAGCGGCTGAACGATGGGGTCGCGCGCGGCTTGTCGTTCGACGAGACCTTCGGCGATCTCGCCGACGGCCAAAGCCTCGACGCGCTGCGCCTGACCTTCCGGCGCAAGGCGTTTCAGCGCCGCCAAGAGGTGCTGCTGCGCGCCCTGCGCGCGGCCGGCGTGTCGAAATCCGCGCTGGTGTCGATGACGCTTGCCGCCCTCACGGAGACCGCGCTCGATGCCGCGGGCGAGGAGGCCAAGGCGCGCTACCTCGCCATTCGGCGCGCGTTCGCGGCGCCCGACACGGCCGCGCCGGCCTTCCTCTTGATCGACGGCACGCCGCTCACGCTCGACGGTTTCGACGCCCACCTCGATGCGCTGCGCGGGACCCGCCTCAACATGGAATTCAACGGCGCGCTTTGCCGGGGCCTTCTCGAAGCCCGCGCGCGGCGCCGCGCGGCCGACCAATCCGACACCACAACGCCCGCCCCTTCGCACTGACTGGGAGTCCCAACCATGTACCGCCTGACCGTGACCTACGCCGCCGAGGATGGCGGCAAGTTCGATTTCGATTACTACCGCGATGTCCACATGCCCATGGTCATGGATCGCGTCGGCGCCGACGCCGTGAAGTTCGAGGTCTCGAAGGGGATGTTCGCGGGCGACGGCGGCAGGCCGCATTACACCTGCATCGGGCAGGTCTATTTGTCGTCGCTCGATGGCTTTCAAAAGGCCATGGAGCAGCATGGCGCCGAGATCATGGGCGACGTGCCCAACTACACCAACATCGCGCCGACGGTGCAGATCGAGGAGATGGTCGCTTAAGCAGGCTCGCCATCCGCGCGGCCGAGAATCTCCCGAAAGAGCGCGAGCTGGCCCTCGGTCGGCGCCTGCCAGCTGAACCGCTCGGCATAGGCGCGGGTCGCATCGCGAGAGAGCGGCGCCGCGAGCATCTCTTCGACGGCGGTGACGATCGCCGGCGCGTTCCGCGCGGTCAGCAAGCGCCCGGCCTCGGGCGCGGCGACAACCTCGGGAATGCCGCCGACCTTGGTCGCGAGCACCGGCGTGCCACACGCCATCGCTTCCAACAGCACGTTGGGCCAGCCCTCGCAGCTCGACGGATGGATCAGCAGATCGGCTGCGTTGTAGTAGCGCGGAAGATCCTCTTGAGGGACCCGCCCAAGAAAGCGCACGCGCGCGGCGACTCCCAGGCGCTTCGCCTGCGCGACGAGGGCGTCTTGCTCCGCCCCATCGCCGATGAGCAGAAACGTGGCGGCGGGCAAGCGCGGCAAGGCATCGATAATGAGGTCGTGCCCCTTGAGCGGGATCACATTGCCGACGGCGAGGAGCACCGGGCCGTCCAATCCAAGCGCGGCGCGCGCGGCATCGCGATCGGCCGGAGAGAAGCGCGCGAGATCGACGCCGTTGCGCAGCACGCGCACGCGCTCCGGCGGGACGCCGAGGGCGACGAGCCGGTCCTTCAGCGCGTCGCTCACCGTGATGAGCCCCGCCGCCGCGGCCGCCGCTCGCTGGATCATGCGCCGCGGCGCCGCATGCTGCGCGATGAGGTTGAGGTCGGAGCCCCGCGCGGTGATCACCACGGGCTTGCCGAAGTGCGCGCCAAGCATCGCCGCGGCCACACCGTCCGGATAGAAATAGTGCGCGTCGATCAGGTCGAAATCGCCATCGGCCGCACGCGAGCGCGCGAGCGCGCGTTTCGCCGCCGCATACATGAAGCGCGGCGCCGTGCTCATGCCGACCTTCGGGAGGAGCGCGTAGCGCGGATGGCTGATCGCGATGCCGTGGCGCTCCTCGGCCGCCGGCACCCGCGCGAACACGCCATAGCGGCCGAAAACGCGCGCGCGGAACGGAAACCACGGCACCGGCGCCATCACGCGAAGCGAGACCGCGCCGCTCGCCACCAGGTGGCGCAGCCGCGTCTCAACGAACAGGCCGTGACCCGGCTGCGCGGCGTTCGGATAGAGCGTGGTGAAGGAAAAGATCCTCACGGCGGAGCCATCGATGATGCGTGGGCGGCGCGACTGGCCGCGCGACGACTGGGTTGGAAAACGATGACGCTAGAATAGACGCAATTTGCTTTCGCGTTCTTTCACCGCCACATTCGCGCGATGTCACAAAAACACGCGAAGAAGCGCGACACCATGCGCCGCACGCTCGCGGAAAAGACCGGCCGCTCGCTGGACGACTGGGTTGCCCTGCTCGCCCGCGATGGCCCGGCCGGCCACCGGGACGGCGTCGCCTGGCTCAAGGAAACCCACGGTCTCGGCCACTTTCAGGCCCGCCTGATCGCCGATGAGCGGACGCGCCGCGCGCTCTAAGGCCCGGCCGCCGCCGCGTCGGTCTTGCCGACGCCCGGCCCAGGTTGCACACTTCGCTCCAAAGCACGCGCTCAGCACATGACAGCACGGAGACGGACCATGGCGACCTTCGACATCAACATCGATTGCGGCGAGAGCTTCGGCAATTGGATCATGGGCGCCGACGAAGCGCTCATGCCCCACGTCACCACCGCCAACGTCGCCTGCGGCTTTCACGCCGGCGATCCCATGACCATGCTCAAGACCGTGCGCCTAGCCAAGGAGCACGGGGTCGCGGTCGGCTCGCATCCGGGCCTGCCGGATCTCATGGGCTTCGGCCGGCGTGTCATGGCGCTCTCGCCGGAGGAGGTCTACGCCTACACGCTCTTCCAAACCGGCGCGCTCAAGGGCGTGCTGGAGGCGGAGGGCATGACGCTCCATCACGTCAAGCCGCACGGCGCGCTCTACGCCATGCTGAGCAAGGATGAGACGCTGAGCGAGGCCTTCTCGCGCGCTGTGATCGCGGTCTGCCCCGAACCGATGATCTACTTTCCGGCGCCGGCCGAGCGCCACGCGTGCACCCGCATCGCCGCCGACATGGGCATCGACGTCGTGCCGGAGCTCTATTTCGACCTCTCTTACGACGACGAGGGCAGTCTCGTCCTCAAACGCTCGAACGAGGGTGCCGACCTCGAAGACACGCGCCATCGCCTGAGCGAGTTCCTCAAGACCGGCGAGGCAATCGCGATCTCCGGCAAACGCGTGCCGATCGAGGCGCGGAGCATTTGCCTGCATGGCGACGGCCCCAACGCCACCGACCTCGCCAAGACGATCGGCGAGGGCCTGCGCGAGGCCGGCATGGAGCTCAAGCCGCTCACGCCGGCGCCCCGCGTCGGTCGTCAGGCCGCCGAATAGCCGCCGCGCCCGCGGCGGGGAGCCACGCGATGGCGAAGTCGAACTTGCAAGTCGCGCACGAGACCCAGCGGCACATCTACACGACGATGCGGCGCATCCGTGCGTTCGAGGACATGACCGCGGAACTCTTCGAGCAGGGCATCGTCAAGGGCACCGCGCACAGCTACAAGGGCGAGGAAGCGATCGCCGCCGGGGTGTGCGCCGCGCTCACCGAAGACGACGTCATCGCGAGCTATCACCGCGGGCATGGCCATTGCATCGCCAAGGGTGCCGATATCGCCCGCATGATGGCCGAGCTGATGGGCCGCCAGACCGGCTATTGCCAGGGCCTCGGCGGCTCCATGCACATCGCCGACATGGACCTCAACATCATGGGCGCGAACGGCATCGTCGGTGCCGCAATGCCGCTCGCGACCGGGGCTGGGCTCGCCGCCAGGCTCAAGGGCAAGGGCGGCGTCGCGGTGGCGTTTTTCGGCGATGGCGCCTCGAACCAGGGCGTCTTCCACGAATCGCTCAACCTGGCGTCGGTCTGGAAGCTGCCGGTGATCTTCGTCTGCGAAAACAACCAGTACGCGCTCACCACCTCCTACCGCAACACCACGGCGGTCGAGCAGGTCTCGACGCGCGCGACCGCCTACGACGTGCCCGGCATCACGATCGACGGAAACGACGCGCTCGAGGTCTATCTCGTGATCTCGGAAGCGGTCGAGCGCGCCCGCACCGGCGAAGGCCCGACGCTGATCGAGGCGATGACCTATCGCTGGGGCCAGCATTCGATGCGCGTCAATCTCGCCGACCCGCGGCCGAAGGACGAGTTCGACGCCTGGATGGAAAAGGACCCCATGCAGCGCATGGAGACGCGCCTCACGGGCGACAAGGTGCTCTCGCGGCGTGAGCTGGAGTCCATCGGCTCCGAGGTCGAGAAGGAGATCGCGGGCGCCGTCGCCTACGGCAAGGAGAGCCCCGAGCCGCCGGTCTCCGCGATGCTCGACGCGGTCTACGCGCCCCACACCCCCCACACCGAGCCCGGCCCCAACAGCGAGCGCTCGCTCTCCTACGTCGAGGCGCTCAACGAGGCGCTCACGCAAGAGATGGCGCGCGATGACCGCGTCCTCATCATGGGCGAGGACGTCGCGACCACGGGCGGAATCTTCCAGGTCTCGAAGGGGCTGCTCGAGCGCTTCGGCGCGGAGCGCGTGCGCGACACACCAATCTCGGAGGCGAGCTTCGTCGGCTGTGGCATCGGCGCCGCGATCGCCGGGATGCGCCCGGTGGTCGAAATCCAGATCTTCGACTTCGTCGCGCTCACCATGGACATGCTGGTCAACCAGGCGGCGAAGTTTCGCTTCATGCTGGGCGGCAAGCCGAGCGTACCGGTCGTGGTGCGCGGGCCGCAAGGCGGCGGCATCCGGCTCGCAGCCCAGCACAGCCAGAGCCTGGAAGCCTGGTTCACGCATGTGCCGGGGCTGGTCGTGGCCGCGCCATCCACGCCCTACGACGCCAAGGGCTTGCTGGTCGCGGCAATCCGCGATGACAACCCGGTCGTGTTCCTCGAGCAGAAGCTGCTTTATCTCGGCCAGCCGGGCCCCGTGCCCGAGGAGCTTTACGCCATCCCGCTCGGCAAGGCCGACGTCAAGCGCGCGGGCACGGACGTCACGGTGGTCGCGACGCTCGGCATGGTGCCCCGCGCGCTCGGCGCGGCGGCGGTGCTGGAGCGCGAGGGTATCAGCGTCGAGGTGGTGGACCCGCGCACGCTGCAGCCGCTCGACGAGGAAACCATCCTCGCCTCGGTGCGCAAGACCAACCGCCTCCTCATCGTGCACGAAGCCTGGGTGCGCGGCGGCTTCGGCGCCGAGGTCGCGGCGATGGTCGGCGACAAGGCCTTCGACTATCTCGACGCGCCGATCGCCAGGCTCGGTGCGCCGCACACGCCGATGCCCTTTAACGACCGCCTCGAGCTCGAGGTCATACCCTCGCAGGAGCGGATTGCCGACGCCGTGCGCGACCTGGTGCGCTAGGCGAGAGCGGCGGGAAGCGGGCGGCCATGGGCCTCCTCGACGGCAGGACCGCGGTCGTCACCGGCAGCGCGAGCGGCATGGGGCGGGGCGTCGCCCGCGCGTTTGCCGCGGAGGGCGCGGTGCTCGGGCTCCTCGATACGAACGCGAGCGGCCTCGACGAAGCCGCCGGGGAGATCGGCACGGCGGGTGGACGGGCGCTGGCCCTTCCCACCGATGTCGGTGACGAGGCCGCGATGCGCGCGGCGTTCGATCGGGTGGTCGACGCCTTCGGTCCGGTCGAGATCTTGGTCAACTGCGCGGCGATCGACCCGGTCGACCCGATCGGCGCCATCACGCCCGCGCAGTGGGACGCGGTCGTGCGCGTCAATCTGCGCAGCATGTTCCTCGGCGCGCGGGCGGTGATCCCCGGCATGCGGGCGCGCGGTTGGGGCCGCATCATCAATTTCGCCTCGCAGCTCGGCCACAAGGGCGCACCGCTGAAGGCGCATTACGCCGCGGCCAAGGGTGGCGTCATCGCCTTCACCCGCTCGCTCGCGCGCGAGGTCGCGGCCGACGGCATCACGGTCAACGCGGTCTGCCCCGGCCCCATCGACACGCCGATGATGCGTGCCGTGCCCCAGGATTGGCTGGACCGGAAGCTTGCGGAGGTGCCGGCCCGCCGCGCCGGCCGGGTCGACGAGGTGGTGCCGACCGTGCTCATGCTCGCCTCCGAGGCGGGCAGCTACTATGTCGGCGCGACCCTCAACATGAACGGCGGCGACGTGATGGTCTGAGAAACGCCGCGAAGGGGCTAGACCACCCGTCTGGCGTTGTGCGGCGGGTTGTTTCACAATGGCGCGATGTGCCTGCCGGAAAGCGCAGGCCGAACGAACACACAATGGGAGCGAGACACGATGAGGATAGCGAAAAGCATTGCGACCGCCGCGGCAGCCGCGGCGCTTTGTGTGGGACTGGGGCTGGCGCCCGGGGCCGAGGCCGCCGACGAGGTCAAGATCGGCGTCATCCTGGGCTTCACGGGCCCGATCGAATCGCTGACCCCTGACATGGCGGCCTCGGCCGAGCTCGCCATGAAGGAAGTCTCCGATTCCGGGAAGTTGCTCGGCGGCAAGGTGCTTGTGCCCGTGCGGGCCGATTCCACCTGCGTGGACGCCGGGGCGGCGACTGCCGCCGCGGAGCGGCTGGTCACGGCCGATGGCGTCGCCGCGATTTACGGCGCCGATTGCTCGGGCGTCACCACGGCGATCGCCAACAATGTCGCGGTGCCGAATGGCGTGGTCATGATCTCGCCGTCCGCAACCTCGCCGGCGCTGACCACGATCGACGACAATGGCTACTTCTTCCGCACCGCGCCGTCCGACGCCCGTCAGGGTCAGGTGCTGGCCGAAATCGTCAAGGAACGCGGCATCGACAGCGTCGCGATCACCTACACCAACAATGACTATGGCAAGGGCCTCGACGGCAGCTTCACCGCGGCGTTCACGGCGCTCGGTGGCAGTGTCGAAATATCCGCCGGGCACGAGGACGGCAAGGGCGATTATTCCGCCGAGGTCGCCGCTCTCGCGGCCTCCGGGGCGGAGCATCTGGTGGTCTTCGGCTATCTCGACCAAGGCGGCAAGGGCATCATCCAGACATCGCTCGACACCGGGGCGTTCGAAAGCTTCATCCTCGCCGACGGCATGATCGGCGACTCTCTGTTCGTCAACATCGGCGACGACCTCAACGGCGCCTTCGGCACCTTGCCGGGCTCTGAATCCGAAGGCGCCGCGATGTTCGCCGACTACGCGGCGGCCAACGGTGTGGACAGCAACGGGCCGTTCCGCGCCGAATCCTATGACGCCGCCGCCCTGATCGCGCTCGCGATGCAGGCGGCCGGCTCGACCGATCGTGCGGCGATCCAAGCGAAGGTCATGGCCGTCGCCAATGCGCCGGGCGAGCCCATCATGCCGGGGCAGCTCGCCAAAGCGCTGCAGATCCTCGCGGACGGCGGCGAGATCGATTATGTCGGCGCGACCAATGTCGAGCTCACCGACGTTGGCGAGGCGGTCGGCTCCTACAAGGAGCTGGTGGCTGAGAACGGTGCATTTGTAACGAAGTCCGTTCGCTAGAACGCGGTCTGTGGGCAATGGGTCGGCCCGCCATTTGCTCGGGCCGACCCGTCCCAGTCTTCAACAGCCCGGGCTGATGCGATGCCCGCAATGATCCGCGTCGAGAACCTCCACAAATATTTCGGAGGGATTCGCGCGGTCGATGGCGTGAACCTCGAAATCGCCGAGGGCTCGATCACGGGCCTGATCGGCCCCAACGGTGCCGGCAAGACCACCCTCTTCAACGTCATCGCGGGCGTCTTCGAGGCCAGCGAGGGCCGCGTCTATCTCCAGGACGAAGACATCACGCGCCTCAAGCCGCACGAGCTGTTCCACCGCGGCCTCTTGCGCACGTTCCAGATCGCGCACGAGTTCTCGACGCTCACGGTGCGCGAGAACCTCATGATGGTGCCGGGCGGCCAAGCCGGCGAGACCCTGATCAACACCTGGTTTCGGCGCGGCAAGGTGCGCGCCGAGGACGCCGAGATCGCGCGCAAGGCGGAAGACGTCGCAGCCTTTCTCAACCTGACCCATGTGATCGACGAGCGCGCCGGCAACCTCTCGGGCGGCCAGAAGAAACTGCTCGAGCTCGGCCGGACGATGATGGTCGACCCGAAGATCGTGTTCCTCGACGAGGTGGGCGCGGGCGTCAACCGCACGCTGCTGCGCACGATCGGCGATGCCATCCAGCGCCTCAACGAGGAGCGCGGCTACACCTTCTGCATGATCGAGCACGACATGGATTTCATCTCGCGGCTCTGCGATCCCGTGATCGTGATGGCCGAGGGCGCGCTGCTCACCATCGGCACACCGGAGGAGGTGAAATCCAACCCCCAAGTGATCGAGGCCTATCTCGGCGCCGGCCGGGATCGCGCGGCGGAGACGGGCGCGTGAGCTTCCTCATCGGCGAGGCGATGACCGGCGGCTATGGCGGCGCCGACATCCTGCGCGGCTGCACGATCGAGGTGGAGAAAGGCGAGATCGCCGTCATCGTCGGGCCCAACGGCGCCGGAAAATCGACCGCGATGAAGGCGATCTTCGGCATGGTCCAACTGCGCGAGGGCTCCGTTCGGCTTGATGGCACGGATATCACGCGCCTTAGCCCGCAAGAGCGAGTCAGGAAGGGCATGGGCTTCGTGCCGCAGGACCGCAACGTGTTCGCCACCATGACGGTGCAGGAGAACCTTGAGATGGGCGCCTATCTCCGCGACGACGACATCTCGGAGACGATGGCCCACGTATTCGACCTGTTCCCGGTGCTCGAGGAGAAGCGCCGCCAACCGGCGGGCGAGCTTTCCGGCGGTCAGCGCCAACAGGTCGCGGTCGGGCGGGCGCTCATGACCCAGCCCCAGGTCTTGATGCTGGACGAGCCCACGGCCGGCGTCTCGCCGATCGTGATGGACGAGCTCTTCGATCGGATCATCGAGATCCGCAACACCGACATCGCAATCCTGATCGTCGAGCAAAACGCCAAGCAGGCGCTCGCGATCGCGGACCGCGGCTACGTGCTGGTCACGGGCGAAAATCGGCACACCGACACGGGCCGGGCGCTGCTCGCCGATCCCGAGGTGCGCCGCTCCTTCCTCGGCGGCTAGCGCGATGGAAGACGTCGCCAACGCGCTGGTGCTTCTCACGAACTTCGTGCTCGTGCCGGGCCTCGCCTATGGCTCGCAGCTGGCGCTCGGCGCGCTCGGCGTCACCCTGATCTTCGGCATTCTGCGCTTCGCCAATTTCGCGCACGGCGACCTCATGGCCTTCGGCACCATGGTCGTGCTGCTCGCCACCTGGTGGTTCCAGGGCATGGGCGTCAGCATCGCTCCGTTGCCGACCGCCCTCATCGCACTTCCCTTCGGCATCGCCGCGGCGATCCTGATCAGCCTATTCGCGGACCGGACCGTCTTCCGCTTCTACCGGCGCCGCAAAAGCCCGCCGGTGATCCTGCTGATCGCCTCGATCGGGGTGATGTTCATGATGAACGGCGTCGTCCGTTTCATCATCGGACCCGACGACCAGCGCCTCCAGGACGGCGCCCGCTTCATCATGAAGGCGCGCGAGTTTAAGGATGCGACCGGCCTGCGCGAGGGCCTCTCGATCAAGCTCTCGCAGGGCCTGACGGTCGGCATCGCGATCATCGTCGTCGTGGCGCTCTTCTGGTTTCTCCAGAAATCGCGGGCCGGCAAAGCCATGCGCGCCTACTCGGACAATGAGGACCTGGCGTTGCTCTCCGGCGTCAGCCCCGACCGTGTGGTGTTCTACGCCTGGCTGATCGCCGGTACCTTGGCCGCGATCGCCGGCACGATGTACGGCATCGACAAGAGCTACAAGCCCTTCACCTACTTCCAGCTGCTGCTGCCGATCTTTGCCTCGGCGATCCTCGGCGGCATCGGTCATCCGGTCGGTGCGATCGTCGGCGCCTTCGTGGTCGCGTTTTCCGAGGTCACGATCACCTACGCCTACAAGAAATTCCTGCGCTATCTGCTGCCCGAGAGTTGGGAGCCGAGCGGGCTCATGCAGCTGCTCTCGACCGACTACAAGCTCGCAATCTCCTTCGTCATTCTCGTCGTCGTGCTGCTCGTGCGCCCGACCGGGATCTTTAGGGGACGTGTGTTGTGAGCCCGGCGCTCCGCAACCCGCTTATGTTCGCGGCCATGGCGGCGCTTTTGATCGCGGTTGGCTTCGGCCAATCCTGGTCGGTCGCCATCGCAATCCTCAACCTCTGCCTGATCTCGGCGATCATGGCGCTCGGCCTCAACATCCAATGGGGCTTCGGCGGCCTGCTCAATGTGGGCGTGATGGGCTTCGCCGCACTCGGCGGCCTCGCCGGTGTGCTCGTCTCCAAGCCGCCTGTGGCGGAGGCATGGGCGGCCGGTGGCCAGGATCTCGGCTTCGCATTCTTGATCCTGCTTGCGATCGCGTTTCTGCTCGTCATGCTGCGTCGCCTGATCTCGCCGGGGCCGCTGCGCATGCTCGCAACCGCGCTGTTGCTGATCGCCGGCTTTTTCCTGATCCGCATCTTCTTCGACCCGGCGGTCGAGGCGATCGAGGCGGTCGACAGCGCCAAGACCGGTTATCTCGGCGGTGTCGGACTTCCCATCATCCTGTCGTGGATCGTCGGCGGCCTGTTTGCGGCCGGCGCGGCCTGGCTGATCGGCAAGGTCGCGCTCGGCCTGCGCGCGGACTATTTCGCGATCGCGACCCTCGGCATCTCGGAGATCGTGATCGCGATCATCAAGAACGAGGACTGGCTGAGCCGCGGCGTGAAAAACGTCACCGGCCTGGACCGGCCCGTCCCCTACGAGGTCGACCTGCAGGTGACCGGCTGGTTTCTCGATCTCGCGGCGTGGCTCGGCGCGAACCCAATCGAGGCCTCGAGCATCTTCGTCAAGCTCTGCTACGCGCTCCTCTTCGCCTTCGTGCTGCTCGTCATCGTTTGGCTCTCCGAGCGCGCGCTCAACTCGCCCTGGGGCCGCATGATGCGCGCGATTCGCGACAACGAGGAAGCGGCGTCAGCAATGGGCAAGGACGTCACGCGCCGCCATCTGCAAATCTTCGTGCTGGGCGCCGCGGTCATCGGCATCGCCGGTGCCATGCTCACCACGCTCGACGGCCAGTTCACGCCGGGCGCCTATCAGCCGCTGCGCTTCACGTTCCTGATTTGGGTGATGGTGATCGTCGGCGGCTCAGGCAACAACTGGGGCGCGGTGCTCGGCGGCTTCTTGGTGTGGTTCGTCTGGATCGAGGCCGAGCCGGCCGGCCATTGGGTGCTAGACACGGTCACGGCGAGCCTCTCCGACGACGATCCGCTGCGCAGCCACCTGCTCAAGGCGGCTCCCCACATGCGCCTCATCGTGATGGGGCTGATCCTGCTCGTCGTGCTGCGCTTCAGTCCGCGCGGCCTCATCCCCGAACGCAAGGGGTAGGCGCGCCCGGTCTCACGCGGCCCGCGTGCCGGTGAGATACCACGTGCTCATGGCGCCCCTGCCCTTGACCTCGATGGCGCCACGCCGCTCGAAGCGATGGGTCGCCGCGAGGCGGTCGCGGACGGCATCGCTCACCTGGATGTGGCCGGGGGTGCCGGCGCTCTCCATCCGGCTCGCGATGTTCACCGTGTCGCCCCAGAGGTCGTAGAGGAAGCGCTTGTCGCCGATCACGCCGGCGATCACGGGCCCCGTATGAATGCCGATGCGCATGGCGACGGGCTCGCCGTCCGCGGTCCGCATCTCGCCGGCGGCCGCCATCATGTCGAGGGCAAGCGCGGCGATCGCCTCGCAATGGTCGGGCTTCGCTTCGGGCAACCCGCCCGCCACCAGATAGGCATCGCCGATGGTCTTGATCTTCTCGACAGCGTGGCGCTCGACCAACGCGTCGAACCGCGCGAACACGGCGTTGAGGAGCGCGACGACCTCGGCGGGGCGATGCGTGGCGGAAAATGCCGTGAAACCGACGATGTCGGCGAAGAGCACGGTGGTCTCGGAAAAATCGTCAGCGATCTCGCGCTCGCCCCGCTCGAGGCGCGCGGCGATGCTGCGCGGCAGGATGCGGGTCAGGAGATCGTGGTAGCGCCCGCGCGCGGCATCGATCCGCTCGAGGTTGAAGAAGCCGACCCGGCGATAACGTTCAATCCAGTAGAGCGCGAACATGCCGATCACATTGCATGCGCCGTATTGATAGTAGAGCGTCATCATGTCGACGACCGGCGTGCCGCGGGTCAACGTCGTCGCGACCGCGAACACGACGGTTGCGGTGACCGCCGCGAGGCATGAGAAGCCGAGGCCGAGCGGAAAGAACACCAGGACGAACAGGATCACGAGCACGAAGCCGGAGAGATAGATGTCGGGCGTGCCGCCGATGATGTTCAACGCCGCGTAGAACCCGGCAAACCCGAGCGTGCCGATCACGCCCAATGCGGGCGCGTGACGCTTGAGCCGCGGCAAGAAGGTCAGCCCGGCCAGCGCCATTAAGAGCGCCGTCACCACGACGACCCGCAAGACGACGCCAAGCAGAACGTTTTCGCTCAGCGCGAAGAAGTCGAGCGGGCCGACGATCAGGTTCAGCCCGGCGCCGACGAAGTAGCAAAGGCGGATCTGGCTGAGGCGGCCCGCCTCGTGGGCCGCGTCGTAGCGCGCCTGCAGGGTCCCGTCGTGAAACCGAAGCGTGAGCCAATGGATCGGGGGACGCGCCGGCTGCGAGCCAAGCGCGGCCTCCGCGGCTCGCGCCGTGGCGCTCTCGTGTGTGTGGTCACCTCGCACGCGCCGGAGATGACCACACGCGAGGCCCGGGCAAGTCGGCTAAGCCGGCAGCGCAATGAACTCGGTGCGGATGCGACCGCGAGCGCGTCATGGAGGGAGGCGAGCGCCGCGGCATCGGCGACGCGCAGCGCGACATGGTGAAGGCCGATGACGTTCTTCCGGTCGAACGGTACTGCTCGATCCGGATCGGCGGCCTGCCAGAGGGTGATCATGGTGGTGCCGTCCGAGAGGAAGCGCGCGGGATAGTCGGCCACCTCACCCACCGTCTCGAAACCGAGCGTGTCGGTGAAGAAATGGCTCGTCCGCGCGAGGTCCGGAACGGTCAGGCCGACATGGTGGATGCCCTGTGTCAACGGTGCCTGATGCATGGGGTGTCTCCTTCGCTTGTCTGCGGTTCAACGACAGCATCAAGATCGCGCTTTCCTTCGTTAGAAATAATATCCATAATTTACATAAGATTGTTTCATCAGTAGAAATAGTGAGATGGACAGGCTTCGCACCATGGCAGTGTTCGCCGCGGTCGCCGACGAGGCCGGCTTCGCGGCGGCCGCACGGCGGCTCAACATGTCGGCGCCGGCGGTCACGCGCGCGGTCTCGGCGCTCGAGGCGCGCCTCGGCGCGCGGCTCCTGCATCGCACCACCCGTACGGTGCGCCTCACCGAGGCCGGCCAGCGCTACCTGAGCGATTGTCGCCGCATCCTCGCCGAGATCGAGGAGGCGGACGCCAACGCCGCTGGGATCCACGGAACGCCAAGCGGGCGCGTGACGGTGACGGCATCGGTCCTCTTCGGCCGCATGGTGCTGGCGCCGCACCTGCTCGGGTTCCTCGCGCGACATCCGGACGTCTCGACCGAAGCGCTCTTCGTCGACCGGGTCGTCAATCTGATGGAGGAAGGGTTGGACGTCGCGGTGCGCATCGCGGAGCTGCCGGATTCATCTCTCGTGGCGGCCCGCGTCGGCGCGGTGCGCCGCGTGCTCTGCGCCGCGCCGGACTATCTGGCCGCACGCGGAACACCGCGGAGCCCGCGCGACCTCGACGACCACGACACCATCGATTTCGCCAACATGACGCCACACGGCGAATGGGCCTTCCGCAGCGCCGGGCGCGCCGTTGTCGTGCGGCCGCGCTCCCGGCTCCGCGTGAACAACGCCGACGTCGCGATCGGCGCCGCCTGCGCGGGCCACGGCATCACACGCCTGCTCTCGTACATGATCGCACCGGAGCTCGCGCGCGGCGACCTCACCCTCGTGCTCGACGATCACGCCCCGCCGCCGGTCCCGGTCCATGTCGTGCACAAGGAGACGGGCCACGTCTCCGCCCGCGTGCGCGCGCTCTTCGACCACCTTGTGACGAGCCTCCGCCAAGACCCGGGGATCAGGGGGCGGGAATCAGGAGAGGGGGATCGGGGTCCCGGTCGTCACGCTACGGAAGCGGGATCAGGTTGATGTGCACGGGCGTCTCGTAGTCGTTATCCGCACCGGTGGCCGAGTCAATCGCGCTGCTGATCCCAAAGGTCAATATGACATCGAGCGCGATCCCCGCCGCACCGGACCCGGTTTCCCACCCGCTATCGTTGATGTAGCTGGCGGTTTGATAGCCCTCTTTGTCGCAGGTGATCGTGATGTCATGTTTTGTTTTGCTCACATTCACCGAACCGGGAGTGTGGGGCACGAACCCGATCTGCTTTCCCTCTCGCATCAGGACGCACGACGCGCCAACCGGGTTTGTGTTGATCGCGATGTCTTGATCGGTGCCGCTCACGATCGTTGAACAGCCGCCAAGGGCCAAGCCGCATAGCGCCACCGCATAAAACGCGCGAAGTTTCAACTCTCTCCCCCCCCCATTGCAACGGCCTGTCGGAGCCTTATCGTAACCGAGGCTACCCGTAAAGACTATCACATACGGATTGTGCCTTAGGTGCAGTCTAAGTCCGGGGCGCCGAGACCGCGCCTACGCGCTCCCGTCGAGCGCCTGCGCAAGATCGGCGATCAGGTCGTCGCCGTCCTCGATGCCGACCGAGAGCCGCACGAGATCGTCCGCCACGCCAATGCGCGCGCGCACCTCGGGTGCCACGGTCTTGTGCGTCATCACGGCGGGGATCTCGATCAGGCTTTCGACCCCGCCGAGGCTCACCGCAAGGGTGAAGAGCGCGCTGCGCGCCGCGATGCGGTGGGCCGCCTCGACGCCGCCCTTCGGGCGGAACGTCACCATGCCGCCGAAGCCCGCCATCTGACGCGCGGCGAGCGCGTGCTGTGGATGGTCGGCGAGGCCTGGATAGTTCACGGCCTCGATCGCGGGATGCGCCGCAAGCCACGCGGCGATGCGCGCGGCGTTCTCGCAGTGGCGCGCCATGCGCAGATGCAGCGTCTTGACGCCGCGGAGCACCAAGAAGCTGTCGAACGGGCTCGGCACCGCGCCGAGGGCGTATTGTAGATGGTGCACACGCTCGGCGAGCGCCTCGTCACGACCGACCACGACGACCCCGCCGATCACATCCGAATGGCCGTTGAGATACTTCGTTGCCGAATGCAGCACCAGGTCGGCGCCGAGCTCGACCGGGCGCTGGAGATAAGGCGAGGCGAAGGTGTTGTCGACCACGACGAGGATCCCGCGCGCCCGCGCGACCGCGGTGACCGCCGCGATGTCGACCAGCTTGAGCTGCGGGTTGGTCGGCGTCTCGATCCAGATCATGCGGGTATCATCGCGGACGGCGGCCTCGACCGCGCCATCGCGCGAGAGATCAGCGAACGTGACCTCGAGGCCCGCGGTGCGCGGCCTGAGCTCGCGGAACAAGCGGTGCACGCCGCCATAGAGGTCGTCCATCGCGACGACGTGGCTGCCCTGGTCGAGTAGCTCGAGCAGCGTCGCCGCCGCGGCGAGCCCCGAGGCGAAGGCGTAGCCGGCGATGCCCCCCTCGAGCGCCGCGATGCACGCCTCGTAAGGACCGCGGGTCGGGTTGGCGACGCGCGAATAGATGTAGCCGCGATCGGGCGCGCCGGGCTCTGCCATTGCGAAGGTCGAGCTGGCAAAGATCGGCGTCATCACCGCGCCGGTCGTCGGGTCCGGCCGCTGGCCACCGTGCACGGCGCGCGTCGCGAAACGCGGGCGGTTTGGCCGCTCAGCCATCGGCGCCGGTTGGGACCGCGGCATCGGCGGTCTCCTCGTCGATCCACGCGAGGTAGGCGGGATTGCCGTCGACGATCGGCACAGCGACCACGCATGGGCACTCATAGCTGTGCTTTGCCCGAACCAGGTCGGTGAGCGGCGCGACCAGCGCGGCGCGGGTCTTCGCCATGAGGAGGGTCTCCTCGCCCTCTTCCAGCGTTTCGTCCCACCAATAGAAGGACGCGATCTGAGGCACGATGTTCACGCTCGCCGCGAGCCGGCGTTCGACCAGGGCGGCACCGAGGGCGCGCGCCTCCGCCGCCGAGGCCGCCGTCACGTAGACGATGACATGCGCCATACCGGCCCTTTCTCACCCTCCTCAAGCGGCATCCCGAGGAACATCACATCATCCTCATCCTCGGGGATGTCTCGATAGGGCGGAATCGGCCTAAACCCCATGCGGCGGTAGAGCACACAGGCCGCGCGCCACGCCGCGAGGGTGTGGAGCACCACCTTGGTCCGGCCTTCCGCGGCGGCATCCGCCAGCGTATGCGCCACCAGCCGCCGGCCGAGGCCGGTGCTACGGGCCTCGGGCACGACATAGAGGCGCACCAGCTCGGCCGTCTCCGCGTCCAGTTCGCGAAGCCCGATGCAGCCGAGTGCCGAGCCGCCGTCCATCGCCAGGAAATAGCGCGAGGCTGCGCCCGCCCCGGCCGTCCCGATGGTCGCGAGCTCTGCCTCGAGCTCATCGCGGCAAAAGGGGACGGCCAGCGTCTCAGCATAGGCGCGGAGAAGCTGCCGGAGGTGGCCGAGGTCGCGCTCGCCGGCAACCTGGCGGATCGTGGTCATGCGTCCTGAAGCCCCGTTTACCTTTGGAGCGCGGCAGCTTGCCGCGCTATCGGCGCTAGGATACGTTATTGAGAGCGATTCTAGAGGATTCCGTGCGCGTTCGCCGAACGCGCCGCGATCCGGAGGGGTGGCATCCATGCAAGTGATCCTCGCGGAGCCGCGCGGCTTCTGCGCAGGCGTTGAGCGCGCGATCGAGATTGTCGAACGCGCGATCGAGGTCTTCGGCCCGCCTGTCTATGTGCGGCACGAGATCGTGCATAACAAGCGCGTCGTCGACGATTTGCGCAAGAAAGGCGCGGTCTTCGTCGAGGAAGTTGATGAAGTGCCTGAAGGCGCGGTCACGATCTTCAGCGCACACGGCGTCTCCGAGCAAGTCGAGACCGAGGCGCAGCGCCGCCAGCTTCCCGTGATCGATGCCACCTGCCCGCTGGTCGCCAAGGTCCACATCGAGGCGCAGCGCTACGAGCGCGAGGGACGCGAGGTGATCCTCATCGGCCATGACGGGCATCCCGAGGTGGAGGGCACCAGCGGGCGCGTGAAGAACGGCGTGCATATCGTGGCCACGCCGGATGACGTGAAGCGCCTGAACGTGGCGAATCCCGAAAAGGTCGCCTACGTCACGCAGACGACGCTGAGCGTGGACGACACGCGCGACGTGATCGAGGCGCTGACCGCGCGCTTCCCGAGCATCTCCGGCCCCGACGTGAAGGACATCTGCTACGCGACGCAGAACCGCCAGGCCTCCGTGCGCAAGCTCGCCGAGGAGGTCGAGCTGATCCTCGTGGTCGGCGCACGCAACAGCTCCAACTCCAACCGGCTCCGCGAGATCGGCGAGGAGATGGGCATCCCGACCTACCTGATCGACGATGCGCGCGACCTCGACCCTGCCTGGTTCGATGGTGTGGAGCGCGTCGGCATCACGGCGGGCGCCTCCGCGCCCGAGGAGCTCGTCCAGGAGCTCGTCGCCCGGCTTCGCGAGATCAACGCGGTCGACATGCAAATCCAGGATGGCATCACCGAGCGTGTGCGCTTCAAGCTCCCGCCTGAGCTGATCGAGGTCGGCGGTGACGGCTGGACGCCGCGCGGCACCGCGCGGCCGAGCGCGGGTTCAAGCCAGGCGGACTAGCGCACGGCCAGGCCGGCAGCAAGAAAGAGAAAGGGCCCGCGATGGCCGTTCCATTGATCCAAAAGGTTCGCGTCGGCGCCTACGTCGTGGGCAAGCGGCTGCGCGGCGAGGCGCGCTATCCGCTCGTGCTGATGCTGGAGCCGCTGTTTCGCTGCAACCTCGCCTGCCCCGGCTGCGGCAAGATCGACTATCCAGACGAAATCTTGAACCAGCGTTTGAGCGTCGAAGCGTGCCTGCAGGCGGTCGACGAATGCGGCGCGCCGATGGTCTCGATCCCGGGCGGCGAGCCGCTGATCCACCCCGACATCAAGGAGATCGTCGAGGGCATCATCGCGCGCAAGAAATTCGTCTATCTCTGCACAAACGCCCTGCTGCTGAAGAAGAAGCTCGACCGCTTCACACCGAGCAAGTACCTCACCTTCTCGGTCCACCTCGACGGCCTGGAGGAGGAGCATGACCGCGCGGTCGATCAGCAAGGCACCTTCAAGCGCGCGGTCGAGGCGATCAAGGAAGCCAAGCGGCGCGGCTTCCGCGTCAACGTCAACACCACCGTGTTCGATGGGCATGCGCCGAACGACCTCGCGGCGTTCTTCGACTTCGCGATGGACGAGCTCGATGTCGAGGCGATCACCATATCGCCGGGCTATTCCTACGAGCGCGCGCCCGACCAGGAGCACTTCCTCAATCGCACCAAGACGAAGAACCTGTTCCGCTCGGTCCTCGCGATGGGCCGCGGCAAAGCCTGGCGCTTCAGCCAATCGAGCCTCTTCCTGGATTTCCTGGCGGGCAACCAGAGCTACCACTGCACGCCGTGGGGCATGCCGACGCGCAACATCTTCGGCTGGCAGAAGCCCTGCTACCTGCTCGGCGAGGGCTTCGTCGACAGCTTCAAGACGCTGATGGAAGAGACCGCTTGGGAGACCTACGGCACCGGCAAATACGAGAAGTGCGCCGATTGCATGGTCCATTGCGGCTATGAGGCGACCGCCGTGAACGACGCTCTCGCACGCCCCTGGAAAGGGCTCTTGCTCAAGCTCCGCGGTATTCGCACGAAGGGCGTCATGGCGCCCGAGATTGCGCTCGAGGGCGCGCGGTCTGCCGACTATGTGTTCGACCGTCATGTGCAGGAAAAGGTTCACGAGATCCGCGAGGCGAAAAGCGCCTCACAGCGACAGGAAAAGCGGCAGGGTACCGCAAGCAACGCTGCGTAGCCGACGCATCGCGCGCATCGTATCGAGCCCAAGCGCAATTACGTCGAAGACCTCCCACGGCCTCCCGAGAAGCGCGCCGAGCACCTCGCGGCTCGACACGTTGCCGTCGGGCAAGAGCCCGGCGAGCGCCGATTCCGGAATGTTGCGGTTGCTCGGATCGACGATCACGCGCAGCACGGCGAACGGGATGCCCGCGCGCACGGCGGCGCGGGCGACGGCGAGGCTCTCCATATCCGCAGCCACGGCCTCGGTGCGGCCGAAGAGCATGAGCTTGTCGTCGAGCGTCATGATCGGGCGATCGACACCGAGAATGGGCGCCTCGATGGTCTCGCCCGGTACCGCGTCGTGGATCGCCTCGCGCAACCAGGCGGCGGTTTGAATGGTGTCGGCGGGCAGCGTTGCCTCGGGTGCCGGCTGCGGCGCGTTCGGGCTGCGCGGCACCATGGTGGCGAAGCGCTGACGCAAGCCCGGGGGACGCGGCCGCGCGATCGGTCCCTCTTGGGGCATCACCATGTCGGCGACCACCACGGCGCCCGGGCCGAGTCGCGGGTCGAGGCCCGCCGCGAGGCCGAAGCTCAGAAGCGCCTTGACGCCACGCGCCGCGAGCGCCTGCGCACCATCCCTCGCCTCGCGCACGTCGGCGCCGGTGACGACGATGGGCAGGGCATCGCCGCCCGGGAGCGTGGTGAACGCCTCTGCCTCGGCAACCAAGCCCACGACCATGCCGAGCGGCGCCTGGTCGCTCACCCCCTGGCCGCTCACCCCATGGCCTCCGTTCTCCGACGCGCGCGGCCGAGGCCGCCTACATGCCGTGTTGCGGCAACCCGTCGTTGCTGCGCATCAGGTTGCGGTAGCGCGCCAGCGCCCACATCGGGAAGTAGGCACTATAGCCGTGGTAGCGCAGGTAGAAGACGCGGGGAAAACCGACCGCCGTGTACTCCGCCTCTTCCCATTGCGCGCCATCGCGCTTCGCCTGGCAGAGATAGTCAATGCCGCGCCTGACCGCCTCGCTGCGCACCTCGCCGGCCGCCATCAGCGCAAGCACCGCCCAGGCGGTTTGCGACGCGGTCGAGCGACCCTCGAACGATCGCTCGATGCGCTCCTGGTAATAGCTGTCACCGGTCTCGCCCCAACCGCCGTCGCTATGCTGTTTTTCGGTGAGCCATGCCACCGCCTTGCGGATGTGCGGCGCATCGGGCGGCTCGCCCGCGATGTTGAAGGCCGAGAGCGCCGACCAGGTGCCGTAGATATAGTTGGTTCCCCAACGGCCGAACCAAGCGCCGCTGTCCTCCTGCTCGCCGCGCAAGTAGTCGAGCGCCGTCGCCACGCGGGGATGATCGCGCGCATAGCCGATCTGGCAGAGAAAGCTCACGCAGCGGGCGCTGACATCGACGGTCGGCGGGTCGAGCAACGCCCCGTGATCGGCGAAGGGGATGTTGTTGAGCACGTAGTGCTCGTTGTCCGCGTCAAACGCGCCCCAGCCGCCATTTTCGCTTTGCATCTCGAGGACCCATGCGGCGGCGCGGTCGATCGAGGCCTTGTGAGCCCCGGCGTCGGCACGGTGCAAGGCCATCGCGACGACCGCTGTGTCATCGACGTCGGGATAGTAGTCGTTCCAATATTGGAAGGCCCAACCGCCGGGCGGCGCCTCCGGGCGCGTGTCGGCCCAGTCGCCGACGACATCGACGATTTGACGCTCCTTGAGCCAGGTGAGAGCGCCGCGCACGCTCGGCCCCTCGAGGTCTTCTTCGGCTTCGATCGCCGCCAGGACGGCGAGGCTCGTGTCCCAAATTGGCGAGACGCAGGGCTGGCAATATTGCTCCTCGCCATCCGGCGTGGTGAGCAAGAGGTCGATCGCGCGCCGCGCGGTCTCACGGTCGGGATGCTCCTGGGGATAGCCGAGCGTATCGAGCGCCATCAGGAGGTTCGCCATCGGCGGGAAGATGGCGCCAAGGCCATCCTCGCCATTGGCACGCTCGAGCGACCACCGCAGCGCTTTGTTGATCGCGCGCCTGCGCAGCGCCATCGGCATCACCCAGTCGTAGATCTTGAGCGCTCGGTCGATGCCGTGGAAGAGGCGCGCGACCCCGTCCTGTGCGCGGAAATAGGCGCGCTCCTGCTCGGGCGGCGTGGTGAAAAGCTCACCGATGCCGACGCGACGCGGGTTGCGCGCGCGCGGCCGGAGCGTCAATAGGATCAGAAGCGGCACGATCGTGGTCCGCGACCAGTAGGACACCTTGCTCAGGTGGAAAGGAAACCAGCGCGGCAGGTACATGATCTCGATCGGCATCGCCGGCACCGCGCGCCACGGCACTTGGCCGAACAGCGCGAGCGAGATCCGCGTGAAGACGTTGCACTGCGCGGCTCCGCCGGCGGCGAGCACGGCCTCGCGCGCCAGCACCATGTGGGGGGCATCAGGGGAATCGCCCACGAGCTTCAGCGCGTAGTAGGCCTTGACGGTCGCGCTGATGTCGAAATCGCCGTCGTGAAACAGCGGCCAGCCGCCGTGATCCGCCTGGCGCGCACGGATGTAGTTGGCAAGGCGCGCCTCGACCTCGGGCTTCACCTCGTCGAGGAAGTGGTTGAGCAGGATGTATTCGGACGGGATCGTGACGTCGGCCTCGAGCTCGAACACCCAATGGCCGTCGTCCCGCTGAAGCGCGCGCAGACCGTCGCTCGCCTCCTCGATCACACGGTCGACGATGTCCGCCCGATCGCTCTCGCGCGACCCGACATCGCCCAGCTGGGCTTCGCTGTGCCGCGACACGAGGTCAGGCGCGTCGCGCGGCCGCCGCTGAGTTGCTGCCGAGCGCGAGCAGCGCCGTGTCGACGATGTGCGACCCGGTCAAGCCGGCGTCCTCGTACATGCCGTCCGGCGAGCCATGCGCGACGAACCGGTCGGGCAGGATCATCGGACGAATCCTCAAGCCGCTGTCGAGATCGCCATTCATCGCGAGACACTGCATCACGTGCGCGCCGAATCCGCCGATCGCACCTTCCTCGATGGTGATCAGCACCTCGTGCTCGCGCGCAAGCGAGCGCACGAGCGCCTCATCCAGCGGCTTGGCGAAGCGTGCGTCCGCGACGGTGGTCGAAAGCCCGCGGGCCTGCAGCTCATCGGCCGCGGCAAGCGCCTCTTGCAGCCGCCCGCCGAGCGAGAGGATCGCAATGGTGGAGCCTTGGCGCACCACGCGCCCCTTGCCGATCTCCAGCAGCTCGGGCGTCTCGGGAAGCGGAACCCCCACGCCCTCGCCTCGCGGATAGCGAAACGCCGAGGGCCGATCGTCGATGTGCGCGGCGGTGTGCACCATGTGCGCAAGCTCCGCCTCGTCGGCGGCGGCCATAACGACGAAGCCCGGGAGCGAGGCGAGGTAGGTGATGTCGAAGCTGCCGGCATGAGTCGGACCATCGGCACCGACGAGGCCCGCCCGGTCGATCGCGAGACGCACCGGAAGGCCCTGGATCGCGACATCGTGCACGACCTGGTCGTAGGCACGCTGGAGGAACGTCGAATAGATCGCGGCGAAGGGCTTGAGCCCCTCGGCGGCAAGGCCGGCGGCGAAGGTGACCGCATGTTGCTCGGCGATCCCGACATCGAAGGCGCGATCCGGAAAGGCTTTGGCGAACTTGTCGACGCCCGTGCCAGAGGGCATCGCCGCGGTGATCGCGACGATCTTCTCGTCCTTCTCGGCCTCCTTGATCAGGCTTTCCGCAAACACGCCCGTGTAGCTCGGCGCCTTCGGCTTGCCCTTCTTCTGAACGCCGGTCATCACGTCGAACTTGTTCACGCCGTGGCCACGCTCGGGTGAATTCTCGGCCGGCTCGAAGCCCTTGCCCTTGCTGGTCACGACATGCAGCAGCACGGGCCCCGGCGAGTGATCGTCGCGCACGTTCTTCAGAACGGGGATCAGGTGGTCGATATTGTGACCGTCGATTGGCCCGATATAGAAGAAGCCGAGCTCCTCGAACAGCGTGCCGCCGGTCACCATGCCGCGCGAATATTCCTCAGCCCGCTTCGCCGCCTCGCCCATCGGGCGCGGTAGCTTGCGCGCGAACTGCTTGCCGAGCTCGCGCAGGCTGCGGAACGAATGGCTGGAGAGCAGGCGCGAGAGATAGGCGTTGAGCGCGCCGACAGCCGGCGCGATCGACATCTTGTTGTCGTTCAGAATGACGATCAGGCGCTGGTTCGACGAGCCGGCATTGTTCATCGCCTCATAGGCCATGCCCGCTGACATCGCGCCGTCGCCGATCACGCAAATGATGTTGCGCGATTCGCCCTTCATCTCGCTTGCAACCGCCATGCCGAAGCCGGCGGAGATCGAGGTTGAGGAGTGCGCCGCGCCGAAGGGGTCGTACTCGCTCTCGGAGCGCTTGGTGAAGCCGTAGAGGCCTCCCGGCTGGCGCAACGTGCGGATGCGCTCGCGCCGACCGGTCAGAATCTTGTGCGGATAGGCCTGGTGCCCGACATCCCAAATCAGCCGGTCGTTGGGGGTGTCGAAGACGTGATGGAGCGCCACCGTGAGCTCGACCACACCCAATCCCGCGCCCAGGTGGCCGCCGGTCACCGAGACGGCATCAATCGTCTCGACCCGCAGCTCGTCGGCGAGCGCCTTCAGCTCCTTCTGCGAAAATCCTCGGAGATCTTCCGGGTAGGTCACTCGGTCGAGCAAAGGTGTCTCCGGCATTATCCCCCCTCGGCGTTGGTCGCCGTGTTGCTGCCCGTTGTTTGGCACCTGCCCCGTCGAATCATTCCGTGACGAAACTACTACAAAAGCCGGCGGCACACCAAGGCCCGATCGGCGCGGTGGCCGCAGACGCGACACCTAACGCATTGAAACTCAGTCACAAGTCAAATGTAAACCGGATGCCGAGCGTGTCCAGCCCTTCGTTCTCGTCAGCGAGCAGGGTGCCGTGCGAAATATGATCGAGCATCAGAGAGACTCCGTGGCGCTCGGTGATGCGGTAGCCGATTTCGATCGATTCTCGAAACAAGACCCGCGAGCCCAACGATTTGCGGTCGAGCTCCTGGCTGCTCAGCTCTCCATCGTGGAGCGCTAGCCCAACACTCCCGCCGCCGAAAAACCCCCAGCCGAATTCCCACATCCAGGTCAGGCCGCCGAAGATCTGGCTGGTGTCGCCGGCGGTGTTGTAGTGAAACCCGAGATGCGGCTGGGGCGAGAGGATCCAGGTCGCGATGCCCCCAAGCGGCGCGAACCGCACCTCGCCGTTGACGTCGAGGCCCGCTTCCTTGTTGGTGCCGAACACACCGGTGTCGTGATCACCGACGCCGAAAGCGACGGTGTGGACACCCAGAAAACCACCATCGCGATCATCCGCGTGGAGCGGCCCGGCAACCGCCAGCACGCAGACTCCCACCGTCGCCGTTAGAAAACGCCGCACAGCCCCCTTCCCCAAGGTCGGCCGCTAGTGTTTCGATCCGCGAGCCGTGTTGCAACCGAAAAGCGCGTTCACAGGTAAGGGCCGATGTCGATGAGCCGCTCAACCACCGCAATCGGCGCGCCCCCGGCAAAGAACGCACTCTCGCCGACGCCGACGAAATCGACCGGCACCCGCGCGGCGGCCTGCATGTCGGAGAGCGAATCGCCGACGAAAAGCGCATCGGCCGGCGTCAGCCGACGCTCGGCCAGGAAGTGGCTGATCCGCACATGCTTCGGCTCGCTGCGGGTCGCCGCATAGACGGCGCTCAGAAACGGCGCGATCTCGAGGCGCGCGAGCTCCTTCTCCGCCTCCTCCTGCGGCACACCGGTGACGACGGCGAGCAGGCGCCGCTCGGCCTCCGCCTTCAGGAACGCATGCACGCCGTCAAACAGGCCGAGCCCGCTCCGGTTGGCGTCCAGCTCGCCGCAATAGGCGCGCTCGATCCGCTCGCGCCCCTCATCGGAGAGTGCATCGCCGGTGACGTGCTCGAAGACGCGGTCGAAGATCAGCTCGCGCCCGCTGCCGGCATAGCGGCGGAAGCCGTCGACGATCGTCTCCTCGGCGTCGGAGATCGGCGCGAAGGCCTTGATCATCGCGGCCGCCTTCACGGGCCAGCTGTCCGCGATCACGCCATCGAAATCGAGGAGCAAGGCTTTCACGGTCATCGTCGTCGGGCTCCGGTTTGACCTGCGGCGGGTTTTGCCGCACAACCCCCAAGCGCTGGGGAGCCCATGAGTACGCCACACGACATCCTCTGTGAAGAACTTCGCGACGCCTCGCTCTGGCTCGATGAGCCGAGCGACATGGCGCGCTACACCACCGATTGGACGCGCAAGCACAGCGGGCCGACGCCGCTCGTCCTGCGCCCCCGCACCACCGAGGAGGTGGCGCAGGTGCTCGCCGCGTGCAACCGCCACGGCATCGCGCTGGTGCCGCAGGGCGGCAACACGGGCATGGTCGGCGGCGGCGTGCCGCGCAACGGCGAGGTGATCGTGAGTCTGGAGCGGATGCGCGCGATCGGTGCTTTCGACGCCGCCTCCGCCACGGTCGAGGTGGAGGCGGGCGTGGTGCTCGCGACGTTGCAGGAGTTTCTCGAAAGCCACAGCTTCGAGCTCGCGGTCGATCTCGGCGCGCGCGGCTCGTGCCAAATCGGCGGCATGCTCGCGACCAATGCCGGCGGCATCCGCGTGCTGCGCTATGGCCACATGCGCGAGCAGCTGCGCGGCATCGAGGTGGTGCTCGCCGACGGCACCGTGGTCTCGAGCCTCAACAAGCTCAAGAAGAACAACACCGGCTTCGACCTCAAGCAGGTATTCGTCGGCTCCGAGGGCACGCTCGGCATCATCACGCGCGCCGTGCTGCAGGTGGAGCCGCAACCGCTCGCCCGCCAGACGGCGCTCGCCACCGTGCCGACGCTCAGCGACCTCCCCGCGCTCTTCGAGAAGACGCGCGCGCTCTGCCGCGGCCTCTCCTCGCTCGAGTTCTTGACCGCCGACACGGTCGCCTTCGTGCTCGAGGCCGATCCCGCCTTCAAGCTGCCGATCGGCGAGACCGGCGGCGCCTACATCATCATCGAGGAGGAGACCGATGCCGGCGAGGCCGCGCGCGAGGCCTTCACCGAGCGGCTCGGCGCGCTCATGGAGACGGGCTTGATCACGGATGCCGTGGTCGCCGCGACCGAGGCACAGGCGCGCGCGATCTGGGCGGTGCGCGAGGCGCCGACCGAGACGATCAGCCGCGTCGGGCTCACCCACAAGTTCGACGTCACCGTGCCGCCCGGCGCCATGGCGCCCTTCCTCGGCGAGATGGCGGCGCTCGCCGAAACGACCGGCGGCGTGCGCGCCCTTCTCTTCGGCCATCTCGGCGACGGCAATGTGCACGTCAACATGGCGCAGCGCCCGGGCACGCCCGACGAGACCTTCCGCGCGCTCGGCGAGCCGCTGGCGGCTGAGATCTACGGCATCGTGAGCGGCCACGCCGGCAGCATCAGCGCCGAGCACGGCATCGGCATCATGAAGCGGGAATATCTCCACTTGTCGCGCAACGCCGAAGAGATCGCGCTGATGCGCCGCCTCAAGGGAGCCCTCGACCCGAACGGCATCCTCAACCCCGGCGTCATCCTCGACGCCTGAGGCGCCTTGGGCGCTACGCGCAGGGGCGCGGCGCCCGAGGCGCCTGCGGGACGGGCGCACTTATCCTGCACCAACCGGATACCCCGGCCGAAGCGCCGCGGCCTATGGCAGCTGCCCGCATCCGCCTTTTCCGATGGGCCCCTGTGTGTTTGGGATGTGGGATAAGGGTTGGTGGGCGTAGGGCCCTCGATCGCCGCCACCTGCTTGCGCCACAAACGGACCCACGCCTACAGCTCGCGCGCATAAATCGAGCCCTGCGCGTGGTTCAGAAACTCGACCTCCGCAAATGGTTGCCAGCCCCTGCGTACAAGCAAGTCACCCAGAACAATCGTGCTGATATATAGCCGACTGTAGCCCAGCCGCCGCGCGAGGTTTTCAGCGGATTCCAACAGAGCAGTCGCGACGCCTATTCTGCGCCGGTCGCGCCTCACCAACAGCCCGACGACCGAAGGCGTCAGATTTGTCGCCGGGTCGAGATCCAGCGCGACGGTTCCCTGCACTTCCTCGCCCGCCAAAGCCACCAATCCGATGGGAATTTCATCGAGGTTGCAGCGTGACTCCAAATCGGCGCGGGCATCGCCGGGCCCACACGCGCCGTAGTACGGTTCCCATTCCAGACGATACCACTCCGACAGCAAGGGGATTACGTTGCTGTGGTTGGCAAGTGGTTCGATTCTCATTTCCAAAACACTAGCCAATGCGGGCGATGTCGGACTGCGGGGTGAGCACCCCTCTCATGTCGCGTAGCGCACGATCGAGCCAAAGACGAAGCCCACGCCGAGCAGAAACACCAGAAAGCCCGCGATGCCGAAGGAGAGGCCGGCGCGGCGCCAGCCTTCGCTGCGCGGGATGTGCAGGCGCGTCTCGAAATAGCGGAGACGCTCCTGGATGCGCTTGTTCTGGAAGTAACGGAGCTTCTCGTGGATGCGGCGGAGCTTGCGGTTGGGCTCGTCGGCGGGTTCGGCGACGCTCTCCAGGTAGAGGCTATATTCGTTGAGGAACGCGGTGAGCTCGGCGGAGCTGTCGCGCTCGCGCCCCTCCATCATCTGCTGAATGCGCCGGATCGAGAGCGCGCCGCAGACCGACGAGGCCGCGGCGAGGATCAGGCCGAAGGCCCAGCAGGCGATGGCCCAGAGCGTCCAGGCGAGATCGTTCGCGTCGAGCCAGCAGAAGAGGTTGCAGCCATCGCCCGCGGTCCACTGGCGAGAGAGCACCGCAATGAAGGCGAGCAGCACGATGGCCGCGCCGCCGTTCAGCAGGTAGAGCGCGCGGTTGGTGACCCGCTCGTAGCCGATGGTGCTGCGGTGCAAATCATGAAACAGCGCCTTTTGCGCGCGATAGAGCTCGATGATGATGTGCTCGATCTGCTGTTTCATGGCGGATCAACCGCACCGGGCGCTTCGGATCGATCGGACGCGGCGCGCGCGGCACGCCGCTCACTCCGCCGGCTCGAGCTTGAGCGCGACGGAGTTCATGCAATAGCGGAGGCCGGTCGGCGCCGGGCCGTCGGGGAAGACGTGGCCGAGATGGGCGTCGCAACGGCCGCACACGACCTCGGTGCGGCACATGCCGTGGCTGGTATCGGTCTCGGTGGCGACGCTCTCGTCGGCGACCGGCTGGGTGAAGCTCGGCCAGCCCGTGCCGGAATCGAACTTGTCGTCGGAGGCGAAGAGCGCCGCACCACAGCAGACGCAGTGGTAGGTGCCGGGCGTCTTGGCCTCGTTGTAGGCGCCGGAGAAAGCCCGCTCGGTGCCCTTCTGGCGGCACACATGGAACTGCTCCAGCGTCAGCTGCTCACGCCATTCGTCGTCTGATTTCCGCACCTTGTCGGCCATTGCTCGCCTCCCGCTTCCGGCCAGTCTATCACAGCCCGCGCCACCGAGACCCCCGTAAACTCAGGCACCCCGGCCGGCGGCTTTGCGGGTCGGCTCGGCCGTCCTTAAGCCGCGATTAACGGACCGTCGCCAGACTCCAACGGGAGACCCAGGCATCGTCTTTGACGACTTCGGCGGCGACGCCGCGCGCGATTCATTATTCCCGAGCTGACCCGATTGTCGAACAACCGCGCGTCGCCGGTATCGTACCCCGCGAGAGCGATGGACAAGATCCTTCGAGCGTCTCTGGAGCGTATTAAGGCGCTCTCCTACACCCAGCTGATCGTCATCACTGTGGTGACCGCGGTGGTCGCGGCCAATGCCCTCGGTTCCATCGTTTGGTATCTGCTGTTCGGGGTGTACGGGCTCGACGTCTTGGTCCCGGTCACCATCACCGCCCATTTGGTTGCGATCCCAATTCTCGCGTTCCTCGCCCACGTCATTCGAGAGCTCAAGCAATCCAACGACGATCTCGAGACCGCGCGGTGCCGGTTTCTCGAATTGAACGAAACCCTTGAGCAAAGGATCGATGAGAGGACGGCGGGTCTGAAACGCAGTGAGCAGCAGTTTCGCGATCTGGTCGAGCAATACCCGTCCGGCGTGTACGTGCAAGTCGATGGCCACATCGTATTCGCCAACAGCCAGGCCGCGCGGCAGGTCGGCGCAAAATCGGCGGAGGCGCTCGCCGGTCTTTTGTCTATGCACCTCTTCGATCCGCGCGACCACGAGCGCATTCGGGCACGGCACGCAAAGGCCGCGATCCAAAGCGACCCCGCGTCGTTTGAGGTGTATTGCGGCCGTCGGCTGAATGGAGATCCGTACGATCTCGAGGCAGCGTCGACCGAGATCGTGTGGGAGGGCGCACCTGCGCTGTTGGTGGTGATTCGCGACGTGACCGAGCGGCTTGCGATGGAGCGCTCTCTCGCCGACGCTCGAGACCGCGCCGAGCAGTCGGAGCGCGCCAAGAGCCAATTCCTCGCCAACATGAGCCACGAGATTCGGACACCGATGAACGGCGTTCTCGGGATGGTGGACCTCCTCACCGATACGGAGCTGAATCCGACGCAGCAACGCTACCTCTCCGTTATCCGCGGCTCCGGAAAAACGCTCATGACCGTGATCAACGACATCCTCGACCTCTCCAAGATCGAGGCGGGCAAGCTCACGCTCGAAAGCGAGCCGCTCGATGTGCGGGGCGTGGTCAACGACGTCATCGAGCTGTTCTCGGAGATCGCGAGTGCCAAATCGGTCATGCTTTCTACCGCGCTCGCCGAGGGCCTGCCGCGCGCCGTTTGCGGCGATGTAAGCCGGCTCCGGCAGATTCTCGGGAACCTTGTCAGCAACGCGATCAAGTTCACGGCCAGCGGCGGCAGCGTGGAGCTCCGCGCGTCGTCGTCGCCGCGCGAAGACGGCAACGTTCGCCTTGTCTTCGAGATCGAGGACTCGGGCATCGGCATCGAACCCGATCGTCTCGACCGACTTTTCGAGGCCTTCGAGCAGGCGGACGGCTCGACATCGCGCCGCTATGGCGGGACTGGGCTCGGCCTGGCGATCGTCTCAGAGATCGTCGAGATGATGGGTGGCCGGGTGGCAGCGCGGAGCGAGCTGGGGCAAGGATCGGTCTTCACGATCTCGATCACGGTGCCGGTCGCGAGCGAGACCACCACCGCGGCATCCAACGCGGAGGCACCGAGCGATGCCGTGGCGCAGACACGGTTCGACGCGAAAATCCTGGTCGCCGAAGACAACCTCGTGAACCAGGAGGTCACGCGGGCCGTACTCGAGGGGCTCGGTTGCGACGTGACGATCGAAAACGATGGATCGAGAACCTTCGACGCGTGGAAGCGCGAGATGTTCGATTTGATCCTGATGGATTGTCAGATGCCCGAGATGGATGGCTTTGACGCCGCAGCGCTCATTCGAAACGCCGAGAAGCGGAGCAACGCATCCCGTCGCACGCCGATCGTCGCGCTCACGGCTCATGTCCTCGAAGAGGACCGCGATCGCTGCCGTGAGGCGGGCATGGACGACTACCTCTCCAAGCCCTTCGACAAGTCGTCCCTGGTCACGGTTCTCAAGAGATGGCTTGGCGAGCGAAACACGAACGACCCGGAGCGTGCGTCGCAGACCGCGGCCTAGAACGATCGCCTACTCCCACCGCGGCCGGCCTGGGGCCGAGTTCGAGCGTGAAGGCCGGTATCTTGCCGGTGGCCCATTTCGCACGGTCAAAGACTTTGAGCGTCCATCTCCCCACCGGCAAACTTGCCGAGAAGGACCCGAGATCTGAGCGTCGCTCGGATCGTAGTCCGTGTTGAGATCCTCCTTATCACCGCCCTCGCTGTCGTCCGTGATCGTGTGTTGGTGACCGATGACAGGCCAACGCTCTGGCTTGAAGGCCGGCGCGTCGCTTTCGGGCATGGCGCATGGGCCTCGCGAAGCAACCGTTTAACGCCGCCGCCCAACCGGTTAAGAATGGCCGCGCATCAGCGAACATCCCGCCCCCCGCTGGCGGCACGAGGAGTCTGCCATGGCCCTGCCCGATCCCGCATCCCTGTCGCACGTCGCCCTGCTCGGCACCGGCACGATCGGCGCGAGCTGGGCGACCTATTTCCTGGCGCGCGGCTTCGACGTGACGGCATGGGACCCGGCGCCCGACGGCACGGCGCTGCTCACGCGCTTCATCGACGACACCTGGCCCGTGATGGAGCGGCTCGGTCTCGCGGCGAACGCAGACCGCGCGCGCCTCACGGTCGCCTGCGACCCGCGCACCGCAGTCGAAGGCGCGGCCTTCATCCAGGAGAACGGGCCCGAGGACGCCACGATCAAGCGCGCGCTCTACCGCGAGATCGACGGCGTGTTCGCGCCCGACGCGGTGCTCGCATCGAGCTCGTCCGGCCTCCTCATGGGCGAGCTGCAAGCCGGGCTCGCCAACGCCGCGCGCTTCGTCATCGGCCATCCCTTCAACCCGCCGCATCTGGTGCCGCTCGTCGAGGTGGTGCGAGGGCGCGAGAGCGACCCCGCGGTGGTCGATTGGGCGGTCGCCTTCTATGCCGCGCACGGCAAGCACCCGATCCGGGTGAACAAGGAGGTGCCCGGCCATATCGCGAACCGGCTGCAAGCCGCCCTCCAGCGCGAAGCCTACGACCTGGTGCTGTCGGGCGTCGCGAGCCCGGAGGATGTGGACGCCGCCGTCGCCTATGGGCCGGGCCTCCGCTGGGCCTTCATGGGGCCCTATCACGGCATGCATCTCGCCGGCGGCGCGGGCGGGCTTCGCCAAGCGCTCGAGCATTTCGGCCCCTCTCTCGAGGCCTGGTGGGCGGACATGAAGACGCCGCAGCTCGACGGCCCGACGATCGACACGATCATCGAGCGCGTCGGCCCGATGATCGGCGAGCGCCCGATCCCGGCGCTGGCGGCCGAGCGCGACGACCTGCTGCTCGCGCTGCTCGAGGCGCTCGCCCGGGTGCGCGCCGAACACCATGCCAAGCAAGGGAGAGACTGATGATCGTCAAGGGTGTGAAGGAACTCGTCGCCGAGGCGGAGGCGGAGGTGGAGTCGATCTCGGCGGCCGACGCGATCGCGCTGCTCGACGATCCGGCGGTGCAGTTCGTCGATATTCGCGATATTCGCGAGCTCTGGCGCGACGGCGCGGTGCCCGGCGCCCACCATGCGCCGCGCGGCATGCTGGAGTTTTGGGTCGACCCCGAGAGCCCCTATCACCGCGAGCTCTTCGCGAGCGACAAACGCTTCATCTTCTTCTGCGCGGGCGGTCTGCGCTCGGCGCTCGCGACCCAAGCGGTGCAGCGCATGGGCCTCGCGCCGGTCGCCCACATCGCCGGGGGCTTCGCCGCCTGGACCGAGGCCGGCGGCCCGACCGAGGTCAAAGAGCGCAAGTAGCGCGCGCTCTCCGATGACCGACGCGCGGCGCCCGCGCGCGCTGCCGCGCATGCTCGACCCGGTCACGCTGCCGCTCGCGCGCCGCTATGCCGCGCTGTCGCCGCAGCTTCGCGGCATGCTGCTGCTTCTCGTCGCGACGATCGGCTTCGCGGCCATGCACGCGGTGATCCGCCATGCCTCGAGCGCGCAACACCCCTTCGAGGTTGCCTTCTTCCGCAACTTCTTTGGGCTGATCGTGCTCTGCCCCTTCTGGCTCAGGAGCGGGCTCGCCGTGTTTCGCACCGAGCGGCTGCCGCTGCATGCAACGCGCGGCGTGCTGCACGTCTCGGCGATGCTCTGCTTTTTCTACGCCGTGCCGATCACGCCGCTCTCGACCATTGCAGCGCTGAGCTTCACGGCGCCGCTCTTCGTGACCATCGGGGCGGTCGTCTTTCTCGGCGAGGTCGTGCGCGCGCGGCGCATCACGGCGCTCCTTCTCGGCTTCATCGGCGCCATCGTGATCATCCAACCCGGCTTCGGCGCGCTCGATCTCGGTGCCCTGCTGGTGCTGTGCTCCTCGGCGATCTGGGCGAGCGCGCTGCTCATCATCAAGGCGCTCTCGCGCACGGAGTCGAGCCTCACGCTGACCGCCTATATGGGCGCGCTGCTCACGCCGCTCTCGCTCATCGCCGCGCTCCCCTTCTGGCAATGGCCGAGCCTGGTGGAGCTCGGCTGGTTCGCGCTGATGGGGGCGTTCGGCACGGTCTCGCATCTCTGCCTCGCGCAGGCCTTTCGCGAGGCCGATGCCTCGGCCGTGCTGCCGGTCGATTTCCTGCGCCTCCTCTGGGCCTCGGTGCTGGGCTATGTTTGGTTCGGCGAGGTGCCGGAGGTCCTCGTGTGGGTGGGCGGCACCATCATCTTCTCGAGCACGCTCTATCTCGCCTACCGCGAGGCGAAGCTCGCCCGCGCCGTGGTGCGCGAGCCGGGCGGCCCGCACACGCCGAGCTGACGGTCACACCCGCAACACCCTCATCCGCGCCAGAACGGCTTTTTCGCCTCGCGCTCGGCGTCGGCGCGGCGCACACCGATGTCCTTGAGCGCGCGTTCGTCGAGAGCACGCAGCTCGTGCCGCTGATGCACGCGCTCCGACCAGCGAACGAGCGCCGTGCCGAGTGCAGTGAACGCCCCGGCCCACCGATGAAGGCCGGCAAGCAGCCCGTGGTATTGGTCTGGCCCTGCAATGTCGGTCATGGCGGCCTCGCGCATGTCGTTTGATCCGAGCCCATCCTGCGAAAGAGGCACCACCACGGGCCACCCGCTTCTTGCGCAATGGCAGCATGGCCGCACCCGCCGCGTGGCCCTATGCTGTCCACCGCACGCCCAGACCGGGAGACCGCATGCCATGACCGAGAAGCCGAAAAGCATCGCCACCAAGCTCGTCCACGCCGGCGAGCCGAGCCCGCGCATCGACGGCGCGGTGCGCATGCCGATCTTCCAGACCGCGATGTACGAGTATGGCGGCGACGACCCGCGCGGCGCGCGCTACATCCGCTACAACAACACGCCGAACCAGGATGTGCTTGGCGCCAAGCTCGCCGCGCTCGAGGGCGCCGAGGCCGGCCTCGTCACCGGCAGCGGCATGGCGGCGATTTCAGGCACCGTGCTCAGTGTGCTCAGCGCGGGCGACCACATGCTCGCGCTCGATCAACTCTACGGCGGCTCGCACAGCTTCTTCGGCAGCATGCTGCCGCGCTTCGGCATGAGCCACACGCCGATCGACGGCGACGCGCCCGAGACCTGGGCCCAGCAGCTGCGCGACACCACGCGCGCGGTCTATGTCGAGACCATCACCAATCCCCTGATGCGCGTGCCCGACCACGAGGCGCTGATTGCCTTCTGCCGCGAGCGCGGGCTGATCTCGATCATCGACAACACCTTCGCCTCGCCGGTCAACTTCCGCCCGCTCGAGATGGGCTACGACATCTCGGTGCACAGCTGCACGAAATACATCAACGGCCATTCGGACGTCGTGGCGGGTGCCCTGATCGGCCCGCAGGCGCGCATCGATGCGGTGCGCGAGGTGCTCTATGGCCTCGGCGGGGCGCTCGACCCGCACGCGGCGTTCCTCGTGCACCGCGGCGTCACCACGCTCGGCGTGCGCATGCGCCAGCACAATGAGAACGGCCTTGCGCTTGCCCAATTCCTCAGCCAGCACCCGAAGATCGCGCACGTGCACTATCCGGGGCTCTCCGACCATCCCGATCACGCCCGCGCGGCCGATCTGCTCGACGGCTATGGCGGGATGCTGGCCTTCGAGGTCGATGGCGGGCTGGATGCAGCCGAGCGCTTCATCGCGGCGCTCACCATCCCGGTCGTCGCGCCGAGCCTCGGCGGCCCGGAAACGCTGGTCACCCGCCCGGCAATCACCTCGCATGTCGACCTCAGCGAGGCCGAGCGCGCCGCGATCGGCATCAGCGACGGGCTGATCCGCTGCTCGGTCGGCATCGAGGACGCCGACGAGCTGATCGCGGATTTCGCCCAAGCGCTCGGCTAGGGTTCCGCATCGCCCGTGCCTCGCGCCAAACCCGGCACGCGCAGGTCCGCCACCCGCAAGTCCGCGCCGCGCAAACGGTCGGCGAAAGCGGCCAGCGAAGACTCGCTCTCCGCCTATCGCGCCAAGCGCGATTTCGCGCGCACGCCCGAGCCTGACGGGGCGGCGGCCGCCGCACCCGGCAATGACCTCCGCTTCGTCATCCAAAAGCACGCCGCGACGCGCCTCCACTACGATCTTCGGCTCGAGCTCGACGGAGTGTTCAAGAGCTGGGCGGTGACCAAGGGGCCGAGCCTCGATCCCGCCGAGCGCCGCCTCGCCATGCGCACGGAGGATCACCCGCTCGACTATGGTGATTTCGAGGGCCTGATCCCGAAGGGCGAATATGGCGGCGGCGCGGTGATCGTGTGGGACCGCGGCACCTGGGTGCCGATGGCCGATCCCCATGAGAGCCTCGCGAAGGGCGTGCTGAAGTTTCGCCTCTCGGGTGAAAAGCTCGGCGGCGGCTGGAGCGTGGTCAAGCTGAAGAAGCGTTCGGCCGATGACCAGGGTTGGCTGCTCGTCAAGGAGCGCGATGTCTTCGCCGCAAGCGATGAAGACGTGCTCGAGACCGCGCCCGACAGCGTGCTCTCCGGCCGCTCGGTGGCGGCCGTACAGGCGAGCGGCGATGCCAAGGACCGCGCGCGCCACGCCTTGCCGAAAGCGGCGCAACTAACGGGCGCGCGGCGCGCCACGCTTGCGGCCGCCCCACCCCGCCCGCAGCTCGCGAGCGCCGCGCAGGCGCCGCCCTCGGGCCCCGGCTGGCTGCACGAGATCAAGTATGACGGCTACCGCACGCTCTGCCGCATCGAGGCCGGCACCGCGCGGCTCTTCACGCGCAACGGCCTCGACTGGACGAAGCGCTATGGTCCGCTCGCGAAGCAACTCGCCATGCTGCCGTGCAAGCAAGCCATCATCGACGGGGAGGTCGCGGTCACCACAGCGGACGGGCGCACGAGCTTCGCCGCGCTCCAGGACGTCCTGGAGGCGGGCCCGGCCGATCGGCTCGTGTTTTTCGCCTTCGACCTTCTCCATCTCGACGGCCACGACCTCTCGAAGGTCATCCTCATCGAGCGCAAGGCGGCGCTTGCCGGCCTCCTCGCCCACGCGCCGGCCGAGACCGAAAATCTCGTCTATAGCGATCACGTGATCGGCCGCGGCGCCGACTTTCTGGCGCACGCGCTGCAGATGGAGCTCGAGGGCATTGTCTCGAAAAAGATCGACGCGCCCTACGAGCACGGCCGCTCGGCGCGCTGGCTGAAGATCAAGGCGAGCACCACGGAGACCGTCACGATCGTCGGCTACACCGAAAGCGAGGCCGCCGGCGGCCTCGCGGCGCTGCTCGTCGCCGAGCCGCGCAATGGCACGCTCGCCTATGCCGGCAAGGTGGGCACCGGGTTCACGGCCGAGGGCGCGCGCCGCCTCGTCGCCAAGCTCAAGCGCCTCAAGCGCAAGACGCCGCCCCTCGCCGTGCCGCCTGATGCGCTGAAAGGCCCCCGTCCCGCCCGCGTGACCTGGGTCACCCCGCGCCTTCGTGCGGAGGTCACCTACCGCGGGCGCGGCAGCAGCGGCATGCTGCGCGCAGCTGCGTTCAAGGGCCTTACCGACGATGTGGCCCCGCCGGAGCACGCAACGATGCCGCGGGCGGCGGCGGACCCGCCCGCGCCCGCACCCGCGTCGCAGAAGCCGAAGCGCCCCACGCGCGCGATCTCCGACGCCGACCTCGCGACGATCTGGATCACCAACCCGGACCGGCGCATGTTCGGCCGCGACGGACCGACCAAGCTCGACCTCGCGCTCTATTACGCGCGGGTCGCCGATTGGATCCTGCCGCATATCGCCGACCGGCCGGTGACGCTCGTGCGCTGCCCGACCGGCGAGGCGAAGGATTGCTTCTATCAGCGCCACCTCTCGGCCGGCATGCCGGAAAGCGTGTCGCCCATCCAGCTCCGCGAGGAGGGCGAGGCCAAGCGCGCCGACTATCTCTACATCCGCGACGCCAAGGGCCTGCTCGGCCTCGCGCAGTTCGGCGTGATCGAGTTTCACCCCTGGGGCTGCCGGGTCGACAAGCCCGAGCGGCCCGACCGTCTCGTGTTCGACCTCGACCCCGACGAGCGGCTCGCCTGGCCGGCGGTCACCGATGCCGCGCGCGCGCTGCGCAACGCGCTCCAGGCCGCCGGGTTCACGGCCTACGTCAAGACCACCGGCGGCAAGGGCTTGCACGTGGTGGTGCCGGTCAGGCGCACCACGCGCTGGCGCACCCTCAAGAGCTTCGCGCGCGGCTTCGTCCAGGCCATCGCAGCGGACGCGCCCACCCGCTACACGACCAACCCGAAAAAGGCCGAGCGGCGTGGGCGCATCTATCTCGACTATCTGCGTAATACGCGCGGCGCGACGGCGATCGCGCCCTATGCGCTGAGAGCGCGGACGGGCGTGCCGGTGGCGTTGCCGCTTGCCTGGGAGGCGCTCGACGATGTCGCGCCGGCGGCGCTCACGGTCGCCACGGTGCCGGCGTTGCTCGCCGACGCCGACGACCCCTGGTGGAACATAGATGAAACAGCGCGGCCGATTACACGCGACGTGCTGAAGAAATTTGGTGTTAACAAATAACCAAACCTCGGTGATAGTCTCGCGCCGATAGTTGAGGCCGATTCGTTTTCGGAGGTTTCACCGATGGCACCGCGCGCAAGCTGGAAAGGGCACCTCAAGCTCTCGCTCGTTTCTTGTCCCGTGCGCCTTTACACGGCGACCAGCAAGTCCGACCAGATCTCGTTTCATCTGCTCCACAAGGACACCAAGAACCGGATCCAGATGAAGCCGCACGACCCCGAGCTCGGCGTGATCGAGCGGGCGGATCTCGTGAAGGGCTACGAGTTCGAGAAGGACCAGTATGTGGTCGTCGAGAAGGAGGAGCTCGAGGAGATCCAGATCGCGTCATCGAAGACGATCGAGATCGAGAGCTTCGTCGACGCGAGCGAGATCGACCCGCGCTATCTCGACACGCCCTACTACGTCGCGCCCGATGGGCCGGTGGCGGAGGAGACCTTCCGCGTGCTCCATCACGCCATGGCGACGCGCAACAAGGCGGCGCTCGCCCGCGTGGTGCTGTCGAGCCGCGAGCGGTTGCTCGTGGTCACCGTGCTCGACAAGGGCCTCGCGGCGACGACGCTGCGCACCGCACGCGAGGTGCGCGATCACGGCGCCTATTTCGACGACATCGGCGACGCCCCGATCGACGAGGAGATGCTCGGCCTCGCCGAGATGATCATCGATCAGCATTCCGGCAGCTTCGACGCCTCGACCTTCGAGGATCGCTACCAGCTTGCGCTGCTCGACCTCGTGAAGGCCAAGATCAAGGGCAGCAAGCCGGTGATCGCGAAATCGCCGGAGCGCGGCAAGGTGATCAACCTGATGGACGCGCTGAAGAAGAGCCTCGAGGAGGGCGAGCGCAAGAAGCCGCCCGCCAAGAGCAAGAGCAAGCGCCGCACCGCGACGCGCAAGACCGCGTCGAAGCGCAAGGCGGCGAGCTAGCCGGACGGAGGCCGGAGGAGGGCCGCGATGGGCGCACGCACCGACCTCGCCGGCAACACCTTCGTATTTTTCGGCCGCCTTGCGATGGTGCCGCGGCGCGAACTGGTCGCGCGCATCGAGGCGTGCGGCGGCACCGTGCGCCGCGGCCTGACGCGCCGCACTCACTGCCTCGTGATCGGCCATGGCGCGGCCCAGCGGCTCGCCGACGGCGGCCTCGACCGCGCCTTGGAGAAAGCCGCGCGCTTCGGCGTCGAGACCATGAGCGAGCGCGCGCTCTTGCGCCGGATCGGCCTGGAAAAACCCGCCAAGAGCGAGCGCCCCTTCTCACTCGACGAGATCGCCGCACGCGCCGCGCTCGACCTCGAGGTGGTGCGCCTCTTCGCGCTGCTCGACGTCATCGTGCCGCTCGACGGCGCCTGCGGCTTCCAAGACCTGGTCACGGCGCGCAACGCCGCGCGGCTGCTCGGCGACGGCGCCGCGCCGGATGCCGTGATCACCGGTATTCTCGCGGCGCGTGCGCGGGCGGGCGATGCCAGCCCACGCTTCACCCGCGCGGCCGACGGCAGCGTGAAGCTTCAAGTCGGCGAGGCGGTCGCCGATCTCGACGGTCAGCTCCGCTTGCCCTTCGCTGAAACCCCGGGGCCGAGCGCCGACGACCTGTTCGACGCCGCCGAGGAGGCGGAGGAGGCCGGCGACCTTGGCACCGCGGCGACGCTCTACGGGCGCTGCATGGATCGCGACCCGGACGATCCGAGCGCGCCGTTCAACCTCGCCAACGTGCTGCGCGAGCAAGGCAAGCCGGGCCCGGCACGGCTCCACCTCAACATCGCCCTCGCGCGCGATCCAGGTTTCGCGGAGGCCTGGTACAACCTCGCGGATCTCGCCGAGGAGGCCGACGACGCGGCGATGGCGCGCGACTGCCTGCTCCGCGCCGTCAAGATCGACGAAGGCTATGCCGACGCGCTCTACAACCTCGCGAGCCTCGAGTTCCGCAACGGCGCCTTTCGCGAGGCGCTGGACCACTGGGAGCGCTATCTCGCCTTCGACCGCGACAGCGAATGGGGCAAGAAAGCGCGCGAGGGCATCCTGCTCTGCCGCCACCATCTCGGGTGATCGCGCGCTGGACGGGTGCGGCCGCGCTCCTGGTCGCGCTCACGCTGCCGCAGGCCGCCGCCCCCTCTGATCATCTGACGAGCCTGCTCATCCGCGGTGACCGCTTCGTCGCCGCGTACGAGCGGTACCGGCTCTGCGTGATGGCCGGCGGCACCACCGCCTGCGGCCGCGACCAGCGCACGATGGAGCGCATCCTGATCGCCGGCGGCATCGCGCCGGAGACGGCGCAACGCTTCCTCGCCTCGCTCCTAGGCCACCTCGACGTGCTCGCACCGCAATAGCCCGCGCGCATCCCCGGGCTCCCGGCTCAGGTGCCGGTCGCCCGCGGAAAGGAAGACGCGTTCGCGCCTACCGTGCCGTGGTTCCGCCGTCGACGGAGAGAACGGCGCCGGTGACGAAACGCGCCGCCTCCGAGGCGAGGTACATGACCGCGTGGCCAATGTCCTCAGGCGCGCCGACCATGCCGAGCGGGATGTGCTCCTTCAGCTTCTCGCGCACCTCGGCCGGCGAAAGGCCCATGCCTTGCCAGCCGATGTCGGTCATCGGCGTGTCGATGTCGCCGGGCGCGACCGCGTTCACGCGAATATTGTCGGCGGCGTGGTCGATCGCCATCGTCTTGGTCAGCATCACGATCGCGCCCTTGGTCGCGCTGTATGCGGCGAGCCCCTCATAGGCGATGAGCGCGCACTCGGACGCCATGTTGATGATCGCCCCGCCCGCGCCTTGCGCCTTCATCTGACGCACCGCGGCGCGCGCCATGTAGAAGCTGCCCGAGATGTTGGTCTCGATGAGCGCGCGCCAGTCGGCATCGCCCATGTCGTCGATCGCCGCGTTGACCGCGATGCCGGCATTGTTGAAGAGCACGTCGAGGCGCCCGAAGCGCTCGACGGCCTCGGCGACGAGGCCATCGCAATAAGCCGCATCCGCGACGTCGCCGAGCGAGAGCTCCGCCTCCCCGCCCGCGCCGGCAATCTCGCCCTGCACCGCCTCGCCGCGCGCGCGGTCCCGGCCCGAGAGCATCACCCGCGCGCCATGCCGCGCGAAGAGCCGCGCCGTGCCCGCCCCGATCCCCGACGTCGCCCCGGTGATCAGCACCACACGCCCGGCGAACGCGTCCGCTGCGAAGAGCTCCGACATCGATCTTCCCTCCCTATTCGAGCGCGGCCGGTGTGCAGTGTGCGTTGATGGCGCGGCGGAGCGCCTGCGCTTCTTCTACCGAGACCCGCTTGAAGCGGTAGATCTGGTGGGGGCGCGATTGGCCGAGCTTCCACCAGGCGCCGGTCGGCACGGTGTAGGGGTTGATGAAGCCGCCGAGGGTGAGCGTGTCGACCATCAGGATAATCGGCGTCTGGCCGCAGAGATTGATCGCGCCGATCGGGTAGCCGTGGTCGATCACGTTGGAGGGATCGGAGCCGTTTTCCGGCGCCTTGTTGGTCGCCTTCTCGGTGAAGGTCCATTCCGGCCCGTCGAGGCGGAAGCCGACGCGGTTCGCTTTGGGCGAGAGCCGCCACTCGCTCGCGAGAAAGCGCGCCTGGCCGGCTGCATCGATCCAATCGTCGTTGGGGCCGGCGCAGACCTCGATCTCCCATTCCCCGTCGCTGCGGATCGGCGGACGCGCTGGCTCTCTCACCCGGCGGCCCGCCTCTCCCGCTCCATCGCGGAGCGGCACCACCTGGTCGGCCTTGAGCGCGGCGCCATCGAGCCCGCCGCAGGCGCCGACCACGAAGGTCGCGCGCGAGCCGAGGAATTCCGGCGCGTCGATGCCGCCGGCAAACGCGATGTAGACCCGCGCGCCGACCGTCGCGGGGCCGAGCGCGAGCGTCTGGCCCGCAGCGACGGCGATGCTCTCCCAGCGCGGCACGGGGTCGCCGTCGAGCGTCGCGCCCATGTCGCCGCCGGTCAGCGCGATCACGCGGTCGCTCTCGAAGATGAGCGTCGGGCCGATGAACGCGCATTCGAGCGCTGCGGCGCCGGGCGCGTTGCCGACCAGCAGGTTGGCGAGGCGGAAGGACCACGCATCGATCGGGCCCGAGGGCGGGAAGCCCATGCCGAAGGCGCCCTTGCGGCCGGGATAGTCCTGCACCGTGGTTTCGAGACCGGGCTTGACGACGCGCACCGCCATGGGTCAGAACCGCGCGCCGGCGTCGAGCGAGGCCGCCCACGCCTTGTAGTCGCGCACCGAGAAGCGCTGATACGCGGTGACGTTGAACTCGTAGGAGCCGTCCGCGACTCGGCGCTCGATGTACGCGAACTCCTCCTTGCCAATCGGCACCATCTTCACGCGGTCGGCGGCGTCGAGCAGCACCACGCGCTCCTTGTAGACCGGGAGCGATTGCGTCGCGTCCCAAAGCGGCACCGGCGTGCGTCCGATCAGATTGTAGCCGCCGGGACCCGGGGTCGTGTAGACCGAGGTCGAGAGCCCGCCGACGCCGATCGCGCCCAGCGTCGTCCAGGTGCGCGGTGGGTTGTATTTGGGCGAGGTGATGGCGCAGCGCGGGTCGAGCGCGCGCATCAGCGGCAGGCCCGGCGTCGAGCACACGGCGACCACCCAATGCTCGGTGCCGGAATGCACGCGGGCGAGCTGGGCGGCGTCCTCGAGCCCGTTGATGCGCGCGACGAAATCCGGATCGTACTCGCGCGGCTTGATCTTCGCGCTGTAGTCCTCGACGCAGGCCTTGGTCCAGGGGTCGAGATACATCACCGGCAGATAGGCAAGCCGGCTTTGGAGCTCGAGCGCCTCGATGGAGCCGAGATCGTCGATCATCGCGCGCAGCAGACGCTCGAGGTCGGCCGCGCCGATCACGTCCGGCTCATACTCGACGACGAGGGAGTTGTAGGAGGGGTTGGTGTCGACGACACCGGGCGGCGCCGCCTCGCGCAGCGCGGCCGTGAGCCCGAGCGCGAGGAAATTGAGGTCGAGGCTCGCATCATCGCCGAACTGCACGAGGACGAAGGTGTCGCCCCCCGGCAAGATGCGTGGCGTGTCGTAGATCATGACGGCCGGCCCCGTGATGCGCTGCGCCGGGTGTAGCATGGCGCGCTAGGCGGGGCGAGCTTGCAGCTCGGCCGGGACGCGGCTCCCAACGAAAAGGGGACGGGCCTCGGCCCGTCCCCTTTGTGTGTGCTCGGATGAACGTGGGCTTACATGCCCATGCCGCCCATACCGCCCATGCCACCCATGCCGCCCATGTCGGCACCGGCGCCCGGCATGTCTTCCTTCTTCTCGGGCTTCTCGGCGACCATCGCCTCGGTGGTGATGAGAAGGCCAGCGACCGAGGCCGCATCCTGCAATGCGGTGCGCACGACCTTCGCAGGGTCGATGATGCCCGCCTTCACGAGGTCGACATACTTCTCCGACTGCGCGTCGAAGCCGTAGGTCGCGCTCTTCTGCTCGAGCAGCTTGCCGATCACCAGCGAGCCGTCGACGCCCGCATTCTCGACGATCAAGCGAGCCGGCGCACGAAGCGCGCGGCGCACGATGTCGACACCGACATCCTGGTCGTCGTTCTCGCCCTTGACCTTGTCGAGCGCCCTCGAGGCGTAGAGAAGCGCCATGCCGCCACCGGGCACGATACCCTCCTCGACCGCCGCGCGGGTCGAGTTGAGCGCGTCCTCGACGAGGTCCTTGCTCTCCTTCACCTCGACCTCGGTCGCACCGCCAACCTTGATCACAGCGACGCCGCCGGCGAGCTTCGCCAGCCGCTCCTGCAGCTTCTCACGGTCGTAGTCCGAGGTGGTCTCCTCGATCTGCGCGCGGATCTGGTTGCAGCGGCCCGTGATGTCGGACTTCTTGCCGGCGCCGCCGACCACCGTCGACTCTTCCTTGGTGATTGAGACGCGCTTGGCACGGCCGAGCATGTCCATGGTGACGTTCTCGAGCTTGATCCCGAGATCCTCGCTCACCACCTGACCACCGGTGAGGATCGCGATGTCCTCGAGCATGGCCTTGCGGCGATCGCCGAAGCCCGGCGCCTTGACGGCCGCGACCTTGAGGCCGCCACGGAGCTTGTTGACAACCAGCGTCGCAAGCGCCTCGCCCTCGACCTCTTCCGCGATGATGAGGAGCGGCTTGCTCGACTGCACCACGGACTCGAGGATCGGGATCATCGCCTGCATGTTCGAGAGCTTCTTCTCGTGCAGCAGAATGTAGGGGTCATCCAGCTCGCAGGTCATCTTGTCGGCGTTGGTGATGAAGTAGGGCGACTGGTAGCCGCGGTCGAACTGCATGCCCTCGACGACGTCGAGCTCGGTGTCCAGGCCCTTGGCCTCCTCGACCGTGATCACGCCTTCCTTGCCGACGCGCTGCATGGCCTCGGAGATCATGTCGCCGACGCCGCGGTTGTTGTTGGCCGAGATCGAGCCCACCTGGGCGATCTCCTCGTCGGTCTGGACGCGCTTGGAGCGCTTGCCGATGTCGCCGACGATGGCGTCGACCGCGAGGTCGATGCCGCGTTTGAGGTCCATCGGGTTCATGCCGGCGGCAACCGCCTTCGAGCCCTCGCGCACGATCGCCTGGGCCAGCACGGTCGCCGTGGTCGTGCCGTCGCCCGCCTCGTCGTTGGTCTTGCTCGCGACCTCGCGCACCATCTGCGCGCCCATGTTCTCGAACTTGTCGGTGAGCTCGATCTCCTTCGCCACCGTCACGCCGTCCTTCGTGATGCGCGGCGCGCCGAATGACTTGTCGAGCACGACGTTGCGGCCCTTCGGGCCGAGCGTTACACCGACCGCGTTGGCCAACGTGTCAACGCCGCGGAGCAAGCGCGTGCGCGCGTCAGCCGAAAAACGGACTTCTTTCGCTGCCATCTGTCTCTTTCCTTTCTTTGATGGATGGGCCGACCGCGTTGCGTGAGCCGCAGGCCGCGAGCCCGCCCGAACCACTCCTCATTTGCGATATAGCTTGGTCGATCGTCGTTTTTGGCCAGACGCTTAGGCGGCCTTTTTCGCTCTCTTCTTCTTCTGCTCCTCGATGATGGCCATGATGTCGCTCTCCTTCATGATGAGGAGCTCGTCGCCATCGATCGTCACCTCGTTGCCCGACCACTTGCCGAACAGCACGCGATCGCCGGCCTTCACGGCCACGGGGTGAACCTGGCCGTCATCGCCCCGTGTGCCGGGGCCCACCGCGACCACTTCGCCCTCTTGCGGCTTTTCCTGGGCGGTGTCGGGGATGATGATGCCACCCGCCGTCTTGGCCTCGTCGGTCAAGCGACGCACCACGACCCTGTCATGCAGCGGCCGAAATTTCATGGATACCTCCGATTGCTCGTTTGAGCCCGTTCATTGGGAAATAGGGCGAGCGCTTGCTAGCACTCAGATGGCGCGAGTGCTAACACTTCGGCCGCGTCGAATCAACCCTTGAAATCATGGACTTGGCTCCCCCGAGCCGACCGACCAGACGTACCAGCAATCCCGCGAACCGGCTGCTAACTTATTGTTTTGATTTGCTTAATCAAGAAATGTCAAGCTTGGGGCTGATGTGAACCAGAGGCGTCGGAGGGCAACCGATGACAGAGCTCGCGCGGCAGATGGCCGGATACCGCCTCACGACGGCGGAAATCCTCTACCACATGCCCGACAGCCAGCAGCTGCTGCAGACCTATGTGTGGCAGGACTACGACCTGGTGCCGGCGTTCCCGGTGCTCCGCAAGTTCCTCACCTTCTGGCGCACCAATCTCGACGGCCGCCTGCACTCGGTGCGCGTGGCCCACACGCCGCTCCTGACCACCGGCGCCTACCGCGCCGTCGACGGCGTGTTCCAGCTCCACTAGGGGTGCTGGCGGGGCTCGCTTCAGCGTAAATCGTCGATCACGGCGGCAAGCCCGTCGAGGTTGCTGGCGCCCAGCGCCTGGCACCGCGCCGGCGACCATCCTTCTTTTAGATCAGGTGCGTTGGCAGCGTCTTTAAAGGGCTGCTCGAGGGTCATCGCGAGGCAGCCGAAGGTTTCCGCAATGTAGTTGGTGCAAATCGCGAGGTTGGCCTTGCCGGGCGCGGTCACCGGGTACCCGTGCGCGGTTTGGAACTCGGGATTGGCGCGTACCAGCGCTGCCTGATAGCGGCCGAGCAGATCGGTCTGTCGCGCTGTGAGCGACGGGATGCCGTCCGCCCCCGCGATAAAGGCGTAAGGCAGCCCCTCGTCGCCATGCACGTCGAGGCAGAAATCGACACCCGTCTCAGCCATGCGCCCGCGCACGAGATGGACCTCCGGCGCCGACTTGGGGTCGGGATCTTGCCAGGCGCGGTTCAGATTGACACCCGCCGCGTTCGCGCGCAGGTGGCCGCGACGGCTGCCGTCCGGGTTCATGTTCGGCACCACGAAGAAGCGCGCGCGGGCCAGAAGAGACCGCGCGAGCGCATCATGGGGATCGAGCAAGCGCCGGAGAAATCCCTCCATCCACCATTCGGCCATTGTCTCGCCCGGGTGCTGGCGGCCGATCACCCAGCAGGTGCGCACAGCCTGCGCGCGGCCGATCTCCAAGAGATCGAGGTCTTGACCATCGACGGTCCGCCCGAGGCGATGCAGCGTAGCCGGCGGCTTGGTCTGCGCCCAGGCGATCAAGTCGGCGTGCCGCTCCATCGAATAGGGCGCGAAATAGGCGAACCACGCCGCATCGGCTTTGGGCCGGTAGCGGATGGTCAGCACCGTGCCGTCGAAGCTGGTCGGCGCGCGCGTCCAGCGCCGCCGATCCTCCGAGACGACCGCGCGATAGCCAGTCCAGCCGCTCGGATAGGAGGCCTTGCCCGCGTTCTCGATGCGCAGCGTGCAGTCGCGCCCGCGCGCGCCCGTGAGACGAAAATAGAACCACTGGAAGAACGCGGCCTTGGCGTCTGTCGCGATGGTCAGGCCGATATCGTCGGCCCGGTCGGCGCGCTGGCAGACGATGTTCCCGCCGTCGAATTCGCTCGAGATACTAAGCGTCATGCGCGTGCACCGCCGTCATCCGGGCCGCGGGTCGGGGATCTCTTTTCATGGTGCCCATGTCTCATTACAGTCGGCGCGCGAATCTACACGCGAACCGGCCGCGAAGGCCAATGGCCAAGCAGAGATCCCGAACCCCCCGCCCGCCCACGCCCGCGCGACACCCGACGGCGGTCGACGCGCTGTTCGCCGACGCGCTCACCAAGCACCAGGCGGGCCGCCTCGACGAGGCGCAGTCGCTCTATCACGACGTGCTGACCATCAACCCGCAGCACGCCGATGCGCTCAACATGCAAGGCGTTATCGCGTTGCAGCGGGGCGATGCCGACGCCGGCGTTCAGCTCATCCGCCTGTCGCTCGCGAGCAACGGCCGCAATGCACGCGCGCACTACAATCTCGGGCTCGCGCTCCAAAGCAAGCGCGACCGCGCCGGCGCGCTCAAGGCCTTCCGCCGCGCAGCCTCCCTCGAGCCGGGATTTGTCGAGGCCCACAACAATATCGGCGGCCTTCTGCTCGAGGAGGGCGATCGCCTCGACGAGGCGATCAGGGCGCTCAAAAAGGCCATCACCCTCAACCCGAATGTCCCGGACGCGCACAACAACATGGCGGTCGCGCTCAAGCGTCGCGGCAAGCTCGACGACGCTCTCGCGGCCATCGAGCGCGCGCTCGCCGTCGACGGCGCGCACGCGCCTTCGCTCAACACGCGCGCCACCATCCTGCTCGAGCAGGGCGACCCGGCGGGCGCCAAGACGGCGCTGCGACGCGCGCTCAAACGCGCACCCAACGATCCGAGCCTGCTCACCAACCTCGGCCTCGCGCTCAAGGACCAAGGTGATCTCGCGGAGGCGGAGGCAAGCTTCCGCAAAGCCATCGCCGCGCGCGCCGACTACGCGGAGGCACACACCAATCTCGGCATATGCCTGCAGCGACGAAGTGCGCTCACCGAGGCGCTCGACGCGTTCGAGGAGGCCGCGGTCCACGCACCCGACGACCCCATCATCCACCGCAATCTCGGCGGCGCGCATCTGAGGCTCGGCGATGGCGTGCAGGCGTTGGAGCATGATCGCCGCGCCCTCGCCCTCGATGAGAGCGATGCGCCGACATGGCAGGCCTACGCCGACGCGCTCGCCATGGCGGCCACGCAATCGGGGGATCTCGCTGCCCTCTGGGACGACCTCGCGCGCTGCGCCGCGTCGCGCGTGATCGACCACACCCGCCTCGCCCCCGCGCCCGGCGAACTGATTCGCAACCGAGCGCAGGCCCGCGAGATGTTCGACGCCGGCCGCACCGGCCAGTTCTCGCTCAACGCGACCGACGCCGCCCGCGGCGGCTTCGTCGAGGCGCTCGGCGGCAAGACGCTGATCGCCCTGCTGCGCCGCTGCGTGTTCACCCACGCAGAACTCACGAGCTTCCTCGGCGTGATCCGCCACGCCCTTCTCATGCTCGCCGTCGAGGATCGCTTGCCCGAGGCGATGGCGCCACGCTCCTTCGCGTTCATTTGCGCGCTTGCCGAGCAATGCTTCCTAACCGGCTACGCGCTCGCCGTGCGTGCCGACGAGGAGGAGGCGCTTCCCCGGTTTCGCGAGAAGCTCGCCGGGCGCTTCCTGGAGCACGATCCGTTACCACGCGCCGCGATCGCGCTTTATGGCTGCTATGCGCCGCTCACCACGCTGCCCGACGAGGCGGCCCTCCGCGGGCTCGCGCCCGACGACGCCGATGAGCCGTTCCGCCATCTGATCGTGCGCCAGATCATCGAACCGAACCGGGACGCCGAGGCCGCCGCGCGGCTCGCGCCGGGTGGCCACGCGGCGATAGCGCCGATCCATCCGCGTTGGTCCACGATCGTGCCGGAGGGGCCGCAGCCACTCGGCACCTGGCTACACGAGCAGTTCCCCACCGTCGGCGCGACTGCCACGGGGGCGCCGACGATCATGGTGCTCGGGTGCGGCACCGGCGCGGAGGCCGTGCGGCTCGCGCGGCGCCATCCCGGCGCGCGCGTCGTCGCCCTGGACGAAAATCCCGCCGCCCTCGCCTACGGCATGCGCATGGCCGAGGATACGGACGCGCCGTCGATCGATTGGCGCTGCGGCCCGCTGCGCGACGCGCTTGGCGATGCCACCGCCTACGACCTCGTCTGTGCCGAAACACCAAGTCCTTTGCCTGACCGCGCCGGGGCCCTCACCGCGCTGCGCGACAGCGTGACACCGCACGGCGTGATTCGGCTTCGATTGCGAAGCGTGATTGCGGGCAAGGTCATCGATGCGGCACGCGAGGCATTCGCGGCGTTCGGCGAGCGTGACGACCCTGCCGCGATCCGCGCCTTTCGCCGCCACGTCGTCGCGGCGCCGCTTGATGCGCCGTTCAAACCGCTCATGGCCCAAGCGGGCTTTTTCACGGTGTCGGGATGCATGGCGCTCTTGGCCGAAGAGCCCGCCGATCGGACCTCCCTCGAGGAGATGGCGGCGCTCTTGGACGCGTCATCGCTGCGGTTCCTGGGGTTCGAGTGGCCGGGCCTGATGCCCCTCGACAGCTACCGCGCCGCCTATCCGGACGATCCGGACGCGACACGGCTCGACCTCTGGGCCGCATTCGAGGAAACTCACCCCGAGACCTTCGAGACCGGTTACTTGATGTGGGTGCGTCCAACCGCCGCATGAGATGGCGCTCGCGCGCCTACCACAACGATGGGAGATGAGACGATGGTCGAGGTGACGTGTGTCGTCGATTGCCGGGACATGCTCGGCGAAAGCCCGGTGTGGTGCCCGATCGACCAGCGACTCTACTGGCTCGACATCAAAGGGCAGTCGATCAGCTGGTTCGCCCCCGCGACCGGGGAGACCAAGACGATCGCGGTCGACGAGCAGCCGGGCTCGCTGGTGCTGCGCAAGCAGGGCGGCATGGCGGTGGCGTTCTATGGCGGCTTCCGCTTCTTCGATCCCGAAACCGGGGCGGTCGACACCATCCACGAGCTCGAGGCCGACACGCCCGAAAGCCGCATGAACGACGGCCGCTGCGACCGGCAGGGCCGCTTCTGGGCGGGCAGCATGGACGACATCATGCGCCGGCCGCTCGGCTCGCTCTATCGCCTCGACCCCGACCTGAGCTGCCACCAGATCGAGAGCGGCATCATCTGCTCCAACTCGATCGCGTTCAGCCCGGATGGCGCGACGATGTATTACGCCGACCTCGGCATCGACACGATCTGGGCCTACGACCTCGACACCGCGAGCGGCGCCCTTTCCAACAAGCGCGTGTTCGCGGCGCCGAGGAGCGCGCCCGGCATTCCCGACGGCTCGACCGTCGATTCCGAGGGCTATCTGTGGAACGCGCGCTGGAATGGCTGGAGCCTCGCGCGCTTCGCTCCCGACGGCACGCTCGAGCGCACGATCGACATGCCGTTTCAATGCGTCACCTGCCCGATGTTCGGCGGCGAGGCGCTCGACGTGATCTACGTCACCGGCGCGCACGTCACGCTGAGCGAGGCGGAGCGTGCCGAGCAGCCCCAGGCGGGGAGCATCTTCGCGGTCAACGGCACCGGCGCGACGGGCATCGCCGAGCCGCGCTTCGCCGGATAGCGGCGCGCCGCACGAGACGCGGGACCACACGGGCTTGGCCCAGCTCCGCCCCTATTTCCCGCTCGCCGCCGGCGTTCTAACCAACCTCGCGGTCGGACTGCTCTATGCCTGGAGCGTCCTCGTCGAGCCCTTCGAGCTGAGCCTCGACGCGCCGCGCGCTGCGGTGAGCGCGGCGCAGTCGGTCGCGCTTCTGCTCGCGACCATCGGCACCTTCGTCATGCACCGCCTGCTGCGGGCAACGACGATTGCGCGTCTCGCGCTCGCTATGTGCGTGCTGGCGGGCGCCGGTCTCGTCACGGCCGGTATGGGACATTCGCTGCCGGCGCTCATCTGCGGCTATGGCCTGCTCTTCGGCTTCGGCTCCGGTGTCGTCTATTTCACCGCGATGACCGCGGCGAGCATCGCGTGCCCCATCCCACGCAGCGTCGCGATCAGCATCAACATGTCGGCGATCGCCATCGGCGGCATCATCTGGTCGCCCGTGCTCACGGCGTTGGTCAACGCGATCGGCCCGCACTGGACCGTGGTGATCGCCGCCGCCGTGATCGTAAGCGCCGGCATCGTGGCGTTCCTCCTACTCACCGCGGCGAATGCCACGGCCGCGGAGGAGGCGGGCGCGGTCGGGCTGTTCACGGACGTTCTGACCGACCGGCCGCGCATCGTGATCGCGGTCTTCATCGGCTTCTTCTTCGTTTCGCTCGCCACTCTCGCCATGTACGCCCACGCCGCGACCTTGCTCGGTGCGCTCGGCGCGGCGGCGGATGCGCGGCAATTCGCCCCCATCCTGACAAGCGTCGCCTATGTGGTGGGCGCCCTTGCCGGGGGGCCGCTGTGCGATGTCTTGAGCGGTCGGCGCGTCCTGATCGGCCTCGCCGCGCTGCTCGGAGCCGGCCTTCTCGCGCTCTTCGCAAGCCCAAGCATCACCGTCGGGCTCATCGCCCTCAGCGCGGTCGGCGCCTCCCTAGGCGCTGCGGCAAGCGCCCATCCGGTCGCCATCACGACCTATTACGGCGCCGCGGCGCTCCCCCGGGTTTATGGCCGCCTCGCGATCGCCTATGGCGTTGGCGGCCTGCTTGGCCCCTATGCCGCGGGCGCCGTCTATGACGCGGAGGGCGGCTACGGCACGGTTGTGATCGTGTTCGGCGTGCTCGCGCTGGTCGGCGCGCTGGCCTATGCCTGCATCCCGCGGACCGCCGCGCCCACGCCGCAGCCTGCCGACGCGGACTAGCGTTGGCATTGATGCAAATGCGTCGTCGCAGGTGATCCCGCCTGCTCGGGATTTGCTTCAGATCTCGATCACCGCATCGAGATACGGCACCGCGCGGCCCGAGATCGCGACGCGCGTGCCGCGATCCTCGCAGACCATACGCCCCCCGCGTGCGGAGAGCTGGCGCACGCTGAGCCGCTTCTTACTGAGCCGCTCGGCCCAATAGGGTACGAGCTGCGTCTGCACATTGCCGGTTACCGGGTCCTCTGGCACGGCGTTCTTCGGCGCGAAGAAGCGCAGCACATAGTCGGCGTCGTCGCCCGGCGCGGTCGCAACCACGCCGCGGCGATCGAGCGTCATCAGCGATGCGAGATCGGGCGCAAGCCGCGCCACCTCGTCGGCGCTCTCGAACACGGCGATGTAGTCGGCGCCGCCCAGCACCGCCGCCGGTGTCGCGCCGAGTCCGCCGATCAGCTCCGCCGGCGCATCGCACGGGCTCGCGGGCTGCGACGGAAAATCCATCTCCAACGCATCGCCCGCGCGCGTCACGGTGAGCCGTCCGCTCTTCGTGTCGAAGTCGACGCGCGTCGCCTCGCGCTCGATCTCCTCAAGCACCACGAAGCCCGCGGCGAGCGTCGCATGGCCGCAGAGATCGACCTCGACATTGGGCGTGAACCAGCGAAGCGCATAGGCCCCGCCCTCGGCCACGAAAAAAGCCGTCTCCGAGAGATTGTTCTCCGCGGCGATCGCCTGCATCGTCGCGTCGTCGATCCAGGCGTCGAGCGGCACCACGGCGGCCGGATTGCCGCCGAGCACGCGATCCGTGAAGGTGTCGATCTGGAGCAGGCGCAGCCGCATCAGCGCGCCGCGCTCGGGCGTGTCGAGACCGCCTCATGCCAGCGCAGAAAATGCCGGCAGGTATCGGGGACGAGCACCTTGCAGACCTTCTGGGCGAAGTCGGTGGCGCAGAGCGCGGTGATGTCGGCGACCGAATAGCGCGCGCCCGCGATGAACTCGCTGGTCGCGAGCTGGGAATCGAACTGCGCGTAGAACTGGGCCAAGCGCTGGCGGCCGCGCGCGACCAGCGCCTCGATCTGCGGCACCGGCTCCTCGAAACCCGGCAGGCCCCGGTCGGCGAAGAGCGGGTGCCCGTTGCGAAACACCTCGCTCGCGCCGACGAGGCCCTGCATCTCGGCGCGGCTCTCCCACATCTCGACGGTGGCGCGGTCGAGCGCGTCCGTACCCATCAGCGGCGGATCGGGATGCAGCGTCTCGAAGTAGCGGCAGATCGCCATCGCCTCGCCGATGCGCGTGCCGTCGTCGAGCTCGAGCATGGGCACGAGCGCGGCGCTGTAGCTGCCGCGGTAATCGTCGCTCAGCGTGGAGCCCTCTCCACCCGCCTCCACGACCGGAACCTCGATCCCCTTCTCGGCGAGAAAGATGAGCACGCGCCGCGGGTTCGGCGCGCGGTTCCAGTTGTAGAGCTTCACGGGCCCGCGCCCTACGTGTTGCTGAACGCCTCGATGCCATCGAGATAGGAGAGCACGCGCTCGAGCGGCTCGACATCGCCGAACTTGGCGTTGATGTCGAAGAGGTTCCACTCGACGACACCCGGCACGCGGTCGCCCACGCCCTCGCGCACGAGGATCGGGCGGAAGCCGTCGGCGATCGCATCCTCGGCCGAGTGGCGCACGCACCCTGCCATGGTGACGCCCGTGATGATCAGGGTGTCGACCCGCTGCGCGCGGAGATAGCCCGCGAGGAAGGTGCCGTGGAACGCGCTCGCCCGCTTCTTTACGATCACCAGCTCGCCGGGTTCGGGCGCGATGCGCTCGTCGATCTCCGCGGCCTCGGAGCCCTCGAGCAGGGTCTCGACGGGGATTTTCATATGCCAGAGGCCGGTGTCGGAACGCGGGCCGGAGGGATCCTGGTAGGCGGTCGTCGTATAGACGATCGGGATGCGCTTCTTGCGCGCGGCCGCAAGCAGCTGCTGGTTGGCCGGGATGATCACATCCATGTTGTCGCAGGTGAAATTATGCCCCGGCTTGGTCCACGCGTTGGCGAGATCGATGATGAGCAGCGCAGGCCGCGTGCCGAAGCCGATGCGACGCTGAAAGCCGCGTGTTTGATAGATCTCGGAATCGGCCGCGAAGATGGTCTCGAGTGCCTTCTTGACCTCTTCCTCGCGCGTTGGATCGTGCGTCGCCATGGTGTCTCTCCCGCTTGGTTCCCTGCCGGGAGTGTAGCGCCGCGGCCCGGCTGGTGGCCAACATCAATTGGCGGGAGCCGGCGTTGGCGTTGCGCCAAGCGCCCGCGCCGGCTCACACAACGCGTCAATGCCACTGAACGCGTCAATGCCACTGGGAGAGAGCATGTCGCGTGAGCATGAGTGACCGTGACAGGCTCTAGGCGACACTGCGCGGTGGTCTCTGCTCGGTTTCGTGGGCTGGCTGAAGGTAGACGGTGAAGGTGCTACCTTCGTCGGGCGCGCTGTCGATCGCCAGCGCGCCGCGGTGGCGGTTCACAATGTGCTTTACGATGGCAAGGCCGAGCCCGGTTCCGCCGAGCTCCCGCGAGCGCGCGGTATCGACCCGGTAGAACCGCTCGGTCAGGCGCGGCAGCTGGTCGCGGGAGATGCCATCGCCCTGATCGATCACCGCGACCGCGACCGCGCCATGTTCGCTTGCCGCCCAACCAACCACGCCGGGCGGCTCGGACACGAGCCGCGCGCGCATCACCACCTCCCCGCGCGTCGGGCCATATTTGATGGCGTTGTCGACGAGGTTGAGGAACACCTGGGTGAGCTCCTCGGCATCACCGATCACCTCCGGCAGATCCTGCCCGGTGTCGACTGTGATCGTGACCTCGCGGGCCTTCGCTTGCCATGCCAGGTTGTTGCGCACCGCTGCAAGAATGGCCTCCACTCCCACGCGTGCGGTTGGTGGCGTATGCTCATTGATCTCGATGCGCGAGAGGGAAAGCAGATCTTCGACGAGCCGGTGCATGCGCTGCGCATGCTGATCCATGATCGCCAAGAACCGTTGACGCGCATCGGCGTCATCCTTCGCGGCGCCGCGCAGGGTCTCGATGAAGCCGATGAGGGTGGAGAGCGGCGTGCGGATCTCGTGGCTCGCGTTGGCGACGAAATCGGCGCGCATCTGCTCCGTGCGGCGGACCGCGGTCAGATCGATTAGGGCTAGCAGGATTTTTTCGCCATGCCGCCCGGGTTCCGGAAGCCTCTCGATCCGCGACGCGAAAATGCGTTCCACCGGAGCCGAGATCTTGATCTCGACCTCCTGATCCCAGGCATCGCTCAGCGCACCTTCGATCGCTTGCAACAGCCGAGGATTGCGAAGGCTGCCGGCGATATCGCGGCCCACCAAATCCTCCCCGAGGAGCGTGAGGGCCGCGCGGTTGGCCCGCACGATCTTACGCTCGGCATCGAGCAAGAGAAGCGGGTCCGGAAGCGCATCGAAGGCACGTTCGAGCTCAGCGCGCTCGGCTTCGAGGGTGGCGACCTGCTCGGCGGCGCGGCGTTTGTCGCGGAGCACCGCTGCGACGGCGTCTCGTGCCGGCCATCGGCCAAACATCGGAAGCGCCGTTTGTTTCGTCTCGACGAGTCGGCGCAACCGCTCGAGGTCGTCGAGGAGCGGAAAAACAATGAGAGCGCTCGTCGTGCAAATGGCGAGCCACGCGAGTGCCGCGGTGAGCGGGGAGACGATGTCCAGGACCGAGAGAATCACGAAAACCACCGCCGCCGGCGCTGCCAACAGAGCGGTCGCGCGCACCCATCGGCCCAGGGTGACAAGACGGTTGGTCATGGTGCCGGGGCCTCGCGCGCATCCTATCCCCTCCAGCCCGCAATGAAAGGGGCCGCGGGATCTGTCAGAAAAGTGTCAAAAAAAACGCGGCGCCGCCACGATCGGGCGCCGCGCGGCTCTGTGCTAGTGTCACCGCCCATGGGTGGTGCGCAAGAAGGCGGGATCTCGGTCGGCACGAGGGGCCAGTCCCGCCGCCGTGGGCGCGCGCGGCGCGTCGAACCCGCGACCCCGATGATGGCGCAATATCTTTCCATCAAGGAGGCCCACCCCGGCTATCTCTTGTTCTATCGAATGGGCGACTTCTACGAGCTCTTCTTCGATGACGCGGTGGTGGCGTCACAGGCGCTCGATATCGCTCTCACGCAGCGCGGCAAGCACGCGGGGAGCGCCGTGCCCATGTGCGGTGTGCCCGTGCATGCCGCCGAGGCCTACCTTCAAAAGCTCACCCGCAAGGGTTTCAAGGTCGCGGTCTGTGAGCAGACAGAAGATCCGGCCGAAGCCCGCAAGCGCGGCGCAAAGGCGGTCGTCAACCGCGAGGTCATTCGCCTCGTCACGGCCGGTACGCTCAGCGAGGATGCGCTCCTCGATGCGCGCGCGGCGAATTATCTTGCGGCGATCGGGCGCGCCGAGGGCCGTCTCGCCCTCGCGTGGACGGAAATGTCGACCGGTGAATTCGCGGTCACCGCGGTCGACGATCACGCGCTCGGGAACGCGCTCGCGAGGCTCGAGCCGGCCGAGCTCCTGGCCTCGGAGTCCCTGATTCAGGCCGAAGCGCTCCTGGAGCTTTTTGCGGAGTGGAAGCCGGTCCTCACCGTCCAGTCCGATCAGACCTTCGACAGCACCGGCGGCGCGCGCGATCTCATGGCGCTCTACGGACTCGCCTCGCTCGATGGGCTTGGGCCTTTCGGGCGCGCTGAGCTTGCGGCCTGCGGTGCCATCGTCGGCTATCTGCGGCTGACACAGAAGGGCAAGCTGCCCCGCCTCGCCCGCCCGCGCCTCGTGGCCGCGCACACCACCATGAGCATCGATGGGGCAACGCGGCGCAACCTCGAGCTGACGGCCGCGCTCGATGGGGGCCGGCAAGGCAGCCTGCTCGACGTGATCGACCGCACATTGACCGGCCCCGGTGCACGTCTGCTGCGCGCGCGCCTCATGGCGCCGCTGACCGAGGTGGCGCGGATCGCCGCGAGGCTCGACGAGGTTGGCTTCTTCGTGGAGGCCGAAGCCGCGCGCGAGGGTGTGCGCGCGGCGTTGCGCGGCTGTCCCGACATCGAGCGCGCGCTCTCGCGTCTCGCACTCGGTCGTGGAGGCCCGCGTGATCTCGCGGCGATCCGTGACGGGCTCGCGCTCGTCCCAAGCGTGATGGCGGCGCTCGATAGCGTCCGGACCATGAACCTTGAGGGTCCGCCCGCCGCGATCGCGGCACGTGGCAAAGGCCTTGGACGGCATGATGTGCTGGTTGATCGCCTGCAGCGCGCGTTGGTCGCCAGTCCGACCCTGCATGTGCGCGATGGCGGCTTCATCGCAAGAGGCTATGACGAAGCACTCGATCAGCTTCGCACGTTGCGGGACGAGAGCGAGCGGCTTATCGCGGCGCTCCGCACGCGCTACCGCGATGAGACGGGCGTCACGACGCTCAAGATAGAGCGCAACAACGTTCTCGGCCGCTTCGTCGAGGTGACGGCGCGGCAGGCCGACAAGCTCGACGACCGCTTCATCCACCGGCAATCGCTCGCCACGGTCGCGCGCTTCGGCACGGCAGAGCTTGGCGAGCTCGAGGCCAAGATCAACAGCGCCGCCGACAGGGCACTGGCGCTCGAGCAGACGCATTTCGACGACCTCGTCACCGAGGTCACGGCGCGCGCGGAAGACATCCAGCGCGCGGCGCGTGCGCTTGCCGCCTTCGATGTCGCCCAGGGCCTTGCGAGCCATGCGGTCGAAGCGAGCTACACCCGTCCTCTGGTCGACGATGGTGATCTCTTCGCGATCCGCGGTGGGCGACATCCGGTGGTCGAGGCGCTGGCGCCTGCGCGCGACGGCGCACCCTTCGTGCCCAACGACTGCACGCTCGCAGACGACGGACGAATCTGGCTCATCACCGGGCCCAACATGGCGGGCAAGAGCACATTCCTGCGGCAAAACGCGCTGATTGCGGTGCTCGCCCAGATGGGCGCATTCGTCCCGGCCGAAGCCGCGCATGTCGGCGTGGTCGATCGGCTGTTTAGCCGGGTCGGCGCCGCCGATGATCTCGCACGCGGCCGTTCGACCTTCATGGTGGAGATGATCGAGACCGCGGCGATCCTCAATCAGGCGGGTCCGCGCGCGCTCGTGATCCTCGACGAGATCGGCCGCGGGACGGCGACCTATGACGGGCTCTCGATCGCGTGGGCCACCATCGAGCATTTGCACGATACAAATCGTTGTCGCGCGCTTTTCGCCACGCACTATCACGAGTTGGTGGCGCTCGCGGGTTCGCTCGACCGGCTTTCGTGCCACACCATGCGCATTAAGGAATGGCAGGGCTCGGTGGTTTTCCTCCACGAGGTCGGCCCGGGTGCTGCGGATCGCTCCTACGGCATTCATGTCGCCCGGCTCGCGGGCCTGCCCGAGACGGTGTTGGCGCGCGCCGACCAGGTGCTGGCCACCCTCGAGCGCGCGGAGCCGGCCGCAGCCGCATCGCGGCTCGCCGATGAGCTGCCGCTCTTCGCGGCGGCGACACCGCCGCCCTCGCCACCAGCCGCCGAACCCGATCCGGTCCACGCGCTGCTCGCCGCGGTCAACCCGGACGATCTGACGCCGCGCGAGGCCCTGGAGCTGCTTTATCGGCTGCGCGCCGCCCTGCCATCGGACTAAGGGCGTCGCCCCGCGTGCGTCAGGGACGCTTGCGGCAGAGGGTCAGGCCATCGCCAATCGGGAGCATCGCGATGGAGACGCGCGGATCCGTCCGGATTTTTCTGTTGAGCCCGTCGACGACCGGCGTGTTCTCGGTCCATTTCGCCGGATCCCCGACGTTGCCCATGTGGAAGACATTGTCGATCGCGACGAGGCCGCCGGGTCGGACCAAGGTCAGGCAACGCTCGTAGTAGCGGTCGTAGTCCGCCTTGTCCGCGTCGATGAAGGCGAAATCGTACCGGTCCTCGGCACCCTCGCGGATCAGCGCGTCGAGCGTTTCGCAAGCGTCGCCGAGGCGGAGGGTGATGCGCTCCGCGACCCCCGCCTCTTGCCAATGTCGCCGGGCGACATCGGTCCACTCGGCGTTCTGATCGAGCGCAGTCACCCGACCGTCGGGACCCATCGCAAGTGCCACGGCGAGCGCGCTATAGCCCGTGAAGACACCAACCTCCAAATACTGCTTCGCGCCGGTAAGCTCGACGAGAAGCGCCATCAGCGCGCCTTGTTCCGGCGAGATCTGCATCACCGCCCATTCGTGGCCAGCGGTTTCGTCGCGAAGCCGTTGCAGGGTGGCCGGCTCGCGGAACCCGTTGGTCAACAGATAGTCGTGCAGGGCGTCGGTGAGCACTGTCGGGCGGTTCGACATGGAGCCTCTCGCGGTATGGGGCCCGGCGTTGGGCCGGCGGTACACCAGCGCATATCACGTTCGCTCATGCCCGCGCGACATGCTCTCTCTCATGGAAATTGTCGGGGCAAACGGTGCGAGAGGTTGCGGCGGCGGCTGCGACGGCTCTCGGCTTTGGCGCGTGCCCCCTACCCGAACGCGGGCTCCGTCTCTCGGGCGCTGTCGCGCGCACCGAGGGCCGCGCGCCAGCGCGCGATGTTGGGCACGGCGCCGAGCAGGGTTTCGCCCTCCGGTGCCATCGCGAGGTAATGCACGACGGGCAGCACGAAATAATCGGCGAGCGAGGGTGTCGCGCCGGCGAAATAGTCCTCGCCCGCGAGCGCGCCGTCGAGCACGCCGAGCGCCTTCTCGGTCTTGGGCACGCTTTCGCTCACCAAGGCCTCGTTCGCCGTGCCGCCCTGGCTCGGCACGAGGACGCGCTGGAGCCAGATGTCGATCGCCGGGCGATAGAGATATTGGATCAGGACCGACGTCCACTGATAGCTGCGTGCCGCCGCGAGCGGATCGGCGGGCAAGAACGAGGGGCCGTCGAACACCGCATCGACGTAGTGGCAGATCGCAAGCGTCTCGTGCATCTGCACATCGCCGTGGGTCATCGCCGGCACCGAGCCCCAGGGCTGACGCGCGAGTTGCTCAGGCACCTGGGGCATCACGGGATCGAGCTCGTAGGCGACGCCCTTCTCGGCGAACGCCATACGGCAGGTGCGGCCGTAGGTGCTAAACGGTGTCGAATGCAGAATGAGCGTCGCCATGGTTTGCCTCCCTCCGTCTCGGCGTTGCGTACGGGTGCGTAGAAGACCAGGTTTCGCGCGCGCCCGATAGCCCGCCGTCGTCGGAGACGCTCGCACGAGCCCCGGAGGGATACCCCCGGCCGCGGGCCCGGCCTACCCGTCGTAGTGCCCGATGATGGCGACGCTGGCGACGTTCTGCACCGGGTGGCCGCCGAGATTGTGCGTGAGGCCGTAGCGCATGTCGTCGAGCTGGCGTTGGCCCGCGCGGCCCTGGAACTGCAGGTAGATCTCGTAGAGCATGCGTAGGCCCGAGGCGCCGATCGGGTGGCCGAAGCATTTGAGGCCGCCGTCGATCTGGCAGGGCATCGCGCCCTCGGCATCGAAGGTGCCGTCGAGCACCGCCTTCCACGCCTGCCCCTCGTCGGCGAGGCCGAGATCTTCCATGGTCACAAGCTCGGTGATCGAGAAGCAGTCATGCACCTCGGTGACGCGGATCTCCTTGCGCGGATCGGAGATACCCGCCTCCTCGTAGGCGCGCTGGGCGGCGATGCGCGTGGTCTTGAGATGGGCGCCGTTCCACGCGTTGAAGCCGACCTCCTCGCCGTTCGAGACGCTGAGCTGCAGTGCCTTGACGGTGATCACGTCGGTCCGGCCGAGCTCCAGCGCGATCTCGGGCGTGGTCACGATCGCGCAGGCCGCGCCGTCGCTTACCCCACAGCAATCGAAGAGGCCGATCGGCTCGGCGATCATCGGCGCGCCGAGCGCCTGCTCCTCGGTGATCGGGCGCTGCAAATGCGCCTTCGGATTGCGCGCGCCGTTGGCATGGCTCTTCACAGAGACGTGCGCCATCGCGCGCTTGAGGTCGTCGCGGTCGACACCGTGGGTGCCGCGATAGCCGGCGGCGAGCTGCGCGAACGCGCCGGGCGCCGAGACGTTGGGTGCGAACAGATCGTGCGTGACGCCGCGCGTGCGCGCCGGCAGGCCGCCATAACCCGTGTCCTTGAGCTTCTCGACGCCGAGCGCAAGCGCGAAATCCGCGGCACCCGAGGCCACCGCGTAGCAGGCGCCGCGAAACGCTTCGGTGCCGCTTGCGCACATGTTCTCGACATGGGTCACCGGGATGTAGCCGAGACGGAGCGCCGTCGCGAGCGGGATCGCGCTCGGGCCGACATTGACCGCGTCGAAGGCGGTGCTGAGCCAAGCGGCATCGATCTGCGAGCGCTCGATGCCGGCATCGCCGATGCATTCCTCGAACGCCTCCGCCATGAGATCGGCAGGCTCGGCATCCCAGCGCTCGCCGAACTTGGAGCAGCCCATGCCGAGAATGGCGACCTTGTCTCGAATTCCGCGACCCATCGTCACACCTTTCCTCGTGTCAAACGCCGCGCTGGCGGGCGTCTTGCCGATCCTGCTTGCTCAAGCGGGCGCGGCCTTCCAAAAATACTGGCGCATTCCGCGCCGCGCATCCACATGCTTGAGGCGGAAGCGCATCGTCGTCGGCGTGCCGACGTCGAAATTGTCGGGGTCGACCTCTGTGAAATCCACCATCGCGCGCCCGCCGCCCTCAAACTCGACGAGCCCGAAATAGGCCGGCGGGTCCATCGAGAAGACCAGGCGGTCGGCGGTAAAGGTCTTGACCCGCGCCGGCACGTCGGCCATCGGGTGCGGCTCTTGCGTGTCCTTCGCGCCGCAATTCGGGTTCACGCAATAGATCGACGTCGGATACTGCACGGTGCCGCAGCGCGCGCAGCGGCCGCCGACGAAGCCGGTCACGCCCTCGCGGTTTCGATATTGCGCGGTCAGCGCTGGCGAGCGGTCGAGCTCCGCGCGCTTGCCGTATTCACGCTCCACCACGCCGGTGTAAGTGAGGAGCTTGTTGTAGTTGGTCTCCTCCAGGCGCCGGGCGAGACAGCCCGGCACGCCGAGCGCCGGTTGCGCGTCCGCGATGCCGTCGGTCACCTCGAAGACGAGCGCGTCGGCGCCCTGGCCGAAGCCGGTCAGCAAGATGCGCTGGCCGGGCGTCGCCTCCGCCAGCACCGCCGCCAGCATCACGAGCGGATGCGCTGCGCCGCATTGGCCGACAGTGCTCACCAGCGGGTCAGCGAGCGCCTCGGCGGAAAGGCCGCAGGCCTTCGCGACGCCCTCGGGTACGCGCCGCAGGTGCGACGGCACGATCGCGTGATCGATCGCGCCCGCCTCGAGCCCGGCATCGGCGAGCGCCGCGGCAACCGCTTCGGGCACGAGCTTGAGCCAGCCCTCGTCGCGGATCCAGCGCTCCTCCCAGTCATAGTCGAAGTCATCGCCGCTCGCCCGGAAGTGGTCGATGAAGTCGACGCTCACGGTCGCGCCGCCCAGAAGCCGCGCGATGCCGTCGCCGGGCCCGACCATGACGCCGGCGGCACCGTCGCCCGTCAGCATCTCCATCGGGCTGCCGGCGCGCGTCTTGCGCTTCTCGGCCGCGAGCACGAGCGTCGCCCGTCCCGCCGCCGCGCTCTCCAACGCGCTCGCGAGCGCCGTCGTTGCCGCGCGCTGCGCGCCGCCGACATCCATCGTGCGCACGGTGCGCGGCAGGTTGAGCGCCCCCGCCACGATGCCCGCGTTCTGGCGCACCGCGAACGGGTGGGTGGTCGAGGCGAGGACGAGGGCGTCGGCGCCGTCGACCCTGCCCATGTCGCGCGCGGTCTCGACAGCCATCGTGATCGGGTCCTCGTCCCAATTGCACATGGTGCGCTCGCCGCGCGCGAGGCCGCGCAACGACGCGTCGAACCAGGTGTTGCCCTCGGCGATCGCCGAGCGTTGCAAACGGCGGCGCGGCAGATAGGCGCCGAAGGCAGTGAGTCCAGGCACGGTCTTGATCTCCCTCGCGCGCGCCGCGATCAGAGTGGGTCCCAGCCGAACACGTCGCCCGAGCGGTCGAGCGCGGCGAAATCGGCCTGCAGTGCGGGGATCGCGTGATCGGCGATCGCCTGCTCGTCCCAGCCGTCGCTCCGGTGGATGCTGCGGATCGGGCGGAACGGGCTGAACAGAAAAATCTCGTTGTTGCGCACCGCGAACACCTGGCCCGTGATGCCGGCCGCCGCGTCGGAGGCGAGGAAGACGGCGAGCGGCACGTTCTTCTCCGGCGTCATCACCTTGAGCTTGGCGATGCGTGCACGCTGCTCCTCTGTGTCGGCCGGGATCTCGCTGGTCATCCGGCTCCAGGCGAACGGCGCGATGCAGTTGGAGCGCACCTTGAAGCGCTTCATGTCGAGCGCGATCGACTTCGACAGCGCGCAGATGCCGAGCTTCGCGGCCGCGTAGTTGGCCTGCCCGAAATTGCCGATCAGGCCGGAGGTGCTGGTCATGTGCACGAAGGCGCCGGACTCCTGCGTGCGGAAATGGGGGGCGGCGGCGCGGCTTAGGAAGAAGCTGCCATTGAGGTGCACGCCGACGACACTCAGCCACTGCTCGGGCGTCATCTTGTGGAAGATGGTGTCGCGCAGAATGCCGGCATTGTTGACCACGATGTCGATGCGCCCGAAGGCATCGAGCGCGGTTTGCACGATCGCCTGCGCGCCCTCCCAGGTCTCGACGCCGTTCCCGTCGACCACCGCTTGGCCACCGTCGGCCTCGATCATGCGCTTGGTTTCCTCGCCGGGAGCGGCAGAGCCCCCCTCGCCCGTCACCGAGACGCCGATGTCGTTGACCACGACCGCCGCCCCCGTGCGCGCGAGCGCAAGCGCGACCTCGCGGCCGATGCCACCGCCCGCGCCCGAGACGATCGCGACCTTGCCCGTGTTCATTCCGTCTCTCCCCTCGGCATCATGCGTCGAAGCGCGCGCGCCCACCCTTGAGTACCACCACGTCGCGCTCGACGGCGCGCGCCTGAAACGCGCCACCCCGCCACATCTCGACCCGGATGGTCTCGCCGGGAAAGACCGGTGCCGAGAAGCGCGCGCTCATCTCGACGAGCCGCTCGGGCGCATCGGCCGCGTAGGCGCGAAGCAGGGCCTGGCAGGCGATGCCATAGGTGCAGAGCCCGTGCAGGATCGGCCTCTCGAAGCCCGCCGCCGCGGCGACCGCGGGATCGAGGTGCAGCGGGTTCGGGTCGCCATTCAGCCGATAGAGGAGCGCCTGCTCCGGCCGCGTCTCGACCGTCGCGGTGTCGTCGGGCGGGCCTTCTGGCGCGGGCGGCGACGGTCGCGCCGTGCCCGAGGGTCCGTCATAGCCGCCATCGCCCCGCAGCATGATGGTGCGCGTGACGGTCGCGAGCGCCGCGCCCGTCTCGGCATCGCGCAGCGTCTTTTCGAGGTAGAGCAGCGCGCCGGTCTTCGGCCCCTTGTCGACGCAATCGACGATACGCGTCTCGCCGATCACGGCGCCCTCGGTCGCGAGCGGCGCCGCCAGGCGAAACCCCTCCTCGGCATGCACGAGGCGCGTCGCATCGACCGTGGTCTGCGGATCGGCGAGCCAGAAACCCGGATGGCCGAGCACCAGGCAGAACGAGGGCACGATGCTGGGGCCCTTGTGGTCGTCGACGAAGGCGAGCTGCCACGGATCGAGCGGATCTCGCCCGAGCCCGATCGAGAGCGCATAGCGCGTCGCGTCGAGCGGCCCATAGCGCTGCCGCACGGGAGGGATCTCGAAGCCCATAAGGGCGTCGTAGTTCATGACGCGCGCTCTCGCCGCCCTGGTGATGTGGTGGGCCTGCTATATCGCGAACCCGCGGCGCTGCAAAGGCCGCAGCGCGGCGCGCCGGCGGGCAGATAAGCGCACCGGCTTCGCCCCCTGTGTAGGCGCGCCGAAGCCCGGTACCTTCATCCGCGTGCTCGACCCGCGGATGAGGAGGGGGGCGAGTGCGGGGGCCAGGGGCCCCGCCCCGTTGCCTCGATGTTGCCGTATTCAGCTGATAGATCTATCACCTAAGAATGCACGCGGCAGCGCGGGGCGGAACGGCGCGATGACACCACATCTTGCGCATACGCATTGGACCGACCAGCTGCGATTGGCGTATCTGATAGGCAATAGCCTATCGCGGTCGTCAACAGCACCCGGTGATCATCCTATGTTTCGCCCGAACCCGCATACCCCACTCCGCCTCGCCGACACGGTGAGCGCCTCCGCCAGCATGGAACCGGCCGACACCCGCGCCACCAAGGCCGCGCTCAAGGCGCTCGGGCACTATCCGCCGGCCCATCACGGCCTTTCCGGACCGCCAGATGTTCGAGGGCGTGAAGGCCTTTCAGGAGCGCGAGGGCTTGCCCGCGGACGGCATCGCGCGGCCTGGCGGCACCACCGAGCAGATGCTCAACGTCGCGCTCTCTGAGCGCGCAACACCAAAAAGCGCCGCCGAGCGTGAGGCCAGCCGCCAGGCGCACCGGCGGGATGCCGCCCGCGCGCCCTCCCTGGCCTCGCCAGCACGCCGCGCAGGCGCACGCCGCGCAGGCGGGCGCGCCGACGACACGGCGGGCACCGGCTCGCGGGGCATCGGCCTTCGCGGCACCGTCGGCCCGCGCGGCACCAACGCCGGCGCCGATCTCGCGACCACGCGCCGCGCCTTGGAGCGCGCGGGTCTCCTCGACGCACACGACGTCGGCCGGGGCGCCCAAGCCGCGCGGCCCGACGAGGGCTTCCTCGACGCCGTCATCCGCAACGTCCAGCGCCGCCATGGCCTGGCGCAAGACGGCACCATCACCCCAGGCGGCCCCACCGACCGCCGCCTCGCCCGCATCGTCGACGCCGACCGCATCATGCACACCGTGCCAAGGCTCGACACCGAGGAGGATGCAGGCGCACCGGGCGCGGGCAACGATGGCGATGCGGGCGCGCACGAAGGCGAGCCCGGCGAGGCCGTGTTCGGCAACACCCACGACCGCACCGTCCGCACCGCGCGACCCGCCTTCGGAAACACCGCCAATGCCGCGGCAAGAGCCATGCGCGCGGCCGAGGGTGGCCTATCTCAGGGCGGAACCTGGTCCGGCGTTCCGCGCAAAACCCGACACGCTCCTCAGCCAACCCAACATCGACCGCATGCTCGAAGAAGAGACCGGCAAGGACGTTCGAGCAATTGGTTGCCGAGTTGGCCGACGGGCCCTTTGGCATCGCACAACCCGCTGTTTTCGAAATTGACCCGGATGCCCAATCGCAGTCTCACGCGGGCGGGCCAGGCGCCGATGCGGTCAACCGAGAGGGTCGACATGGCGACCCGGCGGAAAAACGCACCCGAGCACGTCAGACAGCGGCAAGACTACTTTTTGAATCTCGCTCACGACTGGCAGGACGAATTTCCCCACGCGGCAAGAGCGCTGAGACACTATCTCTTGGCAACCGGCCGAGAGCTTATTTACCCCAGCACGGCTGATGCGGTCGTTCGACGCCGTCAGGGAAGCGGAAGAAGAAAACCTCTCGCGGTTCGAAGGGGACCTTCTTCGCGAGGAAGCGCAAATTTATCAGGCGATGAAGACGATGAAGGATGGTGAAGCTATTACTGTGGAGACTAATCCAAAATATGTTGAAAATCACAAAGATGAGATTGGACTTCCATATTGGGAAAATGAGATAAACGAAATATTCTCGGTGAGCGACCTTAAATTGATGTCCGGAATTACTAATCTAAAATCTTTTGGGAGATTTACAATAAGGCGATTAGGAAATGTAATATCTATAGAAGGTTCTGTAGATCATTTTTGGTCCGACAGGTATGATTTTGAAAAGGATGAGAAATTCCCTCTTGATTTCAGTTATACCCCTCTAATTGATTCCGACAATATGAAAGAGCTCGAGGATGCTCAACTCGCTAAGCCGTATGACGCGTCATCGAGTTGGCGACACCATGTGACCGGCACGATATCGATCCAGAATGGAGAGCTATCCAATCCGCACGTCGTCTGGACTCGCCTGCCGGATGATTGATCGTTCCGAAGCAACGCCGGCTCCACGCGGGCCACGCAAACACCGTGGACGCACCATAGGCTGTCTCGCGATCTGCCTTTTCGTCGTCGGCTTCGCGCTTTTTGTCGTCGTCTATGAACATCACAACGCGGTCACCGTCGATGTCGGCAATGGCATCGTATTCACCTATACGCGCGTGACGCCGACGCATCCCCTTGAACCATCCTTCAGGACCGTCGCTGTCGCCGACCGGATGCCCGAAACTACGATCCCCCGTCAGCTTCGCACCGTGGATTTGTCTCTACGAGGGCCGCGATCCCGAGACCGGGCATCACTGGGTTCGCACCAGCGATCGTTGGGGCACCATCTGGATAGACCTCGATGAGAGCTGCGTGAGCGGCAGCCGTCCCTTCGGAGCGATCAAGCCAGAAAGCCACATCTGCGGTCTCCATTACCGCGCCGAGCTTGGTCCGGCGCGCGAGACGAAATGGACCCTCCTGGGCGTGATCCGAGACAAGGGCAGCGCCGACCCGGTCTTCCACCCCGGGAGCGAAAGAGTTCAGGGCACGTGAGTGCGCCTGGGAAGACTGATATCTTAGCGCCCACAGCGCTGCGGCAGGCCGACCCAGCGGGCGCTTATCCGTCCGCCGGATGAGTGAGCGTCCCGACGCAAAGACTCGGCCTCAGCCAACTCCGAGACGCCGGACGCGGCACCGGCCGATCATCTTCGGCGTTCTGCTCCTCGGCCTCGCGCTATTTGTCGCCTTCTATCAACACCGTCATGCGGTGACCGTCGACATCGGCGATGATATCGCCTTCACCTACGCGCGGCTGACCCCGCTCCATCCCTTCAGTTGGTCGCATCGAACGGTCGCCGTGGCCGAGCACATGCCGGAAACTACCATCCCAGCGGACTTCGCGCCCGTAATCTGCCTCTTCCAAGGACACGATCTCGAGACCGGTAACCACTGGATCCGCACGAGCGACCGCTGGGGCGCGATCTGGATCGACCTGGATGAGAGCTGCGTGAGCGGCAGCCGTCCGCTTCAGGAGATCAGGCCCGAGAGCCATATATGCGGGCTCCACTATCGGGCGGAGCTCGGGCCGGCAAGCGACACCGAATGGGAGCTCCTCGGCGTGATCACCGACGACGGCGGGACCGATCCGATCTTCGTCCCCGGCGCACGAGAGTTCACATCCGATTGCACATGGGAAGACTGATGTCTCGCCGCCCACCGCACCGCGGCAGACCGCCCCCGCGGGCGCTCGTCTGCCTTCGGCTCCCGCTCCACCCCAACGGCGGACCGGTTTTTCCCAAGCAAATGAAAGAACTCGAAAAAGCCGGTCTCGCCAAGCCCTACGAGATGCGCGCGCGCTGGCACGACAGGGTGAGCGGCACAATCGAGATCCGCGATGGCGCGCTTCAAGAACCGAAAATGACATGGACCCGCATGCCCTATGAAACGCGAATCCCCTGGAAAAACCCCCGCCGAGCCGCCGCCGACTGAGCTGCCGCCCGAACCGACCGACGCGCAGCTCAGGTTTCGCCGGCGCATGGTGCTACTCGTGGTCGTGGCGATCGGCCTCTTCATTTGGCTCTTCGAGTTCCACCACACCGTGACCGTCGAGCTGCCCGGAAGCGGTGCCACGCTGAAATACGCGCGGGTCGCGACTTATCTCTGGTTCAGCCAGCGGCGCGAGATTTCGGTGCCCGGCCTGATTTCCGGCACGGCGATCCACGAAGATTTCGGCGGTGTCCGCTATTTCTGCGTGGCGGAAGGGACTGACGCCGAAACCGGTCATAACATCGTCAGGGTCAGCGATATCTGGGGCTCCGTCTGGATCGACTTGCAAGACCGCTGCGTCAACGATGACTATCAGCCGACACGGATCGATCCACTTGAACGCGTCTGCAAACCTAGGCCGTCCTATGCGACCACCTGGCAGCGGCTCGGCAAGATCACCAACGCCTCGTGGGGCGAGCCCACCTTCGAGCCCGGCGAATTCAAGGAATGCAGCGCCGAAGCGCTGCGGCGGAACGCCTGGTGAGGAATGGCGCGATCGGGTGACGAGCGAGATCGAGACGCGCTACGGTACGCTTCAAGAACCCATGATCACATGGACGCGTTTGCCGAATGAAGAGCTTAGCGCCACACCGCGGTGATCGACCTGCCGTTGTCGGATGTCGCGCTGGTCTATGCCTGGATCGAGACCGACGCGGCCGGTTTCGGTCATCACCGCACGCTCGCGATCCCGGATGTGATGCCACCGATACGCATGTGCAAGAGGAAGGAAGCCGTGTGCGATACCCGTGTGTCGCCGCGGCGATCGACGCCGACACCGGTCTTTCCTTCGTCCGCGTGAGCGATATTTACGGGACCGTCTGGCTCGATCTCGACGGGAGGAGCGCGCTTACCGCCCTAACCCAAGCGGATCAAACGCCGCCGCCGCCCTGCCACCCTGCAGGGTGGGACATGCCGAGAGGGCAGGCTGGTCACGGGCGTGCGGAGCGGTGAGCGCCAGCCCGCGTAATCTTTCAACGACCGCGCGCCCTCACGCCGGCGGCAGAAGCTCCACGGGTGCGCGGCGGAAGGTCATGCGACCGCGCTTGAAGCCGTAGAGCGGGGCGGCCACCGCCGCCACCGCGCTCTCGGGGTCGGGCGCGTCGAGCACGACGAGATCGGCCGGCGCGCCGACCGCGACATCATGCGCCTCGAGGCCGAGGATCTGGGCCGAGCGGCGGGAGATCATCTCGAAGCATTCGCGCATCTCGGCGCGCGCGCCGACATGGCAGACATTGGCGTAGAGGTTCGCCATGCGGATCAGGGAGCCGTCGCCGAAGGGCGTGAACGGGTTGAGGATGTTGTTCGAGGAGAGCGAGCAGTTCACGCCGTGGCCGAGCAGCGCGTGGGCCGCCGTGACGCCGCGCCGCACATTGCGCGTGTCCTCGCGGCCCATGAGGAAGAGATCGGTCGCCGGCAGCACGGTGACGGCAACCCCAACATCGGCGAGGCGGCGCGCGACGGCGGCGAAATGTGCGGGCTCGGCGGTCGAGAGCTTGGTGACGTGGCCGACCGTGACGCGCCCGCCATAGCCGAAGCGCTCCGTGAGCTCGCACACATAATCGACGTCGAGCGCATCTGCGGTCTCGCCGAAATCGAGGTGCATGTCGATCGGCACGTCGAAGTCGCGTGCGAGTTCGAACACACGGTCGATCTGGCCGTGCGGGTCGCTGTCGGTGTAGGGCGCGGCACCCACCACGGCGGCGCCGCGCTCCAGTGCCTCGACCATCAGCTCGTCGGTGCCCGGATTGTTGAGCAAGCCCTCCTGCGGGAAGACGCAGATCTCGAGATCGATCGCCCAGCGATACGCCTCGATCAGCGGCCAGACGCCCTCGAAGCCGCGCATGCCGACCACGGGATCGACCTCGAGATGCGTGCGCATGTGGGTGGTGCCGTTGGCGATGCAGCTTTCGAGCACGCGGCGCGCGCGCGCGTTGACGTCCTCGGCGGTGAAACCGCGCTTGGCGGCCGCGACCTCGGCGATGGCCTCGGCGAGATCGCCGGTCTCGGCGCGGCAGCGGTCGAGGATGCAGGCCTTGTCGAGATGGATGTGCGTCTCGATCAGACCCGGGGAAACCAGCCGGCCGTCGAGATCGAGCGCAGGCGCATCGGCCGTGAGGCCGGGCTCGAGCACGGCGATCCGCCCGTCGGCGATGCCGATGTCGACCACGCCCTCGCGCGCCGCAATGCGCGCATTGCGCAGGATTTGATCCATAGGTGCCACCCCCATCACGCCTAAGGGCGAAGCCTAGAGCAGCTTCGCGCGGGATTGAAGCCGCCGGGCGCGATCAGCGCAGCATGTAGCGCTGCGCGAGGGGCAGGTTCTCGGCTGGGTCACAGGTGGCCAACGTGCCGTCGACGCGCACCTCGAAGGTCTCGGGATCGACCGCGACCGAGGGGCAGGCGTCGTTGTGCAGCATGTGGCCCTTGTTGAGCTTGCGCGTGCCCTTGACCGCGACGGTGCGCTTTTCGAGGCCGAGGCGGCCCGCGACATCGGCCTCGACCGCGGATTGCGCGACGAAGCTCAGGCTCAGCGCCTCCTTGGCGCGGCCGAAGGCTCCCCATTGCGGGCGCATCAGAAGCGGCTCGCAGGTCATCAGCGAGGCCGCGCTGTCGCCCATCGCCGACCACACGATGAAGCCGCCCTTGATCACCAATTCGGGCTTGATGCCGAAGAAGGCGGGCCGCCAGAGCACCACGTCGGCGAGCTTGCCGGTCTCGAGCGAGCCGATATGCGCGTCGATGCCGAAGGTGCGCGCGGCGTTGATCGTGTATTTCGCGATGTAGCGCTTGATGCGCTCATTGTCGCCCTTCGCCGTCGCCTCCTCCGCGAGGCGCCCGCGTTGGGTGCGCATCTTGGAGGCGAGCTGCCAGGTGCGGCAGATCACCTCGTTGATGCGCCCCATGCCCTGGCTGTCGGAGCCGAGCATCGAGATCGCGCCCAGGTCGTGGAGCACGTCTTCGGCCGCGATGGTCTGCGCGCGGATGCGGCTCTCGGCGAACGCGACGTCCTCGGGCACCGCCGGGTTCAAGTGGTGGCACACCATGATCATGTCGAGGTGCTCGTCGAACGTGTTCACGGTGTAGGGGTTGGTGGGGTTAGTCGATGACGGCAGGCAGTTGGGCTCGCCGGCGACCGAGATGATGTCGGGCGCATGGCCGCCGCCCGCGCCCTCGGTGTGATACATGTGGATGGTACGCCCGTTGATCGCGGCGAGCGTATCTTCCAGAAAACCGGACTCGTTCAGCGTGTCGGTGTGCAGCTGGACCTGGAAGTCGAGCTCGTCGGCGACGCCGAGGCAGGTGTCGATGGTCTTCGGCATGGCGCCCCAATCCTCGTGGATCTTGAGGCCCATGCAGCCGCCCGCCATCTGGTCGTAGATCGAGCGCGGTTTCGAGGTGTTGCCGCGCCCGAGGAAGCCGAAATTGATCGGCCAGGCCTCGGCCGCCTGCAGCATCTTGCCGACGTTCCAGGCGCCGCCGCAATCGATGCCGACCGTGATCGGCCCGAGCGAGCCGCCGAGCATGGTGGTGACGCCGCTCGCGATCGCATGCTCGCAGAGCTGCGCGCTGTCGAAATGGACGTGCACGTCGATGCCGCCTGGCGTCGCGATCAGGCCCTCGGCATCGCGCACCGTGGTCGCAGCACCACAGAGCAGCGCCGGATCGACGCCATCCATGATCGCCGGGTTGCCGGCCTTGCCGACGCCGGTGATGGCGCCGTCCTTGATGCCGATGTCGCCCTTCACGACGCCGAGCACGGGATCGATGACGATCGCGTTCGAGATGAGCATGTCGAGCGCACCGGCCTCGCTGTCGAGGCCCGCGATGAGGCCGATGCCGTCGCGCAGCGTCTTGCCGCCGCCGTGCAGGCATTCGTCGCCGGGCACTGCGTGGTCGTGCTCGATCTCCGCGAGGAGCTGGGTATCGCCGAGGCGCACGCAATCGCCCGTGGTCGGGCCGTAGAGCTCGGCATAGTGGGCGCGGCTGATTGTCGCCATGGTTCAGGCTCCCTTGAAGCCGCGCGCCCGGGCGCGCTTGAGGGCTTCTTCCTTGACGAGCGGCGAGCGGCTCGAGCCCTGGGTGAGATCGTTGAGGCCGACCATCTCGCCCGAGCCGCCGAACGCGACGAGGTCGACCGTCTTCGCCTCGCCGGGCTCGAAGCGGGTCGCGGTGCCGGCGGGAATATCGAGATGCATGCCGAAGGCCTGCGCGCGGTCGAAGTCCAGGTGGCGGTTGACCTCGAAGAAGTGGAAGTGGCTGCCGATTTGCACCGGCCGGTCGCCGGTGTTGGTGACCGTGACGGTCGCGGTTTCGCGGCCGGCGTTGAGCTCGATGTCGCCGTCGGCGGGGATGATCTCGCCGGGCGTCACCTGCTCGCCCTTCTTCTGCTTCTTCTTACCCGGGCGGATCGGGTCGTGGACCGTGACAAGCTTGGTGCCGTCGGGAAAGGTCGCCTCGACCTGGATCACAGGTGCCATCTCGGCAACGCCGGGCATGACGTCGTCGGTGGTCAGGATGGTAGCGCCGAAGGCAATGAGGTCGGCGACCGAGCGCCCGTCGCGCGCGCCCTCGAGGATCTCGTCGCTGATCAGCGCGACCGCCTCCGGATGGTTCAAGGTGCGGCCGCGCGCGCGCCGCTTGCGCGCGAGCTCGGCGGCGCTGAAGATCAAGAGCCGCTCGGTTTCCGTCGGTGTGAGGAGCATGGTCCCTCCCTGTCCGCGCCGGGCGCGCGCGGAACGCCGTTTGATCTGGGGCGCGACGCTACCATGGGTCGGCGGAGGCGTGTAGCCGCGATCCCAGCGCTTAAGCCGCGCGCCCCCTAATTCGCGAAGAGCCGGCTGTCCTGCACCTCGTGGCGCATCACCGCGACGTCGGCGACCGGGACGTAGCTTTCCGCAGCCTCCGGCGCCGGCGCCGGGCGCGCGAGAATCTCGGCCATCGTGGGGTGAAGCGCGCCGAGGCTGCGCTGGGCGTCGAGGTGGCCAATGAGGCCAAGGCGGAGCGCCGCGCCAAGCACCGCCACCGCGAGCCCGTGCAACGCAACCGTCTCGGCCCGCGTGCGGGATAGCCCGGCGGCGCCGCACACGAGACCCTGCACGACGGCGAGATGACCCGGCGCCGCATCGGCGCGCACCAGCGTGCGATAGGCCTCCGCGCGCGCCATGCCGAGGCGCGCATGCACGCCGAGCAGCGCCGCGCCCGAACGGCGCGAGCCATCGCGCAGCTCGGCGGCCAGCGTCATCGCCTCCTGCCGCGCGTCGATCCGTTGCACCGCCGCGAGGTCGTCGCCCGCACCGTGCGCCGCAGCCAGGAACGCGCGGTCGGAGCGCGCCCAGCGCTCGCGCACCTGCTCGAGCAGAAAGCGCTCGACGTCGGCGGCATCGCGCACATGGCCTTCGGCCTGCAGCGTCTCGAGGCCGAGGGAGGAGGAGACGGCGCCGCTTGGAAAGAAGCTGTCGCCAAGCTGCAGGCTCGCGAGGTCGGCCCGGAGGGACTGGGTGATGTCGTCAGCGCTCATTCCGTTGTTCCTTCACTGCTCGCGCGCGTTTCGCGAACATGCGCATGGCGGCGTAGGACCCCCAGGTCGAGACGCAAAACGGCACGCAATAGGTCAGCGCTACTTTGATCCAGTCGACCGGATCTCCCCCCTCGCCCATCCGGTCGCCCTGGTTGATCGCGTTGAGAATGGTGCCGACGACCGCGCCCACGATCAACGAGTTGCGCATGACGGGCCAGGAGAACGTGCGCCTGAGGGGTGACGGTTCGACGTCGGTTGCCATGGGCCCGATGATATCTCAGGATCGGCGGAAACCGGGAGAGTGGGGAGTGCGGGCCATGGCGGGCGAAAAGATCCAACGCTGCGACGTCCTGATCGCGGGCGGAACGGTGATCGACGGCACCGGCGCGCCACGCCGGCGCGCG
>CBDCGS010000002.1:0-6052 GCA_965216915.1 Alphaproteobacteria bacterium
GCTATAGGCGGAGGCTTCTCCACGCTCGTGAGGCCGAGAATCGAGGAGATGTTGATGATCGAGCCGTCGTCGCGCATCGTCCGCATGGCGTGCTTGGTGCCGAGAAACACGCCATCGGTGTTGATCGCCGTGATGCGGCGCCATTCCTCCATGGTGGTGTCCTGCACCGCCTTCACGAAGCCGATGCCGGCATTGTTGACCAAGGTGTCGAGGCCGCCGAGTGCGTCGATCACGGTGGCGATCCCGGTCTCCCAGTCGGCCTCCTGCGTCACGTCGAGCGTGATGAAGATCGCGCGCCCGCCCGCGGCCTCGATCTCCCGCACCACCGCCTGTCCGCCCTCGACGTCGATATCGGCCACGGCCACCGCTGCGCCTTCATCCGCGAGCCGTTTCGCGCAGGCGGTTCCAATTCCGGCTGCGGCACCGGTGACGAGCGCAACCTTCCCGTCCAATCGTCCCATGGTCTCTCCTCCCGTCGAACGCGTCGGCGCATATCTAATCACGTTTCCGGCCCGCGTACCGCTCCGTCATACCGCAGATTGACGGCGAAGGCCGCGCGCCGCAGCATGGCGCACCATGGGCGAACACGGGAGCGAGACGGCCGATGAAGACGCGCAAGATGACCCAGGCGGAGATGGCGCCGCGCATTTCCCGCTACGCGGCGCTGGCGCCGCTGCCGGTTCAGCGGGACCCGGAGATCCCCCAGGAGGCGGCCGATGTGATTTATGCGCGCAAGCTGCTCTCGGTGATCGGGTTGGAAGGCGGTGGCGAAACGCCGATCAACGTCGGGGCGCCGATCGTTGGCGCCGCGGGGATGACGATGACCCTCGCCGCGTGTCCGCCGGGCCAGGGGCCGGGCCTGCATGCGCACCAGAAAACCTACGAGACCTTCACCGTGCTCAAGGGACGGTTCGCGTTCACATGGAACGATGACGGCGGCGAAAGCGTGGTCCTCGACGCCTTCGACACGATCTCCTTCCCGCCCGGGGTCTGTCGCGCGTTTCGCAATGTGAGCGACGAGGAAGCCATCCTTCAAGTGATCATCACGGGCGGCGTGCACGACATGACCGACATCGACATCGTGCCCGAGACCGGTGCCACGCTCGACACGATCAAGCCGGGCACGCGCGCGAAGTTCGAGGCAAAGGGCCTCACCTTCACGGCTGGCAAGGACGCGGCGGCGTAGCGGCGTTTAGCGATGTCAGCTGATCAAGCGGTGGCCGGCGTGCGCCCCGCCGTGGCGGCGCTCGCGCCGTCTGCGATACGCGAGGTTGCCCACCTCGCGATGGCGCGCGGCGATGCGATCGCGCTGCACTTCGGCGAATCGGACATCGAGACGCCCGCGTTCATCCGCGACGCCGCCGCACGGGCGCTCGCCGAAGGCGACACCTTCTACCAGCCCAACCGCGGCATCCCGGCGCTCCGCGAGGCGCTCGCCCGCTACGTTTCGGATCTGCACGGGGCCGCACTTGGGCCCGAGACCATCACGGTCACCGTCTCGGGACTCAACGGGCTGATGGTCGCGCTGCAATGCCTCGTCGAGGCGGGCGATCGGGTGGTCGCGACGGGGCCGCTCTGGCCCAACCTCACGGCCATCCCACGAATCTTGGGCGCGGATGTGAGAACGGTGCCGCTGGAACCCGAAGAGGCCGGGTGGCGGCTCGACCTAGATCGGTTGCTGGCAGCCTGCGACGACTCCACGCGCGTGCTCCTGATCAACTCGCCGAGCAACCCGACCGGCTGGATGATGCGCGCCGAGGCCCAGCGCGCCGTGCTCGATTTCGCGCGTGCCCGCGGGATCTGGATCGTCGCCGACGAGGTTTATACGCGCATCGTCTATGACGGTGCCGACGCCGCGCCCTCGTTCCTCAGCATCGCCGCGCCGGAGGATCGGGTGATCGTGGTCAACAGCTTCTCCAAGGCGTGGGCGATGACGGGCTGGCGCCTCGGCTGGTTGACGGCGCCGGCTTCGCTCGGGCCGACCTTCGAGAAGATGATCGAGTTCAACGTCTCGTGCCCGCCGGGGTTCGTGCAGCGGGCGGGCGTCGTCGCGGTCGAGCAGGGCGAGGGCTTCGTCGCGGAGTCGCGTGCCCGCTATGCGGCGGCGCGCGAGGTTCTCATCGAGCGGCTGTCGCCATTGCCACGCGTGATGCTGCCGCACCCCGAGGCCGCGTTCTACGGCTTCTTCTCGGTCGCGGGTGTCGACGACACGCTGGCGTTCGCCAAGCGGATCTTGGGCGAGGCGGGCGTCGGCCTTGCGCCCGGCGAGGCGTTCGGGCCCTCGGGCCGGGGTTATCTGCGCGTCTGCTATGCGATCGCGCCGGCACGCCTCGGCACGGCGCTCGACAGGCTGACGCCGCTTCTGCGCTGACCCCGCGCGGCCGCGCGGCTACTCGCTCAGGCTTGCGAGCAGTGCCTCGGCCTCTGCGCGTTCGTCGAAGGCGCCGTTTTCGGCGAGCACGGTTTCGAGAAGCTTGCGCGCTTCCTCGCCGGCGCCGGTTTGCGCGAGCGCTTGGGCGAAGTGGAACTGGATGGTGGGATGGCGCGGTGCGCCGGCGGCGGCCTCGCGGAGCACGGTGAGCGCGCGGTCCGATTCGCCGTTCGAGAGCAAGATCGCGCCGAGCGTGTCTTGAATGCGCGGATCGCCCGGCTGCAATTCGGTCGCCTTTTCCGCCTCGCGCAGCGCCCCGGCATTGTCGCCGTTTTTCCACAAGGCCCAGGCGAGGTTGTTGCGCAAGCCGGCGTTCCCCGGGTTGGCTTCGATGAGGCGCGTGTAGTGCGCGCTGGCTTGGTCGAAACGGCCGGTCGCGAGGGTGAAGTCCGCAAGATCCTTGCGGCGGGCATGATCGTCCGGATGCGATTGCAGCCATGAGCCCAAGGTGTTCATGCCGTCTTCCCGCCGCCCCAGCACCCACTGCGTGCGGGCGAGCTGGGACGCGCGGCCAGAACTCGGCAACCCGACATAGGCGCGTTCGAAGGCGCGGAGGGCGAGTTCGTGCTCGCCGTTGGCGAGAAGAAGCGCGCCCTCGAGGTCGAGGACCTCGGGATTGTCCGGCGCCTGCGCCGTGAGGTAGGTGATGTCTGCCTGCGCGTCCGCCTGGCGCCTCTGCGCAAGCGCGGCGCGGGCGCGGATGATCCGCGCGCCGAGATGGGTCTCGTCGAGTTCGATCGTTTTGTTGATCTCGCTGAGTGCCTCGGCGCCCAAGCCGGCGCGGCCGAGTGCACGCGCGAGCAGGAAGTGGCTCGCCGCGACGTCGGGATTGGTCTCCGCCAACGTCCGATAGACCTCGATCGCGCGTCCGCCGTCGCCCAGGAGTTCGTACATTTGACCGGCGACCTCCAGGAGCGCCGCAGACTCGGGTGCTCGCGCGAGCGCCGCCTCCACCATCTCCTTCGCGCTCTCCGGCTTTCCGGCGCGCACGTGTATGCGGGCGAGGTCGACGGTGGCGGGCAAGTGCGCCGGGTCTTGCGCGAGCACGTCTTGCAGGCCGGCCATGAACGCCGCCTCATTGCCCGCGTCGCGATGGATCGTCGCGAGCATATAGCGCGCCCCCGCATCGTCGGGTCTGAGGCGCACCAGCGACCGAAGGGTCGTGGTCGCGGATTCGCTCTGCCCGGCGGCCATCTGCGCTTGGGCGAGGAGGCGCAGCACGGGGACATTCTCCGGCAATTCGGTCGCGAGCTCTTGTGCGATCGCCACCGCGCGTAGCGCATCGCCGGTGCTGATGAGGAGCTGGGCCTCGTAATAACGCGGTGCCTGTGCTCCCGGCTGCACGGCCTTGGCGCGCTCGACCCATTCGAACGCGGCCTCGTTGGCGCCAGACTGGGCGCTGAGCCGGGCCAAATTGAGCAGCGTGACGATATTGTCGGGGTCGTCCTCGATGATCGCGCGGAGCTGGCGCGCAGCCTCGTCCCGGTCGCCCATGGCATTGGCGATGCGCGCGAGGTTGGTGCGCGCGATGGTCGACGTTGGTTCTTTCTCCAGTGCGCGCTCCATGGCCGCGCGTGCGGCGGCGTGATCACCGTCGGCGAAACGAGCAATGCCGATCATGATGTCGCCGAGGATCTTGTCGGGTTGTTGGGTCACCACGCGCTCGCCAAGCGCGATCGCGTCGCCGTAACGCTGGCCCTGCATATGCGCCCGGAAGAGCGCGATCAGCGCGCGGTCGAAATCCGGGTCGAGTTGGAGCGCACGCTCCAAATCCTCGATTCCCGCCTCGATTTCGCCTTGGCCAAGCTTGACCACGCCGAGCTGGGCCAAGGCCCCGGCACTATCGGGATTGAGCGCAGCGTAGCGTTCGAAATATTCGCGCCCCGTCGCCAGATCGCGGCCGCGCAAGGCGGCGGCGCCGATCATGGCGAGCACGGTCGCGTTGTCGGTATCGGCGACCTGCTCGAGAATTCGCACGGCCTCTTCATGCTGGCCGAGGCGCGTCAAGGTCGCGCCCTTGAGGCGCAAGGCCATCTCGTGGCCGGGTGCGCGCGCGAGAAACTCGTCGGCATATTGCAGCGCTTGCTCATTGTTGCCGAGCGCATAGCTCGCGGCGGCGGCCAGAAGCTTCGAAGCGAGATCCGTCGGCACGGTCTTGAGGATGCGCTCCGCATCCGCGACGGCCGTTTCATAGTCTTGCTGGGCGTAAGCGGCTGACGCCCGGATGTAGAGGGCCTGCGGCAGGTTCGGGACGACCTTGAGGATCGACTCGACGGTCGCGAGCGCCTCGTCGACTTTCTCGTCGGCGAGAAGCGCGCGTGCGAGCGGCACGCTGACGAATGGATTGTGCGGGCGCAGCGCGGTCAGCTGGCGATAGGCATCGGTCGCCTCGGCGAACTTGCGGTCGATGAAGTGGAGGTCACCCTGCAGCGCAATCGTCTCGTAGTCGCCGGGTGCCGCGTTCTTCGCATTGGCGAACCATTGGTCAGCCTCGGCGCGCTGACCTTCATGGAGGGCGAGACGCGCAAGCCCGACGAGGGCACTCACCTCATTCGGCCGCAACGCGAGCGCCTCGCGGTAAGCGTCGGCCGATGCGTTCACATCGCGGGCAAGGCGCCACGCGCCGCCTCGCAGGGCGAGCACTTTGGCGGCGACGCCCTCACTCTCCGCGCGGTCGGGCGTGAGCTCGTCGAGCAACGTCTGTGGCTGGCCCATTTGCAGCCACACTTGGCCGAGCGGCACGGCCCAGTCGTCGTAAGGAGCGCCAAGCTCGCGTGCGCGCCGCAGCTCCTTCTCCGCGCGCAGCACGTCGCCCAAGAGGAGATAGACCTCGCCCAGCATCCGGCGTGGGGTCGCGTCGTTCGGGTCTTCCTGGATCGCATTTTTGAGCTCGATGGCGCTCGCGCGGTTCTTGCCCTCCGCGCGATATTCGTTCGCACTCTCGATGTAGTCGTCCACGCTCCGCGCGGCGGCGTCGTCAGCGCCGAGGCACGCGGCGATGGCGAGGGCCAAGGCGCCGGTCAACGGACCGTGCAGCCACCGATGGCTTGTCGGTCGACGTTTCCGATCGTGTCTCATGCATCTGATCCTTTCATCGGCGCAGCGCAGGCCCGCTGGCACGCCGTGGCCCGGCGCCGTAGGCTGCCGAGGCCTATGAGGAGGCTGGTTAGGAATATCTTGATGGATGCCGGGACGGCGCGCCCGGATCCGGACAATTTCACGGCGGCGCCCGGCGCCTACGCGCTCGTCGTCGAGCTTGCGGTGCCGATCCGGCTGCCGATCACCCGCCTCGGCGCGCCCAGGCCTGCAGCCGGGGCGGTTCGTCTATTGCGGCAGCGCGTGGGGACCCGGCGGGCTGCGCGCGCGCATCGCGCGGCATCTGCGCCCGACAAAACCCCCGCATTGGCATGTCGACCACCTGACGGCGCGCGGCCAGGTGGTCGCGGCGGTCGGCATTCCGGGTGCGCGCGAATGCGATCTCGTCGCGGAAATTGCCGCCGCCTCGGGCGTCGGCACGCCCGTGCCAGGCTTTGGCAGCTCGGACTGTCGTCGTTGCCGCTCGCATCTGCTCTCCCTGCCTTTGCGGTCACACGCGTCAGCCTGCACCGCAAATGATGAGGC
>CBDCGS010000003.1:0-188507 GCA_965216915.1 Alphaproteobacteria bacterium
ATCGTGCGCACCGCCTCCGCGAGAACCCGTCCCACCAATGGTTGCGCCCCCTGCTCTTCGGCGAGGCTGAGCGCGGCGGTGATCATCTCGGCGCGGATCGCCGTGTCGGTTTCGGCGCCGATGGTTTGGTAGAGAAGGGCGCGCGCCATCGAAGGCGCGAGGTCGGTCACGACGAGGAGCGCGTCGCTCCGTTGCTCGGGCGTGAACGTCGCCGCGGCATAGGCCTGGCGCACGCGCTCCATCGAGGTCGCGCCGAGCCGCGCCGCGCGCTCCGCCGCGACGATGCGGACGGGCGGCGCGGTCTCGGGCGACGCCGCGATGAGCCGCAGCAGGCCGGCGTCGGCATCGGCGGTCGCGTCGGCCGGCACGGTGCCGCCGCCATGCGCAAGCGCGGCAAGATGCAGCGCCGTCGGCGCCGGGAGGGACTCCGGCGTCGGCGCGGTCCCGGCGACCAGCGCGGGTGACGATCGCGTCGAACGCGGGGTCGGGCGGCGTTCCCGATTCGCGGAGAAGGTCGAGGCCAAGCGTCGCCGCCTCGACCGCGCCGCTCCGCGCCTGGCAAACGATCAGCAGCTTCTGCCAATGCAGATCCGCCGATCGCCCAAGGATCTCGGACGGTGTGCCGCATGCGGCATCGAAGTCGCCGTCCGCGAGCGCGGCCTCGCTGTCGACCCGTGCGTCTTGATCCGAGCGCGCGCCGCGGTCGAGGCGTGCGAGCAGTGTCGCCGCCATGCGTCGCTCGCCTATCGCGGCAAGGCTGGCCGCGCGGAGCCTGAGCAAGGCGCCGGCCTCGCCCGGTCCGACGGGTGCCCGGGCGGGGGATGCGAGAAGAGCCAGGGCAAGGCGCCTGGTCGCGGGCGACGTCACCGCCGCCGGCAAGCGGGGCAGCAGCGCGTCGACCAGGCTCCGCGGCGTGCCGCGCCAATGCGCCGGGGGGAGGAGCGGGACGTTGGTGGCTGTCACGCCACCTGAATCCGGTCCAAACGCCTCCAGCCGATCGACTGCAATTTCGGGCTCGGCCTCCGAACTCGGTTGAGCGGGGTCGGTAACGCGTCCGGTGCCGGGATCTCCGCTAGAGGCGTCGGTTCCCGCGGCCTCTTCAGCTCGATCGCGCGGAATCAGACGAAGCGGCTCATCGGCGGCCCATGCCTGTACGACGGGGGCGGCGGCCAGCCCAAGTATCACCGTAAGTCGCGCCGCGACGTTCAATGCGTTGCCCTAGCTCGGAAAGCGGTCGTTGGACAGCACTTTCTCTATGGGGCCCTCCGGCGGCGGGATGTCCCATGTGAGGAGGAGTGCGGCCCCGCCGCCCACGACGATGAGGATGACGATCCCGATGACCTTCAAGTAAAGCGACATGAAACCCGGTGCGCGTCCTCGTAACGGTGCTCGCTCTGCGGATGTGCTAGAGTGGCGTATGCCAATGACTCCCCAGTCTATCGGCCGGCCGTGTACGCTTCAACGCCACGGGCGACTGCTCATGCGATCGGCCAAGATCGCATGACGAGCCGTGCGCGACGGCGCCAGCTGCCTAGGACGATCGTTCTCGTCGGGCTCATGGGAGCCGGCAAGAGCGCGATCGGCCGGCGGCTCGCAAGCTATCTCGGAACCGAATTCGTGGATGCGGATGCGGAGATCGAAAGCGCCGCAGGCTGCTCGATCGAGGACATCTTCGAGCTTCATGGCGAAGCTGCCTTCCGCGACGGCGAGCGGCGGGTGATCGCGCGTCTCCTGTCACGCGCACCGCATGTGCTCGCGACCGGGGGCGGCGCGTTCATGGATGCGGAGACGCGGGCGCGGGTTCGCGAAACCGGCATCTCGGTCTGGCTCCGCGCCGATCTGGATCTCCTGACCGAGCGCGTCTCGCGGCGCGGCGATCGCCCGCTGCTCAAGGGCGACGAACCGCGCGTCGTCCTGCAGCGGCTGATCGATGAGCGCTACCCGATCTATGCCGAAGCCGATATCATCGTCGACAGCGAAGACGGTCCTCACGAGCAAACTCTCCGAAAGGTGTTGGACGCTCTCAACGACTATCTCGATGGCTTGGAGGCGAGGCCTGAGCACGATTCAGGGCCGCGATCCGAGACACCATAGGCCCGGGCTGAGCAGGTGAGCACAGCAGAAGCCAGCGGGCCGGCCGGCGACACGGCGATCGACGTCGTACCGGTTGAGCTGGGGGCGAGACGCTATCCGATTCGCGTCGGACCGGGCTTGCTCGCCGAAACCGGCACACACGCCGCACCGCTGATGGCCAACCGCCGGTGCACCGTGGTGACCGATGAAACGGTCGGCGCGCACTATCTCGATATCGTCGCGCGGTCGCTTCGTGCCGCCGACGTTGCAGTCGAGACGATGACCGTGCCGCCGGGCGAGCAGACCAAGGAACTCGCCAAGCTCGAAGCGCTGCTTGAGGCGCTGATCGACCGCGGCGTGGAGCGGGAGACCACCTTGATTGCGCTGGGCGGCGGTGTGGTCGGCGATTTGGTGGGTTTTGCCGCGAGCATCGTGCTGCGCGGCATCCCGTTCATTCAGATCCCGACGACCCTGCTTGCCCAGGTCGACAGCGCGGTCGGCGGCAAGACGGGCGTCAACAGCCGGCACGGCAAGAACCTGATCGGCAGCTTCTACCAGCCGCGCCTCGTCCTGGCCGACACCGACACGCTGGACACCCTGCCCGACCGCCAGGTGCGCGCCGGTTACGCGGAGGTGGTCAAATATGGGCTGATCGACGATCCCGCCTTCTTCGCCTGGCTCGAGTCAAACGGTGCCGCGTTGCTGGCGGGCGAGAGCGCGGCCCGACGCCATGCGATCGTGACCTGCTGTCGCGCCAAGGCGCGTATCGTCGCGGCGGACGAGCGGGAAAGCGGACAGCGCGCGTTGCTCAACCTCGGCCACACCTTCGGACACGCGCTCGAGGCCGAGACCGGGTTTGGTGATGCGCTGCTTCACGGGGAAGCCGTCGCGCTCGGCACCGTGATGGCGTTCCGCCTCTCGGCGCGTCTTGGTCACTGCACTGCCGGCGATGCCGAGCGCGTCCGCGCGCATCTGCGGGCAATGGGCTTGCTGACGGACGGGGCGGGCCTCCCGGCGGCGGCACGCCGGCCCGACCGGCTCCTCGCGCATATGAAACACGACAAGAAGGCGCGCTCGGGGCGCCTCGCCTTCGTGCTTGCGAGGGGAATCGGCCAAGCCTTCCTCACGAGCGACGTTTCCCCTAATGCGGTGCGCGCTTCGCTGGTGGAGGTGCTTGCCTCCTGTGCGCCGCACAACCCCTGACCCCACAACCTTGTGACATTGCCATGACCACGGCGTCTGCTCTATCCATTGCGGCAATCGGCGTGCTGCTCGTGCTATCGGCGTTCTTTTCCGGCTCGGAGACCGCGCTCACGGCTGCCTCCCGATCGCGCATCCATCACTTGGCACGCAAGGGGAACCGCCGGGCTGGTACGGTGGTTCGCCTCATCGAGGATCGGGAGCGGCTGATCGGGGCGATCCTACTCGGCAACAATGCGGTCAACATCTTGGCCTCGGCGCTCGCGACGAGCGTGCTCATCACGTTCGTCGGCGACGCGGGCGTCGCCTACGCCACGATCGGCATGACGCTGCTGGTTCTCATTTTCGCCGAGGTGTTGCCCAAGACCTACGCCATCCGCGATGCGGACCGTGCGGCGCTCGGCGTCGCGCCAGCGATCGCCCTTGTCGTCTGGGTGTTGTCGCCGGTGGTGCGCGCCGTGCAGGCGCTGGTGGCCGCCGTGCTCGCGCTTTCCGGCGCGCACCGCACCGATCCGTCGACCAGCGCCGCCCAGGAGGAGCTGCGCGGCGCGATCTCGCTCCACGCCGAAGAAGGCGCGATGGTCAAGCATGAGCGCGACATGCTGCACAGCATTCTCGACCTGGAGGAGGTCGAGATCGGCACGGTCATGACACATCGCAAGACGATGGAGATGATCGACATCGCCGACGCACCCGAGCGCGTCGTCGAGCAGGTGGTGCGGAGCCCCCACACGCGGCTGCCGGTTTGGGAGGACGAGCCCGACAACATCATCGGCGTCATCCACGCGAAGGATTTGCTACGAGCGGTTCATGCCAACCTGACCGATCTTTCGCGCCTCGACATCCGTGCGATCGTGTCGCCGCCGTGGTTCGTGCCGGAGACGGCGACCCTTCGCGAGCAGCTCAACGCGTTCCGCGAGCGCCATGCACACTTTGCGCTGATCGTCGATGAGTATGGCTCGCTGATGGGGCTCGTCACCCTGGAGGACATCCTGGAGGAGATCGTCGGCGAGATTGCGGACGAGCATGACGTCGCGCTGGTCGATGTCGTGCGCACCGCCGGCGGTGCATTCCTGGTGCCCGGCACGACGCCCATCCGCGATCTCAATCGCCGCTTCGATTGGGCGCTGCCCGACGAGGAGGCGGCGACGCTCGCCGGGCTCGTGCTGAATGAGGCACAGGAGATTCCGACGGTGGGCGATACCTTCGAGCTTCATGGCTTCACCGTCGAGGTGCACGCGCGCCAGCGCAATCAGATCACCCAGCTCAGGGTCGTTCCGCCGCCCGAAGCGGAGGAGCCGCGCGATCCCTAGGCGCGCGGGCCGCGATCGGCGCGGATCATGATCGCCGAGCTCTTCTCGACCGTCGCGCCGCTCTTTCTCTGTGCGGGTCTCGGCTTTGCGTGGGGCCGCTTTGGACGACCCTACGACACCCGCATGATCGCGCAGCTCGTGAGCCTCATCGGTGCGCCCTGCCTGATCTTCTCGACGCTCGCGGACATCGACGGCCTCTCGGCGGAGATTGGCGAGATCGCGCTCGCCACCGCCGCCGCAATCGGCGCGGTCGCGCTCTGCGCGACGCTCGTGCTCCGGCTGATGGGCTTGCCGCTCCGCACCTATTTGGCGCCGCTCACCTTTCCCAACGTTGGAAATCTCGGTCTGCCGCTTTGCCTGTTCGCCTACGGCGACCCGGGGCTCGCGCTCGGCATTGGCTTCTTCGCCGTGACGGCGAGCCTCCAGCTCACCTTCGGTCAGTGGCTGCTGTCGGGGGCCGCCTCGCTCAAGCCGGTCGTGCGTGCGCCGATCCCCTATGCGGTCGGCCTCGGCGTCTTGTTCATGGTCACCGACCTTGAGGTGCCTGCCTTCATCCACAACACGACGAACCTGCTCGGCGGCTTCGCCATTCCGCTCATGATCATCACGCTCGGTGTGTCGCTTTCGCAGCTCAAGATCGTGAGCCTGCCGCGCACCCTGCTCCTCTCGGTGCTGCGGCTTGGAATTGGCCTCGGCGCCGGCTTCGCCCTCGCCGCCTTATTTGGGTTTGACGGCATGCAGCGCGGCGTCTTGATCATGCTGTGCGGCATGCCGACGGCGATCTTCAACTACCTGTTCGCCAAATATTACGACAACGAGCCGGAAGAGGTCGCGAGCATCGTCGTGCTCTCGACGGCGATCGCCTTCGCCATGCTGCCGCTCTTGGTCTATGCGGTGACGTGAGCGCTGTTCTTGACTTGCGCCCCGGGGCCCACGAGGTTGGCGCCAGCCATTGATCCGGCAAGGGAGAGACGACGTCATGCCGCTCAGCGAAGCCACCGAGCGTTCGCTCGTTCACACGCGCACGATCGAATGCTGGGGCTATCAGCGCGCGGACGGCCTGTGGGACATCGAAGCGCGCCTCAGAGACCGGAAGACCTATCCGTTCGAGAACGAATGGCGCGGCGATGTGCCGCCCGGCGAGCCTGTGCACGACATGTGGGTGCGCCTCACACTCGATGAGGAGCTTCTGATCCACGGTGTCGAGGCCTCCTCTGACCGGACACCGTTCCAGGCGTGCGGCGAGGTGGTGCCTAACTTCTCCGTGCTCGTCGGCGAGCGCATCGGGTCCGGCTGGAGCCGCCTGGTGCGGCAAAAGGTCGGCGGGTTGCGCGGCTGCACGCATCTGAGCGAGCTCCTGGGGCGCATCGCGACCGTGGCCTATCAGACCATCTTCCCGAAGACCGGCCGATTCCCCACCGTCGGTCCCGACAGGCGCCCCGCGCTCCTCAACAGCTGCCACGGCTGGTCGGATTCGGGGCAGGCCGTGAAGCAGCGCTTCCCGCGCTGGTACACGGGGCCCTAGCGCAAATCCCGAGCAGGTGGCATCACCTGCGACGACGCATTTGCGTCAATGCCAATGTGAGAGAGCGTCGCGTTGGCATGAGTGAGCGTGACATGCGTCAGCTGGAGATGCGCAAACGAGGGATCAGCGGTCTTCTTCCGGCGTGCGCGCCGTGACGGCGAGCGCATGGATGTCGCGCGCCATCTCCTCGGCGAGCGTGCGGTAGATCAGCCGCTGCCGTTCGAGGCGCGAAAGACCCGCGAACCGCGCCGACACCACCTCGATGGTGAAGTGCGATTCACCTTCCGGGCGCGCGCCGGCATGACCCGCATGGCGCGCCGAATCATCGGTGATGTCGAGGCGCGACGGGTTCAGCGCCTGGGTTAGCTTGTTCCGGATTTGGTCTTGGACGCGCATGCGGGCTTTCCGGTCACGGCTCTTTCACCAACTACGGCGTATGGTGGCGCGGGGCCGTCAAATTGGTCAAGGCGGCCATCTTGCTTCGACGATTTCGAACCGGCATAGTCGTTTGATGGCTCATCTGTCGCGCAATAGCAGCGAAATACCGCCGCACCTCGATGGTGGTGAGGCGCCCAAGCTGTGCGATTTTCCGGGTTGCGACGAAGCCGGCGAGCATCGTGCGCCGCGCGCGCCAAACGATTTGCGGAGCTATCGTTGGTTCTGCCTCGATCATGTGCGCGAATACAACCGGGCCTGGAATTTTTTCGAGGGCTGGAGCCAGGGCGAGATCGAGCAATTTCAACGCGATGACATCACCGGCCATCGTCCTACCTGGCCGCTCGGCACCGATCCGAGCAAGGCGAGCGGCGTGTTCGACGAGGTGCTCCGCCGGTTCAAGAGCGAATGGCTTGGTGAGACCGATGACCATCGCGGCCGCACGGAGCAGCGAAACGGTGTGTCCGATGAGCAGCATCGGGCGCTCGCGCTGCTCAACCTGGAGGCCCCCTTCAGCCGGGCCGAGCTCAAGCAACGCTACAAGGCCCTCGTGAAGCGCCATCATCCGGATGCCAACGGCGGTAGCCGCGACTCCGAGGAGCTTTTGAAACAGATCAATCAAGCCTATAACTACCTCCTGAAAGTGTTGTCGTGATCTGAGGCTCTCGGCGGCCGGTGCGTGGCCGCCGTTTTGTGCCAGGAAGGTGGTTTTTATGGCTGAGCAAAGAGGCGAATCTGCGTCCGATGGTGCGCAGCGCCTCCCCGACATTACTGTTTCCGTGAGACAAACGTTCGGCATCGACACCGATATGGAGGTGCCGGCGTTTTCCGAACCCGAAGGAAACGTTCCGGACTTCGACCCGGCCTACCGCTTCGATCCCGACACCACGTTGGCGATCATCGCGGGCTTCGCCCACAACCGGCGCGTCATGATCCAGGGCTATCATGGCACCGGCAAATCGACCCATATCGAGCAGGTGGCGGCACGCATCAACTGGCCCTGCATCCGCATCAATCTCGACAGCCATATCAGCCGTATCGACTTGATCGGCAAGGACGCGATCGTCATCCGCGATGGGGTGCAGGTCACGGAGTTCCGCGAGGGGCTCTTGCCGTGGGCGCTGCAGAATCCGACGGCGCTGGTGTTCGATGAGTACGATGCCGGACGTCCCGACGTCATGTTCGTGATCCAGCGCATCCTGGAAGTCGACGGCAAGCTCACCTTGCTCGACCAGAACCGGATCGTGCGGCCGCATCCGGCGTTCCGCGTGTTCGCGACGTCGAACACGGTCGGCCTCGGCGACACCACGGGCCTCTATCACGGCACTCAACAGATCAACCAGGGACAGATGGATCGCTGGAACCTGGTCGCGACACTGAACTATCTCGCCCACGACAAAGAGGTGGACATCATTCTCTCGAAGGTGCCCTCCTACGACACTGACGAACGCCGCAAGCTGGTGCACGCCATGGTCGAGGTCGCGGCGCTTTCGCGCGCCGGCTTCATGGCGGGCGATATCTCGACGGTGATGTCGCCACGCACCGTGATCCATTGGGCGGAGAATGCCGACATCTTCGGGGATGTCGGCTATGCGTTCCGCACCACGTTCCTCAACAAGTGCGACGAGATGGAGCGGCCGATCGTCGCCGAATATTTCCAGAGAAGCCTCGGGCTGGAGCTTCCGGAATCCGCGGTGCCGGTTCAGCCGCGGGGCTAGAGGCGAGGATCCGCGCTTGAGCGAGCAGGAAACCCCGGTCGAGACCTTTCAGCGCGCCGTTGGCTCTGCGCTGCGCGCCATCGCGGGCGAGAGCACGGACGAGCTGGAGGTGTCGTTCGGCGCCGATCAACCGCGCATCGCCGGCAATCAGGCGCAGCTACCGTTTCCGGCACGAGATCTGAACGCGCTCGACGTCGAGCTGGTGCGCGGGTCGGCCGACGCGCTCGCCTTGCGGCTTCGCTATCACGATCCTGCGGCGCACATTCGGGGGCGGCCCCGTGGCAAGACCGGCCGCGCGATTTTCGACGCGATCGAGCAGGCGCGCGTCGAAGCACTCGGTGCCCAACGCCTCGCGGGCGTCGCCGCCAACCTCGCCTCCGCGCTGGAGCAGCGCTGCCGCATGAAGGGTTATGACCACATCTCGACGCCCGAGCAGGCGCCGATCGCTGAGGCCCTCGGTATGCTGGTGCGCGAGAAGCTCACGGATGAGCCTTTGCCGGCGTCAGCCCGTCATCTCGCCGATCTTTGGCGCCCGTGGCTCGATTCCCACGGTGGCAAGCATCTGATGCGGCTCGCCGAGGCGCTGCACGACCAGAGCGCCTTCGGCCGGCTGGCGCGCCAGCTGATCGACGAGCTGGACCTCGAGGACGAGGATGCCGACGACCAGGATGACGCCGAGGACCAGTCGAGCCCCGATCAAACCGAGGATGATAGCGCGAGCCAGCCTGGTGAGGCGCAGAGCGGCGACCAGATGGACGCCGACAGCGCGATGGATTCCGACACCGAGACGGGTGACGATGCCGATGCCATCGAGATGATGGACGAGGACACCGAGGGCTCGCTCGGCGAGGGTGAGGACGAGACGGACGAGTCCGGCCGCCGGCGCATGCTCCCCGCGCCGGGCCCGGGCCAGCCCAAGGAGCCTCCCTACCGCGCCTACACGACCGAATATGACGAGGTGGTCAGCGCCGGGGAGCTTTGCGACGCTGAGGAGCTGACCCGGCTGCGTCGCCAGCTCGACCAGCAGCTCTCACACTTGCACGGCGTGATCAGCCGACTCGCGAACCGGCTGCAGCGCCGGTTGCTCGCGCGGCAAACTCGTTCCTGGGACTTCGACCTCGAGGAGGGATTGCTCGACTGCGCCCGGCTTTCGCGCGTCGTCACAAACCCGCTTTTTCCCCTCTCGTACAAGCAGGAAAAAGAGACCGCGTTTCGCGACACCGTGGTCACGCTCCTCATCGACAATTCCGGCTCCATGCGCGGACGTCCCATCATGGTTGCCGCCATGAGCGGGGACATCCTGGCGCGCACGCTGGAGCGCTGCGGCGTCAAGGTCGAGATCCTCGGTTTCACCACGCGCGCGTGGAAGGGCGGCCAATCGCGCGAGCGTTGGCTCGCTGAGGGCCGGCCGCGCAATCCCGGTCGTTTGAACGATTTGCGCCACATCGTCTTCAAGAACGCGGACGAGCCGTGGCGGCGGGCGCGGCGCAATCTCGGCTTGATGCTGCGCGAAGGCCTGCTCAAGGAAAACATCGACGGTGAGGCGCTTCTCTGGGCGCACGATCGGTTGCTCGCGCGTAGCGAGGAGCGGCGCATCCTGATGGTCATCTCCGATGGCGCGCCCGTGGACGACAGCACGCTCTCCGTCAATCCGCGCAACTATCTCGAGCGGCACCTGCGCGCCGTGATCGACTGGATCGAGACCTACTCCTCGGTGCAGCTCTTGGCGATCGGCATTGGCCACGACGTCACGCGCTATTATGCGCGCGCCGTCACCATCACCGATGCCGAGCAGCTGGGCGGCACCATGACGGAGAAGCTCGCCGAGCTCTTCGACGAGCATCATGCGCAAGCCCTGGGGCAGGGCACCGCGCGCCCCTTGCGTCGCTCCGCGTGACCGGCGCGCCGCCGGCGCTCAGGCAGGTGCCGTTGGCGCGTTCGGGAAGCCGTAGAGCCGGCGGCAATTGTCCCAAAGAATCTTCCGCTTCGAGCCGGCGCTCACGCCCGGGAGCGCCAGAAAGGTCTCGATGCCGTGGGGAAACGGCCCGTCGGCATGGGGGTAATCGATCGACATCACGATGTTGTCGTCGCCGAGCCGGTCGATGACCGAGCCGAGCAGGGCCTCGTCCACGTCGGTCGCAATGAAGCACTGGTTGACGAAATATTCGCTGGGCTTGGCGGTGAGGCGGACTGCTTCACCGCCGCCATACTTCGCCCACTGGTCGTCGAGCCGGTCGAGCCACCAGGGAAGCCAGCCGCAATTTCCCTCCAAGCAGCCGACCCGAAGCCGCGGAAAGCGCTCGAGCACGCCGCCGATGATCATCGCGCCGAGCGCGCCCATCAGCTCAAACGGGAAGGCGCTCGCGTGGTTCAGGGTGCGAAAATTGGGATGCGCGCGATACCGGTTCGAGGCGTAGTCGGTGGACGCGCCGCCGCTTGTGCCGTGAAACACGGCCGGCACGTCGAGCGAGACAATCTCGTTCCACAGCACGTCGCATTCGGGGGCATGCACGTAGCGGCCCGCGACCGGCATGGGCAGGAGCACCACGGCAACGTGCCCTCGCTCGGTCACCGCGCGGCGCGCCTCCTCGGCGGCAAGCTCGGGATCGTGCAACGAGACGATCGCGGCGGGCTTCAACCGAACCGGGTCGGTTGCGCAATAATCGGCCAGCCAGTCGTTGAAGGCCGCGCAATAAGCCGTCGCGCAGGCGGGATCGAGCGTGTCCACCGACACGACCATCGAGGCGAACGTGCGATAGAGGACGGCCTCGTCGATGCCCTCGGCGTCCATCGCGTCGATCGTCGACGGGGCGTCGTAATCCCGCTCGCGGAGCGGTCCGTAGAGATGCTCCTTCGGGCGATCGAGCGCGGCCTGCGGGCCCACCACATCATCGGATTGCGCCCAAGGCGGAATCATCTGGTCGCCCACGCGCCAATGGGGAAAGCGGGTCCGGCTCAGGCCGAGAAACTCAGGCTTTTGATCATGGAACCGCGGGTCGAGATAGCGCTCGTAGAGCTCCCCCGTCTCGATGACGTGGAGGTCGCTATCCATGATGCGCAGGTCGTGCTTCATTAGGCTGATCCGGGGTGGTCAAAGGCGCGCGCACCCTACCATGTTTGACCCGCCCCGCGAGCCGTTGCGCGCCCCTAAAGATGGGCGGCGAAAAACGCCAAAGTCCGCTCCCACGCTAGCTTTGCGTCGGCCTCGTCGTAACGCGCATTGGTCGGGTTGGCGAACGCATGGTCGGCTTCGTACCAATGGGCTTCGAACCGTTTTCCCGCCTTGGTCATTTCGGTTTCGAAGCCCTCGACCATGGGCCGGTTGATCCAGCCGTCGCGCGTCGCGAAATGGCCGAGCACCGGTCCGCTCAAGGGCTGAAGCTGCTCGGCGGATCTTGCCACATGGCCATAGTAGACCACGGTGGCATCCGCCGGCTCGGCGAGCGAGGCGTTGAGCGACCAGCCGCCGCCAAAGCACCAGCCGACGGTCCCGAGCTTTCCGGTGCCATCGGCGTGGCTTTTCAGCCAGCGCGCCCAGGACGCCACCGTGTCGGTGGCAGCGGCGCCTTCGACCTTGCCAATAAGCCCGCGTGCGACCTCTGGATCGTCCGTGACGCTGCCCTCGTAGAGGTCGACCGCGAGGGCCAGATAGCCCTCGTCCGCGAGCGCGCGGGCGACCGATTTGATCTGGTCGTTGAGGCCCCACCACTCGTGCACGAGCATGACGGCCGAGGCCGGCGTGCGCGCCGGGCGTGCTAAGGCAGCGCTGACGGTGCGGCCGCCCTCGGTGGTGATGTCGACGGGCTCGAGCCCCGCCGCGGTCGCGCGCGCGAGCCGTGGGTTAGCGAGTACGGCAGCCAGGGGTAGCCCCGCCAGTCCGAGGATGATGTCGCGTCGCGCAACACGCATGATGATTGGTCTCCCTATGTTGGCGTTTTCACTTACGCTAACACTAGGCCGCAATAGGTGGTTCTCAAGGACGCACGGGGCGTGATGCCGCATCGTCTCTTCTTGCCGATCCTGGTTGCCGTGCTCTGCGCGGTGTGCTTTCCAGCTGAACCGGTGCGCGCCGACGCCGGCACGTTGCCGCTCCGCGTGCGCGCGATCCCGCTCAACACCGAAGCCGCGGACGAGACGCGCGTCGGGCCGCTCGACTATCGGGGCGGCTTGGTCATCTCCTCATCGGCGGATGGCTTCGGCGGCCTGTCATCGTTGCTGGTGAGCGCGGACGGCGCCAGGCTTCTCGCGACCAGCGATCGGGGGCATTGGTTCTCGGCGGAGTTGCGCTACGACGCGGCCGGCCGGCTGGTCGGGCTGGAGGCGCCGCGGCTCGCGCCGATGCGCGACCCCCGGGGCAGGCGGCCCCGCGCGCATGCGCGCGACGCCGAATCGCTCGAGCGCTTGAGCGATGGCACGATCTTGGTGGGGTTCGAGCGCATCCACAGCATCCTCTCCTACGCGGTGGGCGCTCACCCATTGCCCGACGCCGAGCGGCTGGGCTCGCTCGGCGCCACCGGCATGATCTCGTTTCCCCGCGGCCATTTCGCGGAGCAAAATGCCGGCCTGGAGGCACTCGTTGCGCTCGGCGACGGGCGTGTTCTCGCGATTGCCGAGGGACCGGATGGCAAGACGCCGAGCCCCGCATGGCTGGTGTCGCCGGATGGCACCCGCGAGCACCTCACCTATGCGCGCAGCCGCAAGTTCCGGCCGACCGGCGCGACGCGCCTTCCCGATGGCTCGATTCTCGTGCTCGAACGGCGCTTTACGCTGCTCGGCGGCGTCGCCGCGCGCCTCCGGCGTTTTGAAGCCGCCGACATCGTGCCCGGAGCGCGCCTGCAAGGAGAGGAGGTCGCCTCGCTCCGGGCGCCGCTTTCAATCGACAATATGGAGGGGATTGCGGCGCGGCGCGGCGCGCATGGCGAGACGCTGGTCTACATGATCTCCGATGACAACTACAACATCATCCAGCGGACGGTGCTGTTGATGTTCGCGCTCGAGGACGCGCCGCCCTCAGTCGGTACCGAATAGCCGATCGCCGGCGTCGCCGAGACCGGGGACGATGTAGGCTTTCTCGTTGAGGTGTTCGTCGAGCGCGGCGGCCCACACTTCCACGGTGCTGTGCTTCTCGTTAAAGGCTGCCATGCCTTCGGGGGCCGCGACCATGGCCATGAAGCGGATGTTTTCGTCCGAGACGCCGTAGCGGTTGAGCAGGTCAATCGCATAGGAGGCCGAATAGCCGGTTGCGAGCATCGGGTCGACCAGGATAAAGACGCGGTCCTTGTCCTCCGGCAGACGCACATAGTACTCGACGGGCCGATGCGTCTTTGGGTCGCGGTAGAGCCCGATATGCCCGAGCGGCGCGGTCGGCAGAAGCTCGGCCAAACCCTCCGACATGCCGAGGCCGGCCCGCAGGATCGGCACGATGGCGGGCTTGTGGCCGCGCAGGATCGGCGCCTCCATCTCGGTGATCGGCGTGACGATCCGTTTCGTCGTCATCGCGAGGCCGCGCGTGATCTCGTAGCCGATCAACAACGCCATCTCCCGCAGCAAGGCACGAAAATGGCTGGTGGGCGTCGTCTTGTCGCGCAGGTGGCTCAGTTTGTGCAGCACGAGCGGGTGATCGACGATGTGGAGATTGGGGAAGTCTCTGGAGAGGGTCATCGGCGCCTCTCGGCTTATCGGTTGGCGTAGAGGGTGGGGGCGACATAGGGCATCAGGATGCGGAACGGCAGCAACAGCACGCACGCCATGCCGATCTTCACACCATAGTCACCGAGCGCCCATGTGACCCACGGCAGCCCCGTGAAGGCGAAGGCCGCGGAGAAAAAGATCGCCGTGTCCAAGGCGGAGGCGAGCGACGACGAGATGAGGGGCGCGCGCCACCAGCCCCGCGAGTGCATGTCGCGCAGCCGGTGAAAGATCGTGATATCGAGGAGCTGCGCGCAAATGTAGGCGAAGCCGGAGGCCAGCGCGATGCGCACGGCATCCATGACAGGAAGGTTCGCCTCCACCGAGAGGAGGATCGAGAGGGCCATCCCGATCGGAAAGCCGACGAGCGCCACCTTGCGCGCGGCGGCCGGGCCCCACGCGCGGTTGGTCAAATCGGCGACCAGGAAGGTCACCGGATAGGTGAAGGCACCCCAGGTGAGCCAATCATTGATCGGGAATTGAACGGCGACGTTCGAAAGACCGATGACGCCGACCATCGCGGCGATCGGCAGCCAGAGAACGCGAATTGGGGCGGAGGCAGCCATCGGCGCGGACTATACGGCGACACCGAGGGGCCGCCAACCGTGATGCGGCGGGGGCCGCGCCTTAGCTCTGGGTCTCGCCCGCGCCGGCGAGGGTTTTCTTGACCCGCCGCTTGATGCGCTGGGCTTCCAGAGAGAGCACCCGATCCGGCGCATCGAGGAGGTAGGCGTCGAGGCCGCCACGGCGCTCCACCGTGCGCAGCGCGCTCGTCGAGACCCGGAGCCGCACCGTCGTGCCGAGCGCATCGCTCAGCAGCGATTTGTACTGCAGGTTGGGCAGAAACCGCCGACGCGTCTTGTTGTGGGCGTGACTGACATTGTTGCCGGTCATCACCGTCTTCCCGGTGAGCTCGCAACGCCGTGACATGATCTTCTCCTCAGCGCGAAGCGGCCTCTTTAGAACCATCTTGGGGTGCCGTCAAGTCCGCCGGCTTGGTCTGCGCCCGGCTCGCCCGGTTGTCGAGAAACGTGTCGACCAGCCGTCGTGCGGCGACGGCCGGGCTCGTCTCACCGCGGGCCACCGCCGCCTCCAGGGATTGTGAAAGATCCTGCACTGCCGCGTCCGATTTCAGGGCGGCCACCACGCTCTCCTCCACCTCGTTCCACAGCCACGCCGTGGCCTGGCGTGCCCGGCGCGCCTCGCGCGCGCCCGATGCGCCCTCGGCGGCGTGCCGCGCCTCGATCTCCTGCCAGATCTCATCGATTCCGCGGGCCTCGAGCGCCGAGCAGGCCATCACACGGGGTGGCTCGCGCCCGCTCCCGCGCCGCGCCAGCGCAAGCGCCACCAGATAGTCGGATTCGGTGTGGCGGGCTGCGGCCTCGAGCGCACCGTCTGCCTTGGTCACGACCACGAGATCAGCGCGTTCGACGATGCCGCGCTTGATGCCCTGGAGCTCGTCGCCGCTGCCCGGCTGAACAAGGAGAATGAAGAGGTCGGCAAGCTCGGCCACCGCCACCTCCGACTGGCCGACGCCGACGGTCTCGATGACCACCACGTCGAAGCCCGCCGCCTCGCAGGCGATCATCGCGTCACGCGTGCGGCGGGCGACCCCGCCGAGCGCGCCGCCGGTGGGCGAGGGGCGGATGAAGCTCTTCGGGCTACGCGCGAGCCCTTCCATGCGCGTCTTGTCCCCGAGGATGGCGCCGCCCGAGGTGGTGCTGGAGGGATCGACGGCGAGCACCGCGATACGGTGGCCGCGCGCGATGACACCGAGCCCGAAGGCCTCGATGAAGGTCGATTTGCCGACGCCGGGCGCGCCCGAGATCCCGATGCGGACCGCGTCGCCCGCATGGGGTAAAAGCGTCTCGATGAGCACCTCCGCCGCCGCCCGGTCATCCGGGCGCGTGGATTCGATCAGCGTGATCGCACGGGCGATCGCGCGGCGATCGCCTTTTCGAATCGCGGAGGCGTTGGGTGAGGCGACGGACCGACTCTTGACCATGACACGGGATGCTACCACCGACCCGCCAATCGAGGCGATCATCGCCGAGCTCCGCGCCGCGGGACGGCCCGAGGCGCTCGCCGGGATGGCGCGCTTCGCCATCGATACGGAGAACGCCTTCGGCGTCGCCGTGCCCGACCTGCGCCGCATCGCACGCACGATCGGACGCCAGCATCCGCTCGCCCTCGCGCTGTGGGAGACGGGCATTCACGATGCGCGTCTGCTTGCGACCATGGTTGCCGATCCGAAGGCGACGAGCCAGCCGATGGTCGATGCGTGGGTGTGCGATTTCCGCTCATGGGATCTCTGCGATCAAGCCTGCACCAACCTTTTTCGCCGCACTGCCTTGGCGCACGCCTTGGTCGCACGCTATCGCGACGCCGAGGGCGAATTCGTGAAACGCACCGCGTTCGCGATGATCGCCGTGCTGGCGGTTCATGACAAAAAGGCCGCCGACACGGTGTTCGAAGCCTACCTGCCGTGGCTCGAAGTCGGCGCCGATGATCCCCGGAACTTCGTGAAGAAGGCGGTGAGCTGGGGCCTCCGCCAAATCGGCAAGCGCAATGCGGCGCTCAACGCCAAGGCGATTGCATGCGCCGAGGGCCTCGTCGCGCGTTCCGAGGCGCCCGCCCGCTGGGTCGGCAACGACGCGCGGCGCGAACTGACGAGCGACAAGGTTCAGACGAAGCTTCGCCGGTCTAGTTGATCCGTTGGCCGCTCGCCGCGTCGAAAAGATGCACGGCCCCGTCGCGCGGCTTGAACGCCAGGCGCTCGCCGGCTCGGACATGCACATGGCGCGGCACGCGCACCGAAAGCTCCTCGATGCCGGCGGCCTGGCAGAACAAGAGCGAATCCGCGCCCATCGGTTCGATCAACGTCACCGTCGCTGGGATCGTCCCCGCGCCATCCCCATCGTGAATCAGCAGGTCCTCCGGCCGAATGCCGATGGTGAGCGCGCCCCGGGCGGGTGAGCCGACCTGAAGTGCCGCGCCGCCGTCGATTCGCACCTCGCCGGCATCGGCTCGGCCGGCGATCAGGTTCATCGCAGGCGAGCCGATGAAGCCGGCGACGAACATGTTTGCCGGCTTTTCATAGAGCTGATCGGGCGCGCCGACCTGCTCGATCCGCCCGGCGCGGAGCACGACGACCCGGTCCGCGAGGGTCATTGCCTCGACCTGATCGTGCGTCACATAGATCGAGGTACGCTGCATTTCTTGGTGAAGGCGCTTGATCACCGTGCGCAGGCGAACGCGTAGTTCGGCGTCGAGATTCGAAAGAGGTTCGTCGAACAGGAAGATCTGCGGATCGCGCACCAGCGCGCGGCCGATCGCGACACGCTGCCGCTGGCCGCCCGACATTTGTCGCGGCCGGCGCTTGAGCAGCTCCGTGATCTCCAGGCGCTCCGCCACCTCGCGCACCTTGGCATCGACGTCCTGCCGCGGCACGCCGCGGATCCGCTGATTGAAGGCGAGATTGTCGTAGACGTTCATGTGCGGGTACAGCGCGTGGCTTTGGAAGACCATCGCGACGTCGCGGTTCTTCGGCGCGACGCCGTTCATGAGCGCACCGTCGATCATGACATCGCCCTCGGTTTGGCGTTCCAAGCCGGCGATGATGCGAAGAAGCGTCGACTTGCCGCTGCCCGACGGGCCAACCAGCACAACGAACTCGTTGTCATGGATCGTGAGATCGATGTCGGCGAGCGCGTGCACCGGTCCGAAACGCTTGGCGACATTCTCGATCCCGACCTCGGCCATGGGACGCTCCTATTCGCGGATGACGCCGGCGAGATTGCCACGCGTGAGATAGCGTTCGAGCACGAACGCGATGATCACGAGCGGCAACACCGAAACCAGGGCAGACGCGCTCAGGCTCCACCACGGCACCTTGTTCGAGTTGAGGATGACGATGGTGGGCGGCAGCATCTGGACTTTCGCGAAGGTCAGCGTGAGCGCGAAGAAGAAGTCGCTCCACGAGAAGATGATGCAGAGGAGGCCGGCCACGACCATGCCGGGCGCGCAGTTTGGCAGGATGATCCGATAGAACGCTTGGATCGGGTTGCAGCCATCAATCAGCGCCGCCTCGTCGAGCTCGATCGGGACGGTGTTGAAGAAATCCACCATGACCCAGACGACGATGGGCAGCAGCATCGCGACATAGACCAGGATCAGGCCAAGGTGGGTGTCGAGCAGACCCGTGAAGCGAAGCAGCAGGAAGTAGGGGATCGCGAGCACCGCCGGCGGCATGATGCGCTGCGAGATGAAGAAGAAGGTGATGTCATTGTTGCCGAGCGGGCCGGCGCGGAAGGTGAAGCGCGAGAGGGCGTAGGCCGCGAGCGTGCCGAGGACGAGCGCGATGCCGCTCGAGATCAGGCTTACCACGATGCTCGAAAGATAGGGGCCCTGCATGCTGATGCCGCCCGAGCTCGTGTCGCGGAAGAGCGCCGTCCAGCCCTCGAGGCTCGGCTCGTATTCCAGGAAGGGGATGTAGGTCGTTCCGGCGGTGACCCCCTGGTCGGACTTGAACGAGGTCGAAAGCGCCCAGAGAAAGGGTGCGATAACGAAGATCGCCCAGGCGATCAGCGCGCCATATTTGAGCGCGCTGTAGAGGTTCGCCTTCGCGCCGTCGCTCATACGCGCACCGCCTGCTTGCCGATCATGGCGCGGCTGAGGAGGCGCGCGAACACGGTGAGCGCGACGATCATGATCAGGAGGTAGATGATCGAGAGCGAGGCCGTGTAGCCGATCTGAAACTCGCGGAGGCCCCGAATGTAGAGCAGGTAGCTCGTGGTCTCGGTGGACGAGCCGGGCCCGCCCGAGGTGAGCGCATAAATCGTTTCCATCAGCTTGGAGGATTCGATCAGGCGGATCACCAGCGCGCCAATGGTGATGGGCGCCATGAGCGGAAAGGTGACATGGACGAACGTGCGGACGGGGCCGGCGCCGTCGATCTGCGCCGCCTCGTAGGGCTCGCGCGGAAGCGACATGAGCCCCGCGAGGAGCAGGATGAACATGAACGAGGTCCACTGCCAAACGTCGATCATGATCACCGCGATGAAGGCAGGTCCCGATTCCGAGAGCCACGGCACCGGTGGTATGCCGAACCAGCTCAGCACGTCATTGAAGGGCCCGAGTGTCTCGTGAAAGATCGTCTTCCAAACGACCGCCATGACGACGGGCGTGACGCACATCGGCACCAGAAAGAGCACCCGGAAGAAGCGGCCCGCCTTCACCTGTTTCCAGAGCAGCAGCGCGAGCGCGAAGCCGAGGACGTATTCGAGGAGCACGCAGAAGAACACCATCGTGTAGAGCGTGCCCATCGAATCCCAAAAGCGATCGTCTGCGAAGACGCGGGCATAGTTGTCCCAGCCGACGGAATCGAGGCCCGGATAGTTGACGTCCCAGCCCGAAAAGCTCAGCCGGACCGTGTAGATGAGCGGAAACAGGATGATCGCGAGCAGCACGACGACGGCCGGCAGCAGAAAGACGTGCTTGTATCGCGAATCGAGCATGGCAACGGGGAAAGAAAGGGCCGGCGGGACGCGTCCCCGCCGGCCCCGGTCTCAGGTGGGAGCGATCGTCGATCCCGAAGGTTCGACGGCTATTTGACGGCGCTCAAGGGGACGTTGTCCTCGAGAGCGACCACGTTTTTGTAGGCCTCGCGCACCACGTCGACGCCGATCCGCTCGGTGATCCGCGTCCACTCGGCCGCGGCTTCGTCGAGCGCATCCTGCGCCGACATCTCACCCGCCATGGCCTTGGCGACGCTCGCCATCATCGCGGTGTAGTACTGGTTCACACCGGGCACACGCAGGTCGAACACGCGGTTGGTGCTGGTGTCCATGCTCTTCAGCATGTCGGTGAAGCTCACCGCGACGGCACGATCCCAGCCTGCCTCGTTCTCCCAGAATTCGGGCTCCATGTGACCCTTGCGGAACGGATTGACGCCAAAGCGTCCGATCAGGAGGTCGTGGTTCGTGTTGCCGTAGTTCGAGAAGAAGCAGAACCAGTCAAGCGCCATGTCGGGCTCTTCGGTGTATTTCGAGACACCCGCGCCCCAACCCCATGTGACGTAGGGTGCGACGCTCGGGGTCTCGAACTCGTCCCACTGGTTGGTCGAGCGGTTCCAGACCTTGTGCGCGCCCATCGATGCGCCGATCGGCGTGCCGACGCGGATCTTGTTGCGGATCGGCGAATCGGGTTGCATGGCTTGGATGAAGGCGTCGTCCCAGGTGACGCTCATCAACGACTGGCCGCCGCCCCACGAGAAAATCTCGTCGCCGATGCCGAAGTTGATGCCGCCCGGCGGCATGTAGTCGAGCGCCGCGACCCACATCTCGAGGCCCTTGACGAAGCCCGGATTGTTGATCTGCGGGGTCATCGTCTCGAGGTCGAACCAGAAGCCGCCCTTGACGTTCGGATTCTTGGCGTAGGAGGCGACCCGCGTGATGAAGTTGGCGAACGCGACATCGTCGCGCTTGACGATCTCGGTCGAGCCATACTCCAGCTCGCCGTCGCCATCCCAATCCCAGCCGTTGAAGAAGGTTGCGACCTCGGCATATTCCTCCCAGGTCGTCGGAACCGTGAGATCGCGGCCGTACTGCTCCTTGAACTTCGCCTGATTCTCGGCGTCCTCGAACGGCGGCAGCACGTATTTGAAATAGTTCCGGTCGCCGTCGAAGGTGTATTGCAGGCGCTGGCCGTTCCAGCTCGCGACGCCCTTGTAGGCGTCGGTCACTTCCTGCATCTCGGGCACGTCGAGATATTTCTGCGGGATGGGTAGCAGATGTGGTGCCCAGTCGCCGATCCAGTACGAGCCGCCATAGACGATGTCGTAGACATGCTGGCCGGTCTGGAACGGAATCATGACCTTCTGGTAGAGCTCGCCGAAGGGCGCGTGGACGACATTCACCTTGCCGCCGGTCAGCTCCTCGAATTGTTTGGAATGCAGCGCGACGGGCTCACCCATCACGGGCACGGCGTGGGTGAGGATGGTGATCTCGTGCCCCGAATAGTCCTTCGCGTCGATCGACGCATAAGAGCAGGGACCCGGAACATCCTCTTTGATGCCGTACTTCGCGACATAGTCGGTCTCGGCAAACGCCGGTGCGGTGGTCAGAGCCCCGAAGGCCATGGCCGTTCCGGTGGCTAACAATGCCTTGAGATGCATGGTGCAATCCCCCTGTTTCGTTGGCGCCAAAAACGCGGGTAGTGCCCGCGTCACATGTTTTTTCTCGAGCCTCAGTATGTGTCATGAATGTCGAGGCGTGCAACCGAGCGCGCCGTGTCTACGAAGGAGGGGGCGCGATGATCTTCGATGAGCCCGTGTTCAATCCCGGCGGGGACCGTTTCATCGAGATGGAGCTCGGCGACGAGATGAGCTTCGATCTCAACTTCCTCGTGCATAGCGTCTCCCGCCTGATCCGCGAGAGCGAAACCGCCGGCATCATCGAAATCGTGCCCGAGCTCACCTCCATCATGATCTCCTACGATTTCGAGGTGATCGGCTACGACGACGTGGTGCGGGAGATGACCGCGCTCTTCCATGCGGTCGGCGCGCTCGACGGGCTCGAGCTCGACAGCCGCATCTTCTATCTGCCGATCCACTATTTCGATCCGTGGACCCGCGCGTGCTACGACGACTACTGCGCCAAGATCGAGCAGAAGGAGTGGGACCCCGAGGTGCTGGTGCGGCTGAACGGGCTCTCGGGCCTGGATCAGCTGGCCCAAGTTCATTCCGGCACCGACTATTGGGTTGCGGCGCTCGGTTTCTATCCCGGTCTTGTTTCGCTGATGCCGCTCGATCCGCGCTGCCAGCTCACGGCGCCCAAATACAACCCGCCGCGCACCTGGACCCATAAGGGCACGATCGGCGTCGGCGGCGGGCTCGTCTCGATCTACCCGGACCGCACGCCGGGCGGCTACCAGATGATCGCGCGCACGCCGGTGCCGATCTGGGATCCGGAACAGCGGCTCCGCGCGTTCTCGGAGAGCCTCGCTCTCTTCCGCGCGGGCGATCGGGTGCGTTTCGTGCCGGCGACGCGGGAGGAGTACGACTATGTCGCGCGCAAGGTGGAGGCCGGTGATTATCTCCACAATGTCGCGGAGTATCAGCGCTTCTCGATCGGCAACTATCACCGCTGGCTCGCCGGCATCGACGCCACCGAGCGCTTCTAGGAGGGCACGATGCTGGAGGTGATCAAGCCCGGTCTCGAGACCACGATACAGGACGATCCGGGGCGCATCGGCTACTGGGAGCAGGGCTTCCCGTTTTCCGGCCCGATGGACTTCTGGTCGTTTCGGCTCGCGAACCGCTTGGTGGGCAATGGCCCCGATGCTGCGGGGCTGGAATGCCAGTTCACCGGCCCGGTGCTGCGGCTTGGGCGCGACACCACCATTGCCGTGACCGGCGCCGACATGGCGCCGACGCTGGACGAAACGCCGGTGCCGATGTGGCAGAACGTGGCCGCGCGGGCCGGCCAAACGCTCACGCTGAGCTATGCGCGCCGGGGCGCCCGCGCCTACCTCGCGGTGGCCGGCGGCATCGCGACGCCACCGGTGCTCGGCTCGCGCGCAACGTTTCACCAGGCCGGCATTGGCGGCATCGAGGGCCATGCGCTGAAGGCCGGCCAGACGCTGCCGCTCGGCGACGGCACCGGAACGCCCGCCCAGCGCGTGAAGGAAGCATGCCGGCCGCCGATCGACGGCGCACGCCGTTGGGAGATCGAGGTGGTGCCTGGTCCCAACGACGATTGGATCGACGAAGCCGGCCATGCGCGGTTCCTTGCCAGCGATTGGACGGTGCAGACGCGCAGCAACCGCACGGGCATCCGGCTCGACGGTCCCGCGTGGACGTTCGCGGAGCGCGCCACAAACAAACGGCCGGAGCATGGCGAGCACCCGTCGAACATTCTCGACCACGGCTACCCGGTCGGCGCCGTCAACCTGTGCGGCCAAACCCCGATCATCCTCGTGAACGACGGGCCGAGCACGGGCGGCTTCATCAATCCCTACACCGTGCCCTCGGCGGCGTTCTGGAAGCTCGCACAGTCGAAACCTGGCGACATCTACCGCTTCGTCGCGATCGATCTCGCACGGGCCCAGGCGCTCCGGCGGGAGATCAATCGGCGCTGCGGCGAGGAGGCGATCGAGGCGGTTCGCTAGCGGCGCCTAGCCCGATGTCGCGCGGGAGCCTCTGAGACGGCGGGCTGCGCCGGCGTTGATCAGCGCGATGCTGCCGACCAGCAGCGCGACCGCGCCCCACACCCAATGGCTGAGCGGGTCATCGAAGATGATGCTTGCCCAGAAGAGACCGGCAGCGACGACGACGTAATTCATCTGCGCGAAGAAGAGCCCGCCCGCGCGGCGCACGATCTCGAAGAAGCACGAATAGGTGATGGCCTGCGACGCGCCGGCCCAGACCATCGCCCACGCGCCGTCGGCGGCGACGTCCGTTGGGAGCACCAGGCCGTCATAGCCGAGCATCGTGAAGAACAGCAGGATGGCCGCGATGCTCATCGCGCCCGCCGCGAGGGAGACCGCGCTTGCGTCAGCCGGGCTCATCAAGGCGCCGAACACGTTGTTGACCGCCGCAGAGGCCGGCACCAACAGCGCGAACACCACCCACCAGGCGAGGCCGGCGATCGGCAGGCTTTCCGTCGGGAGGATGATCATCAGAATGGCGCCGAAGCCGAGCAGCACGCCGCCGACACTGAGCACGAGCAACTTTTCGGTGCGGATCGCGACGGCGAGCATGTAAGTGGCGGCGGGTATGAGCGCGATGATCAGCGTGAGCACGCCCGGCGAGAGCTTGTCGGCGACGGTGACCAGTGCGAGCAGCGGCCCCAGCACGCCGGCCACGGCCACGAGGGCGAAGACGCGGAGGTTGGTGGCGTTGAGGCGTGGCAACTTGGAAAAGACGGCCGAGCCGATCAGAAGCAGCATGGCCGCCGTCAGGATTTGCCAGAACGCGTAGGAGATGAACGGAAAGCCACTGTCGACGGCGATCTTGTTGGCCGATGGCAGGCTGCCGTAGGAAATGCCGCCAACGACCAATAGGATCGTCGGCAAGACGAGCGATTTCTTCGCGGTGCGGTCTTTCGGGTCCGTCACGCCCTGGTCCTTGTGCGGCTCGGCGAGAGCCTGACCCGTCCGCACGGCCTTGTCCATGAGAGACATCGCGTGGGCGCCGGTTGCTGGGCTATCCTCGGACGAGCCCGTGGGCGTGGATCGAAGAGGGGGTGACGACGTGGCACAGATCGGTCAGCCGTTGCTGCGCAAGGAGGACGATCGCTTCCTCACGGGACGCGGAACCTATGTTGATGACCTCGCGATACCGGATCAGGCCTACGCCGCCTTCGTCCGTAGCCCCCACGCCCACGCGACGATCGGGAGGATCGATGCTGCACCCGCGTTGGCCGTGCCCGGCGTACGCGCCGTCCTGACCGGCGAGGACTGGGCAAAGGCCGGCGGCGGCACGACGCCCGTGCTGTGGGAGGTGACCTCGCATGACGGGAGCCCGATGCACGAGATCAGCCGGCCGATCCTCACCACCGGCACGGCCCGGCATGTCGGCGATACCGTCGCGCTTGTCGTGGCTGACAGCCCTGCGGCGGCAGCGGATGGCGCGGAGGCGGTCGCGGTGGATTGGGAGCCGCTGCCCGCCATCGTGGACACGGCGGGCGCGCTCGCGCCCGACGCGCCGCTCGTGCATCCGGATTTCGGCACCAACGTCTCCTACGATTGGCGCATCGGGGATGCGGCGGCGGCCGAGGCCGCGCTCCAATCGGCCGCGCACGTGACCGAGCTCACGCTCGTCAACAACCGCCTCGCGCCCAACCCCATCGAGCCGCGCGCGGTGATCGGCGCCTATGACGCGTCCAAGGGGCAATACACGGTCTGGTCCACCACGCAGAACCCGCATCTCGTGCGGAGCTGGCTCTCGCGCGACACCCTGCGCGCCGACGAGCAGAACATCCGCGTGGTGTCACCGGATGTCGGCGGCGGGTTCGGGCAGAAGACCTACCACTATCCAGAGGAGGCGGCGCTTCCCTGGGCCGCCAAGGTCGTCGGACGCCCGGTTCGCTGGACGGCGAGCCGGTCCGAGAACCTCGCGGTCGACACGCACGCCCGCGATCATGTGACGACCTGCCGCATGGGCTTCGATGGAGAGGGGCGCATCGTCGGGCTTCAGGTCGACACGATCGCCAATCTCGGCGCCTATCAGAGCCAGTTCGGCGCGGCGATCCCATCGGTCTTCTACGGCGGCATGTTCTCCGGCCTCTACGCCGTTCCGGCGATTAGTTGTCGCGTCCGCGGCGTCTACACCAACACCGTTGCCGTCGATGCGTATCGCGGCGCCGGCGCGCCGGAATGCGCCTACGTCGTCGAGCGGTTGGTGGAGACCGGCGCGCGCGAGCTCGGCATCGATCGCCTGACCATCCGCGAGCGCAACCTCGTGCCTCGTGCGCGAATGCCCTACACGAGCGCCACGGGGATTACCTATGACGTCGGCGATTTTCCGGCGACCTTCGCGAAAGCGCGCGCGCTCGCCGATGTCGATGCGCTCCGGGCGGAGCAAGCGCGCCTGCGCGACCAGGGCGTCTTGATGGGCATCGGTGCGGCCGCCTTCATTCGGGGTGGCGGCGCGGGGCCGAGCCGGCTCGCCGCGCAGATCGGAAGCCGCATGGGCCTTTGGGACGTCGCGAGCGTGCGCGTGCACCCGAGCGGCAAGGTCACCGTGTTCTGCGGCAGCCATTCTCACGGCCAGGCACATGCGACGACATATAGCCAGATCGTCGCCGATCGCCTCGGCTGTGCCGTCGAGGATGTCGAGGTCGTCGAGGGCGACACCGATCGCATCCCCTACGGTCTGGGCACATGGGCCTCGCGCTCGATCACCGTCGTCGGCTCGGCGCTCTCGATCGCGGCGGAGCGCATCATCGACAAGGGAAAGCAGCTCGCCGCCCATGTGCTGGAATGCGCCGAGGCCGACCTCGATTTCGCAGACGCGACGTACCGCGTGCGCGGCACCGATCGCGCGCTCAGCTTCGTCAAGGTCGCCGACCTTGCCTACTCAGGTGCCGACTACCCGGACGGCTTCGAGCTCGGCCTGGAGGAGACGGCGTTCTTCGATCCGGGGGATTTCAACTATCCCTATGCCGTGCATGTGTGCACCGTGAACGTCGACCCCGAGACCGGCCAGGTGCACTTGACCGGCTATTACGGGGTGAGCGATGTCGGCCGGGTCATCAACCCCTTGGTGGTGGATGGTCAGCGTCACGGCGCGACGGTGCAGGGGATCGGCCAGGCGCTCTTGGAGAACGTCGTCTACGACGCCGACGGCGGGCAGCTGGTCAGCGGTTCGTTCATGGACTATGGGCTGCCGCGCGCCGACGACCTGCCGCCCTTGATGCAGGCGAGCCACGAAACGCTGACGGAGACCAATCCGCTGGGCGTCAAGGGGGTGGGCGAGCTCGATACGGCAGGGCCGCCGGCGGCGATCGTCAACGCGGTCGTCGATGCGCTTTCGCCGTTCGGTATCCGCCACATCGACATGCCGCTTTCCCCGGAGCGGGTGTGGCGGGCGATCCGCGAGGCCGAGGCGCGCTGACGTCGCGCTCGATGCGCTAGCCGAGCGCACTGAGTAACCGTGCGCTCACGTCGAGATCGCGTTCCTGCCTGCCGCCGCGCCGCGCGCACGGATCCGATTGGCTCGCCCGTCAGCTTCGGGCATGTTCCAGTCTGCCGGCCGATCAGCGGCCGCGATTTGGAGCGAACCGGTCCCGCGACAATGTCACGCACACTCCTCTCGGCGCTCGTGAGCCGCCCGCGCCTCGGCGGCGGGTTGCTCCTTGCCTTGTGTTTGCTGCTGTTTCTGCCCGGCTTTTTCTCGGTCCCTCCGATCGATCGCGACGAAGCGCGCTTCGCCCAGAGCGCGAAGCAAATGATCGAGGCGGGCGACCCGATCGACATTCGGCTCCAAGGCGAGCCCCGCCACAAGAAGCCGGTCGGGATCTACTGGCTGCAGGCAGCGGTCGTCGCAGCCATCGGCCCGGACGTGCGGGAGGCGATTTGGGCCTACCGCATCCCGTCGCTGATCGGCGCCATCATCGCCGTGTTCGTGACCGCCGCGATCGGGCGCCGGCTGTTCAGCGCGGAGGCCGGTTGGCTTGCGGCGTGCATGATGGGCGGATGCGCCGTGCTTTTGATCGAGGCGCGCCTTGCGAAGACCGACGCAATGTTGCTCGCCACGATACTGGCCGCGCAACTCGTACTCGCGCGCGCCTATCTGGGGAAGGCGGCATTGCCGGAGGATCGGCGCTGGGCGCTCCTTTTCTGGGCGGCGCTCGCGACGGGGATCCTGATCAAGGGGCCGATTATCCTCCTGGTGGTCGGCGGCACGATCTTCTGGATCTTGATATTCGAGCGGCGCGCGCGCTGGCTCCTCAGGCTTCATTGGCCGATCGGCGTGCCCTTGTTCCTGGCGATCGCGTTGCCGTGGTTCATCGCGATCACGTTGGTGACTGACGGCGCCTTTTTCAACGAGGCCATCGGGCGCGACCTCTTGGACAAGGCCGCGAGCGGGCAAGAAAGCCACGGCGCGCCACCCGGCACGTTTCTGCTCGCCTTCTGGGGCACGTTCTGGCCCTGGTCGCTCTTCGCGGCGCTCGCGATTCCCTGGATCTGGTCGCGTCGCAAGGAGCCCGCCGTGCGCTTCTGCGTGGCCTGGATCGTACCGGCTTGGATCGTGTTCGAGGTCACGCCCACCAAGCTTGCGCACTACGTCATGCCGACCTATCCGGCGATCGCGATTCTCGCCGCTGCCGCGCTGATCGACGGGTACGGGGGGACGCGGCGCGTCTCCCGCGGCCCCTGGTTCTGGGTTCCGGCGATCGGTTGGGGCGGGATCACCGCGGCGGTGTGCATCGGCAGCGCCGGCATCTCCGCCATGTTCGGCCGCGGCATCATGCCTGCGGGCATTGTTGGGGGGCTCCTGGGGCTTCTGATCGGGTGCGTCGCGCTCTGGGCGCTGCGCCGCCAGCGCTTGGGTCTGGTCGCCGCGAGTTGTGCGGGTCTGGTCGCGGTGTTGGTGCTTGCCATGTATGGCAGCGTTTTCCCGGCGCTGGACCGCCTATGGATTAGCCCGCGCATCGCCGCGGCGGTCGATGCCCATGAGACCTGTCCCGCGCAGCCCGTCGCGCTCGCCGGGTATCGCGAGCCGAGCGCGGTGTTTCTGCTCGGTACCGAGACCCGGCTGGTCAAGGGCGCCGAGGCGGCCCTGCACCTCATGGAGGAGCCTTGCCGTCTCGCCGCGGTCGAAGCGGCGCATGTGCCGGACTTCGAAGCCGCGCTCGCGGCTCAGGGCGGTTTGGCCCGGCCGCTATCGGTGGTGGACGGCTTCAACCTCAACGGCGGTGACGAGCTCTCGATCACCCTGTTTGCCCTCCAGCCCGAGGGCTGAGCGGCGACGGATGCCTGCCTCCGTGCCCGAATTGCGCGCCGAAACGCACGATACACAACGCGAAGGCCGCGCGGCTTGACGCGGCCATCCGACGCCTCGCGCAGGAAAATGTCATAGCGCACGAAGACGTGGCGCACGACCAGGGCCAGGGCGATGCCAAACGCCGCGCCCGCGATGACATCGCTGAGATAATGGGAGCCGACGATCGCGCGCGTGAGCGCGAACCAAACCGCGACGATGAAAAAGGGCACCCTGAGCGGGGGCGCCAGGACGCTCAGCGCGAACGCGAGGGAGAACATCGTCGTGGCGTGGCCCGAGGGAAAGCTCGCGAAATCGCTTCCCCCGATGCTGAACGGCTGAAACCCGAACGCACCATAGTCCTCGAGCATGCGGGGCCGGGGCCGGCCAACGATCGTCTTCGCGACATGGATCAAGATCCCGGGGACCGCAACCGTGACGAACACGTAGAAAAAAGCCGAGCGCAGGACGCGCAGTGGCACGTTGCGTCCGCGGTTGCGACGGACGTACAGGATGATCGAGAGGATGATCACGGCGGCGCCGGTGGGCACCAAATACCATTGCGAGTTGCCGATCTCGGTCGCCGCGCCGATGCCGTGGCGCTGCGCCACGGTCATCGCTTGAAAAAAATCGAAGAAGCGCAGGTCGAGAAAAGCGCCACTGAGGACGATGGCGACGCCGACCAACGCCCAATAGTGCCAGCGCCTGGCTAGGCGGCGCACGGTCGTCCCGCGCCAAGGGCGCGTGCTCGCAGGGCTTGCCTCATAGGGAGGGTGTACCCAATCCCCCGAAACGCCGCAATTCTCGAGATGCGGCGGTCGCTCACCGGCGCGCGGGCACCGGCGCGGTTTGGGCGTGTGAGCCTAGGGCAAGGGAAAGGCGAAGGTGACGGTCGCGATCTCGGTGCCCGGATTGCGCTCATAGATGCCGGCGTTCGAGATGTGATGATAGGCCAGGCCGACGCGCGACCAGTCATCGAGACGCCACGCGACTTCGACGCCGGTGCGGAATTCGAGAATGCCGCCGAGATCCTTGCTGTCGCCTTCTTCATAGGCGCCGACGGCGGCACTCGGCGTCACCACCAGGCGGCGGCCGAAATAGATGTCCACGCCGAGGCCGAAATAGCCGTAGAGCCCAAAATCGGTGTTCGCCGAGACCCCCAACATCGGGAATATCTTCCACACCCGAAAATCGGGACGATATTCCAGGCGGAACCAGGGCGCGGTGTCCTCGTCGGCGACGTCGAACAGGCCAACACCAAGCGTCAGAAACGCGGGCTCGCCGTTCTGTTCGGCCTCGGCACGCTGGTTGACGGTCGTGAGCAAAAGCCCGGCGAGCGCGAGGCCGGTGACGGCATGGCGCAATGTGATCCAGAACTTCACGTGGTCGCTCCTCCTCGTCATCGCTCCCGGCGCGCGTCGGCAGCGTGCGCCGCATAGTATGGGCAGAGCGGTGTGCGTCCAGGGTTTTGATGAGCTGATAAGATCGCCGTCATGATCTTTCGCACCCTCACCGCCTTGGCCGTGTCGGCCTCGATCACGGTTGCCGCAAGCGCGGCCGACCCGCGCGGCCCGTGCGATGCGCCGCTTCCCGAGAGTCTGGTGGCCGATGGCGAAGAAAATGTCCAGGCCGTGCTGGACGGGCAAACCATCTTACTCGAGAGCGGCCAGCAGGTTCGCTTGGTTGGCCTGCAGGTGCCGGTTCCGGAATCCGACGACGCTCACGAGACCCAGGTCCGGCTCGCCGTCGAGGCGAGGGATGCGCTCGCGCGCGCTGTCTCATCCCGCGCGGTGGCGCTTCACCATGACGGGCGCCGCGCGGATCGCTATGGCCGCGCGCTCGCGCAGGTCGTGCGGGTCGACGACGGCCTGTGGATCCAGGGATATCTCCTGTGTCGCGGGCTCGCGCGGGTTCACAGTTTCGGCGATAATCGAACTGCGGTGGTCGCCATGCTGGCGGTGGAGCGTGCGGCGCGTCTCAGCCAGGCCGGCCTTTGGGCGGAGCCGGAATTCTGGATCCTGAGCGCCGATCGGGCGGCCGTCGGGCTGCATGATTTCGGCCTCGTCGAAGGGCGCGTCCATTCGGTCGCCATCGTGCGGGGGCGCGCCTACCTTAATTTCGGCGCCGATTGGCGTACGGACTTCACCGTTGCCATCGCCCCGAAAGAGCGGCGTCTGTTCGAAGCGGAGGGGCGTTCGATCGAAGGCTATCGGGGCCGTTTCGTGCGTGTGCGCGGCTGGATAAAGTCGTTCAACGGGCCCATGATTGAGGTAACCCATCCCGAGCAAATCGAGGTGCTGGAATGAGGTGGATTCAGAACGTCAGACCGGGGGTCGCCGCGTGGGTGGCGGCGTGTGTGTGTTTGCTGCTCGCGGCCCCGTTTGCACTGTCGGGATGCAGCGTCAACCCGGCGACGGGTCAGCAGAGCTTTACCGCGTTCATGTCGCCCGACGAGGAGCGGCGGATCGGCGCGGAGGAGCATCCGAAGCTGGTCGAGGTCTTTGGCGGCCTCTACGACGATGCTGCGCTGCAAAGCTATGTGGATAGCATCGGCCGTCTGTTGCAGCAGACCTCCGAGCAGCCCGAGCCGCCGTTCCGCTTCGTCGTGCTCGATAGCCCCATCGTGAACGCGTTTGCGCTGCCCGGCGGCTATGTGCACGTGTCCCGCGGGCTCATGGCGCTCGCCAATGATGAGGCGGAGTTCGCGGGCGTGGTGGCGCATGAGATTGGCCACGTCACCGCGCGGCATTCGGCGGAACGCTACAGCCGGGGCGTGCTAGCGGGCCTCGGCGCGGCGGTCGTCGGGGTCGCGACCGGGAGCCAGGCGGCGGGCGGGTTGGCCCAGGCCGCGGCCGGCGCCTATGTCCAGGGCTATTCCCGCGGTCAGGAGTTCGAGGCGGATCAGCTCGGCGTGCGCTATTTGACGCGCTCGAGCTATGACCCTGAGGCGATGTCCACCTTCCTCGCGAGCATGGGTGCCCAGGACCGGCTGGCGCGGAAGATCGCGGGCCGCGAGGGCACTGATCCCGCGGCGAGCCTGTTTTCCAGCCATCCGCGCACCGCCGATCGTGTTGCGCGTGCGGCCGAGTCTGCGCGGGCGGCCGCGGGCGGCGGTCTGTCGCGCGACCGGGAGATCTACCTGCGTCGGATCGACGGCATGATCTACGGCGACTCACCGAAACAGGGCTTCGTGCGCGGCCGCGAGTTCGACCATCCGGTGCTGCGGATCCGGTTTACCGCGCCGCCCGGCTTCCGCCTGCAAAACACCCAGCAGGCGGTGATCGGTCAGCACAAGTCCGGCGCCCTCATGCAGTTCGATGGCGCCCGCTTGAAGGACGGCGGGATGAGCACGCAGCGCTATGTCGCGACGGTGTGGGCGCCCAAGCTCACCCTGCGCGACGTACAGACGATCAACGTGAACGGTATGGAGGCGGTCACCGGGGCGGCGCGGATCGAGACGCGCGGCGGCCCGGCCGATCTCCGGCTCGTGGCGATACGGCACGATGCCAATCAGCTCTATCGCTTCCTGTTCCTCACGCCGGCCGCCGAAACCCAGAAAATGGCGGAGGAGTTCCGTCGCACGACCTTCAGCTTCCGCCGCCTCTCGACCCGCGAGGCGCAGGCGCTCCGGCCGCTGCGCATCCGCATCGAGCGGGTCCGGCCGGGGGATACGGTGGCCGGCTTCGCGCGCAGGATGCCGTTCGACGATTTCCGCGAGGAGCGCTTTCGCGTGCTGAACGGCCTCGGGCCGAACGACGGCCTGATCTCCGGTCAGCTCGTGAAGACGATCATCGAGGGTTAGCTGGCGCGCGGCGCGGGCACCCCGGCGCGTCAATCCGCGATCAAGTCCGAGACGGTTTCGACCCTCAGGCTCAGCGCGGCCCGCAACTTTTCGAGCGCCTTGTGCTCGATCTGGCGCACCCGCTCCTTGCTGATGCCGAGTTCCTTGCCGAGCTCTTCGAGGGTCACCGCGTCTTCGCGCAGCCGGCGTTGGGCGATGATCGTCTGCTCGCGCTCCGAGAGCGCCTCGAGCGCCTGCTCGAGCCAATCGGCGCGGATCCGGCCATCGATGGCCGCGAGCGCGATCTGATCCGGAAGCGGCCGCGTATCCGCGATGAAATCCTGCCACTCCTCCTCGCCATTCTCGCCGACCGAGGCGTTGAGCGACTGATCGCTTGCGGAAAGCCGGCCCTCCATCATTTCCACGTCGTTCATCGAGACGCGAAGCTCGTTGGCGATGCGTTGCTTCTTCTCGAGGTCGAGCGGGCCGAGATGCGCCGAGTCAATCTTGGCACGCAGGCGGCGGAAATTGAAAAAGAGGGATTTTTGCGCAGCCGTGGTGCCGGTGCGCACGATGGACCAATTGCGCAGGATGTAATCTTGCATGGCCGAGCGGATCCACCAGGCCGCGTAGGTGGAGAAGCGGATCTCGCGCTCGGGCTCGAACCGTGCCGCCGCCTGCATCAGGCCGATGCTTCCCTCCTGGATGAGGTCGGCCACAGGCAGACCATAATTGCGAAAGCGTGCGGCCGTGCTGATCACCAAGCGGGTGTAGGCGATCACGAGCTCATGGAGCGCGCATTCATCCTCGGCATCGCGCCAGCGCCGTGCGAGCTCAAACTCCCGCTCGCGCGTGAGGAGCGGCGCGCGCACCACCTGCTTGACGAATCGGCGGTCCGCGCGATGGCTATCATAGGTTTCGGTGTAAGCCATGGTGCCTGTCCGTACCAATCAATGGGCGACGTGGTCGGCGGGACCCACGCAATCTATTAGAACGATTACAACAAAAAAATAGGCGGAGGCGATCGAGAGCGCAATGCACTTCGCCTAGCGCGCGTTCAAATATCTGTTAATGGCGGTTGATGGTCGATGCGCCGGGGTGCGGGGCAGAGAGCCGCCACCCCTTGAGCCAACACCGAACGCAGGCCTCCCGGTGCCTGAGGCGGCGTACGTTGACCCGACGCCTCGAAAAAAGATTATTTTAACTCAGAGGGTTAAACGATGATTTGATCGACTGTCTCACCGGAGAGATCGAAGCAGGCGGCGGCCAGGGCGCCACCAAATCCAGCTCCACAATCGACGGTGGCGCTGTGCGGCCCGACCGCGATGCCCGGATGGTCCGGGGCATATCCGCGAATAACTTTTTTAAAACCGCTATAAGGTTCTTTGATTTCTGAGAAACCGTCGGTTCCCCACCAGAAGGCGTCGCTTTGCGTGTCGAGCGGACGCGCCGGGTCGAGTCCGCTGTGCACGAAAAGAAGCTCCCCACCCGCCGTAAAGGCGGCGCGGCGCAGCGTGGTCATGAGCTCTTGGTGACCCGGATGGCGGGCCACCCGCCGCCGCAGCTCGTTGGTCCAGCGCGCCACCTCGAAGGCGCCTGATCGCGCCCGGCGGAGCGCCGCCGTTTCCTCGCCGCCATAGGCCGCAAGCGTTTGACCCACGCCGCGGTCTAGCATCCATGCCAGCACCTTGGCCGGTTCAACCGCGATGTGGAGCTGGAGCAGCTTCTGCCACATCTCCTCCTGGCTGCCCCGCAAATAGGCGAGGTCACAGACCCGCATGCCCGGCACCGAGAGGATCGCGCGGCGAAAATTGAGGATCTCGTCGATGGTGTCGACGATGTGATCGCCCCGTCCGAGGATATTTCCGAGGTAGACGAGACGATCATGCGGATCGAAGCGCTCTCCAAGCTCCTCGTGGAGCGCGCGCAGCCGGGCGGCTTGCCCATGGACCGACGAGACGGCCCAAACGCGACGCGCGCCGCTTAGCGTGACGAATCGGTCGTTTCCCGCGCAAGGCACCGGCATGGTCTGCGCGCGGCCCGCCTAAGCCGCGCGCAGGACCTCTTCGAGCTTGGCGGCGGCTTCCTCGGTGTCGGTCTTCTCGACCGCCGCGAATTCGCGCGCCAAGCGCTCCAGCGCTGCCTCGTACATTTGGCGCTCGCTATAGGATTGATCGGGCTGCCCCACATTGCGGTGCAGGTCCCGGACCACCTCGGCGATCGAAACCGGATCGCCGGAATTGAGCTTCGCCTCATATTCCTGCGCGCGCCGGCTCCACATCAGACGGCGTGTGCGGGCCCGGCCGCGCAAGGTCGTTATGGCCGCCTCCATGGTCTCTTGCGAGCTCAGGCGGCGCATGCCGGCGCTGTCCACTTTGTTCGTGGGCACGCGCAGGGTCATTTTCTCCTTCTCGAAGGCAATGACGAACACCTGAAGTGTCAGGTCGCCAACCGCGTGCTCCTCGATCGCCGTGATCTTTCCGACACCGTGCGCCGGATAAACGACGTGGTCGTTGACCGCGTAGCCGTTGATCTTGGTCGGCAGGCGCTTCTTCGGCCTTGGCTTCGCCTCGCTCTTGCGCGCCTTCGGGCGGCTCGCGGTGGCCTTCGCCGGCTTGGCGGCCGCCTTGGACGATGACGTGCGCTTGGCCTTGGTTGCCGACCCGGATGCTGCGCGTGTGCTCTTCTTCGCGGTTGCTTTCGCGGTCGTCTTGGCCGTCGTGCGCGCCGCAAGAGCACGCTTGGCGCGCCTCGGCGCGCTACTGCGGCTCGTTGTGCTCCTGGTGGTCTTGGTACGCGCGGTTTTCGTTTTGGGTTTGGCCTTGGTGGTCTTGGCTTTCTTCTCTGCCATGCTGCTCACGATTGCGTGTTGACATGACGCGGCGGCCCCCCGGCCAGCATTCCTGCCGCGCCCTGCGTTCGGGCGGCCCACATCGCTGCCGACCGCTCGAACAGAAAGCGGGTGGAGAACTCCACCCACAATTAACGTGAGATTAAGCTACCACAAAGTGACAGGAAAGAACAGGGCGAGATCAAAACGACTCGAAACGTGGTAAATGATCGCTCTATGTTCTGCCTGCGTATGCGCTACGACCCTTCGCCCGGTTTGTCCGAGAAATACTTCTCGTACTTGCCGGCAACATCACGGAAATCATCCGCGTCGCCGGGCGGGTCGCCCTTGCGTGTGATGTTGGGCCACACCTCGGCGTATTTGCGATTGACCTCCAGCCATTTGTCGGAGTCGCCATCGCCGGCGGTGTCGGGAATGATCGCCTCGATCGGGCACTCCGGCTCGCAGACGCCGCAATCGATGCATTCGTCCGGATGGATCACGAGCATGTTTTCGCCCTCGTAGAAACAATCCACCGGACACACCTCGACACAATCCTGAAATTTGCATCGGATGCAGGCCTCGGTCACGAGATAGGTCATTGCGTCGTCCTCCGCTTCGGCGTCCGGTTCATGCGGATCATTCGGCGTTAGCCGGGTGGGTGGTCTGTTCGAGACGGGCCAACACGCGCTTGCGCGCGTCGCCGCGCTCGCGATCGGTGATGTGGAGAAGACCGCCCAGGCGCCGCGCGAGATTGGCCTCGTAGGCGTGCAGGCGGCCGTCCGCATACATCACGTGCCAAAGCATCTCCATCATGCGCAGCCGATCCTCGTGGCTGTAGTGCGCGTTGATCGTGCTCGTGAAGCGATGCAGATCATTGGCCTCGTCGTGCGCTTGAAGCGCCGATTCGATGAGCGTGTCACACTCCGCATCGCTCAACCCGAAATGCTCCGCCATCGCGGCGCTTATCGCACGCCGCTCCAGCTCGTCGAACGTCCCGTCGAGATGGGCCGCTTCCACCAAAAGAGCGGCGGCCGCCAATTGCAGCGGATCCGTGCCCTGCACCGGCGCCGCTTCGGCGCCCGCCCCGCTCAACAAGGATTTTATCCGGTTTATCACCGGCGCTGCCTATCACACCGCGCCAGGCCAACTCAACCCTGGCGACACCAAGGATATTGGCGCCGAGTTGGCGGTCAGTCGCATTCCAGCTCTTCGTAGAGCATCTGCGCTTCGCGCGCCGGCCCTCGTCTCTCGCCGAGCGCCCGCACGCGGATGACGCGCACGCGCCGCCCCAGCGGCACCGTCAGCACGTCACCGGGGGCGATCGTGTGATGGGCTTTGCGCACGCGCCGCCGATTGACCCGGATATGGCCCGTCGCACAGGCCTTCTGCGCGAGGCTCCGCGTCTTGAAAAAGCGCGCATGCCAGAGCCATTTGTCGAGCCGTGCGGGCGCCTGCCGGTCGCGTTCGCTCACGGCGCGCCGAGCCCGTCGTCGGCGAGCCTGCGCAGCTTGGCGAAGGGTGAGTGCGATTCCGCCGGCTCCTGGGCAAGCGGCCGGCGGCCCCGTGGCCGCTTGCGCCGGCGCGTGTAGGTGGGATTGCCATCCTTGCCGGTCCCGTTCGCCGCGTAGCCGAGAGCCTCGAGCACGCTCTCGAAGGCCTCACGCTTGCAGCCGGCGAGCATGAGGAGCGCGCGGTCCACGGAGACCGGCCCCTCCTTGGCGCGGGCCGACAGGCGCTGGGCCACGCGCTCCGCGATATCGGCCCGTAGAACCCGCTCGCCGAGTGGCTCGAAGCCGGCCGCGCGATAGGCCAACGGGTCGAGGCTCTCGTCGCGCGGCGCGGAAACCGCTTCGGGCGGCGGCAGCTGCGCCGGCGCCGGGGCGTTGACGGCGGTGCACCAAAGCAGCACCGCCAAGCGCGCGCGTGCCGGCTTCCGCATCGCGGGGAGGTGGATCGTGAGCCGACCGACCCTGATGCCGGTCGCCGTGAGGGCGCGCCGCCCCGGCCGGTCGAGCGCGCGCAGCTGGTCCGCGGCGCGGTGGCGTGCCATGCAGCCGAGCGCCTGCGAGAGCGCAAAGGCGATGCCGCGTGCGGCGCCCTCGAGGGGTGCATCCCGAAGCGCGAACAGCGGACGCAGCCGGTCCTTGAGCAGGTTTTCCAGCCAGGATGCGAGGCGACGGCGCACGCGCTCGCGCTGGGCGCCGCTCAGATGTTCGCCATGCAACAAGGCAACCGCCGGGTTCAACACGTCGTCGCCGGCGGTGAGGCGCCCCACCGGCTCGCCATGCCAGGTGATGACCCCCCAGGACGGCTCTGCCGCCGCTGCCGGCTCCGATCCGAGGGCGAACGCGCCGTTCGCATCGGCGGCGAGCGCGCCCACTCGCCGCCCACGTTCTTGCTCGAGGGCGCGGTTCGCGGCCGCTTTCAGCGCCCGTTGCTCCGGAGCATCGGCGTCGGGCACGAAGCGAAATCCGGTAATCCGACCGGTTCGGTGACCCTCAACAAGGACCTCGCCGCTGTCGTTCACCGTGGCAAACAGGGGCTCGAGGCCCCGACGTCGTGCGAACGCGCCGGCGCGGCGGTCCACGAAGCGCTGCGTCAGGCGCTCGTGAAGCGCGTCGGACAGACGATCCTCGAGCGCCCGTGTGCGTTCTTGCCATTCCGCGTTGGCAGCGATCCAGCCCGCCCTGTGCGACACGTAGGTCCAGGTGCGGACATGGCTGATGCGCGTCGTCAGCGTGTCGAGATCGCCATCGACCCGGTCAAGCCGGCCGATATGCGCGGCCACCCAGTCGTTCGGCAGATGTCCGAGCTCCACGAGGTGCAGATAGATTTGCCGCACCAGGCGTATGTGCGCCTCCGCCATGGTCTTGCGATAGTCCGGGATTTGGCAGGCTTCCCAGAGCAGGGCGACGTGCTCGCGCGTGCAGGCGATCGCCGCGATGTCGGGATCGCGCGCGAGTGCGAGCAGGGCGAGATGGTCGTCGCCATTGTGTGCGCGTCGCAATCCCGGCTGCGCCGGGGTTGCCTCTAGGCACTGAAGAAGCGCCTCGATCGAGGCGAAGGAGAGGGCGCTGTTGCGCCAGTAGGCCTCCCGGATGGGCGGGAAACGGTGATTTTCCAGGGCCTCGATCACCGGCGGCTCGAAGGGTTCGAGGGTACCGGTGGTCCCGAATGTGCCGTTCGCCATATAGCGACCAGCACGGCCCGCGATTTGGGCGAGTTCGGCCGTGCGCAAGCGCCGCGTGCCACGGCCGTCGAATTTTCGATCGGCGGAAAACGCGACATGCTCGATGTCCATGTTGAGGCCCATGCCGATCGCGTCGGTCGCGACCAGATAGTCCACCTCGCCGGACTGATACATCTCGACCTGGGCGTTGCGCGTGCGCGGGCTGAGCGCGCCGAGGATCACCGCGCAGCCGCCGCGCAGGCTCCGCATCTCCTCGGCGAGCCCGTAGACCGCCTCCGCCGAGAACGCGATCACCGCGCTTCGTCCCGCGAGCCGGCTTAGCTTGCGGTGGCCGTCATGGCTGAGCCCGGAAAGCCGCGGGCGGCGGATGAAAGAGGCCTCGGGCACGAGCACGCGGATCAGGGGGCGCATCGTTTCGGCCCCGAGCAGCATGGTCTCGGCGGTGCCCCGCGCGTGGAGCAGGCGATCGGTGAACACATGCCCGCGCTCCCGGTCGGCGGCGAGCTGGATCTCGTCGATCGCGAGGAAATCGACCGGCCGGTCGAGCGGCATGGCTTCGACGGTGCAAAGGAAATAGCGGGCTCGCGGCGGGACGTATTTCTCCTCGCCCGTGACCAGGGCGACCGCCTGCGGGCCGCAGAGCGAGACCACCCGGTCGTAGATCTCCCGCGCGAGAAGACGCAGCGGAAATCCGATCATGCCGGAGCGGTGGGCGAGCATACGCTCGACCGCCATATGCGTCTTGCCCGTGTTGGTCGGGCCGAGCAGGGCAGTGACGCGAGGCGATTCGGCGTGGCGCTGCACCATGCCAGAGAGATTGCAGCTCTCACTGCTCTGTGCAAGCCGATTTCGGGCGTAGGCGGCGCCGGTCGGGTGCCTAGCGACTTGAACGAAACCGCCAGCTGACACATATAGCGCGCGACGCGACAACAAATACGACCTTCGATCCATGCCGAAGACTGAACCAGACACCTTCGAATTTCAGGCCGAGGTCAGCAAGCTCCTCGACCTGATGATCAACTCGCTCTACCGCGACAAGGAGATCTTCCTGCGTGAGCTGATCTCCAACGCGTCGGATGCCTGCGACAAGCTGCGCTACGAGGCGATCACCGATCCCGAGCTTCTCGGCGACGACGCGGACCTCAGCGTCACGATCACACCGGACGCCGATGCCAAGACCATCACGGTCGCGGACAACGGCATCGGCATGAGCCGGGACGATTTGATCGAGAATCTGGGCACCATCGCGCGCTCGGGCACGGAAGCGTTCCTCAAGGGCCTGGCGAGCGACGACGAGCCGAGCGTGGCGCTCATCGGCCAGTTCGGCGTCGGTTTCTATGCGTCCTACATGGTCGCGAGCCGCGTCGAGGTGATCACGCGCAAGGCGGGCGATCCCGAGGGTTGGCGCTGGGAATCGGCCGGGTCAGGCGCCTTCTCGATCACGCCAGACGCCGCGGCGACGCGCGGCACCCGCGTCGTGCTTCACCTGCGCAAGGACGCCGGTGAGTTCCTCGAGCCGATGCGATTGCGTCAGGTGGTCAAGACCTACTCCGACCATGTCGCGCTGCCGATTTGGCTCGAGAACCGGGAGGGCCAGAAGGAGACGATCAACGAGGCCTCGGCGCTTTGGACGCGCCCCAAGTCCGAGATCGACGAGGACCAGTATCGCGAGTTCTATCACCACGTCGCGCACATGCCGGGCGAGCCGTGGCACACGATCCACCTGAAGGCCGAGGGGCGCATCGAATATGCGGCACTGCTCTTTGTGCCGGATTCGCGTCCCTTCGATCTGTTCGATCCGACGCGCCGGCACCGCGTGCGCCTCTACGTCAAGCGGGTCTTCATCACAGACGAGTGCGAGGGCCTCTTGCCGCCCTACCTCCGCTTCATGCGGGGCGTCGTGGATTCGAGCGACCTCACGCTCAACATCAGCCGCGAGACACTCCAGCACAATCCGATCCTCGCCAAGATTAGAAGCGGCCTCGTCAAGCGAATCCTCTCCGAGCTCGGCAAGCGGGCAAAGAAGGACGCCGATGGCTACGCGGTGTTTTGGGAGGCCCTCGGCGCGGTGTTGAAAGAGGGCCTCTACGAGGACCCCGAGCAACGCGAGACCATCCTGCCGCTCGCGCGGTTCCGCTCGGTGGGCGGGGGCGAACGTTGGCTCTCTCTCGATGACTATGTCGAGGCCATGAAGGAGGGGCAGGAGGCGATCTATTACATCAGCGGCGACGATGCCGACGCCCTCCGCAAGAGCCCGCAGGTCGAGGGCTTTACCGCGCGCGGCCTCGATGTTCTCCTCATGTCCGATCCGATCGATCAGTTCTGGCTGCCCGCGACTGGCCAGTACAGGGAGAAGCCGTTCCGGTCCGTCACGCAGGGCTCGGCCGATCTCGAGGCCTTCACCAAGGACGCGGAGGCCGCGGAGGCGGCGGACGAGGCGCCGGCCGGCGACATGAGCAAGCTGATCGCCCTGGTCAAGCTCACGCTCGGCGACGAGGTGAAGGATGTGCGCACCTCCGAGCGGCTTACCGACAGCCCGGTTTGCCTGGTCGCCGAGGAGGGTGATCTCGACATTCATCTCGAGCGTCTGCTGCGCCAGCACCAACAGGAAATGCCGAACCAGGCCCGCGTGCTGGAGATCAACCCGAGCCACGCGATGACGCGCGCGCTCGCCGCGATGGTCACGAAGAAGGGTGCGTCGGAGGTTCTGGAGGACGCTGCCCACCTGTTGCTGGATCAGGCGCGCATTCTCGAGGGAGAACCGGTGCGCGACGCGGCGGCCTTTAGCAGGCGCCTCGCCGGCTTGATGACGCGTTCGCTCGTCGGCTGACGCCGCCAGCTATTCCGCGGCCGCCATCCACACCGCGCGCGCGCCGATGATGGCGCCCGTGCCGTTATCGGCCTGGACTAGCACCGCGCAACCATCGCCCACCGCCTGTGACTGTTCGGCGACTTCCTGCGCACTCAAGGAGAACGTCTCGGGCGGTCCGGACCAGGTGCCGATGCGGCGGAAGCCGCGGACGACGTGGTGGTTGACCAGCGTCCGCCCCATGTTCTCGCCCGCATCGACGTCGGTCGTGTGCTCGCGGTCGAAATTGACCAGCCAGACCGTCGCGTTGCCGTCGAAATGCTGCCCCGTGATGCTGACCTCCAGACCGCCGTCGGGGCGGCTGCGCAGCGTCACGCCGACCGGCCGCTGGGCCCGGCTATGGGCTACCTCGATGGCCTGCACGACCTTGTTCTCGTCAGAGCCGACCACGTGGCTCTGACCGTTGACCACGAGTTGCGGCGTGTAGACGTAGGAGAGCCCGAGCGTGCGCGCATAGGCCTTTTGGCGCGCCGTGGTTTTCTCCGTTGCGAAGCGGTCCTTCCAGCCGATGTAGTTCCAGTAATCGACGTGAAACGAGAGCGCCAGCACGTCCTCGCGCATCGCGGCAATGTAGCCGAGCAGCTCATCGGCCTTCGGGCAGGACGAGCAGCCTTGCGATGTAAACAGCTCAAGCACGACGGGCGACTCGCTCTCGGTCGCGCTCGGCTGGGTCGTTTGCGCGGCAAGCAGCCCCGCAATGCCAAGGCAGCCAATGAAGAAACGCAGAAAAACGCGTCGCGCCATGTTTGATACTCCGTTGCTGCAAATATTAGCATGCACCTATGGATGACCAGGTAAGCGACCGATCACAATTGAGTGACGGCAAAGCGCGGCGGAAACCGGGTGCTTCACAAGGGCGCTCGCCCTGTTCGGCCACGCGGACGCCGCATCAAGTTAAGGATGACGTCAAGACTGCGGCGCGGGCTCTCGGGTTCGAGGCGGTCGGTGTGGCGGGACCGGACCGGGAGGCGGGCGCGGCGCGTGATCTGAGCGCCTTCCTCGCACGCGGCTATGCCGGGGATATGGACTGGCTCGCGCGCCACCGCGCGCGCCGCGCCGCGCCGCGGCTGCTCTGGCCGGAGGTCGAGAGTATCGTCGTGGTCGGCGCGAACTATGGCCCTGCGCACGATCCCCGCCGGCTTCTCGACGAGCGCACGCGGGGCGTGATTTCCGCCTACGCCATGGGGCGTGACTACCACCACCTCATGAAAAAGCGGCTGCGGCAACTTGCGCGGCACATGGCCGATCGGCACGGCGCAGCGGTGCGCCTCTTCGTCGACACGGCGCCGGTCATGGAAAAGCCGCTTGCCGCGCGCGCGGGCCTCGGCTGGCAGGGCAAGCACACCAACCTCGTCTCGCGCGACTTCGGCTCCTGGCTCTTTCTCGGCGAGCTGTTCACGTCGCTGCCGCTGCCGCCCGACCCGCCCGAGAGCGACCACTGCGGCGCTTGCCGGCGTTGCCTCGATGTCTGTCCAACCGACGCGTTCCCGGCGCCCTACCGGATCGATGCGCGGCGCTGCATCTCCTACCTGACGATCGAGCACAAGGGGTCCATCGCGCCCGCGTTCCGGGAAGCGATCGGCAATCGCATCTATGGCTGCGACGACTGTCTCGCGGTTTGCCCCTGGAACAAGTTCGCGCGACGCACGAAGGAGGTCGCGTTCCTGCCGCGCGCCGAGCTGACGGCGCCGCGGCTCGCCGACCTTGCGGCGCTGAACGATCCGTCGTTTCGCGCGGTGTTCGCAGGCAGTCCGATCAAGCGGATCGGGCGCGATCGGTTCGTGCGCAACGTGGTCATCGCGCTCGGCAACAGCGGAGAGGCGTGCGCGGTGGCGCCGGTGGAGGCGCGCCTCGCCGACAGGTCACCCCTCGTGCGGGCAATGGCAGTGTGGGCGCTCAAGCGCCTTCTGCCGCCCGCCGCCTTCGCGGCGCGGCGCCGCCGGGCGCTCCCGTTGGAACGCGACGTCGCCGTGCGCACCGAATGGTCGGACGCGTAGGCCGCGAAGCGGCTACCCGGTGCCGGCCCTGAGCGCGGCAGTGGCGTCATCGTCGACCGCGCCATCCACGGTCACGGCGACGCCATACACGGCTTTCGCGGTCTCGGCCGTGATGTAGCCGTTAGCGATGTCGGCGGCGACCTCCGCGGCGGGCCGTTCGCGCGGCGCGCCGAAGCCGCCGCCGCCGCCCGTGACGATCCGCACCCGATCGCCGGATGCGAGCGCGCGGTAGGGGATGCGCGAGACGCGCTCGCGCGCGCCGTCGCTGATGATCTCCATGTAGTTGTTGGTGCCGTCCGAGCCGCCCGCGAGGCCCCAGGGCTTCTCGATGGAGCGCCCGATGCTCGCATAGGTCGACGCCTCGTCGGCCTGCACCTCGAACTCACGAACCACCCCGAAGCCGCCGCGGTGACGCCCTGCGCCGACGCCGTCGGCCGTGTTCAGCGCGTACTCGCTGATGCGCAGCGGGAACTTGGCCTCGAACAGCTCGACCGAATAGTTGTAGGTGTCGCCGTCGGTCGCGGCGATCAGCGCGCTCGTGCCGTCGCGTGTCGCGGTCGCGCCCCAGCCGCCGATCGCGGGCTCGATGTGCACGAAGATCTCCCCGCTTTCCTTGTCGCGCCCGTAGAAATAGGCGGCCGAGAGGCTCATGTAGTTGCCCGCGCTGAAGCTGTCGGGCGCAAGCCGGGCGAGCGCCTTCCAGGCGAGCTCCGAGGCGTGGGCGGAGCCCTCGTAGTACCACCCGGTCGCCGCCGGCTTCTCGGCGCTGAACACGGTGCCCGGCGGGCAGATCAGCTCGATGGGGCGGAACCAGCCCTCATTCGCGGGCGCCTGGGGATCGACGAGCGATTTGAAGACCGTCTTCACCGCGGAATGGAGCGCGCCGTAGGCGCAGTTGATCGGGCCCTTGACCATGGGCGCCGTGCCGGTGAAGTCGAACGTCATCGAATCGCCGCGAATGCGCACGGTGACGCAGACGCGGATGCGGTCGTCCGTGATGCCGTCGCCGTCGATCCAGTCCTCGGCCTCGTAGTCGCCGTCCGGCAGCGCCGCGACGGCCGCGCGGCTAAGCGTCTCGCTCGTCGCCAACACATGGCCGAAGGTCGCCTCCACGACGTCCTCGCCATATTTTTCGATCACCTCGCGCAGTCGGGTTTCCGCGATTCTGACCGCCGCGAGGCCGGCGTTGAAATCGCCGAGCGATTGCACCGGCAGCCGCACGTTCTCGCCGATCAGCGCGATCACATCGTCGATCAGCTCGTCGTCACGGCACACCCGAATGCCCGGGAAGCGAATGCCCTCTTGGAAGATCTCGGTGGCCTGGGGCGAGATGCTGCCCGGCACGGATCCGCCGACCTCGCTCCAATGGGCGACCGAAATCGCGAAGCCGAGCAGGCGGTCGTTCACGAAGATCGGCTTGATCAGCGCGATGTCGCAGGTGTGGGTGCCTCCCTCGAAGGGATCGTTGGTCATGAATACGTCGCCCGGGCGCATCGTTTCGCCGTGCTTGCGCATGATGGCGCGCACCTGGAGCGCGAACGTGCCGGTGAAGAGCGTGATCCCGTTGGTCTGGACGATCAGCTGGCCGTCGGCATCGCACAGGCCGCAGGCGAAATCGAGAACCTCGTAGATGACCGGGCTCATCGATGTCTTGGCGATGACGATCCCCATTTCATCGGCAAGCGCGAGCAGCTTGCCGCGCACGATCTCGAGGGTGACGGTGTCGATGCTGGTCTCTGCCACAGGCCCGGCCTCCACGTTCGCCGCGGGATTGTCGACGAGGCCGCGGCCCTGTGCAAGCCGGCAGGTCATGGCCGGCGCCCGCCGATTGCTCTAGTCTCCGGCGCATGCCTTTCGGCTGGGGAGACTGATATGGCCAAAATTATTGAGGTGCGCGCAACGGCGCACTCCTGCCCCTTCGACACCAACCTCGTGCGCATGGGGCTCGGCACCAACGTCAAGCGCGACACCGTGATCGTGCGCATCCGAAACGAGGATGGTGAGGTCGGCATCGGCGAGGCCCATCACGGTCAGAACCCGACCGCGATGGCCGAGGTCATCGAGGCCGGGCTCGGCGCTCTCATCGTCGGCCAGGATCCGCTGGATTCGGAAGGCATCTGGTCGCGGCTCAACCGCCAACAGATCGTCACCCACGGGCTCGGCGCCGGCAGCGTCATCGCGCTCGCCGGCATCGACAATGCGCTCTGGGACCTCAAGGGCAAGATCCTCGGCCTGCCGATCTACCAGCTGATGGGCGGTGCGAAGAAGAAGATCCGCGCCTATGCCGGCGGGCTTAGCCTCGGCTACAAGGCGCCCGAAGCACTCGAGGAGGAGGTTGCGCGCCTCATGGCCGAGGGCTACACCGCGATCAAGATGCGGGTCGGCGACACGCCGCAAAACGATGCGATGCGGGTCGGCCACATTCGCCGCACCTTCGGCGACGACCTCGACATCGCGGTCGATGCCGCAACGCGCTACGACCTGCTCGATATCCCCGACGTGCTGCGCTATTGCGAGGAAAACCGAGTCTACTGGCTCGAGGAGCCGTTCACGCCCGACAACGTTCCGGCCTATGCGGAGCTTCGCAAGCGCACCGCCATCCCGATCGCGGCGGGCGAGAACCACTATACGCGCCAGGCCTTCCGCGAGCTCTTCGAGGCCCGCGCGATCTCGATCTGTCAGGCCGATTTCTGCAAGACCGGCGGCCTCACCGAGCTCAAGAAGATCGCCGACATGGCGGCCGCCTGGCACATCCCCGTTGCGCCGCACACGAGCCACAGCGTGCTCAGCGCCGCGGGCAACGCGCATCTCCTCTCGGTCATTCCGAATGCGCTGATCTACGAGGCCGACGTCGCGGCGGTAAACCCGTTCCGCACCGATCTCGCCAAATCACCGGCCGGCTACGGCGTCGTCGACGGCCACATCGAGCCACCGGATGGACCCGGTTTGGGCCTGGAGCTCGACGAGGCGGTGCTCGACCAATACCCGGCGGTTCCCGGCGCTTGCTATATCCCCGGCTGGGCCGGCGGCTAGCGGGATTTGCTCTAGGCTACGCGGTGCCGAAGGCCTTGCGCAGCGCCGCGCACGCCGTGGCGTGTGCCTCGGTTGCGATGTCGAAACGCCCGGTCGCGGTCCAGAAACCGTGAATATGGCCTTCGTAATTGATGTACTCGGTCGGCACGCCGGCGTCGCGGAGGCGCGCGGCGTAGGCCACGCCGTCGTCGAGCAGCGGGTCGTGACTCGCCGTTATCACCAGCGCCGGCGGCAGGCCGTGCAGGTCGGGCGCGCGGAGCGGCGCGGCGGCGTGGTTGTCCCGCTCGGAGTCGTCGTTGAAATAGCAATGGAAGAACCAGCGCATGGCGTCCGCGGTGAGCACATAGCCTTCGGCGAAGGTCTTGTAGGATGCCGTGTCCTCGCGCGCGTCGGTCACCGGATAGACGAGAAGCTGGAAGGCCAGCGGTGGGAAGCCCTCGGCCTTGGCGCGTTGCGCGGTGACCGCTGCGAGGCAGCCGCCGGCTGAATCGCCCGAGACGGCGATCCGCGTCGGATCGACGCCGAGCGCCTCGGCATTCTCGGCAACCCAGCAGACCGAGGCCCAGGCGTCGTCGGTCGGCTTCGGGAATTTGTTTTCGGGCGCCTTGCGATAGTCGACACCCACCACGATGCACCCCGCGCCTTTGCAGAGCGCGCGGCAGACATTGTCGTGGGTGTTGAGACCGAGCACGACATAGCCGCTGCCGTGGAAATTGACGACCGCCGGACGCGGCGCATCGCCATCGTCGGGCCAATAAAGGCGGACCGGGATCGGTCCGTGCGGACCCGGAATCGTGCGGTCCTCGACCCGCGCCACCGCGGGGCCGGGCGCTGTCGAGTCCATCACCATCGTATCGAAGTCGGCGCGGATCTCGGCGATCGGCCGGTCCCAGAGCGATTCGGGCTCGGCGGCATTCACTTCATCGACATAGGCCTGAACCTGCGGATCGAGCGGCGTCATGGTGCGTCCCCCTTGGGCGTCATCGGGTTCGCCATCTTATCGCGATGCCGGCAATCCCCAAGCGGGACCGGCGGCGCGATTGCGCGGGCTACCGACGATCCTCGCGCACATAGGGCAGGCCCAGCGCGCCCGGAGCGCCGGAGCCGGTGCGCGAGACGATGCCGACATAGGCGAGCACGGCGAGCGTCGCGAGGTAGGGCATCATGAGCAGAAGATATTGGGGGACCGGCAGGCCGATCGCCTGGATGCGGGGGATGAGGGCTTCGATGCCGCCGAAGAGAAACGCCCCGGCGACGGCGCGTCCCGGCTGCCAGCGGGCGAAGATCACGAGCGCGACCGCAATCCAGCCGCGGCCTTGCGTCATGTCCTCGATCCAGAACTTCGCCGAGGCTAGCCCGAGATAGCCGCCGGCGAGCCCGACCAACGCGCCGCCTGCGATCACGGCGAGGAAGCGATAGCGGTCGATGTTGATACCCGCCGCGTCGGCGGCTTGCGGGTTCTCGCCGACCGACCGCAGGTGCATGCCGGGCACGCTGCGATAGAGAAAGCGCCAGACCAGGAAGATGATCGGGATCGAGAGATAGACCATAAGATCCTGCTGGAAGAGGATCTTGCCGAGCACCGGAATGTCGCTGAGCGGCCCGAGGTTGAGCTTGCTGAAGCCGCCGACCGCCTTCTCGGTCCATGGTCCCCCGATCAGGCCCGTGAGGCCTGAGCCGAAGAAGACCACGGCGATGCCGGTGACGACCTGGTTGACCCGAAGCGTCACGACCATGAAGGCAAAGAGCGCGGAGACGAGCATCCCTGCGCCGATCGCGGCCAGCACCCCGGCGCCGTTGCTGCCGCCGACCTCCAGATAGGCGACCACGCTCGCGAAGGCGCCGCACATCATGATGCCCTCGGCGCCGAGGTTCATGACGCCCGCGCGCTCGTTGATGATCAGGCCGAGCGAGGCCAGCGCGAGCGGCACCGCGAAGACGGGCGTGAAGGCGATCCAGTTGACGATGAAATCGAGCGCCATCAGCGCACCCAATGCAATCGGTAGCGCACGAAGAAGTCGGAGCCGACGACGCACATCACGATGATCGCCTGGATCAAGCCGACCGTTTCGGCCGGCAATCCGTAGAACACCTGGATGCTGTCGCCGGAGACATAGAGCCCGGCCATGAGGAACGCGACCACGACGACCGCCGCCGGATTGTTGCGTGCGAGGAACGCGATCACGATGCCGGAAAAGCCGTAGCCGATCGCGAGGAAGGGGGTCAGGCGAAACTCCTGACCGGCCGCCATGATGTAGCCACCGAGCCCGCTCAAGGCGCCCGAGAGCGAGACCGAGGCTGCGATGACGAAGGTCACGGGAATCCCGGCCGCGAGCGCCATCTGCGGGTTGGCGCCGACGAAGCGCATGAAGCTGCCGAACCGGCTGCGTTCGGTGAGCAGCCAGACGATCACCGCGGCGCCGAGCGCGATGAAGAGGCCGGTGTGGATCTGGCCCCAACCGATGCGCGCCAGGCGCTCGAACGCCTCGAACGGCTCCGAGTGGTGATAGAAGTCGGTGGGGTCGCGCCACGCGCCGAACAGCTGGTTGAGCACGAAAAGCGCCACGATGTAGTTGAAAAGGAGCGTCGTGACGATCTCGTTCACATTGAAACGCAGCCGGAGAAGGGCGGGCACGACGGTCCACAGAAACCCGCCAAAGAGCCCGGCGATCGCCATCACGATGAGACGGATACTCTCGGGTCCGAAGTCGTAGATCGTCACCGCGGCGACGCCGATTGCGCCGCAGGTGAACTGTCCCTCGACGCCGATGTTCCAGAACTGGACGCGAAACGCGACCGCGGCGCTGAGGCCGACCAGGATGAGCGGTGCCCACTCCAGCAACACATTGGCGAGGCCGTCGCTGTCGAAGAAGGTGAGGACGATGAACTCGTCGATGATCGCGCGGGGGTCGACGCCCGACAACACGAGGATGAGGACCGAGATACCCAGGCCGAACGCCACTGACCCGAGAATGAACCCGGCGTGCTTCCAAAGCGGGAGCGTCTGGCGCACCTCTAGATTGATGCGGCCGATGCGGCGCGCGCGACGCTCTGCGGGCGGGGACACGGTCGCGCTGTCGCTAGGCATGGCCAACCATGAGTTCGCCGACCGCCTGGCGGTCGACCGGCCGGTCAAACGTGCCGACGATGCGCCCGCGGTTCATCACGCCCACGACGTCGGAGAGGTTCAGCACCTCATCCAGGTCCTCGCTGATCAGGAGCACGGCAGCCCCCGCATCTCGTGCGCCGACCAGCGTTTCATGCACGGCGGCGGCGGCACGCACGTCGAGGCCGCGCGTCGGAGAATGCGCCACGATGACGCTCGGTGTTCCCGAAAGCTCGCGCGCCAGCACCAGCTTCTGCGCATTGCCGCCGGAGAGCAGGCGCGCGCGCGTTGCGGCGGTCGCGCCCTGGATCTCGAAGCGCTCGATCGCGGCCTCGGTGGCGCGGCGAACCTTGCCCCGTGCAACCCAGAGCGGGGTGCCGAACACGCCTTGACCGAGCCCGGCGGCCGCGAAATTGTCGCTCGTCGAGAGGTCGGCGGCGAGGCCGAATCGAAATCGATCGGCCGGCACGCTGCTCATGCCGCGCGCGCGCCGCTGGCGCGGGTGGGCGCGCGTCACGTCGACGCCGTCGAGCTCGAGCCGACCGGCGATTGGGCTGCGCACACCCATGAGCACCTCGGCAAGCTCGGTCTGCCCATTGCCGCCGACGCCCGCCACGCCGTAGATCTCCCCGCTCGAGACGATCAGCGAGACATCGCGGACGGTCTGCAGGCCATCCCCGCGCCGCGCCGCAATGTCGTGGAGCGCAAGGCGCACCGCACCGTGTTGCCCCGGCGAGGTGTGCTCGCTCGGTGGTGCCGTTCCCACCATCAGCCGGGCGAGATCGGCTTGGCTCATCGCCGACGGATCTTCCGTCGCGACCGTTCGACCGGCGCGCATGACCGTCACACGGTCGGCATATCCCATCACCTCGCGGAGCTTGTGGGTGATGAGGACGACGCAGCTGCCGCTGCGCGCCAGCGCTTGCACGGTCTCCAGCAAGCGCTCCGATTCCTCGTCGGTCAACACGGCCGTCGGCTCGTCCAAGATCAGTAGCCGTGCCCCGCCGATCAGCACCTTGATGATCTCGACGCGCTGTTGCTCGGCGATCGAGATGGTATCGGTGCGCGCGCTCGGATCGATCTGAAAGCCGAGCTCCTCGCCGAGCCGCACGATCTCATCGGCGATCTCGCGCAGCCCCTTGCGCCAGCCTTTTCGCCGGTTGGCGAGCATGACGTTCTCTGCGACGCTGAACGGCATGACCAACTTGAAGTGCTGGTGCACCATGCCGATGCCGAGGGCGCGGGCATCGGCTGGTCCATCGATGCGAACGGGCGTGCCGTTGACCGCGACGGTGCCCCGGTCCGGTAGATAGAGCCCGCAGGCGACGTTCATCAAGGATGACTTGCCGGCGCCGTTTTCCCCGAGGAGCCCGTGAACGGACCCCCATTCAGCCGTGAAATGCGCGCCGTCGAGCGCGGGATTCTCGCCGAACGTCTTTGAGATGCCTTCAAGCTGGAGCGCGGCGGTCATGGCTCCGGTAGGACGGGAGGAAAGACGGAGGCAGCGAGCAATCGGGCGGTGGAGCCCCCGATTTCAAGGCAGGGACGCGCGCCCGAACGGCTCGTCCGGGCGCGCGGTGTTGGTGGTCGCGTGCTATTGCACTTGCCCGACGATTCCCTTGACCAAGTAGTTCATTGCCCACAGCGAGCCGTCATCGATGGTCTCACCGGCGGCCACGGCGAGCGAGCCGTCTTGCTTGGTGATCGGGCCTTGGAACACGTGCATCTCGCCGCTGACGATCTTCTCGCGGGCGGCCATCACGCGATCGACGACCTCCTGCGGGACGGAATCGCTGCAGCAGATCACCTCGGTGCCACCATCCTTGATACCCGGAAAGGCACCATACGCACCCGGCGTCCATGTGCCGGCGATGATCTTGTCGAATGTGGCCTTGAGGTGCCGCTCCCACACCCAGACCGAGGAGCACATCGTAGCGTCGGGGGCATATTCGCGCATGTCCCGATGGTAGCCCGTCGAGAGCAGGCCATTTTCTTGCGCGACGAGCTGTGTCGCGGGCGTGTCTTGATGCTGACCGAGAACGTCGACACCCAGCTCGACGAACGATTGCGCGGTCGCCCGTTCCTTGACCGGGTCGTACCACGCGTTGGTGAACGTGACGTAGACGGTGACGTCGGGATTGACCGCCTGCGCGCCCAGCGCCCACGCATTGACATTCCAAACGGTGATGCCGAGCGGGATCGCGGCGACGAAGCCGAGCTTGTTGGTCTTGGTCATGGCGCCGGCCACCATGCCGCAGAGATATTGGCTCTCGTAGGTCCGCGCGTAATAGGATTCGAGGTTCTTGCCGTTGTTGGTCGTGCCGGCGGCATTGATGAACGCGACGTTCGGATATTCGGCGGCGAGTTCGACGAATGTGTCGCTGTAGCCGAAAGCCGAGCCGTTGATGATGTTGTAGCCGCGTTTGATGTAGCGCTCGACGACGGGGCGGATCTTGGAAGCGACCTCCTCGACCTTCTCGGTATAGGCGATCTCCCAACCCGTCGCGCTCTCGATTGCCATGCGCGCTTCATCCTGCGCCTGGACCCAGCCGCCATCGTCTTTGACGTTGAAATAGACAAAGGCGATCTTGGGCTCGCCCTCGATCTTGACCTGAGCCTCCGCGTCACCGAACGAGGTGACGAGCAGACCGATGGCGGCGGCTGAGGCCGCGATCATTCTCCCAAACATCCTTCACTCCCTCTTGCTGGCGAAAAGCGCCATAACGCCCTGGGCCCGCTCGCCAGCTGTCGTCGAGCGGGCCCAGACGGCATAAACTTGACCACAATCGCACGAGGGCAACAATGGTTATGTCCGCACGCGCCGGGGCGATGGGCGCCCCGGTCTTCACGGCAACGATCGCCATGGTTCCCACGCTAAGCGAAATGGGTGAGGCGATTGATTGCTCGGACCTATTCGCCTTAAGTGAATGTTCAGTACCGGTGGCTAAGGTTTCGAAAGCCCCCGTACCAGCAGTGGCACCCATCAAAAAATGCTCGATGAACGGCCAACGTCGGAGTCCGCCGGGTCCGATCTCGATCCTGAAATTCAGGATCCCGTTGGCTATCGCTATAGGCTGAACAAATTCACACTCTATTTCGACGACCGCGAGGTCGAGACGAATTTTTCGAGAAGCTCGTTAAAGAAATCTCTTCCTATCATTCGTTTGTCGCTTGCTTTAGCAGCGTTACTTTATGGCGCTTTCGGATTTCTCGATTATGTTCTTCTCGGTCCCGACGCAGTTCCGATCTGGATTATTCGTTATTGCGGTGTATGTCCCGCGCTGCTGATTGTAATGGCGCTCACCTACCATCCGCGCTTCTACTATTTTTCCCAACCGGCGCTGATCGTAAGCACCATGTCGGCCGGCCTCGGCGTGGTCGCGATGACTGTTCTCACCGAACCGCCGACAAATTACTACTACTATGCCGGTTTGATCATGGTCGTGATCTTCGCCTCGACCCTGATCCGGTTGCGCCACCAATATTCAGCGGCGGCGGCTCTCGCCATGGTCGTGATCTACGAGATCGCGACGCTCACGCTCAACCCGGTTCCCGACACCGTGCTGATCAGCAACAATTTCTTCCTCATCATGGCGCTGTCGATCGGAGTCTTCGCAAACTACGCGCTCGAGCTCTATTACAGGAAGGAATATATCAGCACGCAACTTCTGTTCCGCGAAAAAGCACGTACGGATGTACTTCTCCGAAAGACGCAGATCGCGAACGAAGCGAAGAGCAATTTCCTCGCGATCGTAAGTCATGAGTTGCGAACGCCCTTGAACGCGATCATCGGATTTTCGGAATTGATGAAGACACAAGTGTTTGGATCATTAGGGTCGGAAAAATACGAGGACTACGTCAACGATATCCACGCCTCTGGCCAACACTTGCTCGAGATCATCAACGATATTCTCGATTTGTCCAAAGCCGAAGCCGGCAAATTGAAATTGGTCGAAAGCGAGGTGCAGCTCTCCGAGTTGATGGACGAAAGTGCCAAAATTTTTCGCGAGCCCGCGCTCGCCGCCGGGTTGCAATTCTCATCCGACATGGATCAGGACCTGCATCTACGGGTCGATCAGCGGCTGATCCGCCAGGTCATGGTCAACCTTTTGTCGAACGCCGTGAAGTTCACCGAGCAGGGTGGCTCGATCGAGGTCTCGACCGAGCGGCATAGGGGCGCTGGTTTCTCGATGGTCGTTTCCGACACGGGGATCGGCATCAAGAAGGAGGATCAGGAAAAGGTCTTGCAGCCGTTCGTTCAGGTGGAGAACGCCCTCTGCCGGTCACACGAGGGAACCGGCCTCGGCCTGCCGCTGGTGCAGAAGATCGTCAACCTGCACGGCGGCAAACTCACCATCAATAGCCAGCTGGGTGTCGGGACGCGCGTGCGCGTGACGTTGCCGGAGGATCGGGTGTTGGGGCCCGCAGAGGCCCCGGACGTCGCTGTTGCAAAGAGCGCTTAGTGGCACAACATCGCCACACGGATTGCAACGCCCAGGGCATCCCTGCGGGCCCGCGGGGCAGGGCTAGGGTTTCACAAGTTTCAGAATGACCACCCGTTCGGTTGGGTCGGAGACGACGTCGAGCTGCGCGGCCGGCAGACCGCGCGCCATCGCGCGCATGTCGGCTTCGGTGCGGTAACGAACGCTCCAATCGCAGATAAACTCCATGGGCCATTGGTTGCCGCCGGCGACATCGGCCATGTTGCCGATCAGGAGCTGGCCACCCGGCGCAAGCGTCTCATAGAGCGCGCTCACCAATTGATGGGCGCGCCGCGGCGTCAGGTAATCAATCAATCCCATCGAGTAGATCAGGTCCTGGGCGCCGAGCTGGCTGAAGACCTTGTTGTCGCGGAGGAGTGCGGCAAAGGAGACTTCGAATGGGCGAATCGCAGAGCCATCGGCGCGCCGCGTGAGAAGCGGATAGCAGCGCCCATGGGCGGTCGCGAGCGCATCGTGGTCCTGATCGACCAGCGTCACGTTCAGCGCACCCGGCCCCGATGCGCCGTCGAGATAGCGCGCGATCTCCTCCGCGGGTCCGCAGCCAAGGCTCATCAGGCTCACCGGTTCGTCGCCCGGCTTGTTGCGCACGCGCTGCGCGATCGTCTCCTGCGCCATATGCATGCGCGTCGCGATGCACTCGGCGACGTCCAGGCCAATCCGGTGCATGGCCTTGGCATAGAGGCTTTCACCGGCCGTCTCCCAGGCGTAGACCTGGCGCATCAGCTCGAAGTCACCCGGATAGCCGCGCGGCTTTTCGAAGCTCCGCCGCCAAATGGGGCCCGGCATGAAGGCCGGCGTCAGCATCCGCTCCGTGAAGTCCTTGGCGAATGCGAGCGCTTCGCGGCGCGGCATGATGGCCCGCACGATTTCGTTTCCGCGGTGCCACAGCCGGCGCCACTCGGGCACGACCAATTCGTCGCAAAGCGCCAGGAAATCCTCCACCGCGGTCTCCGGCGATCCGCCGCAGCGCGCCGCGAAATCATCCGAGATCGCCCGCAGGCGTTGCAGGAAATGGAGCGTGTCGGCGCAGTGGAGGCGGTATTCGGGTTTAATCGGGCTGAGCCTGGGCGCGTGTAGCTGATCAAGCTCATGGCGCAGTTGGATTTTCCGGCACTGCCCGACGAAACTGGGGACGTCGAGGTAGCCGCTCGTGAACGCGAGCGCCACCTTGGTGCGGAAGGGATTGGGCTCGATGCGGCGGATCTGGGCGCGTCCACGGTAAAGCACCAAGCGCCCGACGCCGATCTCGAGCGGCAGCTCCTCACCGATCTCGCCGGGGCCGTCGTCATCGGGGCGCGCCAAAACGGACAGGCCGCCCATGCTAAAATCGCCGAGTTCCAACGCGTGCTGATTGATCCGCGCGAGCGGCGCGGGTTTCCCCAGCACCTCGCGGGCATGCAACCGCTCGGCGCGAAAGTAGATACCCCGATCCTCGGCACCGGTCAGCTCTTCATAGGTTTTGTTGACCGGTTTGGGTGCCGGGACCACCGACGACGTCAGCTGATCGCGCGCGACCTGGCGCTCTGGGCTGATCCACCCGTAACTCTGCAGGGCCGTCATGGCCGTCGTTCTCCAGCGTCATTGCCGTGATGCTTGGCGGAGGCGGTGCGGACACCGCACCCGATCGAGTTGCGTTAACGTTAAGAGTGCGAAAACGCTGGCGTCGCCTGCCAAGGTGGGGGCAAAATGACGGAAGCAAGTCGGCTTTTTGCTGCCTTCGCGCGGAAAAGGGGTTAATTTTCAGTCGATTAAGGGTTTCAGCTGATGGGCAAGAGTGCGGTGTCTCCGTTGGGCCTCGAAATCAGGCGCCGGCGGCGGGCGATCGGCGAGACTCAGGCCTCGCTGGCCGGCAAGCTCGGGGTTGATCGGGCGACGGTCGGCGAGTGGGAGCGGGGTGAGGTGCGGCCCTCGCCGCAGAGCATGCGCGGCATGATTCGCACCGGCCTGCTCACGGCAGACGACGCCAAGCGGCTGATCACGTTTCCCGGCGAGGACCCCGGACCGGCGGTGCTGCGGCCTGCGGAGCTGCCGATCACGGCCGAGACTCGAGACGAGGTGCCGCCCGTACCCGCGCCGCTCACCGATGATCGGTTCGAGGGATCGTCAGCCGTGCCGGGCTTCAACGGCCGGCCGGCGATCGCGGTGATGGCCTTCGAGAACAACAGCGACGACCGGTCGCAGGACTATTTCGCCGCCGGCGTCACGGAGGATGTCGTCGAGGGCCTCGGCCGCTGGCGCTGGTTCCCTGTCATCGTGGTCGAGCCGATGACCCGGCCCCTGTCGCGCCCGGTGGACGTGCAGCGGCTCGGCGCCGAGGTCGGCGCGCGCTATGTCGTGCGGGGCACCGTGCGACGTGCGGACGATCGGCTGCGGCTGACCGTCAATCTGATCGACGCCACCACGCGGATGCGCATGTGGGGCGAGCAGTTTGATCGCGAGCTCGCCGATATCTTCGACGTGCAGGACGACATCACCCGCAACATCGTGTCGCATTGCGCACCTGAGATCATGATGGCCGAATCCGAGCGCGCCGCGCGCGCCCGCCCGAATAATCTGACATCGTGGGACGCCTTGGCGCGCGGCTTGTGGTTCCACAACCGGTTCAGCAAGACCGAAAACGAGATCGCGCGCGACCTGTTCAAGGAGGCGCTCAAGGCCGATCCCGACTCGGCCCTCGCGCTCGCGTGGATGTCGGCGACCCACATTTGGGACTATGTGATGGGCTGGTCACGGAGCCGCCGGCGCAGTCTTTCCATGGGGTTGGATTGCGCGACGCGCGCCTTCTCCGTCGATTCGCGCGAGACCACCGCGCGGGTGACCCTATCGGTCTGCTACGCCTATGCCGGCGATCTCGACCGAGCGAAGGAGGAGGGGGAGCACGCGATCTCCCTCAACCCGAGCCACGCGCTTGCCTATTCGGCGCTGGGGTGGGCGCAGCTTTTCCTCGGCGACGCCACCGCTGCTCTCCGCTCCATGGAGACCTGCATGCGGCTGAGCCCGCGGGACCCCTATCGCCCGCATTTCCTGTCTGCGCAGTCGCTCGCCTACATCGTGCTGGGTGACTACGACCAGGCGGTCGAGCGTGCCCAGGCGGCGATTCGGGAGAGCCCCATGGCCGTGCGCGCGCATCATCGGCTGGCATGCGCCCTCGCGCTTCGGGGAGAGACCGCGCGCGCCAAGGCCGCCCTCGCCGATTCGCGACGCATCCTCCCGACCTTGACGCGGGATTATCTCGACAGCACGCACCCGTTCACACGGTCCGAAGACCGCGCGCTGTTTTTCAAGGCCATGCGGCTTGCAGGCTGGCGGGGTTAGCGCGCGCCGCGCCCCTCAGCCCGACGACGAGCCCCCGTAGCGCCGCACGATCTCCTGGCCCGCGCGGCGCTCGGGAAGATAGGTCGTGCCGCCGAACACGATCTCGCGCACCCGCCCGTTCTTGCCGCGGATCAGGCGCGCCTCCTCGGCGAAGTTGCCGAGGCTGGTTGCGCGGCTGACCGACCCGTGGTCTCGCTTGGTCACGGTGATCTCCGACGCATCGACAAACGGCGTGGCCATGCCCGGATCGGCCACGAGCACGTGATCGCGCATCGGCACAAAGTCGAGCGTACGCCAGAGGCTCCACCAGCGGCCGCACCAGTCGCGGGTCTTCGCGGTTGGCGCGCCGCGGGCCCGGCAGGTCTGCAGGATCCTGATCAGGGCGTCCGACCAGGCCCAGGCCGGGCCGTCCAACGCATTGGTCATGACCGAGATCGAGAGGCCGCGCCCCGGCAGAACCACGGTGCGGCTCAGGCAGCTTTGGAAGGCGCCGGCATGGCCGAACCACGCCCAATCCCCAACCTTGCCGATCATGATGCCGAGGCCGTAATGCCCACCGGCCGCCGCGTAGGGATCATGCCATTGCTGCCGGATCATTTCGTGCCGGCTCGCGCGCGATAGCACGCTGGACTTCGCCGCAGGGTCGAGGCGTCCGAAAAAGCGCGCAAGATCGCCCGCCGTCGAGACGAAGCCCGTCGCCGGCGCGAGCGCGTGCGTCGGGTTGTCGCCGGGCACGACGAGCCGCCGCCCGAGCGGCAGCTTGCGCGTGTGCCCGCGTGCCACGGGCGCGCGCCCGGTGGCCGGGCCGTCGGGCATGGTCTCGCGCAGCCCGCTCTTGCCCACGATCTCGCGCGCGACCCAGTCGCCATAGGGCTCGCCCGTGACGGCCTCGATCACCAGGCCGGCGAGGCCGAAGCCATGGTTGGAATATTTGAAGCGCGTGCTCGCCTCGAGGAGCGGTGCGTCGGCAAGCGCGGCCCGCAGGTCTCGCGCGGAGAGAAACGGCCGGCGATCCTGCCACTGCCCGGCGTCCACGCCGTCGCGGATCAGGCCGGCACTGTGTGACAGCAGCTGGGTCAGCGTCGCCTCCGCGACACGCGGATGGAGCCCATCGACGAAGCGGCCGGCCGGATCGTCCAGACGCAGCTTGCCCGCTTCCCGCAGCTTCATGATGGCCGCGGCGGTGAACGTCTTGGAGTGGGACGCAACCCGGTGGCGATGGCGCGGCGTCAGCGCGCGGCCGGTCGTGATGTCCGCAACCCCGAAGGCGCGCTCCAAAACGAGCCGATTGTTGTGTGCGATGGCGACCGCGCAGCCCGGCTGTTCGGTGAGCCGCATCTGGTATTCGAGCCACTGCGGGATGTAGTCCACCGCCGCCTTCAACCACGCATCCATCAGACGTCTCCCTCGCCGAGGCCGGCTTTGCGCAAGCCATCGCATGGGTGTCGGACAAGCTCATCCTCGACCCAGGGAAGTCTATGGCGCGGCTCATGACGCTGTCCATGCGGCCTTGGAGCCCCGGCCGCGTTTGGGACTGCGGGCCCAGCGGACCGAGCGCCAATCAGATCTTAACCATTTCGTTTTGTTGTGCGCATGCGCTGCCGTCGGGCGGCGCCCGACTGATGCCAGGACCGAGGAGCCGCCATGTCAACCGTGCGAAAGATTTCCGTGCTTGCCTTTGCGGCCGTGCTGTTTGTCGTGAGCGGCTGCATGTCACCGGACGGTGATTCCGTTATCGAAAAGCGCGCGGCCGTGGCCCAGATGCGCTCCGACACGCTGGCGGAGCTCTATCGGATCGAGCCTTACGCCAAGACCCGCATTGCGCAGGCGGTCGGCTATGCGGTCTTCAGCAATGTCGGCGTGAACGTGATTCTGCTCTCAGCCGGCAGCGGCTACGGCGTCGTCAAGGACAACCGCACCGGCAAGAACACCTATATGAAGATGGCCTCGGGCGGGATTGGCATCGGTCTCGGGGTCAAGGATTTCCGCGGAGTCTTCGTCTTCACGACCGAGGGCGCCCTGCGGCATTTCGTCGAGAGCGGCTGGGATGCCAGCGCGCAGGCCGATGCCGCCGCGAAAGCCGGCGACAAGGGCGGCGCTTGGGCCGGCGCGGTGGATGTCGCGCCGGGCATCAAGCTTTACCAGATCACGGAAAGCGGCCTCGCGCTGCAGGCGACGATCCAAGGCACGAAATATTGGAAGGACAGCGAACTCAACTCGTGAGTGCCAGGATGCGTCTCATGCATCGTCGGATGACGGCTGCGATGGGCTTTCCCGGCCTCGGCTGCGCCGCGCTGATCGGCCTCTCTGCTGTCCTCGCGGCCTGTGTCGGGCCGCCGGTTCCCGTCGTGACATTGGTCGAACGCGCGGTGGAAGCGCGGAGCTTCGAGGACATTACCGAGGACAACCGCATCGTCGTGGAGATCAACGCCGTGATGGCCGATCTCGGCACGATCGATGCCTCGACCGAGATCTACGAGCAACGCCTTTTGATCACCGGCTCCTTCGACGATATCGAGACCTTCAAAGCCTTTCGCCGCGGCGTCGACGCGGTCGAGGGCGTCAAGACCCTCTACTGGCACGCCACCTTCCTCTCGGAGGATGAGCGCGAGGCCCGCGACGAGGAGCTGCTCGATTGGGGTGAGACCGTGCTGCTCGATAACACGGTCGGCATCAACCTCATCGGCACCGAAGATATCGCCGACGTGAACCTCCGCGTCGCCGCCGACACGTTCGGGATCGTGTACCTTCTTGGCCGCGCGCGCTCGCACGCCGAGCACAAGCTCGCGCTCAAGGTCGCGCGCGCAACCGACGGCGTGAAAAAGGTCGTCGACTACGTCGAGGTTCGACCCTAGAGCGGCGCCCTCGGGCGACGGCGTTCCCGCCGCCTAGATGTCTCCGTCGCCATCGTTGCCGTCGTCGCCGTTACCGTCGTCAGCGCCACCATCGTCAACACCGTTGATGGCATCGACGACGTCACCTTCGAGGTCGTGAACGGTGGTGATGGCGTTGCCGTCGTCACCATCGCCCTCACCGTCCGCCGCGTCGCCGCCATCGCCATTATCACCGACGTCGCCATTATCACCGACGTCGCCATTGTCGACCGCGGCATCGTCGATCCCGAGAGCGACGTTGACCGTGTGGGTGACCGAGAGCGTGACCGCTTTGTTGGCGGCGTTGTCCAGGGCCGCCGCTGCGGCTTCGACGTCGCCGCTCCGGATTGCGTCGGCATAGGCTGCGGTTTGACCGACACGCGAGCCTTCATTCGCGTTGTCGCGCGCGGTTTGCGAGGCGTTGATCGCGTTCAGGCTGCCGAGAGCGCTCGCATCGGCGAGCCCAACGTCGCCGTCACCGTCAACGCCATCGCCGTTCGCGCCATCACCGTCCGCGCCGTCACCACCATTGTCGGCCGCCGCGACACCGACAGCCGCGGCCCCACCATGGCCGGCACCCTTGCCGTGGCCGTGCCCGTGCCCGTGGCCGTGCCCGTTTCCAGGCCCGTTCGCGCTAGCTCCCTGGCCGCCGCCGCCGCCGCCGCCGCCGCCGCCGTTACCGCCGCCACCGCCGCCGCCGCCGCCGTTACCGCCGCCACCGCCGCCGCCGTTACCGCCGCCGCCGCCGCCGCCACCGCCACCTTTGGCCACGGCTTGCTGCTCGCCGAGCGAACCCTCGGCAAAGTCGACGTCAACGGGGGCGGCGACGATCATCGCCGTGGCGAGGCACGCGCCGGCCGCGAGTGCCACGAGGCTCGAGACTGGGCGGCGCGCGCCGGGGGGCGCCGTGTCGGGAGGAAGCGTGCTGCCATCGACGATCGTGCTGCTCTTGTTCGTGATAAGCGCCGGAAGGCGTGACGATTTGACCATGATCTCACCCGTTTGCTTGGTTCCCTGTCTCCCTCCCATGACTAAGACTACTGTCCAATGGCGCCGTCCGCCAGGGTGGCCGGAGATCGGCTGCGCCCGCCGGATATCTGGAGCGCCGATTAACCGGATATTCGAGTTAACATATTGAATTTAAATAGATATTCTCCTTGCCATCATGGGCGATGCCTCGCCATGTCACAGCCTTGACGGCGCCCCCGCGGCGCCATTCATCGCCCATTCAGGGGCGGGCGGTCAGGATGCGGGCCAAGTCAGCGTTTCGCGAAGAAGGTTGGGTGATGCTGAAGCTGGTGATGAAATCCTTGGTCATGGCCGCGTTCTTGGCCGTGCCGATTGGCTTGGCGGCCGCGCCATCCGGGCCGGCGGTTGCGCATTCCTGGAAGGACGACGGCCGCCACGGGAAGAAGGCGCGCGCGCACGAGCACCGCAAGCACCGCTACAAGGAAAAGGGCCGGCACCGCCGGCACGGGTACGAGTACGAGTACCGCGACGGCGACTGCGAGTACGAGTACGAAGAGGACGAACACGGCTTCGAGGAAGAATATGAGTGCCGCCGCCGTGCCCGCTATCGCAAGGGGCCGCCACCCTGGGCGCCGGCCCACGGCTATCGCCGCCATCGCCACCATGATCACGACCACGACTATCACGCCCACGACGACGACGGGTACGACACGGCGCCGATCGCTTACGAGCCGCCGTTCGACATTGGTCTCGGAGGCTGCAATCGCGAGCTTCTCGGGGGCCTCCTAGGTGGCGCTGCGGGCGCGATCGTCGGCGCGCAGATCGGTGACGGCGACGGCCAGCTGGTCGCGGTTGGCGGCGGCGCGCTGCTCGGCCTGCTCGTCGGCAGCGTGGTCGGGCGCCACATGGACGAGGTCGACCAAGGTTGCGTGGGCCAAACGCTCGAACACGCCGATGACGGTCAGCAAGTCACGTGGGTCAATCCGGACAATGGCGCAACGCACGAAGTGTTGCCGACGCGCACCGTGCAAACCGCGTCCGGGGCCTATTGCCGCGAATACACAGCCACATCGATGATCGGCGGCCGCCCGCAGCAGATCTACGGCCGCGCCTGCCGACAGCCTGACGGGACCTGGCGCATCGTGGAGTAGACCGGCGCGACGCGCGAATTTCGCCGACGCTTCTCATCGTCCGCGCCGGCGGGCAGCGAAGCCCTCAGTGCCGCCGCCGGCCGCTCAGTCCGACGGCCCGGCGTTGCTCGCCCTCAGCGCGCATCTCCGTTTCAGAGAGTGGCGAGGCGTCCGCGCCGCCGAGCGCTGCGTCGCCGCTCGCGGCGTCGTCCGCGCATCCGAGTTTGCGCCGGTCCACGCGCGAATCACACATTGACCGGGATCGGACGCTGCGCTACCGCAGTCGGGACGCACCCATAGACACCGGGATGGGATGACCGAACGCGGCACGACGGAGAGGGCGCCGGACGCGGCGGCCGGGTCTCTCGAGGCTCTGCTGCTCGCGGGCCTCGACCTGTTCCAAAACGGGGTCGCTATCTTCGACGACGATCTCCGCCTGGTGGTGCGCAACGAGCGCTTTCTCACGCTCAGGCATTTCCCGCCCGAGCTTTGCGTGCCGGGGGTCTCGCTCGAGGCGCTGCTTCGCTTCAATGCCGAGCGTGGTGACTATGGGCGGGGCGACATCGATGCCGAGGTGAAAGCCCGCGTCGCCGAGGTGAAGCGCGTCAAGACACGCGTGGTCGAGCAGCACATGGCGAACGGCCGGATCCTGCGCATCCGGAGCGAGCGCATTCCCGATGGCGGCGTGCTGGTGATTTTCAGCGACGTCACCGACACGCGGCGCGCCGAGGCCGCGCTGCGCCGCAGCCAGGAGCGGCACTCGCTCGTCGAGGAGGCCATGACCGAGGGCCTCTATGATTGGGACGTCGCCAACGATACCGTCTACTTCTCGCCGCGGCTTCGGGACATGTTCGGTCTCGCTGAGCGCGCGCGCACCCCCGATGTCTGGAATGAGCGCATCCACCCCGATGATTGGGGCCCCTATCTGCAGGCGCTGATCGACCTGTTCAAAGGCCGCGTCGATCATCTGCATTGCGAGTACCGGGTGCGCAGCAAGCAAGGCGCCTATACGTGGCTGCACGACAGCGCGTCGGCCGTGCGCGATGCCAGCGGACGCGTGGTGCGCTTGGTCGGCGCCGTCTCCGACGTCGACGAGCGCAAGCAGATGGAGGCCGCGCTTCGCGACAGCGAGGAGCGCTATGCGCTGGCAACCGCATCGGTCGGCTTCGGCGTCTATGAGTGGGACATCGTCAACGATCGCATCGCCTACTCGCCCGGCATGTACCGGGCGCTCAACGTGCGCCACGACGAGCTATCGATCGCCGGCGATTGGGACCGCCTCATGCACCCCGATGATCGTGATCGTTTTAGGCGGGGCTTGATCGATCACTTCCAAGGCGAGACCGAGCGGTTCGAAATCGATGTGCGCTATCGCGGCAGTGATGGGCGATGGCATTGGGCGCGCCAGCATGGGCTTGCGCAGCGCGGCGCGGACGGCCGCGCCGCGCGCATGATCGGCTCGGTCGGCGACGTGACCGAGGAGAAGCGGCTTCAGGCGGCGCTCGAGACCGCGCGCCAGCAGTTGCTCGAAGCCGTCGAATCCATCTCGGAGGGGTTCCTGTTGACCGATGAGGAGGATCGCATCGTCCTGACCAACAGCAAGCTCAGGGAGCTCTACGCCGAGGGCGCCGACCTCCTCGCGCCCGGGCATCGCTTCGCGGACATTCTGCGCGCTCAGGCGGCGCGCGGCTTCCTCGCGACCGATGGTCTGCCGGTCGACCAGTGGGTCGAGACGCGGCTCGCGCGGCGCCGCAACCCCGCGGGTCCGTTCGAGTACGAGATGTTGGATGGCCGCTGGATTCGCATCAGCGAGCGGCACACCCGCGAGGGCGGTGTCGTCGGCATCTACACCGACATCAGCGACGACAAGCGCCGCGAGGCCGAGTTGAGCGACGCGCGCGATCAGGCGATGGCCGCCACCGAGGCCAAGAGCCGCTTCCTCGCCAGCATGAGCCATGAATTACGCACGCCGCTGACCGCTGTCATCGGCATGGCGGAATTGCTCGAGGGTCGGGCATCCACCGCGGGCGACGAACACTACCTCGACCCCCTGCGCCGTATCTCACGGGCTGGAGAGCACCTCACCAATCTGATCAACGACGTGCTCGACCTCTCGAAGATCGAGGCGGGACGCATCGAGCTGTTCGACGAGGAGATCGATCTGCCGGCGTTCGTGCGCGAGCTGGTCGAGCTTTGCGAGCCGCTCGCCGCGCGGAACCGGAACCGCCTCGTCGTCGTCTGCCCGCGCGAGATCGGGGTGATGCGCGCCGACCCGACGCGCGTGAAGCAGGTGCTGCTGAACCTCATGAGCAATGCCTGCCGCTTCACCGAGGAGGGCGAGATCTCGCTCACGGTGCGGCGCGCGCCCGCCGACGGCGGCGACCGCATCACGATGGCGGTTCAGGACACCGGCGTCGGCATCGACCCGACGCGGCTCGGCGACGTCTTCGAGGAGTTCGCCCAGGTCGACGGCTCCGCGCGCCGGCGCGGCGGCGGCACCGGCCTCGGCCTCACCATCTCTCGCCACCTATGCCGGCTGATGGGCGGCGAGATTACCGCAGAAAGCGCGCTCGGCAGCGGCAGCACCTTCACGGTCCGCTTGCCGGCGCATCGGGTGGAGGCGACCGTCGGGAGTTGATTGCCGCGCGTCGGGACGCGGCACGCCTTAGGCGCCGAGCCACGCGGCGAGCCGCGATCGTTCGCGGATCATGCCGTCCTGATCGAAATGGGCGCGGCGACAGCTCTTAGGGCCGGCGCGACGCCGCGGTCAATCTCGCTCGTCGCCGCGTCCGACGATCACGCGCCAGACCGTCAGGGTCAGCACCAAGAGTGGCAAGACGGTGAACGGCAACACGTTCAGGGCAATGCAAAGCCGCACGCTCTCGAGATGAGCGGGCAGGAGCCCGAACACAGCCCCGCAAGGGCTCAATTTCCAGCGGGTCGGAACGACATTTCCCGTCAACCTTAGATAACCGCGCTCGGCGGTGAAATCGATCATGCCGAGGGACCAGAGAACGGCACCGAGCACGGCCATGAGGACGCTGATGCCGACGAATGCCTTGACGCAGGTCGAGACCGGGAGTTGCCGCAGGCTCCTGCCGCCGCGGCGTTTGCGCGGCTTGTCGCGGCGATAGAGCTCCACATAGTGACGCGCCATGACGCCCCCAAGGTTCCCGCGACTAGCACCGAGGCGCCCCGCTGCGGGCGGCGGCGATGACATCACCGCGATTTCCTTAACGTTGCCCTAAGTTCTCACGCCCGCCGGTCGGCCACCGATCGTCCACGGCAGCCATCATGCGATCGCGTTGCGGACCATAGGGCTCTCTGCTCGACGCGCACCCCAGCTTCAAAGTTGCAGCAGAGGGCAAGTCGGATTGATCCGCCTCAAAGAGGCGCCGTTCAACCGCTGCGCCATCACCATGCGCGGCCGCAGAAATTTTTTTTTCGCCATGCTTTCTCCGCACGGTCGTCGCTGACTTCAATGATTTTTTCGGCGATTCGGGCGATCGCAGCATCGGTGGCATCCAGGGCAACTTCGGCGCGCGGGGCGGGTTCGGCCCGGCCACCGATTCCGGCCTGGGGTTCGCGCCTCCGGCGGGCACCACTGGTCCGGCGATCCCGGCGCGGAAGGATCTCGCCAGGGAGACCCCGAACGTCTTCTTCTCGATCGACCGACGGATCGCGGCGTTTAGCGCGGCTGATATCTTCGTCAACGCGCTCGATCGCCGCCTTGCGACAAGCGCGCAAATCGGCCTGCTCGCGGAGGATGATATCGATGCCCTCACCCTCTTTGATCTGCACTTCAACGGCCGCCTTCTGGTCGGCGACGCGAAGACGCCCAAGACTGTGCCATCCGGCCTTTTGGATGGCCGGTTCGATCCGAACGCGGACCTGGAATTCCAGCTAATCGATCGGTTCACCAATGAGCGGCAGATCGTGAACGATCGCGCACTGTTTTCGCTGAAAGCCGGCTCGAAAAGCCTCGATCAGTTCGGGCTCTTGCCCTCCGACATCTTCATCACGGATTTCGATGGCTCGTTCTCGCTGTATGCGTCGGGACAGAGCCTTGGTCTGGCTGCCGGCGCGACTCCCGCCGACATTGACGCACTCGACACCGGCGCATCGCGGCGCGTCTGCCCGAACCAACGTCAATTTCGCTGCTTGCCATCGGTGCCGGATTGATCGTGCTTGCATGGCATCGAGCGCGGCGCTTGGCCCGCTCCGCCGCCGTACGCGGGGAGGGTGAGCGACCGCAGGGACTTGCGGTCCCGGCCAATCAGAGAGGTGCGCGGTGGCGCACGCCCGTCCGCTCTCTACCGGATCGCGGACCTCGTCGGTGGAATTGGAAAGATTGGTCGGAGCGGGCGGATTCGAACCGCCGACCCCTTGACCCCCAGTCAAGTGCGCTACCAGGCTGCGCCACGCTCCGACCTGCGGCGCGCCATCAGGCGCGCGCCGGCGCACTATAGCGCGGCGGCCTTCCGCGCGTCACCAACGAGACGCAGCCTCAGCGCGTCGGCACCTGCCCGCGCAGCATGTCGCGGAGGGTGAGCAGCTCATCGACGAGTTTGCGGATTTCGGCCCGCGTGTGGTCGTCGGCCCCGGTGGCGGCGGGCCCGTTTGCCGCGCGCGTGGCGCCGGTGGCCGCTGCGCCGGGCGCCGGACCGTTGGCGGCGGTCGCCGGTGCCGGCGGCTCGAGCAGCGTGCGCGCGCCCTTCTCGCGCAGCAATTTTTGGACGCCGCGAATGGTGTAGCCCTCGGCATAGAGGAGCTCGCGGATGCGCTGCAGCAAAGCGACGTCGTTGGGGCGGTAATAGCGCCGTCCCCCGCCGCGCTTGAGCGGCTTCACCTGCGGAAACTTGGTTTCCCAAAAGCGCAGGACGTGCTGGGGCACGTCGAGCGTCTCCGACACCTCTCGGATCGTCCGAAATGCTCCGGGCGCTTTGCCGCCAGACCCGCCCTCCGGCTCGGCACGGCTCATCGTCTAGGACGGCGGACGGTCGGGCGTGGGGACGCCGACGAGCGGCTCCGCTGCTGGGCCAGCGTCGTCCCTGTCTTCCTCGTCGGTCAACGCAGCGTTGATGCCATCCTTCAACACATGCGACGCGCGGAACACCAGCACGCGTCGTGGCAGGATCGGCACCGCCTCGCCCGTCTTCGGGTTGCGCCCGATGCGTTCGCCCTTCATCCGAACCGTGAAGCTACCGAAGGACGAGATTTTCACCGATTCTCCGCTCGCCAATGCGTCAGCCACAAGCTGCAGCACTGATTCCACGAGCTTCGCGGACTCGTTGCGGGAAAGCCCCACCTCTCGGAACACTGCCTCGGCGAGATCCGCGCGTGTGACCGTGTTGCCGGCCATTCTTGTCCCGTCTCCCTGTTGTGCGCGCAAAAACGGTAACGCCTCAACCCCAGGGACGTCAACAAGCAACACCAAATATCGTGGGATTGTCAGGGTGTTACCAGCGGACTACCCCGGAGCCCCAAACAAGGCCGCCGCCGATCGCCTCGAGCACGACGACATCGCCGGCCTTGATGCGTCCATCGTCGATCGCCTCGCAGAGCGCGAGCGGGATCGACGCGGACGAGGTGTTGGCGTGGTGATCGACGGTCACCACCAGTTTTTCCGGCGGAACGCCGAGCTTTTTCGCGGTGGCGTCGATGATGCGGCGGTTCGCCTGATGCGGCACCAGCCAGTCGACGTCGTCGGTGCCGAGGCCGGCCTCGGCGAGCGCCTCGCCAGCCACCGCCGCGAGATTGCCCACCGCATGGCGAAACACCTCGCGCCCCTGCATGCGCAAGTGGCCGGCGGTTTGCGTCGTGGAAACCCCGCCATCGACATAGAGCGCGCCATAGTGGCGCCCGTCGGAGTGCATCTTCACGGCCAGCACGCCGCGATCGTCGCTGCCGGTGGCGCTTTCCTCCAGGCGCAAAACGGCCGCGCCCGCGCCGTCTCCGAACAGCACGCAGGTACTCCGATCGTCCCAGTCCAGAATGCGCGAATAGGTCTCGGCGCCGACGATCAACGCCGTCTCCGCCGCGCCGGCGCGCAGCATGCTATCGGCGACCGAGAGCGCGCAGACGAAACCCGCGCAAACCGCCTGGACGTCGAATGCGACGCCGCCCGCCATGCCGAGACGCGCCTGAAGCTTGGTGGCGGTGGCCGGGAAGGTGTTGTCCGGGGTCGAGGTCGCAAGCACGATCAGGTCGAGCGCCTCGGGCGCGAGGCCGGCGGCCTTCAGCGCGGCGCGTGCGGCGTGCTCGGCCAGATCGGAGGTCAGCTCACCGTCGGCTGCGACGTGGCGCTGCTTGATTCCGGTGCGCTCGACGATCCAGGCGTCGGAGGTGTCGACGCGCTGCGAAAGTTCTTCGTTTGTGACGATCCGTTCGGGGAGATAGGCGCCGCAGCCGATAATCCGCGAACGGCGCATCAGATCGCCGCGCGCCGGGGCTCGGGGGCGGCTTCCAGGCTCAGGCGCGAGAGCTCTTCGATGATCTTGGGGTTGATACCCTGTAGCACCATATCGGCGGCTACGCTGATCGCGTTTGCGAAGCCCTTGGGATCCGTGCTGCCATGGCTCTTCACCACCACCCCGTTGAGGCCGAGGAACATGGCGCCGTTATAGGCGCGCGGATCGACCCGATCGCGGAGCGCCCGCAGCGCCGGGCGGGTGAGCAAGTAGCCGATCCGCGACATGAGCGAGCGACGGAATGCGCTTTTCAGATATTCGGTGTAAAGCCGCGCGGTTCCTTCCGCGGACTTGAGCGCGATGTTGCCGGCGAAGCCGTCGGTGGCGATGACGTCGACGGTGCCCGCTGCAATGTCGTCGCCCTCGATGAAGCCGTGGAACTTGATGGGAAGGTCGCTCTCGCGCAGGGTTGCGGCGGCACCGCGGATGATGTCGTTGCCCTTCAATTCTTCGGTGCCGATGTTGAGCAGGCCGACCGTCGGCTCGCGCACGCCGAGCACGTTGCGCGCGAAAACCTCGCCCATCAGTGCGAATTGCACCAGCGTTGCCGAGTCGCATTGGATGTTCGCGCCCAGGTCGAGCATGACGCTCTCGCCACGCACCGTCGGGAAGATCGAGCCCATCGCGGGGCGGTTCACGCCCTGAAGCGTTTTCAGATCGAACTTGGCAAGCGCCATGAGGGCGCCCGTGTTGCCCGCCGAGACCACGCCATCGGCCTCGCCGGCGCCGACCGCCCCGATGGCGAGCCGCATGCTCGATTGGCTTCGTCGGCGCAGGACCGTCGAAGGCTTGTCGTTGTCGTCGATGACATCGTCCGCATGCTCGACCGTGCTGACCGCTGCCAAGCGCTTGAAGCGGCCGAGCAGGGGGTCGACGATGGATTTTTGCCCGAAGAAGCGGAAGCGCAGCTGGGGAAAGCGGACGCGCGCGATGTTGGCGCCCCGAATCACCGTACGGGGACCGTCGTCGCCGCCCATCGCGTCAAGAGCGAGGACGATCTCCTTCTCGCTCATGGGGCGTTCGCTCTCCGAACCCGCACCGCTAGACGATATCCGATGCCTCGATCACCTCGCGGTCCTTGTAGTAGCCGCAAGCCGGGCACACGTGATGGGGGCGCTTCTGCTCGCCGCAATTCGGGCATTCATTGACGTTGGTGCGTTTCAGGCCGTCGTGAGAGCGACGCTGCCCTTGCCGCGACCGCGACACCTTCTTCCTCGGAACCGCCATGAGCTCTCTCTCTCAATAAATCACGCCGCACACACCCTGCAGGGCTAGCGCGACGCGACTCCACCAGGTATCGGCGGACATTACAACTTGCCCCTCAGTTGGCCAAGCGCCGTGAATGGGCTTTCCTCCTGCTCCTCATCGCTTGTCCAGACCACCGGGTCGGCCGGCGCGTCCGGGTGGCGCGGATAGGTGTCCAGCGCGAGCGCGAGGTGCTCGGCGATCAGCGCTCCGACGTCGATCTCATCGCCGGTCAGGGGCTCCGGCGGGTCCTCATCGAAGGGGGCGACGATCACGGCCTCCGCGTCTTCCGGGGCACCGGGTGCGTAGCGGCTCTGCAAGTCCTCGGCCACCTTGCTTTCCACCGGCTCCAACGTTGCGACGCAGCGCTGCGTCACATCCGCCACAAACCGCCCCTCGACGAGGATCGCCCCGTCACGGTCGGGCTTGACCTGGATCTCGGCCTCGAGCCGGGACAGCGCGAGAAGCTCGAACCGCTCGGCCAGCGCGGCCCGCTGGGCCGGGGTTGCGACGATCGTGAGCGCCACCCCCGCTGGTGGCAAATCACTCACGGAGATCACGCGGACGAGGCCTTGCGCCTCTGGAAGGTTTTTCATGGCCTGAACTTGGCGATCCGACGCCGCTCGGTCAACGGGCTCCGACGCCTCAAGCCCGCGCGCGTCGTTCCGCGTCAGGCTCATCATGCGGCGCGCCCGGGCCGACTGGCTGGGGCGGCGCCGGGTAGCGCACACGACCATTGACGATATCGCCACCCGCCTGGGCGTCGAGCGCGGCATTGACCGCCACGACATAGCGCGCGAGCGTTGACGGAGCGGCCTCCGGCGCGTCGACCTTGCCATAGATATTGCGTCTCAGCGCAGCTTCGATGGCGGTGTGGCGCTCCGCCTCGGTCTCGCGGTCGAGCGCCGCCTCGTAGGCCTCCGCCCGGCCGAAGAAGGCCTGCGCCATCTGCTTCACGCGCTTGCCGACGCCCAGGTCGCCGACCCCCATCTCGCGGAGGCTTTGGTCCATGTCATCGAACATCACGTCGAACACGGTTTGAGAGAGCTGTCGCCCCGCCTCTCCCGCCTGGCGCACACGGCGCAGCAGCAGGACCACATGAAGCACGATCAGATCGAAGCGGCCATCGAGCGAATCGGGCACACCGAAGGTTTCGTAGAACACCCGCTCGCGCGCTTGCTGCACCGCGGCAGTGTAGAGCGCATGGGCGGCATCTCGCCGCTTGGCGCGTCCGCGGAAGTGCTGCTTGACGCGGCCGAACAGCATTGCCTTCGACGTCCTCCGATCGTTGACAGCCGCGGCCGCGGCGCGCAAAGTCGCCACCACCGTTCAGTGGTTGTTCCGCGCCCGTTGGCCCGTGTGCGGCCACGGGCGGTGGGCTGGTTTGGTCAATACGGCACCGCGCGCACGTGACCTTCGAGACGCTTCATTCTACACGCTGCGGCCCATCACGCGAGCATCGGCGGGCCGGCCGGCGCTTCGTCGGCATGGCGGCGGGCCTCGTGCTTATCGCACTCATGGCCGCGTGTGCGCCACGGGTCGACACGCGCGGCCACGTGCCCAATCCGGAGGCTCTGGCGACGATCCAGGCGGGCGTCCAAACGCGGGCCGACGTAGCCGAGCTTCTCGGCTCCCCGTCGGTCGTCGGCACCTTCGACGACGCGCGCTGGTACTACATCACGCGGCGGGTCGAAAGCGGCGCATTCTACGAGGAGGAGCTGCTTGAGCAGCAAATCGTCGTGATCGCCTTCGATGATGCGGGCGTGGTCAGCGAGGTCGCATCGCTCGATCCCGCTGTGGCGCGCGAGATCGACCCCGCGAGCGCGGAAACCCCGACGCGCGGGCGCGAGCTCGGCTTCTTCGAGCAGCTACTCGGGAACATCGGCACGCCCGCCGTCGGCACGAGGAGCGGCGCCAACTGAGCAAGTGCTTAGGTGTCGTGCGCGGCGCGGACTTCGCCAACCTGGACGCCGCGCCAATTGCTTAGCGGCGCGGCGAGCAGATCGGCGAGGGCGCGCCGGTCTTCAACGGCGAGCAGGCCGAGGCGCTCCAGCATGGTCGTCACGGCGACCTCGGCGGCGCGCCACGCGCCGTCGCGCACCTTGAGGGCGAGGCCGAGGCCAAGCGCCGTGAGTGCGGCGAAATAAACGCCCTCCGCCCCCACCTTGACGAGCATGCGGTCACCCGCCTGTCCGACGATCCGAGTGCAGGCACGCCCGGTGCCGGCGATCATGAACGGATGGCCGGCAATCGCTTGGCGCACGCGTTGCACCGCCGCTTGCCGCGCGGGTGTGAGCGCGCCGGGCTCGGCGATGCGCGCCGCTGCGCAGGCCAATGCGTGCAGGGGAAGGCCGATGGTCGGGATGCTGCATCCGTCGATCGCCCAGGGTGCCCCGGAAACCTCGTGGCTCGCCATCTCGGCAATGGCGCGGCTGACGCGTTCCTGCACCGGGTGCGCGCGGGCGATGTAGCCGGCGGTCGGCTCGCCGAGGGCCTGCGCGGTCGCGAGGAACCCGGTGTGCTTGCCCGAGCACATGTTGTGCACGGCAAGGCCGGTCTCGCCGCGGCGGACGCAGGCCTGGGCGCTCGGGCCATGGTGGGGTAGGTGGCCGCCGCATTCGAGCGCGCTCTCGTCGAGGCCGATGCGCGCGAGCCAATCGCGCACCAGCGCGACATGCGCCGGCTCGCCGCTGTGCGACGAGCAAGCCAGCGCGATCTCCTCGTCGGTGATGGCGAAATGCTCCGCCGCGCCGGTCTCGATCAGGGGTAGGACCTGCACCGATTTGATCGCGGAGCGCGGATAGACGACCGTATCGACCTCGCCCCACCCCTCGACGAGTGCGCCGGCGGGGTCGACCAGCGCGATATCGACGACGTGCCGGCTTTCGATCGCGGGTCCGCGCGTGCATTCGATGACGAGCGGGTCGTGCCGGTCCACGGTCATCGGCTAGGCGGCCGCAATCGGCCAGGCGGCGCGGTTGCCGGCGGTGTCCCAGATCCCGACGACCTCGGGGTGCCCCGCAGCGATGCCGGCGAGCGGCACCATGAACGCGCGTGTGACGAAGGCCTGCGCGCGAAAGCCGAAGATGACCGTATCGCCGACTGCCGGCGCGGGTTCGGCGTGGAGTTGGCCGTAATAGTCGATCATCGACGGTGGCGGGATCGACGCATCGACCGTGTGTGAGTGCACGTGCGCCGGATCGCGCCCGACGAGGGCTCGCACCCGATAGTCTTGGAAGACGGGATCGACATAGAGGCCGCCGCCGAAGCAATAGGCCTGTCCCGCGTGGTGGTGCGAAACCTCGGTGAGGTAGAGCATGGCCGGGCGCTCGGGGAGCTCCTCGGCGGCGTGGAGCGGCGTGGTGCCGGTGAGGCCATGGCCGGGCTCGACCTGGTTCGCACCGCCGTCGGCGAGGGTCGCCATGACGGTGGACGACGTCGTGCCGGGGGCGTTGATCACGAGGTCCGGGATATCGAGGCGCGCGAGCTGCTCGGCCGCACGGTTGAGGGTGGAGAGATTGGGCGTCGCCTGCACGCTGGCCGCCTGCTCGTCGTAGAGCAACGCCGGGAAGGTGGTGAGGCCGGCGAAACGGCCGCCGGGGGTGGTGTCGAGCGCCCGCACCGCCTCATCGAGCGCCGCCGCATCGAAGCCGCCCTCGTGGCCCGAATAGAACCGATCGCCCGGCGCGTGAACGCGCGCGAGGAGCGCTTGCTCGCGCCCCGCCGCGTGCGCGGCTTGCGCCGCCTCGGCGGCCTTCTCGGCGTTGAAGACGGTCCAATAGTCGGGCTGCATTGCCGCCGCGGCCTCGGCCTCGTGTCGCGGCACCTGGCTCAGGTGGCCGAGATGGCCGAGCCGATGCCCATGCGCATGGACAGGTCGCGCGCAGGCCATGTCGACCGCGACGAAGCCCGTGATGCCGCCGCGGGCGATGGCGTCGAACGCCGGCGGGTTGCGCCCGATCTGCTTGGTCATGGCCAGCACATCGAGCCCGAGCCGGGCCGCCTCGGTGCTCATGAGCCGCGCGTTGGCCTCGATCGTCTCGAGATCGAGTAGGTAGCTATTGGCCGGCACGGCCCCCGCTTGGTGGAGCGCCACTGCGGCGTCGATGAAGGCGGGATTCCGCCGGCGCAGCACATCTAGGAACATGGTCCACCTCCCAGCCGGACACGGCATCGTGTAACCCGCGCCCATGCAATGATGGGCTTGCCAGGCGCCGAGGCCTAGTGTGAATTGTCGGGCCGCGCAGGCAAGGAGACAAGATGAGCGATCACCGGGCGCCGGGGGAGCCCACCGGCCTTTATCCGCTTGTCCGGTTGGTTGCGGCGCTCCTGCTTTCGACGCTCGGCGGCGCGCCCATGTATGCGATCATCGTCGTGCTCAAGCCGGCGGCCATCGAGTTTGGTGCCGGGCGGGGCGGCGGGTCGGTGCCTTACATGCTGCTGATGGCCGCCGCCGGGATCGGTGGCGCCATCCTCGGCCGCTTGACCGACCGGCACGGCGTGTTCGTCCCCATCCTCGTCGGCTCGGTGGGCCTATCCATGGGGTTCATCGCGGCCTCTTATGCGGTCGCGTTTTGGCAATTCTATCTGGCGCTCGGGGTGCTGGCCGGCCTCTTTGGCACATCGGCGACCTTCGGCCCGCTCGCCGCCGACATCACCCATTGGTTCAGCCGCCGCCGGGGGCTCGCCGTCTCTGTTGTGGTGACGGGCACCTATCTCGCGGGCGCGATCTGGCCGCCCATCGTGCAACATTCGGTGGACGTGCGCGGCTGGCGCGAGACTTTCTTCATTCTCGGCCTGGTTCTGATTTGCGCCATGCTGCCACTCGCGCTGCTCCTCTACCGTCGCCCACCCGGGTGGCTGCACGGCCATGGCATGCGCCGGAGCGGTGTTCCGCCGGTCTCCCTCGGCATCGGTCCGAACACGTTGCAATGCGTGCTGTGCACCGCGGGCATCGGCTGCTGCGTCGCCATGGCGATGCCGCAGGTGCACATCGTCGCTCACGTCACGGATCTCGGGCACGCAGCGCAACGTGGCGCCGAGATGCTCTCGCTCATGCTGGGCTTCGGCATCATCAGCCGCATCACCTCGGGCTGGATCGCCGATCGGATCGGCGGCCTGCGCACGCTTCTCCTCGGCTCCACGCTGCAGATGATCGTGCTCGGCGCGTTTCTCACCACAGATGCGTTGACCGCGCTCTATATCATCTCGGCGGCCTTCGGGCTCTCGCAAGGCGGCATCACGCCCTCCTACGCCATCGTGGTGCGCACCTTCTTTCCGGCGGGTGAGGCGGGTTGGCGCATCGGCCTCACGATGCTCTTCACCTTCATGGGCATGGCGCTCGGCGGCTGGCTCGCCGGCGCGCTCTACGACCTCACGGGTTCCTACACGGCATCTTTCATCAACGCGATCGCCTTCAACGTGCTGAACATGGCGATCGTCGCCGCGCTCGCTCAGCGCGAGCGCGTGCGCCGCCTGCGCGCGCTCGGGGCCGTCGGCGATTAGCGCGAGCCGGGTGCCACCATCACGATGACGATGCGCGCGAGCGCCGCGCCATGAGCGCGCGAGCCCACCGGCCCGGTGCGCTGCTGCGCGACCCGGTCTATCTCCGGGTCTGGCTGATCGGCTTGTTCAGCGGCATCGCGCGTTGGCTTGAGATGCTCGTGCTCGGCGTCTTCGCCTTCGAGGTCACGGGCTCGCCGTTTCTGGTGGCGCTTCTCGTGATCCTGCGCTGGCTGCCGCTCGCCGTGTTCGGCTCGATCATCGGGGCCTTCGCCGATCGCCTGGCACCGCAGGCCATGCTGCGGGTCGGGCTCGCGGTCGCGAGCATTGTCTCGATCACCGTGTGTCTGCTCGCCGTCTACGGTGTCGTCGCCTATTGGCATGTCGCGATCGCGACCTTCGTCTCCGGCCTGATCTGGTGCACCGACCTGCCGGTGCGCCGCCGCATCCTGGGCGACGCCGCCGGCAGCGGGCGCATCGCGGCGGCGATGAGCCTCGACAGCGCCTCGAGCAACGCGACGCGCATGCTCGGGCCCCTGTTCGGCGGTCTGGTCTACCACTGGCTCGGCACCGCGGGCGCGTTCGGGCTCGCGACCGGGCTCTACCTGATCAGCGTCGCGCTCATCCTCACGATCCCCATCGCCGCCGCCGGCAAAGTGCGCGGGACCAGGCTCGGGGCGGTGGTGCGGGAGCTGCGCGAGGCCTTCGGCTTCGCCATGCGTGATCGCGATGTGCTGCGCATCCTCATGGTGACGGTGGTGTTCAACGTTTGGGGCTTTCCGTTCGTCACCATGATCCCCGTGATCGGCGATGAGGAGTTGAAGCTCAGCGCGAGCTGGGTCGGCATTCTCGGCGCGCTGGAGGGCGGGGGTGCCTTTCTCGGCTCCGTGCTCATCGCTTTCCGCCGGCCGACCACCAACTACCGCGCGCTCTACTTTTTCGGCGTGATGGGCTACCTGGTGTTCGTGTTCGTCACGGGCTGGATGGCGAGCGCGGTGCCGGCGGGCGCGACGCTGTTCCTCACCGGCCTTTGCGCCGCCGGCTTTTCGACGATGCAAAGCGCGCTCATCTACAGCACGGCGCCGCCCGCGATGCGGAGCCGGCTGCTCGGCCTGCTCGTCATCTCGATCGGCACGGGGTTGATCGGCTTCGTCAATGTCGGGCTGATGGCGGAATGGTTCGGCGGCTCGACGGCGATCAGGATCATTGCGGTGGAGGGGGTGATCGCGTTGACTCTGATCGGGCTCGGCTGGCGCGAGCTTAGGCACGGCCGGCCCGGGGACGCTGATTGATGGGGCGCTGGACCGGCTGAGACGGCGAGGACGATGGAGCCGCTTCCCGAGCAACCGATGATCACCGCGCGCCGCCACATGGTGGTGGCGGGGCACTACCTCGCGGCTGAGGCCGGCATCGCGATGCTGGAGGCCGGCGGCAATGCGATCGATGCCGGCGTGGCGGCGGGTATCGCGCTCGGCGTGCTGCACAGCGACCAGGTGCAGTTCGCGGGCGTCGCGCCGATGCTGATCTACCTGGCGGAGCGCGACACGGTGGTGAGCCTCGCGGGTCTCGGCCCTTGGCCGAAGGCGGCGCGGCTCGAGATGTTTCTCACGGCCGACGGCGGCGCGATCCCGCTTGGCGTGCGGCGCACGGTGGTGCCGGCCGCGCCCGACGCCTGGATCACCGCGCTCCGCCGCTTCGGCACGATGCACTTCGCCGATGTGGCGGCGCCCGCCATCCGCTACGCCCGCGAGGGCTTCACTGTGCACCCCGTGATGGCCGAGTTCATCCGCACCTATCGCGACAACTACGCGCTCTGGCCGAGCAACGCGGCGATCTGGCTGCCCGGCGGTGACGTGCCCGCGGTCGGCGATCTCTTCGTGCAGAGCGACCTCGCGGCGACCATCCAGTTCATGGCCGACGAGGAGCGGGCGGCCGCCGGCAACGGGCGCGATGCAGGCCTCCAAGCCGCGCGCGACGCGTTCTACGTTGGCGACATCGCGCAGGCGATCGTCCGCTATCACGCCGAGAACGACGGCCTCCTCACGGCCGACGACCTCGCGGGCTTCGCGACACCAGTCGAAGCGCCGCTCCGCATCTCCTATCGCGGTGTTGAGGTCTACAGCTGTCGGCCCTGGTGCCAGGGGCCGGTGCTGCTGCAGACCCTGCGCTTGCTGGAGGCGTTCGATCTCGCCGCGCTCGGCCACAACACGCCCGATTACATCCACACCGTCGCCGAGGCCCTGAAGCTCGTCTTCGCCGACCGTGAGCGCTTCTATGGTGACCCCGATGTGATCGAGGTGCCGATCGAGCGGCTGCTCTCGTCAGACTATGCGGCGGCGCGGTGCGGGCTCATCGACCCGGCGCAGGCCTGGCCCGGCATGCCGCCGGCCGGCGACATCCCGTGCTTCGGCGGCGAGAGCTTCGCACCCCATGTCGACCGCGGCCCGATCCGCGCCGCGCCCGACACCTCCTATGTCTGCGCGATGGATGCGGCGGGCAACGTGTTCTCGGCGACGCCGAGCGATGTCTCCTTCGAAGGGCCTGCGATCCCCGGGCTCGGCATCTGCCCCTCGTCGCGCGGCTCACAATCCTTTGCGATGGCGGGCCATGCGTCCGCGATCGCGCCGGGCAAACGCCCGCGGCTCACGCCCAATCCCGCGCTCGCGCTCAAGCCCGGCCGCTTTGCCATGCCCTTCGGCGCGCCGGGCGGCGACGCGCAGCCGCAAGGCATGCTCCAGGTGCTGCTCAACCACCTCGTGTTCGGCATGCCGATCCAGCAGGCGATCGAGGCGCCGCGCTTCGTTACCCTGAGCCACCCGAACTCCTTCGAGCCCCACACGAGCCAGCCGGGCCGGCTCGGCCTCGAAGGCCGCATCGCCGCGGCCACGGGAGAGGCGCTCGCCGCGCGCGGCCACGACGTCGAATGGCTCGACGACCGTTCCATCGAGGTGGCGGGCGTCTGCGCGATCAGCGCCGATCTCGAAGGCGGCCTCTACTCAGGCGGCGCGGACCCCAGGCGCGCGGCGCGCGCCATGGGGATTTAGCTACCCGCCGGACTTGTTCGCGACCTCGACCATCGCGTTGAGCAGCACGTCGCAGCCGGCCGCGACATCGTCGGGCGTCGCCGCCTCGATCTCGTTGTGGCTGATGCCGTCCTCGCACGGGATGAAGATCATGCCGGTCGGTGCGACGCGCGAGATGTAGACCGCGTCGTGGCCCGCGCCAGAGGTGATGGCGCGGTTGGCGAAGCCGAGCGAATCCGCGGCGCGCTGCACCGCGCCGACGCAGGTGTCGGCAAACTTCACGGGCGGCGAATACCAAATTTCCTCGAAGGCGAGGGAGAGCCCGGAGTCCGCGGCGATTTTCTCGCACGCGGCGCGGTAGGCCTCGCCCATGGCGGCGAGTGTGTCGGCGTCCGGGTGGCGCAGGTCGACGGTGAAGAAGACGCTGCCGGGGATGACGTTCCGCGAGTTGGGGCTCACCTCCATCATGCCGACGGTCGAGCGCGAGTCGGGCAGGTTGTCTGTCGCGACCTGGCGCGATGCCGCGATCATCTCGGCGGTGCCGACGAGCGCGTCCTTGCGGCGCTCCATCGGGGTCGTGCCGGCGTGCGATTCCATGCCGGTCACGGTGATCTCATACCACTTGATGCCTTGCACGCCCTGGACGACGCCGATCGTCTTCTCCTCCGCCTCGAGAATCGGGCCCTGCTCGATATGCGCCTCGAAGAAGGCGCCGACCTTGCGCCCGCCGCATGCCATGTCGCCGGCATAGCCGATGCGCTTCAGCTCCTCGCCGATGGTCTTGCCGTCCTGGTCGGCGCAGGCGAGACCTTCCTCGAGGGTGAATTCGCCGCCGAAGACGCCGGACGCGATCATCGCGGGCGCAAAGCGCGAGCCCTCCTCGTTGGTCCAGGCGGAGACCTCGATCGGCGCCTCGGTCTCGTAGCCGAGGTCGTTCAGCGTGCGGATCACCTCGAGGCCGGCGAGCACGCCGTAGATCCCGTCGAACTTGCCGCCGGTCGGCTGGCTGTCGATGTGGCTCCCGGTCATCACCGGCGGCAGCGCGTCGTTCTTGCCGGCGCGGCGCGCGAAGATGTTGCCCATTGTGTCGACGCTCACGGTGCAGCCTGCCTCCTCGCACCATTTGACGAAGAGATCGCGCGCCGCCTTGTCGACGTCGGTGAGCGCGAGCCGGCAGACGCCGCCCTTCTCGGTGGCGCCGAGTTGCGCCATCTCCATGAGGCTCTCCCAGAGCCGCTGCCCATTGACCTTGATGTTCTGCACCGCGTGTCTCCCTCGAGGCTGGTCACCGCGCCATTATAGGCGGGAGGGCCCGTCCCGGTGTAGGGATGGCGCATGGCCGACGTGCCGATCCTGCCCGACGTGCTGGCGCCGGGTCTCCGGGTGGTTTTCTGCGGTTCCGCTGCGGGCACCGCATCGGCCCGCGCGGGCGCTTACTATGCGGGGCCGGGCAACGCGTTCTGGCCGACGCTGCACGCGGTCGGCCTCACCCCCCATCGCATCGCGCCAGCGGACTTCCGCACCGTTCTCGACCACGGCCTCGGCCTCACCGATCTCTGCAAGACCGGCTTCGGCCCCGACGCCACGCTGGCGCGCGAGGCCGACGACGCGGCCGCGCTCGCCGCCAAGATCACACGCGATCGCCCGCGTATCCTCGCCTTCAACGGCAAACGCGCCGCGCGTGTTTTCTTGCGCGTGGCGCTGGATCACGACTTGGGCGGCTACGGCGCACAGCCCGTGCGGCTTGGGCCGACGGCAATCCACGTGCTGCCGTCGACTTCGGGGCAAGCGCGCCGCTGGTGGGACGAGCGCTGGTGGCGTGAGGTGGCAGAGGCGGCCGGCAGCGCGAAACATAGATGACCGTGTACCCAGTGAGTGGGTCCGGGCAAGCTACTCGTCGGGCGGAGCGCGCGACGTCGGATTGGTAAGCGATTTGATCAGGCTAGCGGAGCTCGAGTTCGCTGAGGAGCTCATGAGCTCTTGCGATGCGCTCGTTCGTCGCTTTCAACGGTTTCAGCTCCTTGGTGCCCGCTATCGAACTCGGTTCATCGTGGCCCTGTCTTTGAAGAAACACGATGGTCGAAGCGACTTCGAGCTCTAACGATGAGTAGTGCTCCATCACCTTGAGCTTCTTCCTAAGGTCGCCCGACGAAACCATTCCGAGTTTCTCGGGAGGATGCTCCTCCGTCTCATAGATCGTATACGGTTCTGCGTGGTGACCAGGACGCGAACTCTCCGTGAGGCGCGACCCCGCAACCGCATCATCGGCGGCTCGTGCGACGTCAATTGAGAACGGGCCGTAGTTGCGATACTCGAACTCGAAATTGCCGCCGAGGCCACATTGCTCGAGCAGGTAGACCGTCTTTTGGAGTCGGATCTTGCTAACAAGCTGACCGCCGTTTAGGGCGACCATCCCGACTACCAAATCGCTTGCCTCGCTCATTTCTCTGTCTCCTCCCAGAGTTGGGCGATCTTATCCTTTTTGTCGTGGTTGGGCACGTAGATGCGACAAAGCCGTTCCACAGGAATTTCGTCGACGATCGGGGAACGTTCGCTGATATCACGAGGTGGAGACGTTCCCGACTCTCCAATGAGAACCTTCTGCAGGGCTCCCGGCTCGTCGAAATTGTAGAAGCCGTAGGCTGAGATCTTGGCGCGATCGTCAATGAGCACTGTCACATCCATCTCGAGATCGAAATCGGATGCCTTCTTTTTCAGCGCCAGGCGATATCGCTCCAAGGCATTTCCACCGAACGCTTTGGCCCTCTCGCCGACATCGAAGCATTTGTAAAGCTGCCGGTGGACCAAGCGGTTCGCGAGATCCGCAATAATCGGATCCTCGGACAACGTCATTCGCTCAACCGCAGACCAGATTGCGAAGTCGTTCAACGCTAGATATCCGCCCAGACCAGCGTCATCTCGATAGTATTTGACAAGCGGATCAGTGCCGCTGAGATTTGTTTTATTCAGCGAATCGTCCGCGATTAAGTCGGCAACTCTACCGAGCAGCGCCGCCAGCATTTGTTCGGCACAGCGGGTCGTCTTATGCATGTAGACCTGAGCGTAGAGGTTGTACCGCGCAAGGAGGTACTCCTCCGCAGCGCGCAGACCTTTTGAGTTGAGGTAAAGTCCGGGAACGGTCACAAAATCTCGCTCATCCGCGACACCGACCGTGATCTCTCCGACTTCTAAGCAGTCCAGTAGCCACTCGAAATCAATACCGCCACTCGCCGTGCCGGTCATGTAGCGATCGCGCCGCAGATAGTCGAGACGATCCGCGTCGAACTGGCTTGAGACGACGGCTGAATAAATGTCACTCGGCTCTGATTGCGCCAAGAGCGAAGCGACCTGATCGGCCAAACCGGTGCGTCGATTCTCCAGGGCCCGGTGGACCTGGGTGTCACCGCGAATAATTTCCGCGGTCCATTTTTCGTGACTTTTCGCCGCACGGCGCCGGCGCTCCACACCTTCGAACGTGTGGCTAAAGGGACCGTGTCCCAGGTCGTGAAGCAGTGCAGCAATAACTGCGACCTCGGCCTTTTCCGGTTCAAATCCCGCGCCGAGCTTGCGCTTCATTATTGCGAGGAGGCGTCGGGCGGTGTGGAAGACGCCGATACAATGAGAAAAACGGGTGTGCGTTGCGCCGGGATAAACGAACTCGGAAAACCCGAGCTGGCGTATCCGCCGTAGTCTCTGAAACTCACGGCAATCGATTAGCTTCCAAGCGACTTGGTCGACGCCGTCCAGCTCGTCGTCTTCGCGAAAAACGATCAGGTTGTAGATCGGGTCGCGTAGGCGCTGGGTTTTCGACCGTCGCATACATATGTTCTATATTTGTTCTATCACAGCGTCAACGACAAACGGCCTGGCGGCCTGACAAGCAACAGCCCGCTAGCGTGCCGCCAACTGCCGGTAGGTCTCGGGGCGGCGGTCGCGGAAGAATTGCCAGGCGTCGCGCACCGCGCGGATCTGGTCGAGGTCGAGCTCGGCGATGACGAGCTCGTCGCTCTCGTCGCCGCCTTGCACCAGGATCTCGCCGCGCGGGTTGCAGAAATAGCTCGAGCCATAGAACACGTGGTTGCCGAGCGAGGGCTCGGTGCCGACCCGGTTGTTGGCGCCGATGAAGATGCCGTTGGCGATCGCCGCGCCGACCTGCTCGATGTTCCAGATGTGGTCGCTCACGCCCTTGAAGGTCGCCGACGGGTTGAACACCAGCTCGGCGCCATTGAGGGCGAGCGCGCGCCAGCCCTCGGGGAAGTGGCGGTCGTAGCAGATGTAGACGCCGACCTTGCCGACCGCCGTGTCGAACACGGGATAGCCGAGGTCGCCCGGTGCGAAATAGTGCTTCTCGTCGAAGCCGTCGATCTTCGGGATGTGCAGCTTGCGGAACTTGCCGAGATAGCTGCCGTCGGCATCGATCACGGCCGCCGAGTTGTAGAGCGTGCCGTCGCGGTCACGCTCGTAGACCGGCGAGACGATGACCATGCCGTGGCGCTTCGCCGCCGCGCACATCGCCTGGGTGGTCGGCCCGTCGGGGATCGCCTCGGCGGTCGCGAACCATTTGTCATCGATGGTCGCCGGGAAGTAGGGCGCGTTGAACACCTCCTGCAGGCCGAGCACCTGCACGCCCTTCGCGGCGGCTTCCTCGATCAGCTTGAGGTGGGCCTCGATCATCGCGTCGCGGATCGCCTCGGGCGAATCCGTTGCGGGGTCGCCCTTGAGGTTCATCTGGATCAGCGCTGCCTTGATCTTGCGCATCGTCCTCTCCTTTCTCCGTCCGCTGCTCAGGCGCGCCACGACGCGACGGCGCCGTAGGTATCGGGCCGGCGGTCGCGATAGAAATGCCAGGCCTCGCGGGTCTCGCCGATCATGGCGAGGTCGAGATCGGCGGAGACAAGCTCATCACTATCATCGCCCGCTTGAGCCAGGATCTCGCCGCGCGGGTTGACGAAATAGCTCGAGCCGTAGAAATGCCCGACGTTCCAGGGCGGCTCGGTGCCGACCCGGTTGTTGGCGGCGATGTAGACGCAGTTGGCGATCGCTGCCGCGGGCTGCTCGAGCGTCCAGAGATGATCGCTCAGGCCCCGCGTCGTGGCGGACGGGTTGAAGATCACCTCGGCGCCGTTCAGCGCAAGCTCGCGCCAGCCCTCGGGGAAATGCCGGTCGTAACAGATGTAGACGCCCACCTTGCAGACCTGGGTCTCGAACACCGGATAGCCGAGGTCGCCCGGCTTGAAATAGAATTTTTCGTGATAGCCCGTGATGTGCGGGATATGGATCTTGCGGAACTTGCCGAGGTAGCTGCCGTCGGCGTCGATCACGGCGGCCGAGTTGTAGTAGACGCCCGCCATCTCCTCCTCATAGACCGGCACGACGATCGCCATGCCGAGGCGCTTCGCCTCCTCGCGCATGCGGCTCACGGTCGGCCCGCCGGGGATCGGCTCGGCCGACGCATACCACGTCGTGTCCTGGATCGCGGGCACGTAGGGCAGGTTGAAGATCTCCTGCAGTCCCAGCACCTGCACGCCGTCGCGCGCCGCCTGCTCGATCAGCGGCAGGTGGGCCGCCAGCATCTTGTCGGAGATCTGCTCGGGTGTGTCGCGCTCGACATCGCCCTTGAGGCTCATCTGAATGAGCCCCGCCTTCACCGTCGCCATCATCGCCTCCTCGGGCCGCGTGCGCGCCAGGGTAGCGCCGGGTCGTGCTCCGATAAAGGGAAACGGCGGCGCTTACGACATCATCGGAAACGCGAGATCCACGCCCGAGCGGATGCCGGTCGGCCAGCGGGAGGTGACGGTCTTGAGCTTGGTGTAGAAGTGCACACCCTCGGCGCCGTGCATCGCGTGGTCGCCGAAGAGCGAGCGCTTCCAGCCGCCGAAGCTGTGGTAGGCGACCGGCACCGGGATCGGCACGTTGACGCCGACCATGCCGATCTCGACCTCGGCCGCAAACTCGCGCGCCGCATCGCCGTCACGCGTGAAGATTGCGACGCCGTTGCCGAACTCGTGGTCGTTCACGAGCTTGACCGCGTTGTCGTAATCGGGCGCGCGGACGACCGAAAGCACGGGGCCGAAGATCTCCTCCTTGTAGATCGTCATGTCGGGGGTCACGCGGTCGAAGAGGCAGGGGCCGAGGAAGTAGCCGTCCTCATAGCCCTGCAACGCGAAATCGCGTCCGTCGACCACGAGGTCAGCGCCCTCGGCGACGCCGGTGTCGACATAGCCCCGCACCTTGGCGAGATGCTCCTTGGTGACGAGCGGGCCCATCTCGGCCTCGCCGTCAGTGCCCGGCCCGACCCTGATGCGCTCGATCTTGCTCTTGAGCTCGCCGACCAGCGCGTCACCCACCTTGTCGCCGATCGCGACCGCGACCGAGACCGCCATGCAGCGCTCGCCGGCCGAGCCGTAGGCCGCGCTCACCAGCGCATCGGTGGTCATGGCGAGGTCCGCATCGGGCATGACGACGAGGTGGTTCTTGGCGCCGCCGAGCGCTTGGACGCGTTTGCCGTGCGCGCAGCCGGTTTGATAGACGTATTCGGCGATCGGCGTGGAGCCTACGAAGCTCACCGCCGTGACGTCCGGGTGGGTGAGGATCGTGTCGACCGCCACCTTGTCGCCATGGACGACGTTGAAGACGCCGTCGGGGCAGCCGGCCTCCTTCATCCATTCAGCGATCAAGTTCGCCGCTGAGGGGTCCTTCTCCGAGGGCTTGAGGACGAAGGTGTTGCCGCAGGCGATCGCGATCGGGAACATCCACATCGGCACCATCGCGGGGAAGTTGAAGGGCGTGATGCCCGCGACGACGCCGAGCGGCTGGCGCATCGAGAAGCTGTCGATGCTGGTGCCGACCGATTCGGTGAAGTCGCCCTTGAGCAGATGCGGGATGCCGCAGGCGAACTCGACCACCTCGAGCCCGCGGGTCACCGAGCCGATGGCATCCGCCAGCACCTTGCCGTGCTCGCGCGTGATGATGGCGGCAAGCTCTTCCTTGCGCGCCTCGACGATCTCCTTGAACTTGAAGATCACGCGGGCGCGGCGGATGGGCGGCGTCGCGGCCCAGGCGGGAAACGCCTCCTGCGCGGCCCCAATCGCGCTGCTCGTCTCCTCGGCGCTGGCGAAGGGCACCTGGGCGATGACCTCGCCGGTCGAGGGGTTGTAGATGTCGCCATAGCGGGAGCCGTCACCCGCCACGTTGGCGCCGCCGATCCAGTGGGCGAGCGTCTCGGTCATGATGGTGTCTCCCGAAGATCCGTCGGTTCAGGCAGCAAGCGCTTGCTCGGGTGCGAGGTAGGTGTGCCCGAGGTCGTTGGCGACAGCCTCGTAGGTCACATGGCCGCGGCACACATTGAGGCCCTGCATGAGGTGGGCGTCATCCGCAAGCGCGGCGCGCCAACCTTTGTCGGCGAGCGCGAGGGTGTAGGGCAGCGTCGCGTTGCTGAGCGCCAGCGTCGAGGTGCGGGCGACGGCACCCGGCATGTTCGCCACGCAATAGTGGAGCACATTGTCCACCTTGTAGGTGGGCTCGGCGTGCGTGGTGGGCTTGCTCGTCTCGAAGCAGCCGCCTTGGTCGATCGCGACATCGACGACCACCGAGTTGCGGCGCATCCGCGAGAGCATGTCGCGCCGCACCAGCTTGGGCGCGGCGGCGCCCGCCACGAGGACCCCGCCGATCACTAGGTCGGCCTCGAGCACCGCGTCCTCGATCGACTGCGCTGTCGAATAGAGCGTGGTCGCGCTTGCGCCGAAAATCTCGTCGAGCTGGCGGAGCCGCGGGATCGAGCGGTCGATGATGGTGACGTGCGCGCCCATGCCGACCGCCATGCGCGCCGCGTGGGTGCCGACCACACCGCCGCCAATGATCGCGACGTCCGCCGGCGGCACGCCCGGCACGCCGCCGAGCAGCACGCCGCGCCCGCCTTGCTCCTTTTCGAGGCAATGGGCGCCGGCCTGGATCGACATGCGGCCTGCGACCTCGCTCATCGGCGCGAGCAGCGGCAGGCCGCCATGGTCGTCGGTCACGGTCTCATAGGCGATCGCGATGCAGCCGCTTTCGATCAATGCGTTGGTCTGCGCGGGATCCGGCGCGAGATGGAGATAGGTGAAGAGCACCTGCCCCTCGCGCAGCTGCTTGCACTCCTCGGGCTGCGGCTCCTTGACCTTCACGACCATCTCGGCGCGCGCGAAGACGTCGCCGGCGGTCTCGACCAGCTCGGCGCCGGCCCGCTGATAGTGCTCGTTCAGGAGCCCGATCTCGGTGCCTGCATCCTTTTGGATCAACACCTTGTGGCCTCGCTGGACCAGCTCTCTCACGCCCGCAGGCGTGAGGCCGACGCGATATTCGTGGACTTTGATCTCTTTCGGAATGCCGACGATCATGCCTCGTCTCCCCGCAATTTTTTTTGGCCACCCCCGACTGTCAGGCATATGCCTGACTATGGTGCGATTGCCAACCCCACCGTTATGCCGGCGCCTTTGGCCGGTCAGGCCGCCTCTTTGAGCGCCGTCCCAATCGTCTCGAAGATGCGGTCGATCTCCGTCGTCTCGACGATCAGCGGCGGCGAAAGCGCGATGATGTCACCGGTCGTGCGGATCAGGACGCCCGCCTCGAAGCATTTGAGGAACACGTCGAAGGCGCGCGCCGTCGGCTTGCCGGCGATTGGCTCGAGTTCGACCGCGCCGACCATGCCGTAATTCCGGATGTCGATCACGTTCGGGTAGTCCTTCAACGCGTGCGCCGCCGATTCCCAATGGCTCTCGAGCGCGCGTGCGCGGCCGAACAGGTCGTCGTTCTGATAGATGTCGAGCGTCGCATGGCCTGCCGCGCAGGCCACCGGATGGCCCGAATAGGTGTAGCCGTGGAACAGCTCGATGGCGTTGTCGGGGCCTTGCATGAAGGCCTCGTAGATGTGCTTGCGCACCAGCACGGCACCCATCGGGATGGCGCCGTTGGTGAGCCCCTTGGCCATGGTGATCATGTCGGGGATCACGTCGAAGCGCTCGGCGGCAAAGCTCGCGCCGAGGCGCCCGAAGCCGGTGATCACCTCGTCGAAGATCAAGAGGATGCCGTGCCGGTCGCAAATCTCGCGGAGCCGCTTGAGGTAGCCTTTGGGCGGCAGGATCACGCCCGCCGAGCCCGCCATCGGCTCGACGATCACCGCCGCGATGGTCGAGGCGTCGTGCAGCGTGACGATGCGCTCCAGGTCGTCGGCAAGCTCGGCACCGTGCTCGGGCAAGCCCTTGGTGAAGGCGTTGCGCGCCGGGTCGTGGGTGTGCGGCAGGTGGTCGGCGCCCGTGAGCAGGCCGCCGAAGAACTTGCGGTTGTTCGGGATGCCGCCGACCGAGATGCCGCCGAAGCCGACGCCGTGATAGCCCTTCTCGCGCCCGATGAGGCGCGTGCGCGTGCCGTTGCCGGTGACGTTGTGGTAGGCCAGCGCGATCTTGAGCGCCGTGTCCGCGGATTCCGAGCCCGAGTTGGTGAAGAACACGTGGTCGAGGTCCGCCGGCGCGATGTTGGCGAGGCGCGCAGCCAGCTCGAACGCGGCCGGGTGGCCCAGCTGGAAGCCCGGGCAATAGTCCATGCGGCCGATCTGCGCCGAGACCGCCTCGGTGATCTCACGCCGCCCGTGGCCGGCGTTGACGCACCAGAGCCCGGCGGTGCCGTCGAGGATCTTCCGCCCGTCGACCGACGTGTAATACATGCCTTCGGCGCCGACCATCATGCGCGGCGCGCTCTTGTATTGCCGGTTCGCGGTGAACGGCATCCAATAGGGCGCGAGGTCGTTGGGCATGCTTTCGTAGCGCTCGGCGGCGGTGTCGATCGCGTCGGACATGGTGCGCTCCCGCAGGCTGAGAGGATCAAAGGGCGACGCTAGCATGGTCGAATAAAATAGACAACACGCCCAGTTCGGTGGCCATACGGGGTTTTTTTGTTTAAAATCTCAAACACATTCAACGGACTGGAGGCGCTGGCTGCATGGAATTCGACGTCGATGTGGGTGCCAGGCTACGCGCCGTGCGCGAGATGCACAGCCTATCGCAACGCGCGCTCGCCAAGCGGGCGGGTGTCACCAACGGCACGATCTCGCTCATCGAGCAAAACCGGGTCAGCCCGTCGATCGGCTCACTGCGCAAGGTGCTGCAGGGGATTCCGATGTCGCTCTCGGATTTCTTCGCGCTCGAGCAGGTGCCGCGCCAGGAGGTGTTCTTCGGCGGCGATCAGCTGATGGAGATCGGCGACGAGGAGATTTCCTACCGCCAGGTGGGGCGCGATCTTTCCGGGCGTGCCATCCAGATCATCCATGAGCGCTATGCGCCGGGCGCCGACACGGGCGGCGCCTCGCTCCGCCACGAGTCGGAAGAAGGCGGCGTTGTCGTTCGCGGCCAGCTCGAGGTAACGGTCGGCGACCAGCGCCGCGTGCTCGGGCCCGGCGATGCCTACTACTTCGACAGCCGCCTGCCGCACCGCTTCCGCAATGTCGGCGACGAGGAATGCGAGGTGGTCAGCGCCTGCAGCCCGCCGAGCTTCTGAGGGGGGGGGTCCGCGCCCTTGGTGTCGACTAGCCCTTCGGCGACCACACCCCTTCCGCCATCAGGGTGTCGGTGAGGCGGTTCAGCGCGCGCGTCAGGCGGGCCATGATCTCGTCGACCTCGGCCTCGGTGATGACGAGCGGCGGCGAGAAGGAGATCGCGTTGATCTGCATGAGGGCGCGCGTGATCAGGCCCTCCTCCAGCGCGAACTTGGCGAGCCGGGGCGCCGCCTTGGCGGTGGCCGGGAGGTTCTCCTTGGTCTCCTTGTCGGCGACCAGCTCGACGCCCGCGACCAGGCCGACGCCGCGCACCTCGCCGACCAGCGGGTGGTCGCCCACCGTCGCGCGGAGCTTGCTCTGGAAGTAGGCGCCCATCGTGCCGGCGCGGCCCACCAGGTCCTCTCGTTCGATGATGTCGAGGTTGGCCATCGCGGCGGCGGCGGCCACCGGATGCGCGCTGTAGGTGAAGCCGTGGGCGAAGGCGCCGACCTCCGGCGTGCCCTTGACCAGGACCTTCCAGATCTCCTCGGAGATCATGGAGCCCGACATCGGCACGTAGCCGCTGGTGAGGCCCTTTGCGATGGTGATGATGTCGGGCTCGATGCCGTAGGTATGCGAGCCCCACCATTTGCCGGTCCGGCCGAAGCCGCAGATCACCTCGTCGGCGATCAAGAGCACGTCGTGCCTCTTGAGGACCTTCTGGATCTCCGGGAAATAACCCTCCGGCGGGGTCAGCACGCCGCCCGCGCCCATCACCGGCTCGGCGATGAAGGCGGCGACCGTGTCGGGACCCTCGGCCTTGATCTGCGCGTCGAGCGTCTCGGCGAGCCAGCGCGAATAGTCGCGCTCGCTCATGCCGGGCTCGGCGTTCCGCCAATAGTGCGGCGTTTCGGTGTGCAAGATGCGGTCGAGCGGCAGATCGAAGGCGTTGTGCACCATCTGGATGCCGGTCAGGCTGGCGGCGGCCAGCGTCACGCCGTGATAGCCGCGGCGTCGGGAGATGATCTTCTTCTTGTTCGGGCGCCCGCGCAGGTTGTTGTAGTACCAGACCAGCTTGACGTTGGTGTCGTTCGCGTCCGAGCCCGAATTGCCGAAGAACACCTTGCTCATCTCGTTCGGCGCGAGGCGGATCAAGCGGTCGGCCAAGCGGATCGCCGGCTCATTCGCCATCGAGGCGAAGCTGTGGTGGTAGGCGAGGTTGCGCGACTGCGCGGCGATCGCCTCGACCACCTCATCGCGGCCCCAGCCGATGTTGACGCACCAGAGCCCCGCCATGGCGTCGATATAGTCCTTGCCCTTGGTGTCGCTGATGGTCACGCCGTTGGCCGAGGCGACGATCAAGGGGCCAGCCTCGAGGTGGTCGGCAAGCGGCGTGTAGGGATGCAGGAAGCTCTGCTTGTCCATCTCCTCGAGGGAGAGATTGTGGGCGGGCTGCAAGCTCATCGTGTTCCTCCTCATCGTCGCCGCCGGCGCTCGGCGCGGCGCCAAAAGCCTTCCGCCCGCGCCCCATCGGGCGAGCGGGCGATCGCGCGCCACTATCGCTGAGATTGGGCGCCGCGGCCACCCGGCTCTTAGTCGCGCTTGCGGGTGACCGGTCGTGGCGGCGGCCGCGGATGGGCCGCCTCCCCTGCGCTCGGCTCGGCCGCCACGAGCACGGCCGCCGTCAGCGCGTCCGCGAGCTCGGGCGTCACGCGCGGCGGCAGGGTGAGCTTCTCGCGCCTGATGAAGCGGCGGATGGAGTCGTAGGTCACCGGCCCCGCGATCCCATCGACCACGGCGTCGTAATAACCAAGCTCGTTGAGGAGCCGTTGCACGCGCACGCCGAGATCGGCGATCTCGTCCAGGCCAAGCGGTTCCGCCGGCGCGGTGTCTTCCGCTGGCGGCCTGGCGAAGCGCGCGCGAAACGGTCCGATACGCTCGCCGACCTCGGCACTCTCCGCTTCGCTCAAGAGGGCGGCGAGCCGGTCCCGATGGTTCGAGGCCTGGTGGCCGACCGGCCCGTCGACATCGGCCGCGAGGCTGAGCCAGAGAAAGGCCGCGACGAAATCGCGCTCGACGCCGAGCCCGTTGGCGTAGAGCAGGCCCAAGCCGTTCTGGCCCGTCGGATCGCCCTGTTCGGCCGCGGCGCGATACCACCGGGCGGCCTCGGCGAAATCGCGCTCGACCCCGTGGCCGAGATAGTAGAGCACCGCCAGATTGGTCTGTGCGGTCGCGAAGCCGCGTTCCGCCGCACGCCGATACCACATCTCGGCCTTGCGATAATCCTGCGCGATCGGGCCCGCGCCGCGCTCGTAGAGAAAGCCCAAATTGTTCATCGCGCGGGCCTCACCGGCCTCGGCCGCGCGCGTGTACCAGGTCTCCGCCAAGGCCAAATCGAGCGGCGTGCCGAGTCCCTCCTCGTAGAGCGTCGCGAGATTGTGTTGCGCGGCGGGCAAGCCCTGCTCGGCGGCGCGGAGATACCAATCGGCCGCGGTCGTGAAGTTCTGTGTGACCCCGGCGCCCTGGTCATAGGCGACGCCGAGCTCGTATTGCGCTTCGGCCGAGCCGCGCCGGGCCGCGGTTTCGAGCAGCCGAATACTTTCGATCAGCTCCGCGTCCTCGACCACGCCGGCGCGCTGCAGGCGGGCGAGCGCCACCTGCGCGATCGTGTAGCGGCGCTCGGCGGCGTGCTCGTACCACCGGGCCGCCTCTTTGAGATCGGGGTCGACCCCGAGGCCGCGCTCATAGAGGGCGCCCAGATTGTACTGCGCGTCGACGTCGCCCTCGAGCGCAAGCGGCTGCCATGCCTCGTGCGCGGCCGCGTAGTCGCCGGCCTCGAAGGCGGCAAAGCCCGTGACGAACGCGCCGGCAAGCGACGATGCGCTGACAAAGACGGGTAGGATCACGGCGGCGAGGAGGGCCGCCATCATGTGCCGGTGGCGTGACAAGTTTCGTGCCTCGACCGCGGCGCCGCGCCGCGCGCCCACCTTGCATGCTCGGCGCCAATCGTCAATAACGGCCTCATGAAGCTCCCGCTCTACCAGGTGGACGCCTTCGCGGAGGCGGTGTTCTCGGGCAACCCGGCCGCCGTCTGCCCGCTCGACGATTGGCTCGACGATGCCACGCTGCAGGCGATCGCGGCCGAGAACAATCTGTCGGAAACCGCGTTCATCGTTGCCGAGAACGGCCATTACCGGCTGCGCTGGTTCACCCCGGCCGCCGAGGTCGACCTGTGCGGGCACGCGACGCTCGCGACCGCGCACGTGGTGTTTCGCCATCTCCAGCCCGATGTGGACAGCGTGGCCTTCGAGACGCTGAGCGGGCGCCTCGTCGTCACGCGCGACGGCGATCTGCTCGGCATGGATTTCCCGGCGCTCGCGGCGCACCCCGTCAACCCGACCGAGGATATCGTGGCGGGCCTCGGCAAGACGCCGAAGGCCGTGTTTGCCGACAAGGACTACATGGCGCTCTTCGAGAGCGAGCAGGAGCTTCTCGACATCGTGCCGGATCAGGCGATCCTCGCCCGGTTGGACCGCCGCGGCGTCATCGTGACGGCACCCGGCGATCGGGCCGATTTCGCCTCGCGGTTCTTCTGCCCGAACTTTGGCGTGCCGGAGGACCCGGTCTGCGGCTCGGCCCATTGCATGATGACACCCTTCTGGGCGGAGCGGCTTGGCAAGCAGGTGCTCTTGGCGCACCAGGTGTCGGCACGGGGCGGCGTGCTGCATTGCACCGCGGCGGGTGAGCGGGTCGGCCTCGCGGGGCGCGCCATCCAATATTTGGCCGGCGTCATCGAGATTTGATCCATCGAGAGCGCTGGCGCGTTGACGGCGCGCGCGCACCGGCCTACGTAGCACACGCCATCAAATGGAACGCCGTCCCATGAAGCCGACCGTGCGCCCGCGCAATCCGCTCTTTTCGTCCGGCCCCTGCCCGAAGCGGCCGGGCTGGAGCATTGATGGTCTCGCCGATGCGACCGTCGGTCGCTCGCACCGCGCGACCGAGCCGCTCGCACGAATTCGCAGCGTGCTGGAGCGGTCGCACGCGCTTCTCGGCTTGCCCGAGGACTGGCGGGTCGCGCTGGTCCCGGGCTCCGACACCGGCGCGATCGAGATGGCGCTCTGGTCGCTCCTCGGCGCCCGTGGCGTCGATTTCCTGACCTGGGAGAACTTCGGCGAGCAGTGGGTGATCGATGGCGAAAGCCAGCTCACGCCTCTCGACGCGCGGATCATCCGCGCGTCCTATGGCCGGCTGCCCGATCTCGGCACGGTGGATCCGGCGCGTGACACCGTGTTCGTCTGGAATGGTACGACCTCGGGCGTGCGCGTGCCCAACGCGGATTGGATCACGCCCGACCGCGCGGGCTTGACGCTTTGCGACGCCACCTCGGCGGTCTTCGCCTACGACATGGATTGGTCCAAACTCGATGCCACGAGCTATTCCTGGCAGAAGGTGATGGGCGGCGAGGCCGGGTTCGGGATGCTGATCCTCGGGCCGCGTGCGCTCGAGCATCTGGTGAGCCACACGCCGCCGTGGCCCATGCCCAAGGTGTTTCGCCTCGCCAGCAAGGGCAAGCTGATCGAGGGTGTGTTCCGTGGCGAGACCATCAACACCGTCTCGATGCTCGCCGTCGAGGACGCACTGGATTCGCTCCGCTGGATCGAGTCGATCGGCGGCCTTCCCGCGATGATCGCCCGCGCAGACGACAACTTCGCGGTGGTCGAGCGCTGGGTGGCGGAACGCGACTGGGTTGCGTTCCTCGCCGAAGACCCGGCGACGCGCTCGCACACCTCGGTCTGCCTCAGCATCAGCGATCCATGGTTCAACGCGCTCGACGAGGCCGCGCGCTGGGATGTGGTGAAAGACATGACCAACCGCTTGGAGGCCGAAAACGCCGCGTTCGACATCAAAACCCACCGGGCAGCGCCGCCGGGCTTGCGCATTTGGACGGGCGGCACGGTCGAGCGTGACGATCTCGAGGCGCTCATGCCGTGGCTCGATTGGGCCTGGGGCGAGGTTCGCGACGCGCGAGCCGACGGTTAGCGCGGGAGGCGGTTCCGATGGCGAAGATCCTGATTGCCGACAAGATGAGCGATGTCGCCGCCGAGATTCTGCGCGGTCATGGCTTGAAGGTGGACGTCAACACCGGGCTCGCGCCCGAGGCGCTCGGCGAGATCATCGGCGGCTATGACGGCTTGGCCGTGCGCTCGGCGACAACGGTGACCGCTCAGCTCATCGAAAAGGCGGAGCGTTTGCGTGTGATCGGGCGCGCCGGTATCGGGGTGGACAATATCGATCTCGATGCCGCCACGGCGCGCGGCATCGTGGTGATGAACACGCCCTCGGGCAATGCCGTGACGACCGCCGAGCACGCGATCGCCATGATGTGCGCCATGGCCCGGCAGATCCCGCAGGCCGACCGTTCGACCCGCGCGAGCCGCTGGGAGAAGAGCCGGTTTCTCGGAATCGAACTCTGCGAGAAGACGCTCGGCCTGATCGGCTGCGGCAATATCGGCGCGATCGTCGCGACGCTCGCGCTCGGCCTCAAGATGCGGGTCATCGTCTACGATCCCTACCTTTCCGCTGAGCGTGCGCGGGGCTTGGGCGTCGAGCTCAGGCCGCTCGACGCCTTGCTCGCCGAGGCCGATATCATCTCCCTCCACGTGCCGCTGACCGACGAAACCCGCAACATGCTTGACGCCGCCGCGCTCGCGAAGGCGCGGCCGGGCGTGCGCATCGTCAATTGCGCGCGCGGCGGGCTGGTCGTCGAGGCGGATCTCAAGGCGGCGATCGAGGCGGGCCACGTCGCGGGCGCCGCGCTCGACGTTTTCGAGACCGAGCCCGCCGTCGACAATCCCTTGTTCGAGCTGGATCAGGTCATCACGACGCCGCATCTCGGCGCCGCGACAGCCGAGGCGCAGCGCAATGTCGCGCGCGAGATCGCGGAGCAGATCGCGGCGTTCCTCACCACCGGCGCAGTGGTTCATGCCGTGAACATGCCCTCGGTGGCGGCCGAGGAGATGGAGCGCCTCGGCCCCTACATGAAGCTTGCCGAGCAGCTCGGCAGCTTCGCTGGCCAGCTCACGCAAAACGCGATCACGGCGGTCACGATCGAGTATGAGGGGACGGCGAGCGGGCTCAACACGCGGCCGCTCACGGCGGTCGCGCTCAAGGGCTTGCTCAGCCCGCAGCTCGACAGCGTCAACATGGTCAATGCGCCGGTGCATGCGCGGGCGCGCGGCATCGACGTGCGTGAGATCAAGCGCGAGCAAGCGGAGGACTATCAAACCTTCATCAGGCTGAGCGTCACCACGGAGGCCGGGACGCGCGGCGTCGCCGGCACGCTGATCGGCAGCGACAAGCCCCGGATCGTCGAGATCAAGGGTATCAAGATCGAGGCGGAGCTCGGTCCTCATATGCTTTACATCACGAACGACGATCGGCCGGGCCTGATCGGGCTCGTCGGCTCGATCCTCGGCGAGGCGGACGTCAATATCGCGACCTTCAGCCTCGGCCGAAGCGCGCCGGGTGGCGATGCACTTGGGCTGATCTCGGTCGATTCCCACGTGACGGACACCGTGCTCGACACCATCCGCGACCATCACGCGGTCTTGCAGGTTCAGCGCCTAGACTTCTAAAGTCGCGCGATTTCGTCTCGATCGGATTACCGCTACAGTCAAAGCCATGAGCGAAGACTCCAAACGCGCCCTGTTGCCGGCGGGCTTGCGCGATCTGTTGCCGCCGGATGCCGCCTTCGAGGCTGCGGTCTCGGATCGGCTGCTCGCCTCCTTCGCGCGCTACGGCTATGAGCGCGTCAAGCCGCCGCTCATCGAGTTCGAGGAGGGGATGCTGAACGGTGGCGTGGGCGGGCTCGCCGACCAGACCTTCCGGCTCATGGACCCGATGTCGCATCGCATGATGGCGGTGCGCAGCGACCTCACACCCCAGGTCGCACGCATCGCGGCCTCGCGCCTCGCGCGGAGCCCGCGTCCGCTCCGCCTCAGCTACGCCGGCGAGATCCTGCGGGTGCACGGCAGCGAGCTCCGGCCCGAGCGTCAGTTCGGCCAGGTCGGCTTCGAGCTCGTCGGGGTCGACGGGCCGGAGAGCGATGCCGAGGTGATTCTCGCCGCGGTGGAGGCGCTCGCCGCGCTCGGCGTCGCGCACATCTCTGTTGATTTGAACGCACCAACCTTGGTGTCATCGGTGCTCACGAGCGTCGGGCTGCCGGACGATGCGCTGGCCACCGTGCGCACCGCGCTCGACCGCAAGGATGCTGCCGATGTGGAGACATGCGGGGGCGAGGCGACCGCCGTGCTCACGCAGCTGCTGGCAGCGACCGGGCCGGCCGAAAGCGCGCTCGCGGCGCTCGACGCGGTGCCGCTCGCCGGACCGGCCGCGGAGGCCGCGCGCACGCTCGTGGCGGTGGCGCGGCTGGTTCAGGCGGCCGATCCGGCGCTCACAGTGACTGTCGACCCGGTCGAATGGCGTGGCTTCGAATACCACACGGGCACGAGCTTCAGCCTATTCGCGCGCGATGCGCGGTCCGAGCTTGGTCGCGGCGGGCGCTATCTCGTGCCCGGCACGGACGGCGCGGCCGGCGAGCAGGCGACCGGCTGCTCGCTCTACATGGATGCGCTAATGCGTGTGCTGCCGCGGCCCGCCGCCACGCCGCGCCTATTCGTGCCGCACGGCACCTCACGACGGCGCGCCCGCGCGCTCCGTGACGAAGGGTGGATCACCATTGCCGGCCTCGCGCCGGCCGACGACACCGCCGCCGAGGCGCGCCGGCTCGGCTGCAGTCACCACCTGGTGGCCGACGCGCCGGCGCCGGTCGAGGATTGAGCGATGGCCAATGTCGCAGTGGTCGGCGCCCAGTGGGGCGACGAGGGCAAGGGCAAGATCGTCGATTGGCTGTCGAGCCGGGCCGATGTCGTGGTGCGCTTTCAGGGCGGCCACAATGCCGGCCACACGCTGGTGATCGATGGCGTGGAATATCGGTTGAGCCTGTTGCCGTCGGGTGTCGTGCGCGGCGGCAAGCTGTCGGTGATCGGCAGCGGCGTCGTGATCGACCCCTGGGCGCTGGTCGAGGAGATCGACCGGATGGCGGAAGCCGGCGTGCAAGTCACGCCCGAGAGCCTGGTGATCGCGGAGAACGCTTGCTTGATCTTGCCGATCCACCGCGAGCTCGATCAGGCCCGCGAGGCCGCGCGCGGCGGCGCCAAAATCGGCACCACCGGGCGCGGCATCGGTCCCACCTACGAGGACAAGGTGGGGCGGCGGGCGATCCGCGTTTGCGACCTGCGCGATGCCGAGACCCTGCGCCCCCGCTTGTATGAAGCACTGCTACATCACAACGCGCTCCGTCGCGGTTTCGGCATCGGTGACGCCGATGTTGACGCGCTGGAGGCAGCCTTGCTTGCAGTCGCGCCCAGCATCCTGCCGTTCGCGGGACCGGTGTGGCGCCGCCTCGACGCCGCGCGCCGAGCCGGCAAGCGCATTCTCTTCGAAGGTGCGCAAGGGGCCATGCTCGACATCGATCACGGCACCTATCCCTACGTCACCTCGTCGAACACCGTGGCGGGGCAAGCGGCCGCCGGCGCGGGTGTCGGCCCCGATGCCGTCGGCTACGTGCTCGGCATCACCAAGGCCTACACCACGCGCGTCGGCAGTGGCCCCTTTCCGACCGAGCTCGACGACGAGGTCGGCCGCACGCTCGGCGAGCGGGGACGTGAGTTCGGCACGGTCACGGGCCGCCGGCGGCGCTGCGGCTGGTTCGATGCCGTGATGGTGCGCCAGGCGATCGCGACCGGTGGCATCCACGGCATCGCGCTGACCAAGCTCGACGTGCTCGACGGCCAGACCACGCTCAAAGTGTGCACCGGCTACCAGGTGAACGGCGCGACGCTCGATCACCTCCCGGCGTCGACAGCCGATCAAGCGCGCGCGAGGCCGATCTACGAAACTCTCGATGGCTGGCAGGAGAGCACCCAGGGTGCGCGCTCGTGGGCCGAGCTGCCGGCGACGGCGGTGAAATATGTGCGCCGCATCGAGGAGCTGATCGAGGCGCCGGTCGCGCTGCTCTCGACCAGCCCCGAGCGCGACGACACCATACTCGTGCGCGACCCGTTCACCGCGTGAGGCAGCTCAGACGGCGCGCGGTGCGCCGTCGGGGCCGCGCGGGTCGATCGGCAGCTGACCGGCGATCCCGGCCGCCTCCTCGAAGAGCGCGGCGGCGGCGAGCACCAGGTCTTCGCGCCGCGGCGGACCCATGATCTGAATGCCGACCGGAAGCCCCGCCGCCGTGAAACCTGCCGGCACGGAGATCACGGGGCAGGCGGTGAGCGTGAGCACGAAGGTGATGGCGAGCCAGTCGACATAATTGTCGAAGCGGTGCCCCTCGACCTCCTCGATCCAGCGGATATCGACATCGAAGGGCGGCACGATCGCCGTCGGGCAGACCAAGAGGTCGTAGCGGCGGAAGAAGCGCACGACGCGCTGGTAGATGCGCCCGCGCTCGCGCTCCGCCGCGCCGATCTCGTCGGCGGTGAGCGCGAGGCCCTTCTCGATGTTCCACACGATCTCGGGCTTGAGTTTGTCGCGCTGAGTGCGCAGCAGCTCGGCCTTGTCGGCGGCGAAGAGCGCGGCGCGGAGCGTCTGGAAGGTGTCGGCGGCACGGCTGAGATCGGGGCAGTCGGCCTCCACGGTTGCGCCGAGGTCAGTGAAGCGCTGGACCGCGGCCGCGCAGATCGCCGCGACCTCGCCGTCGACGGGACCGAGGCCGAGGTCGGGGCTATAGGCGACGCGCGCTGGCGCGGTGGGCGCCGCGAGGCCGGCGCTGTAGCTCTGCGCGGGTCGGGCGAGCGAGAGCGGATCCTCGGGATGCTCGCCGGTCATGGCGTCGAGGAAGAGCGCGGCATCGCGCACCGTGCGCGCCATCGGGCCTTCGACCATCAGCGTCTCGAAGGGCATGCGCTGGGGGCCGCGGGCGATCCGGCCCGGCGAGGGGCGGAAACCGACGACCGAGCAGAAGCCCGCGGGAATGCGCAAACTGCCGCCGAGATCGGAGCCCGTCGCGAGCGGCACCTGGCCCGCCGCGAGCGCCGACGCCGAGCCGCCCGAGGAGCCGGCGCAGGATTTTTCCACGTTCCACGGGTTGCGCGATTTGCCGAACACCTCGTTGAAGGTGCTCGCACCGGCGCCGAACTCGGGCGTGTTGGCCTTGCCGACGACGATTGCGCCGTTGGCTTCCAGCGTCTCGACGAAAATGTCGGAACGCTGCGGCACGTGCTCGGCGTAGATCGGCGAGCCCCAAGTGGTGCGCACGCCGGCGACCGGCACGAGATCCTTGACCGCGATCGGCAGGCCGCCGAGCCAACCCGGCGGCCGCGCCGCATCGGCGGGTTCGGCCATGATCCGCTTCGCGTGGTCGAGCGCACGCTCGATGCACCGTGTCGGCATCGCGTTGAGGTGGGGGTCGGTCGCCGCGATGCGCGCGGCCACGGCCTCCACCAGCTCGATGGGGCTCACCTCGCCGGCGCGCAGCAGCGCGGCCGCGTCGACTGCCGTCAGCCGCCAGAGCTCGCCGGCCGGTTGCGCCATCGCTCGTGCCGCGCCTAGCCGATCGACGGCGCGCGCGTGTGCCAGTCGGTGTCCTGCTGGTAGGCGTGGCCGGCGCGCAGCAGCAAGGCCTCGCTGAGCCGCGGGCCCGACAGCTGGAAGCCGTATGGCACGCCGGCCTCGTCGAAGGCGCCGCAGAGCGACATCGTCGGCACGCCGGCCATGTCGTGCGGCGCCGTGAAGGCGATCAGCCGCTCGACCGAACCGGGCTCCGCGCCGAGCGTCTCGGTGAAGGCGAGCGTGGGCGTGGTGTAGGGCTGCGCCGGCTGCAGCACCAGGTCGACGTCGGTGAAAAGCGCCGCATAGGCGCCCGCGAACTTGCCGCGCTCGATCTGGATGCGGGCATGCTCGACGCCTGATAGCGCGCGGCCCGCCTCGATGAGGCCCGAGAGCACGGGCCCATATTGCGCCTTGAACTTGTCGTAGGTCGCCTCGTGGGCGAGCGCCGTGTCGGCGCCGCAGAAATCACCCCACCGGTCGACCATGACCGTGGTGTCGGGGAAGCTGACGGGCTTGATCTCGGCGCCGCGCCCGCGCAGCACGTCCGCCGCCTGCATCACGAGGCGCGTCACGTCAGGCTCGACCCGCTCGGAGCAATAGCGCTCGTCGAGACCGATCCTGACGCCTTTGATCCCCTGGTCGATCTCGCCGAGATAGTCCGGCACCGGGTCGGGGAGCGTGGTCGGGTCATGGGGATCGAGGCCCGCGATCACGCCGAGGATCGCCGCGCAATCCGCCGCGCTGCGCGCCATCGGGCCGATATGGTCGAGCGTCTCGGAGAGCGCGAAGGCGTTGGCGCGGCTCACCCGCCCCCAGGTCGGCTTGAGCCCGCTCACCCCGCAGGCGTGGCTCGGAAAGCGGATCGAGCCGCCCGTGTCGGTGCCGAGCGAGCCGTAGCAGAGCCGCGCCGCGGTGGCGACGCCCGAGCCGCTCGACGAGACGCCCATCCAGTAGTCCGCGTTCCACGGGTTCACCGGCGGCGCGATATCGGGATGGTGGACGGCGAACGCGCCTTCGGTCATCTGCAGCTTGCCGACGAATACCGCGCCGGCCTCACGCAGCCGCGCGGTGACGGTGGCGTCCACCCCCGGGTTCCAATCGCGGAGCGCGATCGAGCCGACATGGGTCGGCGCATCCTTGGTGGCGCAGAGATCCTTGACGCCGAAGGGCACGCCGTGAAGCGGCCCCCTGTGGTTGCCGGCAGCGATCTCCTTGTCCGCCGCCGCGGCCTGCGCGGTCGCGACCTCGGCCATCACGGTGGCGTAGGAGCGGAGCGCCCCATCATGCGCCTCGATGCGCGCGAGCATGTGGCTCGTCACCTCCGAGGCCGAAACCTCGCGGTCGCGGATCTTGGTTGCCACCTCGGTCAGCGTCAGATCATGCAAGTCGGCCATCGCCCGTCCCCCTGCGTGTCAGGTGTGTCTCCCACGGTGCCCGCATTCAACGCGAAAGGGCGCGGCGTGGCAAAGCGAATCGTCTGGGCGCGGGCGCGGCGGCGGCGTTGGCTTCGGGCGTGGCGAAGACTAAGGTTCGCCGCGGGAGGGACCGGATGGAACGTCGTCTCGCTGCGATCCTCGCCGCCGATGTGGTCGGCTATGCGCGCCTGATCCGTCGCGACGAAGAGGGAACGCTCCACGCGCTGAAGGCCCTCCGCGAGAACCTGATCGAGCCGACGATCGGCGTGCATCGCGGCCGCATCGTCAAGCTGATGGGCGACGGTTTGCTGGCGGAGTTCGCAAGCGTGGTCGATGCGGTGCGCGCCGCAGCCGCGATCCAGCACGCGATCGCCGCGCAGCATGCGGACGGCCCGGCGGATCGGCGCATCGTGTTCCGCATCGGGATCAATCTTGGCGACATCGTGATCGATGGCGACGATATCCACGGCGACGGCGTCAACGTCGCCGCGCGCCTCGAGGCGCGTGCCGATGAGGGAGGGATCTGCATTTCGGGCGCCGTCCACGACGAGGTGCGCAACCGCACCGATCTCGCCTATGAGAGCCTCGGCGCGCTCACCCTCAAGAACATCGATCGGCCGATCAATGTCTGGCGCGTACGCCTCGATCGGGCGCCAGCGCCCGGTACCGCACGCGGACCAACCGCGCCGATGGCCGACAAGCCTTCGATCGCGATCCTGCCGTTCGACAATCTGAGCGGTGATCCCGAGCAGGCCTATTTCGCGGACGGCCTCGCCGAGGACATCATCACCGACCTCTCCAAGATCTCGGGCCTCTTCGTGATCGCGCGCAACTCGGCCTTCGCCTATCGCGGGCAAACGAAGGATGTCCGGCTGGTATGCGACGATCTCGGCGTTCGCTACGTGCTCGAAGGCAGCGTGCGCAAGGCGGGCGGGCGCGTGCGCATCAACGCGCAGCTCATCGATGGCACGACCGGCGGCCATCTGTGGGCGGAGCGCTATGACCGGAGCCTCGACGACATCTTCGCCGTGCAAGACGACGTGACCAGCAACATCGTCGACGCCCTTCGGCTGACCCTCAGCACCAGCGAGCAACAGCGCGTCGCCAACCGTGCACCCGTCACGCTCGACGCCTTCGACCTCTATCTGAAGGCGCGCGACCACTTCGCCCGCTATTCGCGGGACGACAACGACCGCGCACGCGACTATTTCGAGCGGGCCTTCGCGCTCGACGCGCGCTACGGCGAGGCGTTGGTCGGGGTCGCCTACTGCTTCTTGCGGGAGGCCACCCAGGTTTGGAGCGCGCGGCCCGATCAATCACTCGGGCGCGCTTTGGTTCTCGCCGACCAAGCGATCGCGATGAACCAAAACCTCGCCGAGGCCCACGCGGTGCGGGGCTTCGTGCTGCTCTGGCAGAAGCGGCACGACGATGGTCTCGCGAGCCTCGAGCAGGCCACGCTGCTCGCCCCCAACAACCCGCGGGCGCGCGGCTTCTATGCAATGGCGCTCAACTATGCCGGGCAGCCCGAGGAAGGCGTGCGCGAAGCGATGCTCGCCGTGCGCCTCGACCCCCGGCGCAGCGAGATGCACGCCTATTTCCTATTCTTCCTCGGCATGGGCCATCGGCTCACCGGCAATGCCGCCGCCGCGATTGAGGCGTTCGACGACGCGCTCGCGCTGATCCCGGACTTCCTGCCGGCGCGTTTGATCCGCGCGGTCACCCATGTGGAATGCGGGCGCGTGGACGACGCACGCACCGACATCGCACAAGTGCGTCACAACCCAAGCGCGACGCTCGGTTGGCTCGCGGAGACCCTGCCGTTCAAGCGGCGGTCGGACCTCGACGCGGTGCTCGATGCCCTCCGCGTCGCAGGTTTGCCGGAGTAGGCGGCCCGCCCCTATTTCAGCTTCGCCACCCCGAGCGGCACGGCGTATTTCTCGCACCAGATCCAGACCTCGTCATAGCCTTGCGTGTCGATCGAGGCGGGGATGTCGTAGCGTTGCTCGCCCGCGTTGGCGCCGAGGGGCGCGAACTTGGTGGTGGGATCGTAGCCGCCCTTGCCGAAGCCGAGCTTCGGGTCCGGCGCGCCGTCGAACTTGAAGTCGCGCTCCAGCACCACGACCACGCCGTCGGCCGTGCGCTCGACGCTCACCGTGCCCTCCGCGACATGGCGGCTGCGCCCCTCGAAGCTGCCGGAGACCGTGCCGTCGCCGGCCGCGCCGGGGCCGATCGCGGTGAGCGCGAGCAGGGCGGCGGCGGGCAGCAGGACCATCGTTTTCATCGTTCTCTCCTCTTTCGAGCGTATCGCGGGTGCGGATGCACCGGTTGGCAGGTGAGATGGTGCGTCCGACCGGCTCAAGCCAAATCACGTCTTCGTGGGGTGCGGGCCCATCTCGGCCCCGCGAGAACCGCCGCGGATACGTTGCCCGTGCGCGCGCTTCTGTGATATCCGGGTCGGTCTGGCGCGCGCGGGCGCTCTGGGGATGGGACAATAGCCACAAGACGGGGAGAAGACGAATGGCGCAACGCTTCGCGATGGAGATCAACGGCAAGACCGTGATCGCCGAACTCCTGGACAAGAAGGCGCCGAACGTCGTCAAAGCGTTCGTCGACGCGCTGCCCTGCGACACGTTCTCGACCCACGCCAAGTTCGCCGGCGACGAGCTGATCGTCATGCTGCCCTTCTATTGCGATTCCGAGAATGAGATCCTCAACGTCAAGCCCGGCGACATCGGCTTTTATCCCGGCCGCCAGACCGCCTGCATTTTCTATGGCGACACGGCGCCCTTCGGGAAGGTGAGCGTCTTCGCGAAGATCGTCGAGGGGCTCCATCACCTGGCGCCCGCCGGCCGCAAGATCCTCAAGTCGGGGCCGATCTCGGCCAAGCTGCATCTGGTGTAGGGAGAGAGACGATGGCGAGACCCACCACGAAACAGATGATCGCGCGTCTCGAGAATCATGGCCGCCGCAACTGGCGCAAGGAGCCGGGCGAGGTGACGCGGCTGCGCCAGCATTCGATGCCGCCGATGGGCAACATGCCGGGCGTGCTCTACGCCAACTTCAACACCTTCTGGCTGGGTGAGAATATCCAGGTCGTGCGCGGCCTCGCGCTCGAGGGCAAGATGCCGATCAAGGAGCTCAACCGGATGGCGGCGTCGCTGCTCAACCGCCATGCCGGGCGGCTCGCGAAATGGAAGCTCACCAACACGGTCAAGCTGGTGCGCGAGCTCGCCGATTATTTCGAGCGCGGCGGCGCGAAGAACCACAATGAGATGGTGGCCGTCTGCGAGGCCACGATGGTGGCGATGGACCGCGTCAACTCTTGGATCGACGCGATGATCCCCTGGGCGCAGTTTGACAAGAAGGTCAAGCTGAACCCGGCCGCGAGCTGAGGCGCGGGCGATGTGCGGAGTCGGTGGCGTCTTCTACAAGACGCAGGACCATCAGCGCCCGACCGGCGAGATCGCCTACCGCATCCTCGACGGCATCTACCGTCGGGGGCCGGATTCGACGGGAGTCGCGCTGTTGCAGCCGGGGGGTGGCGGCGCGCTCTATGTCGGCGTGAATTGCGAGGTGCCGGGCGGCGGCGCGGAGATCCTGGCTTGCCTCGACAAGCTCGGCCGTGTGACTGAGGCCTATGACGGCGGCGGCTTCATCCGCGCCGTGGTCGATTATGACGGCGACATCGCAGCGCTGATCGAAACGGTTGACGGGCTCGGCGCAGGCATCACCGTCGGCAGCGTCGGCCGCCATGTCGAGGTGCTCAAGCATCTGGGGCCGGTCGCCGATCTCGAGGAGCACTTCAAGCTCACGACCTATGATGGCCCGCTCGCGATGGGGCTCACGCGCTTCGCCACCGAAAGCCAGATCGACTTCACGCATGCCCAGCCGCTTTCGGCGCGCCTGCACGCCGACCTCGCGATCATGCACAACGGCCACATCACGAACTTCCATCACCTCCGCTACCACTATGAACGGGCCGGCCACACCTTCGCCACCGGCAACGATTCGGAGGTGATCGCGATCCTGCTGATCGACGAGATGGCGAAGGGCGCGAGCTTCAAGGAGGCGCTGGAGCGCTCGGTCAACCTGCTCGATGGTTGTTTCACCTACATCGCGGTGAACGCCGGCGCGGTGGCGGTGGTGAAAGACCCTTACGCGGCGAAGCCGCTGGTGGTGGGCGAGACCGATGATCTCGTCGCCATGTCGTCCGACTGCCAGTCGCTCCGCGAAGGGGTCGGCCTCGATATCGAAGTGTGGGAGCCCGGCGCGGGCGAGGTGGTGCTGTGGGACGTTCCGATACACTGACGATCGATTGCGCGGATTACTCCACGCGCGAGATCAATGCCCAGATCCGCAAGGCCGCCGACGACGGCGTGCCGGCGGTTGAGTTGCTCAACACGCAGGCGCGCCACAATCTCGGCGTCTCGATCCTGAAGCCGATCCATCTGATCTACCGCGGCCATGTGGGCTACTACACCGCCGGGCTCTGCGACGGCATCACGGCCGAGATTCACGGCAGCACCGGTTGGGGTGTCGCCGACAATCTGCTGGCGGGTGAGGTGGTGGTGCACGGCAACGCGGCGACCTCGGCGGCGCCCTCGATCCGCGGCGGTCGTGTCGTGGTGACCGGCGATGCCGGACCGCGCTCGGCGATCGGCCTGAAGAAAGGCGAGGTCATCGTCGGCGGCAACGCCGGCTACATGACCGCGTTCATGATGCAGAACGGCCGCCTCGTCGTGTGCGGCGATGCCGCGACGGGCATCGGTGATTCGATGTACCAGGGCACCATCTTTCTCGGCGGCAAGGCGGAGGAATACGGCTCCGGCATCGTCGAGGTCGATGCGGCGCAGGCGGAGCTCGACGAGATTGGCGCGACCCTCGATCGCTACGGCATCAAGGCGCCGGCGCGCTTCCGCAAGCTCCAGTCCGACCGCAAGCTCTGGCACTTCAACAAGCACGATTTTGCGGCGTGGAAGGACGTCCTATGAGTGATGCGACCATTCGAGACACCTCCATCGTCGTGCACGATGAGGCGCCGACCGCGCCGGTGAGCGATTTCCCGCGGCCCCGCAGCTTCTCGGGTGTGTGGAGCCCCGAGGCCATCGAGGAGATTCAGGAGAAGGCCGACCTCGGGCGCTATCAGATCCGCGGCCAGGCCACCAAGCGGCGCGATCTGCCGTCGTTCGACGATCTCGTGTTCGTGCCGGCCGGCCTCTCGCGCATGCCGCTCGAGGGCTATCGCGAAAAGTGCGACACCCGTGTGGTGATCGGAGAAGGCACCTGCGAGAACCCGCTGGTGCTGGAGCGCCCGATCATGATCGCCGGCATGAGCTTCGGTGCGCTTTCGGTGAACGCGAAGCGTGCGCTCGGCATCGCCGCGACCAATTGCGGCATCTCGACCTGCACGGGCGAGGGCGGCATGCACCACGAGGAGCGCGCCAACTCGTCAAAGCTCGTCATGCAGTATCTGCCGAGCCGCTACGGCATGAACCCCTACGACCTCAAGAAGGCCGACATGATCGAGATCGGCGCGGGGCAGGGGGCGAAGCCCGGGACCGGCGGAGTGCTGCTCGGCCTCAAGATGTCGGACGAGGTCGCCAAGATGCGCGACTTGCCCGAGGGCGTGGACCAGCGCTCGGGTTGTCGGCATCCGGATTGGATGGGTGTCGACGACCTTTACATGAAGCTCGAGGAGATCCGCGAGGTCACCGAATACAAGGTGCCGATCTCCATCAAGGTCGGCGCCGCGCGCATCGCCAACGACGTGCGGCTCGCGGCGAAGGCGGGCGTCGACGCGATCGTGTTCGACGGCATCGAGGGTGGCACGGCCGCTTCTCCCACCATTCAGCTCGATCACGCCGGTATCCCGACGATCGCGGCGATCGCCGAGGCCTCCGAGGCGCTGGCCGAGATGGGCAAGAAGGACCAGATGAAGCTCATCGTCGGCGGCGGCATCCGCAACGGCGCCGATGCCGCGAAGTGCATCGCCCTCGGTGCGGACGTGGTGTATCTCGGCACGGCGCCGATGATCGCCATGGGCTGCCACCGGCCGGTCTACCTTGACGACTATGCCCGCCTCGGCACCACCCCCTATGAGTGCCAGCACTGCCACACGGGGCTGTGCCCGGTCGGCATCACCACCCAGCTGCCGAAGCTGATGGACCGCCTCGATGTGGACGTCGCCGCCGAGCAGGTCACCAATTTCCTCAATGCCATGACCATGGAGATCCAGCTGTTCGCGCGCGCCTGCGGCAAGAACCGCGTGAGCGATCTCGACCCGAACGATATCCGCGCGCTCACCCACGATGTCGCGATGATGACCGGCGTGGACATGGTCGGCCTCGGCGGCAAGACGCCGTGGTGGAAAAAGTTCTGAGGCGACGGCGTCCCTCGCGAACCGCTCGCCGGGGCCTTAGGCGGACAAGATCTCCCGAATTGCCGCGTTCTGGAACGCGACGTCGGCCTCGTTCAAGGCGCTCGAGGCGAAGTGGCCGTAATAGGAGTCGAAGACGCGCAGCTCAGCGTTCGGCATGTGCGACACCTCGATTTCGCTGTCCTCCGGCGGAAAGTAGAGATCGTCGCGGCCCGGCATGACGAAGGCCTTGGCTTTGATCGCGCCGAGCGCCGCGGCGAAATCGCCGTTGAACACCTCGTTGTCGCTGATGTCGCCGTTTTGCCAGGTCCACAGCATGGCGAGCAGGTTGTTCGCGTCCTTATGGATGAAAAATCCCTCCCAAAACGCAATCAGGAAATCCTCGAGCGACGAGAAGCCGAGCGAGAGGTCCTCCTCCACGCGGTAGAAGGTCTGCGAGAACCCCCAACCGGCGTAGACCCGCGCCATCGCGCGCAGGCCGACCAGCGGCGGCGTGTCGTACCAGCCGCCGTTCCATGCGGCGTCCGCGGTCAGCGCGGCCTTGACGCCTTCGAGGAACACGAAGTTGTGCCGCGAGCACTTCGCCGAGCCACAGGTCGGCACGATGCGCTCGACCATCTCGGGATAGAGGCAGCCCCACTGGAAGGTCTGAAGCGCGCCCATCGACCAGCCGGTGACGAGCTTGATGCGTTCGATCCCGAACTGCTCGGTGATGAGCCGGTGCTGGAGGCGGACATTGTCGTAGACGGTGATGTTGGGAAAGCGCGCGCGGTCGTAGGGCGCCGGCGTGTTGCTCGGCGATGACGACAGGCCGTTGCCGAGCATATTGGGAACGACGATGAAATACTCTTGCGGGTCGAGCGCCATGTCCGGCCCGATCGACCATTCGACATCAGTGTGGTGCCCGGAGTACCAGGTCGGCTGGATGATCACATTGTCCTTCGCGTCGTTGAGCGTGCCGAAGGTCTTGTAGGCGAGCTTGCAATCGCGCAGCGTGGCGCCCCGTTGCAGCACGACATCGCCGGCCTCGAAAATATCGTAGTCGCTCATCGTCTCGCTCCCATCGTCGACGCGTTAGGTTCTCGCCCCGCTATCCTGGAGTGCAATAACCGGTCTTTCAATCGCGGAGCCTGGCGCTAGAGTCGGGATATTTCCGGATCTTCGGGAGGAGCGATAATGGCACGCGCAATTTGGCACGGCTCCGTGATCGCGGAGGCCGATGATTACGAGACTGTCGAGGGCAATGTTTACTTCCCGCCGAGCGCGGTGAAACAGGATTGCTTGAAGCCGAGCGCCACGACGACGTTCTGTTCATGGAAGGGCACGGCGCACTACTACACGATCGTCGTCGACGGCGAGGAGAACGCGGATGCCGCCTGGTACTATCCCGATCCGACGCCGGCGGCGGCGAACATCCGCGATCACGTGGCGTTCTGGCAGGGTGTCACGGTGGAAACATAGTGGCGCGTCCGGGGCGCGACGCGGCGCCCAGCAGCGGGGATGACCGATGAGCGCGAGCCGAATCCGGCGGCTCGAGCTTCGGCCCGCGAGGCGGGCGCGATGACCACCGCCGACCGCGAGACGATGCTGCGCGCGATCGATCAGGATTTGCGCGAAACGTGCCAGCACACCGGGATCGACGCGCTCAGCCAACGCACCCGGGACGCGCTCCGGCGGGTGCCGCGCGATGCGTTCGTTCTCGCCCGCGACGGCGCAAAGGCCTATGAGAACGTGCCGCTCTCGATCGGACACGGGCAAACGATCTCCCAGCCCTTCATTGTCGCGTTGATGACCGAGCTTCTTCGCCTACCGGCCAGGGCGGCGGTGCTGGAGATCGGCACGGGGTGTGGCTATCAGACGGCGGTGCTTGCCGAGATCGCGGCCGCGGTCCATTCGATCGAAATCGTCGAGCCGCTTGCGCGGAGCGCGGCCGAGCGGCTGCACCGGCTCGGCTATCGCCAGGTTCACGTGCGCATCGGAGACGGGGCGACCGGCTGGCCCGAAGCCGGGCCGTTCGACGGTATCATCGTGACCGCGGCGGCGCGGACCGTTCCGGAGCCGCTGATCGCTCAGCTGCGCGTGGGCGGCCGGCTGGTGGCGCCGATTGGCCCGCCCGGCGGCGCACAAACGCTCGTCCGCCTGATCAAACGCCCTGACGGATCGTGCGATCGTAAATCGATTCTTCCGGTCGCGTTCGTGCCGCTGACCTGCGACCCCGACCGTAAAGACCCCGCACGCTGACCTGCGCGTCCGGGCATGCAGCCCGAGCGAGGCGCGGTGCGCACCAAGCCCATCGCCTCAGAAATAGGCCACCGCGCAATATTGATCGCGCTCCATCAGTGAGTCGCAGAGGTCGAGCGCGGCCGGCTCGTTGACAACGGGGCCGGCCTGCAGGCGGTAATACACACCGAGGTCGGGGCCGAAATCGATGCGCCTGACATGGAGGCTCAGGTTGCTCAGTAAATCGCTGTTGTCATCGCGGATGATGTTCCAGCCGCGCTCGGCGTGTTCGACGTTTCGGTAGGACCCGAGATGGATCTGCACCTCTTCGCCGACCAGCGCCGGCTCGGCGGGCGCGGCACGGGCCGCGACGGGGATGGCACGCGCCTCGGTTTGCGCGCTCGGCGAGATTGCCGCCACCTCGTCGGACTCGCTCTCGGCGGCGCTCGTTTGCACCGCGGGTGGGTCGCGCCGCGTTTGCCCAGGCGCCCGCGCCGGCGGGCGTTCTGACGCCGTGGGCTCGAGCGTGACGACCATCGACTCGCCGGTCGCCCCCAAAGGCCGGTTTGCCAACGCATGTTGATCGGGCGCCTGCCCAGCGCGGGAGGCTTCCGTGGGAACGGTCTCCGCGACGGTGTGGAGGCTCTCCGACATCTGCCGCATCGCGTTGGCCATCGCCGTCAGATTGGCGTACATGCGCGTCATATGACCGCGCAGCACGGTCAGGCTCGCCGGCGGGATCGGGGCTTCCTCGTCGAACGCGGCTTGCCGCGTTGCGCCCGAGGCGTCCGCCGTGACGGCGGCGGCCGGGGCGTTGTCCGTCGCAGCCGTGTGGCGGGCGGGCGGTGCGGCCTCGTCGGTGCCCGAAGCTGGTGCGAGTTCGTTCAGTGCCTCGGCGGCGCTCGGCCCCGCTTCCGGGCCGGCTGGGCGCACGGCCGCGCGCGCCGCCTCATGCACGCGGATGAGTTCGGCATAGGTCGCGTGCGCGAGCTTGGCGCGCCCGGTGTCCTGATAGACGGCACCAAGGCTGAGAAGCGCGTACTCGTCGCGCGGATCCGCCTGCAGCGCCCGGCGAAGATAGGCTTCCGCCGCGTCATAATCGCCGGTCTTCAGGGCCTCGGTCCCGAGTGCCGTGTAGTTCGGATCGTCGGAGCTGCCGCCGGTCCATGCCTCGATGGTCGAGCAACCCGCCACCATGACGGCCAGACCGAGCGCCGCAGCCACATGTCCAAAGCGTTTCACCAGTGCCCCCTCTTGGCGTGAAAGGCCATCGACCGTCAATGTGAACGACTCGATTCGATTTTGAAAAATGGTAGGGAAATCGCCCGGCGCGAGCAATCGCGCGGGCCGGCCCGCGATGGCGGATCGAAAAAATCGACGCTAAGGTGCGCGCGCAGCGGCTTGCGAGGGATTGCGAAATGGCGGAGCTGAAACCCGCGGATCAACCGGCCGGACTCGATGTCGACGCCCTGTGCCGACGGTGCAGCGCCGAAGAGTTCTCTTTCGAGACGACCGCGGAACTCGAGGATTTGGTCGAGATCGGTGGCCAGGACCGCGCGGTCAAGGCGATCGAATTCGCCGTCGGGATGCGGCGCGAGGGCTACAACGTCTATGTGCTGGGGCCCGCCGGGACCGGTAAGCATGCGGTCGCGCGCCGCCTGCTCCGTCGCCACGCCGCCGACGAGCCCGTTCCCACCGACTGGTGCTACGTCTTCAACTTCGAGCGGCCGCACAAGCCGCGCGCGCTCAGCGTGCCGGCGGGCGAGGGGCGCCGGCTTGAGCGCGTGATGCAAAAGGTGGTGCGCGATCTCAAAGCGGTGATCCCCGCCGTCTTCGAGAGCGACGACTATCGCAACCGGCGCACGGCGATCGAGCAGGCGGCGAAGAAGCGTCAGGAGGATGCTTTCGCGGTCGCCCACAACGAAGCGCAAGCGCTCGATCTCGCCATCATGCAGACCGAGAACGGCATCGCGATCGCGCCCGTGAGCGATGGCAAGGTGATCCCGCCGGAAGAGTTTGGCGCGCTGCCGGAGGAGACCCGCGAGTCCATTCAAGCGAACATTCAGCGCATTCAGGAGCGCCTCGGCGAGATCATGCGCGAGGTGCCCGGCTGGGTTCGCGAGGCTCGCGAGACGCTCGAGCGGCTCGACAATGAGGTGACGCGGGTCGCGGCGCATGCGGTGCTGCAGGAGGCGCGCAATCAGTTCGAGGCGTTGTCGCAGGTGATCGACTATCTCGACGGGGTCGAGGCCGATGTTGTCGAACACGCCGCGATCTTCCGCGAGCCCCAGGCCCCGCGCGAGGCCAGGCCGCCGGGTGCGCCCATGCCGCAAGCGGCCGGCTCGGCGCCGCGTGACGGACGGGATGATCCCAACCTGCGGCGCTATCAGGTCAACGTGTTGGTCGATCGGAGCGATCTCGACGGCGCGCCGGTGGTCTATGCCGACCGTCCGAGCTATCGCGAGCTGTTCGGCAGCATCGAGCACATCGCCGAGTTCGGCACGCTGGTGACCGATTTCACCATGATCAAGCAAGGCGCGCTGCATCGCGCCAACGGTGGCTACCTGATTCTGGACGCCCGCAAGGTGCTCATGGAGCCCTTCGTGTGGGAGGGTCTCAAGCATGCGCTGCGCTCGCGCGAGATCCGCATCGAATCGCCGACGCAGGCGGTTGGCGTGGTCAGCGCGCAGACCTTGAGCCCGGCGCCGATCCCGCTCGACTTCAAGGTGATCCTGATCGGCGAGCGGCAGCTCTACTACATGCTCGATCAGGCGGACCCGGATTTCGCGGAGCTTTTCAAGGTCACCGCGGATTTCAACGACCACCTGCCGCGCACGCCCGAGAACAATCTCACCTATGCGCGCATCCTCGGCACGATCGCACGCAGGGAAAAGCTGCGCGATCTGACATGCGGCGCGGTGGCGCGCTTGCTCGAGCACAGCGCGCGCCTCGCCGGGGATTCCGAGCGCCTGTCGACACAGCTCCGCCGGCTCAACGATCTCGTGCGCGAGGCGGATTTCTTCGCCGCCGAGGCCGGCAACGCGCAGATCGACCACGCGGATGTGTCGCGCGCCATCGACGCGGCCACGGAGCGGGTGAGCCGTTTGAGCGTCGAGATGCGCGATCAGATCCTGCGCGAGACCGTGCTGATCGCCACAGATGGCGCGCGGGTCGGCCAAATCAACGCGCTCTCGGTTCTCCAGCTTGGCCGCTACGCCTTCGGCAAGCCGAGCCGCATCACGGCCCGGCTGCGCATCGGGACCGGCCGGGTGATCGACATCGAGCGAGAGGTCGAGCTCGGCGGACCATTGCATTCGAAGGGCGTCTTGATCCTCTCGGGCTTCATCGGTGCTCGCTATGCGCCGGACGTGCCGCTCTCGCTTTCGGCAAGCCTCGTGTTCGAGCAATCCTATGGCGGCGTCGACGGCGACAGCGCCTCGTCCACCGAGCTCTACGCGCTCCTCTCGGCGCTTTCGGAGGTGCCGATCAAGCAGTCGCTCGCGGTGACCGGCGCGGTCAACCAGCACGGCGAGGTGCAGGCGATCGGCGGCGTCAACGAGAAGATCGAGGGCTTCTTCGAGGTTTGCCGGGGGCGTGGGCTCACGGGGGAGCAGGGCGTGCTCATTCCGATTTCCAACGTGAAGCATCTGATGCTGCGTCGCGACGTGGTCGAGGCCGTGGAAGCCGGCCAGTTCACGATCTATCCGGTGAGCACCATCGACGAGGGGATCGAGATCCTCACCGGCGTGGCCGCCGGTGCCCGCGATGGCGATGGGTCCTACCCGGACGGCACGATCAATCGTCGTGTCGAGGACCGGTTGATCGCCCTCGCGGAGAAGCGCCGCGATTTCGCCCGCGACAAATCGGACGACAGGGACTGACGACCGACGCCGCGGGGGCGGGGGGTCAGTAGGCCACCGGCAGCGGATCGAGGCTGCGCCAGAGGTACCACGTGGCGACCGAGCGCCAGGGGCGCCACCGCTCCGCATGGGCCTCGATTTCCTCGGTGGTGAGGCGGGTGCCGTCGGCATAGTGCTGCTCGGTCGCGCGTCGCAGCCCGATATCGCCGAGCGGCAGCACGTCCGGGCGCATGAGGTGGAAGATCAGGAACATCTCGGCGGTCCAGCGACCGATGCCGCGCACGCCGCGCATGGCGGCGATGATCGTCTCGTCGTCGCGGGCGTCGCCCCAGAGCGTCGGGCCGACGCTGCCGTCCTCGAAGGCGATCGCGAGATCACGCAGATAGCCCGCCTTCTGCCGGGTTAGCCCGGCCGCGCGCAGCGATGCCTCGGAATGGCCGGCCACGGCGACTGGCGACACGGCGCCGACACGTTGCTCCAAGCGTTGCCAAATGCTCTCGGCGGCGCGCACCGAGATCTGCTGTCCGATGATCGAGCGGGTCAGCGTGACGAAGGCGTTGCCTTGGCCGACCAGCCCCTCCGGTCCATAGCGCGCGGTGAGACCGGCCATCACCGCGTCGGCGGAGGCCAGATCACGCTTCGCTTCTCGCCAATAGGGCGGCAGCCCGGTTGCTCCGCTGGCCCAACGTGGCATGCGCTCTCCCTTGCCCCAAGAGCCGCCAGTCTACGGTGCGGGCGCGGGCGCGCGAAGCGGGTTATGCGATGGCGCGCTGGGGGCCGAGATGGGCGTGTCGGTGAAGCGCGGCTTCCAGCGCGCTCACGACCTGGCGAAGCACGCGTTGGTCGACGCCGAGGTGGAACGGGAGGCCGAGCGTGTGGGCCGCGAGATGCTCGGTGACCGGCAGATCCGTGCGGGGGCAGTCGGCGAACGCGGCCTGGCGGTGGCAGCCCGCGCCCCACCAGGCGCAGGTTTCGATGCCGGCTTCCCGGAGGTCGCTTGCGACCGCGGCGGCCGGTGTGCGGGTGAGCGAGACGACGCAGGTGGATGGCGCCCAGCCGCGGCCAAAGCCGGGCGCGGCCACAAGCCCCGGGAGCCGTGCGAGCGCGCTCGAATAAGTGCGAGCGAGGGCGGAGAGCGCAGGCTGCGTGAGCGGCCAGGCATCCAACGCGGCGAGGCCGACCGCGGCGGCATATTCGCTCAGCTTGGCGTTCACGCCGCTGATCGCGGCATGCCGGTCGTCGTCGAAGCCGAGGTTGGCGGTCTGGCGCACCCGCGCGATCGGGTCGCGGTCGCGGGCGACCACCACGCCGCCTTCGCCGATGCCGAACACCTTGGTGGCGTGCAGGCTGATGACCGACGGAAAGCGGTCGGGAACCAGCGAGTCGAAGGCGGCGGCGGCGTCGAACACCACCGGAATGTTGGTCTCGGCCGCGAAGGCGCGCCAGCCGTCGATGTCGATCGCGGCGCCGAACGGCGATACCGGCACGACCGCGCCGACCGGCGCGGGCGCCGTTTCGAGGGCGCGCTTGGCGGTGTCGGGTTCCAACGCCCAGCTCGCCGGGTCGACGTCGGCGAAATAGGGTGTGAGCCCCGCCGCGCGCGCCGCCTGCGCGGTGGCGGCGAAGGTCCATGCGGGCAGAAGACAGAGGGATGCGGCCGAGGCGCCCGAGGCCGCGAGGGCGAGGCTTAGTCCCGAGGTTCCGCTCGAGACGAGGACCACCGACGATGGGTCGAGGCCCCATTGCTTGGCGAGGCGCTGTTCGAGCCTCCGCACCAGGGGGCCGCCGTTGCTATAGCGGCGGTTGCGGTCGATCTCTTCCAGATAGGGCACCAGCGCATCGGCGGCCGGAAGCCGCGGCACGCAGACCGGGATCATCTGATTCGACGGATTGCCCATGCGTCGCGAGGCGCCTGGTTGTGACGACCGAGGACCACGCTAAGGGGGTGCGGTTAATCCCTCGTAAAATGTGTGCCTTAATCGCGGCGCGCTCGGGCGCAGGCTAGGCCAAATCCCGAGTAGGCGGGATCACCTGCGACGACGCATTTGCGTCAACTCCAACGAGAGAGCGTTTCGCGTGAGCATGGGTGAACGTGACATGCCCTAGGCACGGCGCTTCGGCGGATCTTCGCGAAATGCCTGCACCTGGGCGGTGGCTCCCGCCTGCACGTGGCGGAAGTCGCTCGCGCCGATGACCAGATCGTAGCCCTGCTCGAAGGTCCAATTGAGCGTCTGGCCGGGCCTGATCACGGTGCCGAGCAGCTTGCCCGTGGCGCGCATCTTGCGCTCGGCGGTCTCGATCAACTCGGCCACCTTGGGATGGGCCAGATCGAGCATGTGGCCGACGCTCGCCGAGATGTCGCTCGGGCCGAGGAAGAGCATGTCCACCCCCTCGACCGCGGCGATCTCGTCGATGTTGCGGACCGCCTCCTCGGTCTCGATCTGGCAGGCGAGGAGCAGCGCGTCGGGCCAGCCCTCGAGATAGTCCTGCAGGCGCGATCCCCAGCGGGAGCAGCGCCCGGCGTGCGGCGCGACGCCGCGGATGCCCTCGGTCGGGTAGTGGCATGCCGCCACCGCGGCGCGGGCCTCGTCGGCGTTCTGGACGTAGGGCACGATGATCCCGAGCACGCCGATGTCGAGCGCGCGCTTGATGTAGACGGGATCGTTCCAGGGCACGCGCATCATCGGCGTCGCGCCGGATTCGCCGGCCGCCTGCATCAACGTGACCGCGTTCAAAAGATCGCCGGGCCCATGCTCATGATCCATGATGACCGCGTCATAGCCTGCGTTGGCGATGATTTCGGCGGCGATCGGGCTTCCCATGGAGAGCCAACAAGCCAGCGCAGGCTCGCCTTTGAGCATCTTGTCTTTGCAGCGGTTCTCGATAGCCATGATGATGTTCGCCCGTGATTGATCCGCGAGTCGTGCGTCCGGCAGGAGCGGCGGCGCCGCCCGGCCGTGCCTCGCCGCCCTTGTAGCACGCCGCGCCGAGGCCTGCGACCGTGCCAGTCGAGCGCTCTCGAATACATTTCCTTGTCATGGCAACCATTGCGCCCGTAGGATCGCCCGATTGCGCAACATGGGGAGGGGAGCCATGCCCTATGCCGTCGTGCGCCGCCAAACGGCCGAGGCGGTCGATGGCGATGCGACGCCGTTCATCATCGAGGAGAGCATCGCCCATCTGATGACGCTCGGCGCACGCTTGTTCGCGCGGGCCCTGCAGGAGCATTTCACCGAGCAAGGCGTTTCGGTTGGCCAATGGTCGATGCTCCTCTTCCTCTGGGAGGAGGATGGGCTCACGCAGAAAGAGCTGAGCCGACGCATGCATATCGAGGAGCCGACGGTGGCGAGGACGGTGGATCGGATGGAGCGCGATCAGCTGGTGACACGGCATCGCGATGCGGATGACCGCCGCAAGATCCATGTCCGCCTGACAGACCGCGGCCGGGAGCTGCGCGACGATCTCATCCCGTTTGCCCAGGAGGTCAACGGGCGCGCCACGCGGGGCCTGTCAGAGCAGGAAAAGGAGAGAATCAATAGCTTGCTTAGCTATGTTGTTGCGCGTCTGAGCTGAGCGGTCGATTTACCCAACTTTCACCGGCTTGTGGCACACCGGGCGGGGGAGGATGGGCGATGGCTGAGCACCGCATCAAGAACATCGTCGCGCCCGAGCTGCGCATGAGCGTCGGGTCGGTGCGCGTGAGGGAGGACGGGACGCTCGCAACGCGGCCGCTGCCGCTGCCGGTGCGCTTCAGCTTCGCCTGGCGCGACGCGGCTTTCATCGGCACCGTGAAAGAGGCCGATGGCCATCTCCTGCTGGGCCTCGAGACCGACATCGGCGCGCTCCCCTTTACCGCGGAGGATTCCGCGCGGCGGCGCCACCTGCTCTCCGTGATCGCCGACGCGAAGAGCGGCCCGTGGGGACAAATCGATGTGATCGACGGGCGCATCGCCGTGGTCACCCGGGATTTGCCGGTGGCGGAGGGCCCGCAGGTCTCGGTCAAGGCGCTGATCACCAGCGTCGCGGTCGCGGTGCTCAGCGCGGCCCCTTGTCTCGATTTCCTGGCCGGCCGCGGGGTCGCGGCGACTTGAGACGCGGCACGCGCCGGCTCAGTTGAGCTTCGGCACCGAAAAGATCTGCCCGGGGTAGATCAGGCTCGGATCGCGAATCTGGTTCTTGTTGGCGTCGTAGATCACCGTGAAATGCACGCCGCCGCCATAGGTGCGCCGCGCGATGCGCCACAAGCTATTGCCGGGTTGCACCACCACGATCGCCTCGCCGAGCAGCAAGTCCGTCGGCTGCGCGCGGCTGAGCGGGGTCTCGATGCGGGCCAGAACGAGTCCGGCATCGTCAACCTGATCGACCCGCAGACGGTGGGTGTTGCCCGGCTCCAGGCGATCGCCAGGCTCGATCTCCCACGTGCCCGCCTCGCCCGACGAGGTGGTCCCCACATAGGTTTCGTCCACATAGACGTTGACGTCGGCGCCCGGATCGGCGCGCCCGGCGATCGTCACCTCGCCCTCATCGTCATAGTCGACCGTATCGACCGAGAGGTTGGTGTCCTCCGTTTCGTCGCGGAGACCCTCATCGGGCACGGTTAGCACCTCGGTCGTGCCCGGCTCACCGGCCGTATCCGCCGCCGCTGTCGCGCCTTCGGCGGCCCGCTCGCCAGCGCTCGGTCGCTGTAGAACGCGGCTCGCCCCCTCGCCGTCGCGCGGCACGGCGACCGCGAGCGTTCCGTCCTGCGCGGCCTCCTGACCGGCGCTCTCGCCGTCCCGCTCGGGCACCGACACGATCAACACCTCATCCGATTCGACCGTCGCGCCGTCTTCCAGCGTTTCAACGAGCGAAAACTCGCGGCTCCCACCCTCGATCGGCTCATCGGGCAGCAGCACCCATTCGCCGCGATCGTCCGCGCGGGTCGTGCCGATGGTCGCGCCCTGGTCCTCGACGGTGATTTCGGCGTTCGGCTCCGCCCGGCCCGCCATCACGGCGTTGCCCTCGGGGTTGATCCGCACCACGTCGAAGCTCGGGGGGATCGCCGCGTCCGCCGACGCGTCTTGTGATGGCGCTGCCGTGGGCGCGTCGGCGCTTGCGGCCGTCTCCATCTCCGCGGCGTGGTCAGGCCCCTCCTCGAGCGACGCCGAGTCTCGCATAGCCGACGCCGGCTCGGCGGTTTCTGCTGCGACGGCGGACGACGCCTCTCGCGTGGTGGACGCAGCCGCCGCGGCGGAGTCGGTTTGATCGGCGGTGGCCGCCGCCTCCGCCGCTGCTTCGGTTGACTGGGCTTGCATCTCCGCCGATGCCACCGCACGCTCCGTCGACTCAGCTTGCGCTTCTGCCGATGCCGCCGAGTCTATCGGCTCCGCCGCAGCCTCTATCGATGCCGCCGCTCGCTCCGTCGACTCGGCTTGCGCCGCCGCCGCTGTCTCAGTCGACTCGGCCTGCGCTTCCATCGATGATACCGCCGCGTCGGTCGGTTCCGCCTCCGCTAGCACGCCTTGCGCGTCCGCCCCCGCGCCGCCATCGCCGTCAACGGCCGACCGGATAGCCGCGTCGGGCGCCGCGCCGGCCGGGTCGTCGCCAACGGCTGTGCGTGCCTCGCTGACCACGTCTGTCGAGTCCGCACCGCGTGCCGTCGGGTCGCTCGCCGTCGCCGCGAGATCGGCGCCATCCGGTCCCTCCGCGCCGACCTCCGTGGGCGCCTCGCCGATGTCGACGACGGCGCCTTGCTCGCCCGGTGGCTCGTTGTCACCGCCCGGCAGAAGCACGCCCAGGACGATCCCGACGACGACGACAGCCGCGGCGATCGGTGCGCCGATCTTGAGCGCTTTGTTCACGAGATGGTCCAATTCTGAGTTTGGTCACGAATACATACACCACTCGCTCCGGTGACGACAGCGAAACAGGGGATCGGTCACTTCGCCCGGTCAGTGGCGCCCAGCGGCTTACAAGCGCGCGAAAAAACGCCGGACGGCGTGTGTGACGCCGCCCGGCAATGGGACGTAGGCAAAAAGCCGCGTTCGACCCAGAGATGCCATGCATGCGTCGCGCGCTCCTTAGGTATTCTCACCCAAGGAAACGTGAACGCGCGGGCGAACATAAGGCATACAGGCGTTTTCGCTCGGATCACAAACGACTTATGCTAAACTCGGCTCAAGAAAATCTATGGCACCAACATGACGCGCCAATTGCCGCCCCTCAACGCGCTGCGGGCATTCGAGGCCGCCGCGCGGCATTTGAGCTTCACGAAATCGGCCGAGGAGCTGAGCGTGACCCCGGCCGCGGTGAGCCATCAGGTCAAAAAGCTCGAGGAGCACCTCGGCGTGCCGCTCTTTCGGCGCACCAACCGCTCGGTCTTGCTCACCGATGCCGGTCAGCGCTGCGTGCCGGCGGTGCGCGAGGCGTTCGACCGACTCGCCGAGGCGATGGAGCGGGTGCACTCCTACGAGCGCCAGGGCATCATCCAAGTGAGTGTCGGGCCGGCGTTCGCCACGAAATGGCTGGTGCCCCGGCTGAAGACCTTCGCGTCAGCCCATCCGGGCATCGACGTGCGCGTCTCGGCGAGCATGGCCCTCGCCGATTTCCGCAACGACCAGGTGGACGCTGCCGTGCGCTTCGGGTTTGGCAAATATCCGGGACTGCGCGTCGACAAGCTCTGCGATGAGGTGATCGTTCCGATGTGCAGCCCGCGCTTGTTGTTGAGCGGGCACCGTTTGCGCCGGCCCGAGGATTTGCGCCATCACACCTTGTTGCACGACGATTCGCCGCGCTTCGATCCGGGGGCGCCGGATTGGGTGATGTGGCTGCGCGCCGCCGGTGCGCGCGGCGTCGACGCCGCCCGCGGGCCGCGTTTCAATCATGCGGACCATGCGTTGCAGGCCGCGCTGGATGGCGTGGGCGTGGTGTTGAGCGGTCGCTTCCTGGCCTCGTCTGATCTTGCCGCCGGGCGGCTCGTGATCCCGTTCGACGTCGAGCTGCCGTGGCTCGCCTTCTATTTTGTCGCGCCCGAGACCGCCGTGGAGCAACCCAAGGTGAGCGCCTTTCGCGACTGGTTGCTGGCCGAGGCGCAGGCGGTCGTCGGGCGGCCGGCGGGGCCGATCGGGAGGGCGTAAGCTGCGGCTGCGCCGCCGACATGGCGGGGCAGCGGCGTGTGGGCGGTCATGGCGAATATCAAGTCACTTTGCGTCTATTGCGGCTCCCAAGTGGGCGATGATGCCGCCTTTGCGGAGACTGCGAAGGCCTTCGGCGCAAGCCTGGCGCGGCGTGACATCACGCTGGTCTACGGTGCCGGCGGCATCGGGATCATGAACGTCATCGCGAACGCCGTGCTGGCGGAGGGCGGGCGCGTGATCGGGGTGATCCCGGAGCATTTGGCGCGGATCGAGGTGCAGCATGCCGGGCTGACCGACACCATCGTGGTCGACAGCATGCACGCGCGAAAGCAGGTGATGTTCGAGCGCGCGGACGGCTTCGTGATTCTGCCGGGCGGCTTCGGCACGCTCGACGAGCTCTTCGAGATCTTGACCTGGCGACAGATCGGCTTGCACGACAAGCCCATCGTGCTGCTCGACGATCGGGGCTACTGGCGGCCCCTGCGGGCTTTGCTCGATCACGTCGTCGCGCACGGCTTCGCGGGCGCCTCCGCACCGACGCTTTACGCCGTCGCCGAAACCATCGACGCGGTCTATCGCATCCTCGCGGAGGCCCCGGAACCGGAGCCCCCGGCGCCGACGCGCAGGCTTTAGCGAGTGCGCGCGCCGGGCGTCCCTCACCCGGTAGCTTGATCGGCGGCGGCGGTGTTATGTTGCCGGCCAATCGGCGCGGGTGAGCCGCGCCACACGGCGGAGACACACCGTCGGCGCGATGAGTGGCCGCGGCCGGCGAGGGGGATGGAATGGCGAAAATCAAGGTCGCGAACCCGATCGTCGAGATCGACGGCGATGAGATGACCCGCATCATTTGGGCGTGGATCAAGGATCAGCTGATCCACCCCTATCTCGAGATCGACCTCGACTATTACGACCTTGGGATCGAGCACCGCGACGCGACCGACGATCAGGTCACCATCGATGCCGCGGAGGCGATCAAGCGCCATGGCGTCGGGGTGAAATGCGCGACCATCACGCCCGACGAGGCCCGCGTCGAGGAGTTCGGCCTCAAGACCATGTGGCGCTCGCCGAACGGCACCATACGGAACATCCTCGGCGGCACCGTGTTCCGCGAGCCGATCATCTGCAGCAACATCCCACGCCTCGTGCCGGGTTGGACGCAGCCCATCGTGATCGGTCGTCATGCCTTCGGCGATCAATACCGCGCGACCGATTTCGTGGTGCCGGGCAAGGGCACGCTAACGGTTCGCTTCGAGCCCGAGGGCGGCGGCGCGCCGATCGAGCATCAGGTGTTCGACTTCCCGGGCGGCGGCGTCGCGCTTGCCATGTACAACCTCGACGACTCGATCCGCAACTTCGCCCGCGCTGCGATGAACTATGGCCTCGCGCGCAAATGGCCGGTCTACCTTTCGACCAAGAACACGATCCTCAAAGCTTATGACGGGCGCTTCAAGGATCTCTTCCAGGAGGTCTTCGACGCGGAGTTCAAGGCCGATTTCGAGGCCGCGGGGATCAGCTATGAGCATCGCCTGATCGACGACATGGTCGCCGCCGCGCTCAAATGGGAGGGCGCGTTCGTCTGGGCCTGCAAGAACTATGACGGCGACGTCCAGTCCGACACGGTGGCGCAGGGCTTCGGCTCGCTCGGCCTCATGACATCGGTGCTGATGACGCCGGACGGCGACACGGTGGAGGCCGAGGCCGCACATGGCACGGTGACGCGCCACTACCGCGCCTACCAGAGCGGCGAGGAGACCTCGACCAACCCGATCGCCTCGATCTTCGCCTGGACGCGCGGCTTGAAGCACCGCGCCAAGCTCGACGAGAACGCGGCGCTCGGCACCTTTGCCGACACGCTGGAGCGTTGCTGCGTCGAGGCCGTCGAGGGCGGCGAGATGACGAAGGACCTCGCGATCCTGGTGGGGCCCGCCCAGGAGTGGCTCAACTCGAAGCAATTCCTCGACGCGATCGATCGCCGGCTGCAGGCCGCGATGGGTTGAGCCGGCGCGCGGCTTCCCTGGAGCAAATCTCGAGCAGGTGGCAACACCTGCAAGGACGCATTTGCGTCAATTCCAATGAGAGAGAGCATGTCGCGTGCGTACGAGTGAACGCGGCAGGCTCTAGGCCGCGGCGAGCGCCTCCTCGATCGCGCGGAGCGCCGCATCGGCTTGCGCGCCGTCGGGTCCGCCCGCTTGCGCGAAATCGGGGCGGCCGCCGCCGCCCTTGCCGCCGATCGCCGCGGCACCGACGCGCACGAGATCGACCGCGCTCACCGTCTCGGTCAAATCGTCGCTCACGCCGACCGTGAGCGCGGCCTTGCCGTTCGAGACGGTGATCACCGCGAAGACGCCGCTCCCTAAGCGCTTCTTGAGGTCGTCGACCATGCCGCGGAGCTCTTTCGGGTTGGCGCCGTCGAGCTGGCGGCCGAGAAACGGCACGCCGCCGACCTCGCGCGTCGCAAGCGTCTCCTGACCGCCGCCGGTGGCGAGCCGGCGGCGCGTGTCGGCGAGGGAGCGCTCGAGCGCCTTGCGTTCCTCGAGGAGCGCGGCAATCCGTTCCGGCACCTCGGCCGGTGGTGATTTCAACACGGCGGCGGCGGCCTTGAGGCCGGCTTCCTGCTCGTTGAGGTAGCGCCGCGCCGCCTCGCCGGTGAGCGCCTCGATGCGGCGCACACCGGCCGCCGTCGCGCCCTCGGCGACGATCTTGAAGAGCCCGATGTCGCCCGTGCGCGTGACGTGGGTGCCGCCGCAAAGCTCGACCGAGAAGGGCGCGCCCTCCTCCGTTTCGCCCATCGAGACGACCCGCACTTCCTCGCCATATTTCTCGCCGAAGAGCGCCAGCGCACCGGCTTCGACGGCCTCGTCCGGGCTCATCAGGCGCGTCGTGAGTGGCGCGTTTTGACGCACCAAGCGGTTGACCTCGGCTTCGACCGTCTCGATCTCATCGTCGGCCATGGGCTTCGGGTGGCTGATGTCGAAGCGCAGCCGCTCGGGCGCCACGAGCGAGCCCTTTTGCGTCACGTGATCGCCGAGCGTTCGGCGGAGTGCCGCGTGCAGAAGGTGAGTCGCCGAATGGTTGGCGCGCAGCGCACCGCGCCGCGTGCCGTCGACCGCGAGTGCGATGCTCTCGCCGGTCTCGAGCGCGCCCTCGACCACGCGGCCGTGGTGCACGTGCAGGCCGTCCGCTTCCTTCTTCGTATCGGTGATCTCGATCTGCGCGCCACCGGCGCTCGTCGCCGTGCCGGTGTCGCCGATCTGCCCGCCGGACTCGGCGTAGAACGGCGATTGGTTGGTGACGAAGGCGAGGGTGGCGCCGGCCTCGGCGCGCGCGACCTCCGCGCCGTCGACGACGATCGCCGCGACCACCGCCTCGGCGGCTTCGGTTTCGTAGCCGAGAAACTCGGTCGTGCCGATGCGCTCGCGCACCGTGAACCAGATGCGCGCCGTCGCGACATCGCCCGACCCCGCCCAGGCCTTCCGTGCCTCGGCGCGCTGGCGCTCCATGCAGGCCTCGAAGCCCGCGCTATCGACCGCGCGGCCCTTGGCGCGAAGCGCGTCCTCGGTAAGGTCGAGCGGAAAGCCGTAGGTGTCGTAGAGCTGGAACGCGACGTCACCGGGTAATGCCGCGCCGGGCGCGAGCGCGCTCTCCGCCTCGGCGAGGAGGCGCAGGCCGCGCGCCAGGGTCTCGCGGAAGCGGCTCTCCTCGAGCTTCAGCGTCTCGGTGACCAGCGGCGCGGCGCGCACCAGCTCGGGGTAGGCTTGGCCCATCTCGTGCACCAGGCTCGGCACCAAGCGCCAGAGCAGCGGCTCGCGGCAGCCCATCAGATGCGCGTGCCGCATCGCGCGTCGCATGATGCGCCGCAGCACGTAGCCGCGCCCTTCGTTGGAGGGCGTGACGCCATCGGCGATCAGGAACGCGCTCGCCCGCAGATGGTCGGCGACGACGCGGTGCGAGACCGCGTGCTCGCCCGCGGGCGCCGCGCCGGCGGCCTCGGTGCTCGCCTGGATCAGCGCGCGGAAGAGGTCGGTTTCGTAGTTGTCGTGCCGATCCTGGAGGATGGCGGCGATGCGCTCGAGCCCCATGCCGGTGTCGATCGAGGGCTTGGGGAGCGCGACGCGCTCGTCGGGCGTGACCTGCTCGAACTGCATGAACACGAGGTTCCAGATCTCGACGAAGCGGTCGCCGTCCTCGTCGGCGCTGCCGGGCGGCCCGCCCGGGATCTCGGGGCCGTGGTCGTAGAAGATTTCGGAGCAGGGGCCGCAGGGGCCGGTGTCGCCCATCGCCCAAAAATTGTCCGAGGTCGGGATGCGCAAGACGCGGCTCTCGGGCAGGCCCGCGATCTTGCGCCAAAGGTCGAAGGCCTCGTCATCCTCGGCGTAGACCGTGGTGAGCAGGCGCTCGGCGGTCAGCCCGAACTCCTTGGTGACCAGGTTCCAGGCGAGCTCGATCGCATGCTCCTTGAAGTAGTCGCCGAAGGAGAAGTTGCCGAGCATCTCGAAGAAGGTGTGGTGGCGCGCGGTGTAGCCGACATTGTCGAGGTCGTTGTGCTTGCCGCCCGCGCGCACGCATTTCTGCGCGGTCGCGGCGCGCGTGTAGGGGCGCGTTTCCGCGCCGGTGAAAACGTTCTTGAACTGCACCATGCCGGCATTGGTGAACATCAACGTCGGATCGTTGTGCGGCACCAGCGGGCTCGACGGCACGGCCGTGTGTGCGTGCACCGTGAAATAGTCGAGAAAGTGGCTGCGGATCTCGTTGACGCTCGGCATGGTCCCAAGGCCTCGGGTGCGCGCGCGGCTCCCGCCGCCCGACTGCTGAACAGGGTGCGTGCTACTTAGTCGTCAGCGCGCACCCTGTCCAGTGGGCCATCGCTGAGGCGAGGAGGACCGGGCCTCGCCCGCGACGACGGGAGCCCGCCCGATCTGGCCGATCGATCGGCGGGCGCCGCTTGGCTTAAGCGATGGCGTCGTCGGCGGTACCATCGGGCACGGCGCGCGGCGCCGGCGGCACCAGGCCTGCGCCCTCGCGGATCGAGGCTTCGAGAGCCGCCGCGACCTCCGGGTTTTCGGCGAGGAAGTTCTTGGCGTTCTCGCGCCCCTGGCCGATGCGCTGGTCGTCGTAGGAATACCAGGAGCCCGATTTCTCCACGAGATCGGCCTTGAGGCCGAGGTCGATCAGCTCGCCCGTGCGCGAGATGCCGGCGCCGTACATGATGTCGAATTCGACCTGGCGGAACGGCGGTGCGAGCTTGTTCTTGACGACCTTGACGCGGGTCTGGTTGCCGACCACCTCGTCACGGTCCTTGATCGCGCCGATGCGGCGGATGTCGAGGCGCACCGAGGAATAGAACTTGAGCGCGTTGCCGCCGGTCGTCGTCTCGGGGCTGCCGAACATCACGCCGATCTTCATGCGGATCTGGTTGATGAAGATGACGCAGCAGCGCGAGCGCGCGATGGAGGCGGTGAGCTTGCGGAGCGCCTGGCTCATCAGGCGTGCCTGGAGGCCGACATGCGTGTCGCCCATCTCGCCCTCGAGCTCGGCGCGCGGCACCAGCGCGGCGACGCTGTCGATGACGACGAGATCGATGGCGCCCGAACGCACCAGCGTATCGGCGATTTCGAGCGCCTGCTCGCCGGCGTCGGGTTGGGAGATCAGGAGTTCGTCGACATCGACACCGAGCTTGCCGGCATAGATCGGATCGAGCGCGTGCTCCGCGTCGACAAACGCGCAGGTGCCGCCGAGTTTCTGCGCCTCGGCGACGCAGGTGAGCGCCAGCGTGGTCTTGCCGGAGCTTTCGGGCCCATAGATCTCGACGATGCGTCCGCGCGGGATGCCACCGATGCCGAGCGCGATGTCGAGCCCGATGGAGCCCGTCGGGATCGCATCGATCTCGACCGCGGTGTCGCGTTGGCCGAGCTTCATCACCGAGCCCTTGCCGAAGTTCCGCTCGATCTGGCTGAGCGCTGCATCCAGCGCGCGTTGCTTATCCATTCCGTCCTGTCCGACGACTCGGAGCGCGGGGCTCGACATCAACGCCTCCCTTATTCCACACGGTTCGAGGTGGTGCAACGCGCCTGAATGTACATGATTTGTTCTCATACGCAAGAAGAAATATTTCGACGGCCCGCGGGTCGCGCCGGGGCGCCCCGCGATAAGCTGCGCGCCGGTTGGTGGGAGCGCTGATCGGCTATTTCGCGGCGGCCCACTGGCTCGTCGTGCGGTCCTTGGCGCGGAGCGCGCGGTCGCGGTTCCGGAGCCACCAGCCGAATTGCGGGTGCCACGCGCGGTATTCGGGATCGGCGCCGAGCGCGCGCGCAGCGTGATGCGGCCAGTTGGGGTTGAACAGGATCTCGCGCCCGAGCGCGGCGAGATCGGCGCGACCCTCTACGATCAGTGCCTCGGCCTCCGCGGCCTCTCGGATGAAGCCGACGGCCATCGTCTGCACGCCGGCCTCACGCCGGATGGCCGCCGCGAAGGGTGCCTGGAAGGCGGGGCCGATCGGGATAGGCTGCCGCGGCGCCGGCCCGCCGATGCCGCCCGACGAGCAATCCACGACATCCACGCCGTGCGCCCTCAGTGCCCGGGCGAACGCGAGCGTCTCATCGAGCTCCAGTCCGCCTTCGACCCAGTCGACCGCGGAGAGCCGGTAAAAGAGCGGCCGCGGTGCCGGCCACCCGCGGCGCACGCCCTCGACCACGGCGAGCGGGACGCGCATGCGGTTCTCCAAGCTTCCGCCGTAATCGTCGGAACGCTTGTTGCCGACCGGCGAAAGGAATTGATGCAGCAGGAAGCCGTGCGCGCCATAAATCTCGATCACCTCGAAGCCGGCCTCGCGCGCCCGTGCGGCGGCTGCGCCGAACGCCTCCACGACCGTCGCGATGCCGGCCGCGCTCAAGGCCTCGGGCCGGTGCCAGCCGGGTCCGAATGGCTCGTCGGTGGCGGCGACGGCCGGCCACGGCGCCTCGCCGCGCAGCCGTTCGTCATCCTCGTCCACCCAATGGTCGCCATGCCAGGGGCGCCGCTCGCTCGCCTTGCGCCCGGCGTGGCCGAGCTGAATGCCGGCGACGGCGCCGAGCGACCGGATGGTCTGCGCGACCTCCGCGAGGCCCGCAATCTGCCCGTCGTGCCAGAGGCCCAAATCGCCATGGGTGCGCCGGCCGCGCTTTTCCACGGCGACCGCCTCGGTGAACACGAGACCCGCCCCACCCATCGCGAAGCGCCCCAAATGCACCGGGTGCCATGCGGTGACCGCGCCGTCTTGCGCCACATACTGGCTCATGGGCGAGACCACGACGCGGTTCTTGAGCGTCACGGTGCCGAGGCTCAGAGGATCGAAGAGGGCCAAGGTCTATCCCCTCAGGACGCCGCGTCGCTCCTGCGCCGGCGTGCGGCGCGTTGGCCGGTGCGCTCAGGGCGCGAGCGCGATGTCGTGGAGGACGGGGTCTTCGGCGACGGCGATCTCGTTCTCGATCTGGGTGCCGCAGCCCGGACAATAGAAAAGCCGGAACTCGACCGCGTCGTCGATGAAGCGGCCGGGATCGCCGATCAGCATGTTCGAGTCCGAAACCGGGCGGGTGTCGCGCAGGCAGGCATCCTTGTAGTTGGCCTCGAGCGCGCCGAGTGAAGCGCCACAATCGCCGCACGCCCAGTAGCGCCCATCCGCGTCCTCACGCACATCGAGGGCCTCGGTTGCGGCGACCGCGACCGCGCCGTCGCGTGCCGCCGGCGCGCCTTGGCCGTTGCCGAGCCGGGCGAGCCGCTCCGCCTTGATGCGCGCGCGGTTCTCCCCGGTTGCCGCGACGTCCACCGTGATGCCGTCGCCGTTGACGACCGCGCCGAAGATGCTGCGCGCGGCCTCGGGCGTGATGTTGCGGTGCAGGAGGTCGTGCGCCACTTTCGCTGGATCGCGGGTGAGCGGATCGCCGAAGCCGCCGCCGCCGCTCCAGCGCACGGCATAGACGTCGCTGGCGTGCTGGTCGAAATCCTCTTGGCGGAGCTCCAGATGCTCGGGCCGGCCCTCGACCTCGCTATGGTCCTCGATCAGCCGGCTTTCGGCAAAGCGCGTCAATATGTCGCTCTCGCGGATGAAGTTGTAGGCGTTGGTGGTCGACGGGTAGCCGCCCATCATGCCGGTCGAGGTGGGCGTCGCGTTGCCCGACGAGAGCGTGTCGTGGGTGATGTGATCGGTGTTGTGCGGGATGAAGCAGGTCTCGGCCGAGAGCCCGCCGCGGTTCTTGCCGGCGCCGCCCGAATCCGGCAGCTCCTTCCGGTAAAGCACCAAGAGCGGGAAGTTCTGCTCGTTGTGCTCGACGTTCGGCAGCTGGCAAATCGGCGTGCGCGCCTGACCGCCGGTGTTGATGCCGTCGCCATGGGCAAACGCGCCGATCGAGCCGCCGATCGGGTCGATCAGGAGATAGCCGTAGCGCTCGCCCCACTGATCGGTGCCGCGAAAGATCGTGGTCGGCCACTGGCTGGTGCCGCCGATGCCCATGATGTCGCCGCGCAGCTCGGGGTCGGAATAGAGCATCTTCGAGATCGCGTTGTAGGCGGGGTAGAGCGAGATCTCCATGGACTGGGTGGGTGCGGTCGAAACGCTCGCCGGGAAGTCCGCGCAGTTGAGCGTGCCGGGCGTCGGGTCGAAGTCGATATGGCGAAGCGCGCCGCCGACCGCGAAATATTGATCCCAGGCGAGGAGCTCGTTGATCGCCACCATCACCGAGCCGCGCCAGCCAGAATAGGTCGCGTTCATCGCGCCGTCCTGGGGCGCGGTGCCGTCATTGTCGAAGGTGAGCTTGTCGCCCTCCTTGGTGACGGTGATCTGCACGCGGTGGGTGCGCCGGTCGCCGGGCCGGCAGGCCTCGACATAGGTGCGATCGCTCCAGCGCCCATCGGGGAGCCGCGCGAGCTTGGCGAGGAAGGCGGCCTCCGCGTTGTCGATGATGCGCTTCATCACGCCCTTCACCGTGCGCGGACCATAGCGGCGGATGAGCTGGAGCAGGCGCGCGCGCGCCGTTATGTTGCCGGCGAGCTGAGCGCGGAAGTCGAGCGCCACCATTTCGCGCTTGCGCGAGGAGCGTAGATAGAGCTCCTCGATGTCGCGGCGCACGACGTCGTTCTCGACGATCTTGACCGGCGGAATGAGGATGCCCTCGTCGAACGCGTCGCGCGCGGCCGGGCAGAAGCTGCCTGGCGTAATGCCGCCGATGTCGTATTGATGCAGGCAGTTGGTGATCCAGCAGAAAAGCTCGCCCTCCCAGAACACCGGGCAGATCAGCATCACGTCCATCTGATGGGCGGCCCCGACCCACGGGTCGTTGGCGAGGAACATATCGCCTTCGCGGATCCCCGGATTGTCGCTCCGATGCTCCAGGATCCACTTCACCTGCGTGTCGGTGACGCCCGACATGTACTGCATGTAGGGCCCGAAATAGACGAACTCGGCATCCTCGGTGAGGATCGAGGGGTTGAGATCGAGCGCGTAGATCGCAACCGGCGAGCCCGAAATACGCTGGATGGTCGCGCCATGCTCCTCGTTGATGTTCCAAAGATTGTGGCGGATCACCTCGTAGGTGACCGGATCGAGATCGGTCTCCCAGTCGCGGTGGAGCGTGAGCTTGGGCGCGATCGCGAGTGTGTCGGGCGGCACATAGGGGTGGTTCCGCCCGTCGAAGGTGACGTCCGTGAGTTCGCTGATGCGCGGCATGCTGGCTCCCAATCGCTGAGGCGCGAAGGCGCGCATGATACGCGCATCGGGCGGGCTTGCACCATCGTCTGAAGCCATTGACGCGCGTCGGGGCGAGCGGCGAGCATGGCCCACCGCCGATCGAGGGAGTGCCTGCCATGTCTGCGCCAACCCGTGACGAACTGTTGGCCCGTGCCGAGGCGTTGATCCCGGTGCTGCGTGAGCGCGCGGAGGCGTGCGAGGCCGAGAGGCGCGTTCCCGACGAGACCATCCAGGACTTGCTCGATGCCGGCTTCTTCAAGGCCTGCCTGCCGGCGCGCTTCGGCGGTGCCGAGGTTGACTACGGCACGATGATGGAGAGCGTGGCGCTGATCGCGCGGGGCTGCGGCTCGACCGGCTGGGTGCTCTGCAACCTCATGAGCTGCACCTTTAAGCTCGCCTTTTGGCCGCCCGAGGCGCAGGACGAAATCTGGAGCCGGAACCCGGAGACGCTGCTCACGGGCTCGCTGATCTTCCCCATGGGGCGGGCGACGCCCGTCGAGGGCGGCTACCGTCTGAGCGGGCGCTGGCCCTTCGGCAGCGGCATCGACCACGCCGAATGGAACTTCTTCGCCGCGATGGTGGAGGGCGCGGAGCCGCCCGAGTTTCGCATCTTGCTGGTGCCGAAGGCCGACTACAGCATCATCGACACCTGGTACACCTCGGGTCTGCGCGGCACCGGCAGCCAGGACGCCACGGTCGAAGACGTGTTCGTGCCCGCGCACCGCACGATCGACGCCCTCGACACGCGCGAGGGCGCAAGCCCCGGCAGCCGGGTCAACCCTGCGCCGGTCTACAAGCTGCCGATGTTCGCGATGTTCTTCTCTTGGGTTGGTGCTGTGGTGCTCGGCATCGCCGAGGGCGCGGTCGAAGGCTATGTCGAGAGCACGCGCTCGCGCGTCGCCCACTATAGCGGCGCGCGGGTCGCCGACTATTCCGCGACCCAGATCAAGATCGCCGAGGCGCAGGCCGCCGTCGCGGCGGCGCGCCACCTCTATCTCGGCAATTGCGCCGCGGCGATGGCGCTTGCGGAGGCCGGCGAGCTCCCCGATGCCGAGACGCGCGCCCGCTATCGTGCGGAAGGCGCCTACGCGGCGAAGCTCTGTTGCGGCGCGGTGGATCTCCTGGCGGCGGCGGCCGGCGGGGGCGGCATCTACGACCGCAACCCGCTGTCGCGCGCGCTCCGCGACATCAATGCCGGCCGCGCCCACATCACCCAGACCTTCGAGCCCAACGCGACGACATACGGGCGGGCCGTGCTCGGCCTGGAGACGGACAACCCGCTGCTTTAGGTGGCGCGCTCAGCCGCGCCTGTCGGTGTCCTCGCGCGGACTATTCAGACGGCGGAAGCCTTCTGATAGAACGTCGCTTGGAGGCTACGCACGCGCGCAGGGCGCGTCCCGGCGGCCGATCGAGAATCACGGCTGCATCGCGGGGCGGGACGAACACACGAAGGAGCAGCGTCATGCAATTGAACAGGGAAGAGCTTCTGCACGCCTATCGGACGATGGCGGCGTGCCGACATTTTGAGGAGAGCGTCTACGCCAACTTCTCGGACGGAAAAATTCCGGGCTTTGTTCACTTGTCCGCGGGACAGGAAGCCACGGCGGCCGGCGTGTACATGGCGTTGGAGGAGCGGGATTGGATCGCGACGACCCATCGCGCCCACGGTCAGTGCCTCGCCCGGGGCATGGATCTGCAGGAGACGATGGATGAAATCTATGGCGCAACGACCGGCGTCTGTGGCGGCAAGGGCGGCTCCATGCATATCGCGGACCTCGACAAGGGGATGCTCGGAGCGAACGGGATCATCGGAGCGACGGGTCCGCTCGCGGTCGGCGCGGGCCTCTCCGCCAGAGCCAAGGGCGATGGCGGCGTCGCTGTCGCGTTCTACGGCGATGGCGGGTCGAACGCGGGGATGATCTTCGAGGCCTACAATCTCGCGAATATCTGGACCTTGCCGGTGATCTTCATTTGCGAGGACAACGGCTATGCCGAGTCGACACCCTCGTCCTACGCGGTCGCGGGCACCCAGGTGGATCGGGCAAAGGGGTTCGGCATGCCGGGTGTCGAGGTCGACGGGTTCGACTTCTTCGCGGTCTACGACGCGACGCGCGACGCGGTCGAGCGCGCCCGGCGCGGCGATGGCCCGAGCCTCATCCACATCAAGACCGCGCGCTTCTTCGGCCACTTCGTCGGGGATGCGCAGACCTATCGCGCGGCGGGCGAGGTCGAGGCGCTCCGCGCCGAAAAGGATTGCCTGACGTTGTTCCGCGAAAAGGTCACCGGCGCCGCCCTGCTGACCGACGAGGAGCTCGATGCGATCTTCGAGGAGGAGCGGCGGCGCATCGAGGACTCCGCGCGCACCGCTCAGGCCGCGCCGCGCGCCACAAAGGCCGATCTGATGACCGACGTTTACGGCTCGTACTAGAGCAAATCCCGAGCGGGTGTGATCACCTGCGACGACGCATTTGCTTCAATTCAATCAAATAGAGCACTCGCGTGAGCATGGGCGAGCGTGACATGCTCTCGCAAGGGAGAACGGGGATGCCGACCAAAACGTACAGAGCCGCGATCAATGAGGCCATGGCCGGTGAGATGCGCCGCGACAGCTCAGTCATCGTGATGGGCGAGGACGTGTCGGGCGGAACCGGCGCGCCGGGCGAGGATGACGCGTGGGGTGGCCCGCTCGGCGTGACCAAGGGATTGCACACCGAATTCGGGCCGACGCGGGTGCTGGACACGCCGATCTCGGAAGGCGGGTTCGTCGGCGCAGCCGCAGGTGCCGCGATCACGGGCATGCGGCCGATCGTCGACGTCATGTTTGTCGACTTCGCCGGGGTCTGCCTCGACGGGATCTACAATCAGGCGGCAAAGTTCCGCTACATGTTCGGCGGCAAGGCGGAAACCCCGCTCGTCGTTCGGACGATGTATGGCGCGGGCCTCAGGGCCGCCTCCCAGCACAGCCAATCGCTCTATTCGATCTTCACCCATGTGCCCGGACTGAAGGTGGTCGTGCCCTCGAGCCCCTATGACGCGAAGGGGCTGATGGTGCAGGCGATTCGCGACAACGATCCCGTCGTCTTTTTCGAACACAAGATCATGTACGACGACGAGGGCGAAGTGCCGGACGAGGCCTACGTGATCCCGTTCGGCGAGGCCAACGTGCTGCGCGAGGGCGACGACGTCACGATCGTCGCCATCGGCAAGATGGTGCATCTGGCCAGCCAAGCGGCGGACAATCTGGCGACCGACGGCATTTCCTGTACGGTGATCGATCCGCGCACGCTCTCGCCGCTCGACGAGGAGACGATCCTCGAGGAGGTCGAGGCGACCGGGCGCCTGGTCGTGGTGGATGAAAGCCACCCGCGCTGTTCGGTCGCCGCCGACATTTCGTCTATCGTCGCGCAGAAGGCGTTCAAGTCGTTGAAGGCGGGGATCGAAAAGGTCACGGCACCCCATTGCCCGGTGCCGTTCTCGCCGGAACTCGAAGACCTCTACATTCCGACCGTGGAGGACGTCGAAGCCGCGGTGCGCCGGACCATGGCCTAGCCATGATTTAGATCAAGGTTGTCCCCGGAGATCGGTGGGATCTATTGGGCGAGCCTTTGTCGGGCCGCCGGTTGGGCGGCCGGGTGCATCGAGGCGGTATCCGCGTGGCGTGGATGGGCGAGCATTGGAGTGAGCCGCGCGAGGTGGCGCGATCGTTGCTGTTCCACGCAGCTGCCGGAGGACGGATCGGCTCGATCGCGCACCCGGCGGGGGAGGGGGTCGGATGGAGCCCGAGAGCTTTTCCGTCGTTCACAAGAGTGTGCCCCTCAAGGATGCCCACGCCAAAGTAACCGGGCGTCAGCAATTCCCGCTCGATTTCGCGCTGTCCGGCACGCTCTACGGGAAAATCCTTCGAAGCCCCCACGCGCACGCCAAGATCAAGCGCATCGATACCAGCAAGGCCGAGGGGCTGCCGGGGGTCGTTTCGGTTCTGACCCACGCGGATGTCCCCGACAGAGAGTGGTTCGGCCTTTGGCTGAACTATCGGGGCCGCGTCATGGACGACACGGCCCGGTTCGTCGGTGACGAGGTCGCAGCGGTCGCGGCGGTCGACCTTCAAACGGCCGAAGAGGCCTTGACCCTGATCGATGTCGACTACGAGATCCTGCCCCATGTGTTCGATCCGCAGGCGGCGATGGAGCCCGGCGCGCCGCAGATCCGGTCGGACGGCAATCTCAGAAAGCCGATCATCGTCGAATGGGGCGATGCCGAGCAGGGTTTCGAGGACGCCGATGTCGTCGTCGAGGGAGAGACCCGTAATTTCATCCAGGATCAAGCGACGATGGCGCGCAACGCGCCAACCGCCCTCTGGGAGGAGAACAAGGTCACCCTGTGGACCGGGACCACGTGCCCGAGCGAGTTGAGGGATGCCTTGGCCAACCTCCTCGACATGCCGAAGAGCAAGGTGCGGGTGGTGGCGCTGCCGACCGGTCCGTCGTTGGGCAAGTGGTGGTTCAACAACCTCGACATGGTGACGGTTTTGCTGGCGCGGAAGGCGAGACAGCCGGTGAAGGTGATCCTGACTTTGGAAGAGGTGTTCTCGGCGGTGAAAAGACGGCATGCCGAGGTCTCGCACGGAAAGCTCGGGGTCAAGAAAGACGGCACCATCGTCTCCGTGCACCTCAAGGATGTCTTCGAGAACGGGGCCTACGGAGACAAATGCGACGTCTATCAGAGCATTCCGGATCTGTGGACGAGGATCCACAACGCCAAGTTCGAGATGTATGGCGTCGCCACCAACCTTGTCACTTCCGGGTGCATGCGAGGCGTCGGCGACCTGACGATGAACTTTGGCATGGAGCTGCTCATCGACAAGGCGGCCGCGGCTCTCGGCATGGATCCCGTGGAGATCAGGTTGCGGAACGTGGTGCAGGCGGGTGACCCGCTGCGCACCCAGAAATCCCTGCACCAACTCCTCGCGCCGGACGTTCCGATGCCCGCCTCCTTCACGATATCCAGCGCGGCGCTCGATCGTTGCCTGAGGAAGGGCGCCGAGGCCATCGGCTGGACGGAGAATTGGAAAGGGTGGGCCAAGCCGACGAGCATTCGGGGCGCGAAGCGGCGCGGCTTGGGCGTTGCCACCGGCATGCACATCTGCGGCATACGTTACGCCGGTCAATGCGGCGCCGTGGTGAAGATCAACTCGGACGGCTCGGTCAACCTTCTGGTCAGCCTGGGTCGTCAGGGAACGGGAAACGACACCACGCAATGTCAGATTGCCGCAGAGGAACTCGGCATTCCTTACGACATGGTCTCCATCACCTGCGATGACACCGAGGTGACACCGTGGGGTCAGGGCTCGACCGCCAGCACATCGACCCATCTCTCCGGCACCGCGACCAAGGCTGCGGCGGCGGACGCCAAGCGCCGCCTGCTCGAGCTGGCAGCGCAGGCCTTCGAGGCGTCGGCCGGCGACCTGGACATTGAAGACGGCATGATCTTCGACAAGGAATCGCCCAATCGGCGGATGCCGATCACGGAGATCACGGACAAGCAGATGCCCGAGCTATGGGATGTCGCGAGACAGCCATGCATTATCGGGAGCGCCGTGACCAACGTGCCGGCCGATCGGGTCGCGAAGCACATGGCCGCCCACTTCGTCGACCTGGAAGTCGATATCGACACCGGTCACGTCGAGATATTGCGCTACGTGCAAGCGCAAGACAGCGGCCGGCTGATCAACCCCAAGGTCTGCGAGAATCAGCTTGCCGGCGGATACTTCCAGGGCCTCGGCTTTTCCCTAATCGAAGAGCTGTTGCACGACGAGAGCGGCAGGATCCTGAACCCGGACTACGAGAACTACAAGATTTGGCGCTGCGCCGACCTCCCGGATCCTGAATTGATCTTCATCGAGGATGACGATCCGGTGAGCCCCTTCGGGGCCAAGGGTCTCGGCGAAGTGCCGATCTGCGTGCCGCCCGGCGCCGTCGCGATGGCGATCTACAACGCAACCGGCGTGTGGCTGTCCGAAACGCCGATGACACCCGAACGAATCCTGAGAGCCCTGGGGACGATCTAGCCCGGCCCCAGGAGGGACTGGAAGACCATGGAAGCGCCGCCATTCAGGGTCTCGGACTATGTGAGGCCGGAGACGATCGAGGAAGCCTTGGCCGCCGCCGCGGCATTTGGCAAGAAAGGCAGAATCCTCGCCGGCGGCACGAACCTGTTGCGCGATAAGCCGAGCGGTATCGATGCCCTGATCGACATCACCCGCCTCGACCTCGGTGCGATCGAAAACGGCGACGGCTTGAAAATCGGGGCTCTGGCGACGGTGCAGGCTTTGCGCACGTCACCGCTGCTAGAAGGACCCTACGTCATTCTGAAAGAAGCGGCGCATGCGCATGGCCACGCCCTGATCAGGCATCTCGCGACGATCGGAGGCAATGTCTGCGACGCCCATCCCGTCCTGGATTTTCCGCCTCCGTTGCTTGGTCTCGACGCGCTCGTCACGCTGCGCAGCACCGGCGGCGAACGATCGATGCCGTTGCGCGCATTCTTCCGCGATTTTCAAGAGACGGCCCGGACGGACGACGAGATTCTGACCGGCTTCGAGATACCCGCCCTCCCGCCGCGAACCGGCGCGGTCTATCTCAGGATGGGTTGGACCCGGGTCGATTTGGCCTTGGTCAATGCTGCGATCGTGGTCTCGCTCGCACCCGACAACATCTGTCTTGATGCGCGCATCGCGCTCGGGACTGCCGGTCCCATTCCCTTCCGATGTGCCGAAGCGGAATCGGTCGTCGAGGGACGTGAAATCGACGACGCCTGCATACGGGATGCGGCGGCGATCGCGTCGCGGGAGTCGCGCCCGGTGAGCTACGCGCGCGGCTCGGAGGCGTACAAGAGGCACATGATCGGCGTTTTCGTCGCACGCGGCCTGAGGGAAGCAGCAAGACGAGCGATGGAAGAGGCAAACGATGCGTGACTTGACGCTAGCGCTGACGGTCAACGGGGCCGACCGGGTGGTCCGCGCCGAGCCGCACACCACCCTGCTCAGTGTCCTCCGGGATGAGCTGGGGCTGACCGGCGTGAAAGCGGGCTGCGAAGATGGCCAATGCGGGGCATGTGCCGTCCTCGTTGAGGGCTGCCCCGTTAGCTCATGCCTGGTGTTGGCCGCGGCGGCCGAGGGAAAAGAGGTGGTCACGATCGAGGGACTGGCGGACGGCTGGGCGCTCCATCCGATACAGCAGGCATTCGTCGACAATCACGGCATGCAGTGCGGCTATTGCACGCCCGGCGCGATCATGGCGGCAAAGGGGCTCCTCGACGAGAACCCCACGCCCAGCGAAAGCCAGGTGAGGGATGCGCTGTCTGGCAACCTGTGCCGCTGCGGCTCATATCCGAAAATGGTCGAGTCGGTCCTCGCGGCTGCCAAAGAGCTGAGACGGAGCGGCGGGACGACCTGAGCGAAACGCTCGCAGATGCACCATGGTGCTCTGCCGCCGATCCGCTCGACCCGACGCCCCCGTCGACGGCATCTTTGGGTGGCCCACACTCACCCACAGAGACGCCGATGTCTGAACTCGGGTGACTTCCGATCGTCAGCGGCGCCGCGGGCCAAGATCGCATCCGGAACGTGCGCGCCAATCAGCGAGGAAGCGGGCAACCGGCATCGGCAATATTGTGTCGGGAAGTCCGGGGAGTGGGTGCCAAGGGCCGCCGAACGCAGGGTGGCTCGGCGGCGCGGGTGCGCTTGGTCTCAGCTTTATCGGTGCTAAGCTTATCGGGCTCCAGGAGGCTCGAGTGCCATGATCACTCGGCTGATCGCAGTTCTATTGCTCACGGCTTTGCCGGTGGGCGTTTCGGCGGCCGACGACGGCGCGTTCGGCGCGTACCACGCCCTTGTGATCGGCATCAACGAGTATGACGACGAGGGTCTGACGCGCCTGGAGACGGCGGTCAACGACGCGAGCGCGATGCATGACCTCCTGCAGCGCAAGTATGGCTTCGAGTCCAGGCTCCTTCTAAACCCGAGCCGTTATGAGCTCGTGCGCGCGCTCGACGAACTGCGCAACGACCTCGGCTGGTCGGACAACCTGCTCATCTACTACGCAGGGCATGGACAGCTCGATACGGCCTCTGACACGGGATATTGGTTACCCGCCGACGCGGAGGCCGACAATCGCGCCAACTGGATCCCGGTCCATACCATCACGAGCAACCTCAAGGCGTTGGCAGCGCGAAACGTCCTGGTCGTCGCGGATTCCTGCTATTCCGGCACCTTGACGCGTGACGCGAGCGCTCCGCCGCCTGACGGTGCGGCGCGCATGGCTCAGATGCAACGCCTCGCGAGCAAGCGCGGTCGGCACGTGCTCAGCTCGGGCGGGCTGGAGCCCGTCTACGACGGTGGCGGCGACGGACACTCGGTGTTTGCGCGGGCTATTCTCAGTATCCTGCGGGAGAATGGCCAAATGCTCGACGGCCTCACGCTCTCCATCCAGGTGCGCGAGCAGGTGATGATCGCGGCGGCCCAAACGCCGGAATATGGCGCCATCAGACTGACCGATCATGAGGGGGGCGATTTCATCTTCCTGCCGAAAGGGTCGATCATCGTCGGCGGCGGCGGTGATCAGGCGGCACCGAGTCAGGCCTCGATCGAACTGACGTTCTGGCAATCGATCAAGGACGGTGCGGACCCGGCAGACTTCGAGGCCTACCTCCTGCAATACCCTGACGGCAACTTCGCGGCGCTTGCCAGGAACAGGCTCGCACGCTTGAAAAGCGACGTCGTCCGGCCCTCGGATTTTGAGGGTCGCTGGCTGTCGGATTCTCATTCTCTCGACGATGGTGAGGTTGAGTCGGCGCGATACGCCTTCGAGTTCGTTGTCATCGGCGATCGGCTGGGGGGCAGCGTCACGCGGAACGGCCAAACGAAAGGCTTGCTCGACGGACGGATCGTGGGGAATAGCATCTCCTTCAGGACCGTTTATGTCGTGTCCCGCTTTGTGCGACCGGCGGAGTTCGAGGAAGGTCAGGTGAAGCCCGCGGTCTTCGAAACGTCCGAAAAGTCGATGTACTTCAGCGGAGAGCTTACCGGCGGGCGCATCCGGTTCATGACTCAGGACGAAAGCGGCGATCGGCCCGACTTCTTCATGGCGGATCGCGCGCAGTGACGTGGTTGCCGATCGACGACGTCTCTTAATGAACGCACGGAGCCTGTTTGGGCGGCGAAGGTCCGGCGGATGCGCGATCAGCCACGGCGATCGTCGGTGAGACGGATGGCGTCGATCAGGATGGTCGTGAGTTCGTCGGGCATGCAGAGCATGGGGGAATGGTCCGATTGCAGGTCCCACGTCACCGCGCATGGCAGGGCTCGCTCCATGGCTCGTTGCGCATCGAGGCTGATCGCCTGATCGTCGGTGCAAAACACATAGCCGCGCGGCACGCGCCCAAACCGCTCAGGTGAAACGCGCACCGGCGCGGCCGACGGTTCGGCCGCCTCGCGCACGAGATGCGCCAGCGCCGCGGCTTGGTCGGTCGGCGTGCACCGGTTGTAGAAGGCAATTGCGGCGTGCTCCGGCAGGGCGACCATGGCCTTGTCGTCGTCGACCATGGAGACGGCCGGCATGATCTTGTTGCCCGCATCGGCCAGCGCGACGTCGAGCAGCGACGCGCCGTCGGGCAGCAAGAAGCCGGTCACGTAGACGAGCGCGTCGACGGCGTCCGGTCGAGCCTCCGCCACCTGCGAGATCACGCATCCCCCCGCCGAGTGGCCGACGACGATGACCGGCTCGGCAACCGCATCGACAACATCCACGACGGCGTCGGTGTAACGGGCCAGCGTCTGTTCGGCAGGAACGCCAGGGCTCGCGCCGCGTCCCGGGAGGTCAATCGCAAGCGCCGCGTGGCCAGCCGCCTCGAGGCGACCGGTGACCCGGGACCAAGCCCACGATGTATGCCACGAGCCGTGGACGAGAACGAACGTCATCTTGCCCCTCCCGTTCGACCGTTCACCGTGTCCGCCGCGGAGCCAAAAGAAGGCCGCTCACTCACTCATGCCTCCGTCGGGTGGTCCGTTGGCAACGTTGGGTTGTCGCTGCGGCATCCACGATCTCCGACGAATGTTCGGGCCGGAGCGCAGCGCGACCTTGTTTGACATCCGTCTGCAGCAACGAACGCGTCTGTCTGAGCCGCAGGGTCTAGAGCCGCGCGCCTGTCTGGCGGTCGAACAGGTGCACCGCATCGAGGCGGGGCATGAGGCGGATGGTCTCGCCGGGACGGAAATTGTGACGCTCCTTGAACTCGGCGCAGATCTCCGTGCTTGCCATCCGACAGAAGACGAGCGTGTCGGAGCCCGTCGGCTCGATGACCTCCACCGTCGCCTCGACGCCTTCGCCGTCCATCGCGAGCGCCAGGTCCTCGGGCCGCACGCCATACATCAGCGGGCTGCCGTCGAGCGCGGGCGCGTCGGCGGGCGGTGGCAGCGCAGTGCCGTCGGCGCCCGCGATCACGGGGCGGCCGGCCTCGTCGTGACCGCTCGCCTCGATGAAGTTCATCGCGGGCGATCCAATGAAGCCCGCGACGAAGAGGTTGCTCGGCCGGTCGTAAAGATCGAGCGGTGCGCCCATCTGTTCGACCCGCCCCTCGTTCATCACGACGATGCGCTCGGCCATGGTCATCGCTTCGACCTGGTCGTGCGTCACATAGATCGCCGTGGTGCGGAGCCGTTGGTGGAGCGCTTTGATCTCGGTGCGCATCTGCACGCGTAGCTTGGCATCGAGGTTGGAGAGCGGTTCGTCGAAGAGAAAGACCTGCGGGTCGCGCACGATGGCGCGGCCCATGGCGACCCGCTGGCGCTCGCCGCCCGAAAGCTGGCGCGGATAGCGATTGAGCAGCTGTGTGAGCCCGAGGATCGCGGCTGCGTCATCGACGCGCTCGCGGATCAGCGCCTTCTCCGCACGCCGAAGGCGCAGGCTGAACGCCATGTTTTGCCCCACCGTCATGTGCGGATAAAGCGCATAGTTCTGGAACACCATGGCGACGTCGCGCGATTTCGGCGCCATGTCGTTCACGATCGTGTCGCCGATCGCAATCTCACCGTCGGTGACGTCCTCGAGGCCGGCGATCATGCGGAGCAGCGTCGACTTTCCACAACCAGACGGCCCAACCAGCACCAGAAATTCGCCATCGTTGATGTCCACCGAGACGCCATGGAGTACCGCGACATCGTCGAAGGATTTGTACACATCGCGAACTGAGACGGAGGCCATCGCTTGCTCTCTCCCGCGCTAGCCTTTGACGGCCCCGAGGGTGAGGCCGCGGACAATATAGCGCTGCGCGAGCAGCGCGAGCAGAACCGGCGGGATCATCGCGATCAACGAGCGCACCGCGACGAACCAGAACTGGACGCCCCGCGTGTCGACCCCGCCCGCGATATGCACCGGCATCGTCGCCGCCTGCTTGATCGTCAAGATCACGGCGAAAAGATACTCGTTCCAGGCAAAGGCGAACATGATCAGCCCGGCCGCCGCAATCGCCGGGAGCGCGAGCGGAATCGCGATTCGGAAGAATGCGACGAAGTGCGAGCCGCCGTCGACGAGCGCCGCCTCCTCGAGTTCAATCGGGAGGTCGGTGAAGGTCTGGCGCACGATCACGACGACGAATGGCAGGATGAAGGTCGCATTGACGAGAATGAGCGCCGCGCGCGTGTCGAGCATGTCCAGCGAGGAGAAGACGATGAAGAACGGCACTGCCGTCGCGACCGGCGGCAGCACGCGCTGCGACAGGAACCAGATCGTGATGTCCTTGTTCTTGACGCGTTTGAAGCGGAAGCGGGCGAGCGCATAGGCGGCGGGCAAGCCCAGCGCGAGCGCGATCAGCACCGAGAGGACCGAGATCACGAGGCTGTTCGAGAAGGCGCCATAAGCCTCGGGGACGGAGGCCTGAGAGACCCAGTTCTCGACCGTCGGTGTGAAGTCGATGAAGGGAACACCGAGGCCCGCCACCGTGAAAGTTTCAGCCGGCGTGCGCAGGCTGTTGGAGATTGCCCAGTAGATCGGGAAGAAGAAGATCAGAGCGACAAAGAGCGCAATCAGCGAGAACGTCGCATCTGCGAACCAGAGGCGTTTGCGCTTGCTCTTCTTGCGTTTCGCGGCGTCAGGCATAGGTGCGCCTCAAACGGCGGAAGAAGAGCGTCACGATGATCATGACGACGATAAGCAGCAGATAGGCCATCGCCGAGGCATAGCCGAAATCATTGAGCTTGAAGCCGCGCGTGAACGCGAGATAGCTGTAGGACTGGGTCGCGACGCCCGGTCCGCCCTTGGTGAGCGTGGCGATGATGTCGAAAAGCTTGAGGGCCTCCGCGAGCCTCAAGAGCAGCACGATGATGATCACCGGCTGCAGCATTGGGATCATCACGATGCGCCAAAGGTCCCATGTCGAGTTGCTGTCGAGCCGGGCGCACTCGACCAGATCGTCGGGCACGCTCTGGAGGGCGGCGAGAAACACAAGGAAACAGAACGGCGTCCATTGCCAGATGTCGACGATGATGACCGAGATGAGGGCCCAATCGGGGTGTGACAGCCAGGGGACGCCCATGAACTCGAGCGGCCCCCCGACTTCGTAGAACACGGTGAAGAATAGGTAGCCGACCGCGATTGGTGTCGCGAAGATTGGCAATATCATGATCGTTCGGAGGACTGCTCGGCCGAAGATGTATCGGTGGAAGAGGAAGGCGAGTACGAAACCGAGCACGATCTCGATCGTTACTGCGACGAAGACGAAGATCGCCGTGATCTTGACGGCCGAGCCCACCTCCTCGTCGCCGAACGCGCGGATAAAGTTGGCGAAGCCGTTCCAGGTGAAGTTGGTCTGAAGCTCCCGGTGCACCACGGTCTTGGTGCGCGGCTGGCCGTTGGATTTGAGGATCGGCTCGCCGGCCTCGTCGAGCACCGGTACCTTCTCGCGGCCGGTCACCACGACCTTGCGCTCGACGTCGTGGAAGCTGATGTAAAGCGAATAGCCGAGCGGAAAGACCGTAAACGCCAGCACCCAGAAGACGGCCGGCAGCAAGAAGACGAACTTGACCGGTTTGTTCCAGCGGATCATGGCCAGCTCGCGCGTATGCGGCTGGCACCCGTGCCGGGCGCCAGCTACACACGTTCAGTTGGACTATCCGCCGTAGCCGATCGCGTCCTGATAGGCCTTGAGCTGTTCGTCGCGGCCTAAACGGTCCGTGATCTCCTCCCAGCTCGCCGCGGTGTCCGACAGAGCCTCCGCCGCCGTCTTCTGGCCGCTCATCGCCGCGGAAAGGTTCTTGTCCATGATGTCCCAATATTCGGGCGCACCGCGGATCCGGAGATAGGTGAGGATCGTCGGAGCCGTGAAGGTCTCGTAGTAGGCCTGGGTGTATTCGCCGACGTCGTCCGCGTGCCACCCGGCGGAGACATAATCCTCGACCTTCGCCTCGCCGACCGGCTCGAGAAACTGGTAGTAGTAACCCGGATCGACGCCAGTCCAGCCATGTTGGGCGTTCCAGATCGAAACCGGCTTGATCGCCATCAGCGACAGGAACGAGTAGGCGGCATCCGGGTTCTCGGAAAACGCCGACACCACGCCGTGCCACGAGCCGCCGGTGGTGTTGCCGACGGGTTGGGGGTTATCGGTCTCGACCCACGCGCCGTTTTCATGGTCCCAGTATTTGTCGGAGCTCGGGAGGATCGCCGACGCGCAGATGCCCTTGATCTTTGAGCGCGATTCATCCTGGCACAACGAGCCGACATCGCCCCAGCTGAAGACGAAGACCGACTTGCCGCGGAGAAAATAATCCCACGCCTCACCGAGGCTCCAGCCGACCTGGGCGGCAGGCCCGGTCTTGTGAAGCTCCTGCAGGAACTCGAGCGCCGCGACATGGCCGGGACTGTCGATCAAAGGCTTCATGTCGGTCGGGTCGAACCAATAGACGTTGTGATAGCGATCCACCGTTTCGCCGGGCGTCATCGCGAAGGACGCCGAGAGCGACTGGAAGTGATAGTGGCCCTGCTCGCCGACCTTGAGGTGGAGCACCATGCCGTGATCGGGCTCGTCGTCATTGGCGTCCCAATTCTTGCCGGCGAAGAACTGCGAGATGTCGAGCAGCTGCTGCCAGGTCTTCGGCGGGACCGGCATGTCGTAGCCCTTCTCCGCCTTGAACGCAGCCTGCCACTCCGGGTTGTTGAGAACGTCGCGCCGGTAGTAGAGCACCTGTCCGTCGGCGTCGTTGAGCACGCCATAGCCGGTGCCTTTCCAGGTGTGCAGGTTCTTGAGCGAGGCCGGCATGGCATCGTAGGTCCACTGCGGGTACTCGTCGCTCGCCATGTACTCGTCGATCGGCAGCATGTAGTCGCCGGCGACCAGGTCACCATAGAAGAAGGCGCCGACGATGATCGCGTCGTAGAGGCCCGTGCCCTGGCGCAGGTCGAGCATCATCTTCGCGTAGAGATCGGTGATCGGGGTGAGCGCGATCTCGAGCGTGCCGCCCGATAGCTCCTCCCAGATGGGGCGGAAACTGTGGATCGGCCCCGAGATGCCGCCTTTCGGCCCGGAATCGAGTGTGAGCACCGTGATCGTCGCGCCTTCGAAAGGCTTTTCTCCCGGCCCGAATAGGGCGCCGAGTTCGTCGCGCGTCGTGCTGATCGTGGTGCCGTCTTCCATGACGAGGTCGACAGAGCCGTCGTCATTCCACTTCACATGATCACCGTCGGCCGCGCTCGCGGTCGTCGTGATCAGCGCGGCGAGCGCCATGCCGGCCAAGCCGGCTCCAAGAGTCTTCATTGGTCCCTCCCTTTGGCGGGCCGCGCGGCAGGCGCGGCGTCCGTAACTTTTTTCACGGATGGTGCGATTTCAAATCGTTCTATCCATCAGCTTATATATCTAGAGGCCGTGCTCGCAACGCCAAAGCGCCTGGCAGACGGTGTTGCCCGCCATGGCTCGCGTGGGCCGGAGGGTTCGTCAGGAGGCGAAAACGGGAGGCGATCGCGACGATCGATCGATCTCGATCACGAAAGGTCGCCCGAACCGCGCCGGTGGGATCGGACGGGCACCGGCGATTGGTGGAGGAGGCGCGCCGCTCTAACCGCGCCGATCGATCGGCGGCGTTGTGTCGAGGCCCGCCCGCTCCGCGCTCTCGCGGCAGACGTAGCGATAGTCGAGTTCGCCGAAAGGTGCGTCGTGCTTGCCGTAGACCATGCCGGCGATCACCGCGGCCTGCCCCTCGCAGCGCTGGAGGGTTGGATAGGAGAGGGGCACCGCGACATACTCGCACAGCCTCGTCCCGATGCAGGCGATCACGAGCAGTTCGAACATAGGCCCCCCAACCCTGGTTCCGTCCCGCCGGCACGGCGCGTCGAAACGTCATTGGGTGTCATGGAACCTTAACAAAACCCAAACCCCGGTCCAGCGCGGCTCCGCGAAGGCAGATGGCGGCGGCGGGGGCGCCGGCGATCCCGCGGTCACATTTTCGCGACCTGTCGATTTCTCGGCTGCTCAAACGTCGATTTATCGAAGCCCGCTGCGCGGCGCGCACGGGATCGAAACGAGATCGACAATGGAGGAGAGGTTCGATGAAACGAATGATTGCCGCGATGGCCTTGGCGTTTCTGGTGCTGCCAACCCTTGCGGAGGCGAGCGACGATGCGGCGGCCCGCGCGGCCGCGATGGAAGCCAAGAGCCGCGCGTTCTTCTCGCACATGAACGCCGGCGACATGGAGGCCTTCATCGCCACGCTCGCACCGGATGTGCAGACCTTCGAGCCGGTCGGCACGCCGCCGAATGTCGGGCATGATGGGGTGCGCGCTTGGCTCGCCCGCACGGCGGAGATGGGCTTCAAGTCCATGGTGGTGGAGGTGCACGACCTCCATGTCGCCGGCGACAGCGCCGCCATCGACTGGACGGTCCGGTTCACCACGGCTGACGATCGAACGATCGTGCTCCACGGCATCGACGTGCACGTTTACAACGACGCGCTGCAAATCAAGGAGGTGCGCGGCTATTTCGACCCGACCCCTCTCATGGCCGTCATGCCGGAGAGTTGAGCCGACCGTGGCGGGTCGAGCGTACCGAGAGAGCATTTCACATTCACGCATGCTCACGCGACATGCTCTCTCTCATTGGAATTGACGCAAATGCGTCGTCGCAGGTGATCCCGCCTGCTCAGGATTTGCTCTAGAACGCCAGAAACAGCTGTGCGACGAATGCCAGCTTGGTCGTGACCGGCACGTAGAGCGACGTCATGAGAAAGAACCCGAGGGACGTGATGATCATGGCGCGGGGGCCTCGTCGGTGCCCGCGTCGATCACGCTGATCACGGCGTCGACTGCCGCGCCCACATCGGCGGCGATGCCATGGTGGCGGAGCGCACCGCCGAGTGCGGCGATCGCGGCGACGGCATAGATCGGCTCCGCGGTCGGGCCCATGTGGCCAATGCGGAGCACCGGGTCTTGGGTTTGCTGGCGCCCGGAGGAGAACATCACGCCATAGCGCGCGCGGGCGATGCCGATGAGGTCCTGGCTGGTGAGGCCGTCGGGCACGCGGATGGCGGTCGTGGTGGGGGCCGCGATCGCCTCCCGAATTGGCCAGAGCGAAAGCCCGAGCGCTTTGACGCCCGCGCGGCACGCGCGCGCGGTGCGGGCGTGTCGGCGCCACACCGCCTCGGGCCCCTCCGCGAGGTAGAGATCGAGCGCCGCGTCGACGCCATGCACTTCGGCGATCGACGGCGTGAAAGGGAAGCTCGCGTCCTTGCGCCAGGCATCGCGCCAATCGAGCAGACCAAGCACCGAGGCGCGCGGTGAGCTGGGGTTCGCTTCCATGTGATCCCACGCCGGGGCGCTGATATCGGCGAGCGTCAGATTGGCGGGGCCGCCGAGGCATTTGCCGAGCCCGGTGAGGAAGATGCCGGCGTGGCAATCGTCCGGATGGATATCCATGCCGGCGAAGGAGGAGACCGCGTCGACGATGAGGAGCGCGCCGTGCGCGCGCACCACCTCGCCGATCTCGCGGATCGGGTTGATGGTGCCCGAGGGCGTGTCATGGTGGACGGCCGAGACGATGCGCACCGCGGGATGCGCGGCCAGCGCGTCGGCGACCTGTTCCGGCACGATGGCGTCGTCATAGCCCACCTCGACCTCGATCACCTCCTTGGCGTAGCGCGCCGCCCATGAGCCGAAGCCCTTGCCGTAGACGCCGGAGACGAGGTTGAGCACCACGTCGTCGGAGCCGATCAACGATGCTGCCGCCGCCTCGATCGCGACCGCAGGCTCATAGTGCAGCAGCAATGTCGGCCGGTCGCTGCGCAGCGCGCGGGCGGCCTTCAGCGAAACCTGCTCGTAGAGCGTTTGGAAATAGGGGTCGTAGTTGTAGGGGATGGGCGTCGCCATGGCCTTGAGCACCGCGGGGTAGGCGGTGACCGGACCCGGGGTCAGCGTGATCGCGGCTTCCTTGTCGAAGAGGTTCGCCATGAGCATGTCCGAGTTCGCGTGTCCCAGCTCGGCTCAGGTGACGGCGCGGCCCTTGCCGATGCGCGGATGCGGGCGGCCGCCATCGGCGACCACCATGACGATCACGATCTCATCCGGCCGCGGCGCATCGGCGACCTGCACCGTCATCATATCCATGTGGTCGAACGACCAGCTGTTGTCCTTGTTGGTGAGCGGCACGTCGATCAGCGTGCCGGCGGGCGCGACCTTGGTGGCATGCGGGATGATGGCCTCGCCGCCGCCGACCGCTGCGCGCATCGGCTTGCCGAGGGTCGGGTGGAGCGCGGCGGCGGCATGCTCGAGCTCGCCATTGACGCCGACGATCGCCGCCTTGCCGTAGCTTTCGGGCGCGCGATCGAGCAGTGCGACGGCCTGTGGCATCAAGGCATCGCCCACCGCGATCGCGACATCGAAGAGCGGCGTGAGATCGGGCTCGAAGCGGCCCGCGAAGGGGTTTTCGACCACCGCGATCGCTGCGACGCGAGAGCAGCCGCGCGCGGCCGCTCGACCGGCCTCGCCGTGGACCGTCTCCTTGATGAGCAGGGTCTTTCGGGGGCTCGTCACGGCAGCCTTGCCTTGTCCTCGCGCAAGCCGACGCTAGCATGGCGCTCGCGACGGCGCCAATCAATCGCCGTGCGCGCCGTTGCGGCCGCTCCTGCGGCGCCGCGCGGACGGGCAGCGGCAGCGTCCTCGGGTCGTGCGCGGTGCTGGACGTCGGCACGTCCGTGGGCCGCGCGAGGCACTGCGCGGCCTATTCGTAGCGCTCGCCCGCCCACGCGCTGCGCGGGTTGTCGTCGCAATAGCCCCAGCGTCCCTCGAAGGCGTTGAGCGCCTCGTTGAACAGGAACTCGACCCGGCCCCAATGGACGCTCCCGTCACGCGTCGCGCTGCACGCGCGCGCCGCCGAATCCTCCACCCAAATGCCGGTGAGCCGGGTGCCGTCGAAGGTGCCGATGACGCGGCCGCCGCTCGTCGCATAGGGCGCGCGCACGACCCCTTCGACGGTCGTCGAGAAGCGCATGGCGCCATAGGTCGTTTGCCACACGCCGCCGAGCGCCGCAAAGCGTCCTGACGCCGCATTGCCCTCGGCCACCTTGCGGCCGACCCAGCCGCTGGTCAGCAGACCGTCGCAATAGCCCCACTGGCCCTCGTAGCGGCTGAGGTCGGAATTGAAGACGAAGCGGGCGGTGCCCCAATGAGGGGAGCCGTGGCGCTCGACGGCGCAGGGCTTGCTGCCCGAGGGCTCGACCCAGATGCCGGTGATCTCGCGGCCGTCGAACTCGCCGAAGAAGCGACCGTCGCCGCCCGGATAGCTGAACTCGATGGGGCCCGGCGCGACGTTTGGGAAGGCGATGGTGCCATAGGTGGTATCCCAGAGCCCGGACAAGACCGGGTCGGGGGGCGCGGTCGGCGTGGTCGTCGGGCTGGGTCGCGCCGCGACGACGGTTTCGGCCTCGGCGGTCGTCTTGGGTTCGGCCTGCCTCACATCAGGCGCCGCTTCCGCTGCGGCGGCCTCGGTCTGGGTCGTCTGGGCGGTTTGCGCGGTTTGTGCGATTGCTCGTTGCGCGGTGGCGTCCGCCGCGGGTGCGGGGTCCACGGTCGAGGCCTCCTGCCAGCCGCCGAGCGCATTGCCGCGCAGGAAGCCGGTGCGGCCGTCGTCGAGCGCGACCTGGTACCAATCGGTGTCTGCGACGGCAGCGATCACCGTGACGGGCGTGCCGGCAGCCGCGCTGAGCACCGCGCCGGCTCCCGGGTCGGGGGCATGCCTCACCGTGACGCGCGCGACCGTGACGAGATCGACCGGGCCGACGAGCGCGCGCAGCGCGGGCGGCGTTGCCGGGTCGGGCGGCGTGGCGGGGGTGCCGCCGCCGTCCTGCGTCAGGCGCGCGAGCTTGATGCGGGCGAGGCGCGCGAAGGTGCCGGTGGGAAATTCCTCGAGGTAGGCCCGAAGCATCTCGGGATCGTTCGAATCCTTGATCTCCTCCCAAAACATCGCCTCGTGGGTCTGGCGGCCATAGTTGCCGCCGCCGGCATCAGCGGGCGACGATGCCGGCGCCGCCGGGTTGGTGCGCGCGAGCGCGAGGGTCTTGGGCACGAAGAGGAAATCGCCGTTCTCGTGGCCCGCCTTGCGGATGTCGTTGTAGCTCGGCGTCTGGTCGGCGTTGAGCACGACGTTCTGTTTGATCGCCTGATAGAGGCGTTGCCCGTCGAGAATCTGGTCATTGTCGCGCAGCGCCTCGATGAATTGGCGGGCGAACACCGAGTGGCCATGGCCGCCGGAATCGGTGACCGGCTCGAGACCGCCCGAGGTAAGCGCGGTGCGCGAGCGTTTCTGCGCCATGCGCGCAAGCCACGCCTCGCGCTCGGCGCCGCTCGACAGCCCTGCCTCGATGCCGCGCGTGAGCGTGCCCGAGTAGCAGGAATCGGCCACCACCATCACATGCTTCGCCGCCATGCCGCGCACGTGGCGCGTGATCGTGCTGTTGGCGACCCAGCGGGTGTCGTCGTCCTTGTCGGCGTCCACCGGCAGCCAATAGCCGGTGTCGGTGATCTCATCGAGGATGCCGTGGCCGGCATAGTAGATCAGGAGGTTGTCGTTCGGCGTGAGATCCCGCCGCAGGCGGTTGAGGGCCGAGACGAGCTGGTCGCGCGTGACGTTGAGCATCAGCTCGACCTCGAAGCCATAGTCACGCCGCAAGAGATCTGCGACCACGCTGGCGTCGTTGACGGGCGTTTCGAGCGGCTCCAGGTGCTGATAGGCGGTGTTGCCGATGACGAGCGCGTAGTAGCGCCCGAAGAGCTCAGCGTCCTGCTCTTGCGCCGCGGACGCGACGGGGACGATCAGCGCCGCCAACATGACGAGCGCTGCCAGACCTCCGACCAGCGCCGGGTATGCCGAGTGACGGCGCATGCCTCATCATATCAGAATTCTCGCCGACCGCGCGTGACCGGCGCGCGGGCCGTTGTCGTGGTGCATACCACGGGCCTGCACCGTTGCAGCGCAGCCCTGGGTCGCACACCGCGCGTTACACCGTGTGCAGGTCCGCCTCGCCCTGGCCGGCGCTCGAATCGTCGACCGTGGGCGTCGCTTTGTCGAACACCGGGTCGAAACCCGTGCCGAGCAGCACACCGGCGACGATCGCAAGGCACACCACGGCGGCAAAAAGACCCCAGCGGAGGGACGAGCCGCTGCTTCGTCCACCGCGCCCTGCGCCGCCGGAGTCGCTCAGCCGCTTTGCCGGGAAGATCGCCCGTGGGGCCGTCGCGGGGCGGTGCGTTTTATACGCCGAATGTTTCTTCATTGGTCTTGCCCTCCGCTGACGACATCCTCTGCGCCGCAACGGCAGCTCAGCTGCCGGGGAACGCGGCGGTCGCGTCCGTCACTTCTTTTGCAACTTCGGTGTAGTCTTCGTTGAGCTCGCCGCCGAGTAAGGAAAGACTGCCGATGATGGCGATGCCGACGAGAGCGGCAATGAGGCCATACTCAATGGCGGTCACGCCGGATTGATCTTTCCGGAAGGCATTGAGCGTCTTGAGAATTCCCGAGCCGATCATTTTCTTGGTCCCTCCAACAATGCGCCTTGCGCAGCGCCGTTATCACTTTGGCAACCTTACGGAAAGATAAACAGAATATCAACAATAAAAAATAGTTTACGCCAATTTTTCGCAAGATTAACCTTAATATAGCTCTGGTGAAAAATTGAGGATTAATTTTAGATCATGTTTCATTCCGCGATTTCGGGGATGTAATCGCGCAAACACGCGCGGGCCCTTGGCCGGCGTGCCGCAATCCCCCAAAGGGGGCGGTGTCTTGCCTTGCGGGATGGTGGCTAGAAGGGTGCGTCCTCGACGCCCGCGTCGAGCGGCACGTTGAGGACGGTGCAGAAAGTGCCGAGCAGCTGGTAGTAGCCGACCATCACGGTGAGGTCGACAAGGCCCTCGTCACCGAGCGTCTCCCGGATCTCCTCGAGCAGCGCGTCGTCCACCGTCTCGCCCTCGGCGAGCAGCCGCGCGTAGGTGACGGCAGGGCCGATCGGGGCGGGCTGTGCTTCGATCTCGCGGGTGCCGACCGCGCTCCGGAGCGCGTCGGGCACGCGGTGGATGTGATGGCACCATTCGTAGCGGTTGCCGACGATGCGCGAGACCGTGCAGATCACGATCTCCACCAAATCGTTCGAAAGCACCGAGTGGAAGCGCACATGCTCGCCAACCGAGGCGACGGCCTGCAGCGCGCCGGGGCTGTGCCCCATCATGGCGAACATGCTGCCGACATGGCCGAGCTTGCGCGTCTCGACGATGTGGTCGTAGACGGCGATCCGGTCGGCCGGAAACTGTGCGCGCGTGAGCGGCGCGACGCGCGGCGGCTTCCACTCGTGGCTCATCGTCGGCTCCTCACTCGGCCGCTTCGGTGCCGCGCCCGCCGGTGCCGCGCCCACCCGTGTCGCGGAACGCCGGCATGACCTCTTCGGCGAACAGCCGCAGGCTCATCAGGAGCTTCTCGGCGCCATAGTAGGGCGGGTAGTGCAGCAGCAGGCCGTCGCAGCCCGTGGTCGCCTGCAGCGCGCGGATGCGCTCGATCACCGTCTCGGGCGAGCCATGGATCAAGGTCGTCTCCAACAGCGCGTCGTAGTCGAAGTCCGTCTCCGCATCCTTTTCGGAGATCTGGCCGAGATAGCCGGCGGTGTTCTTGCCGAGAAATGCCTTGAGGTGGCGGATGATGCCCTCGGCGCTTTCCTGGCGCGCGCGCTCGTCGGTTTCGGCGACATAGACCCAACGGGCGACGTGAACCTCGCCGAACCCCGGATTGGCGTTCCAGGGCGCCGGTGCCTCACCCATGCGCTCCCGGTAGAAGCGGACTTTTTCGGCGAGCGCATCGAAGCCCGGGAGCGTCGAAAGCATCAGGCCGAAGCCGTGGCGCGCGGCGGTGTGGATCGAGCCGTCGGTGCCGGCCGCCATATAAAGAGGTGGGTGCGGCTCCTGCAGGCTCGCCGGGAAGATCTCGTAGTCACCCTCGATCTTGCAGCGGAAAAACGCGCCATCATGGTCGACCTGGCGCTTGTGGAAGGCATCGAGGATCAGCGGGATCGCCTCGTCCTGCGCGGCGCGCCGGCTCTCGAAGTCGAGCCCCAGTCCCTCGAACTCGTAGGGCCGATAGCCCGAGCCGAGGCCGAGCTTGAGCCGACCCTCGATCAGAATGTCGGTGAACGCGGCGTTCTCGACGATCCGGATCGGGTTGTGCAGCGGCAGCGTCATCACCGCCGAGCCGAGCCCGATGCGCTTGGTGTGGTTGCCCAAATAGGCGAGGTAGATGAACGGATCCGGGAGGATGCCGTAGCGGTTCGAGAAGTGGTGCTCGGCGACCCAGGCGTCGTCATAGCCCAGCCGGTCCGCCTCGATGATCTCGCGGGTGACGCGCGCATGGATGCTGCGGTGCGGGTAGAGATCCACATCCGGATTCGGCTGCGAGGTGACGAGAACACCGAACTTCATGTGGCGGTTCCTTGTCGGCGCTGGACTGTTCCGCCACGGTAGCCCATCGCAGCCTTGCCCGTCACGCCGGGCGTCATGCGCCGGCGGGCCGGCGTGGCATGAACACCGCGCGCGCGATGATGGTGAGGAAGCCCGCGATCATCAGGCAGGCCGCGATCCACACATAGGCCGAGTGGCTCTCGCCGAGCAGAAGCACGCCGAGCACGACGCCCGCGACCACGCCGATGATGTTGACCATCGAGAAAAGGAAGGCGCCGGCGCGCTTCACGATCGTATAGAAGAGCGGCCACATCAGCGTGTTGATCACGACCGCGCCGAGCAGCGCCCAATTGCCGTCCGCGTCGGGGCCGGGGATGAGGTAGATCTGTCCGGTGCCGAGCATGAGCGGCACCAGCATGATCACGCTCGCCCAAAGAATGCCAGTCGCCTTGGCGAAGGGCGGCACGGCCGGCGGCTGGAATTTCTCGGCATAGATGTTGAGGCCCGCGAACATGATCGGCGCCAGCAGCGCGAGCAGAAACCAGCCCACCATGTCCGCGCTCGGCAAGCTGCCCGATGGCACGACGATAAAGAAGACGCCCGCGATGCTCAGTACGAGCCCCGCGATGCTGATCAGGTGGAGCCGCTCCGTGCCGCCGACGAGCGAAAAGATATAGGTGAAGGCCGGCGTCAAGACCGCGAGCAGCGCGGCGACGCCGGCGGGAAGTTTCGGCGCGACGAAGGCGAGCAGCGCGAATGGAAGCGCGAAGCCGAGCGCGGAGGCGACGAAGTAGTCCCGCAGGTGGCGCGGCGAGAGCGGCGGCAGCTCGCGCCGGACGGCCGCGATCGCGAGCACGATGAGGCCGGCGCCGAGCGCGTACCAAAACACGTAGGCGAAGAACGGCACGCCGGCCTCGCCCGCGATCTTGTTGACCGGGAAGACGAAGCCGAAATTGATCCCGGCGATGATGATCAGGACGATCGAGAGCGCCATCGGCGCTGCCCCGGCGCGCGTCTCGTGCTCGGTCGGCGCTAGTCCGCGGGCTTCCAGGGGCCGGCGGGCGTCATCTTCTTGGCCTCGGGCACGATCTCCTCGCCGAAGCGGTCGATCTGCGCCTCGAGCTCGGCGAGCGTGCCCGAGGGGCAGTCGAACATGCACACGACCATCGAATAACCCGCCTTCGCGAAGCCCTCGAGGTCGCCGAGGATCTGATCCGCCGTGCCGGTGCAGACCTTGCGCGGCACCGCCTTGGCCTCGGGCGCGTCACCATCGGTGATGCGCGCGCCCGATGCGCACACCATCAGGAAATCGCTCGCGCTCTTTCCCTGCGCCTCCAGCTCTTCGAGGATGATGTCCTGAAGCGGCGTGAAGCGATCCTGCTCGACGTGCGAATCGAGGAAGAGCGGGTAGATGCCGTTGCAATAGCGCGCCGCGCGGCGGGCGCCCCGCGGGAAGTTGGCGCCGAGCAGGATCGGCGGGTGCGGCTTTTGGACGGGCTTCGGGTCCATCGAGAGATCGCGGCACGGGTAGAACGCGCCATCGAAGCTCACGAGATCGTCGGTCCAGCAGCGCCGGTAGAGCTGGATGCATTCCTCCATGCGCTTGTTGCGCTCCGCATAGGGGATGCCGACCGAGGCGAACTCCTCCTCCATCCAGCCGGCCGCGACGCCGAGCCACATCCGCCCGTTCGAGAGGATGTCGACCGTCGCGAATTGCCGCGCGTCGGAAAGCGGGTGGCGATAGGGCGCGATGAGGCAGCTCGGCGCGAGCTTGATGCGCTTGGTGTGCACGGCGACCGCGCCCATGGTGACGGCGGCGTCGAGCATATTGTGGCGCTGCTGGTAGGCGCGCTTGCCAGATTGGTTGGCCGTGTGGAAGCTCTCGGAGGCCGCGGGCATCGACACATGGTCGGGGAACCACATCGAGTGAAAGCCCGCCTGCTCGATGCGCTGCGCGATCTTGACCGGCTGCATCTGCTCGGGCGGCGTGTGGGCCAGGTACATGTTGACATCGTCGCGGTAGCTGATGCCGTGGGTGTTGCCGTAGAGACTGATTTCCATGACCGTGCCCTCCCTCGCCGTGCGCGCCGGCGCGGCACCGTATCATCGGGGGCGGGGTGCGCGCGAGGCCCACGGGAGGCGCGCGCAAGGGCCCTTTCTTCGGCTAAACTGCGGCGAACGGCGTTGAGGGAGAACGGTCGATGGCGTCAGACTATCCCGATCCGGGCTCGCGCTCGGCGGCCCTCTATGAGCGGGCGCGGGCGGTGTTCCCGGGCGGCAGCACGCGCAGCCTCACCTACTTCTCGCCCTACCCGATCTATGTCCAGAGCGGAGAGGGCTGCCGCGTCACGGATGTCGACGGGGTCGAGCGCATCGACCTGGTGAACAACTTCACCGTCCAATATTTCGGCCATTCCCACCCCGCCATCGTCGCCGCGCTGAGCGAGGCGGTCGCGCACGGCACCTCCTACACGCTGCCGACCGAATCCGAGATCGAGCTGGCGGAGCTGATCTGCGGTCGCGCCCCGAGCTTCGAGCGCATCCGCTTTTGCAACACCGGCTCCGAGGCGGTGATGCACGCCATCAAGGGGGCACGCGCGTACACCGGCCGGCCCAAGATCGCGAAATGCGAGGGCGTCTATCACGGCGCCTATGATTTCGCCGAGGTGAGCCTGGATCCCGATCCCCAGAACTGGGGCGAGGCGGGGCCGCGGCCGGTGGGTCACACCAAGGGCGTGCCGCAGGGCGTGCTCGACAATGTCGTGGTGATCCCCTTCGACGATCCGGCGCGCGCGCGCGCGATTCTCGATCGGCACGCCCACGAGCTCGCGGCCGTGCTGATCGACCCGGCGCCCTCGCGCTGCGGCGGCATGCCGGTGAGCCCCGCCTATGTCGAGATGCTGCATGAGTTCCGCGACGCCTCTGGCGCGCTCCTCATCGTCGATGAGGTGGTGTCGTTCCGGCTGCATTCGGCGGGCGCGCAAACGCTTTACGGGCTGTCGCCGGATCTCACGACCCTCGGCAAGGTGATCGGCGGCGGCATGGCGATCGGCGCGGTCGTCGGTCGCGCGGAGGCGATGGAGGTCTACAACAGCACGGCCGGCAAGGCGGCGTGCTCGCAGTCCGGCACGTTCACCGCGAACCCGGTCTCGATGGCGGCCGGCATCGCGGCCATGCGCATGTTCGACCAGCCGACCGTCGAGCGGCTGAACGCCCTCGGCGACCGCGCGCGGGCGCAGCTCGACGAGGCGTTCCGCGTCGCCGGCGTCGAGGGCCGCGTGACTGGCGAAGGCTCTCTTCTTTTCTTCCAGATGTCCGAGGATCCGCTCGGCAACTATCGCGCGGTCTTTCGGGCCAACACCGCGACGCGCGCCGAGCGGATGGCGGGGCTGTTCCGCGCGCTTCTCAACCGCGGCGTCGTGATGACGCCGTCGGGCTTTGCCTGCCTCTCCACACCGATGGAGGAGGCAGAGATCGACCATTTGAGCGAGGCCACGCTCGACAGCCTACGCGCGATGATGCGGCAGGCGGCGTAGGGGAACGGCACCATGGGCTACCGCATTTCCGTCGATACCGGCGGCACCTTCACCGATGTCGTGGTCACGGCGCCAGGCACGCAGGTCATCGCGAAGGCGCCGACCACGCCCGAGCGGATTTTCACGGGCATGCGTGCCGCGCTGGACAATGCGGCCGATCAGCTGGGTGCCGACCTCGCGTCCCTCCTCGCCGAGACCGACGTGTTGATCTATGGCACCACACGGGCCACCAACGCGATCGTGCAGGGCACGGTGGCGAAGACGGCGTTTCTCGTGACGCGCGGCTTTCCCGACATTCTGGTTCTGAAGGAGGGCGGCAAGCCCCGGGTCCACGATTTCACGGCCGAGTTTCCGGATCCCTACATTCCGCAAGCCCACACGTTCGAGATCACCGAGCGGATCGACGCGGAAGGCGGGATCGTGGAGGCGATCGACCAGGCGGAGACGCGCGCGACCATCGAGCAGCTCAAGGCGCGCGGCTTTGAGGCGGTCGCCGTCTGTTTCCTCTGGGCGATCGCCAACCCGGCGCACGAGCGCGCGGTGGCGGCGCTGCTCGACGAGATCATGCCGGGTGTGCCCTACACGCTCTCGCACCAGCTGATCCCCATCGTGCGCGAATACCGGCGCGCGTCGGCGACCGCGATCGACGCTTCGCTCAAGCCGCTCATGCAGGAGCATCTGCGCCAGATGGAGGAGGATTTGCGTGCCGCGGGTTGCGAGGGCGAGATCCTGGTCAGCACCACGGTCGGCGGCTGCATGCATGTGGAGGAGCTCGCGGACCGGCCGATCCATACGGTGAAATCCGGCCCCGCCATGGCGCCGGTCGCAGGTCTCGCCTATTCGCGCGCCGAGGGCTTCGGCGATGACGTGCTGATCTGTGACACGGGCGGCACGACCTTCGACGTGAGCCTGGTGCGCGGCGGCGAGCTGTCGCAGACCCGCGAGACCTGGATCGGCGGCCAATGGGTCGGGCATATCCTCTCGATCTCCTCGGTCGACGTGCGCTCGATCGGCGCGGGCGGGGGCTCGATCGCCTGGATCGATCCCGGAGGTCTCCTGCAGGTCGGGCCGCAGAGCGCGGGCGCCGTGCCCGGGCCGGCCTGCTATGGCACGGGCGGCGACCAGCCCACCGTGACCGATGCTGCGCTCGTGCTCGGCTACCTCGATCCGGATTATTTTCTCGGCGGGCGCATGATCCTCGACACCGAGGCCGCCCTGCGCGCGATCGCGAGCCTCGGCGAGGGCCTCGACCGTGGCCCCGACGACACCGCGTTCGCCGTGATGAACCTCGCCAACGAGCTGATGATCAAGGCGATCCACGACATCACCGTCTCCCAGGGCTTCAACCCGCAGGATTGCGCGCTCGTCGCGGGTGGCGGGGCGGCGGGCCTCGGCATCATGCCGATCGCGCAGGAGCTCGGCTGCAAGCGCATCATCCTGCCGCGCACCGCCGGCGTGCTCAGCGCCTGCGGCATGCAGGTCTCCGACATCATCTACGAGCACAGCGCGAGCAAGGTCACCCATTCGGGCGCCTTCGACCTCGAGGCGGTGAACCGCACGCTCGACGCCATCGACGACGAGCTCAAGCGTTTCGCCGCGACGCTCGAGGCGCGCGGCCTCACGGGCGCCACCATCGATCACTTCGTGGAGGCGCGCTACCTGTTCCAGGTGTGGGAGCTCGACGTCGCGGTGCCGGTGCCGCGCTTCCGGGGCGACGACGACGTGACCGCGCTCGTCGAGGCATTTCACGCCGCGCACGAGCAGGTGTTCGCGGTGCGCGATCCCGACAGCCAGCTCGAATGCCTCAACTGGAAGGGCCGCGTGCGCGTCGGCCTGGGCGGCGACGGCGTGTCGCTCGGCGCGGCGGCGGACGGCGGCACTGCCGAGCCGCACACGGTCCGTCGGGCCTATTTCGGCGAGGGCGTGCGTGTGGAAACGCCGATCTATCTCGGGGCCGAGCTTGCGCCTGGCGTCGAGATCAAGGGCCCCGCCATCATCGAAGAGCCGACCACGACGATCGTCGTCTATCCCGGGATGCGAGCCGCGCTCAGCGACACCAACAATTTCGTGCTCTCGGTCGACTAGAGCATTTCACGCTCGCCTATGCTCACGCGAATGCTCTATCTGGTTGAAATTGAAGCAAATGCGTCGTCGCAGGTGATCCCACCTGCTCGGGATTTGCTCTAGCGCGAGAGAGGAGACCGCCATGACCACCACGGACATATCGCCCAAGGGTAGCCTCGATCCGGTGCTCACCTCGGTGCTGGCGAACCGGCTCGACGGCATCGTGCGTGAGATGTCGAACACGCTCTTGAAGGCCGCACGCTCGGCGGTGATCGCGGTTGCCCGTGATTTCTCCTGCTCGATCTGCACCGGCGACAATCAGCTGCTCGCGACCGCCGAGGGCTTGCCGGTGCATATCTTCGGCTCGCACCTGCAGACCGCCGCGATGTGCGAGCTGCACGACGATCTCGCCGAGGGCGATGCCTTCCTGCACAACGATCCCTATCTCGGCAACACCCACCCGGCCGACCACACCGTGATGGTGCCGGTGTTCATCGACGGAGAGCATCTGTTCACGGCTTGCGCGAAGGGTCACCAGGCCGATATCGGCAACAGCATCCCCTCGACCTATCACGCGGCCGCACGCGACGTGTACGAGGAGGGCTCGCTGATCTTTCCCTGTGTGCGCGTGCAGCGCGGCTACGAGATGGTCGACGACGTGATCCGCATGTGCCGGCGTCGCATCCGCGTGCCGGAGCAGTGGTACGGCGATTTCCTGGCCGAGCTTGGCTCGGCGCGGATCGCCGAGCGGCGCCTCAAGGAGCTTTGCGCCAAGTACGGCAAGGAGACCATCAAGACCTTCATCGCCGAATGGTTCGACTATTCGGAGCGTCGCATGGAGCAGGCGATTAAGCAGCTCCCCGCCGCCGATGTGTCGGCCGAAGGCGCACACGATCCCTTCGAGCCGTTCTTGCCCGACGGGATTCCGCTCAAGGTCGAGCTCCGCATCGACCCGGAGGCTGGCAAGGTCGAGATCGATCTCCGCGACAACATCGATTGTGTCGACTGCGGCCTCAATCAATCGGAGGCGTGCGCGATCAACAACGCGGTCGCAGGCCTGTTCAACTGCTTGGGACCGGAGATCCCGCACAATGGCGGCTCGTTTCGGCGTGTGGACATTCTGCTGCGCGACGGGTGCGTGGTGGGGCGGCCGTCGTTCCCGCACAGCGCCTCGATGGCGACGACCAACGTCGCGGACCGGTTGGTCAACCTGACGCAATCCGCCTTCGCCAAGCTCGGCCCGGGTCATGGCCTCGCCGAAGGCGGCAGCGCGATGGGGGTGGGCTTCGCGGTGGTGAGCGGTGCGGACTTCCGGCGCGGCGGCGATCCCTATGTCAACCAGCTCTGCATCGGGGTGAACGGCGGGCCGGCCGGTCCCGTCGCCGATGGCTGGATCACCTATGTGCTCCCCGTGGTCTCGGGCCTGATGTATCGCGACAGTGTCGAGCTCGACGAGGTCAAGCATCCGCTGCTCTTCAAGAACCTCAGGCTCGTGCCCGGCACGGGCGGGGCGGGCGAGCGTCGGGGCGGGCTCGGCTGCGAGATGACCTATGGGCCGCGGCACGACCCGATGACCGTGATCGTGCCGTCGGATTGTCAGATCAATCCCGCGCGCGGGGCACAAGGGGGCTCTGACGGCGTGCCGGGGAGCCAATACAAGGTCGGCGCCAACGGTGACGAGACCAAGCTGCCGAACGCCTGCCAGCTCGTGCTCGAACCCGGCGAGTGGATCCGCGGCGTCGATGCCGGCGGCGGGGGCTATGGCGATCCGCACGCGCGCGAGCCCGAGCGCGTGCGCCGCGATGTGGCGCGCGGCTGGGAGAGCGTGGAGCGCGCCCGCGAGATCTATGGCGTGGTGCTCACCGGCTCGGCGGCCGACGGCACTCTCGCGGTCGACGAGGCTGCCACCGCAGCCGCGCGCGGCACCTAGGCCGCCTCGGCGAGGCCTTCCTCGGTGGGCTTGCGCGCGATCAGCATCAGGCGATTGCCAATGCGCAGGCGTCGCGCGAGCGACCAGGTGACGCGCTCGCTCAATGTCGGTCCACCGCGTTCGTAGGCGCCGATCACGCCCATCACGCCGGTGTGCCAGGCCACCCGCTCGAAGCCTTGGTCTTCTGTCAGGTGGAACAGGCTGTTCGGGCCGAATTGCCACAGATGGTGGGGCAGCCCCCAGCTGTGCCCCGCAGGCAGGCGGAAGCCGACGAGGTTCGGCACCTGCACGAAGAGAATGCCGCCCGGCGCCAGGAGTTCATGACAGCGGGCGAGCGCGAGATCGGGGCGCGGCAGATGCTCGAGCACGTCGCACATCGTGATGCAGTCGTAGGTGGTGTCGGCCTCGAATACCTCGATCGGCTGCTCCGACACCGCAAGGCCGAAGCGTTCGCGTGCATGGGCCGCGGCAGCCGCATTGATCTCGATGCCTTCGACCCGGCGCACCCGGTCTCTCACATAGCCGAGGAAGAAGCCGTAGCCGCAGCCAATGTCGAGCAGGCTTCCGATGGCGGTCTTGGCGGCGGCGAGGCGCTGCCAGCGCTCCGCGAAGAAGTGCTCGAACACCGGGCGATGCGCGTCGTAGAGCCGTGGGAAGCTCCAATATTCGATCGCGTCCGCGGAGCGCACGCCATCGCTCCTCGCCGCGTCGACATAGAAATCGTCATGGACCGGGGTCGTGTGGTCGCGCAGGAACACGAGCCCGCACCCGGTGCAAAGCACGAGGGGAAAGCCCCCGCGCTCGCCATAGGGGAGGCGCGGCTGCGCGGGGCCGCAGGCCGGGCAGTACAGTCGCGATCCGCCCATAAGCGCGTCGCCTAGATGAACGTCACATGCTCCGGCGGATGGCGGAGCTGCCAGAGCTGCGTGTTGATCTGATGGTGCCGGCAGTGGGTCATGCAGCTGTGCACGTCTTGCGTTTCCTCGATGCGCCGGCGCACCGCGCGCGCCTTCTCGCCGAACCAGAGATCCGGATAGCGCGCTTCGTTGAGGTCGCCGAGGCAGTAGTTGTCGTCGCCGAAGAACGGGCAGCAGGAGTAAACCTTCCCGTCGGCGGCGATCTGCGAGATGAAGGGCAGGCCGAGGCAGCGCTGGTAGGAGCGCGCGCCGTCGTCGCCGAAAGTGTTGCGGCGAATGATGCTGGCGAAATTCTCGTCGCCGAGCGCCTCCGCCTCGGCCAGCTGATCCTCGAAGCGGTGCATGAGCTGGAGCGCGGTCAGGCCGTCGGCGTCGTAGCCGTTGCGGGGGTCGACGCTGAACGGCTTCAGCACGTAGTAGTCGACGCCGATCTCCTTCGCGCGCCGCGCGAGGGTCGCGACGCCGTGGCCGTTCTCGGGCAGCAGCACCTGCTGGATGCCGATGGTGACGGCGAGCCCCTGTGCCCGCTTGATCTCGACCGCCGCCGCGATGTTGGTGAGCGCCGTCTCGAAGTCCGCCGGCTTGGTCACGTGGACCTTGCTGTAAACCTCAGGCGTGTGGCCCATGACGCTGCAGCGGAGCCAGGTGAGCACCGGCAGCACCCGGCGCGCCTTCTCCGCGTTGAGGACGATCGCGTTGGTGTTGAGCGCGATGTCGACGCCCGCCTCGCGCCCGGCGATCGCGGCATCGATCGTGTGCTTGTTGACGAGCGGCTCGCCCGTGCCGGCGAGCAGGCAGCTCTTGACCCCCATCGCCCCCATGTCGCGCATGAGCGTGAGGAAGAGCGCGCGCGGCAGCATGCCGAGCTTGTGGTCGTGATGGTCGGCATAGCAGAAGACGCAGCGGTGATTGCAGGCGCCCGTCGGGTCGACCTCGACGTGGATCGGCGGGAAATCCTCGCCGCGCCGCCACTTGTTCACCTCGTCGAGGTGGTGGAAGAGCTTGGAGCCGTCGAGGAAGAGATTGCCCACGCGCGATCCTCTCGCGTCAGATGAAATTCACGTGCTCGGGTGGGTTGGCGAGCGACCAGAGCAGCTTGTTGACCTCGTTGAGCCGGCAGTTGGGCATGCAGGTGTGGTCGAGGTCGGCAATTCCGGCGACGTGCTGTTCCACCTTTCGCCGGTTCTCGTGGCTCCAGAGCGTCTTGAAGTCGGCCTCGTGGATCGAGCCGTAGCAGAAGGCCTTTTCGCCGAGGTGCGGGCCGCACGCGTAGACCTCGCCGCTCGCCACGATCTCGGTCAGGAAGGGCAAACCGAGGCACCGCCGGTAGGGGCGCCGCGGCGCGGCCTCGCCAAAGGGCAAACGAACGTGCGCCTGAAAGCCATCGTCGCTCAGCGCGAGCAGATCGAGAAAGGCGTCGCGTTGCGGCGTGGCGGCTTGCGCGTAGGGGTTCGACGGGTGCTCGTTGAACTGCTTCAGGGAGAAATAGCTCGCGCCGATCGATTTGACGCGCTGTGCGAAAGCGAGGATCTCGGTCGGCGTCTGGCCCATGTGCACGCACTGCACGCCGAGCGCGACCGCGAGGCCCTCGCGCGCCTTGAATGCGGCGGCGGTTTCGAGGTTCTCGATCACGCGGGCGAAATGCGCGGCCGGTGCGCGATGGTTGAGGGCGTAGTCGCCCTCGTTGACGCCGTTGATGCTGAAGCGGATCCAGCTCAGGTGCGGCAAGACGCGCCGCATCGTGCTGTTTCTCAGCGCAACGCCGTTCGTGTTGAGCGCCTGCTCGAGACCGCGTGCGCCGGCATGCTCGATAATCTCGGGCAGGCGCTTGTGCAGCAGCGGCTCGCCCTCGCCCGAGTAGAAGAGCGACTTCGTGCCGAGCGCGGCGAGCTCGTCGATCACCTCGATGAGGCGATCGGCATCGAGGAAGGTGGCGCCGCTCTTGTCCACGGCGTCACGGCTCGAGCGGCCATCGATATAGTCGTAGCTGCAAAAGAGGCAGCCGTGGTTGCAGGTGTTGGTTGGGCTGATCTCGACCAGCACCGGGTAGACCACATCGCCGCGCTGCCACGCCGCCAGCGCCTCCGCGTGGTGGATCAGCTTCGTCCCGTCGAGCTGGAACTGGCTCACGACGCGCCTCGCTTAAGCCGCGGCCGCGTGACCGAGCGCGAGCCGTTTCCGCGCGGCGGAGGCGACCGTCTCGACCGTGATCTCGCTGATACAGGGGCGCGGGCGGAGACACATGCCGCCCGCGCAGGGTGTGCAATCGCGCGCTTGTGGCGGGGTGAGCTTGGTCAGGCCCGGCCAGTCGTCGATTTCGGCGGCGTGGGTCGGCCCAAACAGCGCGACCGCCGGTTTGCCAAGCGCGATCGCGATGTGAAGCCCGAGCGAATCATTGGTCACGAGCGACCTGCCCCGCGCGATCCAGTCGATATAGGTCGCGATGTCGTTGCGGCCTTCTTGCCACGAGACGGAGACGTTCGGAGAGAGCGCTTTTTCGAGCGCGAGCCACTGCTGATCGGGCCAGCGTTTGTGAGGGAATTTCGTGCCCACTAGGTGGTTGAGCCCGACATCGTGCGTGGGCGCCGGCACGTCGGGCGCGGCCATGAGATAGGGCTCGCCCGCATAGCGTTTGCCGATCATGGCAAAAAGAAGCGTCGACCAGGAGCGCGCGTTCTGCCGCTTGCCAGCCGCGCTCCGCACGATCTCGAATACCGGGCGCGTATGGGCGCAGGGCCGCACGAGCTTGCTGGCCTCGTCGTAGCGAAAGCCGTGGCGCACCGTCGCGCTGATTTGCTCGAGCGCGCGGCAAAGGCCCGCATGCTTCTCGAGATTGACCACGATGTCGAAGCGCTCTTGGGCGAGCGCCGGCGGGACCGCCCGCCGCGCGGTGACGACGCGGGCGATCGCCGGATTGTTCGCAAGCAATGGCGCGCCGGCGGGATCGACCAGCCATGTAACGTGATGGGTCGCCGCCGGGAAGGCGTGCAGCAGCACGGTCGAGCGGAGGATGTCGCCGAGGCTGACCGCGCCGTCGGTATCCGGATCGAGGGTCTCGCCGTAGCCGGCTTTGACCAAGAGGACGCGGCTCGGCATCACGCGGCCCGGTTGCGCCGAAGCGCCGGCTCGATGCGCGCGCGCTCGCGCGGAGGGAGCTGCTGGAGCAGGTGGTCCGGCAGGTCGATGTTGCGGATTTCGACGGAGGTGTGCGGCTGCGCGCGGTCGTCGAGGCTCTGGAAACGGTCGTTCTTGACCTTGGTGTCGCAGCCGATGCAGGTGCCGTAGGAGCCGCAGGCGGAGAAACGCCGCAGGCCGGCCGGCTCGAAATCGGGATCGAGAATATGCCCCGCGGGGTGTGGCGCGCCGGGCGCGAAAAGCCCGGTGCCGCGGAGCGCGTAGCGGAACCCCCGTGCCTCCAATGCCGCGTAGGCCGCCTTGGGACCGCCGCCCACCCAGGTGCGATAGAGGTAGGCGTGACAGCGCCAGACGAAGCCGAGCGGATCGATCAACAGCTCGCTCGTGCGGCAGTCGCAGGCGAGCGGCGCGGCCTCGAAGCCGCGGCTGATCAGGTCCGTCGAATAGGGATAGCGGTAGTCGCCGTAAAGGGCGCCGTCATGCACGCCGAGAAACGGCTTGCTCTCGAGGGGCACGCGGCGCGCCGCGCTTTCGCGCATGGCCGGCGTGATCCGATGATCGGGGTGGTCGACGACGTAAATCCCGACATCGCTGAGACGCTTGTCGGGGTCGACCCGGAAGCCGTGATCGCCGAGCGCGGCACAGTTCTCGACCAGGGCATCGAAGCCGCGCCCCTGCCAGAGCGCCTCCATTTCATCCGAATGGTAGCTGACCCGGATCGACGGGTAGGGGGAGGGGCGTTGCAGCTTGGCGTGCTGCCCCCTCAGGCCGGCGGCGAAACGGGCGGCCGGGACCGTGAGGTTGGTCAGAAGATCGAAGCGGTGCGGCAAGGCCTCGAGGATCGCGCCCAGCCCGCGGCCGCGCCAATAGAGTGTTGGCTCGCCGCCTTGAAGCGTGATCGGCCGATCCGGCCCGGGCGGCAGGCGTCCGAGCGCATGGACCCAGTTGACTGGCGGCATCTCGGCACGCCCGAGCGGGAAAAGTTGTTTTCGCGCACCGGCTTGCCCTGGATCATTGATGCAATAGCTGCAATTGAGATTGCACCCGAGCGTCAGAAACGCGCCGACATAATTGACGGCGGGATCGAGTGTCAGGGCAGGCAAATGCATCGGGGACTCGGAGCCAAGAGACTTGTTGGGCCGGTCGCAAGAACGCAGGCCAACCCATTGAATAAGAAAACTTCATAGGGCTCGGGGCGCTAACAAACCGTTAACCAAACCGGCGCGCCGACCTCGGAGGTGGTCGAAGAGACGGGGCCTAGAGCCGGCCGAGGCCGACATCGCCGGTCATCTCGGCGATGGCGCCGACGCAGGCGCGGGCCCGCGCCGAGGCTGCGGCGAAGCCCGCGGGATCGCGCTCCGCCCCGAAGACCACCGGTGCGCAGAACAGGCGGTGATTGGTCCAGGTTAGATCGGCGGAGTCACCGGCCGCGCGCGCGGTAGCGGCCATGCGTTGCGGCGTCCACTGGCTGGGCGCGCCCTCTGCCCAGGACGCGCGATGGTCGCCGGGGTCGACCGCGACGATCAGCGCTCGCGTCGTGTCGTCCATGCGCGCGACCTCGGCCCAATCGGCTTCGTCGGCCATCAGCGTGTCGAGCAGACGGTGGTCGAGGGTCCAGAACCACGCGCCGTCGTAGTCGCGGAGGGCGCGTGGCGTGACGTAGACGCTCGAGCGGTAATAGTAGTGGAGGATGAGCCCCGTCTCGCCGTAGCGCCAGAGAAGCGCCATCGGAAACTGGCGCGCCTGGCATTCGCCGCGCGCGTCGACCTCGAACTGTGTCCAGGATGGATGCAAATGGGCGACGGCAAGGCCGGCCAAGGTCGCCGCCGGGATCGCCACCGACGGGGGGCGGCCCGCACCAGCCGCCGCCGCGACCGCGGCGTGGACCGGCGCGTCGTGCAGCACCGGGATGGGGAACACGACATGGGCGGCCCCACGTGCGGCCGCCCGATACGCCTCTGCGAGCGCGCTCTCGGAGAGGACCCAATCCGGCACCAGGTAGAGCAGCGATGCGCCGGTGCGCGCCGCGAGCCAGGCCGCGAAGCGATGGTGCACGGTCGACAGCATGAGGTTGTTGCGGTAGCGCGCATTGGCGTGCCAGCGCGCGTCGCCGAGCGCGTCCACGAGTGCCGCCGGAATCTCGACCATGGTGATCTCGGCGCGCGCGCGCAACGCGGGATAGGTGGCGGCATCCTCGATGACCCGCCGCGCCGCGGCATCGCAATAGACGAAGAGGCGGAGCCGCTCGCGCGCCGCGAGGTAGGGGAGGTTGCCCGGTGCGAGCAGCGAGGGCAGCGCGAAGGCACAGAAGGTGCGCGCGTAGGCCTCTCCCCAAATCACCAGGGCGCCGTGGCAGGTGGCACCGCCGCTGTCGGCAGCCTCGATGGTGGGCAGCAACTCATCCTGCAATGCCCATAAGCGCTGCGTGAGGAGCGGCCGCACCTGGGGTTCGAGGAGACGCGGTGCCGCCGCGGCCGCGGCCGCGAAGCAGGCCAGGCTCTCGGCGCGCGCGCCCCGGGTGGCGAGCGCTTCGGCAGCCGCGCAATAGGCATAGCCGAGGCGCGCGGCAACCGGCGGCGGCAGCGTCCGCGGCACGGTCTCGAGCAGTGCGCGCGCCTCATCCGGCCGGCCCGCGCCCGCGAGCACCTCGCCAAGCCGCATCGTCAGGCCGAGATGCGGGCGCAGGGTGCGCGCCAGGGTCAGCGCGTCGATCGCGCCGTCGGCGTCTCCGTCCTGTGCCAGCGCCTCCGCCAGGCGGTAATGCGCAACCGCATCGCCCGGCCGTTCGGCGGCCTCGCGGCTCAGTTGGTCGATCGCTGTCCGCCGGTCCGCGAAGCGCCGGCGGTCGACGATCACTTGCCGGCCATGCGGCAAAGCGGCGTGGAGGTCCGCGACGTCCGAATAGTCGGCGTCCGGAGACGGGATCGCGTGTGTGAGTGCCACGGCGCGCGCTTTCGAAAGGTCATTGTCAACAAGCCGGCCTTGTCGTTAAGGAAGCGTGAAACCCCGAGGAGACCGGCATGCGAACGTTCCTGTTCTGGCATAGACCGCTGGCGGAAACGCCGCCGGCGGACTATGAGCGCGCGCTGCTCGCCTACCATCAAAGCCTCGACGGCATGGTGTCGCCAGGCTTCGTCGGCTCGGCAACGGCGCGGCTCGACGCGGTGCCCTGGCTCGGCGGAGAGCCCGGGTACGAGGATTGGTATCTCGTGGACTCATCGGCCGCGCTCGACCCGCTCAACGAGGCCGGGGTCGCGCCGGAGCGCTGGGAGCGTCACGCTGCCGTGGCGCGTCAGATGGCGGTCGGCCATGGCGGGCTCTACGCACACCTCTGGGGCGCGTCCGCGCCCGGTGCCGCGGTCCAGGGCCTGTGGCTCACCCGCCCGCGCGGGATCGATTTCGAGGCGCCGCTGCGTGCCCTCTACGACGCGACGCCCGGTGTGATCGGCTGTTGGCGCAAGCAGCTCGTGCTCGGCCCGGCGCCCGAGTTTCTGTTTTTGAGCGCCGACGCGACGGCACCTCCGCTGCCCGAGGGCTGGCATCTTCGCGCGATCGCCCGCACGCCGCTCTGGCTCGCCTGAGCGTCGGCGGCCACCGCTCGCTAGAAGAAACCGGCCGATCGTGAGACGATCGCGCCTCTTCTCACCTGACGATTGAACGAGGTCGGAGACCAACATGACCGAGCGCCCCTACATCGCCATCATCCTGGGAACGTCGCGCCCCGGAACCTTCACCGGAAAAGTCCTGGCGCTCGCCGTCGACCAGCTCTCCAACGACGACCAGTTCGACACCAAGCTGCTCGACCCGGCCGGCATGGCGTTGGGTTTCCCGGGGCATGACGGATCCGAGTCCGACGGCGAAGCGCTGCGCCACACCGTGGCGGAAGCGACGGGCGTTCTGTTCGCAACACCCGAATATCACGGCAGCTTCTCGGCGATGACCAAGCTGATCATCGAGAATCTCGGCTTCCCGTCGGTGATCGGCGGCAAGCCCGTGGCGCTTCTCGGGGCGGCGGCCGGCCAGATTGGCGCGGTCAAAGCGCTCGAGCAGCTACGCGGCGTGCTCTCTCATGTCGGCGCGATCGTGCTGCCGGGCTCGGTCTCGGTCGCAGGCGTGCAGGCGGTGTTCGACGAGGACGGCACCTGCAAGGACGCGGAGCTCGAGGCCCGCATCCGCGGCGTCGCGACGAGCCTCACCGACTATCTGCGACAACATGTCTGCCCGCGCGTCGCCTTCGAGCAGATGGTGCGCGAAGAGGTGGAGCGGCGCCTGGCGTGACCGCCGGCTGATCACGGCGGGCGCGCCGCCTCAACCGCGCCCGACCAGCGGCATCGCGCTCGCCATCACCGTGATGAATTGCACGTTCGCTTCGAGCGGCAAGCTCGCCATATAAGCCACTGCACGCGCGACATCATCCGCTTTCATCACCGGCTCGGGTAGGACGCGGCCATCGGCCTGCGGCACACCCTCCTTCATGCGCTGCGTCATCTCGGTCTCGGCATTGCCGATATCGATCTGGCCACAGGCGATGTTGTATTTCCGCCCATCCAGCGAGGTCGATTTGGTGAGGCCCGTCATCGCATGCTTGGTGGCCGTGTAGGGCGCCGAGTTGGGGCGCGGCGCATGGGCCGACACCGAGCCGTTGTTGATGATGCGCCCACCCATCGGCTCCTGCGCCTTCATGATGCGAAAGGCCTCCTGCGTGCACAGGAAGGCGCCGGTCAGATTGGCGTCGACCACGCGCTGCCAACGCTCGAATTTGAGCTCCTCGAGCGGAACCGCGGGTGCGCTCGTGCCCGCATTGTTGAAGAGAAGATCGAGGCGTCCGAACGCCTCCTTCGTTTGCGCGAATAGGGTGGCAACGGAGTCCGGCTTGCCGACGTCGGTCGGCACCGCGATCACCGGCGCGCCGAGCGCGCCGATCTCGGCCGCCGCGTCTTCCAGACGCTCGGCCCGCCGCCCCGCCAGGGCCAGCGCATATCCCTCGCGCGCCAAGGCCAGCGCGGCGGCCTTGCCAATGCCCGATCCGGCGCCGGTCACGAGCGCCGCTTTCTGTGATGCTGCAGTCACGGTGCGTCACCTCCCTTGGGTGGCGGCCTTGGAAGCGCCGGCGGAGACTAACCCATCGGGCCCGCGCGTCCTATAGACGGCTGGATGCGTGCGTGAACCCCAAGGGGGGTTGCACGACCTCCGCGTCGCACTAATGTGGGGCCCGGGCGTCCGACACACCAACGAGGCGTGAACCGCAACAATTGGTCGGGCCTCTAAGGGGAGAGCATGTCGATGGAGGGGTCGTCGGACCTCGAGATAGAGCTGAAGCTGAGCGGTGCGCAGGATGCGCTCGCGCGTGCGTGGGCCGATACGCCGGACGGCACCGGCGAGGAGGTGACGAAGCAGCTCACGAGCACTTATTTCGACACAGCCGACTTTCGTCTGCGCCGGCGCGGCTTCAACCTGCGCGTGCGCTCCGACGGGGCACGCAGGGTGCAGACGATCAAGGCCGATGGCGCGGCGGGTGTTCTGCTGCGGCGCGGTGAATGGTCGCAGCCGGTGAGCACTGACTTCCCCGATCTGGGCGCGCTGCCCGATCAGGGCGTGCGCGAGGCGATCGGGCTGGTGCTCCCGGCCGAGCTCAAGCCGATTTTCCGCACCGACGTGAGGCGGCGCGTCAAGACGGTAAGGGTTCCGTGTGACGGCACGGCAGGGACCCTGATCGAGCTCGCCTATGATGAAGGCGAGATCAGAGCGAACGGCACGCGCGAGCCGATCGGCGAGATCGAGCTCGAGCTGGTCGAGGGCACGCCGGAGGCGCTCTACGACTGCGCCGCCTCGTTGCAGGCGCAAACTCCGCTGCAGATCCAACCCGTGAGCAAATCGCGCCGGGGCTACGCGCTCGCGACCGGCGCGCGCTACGACGCCGTGCGCGCGCCGGCCGTGGCGCTCGTGCCCGACGTCACACTCGACACCGCGCTGGGGCTGATTTTCCAGGCCTGCCTGCAGCATTGGCTCGCCAACCACGCCGCCGTCCTCGACGGGCGGGACCCCGAGGGCGTGCATCAGATGCGGGTTGCGCTCCGGCGCATGCGCTCGGCCTTTTCGGTGTTTCGCCGCGCGCTGCCGCCGGAGGCCACCGGCCTTCAGGCGGAAGCCAAGCGCTTGCTCAAGGCGCTCGGCCCGGCGCGCGACGGCGATGTGTTCATCGACGAGATCCTTGCGCCGGTGCGCGCCGCCCGGCCCGCCGACGCCGACCTTCAAGCGCTGCATGAGGCCGCCGAGCGTGCGCGCCGCAAGGCCTACGTCGCGGCGCGCGCGGCGCTGCACGATCCGCGCTACACCGCCTTCGCCCTCGAGCTAGGCGCGTGGTGCGAGGGGCGTGGCTGGCGCCACGCGGCGGCGGTGGACGCGCTCGACCGTCCGCTGATCGCGCTTGCCGATCGTCTGCTCGAAAAACGCCATCGCCGCGTGCTGAAGCTCGGCCGCCGCTTCGAGACGCTCTCGGATGCCTCTCTCCACGAGGTGCGCATTGCACTCAAGAAGCTCCGCTACACCGCTGAGTTCTTCGCCTCTCTCTATCCCCGGAAGCGGACGAAGCCCTATGTCAAGGCGCTGCGCAGGCTGCAGGACGATCTCGGCCACCTGAACGATGTCGCCGTCGCCGAGGCGCGCCTGCGAGATTTGCTCGGTGCCGGCGGCAGCAACGAGACGGGTGCGCTTGCGACCGGCGCGGGCACCGTTCTCGGCTGGTATGCGCATGCGTTGACGGCGATACGGCCGAGGATCGGCGGCGATTGGCACGCCTTCGTCGAGACCCGCCCCTTCTGGCGCGATGGCAAGGGCAAGCGCAAACGATGATCACGGTTCTGGTCGCCAATCCGAAGGGCGGCTGCGGCAAGACGATGATCGCGACCCACCTCGCGGCGGCATGCGCGACCGGCGGTTTCCCCACCGCGCTCGCGGACACCGATCCGCAACGCTCCAGCCTGCACTGGCTCGACAGCCGCCCCGCCGATGCCGCGCCGATCACCGGCATCGATTGGACGGATACGATGGGCGATCCGGCCGCCGGCACGGCGCGCCTCGTGATCGATTCACCCGCCTCGCTCTCGATGAAGGCCTTGCGCGCGCTGGTGCGCCGGGCGGATTTCATCATCGTCCCGGTGCTGCCGTCCGCGTTCGACGTGCGGGCGACAGCGGATTTCCTGAAGGAGTTTCGTGCGCTCAAGGCGATCCGGCGCAAGGGCAAGCCCTTTGCGGTGGTGCGCAACCGGGTGCGGCGCGGCAGCCGCTCGGCGGCGCGCCTCGACAGCTTCCTCGGTGACACCAAGACGGCGGATGCCGGCATGATCCTCGACCGCGCGCTCTACAACGAGACCGCCTGGCTCGGGCTCAGCATCTTCGACCTCCGCACGCGCCAGGCCTTCGAGCTGCAGCGCGACTGGATCCCGCTGGTGCGCCACATCGAGGGGCCGGCGGTCAACGGCGGCGGGCTCGTCTAGGCGCGCGCACCGGCCAGCCCGTGCCGGAGCATGTCACGCTCACTCATGCTCGCGCGACAGGCTCTCTCATCGGCATTGACGCACATGCGCCGTCGCGGGTGATTCCACCTGCGCGGGAATTGCTCTAGGCTCGGCACCGATCGCAGCGAGGGAGGATCGACATGTCCGCAACTTCGGTCGAGCATCACCTGCTTCGGGGCACAGCCGCCGTCCCCAACAACGACACGCTCGCGCTCATCGTCTATCGCGGCGCGGTCGATGTCGGCGGTGCCGAGCCCGAGGCGGCGCTGGAAGCGCATTTCGGCAAGAACCGCTGGGGCGACGGCTTCCGCGGCGACACCTTCCACTTCCATCACTACCACTCCACCGCGCATGAGGTGGTCGGCTGCGCGCGCGGCCGCGCCGAGGTGCAGTTCGGCGGGCCGGATGGGCCCGTGGTGCCGTTCGAGGCGGGCGATGTCGTGCTGATCCCGGCCGGTGTCTCGCACTGCCGGGTCGACGATGCGCCGGGCTATTCCAGCGTCGGCGCCTATCCGCCGGGCCAGGCGCCCGATCTCTGCGTGCTCTCGGAGGAAGACGCCCGCGTGGCGACGACGACCCCCGGCGCCGAAGGCCTCGCGCTGAAGCCCATCGGCCCCGACGCCGTTGCTGCCACCAAGGCGGCCGCCGCCGCGGTGCCCTTGCCGCCGACCGATCCCATCGCGGGCGAGAGCGGGCCGGTCCACACGCTGTGGCTCGGGCGCTAAGCCCCGATGGCGATCACGATCAACTGCGATATCGGCGAGGCCTACGGCCTCTACACCTTCGGCAACGACCAGAAGATCATGCCGCATATCGACATCGCGAATGTCGCCTGCGGCGTGCATGCGTCGGATCCGACGGTGATGCGCAAGACGGTGCAGCTCGCCAAGGCGCACGGCGTGAAGGTGGGCGCCCACCCTTCGCTGCCGGACCGTCAGGGCTTCGGCCGGCGCGAGATGCAGATGGAGCGCGCGGAGCTGCGCGATCTCGTGGTCTACCAGGTGGGCGCGCTGAGCGGCTTTCTCCATGCCGAGGGCATGACGCTCAACCACATCAAGCCGCACGGCGCGCTCTTCGGCATGACCTCGAAACACGAGGACTACGCAAACGCCGTCGCCGACGTCGCCGAGATCTTCGGCGTGCCGCTGATCGGCCAGGCCGGCACGATGCACGAGCAGGTCTACGCCGGCCGCGGGCTAACCTTCTGGCCCGAGTTCTACGCCGACCTCGAATATGACTCGAACTGCGGCCTCATCATCACGCGCGAGCACGAAGCCTACGAGCCCGAGCCCGCGGTGAAGCGCGTGCTCCGCGCGATCGAAGACGGCACGGTCGCCTCGGTCGAGGGCGTGGATATGCCGATCAAGGTGGAAACGGTCTGCATCCACTCCGACACGCCGGGCATCGACGCGGTCGCCCCCGCGCTCCACGAGGCGCTGGCAAGGTATGCGGGGTAGGGGGTGGGTGGACGCCGGATAGGAAGCGTCACCACACCGAATGCCTTGCGTTGCCGCGATACCTCGGGGCTTTCGCCCTGACAAACCTACTGCCGCCCTATCAACGGCTTCGCCGGGAGGTCGAGGTTATCCCCGCCGTGGGGTGTTCCGGCTTTGACATAAGGAGGTGGACATGAATGTCCATTTCTTCCTCCTTTCTGCGCCAATTTTTGGCGTAGTCGGGATATGGGTTTTTTTGCATTCGCCTTCAAGGCGCGACCTGCAGAGCATAGGGTGAGTCGAGGTTATGATGACTCGCCTGTCCCCCTACCCAAACCGCACGTAGTCGAAGTCGAGCGGCTTGCCGTTGATGCCGCGGCGGGGCGGCGCGAGCCAGCTTGCCATCTGCCCCGGTGTGGTGACCGGGCCCATGAGCGCCGCCACCGCCGCGCGGTCTTCCGTGCTTGGCAACCAGGCGTCGCGGCGGGCCTCCCAGGCCTCGCGCGTGAGCACCGTGCCGTCGGGGCTCAGATGGGTGTCGCGGAAGGTGCCGATGGCACGGTTGAAGCCGTGGTGGGGGAGGCGGAGCGTGACGTCGATCCCGGCATCGCGGATGGTTTTGTTCCACCGCGCGAGGCCGCGTTCGCAATCGGCGAGATAGTCGTCACGCAGCCGCTCGTTGAGCGCGTTGAGCGCGGGCTCGTCGGCGCGCGCGAGGCCGGTGCCGTCGGCTGCCGGCTGCTCGACCGGGTAGCGCGCGTCCTCGAGGACGTGGTCGTCGTCGATGCGATCCTCCTCGTAGCGGCCCTTGAGGCCGGTCGCATAGTAGGTCGCGGCGTTGGTCGAGAGCTCGGAGCCGAAGAGGTCGAGCGACACCGAGCAGTGGAAGTTGATGTATTTCTGGACGATCGCGAGGTCGATGCCGCCGTGGGGCAGCACATGGTCGGTGTCGTGTTCGCGCATCAGCTCGCAGGCGCGCTGCACCACGCGTTGCACGCCGGTGTCGCCGACGAACATGTGATGCGCCTCCTCGGTGAGCATGAAGCGGCAGGTGCGCGACAAGGGGTCGAAGGCGGATTCGCGGAGCGTCGCGAGCTGGTATTTGCCGTCGCGGTCGGTGAAGAAGGTGAACATGAAAAACGAAAGCCACTCGGGTGTGGCCTCGTTGAAGGCGCCGAGGATGCGCGGCTTGTCGGCATCGCCCGAGCGGCGCTCGAGCAGCGCCTCGGCCTCCTCGCGCCCGTCGCGCCCGAAATAGGCGTGCAGCAGGTAGACCATCGCCCAGAGGTGGCGGCCCTCCTCGACATTGACCTGGAAGAGGTTGCGCAGGTCGTAGAGGGAGGGGCAGGTGCGGCCGAGCAGGCGCTGCTGCTCGACGCTCGCGGGCTCGGTGTCGCCCTGGGTCACGATGAGGCGGCGCAGCGTGCCGCGATGCTCGCCCGGCACCTCCTGCCACGCGGGCTCGCCCCTGTGCACGCCGAAGCCGATGCGCCGTTCCGGCTCGGGCTCGGCGAGGAAGATGCCCCAGCGGTAGTCGGGCATCGCGACATGGCCGAAATTGGCCCAGCCGTCGCGGTCCACCGAGACCGCGGTGCGGAGGTAGACCTCGGCCGCGGCATAGTCGCTCGGCCCCATCTCAGCCCACCAGTCGAGGAAGCCGGGCTGCCAGGCTTCGAGCGCACGGCGCAGGCGCCGGTTGTCGGCGAGGTCGACATTGTTGGGGATGCGCTCGAGGTAATCGATGCTCATGGTTACACTCGCTTCGGGTCGAAGTCCGCGGGCTTGCCGGAGCCGTAGCGCTTGAGCGCGCCGTCGGGGCCGACCGCGTTCGGGCGTTGGAAGATCCAGTTCTGCCAGGCGCTGAGGCGGCCGAAGATCTTGCTCTCCATGGTCTCGGGGCCGGGGAAGCGGAGGCACGCCTCCATGCCGCTCAGCGCATCGGCCGAGAAGGCGGCGCGCTCCTCCAGCGCGAGGCGCACCTCGTCGTCCCAGTCGATGTCGTCGGGGATCGCGCTCACCAGGCCGCGCGCCTCAGCGGCCTCGGCGTCGAGCGGGGTGCCGATATCGCCGCGCAGCGCCTCGACCGCAGCGCCGTCGCCGAGGAAACGGGTGGCGAGCCGGGTCAGCCCGTTCGCCATCGGATAGGCGCCGAAGTTGGCGTCTGAGAGCATGAGCATTGCGGGCGGCGCGTTATCGCCCTCGCGCTCGCCGTCGAGCATGTAGACGCGGTCGGCCGCGAAGGCGAGCTCGGCGAGCGTGCCGGCGAAGCATTGGCCAGGCTCGATCAGCGCGAAGAGCGAGCGCGCGCTGGTCTCCAGCCGCTTGAGGAGGCGCGCCCAGTAGAGCCGCACCTCGCGCGCCAGCCACGCGCCGCCGTTGGCGGCAAGCGCGGCGTCGATGGCGGCGACATCGGCGGCCTCGGCCGTCGACCGCAGCACCCAGATGCCGATCGTCGGCTCGTTGAAGCGGAGATGCAGGTTGAGGTCGTCGAGCGCCCGGGCGAGCGCGAGCGGCCACCACATCGCGCCTGCCGCAGGCTCGCGCGCCGCCGCGCTCGTCGGTCCCTCGAGCGTGATCTCGGCGCGCCTCTGCGCGCGCTGGATCACGCAGCCGAGGTGGGGGTAGGTGATCTCGTCGCCATCCGCGCGCACCGTGCGCTCGAGCGGCGGCAGCGCGATGCCATCCTCCGCCACGGCACCACTGGCACCATCGGCGAGCGCCTCGGCGCGCTCCGCGACGCGCGCGTCCCATTGCGAGCGCGGCACCAGCTCGTCGACCAAGCCCCAGGCGAGCGCGCGCTTGCCGCGCACGCCTTCCTCGGTGGTGCAGAAGATGTCCGCCCGGTCGCGGCGCACCTTGCGCTTGTCGACGAGGCGCACGAGGCCGCCGGTGCCGGGCAGGACGGCGAGCAGCGGCACCTCGGGCAACGAGACGGCGGACGAGCCGTCGTGGACCAGCATGATGTGGTCCGCCGCGAGCGCGAGCTCGTAGCCGCCGCCGGCGCAGGTGCCGCGCACGGCCGCGAGATATCTCTGACCCGAGCGGGCGCTCGCATCCTCGATCGCAAGCCGCGTCTCATTGGTGAACTTGCAGAAGTTGACCTTGTCGCCGTGCGCGGCGCTCGCCAGCATGCGGATGTTGGCGCCCGCGCTGAACACGGTGTCCTTGCCCGAGCTGATCACGACGGTTTTGACCGCCGGATGTTCGAAGCGCAGTCGCTGCACGGCGTCATAAAGCTCGATGTCGACGCCGAGATCATAGGAGTTGAGCTTGAGCTGGTAGTCCGGCGCGAGGCCCGCCGCCTCGTCGACATCCATCACGAGGTGCGCGATCGCGCCCTCCACGGTGAGCTGCCAGTGGCGGTACTGCGCGGGCGCGGTGCGAAAGTCGATCATGGCGTGTCGTGTTTCTCGCGCAGATCGACCACGCGCTGCGCCTTGCCGGCGGAGCGCTCGAGCGTGCCCGCCGGCGCGACGGTGACCGCGACGTTGAGCCCGACCGCATCCTTGATCCGCTTGGTGAGCTCTTTCGCGACGTCATCGGGCACGAGCGCCGGATCGTCGCGGCGAAGCTCGGCCTTGAGCGTGAGGGTGTCGAGCCGGCCGTCGCGCCGAACCTCGATCTGGTAGTGCGGCGCCAGGCGCCCATCGTCGAGGACCAGCGGTTCGAGTTGTGACGGGAAGACGTTGACGCCGCGCACGATGAGCATGTCGTCGCTCCGCCCGTCGATGCGCGCGAGCCGGCGCATGGCGCGCGCGGTCGGTGGCAGGAGGCGGGTGAGGTCGCGCGTGCGGTAGCGGATGAGGGGCTGCGCCTCTTTGCTGAGCGTGGTCAGCACCAGCTCGCCGGGCTCACCGTCCGCGACGGGCGCGCCGGTCTCCGGGTCGATGATCTCGGGATAGAAATGGTCCTCCCAGAGCACCGGCCCGTCCTTGGTCTCGATGCACTCGGAGGCGACGCCGGGGCCGAGCACCTCGGAGAGGCCGTAGACGTCGAGCGCATCGATCGCGAGCTTGGTCTCGATCTCCGTGCGCATCGCCTCCGACCAGGGCTCGGCGCCGAAAATGCCGATGCGTAGGGTCGTGCCCGTCGGGTCGAGCCCGGCGCGCGCCATCTCGTCGCAGATCGCGAGCATGTAGGAAGGCGTGACCATGATGACGTCGGGCTCGAGGTCGGTGATGAGCTGCACCTGGCGCGCTGTCTGCCCGCCCGACGCGGGGATCACGGTGCAGCCGAGTCGCTCCGCGCCATAGTGGGCGCCGAGGCCGCCGGTGAAGAGACCGTAGCCGTAGGCGACGTGCACCCTGTCGCCGGGCTTGCCGCCCGCCGCACGGATCGAGCGGGCGACGAGGCGCGTCCAAACGTCGAGATCGTTCTTGGTGTAGCCGACCACCGTCGGCGCGCCGGTGGTGCCGCTCGAGGCGTGGATGCGCGCGACGGTCTCGCGCGGCACGGCGAACATGCCGTACGGATAGCTCCGGCGCAGATCGTCCTTCACGGTAAAGGGGAAGCGCGCGAGATCGCCGAGCTCGGCGAAATCGTCGGGCGCGACGCCCGCGGCCTCGAAGGCCTCGCGATAGGTCGGCACGTTGTTGTAGGCATGCTGCAGCACCGTGCGCAGGCGCTCGACCTGGAGCGCCGTGATCTCGTCACGGCTCGCGAATTCGATCTCGTCGTGGCTCACGGCGCCGGTCCTAACGCCAGACCGCCGGGCGGCCATCGCGGTAGGCCGCCATCGCTTCTTCGAAATCCGCAGATGCCGTCGCCTGCTCCTGCAGCGCGAGATAGCGCGTGAAGAAATCGTCGAAGGGGCGGTCGAAGCAATCGAGCAAGACCTGCTTGGAGAGCCGGCAGCCCTCCGAGTTGACCGCGGTGTAGCGCGCGATCAGCCCCTCGAAGGTCTGGTCGGCGTCCGCCTCTTCGATGAGGTGGTCGATCATGCCGATGCGCTCGGCCTCGACCGCGTCGATCATCTCGCCGAGCAGGATCATTCGCTTCGCACGCCCGAGCCCGACATAGCGCGCGAGGCGCCAGGTGCCGAGACCGGGAATCAGCCCTTCCTTGATCGCCGGCAGGCCGAGCTGCGCGCTCCGCGTGCCGACGCGAATGTCGCAGGCGAGCGCGAGCTGCAGGCCGCCGCCGATGGCATAGCCGCGAATCAGGCAGAGCGTGATCTTGTCGAGCGTTTCGATGCGCCGGAGCGCGCGGTCCCACAGCTCGAAGTAGCTGTTGTCGATGTTGCCGGCGGCGAGCTCCTTCAAGTCAATCCCGGTCGAGAAGGCGCGGCCCGCGCCGACGAACGCGACGGTTCGAATGTCCGCGTTCGCGGCAAGGATGTCGGCGGCCGCCACCATCTCGGCCGCGCCGGTCATGGCGACCGCGTTGAGGCGCTCAGGCCGGTTCAGCGTCACCCGCGCGCAGGTGCCGTCGATATGGATGTCCAAGGTCTCGAAGCCGTCAGCCATGACATTCTCCCGCTGTCCCCATCGCCAGGCGATCATACTCACTTCTTGGCCCGGCATCCTCACCCGTCTCGGCCGCGCGGGGTAGAATGGACGAACGCAGATCTGGAGTTTGACGATGACGAAAAGCGGCGCCGACCACCTCGCTTCGCTGCGCGACGGGCGCAGGGTCTATCTTCACGGCAAGCGGGTCGAGGATGTGACGACCCATCGTGCCTACCGCAACGCGGTGGCGACGAGCGCGTTCCTCTACGACATGCAGGCGGCGCCCGAGCATGTGGAGACGCTCACCTTCGCCTCGCCCGACACGGGCGCGCGCGTCAACCGTTGCTGGGAGCTGCCGACGAGCTACGAGGCGCTGCGCGACCGGCGCCGCGCGCTTGCGTTGTGGGCGGAGCCGCATTTCGGCTTCATGGGCCGCTCGCCCGATCATGTCGCCTCGGGCCTCGCCGGCATGGTGATGGCGGACGAGGTGTTCGAGGCCTACGACCCGGCGCGCGCCGGCGCGCTCCGCGACTACTACCGTTTCGCGCGCGACAACGATCTCTTCCTCTCCTATGTCATCGTGAACCCGCAGGCCGACAAATCGAAGACCGTGAGCGAGCAGGCCGAGCCGCTGCTCACCGTGCGTGAGGTCGAGCGCGACAGCGACGGCATGATCGTCAAGGGCGCGAAGATGCTCGGCACCAGTGCCATCATGTCGAACGAGCTGATGGTGGGCAGCATCGCGCCGCTTGCGCCGGGCGAAGATCCCTACGCGATCTCCTTCTGCATCCCGATGAACGCGCCGGGGCTCAAGGTGCTGTCGCGCAAATCCTACGAGGAGAGCGCGGACTCGGTGTTCGACAATCCGCTGTCGAGCCGCTTCGACGAGAACGATGCCGTGATCTATTTCGACGAGGTCAAGGTGCCGTGGGAGCGCGTGTTCGTCGCCGGCGATGTCGGCATGGCGCAGCGTCAATGGCATGCGACGCCAGCGCATGTGTACCAGAACTATCAATGCCAGATCAGGCTTCTGGTGAAGATCCGCTTCCTGGTCGGGCTCTCGCGCAAGATTGCGGAGGTCAATGCGATCGACAAATTTCCTCAGGTCGTCGAGACGCTTGGCCAGCTCTCGGCCGAGGCGACGCTGGTCGAGGCGATGGTCGAGGCGATGGAGGTGCGCGGGCGCCGGGTCGGGCCCTACTATGTGCCCGACCGCCAGACCCTCTACGCCGCGCAGGTGCACACGCAGGCGATGTATCCGAAGGTGATCCAAACGCTCCGCGAGCTCGCCGGCGGCGGCATGATCATGCTGCCTTCGAGCGTCGAGGATTTCGCCGATCCGGAGATCGCGGACTATGTGCGGCGCACCCAGCAGTCACCGGTGCTCGGGCCGGACGACCGCGTCAAGTTCTTCAAGCTCGCCTGGGATGCGGTCGGCTCCGAGTTCGCCTCGCGCCACACCCAGTACGAGATGTTCTACGCCGGCCCGCAATTCGTCGTGCGCGGCAACGCCTTCCGCACCTACGACTGGGACACCGCGACCGCTCTTGTGGACCAATGCCTCGGCGGCTACACGCTGGAGGCGGCATTGACCCGCGGATGATGCCCTGGGGCCATGCACGAAACGGCGGTCCGCACGACCGATGGCCACCGCGTTATGTCGGCTCGCTGCGGGTTCTGGAGGCCAGACCCGCGTTACAAGGATCGCGCGTGCTTGCGGGTGCGCACGCCGCGCCCGACCGCGTCTTGTTTCCATGCCTTGTCACGGTCCATCGCGCGGCGCCATGATAGAGCCACTGCCAAGGGCCGACTCGTCGGGGGACGCCTGTCCGGGGCCGGCCGGACCTGGACCGGGTGCGATGTCCAACGATCGACCGACGGGTGAGCGCCCTTGCGGCGCGCGGCGCCTGGATGGAGGCCTTGTGGGGCCCGCGTTGCGCCAGACGCCGAGACGTGGACTTTGAAGGACGCCGACCATGACCAGAGCTCTGCAACGAAACGAAATGATCGAGCTCTTGGAGCGCCTGGGCAGCACGCGGGACGATGAGGTCCTGCAGGCGGCGCGCGAGGCGCATGCGCAGATATCCTCCGCAGGCCTGAGCTGGGATGATTTGCTGGTGCCGGATGACGCCGGCACAAGCGCCCCGGAGCAAGGCGCCCCCCAAGCCGACGTCGAGGGTGAGGCCGAGGACATGCCGCCGCCCACCGCAGCCGCGCCGCCGCCGCGCACCGTAGCCGCGCCAACGCCCGTCGCGGACGCACCGCCGCCGGTCAAAAATGCCGAACCGCCCGCCAAGGCCGGGTCAAAGGACGCCGAGTCGCTCGCTCTCATCGAGAAAATGCTGGCCAAGCCCGGCATCTCCAGCCACGTGCGACGGGAGCTGAAAGACTACAAGGACGACATTGCGGAGGGCGAATTCGGCGACCGCGACCGCCGCTACATTCGCGCGCTGTACAAGCGAATGTCGAAGACCCGCTAGGGTGCATCCCCGCGTTCGCCGTGCCGCGCATAGGTTGAGAGGCCCTGCGGTGTGGTCCTGTGCGGAACCGAAGCGACGCGGCGACATGTCACCTTGTCCGAAGTCAAGCGGTCGTCGTCGCGACCCGGCTCCGACGACGCGTGTTCTGCGACGCGGGCGGCCGGCACACTGTGAAGGTGGCCGAGGTCACGGGCGTGGCCGGATAGTCGACGCCCAAGCCCAGCTCCTCCACGATCGTCGTGGTCTTCGCCCAAGTTGGGCGGTCGATCGGCAGGCCGTCGCGTTCGCGCGCGACGGCGGCGTGGGCGAGGCGGCTCGCTCCATGTCGGCGACACTGACAGTTGTGCGATGTTGTTCGCCACAGCGAATTGCCGCGCGCGCGGCTTTTTTATGATACCGAGCGGTGGCGGCAGTTTTTCAGAAATAGCCTTTGGGGATCAGGCCGTGTTGGCGTGCCTCGCGCTCGAGCGTTTCCACGTAATCCGGATGCGCGATTGAGATCAGGGCCTTCGCGCGATCGGCCACGGACTGACCTTTCAGATTGACCATGCCGAACTCGGTGACCACGTACATCATGTCCGAGCGCGGGGTCGTGACGATGTTTCCCGGTGTTAGGTCGAGAACGATCCGGCTTTTGCGGAGGCCTCGTTTCTCGTATGTGGACGATAGGCAGATGAAGGATTTGCCGCCACACGACGCATAGGCGCCACGCACGAACTGCAACTGGCCCCCTGTTCCACTAATGTGTCGATGCCCGTCGGACTCCGATGCAGCTTGGCCCTGCAAGTCGATTTGCGTGGTATTGTTGATCGCGACGACCCGATCGTTCTGCATGATGATGTGCGGAGGATTTGTGTAATCGACCTGGCAGCAATGAAAATCGGCGTTCCGGTCGATCGTGTCGTAGAACGCCCGCGTGCCCAGTGCGAAGCTGTACACAATCTTGCCCTTGTCGAGGGTCTTTGCCGCACCGGTGATCTGGCCGGATTTGTAGAGGTCAACGATCCCGTCGGTCAGCATCTCGCTGTGAACTCCTAGGTCGCGCACACCACTTTCCGACAGGAGAGCGCAAACTGCATTGGGCATGCCACCAATACCGATCTGCAAGCACGAGCCATCGTCAATCTCGTCGGCGATGAGCCGTCCAACCGCACGATCGACCTCGGTAAGTGGAGCGGTGGGAAGTTCGACCGCTGGCTCATCGTCGCCCTCGATGACGAAATCGACTTCGCTCCTGTGAACCCCGTTCGCCTCGCCATGAACGTAGGGCAGGCCGCCGGTGACTTCGACGATGACAATTTTGGCGCGTTCGATAACGGCGCGAAGCCAAACGCCCGTTCCGCCGAAATTGAAGTACCCGTCGGCATCCATAGGACAGGTTTTCAGGACCGCGACGTCGACCCGTTCTATGTTGCGGCGGTAGTAGTCGGGCACCTCGCCGAGATTGACGGGCATGTAATTGCATCTGCCGGCGTCGTGCTTTGCGCGGTCATATCCGGAAAAATGCCAGCTGAACCAAAGGAAATGCTCTCCCTCGGGATCGGCCTCGAGCACGGCTCGCGGCCTGAGGGAAAGACACGAGCGGATCTTGACGCCTTCGAGCTCCGATTTTCGCGCCGCCAGAGCCTTGTCAAACACATCCGGCTGGCACAGCGTCACGCAGTAGTCGACCCAATCCCCGGATTTTACGATCCGCGCAGCGTCTTCAGCTGATACAAGCCGCGCCTGCTTGTCTTCGCCCTGTCGCACGAGCACCTCCGTGTCCCGTCAAGTCGCTCCCGCTGAACGAAGCCTTCCATCGCACGCCAATGGTTGTCAAATCGGAGCGGACCGAGGCATCCGAGAAACGACGAACACGGCGCAAGACGCAAAGCGGTCGCCCAACGGACAACGCATGCGCGACAAGGTCATTCGGCGAGAGTGAAAAGGCGGGTGACGACGAACATCGGGGAGTCCGATCGGGGGGCGGGGATGCGATCGATGACATAGCCGACATCGCGGGCGATCTCGCCAGCTTCGAGCGGTACTGATCGCGCCGTCGGAATGGCGGAGAGGGAGAGCAGCGTGAGCGGCGAACTCACACCACACATGATCGGTGCAACTTTGCGCTCGCCGTCGCCGACGTGGATCGGGCCGCCGAGTGGTGGATCGGCGTCATGGGCTTCGCGCGTTGGATGGAGCCTGAGGGTCGGCGGTTCGTGGTGCGCGATCGCTGCCGCATCCTGCTCGACGAACCCCGCGAATGGATCGCGCGAGGTCAGTTCTTGACGGCTGTTCGGCTCCGGTTTCGGCGTTCTCGGCAACCGCGGTGCGGGTCGTTCCTCACCGCTGAAGTAGGCAATCCCGAAGCGAGTCCGCGAGGTTCTCGAGCAACGTGAAGTAGGCATCCGGCCCGGGCGTTAGAGACGCACCGAGCGGATCGAGCACGCCAGCCTGCGCGCCCGTCCCTTCGACGACCGTCGCGACCAGGCCTGGTTCGAACTGCGGCTCGGCAAAGACACACGTCGCGTTCGTGTCGACAATCTTGTTGCGAACCTCATAGAGCCGTCGGGCGCCTGGCGCGCGATCCAGCTGCACACGCGGAACGCGTACGTCGCTTGTGTCCATCCCGGCGAAACACACGGCACACAGTTCTTTATTTGTGGGCGGTGTGACGCAATCGCCGAGGTGGCGAGCGAAACGATCGATCAAACTCTCTCGGTCGCCGCGCACAAAGTCGGCTTCACGCTGCAGAACCCCGTCGTCGAGGTGGCCGGCCTCTGCCCTCACTGCGCCAGCGCGTAATCGGCCTGCATCGCACACGGCGCGGATGACGTGGCCGGCCGTGCGTTCATCCATCTCGGTTTCCGGCTGCTCACGCTGCGCGGCTTCGGCCAAGAGATCGCTGAACGAGCGGAAGCTGTCAGAGCGCTCGCCGAGGTGGGGTGGCGGCGGTTGAAGGTCCACTCGATCTTGGAGCCCCAGGCGGGCGGCCGGTGCGCTGCGAAGGCGGACTAGGCGACGGGCGTCATGGGATAGTCGCCGCGCAGGCCGAGCTCCTCCACGATCGTCGTGATCTTTGCCCAGGTCGGACCGTCGATCGGCAGGCCGTCGCGTTCGCGCGCGGCGGCGGCGTGGGCGAGGCGTTCGCCCGGCAGGCGCACGCCGGCGCTGCCCGCTTCCGGCGGGCAGGCCGCCAAGCCCGTGGCGAGCGCCTCGAAGGCGTGCGTGCAGCCCGCGCCGTTGCCGAACGCCGCCGGGTCGGCCGCCAAGACGAAGAGGCCGTTGCCCTGATCCTCGTTCTCGTTGCCGCTGCTGCAGCCGGCGCCCGCAAGCGCGCCGGCGAAGAGCTCGACCATGAGGCTCAGCATGAAGCCCTTGTGGCCGTCGGTGGTGCCGCCGAGCGGGCGGAGCGCTGCGCTGCGCGGCTTGGTGAAGAAGGCGCCCGGGTCGGTGGTCGATTGCCCGGAGCGCTCGACGAGCCAGCCCTCGGGCACGCGCTCGCCCCGGTTGAGCGCCATCTTGAGCTTGCCAAGCGCGACGACGCTGGTCGAGAGGTCGATCACGACCGGCGGCGCCGGCGCTTCGCGCGGAATGCCGAGCGCGAGCGGGTTGGTGCTGAGGAAGGGCGCCGCGCCGCCCCAGGGCGCGACCGCCGCGCCGCCGCCGGCGTCGTTGACCATGAGCAGCGTGATCAGCCCCGCATGCGCAGGCGCGACGACGTGCGAGCCGAGGCGCGCGACATCGTTGCCGTTGTAGACGCCGACGCAGCCGATGCCGAGGGCGCGGGCCTTCTCCCCGGCGATCCGGATCGCCTCCGCCGTCGACACGATGCCGTGGCAGCGGCGCGCGTCGAGGCGCGCGCTTGCGGCGGTTTCGTGGGTGATCACCGGCGCGACCGCCGGCGCGATCAGCCCGGCGCGCGTGTCCTCGACATAGGTCGGGATGCGCATCACGCCGTGGGAGTCGTAGCCCGCGAGGCTCGCCTCGAGCAGGATCTCCGCGATCGCCGCGCGCTCCTGCGGGGTGTAGCCGAGCGCGCCGAAGCAATCGTCGATGAGCGCGCGGACGGTCTCGACGGAGGCCCGCACGCCCCGCCTGCTGTCGGGCGCCGTCATCGCTCCGCGACCTTCACCAGCATCTTGCCGAAGTTGCGCCCGGCGAGCACGTCCATGAGCGCTTGGGGAGCGTTCTCCAAGCCGTCGACGACCTGTTCGCGAGTGTGGATGCGGCCGGCGTCGAGCCAGTCAGAGATGCGCGCCCGGCCCTCCGGGTAGCGTGCTTCCCAATCGAGCACGAGAAAGCCTTCGATGCGCGCCCGGTTGACCAGGATCGAGCGCAAATGGGTCGGCCCGACATAGGGCTCGGTGAGGTTGTAGTGATGGATGTTGCCGCACACCACCACGCGGCCCTTGAAGGCGAGGCGCTCGACGATGGCGTCGGTGACCGGCCCGCCGACATTGTCGAAATAAACATCCACGCCGCGGGGGCAGGCCTCGTCCAGCGCCGCGCCGAGATCGGCCGTCATGCGGTAGTTGATCGCGGCGTCGAAGCCCAGCGTGTCGCGAATGAAGGCGGCCTTCTCGTCGCTGCCGACGGTGCCGACCACCCGGCAGCCCGCGATCTGCGCGATCTGCCCGACCACGGCGCCGACCGCGCCTGAGGCCGCCGAGACGACCACCGTGTCGCCGGGCTTCGGCTGGCCCACCTCGAGGAGGCCGAAATAGGCGGTCATCCCCGGCATGCCGAGGACACCGAGCGCGTAGGAGATCGGGTGATGCGAGTCGGGCAGGCGGCGCACGGTGCCGGCGCTGCAGAGCGCATAATCCTGCCAGCCGAGATAGCCCTCGACGAGATCGCCGGGCTTGAGCGCCGCGGTTTCCGAGCGCACGACCTCGGCGACCACGCCGCCCGGCATCACGCCACCGATCTCGACGGGCGGTGTATAGGATTTGGCGGCGCTCATCCGCCCGCGCATATAGGGATCGACCGAGAGGTAGAGCGCGCGCACCAGCGCCTTTCCGGGCCCGGGCTCGGGCACCGCCTCTTCGGCGATCGTGAAATTCTCCGCCGTCGGCGCGCCGGCCGGGCGTGCGGCGAGCCGGATTTGTCTGTTCATATTGGGACGCATCGCGCCATCTCCCTGCCCCATTTGGCGCGCATCCTAGACGACGGCTCGGGCGCAGGCCAACGCCGTTGCCGGCTCCGGAAGGCGCCGGCTATGATTAACGCGCCGAGAGATGAGGTTTCGCACAATGACATATCGTCGTGTTTTGCTCGCCTTGGTTATCCTCGTGATCGTCATCTCGGGGAGCGACCGGGCAAGGGCGCAAACCGGAACGCCGGGCGAGTTCGTCGCGGTGCTCGGCGATCAGGCGATCGCGATGCTGAGAGACGACAGCCTGACCTTGGAGCAGCGCGAGGAGCGCTTCCGCGCGCTACTGCAGAACGGCTTCGATCTCAAGCTGATCGGCCGGTTCGTCCTCGGCCGCTATTGGCGGCAGGCGACGCCCGAGCAACGGAGCGAATACCTCACGGTGTTCGGCGAGTTCATCGTTCACAAATATTCGGCCCTTCTCGGCGGCTATTCCGGCGAGACCTTCGCCGTGCTGTCGGAAATGGCCTCCGGCGAGAAGGACCACATCGTGCGAACCCGAATCGACCGGCCCAACGGCGCGCCGATCGAGGCGCAGTGGCGCGTCCGCGCGCGCAAGGGCCAGTGGCGCATCATCGACATCACCGTCGAGGGCATCAGCATGGCCGTGACGCAGCGCGCGGAGTTCAAATCCGTGGTGCAGCGCAACGGCATCGATGGATTGATCCAGGTGCTCGGCGCGCGGGTCTCCAAGGTCGATGCGGTGGCAGCGAGGAGTTAGGCATGAGAACACGGGGCCTCGTCGTCGGCGGCTTCGCCATCGTGGCGGTGCTCGCCGCCGGTATGCCGGCGTTTGCCGATTTCGACAGCGGCTGGCGTGCCTACCAGGCCGGCGATTTCGCGGCGGCCCGGCGCTATTGGGAGCCGATCGCGGAGGCGGGCGACACGCGCGCGCAGTTCAACCTCGGTGTCCTATACGACCAGGGCAAGGGCGTGAAGCGCGACGCGGCGCAGGCGATCAAGCTCTGGCGGCGCGCGGCCGAGGCGGATCTGCCCGAGGCGCAACACAATCTCGCGCTGACCTTCATCGGCGGGGACGGCGTCGCCATCGATTATGACAGGGCCGTCGGGTGGCTGGAGAAGGCGGCCGCGCAGGGCTATGCGCGCTCGGAATATACGCTCGGCAAGATGTATCTGAGCGGCCTCGGCGTGCCCAAGGACTTCACGCTCGGCTTCGCGTGGATCGCGCGTGCGGCCGAGCAGGGCGTGGTGAGCGCGGAATACAACCTCGCCAAGATGTACCGCGACGGCATCGGCACCGAGCGCGACCTGGCGCGCGCGGTGAGCTGGTACGAGCGCGCGGCGGCGAAGGGCTATGCCAAGGCGCAAGCCGGGCTCGGCCACCGCTACGCGGCGGGCGAGGGTGTTCCGGCGGATCCCGTGCAGGCGCTCTTCTGGTTCACGCTCGCGGCCGATCAGGGGCTCGAGCGCGCCATCGCCGCGCGCGACGATTTGATGGCGGAGATGGACGAGGCGGACATCGCGACCGCCGAGCAGCTCGCGGCGGGTTGGGCGCCGGCCGCGCAATAGCAGCCGAGGGCGGCGCGATGCCGGCCGGACCCTCCGGCGGCGCATGATCGCCCCGCGAGCCCGCGCGTTGGTGCGACGGTGGCGCGTCGCCGCGCTCGCGGTGCTCCTCTTTGCGGGCCTCGCGGGATCTCACGCGGCCCAGGCCCAGCCGCCGCCGCAGTTGACCATCGACATCGAGCGCATCCTCGGTGCGCACGAGCGTGTGCTCGCGGGCGCGGCCGGGCGCGTGGACGACGAGCAGACGCAGGCCGCGTTGCGGGCGGCGGAGGCGTTTGTCTCGTCGGCGGTGATCGCCGCGATCGCCGAGGTGC
>CBDCGS010000004.1:0-42626 GCA_965216915.1 Alphaproteobacteria bacterium
ACACGGTGACGCGTGCCGGCAAGCAAATCGCGCTTCAGCCGCGCGAGTTCCGGCTGCTCGAATATCTCATGCGGCACGCCGGCCAGGTGGTCACCCGCACGATGCTGCTCGAGCAGGTCTGGGGCTATCATTTCGATCCGCAGACCAACGTCATCGACGTGCACATCAGCCGGCTGCGGCAGAAGATCGACAAATCCTTCGAGACCGCGCTCCTGCACACCGTGCGCGGCGTGGGATACAGCCTGCGTGCCGAGCCCTAGCACGCGGCTCTTCCGGACGTCGACGTTCCGGCTCGCGATCCTTTACGTCCTGCTGTTCGGATCGTCGGTGCTGGTGCTCCTCGCCTTCATCTACTTCACCACGGTCCCGGTGATCGAGCGCCAGACCGACGACACCATCGAGGCCGAGATTCGCGGCCTCGCCGAGCAATACCGCACGCGGGGGCTTGCCCGTCTCGTCACCGTCATCCGCGAGCGGAGCGGTCCTTACGGCGATCCCGATAGCCTCTACCTCCTCGTCGACCCCGCGCTGCGCCCGCTTGCCGGCAACATGAGCGGTTGGCCGCAGGAGGCCCTGCGTGCCGAGGGCCAATGGATCGAGGTTTCCGCGCGGCGCGCCGAGGACCCGGTGGATACCGAGCGCGAGATCCGCGCACGCACCTTCGTTCTTTCCGGTGGCTTTCGCCTCATGGTTGGGCGCGACCAGCGCGGGCGCAGCGCGTTCGAAGGCACCGTCGTCGAATCGCTGGGCTGGGCGCTCGCGATCACGCTCGGGCTCGGGCTCCTTGGCGGCGTCGCGATGAGCCGCAACATGCTGCGGCGGGTCGATGCCGTGCGCGCGGCGGGCGAGGAGATCATGCGGGGCGATCTCACCCGCCGCCTGCCGGTCAGCCAAACCGGCGACGAATTCGACCGACTCGCGCAGACGGTCAATGACATGCTCGACGAGATCGAAACCCTGATGACCGGTCTGCGCACGGTGACCGACAGCGTCGCGCACGACCTGCGCAGCCCGCTGACGCGCCTCAAATCGCGGCTCGAACGCGCGGTGGCGCAGGCGGTCGCCGAGGGATCGGCGGCGCATCGCGCGGCGCTCGACGAGGCGATCGCCGAAACCGACGAGATCTTGCGCACCTTCACCCTGCTGATGGAGATCGCGCGCGCGGAGGCGGGCAGCGCGGAGATCGTCATGGAGCCCGTGCCGCTCGATCAGATCGCGCGGGATGCCGCCGAGCTCTACCGCCCGCTCGCCGAGGCACAAGGCTCGACCATCGACACCACCGTCGCCGCCGAGACGCGGGTCTTGGGCAATGCGCAGTTTCTCGCTCAGCTCACGGCGAACCTGCTCGACAATGCGGTCAAGTTCACGCCCGCCGGCGGGCGAATCGCCATCGCCGTCTCGACAGATGCCGATGGGCGCGCGCTGCTGAGCGTGGATGACTCGGGCCCCGGCATCCCGGAGGCAGAGCGGCAGACCGTGCTGCGCCGCTTCGTCCGCCTCGAGCAAAGCCGGACGACGCCCGGCAGCGGGCTCGGCCTCAGCCTGGTCGCCGGCGTTGCAACGCTCCATCACGCGGAACTCACACTCGGGGAAAGCGCGCTTGGCGGTCTCCGCGTGTCTCTGGTGTTTCCGCGGACGCCCCTCGCGCATTAACAATCCGTAATGTGCCGTTCAGCGGCGCGACAGCCTGCACCGCCATATTGCGGGGCAAGGGACAAGCCGCCGCACCTCAGCGCGCGGCCGTCCGCACCCGCAACGGCACGAGGTTGATCATGAACCCGATCTCTCCAAAGACGAAACGCGCCGGCATTGTCGGCGCCCTGATCGCGATGGGCATCGTTGGTGCGGCGGTGGTCACGGCACCGGGCATGCTCAAGGCGAACACCGCAATCACGCCGCCGCCCATGGCGGACCAGACATTCGCGGCACAGCTGAGCTTCGCTGGGCTTGTCGAGGCCGTGAGCCCCGCCGTCGTCTCGATCGAGGTCGAGCGCGCCCAGCGCCATCTGCCGACCCAGGGCTGGAGCGAGCGCCCGCCCATGCCGGAATTCTTCGAGCGCTATTTCGGCGAGGAATTTTCCAAGCGCTTTCAAGGCCCGCGCCAGCCCATGCCCCATGCACGGGGGGTCGGCTCGGGGTTCATCGTCGACGAGGCCGGCTACATCGTCACCAACAACCACGTGATCGGCGATGCCGATCTGATTACCGTGATCTTGGATGACGGCACGCGCCACGAGGCGGAGATCGTCGGGCGCGATCGCAAGACCGACCTTGCGTTGCTCAAGATCGCCGCGGACGACCCCCTCCCCGCCGTGCGCTTCGCGGAACCGGGAGCCACCCGGATCGGTGATTGGGTGGTCGCGATCGGCAACCCCTTCGGCCTCGGCAAGACGGCGACCTTCGGCATCGTCTCGGCGCGCGGCCGCGGCATCGGGAGCGGACCCTATGACGACTTCCTGCAGATCGACGCGCCGATCAATCGCGGCAATTCCGGCGGTCCGACCTTCAACTTGAACGGCGAGGTGGTCGGCGTGAACACCGCGATCTTCTCCCCCTCGGGCGGCAATGTTGGGATCGGCTTCGCGATCCCGGCCTCGATGGCCGAGTCGGTCGTCGCCGACCTCAAAGCCGACGGCCGGGTCACGCGGGGTTGGCTCGGCGTCTACATCCAGTCCGTCACCGACGATATCGCCGATAGCCTCGCGCTTGACGCTGAGGGCGGCGCGATCGTCGCCGAGGTGCAGCCCGATAGCCCCGCCGAAGCGGCGGATCTTCAGCAAGGCGACGTGATCGTCTCGGTCAACGGCACACCCATCGCCGACACGCGCGCCCTCTCGCGCGCCATCGCCGCCATCCCCGCAGGTGAGACGGCGATGCTGACGGTGTGGCGCGACGGTGCCACGATCGACCTGCCCGCGACGATCGGCACGGCCGATGAGCCCGAGATCGCGCGTGCGGACGCGCCGCCCACACAGGTTGAGGGCCTCGGTGTCCGACTCGCGCCGCTCGATCGCGAGACGCGCCGCGCCTTCAATGTCGAGAGCGCGGTCGACGGCGTGGTCGTGACCGCGGTTGCGCCGGGAAGCCCCGCCGCGCGCAAGGGTGTTCGTCCGGGCGATGTCATCGTGACCGTGGCGAACGATCCCGTGCGCACGGCCGGCGAGATCGAATCCGAGGTGCGAGCGGCGCGTGCCGACGACCGGGACGCGGTGCTGCTGCTGCTCAACCGCGAGGGGCGCGAGCGCTTCGTGGCCGTGCCGCTGCCGCGCTCCTAGCCTCCCCGGCCGGCGCACGCTCGGTGTCATTTTCAGCGCCGACGGCATCGGCGATCGAGGCAAAGCCGTCTTCGGTGAGCCGCGTCGCGAGGCCTTTCGTGATGCCCTCGATCAGCCCGGGGCCCTGGTATGTGAGGGCGGTGTAGAGCTGGATCAGCGATGCACCGGCGCGGATGCGGGCGTAAGCGGCCTCCGCACTGTCGATGCCGCCGACGCCGATCAAAGGCATCGCGCCGCCACATACGCGATAGGCCGTGCGCAGCGCCTGAAGCGCGAGGGGCGCGAGCGGACGACCGCTCAAGCCCCCAGCTTCATCACGTCGACGCCCCCTCAAGCCCGGGGGGCGGGCGGTCGTGGTGTTGGTCAGGATGAGACCGTCGATCGGCGCGCGGCGCAAATGCCCGACCGTCGCGACGAGACCATCCTCGGCGAGATCGGGCGACAGCTTGATCAGGACGGGCGGGTCTGTGGCGAGCCCGCTGCGGGCGTTGCCGATCGCGTCGAGCAGGCGCGCGAGCGGATCACCCTCCTGCCAGTCGCGCAAGCCCGGCGTGTTGGGCGAGGAGAGGTTGATCGTGACGTAATCCGCGAGTGGCGCGACGCGCACGAGGCTCCGTGCGAAATCCGCGGGCGGATCGTCGGACTCGCGATTGACGCCGATATTGACGCCGATCACGCAATCTCGGTGATCGGCGCGCGCGCGATATCGTGCGAGATTGCGGCAGAAAACGTCGAGCCCCTTGCTTGGAAAGCCGAGCCGATTGATGTGCGCCTGGTCGCTGTGCAGGCGAAACACCCGGGGCTTTGGATTTCCCGCTTGCGGCGCCGGCGTCACCGTCCCGGCCTCGACGAACCCAAGGCCGAGGCGCGCGAGGCCGCGGAGCGCGCGTGCGTCCTTGTCGAAGCCCGCCGCGAAACCGACCGGTGAGGAAAAGGTGAGGCCGCACACGGTCGTGCGGAGCGACGACGGCAAGGCCTTAGGCCCGAGGCGTGGCGCCACGGTGCCAAGCAGGAGCAGCGACGCCGCGGTGGCATTTTCGGGCGGCAGCTGCCGCAAGCAGCTGGTCGCGGCGGCTGCCATCAGCCTTCGCATGGTTCTTTTCGCTGGTTCCTTGTGGCGCCCGGCCGAGCGCTATTCAATTTCGGCCGACTTGAGTGTATGTGACATGCGCCCCGCCGGGCCATCTTAGATGGGGAGGAAGCGACCATGAGCGATGCGATCGAACGCTTGCGAGACGGACATCGGCGCTTCCGGCAGGAGACCTACGAGCCCAACAAGGCGATGTTTCACGCGCTGGCGCTCGAGCAAAAGCCGGGGGTGATGGTCGTCGCGTGCTGCGATTCGCGCGTCGACCCCGCGACCATCCTCGGCGCGGCTCCGGGCGAGCTCTTCGTGATGCGCAATATCGCGAACCTCGTGCCGCCCTACCAGACCCAGCGCACGCGCCACGGCACGAGCGCCGCGCTCGAATATGCGGTGACCGTGCTCGGCGTCGGCGACATTGTCGTGATGGGTCATAGCCGGTGCGGCGGGGTGCACGCCATGCTCGCGGGCACCGAGGGTGTCGGCATCGGCAATGATTTCGTCAAGCAATGGATCGATATCGCGGCGCCGGCGCGCGAGCGCACGCTTGGGGCCCTCCCGGATCGGCCGGTCCTGGAGCAGGCCGCGCACTGCGAGCTCGAAAACATCAAGGTGTCGCTCGAGAACCTCATGAGCTTTCCGTGTATCGCGCCGCTCGTCCAAGAGGGGCGGCTCACCCTCCACGGCTGGCATTTCGACATCCGCGAGGGCAGCTTGCGCCGCTACGACCCGGCAACCGACGCGTTCTCGCCGCTCTAAGCGAAGGCCTCGCGTCAGGCCTGCCGTGCCTTCGCGATCGGCAGCGTGCTGACGCGCGCCATTTCGCCGACGCGCAGGAGCGACGGATCGGCCAGCACGTCGAGCACCATGTCCGTCGAATCGACGCCCCAGATGAGCTCGCCATCGATCGCAAACGTCGGCACGCCGAAGACGCCCCTTGCGGCCGCATCCTCCGTCGCCTGGCGCAGCTGCTCCTTGACCGCGGGGTCCGACACGCGCGCGTCGGCATCCGCAACGCCGAGCGTGGCGGTCAGCGCGTGCCAACCCTCATCGCTGACCGTGTCCGCCCCTTCGGCCCACACCGTATCGAAGATTGTCCGCACGACCGCGGGATCGCAATCGAGCGCATGGGTCAGGCGGAGCGTGCGCAACGGATTGAACGGGTGCGCGGGCGGAAAGCGGAACGGGATGCCGTGGCGCATCGCGAACCATTGGCACCAACGGTAGGTATGAACCCGTTTGCTTGGAATTTCGGCCGGGCCTTTGTGCTCCCAGTGATTGAGCAGGCCCGCGAACAGGATCGGCCGATAGGTGACGGCCACATCGGCCGGCAGGCGGTCGAACTGGGTGAGCTGGAAATACGAAAACGGTGAGATGTAATCGAAATACCAATCGACCGTTCGCATGGCTCAGCGGGCCTCATATTGCGGTTTGCCGAAAAGATGGTGCTTGGCCGCGCTCGATTGTGCGATGTCCTTCCATTCGTCCAGAAGGACCTTGAGCCCCCGCTCCACCGCCGGCCGCGCACGGATCGCGCCGTACCATCGCCGGAGCGCGGGGAACCCCTCCGTGGAAAGGCCGGCCAGCTTGTGGATGCGGATCCACGGAAAGCACGCGATGTCCGCGATCGAATAGTCGCCCGCGAGATACGCATGCGCCTCGAGGCGCCCTTCCATCACGCGAAACAGGCGCTCGCATTCGCGACGGTAGCGCGTTTGCGCGTAGGGCACGGGCGCCGGCGCATAGCTCTCGAAATGCTGCGCCTGTCCCAGCATCGGCCCGAGGTTGCCCATCTGGAACATGAGCCACTGCATCACGGTATGGCGCGCCTCGCCCTCGCGCGGCAACAGCGCGCCCGTTTTCTCCGCGAGGTAGATCAAGATCGCGCCCGTTTCGAACACGGTGTAGGGCCGGCCGTTCGGCCCGTCATGGTCGACGATCGTCGGCACCTTGTTGTTGGGATTGAGCGCGAGATAGTCGGCTGCGAACTGATCGCCCTCGGTGATGTCGACGGGATGGACCGTGTAGGCGAGGCCGACCTCCTCCAGCATGATCTGGACCTTGTGGCCGTTCGGCGTCGGCCAGGTGTAGAGGTCGATCATCGGCGCCCCGGAAGTCTCACTCGGCGGCGGCCTGATAGGCGTCGAGCGGCGGGCAGGCGCACACCAGATTGCGGTCGCCATGGACCTGATCGATGCGGCTCACCGGCGGCCAATATTTGCTCTCGCGCAGGCCAGCCACCGGGAACGCGGCCTCGGCACGGCTATAGCTATGGTTCCACACGTCGTCGGCGATGTCGTCCAATGTGTGCGGCGCGTTGATCAGCGGGTTATCGGCCGCATCGCTCTTGCCGGCCTCGATCGCCGCGATCTCGGCTCGGATCGCGATCATCGCCTCGCAAAAGCGGTCCAGCTCGGCCTTCGCTTCGCTCTCGGTCGGCTCGATCATCAGCGTGCCGGCGACCGGAAACGACATGGTCGGCGCGTGAAAGCCATAGTCCATCAGCCGTTTCGCGATGTCGTCGACCGCGATGCCCGCCGAGCCCTTGAAGTGACGCACGTCGATGATGCATTCATGCGCGACCAAGCCGTTCTTGCCCGTGTAGAGAACCGGGTAGTGCCCGTCGAGCCGCTTCGCGATGTAGTTGGCGCTGAGGATCGCGACTTCGGTCGCGCGTTTGAGCCCGGCGCCGCCCATCATCGCGATGTAGGCCCACGAGATCGGCAGGATCCCGGCCGAGCCCCAGGGCGCCGCCGAAATGGGGCCGACGCCGTCCGCCGGTCCCGCATCCTCCACCAGCGGATGGTTCGGAAGGTAGGGCGCAAGATGCGCGCCGACGGCGATCGGGCCGACGCCGGGGCCGCCGCCGCCGTGGGGTATGCAGAAGGTCTTGTGCAGGTTCATGTGGGCGACATCCGGGCCGAAGGTGCCGGGCAGGCTGAGCCCAAGCAGCGCGTTCAGGTTGGCGCCGTCCATGTAGACCTGGCCGCCTTGCTCATGGACGATCTCGCAGATCTCGACGATCCGCTCCTCGTACACGCCATGGGTCGAGGGATAGGTGACCATCAGCGCGGCGAGCCGCTCACCCGCCGCCGCCGCCTTGGCGCCAAGGTCGTCGAGGTCGACATTGCCCGCGTCGTCGCACGCGACCACGACGACCCGCATGCCCGCCATCACGGCGCTCGCCGGGTTCGTGCCGTGCGCCGAACTCGGGATGAGACACACATCGCGGGATCCCTCGCCGCGCGCCTCGTGATAGCGGCGAATCACCAGGAGGCCGGCATACTCGCCCTGGCTTCCGGCATTGGGCTGCACCGACACGGCGGCAAAACCGGTCGCCGCCGCAAGCCATCGCTCGAGCTCGCCGATCAGCGTCCGGTAACCTTGGGTTTGCGCGGCCGGTGCGAAGGGATGGATCCGCGCGAACCCCGGGAATGTCACCGGGATCATCTCGGCGGTCGCATTGAGCTTCATCGTGCAGGAGCCGAGCGGGATCATCGAATGATTGAGCGTGACGTCCTTGATCTCGAGGCGATGCATGTAGCGCAGCATCTCGGTCTCGGCGTGGTAGCTGTTGAAGACGGGATGCTCGAGGAACGGCGTCGTGCGCCGAAGCGCTGCCAGGATGCCGTCGTCGGCATCGCCGTCGAGCGCCGCGCAGGATAGCGAGCCGATGTCCCCATCCGCGCAGGCGCGCCACACAGCTTCAACGTCAGCGCGCGTCGTGGTCTCGTCGAACGCGACGGCGAACCGGTCGTCATCGATCGGGCGGAGGTTGTAGCCCGCATCGGCCGCGCGAGCGACGATCGCCCCCGCTGCGCCAGGCGCGCGCACGGTCAGCGTGTCGAACCAGCTCTCGTTCTCGATCGCAAGGCCGAGTCTCGTGAGGCCGCACGCGCAAATGTCCGTGAGGCGATGCACCCGCGCGGCAATCCTCGTGAGTCCCTCCGGCCCGTGATAGACGGCGTACATGCCCGCCATGACGGCCAGCAGAACCTGGGCGGTGCAGATGTTGCTCGTCGCCTTCTCGCGCCGAATGTGCTGCTCGCGTGTTTGCAGCGCGAGGCGCAGCGCCGGACGGCCGCGGGTGTCGACCGACACGCCGACGATGCGCCCCGGCATGGCGCGCTTGTACTTGTCATGCGTGGCGAAGAAGGCCGCGTGGGGGCCGCCGAAGCCGAGCGGCACGCCGAAGCGCTGCGAGCTTCCCACCACGACATCAGCGCCGAACGCGCCGGGCGGCGTGAGCAGGACGAGGCTCAGCAAATCCGCCGCCACCACGACGAGCGCGCCCTTCTCGTGCGCCGCCTCGACGATGGCGGCATAGTCGTGCACGGTGCCGTCGACGGCCGGATATTGCAGCAGAACACCGCAGAGGTCGCCGTCGGGCAATCCCGCGCGGTGATCACCGGTGACGACCTCGATGCCGATCGACCGCGCGCGGGTCTGCACGACCGCAATGGTTTGAGGCAGGCAATCGGCAGCTACGAAGAAGCGGTCGCTGCGATTCTTCGCCTGGCCATGGCACATGTGTAGGGCCTCGGCGGCGGCGGTGCCTTCGTCGAGCAGCGAGGCATTGGCGCAATCCATGGCGGTGAGGTCCATCACCATGGTTTGGAAGTTGAGCAGCGCTTCGAGCCGCCCCTGCGAGATCTCGGGCTGATAGGGTGTGTACGCCGTGTACCAGCCCGGATTTTCGAGGATGTTCCGCACGATCACCGGCGGCGTGACCGTGTCGTGGTAGCCGAGCCCGATCATCGAGCGGTTGATGACATTGCGGCCCGCGCGTTCGGCGAGCGCGGCCAGGGCATCGCTCTCGGTGCGCGCGGCGGGGAAACCCTCGGGCATCGTGCCGCGGATGGCCGCGGGCAGCGCGGCGTCGCTCAACGCCCCCAGAGTGCCGTAGCCGACGGTCTCGAGCATCGCCGTGATGTCGTCCGCGCTCGGCCCGATATGCCGCGCGACGAACGCGTCGCGCTGCTCGAGCGCGTCGAGGGATTGGCCTCTCTCACTCATGGTTCGAGCCCTTTCGCGTGATCCGCCTCACCCGTCCGCCAACTCCGCGACATAGGCCGCGTAGGCGGCGGCATCCATCAACGCCTCCAGCTCCGCGGCGTCGGCGACCTTGAGCTGGAGGAACCACCCGTCGCCCGTGGCCGCGCTGTTGACGAGCGATGGATCGTCATTGAGGGCCTCGTTGACCGCAACCACCTCGCCGCCAACCGGCGCATAGATCTCGCTCGCCGCCTTGACCGATTCCACGACCGCGGCCTCGTCACCCCGCGTGAGCACCTTGCCGGTCTCCGGCAGCTCGACATAAACGACGTCGCCGAGCTGCTCCTGCGCGTAGTCCGAGATTCCAACGGTGCCGGTCTCGCCCTCCATGCGGATCCATTCATGATCCTTGGTGTATTTCAGCTCGCTCATGACGTGCCCTCCGGCGCTCAGCCTCGGTGATATCTGTGGGGAACGAACGGCAGCGGGACCACGGTGGCCGGACGCGGCTTGCCGCGCACCATGAGCGACACCGGGGTCTCGGCCTTGGACGATGCCTGCTCGACGAAGCCCATCGCGATGGGACCGCCGAACGTCGGGCCGAAGCCGCCGCTGGTGATGACGCCGATTTCCGCGCCGGACGCGTCATGCACGGTGGTGCCTTCGCGCGCCGGCGCGCGCCCATCCGGCTCGATGCCGACGCGGCGGCGTGCCGGCCCCTCGGCCAGCTCCCGCTGGATCCGTGCGGCGCCGAGAAAGCCGCCCTCGACCCGGCGGCGCTTGCCGATCGACCAGGCGAGCGCGGCCTCGACAGGCGAGGTGCTCTCGTCGATGTCGTGCCCATAGAGGCAAAGCCCGGCTTCGAGCCTGAGCGAATCCCGCGCGCCGAGACCCACAGGCTCGACCTGCGGCTCGTCGAGGAGAGTGCGCCACACCGCCGCCGCGGCATCGGCGGGGATCGAAATTTCGAAGCCGTCCTCTCCGGTGTAGCCGGAGCGCGAGACCATCGCCTCGACGCCCGCCACGGTGGTCCGACACGCGGTCATGAAGGAGAGGGTCGCGCACGCCGGCGCATGGCGTGCCAGTACGGCCGCGGCGCGCGGGCCCTGAAGCGCGATCAGCGCGCGGTCGGTCACGTGGGTAATGTCGGCGGATGATCCCAAACGCGCCGAAAGATGCGCGAGGTCCTCATGCTTGCGCGCCGCGTTGACCACGAGCCATAGCCCGTCGTCGGTACGGGTGACCATCAAATCGTCGATGATGCCGCCCGCCTCGTTGGTGAGCTGGGTGTATCGCATGGCCCAAGGCGCGAGGCCCGCGATATCGCCCGGAACCAGCTGCTCGAGCGCCTCGTCGGCGTCCGCGCCGCCGAGACGCACCTGCCCCATGTGCGAGACATCGAACAGGCCGGCCGCCGCGCGCACGTGATTGTGCTCGGCCATGATGCCGGCCCGATATTGCACGGGCATGGCGTAGCCGGCGAAGCCAACCATCTTGGCGCCGCCGGCAACATGCTCAGCGTGAAGGGGCGTCTCGAGGAGGACCGTGTCGTCCGGTTCGCTCATGTCATCCTTTCAGGCAATCGACAAAGCGCGCGCAGCGACCTCGCGGTCGCCCGGCGCCCCCTCTGTCTCCGAACCTGAAAGATTGACCGGGCGAAAGGCCCGAGGGCCAATCGTCCGGCTTACCCCTTCGGTGAGGCGACGGCATTGCCCTCGCCTACTTTCCAGAGTCGCATTCCCCTGCGGTCCCTGATGCCTGAGAGTTTCCGGGACGCTTGCTCCTTCGGCGCCGCCAGGCGATACCGCCTGGCGAACTCTCCCGCAGAGTTCAACTGCAAGACCGGGACATCGATAGTAAACGGTCGGTCCAGACGGTCAACAGCTAGAGCGTGCCGAGCCGGCGCGCATCCTCGAGCTGCGCGGGCGAGAGCTGAAGGCCGACGTGGGTGAGATACCCTGGCCCGGCGGTCCCGGCCGCGATCGGGATCCGCTCCTCGATTTCCTCCGCGACACGAACGCGCGGTTCCGTCTCGTCGAGCACCAGCTCCGACACGAACACCTTCTTGGCGATGATACGCCGACTCGGATCCGTGATCGCCACAAAGAAAGGCACCGAAACCGACGCCGTCTCGGCGGCCGGGCCGCGCGTGGCCTCGAACACGACCGCCAGATCGACGTTGACCGCATCGCCCTCATCATTGAAATCATAGGCGCAGCGCCAGACCACATCGACCAGCGTGACCTCGAACGCGACGTCCACCAAGTCACGTCCGGGGCCCTCCCGGTAGAGCGTGACCGTGCGTGCCTGCGCGGGCACCGAGACGCCGGGGCAGGGAGGCGGATCGTCCGCGAAGAGCCCGCAACCGCCCAAGCTCGCCGCGAGCGTCAGCGCGAGGAGGGCGCGTGGCTGCGCCATCCGGCGCATGGATGCGAGGAATGCGGAGATCAGTGCCCGATGGCCCACGGCCATGGCGCTCTAGATGCGATTGTGCGTCCCGTCGCAGTGCGGACCCTTGTCGGTGCGCTTGCACCCGCAAAGCCACGCGGGCTCGCTCGCCTCGGCGGTGAACACGATCGGGCGGATCTCCGTGACCGCGTGCGCGCCATCGCAAAACGGCTGCTTTTGGCTGCGCCCGCAGGCGCACCAGGCGTATTTCTTGCCCGCGACGAGGTCGACCTCGTACGGCGATTTTTGCGCGATCACGGCTTCGCTCATCATTTTGCCCCGCATTGGCGTTGAAGGATCGCCAATCTAGCGGCGCCCTCGGGCGCTCACAAGCCCGCCCTCGCGCCGGTAGCCGCGCACGCCGCCCGCTTGAGCAACCTTGCGCCACCGCCTATCGTGCGCCGACGACGAAGGAGCCCGACCCATGGCCACACATGTAAGCGCCGACGGCCGCAACCTCGACCTCGACACCGCGCTGAACGAGGTCACCGCGCAATATGTCGCGAACAACCCGAAGAGCGCCGCGCAGTTCGCGCGGGCGTGCGAGAGCTTACCCGGAGGCAACACGCGCACGGGCATGTTCTACACGCCTTTTCCGCTCGCCGTGGAGAAGGCGGACGGCGCGCGCATCTGGGATCTCGACGGCCATCGCTTGACCGACTTTGTCGGCGATTTTTCGGCAGGCCTTTACGGCCACTCGCATCCGGTCATCGTGGAGGCGATCCGAACCGCCCTCGGCCAGGGCATGGCGTTCGGCTCAACCAGCCCCTATGAGGAGCGCCTTGCGAGCCTGGTCTGCGCCCGCTTTCCGTCGATCGAGCGGGTGCGTTTCTGCAACTCGGGCACCGAGGCCAACATCATGGCGCTGGTGACGGCACGCGCGGTGACCGGTCGCGACGCGGTGATGGTGTTCGAGGGCGGTTATCACGGCGGCACCCTGTGCTTCGATGGCGAGGGCGAGGCGATCAACGTGCCATTCCCGATCGTGGTGGCACCCTACAATGATCCCGAGGCGACGCTCACCTTGATCGAGCAGAACGCGGCGCGCCTTGCCGCGGTGCTGGTCGAGCCGATGCAGGGCGCCATGGGCTCGATCCCGGGCGAGCGCACGTTCTTCCAGGCGCTGCGCGAAGCCTGCACCAAGCACGGTGTCGTGCTCATCTACGACGAGGTCATGACCTCACGGCTCGGGCCGAACGGGCAACAGGGCGCGCTCGGCGTGCTGCCCGACATGACCACGCTCGGGAAATATGTCGGCGGCGGAATGACCTTCGGCGCGTTCGGCGGCACGGCCGAGATCATGGACCACTACGACCCCCGGCGCCCGGATGCGATCGTCCACCACGGAACCTTCAACAACAACGTGATCATGCTGACGGCGGGCGCCGCGGGCCTCGAAAAAGTGCTGACCCCGGACGTGCTCACCGGTCTGAACGAGAGCGGCGAGCGGTTGCGGGGCCGGCTCAATGCTCTCGGCAAGAAGCACGGCGCGGCGTTCCAAGTCACCGGCGTCGGCTCGATCATGACGATGCATTTTCAAACGGCGCCGATCCGCTCGGGGCGCGACATCGAGGCGCACGACGCGCGGTTACGCCAGGTGCTGCACCTGGACCTGATCGCCAAGGGCTATTTCACGACGCGGCGGGGCTTCTTGGCGCTGTCGCTCGCGCTCGAGGAGGCCGACCACGATGGGCTGGTCGAGGCGATCGACGATTTTCTCGGCCACTATGGCGGGCTGCTGGACGCGGCCGGCTGACGATCACGGATCGAGCTTGTCCATCCCCGTGTAGGTCTCGAGATTTCCGTCGATGCTGATGGTTTGGCCCGAGACGTGCCGACCCGCCTCCGAGCAGAGGTAAACGACCATCGCCGCGATCTCGTCCTGGGTCACGCCCGTGCGCATCGAGATGTTGCGCAGCACGATCGCCTCGATCTCCTCGACCGTCCGGCCCGACGCCTCGGCTTTTGCCCGCAGGACGCGCGCACCGCGCTCGTTGAGCACGTAGCCCGGCATGATCGCGTTGACGTTGATGTGGTGGGGCCCAAGCTCCATCGCGAGCGTGTCGGTGAACCCCGTGAGCGCATATTTCGAGGTCGCGTAAGGCAGCCGCAGCGGAAAGCCGAGGCGCCCGGCCGTCGACGAGATGTTGACGATGGTCCCGCGGCCGGCCTCCTTCATCAGGGGCACGGCGCGTCGCGCACAATAGAACTGGCCCGACACGTTCACCGCGATCGTCCGGTCCCAGTCGGCGGGTTCGACATCTTCGACCCGCGCGGTTGGGCCGGCGATCCCGGCGTTGTTGATGAGCACGTCGACACCGCCCATGGCCGCTTGCGCGGCATCGAACAGTTTGTCCACGTCACCAGGCCTCGCGACGTCGGCGACCAGCGCACCGATGCCGGCACTGGTTAGCTCTTCGATCAAGGGCTCAGCGATATCGCAGGCGAACACCTGCGCGCCGTTTTTCATCAGGGTCTCGGCGAGGGTTCGCCCGATGCCGGAACCCGCGGCAGTGACGACGGCACGCCGGCCTTCGCACGTCAGCTCCATGTCTCAGTCTCCCATCGTTTCCATTTCCGCCGGTCGCTTGCGGGCACAGATGCGCTGAACGGCCGCCGGAGAAGGATCGGTGATCTCCAGGTCTTCGTAGGCAAGTACCGTCGCATGTGGCGCCACCACCGCGAGCAGCTCGCCCCGGCGCAGCAAATGATCAGGGTTGCGCGGCCGGCCGAAACACTCGTTGCCGGCCGCGAAGGTCTCATAGATCAAAACACCGTCGGCGACGAGGCTCTCGAGCAGCGTCGGAAACAGCGGCCGATGCAGGTAATTGGTCACGATAATCCCATCGAACCGGCGCTCAGGCAGAGGCCAGACACCGCCTTCGAGGTCGGCCTCGACGATCTCGACCTGAGGATCGCCAGTGAGGTCGGCAAGCCCCGCAACGTCGATATCGACCGCGACGATGCGAAAACCAAGCGAGCGCAGATGCCGGGTGTGTCGGCCGCGCCCGCAGGCGAGGTCCAACACCGTGCCGCCGGGTGCGATAAAAGGCACGAATCGGGCCACCCAGGGAGACGGGCCGATCGCCGCGCCCCGATGCCGCGGGCTCACTGCCGCTCCTTGTCGTATTGGAAAAGCGTCATATTTTTAATGTGTTGTGGTAGCATGAGCGCGACTTGGCGACACGGTGACGGCAGCCATGATCGTCTTCGATCTGAAGTGCGGCAAGGGCCACGTCTTCGAGGCGTGGTTCGCGGATACGGCAACCTATGAGAGCCAGGTCGCGGCGGACGGGTTCGGCTGCCCGGTTTGCGGCGATACCGCCATCGTGAAGGCGCCGATGGCGCCCAACGTCGCCGTGCCGAAACGGGACAAGCGCACGCCTGCCAGCGCCCCGGCGCAACAATCGGACGCGGGTCCGGACGCCGACCGCGCAGCCAGCGCCATGGCCGCGCTGCGTCAGATGCGCGAGATCGTCGAGCAGAATTTCGACCATGTCGGCAATCGGTTCCCCGAAGAAGCGCGCAAGATCCACTATGGCGAGGTCGAGCGTCGGTCGATTTATGGTGACGCGACGAAAGACGAGGTGAGCGACCTCAAGGACGAGGGAATCGAGGTGGGCGCGATCCCCTGGGTGCCGCGCCACGATGCGTGAGCCGCGCCGCGGCTTAGGCGGCCGGTCTGACGATGTGCGCGATGTAGTTGACGGACAGGTTTCGGCCCAGCGCCCAGTCGGCGGTCAACGGACGGTAGCTGACGCCGCTGATATCGGCGGGCGCGAGGCCCGCGGCGCGCGAGAACCGCACAAGCTCCGCCGGTTGAATAAACTTTCGCCAGTCGTGGCTGCCCCTCGGCACCCAGCCCAGCACCCGCTCCGCCGCGACGATCGCGAGCGCATAGGCTGCGACCGTGCGGTTGATCGTCGCAACGAAGAGCGACCCGCCGGGCCGGACGAGCGCGCCGCAGGTGTCGACGAAGGCCGCCGGATCGGCGACGTGCTCGATGATCTCAAGCGCGAGCACGACATCAAACACCGCACCGGCGCGCAGCGTTTCCGCCGTCGCGCAGCGATAGTCGATCTCGAGGCCTTGCTCGGCCGCATGGGCGCGCGCCACGTCGATGGTCTGCTGCGCCGCATCGATCGCGACGACGTCGGCGCCCAAGCGGCGCATCGGCTCGGCGATGAGCCCGGCGCCGCACCCGACATCGAGAAACCGTAGACCGTCGAAGGGGTGCAGCGTGCGCCTGTCCCGGTCGAACCGGGCACAGACATGGTGGCGCACATAGCCGATTCGCACCGGGTTGAGCGCATGGAGCGATTTCAGTGCGCCATCCGGGTCCCACCAATGCTCCGCCAGGGCGGCAAAGCGCGCGACCTCCTCCTGGTCGACGCTGTGCGCCGATGAGAGGTCCGCCTCCGCGCGATCTGGGCCTGGCATCGTTCCGTTCGCTCCTGTGTCTCGGTTGGGTGTCCCGCTCGGCTTGGCTTGTCCGACCGTAATCAGTATGTATACGCCCGACCTCGGCCGGCATGCACGATTCTCGTCCGGCGAGAGCTGAACCCATGGCGCTCATCGTTCAAAAATATGGCGGCACCTCGGTCGCCGATCTCGAGCGGATCAATGCCGTCGCCGACCGCGTGGCGGCAACCGTCGAGGCCGGAAACGGCGTCGCCGTGATCGTCTCCGCGATGGCCGGCGTCACCGATCAGCTCGTCGCTTGGGTGCGGGACGTCGCGCCGCTGCATGACGCCCGCGAATATGACGCCGTCGTCTCGACCGGCGAGCAGGTGACGGCGGGGCTGCTCGCCCTCGCGCTGCAGAGCCGCGGTGTCAGCGCGCGCTCCTGGCTCGGCTGGCAGGTGCCGATCCACACCAGCGGTGCGCATGGTGCCGCGCGGATCGAGGATGTCGATCCACGCGCGCTTCGCGAGCGCATCATGAGCCGCGAAGTGCCGGTCATCGCGGGTTTTCAGGGCGTCGGGCCGCGCCGGCGCATCACCACATGCGGGCGCGGTGGATCGGATACCACGGCGGTCGCGGTGGCGGCCGCGCTTGGGGCCGACCGGTGCGATATTTATTCCGACGTCGACGGGGTCTACACGGCAGATCCCCGCATCGTTGCGGGCGCGCGCAAGCTGAATAAGATCACCTATGAGGAGATGCTCGAGCTCGCGTCCCTCGGGGCCAAAGTGCTGCAGACCCGCTCGGTGGAGCTGGCGATGAACCAGCAGGTTCCGCTGCAGGTACTTTCGAGCTTTGCGGATACGCCGGGAACGTTCGTGGTCGATGAGGATGAGATTGTGGAGCAGGAACGGGTTAGCGGCATCGCCTACAGCCGGGACGAGGCCAAGATCACGGTGATCGGCGTCGCCGACCAGCCCGGGGTGGCAGCGCGTTTGTTTGGCCCGCTCGCCGCGTCCGAGGTCAATGTCGATATGATTGTGCAGAATGTCGCGGCTGATGGCACCACGACGGACCTGACCTTCACGGTGGGCAACGCGGATCTCGCGCGCACCATCGAGCTCTTGGAGGCGGGGCGCGGCGACATCGACTATGAGCGGCTCGTCACCGACCCCAACGTCGCCAAGGTCTCGGTGATCGGGGTCGGCATGCGGAGCCATGCGGGCGTTGCGCAGACCATGTTCGCGGCACTCGCGGACAAGGGGATCAACATTCAGGTGATCTCGACATCGGAGATCAAGATCAGCGTGCTCGTCGCGGAGGAGTACACCGAGCTGGCCGTGCGCGCGTTGCATTCAGCCTATGATCTGGACCGGCACGAGGCCTGACGCGCCGGCGGCCGCGCAAGCGCGCTTCGACGCGCTCTGCGCGCGCGGACGCGCGTTTCTTGGTGCGACCTATCCCATCATGGGCGGCGCGATGTCATGGGTTTCGGAGCGCCATCTCGTCGCGGCGATCTCGAATGCCGGCGGATTCGGCGTCGTCGCCACCGGCTCGCTCAGCCCCGACGAGTTGGCAGCGGAGATCGAGGGCGTCTTCGCGCGCACCGAACGACCTTTCGGCGTCAATATCATCGTCTTGCATCCCGCGCTCGACGATCTCGTCGGGGTTTGCATCGAGCGGGCCGTCAGTCACGTGGTGCTCGCGGGCGGACTACCGCCGCGCGCGGCGGTCGATCGCCTGAAACAGGCGGGGGTCCGGGTGATCGCCTTTGCGCCGACCCTGCCGGTTGCGCGCCGGTTGGTGCGGCAAGACATCGATGCCCTGATCATCGAAGGCATGGAAGCGGGAGGCCATATCGGCCCCGTGTCCACAAATGTTCTGACTCAAGAGGTGCTGCCCCACCTGCGCGAGGTCCCGGTGTTCGTCGGTGGCGGGATCGGTCGCGGCGATGCGATCGCCCTCTATCTAGAAATGGGCGCGGCAGGTTGCCAACTCGGCACCCGGTTCGTCTGCGCCCAGGAATCGATCGCCCACGACCGGTTCAAGAACGCCATCATCCGCGCAAGCGCCCGCGACGCCCAGCTTTCGGTTCAGATCGATCCCGAATTTCCCGTGATTCCGGTGCGCGCACTCGCCAACGACGCCACGGCACGCTTCGTCGAGTTTCAGCGCGAGACGATCGCGCGTTTTCGCGCCGGCGAACTCGACCAGAAGGAAGCCCAGCTCGCGATCGAGCACTTTTGGGCCGGCGCGCTGCGTCGTGCCGCCATCGACGGCGACATCGAGAATGGCTCGCTCATGGCCGGACAAAGCGTTGGCATGGTGTCCGCGGAACAGCCCACCGACGAGATCATCGGCGAGCTCGTGGACCAGGCGCTGCAAGCCTTGGCGCGTCCGTTGGTGGACGACCTGGTGACACCCCGCGCCGCGGGCGGGGAAACGGCGTAAACATGCGATTTTCCCGGGGCATTAACGTTTGCGCAAGCGAATAGTCAGTGATAGTTTACCAATTAACGTAAATATCTTGCGCAAGACACTGCTTCGCTCTCCAGTGCTAAAGGCTGGAAAGTAATCGCGAGATGTTTGGTACCAGACGGTCGGCGATGGGTCCAATGAGGCCGGATCACGGCCGTTGCGGCACGATCTGATGCCTGGTTCGATCACGATCGTGGCGGTACGGCTGTGGGACGCGGGCCATGGAGAAACGTCGGCAGATTTCGTTTAAGCCGCTCGAGCCGGACTTGAGCGAACAGCCGATTCTGCGCGAGGTGGCCGGTGGCGACGGCGAGCCGGTGCCCGGCGTGTGCGCACGCCTGCAGCACGCACGATTGCGCGCCGGCTATGACCTGACCGACGTCGCAAACGTCCTCCGCATCCAGCTCGTCCACCTGGAAGCCCTCGAGGAGGGCCGGTTCGACGATCTCCCCGGAAAGCCCTATGCCGTCGGGTTCCTGCGCAGCTATGCGAGCTTCGTCGGATTGGATGCCGACGAGATGGTGGCGGCCTTCAAGCGCGAAATGGCGCTCGAAAGCGGTCAATCGGAGCTCTCGTTTCCAAAACCCACCAAGGAGGGCCCCAGGCCGAAGCCTTGGCTACTGCTGGCTGTCGTGGCCCTCGCCGGCCTCGCCTATGGAGGGTGGCAGCTCTATCTCAGTGACGGAAAGGTTGCAACCGACATCGTTGCCGATGTCTCCGATCGGATCACCGAGGCCGCCGGCTTCGGCGACGACGAGCCGGTGATCGCGGCGCCGACCTCGACCGACACATCGATCACGGCCGCGGCAACCGGCGAGGCAGCGAGCGCCGTCACGTCCGCTGACCGCGATGATGCCGTGACGGTGTCCGAGACACTGAGCACCGAAACCGGTTGGGGCGGCGGCTCCGGCGCGCGTGTGGTGAGCGAGGTTGCGCCATCCGCAAGCGCGCCCGGCGGCGCTGCCGACCCGCAAGCCCTGACGGCGGTGCGCGAAGGCGCCGTGCCGCGTCCCGTGCAGCCGCCCGTTGAACGGACGGCGCTCAGCCGGGCCGAGCCGCCCGTGACGGCGCGCGCCGAGCCTACGCCACCTGCGGCAGACCCGGTGGTCGAACGCCGCGTCGAGCCGCCGAGCGCGGCTGCCGCGCCCGCGGATGATGACAACTTCGCTGCAAGCACCGCCACCCGCGACCGGCCAGCGATCGGCAGCGTGAGCAGTTCGGGCTCATCAGGCTCGCTGTGGGAGGCTTCGTCTCGCCCCACACCGTCGGCGACGTCGACGCAGGCGGCGCCGGTCAGGTCGGCCCCAATGGCGCAGGAGACGACAGGCGGGACGATCGCGGCGACCAGCGCGACTGAACCATCAACGCCGGACCCGGCGACCCCGGCCACCGCGACCACCCCGTCGAGCCTGCGAGACACACTGCGCGACACCACAGCTCTGGCCACGCAGCCCGCCGAAACCCAGGTGGCTCTCGCCGAGCCGGCCGTCGACGTCGATCCGAACTACGTGCCGCAGGTCTATGGCGGCACCAACGTGCGCGCGCGCGTGGTCATCACGGCGACCGCCGATAGTTGGGTGCAAGTCCAAGGGCCAAGCAACGAGTTGCTCCTCACGCGTATTCTCAGAGCCGGCGATTCTTACCGTGTCCCGAATCGCTCGGGTCTCGTCATGGTCACGGGCAACGCCGGCGCCCTCGATATCCGGGTGGACGGCCGCAAGGTCGCGCCGATCGGACCGGTTGGCGTGGTGCGACGGAACGTCGCGCTGGATCCTGACCGCCTGAGCCAGGGGACGGCCGTCCGGAACTAGCTGCGCGCGGCCCGGGACGCTTGCCCCACGCGCTGAATTGAGTCAGTAAACCCCACACTTACCGGGAACGACGCGTCTCGGGAGTACTGGATTTGTCGAAGCTGCAAACAGTGCGCGGGACGCACGATCTCCCGCCGACCGAGGCGCGGCGGCACCGCCACGTCGTGGACGGCGCGCGCGCGATCGCGGAGCGCTACGGCTTCGACGAGATCGCCACACCGGTGTTCGAGTTCGCCGAAGTTTTCCAGCGCACACTCGGCGACACCTCCGACATCGTCACGAAAGAGATGTACACCTTCACCGACCGGGGCGGCGCCCAATTGACGCTTCGGCCCGAAAACACCGCCGGCGTCGCACGGGCGGTGATCAGCGGCGGCTTGGGCCGCGACATGCCGCTGAAATGCTTCTACGCCGGCCCCATGTTCCGCTATGAGCGCCCGCAGAAGGGCCGCTTGCGGCAGTTCCATCAGATCGGGGTCGAGCTCATCGGGGTCGCCCAACCCCTCGCCGACATCGAGGTGATCGCCCTCGGCGCGCACGTGCTCGACGGCCTCGGTGTGCGGGCGGCGACGAGGCTCGAGCTGAACACGCTCGGCGACCAGGAGAGCCGGCAGCGCTACCGCGATGCGCTGGTCGCCTACCTGTCGAGCCACCAGGACGCCCTCTCGGAGGAGAGCCGCGCCCGCCTGGCGCGCAATCCCATGCGCATCCTCGATTCGAAGGACAAGGGCGACCGGGCAATCATCGCCGAGGCGCCGACCATCGACGCTCATCTCACCGATCCGGCCAAGCAATTTTTCGACACGCTGACGGCGGGCCTGGACCATCTCGAGATCGCATTCGTCCGCAATCCGCGGCTCGTGCGCGGTCTCGATTACTATTGCCATACCGCGTTCGAGTTCACGACCGATGCGCTTGGCGCTCAGGGCGCCGTGCTCGCGGGCGGCCGCTATGACGGGCTCGTCGAGAGCATGGGCGGCCCCGCGACGCCCGGTGTCGGCTGGGCCGCCGGGATCGAGCGCCTCGCATTGCTCGCCGGCGAGAGCGGCGCAGCGCCGCGCCCGCTCGCGATCGTGCCGATCGGCGCCGCAGCCGACGCCGAAGCTTTGGGCCTCGCCGCACGCCTGCGCCATGCCGGATATCGGGTCGAGCTGACCTACCGCGGCAACTTGTCCAAGCGGATGAAACGCGCAAACCAGATGGGCGCCACGGCGGCGCTCATCCTGGGAGATGACGAGATGGCCGGCGGGGTCGTCACCGTGCGCGATCTCGAAAGCGGCGATCAGGAGACGGTCGCGCGGGCCGACCTCGAGAGCGCCCTCGCGCGCTACCGGAAGGGTTGACGGTGACCGAGGTCAGCGCCTTCGACGAGCGGCTCGACACAGTCCTCGCCCGCCACGAAGAGCTGGGTGCCGCGCTCGCCGATGGCAGCGCGCGCCCGGGCGAGGAGCTGGCGCGCCTTTCCAAGGAATATGCGGATCTTACGCCGGTCGTCGACGCGATCGCGGCGTTGCGGAATGCGCGACACGAGGCGGGCGAGCTGGTGACGTTGATCGAGGACTCGGACACCGAACCCGAGATGCGCGCGCTTGCCGAGGAGGAACTCGCCACGCTTAGGGAGACTCTCCCCGACAAAGAGCACGCGCTCAAGCTCCTCCTCTTGCCGAAGGACGAGGCCGACGCGCGCAACGCCATTCTCGAGATCCGCGCCGGGACGGGCGGAGACGAAGCGGCCCTGTTCGGCGGCGATCTGCTGCGCATGTATCAGCGCTACGCCGAGGTCAGAGGCTGGCGCTTCGAATTGATGTCGATCTCGGAGACCGGGCTTGGGGGCATCAAGGAAGCGGTCGCGACGATCGGCGGGCGTGGCGTCTACGCGCGCCTCAAATTCGAATCGGGCGTCCACAGGGTGCAACGCGTGCCGGAGACGGAGGCGAGCGGGCGCATCCATACCTCGGCCGCGACGGTCGCGGTTCTCCCGGAAGCCGAGGACGTGGACGTGAAGATCGACGAACGGGATCTCCGCGTCGACGTCTACCGATCGAGTGGACCTGGCGGCCAAAGCGTCAACACGACCGATAGCGCCGTTCGAATCACCCACCTTCCGACCGGCATCGTCGTCACGCAACAAGACGAAAAATCTCAGCACAAGAACAAGGCCAAGGCGATGAAGGTGCTGCGGGCACGCCTCTACGATCGGGAACGCGCCATGCGCGATGCCGAGCGTGCGGCGGCCCGGCGCAACCAAGTGGGGAGCGGCGATCGCTCGGAGCGCATCCGTACCTACAACTTTCCGCAAGGCCGCGTCACCGACCACCGCGCGAACCTGACCCTCTACAAGCTCGACAAAGTGCTGAACGGCGAGGCGCTGGACGAGATCGTCGACGCGTTGATCACCGCCGACCAAGCCGCGCAACTCGCCGAAGCGGGCTGATGACCGAGGCCCGCACGCTTGGCGCGGCGCTCGACGAGGCCGCGCGCACCCTAACCGCCGCGGGGATTGCACATGGCCGTCACGAGGCGCGGCTCATGGCGGAGCACACGCTCGGGATTGCGCGCGAGAGGGTCATCGGCCACCCCGAGCAGCGCATCGCCCATGGCGCCGCGGCCCGATTCGACGGGGCGGTGCGCCGTCGGGCGGCCCGGGAACCTCTCGCCTACGTGACCGGAGTGCGCGAATTTTGGAGCCTCCCCTTCGCGGTTACCCCCGCGACACTGATCCCGCGCCCCGACAGCGAGACGCTCGTACAGGCGGCGCTCTCCTACTGGCCGCGGACAGCGTCGCGGAAGTCGATCCTCGATCTCGGGACCGGTTCAGGGTGCTTGCTGCTGGCCCTTCTGCACGAGCGACCCGCCGGGTGGGGTGTCGGCATCGACATTGCGCGGGACGCCGCCGCGGTGGCACGCCGGAACGCCGAGACGCTCGGGCTGGCAGAACGCGCCAGGTTCGCGGTGAGCGATTGGGGCGACGCGATCACCGGTGCGTTCGAGATCATCGTAAGCAACCCGCCCTACGTCGACGTGGCCGCGCTCGGAAAGCTGGCCCCGGAAATCGCGGAGCACGAACCGCGCGTCGCGTTGGCCGGCGGCGCAGACGGGCTCGATGCCTATCGCCGGCTCGCACCGGTAGTCCAGTGCTTGCTCGCGCAATCCGGCGTCGCGTGCATCGAGCTTGGCGCGGGCATGGCCGAACCGGTGGGTCGGATCTTCGAAGACGAGAGTCTCGTTGAAATCGAGCGGCGCAACGACCTCGCGGGGATCCCACGATGCGCGATTTTCACGCATCCGGGCCGTTCTGACCTTCCTTTGGAAACAGACGGTTAACCCCATCGTGGAATGGTTTGTTGGCCAAAAAAGGGGTTGCAAACTGTGTTTTCCCGGATAGGTTCTAAGGGGCTCTTGGATCGGGGGCAGAAGCCAAGCCCCGGCGGGAGCTCCCCTAGCGATCAACATGACGTCGCGACAACGGCTGCATAGGCGCGGTGCACAATTTTGAGGCACCACGGACGCAGCAGACAAGACACCAGGATGAAATCACAAAACAACAAGCGTTCACGAGGGCACAGAGGCAACGGCCGGCGGTCTGGCTTTCACGGTCGAGGCACCACGTTCGAGAGCAACGGTCCCGAAGGCAAGATCCGCGGGACGGCGTTTCAGGTGATTGAGAAGTATCAGGCGCTCGCGCGCGATGCTCAGTCGTCTGGGGATCGCATCGCCGCGGAAAACTTCTACCAGCACGCCGAGCACTACCACCGTGTGGTCGCGGCCAATGGCTGGGACCAGCGCAATCAACAGCGCGCGGGACCACAGCATGGCGGCCCACAACCGCCCGCGGACCAGCAGCAGTCCGCGGACCAGCCGCAGTCCGAGCCGGCGCGCCAGCCCGAAGGCCAGAGCGAAGCGCCGATCGTCGCCGAGGAGGCGACGGCCGGATCGGCGGGCGAGCAGCCGCAACCGTCCTAAGGCGGCGGCGCGACCCTTTGGGTCGCCCCCCGTAGCCACGCAGCGAACCCTCCGCGCGACCAAGCGGTGTGGGCTTGTGGGACCGTGCGCGCGCCCCATATAGAGATCGGTTGAACGACATCCCGGCATTTGGCCCGCTCCGCGGAGAGTGAGGGTGCGACTCGCGTCGGCCTTCGGGGCCAAGTGGCCACGAAGGGGGTAACGATGAATCTCAACAAATTCACGGAGCGGGCGCGCGGCTTTCTGGAAGCGGCGCAAGGACTTGCGCTCGCACGCGGCCACCAGCAATTTGTTCCCGGGCATCTGCTCAAGGTCTTGCTGGATGATCGCGAGGGGCTGGCCGCCAACCTGATTCGCTATGCCGGCGGGCGGCCCGAGAACGCCCTGGAGGCGGTCGAGAAAGAGCTTGAGCGCCTGCCGCGCGTCGAGGGGTCGGGCGCCGGCCAGGTGTACCTCGCGCCGGAGCTCGCGCGCGTCCTCGAAAACGCGGTGGAGATCGCCGAAAAAGCCGGCGACAGCTACGTCACCGCCGAGCGTCTGTTGCTGGCGCTGGCGCTTGCGAAGGGAACATCGGCGGCGACCATCCTCGCGGATGCCGGGATCACACCGCAAGGCCTCAACTCGGCGATCAACGACCTGCGGAAGGGGCGCAAGGCCGAGAGCGCCACCGCCGAGGAGAGCTACGACGCGCTCAACAAGTACGCACGGGACCTCACCGAGGCGGCGCGCGACGGCAAGCTCGACCCCGTGATCGGCCGCGACGAGGAAATCCGCCGGATCATCCAGGTGCTCTCGCGCCGCACCAAGAACAACCCCGTGATCATCGGCGAGCCCGGCGTCGGCAAGACCGCGATCGTGGAGGGCCTGGCGCTCCGCATCGTCAACCGCGACGTGCCGGAATCCCTGGCCGAGAAGCGCTTGCTCGCGCTCGACCTCGGCGCGCTCGTCGCCGGCGCGAAATTTCGCGGTGAGTTCGAAGAGCGGCTCCGCGCGGTGCTGACCGAGATCGACGCCGCCGAGGGAGAGGTGGTGCTCTTCATCGACGAGCTGCACACCTTGATCGGCGCAGGAGCCGCGGAAGGCGCGATGGACGCCTCGAACCTGCTCAAGCCGGCCCTCGCGCGCGGCGAGTTGCACTGCGTCGGCGCGACGACGCTCGACGAATACCGCAAGCATGTCGAGAAGGACGCCGCCTTGGCGCGGCGCTTCCAGCCGGTCTTCATCTCCGAGCCGAACGTCGAAGACACCGTGTCGATCTTGCGCGGGCTCAAAGAGAAATACGAGGTGCACCACGGGGTGCGCATCACCGACAGCGCGCTGGTCGCCGCGGCGACGCTCTCGCACCGCTACATCACCGACCGGTTCTTGCCGGACAAGGCGATCGACCTGGTTGACGAGGCCGCAAGCCGCTTGCGCATGGAGATCGATTCCAAGCCCGAGGAGCTCGACGAGCTCGACCGTCGGCTGATCCAACTCAAGATCGAACGTGAAGCGCTTAAGAAGGAGAAGGACGACGTCTCGCGCGATCGCCTGGGCAAGCTGAGCGAGGAGCTCGACGACCTCGAGAAGCGATCGGCCGACCTGACCGCGGTGTGGCAAGCCGAGAAACAGCGCCTGGCGGGCGGCCAGAAGCTCAAAGAGCAGCTCGATGCGGCACGCGGCGAGCTCGAGATCGCCCAGCGCGACGGCAATCTCGGGCGTGCCGGGGAGCTCGCCTACGGCGTGATCCCGGACCTCGAACGCGCGCTCGCGGACCTCGAGCAAGGCGAGAAGGAGCGCATGGTCAACGAGGCCGTGCGCGAAACCCAGATCGCCGCCGTGGTCTCCCGTTGGACCGGTATTCCCGTCGAGAAGATGCTCGAGGGCGAACGCGAGCGGCTCCTGCAAATGGAGGAGACGCTCGGCGCACGTGTCGTTGGCCAGAACGAGGCGGTGGTCGCCGTGAGCAATGCGGTGCGCCGCGCGCGCGCCGGCCTGCAGGACGCCAACCGCCCCATCGGCTCATTCCTGTTCCTCGGCCCGACCGGCGTCGGCAAGACCGAGCTTGCCAAAGCGCTCGCCACATTCCTGTTCGACGACGAAGCCGCGATGGTCCGGATCGACATGTCCGAATACATGGAGAAGCATGCGGTCGCGCGCCTGATCGGCGCACCGCCCGGCTATGTCGGCTACGACGAGGGCGGGGCGCTCACCGAGGCGGTGCGTCGCCGTCCCTACCAGGTGGTGCTCTTCGACGAGGTGGAGAAGGCGCATGCCGACGTCTTCAACGTGCTGCTCCAAGTCCTCGACGATGGGCGCCTCACCGACAGCCAGGGTCACACGGTCGATTTTCGCAACACGGTCATCATCATGACCTCGAACCTCGGCGGCGAGATTCTCGCCGAACAGCAGCCTGGGGAAGATTCGAGCGCGGTCAGCGAGCCCGTGATGCGGGTGGTGCGGGCGCATTTTCGGCCGGAGTTCCTCAACCGGCTCGACGAGATCGTCCTCTTCCACCGCCTCTCGCGCGAGGATATGGACGCGATCGTCGACATCCAGGTCGCGCGCCTCTCCGCGTTGCTGGCGGACCGGCAGATCACCCTGGAGCTCGACCCATCGGCGCAAGCATGGCTGGCCGATGCGGGTTACGACCCGACCTACGGCGCACGGCCGCTCAAGCGCGTGATCCAGCGGAACCTGCAGAACGCGCTTGCGAGCCTCATCCTCGAGGGCACGATCGCGGACGGCGAGACTGTGCACATCTCGACCGGCGAAGACGGGCTCGTGATCAACGGCAAGGCGGCGAGCGACTACGCGAGCGCGGCCTGAGCACGCGCCCCCACAGCAGCCGGCGCGCCTGTCGGCGGTGGTGATTCGGCCGCGATGATCGTACTCTGCGGCCGTGCGGGACAGAGTACCAATCGTGCCGGCACGGGCGCCATGGGGCACGCTCCGGCGAAGAAGCGCTGCGCTCCTGGGTGCAGCGTTTCTGGTGTGCGGCGGTCTGCTGGCTGAGGTCGACCGGTCGCGCGCCGCCGAGCAAGGTGACGCACCATCCGCGCAAGAGGCCGCGCCGCAAAAGACGGATGAGCTGCAGGAGCTGCAGAAAAAGCTCGACGCGCTCTCCGAGGCGGCCGAGCGCCAGCTCACCACGGCAACCGCGCGCGGGGCGGACGTCGCGCGCCTCGCCGAGGCGATCGATCGGCTGCTCTCGCTGCTCACGGAGCTACGCGCCTCGAATGCGCGGCTTCGCGCCGAGCGCGCGACGCTGAGCGACGAGCTTGCGCGCTCGCGGACGGAAACGGAAATCCTCCTCACCCGCGGCCGCGAGCTCGAGGACGCCCGCGCGAGCCTCGAGGTCAGCCTGCGCGAATCTGAAAGCGAGCGCGGGGATCAAAGCGGCCGCATCGACCGGCTGGGTCTCGATCTCGCATCGGAGCGCGAGCGAGGCCGCGCGCTCGCGACCGCGCTCAACGAAGCGCTGGCTGCCGCGCAACAAGCCGAGGGCACGCTCCAAGAACGCGACGCACAACTCCGCGCGCTAACGGAGGAGCTGCAGCAGACGCGGACGGCGCTCAACGATCAGGCGCAGGAAAGTGCCGAAACGGACGAGCGCGTGACGCTGCTGCGCCAGCAGCTCGATGAGCTGCAGACCAAGCTCACGCTCATCACGCAAGCGCTCGCCGCCTCGGATACGACGGTGTCCGAGCAGGACGCCCGCATCGTCGACCTCGAAAGCAAGCTTCAAGAAGCGCTGGCGCGCCGGCTGGAGGAGCTGGAAAGCTACCGGTCGGAGTTTTTCGGGCGCCTGCGCGCGGTGCTCGGGAGTCGCGCGGGCGTGCGCGTGGTGGGAGACCGCTTCGTGCTCCAATCGGACGTGCTGTTCGACCCGGGCTCAGCCGAGCTCAGCGATGCCGCCATGGCCTCGCTTAGCACGCTCGCCGAGACGCTCAGCACCATCGCCGCCGAAATCCCCACCGACCTGGAATGGATCCTGCGCGTCGACGGCCACACCGATCGCGTGCCCATCAACACGCCGACCTATCCGTCGAACTGGGATCTGTCGGCGGCGCGAGCCGTCGCGGTGGTGAACTTCCTGATCACGCGCGGCATCCCGCCGGAGCATCTTGCGGCGGCCGGCTTCGGCCAGCACCATCCGATCGATCCGCGCGACGACGAAATCGCCTACCGCCGCAATCGCCGCATCGAGCTGCGTCTGACGGCGCGCTGAGACGCGAGCACGAGTGACCGTGACAGGCTCTAGAATGGCGGGAGCGCCGTTCGGGCCTCGATCCCCTGCGCGGCCTCTTCCTCCTCGGCGCGCATGCGGACGGCGAGCCGGGTCAACCGCGTGAACACGACCATCGAAACGAGCACGCCGCTCGCCAGAAGGTAGATTCCCCAGTGCACGAACACGTCCATGATCAGGCTGATGTTGAGGGCGGCGACGAACAGCGCGATCACGAACACGTCGAGCATGGACCACTTGCCGAGCGTCTCGAGGCGGCGCATGCGTTTCTCGAACCCGGCCGCGACGATGTTGGGGCTCCGCCAGAGGCGCAGGGTGAGGAAGATCTTTATCACCGGGAAGATGAAGGAGAAAATGACCACCATGCCGAGCAGCACATACTCGCTGTGGTCCCACAACGCGCCGACCCCCTGGAGGAGCGAGACCGACTCGTCGAAGAGCATCCATTGCCGCACCGTCATGATCGGCGCAAACCAGCCGGCGGCGAGCAGAAGCGTCGCGAACAGAAGCACCCAGCCCAGCCATCGGTCGATGCCGCGCGCGCGCGCGGCGATCGAGCCGTCGGGGGGTGGGGCGGCAAGCCAGCGCCAAGCGCCGTGGCAGCGCCGCCAGAGGCCTCGGGCATTCGCGCGCATAACCCAGAGAATGTCGGGTTCCAGCGTGGCGATTCAAGGGCCGTTCTGACCCCATGCTTAACGACGCGATAGCCAAGGTCCCCGCCCTCCTCTCCGAGCAATTCGGCTTTGCGGCGCTGAAGCCGGGCCAGGACCGTGCGATCGAAGCGGTGCTCAGCGGGCGCGACGTGCTGGCGGTCATGCCCACCGGTGCCGGCAAGTCGTTGTGCTATCAGCTGCCGGCGCTTGCTCTCGGGGGGCTCACGGTGGTGGTTTCGCCGCTGCTCGCGCTGATGCGCGATCAGGTGGAAGCGCTCAGGCTCAATGGCATCGCGGCCGCCACGATCAACTCCGACATCCCGCGCGCCGACAATGTCGAGACCTGGCGCGCGGTCCAGCGCGGCGACGTGCGCCTGCTCTACCTCTCGCCGGAGCGGCTCATGACCGATGCGATGCTGCAGGCGCTTGCGCGCCTGCCGGTGCGGCTCTTCGCGATCGATGAGGCGCACTGCATCTCCCAATGGGGACCCGCCTTTCGCCCCGAATATGAAGCGCTCGCGCGGCTCGGCCAGCACTTCCCCTCCGTCCCCGTGATCGCGCTCACCGCGACCGCGGACCCCGCGACGCGCGCAGACATGACCGCGAAGCTCTTCGACCACGATGTCGTGTCGGTGGTGACCGGGTTCGATCGCCCCAACTTGTCGCTCGCGGTCTCGCTGAAGGAGACGTGGCGCCGGCAGGTCACGGAGTTCGTGGCGGCCCGCCGCGACGCGTCGGGCATCGTCTATTGCCTCTCGCGGCGCAAGACCGAGGAGGTCGCGGCGCTGCTCCAGGCCGAGGGGCACAACGCGCTCGCCTTCCATGCCGGCCTCGAGAGCGCCGAGAAGAGCCGGGCGCAAGACCGCTTCATGTCCGAGCCGGCAATCGTGATGGTCGCCACGATCGCCTTCGGCATGGGCATCGACAAGCCGGACATCCGCTTCGTGCTGCACACCGACCTGCCGGCGAGCCCCGAGGCCTATTACCAGGAGATCGGCCGGGCGGGTCGCGATGGCGCACCGGCGGACACGATGATGCTCTACGGGCTCGACGACATCCGCATGCGCCGCACCTTCATCGAGCAGGAAGACAGCGACGACGCCCGCAAGCGGCGCGAGCACAAGCGTCTCGATGCCCTGCTGGCCTATTGCGAGGCGCCCGATTGCCGGCGCCGCATGCTGCTGCGCTATTTCGGTGAGGACGCGGACGCGTGCGGCAATTGCGACGTCTGCCTCAACCCGGTCGACACCGTCGATGCGGTCGACGACGCGCAGAAGGTTCTCTCCACGATCGTGCGCTCCGGGCAGCGCTTCGGTGCGGCCCATATCGTCGACATCCTGCGCGGCGGCGAGACGAAGAAGATCCGCGCGGCCGGTCACGATCGCTTGCCGACCTATGGCGCCGGCGCCGACCGCGCGGCCGGCGAGTGGCGCGCGATCATCCGCCAAATGGTCGCGGCGGGCCTCATCGACATCGATATCGCGGGCTATGGCGGGCTCCGTGCCACCGCCGATGGGAAGGCCCTGCTGCAGGGCGACGGCGCCTTTCGCTTTCGCCCGGACACGGTTCGCCCGAAAGCGACCAAGCCGGTCAAGGCAGCAGCTGTGGCCGAGACGGCGCTCGGCGAAGCGGACTCCGCGCTCTTCCAGCACCTCAAGGAGCTCCGCCTCGCGATTGCGCGCGAGCGCGGCGTGCCCGCCTATGTCGTGTTCTCGGATCGGTCGCTCGCCGACATGGCGCTCCGCCGGCCGCACGACCGCGACGCGTTCGCAGCCGTGTTTGGCGTTGGCAAGACCAAGCTTGCGGATTTCGCCAGTCCATTTCTTGCCGCGATCAAATCGTTCGAGGAGAGCGCGCCGGTCGACCGGCAGGCCGAACCGTAAGGCCGGAGCGGGTCGTAATGCCGCATCCGTAGATGCATGTCGCGTTCACTCGTGCTCACGCGACATGCTCTCTTTCGTCGGCATTGATGCAAATGCGTCGTCGCAGGTGATCCCACCTGCTCGGGATTTGCTCTAGCGTGAGGCGACGCTAGGTCGGCTCGACGAAGCGCGCGATGACCTTTTTCGTGCCGGCCTTCTCGAAGGCGATCTCGAGCTTGTCGCCGTCGATGGCGCGGATCCGCCCGTAGCCGAATTTTTGGTGGAACACGCGATCACCCAGCGCGAGCGCGCTCGGATCGGCGTCGGCCGTTTGCGCCTGCCATCCCTCCGCCTCGATGGTCACGCCGCGGCGCCCGGCGCGCGGATTGCGGCCGCGGGCCCCGGCCGCGCGGGGCGCGGCGCTCCACTCGAAGCCGCTGCCGTCGCCGCCGTAGAGGCGGCCGGGAACCGATGGGCGCATGCCGAGCGCCTCGTGCGCCTCGACATGCTCGGCGGGCAGCTCGTCGACGAAGCGCGACGGGATGGCGCTCACCCACTGGTTGTACATGTGGCGATTGGCGGCGAAGAGCACGTGGGCGCGCTTGCGCGCACGGGTGAGGCCGACATAGGCGAGCCGACGCTCCTCCTCGAGGCCGGCGGCACCCGATTCGTCGAGCGCGAGCTGGTGCGGAAACAACCCCTCCTCCCAGCCGGGGAGGAACACGGTGTCGAACTCGAGCCCCTTCGCGCTGTGCAGGGTCATGATGTTGACCATGTCCTCGCTCGTGGTCTCGTCACGGTCCATCACCAGGCTCACATGGTCGAGGAAGGCCGGCAGGTCCTCGAACTCCGCGAGCGCCGCCACCAGCTCCTTCAGGTTCTCGAGCCGTCCCGGCGCCGCGGGCGAGCGATCCTTCTGCCACATCTCGGTGTAGCCGGCTTCGTCGAGCATTCGCTCGACGAGTTCCGCGTGCGGCTCGTCGCGCAGGAGGCTGCGCCAACGCACGAAGCTCGTGAGCAGCCCGCCGAGCGCCGTGCGCGCGCGCGGCTTCAGCTCATCGGTCTCGACGATCGCCGCAGCCGCCCGATAGAGCGAAAGACCATCCGATCGCGCGAGCCGATGGACGATCTGCAGCGAGGCGTCGCCGAGGCCGCGCTTTGGCAGGTTGACGATCCGCTCGAACGCGAGGTCGTCATCGGGCCGCACGAGCACGCGGATGTAGCCGACGGCATCGCGAATCTCCTGACGCTCGTAGAAGCGGAAGCCGCCGACCACGCGATAGGGCACACCGATGGTGAGAAAACGCTCCTCGAAGGCGCGCGTCTGAAAGCCCGCGCGCACCAGAACTGCGAGGTCGTCGAGGCGCGCACCGTCGCGCTGCAGCGACTCGACCTCGTCGCCGACGACGCGCGCCTCCTCGTCGCCGTCCCACACGCCGGTCACGCGCACCTTGTCGCCCGCACCGCTTTCGGTCCAAAGCGTCTTGCCGAGCCGTCCGGCGTTGTGCGCGATCAGGCCGGAGGCGGCCGCGAGGATGTTGCCCGTCGAGCGATAATTGCGCTCGAGGCGGACGATCTCCGCACCCGGAAAGTCGCGCTCGAACCGCAGAATGTTGCCGACCTCGGCGCCGCGCCAACCATAGATCGACTGGTCGTCGTCGCCGACGCAGCAGATGCTGTGATGCTCCTGCGCGAGCAGCCGAAGCCACAGATATTGGGCGACGTTGGTGTCTTGATACTCGTCGACCAGGAGGTAGCGAAACCGGTGCTGATAGTCGGCAAGGATGTCCGGGTTCTCGGTGAAGATCGTGAGGTTGTAGAGCAGAAGGTCGCCGAAATCCGCCGCGTTGACCGCCTTGAGGCGCTCCTGATAGGCGGCATAGAGCGCCGGTGCGTGGCCGTTCGCGAACTCCGCGCCATCGGTCCCATCCACCTTGCCGGGCGGCAGGCCGCGATCCTTCCAACGCTGGATGAGCGTCGAGAGCGAGCGCGCCGGCCAGCGCTTCTCGTCGATGTTCTCCGCCTGGAGGATCTGCTTGATCAGACGAATCTGATCGTCGACATCGAGAATCGTGAAATCCGGCCGCAGCGCCACGATCTCGGCATGACGCCGCAAGATGCGTGCGGCCATCGCGTGAAACGTGCCGAGCCAAAGACCGGCGACCGAGCGGCCGAGCAGCGCCTCGACGCGCGTGACCATCTCGCGCGCCGCCTTGTTGGTGAAGGTCACCGCGAGGATCTGCCCGGGGCGCGCGTGACCCGTGTGCAGGATATGCGCAAGACGCGTCGTCAACACGCGCGTCTTACCGGTCCCTGCGCCAGCCAGAACCAGCAACGGGCGATCGAGCGATTCGACGGCGGCGCGCTGCTCCGGGTTCAGGCGCGCCAGATAATCCCGCGCCGGGGGTTGTGCCGCCTGCGCCGGCGCGGGCGGCACGGCTTGGGCCAGGTCAAAGGGATCGTGCATGGTTATCGACGCCAAGAGGGACCACTTTATACCATAGCGGCGTGCCTAATGCCCGCGGCGCGCGCGTGCGGGGGAGGGACATCATGCGTTTGCTCTCGGCGACTTTGCTGCTGCTCGGATGTCTCATTGGTGGTGCGGGAGCCGCGATCGCGGCGGGTTTGGAGACAGCGGGCGAGGCCGTGGTCACGCTGCGCGCGCAAATCCCGCATGATGCGCGCACCGCGCAGGCGCTCGGCACAGAGCGCGCCGGCAGCGGGGTGGTGATCGACGATGCCGGACTGGTGCTCACCATCGGCTACCTGATCCTCGAGGCCTCCGACGTCGAGATCGAAACGCGCCAAGGAGACCGTGTGCCGGCCGACATCGTCGCCTACGACTACGACTCGGGCTTTGGCCTGGTGCGCACGGTGCAACCGCTCGACCTCGAGCCGGTCGCGCTCGGCGACTCGGACGCGCTTGGCGACCAGACGCGGGCGATCGTGGCGAGCGCCGACGGCGCGCGCTCCGTGATGGTGGTGTCGCGCCGAGAGTTTGCCGGCTACTGGGAATATCTCCTCGACGATGCCATCTTCACCGGGCCGCCCTATCGCTCGTTCAGCGGTGCTGCCCTGCTCGATTTCGACGGCAAGCTCGCGGGCATCGGCTCGCTCTATGTCGGCGACGCCTCACCGGCGCCCGCTCCGCTTCCCGGCAACATGTTCGTGCCGATCAACAAGCTGAAGCCGATCCTTGGCGATCTCCTGGTGCGCGGGCGGGCCAGCGGGCCGCGACGCCCATGGATCGGCGCCTTCACGAACGAGGCGGGCGGCCGCGTCTTCGTGTCGGCGGTGGTCGACGACGGGCCTGCGGCGCGCGCGGGCTTGCGCGATGGCGATATTATCTTGGCAGTCGGCGAACGCCCGGTGCGCAGCATGGCCGAGCTGTTTCGTCACCTGTGGGCCGAAGGCGAGGCAGGCGTCACCGTGACGCTGCGGGTGCTCCAGGGAATCGATATCGAGACCCTGACCGTGCAAACGGAAGACCGCTACGACTGGCTTCGGTTGAACCCGACCTATTGACGCGCGACCGCCGTGATGTGCGGCCTAAGCGCGGTCAGTTGCACTGGCCGATCGAGCCGTCGGCGCAAACGCGCTCACCGTCGATCCAGGTGGCGCCGCTCAAGTCGGCCTTGAGAAAGTCGGTTCCATCGAGGCGGGCACCGGAGAAATCCGCGCCGCGCAGCGTCGCACCGAAGAAGCGAGCCCGCCGGAGATCGGCCTCGCGAAAGGAAGCGCCGGTCAAATCCGCATTGGTGAAATCGGTCCCGATCAGGCGCGCCCCGTCCCAGCGCGTGTCGATCAGCACCGCCGTCACGAACTTGGCGCGACGACCGTCAATGCCCTCGAGGATCGCTTCGCTCAGGTCGGAGCGCGCCAGAAAGGCGTCTCGCAGCGAGGCGCCGGTGAGATCGACACCGACGAACTGCCGGTTGTCGAGATAGCAGCGACGCCAATCCACCTCCGGCGCGGCCGTGTCGGTGCAGTCGGCCCGTGCGCTCGACGTGGATAAGCCGATGGCAAGCGCAACGCCGAGGGCCGCTGCGAAGCGGCAGATTCGCTGTCTCCCAATCACTTCCTAGATGTAGCCTGCCGCCCGGCGCCAAGCCAGGGCGAAGTTCGATGGGCTGGTCCGGCCTTCATCCCATGCCGAAGGGCCGCGTCATGGCGGCGGGTCGTTCGAGCCCGGCGTGAGCGGCGCGAATCGCGCGCAGCATCGCCAAGACGCCGTCGGGAAACGGCGTCGACCGTCTGGCCGCGAGGTCGACATGGACGCCGACCCATTCCGAGATCGCCGATGGCTCTCCGGTCGCCGCCTGCTCCAGCACATGGCACATTTGAAAGCGCTTCTCGTCGAGATCGACGAGCTGGGTCAGGACCCGGATCTCCTCGCCGACGGTCAGCTCCTGGAGGTATGCCGTCCGCATGTCGATGACGAACACTGATTTATTCTCGCGCTGGACGTAGTCGTGACCAATCCCCACATGATCAAACACAGCGTCGCACGCATGATCGGCGACCATCGCGTAGTATGCGACGTTCATGTGACCGTTATAGTCGATCCATTCCGGGCGCACCGTCTCCCGATGGAGACATAGGGGTGCGTCGATAGGCGCGGTCACGGTCAGAACGCCAAAAGGAGGAGAAATAAAGGCGCGGAACGTTATGCGCCGCGCGGCTCGTCGGGGCTCAGGCCGTCCAACCGTTTGCCCGAGAGGTCCGCTTCTTTTCGTTGGGTATCGGCACGGGCAGCGTCTTTCTCTGATTTCTTTCGTCCCGACCGCACCTTATTTTCGGCGCTTCGCCGGTTCTTAATCTCTTGTTCACGTTTCTTGCGAAACTGGTTGAGATTGACGACCTCGCCCATGACCAGGCCTTTCGATTTGCCGACAAACGTGATCTAAGGTGCCGATCTGGTCGGCCGGCACCAGGTCCAAACCGATTGCTCGGAGAGCTAGCCTAGCCTAAATGAATCTACCTGTTAACCTGCGTCGTCCATCGACGATGGCGCGGAGCCACGAGCAGGCTTCTCCGATGCGGAGGCAACGCGCCCGGTGAAATATCTCTATGGAGCCGCAGCGCTCGTGGCGCTGATCGTCGTCGCGGCGTTCGTCGTTCCGCTTCTAATGGATTGGAACCGGTTCAAGCCGGAGATCGCCGAGCAGATCCAGGCGTGGACCGGTCGCGCGCTCGCCATCGACGGCGAGATTTCGGTCGCGATTCTGCCATCACCCAAGGTCACCGTGGCCGGCGCGCGCCTCGCCAACCTCGAGAGCGCAAGCACGCCGGACATGGTGCGCGTCGGCGCGCTCGACCTCAGCCTCGCGCTCGGACCCTTGATCTCGGGAGACCTCGAGATCACCAGCCTCACCCTGGTCGAGCCGGTGATCGAGCTGGAGCGGCTGGCGGATGGCCGGCGCAACTGGGCATTCGATGCGCCGCGCGCCGAGACTGACGCCGGCGACGCATCGGCCGACGAGCCCGCCGACGAGCGCGTCGTCCGCATCGATTCGATCGCGATCAGCGACGGGGTGATCAACTATCGCGACTCGGCGAGCGGCCATGCCGAATCGCTTGTGGGCATCGATGCCACGCTTTCGGCACGCTCGCTCGATGGACCGTTCCGCGGCGAGGGCACCTTGCAGGCACGCAACGCGCCCGTGGCATTTCGACTTGCAACCAGCAGTATTTCCGAGCGTGGCGACTTGCCGGCGACTATCGAGCTCGACCTGGGGACCGACCAGGCGGCGCTCGTGCTGGAGGGCACCGTGCAAGGCGTTCGGTCGAACCCCGCCTTCGCCGGCAATGTGCGCGCGAGCGGCGGCGACCTGGGTGCCGTGCTGGCCACGCTGTCGATCGAGATCGAGAACGACGCGGTCGCGGATCGCCTGGGACATCCGTTCGCCGCCAAGGGAACAATTTCCGCCAGCCAAACCGCGCTTGCGCTGGAGGCGCTCAACCTCAGGCTTGGCGAGTCGAAGGCGACGGGCTCGATCGGCTGGCGTGACGCGGCGGTGCCGGAAGTCGACATCGCGCTGGCGCTTTCGCGGCTCGACCTCGATGCGCTCGCCGGCCCCGTCGCGGCGCCCGAGCCGGGCGATCAGTCCGCCATCTCCTCGGGTGCGACACCAGCGGCCAAGGCCGACGGCTGGGCGAACGACGGCGCGTTTGATCTGCCCGCGGATATCGCGGGCCGGATCAACATCTCGATCGGCACCCTGAAATACCGCGACGGTGTGGTCCGCCAGGCCGAGGCGATCATGGCGCTGGACAACGGGATCGTGACCATCGAGCAGGCGCGTGCGCTGCTTCCAGGCGGTGCGGACGTGACCGCGTTTGGCCAGCTGGGCATGCATGCCGGCGCCCCGGAGTTCGCCGGCCACGTTGAAATGGTGGCCGACGATCTGCGCTCGCTGCTCGTGTGGCTCGGCTTGGAGCTCGATGGTGTGCCGGCGGACCGGCTCCGCCGCTTCAGCGTCATCGCCTCGCTGGCGGCAGACGGCAGCGGGGTCAGCGCGTCGAACCTCGACATCCGAGTCGATTCGACGCGCATCGTCGGCACCGCCCACTTCGACACCGCACCGCGGCCAATGCTCGCCGGCGATCTCGCGATCGACACGGTCAACGCCGACGCCTATTTGGCGACGCCGAGCGCAGCCGAGGGCGCACAGGGCGAGGCCGCGACGGTCGCGCGCGCAGAGGCAGGCGACGCTGCAGCAGACGAGCCCGTCGATATCGCCGGCGACCTGGCGGTCCTCGGCACCTTCGACGCGGGCGTTCAACTTGCGATCGGCAGCTTGACCTATGGCGGCGTCCGATTCCCATGGCGTGAAGGGCGATCTTTCCTTGCAACAGGGCGATCTCGCCTTGCGCCACATCGAAATCGCCGATGCCGCGGGGCTTCGCGTCGAGGCCTCCGGCGCGGCGCGCGACATCGCCACCAAACCCCGCATCGACGTCAGTGTCGGCGCCGCTGCGGCGTCGCTCTCCCGGGTGATGAGCGCACTCGACCTTGATCCGGCGTTCCCGCCCCGAAACCCTCGGGCGCATCGCAATGGTTGGCACGCTCAATGGCGGATATCGATGCGCTCAGTCTCAATCTCAAAGTCAACACGCAGACGGCGAACGCCGCCGTCGTCGGCATGATCGAGACGCCGCTCGCGACGCCGCGTATCAATCTCGGCCTCAGGCTCCGCGCTCCCCGACGCGGCCGAGCTCGTGCGCATTGCCGGCGCACAGCCCACCGACGTCGTCAAACGAATCGGAGCGATCGCCCTCGTCGGCGGCATCGAGGGCAATTTCGATGCGATGACGGTGAATCTCGGCGCCGAGGCCGCGGACGCGAGCATCCAGATGGCCGGCACGATCGAATCGGCGTTGGACGACCTCCACTATCGCGTCCACATGGATTTGCGGCACCCACGCGCCGCGCGCTTCGCCGAAACGGTCATGGGACGCCAACCATCCGGTCAGCGCTATGGCCCGCTCCATGTGCGCGGCGAGATCACCGGCGACCGCTATGCGGCCGATGTCTCGGGCTTGGAGGCCACGATTGGACCAAATCAGCTGACCGGTGGTGTGTTCGTGCGCTTGGACGGACCGGTTCCGCATCTCAAAGCAGACGTGCGCGCAAACGAGCTCGACATATCCCTGTTCGGCGCCGGCGGCCGCACCGCCACGACGGCCGGATCCGGGGCCGTGGGATCGGGGAGCAGCACCGGCAGCACCCGCGCCGCCGATCGGGACATCGTGAGCCGCTGGTCGCTCAAGCCGATCGACCTGGGCGCCTTGGAGAGTTTCGACGCCGAGTTCACGCTTGCTGCCGACGCGCTTCTCGCAGGTTCTTACCGTTTCGACCAAGCGTCCCTCGCCATGTCGGTGAGCAATGGCGTCCTCACTGTCCATTCTTTGCGCGGCCGTGTGTTTGATGGCGCTCTCGAGGCCGAAGGCGATTTGGCAAGCGGGCCGGAACCCTCGATCCGCGTGAGCTTTCGTCTCGACGACATCGATGTCGGGATGGCGCTGGACCAGGCGGCGGATGTCGATGTGGTGAGCGGCCGGGCCTCGATCGACGGCCGTTTCGAGAGCGAAGGCGCGAGCGAGTACGAGCTGGTCCGCAGCCTCCGGGGCGACGCCGCGATCGACTCCCGGGGCGGCGCCGTCGAGGGCGTCGACCTCGCGGCGATCACAGGCCGGCTCAACAACCTGAACAACGTCGCGAGCTTCATTTCATTGGCCGAGGAAGGCCTGTCTCAGGGCCGAACCGAAATCCGCTCGATCGAAGGCACCATCACGGTTGAAGACGGGATCGCGCGCACCGACGATCTCCGCGTGCTCTCGGAGAGCGGTAACGGCGATGTCGAGGGAACCGCCGACCTGCCGTCTTGGCGCCTGGATTTGACCGCCCTCTTCCGGCTCGCCGATTTGCCGAACGCGCCGCCGCTCGGCGTGCGGCTCACCGGGCCGATCAACGCGCCCCACCGGCATTACCTCACCGACGAGCTCGAGACGTTTCTGGTGGCGCGGGGACTTTCCACGGCCACCGAGGAGATCGTGCTCCCGCGCATTCGCCTGCGCGAGGGCGCAAGCGCCGAGCCGGGAACGGTGCTCGATGGCGCGTTGCGCGAGCTTGTCGGCGATCCCGACGACTCCCGCCCGCGCCGCGCGCCGCCGCGCCGGGTTCAGCCCGCGGGGACCGCGCAACCCCTCGACGATCTGGTCGGAGATGTCTTGAGACGCCTCGACTAAAGTAAATCCCGAGCAGGTGGGATCACCTGCGACGACGCATTTGCGTCAATTCCAAAGCAAATCCCGAGCAGGTGGCATCACCTGCGACGACGCATTTGCGTCAATTCCAAAGCAAATCCCGAGCAGGTGGCATCACCTGCGACGACGCATTTGCGTCAATTCCAAAGCAAATCCCGGAGCAGGTGGAACCACCTGCGACGACGCATTTGCGTCAATTCCAAAGCAAATCCCGAGCAGGTGAAACCACCTGCGACGACGCATTTGCGTCAATGCCAATGAGAGAGAGCATGTCGCGTGAGCATGAGTGACCATGACATGCTCTCTCTAAGGCGCGTCGATCCGCGACACGCTCTCGACGCATGCGATGGCCATGAGCTTGCGGCCGATTCCGTCCGCCGCCTGCGATGGAAGGCGGTCCAAAGTGGATATCCATGGACAGCCGATCATCGCCGCGGGTCACCGGTGCCGCCGTCGACGCGGGCACCGTCCCAACGCGTCGGCACGACGGCGCGGAGCGCGAAGACCTCCAGCACGCGGGGCATCGCAGACGGGTCCACCGCGGTCACGACGGGAAAAGCACGTGGCCGTCGAGCGGCTGGGTTGATGTAAGGGGTGTCGAGGCTCAGGCGAGCATGACATGACGGGCAAACTCCTCATCGTCGAAGCGGGCGCATAGACCGGTTTCCCGGCCCCCGAGGGGGACCGGGCCCGTAATTCGCCGCGTCACGACGCCGATGAGGGGTTGCGCGTACATGGCCGGATCGTAGTTCGTGCCGCCGGGCGGATCAAGCCCGCCGAGGCATCCCACGGCCGAAACGGGTGGGCAGTGCGGCCGGAACGGTCTATATCAGCGAACGAGGAGCCGCGCCCATGTCCAGTACGCTCGCGCAAGTCATCGAAATCCTGGTCTATGTCGCCATGGGCGGCGTCGTGATCGTCCTCGTGCTGGGCCTTGGCGCGATGTATGGCGGCGGCAAGAAGAGCAAAAGTAACATCTTCATGCGCTGGCGCGTCGGCCTGCAATTCGTCGCGATTGCGCTGCTCGCGATCCTGGTGTTCGTCGTCCAGAAATAGGCGAGGCCTTGGTCAAGCTCACGAAGATTTACACCCGCGGCGGCGACGCCGGCGAGACCTCGCTCGGCGGCGGCGCACGGGTCAAGAAGCACGATGCGCGGGTCGCCGCCTACGGCACCGTCGACGAGGCGAACGCCGCCATCGGCCTTGCCCGCCTGCATGTCTCGGGCGAGGCGGACCAAATGCTCGGGCGCATCCAGAACGATCTCTTCGACCTCGGGGCCGATCTCTGCATGCCCGACGGGGTCGAGGGTGCGCTTCGCATCGTCCCCACGCAGACCGAGCGTCTCGAGCGAGAGGTCGACGCCCTGAATGCGCATCTCAAGCCCCTCGACTCCTTCGTCCTACCCGGCGGCACGCAGGCTGCGGCGGCGCTTCACCTGGCCCGCACGATCGTGCGGCGCGCCGAGCGCATGGTGACGGCGCTCGGCGAAGCGGAGGCCGTCAACCCCGCACGCATTGCGCTATGTGAACCGGCTCTCCGACCATCTTTTCGTGCTGGCGCGCCACCTCAACGGCGACGGTGCGTCCGATGTCCTGTGGGTCCCCGGCGAGACCCGCTAGACCCGCCAAAAACCGTTGCGTGGCGTTGACTTGGGATTCGCGCAGACTTAGTGTGCACCTGCGAAATCGGCGCCGATCGCGCTCGCCCGAGGGGTGGTCAAGCGGCCAGCTCCGGTTCCCGAACAGCAGCCCTGCTCCATGCGAGGAGACAGATGAAGGTTCTCGTCGCCGTCAAGCGCACGATCGACCCGAACGTGAAAGTCCGTGTCAAGTCGGACCAGAGCGGGGTCGAAACCGCCAATGTCAAAATGGCCATGAATCCGTTCTGCGAGATCGCGGTCGAGGAAGCGATCCGCATGAAGGAGGGTGGCCACGCAAGCGAAATTGTCGCCGTGTCCGCGGGTCCACAACAGGCGCAGGAGACGCTGCGCACCGCGCTTGCCATGGGCGCGGATCGCGCGGTCCACGTCGCCACGGACGACGAGCTTCAGCCGCTCGGCATCGCGAAGATTCTCAAGGCGGTGACGGAGGCCGAGGCGGCCGATCTGGTGATCCTCGGCAAGCAAGCGATCGACGACGACAGCAACCAAACGGGTCAGATGCTCGCGGCCCTGCTCGGCTGGCCCCAAGCCACGTTCGCGTCGGAGATCGAATTCAAGGATGGCACCGCCGACGTCACCCGCGAGGTCGACGGCGGGCTCGAGACGATCAACGTGAACATGCCCGCGGTCGTCACCACAGACCTGCGGTTGAACGAGCCGCGCTACGCCTCGCTGCCCAACATCATGAAGGCGAAGAAAAAGCCGATCGACGCGAAGACCGTGGATGAGCTTGGCGTCGACATCGCCCCCCGCCTGACGACGCTCACGGTTGAAGATCCACCCGGACGGCAAGCAGGCGTCAAAGTGGAAAACGTGGCGGAGCTCGTGGCGAAACTCAGAGATGAAGCGAAAGTGATCGGATGAGCATTCTGATCCTCGCCGAACATGACAACGCGGAACTGAAACGCGCGACCCTGCACGCCGTCACGGCGGCGCAAGCGCTAGAGGGCGAGATCCACATCGTCGTCGCCGGCGCCGGCGCGTCGGCGGTCGCG
>CBDCGS010000005.1:0-487892 GCA_965216915.1 Alphaproteobacteria bacterium
ATTCGCCCCCAAGAATCGCCGGAAGCCGCCGCGAAGGCAAGGCACGGCGTTGAACCCGGGCGCTGCGGGCTTAGGTTCTAAAGGACAAAGATGACCAAATTCCGGAGGCCGCCATGATCGATCGGGCCGGGCATGCGCGCATGCCTCATCGGCGCCAGCTCTTGCTCGGGGCGGCCGGACTCGCGTTCGGCGCGACGGTGGTTCCGCGGATCGGGGGCGCGAGCACGTTGGCCCTGACACCGCGGCAAACCGCCGGCCCGTTCTATCCCGGCCACCTCGATCTCGCGGCGCTCGACGCCGATCTGCTGCGCCGCGGCGACGGCGCTGAAACCACGGAGGGGACCCGGCTGTCGCTGACCGGCCGCGTGCTCGACCGTGCCGGCCAGCCGGTGCCAGGCGCCGCGGTGCTGATCTGGCAAGCCGATTCATTCGGCCACTACAACCATCCGGCCGACGATCAGGAGACCCCGCGCGATCCGCTGTTCGAAGGGGTCGGTCTTGCGCGCACCGATGGCGCGGGCGCCTACCGATTCCGCACCCTCAAGCCGGCCGCCTATCCGCTTGGCGGGAGCGCGCGACGCACGCCGCACATCCACGTTGCCGTCGGGGCGGGCGACACCGCATCGCTCGTCACCCAGATGTACTTTCCGGACGAACCGCTCAACGCGCGCGACGGCCTTGTTTCGCCCGCCTGGGCGATGCCGCGCCGCGCGTGATCGCCGCGGTCGACGCGGCGGGCGCCGGCGGGCTCGCCGCCCGCTTCGACATCGTGTTGGATGTGCCGGCCACATAGAGCGCGACCGACGTCTCTCAGCCGACGATCTCGCCCTCGACGAGCGCCACCGCCTCGATCTCGATCTCGAGCTCGGGCAATGCGAGGCTCGTGATCTCGACGATCGTGTCGGCCGGATAGGGCGGCGTGAAATATTGTTCCCGCAAGCCCACGATCTTCGAGAAGTTGCCCATGTCCTTCAGGTAGATGTTGACCTTGACGATCTTGGAAAGATCGGAGCCGCCGGCCTTGAGCACACGCTCGAGGTTGTCGAAGGTCTGCGCGGCCTGGGTGTCGAAATCGCCGACGCCGACGACATTGCCCTCCAAGTCGATCGCGGCTTGGCCGGAAACGAAGATCAGATTGTCGACCCGGTAGGCCTGCGCGATCTTGAACGCCGCGTAGGGGTCCGGGTCGGTCTTGATGCGAACAGCGCGTGTGGTCATGAGCCGCCCTCCCTCTCAGGCCATCAAGCCGCTTTGTTCCACGGCGTCCGCCACTTGCAACACCGTGAAATCGTCGAATTGTCGGCCGACCAGCATGAGGCCGATCGGCAGGTCGTCGGCCGCGCCGCAGGGCACGCTGATCGCGGGGTGGCCGGTCAGGCTGAAGGGACAGGTGTTTCCGATCATATCGAGAGCGTGCCGCATCTCCTCCTCGATGCCGCAATCCCGCGCGGCGAGCTCGGGCGTGACGAAGGGCACCGTCGGCATCGCGATCACGTCGCAATCCTCGAGAATCGCGTCATAGCCCTCTTCCAGCAAATGCCGCTGGTTCTGCGCCTTCGAGTAGTAGCGCCCGTGATAGTGCCGGTGCATGTACTCGCCGATCATCATCACCAGCTTGCCGGCGACCGGCAGGTCGTTCCCGCGGGCGTCGAAGCCCCGCCCCAGCGCCTCGCGGAGCCGCGTGTTGTAGTAGCCGCGCCAGTTGGTGCCTTGGTTGTAGCCCTTCAGCATGAACTCGGCCGACCCTTCGATGCCGATCCCGTTCCAGATATGCGTGCCCGTCGCATGCAGGGGCGCGGAGACCTTCTTGACCTCGGCGCCCTGCCGCTCGAGCGCCTTGATCGCGTCCTTGCACGCCTTGTCGACGACCTTGTCGCTGGCGGGGAAGCCGAGATCCGGCCATTTCTTTTGACCGAAGCCCTCCTTCAGCACACCGATCTTGAGGCCTTTCACGCCCTTGCCGATCGCGGGCATGTAGTCCTGCACGTGATTGTCGGGAATGACGCCGCGCTGACGCGGGTCCATCGGACACGGGCCCGCGATCACGGACAAGAGGCGCGCGGTATTCTCGACCGTGTCGCACATGGGGCCGAGGGTATCGATCGTCATCTCGATCATGACGGCGCCCGTGTAGGGCACCAGGCCGAAGGTTGGCTTCAGGCCGACGATGCCGCAGCGCTGGGCGGGGATACGGATGGAGCCGGCCTGGTCGCCCCCGATCGCCATTTTCACATCGCCCGCCGCCACGGCGGCGCCGCTGCCGCCCGACGAGCCGCCTGGCGAGTGGGTCGGCTTGTGCGGGTTGCGGATGGGGCCGAGCGCGCTCGTGTGACCGCCGCCGGAGAATGAGCAATCCTCGGTCGTGGTCTTGCCCACGATCGTGCCGCCGGCGTCGAGAATGCGCGTGACGATGGTGGCGTCGACGTCGGGAATGAAGCCCTCCAGCACGCGCGTGCCGTTCATGAGCGGGATGCCCGCGACGCACACGGGGTCCTTGATCCCGACACCATGGCCCTTTAGCGGGCCGGACTCCGCGCCCTTGATGTCGCACCGCCAATACCACGCGTTATAGGGGTTCTCCGCGGCGCTCGGCCGATAACCGGCATCGCGCGGATATTTCACCGGCAGCGTACGCTCCGGAATCTCCTCGAGCACGCGATAGGAGGCCATCGGCCCGCGCATCAGGTTTTGATAGGACTGCGCGTCATCCGCGGTCATCTCGAAGCCGAACTCTTCCGCGAGTTCGAGAATTTGCGGGACGGTCGGTAGCTCGGGGCCGCGCGGCATGACTGTCTCTCCCTCGGTGCTGCGCTCTCTTGTTGTTGCCCTATCGTACAGGGGCAAGTGCCGCTCTGACCATGCTACAAACCGCAGTGGATGCCGGGATGGCGGGAGGATGCGACAAATGGACGAGACGGTCGTCTACGAATGTGACGGTGGCGTAGCGCGGGTTTCCATGAACCGACCGAAGGCCCTCAACGCGCTCAACGACGTGCTGCTGCATGCGCTCACCGACGCGCTCGAGCGCGCGGCCGCGGATGACGCGGTGCGCTGCGTCGTCTTGCGGAGCACGAGCGAGCACTTCATGGCGGGCGGCGACCTAAAATTCTTCTACGAGCTGCTCGACGTGCCGGGCCGGGAGCGCCGGCGTTTCTTCGAGACCTTCGTCGCCGGCGTGCACCCGCTGATCCAGAGCATGCGGCGTATGCCGAAACCCCTCGTTGCGAGCGTCTCGGGCGCGACCGGCGGGTTCGGCATGAGCCTCCTCCTCGCCTCGGACCTCGCGGTCGCTGCCGACAACAGCTACTTCACGATGGCCTACAACCTGATCGGCACGAGCCCCGACGGATCTTCGAGCTGGTTCCTGCCGCGCACCGTCGGCCTCAAGAAGGCGATGGAGCTGGCACTGCTATGCGAGCGCTTCGACGCGGAGACCGCGCAAACCCTCGGACTCGTCAACCGCGTGGTCGCGGCGGATCGGTTGGAGGCTGAGACCGGCGACCTCGCCCGCGCGCTCGCCAACGGGCCGACGCGGGCCTACGCCAACACCAAGCGGCTGCTTTACCGCTCCGTGCAATCCTCGCTCGACGGCCAGCTCCAAGCCGAAGCGGAGATGTTCGCCGATTGCGCGGGCACGGATGATTTCGTCGAGGGCGTGCGCGCCTTCGTCGAAAAGCGCAAGGCGTCGTTCAAGGGCGCTTAACCATCGCTCTCGCCGCGGGGCGGCCGACCTGCCTGCGTGGCGCCGCCGACCCACGCTTCCTTAACCCGCCTCGGCTAGCGTCCCGGCATGCGTCGGGTGATCGCCATAGCCGCGCTTTTCTGCGCTGCGGGCCTGGGCGTCGCCGGGGTGTCCACGGCGCATGCGGCGGCCGGCTATCATCCTGGATACGTCACCTTGGCCGTCTCCCAATACCGGGCCGCGGCCGAGGCCGGCGACGCCTCGGCGCAATACATCCTCGCCCTGTTCTACGCCGACGGCATCGGCGCGATCGCCGATCATGCCGAGGCCGCGCGCTGGTATCACCGGGCCGCGGCGCAGGGCGACACGCGCGCGCAATATCAACTCGGCCGTCTCTACGCCGAGGGGCGTGGCGTCGCGCAGGATCACGCTAGGGCGGCGGACTGGTTTCGCAAGGCTGCGGACCGGGGTGATACGCGGGCCAGCGCGGCGCTCGGCACGATGCTCGCGCGCGGTGAAGGCATGCCGCGTGATCTGCACCAGGCGGCTGCGTATCTTCGGCACGCCGCGGATGCCGGCGATCGCGACGCCCAGTACCGTCTCGGCATGCAGTACGCGAGCGGCGCCGGCGTCACTCAGAGCGACGCCACCGCCGTGACGTGGTACCGCGCAGCCGCGGCGCAGGGCCACCCCCCTGCCCTCACCGGCCTCGGCCTCATGCACTATCTCGGCCGCGGCGTCGCGCAGAACGACCACGAGGCGGTGCGACTGTTCACCCGTGCCGCGCAGATGGGGTATGCGAAGGCGCAGGCCAATCTCGGTCTCATGCATTATCTCGGCCGTGGCGTGCCACACCAAAGCCTCACCGAGGCCTATGTGTGGTTCGCGCTCGCCGCGGCCGGCGGCGATGCGTTGGCCGCAACCCACCGCGACACCATCGCCTCGCTCATGACAGACGAGCAGCGCGCCGTGGCGGAGCTTCGCGCCGCCGCATGGTCACCGACCTCCGAATAGACACCCGCGTGGGCCGCGCGCGTTGACAGGTCGAAACGCCGCTGCGTAGCGTCACGCATCCGTAATCGTGAGTGTGGGGCGAAAGATGACCGGGCGGCTTTCAGGAAAATCGGCGTTCGTGACGGCGAGCGGCCAGGGCATCGGGCTCGCGACGGTGCGGGCGTTCGCGGCGGAAGGCGCGGCCGTCATCGCAACCGACATCGACCCGGCGAAGCTCGAGGTGCTCTCCGGGACCAGCGGGATCGAGACGCGCCCGCTCGACGTGCGCGACCCGAACGCCGTCGCGGAGATCGCCGAGGAGGCCGGCGCCGTCGATATCTTGTTCAACTGCGCCGGTCGCGTGCCCCACGGCACCATTCTCGACTGCGACCCCGCCGCGTGGGACGAAACGCTGCGTCTCAACGTGACCGGCATGTACCAGATGATCCGCGCCTTCCTGCCGCGCATGGTCGATGCCGGGGGCGGCTCGATCATCAACATGGCCTCGGTCGCCTCGTCGGTGATCGGCGCGCCCAACCGCTGCGCCTACGGCGCGAGCAAAGCGGCGGTGATCGGTCTCACCAAATCCGTCGCGATCGACTTCATCGACGCCGGCATCCGCTGCAACGCGGTCTGTCCGGGAACCGTGCAAACGCCCTCCCTCGATGAGCGCATCAACGCGTTTCCCGATCCAGCGGAAGCGCGAAAAGCCTTCATCGCGCGCCAGCCCATGGGCCGCGTCGGCGAACCGGCGGAGATCGCGGCGCTCTGCGTCTATCTGGCCGCGGATGAGTCGGCCTTCACCACCGGCCAAGCTTTCGTGATCGACGGCGGCTTCAGCCTTTAGCGCTCAGAACGGCACGTCGACCGCTTGCGTGAGAAACTTCACCAGCGGCACGTTGGCGCGGCAGATGGCGGCGAACCGTTTCGGGAAGCCGGGCGCGAGCGCCTCGTCCTCGTGCAATTCCGTGATCGCGATGAAGTCCTTGCGCTTGAGATCCTCGATCAGCGGGTGATCGGGATCGAAGCCCCGCGGCGGCCGTTTTAGACTGTCACCGCGGAGCGTCATCATCGCCGTGAACGCCTTGCCCCGCGTCGCGCGCTTCCAGGCGTCCGGCTTCGCGACAATGGCCTCGCGGATCTTCGCGAGCGCCGGCCCGTCGGGGTGCCAGATCCCGCAGCCCGCGAAGCAGCTCCCGGGCTCGAGGTGAAGATAGAAACCCGGTGCATGGGCATCCTTTCCCGCGGCATGGCGAAAATGCGCCCCGACATTCGTCTTGTAGGGCGTCTTGTCCTTGGAAAAACGCGTGTCTCGGTAGATCCGGAACAGCGAGCCGCCGTTCGCCCGGGGATCCGCGACGAAGTGCGGGCTGATCTTGGCGAGTGGATCGGCGAAGGCCTCGATGAAGGCGAGCATGGGGTCGCGCACCTCCGCGACATAGCGCGCCTTGTTGGCCTCGAACCAGGCGCGCTCATTGTTCACCCGCAGCTCGCGCAGAAAATCGAAGAGCGCGCGCTCGATCACCGGCCCTGTGGCCTTGCCCTTGGCTTTGGCGGTGCCCATGGGTCATTCCCTCCCTCTGACGAGAGCGCCGACCAGCGACAAGCCGGTCGGCGCCCGTTTGTTCTATTTATGTTCTCAGCGACCAAGCGTCAAGCGTCAGAGTCCATCCGGTCGGCGCGATCGCGGCCTAGGCTGAATCGACATTCACCGCATCCATAGGATTGCGCATGCGATGTGGATGAAGGCCAGGAAGTATATGGCTCGCCGGTCGTAGCGTGTGGCGATGCGGCGGAAGTGCTTGAGCTTGTTGAAGCACCGCTCGATCCGGTTGCGCGCCTTGTAGATCTCGAAGTCGTAAGGGATCTGTCGCTTTCGGGTCGGATTGCAGGGGATAACAGCCGTGCCGCCGGCGGCCGCGATGAGGTCGCGAATGGCGTTGCTGTCGTAGGCCTTGTCTGCGAGGACGTGGCTTGGCCGAAAGCCGTCTAGAAGGGCTGGTGCCTGCGGCGCATCGCCGGCCTGGCCGGGCGTGAGGATCACCCGAAGCGGCCGGCCCCGGGCGTCGGCGGCGAGATGGATCTTGGTGGTCAGACCGCCTCGCGAACGCCCCAGAGCCTGATCCCGGTCCCCCCTTTTCCGGTCGCCGCCTGCTGGTGTGCGCGCACGAGCGAACTGTCGAGCATCAGGGAGTCATTGTTCGGATCAGCCGTCAGAGCGGCGAACACGCGCTCCCATACCCCTGCCTTGGCCCAGCGCGTGAAGCGTTTGTGCACGCTCTTCCATTTGCCGTAGCGCGGCGGAAGATCATGCCAGTGGGCACCAGAGCGAAGCACCCACAAGACCCCGTTCACGAAGAGCCGGTTGTCGTCGCCGGTCCGACCTGGATCACCGGCTTTACCGGGCAACATATCCGCGATCGCGCGCCACTGATCATCAGACAACTCGTACCGCTTCGCCATCACACCCCTCCAACTGCGAATCAGCTGGAGATCCATGAATCACACAACGAGCTCAATGTGAATTCATGAATGTCGATTCAGCCTAGGGGTCCATCAGGCCGACCTTGTCGGCCGCAATGGTCACGATCACGCGCTGCTCGCCTTCTTGCCGAAATGGATAGGTGTCGACGCCCATATATTTCTTCGCGAGCGAATCGATATGCGCATCGGCGCCGTCATGCGACATGGAGACCACGCGACCGCGGATCATCGCCTGCTGGTACGGGTTCTCGGCGTTGTGCACAGCGACCGCGACGCGTCCGTCGCGACGCATGTTGTTGGTCTTGATGCGGCCCTCGGCCGTGTTGAACACCACGTTCTCGCCGTCGGTGTCTACCCAGATGACACTGGCCTGCGGCGCGCCGTCCGCCATGAGTGTCGTGACCGTGCCGAAGTTCTTGCCTTCGAGAAGCTGTCTCGCAAGGTCCGGAAGTGCCATCTCATTCTCCCTTTGCATGTTCGGCCGGCGCGCCCGTCGGACGGGACCGACCCTCAGACCAGTCCTAGCATGATTGCGCTTGCGGCAGAACTGCCGCTGCGCTCAGCAGCAAAGGGGATGAGCGTGTGCCGCTAGCGCGGCACGCCGAGAAGGGCGCTGACGACGGTGAGGAGGCGTTGGCCCGACCGGTGGACGTCGTCGGCATATTCGCGATAGCGCTCATTGCCGAGCGGTCCGAACATTTCCGTCCTCATCGCTTCGGAAAAGCCGAGAATGGCGTTGAGCGGTGTTCGAAGCTCGTGGCCCATATGCGCCAAGGTCTCGGCATCGACCACATGCGCGACCGTCGGCAAGGGCGGCGTCTCCGGTGCGGTGTCGGCGTCCCCCCGGCGCACGGCCGTCGCGACGATCGCCCGCGACTCTTCGTTCGTCAGCCGGAGCGGCGAGAGCGAGAGGCGCGCCGGCACGCTTCGCCCGTTTACGCCGAGCGCGCTCTCGAAGCAGGCATGCGCCGAGGCGCCATTGAAAAGCTGCGCCATGATGTCGACGCAATCCGCCCGCTGATCCGGATGGACACTGTGGGCGAACGGGCATTCGAGCAAGCTCGCAGCCTCGACGTCGAGGAGAGCGCCGTAGGCTCGGTTGATCACCCGGTATTGTCCGGCCGCACCGATGAGCGCGGTCGGAAAGTCGAGCGCATCGAAAAGACCCTCAACGAGATCGAGACGCTCTGATGATTCGGCAGCCGTTCGCATGGTCGCGCCACACTACGTCAATATCAGGCGCGTTAAATAAGAGAACCTTTTCGCGTCTGTCAATTCCCGTCTTAGTGCGAGAAGAAACAGACCAGCGGGGTGCAGGCTTTGACTGACGTCTGTTTGGCCGGTTGCACGCTAGGATTTTGGCGGCGGGACCGCGGCCGTTTGAGTTGTAATCAGGCCATAGTGTTCGATACGCCGGTGCGCCGCAAAGTTGAAGATCGTCTCTCGGATATAAGTACCCCGATCGAGATCGATTGGCGCAGTGATGACCTCGTCACCCTCGGTGCTCGCCTGCGCCACGATTTCACCGGTCGGCGCGATGATGCAACTTCCGGCCATATGGTGAATGCCCTCTTCGATGCCTGCCTTCGCCGACGCCACGACCCATGTGCCGTTCTGATAGGCGCCCGCCTGCATCGAAAGCCAGTTGTGGAACATGCCGAGGTGGGGCGCCTCGGTCTTGGCGAAGGGATTGGTGCTCGGTGTGTTGTAGCCGAGCATCACGACCTCGACGCCTTGCAGGCCGAGCACCCGATAGGTCTCGGGCCAGCGCCGGTCGTTGCAGATGCACATCCCCATGACGCCATCCATGGTCCGGAACACCGGAAAACCGAGATCGCCCACCTCGAAATAGCGCTTCTCGAGATGCTGATGCGGCTGGTTCGGCTGTGGTTCCGCATGGCCGGGCAGGTGGATCTTGCGGTACTTGCCCGCGATCTCGCCCGCGCGATCGACGAGAATCGCGGTGTTGAAATAGCGCTTGGTGCCGTCCGCCTCGCGCACGAGCTCCGCGTAGCCGAGGTGAAAGCCGACGCCGAGCTCCTTCGCGGCACCGAACAGCGGCTGGGTTTCGTTGCTCGGCATCTCGGCTTCGAAGTAGCCGTCGAGTTCGTCCGGGTCGTCGATCACCCAGCGCGGAAAAAAGGTGGTCAGCGCAAGCTCGGGAAACACGACGAGCGTTGCTCCCGCCCGATGGGCGTCATGAAGCATGGCGATCAATCGGTCGACCACGGCGCGGCGGCCGTCCGCCTTCGCGATCGGGCCCATCTGCGCCGCGGCAACGATGAATTGTCTCGACATGGTGCGTCTCCCCTGGTTGCGCCGACGCGCCGGCTTAGTGCGGTCCCGGCGTCACGTGGCGCTCCTCGCGCTCGACCGGGTGTGCTGTCCGTCGCTGAGGCCTATCGCCATCCTACGCCATTTAGCCGGTTGCGCGGCGGGCCGCGGGCGACGTCGTGTCGCGCGCCTCCATCGTGCGGCGTGCTTTCACCGCCGCTGCGTCCTCGTCGATCGCCACGTCCGCCCACACGAGCGGCGTGTCCGGCGCCACGGCGCGGGTCACGGTGATGCCGTGGGCGAGCCCGATCGGCAGCGCGCCACGCGCCAGGCTGTCGTCGGCCGGCATGAGCCGTCCGTAAACGGTGTAGCCGCCCTCGCCGTCGAGCCGCGTGCCCGGCGCGAGCGCGCGCTTGGCGCAGGCCACGGCATCGGCGCGGAACCCGTTGGGCGCGCCGGTCGGCTCACCGCGGAGCGCGACGCTCGCGACCGAAATTCCGAGTTCCAGGCCGATCAGATGATAGGGCTTGTACATCGCGGCGTAGCGCCCGCTCGGGTCCGTCTTGAGGCCATACTCGCGGAAGCAAGCGCGCACATAGTCATCCGGCGCCGCAAAGACGGCATAGACGCCCCAGCGCAGATCGCGCGCGAGCGAGGTGCCATCGCGCGCTTCGCTGGAAATCACCTCGACCTGGCCGGCATGGTGCAACACGCCGCCATCCACCGTCGGGCAGAGCACGGTCGCAAGATCGTCGACGTCGCAGGGCGGGAACCCGAGGCCATCGGGGGCCGGCGTGAGCCCGGTCGCGTTGGCGACCGCGGTCATCTCGATCGCCGACTTGGTGCCGTCGAGGAACGAGTTGAACATCTGCGGGTTCATGCCGCCGGCCGCGGCCTCCGCCGGCGTCAGACCGTAATGCTCCCAAACATCGTCGGGCGTGACGTGGTGATAGCCGGGCAGATACTTCGTGCCCTTTCCCGCCGCGATGACCTCGAGGCCGGTCGCGCGCGCCCAATCGACGATCTCGGCGATGAGCGCCGGTTGGTCGCCATAGGCCAAAGAGTAGACGACGCCCGCGCGCCGCGCCTCCTCCGCGAGCAGCGGTCCCGCGAGCGCATCCGCCTCCACATTGACCATGACGATGTGATGGCCGGCCGCGATCGTGGCCCGTGCATGCGCAATACCCGCCGAGGGATCGCCCGTCGCGTCGATCACCACGTCGAGGCGTTCGGTCGCGATGAGCCGCGCAGCGTCGTCCGTGACGGTGACGGCATCCGCCTCATCGTCGTCCCAGCCTGCGGCTGCCAGCGCCCGGCGCGCGCGGTCGGGGTCGAGATCGGCGATGCCATGCACCCGAAAGCCCGGCGTCCGCCGCGCTTGCGCCAGGAACATGGTGCCGAATTTTCCGCCGCCGATCAGGCCGATCTCGACCGGCCGGCCCGCGTCGGCGCGCGCGCAGAGTAAGCCATGCAGGTTCATGGCTCGATATTATCGGGAGAGGCGTTGTCCGCCCAGGGGGAGATCCCGGCGCCCATCGGCGCTACCCAGAGCGGAATCGAAAGACGGCGGCTCTCGGGAGCGGTACGCGCAGGATGCTCGTGTACCGCCCCCGAAAGCGTGGCTAGTTGCGGGGAAGCGCCGCCGCCGAGCCGGCGAGCCGCACGAGGGTGATGAACTCGGCGCGGTAGCCGAAGGGGTCCTCGCCCTTCGCCGCTTGCGCGAGCGCGATCACGTCGTCGTAGGTGTAGGTGCCGGTGTACTGGCCGCCCTTGAGGAGCTGGCCGAAGCCCGCGACCGCGGTTGCCCAACGGGCCTCTTGTGCGAGCGCCTCCGCGGCATCGCTCTCTTGGTCGATAGCGATCGGTGCGGTGATCAGCGTGGAGGTGTCGCTGTCGGGCAACTTGTAGCGGATCTTGAGGAAGCCGTACTCGTTGGCGAGATCGCCGTCGCCCGGAAGCACCGCTTCGGCCGGCTCGTAGCGACTGTCCTCGATCAACGTGGCGCCGCCGACGGGCGTGATCTCATAGATCGCCGTCACCGTGTGGCCGGCGCCGATATCGCCGGCGTCGACCCTATCGTTGTTGAAATCCTCCTGGGCGAGCGCGCGGGTCTCGTAGCCGATGAGGCGATATTCGGCGACGGTCGCCGGGTTGAACTCGACCTGGATCTTCACGTCCTTGGCGATCGGGAAGAGCGTCGAGGACGCCTCCTCCACCAGCACCTTGCGGGCTTCGTTGAGCGTGTCGATGTGGGCGGCGACGCCATTGCCGTGCTGCGCGAGCGTCTGCATCAGCGCGTCGTTCAAGTTGCCCTGCCCGAAGCCGAGCACCGAGAGGAAGATGCCGGTCGCCCGCTTGCGCTCGATGAAGCTCTCGAGCTCGTTCTGATCGGTGATGCCCACGTTGAAATCGCCGTCGGTGGCGAGGATCACGCGGTTGACCGCGCTTTTGTCGAAGGTGCTCTCGGCCAATGCGTAGGCCTGGCGGATGCCCTCGGCGCCGGCCGTCGAGCCGCCCGCGCCCAAGCGATCGAGCGCGGCGAGGATCTTGCCCTTCTCCGCGACCCTGGTTGGGGCCAGCACGGTGCCGGCGGCGCCTGCGTAGACGACGATCGCCACGGTGTCGTCCGGGCCGAGCGTGTCGAGCAGCAGGCGCATCGAATTGATAACCAGCGGCAGCTTGTCGGGCGCGTTCATCGAGCCCGAGACATCGAGCAGGAAGACCAGGTTGCTGCGCGGCTGCGCGGCGGCCTCGAGGTCGTAGCCCTTGATGCCGATGTGCACCAGCTTGTTTCCCGCTTTCCACGGGCTCGGCGTCACGCTGATGCTGGGGCGGAACGGCTGCTCGGCGGTCTCGGCGAGCGGATAATCGTAGTCGAAGTAGTTGATTAGCTCCTCGATGCGCACGGCGTTCTTCTGCGGCAGCACGCCTCCGGTCAGGCTGCGGCGCACGAAGGCATAGGACGCGGTGTCGACGTCGATCGAGAAGGTCGAGACCGGCTCATCGGCGACGCGGATCACCGCGCCCTCCTCGACATCCTCGAAGCGATCGCGGCCGACATCCTCGTAGGCCGGCGGCGGCAGTACCTCGGCTTGGCTCGCGTCAGCGGCATAACTCGACGCGGCCGGCGCGGGCTTGGCCTGGAGGGTACGGACACGACGGTTGGGCGCCGTGCTCTCGGCGCGCGTCGCTGCCTCGGTCTCGACGGCGACATCGGCAAGCGCGAACGCGTCGTCTTGGTTGGACAAGGTCCCGGTCAGTGCGTCGAAGCTTTCGCCCAACACGGCCGGTGCTTCGGCGATGGGCGCAGCCGGCTCGGCCGCGGGCTGCCGGAGATCGGCGCGCGCGTTGCCGTCCGCGGCGACGGACCCGGCCGCGCCGGGCCGGTTCTGCGCGACCAAGGCGCCGGCGCCCTCGTCCGTCGGTGCCGGATCGGCGGCCGCGACGACGATCGTCTCGTCATCGCCGACCGGGGCATTCGAGTCCTCGTTCTTGGTCGACTTGCCCTCGCCGGCGTCACGCTCGCGCGCCTCGGTGCTGGAGGTCGTGCGCGCGTGCTGGTCGGCCTCGGCGACGACGATCGTCGTGCGCGTGCCGGTGTTCGTGAGCGTGGTCGTTTGCGGGTCGCTGTCGAGCGTGGTGTAGACGCCGACGCTAAGTGCCGCCGCCATCGCGGTTGCCGTGGCGACACCGCCGAGCATGTAGCGTTTGGTCATGGGTCGTCTCCCTGTGGGGGATGTGAAACGACCCGTTAGACGCGCGAGCAACGACGATCCTTGGCGGCGCGCGCGTTTTTCTTCCTGAACCGCGTCGAACGCCGAGAGGCCAGCCGCCATCGCGCGCTGCCGCGCTGCCTCATCGGGCGCGGGCACGGCCTCAGACCGGAGAAGCTCTTTCAAGCGCCGCTCATCCATAGCACCGCTCCGCGTTTTCGAAGGCGTTGAGCTTCTTGCGTGCCTCGTGGATGTACCAGGAGACGGTGCTTTCCTTGCAATCCATCACGACGGCCGCTTGGCGATGCGTCAGACCCTCGCCGAAGACGAGGTGAATGGCCTCCTGCTCCTTCTCGGGCAGTGTGCGCAGATAGGCGAGAACCTCACCGGCATAGGTGCGCTGCTCGCCGGTCGGTGGCTGCACGGGCTCCGGCGCCGCATCGAGCCCCACCGGCTCGCGGTGCCGGCTGCGCAGCCAATCCTTCGCGGTGTTGATCACGAGCGTGTAAAGCCAGGTCAGGAAGGCCGAACGAAAATCGAAGCTGTCGAGCGCACGCGCAAGCTTGACGCAGGCCTCTTGGCTCACGTCCTCAGCGTCCGCCTGGTTGCCACACCATTTGTAAGCGATACGGTAAATCACGTCGTAATGCGCCTGCAGAAGGGCCTCGAAGGCCGCTCTGTCGCCTCGTTGTGCCCGCTTGATCAGGGGCGTCGGATCGTGGGTTTGCGTCATCGAGGACGTCGGCCCCGTTTGCCTTTTCCAGTGAGACGAAGCGCACGCCCATATCCTTGGAAAAAAATCTGCCGAAATTGTGACTGGTCCGCCGAGCGTGTTCCGAAGAGCAGCCACAGCCGCCGGCCACCGGGCGAATCGCGTGGATTAACGATAGCCCTCGGCGCGGCCGCGCGCCGTGATTGGGGTCACACGGATGGCCGATCGGCCGCCGCGCACCCGCCTACCAGCGGAACAAATCGTCGAGAAAGCTGTGCTCGCCCTGGAGCCGGTCCCCGCACGCGTCGCGGAGCCGGCGCGCATCCTCGGGCTTGACGATGCCGAGGACCCCGGAGAGGTCGATCTCGAGATTGCCGATGTTGTCGTCGCTGAACGACATGTCGCCGAGCGAGGCGTAGGCGGCGCAGGCATCGTTGAAGTCGCTCGCCGTGCGGTAGTGCGCAACGATTGCGTAAATCAGCGCCGCGGTGATGACGGGGAGGACGACGCGATTGACCATGGCCTTTGGCTCCGCGTGGGCTTAGGCAAAGAGTTCGCCGAGGCGCGATTTCTGCAGCTTGCCCGTTGTGGTGAGCGGCAGCGCCTCGTGCTCCACTTGGCGGAATTCGCGCGGCACCTTGTAGGCCGCAAGACGGTCGCGGCAATGGGCCGTCAGCGCTGCGTCATCGACCGTGGCGCCGCGCCGCAGCACGATCACCGCGGCGACCCGCTCGTCGCGCGCCGCGTCCGGGAGGCCGATGACATAGGCCAGCTCGACCGCGGGATGCTCGAGGAGCACCGCCTCGACCTCCGCAGGCGCGACGTTGATGCCGCCGGTCTTGATCATCTCCTTGAGCCGGCCACGGAATTGCAGATAGCCATCCTCATCCATGACGCCAAGGTCGCCGGTGCGGAAGAAGCCGTCACGCAGGCTTGCCGCATTGAGTGCCGGGTCCTTGTAGTAGCCGCAGGTCACATAGCCGCGCACGAGCACTTCGCCGACCTCGCCGGTGGCCCGCGCCGCGCCGGTCTCGGGATCGGCGATGCGGATCTCGACGCCCGGCAGCGGCCGGCCGACGCGGGTGAGGCGCACGTCAATTGGGTCCTCGGCGTCGGTCACGGTGCAATTGCCGTAGGTCTCGGTGAGCCCGTAGATGTTGCAGACCTTGGTCGCGCCGAGCTCGATGACCCGGCGGATCTGCTCCGCCGAGCCGAGCGTCGCGCCGGTGCGGAGCGAGGAGAGATCGCGACGGGCGCGATCGGGATGCTCGTGCATCGCTTGGGCCATGTTGGGCGTGCCGTAAAACACCGTGCAGCGCTCCGCCTCGATCAGGCGGAGCGCCTCGGCGGCATCGAAATGCTCCTGCAGCACGACGCAGCCGCCGTGGGTCATCACGGCCATCAGCGCGTTCTCGCAGCCGAGCCCCCAGAAGAGCGAGACCGCGAGCCAGAGCCGGTCTCGCTCGGTGAGGTGCTGGCGCTCACCGATGTTCCACATGTTCTCGATCAGCGCGAAATGCTGCAGCTGCACCCCCTTGGGCAGCGCCGTGGTGCCGGATGTGTAGAGAAGATAGGCGACATCTGCCGGCGCGATCGCGCGCTGCGCTTCATCGATCACCGCGTCGTCCACCTCTACCCCGAGCGCTTCCAGGCGCTCGTAGGGGAGCGCCGGGTGGTCCGCCGGCCCGCCCAGGCGCACGATGTGCGTGATCCCGGCGAGCGCATCGGTGGTCCCGGCCAAGTCGTCGAGCATCGCCAGATAGTCTTGCTTCAGGTATCGGTCCGCGGTGATCAGCACCTTGGTGTCGGCGTGAGACAGCACATGCGCGAGCTCGCGGGGCGTCGCCCAGGTGTTGACCGCAACCATCGTGCCGCCGAGCAGCGTGATCGCGAAATCGGCGATCACCCAATCCGGCCGGTTGCCCATGAGGATGCCGACCTTGTCGCCTCGCCGTACGCCGAGCGCATGCAGGCCCTTCGCGAGCCCGCGGACGGCGGCCCTCAACGCCGCGTAGGTGTAGCGCTGCTCGCCCCCGACCAAGGCCTCGCGCGCCGGAAAGCGCGTGGCCATCTCGTCCAGGAGATCGGGCAGCGTGCGCGCGGCGGGCGGCTTCATGGCATCACCCCGGGAAGGCCGCGCGCAAGAAAATGGACGCGTCCGCCAGAGACGCGCCCATTCTCAACTCTTGAGCGGATGAGGGAGCGCCCTAGGCGGCCCGTCCCTTCTCCACGATCTCGCGCCAATCGCGCTTCAACGGCATGATCGGCGGGACCGGGATGTGCTCCGGGGCCGCCGTTTCGGCCGCGATCGCGTTCTCGATGCTCCGCCCGGTCACCTCGCCGCGGCGGAAGAAGGTGTTGTAGATGCCCCAGTGGAGCTTGTTGCGTGCACCGAAATAGGGAAAGCGCCGCGCGATCGAGGGCATCGAATAGAACTTCTTGTAGGCGCGCATGTGGCCTTCGCGCAGCTCCTTGGTGCTGAGCTTCTCTGGCCGATAGACGATGTGGCCCTGATCGTACTTGTCCCAATCGTAGGACACGATCTTGTTCTGCTGCTTCATCTCGAACCAGGTGAGCGTGCCCGGATAGGGGGTGAGCACCGAATAGGCGCACATGTCGTAGTCGGCATCGATATTGAACTGCGCCGTTTCGTCGAAGACGCTCGCATCGTCGCCGTCAAAGCCGAACATGAACAGCCCGAACACCATGATCCCGTAGCTATGGATCTTGGCCACGAGATCACTGAAATGATCCGGCCTGTTCACATACTTATGGACGCTCTTTAAGGTTTCGCGCGAGATCGATTCGAAGCCGATGCTCATCATGTAGCAGCCGCTCTCCGCGGCGAGCTCCAGCATGTCGTCGCGCTCGGCGATGCGGCTCGTCACAGCCGCCTGCCAACGCTTTCCGCGGCCCTTCAGCGCGCGCATCACCTCCTTCGGGCGCTCCACGGTGCCGAAGAAATCGGCATCGTTGAGCGAGATGAACTTCTGGTCGGCCTCCTCCACCTCGCGGACCACCTCGTCGACCGGGCGGTAGCGGAATTTGAGGCCGTTCATCAGCGGCTCGGCGCAAAAGGTGCAGCCCTGGTGGCAGCCGCGCGAGGTCTGCACGAAGGTGCGGTTGACGTAGCGGTTCTTCTTCACCAGGTCGTAGCGCGGCATCGGCATGCCGACCATCGGGTGTAGCTTGGTGGACTTGTAAGTCGGCTTGAGCGCGCCGTCCTCGAGGTCACTCAGGAGGTCCGGCATCACGAGCTCGGCCTCGCCGATCACCACCGAGTTGCAGTGCTGGAGCGCTTCCTCCGGCATGAAGCTCGCATGCACGCCACCCATCACGACCGGAATGCCCCGCGCGCGGAAGCGATCGGCGATCTCGTAGCCCCGCTTGACGTAGGCCGTCATCGCCGAAATGCCGACGAGATCGCAATTGAGGTCGAAGTCGATGTCCTCGATGTTCTCGTCGGTGAGCACGACCTCGTACTTGTCCTGCGGGATCACCGCGGCCACTGCGAGCAGCCCCGCGAGCGGCGAATAGAGCGCGCGGTTCATGTAGAGCGGCCGCGTGGTGAACGAGTTCGTGTTCGGGTTGATAAGGTAAATAATTCGCGTTCGCATTCCTTCCTCCCACGAGCCCGCGCGAATTGCTCGTCACGAGCGCGAGCGCCGGCGCGGACAAGTGCGTCCCTGCTGTCATATTACGATAACGCTCCGAGTCCCACCAGCGAAGTCGGCCCCATTGGAACCGGATGGTTGGCCGAGGCGCCTCGCCCGCCCCTCCGGAACATGGCACCATCGGCGCGAAAACGCCGACCCACGTGCACAACACCGCGAGGCGCGCCGCCATGCCGCAGCTCCGTTCCCTCCCCGAGGACGCCACCTTTCTCGACATGATCAAGGCCCATCACGACGTGCTCGGCCACCTGATCCCCTTCGAGGAAGCCTTGATGCGTGGCCCCTCCTCGCTCACACCGACCGAGCGCGAGCTGATCGCGGCATTCACCTCGGGGCTCAATCGCTGCTCCTATTGCTACCGCAGCCATAGCTACACCGCCGCCCACATGGGCATTGGCCGCGAGGTGATCGAATCGCTGATCGACGATGTCGACGCCGCGCCCGTGGAAGCCAAGCTCAAGCCGCTGCTCCGCTACGTCCGCACGCTGAACCAAACGCCGCACCAGCTGACCGGTAAGGATGCCGAGGCGGTCTACGACGCCGGCTGGGATGAGAATGCGCTGATGACCGCAATCATGGTGTGTGCCTACTTCAATTTTTGCAACCGCATGTCGGATGGGGTGGGCCTCGACATCCCCGACGAGCAGCTCAATTCGATCGCCCGCGTGCTGGCCCATGATGGCTACCGCCAGGCCTATGCGGACGCGGGCGTGAAGGCGCCCTCGTAAAGCCCGGCGCGCCTCGACCGGCCCCGCTCGGCAACCGCGCATGGCCGCCTTCCGCTCTGCGCACGCGCGCTCTTTGACGCGGCTGTGGCCGCTCTGGCTCGCGGCCGTGGTCCTGTTCGGCTACGGCCATCTGACGCGGGTCGCGCCCGGCGGCATGATCGATGTGCTGATGCGCGATTTCGCGGTCAGCGCCGCCGCCCTCGGCAATATCTCGTCGATGTACTGGTACGCCTATGCGGCGGTGCAGATTCCGGGCGGCGCGTTGCTCGACCGGTTCTCCGTCGGGCGCGTCATGGCGGCGAGCGCGGCGCTCTGCGTCATCGGCGGCTTGCTTTTCGCGCTCGCGCCGGATGTCGCGACCGCCAATATCGGCCGCTTCGTCACGGGCGCCGGTGGCGGCGTGCTCTATGCAGGGTGCATCAAGCTTGCGCGCGATTGGTTCCCGCCTGCGCGCTTCACCTTGCTCGGCGGCATCACGGTCCTGGTCGGCATGCTCGGCGCCGCGCTCGGGCAAGCACCCCTCGCCGCTGCGGTCGAGCTCGGTGGTTGGCGCACCGTGATGCTCGTGGTGGCGCTCGTCGCGCTCCCCTTCGCTCTCTTGATGTGGTGGCGTATGCCGGCCGGCGCGCGAGACGTGTCGTCGGCCCCTTCTCCTGCACCGGTCGACATGGCCTCGATCTGGCGCATGCTCGGGCGCACGCTGCGTACGCGTGAGGTGTGGATCGCGACCGTCATGGCGGTGGCGCTCGGCACGCCGGCGATTTCGTTCGCGCTCTGGACGGTCGGCTACTACATGCAGGTGCACGACCATACGCGCCCGGCCGCCGCCACCTTCACCTCGATCGCGCTGCTCGGCTGGGCCGCAGGCTCGCTCCTCGTCGGTTGGGTGTCTGGCCGGATCGGCCGGCGCAAGCCGCCCGCGATCGCCTGCGCCCTCTTGGCGCTCGTCGGCTGGAGCGTGTTCGTCGCCGTTCCCGACATCCCGCTGGCCGCCCACTATGTCCTCATGGTCGCGCTCGGGCTTTCGGCCGGCGGCATCGTCGTGTCGTTCGCCCTGGTCGCCGAGCATGGACCCGCGCGCGGCATCGGCATGTCGACCGGTGTCGCCAACAGCGTGGTGATGATGGTGAGCGCGCTCGTGCAGCTCCTGATGGGCGCGATTCTGGACTGGCATTGGGAGGGCGCCATGCGGGATGGCGTGCGCTTCTACCCGTTGGAGGCCCATCAGCAGGCCTTTGTGGTGATGCCCGTGCTCTGCGTCGTGGCGCTCGGCGCCTCGCTCCTGGTGCGCGAGACCCACGGCCACGCGCAACCTCAGTGAGACGCGGCGGAAGACGGGCACCGCCATCCGCGCTATGTCTTGGGCCGAACCATGCTGGGAGACGCCGATGCCGCGGGATCTGACGGGGGCGTGCCATTGCGGCACGATCCGCATCAACCTTCGTCTCGCCGACGAGACACAGAGCCTGATGCCGCGTCACTGCGGCTGCAGCTTCTGTCGGAAGCATGGCGGTCTCTACGTGTCGGCACCCGAGGGCTCGCTCGTGGTCTCGATCGCGGATGGGGACGGTGTGAGCCGCTACAGGTTCGGCCACGGCACGGCCGAGTTTCTCGTCTGCAAGCGCTGCGGCATCTTTCCGGCGGTCCTGAGCGAGATCGACGGCCGCCTTCATGCGGTGGTCAACGCCAACACCTTCGATCCGCCGCTCGCGCTCGACGACGCCGACGTGCCGACCGCCGACTACGAGAGCGAAACCACCGCTGAACGGCTCGCACGGCGCGGCCAGCGGTGGATCGGCGACGTCACGGTCCGCGAAGGCCTGGGCGCCGCCGGCTAGACCCGCGAGCACGCCATGTCGATCGCGTTGCGCGACCAAGCGGCCATCGCCGGCATCGGCGCGAGCCGCTTCGGCCGCTACCTGCCCGAGAGTCAGCTCGCGCTCGCGGCTGCCGCCTTCAAGACTGCGCTGGACGATGCCGGCCTCGAGCGCGACGATATCGACGGGCTCGCGATCCACATCGGGTGGCCGCTCGGCGTCGACTATGATCAGGTGGCCCAGGCCTTCGGGCTTTCCACCCGCTACGTCTATCAGGCGTGGACGCACGGCCGCTTCGTCACGAGCGCCTTGCAGAACGCGGCCATGGCCGTCGCGACCGGGATGGCCGAGGTCGTCGCGTGCGTCACTGCGATGAGCTTCACCCGCGAGCGCGACATTCTCGGCGGCCCGCACGACTTCGAGGGCTATCGCGAGACCGGCGGCACGCATGGCGAAACACCGCATTACGGGCTCACCGCACCCGCCGCGGGCGCGGCGCTCTCGATGCAGCGCTACATGGCCCGCTACGGCGCGACGAGCGAGCAGCTCGCGGCCGTGCCGGTCTCCATCCGGGCGCATGCGCGCAACAATCCGCGGGCGGTCATGCGCAAACGCATGGACGTGGCCGATCATCAGGCCGCCCGCATGGTGGTCGATCCACTGCGTCTCTTCGATTGTTGCATCGTCACCGACGGCGCCGTGGTTGCGCTGGTCACGACGGCTGAGCGCGCGCGCGATCTCAAGCAAAGGCCCGTCTATATCTCCGGCATGCAGGGGATCCGCGCGGGCCGCGAGGAGTTCATCTTCGCGCCACCCGGCCTCGGCCTCAATCAGCAGACCAGCGGCGTCACCCTGCCGCTGGACGGTGACCTCGAGGTCTACCGCACAGCCGGCATCGAGCGCGATGCCATCCAGGGCCTCTATACCTACGACGCCTTCTCGCCGCTCGTGCTCTTCGTCCTCGAGCGCTTCGGCTTTTGCGGCGAGGGCGAGGCCGCGGCCTGGGTGCAGGACGGGCGCATCGCACCCGGCGGCGCGCTCCAGGTCAACAGCTCCGGCGGGCTTCTGTCGGAGGCGCACGTCGCTGGCTGGAACTCGATCGCCGAGATGGTGCGTCAGCTACGCGGCGGCGCCGACACCCAGATTCCAGACGCCGAAGCCCTGCAATGGGCGACGGTCTGGGGCGATTCCGTCATTCTGCGGCGCTAAGGGGACCACGATGACCACCGACACCAAGCCGCTGCCGCGGATCAATCCCGACAACGCGCCGTTTTGGGAGGCGGCGCAAGAGCACCGGTTGCGCCTGCCGCGCTGCCTCAGCTGCCGGGCCTGGTACTGGCCGCCCGGCCCGGTCTGCCCGACCTGCTTCTCCGACCGCATCGGCTGGCGCACCGTGCGCGGGCGCGGCGTGGTGGCGAGCTGGACCGTGGTTCATCAGGCCTGGTTCGCGTCCTTCGCCGATGACATCCCCTACGCCGTGGCCCAGGTCGAGCTGGCGGAGGGCCCGCGTTTGACCGCGGCGCTCGTCGACATCGCCCCGGAAGCCATCCGCGTCGGCTTGCCGGTCGCAGTCGTGTTCGACGACGTGACCGAGGCGGTCACGCTGCCGAAGTTCCGCCCCTGCGCTCCGAGGGAGCGGTGAGCGCGCGCGTCCACACCCAAGACCGGCGGCGCGTGATCGCGCTCGACGGCGCGGTCAATTTCCGCGATCTCGGCGGCTATCCCGCTCATGACGGACGCGAGACGCGCTGGGGGATGCTGTTCCGCGCCGATTCCCTCGCCGAGCTGTCTGATGCCGACCACCGACGCTGGCCCACGCTCGGCATCAAGCTGGTGTGCGACTTTCGGCTGGACCTGGAGCGCTTCACCGCGCCGAGTCGCTTGCCACCCGATCCCTCTTGTCGGCGGCTCGAGCACCCCTTTCTGCCGCGCGGCGCGCTCGACATGTTCCGCGCACTCAAGCGGGGCAAGCTCGACCATCGCGGCGTGGTCGACGAGGTCACCGCCCACTATCGCCTCTTTCCGCGCGAGCATCTGGGGCCGCTTCGCGGGTTTCTCACCGAGCTTTTGGCCGACGGCGCGTTGCCCGCCGTGTTCCATTGCACCAGCGGCAAGGATCGCACCGGCTTCGTCGCCGCCTCCATCTTGCTCGCGCTCGGCGTGCCCCGTGCGGTGATCCGCGAGGATTACCTCCTCACCAACCAATATCGGCGAAACGTCACTCATCTGCTCAAGCTCGGCATCAGCGATTCGCTGATGGAGACGCTGACATCCGCGCGTCCCGAATATTTCGACGCGCTGTTCGAGACGATCGACGCGGAGTTCGGCACGACCGCGCATTATGTTCGCAACGGCCTCGGGCTCGGCGAGCGCGAGCTCGGCACGCTGCGCGAGCGCCTGCTGAGCTGAGCCCGAGCGCGGGCTGGTCAGACGCACGCGCGCGCGGCACACTGCGCGGGCCTTGGTTGCACATCAGCGGACGGAGAGGCGCGTGCTGACGATTTGGGGACGCAAGAACTCGATCAATGTCCAAAAGGTCATGTGGACCGTGGGCGAGCTCGGTCTTGCTCACGAGCGGAAGGATGTCGGCGGGCCGTTCGGCGGGCTCGACACGCCGGAATATGGCGCGCTCAACCCCAACCGGCTGATCCCGACGATCGAGGACGACAACGGCACCGTGCTGTGGGAGGCGCAGGCGATCGTGCGCTATCTCGCCGCCCGGCATGGCGTCGGCACCCTGTGGCCGGAAGATCTTGCGGTGCGCGCCCAGGCCGACAAATGGATGGACTGGATGCTCGCCACGCTGCTGCCCAACCTGGCGCCGGTGTTCATCGGCTTGATCCGCACGCCCGAAGCGGAGCGCGATGTGGCGCGCATCGAGAGGGGCATCGCGGGGATGGGCGAATCCTGGAAGATCGTCGATGCGCATCTCGGCGCGAGCGCCTACATGGCGGGCGACACGCTCACTATGGGTGACATTCCGCTCGGCGCGGCGTGCTACCGCTACCATGCGCTCGACATCGCGCGCCCGGCGCTGCCCAATGTCGCGCGCTGGTACGGTACCCTCCAAGACCGCGAGGCCTTTCGCACGCATGTGATGATCCCGCTGAGCTGACCCGACGCCTCCTTTGGGGCTGGCGCGAACGAGCTTTGGCGTCGAGGATGGGGCCTGTTGAACGAGGAAGGAAACGGGAGGGACTCATGATTGAACAGATCCGCGCCAACGTCAGCCTCGAGCAGCTCGACGTCGACAGCACGATCCACGCGTTCACACCGCTGGCCGACCACGTCGAGCATGGCCCCAGCATCATGACCGGCGGCGAAGGCATCTACGTCACCGACAGCAAAGGCAACACCTACATCGATGCGATGGCGGCGCTGTTTTGCGTGAACGCAGGCTATGGACGGCGCGAAATTGCCGACGCCATCGGCGAACAGGCCCACAAGTTTGCCTATTTTCACACCTTCGCCGGCACCGCGCACGAGCAGCAAATCCGCTTGAGCGACCGGCTTCTCGACCTGCTGCCCGATCGCATGAGCAAGCTCATGTATGCGAGCTCGGGTTCCGAGGCGAATGATGCCAACGTCAAGATCGCGTGGATGTATCAGCGCTTCCGCGGCAAGCCCGAGAAGCGAAAGATCATCGCGCGCAACATGGGCTATCACGGCGTCACCGGGATCGCGGCCAACCTGTCGGGCCTCGAGCTGATGCACGAGCCCTTCGGCCTGCCGCTGCCAGGCTTCCTACACACGGACAAGGGCCATTATTTCTGGGAAGGCAAGCCTGGCGAATCCGAGCGCGCGTTCTCCAAGCGCATGGCGGCCTCGCTCGAGGCGCTGATCTTGGCCGAAGGGCCGGAAACCGTCTGCGCCTTCATCGCCGAGCCCGTGATGGGCGCGGGCGCCTGCATCGCGCCGGCGGAGGGCTACTTCGAAGAGATCCAGGCTGTCCTCAAGAAGCACGATGTGCTGTTCATCGCCGATGAGGTGATCACGGGCTTCGGTCGCTTGGGCGACTGGTTCGCGAGCGAGCGCTACGACCTCGAGCCCGATTTGATGACGCTCTCGAAGGGCATCACGAGCGCCTACGTGCCGCTTTCGGCCTCGGTGATCTCCGAAGATGTGTGGCAGGTGCTCAAGGAGGGCTCGCGCGATCTCCCGGCCTTCGCCCATGGCAGCACCGCAAGCGCCCACCCGATCGCGTGCGCCGCCGCCAACGCCAACCTCGATGTGATGGAGAACGAGGACCTCGTGGGCAATGCCGCGCGCGTCGGCGCCTACTTCAAAGAGCAACTCACCGAACGTCTGGGCTCGCATCCGATCATGGGCGAGATCCGCGGCGACGGCCTCATGCTCGCGACCGAGCTGATTGCCAACAAGGAGACCAAGGAGGAGCTCAATCTCGAATGGGATTGCTCCCACCGCCTTTTCGAGCTCAGCCTGGAGGAGAACCTCATCACTCGCGGCTTCTTCGGCCACAACTCATCGTCCTTCGCGCCGCCGCTCAGCATCACGACCAGCGAGGTCGACGAGATCATCGACCGATTTGGTCGTGCGCTCGACAAGCTGATGGCCGAGCTGAAGGCCGACCATGGGTGGACACCGCCGGCCTAGGCTGATCCGCGCCGCAATATGTAGAGCGACCGCGTGGCATCCGACGCGGTAGCTCTGGAGCGCTACGAACGTTTCGAGCCCACGCCACCGCGGCAACGCATACAACGGGACCAGGGGGGCCAGTGGTGTGAACCGGCGCGGTGTGCCGCTCGTGCACCGTGAAGATCTCGATGAGCGTGCGGAGGCCGCACACGCGAGGCCGCCTCCCGGCGCACAGCCGAAACCGCCGCTCAGCGCGGGTTACAGCAAGTCTAGGCGATCGACCGCCAAGTCAGCTCAAAGTAATATTTGGTGGTCAGCGAAAAAGCTGTGTAAGGTGTGCGTCGGGGCAGCTGGTTGGCTAAGGGAGGGAATGTGATGGTTGGTCGCTATTCCATCATCGCCGCAGCGCTCACGGTACTCGTTTTTTCGACACCCGCTTGGTCCGCTGCCATATTTCTGACGGGACACGATCCGGATTTTCATGCGCAGCTCGGCGGCAACACGGCCGGTGCCCGCAATCTCAACAATGTCGCGGTGGACTTTGTCACCGACCCGACCTTCAACACCTTCACGGCCGGTGGCATTGACAAGCTTCTGTTCGTCGAAAGCGCCATCGCTCCGCCCGTTGGCCATACGGCAGGCGTCATTGGGTTTGCCCAATCGGGCTTCACTCTCGGGATCGATTTCGAGCACCACGGCGCCTCAACGCTCGATGCGGAGCTTGACCTGCTCGGCACGAAATACAACGCGATCGTCATCGCCTCGGACTTCGGCGGTATTCTGACTCAGGCCGAGCTTGATATCCTGATCACCCGGTCGGCGGACATCATCGATTTCCTCAATCTCGGGGGCGGCTTATACGCGATGGCGGAGAGCAATTCCGGCGGGGCGTTCACCCCCAACGGTGGCCACTTCGGCTTCCTGCCCTTCGTGATCTCGAGCCAGGCGCTCAATCAGCCGGAGGTGGGCAACGTCGTCACGCCCTTCGGCGCGAGCCTCGGTTTGACGGACGCCGATGTGAACGGCAACGCGTCACACACGATTTTCGGCGCGACGACGGGCCTCAGCATCGTCGACGTCGATGCCCAGGGCAATATCCTGTCGTTGGCAGGCCGCGGCCGCGTCGACCCGGACGTCGGACTCGATCCCGATGTCGGGATCGTGCCCGAACCGGCGAGCCTCTCGCTGATTGCCACGGGTCTTGCCGGCGTCGGTCTCGTGGTGTGGCGGCGGCGGCGCGTGGCGCCATAGACGCAGACACACGCAGCGCAGCGCGCGGTCATCGTCGTTCCCTGCCCGAACCTCCCGCTCGAATCGCGCCCGCTACTCGCGGCGGCACAGAAGCATCGCGTTTCCGCTCGGTGACAGGATTTGCCGGGACTCGGTTGCGCGCCCGCCGAGCATGCCGCACTGGAAACCGGCAAGGTGCACGGCCTGCCCATCATCGTTGGACACGCCTTTCACGAAGCACAGCAGAAGCTCTTTTTCGCCCTTCTTCGCGGTGACACTGCGATTCCGGTCATCGCTGGCCGGCCCCGTCGTGCCATCTTGATCGACTGCATGGCACTTGAACTCGGTCTTGACCTCAGCCGCGTTTTCGGAATTTGCAACTGCAGATTCAGCAAACAATGGAAATCCCACCGCAGTAGCAAGAAGGGTAATGGCGAGATTTTTCGAGATAGATTTCGTCATGCTCCCACCTTCGGCGTAATAAGCGCAATATTGTGCCTGGTCATCCCCGCAAATTTGATCAGGCCGCATCGTATGATTTGGATATTTCTATTTTTGAAACAGATCGCCTAAAAATAGAATCAAATCTATTTTTTGAAATTTTCACTAATTCATGAACGTTAGTATCGGCGGGCAGTACCTCGTGACCGTGCAAAGCCCGCGTGCCCGCGGATATCGTGGGTTCGCACCCATGCCATGGAACCATGCGACGGCGTCGCGATGCGCACCGACCGCTCGTCATGCGTGCCCGATGCGGTAGTTCCAGAGCCTTGCCAATGTCTCGAGGCCGCGCCGTGCGGCGGCGGCGGCCCGCACATCGGCGGCCAGGGGGGCACGCGGCGTCATCCATCGCGGGGTGCGCTCGTGCACCGTTAGGGTTTCGATGAGCGCGCGGAGGGGTGCGCCGCCCGCGTCGTGGAGCGCGGCGTCCGCCGCGCGAAGCTCCTCCTCGATCGCGCTCCGTGCGCCATCGGAGAGCGCGCGCGGGCCGGGTGACGGTGCGCCATCCCAGGCGAGCGCGGAGAGCGTCACCTTGCCGTAGCGCACGCTGTGCAGCCAGGCATAGCGACAACCGGCCTGGCGTTCGCCCTCCGAGATGTCTCCCACGGCGCACATCACACCCAGCGGATAGGCGGTGAGCTCCGGCCGGGCACCTTGCGCGAGATAGTCTCGCGCCGCGCGGGCGCGGGGCGCCCCGCGGTCCGGCCCGGTCCGCTTGAGCTGTCCAGACGGGTGGCGCGGCCCGGTCTTGCGTTTGCGGCCTGCCACGCCTCAGGAGGACTCCCCGGCCTCCGGTCCGCCGTGCCCGCGCCCCGTGCGCTTGGGCTGCTCGTCAGGACGGGGACCGTAGAGGCGTGTGCCGATATTCCGCAGGAGGGCCCGCTCGTCCCAACTCAGCGGATCCTTCTCGACGTCGACCACGAGCACCCCAAGCTTGCGCCAGCCGCGCTGCTTCTCGGCGGTGGCGTCGAATTCTCGGGGCATGTGACGCGCCAGCGACGACTGCAAGGGACGCACGACCGCCGCGCCTCAGCCGAGCCGTGCGCGGTGCGGCGCCGCCGCGCCGTAACGGCGCGCCAATGCGGTTTCACGCGCGTGAATTTGACGGCGCAACCGGCCGAGCCACCGCCGCAAGCGCTGATCGCGCAGATCGCCGATGGTGTTCGCCGCCGAGCGCGCTGTCACGGCGGCGTGGCGCAGTGCCACGGCCTCGCTGTCATCGGGCGCGCGCCCGGTGCGGCACACGAAATCCTTGAGGCTCGCCCCCCACCCTTGGGCGAGCGCGCCGTGGCCGAGAGCGCTGGTCATCACCGCGTCGACCGGTGGTATGGGCGTCGCCCGCGATGGCGCGCTCGAAGCCGCCGATGCCGCCGCGTGCTCGCAGGCGGTGCGGCATGCGGCGACGCTTGGCCAACTCCGATAACCGTGGGTCTCGATCAGCTGGTCCACCGCACGCGTCAGGGTCTGTGCGTCATATCGCGCCAAGACACGGGCATATTCGTCCGCCGTGGCGGCCGCAGCCGCCTGTGGGAGCCGTGTGAACGCCACACTAAAGCGATCGAATACGCAGGCCTTGATCTCGTGCCGGGTCGCCATCGCGGTGTTCCATCAAGGCGCGGTGGAGATCGACGGTGCCCGTTCGCTGGCCTCCCAATCGGTCAGCGGATCGCGCGGCACGCCAAGGCGGCACGCAATCCAGGCGACGGGATCGGCCGGCGCAGCGCGGGCCGCTTGTTGCATGGTCGCAAGAACGGCCGCGTCGCCCGCCTCGCGGCACCACTTTCCGAGCAACGCACGCAGGCGCGCGCGCGATCGGTCGCTGTTGGCGGCGAGCCAATCCAGGCACGGCCCCCAGATCTGCGCACGCAGGACGATACCGTCTGCAAGCCGCGACCCGGCTGCATTAGCCGCCGCGGCGCCACACCGTCGAGCGATCGCGTCGCGAAGCCCGCTGGTCAGCGCGCCCTCGGTCTCGGTGTATCGCATGATCAATCCCCGCGCCCGCAGCATGTCCAGCAGGCCGGCCACATCGATCGCATCATGGGGAAAGATCTGTTGCTTGAGCACCGACGCGCTCCAGCCGAATCGGCCCTCCCCATCGGCATGGTGGATGAGCCAAAGCGCGAGAAGTCGCGCGTCGACCGGCAGCGCCGTGAACGTGTTCGCGTGAGACCTGGAGACGGGCGTCACATCAAAGAGCGTGCGCCTGGTCATGCGCGCCTCCGGTACTCTCGCTCAATGGCGCGGCAGCGCCGCATGAGCGCACGCCGCTCCGCGCGCTCCTGCGCGCGTGCCTCATAGGCGCGCAACTTCTCGGCCGCGCGCTCTTCGAACCATTGCTCGGCCTGCTCGCGCGCCCCGTTGGCCATCGGCTCGATTCGAAAGGCGTAGCCAAGGGCATTGAGCGCGGCTTCGATGTTGTCGACGCGCGGCAAGGATTCCCGCCAGCGCGAGATCGTGCCGTCGGAAACGCCGGCGCGCTCCGAAAGCGCGCTGATGCCGATCTTCCGATCACGCATCAGTTGATAGAGTTCGCGCACGGTCCAGTGCGCGAAGGGCGGAACCTCGACCTCCCGAAATATCAGCATGGCATGCGGCCGGGCCGCCCGACGGCGCGCGGTGTGGCTTTGGAGAAGGGGCCGGGGCGCTGGATGCGCCCCGGCCAGTTGCACAGGGAGGCTTCACGTCCGGGAGACGTGCCCGATATTGCCCGCCGGGGGCGGCCCGCCTCGGGTCGGGCGGGATGGCGCATCACGCACGCAGCACCATTACGAGCGGACAAGCCTCCACATGACGTGGCGGCTGATGGAAACCCTCGAAGGGATTCTCCCGCTGCGGGCCGGCCTGGGCGGCGCGACCCGGGGTGCCGATTGCGTGCGACCATCATGGCTCCGAACGTAATAGGCTTATACCTATTTGTCAAGAGGCAAAAACCTATTGGGCAGACGACAATAAGACTGCGTAGCATGCGTCGCCTTCATGACACGCAATAGGCCATGAAGCTCGATCCGCAGCGCCGTCTCGTGCAGGAGCTGGTCGCCCGCCGCGGCCTTGATTTGAAGACCGTTTCGCTCGCGATCGGTCGCAACCACGCCTACCTGCAGCAATATCTCAAGCGCGGCAAACCGCGGCGCTTGCCCGAGGAGGCGCGGCGTGCCTTCGCGGCGCTCTTCGAGGTCGACCAGGAGGCGCTCGCCCACGGCGAGGAGGTGCCGCTTGCCGTCACAGGCCTGCGAGAGCCTGCGCCGAGCCATGCCACCTCGGTCGCAATCGGGCGCGTCACGGTCCCGGTCGGGCTCGGCGGGGGTGGCTACCTCGAACGCGATGAGAGCGCGCAAGCGATTTTCGCCGAGCAACTGATCCGGCACGATCTCAGGGCCAAGCCGGATGACCTGCGCTACATGGAGGTGCGCGGCCAATCGATGTACCCGACGCTCCAGCATGGCGATCAAATCCTGATCGATTGTCGCGACACGGACCCGGCGCAGGAGGGTATCTTCGTGCTGTGGGACGGCGAGGGGCTGGTTTGCAAGTGGGTCTCGCGCGTGCACGGCGCCGATCCGCCACGGCTACGCCTTCAATCCGAGAATGAGCGCTTCGCCACCTACGAGCCGATGGCGGAGGAATGCCGGATCTTCGGCCGCGTCATCTGGTTCGCCCGCAGGCTCTGAGGACGCGCTCGCGCGCGCATCATGCCGACACGCATCAAGATCTGTTGTATCTCGAGCCGCGGCGAGGCCGAGATGGCGGTCGCCGCTGGCGCGCATGCGCTCGGCCTGGTGTCGCACATGCCGAGCGGCCCCGGTGTGATCGACGAGGGCCTGATCAGCGAGATCGCGGCAGCGGCGCCGCCCACGCTCGGCACATTTCTCCTGACGAGCGCGCAGGAGCCTGCAGCCATCATCGCGCAGCAACGGCGCTGCGGCGTCAATACGCTGCAACTCTGCGACGCGCTGGCGCTCGCGGACTATGGGGCGTTGCGTCAAGCCCTTCCGGGGATCGGCGTGGTTCAAGTCATCCACGTGCGCGACGATGCGTCGGTCGCGGAGGCGCTGCGCGTGGCCCCGCTCGTCGACGGGCTCTTGCTCGATTCCGGCAATCCGACCGCCGCCGTCAAGGAGCTGGGCGGCACCGGCCGCGTCCACGACTGGTCGCTCAGCCGGCGCATCGTCGCAGACGCCCCCTGCCCGGTTTTTCTGGCCGGCGGCCTGCGCGCCGAGAACGTGGCGGAGGCGATCGCCGCGGTGCGGCCCTTCGGCGTCGATCTCTGCACCGGCGTGCGCACCGACGATACACTCGATGCGGACAAGCTCGCGACGTTCGTCGCGGCCGTCGCCGCCGCGGTCTAGCTGGCGAAGCCCGGGTTACTCGATCGCGAGCTGCTGAAGCAGGCGGCGCGACAGCCGCTCCGGGAGCGGCCAATCGAGACCTTGATCCGCGAGGTAGGCAGCAATGGCGGCATGTGTGTTGGGGCCCAGCTCGCCATCGATCCGGCCCGGGTCGTAGCCGAGCGACGCAAGGCGCTCTTGCACCGCTATCACGTCTCGCCGCCCAAGCACGAGATAAGGCACGGCACGCGGCGGCTGGCGCGGCTCCACTCGCGGCACAAACCGCGCCGCACGATCAACCACTGCCGCGGCTTGATCAGCCGGCAAGCGCGGCCCGAGCGCTTGGGCTGCCGCGCCCGCACGGCCGCTCGTTTCATGGTCGTCGAGCCGCGACGCGACGCTAAGCCAATAAAGCGCCTCGCCGAGATCCTCGGCGATGCCCCGCCCGCCGGTCAGCAAGACCGCAAGGTTGTATTGCGCCGCGGCCAGCCCCTGCGCCGCGGCCCGGCGATACCAAGCGGCGGCAACAACGGCGTCGGCGGGCATGCCAAAGCCCGCTTCGGCCATGAGGCCCATGTTGAATTGCGCCGCCGGGTCGCCCGCCTCGGCGAGCCCGCGCCACAGGCTCGCCGCGTGGCCGTAGTCGCCTGCGGCATAGGCTGAGGCAGCATCCGCGAAGTCGGACCCGGCGCGCACGTCGCCAGGGCTCCCAGCCATTGCGGCCACCATGGCCGCCACAAGGGCGAAACGGCGCGATCGGTTGGTCATGCCGGCGTCACAATTGTTTGCGACGCGACCCTAGACCGATTCGGCAGCACGGAGAAAGCGCGGAAACCGCGCATCCGCTGGTTCGCATTCCGCGGCGTCGCTAGTATGAGCGCAACTGCGCCCCCAACCGAACCACGACAGACCACCAGGAAAGGAATGGCCCATGCCCATCGGACCGGTTCCGCCTTCGCCCGAGAAGGTCATCGCGCTCGCCAAATCGTTCGGGATCGAGATGACCGACCAAGACGCGAGCGACTATGCCGAGATGATGTCGGCCACCATGCGCACCTATCGCCGCCTCGAGAGCATGCGCGAGACGAAGCCGCCCGTGAAGTATCCCCGCGGCGCCTGGTACCGGCCGAGCGAGGAGGAGGACCCCTACAACGCCTGGCATGTGAAGGCCGAGATCCGGGGCGCGGCCGACGGCGTGCTCGCGGGCAAGCGTGTCGGCATCAAGGATGCGATCTGCGTCGCGGGCCTTCCCATGATCAACGGCTCGAAGATGCTCGAAGGCTATGTCCCGGATGTCGATGCCACGGTCGTCACCCGCGTGCTCGATGCCGGCGGCACGATCTTCGGCAAGACCAACAGCGAGGACTTCTCGTTCTCGGGCGCGAGCCACATGTGCGTCTACGGCCCGGTGCGCAATCCCCACAAGCCCACCCACTCGACCGGCGCCTCCTCGAACGGCAACGGTGCGGCCATCGCGGCGGGCGACATCGACATGGCAATCGGCGGCGACCAGGGCGGCTCGATCCGCATTCCCGCCTGCTGGAGCGGCATCGTCGGCCTCAAGCCGACCTTCGGCCTCGTGCCCTACACGGGCGCCATGATGATCGAAATGACCAACGACCATCTTGGCCCCATGGCCGCCACCGTGGAGGACACGGCGCGCCTGCTGACCGCCATCGCCGGCGAGGATCGGCTGGACCCGCGGCAGGCCGGGCGCATCCCGCCTAATCTCGGCACGTCCTATCTCGACGGCCTCGGTGACGGTTGCAAGGGCATCAAGATCGGCGTCCTCAAGGAGGGCTTCCATCACGGCGACGAGGGCGAGACCTGGGGTGACACGGGGCTGCCGGCCGGCGAGCCCGTGGTCTATGAGAAAGTGCGCGCGGCGATCGCGCGGCTCGAAGGTCTCGGCGCCACGGCGACCGAGGTTTCCAACCCGCGCCACGAGGATGGCTACCACGTCTGGCTGCCGATCTGCATGGAGGGCGCCTCGCAATTCATGCTCAAGGCGCATGGCATCGGCACCAACTGGGCCGGCTTCTACAACACGCAGCTTCTCGACAATACCGCGCGCAGCGCGCGCGGGCGTGCGGGCGACTATGGCGCGGTCGTGAAGTTCGTGCTGCTGATGGGCGAGTACATGCAGACCGCCTATTATGGCCGCTACTACGCCAAGGCGCAGAACATCCGCGACCAGATCACGCAAAGCTACGACGACATTCTCGAATCCTACGACGTCATCGCGATGCCGACGGTGCCGATCCTGCCGACAGAGATCCCCGCCTACGACACGCCGCTCAAGGAGTGGTGCGGGGCAGCGCTCAACATGGTCCACAACACGCCGCAGAACGATTTGACGGGGCATCCCGCCCTCACGGTCCCCTGCGGCCGGCACGACGATCTGCCCATCGGACTCATGCTCGTGGGGCGGCATTTTGATGACGCGAAGCTCCTGCAGGTTGCCCATGCGCTCGAAAGCTCGGGAAATTGGAAAGAGTGGTGATCCCGGTGCCGCGACCTTGGCTGCGGCGGGCAGCGAGCGCCGCGGCCGCCCTCCTCTGCCTTTGGGCCGTGACGGCGGGCGGCGTCCGCGCAGCCGAGACCTGCCCGCCCGACGCCACCGCCGCCATTCTCGCGCTCGTCAACGACTACCGGGCCGGCATAGCGGGGCTTTCCACGCTCACCGTCAGCGACGCCCTCGCCGAAGCCGCGCGCGTCCACGCGGAGGAGCTCGCCGCGCGTCGCACGCTGGACCACCGCAGCGCCAACGGTGACGACCTCGGCGACCGCATGGGCCGGGTCGACTATCCTTACAAGATCGTCGCGGAGAACCTGGCATCAGGCCCCGGCGACCCCGCAGAGGTCATCGCGCTCTGGGTCGAGAGCCCCGGCCATCGCGACAATCTGCTCGCCCGGGGCCTGCGGCATGCCGGGATCGCGTGCGTGCCGACGCCGCTGCCTCACGGTGCCTATTGGGTGTTGGTGGTCGCCGCGCCATTTGAATGACATGGCGGATCGACGGATCGCGGGTGTTCTGCTCGCGGGCGGCAAGGCGCGGCGCATGGGCGGAGGCGACAAATGCCTCCGTACGCTCGGCGGCCGCACGCTGCTCGATCACGTCATCGCGCGCGCGGCACCGCAGGTCGGCCCGTTGATCATCAACGCGCCCGGCCCCACCGACCGCTTCGCCGCCTATGGCCTTCCCGTGGTGCCCGACGTCGTCGAGGGGTACGCCGGACCGCTCGCCGGCATTTTGACGGCGCTGGAGTGGGCCGCTGAGAACGCGCCCGGCTGCCCGCTCGTCGCGAGCTTCGCCACCGATGCGCCGTTTCTGCCGCGTGATCTCGTGGACCGTCTGGCGGATGCCCGCGATGCTGAGGGCGCGGCCCTCGCCTGCGCGGCATCCGATGGCCGCGCCCACCCCGTGTTCGGCTTGTGGCCGGTTGCGCTCCGCCACGATCTCCGTGCCGCGCTCGTCACCGAGGAGATCCGCAAGATCGACCGCTGGACCGCGCGCCATGCCCTCGCGACGGTTGTCTTCGACACCGATCCGCTCGACCCCTTCTTCAACACCAACCGACCCGAAGATCTCGCGGAGGCGGAGCGCCTGCTCGGCGCGGCGACCGCCTGATGGCGCTGCGCGAGCGCCCGCTCTATGCTGCGCCGATGCACCGGTTTCGGCACGTGCGAACGGTCCTCTTGGCGCTCATGCTGTGCGCCGTCTTCGGCGCCGTTGCGCCGCCGGGCCGGGCCGATCAAACCGATCCGCGCCTCGATGCGCTGTTCGAGCAGCTGCGCAACGGCGAGACGCTCAACGAGGTGGGCCACGCCGAGCAGCAGATCTGGCGGATCTGGCTGAGCTCCGGCGAAGATGAGATCGATGCGCTCTTCATGAGAGGTGCACGCGCCATGGGCACCGGGCGGTTCGCGGAGGCCCAGGGCGTGTTCGACCTCATCATCGCGCGCCGGCCCGACATGGCCGAAGGCTGGAACAAGCGCGCGACCGTACGTTACCTCATGGGTGACTATTGGGGCTCCATCGCCGACATCGATGAGACGCTGAAGCGCGAGCCCCGCCACTTCGGCGCGCTCTATGGTCTCGGCCTTTGCTACCTCGGGCTCGGCGACAAGGAGGCCGCGCTCGATGCCTTCGTCCGCACCCTCGCCGTGCATCCCCAATCACCCAATCTGCAGCGGCAGATCGAGCAGCTCTCGGACGACGTCAAAGGCCCGGGGATCTAGCTAGAGCAAATTCCGAGCAGGTGGGATCACCTGCGACGACGCATTTGCGTCAATTCCAATGAGAGAGAGCATGTCGCGTGAGCTTAGACGAGCGTGACATGCTCTAGCGTCCGGCTGGCGCGGGGTTCGCCGTCACGTAGTCGTCCCGGTCCAAGCGGAAAAACGCAAGATCGCGCCCGTAATGGTGCGCCAGGCCTTGCCGCTCGAGACCGATCTTCTCGAGCACGCGGTGGGAAGCGGTGTTTTCGGGATGGCTGACGGCGACGATCGGGTCGAAGCCGAGCGCGCGGAAGCCGTGATCCAGCACCGCGCGCGCCGCCTCGGTTGCGATCCCCCTGCCCCACGCGGCGCGAACCACCCTGTAGCCAATCTCGATCAGACCCGAATCCTCGAGCGGGAACACGCCACACCATCCGAGAAATACGGGATCGTCCCGCTCTTCGATCACCCAGAGCCCGCCGGCCGGAGGCCAATCCCCCCCGATCCGCGCACGCAGTGTCGCGCGATGCGCCGCCGGCGCCGGAGGATGAGCGCCCCAGATGTAGCGATGCACCGCAGGATCCATGTCCATCGCGAGAGTGGCCTCGAGATCGGCCATGGTTTGCCCGCGAAGGCGCAGGCGCTCGGTGGTCAGGATGGGGAGGCGGCTCACCGTGCGCGCGCGTTCACCGGCCGGCCACCGCGAACACCTCCACCGCCTCCCTCACGTGGCGGAGGGATTGGCTGCCGAGCGATTCGAGACCCTCGGGCACATGCTCGGCGACGGCGGCCGACATCAGGAGCGGCTTCTCCAAGGTCTTGCACTGCGCGCTGAGGCGGGCGGCGACATTGGCGGCGGTGCCGATGACCGTGAAGTCGAGACGCTCGGGCGCCCCGACATTGCCGTACATCACCTCGCCGAGATGAATACCGATCGCGCAGCGGAGCGGCGCGCCATGCTCGCCCGTCGGCACCGCGGCGACGCGCGCGATGATTTCGCGCGCTGCGTCATAGGCCTGCTTGCAAGCCTCGCGGGCGGCCCGCTCGTCATCGTCGGCGCCATCGAGCGGAAAGATCGCGAGCACCGCGTCACCGATGAACTTGAGCACCTCGCCGCCCCGCGCGATCACCGGCGCGGTCGCGCTCTCGAAGAATTCGTTGAGCAGGCCGAGATAGGTCTCGCGTGCCATCGAACCCGAAAGGGTCGTCGAATCCCTCAGGTCGCAAAACAGGATGACGGCGCGGATGTCTTCGCCATCGCCGCGGTGGGTGAGCCCGCCCAGCACTTGCTTGCGCGTGCGCTCGCCGAGATAGGTGTCGAACAGCACCGCGGAATCGCGGCGGAGCGTCAGCACCTCGTAGAACCGGCTGAGCGCAGTGACGGCGGCGAACACCTGGCCGAGCTGCGCCGTGGTAAAGCCAGTCGGATCGTCGCTCGCGAGTGTCAGGGTTTGGATTTGCCCGTCGGAGAAGAAGAGCGGCATCGCGACATAGTCGGTGCCGCCGCGCGCCCTCAGGTCCTCCATCACGGGGAAGCGAAATTCCGGATTGTCGACATCGAGGCGCTGGCGCACGCCGCCGCGCCCTTCGCTGACATGGCGCACCGGGCTGTTGAGATAGCCCGGCTGCTGCAGCGCGCCCTTGGCCGTCTCGCCGACCTCGACGGTGCCGGTCTCTCGCTGCCAGGTGAGACGCTGACCCACGAGCACCGGATGGAGCGTCCAGATACTCACATTCACGCGCCAGACCGGCATGCCCATCGCGCACAGACGCTCGGCGAATTGCTGCGTTAGCTCCGCGGGTGTCGTGCAGAGCCAAGCCTGGGTCAACAGCCAGTCGGTGAGCGGGCTGCCGGGGATACGCCCGGAGGTGGCTGTGGGCAAGGGATGCTCGCTCGAAAGCGGGTCGATGAGATTGGGATAGAACGCGACCATCTGGCCGATCGGCTCCGCCTCGGCGAGCGGCCGCTCGTAGCTCCATGCGCCGTTTTCGATCAGGCGCCCGTCGGGCAGCCGCAAATGCCAATGCTGCGCCGTTCCTTTGAAAGGACAGAACGTGCGGTAGGGCGAGTCCTCGAGCAGGCGCGCGACCAAGTCGGCCTTCGGAAAATAGGGGTGGGACGGCAGGTTGGTCTCGTGCATGACGGCAACCTGCGTGCTTTCGGCCACGGTCTGGCCATCGACGGAAACGCGCACCCAGCCCTCCACGGGCTCGACGGCAATGCGATAGAACTCCTCGGGCGTCATGCGATCAGGCTCCAGGTATGTCACCGGCAGATGGGATTGCCGAAATGGGCTTTCAAGCGCGCGGCCTTCGCGATTGCGCTAGACTCCGCCCCCTGCGCAATACCCTCCCGCGCATCGCATTTCCAATCAAGAAAGGCGCACCACCATGGCCGTCGTCCCAAACAGCGCCAAGCGGCGCCTTCAAGCGGGCAAGCTCGCCGTCAGCTTCAATGTGAGCCGTCTCCGCACGGTCGAGCTGCCGCAGATCGCGAAGGCTTGCGGATTCCATTGGGTGTTCGTCGACCTTGAGCATTCGACCATGGACCTCGACGTCGCAGGCCAGATTGCCGCAGCCGCGCTCACCACCGGCATCACACCGATCGTGCGCGTGCCCGAAGGCGACACGAACCGCGCCGCGCGCATTCTCGATGCCGGCGCGCAGGGCGTCGTCTTTCCCCATGTCCAAACCGCCGAGGAGGCGGCGTCGTTCGCCCAGGCGTGTCGCTTTCCACCAACCGGCACGCGCTCTCTCACTTATGGCGGCCCCCAGCTCGAATATGAGGCATTGCCGCCCGACGAGGCCATGACCGGCCTCAACGACGAGACCCTGGTGGTGGTGATGATCGAAACGCCGCGCGGCGTGGAGAATGCCGAGACGATCGCCGCCGTCGAGGGGGTCGACGTGCTGCTGGTGGGCGGCTCCGACCTCTCCGCGACCATGAACATGCCGGGGCAGTTTCAGGATCCGGCGTTCGTCGACGCGGTCGGCCGGGTGATCGACGCTGCGCAGGCGGCGAACAAATGGGCGGGCCTCGGCGGCGTCTACGACGAAACCCTCATCCCGGGTTTTGTGGAGCGCGGCATGCGCTTCATGCTGGGCGGTGCCGACATGTCCTTCATCCTCGCCGGCGGCCGCGCCCGCGGCGCGTTCTACGAGACGCTAGACCGCCAGATCTAGAGACGCGCGCGCCATTCAGAGAGACGGCCATCGCCGACAAGCCCATCGGAAATCTGCTGCAAGCCGAGGTCTCGAAATTCGTCGATCGCGAAGGGGCTGGGTCATGCGGCTCCGGCCGAATGGGGCGGGGGCGGCTTTTTCGTGCAGCCTCTTGGCGGCGTGGCTAGTCCGACCTACGGTACGGTCATCGAATCGACCGGGGTCTGACCACCCAGCGAGACTGGAGCACCGCCATGCCGAACCGCACGCTTCTCGAGCGGCGCCACGCCCTTCTCGGCGCCGAGGCGCCTCTCTTCTATGACCGGCCGCTCCATCTCGTGCGCGGTGAAGGCGCGTGGGTCTACGACAGCGAAGGCCGTCGTTATCTCGACGCCTACAACAACGTGCCGCATGTCGGCCATTGCCATCCGCACGTCGTCGAGGCGCTGCTCCGCCAGGCGGGCACGCTGAACGTCAGCACGCGCTATCTGGACGAGCAGCTTCTCGACTATGGCGAGCGGCTGACGGCGACCTTCGCCGCCCCGCTGTCGCGGGTCCACCTCTGCTGCTCCGGCACCGAGGCCAACGAGCTCGCGCTCCGCATCGCGCGCACCTGCACGGGCAACCAGGGCATCATCGTCACGGACTACTGCTATCACGGCAACTCGACGCTGATCGCGAGCATCAGCACCGGCTACCCCGGCCCGGAAGGCATCAACCCAGCGGCGCGCACGATCACGGTCCCAGATCCCTACCGCGAGGGCGACGGGATCGACGGCGTCGCCCGCGCCGAGCAAGACGTCGGTGCGGCCATTGCATCGCTCGCGGAGGCGGGGCTCAAGCCCGCCGCGCTGATCGTCGACACCGTGTTCGCGACCGAAGCGCTGCCGCGCATGCCGAGCGGTTACATGGAGCGCGCGGTGGCCTTGGTGCGCGAGGCCGGCGGCCTCTATGTCGCCGACGAGGTGCAGCCCGGCTTCGGCCGAACCGGCGTCGGCATGTGGGGGCATCAGCTCTACGACGTCGCGCCCGACATGGTCACGCTCGGCAAGCCGATGGGCAATGGGCATCCGCTCGCCGGCGTGGTCACGACGCCCGCCCTGCTCGACGCCTTTTGCGCGCAGGCGATGTACTTCAACACCTTCGGCGGCAACCCGGTCTCCTCGGCCGTTGGTCTTGCGGTGCTCGACGTGATCGAGCGCGAGGGATTGGTCGCGCACGCGAAGGCCGTCGGTGCGCATCTGCTGGCGGGTCTCGGCGCGCTCGGGCAAAAGCACCCCGCGCTCGGCGATGCGCGCGGGCACGGCCTCTTCATCGCGGTCGAGCTGGTGGAAGACCGGGCGAGCAAGGCACCGGCACCGGCCCTGGCCAAGGCGGCGGCCAACGGGATGCGCGAGCACGGCGTGCTGGTGGGGCGCACGGGCCGCCAGGATCACGCCCTGAAGATCCGCCCGCCGATGCCCTTCGACAATGCGAACGCCGACGAGCTTCTCGCCGTGCTCGACGAGGTGCTCACGCGCCTTGGGGCCGGATGACGGATTTCTACCGGCTGGACCTCGAAACCCGCACCGAGCGTCTGCGGCAACTGGCCGTTCGCGCGCTCGAGGCATGGGGCGTCGTCGACGGCGCGCCCGCGGTTCTCAAGGTTCGCGAAAACGCCGTCTTCAAGGTCACCAGGGCGGACGGCGCGCCGGCGGTGCTGCGCATTCACCGCCACGGCTACCACACCGACGCCGCGCTCAGCTCCGAGTTGCAGTGGATGGAGGCGCTGCAGGCCGATGGCATCGCGGTGCCGGGCGTCATCCCGACGCGGGCCGGCGACCTCTTCACCACGGTTGCGGTTGACGGCGTGCCCGAGCCGCGCCAGGTCGACATGCTGGAATGGATGCCGGGCGAAACCTTCGGCTCGATCGAGAAAGGGCTCAGCCCGTCGATCACCGACGTGACCGGTGCGTTCGGCCTCGTCGGCGCGCTCGCCGCGCGCTTGCACAATCACACGGCGTCCTGGCCGCTGCCGGCCGGGTTCACGCGGCATGCGTGGGACGTCGAAGGTCTCGTCGGAGAGGCGCCGCTCTGGGGCCGCTTCTGGGAGCAGCGGGATCTCACGGCGGACCAACGGCGCTTGCTCGAGGCGGCCCGGGCGCGTGTCCGGCGCGACCTCGTCGCCTACGGCGAGCCGCCCCGCACCTACGGCCTCATCCACGCCGACTTCAACCTCGACAACATTCTGCTCGACGGCGAGCGCGTGGTGCTGCTCGATTTCGACGATGCCGGCTTCGGCTGGCACCAGTTCGATCTCGCGACGATCTGGACGCTGTTCCGCGGCGCCCCTTACTACGACTCCATGCGCGCGGCGGTGCTCGCCGGCTATCAACGGGAGCGCACCCTCGCCGAGGAGGATCTCGTGCGCCTTCCTTTGCTCGAGCTTGCGCGCTGCTTCACCTATCTCGGCTGGGTGCACACCCGCAGCGAGACCGCGACCGCCCAGGAGATCGCCCCCGACGTCATCGCGCTCGTCTGCGCCACGGCGGAGGACTATCTGGCAGGATCCGGCGGGACGGGTTGAGCCGGCGCGCACCGGCGGTGCTAAGCTGAGCGGCGATGCCGATCGACCAACCATAGGACGACCATGGCGCATTATCCTGACGCCGCCTCTCGCTCCGCGGCCCTCTACGAGCGCGCATGCGCCGTCCTTCCCGGCGGCAACTCTCGGCAAAGCGTGTTCCGCGCGCCCTACCCGATCTACATCCGCTCCGCCGAAGGGGCGCGGGTGACCGATGTCGATGGCGTTGTGCGCACCGATTTCCTCAACAATTTCACCACCCTCATCCACGGCCACGCCCACCCCGCGATCACCGATGCGGTGGCGACGCAGCTGCCGCACGGAACCTGCTATGCGGGCCCGACCGAGGCTGAGATCGCGCTCGCGGAGCTGCTCTGCGCGCGTTTGCCCTCGGCCGAGCAAATCCGCTTCACCAACTCGGGCACCGAGGCGGTGATGATGGCGATCAAGGCCGCGCGGGCGCACACCGGCCGGCCCAAGATCGCGAAGTGCGAGGGCGCCTATCACGGCACCTACGACTATGCCGAGGTGAGCGAGGGCGTGGGCCCCGACGCCTGGTCCGCGGGCGCGCCCGCCTCCATCGCCACCGCGCGCGGCACGCCGCAGGCGGCGCTCGACGACGTGGCCGTCATCCCGTTCAACGACGCGGACGCCGCAGAGCGTATCTTGGCGCCGCAGGCGGGCGAGCTCGCGGCGATCCTGGTCGACCCGTTGCCCAACCGCTGCGGGCTCATCCCGGCGACGCACGGCTACCTCGCGTTCCTGCGGGACTTCGCCGACCGCCACGGCATCCTGCTGATCTTCGACGAGGTGATCAGCTTCCGTCTCGGCTTCAATGGCGCCCAGGGCGTGTTTGGCGTGCTGCCGGATCTCACCACCCTCGGCAAGATCATCGGCGGCGGCTTCCCGGTGGGCGCGGTGGCGGGCCGGACTGACGTGATGGCTGTGTTCGATCCGCGCGCACGCGATGTCGCCCTGCCGCATGCCGGCACGTTCAACGCCAACCCGGTGACCATGGTCGCCGGGCTCACGGCGATGCAACGTCTCGACGAAACCCGTATGGACGGGCTCAACACGCTTGGGGAGCAGGCGCGCGATGCCCTGCGGGCGGCCTTTGCCGAAACCGGCGTGCCGGGCCAGGTGACCGGCACGGGCTCGCTCTTCCGGCTCCATCTCCACCCGCGCCCGCTGAGCGATTACCGCTCGGCCTATGCCACCGCGGACGAGCGCGCGCGCATGGCGCGGCTCGGGCGCTTTTTCCTGAACAATGGCGTGCTGCTCGCGCCCTATGGCATGGGCAACCTCTCGACCGTGCTGACGGCCGCCGATGTCGCTCACCTCGCGCGCGTGCTGCGTGACGGGCTGGAGGATTTGGCGCGCAACACCGCCGACGCGGCGGCTTGAACCAGGGGAGCGGAGGCATGGCGGCGCGCAAGATCATCATCACCTGTGCAGTCACCGGCTCGGCCGACACGGTGGACAAGAACCCGGCCGTGCCGGTGACGCCGGCCGAGATCGCACAATCGGCGATCGACGCGGCCAAGGCGGGCGCGGCGATCGTCCACATCCACGTGCGGGACCCCGAGACCGGCAAGGCGAGCATGGCGCTCACGCTTTACGAGGAGGTGGTGGCGCGCATCCGCGCAAGCGACACCGACGTCGTGATCAATCTCACCACCGGCTATGGCGCGCGGCACAGCCCGAGCCTGGACGACCCGCTCGCGCCCGGCGAGGAGACCACGCTCACCACCCCGGCGCGACGCATCCAACATGTGCTCGCGCTGAAGCCCGAGATCTGCAGCCTCGATGTCGCGACCATGAACTCGGGCGGCGTGCGCGACCACAGCGTCATGATCAACGCGCCGACGCATCTCCGTGCCATGGCCGACGGCATGCGCGAGGCCGGCGTGCTGCCCGAGCTCGAGGTGTTCGATGTCGGGCAGGTGCGCCACGCCCGCCACCTGGTGGAGACCGGGCACGTTCCGGCGCCGGGCTTTTTCCAACTCTGCCTCGGCATCGAATGGGGCGCGCCGGCGACGCCCGCGGCCCTCACCTATATGCAAAGCCTGCTACCGGAGGGCGCGCATTGGGCGGCCTTCGGCATCTCGCGCGATCAGCTGCCGATCGCCGGGCTCTCGGTGCTGAGCGGCGGCCATGTGCGCACCGGCCTCGAGGACAATCTCTATCTGCGCCGGGGCGAGCTTGCGCCCTCCAATGCGGCGCTGGTCGAGCAGGCGGTGTCGCTCATCGACATGCTGGGCGGCACGCCGGCGCGCCCGGACGAGGCGCGCGCCATCCTCGGTATCGCGGCGCGCTAGGCTATTCCGCGCTGGCCGCGGCGTGCCAGCCGGGCCGCAGGCAGTCGTCGGGCAGCGGCTCGATGGGCGTGAAATCGCGATGCGCGATGTGCTCCGGCCGCTCGAAGCGGCGGATCGCGTTGGCGCAGGCGTTCGCTGAGAGGTAGACGGTGCGCCGGCCCCACGGGGACATGTTGGGCGCCGAGCCATGCACCAAGTTGCAATGGAAGAAGAGCGCCGCGCCGGGCGGCCCCTTCGGCGAGACGATGCCGCCCTCGGCGACGAGGCGCTCGATCGTGTCGTTGTCGATGGTCCAGAGCGGATAGCTCGTGGTGCGCGTATCATGGCTCGCCTCGATGCGGCCGCCCTTGTGCGAGCGCGGGATGAACATGAGCGGCCCGTTGAACTCGGTCACTTCGTCGAGGAACACCGCGAGGTTCATCGCCCGCGGCTCCGGCATCAGGTCGTCGCGCGACCAGGTGCCGTAATCCTGGTGCCACTGCCAGACATCGCCGTCGAAGGCAGCCTTGGCGTTGACCTTGAACTGATGCACGTAGATCGGTCCCCCGAGCACCTGCATCGCGGGCTCCACCAGCCGAGGATGCCGCGAGAGGCGCCAAAAGACATCGTTGTAGGTGTGCACGCCAAAGGCCGAGCGTACGACGCCCGCCTTCTCGCGCACGATCTCCGGCCCCGCGCGCGCGAAGACCGCGGGCAGCTCCGCCCGCAGCGCCTCGATCTCCGCGCGCGAGAACAGCGCCGGAAGAAAGAGAAACCCCTCACGGTCGAGGGTCGAACGCTGGTCTTGAGAGAGCTCCACGCCACGCTCCGCCGTCAGCGCGGCGCAGCTTGCGGCGCCAACCGCCCGCACGTCAAGGGCGCGCGCGCCTGACACGGTTGCGAACAAGGGTTCGGCGGGATTTGCCCGCGTCGGGTAAGATGCCGGCCGTCCGCGGCAAAGGGGGGCACCGCGATGCGGATCAGCACAATCATCAAGCGCGCCGTTCAGGTCAGCGGAGCGCGCGTGGCGACCGACTATCTCGATCGCCGCCGGACTTGGTCCGAGTGCGGGGGCCGGATTGGGCAGCTCGCCGGCGCGCTCTCGGCGCTCGGTGTGAAGCAGGGCGACCGGGTCGCCATCTTGAGTCTCAACAGCGACCGCTATCTCGAATCCCTGTTCGGCATTGCCTGGGCGGGCGCGGTGTTCGTGCCCATCAACACGCGCCTCGCCCCGCCCGAGGTCGTCTATTGGCTGAGTGATTCCGAAAGCACCGTGTTGCTCGTAGACGACGCTTTCGTCGACATGTGGCAGAGCATCGCCGACGCGCTGCCGCAGATCCGCACGGTAATCCACAGCGGGGAGAACGAAACGCCCGCCGGGATGCTCTCCTACGAAGCCGTGCTAGCGGGTGGCACGGCGGGCGAGGCGCGCGACACCGGCGGCGATGAGCTGGCCGGCCTCTTCTACACCGGCGGCACGACGGGGCGCTCCAAGGGTGTGATGCTCTCGCACCAGAACCTTCTCAGTAGCGCCGTTCAGTTCGGCCCCGACGCGGGCTTCACCCGCGAGACCAACGCGCTGCATGCCGCGCCGATGTTTCACATCGCGGACAATGTCGCGACCTTCGGCGTGTCGCTGATGGCCGGCACGCACAGCATCATCCCCGCCTTCGAGCCGATCGCGGCGATGCGCGCGATCGAGGAAAAGAAGGCCAATTTCGCGCTCCTCGTGCCGACCATGATCAACATGCTGGTCAACCACCCCGAAATCGGCGACCACGATCTCTCCAACCTCGTGCGAGTGATCTACGGCGCCTCCCCCATGCCGCAGGCGGTGATCGCGAAGGCGATGGCGGTGCTGCCGCACACCGCCTTTCGCCAAGCCTATGGCCAAACCGAGGCGGCGCCCGTGATCACGACCCTCGAGCCCGAGCAGCATGTGCTCGAAGGCCCGGGCGCCGAGCGGCTCAAATCCTGCGGCCGCTCGATCCCCGGCATCGACCTGCGCATCCACGACACGGACGACAACGAGGTGCCGCGCGGCACGGTCGGCGAAGTCTGCATGCGCGGTGACAATGTGATGCTCGGATACTGGAAGCAGCCCGACCTCACGGCCGAGGCGCTGCGCAACGGTTGGCTTCACACCGGCGACGGCGGCTACATGGACGAGGAAGGCTACGTCTATCTCGTCGACCGCGTGAAGGACATGATCATCTCGGGCGGCGAGAACGTCTATTCGGTCGAGGTCGAAAGCGCGATCTACCAGCACCCCGCGATCGTTGAATGCGCGGTCATCGGCATCCCCCACGAGATCTGGGGCGAGCAAGTGCACGCCATCGTGCGCTGTCATGAGGGCGAAAGCGTCGCCGAGGAGGCGCTGATCGCCCATTGCCACCAATTGATCGCAGGCTTCAAGTGTCCGAAGAGCGTCAGCTTCGTCAGCGAGCCCCTGCCGCTGTCGGGCGCCGGGAAGATCCTCAAGACCGAGCTGCGCAAGCCCTTCTGGGAAGGTCAAACACGCCCGAGCTCTCGACGGCGAGCCCCTGCCGAACCGCCGGCGCCCCTGTGACCCCGGTCACTGCGCCGCCAGCCTCGGCATGGTTAATAAGATGCCATGAACTTGGCGAAAACGGGGGTGTGACATGCGGTCACTGTTCGAAATTAGCGGCACGTTTCTCGTGGCGGGCGCCGTTCTCTGGTTCTTCTTCCCGGCGGGCGCCCTCATCATTCTCGGCACCGGGGCAGCCGTGTCGCTGCTGGCCTTCATGTGGGCCGGGATAAGGTTCGCGCTCGCCCCGCGCATCGCGGCGATCTTGGCGGACGGACGCGCGGACGCGTAGCCGCACCGCCCGCGCGGGCGCTGTCCGCCCGTCCCATCGCCGGGAGACCACGCGACCAGAGCAGCGCGCGATGGTTACGAACCGGCGAAGCGCGCGGCCCACGTGCATATGCGCCAAAACAAAAGTGGAATCGGCGGGCAACGAAGCCATGTGCGACGTCGTTCCGCTCACTGCGGCGACGTAAAATCGCGCAAAATCCCGCTAGTCGACGCTCACGCGCGAATGTCGTACGTTAAAGTTAACACTGATTGGGAACTCGGCGAGGACATCACGTATCCGCAAAAAACACCTTGAAAACACAATAACTGGACATTAACTATATAATTCTATAATATCGAATCGATCCTGTGGTCTATTGAGGAGCGTTAACTATTCGTACGCTCGCCGCATGGTTGGTTTTGTTGGCGATCTGGCCGATTTCCGCTGGCTTAGCCGGTGATGTTGACGACGGACACACGGCGCTTGAGCAGCAGGATTACGATCGCGCGATCCACCATTTCTCGGAGGCCATCCGCTCGGGCAAGCTCGACGCAGAAATGCTCGCGCGAGCGCACAACAACCGGGGTGTCGCGTACAAGAACAAAGGGCAATTCGACCGCGCGATCGAGGATTATGATCTCGCGATAGGCACCGGTGCCTTGCTGCCGGAGGACCTGGCCTTCACCCTCAACAATCGCGGCAACGCCTACGCGAAGAAGGGCGACCTCGAGCGCGCGCTCGAGGACTATGACGAGGCTATCCGGCTTCATCCGAGCTACGTCCCGGCTTTCTTCAATCGGGGCATTGCCCGCTACACGCGAAAGGAATACGCGCGCGCGATCGCAGACTACGATGAGGCGATTCGTCTGGATCCCGACAATGCCGGCGTGTTCAACAACCGTGGCATCGCCTATTGGAACCTCGGTGAGCACGAGCGTGCCGTCGAGGACTATGACCGGGCGATCGCGCTCGCGCCCGGCTACGCGCTCGCCTACAGCAACCGCGGCACGGCGTACCGAAGCAAGGGCGACTACGACCGCGCCATCGAGGACTTTGATCGTGCCATCGCGCTCGATCCCGAGAACGTCGTTGCGTTCAACGAGCGCGGGATCGCGTACAAAAACATGGGCGACGTCGGGCCCCGCGACGTCCGGCGGGCCGTTTCACCCGACGCTGACGGACAACAGGCCGCAGCCGGCGATGTTCGCGGCAATGTCCGCCCGACCGAAGATCCCACTCTGGCGAACGCGGGGGATGCCGGTCCGTCCCAACCTGGGCCGGCCTCGTCCGGTGACGATCCGGATACCGGTTCCGCCGGCCGGACCACCGCACACGCAGCCCTGAGCAGTGGCGCGACCACACCCGATGCCGAGCCGGGCCGAACCGTCTTGGGTGCGCGTGGAAACGCGTTCATGAGATTGGGTCACTACGACCGCGCCATCCAGGATCACGATCGCGCCATCGCGCTCGATCCAACGAATGCCCGGGCGCTCAACGATCGCGGCAATGCCTATCGGAGCAAGGGACACATTGCGCGCGCCCTCGAGGACTATGGAGATGCCCTCAGCCTCGAACCCGACTACGCCGAGGCCTACGCCAACCGAGGTGTTGCTCACACGATCGACGGCAACTACGACCGCGCGATGCGCAATTTCGGGGAAGCCGCGTTTCTCGCCCCGAACGACCCGTTCATTTTCGAGAACCGCGGTCAGGCTTGGTTCCAGCAAGCGCTCTTCGCGAAGGCGCTGGAAGATTTCGAGCATGCCGCCACGCTCGACCCAGACAACCCGGAACGGATCGTGTGGATCTATCTCGCCCGCTCCCGCGCCGCTCACGCCGGAGAGCACGAGCTTGCGGAGGCGATGGCCGCGGGAATGCGCGAGCTCACCAACGCCTTGGAACGAGGCGAAAGTGACGTGCCGATGCGGCACATCCTGGCATTCCACGTTGGGCAAATGTCTTCGGCGGCCCTCCTCGGCGCAACCAAGGACGGGGACCCGGCGACCCAAGCGAGGCGACGTTGCCGCGCGCTCTTCCATATCGGCCAGGCCGCTCAGATCAACGGCAATGAAACGGCGGCGATCATCAATCTCGCGAGAGCCGCCGAGGCGTGTCTCGCCCATTCGATCGAGCATCGGATCGCGAGCATCGAGCTTCAGGCGCTCGAAGATGCTATCGCGGCCCGCGACGGCACGCTCGGCCCGCACAACGCGATGGCCGCACTCGAATATCGGCTCGGCCCCGGGCTTCGGCACGCCCGGCTCGGCACGTTCGCGGAGGGTGACGTGGTCGACGTCACGGACTATGTCAGGGGTTGGGCGGTGATCCGTCTCCCCAACGGGAGCGTCGCCTACGCGCCGGCGCGCCAGCTCGAGAGCCACTAGCCGCGACACCCCCCTCATCCGGCCCGCGCGCGTGGTAACGTGGTGCGCCCGAGGGAGGTGCCATGTTGCCGACAGGATTAGCCGCGACCGCGGCCGCATTGCGGGCGGGCCGTCTCAGCGCCGTTGAGCTGCTCGCCGAGGCCGCGGCACGGCACGCGCGATGGGGCGAGCACCTTGGCGCCTATCGCTGCTGGGAGGGCGAGGCCGCCCTCGCCCAGGCCCGCGCCGCCGATGCCGCCTTCGGTGCGGGCAATGACCTCGGGCCGCTGCAGGGCATCCCGATCTCCGTGAAAGACGTGTTTGGCCTCAACGGAACCCGGACCTATGCCGGCGCGCCGCGACCGATGCCCGCACGTTTCGAGGTCGAGGGCGATCTCGTGGCAAGCCTGCGCCGCCAGCTCGCGGTGTTCGTCGGCAAGACCCACACGATGCAATTCGCAATGGGTGGCCTCGGCACCAACAGCCATTGGGGCACGCCGCGCAACCCGTGGGATGCGCGCGATCATCGCGCGCCGGGCGGCACCAGCTCCGGCGCTGGGGTGAGCCTGATCGAGGGCTCGGCCCTGGTCGCGCTCGGCGGCGACACGGGCGGCTCGATCCGCACGCCGGCGAGCTTCACCGGCACCGTCGGCCTCAAGGTCACCATTGGCCGCTGGCCCACCACCGGTGCCCTGCCCCTGAGCCCGACCCTCGATACCCCGAGCATCGCGACGCGCACCGTCGCCGACGCGGCATTCGCCTTCGCCGCGCTTGACCCGGCGCTCACCCACCGGCCCGGCGCGCACCCGCCCATCACGGCCGCACCGCTCCGCGGCCTGCGCATCGGCGTGCCCGGGGCGCCCTTCTGGGACGATTGCTCGCCAGGCGTCGCCGAAGCGGCGCGCGATGCGCTGGGCAGGCTGGCCGAGCATGGCGCTGATGTTGTCGAGATGGCACTGCCGGAGGCCGAGGAGGCGAGCGAGATGTGGCTCAAGGGCGGCCTGGCGGCGCCCGAGTTCCAAAGCTTCCTGAGCGCCGAGCTCGCGGCCTGGCAGGCCGACCTCGACCCCGTGACCGCCGCGAAGCTCGGCGATGCCGCAACCATGACGGCGAGCGAATACCTCACGCGCCGGCGCCGGGTGGCAGCCCTCGCCGAGGCTGCGGCGGCACGGCTCGCCGCCTACGACGTGCTGGCCGCGCCCACGGTGCCGATCACCCCGCCAAAGCTTGCCGACGTCGCCGATGCCGAGAGCTTCTTCAGGCCCAACCTCCTCGCGCAGCGCAACGGCAGCCCCATCAACTTTCTCGGCCTCTGCGCGATCTCGCTCCCCGTCGGCCGTTGCGCCGCCGGCATGCCGGTTGGCCTGCAGCTCATCGCCACCCCCGACGGCGAGGCCGCCCTGCTCCGCGCCGCGCTCGCCGCCGAGCAAGCCCTCGGCACGGCCCACGAGATCCTCGGTCCGCCGCCGCTGCCAGAGGGTGGCGCATCAGAGGGCGCCGCCTAGGTGTGAAATAGGCGCGCGGTCGGTCCGGAGGAGCGCCGCGCGGAGGCCAGGCCGATAAGGACGTCAGCGTTCCAGAATCAGCGCGTCGGGCACCGCCTGCGCCATGTCCCGAAGCCATGCCTCGCCCGCTTCCCAGATCATGACCTTGATGTCGCCGGTGCTTTCACCGGGCGCCAAGGCGTCGACGAGGGCGTGCTGCAACGCTTTGATGTCTCCGGTGAAGCGGGTCAACGTATCAACTTCGCACACGAGAAAATGCGCCGGAATCGCTTGCCGGTGTCGTGTCGCCTTTCGGACGAGCCAAACTTTCCGCAGGCCCTTCTTCAGGAACGGCGCGACGCATTGGACGATGTGCTCCACGGTTGGCGTGGATACGTCGTGCGGAATGAGCTGATCGTCCACGTTCATGCTGCAGCGGTCCTGCGTGTCAGCCTCGGTGAGCTGTTCGTGTGCGAGACGCCGCTCGCGGTAGCGGGCGGCTTCGTCGTGACGATCTGCGCGGGCAAGAAAAGCTTCGGCGAGCTCGCAGCCGGACAGGATCGCCTCGTCATCACGCCCCATGACCTCGTCGATACACGAAAGCCCCTCTGGTTGGCCGAGCTCAAGGAGCACGCGCCCCTTCGCGTAGAGAGGATAGTTGGACACCGGGCCGAAGGCGGCGATTGCGTCTTCGTAGCATGCCAGCGCTTCCTCAGGACCTTTGAACCGCTCGGTCAGGCGGCCGCGCGCCATCGCATCGTCCTCGGTCAGCGTACCGTTCGCCGCGGCGGTGTCGAGTTCGGCGAGGGTTGCCTTGGCCTCTTGCATCTCACCGTGATGCTCGCGCCACGCCTCCGCGGCTGCGGCGCTCCACTGCTCGGAAAAGCGGTGCATCAACGCGGCGCCATTGTCACGGAGCAGTGTCGCGCCGGTGGATCCCAGAGCCGGCGGGCAGCGTAGGGCGACGCCAAGGGCGCTCGCCCGGTCTCGGGCGGCGGGATGGGTGTCTCCGTAGCTGCTTGTTTCGGATTGAATGCTCTCGATGACCTCAGGCGCGACTGTTTGCGTCGACAGGGAGACGAGCCCTTGCCCGAGCCTCTCATAGACCCCGGAGCTCGGCTCAGACGCGTCGTCGGCCGCGCGCCAAACCTCCGGCCAAAACGCGCCGGTCTCGTAGTGTGCGGTGATGCGGAGCCGCACCAAAGAATCGGCCATCACCTGATGGTCGGTTACCGACGCGGCCAGGCGATCAGCCTCATATTCGTGCGCGCGCGCCATCGCGAAGGAATAGGCCGCGAAGAAGGGCTCGTACCAGCGATAGAACCGTCTGAAAAAATAGGACCCGAAGTAAGCCTTCTGCTCGATCGCTTCTTGGATTCGCGCGGCTTGCAGCCGCGTCCGGTAGATCCACGCGCCGAGCTTTCCATGGGTCGCCGAAAGGTGCGCAAGTTCATGGGCGATGACTCCCGCGGTCTCCTCCCGGCTCAAGGCCTGCAGAAGAGGCAATCCCAGAAGCAACTCGTTGCGATACCACCCGAAGACGCCGAGCCTTGGCGTCTGGACAACGGCGGCGTTCAGCTCATTGGTGATCCGAACCGCATGGATCGGTGGAGTCCCGATCTCCGCTCTGAGCTTTTGAATGAGCTCGAAGAGCCGAGGGGCCTGATCGGCCTTGATCGGGATGCCATCAGGCTCACCGAATTTCGGCCACATCGATCGGCCCACCATTAGAGCGACCAGGAGCACCGCGCCGCCGATCTTTTTCGCGAGGAGCGCTCCCACCACACCGTGGGTCGCGAGCAGCCAGACGCACAGGGCTCCGAGGCCCGCAAGGAGAAGCGTGAAAAGAGGCGGAAACAGGTAGCCTAGCGCCGCATACGCGATCACCGCGCGGCGGTACGCGCTCGGTTCTCGAGAAGCAAGAGCCTCGCACTTCGCCGCCGTGGTCACGAAGGTATGCGCTCTCGCATCGATGTCCGTCGACGACATTATCCGCTCCGCAGGCCGGTTGGCGCTCGCTCGTCGATCAACCATCCGGGTGATCGTCCTAAATGATCTAAATCAAAAAGCCTGAAAAACCGTGGAAAACCATTGTTACTCGATGGATAACGGCACTGAGAAAATCGCTGATACCGAAGGGGCTGTGCCGTGCTGGCGAGCGACCCTCAGGCCTACGGTGTGCGCCGCCGACACGACCGAGCGCCGCGCCCAGATAGGCCTGGCCGGGCTATGCGGGCGGCCATAGACTGGTCCGGTACAATCAACAATGGCCTGCCGCCCGACGCACCATGCAGATCGCCCTCGAGCCCCTTTGTGATGCGCTCCGCGAGCGCCGCGCCGCCACCAACGCCCACCGCCGCATGTTGCCCGAGATGCGCGACATGGTGCGCAGCTCCCAGGTCTCGCGAATCACGCAGCCCAAGGCGTGGGGTGGGTTTGGCGGAAGCCTGCGCGATATCGTCGAAGCGCTCGATGCGATCGGCGGCGCCTGCGGCTCATCGGGCTGGGTGGTCGGGCAGTTTCTGATGCACAACTACATGCTCGCGCAATTCTCGCCCGCCGGTCAGGAGGCCGTGTGGGGCGACGACCCGGACGCCTTGTTGAGCGGCATTCTCATCCCGACGGTTGGGCGCTACGAGGCGAGCGATGGCGGCTACCGACTGACCGGCCGCTGGCCCTGGGTGACGGGGGTCGACAGCTGTGACTGGTGCATCTTCGCGGCCTATGAGGCGGACAAACCCGGGCCCGCGACCTTCCGCCACTTCGTGCTGCCGCGCGCGGAGCTCACCGTCATCGACGTCTGGCATGCGATGGGCCTCAAGGGCAGCGGGACCAATGATGTCGTGCTGGAGGACCATTTCGTGCCGGAGCACCTGACGCTGCCGCTCGTCGATATGAAGGGCGGTGAATCGGCGGGCGGTCATTGGCGCGACGAGCCGACATATGTGCTGCCCGGCTATGCGCTGTTCGGCCTTGGCATCGCCAGCCCGACTATCGGCATCGCGCGTGAGATCGTGAACCACTACAACGCGGTGGTGAAGAAGAAAACCTCGGTGATGAGTGGGCAAAACATCGCCGATTTCTCTTCGCAGCACACCCACTTCGCCGAAGCCAAGTGCGCTGCCGATGGCGCGTTCGACCTGCTATGCCTCACCGCCGAGCGCTTCCAAGCGATCGCCTGCGACGAGCGACGAGCGCCGACGCCGGAAGAACGCGCGCGCTGCCGCGGCACCGCAACCTATGCCGCCCAAACGGCGGTCGCCGCGGCGCAGACCGTGTGGACGCTCGCCGGCGCGTCGAGCGTGCTCGACACCAACCCGCTCTCGGGCGTCTATGCCGATCTGATGGTCGCGTGTCAGCACTACACCATCAACAAAGACGTCAATTTCAAGACTTACGGGCGCGCCCTCTTCGGGCTCGAGATCGACAACCCGCTCTACTAGCCGGGGCGCCCAAGACACCTTCCCGCAGATCGGTTGGGCGTTCCACGAAGGAAGGCGGCGCCCTCACGCCGCGGCGGAGAGCGCCAGCAGCTTGCGCGCGAAGCGGCCGGCCTTGCCGCCGCTCATGCGCTCGAGGCACTGACGCGTCGCGGTGTCTTCGAGCACCGTCCCCGCCGCCGTGTGGAGCTCGAACAGAAGCTCGATCATGCCACCGACGTCGCGCGGCGGCGTGCCGGGCACGGAACCGAGCAGGCGCGCGATGACGGCGCCGACGAACGCGCCGTGCACCGGCGAGAGCGCCGCGATGGCACCGAAAGCCCGGGTCCAGCGCCCCGTCGGAAGCGTCTCGCTCGCCAGGAACTGGCGCACTGCCGTCGCAAACGTTGCGGCATCGAGCGCACCGCAGGTCACCTGGGCGGCGACCGCCTCTTCGGCGAGCGCGACCACCGCCTTGTCGGTCGAGGCGAGGTAGAGCGCGAGGGTGGCGTGGGCCAGCGGGCCCGCCACGGTGCCCGGCCGCAACAGCGGCTCGAGATATGCGAGGCCCGGGTGGTCGCTCAGCGTCTCGTCCGTGTCCATGGCCAGGAGCGCACGCGAGAAGAACGGCTCGAGGTTCGCGGGCCAAACCAGCGATGCCCAGGCGACATCAGCGGCGTGCCACCCGCAAGGGTTCGCGCTGCGCCAGCGGTGCTCGTGGGGCAGATGAAAGCGGCTGGTGAGAAACCTCGAGACGCGCGGCCCCGCCGCGGGGCTCACCTGGACACGAATGTGGTACCAGACATGGGGTCTATCGCCCTGCCTCTCGACGACCAGCTCGTAGGAAGCCGGCATGCCGGCATCGGGCAGGGGCGCGCCGACGAGCGCGGAGACACCGGCGTGGCTGGTCTGGGGATCGCGCGCCGCCCAGGCCGCGACCCAGAGGCCCGCGTCGCCCTGCGGCGTCTCGTCCGCACCCAAGGCGAACGCCAGCGCGCGTTCCCAGGGTGCTCGGGGCGTCAAGCGCGCCCGTGCCGCCTCACGCCCCTCCCCGTCCAGCCGAAGCAACGCGAGGCCGAGGTCGGTCGGGCCCGGCTCAATGCCTTGGTCGCGATAGGCCGCGGCGCGCGTGACGAGATCCTCGGGGCTGACCCTGCCGCGCGTATCCGAGGGGTAGGACAGCATGGGCAGCGCATGGCCCGCTTGCACGCGCGCTAGGGTCTCGGCCGCGCGCGCGGCGAAGGTGTTCGCATGATATTCCGATGACGACACGCCGTGGGGGTCGTCGTCACAAAGGGAGGTCATCATCGCGGTGAGCGGCGTTGCCTCGGACCACGCGCATCCCGTCGCCGCGAGAGTGAACCGTATGGCACCGACATCACGCTTCCCGGCAATCTGCCGCGCGCGTTTTGCGAGCGGCGACAGCGCGTCACCCGCCGCGTGAAGCGCAGCACCGAAGCGCGCCAGCCCATCCATCGCGCGCTCGACGGCAAAGGGTGAGCGCGCGCTCTCCAACACCTCGAGATACGCCGCGAGCGCGTCGTCGGCTGACGCGACCGGCGCGAGGCGCGTCGCGGTGGGGGTGTCGGCGGGCCCGGCGTCGGAATGCACGCCCTCGGGCACCACCGCATCCGTGCTGCCGATGAGTGCCGCGATCCGCTTCCTGAGCGATGGCGCGACGAACGCAGCATGGTCCTCCAGGCTCGCGCGGACCTCGCCGTCTCCCGCGGCATCCAGCCGCTCGATGAGATCGAGCGCCCGCCCCTGCACGTCGGAGGCTTCGGAGATAAGCGCCGTTGCGGCAAGCCGAGCCGCCGGCGGCGCGCAGGCGGGCGCCTGGCGGGCGGCCGACGCGAGGAGCTGAAGCGCGCTCGTGACGGTGGACTTGTGGCGCGCCTGCAGGGCGGGCGCCAGCGCGGGCAGGAGATCGCCGGGCGCAAGCCGTTTCGCCTTGTCCATGGCCTTCAGCGCCTTCAGGGCGAACGAGACGGTCGGTGGACGTGCACTGGTCAGAAGCTGCAGATAGCGCTCGGCGCGCGCTGCCTGCTCGTCGAGCGTCGGCGCGAGTGCGGTGTGAAAGCGCGCATACCAGCCGGCGCGGAACTGCCCGAAATCGCGCTCCAGCGCGTCGAGCGAGGCGTCGAGAAGGCGCTCGCGGTCGAGCGTGCCTTCCTCGCAGAGGCCAACGAGGATCGTCGACCACCGCCCCTCCGGCGTCGTGTACTTGTCGTGCGCCGCAAGGCTCATGTCTCCGCCGCCCTCGACCTCGAAAAAGCGCCAGACGTCGCGATCCAAGAACCCCGGTGTGCTCAGATCTAACGCGGTGCCGGCTTGGTAGGCGTAGTAGCCGAGGACCAGGGCGTCGCCCGCAGGCCTTGCACAAAGACCCTCCGTCCAAAGCGGCTCCAAGCGTACCGCGAGCGCAGGGTTGTCCTCGATCAGCGCGCTGACCCAGCGATCGAGCCACGTGGGCTTCAGCGCGCGCATCACGTCCGTGAGCGGAAGCTCCCAGGGAATGGCATGGAACCGATAGCGCTTGAGCTCCGTCAGCGACGCCGTGGCCAGGAGCGCGACCCGGAGTCCGTCCTCGTCGGAGACCTTGAGCCGCCCCTCCTTCGCCGGCCGAAGCGAAGCCATGCCGTCATACCAGTGACGAAACAGCGTACCGACGGGCTTGGCGAGCCGCCGCCGGTCGGCTTCATCTAGCGCCGAAAGCGCATTAAGAACGGCGCGCGCGTTTTTCGTCTCGATGAGCTGAATAAGCTCGGCTTCGGTCATGCCTGGGTTTCCAATGTCATCTCGACGGCGAGCGCATGTTTGCAGGGCCCGCGGCTGCCTTTGTGTTTCGCGTACCAGGGGCACGTGCAGCGCATGCCTTCGTCCGACAGGCGCACCTCGTGGACCACTGGGCCGCTGCGCACCCGAGCGCGGTCGCCGGTTGGCGCCAGCACGACGGCGTTCTCCTCGACCAAGGCCCGCGCGGCCGTCAGGCGTGGATTGAGCGATGCGATCCCGTCACGCGCGAAAGGGAGGACACGGTGAAAATAGGCGTCGTCCACGAGGTCGAAGCCAACGAGTCCGAGCGCCGCGAGACGCGCAAGCGCTGCCGTGACCTGACCATGATCGAGGCCGGTCGCCTCCGCCAGAGCCGCCGGCTCCAAGCATGCTTGCCAGTTGAGCTGCGCCCGCACCGCGGCGACACCGTCATCATCCGTGGAGGCGAGCGCGGAGAGCAGGCCACCGTCGCCGGAGAAGCCGCGCCACGGTTCCGCGTTGAGCGCGAGCGTGAACCGTTGTGAGCCGAAGTCGAGGACCCAGGCCGAGCTTCCGAGGTCGTCATTGGCATAGACATGCAGCGCCGCCGCATAGGGCATGAGCGGTTCGAGCACACGCAGCCGATGCGCGCCGCGGAGCGGCACGGCCCCCGGTGCTTCCCGCGCGCTCACGCGCACCCGCAAGCCCGACCCGGCGATCCATTGGCAATGGTCGCTTTTCGAGCGCGGCAAGCCTCGGAAAAAGCGTTGCGCGGCGACGCGGGTGAGCGAGAACGCCTGGCGCATCCCGGCCAGGTGGAGTTGCACCTCGCCAAACCCCTTCACCCATCGCACAGGCAGCGGCACCTTGCGTTCGACCACGGCCGCGCGCTCGTGTGCAATGCCGACGGCGTCCTGCCCGATTTCGATCGCGAGCCGCGTGTCCGCTCGCACCTGTGCCAATGCGGCACGCAAGGAGGCGCCGAAATCGACGTTGGTCGTGCCGTTGCGGCGCACCTCGGCGTCGAGCGCCTCGTCACCGATGTCGAGGCGGGCGTAGGCGCTGCAGCATGCCGAGAAGCCCTCGAACCGCGTCGCACCGGCGTTTACCGTCGCCACCGGATCGGCCTCGCGCAGGATGCGCGCGAGCATGCTGGGCGGCACATAGAAGCGGGCGCCGACGATTTCCGAAACACCGCGAAGCGCCTTCGCCGTCACCACCGGCGCGCGCGCGATGGCGCGCAGGAACAAGCGCGGTGCGTCGGCGTCGGCGCGATCGCTGGCGAGCGCGAGCTGAACCCCCGCCTCCGCAGGCGCGAGCGCGGAGGGCTGCGCATAGGAGTAGACGTGGTCCACCGCAGGCATGTCCGGTTCACTTTCGTTGGTCGCGCGCCCGCAGCCGATTCCAACGCACTGCGGTAAAGCAACGCTTGAGACCAGGGCTGCGACCGGGCCGTTAGCCGCAGAAAACGGCCGATACGCCAGGTCCGAACCGCGAAGTGTAAAGAAATATGACACGCAAGAGTTGCGCTAACCCCTTGAATTCCTACGAGACACGCTGAATTCACGGCGCATCGGATCGCTTTGGTGTGTAAACATTCTTTACAATGCGGGTTAACACGCGCCGCCAATGACCTCGTAAGCGATTGAAAAATCAACAAAACGCTCAGCTGGCATGGTTATTGCCTCGTGCCTCCCCACGGGAAACGCCACGGACCACTGCCTTAGCCCACGCGAGGCGCCGCCGGGCGACAAGGGGAGGAATTATGAAGCGTTGGTCGGATCGGCCCGTCACGCGCACCGCCGGTGCGCTCGTCATAACGGGGGTCGCGATGTCTTTCGCGGCGGCGACGCCGCCCGCTCAGGCGATGTTCATCGACACACAGGCATCGAACGTTTCCTTCGAGACACTCGGCCAGAGCATGTGGGGGCCGAACGGCCCGTCGGTGGTCGACACGGGCGTGCTGTTCATCGGACCCGAATGGAACAACGCAACGGCGACCGGAAACGCCACGCTGCAGTTCGGCAAGACTATCTCCCTCACCAGCATCTCCAAGACCATCCGCGATCTGGCAGGCTTGCCGAGCAGCGTCACGATCGGCAGCACGAGCGAGACCGACGTCGATCTTTCGGGCCGCACCTCGGGCAAGATCGGGCTCGATTTCCGCGCCATCTTCGATCCGGGCTCGGTCGACGCCTTCTTCGATGGCCGCGCCGCCACCACGATCACGGAGCAGGCGCCGGATCCGCTCGGCTATCGCTCGTTCGTCGTCGATACCCGCCAAGTTCTGGCAGAGGCGACGCTCGTGACGCGCTCGCCGCAGATCGATATCGAATCGAACTTCGTCACCCAGATGGAGGCGTTCATCGGGATCGACGGCAAGGTCATCACACAGGCCGAATTCGGCAAAGTGCCCGCCGGCTGCCCCTACAAGATCGGCGTCTTTACGGTTCCCTGCGTGTTCAACGGTCAGTCGGAAAAGTCGTTCAATATCGACACCGAGGTCCAGGTGATCGATCTCGACGACAAGGAGGAACTCCTCAAGGTCACGAACGACGTTGTCAGAGTCGCCGGTCTCGAGCTCTTCGGGCCGGACGAGGACAGTGGGCAAATCGAGATCGAGTTCGACATCTCGGTCGATGTCGCCGAGCTTATTTCCGGGACCGGCAATCCGGTCGATGTCACCGTCGGTCCGGCGGGTGAGCGCAAGCAGAAAGACGTCGACCCGACGGATGTCATCGACGCGAGCTTCAGCATCGGCGACATCACGCTGTCGGTGCCGCTGCTCAACACGCAAGCGACCGAGCAGCTCAACGGCGTCAAGGAGGTCACGACGAGCGGCACGACCAACCTTGCGCGCCTCGACGTCGACGCCGACGCCATGGCCACGATTTTCTTCGGGCTGCCGCCGCTTGGCGCGACTCTGGGTGCCGGCGGGTTCAGCATCAGCCCCGATCTGGTTGACGCCGATCTCGGTGTGCAGACCCTCGCCGGGCAAGATTTCTCCTTCGAGCCGACTCTGATGCAGCGCACCACCTTCAGCGAGGAGGTCTACGTCCGCGTTGCCGGTGGCGCATGGGAGATGGCGAGCGAGGTGATCACGACCGTCGGTGAGAGCTTCGAGTTCCAAACCAACCCGTTCAGCAACGTCACCGTTGACACCACCTACTTCCTGAACAACCAGCTCACCAACCTGACGACGCTGCTCGGGCAGCCGGTGTTCGAAATGGCGATCCTGCAGCTCGCCTTCGGCACCCCGTTCCCCGTGCCGACACCCTCGTCGATCGCTGCGGCGACGTTCCTCGAGCCGCTGTCTGATCCCTTCAAGATTGCGACGCTGTTCGACGAGACCTTCGCGCTCAACGGGTTCGACGAAAATGGCGGTGATCAATTCGATATCGCAGCCAGCCTCAACGGGGTCGCGGAGCTGACCACGGGATCGCCGGTCTCGCTGATTCAGGAGTTCGCAAATCCCGGCGTCGTGTTCGATCTGTTCTTCGACACCCGCTTCGTCGACGCGCTCGGCATTCTCGAAGTGTTCATCGATTCCGTGCTCGTCGGCACCTTTGACGCCGCCGCGCCGGAAAGCGACTTCATGACGCAGCAGATCAGCGGGCTCTCCTTCCTCGACTCGCTGCTGACGCTCGAGTTCCGCTACGACGCGCCGACCTCGGGCTCCGTGCTCCTGATCGACAATGTTCGGCTCAGCATCGGAACCATCCTGAACGGTGATTTTCAGACCGGCAATCTCGACGGCTGGACCGGCGATGGACCAGGCTCGCTCGCCTTCGCAGCGCTCCAGGTGCCGGTTCCCGAGCCGACGACCTTGGTTCTGCTCTCCCTCGGCGTGACCGGCCTGGGCGCGTTCGCCTGGCACCGGCGTCGGCAGCGCGCGAACGCCTGACCGCGCGTCCGCCACGCCCCTTCACGTGCGGCCAGCGGCCGGGCAGGACCGGAGGCTGGACGGTGCCGCCACCCCTGCGCCACGATAAGACGGAGCGCGCGCGGGGCACGACCGCGCGCCAGGCCAGCGAGAGCGGCGCATGCTTGCGTTGATCGACACGCACCAGCATCTCATCTACCCGGACACTCTGCGCTACGCCTGGACGGACGAGATCCCCGCCCTCGCCCGCCAGGCGTTCACGCTCGAGGCCTATCACGCGCTGACGCGCGGCACCCCGGTCGGCGCGAGCCTCTTCATGGAGGTGGATGTCGACGACTACCGCGCGGAAGCGCATCTCGTCGCATCGCTCGCCGCGCGGGCCGAAAGCGGGATTCTGGGAACCATCGCATCGTGCCGGCCGGAACGCGATGCGGGCTTCACCGAGTGGCTCGACGCAAGCGAGGCGCTCAACGTGGTCGGCTTCCGCCGGGTTCTCCATGTCGTCGACGATGGCGTGTCGCGCACGGAGACGTTTCGCCGCAACGTGCGCGCGATCGGCGGGCGCGGCAAAACCTTTGATCTTTGCGTGCGCGCGGATCAGCTGCCGCTTGCGGCTGAGCTCGCCGCGGCCTGCGAGACCGGTACCTTGGTGCTTGACCATTGCGGCCAGCCGGAGATCGCCGCGCAGCGCATGGATCCCTGGCGCGAGGATGTCGCACGCCTGGCCGCCATGCCGCACCTGGTGTGCAAGCTCTCGGGTCTCTTGGAGTGCTGCGCGCCCGGCCAGGCCACGCACGCTGCGATCGCCCCCTACGTGGACCACATTCTCGAAACCTTCGGGCCTCGCCGGATCATCTGGGGCAGCAACTGGCCGGTGGTCAATCTGACGAGCGACTTGCCGCACTGGATCGCGCTCACCACCGCGATCCTTGGGCAGCTCAGCGACGATGAGGCCTCGGCCATCGGTTCCGCCAATGCACGCCGGGTCTATGGCATTGCGGCCTAGGCCACCGCGCTGGAGCAATTGACGACGGAGATTGCGAGCCGTGGAATTGGGATTGGCGGGACGCATCATCATCGTGACGGGCGGCGCCTCGGGCATCGGTGCCGCCGTCGTCGACCAGCTGGCATCGCACGGTGCGATTCCCATCATCTTCGACAAGGCGGAACCCGATGCCGCGATGCTCGATCGCCTGCGCGCCCGCGCGCCGGCGGCGGCGTGGCTGACGCTCGACCTTTGCGACGACGACCAATGTGTCGCCGCGGTCGCCGACATCGTCGACCGGCATGGGAAGATCGACGGGCTCGTGAACAATGCGGGGGTCAACGACGCCGTCGGCATCGATGCCGGGCCGGCGGCCTTCCGCCGCTCGCTGGATCGCAACCTCGTGCACTACTACACGATGGCGCATCTTTGCATTCCGGCGCTGAAGCGCCAGCGCGGCGCGATCGTCAACGTCTCCTCGAAGCTCGTGTTCACCGGGCAATCCGGCACCTCGGCCTACGCCGCGGCAAAGGGCGGCGTCTTGTCGCTCACCCGCGAATGGGCCGCCGAGCTCGCCAAGGACGGCGTGCGCGTGAACGCGGTCGTGCCCGGGGAGACCATGACGCCCATGTACGATGCGTGGCTCAGCGGCTTCGAGAACCCGCAGGCGAAGCTCGAGGGCATCGTCCGCAACGTCCCCCTCGGGACGCGGATGACCCAGCCAGCCGAGATTGCCGCTCCGATCGTCTTTCTGCTTTCGGACTGGGCCAGCCACGCGACCGGCCAATGGCTCGTGGTCGATGGCGGCTACACCCACCTCGACCGCGCGCTCACCACGCCGGTCGCCGAGTGATTTGCCGACCGCGTCGGGCACGGCGCACCATCGGCGACTGAGAGATCAGCCGCAACTCGGCGCCGGTGGCGGGCCAGCGTCAGTGGAGGGCCGCGAGATCCTCCGCCGTCTCCTCCTCGATCTTCTTGCCGAGGATGATCATGCCGAGCACCTGGTCCTTGGTGACGTCCTTCGTGCGCACGGTGTCGACGACGCGCCCGCCGTTCAGCACGGTGATGCGGTCCGAGAGATCGAAGACGTCGTGGATGTCGTGGCTGATGAGGAAGATGCCGATCCCCTCGGTCTTCAGGTGCTTGATGAGGTCGCCAACCATCCGCGTCTCTTGTGGGCCGAGGGCGGCGGTCGGCTCGTCCATGATGAGGATTTTGGCGTTGAAATAGATCGCGCGCCCGATCGCTACCGCCTGACGCTGACCGCCCGACAGGTTGATGACCCGCTCGCGGATCGACTTGATGTTGATCTTGAGGCGCGCGAGAACGCTTTGGGTTTCGCTCGCCATCGCTTCTTCGTTGAGCGTGCCGGCCTTGGTGAGGATCTCGCGGCCGAGAAAAATATTGGCGGAGGCGTCGAGATTGTCGGCCAGCGCGAGCGTCTGATAGATCGTTTCGATGCCGAGCGCGCGGGCATCGCGCGGGTTTTGGATGTCGGCCTCGTCGCCGTTCACCACGATCTCACCGCCGTCGCGCCGCAGCGCACCCGACAGGATCTTGATCAGCGTCGTCTTTCCGGCGCCATTGTGGCCGACGATGCCGACGACCTCGCCCGGATGAAGGTCGACGTTCACGTCGGTCAACGCCTTCAGGCCGCCAAACGATTTGTGGATGCCGCGCATCTCAACGAGCGGCGTGGACTCGGTCGTCATCGCACCAGCAACCGCCTCTTCTGATAGACCACGTCGAACCAGACCGCGAGAATCAGGACCCCCGCGCTCACCATCTGCTGGATGGCGCTGGTGATGCCCATCAGGAGCATCCCGTTTTGCAGGCTCTGCATGATGAGCGCGCCGAGGATCGCACCCGCCACCGTGCCGATGCCGCCCGAGAGCGACGCGCCGCCGATCACCGCGGCGGCGATCACGTTGAGCTCCGCGAGCTGGCCGAGGGAGGTTGGCGCGGCGTTAAGGCGTGCCACCGCGACCGCCCCCGCGATCGCACACAAGATCCCCGAGATCACGAAGATGTAGAACGTCATCCGCTTGACGTCGATGCCGGCGAGCTCCGCCGCCTCGGGATTGCCGCCCATCGCGTAGATGTAGCGTCCGAACTTGGTGATCCGCGCGAGCAGGCTCATCACAATCACGATGACGATCAGGATCAGGACGGGGATCGGGATCCCCTGGGGCACCTTGCGGATGGGGTGCAGGTAGGCGTTCATCGTGAGCACGAAGCCGATAACGACGGCAATCGCGATCCCGACCAGCACGATCTCGATCGCAAGCGGACGCACGTTGAAGCCGTAGCGCCGCTTGCGCAGCCGGTTCTGCGTGAAGAAGAAGACGATGCCCGCGATCGCGAGCCCGCCGACCACCCAGCTCCAGGTCTCGCCGATCGTGCCTTCAAGGCCGCCGCCGAGCTTCTGAAAGGTCTCGTCCATGGGCGAGATCGTCGTGCCCCCGCTGACCAGCCACGAGGCGCCGCGCCACGCGAGCAGGCCCGCCAGGGTCACGATAAAGGAGGGGAGCGCGCGATAGGCGATCCAGTAGCCCTGGAACGCGCCCAGCACCGCGCCGAAGACGATGCAAAGAAGCAGGGTGGCGATCCAGTTGTACCCGGCGCCAACCGGAAACACCCAGACCTGAAACACCGCCGCCAGCATGCCGGCAAGCCCCATGAGCGAGCCGACGGAAAGATCGATGTGGCGTGACACGATGATCAGCACCATGCCGGTCGCCATGATCGCGACGACGCTCGTTTGGAGCGACAGATTGAACAGGTTGCGCGCGGTGAGGAAGAAGCCGCCCGTCGCGATCTCGAAGCCCACCGCGATCGCGACCAGCACCCCGATCATCACCAGGAGGCGGGTGTCGATCTCGAGGACGGCGAGCAGGCGGCGAAGCTTGGCCGCGGGATCATCGATGTTGGGCGAGCCGACCTCCGCGGTCATCGCGTGCGCGCCCGATCGCAGGCGCGCGGGGTGGCCTCGGCCGCAGCCGAGGCCATCCGCCACGAGAGCGCCTCAGGCGCTCTGTGGAACGAGGTCACGCTTATTGGCAGGCGGGTGGCGGATTGGTGCCATGCACCGTCTCGGGCACCGCGTCCACACCGGCGCAGAGCTCCTGCTTCGAGATCCAGCCCGCGTCGAGCACCACGTTGAGGTTGTCGCGCGTGATCGCGACCGGCGCCAGCTCGATCGCGTCCTGACAAAGCTTGTCCGGGCCATTGCAGAACTTGGACGCACCCTCGATCTGATCGGGTGCTGTGCCTTCGGCGAGAGCGACCGCGATATCGACCCCAGCGCGGCCGAGATCGCACGCGTTCTTCCACGCGCTCACGGTCTGGTAGCCCTTGGCGATCCGGTTGAGCGCCGCGATGTCGCCGTCTTGGCCGGAGACCGGTATGCGCCCGGCCAGGCCTTGCGAGGCGAGCGCCGCGACGACGCCACCGGCCGTGCCGTCGTTCGACGCGACGACCGCGTCGATGTTGTTGTTATTCGCCGTCAGGCATTGCTCCATGTTGGTCTGCGCGTTCTCCGGCAGCCAGCCATCGGTGTAGAGATCACAGGCGATGTTGACCGAGCCGCCATCGATCAGCGGGGTCAGAACCTCGACCTGACCGCCCCAGACGAAGTTGCTGATCTCCATCGTCGGGCTGCCTTTGATGTAGGCGAAATTGCCCTTGTCGACGACACCCAGCACACCGCGCGCCTGAATCCGGCCCACCTCGGCATTGTCAAAGCTCAGATAGAACACGTCCGGCACCTCGATCTGAATGTCGTAGCCGATCGTCGGGATGCCGTTGGCAAGCGCGATCTGCGCGGCGGTCTTAATCGCATCCGTCGAATAGGGCACGATCAAGAGCGCGTTGACGCCGCGGCTGATCAGGGTTTCGATATCGGCGTTCTGCTTCTCGGCCGATGCCCCGGCGTCGGTCGAGATGTAGTCCCACTCCGGATACTTCTTGAGCTGATCGAGCATGCAAGCTTCGTCATATTTCTTCCAGCGTTCCTCGCGGAAGTGCTGCCAGCTGACACCGAGAAGCTTGTCAGCGGCCAGCGCCGGCCCCGCCGTTGCGCCGATCACCGCACTCATGCCGAGACCAAGCGCGCCGGCCATCCATCGCGATACCTTCATGTGTCGACCCTCCCAGACCGTTCTCGTCGTTGTTGACTTCATGCGCGCACCTGAACGCGCGCAGGGGATGTTAGCACGCAGCGCAGCGCCCGAAACCCGGTGTCAGACCGCGACCTCGCTCACGGAAACCCAGCGACCCTCGGCATCCGACTTGAGGCAGGCGTCGATCACCCGCTGCACCTCCGCCGCGAAACGGAAATCCGGATAGGCCGGGCGCCCCTCCGCGACAGCCTCGATCATGTCCTGCGCCTCCATCACCTTGTAGTCGTTGTAGCCGGCGCCGATCCCCGGCACCGGATAGAACGCGGCGTAGCGCGCATCGGTCGGCCCCATCTCGATGCGGGTGAAGCCCTTCGTCGCTTGCGGGCCGCTCTCGCGATAGACCTGCAGTTCGTTGATCCGCTCATACTGGTAGCGCATCGCGCCCGCCGTGCCGGTGATGTCGTAGCCGATCTCCATCCGCTTGCCGAGCGAGACGCGGCTCATCTCCATGTGGCCGACCGCACCGCCCTCGATCCGAAACATCGCGGTCGCGAGGTCATCGGTCTCGACCGCCCGCATACCCTCGCCCGCGCCCGCGTCTTGGCTGAAGCCGCCATGTGCGTCGGGCACGGGCCGCTCGGGAATGACGATCTGCAAATTGCACATCACCGCCTCGACCGGCTTGCCCACCAGGTGGCGGAAATAGGCGAAGCAATGGGCGCCAAGATCACCGATCACGCCCGAGCCCGCTTTCGCCGTCTCGTTGCGCCAGGAGAACGGGATGTCGGGGCGCCCGAGAAAATCGGAATTGAACGCGCCGCGGTAATAGCTGACCTCGCCGATCTCGCGGTCTCTCATCAAATCGCGGGCGAGCGTCTGCACCGGGTTCTTGATGTAGTTGAAGCCGACCATGGTCGTGACGCCGGCCTTCTCGGCCGCCTCGGCCATCGCGAACGCCGTGGCCGCGTCGTTGGCGAGCGGTTTTTCGCAATAGATGTGCTTTCCCGCCGCGATCGCCGCCATGGCGATGTCATAGTGAACGTCGTTCGGCGTGTTGATATCGATGATGTCGATGGTGGGGTCGTCGACGACCTCACGCCAATCCGCGGTGTGACGGTTGAAGCCGAACTCCGCGGCCGCGCGCGCGGCGAGATCGTCGGTGACGTCGGCGATCACCTCGAGAACCGGAACCGCGGGTTGTCCGCCGAAGGCGAGCGGCGCCGCGCGGTAGGACATGGCGTGTGTTTTGCCCATCCAACCGGCGCCAATCAGGCCAATCTTGAGTTCTGTCATTCCCGCATCCCCGTCGTGAGCATCGTCTCCGTTGCCGGCCTATTGTCGGAAAGCCGCCACCCGTTGGCAATGGCGGGGTGGCGGGACGCGCTTACGAAGGGGGCGCACGTGTGCCACACTCGACGAAACCACACCACGCGCGAATGAAAAATGAGACGAAGCCGAAGGAAGCGTCTGATAACGGGCCTGGCCATCGGCGGCCTGCTCTTGGTGGCCGCCTGCGCGGGACCCGAGCACCGCGACGGATCGACCCTGCGGTTCGCCGATGTCGCGGCGGAGGCCGGCATCGCGCATGTCTACACCGGCGGCTGGGCGCATTTCGTCGGCGGCGGCGTGGCGGCGTTCGACTGCGACAATGACGGCGACACCGATCTGTTCTTCGCCGGCGGGGAGAACCCGGCGCAGCTCTACCGCAACGAGACCGCGGGCGCCCTGGCCTTCGCGGCGGTTCCGGCGAGCGCGCTCGCGTTGACCGGCGTTACCGGCGCCTACCCCCTCGACATCGACAGCGACGGGCTGATGGACCTCGCCGTGCTGCGTGCCGGCGAGAACGCCGTGTTTCTGGGACGCGGCGATTGCCGTTTCGTCCGCGCAAACGCCGCGCTCGGCTTCGACGGTGGCGACGGCTGGACCACGGCGTTTAGCGCAACGTGGGAGCCCGGCCACCGCCTGCCGACACTCGCCGTCGGAAACTACGTCGACCGTGACGATCCGGACGGGCCCTTCAACGCCTGCGATGACAATGCCCTGTTCCGGCCGCCGCAGCCGAACGCCGCGCGCTATGGCGGGGCGTCGGCGCTGACGCCCGGGCACTGCGCCCTCTCGATGCTGTTTTCCGATTGGGACCGCTCCGGACGCGCGAGCCTGCGGATCAGCAATGATCGCCACTACTATGTGCGCGACGGCGAGGAGCAGCTCTGGCGGATGGATGCCACGCCATACCCCTATGGCCGCGCCGACGGCTGGCAGCAGCTCCGCATCTTCGGCATGGGCATCGCCTCCCACGACGTCACGGGCGACGGCTACCCCGATTACGTGCTGACCAGCATGGCCGACAACAAGCTGCGCACGCTCACCGGCGGCCCGGCCGCGCCACACTATGGCGATCTCGCCTATGCGCGGGGCGTGACCGCGCATCGTCCCCATGCCGGCGGCGACGAGCGGCCCTCGACCGCCTGGCACGCCGAGTTCGGCGATGTCGACAATGACGGCCGGATCGACCTTTTCATCGCCAAGGGCAATGTCGACGGGATGGCGGAGGCCGCCGCGCACGACCCCAACAACCTGCTCATGGGCCAGGCGGATGGACGGTTCGCGGAGCGCTCTGTCGAGGCCCGGGTGGCCAGCATGGCGCAAAGCCGCGGCGGCGCGCTCGTCGACCTCGACCGGGACGGCAAGCTCGACATCGTGGTCGTCAACCGCAACGGCCCGGTGGAAATCCATCACAACCGGAGCACGGCGACGGGCAACTGGCTTCAGCTGCGCCTCGTCCAGCCGGGGCCCAACCGAGACGCGATCGGCGCGTGGATCGAGGTGCGCGCCGGGAGCCGGACATGGTCGCACGAAGTCACCATCGGCGGCGGCCACGGCGGCGGGGAATGCGGTTGGGTTCATTTCGGCCTGGGCGCCGCCCGGGCCGATCATGTCACCGTTCGTTGGCCGGACGGGCGCACGACCTCGTTCGAGGGCATCGAGACCAACGGCTTCGTGACGCTGACCCGCCCGTCCTAGCGCGACGCGGCGTCACGCGCTCACGGACGCCGGCCGTCGGCCTCACTCGGCGCGGCTCGACGCTTCGGCGATCGCGACGAGACGGTACATCGACCGAAGTACCGGTTTCTCGATGAGCTTGCCATCGATCACGACGAGCCCGCTCTCGCCCTCCTCGAAGGCGCTGATTACGCGGCGCGCATAGGCGACGCGCTCGGCATCGGGGGTGAAGGTGGCGTTGAGCGTCGGGATTTGCTTCGGATGGATCGCGGCCTTGCCGGTAAAGCCCAAATCCGCCACGGCGCGCGCCTCGGCCTCGAGACCGGCCGGATCCTCGAGATCCAGAAAAGGCACGTCGATCAAGTCCACCTCGGCGCGGGCCGCGGCGTGCACCAAGCGTTGGCGCGCGCCGAGGAGCGCGTTCCAGGTCGGCTCGACGCGGAGCTCCGCCGCCATGTCGATCGCGCCGAAGAGCAGGCTGTCGATGCGCGGGCTGGATTGGCCGATCTCGTAGGCCGCGTCGAGCCCGTCATTGGTTTCGATGATGACGTGGAAGCGGATCTCGGCGGCCGGGCCTTCGCTGAGTAGCTCGCCGAGCGCGCGCACGTCGTCGGGCGCCTTGACCTTGGGGAGCATCAGCGCGCGCGGCGGACGCGGGCTCTCGATGAGCGCGATCAGGTCGCGCAAGCCGTCCGGCGTGCGCAGGCCATTGATGCGGAGCACGCATTCCGGGCCCGATGCCGCGGCCGCATCCCCGGCAAAGAGGTCGATCGCCTTCGGCCGCGCGGGATCCTTGTGCTCCGGCGCGACGGCATCTTCCAGGTCAACGCAAACGATGTCGGCGCCGGAGGATGCCGCCTTGGCGAACATCTCCGGCTTCAGCGCGGGCATGAAGATGAGGCTGCGGCGGGGGCGAATCGCGGTCACGTCGGTCTCCCGGGTCGAATGGCGCGCACGGCGCGTGGTCCGGCGCCAATCTCGCGCGTGGCCTCTCTTCACGCAAGACCTCGGGACGAGACATGCGGCGCGCACGGTCCCAGCGATGTTGGCGGGCGCGCACCGGGGGTGCTACCGTCCCGGCGTTCAGGGGGAGGCGGCCCGGGGAAAGCCGGGCCACGATATCGCATGGCCAGACCGAGCTTGTTGTGGCGCCTTGCGCCGGTTTTGCTCGCGGCGCCGGTCTTGCTCGTCGCGGGTGAGGCCGACGCCCACGTCAAATGGTTCTTCCCCTATGACCTGAGCGAGCCGCCGCTGCCGATCGGCGAGGTCATCACGCGCGACTTCGTCTACATGTTCCTCGTCTCGTCGGGCTGCATCTACGCGTTCTACTGGGTCGACCGTTACCTCTACCGCAAGAAGTTCATGGCGGAGCGCCTCGGCAAGCTCGTCATCACCCAGCCGATGGCGTTCTGGATCATGCGTGGCGCAGCGTCGCTCCTCTTCATCGCGCTGTTCATCTACGGCATCACGGGCACGAGCTTCTTTCTCACGCCCGAGCTGGTCACCGACCGTGGTTTCGTCAAATGGATCCACTTGGTCGCCGCGCTGGCCGTTTGGTATCGGCCGCTCGTGCCCGTCACCGGGCTTGCGATCTTCCTCCTCTACGGCCTTGCCATCGTCGACTACGGCCTCTTCCACATGCTGGATTACCTGATCTTTTTCGGCATCGGGGTCTATTTCCTCTTTTCCTGGAGTAATCACGCCGGATGGATCAAAGCGCGCTACGTCAACCTGTACGCGGCGACGGGGCTGACCCTGCTGTGGGCGTCGATCGAGAAATGGGGCTATCCGGGGTGGACCTATCCCTTGCTCGCCGGGGATCCGGTGTTGCGCATGGGGCTCTCACCCGAGTTCTACATGCTGCTGGCCGGCTTCATCGAGTTCAACATCACCTTCATCCTGCTGAGCAGCGCCTCGATCTTCTCGCGCTTCATCGCGCTCGGCCTGAACGCCGTCTTCATCGTCGCGATCTTCAAGTTCGGCCTGGTCGATGCGGTCGGCCACCTGATGATCATCGCGATCCTCGTCATCATGACGGCGCGCGGCCCGACCAGCGCGCGCTATTTCCTGGTGCTCTCGGACCGGAGCCTCTGGACCGAGGCCTATTTCATGACGGGCCTCTACATGCTTGCCTTCAACGTCATTTTCATCGCCTATTACGGGCTCTACTTCCTGCTCGTCTGAGGCGGCCGGCGCTCGCACCAATTTCCCGCGATCCTTCACCGGCCGTTTAGCCCGCCCTGATAGGTTTCCCCGTCATGCTGCGTTGCATAAAGCACCATGGAGGGCGCGCACCGGCCTGCCGCGCGCGCCGGTGGCACACCCGCGCCATCGCCGCCGCGGTGCTAATGACCGCCTGCGCGCTCACCGCATCCGTCGGCCACGGCGGCGCGGCCCTTGCCGATGCGGGTGATGCGCTGGTCACCGCACGGGCGCCGGCTCCGCGCATCATCATGCCGGCGGTGCCCCTGCAATGCGTGCCCTATGCGCGGCAAATCTCGAAGCTCCCGCTGCGCGGCGACGCGTGGACCTGGTGGCAGGCCGCGGCCGGTCTCTACCGGCGACAGAGCCAACCCGGCGTCGGCTCGGTGCTGGTGATGAAGCGCACGAAGCGCCTGCGGCGCGGCCACGTCGCCGTCGTCTCAGGCGTGCTCGGCGCGCGCGAGATCCTCGTGGATCACGCGAATTGGCTCAACCGCGGCCACATCCATAAGGACCTCCTCGTCAAAGACGTCTCGGCCGACAACGACTGGTCCCTCGTGCGCGTCTGGTATGCGCCGGGAAATACGCTCGGCAAGCGCACCTATCCGGTCTACGGCTTCATCCACCCCGAGGCACCACAACAACACGCGACGTTCTAGCCAGCCGCGCACGGCGCTCTGCCTTCGATGCTCCGTTGACAGGCCCCGCCGATCCCTCCTTGGCCGATCGCGTGCTATCGTTTTATCCGCGAAAACAGAAAACAACCGGAGGGCTTGAGCGATCATGCAAGCTGCTGAGCGCGCACCCACGCGCACGTGGCTTCTCCTCGGCCTTGCGATCGCCGGCGAGATCGCGGGCGTTCTGGGCCTTCGCTTCAGCGAGGGCTTTACCGTTGTGGTGCCTGCGGTGGTCGCGGTCGCCGCCTTCACGCTCGCGCTCTTCCTCGTCAGCAAGGTGATGAAGCAACTGCCGGTGAGCGTGGCCTACCCGATCTGGGCGGGCGGCGGAACGGCGGGCGTGGCATTGATCGGTGTGCTGGCGCTCGGGGAGGATTTCGCCGGCCTGAAGGCGCTCGGCATCATCTTGGTGGTCGCCGGCGTCGTGCTCGTGAACCGAACCTCCGAAAAAAGGGTGGGATGCTGATGGCGCTCGCATGGCCGCTCGTGGGTGCGGCGATCATCGCCGAGATCGGCGCCGCCCTGTCGCTGCGCTTCAGCCAGGGCTTCACGAAGCTGATCCCGACCGCGCTTGCGCTGATGGCATTCGGCGCCGCCTTCTACGCGGTAAGCCTCGCCCTCGTCGATCTGCCGGTGAGCACGGTCTACCCGGCCTGGGCCGGCGGCGGAACCGCCGGCGTGGCGCTGGTCGGCGTGCTGATCCTCGGCGAGCGCGCGAACACCGCAAGAGGTGTCGGGATCGCGCTCATCGTGGCCGGCATCGTCATCCTGAACCTCGCATCCGGCTGACCCCGTCACATCGCCGCAACGCACGCCCTCGGGCTCGCGCGAACCGTGCCAAGGCCCGACGAAACGTCGAAATCTAGGGTTAACGAATTCGGGGGTTTCCGTCGATATCGTGGTCCGGCTGCTGCAGGGAATGCGTCCAGCCGATGAAACAGCGATATTTATCCATCGCACTGGTGATGATGGGTCTTGCCGGTGCATTCCTCATCATTCTCAGCCAGGTCTCGGGCGCCCGGGAAAAGGTCGAGATTTCCAAGGTCACGGCCGCCCTTTTCTTGGGGTCGGGACCCCTCACACCGACCGACGGCAACGTGGCGTGTTCGCGCAAGGGCTATTGGGTCGGGTTTCCCCGCGGCACGACGGTAACGATTCGGATCTCGCGAACCGTCTCCGAGCCCATCGTGGCGGCCATTCGGGAGGCCCTCGAAGATGTGCCCGACGCAACGCTCGGCGCGATCCGGACCGCCGTCGAGTTCACGGACGACCCCAATCCGGTTCCGCGAAGGAACGAGGTGACGCTCACCCTGCATCCGGATCCCGTGGACCAAGGCTGCCCCTATCGTCGCGGCTGCACGATGCACAGCTTCGAGCCCCGCCGGCCTGGCGTCTTGGTGTCGAGCCGGGTCGTGCAACCCGCGGGAATGCCGCTCCCCGCCTATGTCCACGATGTGGTCGGCCACGGCGTCCTGGGCATGTGCCACATCGACGGCAATCTCATCCACGGCGCGGAGAAGTCGTTGATGAGTGGCGGCCCCCGCGTCTTCTCCGGGCAGATCGCGATCGGTCTCTCCGCGCTCGATCGCGCGGCGGCCCAAGCCGTCTATGGATCGCCGCTGGAGCCGGGGGCGCGTGGCGACTCATTTGTTCTCGCGACGACGCCGGGCTCCTGACCTTCAGACGCAGCGGCGGTCAACGAGCCAGGCGCGCCGAGCGTGGCTGCGGGCTAGCCGATCGAGGATTGGGCGGAGGACCAGCTGACGCCGCAGGAGCGGCGTGAGGGGCAATCGTGACGGTGACCTTTCCCCGGGATTAGAGTAGGGTCAAGCGAAGCTGGAATCCTCCGTTTGCTTTGAGGCAGCGAGCGCCGGCGTGGAGCCATCAACAAGCTCAGGCGCCGGCGCGGCGGTTGCCACGAACTCGATCGGTGTGCGGTAGTCGAGGGCCGAATGCGGCCGTCGGGTATTGTAATGGTGACGCCACAGCGCGATCTCTCGTCGGGCATTGGCCAGCGAGCGGAACCAGTGCTGGTTGAGGCACTCGTCCCGGAAGGAACAAGAACGATGACCAGGCGCTACAAATCTTGGTCGCCATATGGTGATGGCATCCATAAGCCCGAATATCTCGAGCAAGTTGCAAGATGGAAGTACGAATATTGGCGAAGGCACCGCATTCTGTTCTTTCTCCTATTAGTAATCCCAGATTATCTGGGTCGCCTACGGCGGAAAATCGCGCAGTTCGTGCGATGTAGGCTGGGAAACCATGACTGGCCAACGGCGTTCTTCGCGGATGGCCGGCACATGGGCGATGGGTTTATTCGTTGCAAGGCGTGCGGCAGGAAGAAGAACGCCTACAAAAGGTGACGGCGCGTCGCGGCCGACACTTGCCTCTCATCGAGGTTGCGCGTTCAAAGAATTTGGGGCGAGCGAGGGGATTCGAACCCCCGACCCCCGGAACCACAATCCGGTGCTCTAACCAACTGAGCTACGCTCGCCATCGCGGTGGATGACTAGTTAAGGGGCGCGCGGCGGGGCGTCAAGCGGCCTGCGCCCGAAAGACGCGCCGCCGGCCAGTCTCAGAAGAACGGGTCATGCGCCCATTGCAGAAGCGCCTGGCGCTGGCGTGGACGGCAGGCGAGGTCGCCCGGTGGGCAATGGGCGCGCACCTGGGCGGCGTGACGGCGGAAGGCGCGCCAACGCTTGATCTGCGCATGGTCGATCGGCGGATCGCGGCGGCCGAGCCAGTAGCGGCAATACCATTGGAACCAGCCGCGCGGATCGTCACCCATGATCCAGCCCTTCTCGCGCCAGACGGCAAGCGGCTGGCGGCTCTTCACGCGGAAGCAGTTGAGCGTGGGGTCCGCGCGCGCCGCGGTGCGGGCGCCCGTGAACCAGGCGTCGGGCAGCTCGCGCCGGCAGTCGTTGCAATATTTGCCTTCGAACACCCCGAGCACGAGCATTCGCGCGGGCGAGAAGGCCGGCGCAAACAGAGGATTGAAGGCGCCGCCCGACGGCGCCGCGATCTCGTAGGCATAGCCGCGCTGCATGCGGTCGTCGACCGTGACGATGTCGCCCACCCGGTACATGGCGGAGATTGCGGGCCGCGGCCGCCCTACGCTGCCTTTGCGAGCCACGTGCGGATGCGCGCCATCGCCTCCTCGATATCCTCGGTGCTCGCGGCGTAGGAGAAGCGGAGGTAGCCCTCGCCGAAAGCACCGAAGCTCGTGCCCGCGATCACCGCGACACCGGCCTCCTCCAGGAGACCGGTCTGCATGGTCTTGGCGTCGTGGCCGGTGCCGGTGATGTTGGGCATGGCGTAGAAGGCGCCGTGCGGCTCGACGCAGCTGATGCCCTCGATCTGGTTGAGCGCGCGCAGAATGAGGCGCCGGCGCCCGTCGAAGGCTTGGCGCATCACCTCGACAGAATCCTGCGGGCCGGTGAGCGCCTCGATCGCGGCATATTGGGTGGCCGCGTTGACGCAGGAGTTGGAGTTGACCGCGAGCCGTGTCGCGTGCTCGACGAGCGGCTTCGGCCAGACACCGTAGCCGATGCGCCAGCCCGTCATCGCGTAGGTCTTGCTCCAGCCGTCGAGCAGGATCACGCGATCGCGAATCTCCGGATAGCCGAGCAAAGTCACATGCTCGCGCCCCTCATAAACCAGGCGGGCGTAGATCTCGTCGCTCATGATCGCGACGTCGGGGTGGTCGGCGAGACCCGCCACCAGGCGATCGAGCTCCACCTTGGGCACGACGCCGCCGGTCGGGTTGGCCGGGCTGTTGAGCATGATCAGCCGAGTGCGCGGCGTGATCTTGGCGAGCACCTCGTCGGCGCTGAAGGAGAAGCCGGTCTCCTCGTAGAGGGGGATCGGCACCGGGGTCGCGCCCGAGAACGCGATCGCGGACTCGTAGATCGGAAAGCCCGGATTGGGATAGAGGATCTCGGCGCCCGGCTCACCGAACATGAGCGCCGCGAAGAACATCGTGACCTTGCCGCCGGGCACCACCACGACGTCCGCGGGATCGACATCGACCTTTCGATAGGCGGCGATGTCGGCCGCCACCGCCTCGCGCAACGGCAGGATGCCGTTGGCCGGCGTGTAGCCATGGTGGCCGTCGGCGAGCGCCCGCCGGCCCGCCTCGACGATGTTGTCGGGGGTGCGGAAGTCGGGCTGACCGATGCCGAGATTGATGATATGGCGGCCCTCGGCCTCGAGCGCCTTGGCGCGCGCCAGCACCTCGAACGCGGTCTCGGTGCCGAGACGGGTCATACGATCGGCGGTCCGCATGGCGCCGCTCCTGCTCAGACGATGGGGCGCGGCATGATGCCAGCCCGGACGACGATGGCAAGGGCGCGCGTCCGGGGTCGTGCCGGCCTCTTAGGCACGGCGCCCAAAAAATAGGCAGGCCACGCGGCCGCCGCGGCGCATGCGAACCGTTAACCCTTGGGTTCTAGCTTCTCGGGCGCGCGCCACGCCGTTGGCACGCTCTGTGCATATCGCTGAGCGACGGGCGCATGCCCGCTCGCCCCGGCTCCGCACAGCGATGAGGATCGCGATGAAGAAGATCGAAGCCATCATCAAGCCCTTCAAGCTCGACGAGGTGAAGGACGCGCTGCAGGAGGTCGGCCTGCAGGGCATCACGGTGACCGAGGCGCGCGGCTTCGGCCGTCAGCGCGGCCACACCGAGCTCTATCGCGGCGCCGAATATGTCGTCGACTTCCTACCCAAGGTGAAGATCGAGATCGTGCTCGACGATGGCCTCGTGACCCGCGCGGTCGAGGCGATCTGCGAGGCCGCCTCCACCGGGCGCATCGGTGACGGCAAGATCTTTATCACGCCGGTCGAGGAGGTGATCCGCATCCGGACCGGCGAAACCGGCGTCGACGCTATCTGATCCGCCGCGTCAACCCCAACACCCGAGACCCCACACCGCCGCCGCGCGGCGCAACCCCTTAGAAGGAGAGCCTCATGAGCGACGTCGCATCGGTCCTCAAGCAGATCAAGGACGAGGATGTCCAGTTCGTCGATTTCCGCTTCACCGACCCGCGCGGCAAATGGCAGCACACGGCACAGACCGCGCGTACAGTCGACGAGGCGATGTTCACCGACGGCATCATGTTCGACGGCTCCTCGATCGCCGGCTGGAAGGAGATCCATCAGTCCGACATGATCCTCATGCCCGATCCTGCGTCCGCCGCCATGGATCCGTTCACCGCGCAGCCGACCATGGTCGTGATCTGCGACGTCGTGGAGCCCTCCACGGGCCAGGCCTACGCGCGCTGCCCACGCAGCGTCGCACGGCGCGCCGAGGCCTATCTCGGCTATTCCGGCATCGGGGACACCGCCTATTTCGGGCCTGAGGCCGAGTTCTTCGTGTTCGACGACGTCCGCTACAGGGTCTCGATGGACCAGACCTACTACATGCTCGACCAGGAGGAAGGCCCCTACAACTCCGGACGCGCCTATGAGGACGGGAATGTCGGCCACCGGCCCGGCGTCAAGGGTGGTTACTTCCCCGTGCCGCCGGTCGATTCCATGGGCGACATGCGGGCCGAGATGCTCACCCACATGGAGGGCATGGGCATCGCCGTCGAGAAGCACCATCACGAGGTCGCTCCGAGCCAGAACGAGCTCGGCTTCGGCTTCGACACGATGCTGCGCACGGCCGACCTCCTGCAGGTCTACAAGTACGTCGTGCACATGACCGCGCATAGCTACGGCAAGAGCGCGACCTTCATGCCGAAGCCGGTGGTCGACGACAATGGCTCGGGCATGCACGTGCACCAGTCGATCTGGAAGGAGGGCAAGCCGCTCTTCGCGGGCACCGGCTATGCCGATCTCTCGGACACGGCGCTCTACTATATCGGCGGCATCATCCGCCATGCGCGAGCGATCAATGCCTTCACGAACCCGACCACCAACAGCTACAAGCGCCTCGTGCCGGGCTTCGAGGCACCCGTGCTGCTCGCCTATTCGGCGCGCAACCGCTCGGCCTCCTGCCGCATCCCCTACGCCGCGAGCCCCAACGGCAAGCGCGTCGAAGTGCGCTTCCCCGATCCCGCGGCGAACCCCTATCTTGCCTTTGCGGCGCTCCTGATGGCCGGCATCGACGGCATCGAGAACAAGATCCATCCGGGCGATGCGATGGACAAGAACCTCTACGACCTGCCGCCGGAGGAGCTCGAGGACGTGCCGACCGTCTGCGGCGATCTCGGCCAGGCGCTCGCCGCGCTCGACGACGACCGCGACTTCCTGAAGAAGGGCGAGGTCTTCTCGGACGACCTGATCGACGGCTATCTCGAGCTCAAATTCGAGGAGCAGCAGGCCTTCCTCATGACGCCGCACCCGATCGAGTTCCAGATGTACTTTTCGGTCTGACCCCGCGAGTGCCGACGAAAATGAAAACTTGGGAACTTGGGGAGCAAGGCAGCGTCGACACGCTCAGGCTGCATGAACGTCCGGATCCATCGCCGGGTTCGGGCGAGGCCGTGGTGCGCTTTCACGCGAGTTCGCTCAACTACCGCGACCACATGATCATCAATCTGATCGCGAGCGAGCGGAAGCCGGCCGAGCGCATCCCGGTGAGCGATGGCGCCGGCGAGGTCATCGCCGTCGGCGACGGGGTCGACGCCGTCAAGCCGGGCGACCGGGTGATGGTGAGCTTCTTCACCGACTGGCTCGACGGCCCGCTCGAGGAACGCTATTTCGGCTCGGATCTCGGCGGTGGTCGCGATGGTGTGCTCACCGAGCTCGGCGCCTTCCCGGCCTCCTCCCTGGTGCCGATCCCGGAAGGCATGGGCTACGAGGAGGCCGCGACCCTCCCCGTCGCCGCGCTCACCGCCTGGGCCGTGATCGTCGAGCTCGGCAAGGTCAAGGCCGGCGACACGGTGTTGATGCTCGGCACGGGCGGCGTCTCGATCTTCGGTGTCCAGCTCGCCAAGATGATGGGCGCGCGGGCAGTGATCACCTCATCGAGCGACGAAAAGCTTGAGCGGGCGAAGGCGCTCGGCGCCGACCACGGCATCAATTACGCCACCACGCCGGCGTGGGGCGAAGCGGTGCACACGCTCACTGGCGGCGCAGACATCATCATCGAGACCGGCGGCGCCAGCACGCTCGGCCAGTCGATGGAAGCCGCCAGTCAAAACGCTCGCATCGGGCTGATCGGCATGCTCGGCGGCGTCGATCAGACAATCGATCCCCTCGGCCTCCTCTTCAAGACGCTCCACCTCGCCGGTGTCTTCGTCGCAAGCCGCCGTTCCTTCGTCGAGATGAACAAGGCGATCGGTGCAAACGGGATCGAGCCCGTGATCGACTCAGTCTTCCCGTTCGACGAGGCCCAGGCGGCCTATCGCCGTCTCGGCAGAGGTGCGTTCGGCAAGGTCGTGATCAAGCACATATAAGAAATTGCGCGCCGCGCCCGTGGCGTGGCCCCGACTTTGGCCACGGGGCAGTAGGTTCGCGAAGCCGCTTCCCCCTCGAGCGAGCTTCTATTCCGCGCGGGCCCGGGTGCCGATGGGAAACCCGTTTCCATCGAAGCGCCAATCGGAGAAGGCGAAGGCGTAAGGATGCGACGCGCTCGGATCGAGCCGCCACGCGTTTTTTCGGCCGAAGCGAACGGCGTAGCGCATCATCGTGAGGTCGAGCAACCAACCCTCAGGGCCGCGCGCCAGGAACCAGGGTGCGCAGGCGCGCTGGTCGATCGGGTAGCGAATAACGGCGAGCCGCCCGGCCGCGCCGAGACGCGCCGTTTGGGCTCGGCACCGGCTGTAGGCGCGCGCAATGTTGCTCATCTGTGCAGGCGTCATGGTCCACTGGCGAAGCATGCGCCGGCTCTCCGGCGTGTAGAGCGCAAGGTCGGGATCGCCGTTGCGGTCGGCCATGGCCTGGAGGTAGGCGCGCACCGTCTCCTCCGGCGCCGCGCCCGGTCCGAGCGCCGGACGGTGCGGCGGGCGGCTCTCCGACGCAGCACCGGCGCCGATGCGCGCGACCGTCACGGCGCCTGCCCCGCCGCTGCCGGCAAGCGGCACCGTGCCCGTTGGAGCGGCGACCACCTCCATCCGCTGTGCACGGCCAATGATCAGCTCCGTCGTCGCGAGTATGCCGTCGGCGACGCGGTCCTCGCGGAAGAACGGCACCATTTGCTGCCGCTCGATCTGCGCGACGAAGGCATCCGGAAAGAGGCCTTCGAGGGCATAGCCCACTTCGAGACGCACGAGGTCCTGGGCCGGGTCGATCACGAGCAAAAGGCCGCGACCGTCTGCGCCCGACGCGCCGATCGCGCGCTCGCCAAACTGTGTCACCGCGAAGCGATCGATGTCACCGACGGCGTGCGCAATCACCACGCGGTAATCGATACCGAAATCGACGCGCAAATACTGATGATGCTCGGAGATCCGCTCCGTTTGCTCGGGCGTCAGCAGCGCCGCGTCGTCGTCGACCAGCCGCGAGTCCGACCCATCGCACGCCGCGACGGCGAGCGCCAGCGCGACGATCAGCGCCTTAGTCGAACTGAAGCGCGGGCGCATTGTGCGCATCATCATCGATTTGGAAGTAGGCCTTGCGCGCGAAGCCGCCGAGGTTCGCGATCAGGTTGCCCGGCGCCTTGCGGATGGCGGCGTTGTACTGGCGCACCGAATCATTGAAGCGCATGCGCGCGACATTGATGCGGTTCTCCGTCCCTTCGAGCTGCGCCTGAAGTGCGAGGAAATGGTCCGAGGAGCGGAGCTCCGGATAATCCTCGGCGACAGCGAGCAGCGTCATGATGTTGCGCTCGACCGCCGATTGTGCCCGCGTGAATGCTGCGAGCGCCGCCTCGTCTTCGACCAATTTGCGCCCGCCGTCGCGGAGCATTTCCGCGGTTTCCTCCTGCGACGCCACAAGCGCGTCGACGGCCTCGATAAGCGATGTCGCGGCGCCGGAGCGCTGCTCGGTGACGGCAATGAGCGTGTCGCCCTCATGCCCGAGATAGCGCGAGACCGTTTGCACAAGGGCGGGAACCAGATCGGCTCGGCGTTGGAGATTGCTTTCCGTCTGCGCCCAGGATTCGAACACCGTCTCCTCCTTGGATACCAGCGAATTGTGGAGCCAAATCCAAACGCCGAGAGGAGCAACGATCAGGACAACAAAGAAAACGCCAAGGGAGATCGATCGGATCATCTGTCCATCCTCTTGCGGAGCGTTGAGCGTCTCCGCCACGTTCTGAACTGCCGCCGCGTCCGGCGACGCGGTGCCCGCCGCGACCGCGAGCACGACGACGAGCATCGCGAGCGCCGCCAGGAACAGCCACACAGGCAGGCCCAAGCGCCGATCGGCTTTGCCGCCACCCGGTGGACGGTCGACCGAGGGCGAGCGGTGATTTGTCATCGAAATCAAACTCTTGTGCTAAACCGGGGCGGCGGGGCCAAGCGACCGGTCAGCCATTCATGCACAGGCGAAATGCTACGCTGCACGCGCTAACGATCTATGACCACGCGGATCTCGCTCGGAAATGGCCTGTCTATTAATGGCCGGACGGCGGGACACCCGACGGCCTATGTCGTCTCCGGGACTCGCGTTAGCGGTCTCGGACATCCCCGCCGTGCCTCGGCGGCAACGACCCGCTCGCGTCGGCGCTCCGCTGGAACGACGGCAGCTTACCGCCTCGGGCCTCCACCACTCGCCGCGGCGCTCGCCTCCTCCGGTGTCTCCGCAGGCGGCAAGGGCTGTGCAGCCCCCGCGCCGAGGAAGCGGATGAGGATTTCGGCAAGCGCCTCCTCGGCAAACGGCTTCGCGAGATAATCGTTCATGCCGACGTCCAGGCATTTCTCGCGATCTTCCTTGAATGCGTGGGCGGTCAAGGCGACGATCGGCGTCGCCGCGCGACCGGTTTCTTGCTCGGCGGCACGAATGCGCGCCGTCGCCTCGCGGCCATCGATGCCCGGCAGCTGGATATCCATCAGGATCAGTTCGTAGCTGCCGGCCTCCCAGGCCGCCACGGCTTCGTTGCCATCGGTCACCGCATCGACGGTGTAGCCGTGCGCGCGCACGGTTTCGCGCGCGACCTCGAGGTTGGTCCGATTGTCTTCGACGAGGAGGACGCGCGCCGTCCTCATGCGTGGTTTCGTCTCGGGTGCCGGCGCTGGGGCATCCGGCGCCTCGGGCTGCGCTTCGGCAAAGGGAATCTCGAACCAGAATGTCGAGCCTTGCCCCTTGCGACCCTCGCAGCCGATCTCGCCCCCCATCATCAGCACCAGCTCGCGCGACACGCTGAGCCCGAGCCCGGTGCCGCCGAAGCGGCGCGTCGATGCGTCGTCCACCTGGTAGAAGGGCGCGAAAATCTGCTCCCGCTCGGTATCGTCGATGCCGACCCCCGTGTCGCTCACCGCGACCCGCAGGCGCAAACGATCGTCGCGACGCGCCACGATCTGGGCAGTCACCGTGACCGCGCCCACCTCGGTGAATTTGATCGCGTTAGAGATCAAATTGACCAGGATTTGCCGGAATTTCTGACGATCGCCGACGACGAACACATCCTCGCCGACGTCGATCTGGTTGCGCAGATCGATGGCCTTCTCGGACGCTGCCGGCTCCAGCAGTGTCGCGACCTCGTCTAAGCACTCGACGATCCCGAAGCGAGTTGGGTCGAGCGACATCTGGCCCGATTCGATCTTCGAGAAATCGAGGATCGAGTTCACCAGCGCGAGCAGCGCCTCGCCGGATTGCCGGATGGTCAAGAGAAGGCGTTGCTGGCGCGAATCCAACTCCGTCTTCGCCAACAGGTTGGCCATTCCCAACACCCCGTTCATCGGCGTGCGGATCTCATGGCTCATATTGGCCAGGAAGCGGGATTTCGCCTCACTTTTCGCTTCCGCCTCGGCCGCCGCGGTTTGGAGCGCGAACTCGCGGCGGTGGTAGTTCGCCAGGCGAATGTCGCTCTTCCAAACGATGAATGTGAGAACGCCGAACACGATCAAGAGAGCGCCACCGATGATCGTGCCGCGGACCAGAAGCGTGACCTGTGCCGCGGCGCGCTGCGCTGTGACGTCCTTGTAGATTTCGGCAACACCGACGATGGCCTCGCCGCGCGCGATCGTCCGCACCGGAACGTAGCTCGACAGCACCCAGCGGTCCGACATGGGGCCACCCATCGCCGAAAATGCCTCCCGCCACTCGAGTTCGCTTGCGATCGTCCCGCGCGCCGCGGCCATGAAGCGCTCATTGGCGCTGTAGTCGCTCCCGATCTGGCTGGCCTCGCTCGAGAAGACCGTCGTGCCGTGGGTTCCGTAGAGCTTGACCTTGAGAACGTCCAAGCCCGCGACCAGCGCGCTGATCTCGCTCAGCAGCCGCCGGGTCTCGGGCGCCGCCTTGAGGGCGTCGCTCGAAAGGGACTGGCTACGCCCGATGAAATCCGCGTAGCGCGGCCATATTGCGTTCGCGATCAACGTCGTGAGCGCTGCGTTGTTGGCCTCCGCCCGCTGATTGAGATCCTTCTCGGCGGACCGACGATCGATCTCGATCATCAAGAAGCCCCCGACCAGAAACACGACGGCGGCGAACGCGGCGAAACGGCCGGTCAGACGCGGCGGGTCGCTGTGCGTCCGACGGACGGAAGCATTGGTCATTCGGAGCTCCGCAAAGGCAATTCCGATCGCGCAGACGGCCGCGTCGGTCGGCACACGGCTCGAAGCGCGCCACGATAGGGCGGAGGGCGATAACCAACCGTTAACGCTGAATCGTGGCCCCATAGCGCGACACGCGCGACGGACGGCCGCGGTGACGAGCCGGCGCAGCGTGTCCTATCCGCTCCCCTCGGGCAGGCCCGCCGCCCGAAGCGCGGCACGGAAACGCTCTCGATCATCGGCGCGTTGGAACGGCGGCAGGCGGACCGTGTCGAGCGTCGCCTCGGGCCAGCGCTCGCAAAACCGTGCGGCCGCATCCGTGGCATCGTCGTGGCGCCCGGCACGCTCCAAGATCACGATCTCGGTGAGCGCCTGCATCGGCATCTCGAACGCACCGCGCAGCGCCGTTCGGACCTCGTTCACCGCCTCCGCGTCGCGGCCCGCGACGAACAACCCGATCGCCAGGACCCAGTGGCGGAAGAAGTTCGTCGGATCGTTCGGGTCGAGCGCGATCAGCTTCTCGAGGAGAGGAATGCCCTCTTCCGGACGGCCCGCATAGATCAACGCGTCCGCCTCCAGCTGGATCGCGAGCACGTATTGCGGATCGATGGCGCGCGATTGCCGTGCATCGGCGAGCGCGGCCTCGCAGTCACCGTGCAGGTGCAGGGCGAGGAGGCCGCGGGTCTCGAACGCATAGTCGCTCCCCCGATCCAGCTCGACCGCGCGCTCAGCCAGCCGCCAGGCACGCTCAGCCGTTTCGGGATCCGGCTTCAGCGGCCTGAAGAACCCTTGCATCAGGAGGCAAAAGGCCTGCATCGCCAAGGCCGTCGCGTCGTCGGGGTCCTCGGCGATCGCGGCATCGAGAAGCGTCTCGGCAGCCGCCATGCTCTCGGCGCTGAACTTGTAGAAATGCTGTGCCGCCTTGGCCCGGCGTTCCGCGTTGCTCATCGCGTCCTCGGGCTTGTCGCCGGTGCGGCGACCATCATAGGCCGCCATCGCCGGGCGAATGGCGCCGGCGATGCGCTCGGTCAGCGTGTCTTCGATCTCGAACACATCGCTCCACTCGTAGTCCCAACGACCGCCCCACACGCGCTCGTTCGCGCCGGTCTCGACGAGCTCGGCGCTGACCCTCAGCCGCGCGCCGCTGCGCCGGAGCGACCCGGTGAGGACGTAGTCCGCGCCCGTCGCCTCGCGGATGGCCGCCAGGTCGCGCCCGACCCGGTCGAGGCCCGCCATCGCGCCATGCGCGACGATGCGGATGCCGCGGCGGTGCGCGAGGGCTGCGATCAGATCGTCGGCGAGCCCGTCCGACAGCGCCTCGACATCGGGATCGCCCGCGGGCGCGGTGAACGGCATCACCAAGACAAGCGGGTTCTGGGTCCGCTCGGCGGTTCTCGGGGGTGTTCCGTCTGTCTCCTGACCGCCGGCGGGCGCATCGGGTGGCCACGACCAGACGCGCACGGCGCGGCTGTAGTTCTTGAGATGCTGCGCGCCCCGATCGGCGAACGCCGCGTTGATCTTGCCGGTGATCTGCTCGTGCACGTTGTCGGCGATCATGACGCCGCCGGGCGGAGCCAACGGCTCCAGCCGCGCGGCGAGGTTTACGCCATCACCGAAAATGTCGTCGTCCTCGACCACGATGTCGCCCAGACTGACGCCAATGCGAAAAGCGATCGGCTCGTTGCGCGTGGCCATCGCCTCCTGCGCGCGCAAGGCGCACCGTACGGCATCGACAGCCGAGCCGAACTCGACCAGGAAGCCGTCGCCCGCCGTCTTGACGATGCGCCCGCCGTGCTCTGCGATCGTCGGATCGAGCACCTCCGCGCGCGCCGCCTTGAGGCGCGCGAGCGTCTCTGCCTCGTCGGCCTCCATCATGCGCGTGAAGCCGACCACATCCGCGGCGAGGATGGCCGCAAGCCTGCGCTGATCGCGTGCCACGAAGGCGTTCCTTCCCGATCACGACGACGCGGCGCGTGGCAGCGGCGCCAACGCTAACACACGCCGCGGCGCCGACTGCTCAGTCGTCCGCTTTATTGTAATCCCACGTCAGCCAATCTTTCGGCGTGATCGTCACGATGGTCCGTCCTTCGGCCATCACCGGCTCGAGATACTGGTCGGCATCGCCCGCGCCGAGCGTCTTGGCGAGCACGGCGTGGGTCACCTCGCGGATCAGTCCCTCGTCTTGCGAGAGCGTCGCGGTGCCGCGACACATGATCGCCCAGGCCCCGGCGCCGAGTCCCTCCTCCGGGCGTGGATCCCGATCGATGAGGATCGATACCCGCGGGTCCCTCGTCAGGTTCTTCAAGTGAACACGACCCGCTCCGAGCGTCAGCTGAAACTCGGAGCCGTTCCAGTGAAACCAGATCGGCGTGAGATGGATCATCCCATCGGCACGATAGCTCGCCATGCGCGCAACGCAGGTGGCGGCCAGACGCTCGTCCACCTCTTGCTTCGAGAGCGCGTTTTCGGGAGTGGCGGTGGTTTTGGAACTCATGGTGCCTCGCAGTGACAATGTGGTGAGCCCGGATGATAGCAGCGCGCCGATCCGATCGCGACCAAGCCAGCCGTCCCATGCTGCGGCGCGGCTTGCGCCAACCCGCAGAATGCGCGATTCAATGCGCGAGCGCCGCGGCCCGAGGTCGCGGCTTCTAGGGCGGCGGGAGACGTGACCTTGGCTGACAGGCGAAAACGGCACGACACCACGCCCGACCCATGGCTGCGCGGCTTGTGGTACTTCGCCGCCCGCGCGCGTGACCTCCAGCCCGGCTGCGTCATCGCGAAGCATTTTCTGGACGAGCCCATCCTTCTCGGGCGGCGCTCCGACGGTACGCCGTTCGCGCTGCGCGATCTCTGCCCGCACCGCGGCATCCCGCTGAGCGGCGGCTCGTTCGACGGAGAGTCGCTCACTTGTCGCTTCCACGGATGGCGTTTCGGCACCGACGGGCGCTGCCGCGAGATTCCCTCGTTGATGCCCGACCACAAGATCCATCTCGACCGTCTCCGCGTGCCGGAATACACCTGCCGCGAGAGCCAGGGGTTGGTCTGGATCTTCTTCCCGAAGCACGGCGAAAGCGACGCGACCCCGCCCTCACCGCCGTTTTTCGACGACGTGTCCGCGGATGCGACGCCGCAAATCTTCGGCACCGTGCCCTTCGACTGCCATGCCAACAACGCGGTCTACAATCTGATGGACCCGGGCCATGCGGCCTTCATCCATGGCTCATGGTGGTGGCGGCGCAAGGAGGTGCGCCTCGTTGCGAAGGAGAAGATCCTCGAGCCCGCCGACAAGGGCTGGCGCATCGCCCAGCACACGGTCGCGCGCCACAACCGCGCCTATCGCCTGCTGGGCGCCAATGTCACGAGCGAAATCACCTATCATTTGCCGGGGCTGCGGATCGAGAAGATCCGCGGCGACAAGCATGTCGTGATCGGCGTCTCCGCCGTGACGCCGGTGCACGCGCACGCCTCCGAGGCCACGCAGTGTTTCTATAGCGACATCCCGTGGCTCCGCTGGTTCGATCCGATCGGGCGACATTTCATCAAGAAATTTCTGATGCAGGACCGCGAGGTCGCCATCCAATCCGACAAGCCAAAGATCGCCAATTTCCGCCCGATCTATGTCCACGACGTCGACATCCAGGCCCATTATTTCGCGCAGCTGCAGGCGGCGTGGCGCAAGGCGAGCGACGGCGAGACGCCCTTTGTGAACCCGGTGCGCCGTCGGGTGGTGCGCTGGCGCACCTAAATCCGTGCCCGCGCGCGCGGGCAACGCCAACTCGCGTCTCGGCGCACAATCGCTTAGGCTTGCCGGCGGACAGCGAGCGGGGGACGTCGGATGGCGTGGGACTACATCATCGTGGGCGCGGGCTCGGCCGGCTGCGTGCTCGCGCATCGGTTGTCTGAAAAACCCGAGAACAAGGTGCTGCTGCTCGAAGGCGGCGGCCCCGACAGCTCACCGTTCGTCCGAATTCCGGCGGGCGAGATCAAGGCGATCCTCAACCCGCGCTTCAACTGGATGTACATGAGCGAGCCCGACCCCACGCTCAACGGGCGCGACGCCATGTGGCCGGGCGGCAAGGTGCTCGGCGGCTCGAGTTCGATCAACGGCATGATCTATCTGCGCGGCCAGCACGAGGATTATGACGACTGGGCACGGCTGATCGGCAACACGGGCGAATGGAGCTACCGCGACGTGCTGCCCTTCTTCAAGCGCATGGAGACCAATCCCTTCGGCGCGAGCGAGTATCACGGCGACAGCGGCCCGCTCGTGGTCTCCAACGTGCCGACGCCGCACCCGCTCACACAGGTCTTCATCGAGGGCGCGCAGCAGGTCGGCATTCCCTTCAACCCGGATGTAAACGGCGAGCGCCAGGAGGGCGTCGGCCCGCATCAGGGCACCATCCGCTATGGCCGGCGCAACAGCACGGCGCGCGCCTATCTGCATCCGGTGCGCAATCGCGCGAACCTGAGTGTGGTCACCGACGCGAAGGTCGACCGCGTGCTGTTCGAGGACAAGCGCGCCGTCGGCGTGCGCTACAGCCGGGGCGGCACGCAAGAGGACGCGCGCGCCGACGGCGAGGTCATCCTCGCGGCCGGCGCCATCGCCTCGCCCACCATCCTGCTTCGCTCCGGGGTCGGACCGGGCGGGCATCTCGCCGAGGTCGGCGTGTCGGTCGTGCACGAGTCACCCGGCGTCGGCCAAAACCTGCAGGAGCATCCGGTGGCGTGGGTGTCGGGCTATGTCGATATCAGCACCTACAACACCGAGGTCACGCCGATGGGCTTTGTGAAGCACGGCCTCAACTGGCTCATTCGCGGCAAGGGGCCGGCGGCGAGCCCGATCTCGCAAGCCGTCGCCTTCGTGCGCACCCGCCCCGACGAGGAAGACCGGCCGGACATCCAGATCCATTTCACGCCGACCGGCTACGCCTTCGGGCCCGACGGTATCGCCCTGCTCGATCGCCCGGCGGTCACCGCCCCGGTCAATGTGTGCCGGCCCAAGAGCCGGAGCTCGCTTGGCCTGCGCTCGGCGGACCCCAACGATCCGCCGCGCATCCATTCGAACCTGCTGGGCGATGCCGACGATGTGCGCCGCATGGTGGATGGCTGCCGCGTCTCGCGCGCGATCTTCGAGAGCCCTGCCTTCAAGCGGCACTTCGAAGGCCCCTGCCTGCCGCCGCCAGAGGTCGAAACCAACGATGAGCTCGAGGCCTATGTGCGCCAATACACGCTGCCCTGCTACCACCCCGTCGGCACCTGCAAGATGGGCATCGACGACATGGCCGTGGTCGACCCCACGCTCAAGGTCAACGGCGTCGAGGGCTTGCGCGTGATCGACGCCTCGATCATGCCGACCGTCACCAGCGCCAACACCAACGCGCCCACCATCATGATCGGCGAGAAGGGCTCGGACCTGGTCTTGGCCGGATAGCGCGGACCGGGTCCGCGTGACCGCCAACGCGCGCGGCGCCTAGACGCGGGTCAGCCAGCCGTGGTCGTCGTTGGCGGTGCCGTCGGTGATCGCGCGAAAGCGCTCCTGGATGCGCCGGGTCACCGGGCCGACGGCGCCGGCGCCGATCTCGATGTGGTCGACCGAGCGGATGGGCGTGATCTCCGCCGCCGTACCGGAGAAGAACAGCTCATCCGCGCAATAGAGCAGCTCGCGCGGCATCACCATCTCGCGCCAGGAAATATCGAGATCCTCGGCGATCACCGAGACCGCGTTGCGCGTGACGCCCGAGAGGTTGCTGCCGCCGATCGGCGGCGTGACGATGCCGCCATCGACCACGGCGAACAGGTTCTGGCCGCTGCCCTCGCTGATCGTGCCGTCGGGCGCGAGCGCGATCGCCTCAACGAAACCGTTCGCCATCGCCTCGAGCTTGATGAGCTGGGCGTTGTTGTAGTGGCCGGTCGATTTCGCCATACCCGGGAAGGTGTTGGGCGCCGCGCGGTTCCACGACGAGACGCAGACGTCGACCCCCTTGGCGAGCGCCTCATCGCCGAGATAGGCGCCCCAGGACCAGGCCGGGACATAGGTCTCGATCGGGCTTTCGGTGCCGTCCATCGCGACCGCGCCATAGCCGCGCATGACGACAGGGCGGATATAGCAGGAGGAGAGCGTGTTGCGGCGCACCACCTCGCAGCAGGCTTCGATCAGCGCGTCATCGCCGTAACGCAGCTCCATGCGGTAGATGCGGCAGGAGTTGCGGAGGCGCCTCAAATGCTCGGGCAGGCGGAAGATCGCGGGCCCGCCCTTGGTGTCGTAGCAGCGGATGCCCTCGAACACCGAGGAGCCGAACTGCACAGCGGTGGAGAGAATGTGCTGCGTCGCATCCTGCCAGCGAATGAACGTGCCGTTGTGCCAGATCCACTCGGATTCCGTGATACGTCCCATGCCCACTCCCGCGCGCTGCGACCCCGACCCCGGGGCCGGCGAAACCATGATAGGTGCGCGGATGTTAATCGACCGTGCGCGGCGGAGCCATGGCGGATCGCGGGCTCGGTTTCGTGGCTTGAGCCCTGCGGTGGCGTTCGGATATTCACTGCATTTTGGGATAGGTTGTGCGCATCAACTATCCCGTCGACCATGGAGGCCGCAGATCGCGCTCAAACGTAAACTTGCACATGACAACGCCGATGGTCGCCGACAGATCATTGGCCAGGATCAAATTGCGACGTTCGAATCATCCGTTGTCGTTCTCGGCGATCCTGGAATGGGAAAAAGCGTCCTCGCGGAGACCCTCGGTCGATTGCCTGGCTCGACCCATTATCGCGCGGGGGCGTTCGTCTTGGAGGCGGATCCCACAACCCCAGTCGAAACCGCAGGATGCATTGTTATCGACGGGCTAGATGAAATCGCATCGTCAGCGGCTGGCCGAGGTGTGGAAACCGTGCTGACAAAGCTATCGGCGATGGGCAAACCGCGCTTCGTTCTCACATGCCGCGAAGCCGATTGGCTAGGGGCAACTGACCGCATCAAGATCGCCGATACCTTCGGGGCGGAGCCAATCGTACTCCACCTCCTACCGTTTGAACGTCACGACGCCCAAAGCTTCCTAAGCGACGAGTTTGCGGACGCCGACTTTTCGATCGACGAAATCTTGGACCACCTCGAGAGTCGCGGCCTCGATGATGTTTACAAAAACCCGCTGACACTCCGGCTCCTCGGGGAAGTCGCGAGGGATGCCGGAGCACTCCCGAGGAGCCGTGCGGACCTTATTGGCAAGTCCTGCATGATGATGCTGACGGAAAAGAATGAGAGGCATTTCCACGCACGACACGCCAAAACGCACGCCAACGATCTGCTCCTCGCGGCGGGAGCAGCGTGCGCAGCGCTATTGTTGTGCGATCGCATTGCCATCTTCGATGGGGCCTACGGTCAAACACCGGACGGACACGTCAACATCGGAGATGTCGCAAGGCTAAAATACGGTGAACCTATCGCTGACGCACTTAAAACGCGTTTGTTCAGTGCCGACGGCGAAGGGCGCTTCATCCACGTTCACCGCGTCATCGCGGAGTATCTCGGTGCGAAGTGGCTTGCTCACTGCTTCGGCAACGGCGCCTCGGAAAATCGCATGTTCGCTCTTCTCGCCCACGGCGACGGCGTGCCGACATCTCTGCGAGGTCTGCACGCCTGGATTGCGCACTTCAGTTCCTCCCTCGCACCCCGATGCATTGCAGTAGATCCCTACGCTGTCTTGCGCTACGGCGATGCTGAGACACTATCGCTCGAAAACGCCCACTCGCTCCTTGCGGCACTGAAAAGATTGTCTGAGGAGGATCCCTATTTTCACTCCGAAGACTGGGGTCGGCACCCCATATCGGGATTGATACGTCCAGAGCTTACGGACGAAATTCTTTCGACTATCGGTATTTCGAATCGCCACGAGCAACTGAGCTTGCTTTTGCTCGAGGCTATGATTGGTACCGATTTCGCCACCCAGAACGTCGACACATTTCGCCACATTCTGTTCGACCAAGACCGCTTGAGTGACCAACGATCTACCGCGGCGGAGGTGCTACACGCTACGGGTGCTATTGACGATTGGGAGTCCGTTGTTCGTCGCTTACTTACGATGGGAGATTCCAACTCAATTCTAACTGCGAAAAAAGTCGCCTGCATGCTCGCGACAAGGAAGATTTCCGCTCAGGCCTGCGCGGAAACTGTCCTGGCCTGGCTTGGACTGACGAGGAGTCCGCTCCCGAGGCCCGCCGGTGATCGTGAAGTTTATGTTGTTATCAGGGATAGCATGTTTTCGGAACTCGACGATGAGCAAGCGGCTTCCCTACTCGATGTCATTGCTGAGTACTGCAAGCCACTGATCGACTCAGCACGACATCCGGCTGCGGTAGCAATCATTGATCTGGTTCGTTTGGTCACAGTGCGGCTTCTGCAAAAGCAATGCGATGTGACAGTTAAGCGCCTGTGGTCATGGATTGAGTGGTCGGACCGTAACCACTACCCGAATCATGATTGCGAGCTTGCGAAGATATTTCGCGAGAACACGGAGCTGAGAAGATCCCTGATTTCGCACGTCTTGCTGGAAAATGGCGGTAGCAACATTCGTCTATCTTCTTTCAAGCTGCACACGGTTGGGCTAGGCCTATACCCGACCGATGACGATCTCGTGAGCGTTCTGAACATGCTCTCAGAAACATCCGACGGAGATGGAGCTTCGACTCAGCTGTTCGACGATCTTCTGCAGATGGCTCGTACGAGGCATGGACTCTCTGACGCGGTGCGTCGCGCGGCTCTCAAGCTCGCGGATGGCAATGCTGAATTAACACAGATCCTCACCGATGCATCTAAGGTTCGAATCCCTGACCGGGAGCTAGAGCCAGCCGAACGCGATGCGAAGGCAGAGGCCGAAAAACAAGAAATTTTTCGACCTCACCGGGAATTTCTGATCAAAGAGCAATCCGAGGTCGCCGCTGGCAACTTTCTCGTCCTGAATACAGCGGCCCATATCTACCTCGGTAGAAATAGAGATTTCGATTCTTTTATAGAGCCCGAGAAACGTCTTGCCGAATTTCTTGGTTGCACGCTCGCCCGGAAAGTTCGGACTGGGTTCGTCGCGGTATTAACGCGAAACGATCTCCCGACGGCAACAGAGATCGTTGAAATCTATTTGCAAAATAAGACGTACACCGTGGAAGCTTCAATGATTTGTGGCGCTGTTGAGATGATCCGCCGCGGCCTCCTCCTCGACAACATCGACCGGGAAATTCTGACAGCTGTGCTGGTAGCATGGCACCAAGGGTGGAGGTCTCCGGAGAGAGTCCACGTGGACATTGGGCCGCCCATCGAAGATATGCTGTTGAAAAGCGACGAAGATGTCGAGGCATATCTCCGTTTGAATGTCGAGCCTTGGCTCGCTCGGACAATAGACCACCCCTGGGGACTTGAGCGCATGTTGCGCGACGCTCGTTGGGCGCGCGTCGCAGGTTGCCTAGCCGTTGACTGGCTCAAGCGCTACCGAAATACGTCGGGCAATACCCTCCGTGAACTTTTGCACTGCGCCCTCAAAAACGCGCCGGCGGGTGCTCTAATCGATCTTGTTCGGGAATGCCGGAAAAACACCCATCCCGATCCAGAGGCAAAGCGTTTGTGGCTAGCGACCGCTTATTTTGTCGATTTTGACGATTTCACTTCAGAGGAGCGCGATGCAGCGGCCGATGATCCCGATCTCATCTGGCCAATTCGCGAATTAATGGAAGCCGATCTTGGCGAGGCATCGCTCCACCAATTGACCTTTTATGTCGAGGAATTCGGCCGACATTGGCCAAGAGTTGAATCAACCGGAGACGGTTGGGGAGATAGGAGCGCTTGGGACGCCAGCATTTCGATCCGAAATGCGATCGACAGAATCGCCGAAACCCCGAACTCTGATGCCACTAAAGTTCTGGAGCGCTTGGTAGAAACGGCCGCCCCCAGCTATCGCGGATCGATACAGCACGCACTTACGCTTCAGCGCAGGTCACGCCGTGATCAGGAACATGTCAGCCCAACTGTTGAGCAACTTCACGCCGCCGTCACCGATGCACCTCCCGAAAGTATCGATGACATGAGAGCATTTTTTGCTGATCGGATCGAAGAGCTGCAAAAAAGACTGCACGGAAGCGATACCGATATTTGGAGGGTGTATTGGATTGACGACGATAGTCCGCAGGGCGAGACCTACTGCCGAGACCGAATCGTTGACCAACTCCGTGAGCAATCATCGCGTTGGGCGATATACGTGCCCGAGAATCAAATGCCCAAGCAGACACGGGCCGACATTATTGTTACTCGGAATTCGATTGGCTTGCCTGTAGAGATTAAGGGGCAATGGCACCGCGAAGTGTGGGACGCCGCGATATCCCAACTCGACGCCCAATACACAATTGATTGGCGCGCACAAGGGCGAGGTGCGTATTTGGTGCTTTGGTTCGGGGACGTGCCGACAAAGCAACTGCAACGCCATCCGGAGGGTCTGGAACGACCCAAGACACCCGCGTCACTTCGCAGAATGTTGGCCGGCCGCATTCCCGAAGAACGACGGTCCCAGATTGACGTGTTCGTTCTCGATGTGACTGGCCTGGCCAAGCCAGCGTGAAATTTGCCGCTACCGGCCCACTTGTGCTGCCGCATGGCTCGTCGCTCACGCGCCGTGATTGAAAATCTGCGGCCGGCACCATTCATCGACTAGCCGAATAATGCCCACCCACGCACGCCGCTAGCGTTCCGCGAGCGCGAGGCGGATGCCGAGCGCGCCGAAGGCCGCGGCGAAGCTTCCCCTGAGCCACCACATCACTCGCGGACGCGAGATCACGTAGCGCCGCGCCGCCGCCGCGAAGGCGCCGTAGCCGACGAAGACGACGAGGGTCATCAGCATGAAGATGCCGGCGAGCGCCAGCATGTCCATCGTCGGGCGCGCCGCGTCGGCCGGGACGAACTGCGGGAGAAACGCCAGGAAGAAGAGCGAGAGCTTCGGGTTCAAGATGTTTACGAGAAAGCCGTTCGCCACGATCTTGGCCGGTGCGATGGGCCGGGTGTGTGCCGCGATGTGGAGCGCACCGCCCTCGCGCAGCACGCTCCACGCCATGTAGAGGAGATAGGCAACGCCGGCATATTTGATGACCTGGAAGGCCAAGGCGCTCGTATGGAGCAAGGCGGCGAGCCCGGCGATGCTGGCGCCCATATGCGGCAGAATCCCGAGCGTGCAGCCGATCGCCGCGAACACGCTGGCACGCCAGCCCTTGCTCAGCCCGAAAGCGAGCGTGTAGAGCACACCGGTGCCGGGAAGGAGAACGACGATGAGCGAGGTCAGGAGAATGTCGAACGACATCGGTCGGCGAAGTGGGACGGGCCAGTGGATCCGGAGAACCTTAGCACGCGCCGGGCGCCGGCGCTCCGGCGCGCGCGGGCGACGCAGAAGAGCGATCCCGCTCGTTCTGGTCGTCCTCGCCCTCGGCTTGGTGATGCCGGGCATGGGTGCGGCGGAGACCGTGCAGCGCGGCCCCGCGCTCTTGACCGTCGCGGGCGCGATCACGAACAGCAACCGACCCGCCTTCGATCCTCATGTCGATGCGTTCTTCGGTGCTCACGAGCAGGCCTTCGACAAGGCCTTCGCTTTCGACCGCGCCGCGCTCGAGGCGCTGCCGCAGGTCGCGCTGCGGGCAACGGCCGAGATGTGGCCGGCCACGGTCGCGGCGAAGGGCCCGCGCCTGCGCGACGTGCTGGCGGCGGCCGGTGCGGCGCCCGATGCCACGGTCACTCTGGTCGCGCTCGATGGCTACGCGGTCGTGCTCGATGCCAATGCGCGCGCTAGCGCGACCTGGGTGCTCGCGATCGACGCGAACGGCGCGCCGCTCGGCATCGGCGGACGCGGGCCGACATGGCTTCTCTTCGACACCGGCGATGCCGTCGCCGGCGAGAATATCGAGGCGCGGTGGGCGTGGTCCGTGTTCCTCATCGAGGTCGCGGACTAAGCCCGCCCCCAACATGACCGAGGCGCCACCACCCCGGGCGATCCGCTCAGACGACCTCCTGCGCGAGCGCGAGCGGCGCGGCGTGCGCACGCTGACGCTGGTGCGCGGCATCTTCGTGCTCGCCTTGCTGGTGAGCCATTGGGCGGTTGGCGCGAGCCTGTTCGAGAAGATCGCCGCGACCGTGATCGCGACCGTCGCGCTCTGCGCCATCGCGATCTCCCTGGCGCTGCTCCGGCGGCGTCGCGCGGTCGCGCATGTCGGGATTGCCGGATGCGTGATCGACATCGTGATCCTGAGCCTGCTTCCGGTGATCTGGTACTGGTCGGTCGGCGGCACCGCCGTGCCGCCCGCCTACATGCTGAAAACCCAAATCACCGTGATGTCGCTCGGGCTCGTGGCGCTGAACGGGCTCGCCATCCGCCCGCTCTACCCCATGCTGGTGGCGGCCGGCGCCGTCTTGGTTCACGCCGGACTGCTCGGCTATGTGCTGCAGGAGCCGCGCACCGTGGTCTCCGGCGATTTCGTGGACTCGGTGATGGGGCCTGCGCTGAGCCTCGACTTCGTCATCGTCAGCATGCTGGTCATCGCGGCGATCGGCGGGGTGATGGCCGTTCTCACGCGTGTCGCGCGGCGCACGGTGATCGACGGCGTCCGCCTCGAGGTCGCGAACAGCAAGCTCGGCCGCTATTTCTCGCCCGATGTCGTGTCACGCATCTCGAGCGAGGGCGACGCGCTCCTCGGCATCGGCGGCCGCGCGCAAACGGTCGCGGTGATGTTTTGCGATATCCGCGACTTCACGCGCCTCACCGAGAAGCTGCCGCCGGCCGAGGCCGTGGCGTTGCTCTCGGACTATCACGCGCGCATGGTCGAGGCGATCTTCCGCTTCGGCGGAACCATCGACAAGTTCATTGGCGACGCGATCATGGTGACCTTCGGCACCCCCGACCCACGGCCCGATGATGCGGAGCGGGCGGTCCGCGCCGGCCTCGCGATGAACGTCGCGCTCGCCGCGCTCAATGCCGAGCGGGCCCAACGCGGCGCGCCGCCGATCCGCCACGGCATCGGTATTCACGCCGGCCCCGTGATCGCGGGCAATATCGGCACCGCCGAGCGCCTCGAATACACCGTGATCGGGGACACGGTGAACGTCGCGAGCCGCATCCAAGATGCCTGCAAAACCACGGGCGAGGCGTTCCTGATCTCGGACGCGGTGGCGGCAGGCTTGCCCGCGGAGATCGGGACCCGGCCCCTCCCCGCCCAGCCGGTGAAGGGCCGCGAGGCGCCGGTCGCGCTTTACGCCGTCGATGACGGATCATTCTGACGCGCGTCAGAGCACCGCGCCGACCTGCCAGGGCACGAACTCGTTGTCGCCGAAACCCTGCGCCTCGCTTTTCGAGGGCGCGCCCGAGGCGGTGCGCAGGACGAGATCGAAGATTGCCTCGCCCATCGCCGCGACATCCATCTCGCCATCGGCGATCCGCCCGCAGTTGATGTCCATATCCACTGACATGCGCCGATACATCGCCGTGTTGGTGGCGAGCTTCAGGCTCGGGGCCGGCTTGCAGCCGTAGACGGAGCCGCGTCCCGTGGTGAAGCAGACGATGTTGGCGCCGCCCGCCACCATGCCGGTGATCGAAACCGGGTCGTAGCCGGGCGTGTCCATGAACACGAAGCCCTTCGCGGTCACGGGTTCCGCGTAGCGATAGACGTCGACCAGGTTGGTGGTGCCGCCCTTGGCGACGGCGCCGAGCGATTTCTCGAGGATCGTGGTGAGGCCACCGGCCTTGTTGCCCGGCGAGGGATTGTTGTCGATCTTGGCCCCGTTGCGCGCGGTGTAATCCTCCCACCAGCGCACGCGCTCGAGCAGGGCATGGCCGACCGAGTCCGAAACCGCGCGCCGCACCAGCAAATGCTCGGCACCATAGATCTCCGTGGTTTCGCCAAGGATCGCCGTGCCGCCGTTCCGCACGAGAAGATCGGCCGCCGCGCCGAGCGCGGGGTTGGCGGTGACGCCGGAATAGGCGTCCGAGCCGCCGCATTCGAGGCCGAGAATGAGGTGGCTTGCCGGGACCGGCTCGCGGGTCACGCGGTTCGCAGCCGGCAGCATCTCCCTGATGCGCGCGACGCCCTCGCGCACCGTCGCCGCCGTGCCGCCGCTCTCCTGGGATCGTCATCACCCGGCCGGTCTCGCCCGAGCGGCAGCCCCAGTTCTTCCGCGAGCGTGCCGACCTGATTGACCTCGCAGCCAAGCCCGAGCAGCAGGAAGCCCGCGACGTTTGGGTGGGTGGCGTAGCCTGCGAGCGAGCGCCGTAGGTAATCGAAGCCGTCGCCCTGCGGCGCCATGCCGCAGCCATGGCCGTGGGTGAACGCGACCACGCCGTCGACGTTCGGGTAGTCGGCAAGGTCATCGGGACGAAAGCTCTCCGCGATGTAGCGCGCGGCGGTCGCCGAGCAGTTCACCGAGGTAACGACCGCGATGTAGTTGCGCGTCGCGACCCGCCCGTCAGGCCGCACGATGCCCTGGAAGGTCGCCCGCTCCGCCGCGGGCACCGGGGCGTCGGCTCGCACATCGGCGCCGATCGCGTAGTTCCGCTGGAAATCGGCGAAGGCGAGATTATGGCTGTGGACATGCGCCCCCGCCGCGATCGCCCTCGTTGCGGAGCCGATCACCTGATCATATTTGCGCACGGCCGCGCCGGTCGGGATCGGTTCGACAGCCAGCTTATGCATGGCCGGCACCGCGTCGGCGAGGACAAGCCGGCTGCTGTCGCCCCTCAGGGTCGCGCCTGCAGGAAGATCGGTCTTCGCGACGACCACATTGTCGGCGTCGTGCAGCCGAATCGTGCAGTCGTCGAGGGCGAGAACGGGGCCGGGCTCGTTCACGATCTTGTCTCCGTCTATGGGAGGGCGGACCTTAGAGCAAATCCCGAGCAGGTGGAATCACCTGCGACGACGCATTTGCGTCAATGCCAATGAGAGAGAGCAAATCCCGAGCGGGTGGAATCACCTGCGACGACGCATTTGCGTCAATTTCAACTCTGACGCAGGCCGCCCGCAGAGGCGACTCAGGGCGCGCGGGCGACGATCAAGCGCAGAATGTCGGCGACCAGGAAGCGCGTTTCGACGAGCGTGAGCCCCGCCGGCTCGACATGGTGATGGGTGTTGCGGTCGAACGACGCGGCATAGGCCCAGCGCACCCAGGGTGCCCATAGCCGCATGATCGCGCGGCGCACGGGATTCGCCGGGTAGGCGTATTCGAGCAGCCTGATCTCGCCGCCCGGCTTGACGATGCGGCCGAGCTCGCGAAGCGCCGGGCGCTGCAGATCGTCGTCGAGCACGCAGAACAGGAAGGTCGCGACCGCCGCGTCGAAGGTGTCGTCGGCGAAGGCGGTGCGCAGCACGTCCATCTCGGCCAAAGCCACCCGACGCCCAATCTTCAGCGATCGTCGGCGGGCGCGGCGCAGCATGGCGCGGCTGAGGTCGATCCCGACGATCTCGGCGTCGGGCGGATAGAACGGCATGTTGCAGCCCGTGCCGACACCCGCATCGAGCACCAGGCCCGTCAGCCCCTCGAACAGCACCGGCCGGATGGGCTGATAGCGCTTGCGCTCGAAACCGCGGTCGAGGAAATCGTAGTAGCGCGCGATGCGTTCGTAGGCCGGGCGCGCGGTGCCCTCGGGCGCGTGCTCGCTCACAGGCGCACGCGGGCGAGGCGAAGCGCGTTGCCGATCACCGAAACCGAGCTCAGGCTCATCGCGGCCGCGGCGATCATCGGGTTGAGCAGAATGCCGAACGGCAGAAACAGCACGCCGGCCGCGATCGGCACGCCGATGGTGTTGTAGAGAAAAGCGAAGACGAGGTTCTGCTTGATGTTGCGCATCGCGGCCACCGCTAGCGCGCGGGCGCGCACGAGGCCTGCGAGGTCGCCGCCGACGATGGTGATGTCTGCCGCCTCGATCGCGATATCCGCGCCCGTGCCCATGGCAATGCCCACATCGGCGACGGCGAGCGCCGGCGCGTCGTTGATGCCGTCGCCGGCCATGGCCACCCGCCGGCCGGCCGCGCGCATCGCCTCGACGGCGGTCGCTTTGTCCTCCGGCGTGACCCCGCCCTCGACCTCCTCGATGCCGAGCGCCGCCGCGACGACGCGTGCGGTCGCCGGCGCGTCGCCGCTCATCATGACGATGCGCAGCCCAGCGGCGCGCAGGGTGTCGAGGGCGGCGTGCGCACCCGGTTTGATGGGGTCTTTGATCGCGATCACCGCCACCGGTGTGCCATCCACCGCCAGCAACACGGCGGTGGCGCCCTCCGCCCGCGCGGTGTCCGCCATGTGCTGCAACGCGTCCGTGCCGATCGCCAATCCCTGCAGCAACGCATCGTTGCCGAGCGCGACGGCATGCCCGTCGACGGTGCCGGTGAGGCCGCGACCGGGATGCGCCTCGAACCCGGTTCCCGCGGGAATCGCGATGCCGCGCGCGGTCGCGCCGTCGATGATGGCCACGGCGAGCGCATGCTCGCTCATCCGCTCGAGCCCGGCCGCCAGCGCGAGCAATGCGTCGGCGTCGTGTCCGGGCAAGGCGTGCACCGTATCGAGGTGCGGGCGGCCTTCGGTGAGCGTCCCGGTCTTGTCGACCACCAGCGTGTCGATCTTGGCGAGCGCCTCCAGCGCCTCGGGCGCGCGGAACAGCACGCCGACCCGCGCGCCGCGTCCGAGCGCGACCGTGACCGAGGTTGGCGTCGCGAGGCCGAGCGCGCAGGGGCACGCGATGATCAAGACCGCGACCGCGTTGATCACGCCGTAGGCCCAGCTCGGCGACGGCCCAAACACGCCCCAGCAAACGAGCGCCGCCACGGCGACCGCGAGCACCGCTGGCACGAAGCGGGCCGACACGCGATCGGCAAGCCGTTGCACCGGCGCGTTGCGCCGGCTCGCCTCGGCCACAAAATGCACGATGCGCTGGAGCATCATGTCGCGCCCGACGCGCTCCGCCCGCATCACGAGGCTGCCGGTGCCGTTCATCGTGCCGCCAACCAAGGGATCGCCGGCGGCCTTGTCGACGGGGATCGGCTCGCCAGTCACCATCGATTCGTCGACCGCGCTTTCGCCCGACACGACCGCGCCGTCCACCGGCACGCGCTCACCGGGCCGCACCCTAAGCCGATCGCCGGCTTGAACCGCGTCGAGCGGCCGGTCGACCTCGTCACCGTTGTCCATGATCACGCGCGCAGTTTCGGGCGCGAGCGCCAGCATCTGGCGCACCGCCGCGCTCGTTCGCGCCCGCGCGCGCATCTCCAGCACCTGGCCGAGCAGCACCAAGGCCGTGATCACGCCGGCCGCCTCGAAATAGACGCCGACGCTGCCATCGGCCCGGCGGAAGGTTTCCGGGAACAGGCCGGGCGCCAAGGTCGCGATCAGGCTATAGAGGAAGGCGACGCCGACCCCGATCCCGATCAGCGTGAACATGTTGGGGCTGCGGCGCAGAGACTGCCACGCGAGCACGAAGAACGGCGCGCCGCCCCACATCACGATCGGCGCGCTCAAGCCGAGCTGCACCCACGCCCAGCCGCGCCCCGGCAACACGCCGGCCAAGGGCGCGCCGGCCCCGTCGCTCGCCATCGCGATCACCAGCAACGGCAGCGCCAACGCCGCCGAAAACCAGAACCGGCGCGCCATCGCGATCTCGGCAGGATCGCGCGCGGGCGTGGCGTCGAGCGCGGTCGGCTCCAGGGCCATGCCGCACACGGCGCAGCTGCCGGGGGCCTCGCTGCCCTCCTCGGGATGCATCGGGCAGACGAAGGCCGCGCTCGCCTCGCCCGGCGCCGGGCTGGTGAGAGCCGCGCCGCTGCAGCAGGCGTCGTGCGCGGTGTCGCGATGATCGGCAGGCTGAGCCATGGACGCTAGGTGGCGGTGGACGGGGGGTGAAGTCAAGACGAAGCGATCTCTGACGCTCCGTGGCCTTTCGGCGACAAAGCGTGATAAACCGAAACGAACGCGGAGTGTTGCCAAGGCATAAGATGGCGAGCGACGTCGATTTCAAGACGCTGATCGGCCGCGTGGCCGGCGGTGCGCGGCTCTCCCAGGAGGAGGCGCGCCGCGCGTTCGATATCATGATGGCCGGCGAGGCCACCCCCTCGCAGATGGGCGGCTTCCTCATGGGCCTGCGCGTCCGGCGCGAGACCGTGGACGAGATAACCGGCGGCGCCCAAGCCATGCGCGACCGCGCCGTCACCCTCGACGCGCCGCCCGGCGCCATCGACACCTGTGGGACCGGCGGCGATGCCAAGGGCACGTTCAACATCTCGACCGCGACCGCGCTGGTGATCGCGGCATGCGGCATTCCGGTCGCCAAGCACGGCAACCGCGCGCAAACCTCGCAATCGGGCTCGGCCGATCTTCTCGCCGCGCTCGGCGTCAACATCGATGCCGACATGGCGCTCGTGCGCGAGGCGCTGTGGGAGGCGAATATCGGATTCCTCATGGCACCCCGCCACCATGGTGCGATGCGACACGTGGCGCCGACCCGCGTCGAGCTCGGCACACGGACGATCTTCAATCTGCTCGGCCCGCTCTCCAACCCGGCCGGCGCCAAGCGCCAGCTCATCGGCGTGTTCGACCCCGATTGGGCCGAGCCCATGGCAGAGGTGCTGCGTAATCTCGGTTCCGAGCGGGTCTGGGTGGTGCATGGCGCGGATGGTCTCGACGAGCTCACCACGACCGGCCTCACCACCGTGGTCTCCCTCGATCAGGGCTCGATCGAGCGCTTCGAGGTGACGCCCGAGGACGCAGGCGTGCCGCGCGCGCGCCTCGCCGATCTCGCGGGCGCCGATCCCGCGGGCAATGCCGCGACGGCGCGCGCGCTGCTCGACGGTGCGGCGGGACCGATCCGCGATATCGTGCTGCTGAACAGCGCGGCCGCCTTGATGGTCGCCGGCAAGGCCGAGACCCTGCGCGCCGGTGTCGCGATGGCGGCCGCCGCGATCGACGACGGCCACGCGCGCCAGACGCTCGACCGCTTGGTGGAGATCACCAATCGCGGCAACGACGAAAACCCGGACGACGCGGGATGAGCGACGTCCTCGTCCGCATCTGCGCCGACAAGCGCGCCCATATCGCGGCGCGCAAGACTGCGCGCGCCTTCGAGGCCGTCGCGGCGGACGCGGACGCGGCGCCCGCCCCGCGCGGCTTTCTCCAAGCGCTCGACGCCGCGGTGGCGGCGGGCGGCTTCGGGCTGATCGCCGAACTCAAGAAAGCCTCGCCGAGCCGTGGCTTGATCCGGCCTGACTTCGAGCCAGCCGCACTTGCCCGCGCCTATGAGACCGGCGGCGCAAGCTGCCTCTCGGTGCTCACCGACACGCCTTACTTCCAGGGTGAGGACGCGTTCCTCACGCTCGCCCGCACCGCCACAAGACGCCCGGTGCTGCGCAAGGATTTCATGCTCGACCCCTATCAGGTGGTCGAAGCCCGCGCGCTCGGCGCCGACGCGATCCTCCTGATCATGGCGGCGCTCTCGGACGAGACCGCGGCGGAGCTCGAGGACGCGGCCCGTGCCCACGGCATGGACGTGCTGGCGGAGGTGCATGACGCGGGCGAGCTCGAACGAGCGCTTCGGCTGAAGACGCCGCTGATCGGCATCAACAACCGCAACCTGAAGACGCTCGCGGTCGATCTCACGACCACCGAGCAGCTCGCGCCGCTGGTGCCGGCCGACCGTCGCATCGTCTGCGAGAGCGGACTCTACGCGCACGAGGATCTGACCCGCATGGCAGCGGTCGGCGCGCACATGTTCCTGGTCGGCGAATCGCTCATGCGCCAGGCGGACGTGGCGGCGGCCACCGCGACCCTGCTCGGCGACACCCCGGCGCGCCGCGCGGAGGGAGGATGATGGCCGAGCTCACCCATTTCGACGCTGAGGGCAAGGCCCGCATGGTCGACGTCTCCGACAAGGCGGTGACCAAGCGCACGGCGACGGCGGGCGCGCGCGTCATCATGCAGCCCGAGACGCTCGCGCGCGTCATGGATGGCGGCATCGCGAAAGGGGACGTGCTCGCGGTCGCGCGTCTCGCCGGCATCATGGCGGCCAAGCGCACACCCGACCTGGTGCCGCTCTGTCACCCGCTCGCGCTGAGCGCCGTCGAGGTCGATCTCCGCTGCGTGCCGGAGGCCAACGCCGTCGACATCGAGGCGACCTGCCGCATCGAGGCGCGTACCGGTGTCGAGATGGAGGCGCTGACGGCGGCAAGCGTGGCGGCGCTCACCGTCTACGACATGTGCAAGGCGATCGACCGCGGCATGCAAATCACCGACCTCCGCCTGCTGCACAAAGCGGGCGGCAAGTCGGGCGACTACGACGCGCGCTGAACCGTGATCCCGGTCGCCGAAGCCGTCGCGCGCATCGTCGGCGCGTTCTCACCCCTCGCCGCCGAGACGATCGGCCTCGAAGGCGCGCGCGCCCGCGTGCTCGCGGAAGACGTGGTCGCCCGCGTCACGCAGCCCCCCTTCTCGGTCTCAGCGATGGATGGCTACGCGGTGCGCGGCGCGGATGTCGCGACCGCCCCGGTGACGCTCCGCGAAATCGGGCGCGTGCCGGCGGGCCAGCGCTTCGAGGGGCCGGTCGGACCCGGCGAGACCGTGCGCATCTTCACCGGCGCACGCCTGCCCGATGACACCGACACGATCGTCATCCAAGAGAATGTCGACGCCGACGGCGGCGCCATCACCGTGCGCGAGGCGACGCCCGCCGGTCGCTACGTGCGCGCCGCCGGGCTCGACTTCAACGCCGGCGATGTCGGGCTGGCCGCCGGCCGGCGCCTGGATGCCCGGGCGATCGGGCTCGCCGCGGCCATGAACGTCCCGTGGCTGCGCGTGCGGCGGCGCCCGCGCATCGCGATCCTCGGCACCGGAGATGAGATCGTCATGCCGGGCGACCCGCGCGGCGAAAACCAAATCGTCAGCTCGAACAGCCTCGCCCTCCAAGCCTTTGTCGAGGCGCATGGGGGCGAGGCCATCAATCTCGGGATTGCGGCGGACAATCGCGAATCGCTGCGCCGGCTCGCCGCCGGTGCGGCGGGCGCGGATCTGCTCGTGACCACCGGCGGCGCCTCGGTCGGCGAGCATGATCTCGTGCGCAGCGTGCTCGGGGAGGCGGGTCTCACGCTCGACTTCTGGAAAATCGCGATGCGCCCCGGCAAGCCGCTCATGTTCGGGCAAATCGGTGAAACCCGTCTTCTCGGTCTGCCGGGCAACCCCGTGTCGTCGCTCGTCTGCGCGATCATCTTCCTGCGGCCCGCCATCGGCCGGATGCTCGGACGCGTGGGCGACGGCAACATCCGTCTCAAGGCCGTGCTCGGCGCGGATCTCGCGGCCAACGACGAGCGCGAGGATTATCTCCGCGCGACGCTCCAACGCGCGCCCGACGGCCGCCTCATCGCAACACCTTTCCCCAAGCAGGACAGCTCGATGCTGTCCCTGCTCGCACAGGCCCAGTGCCTCGTGGTGCGCCCGCCCTTCGCCGCCCCCGCCAAGCGCGGCGAGACCGTTGAGATGCTTAAACTGGATGTCGACGGGGACACTGACTTTTCTTAGAGAATATCTGCAATAGACTGATTCAATGCCGTTTTTTCGCGCAACCTATCTTCACGAAAGATGACTTGACACCCCAAGCGAACCAAACTAGAACGGATGCATCGGTTTCGGGTTTGTTCGGCTGCGGGGACACGAACATGCTTACCAAAAAGCAATTAGAGCTACTGATTTTCGTCGATTCCTACCTAAAAGAGTACGGAACTGCACCTTCGTTTGAGGAAATGAAGGAAGCGGTCAACCTCCGGTCGAAGTCGGGAATTCACCGCCTCGTCACGGCGCTTGAGGAGCGCGGTTTCTTGCGGCGGCTCCCCCATCGCGCCCGCGCGATCGAGGTGCTGAAGCTCCCGCCGTCCCATGGCGAACCCGCCTCGCAGCGTCCGCAGGCCGGATTCCAGCCGAGCGTGATCGAAGGCAACTTCCGGGCGGAGCGGCCGCGCCAGCGCGACGACGACGAGATCGGCGCGGCGAGCATCCCGCTCTATGGCCGTATCGCGGCCGGCATGCCCATCGAGGCTCTGCGCGACGAGTCCAGCTTCATCGACGTGCCCGGCAACCTGCTTGGCGGCGGCGAGTACTACGCCCTTGAGATCGATGGCGATTCGATGATCGACGCCGGAATTCTCGATGGTGACACCGCGATCGTCGAGCGGACCGACACGGCCGACAACGGCACCATCGTCGTCGCCTTGGTCGACGACCAGGAGGTGACGCTCAAGCGGCTTCGCCGCAAGGGTGAATCGATCGCGCTGGAGCCCGCGAACAAGGCCTACGAAACCCGCATCTTCGGCCCGGGGCGGGTCAAGGTGCAGGGCAAGCTGAAGGGCATCGTCCGCTCCTACTGAGGGCCGCGCCGCGTCACAACCGGCAACGGTGCTGCCGGTTGCACAGGGGCCCACACGCCGCAACCGGGCCGCGCCTGCGGAGGCCGGGCGGTGCAGCACCGGGCCACGCGCACCCAAGTCTCGCAGAGAGCCAGGACGCGCCACCTCCCCCATCCGTGCGGCATCTCGCGGTCAGCGCGCGCTGGAGCAATCCAGCGCAGGTGGGATCACCTGCGACGACGCATTTGCGTCCATACCAATGAGAGAGAGCATGTCGCGTGAGCATGGGCGAGCGTGACATGCTTTGTGGCGGGCTCACCGCCCGGAGCGCTGGGCGACCCAGGGCCGGTCACCGCGCGCGGCGGCGACGGTCTCGACCGTCGGGCCGTTTTGATCGAGCCAAATCGCGTGACCGCCTCGGCGCCATAGATCGAAGCGATCGATCACGAGGTGGGGGCGCGGGCATGCTCGGCGCACCGGGACCAGGCTCACGACGACGTCGGCGCTGCGGCAATCCTCCGCGAGCGCCCGGGGGTCGCGGACGAAGGCGACCACCTGGCCCGCCATGTGTTGCACGCAGCCCGCCTCATCGCAGGCGAGGCCGGTGACGCCGTCCGGGGCGCGCCAGGGCCAAGTCTCCGCGCGCGCCTGGCCGGCACGGCGCAGCCAAACGCCGCCGACGAAGCGCGCGCGCTGCCGCGATGAAAGCGTCAACGCGCCATCGGGTGCGCGGCTCGCCATGAGGCGGGCATCGCCGTCGACCAGGATGTCGGGCGGCACGGCGGCGGCGGCGACCAGCAGACCCGCCGCGACCCCGACAAGCCCGAAAAATCGCCATCGGCGACGCCACAAGCAAAGCCAAAGGCCGCCCACCGCGATCAGCCCGAGCGCACTCGTCGGCATGGCGGGCACCAGGGTGACGGCACCGGGGAGCGCCGCCACGGCCTCCGCGACCCAAAGGATCGCGTCGATGCCCCAGCCCATCGGCACCAACCCGATCTGCTCGGCGCCGAAGGGCATGAGCAGCAACGAGATGAGGCCCCACGGCATCACCCAGAAGCCCATCACCGGGACGGCACCGAGGTTCGCGAGCAGGCCATAGTCGGCGAAGCGATTGAAGTGATAGACCGCGAAGGGCCCCGTCGCCAGGCCGGCGACGAGCGAGGTCAGCGCGACAGCGGCGAGGTAGAGCGCCGGCCGCCCGACGAAGCCGGTGCGCGCGGCGAGGCGGGCGAGCGGCCGGCGCAGCGCCTCGTAGGTCGCGATGAGCGCGGTGGCGGCGCCGAACGACATTTGAAAGCTCGGCCCGAGCAGGCTCTCGGGCGCGATCACCAGCACCAGGAGAGCGGCCCAGGCGATGAGACGCACCGACAGGCTGTTGCGGTCGACGACCACGGCCAGGAGCACGAAGGTCGCCATCACGAAGGCGCGTTGCGTCGGCACGCTTGCGCCCGCGAGCAGCAAGTAACCCGCCGCCGCGATGAGCGCCGCCACCGCGGCCCATTTCTTGATCGGCACCGCGAGCGCGAGGCGCGGCGAAAGCGCGAGCAGCGCGCGCACGGCGAAGAAGACGAGGCCCGCGACGAGCCCGATATGGAGGCCCGAGATCGCCAGCAGATGCGCGAGACCGGACTCACGCATCGCCGTGAGGATGCGCTCCGGAATCGCGCTGCGGTCGCCGGCGAGCAGCGCGGCCGCGACGGCGCCCGTCACTCCCTCGCGCGCCGCCACGATGCGCGCCGCGACGGCGTGACGCACGCCGGCGAGCCACGCCGCGAAGCCGCCGGCGCGATCGTCTGGCGGCGCGTCGATCAGCGTCGGATGACCCAGCGCGAAACCGACGCCGCCGATCCCCTGGAACCAGGACTGGCGCGCGAAATCCCACGCGCCGGGTGCTGCGGGCGGCGGCGGCGCGCGCAGCGAAGCGCGGATCCGAATCCAATCACCCGGCAACAGCCGCGGCGCGTCCGCGCGTCGCGAGAGCGAGATCCGCACCCGATGCGGCACGGCGTCGGGCGCGAGGGCGGCGATGCGCAGCGCCTCGAGCACGTAGCGTTGCCGTCCCTCCCCGACCCCGCCGGAGACGATGCGCCCCTCGACCGTGACCGGTCCCGTCGCCTGCTGCAGCACGGGCGCCGCCACCCGGTCGGTGCGCCAGCCCGCCGCGGCGACGCCACCCGCGACAAAGGCAAGCCCGAGGCAAAGTGCGGCGAGCGGGCCGGCACGCCGCGCGAGACACGCACCGCCTGCGGCAACACCGAACGCGGTCGCAGCGATCCAAACCGGCGGCTCGGCGGGAAGCGAAAAATAGAGCGCGATGCCGCCGCCGAGCAGCACAGGGCACCAAAGAAACAGCCGATCCCGCTCGATGAAGCGCCGCCCCGCGCTCACCCGGTGCCACAGCGCCGCCAGGGTGCCCCTCCAGCGGCCGACCTCGGCTATGGCGTTCGGGCTCGTCATCGCGGCGCATCCTAGCGGGTAGCGGGGCCCGTTCGCGTCACCGGCAGCAATGTGCTAAACGCTCGACGCCATCAAGCTTAGCCCCTCGCGGAAAGGCGAGAAAGCATGCCCGTCGTCACCCGCTTCGCCCCCTCGCCGACCGGCTACCTGCATATCGGCGGTGCCCGCACGGCGCTCTTCAACTGGCTGTATGCTCGTCATCATGGCGGTGTGTTCCGCCTGCGCATCGAGGACACCGACCGCGCGCGCTCAACCGAAGAGGCGGTTCAAGCCATCATCGACGGCCTCCGCTGGCTCGGGCTCGACTGGGACGACGCGCTGGTCCGACAATCGACGCGCCTCGCACGCCATGCCGCGGTAGCGCGGGAGCTGCTCGCCGCCGACCACGCCTATCGCTGCTACTGTACGCCCGAGGAGCTCGCCGAGATGCGCGCCAGCGCGCGGACCGCGGGCCGCTCGGCCTCCTATGACGGCCGGTGGCGCGACCGCGATCCCGCCGAGGCACCGGCGGGCATCGAGCCGGTGATCCGCCTGAAGGCGCCGCGCGACGGCGAGACCGTGATCGAGGACGGGGTTCAGGGCACGGTGCGCGTCGCCAATGGCGAGCTCGACGATATGGTGCTCCTCCGCTCCGACGGCTCGCCGACCTACATGCTCTCGGTGGTGGTCGACGATCACGACATGGACGTCACCCATGCGATCCGCGGCGACGATCACCTCACCAACGCCTTCCGCCAGACCCAGATCTTCAACGCGCTCGGCTGGCAGGCGCCGACCTACGCGCACGTCCCGCTGATCCATGGCGCCGACGGCGCCAAGCTCTCGAAGCGCCACGGCGCGGTCGCCCTCGGCGCCTATCGGGACATGGGATTTCTGCCCGGGGCCATGCGCAACGCCCTGCTCCGCCTCGGCTGGAGCCATGGCGACGACGAGATCATCTCAACCGAGCAAGCGATCGCCTGGTTCGATCTCGACGCCGTCGGCCGCGGCGCCGCGCGCTTCGATCTCGACAAGCTCACCAACCTCAATGGGCATTACCTGCGCGAGAGCGACGATGCGACGCTGGCCCGCCTGGTCGAAGAGCGGCTCACCGCCGATGGCCCGGCGGAGATCGATGTGGCAGCCGGCCGGGCGCGCGCGCAAATCATGATGTCCGAGCTCAAATCACGTGCTAAAACCTTGATCGAACTTGCTGAAAACGCACGTTTTTTATACGCTGCACGGCCACTGGCGATTGCGCCGCGCGCGGCCAAGCTGCTGGGCGCGGATGCGGTCGCGCGGCTCGGCCGCCTCCGCACGGCGCTCGCAGACCACGACGACTGGGGCGCGGCAGCGCTCGAGGAGGCGATCCGCGCCGCCGCACACACTGAAGAGTGCAAATTAGGGGCGATGGCGCAACCCCTACGTGCAGCACTAACCGGTTCCGATCGCTCACCGGGAATTTTTGAAGTTCTTGCCGCCCTGGGGCGCGAGGAAAGCCTCGGGCGCATCGATGATATTCTCGTCCAAGAGTCCCGGCCGAATTGAAAATCCACCCTCCTGGCCATATCATGCGCACTGCCGATCAAAGCACATCGGCCCGACCGGACGGACCAGGAGGGAGAGCCCGTCCGGCCACGTCATCAGACAATAAGGAACGCCCTATGACAGCCGACCCCCAGCAGGCTTCGGACACCCGCCAATCCGTAACGCTGATCGATGGCGCGTCAGACGGCTCGCTCGAGCTTCCGGTTTTGCACGGCACGCTCGGCCCGGGCGTGATCGACATGCGCACCCTCTATCGCGAGACGGGGAAGTTCACCTACGACCCCGGCTACACCTCCACGGGTTCCTGCCGTTCGGCGATCACCTATATCGATGGCGAGGAAGGCGTGCTGCTTCACCGCGGCTATCCGATCGACCAGCTCGCCGAGCAGAGCGACTTCCTCGAGGTGGCCTATTTGCTGCTCTTCGGCGACTTGCCGAATGGCGCGCAGCACGATGCGTTCGTCGCCACGATCACGCACCACACGATGGTGCACGAGCAGATCAACTATCTCTACCGCGGCTTCAGGCGCGACGCCCACCCGATGGCCGTGATGATCGGCGTGGTCGGCGCGCTCGCCGCGTTCTATCACGACACCACCGATATCGAAGACCCGCACCAGCGGATGATCGCCTCGCACCGGCTCATCGCGAAGATGCCCACGATCGCGGCGATGGCCTACAAGTACAATGTCGGCCAGCCCTTCGTGTATCCGCGCAACGACCTGAGCTACGCCGAGAACTTCCTGCACATGATGTTCGCGGTGCCGTGTGAGGACTACCGCATCAACCCGCTCCATGCGCGCGCGATGGATCGCATCCTCATCCTGCACGCCGACCACGAGCAGAACGCCTCCACCTCGACGGTGCGGCTCTCCGGCTCCTCCGGCGCCAACCCTTATGCCTGCATCGCGGCCGGCATCGCGACGCTTTGGGGCCCGGCGCATGGCGGCGCCAACGAGGCAGTCGTCCACATGCTCCACGAGATCGGCTCGGTCGAGCGCATCCCGCAGTTCGTCCAGCGCGCGAAGGACCGCGACGATCCGTTCCGCCTCATGGGCTTCGGCCATCGCGTCTACAAGAACTACGATCCGCGCGCCAAGGTGATGCGGCAAACCTGTCATGAGGTGCTCGACGATCTCGGGATCGACAACGAGATGCTGAAGATCGCGATGGAGCTCGAGCGGATCGCGCTCGAGGACGACTACTTCATCCAGCGCAAGCTCTATCCCAACGTCGACTTTTATTCGGGACTGATCCTGTCCGCGCTCGGCATCCCCTCGCATCTCTTCACGGTGATCTTCGCCCTCGCCCGCACGGTCGGGTGGGTGGCGCAATGGAACGAGATGATCGAGGACCCGGAGCAGAAGATCGGTCGTCCGCGCCAGCTCTATGTCGGCCCGGCGCAGCGCGATTTCGTGCCGCTGGCCTCCCGTGGGTAGGAGCGCATCTCGGCGCAGGTTCGCCCGGCGTCATCATCCGGTAGCGCGTCAATCCGGCGCGCGGATCGTCATCGGCAGGACCGCACCGCCGCTGGCGGCCAATGACAACAAGCCGACCGGCCATCGCGCGATCGACGGGCGAATCGTGCTCGGCGCGCTACTCGTCTGCGCCCTGGCCTGCCTGGTGCTCACCGTCCTCGGGTAAAACCGGATCGTCCGCCGCCTTCGTCGCGGCGTAGTAGACCACCGCGGCACCGTCACGAACCGTGCGCTTAAGAAAACGCATCCCGGCCTTCTCCATCACCCGTAACGACGCGAGGTTGGGCGCGTCCGCCACCGCGACCACCCGCGCGAAACCGCCGCAGGTCAACGCGTGGCCGATCAGCGTGCGCGCGAGCTCGGTTGCGATACCCCGCCCCCAGAGCGATGGCGCGACGCCGTAGATCAGCTGCGTCTCCGGCGGCGTGAAGAAATCACGGAACCCGGCAAACCCGACGAGCCCCGGCGTGTCATCGCGCCACCACACGCTCCAAAGCCCGCAGCCCCGCGCGCGAAAATCCGCCTCGCTCTGTGCGACGGCCTCGGCCACCCACGCGCGCGCGACGACCGCGTCGTCCAGCAGAAAGCGGCGCACGCCCGGCGTGGTCAGCAAGGCATGCAGGGCGTCGACATCGTCATCGCTCCAGGGCCGGAGCGCGAACCGCGCGGTCGTCAGGTGGTGCGTCGCGGCCACGCGCCGCACGCCGCGCGATCAGCTGCGCAGCGCATCGAGGTCGCGGTAGAGCTCGAGCGCGTCCGGGTTCGCGAGCGCTTCGCGGTTCTTGATCGCCCGGCCGTGGATGACGTCGCGCACCGCAAGCTCGGTGATCTTGCCGGAGCGCGTGCGCGGAATGTCGGCAACCTGGATGATGCGCGCGGGCACGTGGCGCGGCGAGCACTCGGTGCGGATCCGGGTCTTGATGCGCGCCGCGAGATCGTCGTCGAGCGTGAGCCCCTCGCGCAGCCGCACGAACAGCACGACCCGCGTGTCGCCCTCCCAATCCTGGCCGACGCAGATCGCCTCGAGCACGTCGTCGAACTGCTCGACCTGGCGGTAGATCTCCGCCGTGCCGATGCGCACCCCGCCCGGGTTGAGCACCGCGTCGGAGCGCCCGTAGATGATGAGCCCGTCATGCGCCGTGAGCTCCACCCAGTCGCCATGGCACCAGACATTGGGGAAGCGATCGAAATAGGCGCCGTGATATTTCGCGCCGTCCGGGTCGTTCCAGAACGACACCGGCATCGAGGGAAAGGGCGCGGTGCAGACGAGCTCGCCCGGCGTCTCGCGAATTGGCTTGCCGGCGTCGTCGAACACGTCGACCGCCATGCCGAGGCCGCGCGCCTGCAGCTCGCCGCGCCACACCGGGCCGCTCGGGTCGCCGAGCGCGAAGCATGAGATGATGTCGGTGCCGCCCGAGATCGACGCGAGGTGCAGGTCCGCTTTGATCTTGGCGTAGACGTAATCGAAGCTCTCGGGCGCGAGGGGTGAGCCAGTCGAGGTCATGGTGCGGAGCGCTGCGAGAGAATGCGTGCGCGCCGGCTCGACGCCCGCCTTGCTCGCTGCGTCGATGTATTTGGCCGAGGTGCCGAAGAGCGTCATCCCCTCGGCGTCGGCATAGTCGAAGAGCACGTTGCCGTCGGGGTGAAAGGGCATGCCGTCATAGAGCAGCAGCGTCGCCTCGGAGGCGAGCGCCGTCACGAGCCAGTTCCACATCATCCAGCCGCAGGTGGTGAAGTAGAACACGCGGTCGTCGCGCTTGATGTCGGATTGGAGCTGATGCTCCTTGATGTGCTGGATCAGGGTGCCGCCGACGCCATGCACTATGCACTTCGGCGCACCGGTGGTACCGGAGGAGAACATGATGAAGAGCGGATGGTCGAAGGGCACGCGCGCGAAGGCGATCTCGCCCGCACTCTCGGCCGCGACCACGTCGGCGTAATGTTCGGCGCCCGCGAGAGTCTCGATCGGGGCGTGCTCGCGCGTGTAAGGCACGATAATCGTATGGGTGACGCTCGGCAGCTCCGCCAGAATCTCACGCACCTGCGACAGGCGATCGAAGGCCTTGCCGCCATAGAAATAGCCCTCGACCGCGATCAGCACCTTGGGCTTGATCTGGCCGAAACGGTCGAGCACGCCCCGCGTGCCGAAATCGGGCGAGCAGGACGACCAGATGGCGCCGAGGCTCGCGGTCGCGAGTGCCGCGATGATGGTCTCGGGCATGTTCGGCAGGTAGCCCGCGACGCGATCCCCCTGCCCCACGCCGCGCGCCGCGAGCCCCGCGGCGAGGCGCGCGACCGCGTCGTGGAGAGCGGCATGGCTCATGCGCCGGCGCACCTGGTCCTCGCCCCAGAACACCAGCGCATCCGCTTCGTCGCGGCGGCGCAGCAGGTTCTCGGCGTAGTTGAGCCGCGCATCGGGAAACCAGCGTGCGCCGGGCATGCGCTCGCCGTCGATCAGAACGCGCTCGCCTGGGCCGTCGCCGATGATGCCGGCGAAGCGCCACATGGTCTGCCAGAACTGCGCCGGTTCGGCGACCGACCAGCGGTAGAGCGCGGCGTAGTCGTCGCAGCGCACGCCCCACTCCGTCGCAACGGCATCGGCGAAGCGGCGCAGATTGGTCGCATCGCGCCGTTCGGCGCTCGGTGTCCAAAGCGGCTCGCCCACGGTCTCTCTCCCAGATTGCCGACGCGGCACTCTTTACAAGATGGAGGCGCCTTGTCAAAACCCGCCGCCGCCCGCCTTGCCGCGTTTCCATATTGACATTTGCCGCGCCTTCCTTATTAAAACGGACGAATTCAGTCCCATATATGGATGGCGTCCCATGATCCGCATCAGCCGGCTTGCCGATTACGGGGTCGTGGCCATGGCCCACATGGCGCGCGCGCCCGAGACGCTGCACACGGCGGCGAGCGTGGCCGCCGACACCGGCGTGCCGCTGCCGACCGCAAGCAAGCTGCTCAAGACCTTTGCGCGCGAAGGCTTGCTGACCTCGCAGCGCGGCGCCAAGGGCGGCTACACGCTGAGCCGGAGGCCGGAGGCGATCTCCGTCGCCGAGATCGTGGTCGCGATGGACGGCCCGATCTCGCTCGCCGATTGCCTGGAGGGCCCCTCGGGCACGTGTGAGCTGGAGAGCATGTGCGCGGTGCGCGGACCCTGGCAACGCATCTCGAGCGCGATTCGCGTCGCGCTGGAGGAAATCTCGCTGGCCGACATCGCGACCTCGGCTGCCATGCCGGCGATCGACCCGAGCCAGACAGCCTACGCGGAGACGAAGAGAGCATGAGCGCCACCCGCGACACGGCCGCGACCGTCGCCGCGGTCACGGAAAAATACAAATACGGCTTCGTGACCGACATCGAGGCGGATTCGGCGCCGCCCGGCCTCAACGAGGACATCATCCGGTTCATCTCGGCCAAGAAGAACGAGCCCGACTGGCTCCTCGACTGGCGCCTCAAGGCGTTTCGGCTTTGGGAGACCATGCAGGACGAGGAGCCGAGCTGGGCCAAGGTGCACTACCCCAAGATCGACTTTCAGGACGCCTGCTATTTCTCGGCGCCGAAGAGCGACGCCGACCGCCCGAAGAGCCTCGACGAGGTCGACCCCGAGCTGCTCCGCACCTACGAGAAGCTCGGCATCCCGCTCCAGGAGCAGGAGGTCCTGGCAGGCGTCGCGGTGGACGCCGTGTTCGACAGCGTCTCGGTCGCCACCACCTTCAAGGACAAGCTCGCCGAGATGGGCGTGATCTTCTGCCCCATCTCGGAGGCTGTGCAGACCCATCCTGAGTTGGTGCAGGAATATCTCGGCTCGGTCGTGCCCTACGCCGACAATTTCTACGCAACGCTCAACTCGGCCGTGTTCACCGACGGCTCGTTCGTCTACGTGCCGAAAGGCGTGCGCTGCCCGATGGAGCTCTCCACCTACTTCCGCATCAACGCCGCGAACACGGGGCAGTTCGAGCGCACGCTGATCATCGCCGACGCGGGCTCCTATGTGAGCTACCTCGAGGGGTGCACAGCGCCGATGCGCGACGAGAACCAGCTTCACGCCGCGGTGGTCGAGCTAGTCGCGCATGACGACGCCGAAATCAAGTACTCGACGGTGCAGAACTGGTACCCGGGCGATGAGGAAGGGCGCGGCGGCATCTACAACTTCGTGACCAAGCGGGGCGCCTGCCGCGGCGCGAATTCGAAGATCTCGTGGACCCAGGTCGAGACCGGCTCCGCGATCACCTGGAAATATCCGAGCTGCATCCTGCAGGGCGACAATTCCGTCGGCGCGTTCTACTCGATCGCGATCACCAACAACCGCCAGCAGGCCGACACCGGCACGAAGATGATCCACATCGGGCGCAACACGAAGAGCCGGATCATCGCCAAGGGCATCGCGGCGGGCCGCTCCGACAGCACCTATCGGGGGCTCGTGCGCGTGCAGGGCAAAGCGGAAGACGCGCACAACTACACCCAGTGCGATTCACTCCTGATCGGCGAGCGTTGCGGCGCGCACACGGTGCCCTACATCGAGTCACGCAATCCGACGGCGCGGGTCGAGCACGAGGCGACGACCTCGAAGATCAGCGAGGACCAGCTCTTCTATTGCCGCCAGCGCGGCATCGACGAGGAGGATGCCGTCGCGCTCATCGTCAACGGCTTCTGCCGCGAGGTTCTCCAGGAACTTCCGATGGAGTTCGCGGTCGAGGCGCAAAAGCTAGTCGCGATCAGCCTCGAGGGAAGCGTCGGCTAGGCCAACCCGTCGTCACGCACACGAAGAACGAAGAGACGCGAACGCATGCTCAGGATCGAGAACCTCCACGTCACGGTGGACGACAAACCCATCCTCAAGGGGCTCGACCTCATGGTCGAGGCGGGCGAGGTTCATGCCATCATGGGGCCCAACGGCTCGGGCAAGAGCACGCTGGCCCACATTGTCGCGGGCCGCGAGGGCTACACCGTCACCGAGGGCGCGATCCACTTTCGCGGCCAGGACCTGCTCGGCCTGAGCCCGGAGGAGCGCGCGCGCGAGGGCGTGTTCCTCGCGTTTCAATATCCGGTCGAGATCCCGGGCGTCGGCAGCGCGACGTTCCTCAAGACGGCGGTCAACGCGGTGCGCAAGCATCGTGGTGAGAAGGAGCTCGACGCCATGGAGTTCCTCAAGCTGGTCAAGGCCAAGCGCGAGGCGCTCGGCATCGACGAGGCGATGATGCGCCGCGCGCTCAACGTCGGCTTCTCGGGCGGCGAGAAGAAGCGCAACGAGGTGTTGCAGATGGCGCTGCTCGAGCCTGCGCTCGCGGTGCTCGACGAAACCGATTCCGGCCTCGACATCGACGCGCTCAAGATCGTCGCCGACGGCGTCAACACGCTGCGCGGCCCGGACCGCGCGATGCTCGTGATCACGCACTATCAGCGGCTTCTCGACTACATCGTGCCCGACAAGGTGCACGTGCTCGCAGACGGGCGCATCGTGCGCTCGGGCGACAAGACCCTCGCCCTCGAGCTCGAGGCAAAGGGTTATGGCGCGCTCACGGGCGCCGCCGCCTGATCGGAACCGCAATGACGACAAGCGCCCGTCACGCCCGATCGATCCCTTTCGGCTATGCTGCGGAGGCAACGCCGCCGCCGATGGCGGCGAACCCGCCCGCCTGGTTCCAGGCGCTGCGGCAGAGCGCGAAAACCCGCGCGGTCGAGCATGGGCTGCCCAGCGCGCGCACGGAGGCGTGGAAGTACACCAACCTCGCCCCGCTGGCGAAACGCCGGTTCGACGATGCCGACACGGGCTCCAGCGTCGCATCGTCTGCGCCGGCGGCCGAAAGCGGGCTGGAGGGCCCTTGCCTCAGCTTCGTGAACGGCCGGCTGTGCCCTGCGCTTTCCCGCCTGGACGACCTGCCGGACGGCCTTCGTGTCATGGGCCTCGCGCAGGCGCTCTCCGAAGATCCGGCCTGGGTCGAGGCGTCGCTCGGATCCACGGTAGCGCTCAATGGCAACGCGCTTGCGGCACTCAACACCGCGTTCACCGGCGACGGCTGCTTGATCCACGCCGCCGCCGACGCCGCGCCCGCCGCGCCGATCCATCTGCGTTTCATCAGCCAGGGCGAGGACGCGGCCCGCGCCTATCACCCGCGGATCGTCATCACGGCCGAGCCAGGCAGCGCGCTCAGCGTGGTCGAGACCCACGAGGGCGCGAGCGAACGCGAAGATTGGTCGAACCCCGTCACCGAGGTCCGTGTCGCCGAAAACGCCCGGGTGCGTCACGTCAAGCTGCAGGCCGAGGCGGCGCAAGCGATCCACACGGCGCTCACGGTGGCCGAGGTCGGCCGCGCGGGGCGCTATGAGAGCATGGTGCTCACCGTCGGCGCGGCGCTCTCGCGCAACGAGATCCACGTGGCGCTCGCCGGCGAGGGTGCGGAATGCGCGCTCAATGGCGGCTACATGATCCGGGGCACCCAGCACGCCGACACCACCACCGTGATCGATCACGCGGTGCCCCACTGCGCGAGCCGCGAGGTCTACAAGGGCGTGCTCGACGATCGGGCGCACGGCGTCTTCCAAGGCAAGATCATCGTCCAGCGCGACGCGCAGCGGTCCGACGGCCACCAGCTCAACCGGGCTCTCCTGCTCTCGAAGCAGGCCGAGGTCAACAGCAAGCCGGAGCTCGAGATCTACGCCGATGACGTCGCCTGCAGCCACGGCGCGACAACCGGCGACCTCGATCCGGATCAGCTCTTCTATCTGCGCGCCCGCGGCATCGACCGCGCGGCCGCCGCCGCGCTCCTCGTGGAGGGCTTCATGGGCGAGGTGCTGGAGGCGGTGCCTGCGGGGCCAGAGCGCGACCTGCTCATCCGCCGCGTCGCGGCCTGGATCGACGCGCGGAGCACCGACGCATGAACGCCGTGCAAAGCGTGCCCGCGACGGCGGCACCGATCTTCGATGTCGAGCGCGCGCGCGCGGATTTCCCGATCCTCGCGCGCACCGTGCACGGCAAGCCGCTGGTCTTCCTCGATAGCGGTGCGAGCGCACAGAAGCCGCAAGCGGTGATTGACGCGATCAGCCGATGCTACGCGGCCGAATACGCCAACATACACCGCGGCGTCTATCACCTCAGCGCTCAGGCCACGGCGGCCTATGAGGGCGCGCGCACCCGCGTGCAGCGTTTCCTGAACGCGCGCTCGGCGGATGAGGTCGTGTTCACCAAGGGCACCACCGAGGCGATCAACCTTGTCGCCGCGAGCTATGGCGAAGCCTTCCTCCGCACGGGCGACGAGATCATCCTCTCGGAGCTCGAGCACCACGCCAACATCGTGCCCTGGCAGCTCCTGCGCGGGCGCACGGGCATCGTCATCAAGGTCGTGCCGGTGGACGACAGCGGCGCGTTCGATCTCGATGCCTATGCCGCGCTCTTGAGCCCGCGCACCAAGCTCGTGGCGCTCACCCACGTCTCCAACGCGTTCGGCACCATTCTCCCGATCGAGGAGATCATTGCGCGGGCCCACGCCACCGGCGCGCATGTGCTGCTCGACGGCGCGCAGGGCATCGTTCACTGCCCGGTCGACGTGCAGGCGCTCGACGTCGACTTCTATTGCTTCTCCGGTCACAAGCTCTACGGACCGAGTGGCATCGGCGTGCTCTACGGCAAGAGCGCGCTGCTCGAGGCCATGCCGCCCTACCAGGGCGGCGGCGACATGATCCGCCAGGTCACGTTCGAGAAGACGACCTTCGCCGAGCCGCCGGCGCGCTTCGAGGCCGGCACGCCGCCGATCGCGAGCGCCATCGGCCTCCATGCCGCGATCGACTACCTCGCGGCGCTCGACCGGGCGGCCGTGCATGGCCACGAGGCGGACTTGCTGGCCTACGCCACCGAGCGGCTCTCGGCCATCAACACACTCCGCCTCTACGGCACCGCGCCCGAGAAGGCGAGCATCCTCTCCTTCACGCTCGACGGCGCGCACCCGCACGACATCGGCACCATTCTCGATCGTGCCGGGGTCGCGGTTCGCGTGGGGCACCATTGCGCACAGCCGCTGATGGACCGCTTCGGGATCACCGGCACGGTGCGGGCGTCGTTCGGGCTCTACAACACGCGCGCCGATGTCGACGCCCTCGTCGACGCGCTCGAAGAGGTTCGGGAGATCTTCGGCTGATGTCCGAGCTACGTGAGCTCTACCAAGAGGTGATTCTCGACCACGGCAAGGCGCCGCGCAATTTCGGCCGGCCTGCCGATGCGACATGTGAATCGAACGGGCACAACCCGCTCTGCGGCGACACCGTGACGATCTACCTCTCGGTCGAGGGCGACGTGATCAAAGACGTCGGTTTCGAAGGCCGGGGCTGCGCGATCTCGATGGCCTCCGCCTCGATGATGACCGAGATGATCAAGGGACACACGGTGCAAGAGGTCGAGGCCATGTTCCAGAGCTTCCGCGGTCTCGTGGCACCTGAGGAGCAGGTCTGCGCACCGGGCTTCCAGGCCCCGGACCTCGACAAGCTGATCGTGCTGGCGGGGGTGCGCGAATTCCCGATGCGCGTCAAATGCGCGACGCTGGCCTGGCACACCCTCAAGGCCGCGCTGCGGGGCGAGACGTCGGAGGTGACCACAGAATGATGAGCCTGTTCCGCAGGAAACGCGCGGCCCCGGAGGAGCCACAAGCCGGGCCCGCGCCACAGATCGATCCGACGCCCGCCGAGCCGCGCGCTGAGCCCGCGCCCATGGAGCCGCACGCGGCTCCCGCGTCGGTGGAGCCGGCGCCGGACGGCCGCGATGGTGCCGCGGCGCCGGAGCCCGCCACGCCGGCCCCGCCGCCCTACGAGCCGTGGGCGCCGGGCGGCGCGTCGATGGATCCGATTGGGTTGATGCCGAGCATCGTCCCGCTCGACGAAACCTGTGAGCTGGAACGCCCGATCCCGCCGGGAATGTCGGACGACCACCCACTGGCGCGGCCAATCGCGCGCGCGCTCAGCGCGGTCTACGACCCCGAAATCCCAATCAACATTTATGAACTTGGGCTCATTTACCATGTGGAGATCGATGCCGAGAACAATGTCCATGTCCTCATGACGCTGACGGCGCCGGGCTGTCCGGTGGCGGGCCAAATGCCCGGCATGGTCGAGCATGCGCTGGTCAGCCAAGTCGAGGGGATTGGCGATGCCGAGGTCGAGCTGGTGTGGGACCCGCCCTGGAGCCCCGACCTGATGTCGGAGGCCGCGCGTCTCGAGCTCGGCTTCATGTAAGCGATGGTACGGCTACGATGAAAGACGTAATCAAGGTCACCGAGGCGGCGGCGAAGCGCGTGCGGCACCTTCTGACGCTCCGCGCGGATGGCGTGCCGGCCGAGGGCATCAAGGTTGGCGTCAAGAACGCCGGCTGCTCCGGCATGTCCTACACGATCGACTATGCAGACGAGATCGGCCCTCACGACGAGGTGATCGAAAGCCACGGCGTCAAGGTGGTGATCGAGCCGACGGCGGTCATGTTCCTCATCGGCACCGAGCTCGACTTCGTGGAGGAAAAGCTCTCCGCCACCTTCGTATTCCGCAACCCGAACGTCACGAGCACCTGCGGCTGCGGCGAATCCTTCGCCGTCGGTTGAACCGTCTCCTGATTCCGGCCTGTCGCTGCGCGGCGGCAACGGGCACACTGCGGCGACGCGATGGCGCCACGAGAGGGACGGAACATGGCGGAAGAAAAGAAGTCGCGGCTCGCCACCAAGATCGACTTCGATCGCGACGGCAAGCAATGCGACTATGTGCAGCTGCCGCATTCTGTGCACCGCTCGGCCTATGGCTGGCTGCCGGTGCCGCTGGTCTGCATCAAGAATGGCGACGGGCCGACCGTGCTCCTGAGCGCGGGCGTGCATGGCGACGAGTATGAGGGCCAGGTCACCCTCTGCCGGCTGATCCGCGAGATCGAGCCGGCCGATGTCACCGGGCGCCTGATCATCTTGCCGATGGCGAACTTTCCGGCGGCCAAGGCGGGCCTGCGCACCTCGCCCATCGACGAGCTCAACATGAACCGCTGCTTCCCGGGCGCGCGCGACGGCACGCTCACCGAGATGCTCGCGCACTATGTCGACAGCGAGCTGATGCCGATGGCGGACTACCTGCTCGATCTTCACTCGGGCGGCAGCTCGCTGATGTACCTCCCCACCGCGATCATCAGCGCCGCCGACATGCCCGACGACGTGCTCGCGCGCGCGACTGAGCTTGGCCGCGTGTTCGGCGCGCCGATCGGCTATTTCTTCCCGAGCGGCCAGGGTGGCGGCAATACCAGCGTCGCCGCCGCCGTGCGCCGCGGCCTCGTGCCGCTGGGCACCGAGATGGGCGGCAGCGGCATGGTGACGCCGGCGTGCCTGCGCATCTGCGAAGCCGGCGTGCGCCGCGTGCTCCGCCATGTCGGTGTTTGGCATGGCCCGATCGGCGCGGACGAAGAACCGCCGGTGGAGCCGCGCATGTTGCGCGCGACCTCGTGGGATTTCTTCACCTACGCCAATGAAGATGGCCTCTTCGAGCCCCTGGTCGAGCTCGGCGACGCGGTGGAAGCCGGTCAGCCCGCCGCGCTGATCCACGACCCCGAGACGCCTTGGCGCGCGCCGGCCGAAGTGTTGTTCGACCGTGCGGGCATCGTGGTGTGCAAGCGCGTGCCGGGGCGCACCGAGCGTGGCGATTGCCTCTTTCACCTGGGCGAGGATTTTTGACGACGTCCGGTCCCGAAAGGTCGATGCCATGACACTCTCGCGCACACTCGCCGGCATGCCGTCCTCGGGCATTCGCGACATCATGAACCAGATCGCGGACATGACGGACGTGATCAACCTGGCGCCGGGCGAGCCCAACTTCCCGACGCCCGCGCACATCGTCGAGGCGGGCCAGCGGGCGCTCGCGGACGGACACACGAAATATGTCTCGAACATGGGGATCGCGCCGCTGCGCGAAGCGATCGCCGAGAAGCTTGAGCGGCAGAACGGCGTTGCCGCGCACCCCGACGAGATCATCGTCACGCATGGCGCCATGGGCGGCCTCTACGCGGCGTTCGTCGCACTCTTGGACCCGGGCGACGAAGTGCTGCTCCCCGATCCCGGCTGGCCCAATGCCAACATGATGGCGCAACTCCGCCAAGCCACGGTGCTCCGCTACCGGTTGACCGCGGCAACCGACTTCCTGCCCGATCTCGACGAGCTCGAAAGCCTCGTCACGCCCGCGACCAAGCTCTTGCTCATCAACACGCCGCTCAATCCCGTCGGCTCGGTGATCCCGCGTGCGCGCATGGAGGCGATTCTCGCCTTTGCCGCGGCACATGATCTTTGGGTGCTGTGCGACGAGGCCTACGAGGCGCTCACCTACACCGACGACTTCGTCAGCGCCGCCGCCTGCGGCAGCCGCGCGCGGGTGATCGGCGTCTACAGCTTCTCGAAATCCTACGCGATGACCGGCTGGCGCGTCGGCTACATGGTGCTGCCGTCGGAACTGGTCAGGCCGATCGCCGATCTCCATGAGGCAACGCTCTCCTGTGGCAGCGCGCCCGGCCAATGGGCCGCCCTCGCGGCGCTCGAAGGACCGCAAGACGTGATCGCGACGATGCGCGCGGCCTATGCGAGCCGGCGCCAGCGCGCGCTCGACGTTCTCGCGGACCATGGTGTCACCGCGCACCCGCCGGCGGGTGCGTTCTACCTTTGGATCGACGTTCGACCGGCTGGGCTCGCGAGCCGCGCGTTCGCCCAAGACCTTCTTCGAGGGCAGGGTGTCGCGGTGGTGCATGGGGATGATTTCGGCCCGAGCGGCGAAGGCTATGTGCGTGCCTCCCTCGCCGCCGCACCCGAGGCCATCGTCGAGGGGCTGGGCAGGCTCGGCCGCCACCACGCACGGCTCGCCGCCAAGAACGCGGCGCCCACGGCCGCCGCGCGGGAACGTTGAGGGGAGACCACGATGAGCAGGGACAAGACGGACGAACACTGGCGTGGCCGCATGGGCAAGATGAGCCAGAGCGAGATCGATGCCTTCCTCGCCGAGCCCTGGCTTGCGCGGGTCGCCTGCCTGGACGACCAGGGCTGGCCCTATGTCGTGCCCTGCTGGTACCAGTGGGACGGCGCCGCCCTCTGGCTCGTGCCCCGCGCCAAATCCGCCTGGGCGGGCTTTTTGGAGGCCAACCCGCGTTGCGCCGTCACGATCGACGAATCCTCCTCCGCCGATGAGGAGGCGACGGATGGCGCCGTGCAGCGTCGCTTCCTCGCGCAATGCGAGGCCGCGATCGTGGAGCGGCCCAATGTCGGCGGCCAATGGGTCGAGGTCGCGCGCGCGATGGCGGTGCGCTATTACGGCGCGAACGGCCCGGCCTACCTCGAGCCGACGATGACCTGGAAGCGTTGGCTGGTGCGCCTCGACCCGGTCTCCATCCAAACCTGGCAGGGCATCTCGTGGCCGAAGCGCTATCTCGAGGGCGACGCGGTGGCACGGTCGGCCTGAGTTGGCCGCGCGCGGCGAGCTTAGCCCTAGCTGCAGCCACCGCAGCCGCCGCCACACCCGCCGCAGCCACCGCTGCCAGCCGTTGAATCGGCGCGGATGCGGCGCATCTCCTTCTCGCCGCAGCTCCCGCACTCGTACTCCTGCCAGCTGCCCCACTTTTCCCGCCGGGTGATACCGGTTTTCACCGCGGTATAACGGCCGCAGCTTCGACACCGGCGCTTGACGATCGACACGATGAGCGCCACCGCCAACGCAATCGCAAGTGCCCCGCCGACGACATAGGCGAATTCGAAGTCGCCCGGACCACTGCCGCTTGCCCCGGCGGCGTCACCGGTCGCGAGCGCGAGCGGCGCGAGAAACCCCGTCGCGCCGACGAGCGCGCGCATGGTGTCGTGCGGCACGCGCAACCATCTCGGCCGCCAGAGCACGACATGGCGGCGCGTGTTGACGCGGCGAAAGTGAAGATCATCGCCGAAGCGCGTCGCCGCCGGCGGCCAGATATCCACCGGCGGCGCCACGCCGAACACGCAGGCATAGCGAGCCAGGGTTCGCTCGTAGTTGAGCGCATACCGACGTGCTTCGTCGGCGCCCCCCTTTGTGGGGTTGTGATGCAACGGCCGACCGATCACGGCGCCGCACAACCGCTCCCAGTAGGACGTGGTGTAGGTGAGATGCAGGTGCCAGGCCTGGTCGACCTGGTCGGAAGGTGTCACGGGCTCGTGCGCGGTGGCGAGCAGGAAGAGAAAGCGCTTGTATTCGTCGATCACCCGCTCGGTGTAACCGGGCGACCACCCGTTGTCGCGCGCGAGCCGGTCGGCAAAGCGCAACGCGCCGGATGCCTCATCGATCTGGAACGCCATGACGCGCCGATAGAGCGCCTGGGCCGGCGCATCCTCGGCAATCGACAATGCGACCGCCGCCGCGGCCCCCGCGGCCGCCTGGTGCGGCACCGAGCGCGTCACCGTGGGGCGCACTGACCGGACAGCCCCAAGACGGCTCGGAGCGAGCGTTTTTTGGGTTGCGCCATGACGGACGAGAGCAGCCGAAGGTCACGCAGCGACACCATTCCCACGACCCGACGCTCGGCGACCACCGGCAGATGGCGATAGCGTCGATCGATCATGAGCCTCAGCGCATAAAACGGCGAATCATGGGGTGCGACGGTCTCCACGTCGGTGGTCATGATCTCCGAGAGCTTGGTCTCATGGGGCACGCGATCGGCGGCGGCGACGCGGCGCGTGATGTCGCGCTCGGTGACGATGCCGCGGAACAGGCCCTCGCGGTCGACCACCACCACGGCCGAGATGTCGTGCTCGGCCATCATTTGCGCCGCCCGATGCGCGCTCTCGCTCTCGCCGAGCGAATGGATCGTCTGCTCTCGAACGACGTCCGGGATGATGGATACGCCCATGCCGCGGCTGCCTCGCGTCCGCCGGTGCGGCTCAACCGACGGGCATGGTCTCGGCCACGCTCGGGCGCGTCAAGATGCTCTCGTACCACTGCGTCAGGCTGGGGCACCGGCCGCGCCACTCCGCGTTGTGGCGAAACTCGAGGTGCCCGAGACCGCAAACCACCGTCACGTGATCCATGCGGAACGGCGCCGCAGCGAGCGTCTCAGCCTCGCCTTCGAGGCACGCGGTGATGCGATCGGCGCGCGCTTCGTAATGCGCTTTGAGCCGCGCGCTCTGCTGATCCTCGGGCAGTCTCTTCTGGAGCACCCATGCGACGCTCGTCTCGGTCAATGTCTGCCCCAGCGTCATGCGGCGCTGCCAATCCCACTTGTCGGCGTCCGGATAGAGGGTCGGGCCGGCGCCAATCTCATCGAAATAGCGGCAAATGACGTCGCTATCATAGAGCACCGTGCCGTCGTCCCATTCGAGCACCGGGATCAGCTTCGCCGGATTGAGCGCGGCAAGCGCGTCGGATTCGAACGGGTTGACGTCGACGATCTCAAGCGCGAGCCCGTGCTCCTTGGCGACAATCGTCGCCTTTCGCCCGAAGGGTGTCGCCGGGCTCGACCAAAGCTTCATGTTCCGAATCTCCCTCGAGGGGGTGGGGCGCGACGGTCTCGCGTCGGATCGTAGCACGCGCGCGCGCCTCACCGACATCCGTCGGGGAGGCAGGCGGCTCGGGACGGGAGCCGGCTAGGCCACGCTGGCGGTTTCTTCGCGAGCGACGATGCGGTCGCTCGGGACGTGCACGGTGACGGTTGTCCCGATGCCGACCGCGCTCTCGAGGGTGAGGGTGCCGCCGTGCAAGGCGACCAGCGATTGGGCGAGCGGCAAGCCGAGGCCGGTTCCCTCGAACTTGCGGTTGAGTTTGCCGTCCACCTGCCCGAAGCGCGACAAGGCCTTTGGTATGTCCTCCGGGGCGATCCCGATCCCCGTGTCGGTGACGGTCAAAACGAAGCCGTCGGCGCGATCCACCGTAATGCCAACCGTCACCGAGCCGCCCGCGGGCGTGAACTTCACCGCGTTAGAAAGCAGATTGGCCAGGATCTGGGTCAGGCGCATCGAATCCGCCCGCAGGAACGGCAAGGCCGCGCCGTCGAACGCGCTAACCAGCGCGACGTCGCGGCTCCCCGCGCGCTGCTCGACCATCCGAAGACACGCCTCCACCACGCGGGCGACATCGACACGGTTTTCATCGAGGGTGATCTCGCCCGCCTCGATCTTCGCAAGGTCGAGGATCTCTCCGATCAAGCCCGAGAGATGCTGGCCGGAGTCGCGAATATCGTCGACATAATCTGCATAGCGGGAATCGCCCAGCGGACCGAAGGGCGCCATGCGGATCAGATCGGCGAACCCGATGATCGCGTTCAGCGGCGTGCGCAACTCGTGGCTCATGTTAGCCAAGAATTCGCTCTTGGCGCGGTTGGCGCTCTCCGCGTTTTCGCGTTCCCGCCGCAGCTCTTCGAGTGCGCGCACCTGCTCGGTGATGTCCCGAATGGTCGCGATGAAAAGCGGTGGCGATTCGGTCGGCGCGTGCTGGAGATGCACCTCGACGGGATAGAAGGACCCATCCTTTCGCCGGTGCCGCGTCTCGAACACCAGCATGCTCTCCGCGCCCTGCATCAACGGAGCGGTAAGCTCCCTGAAGCCGGCCTCCGTATGGTCCGGCATCAAATCAAGCGGTGTAAGCGCCGACAGCTCATCTTGCGCGTAGCCAAGGTTGCGCCGCGCACCATCATTGACGTGAGCAAAACGCAAGGTTTCGACGGCGAAGAAGTAGATTTCGTCGCTCGAGGCCGACATCAGGCGCCCGAGGCGCGCCGAAAGATCGGTGCGCCGCTTGAGCTCCGCCCGGGCCGAATATTGCTCCTCGAGGGCCAGGCGCAGCCTTTGCTCGGTCGCTGCGAGCCGTTCGAGGATTTCGGCGATGAAAGCCAGAATCGGCAACGCCACCAGGAACACGACGGGAATGGCCACGAACACGACCGTTCGCCACGGGACGTCGGGGGCGACGATCCGCCACGCGAGCACCGCGAGTGGTACGCCGGCCCCCAGACAGATGGTGAAAAAGATCGCGATGAATTGCCGCCGACCGAGACCGGCGCACCGGGCCACCAACGAATCGATCGTGCGGCCCAAGAGGGTCCGCGCCGCTCTGTCACCTGCGGGCAGCGCGATACTCGCGCCCTGGGATGACTCCGAAATATCCCTCATGGGGCCCCAGCTGACAAAAATCGCGACCGGCCGCGCCATGCGGCGCCGCTCCGGCATGATGGGGAAATTTTGTTAAGGGAGCCTATGCGCGCCCGGTTGCCGCCGCGCGCCCCTTAACCGGCCAGGGCGCGCGCGATCATGGGTCGGATTTCACGCCCGAACAGGGCGATCGTGCGCTCGGCCTGCGTCATGGTGGAGCCCGAGGCCTGAATGTTCAGCATCACGTGCGTCGCCCGCGAAGCCCGAATGTCGGCCGTTAACCGTGCGGCAACCGTTTCCACATCGCCGACCGGCAGGTTGCCCGCCATCTCTTCCAGGGACACTTCGCCTTCGATCGGCCGCTCGATCAACATGCCGTTCTCGATCGCCTCCTGGCGATGGCGGAGCGCGGCGGCGAACCGCATCTGCTGCCGCGCATGCACGAGGTATTCGCGCGTCTCGGCGTCGCTCTCGGTGACACAGGCGAAGCGCAGCACGCCGAGCGGCGCGGGCCCCTTCCCCGCCTCCGCAAAAGCAGCATCGATCCGCACCCGCTGCTCGGCGAGATAGGCCGGCCCGTGCCCCCGGCCGGTGATGATCGGCACGAAGCCCCGCTCCGCCGCGAGCCGATGGGTCGCCGCCGAATCACCGGCAATCCAGATCGGCGGCGCGCCACCCGGCGGCCGCGTGCTGATGCTGCTCTCCGGGAGCTGCGTGAAGGCGCCATCGAAGGTGAAGGTCTCCGACGCGTACGCCCGGTCCATCAATGCGAGAAACTCGTGAAGCGCGGCCTTGGAGCGCTCGAGATCCGCGCCATAACGGTCGAATTCGTAAGGCTGATAGCCGCTCCCGATGCCGAGCTGGAAGCGTTCGCCGCAGAGCGCCGCGGTCATGCCGATCTCGGAAAGCAAACGCACGGGATGATAGAGCGGCACCACGATCACCGCAGGACCGAGGTGGATCCGCGAGGTCAGGCCGGCGCAATGGTTCACCATGAGGAGCGGCGACGGGCAGACGCAATAGTTGGAGAAGTGATGCTCCGCGAACCACGCCGCGTCGAAGCCCGCATCCTCCGCCCAACGCACCATCTGCGCCGCGTTGCCCAGCACCTCGCTCACCGGCGTGCCCCGGTCGCGATAGCCCATGAGACAGAAAAGCCCGAACGTCGTCATGGTGCGCAGCCCGGCCTACCGTGTGCGCACGAACAGGAAATGGCCGCCCTCGTCACCCGACCGGCGGATCGGAAAGTAACCCGGCGTTTGATCCGCGTTGACGACGACCGGCGCGCGAATGCGGTCGAACAGCGTGTGCCCGTCGAGCACACCGTGGTTTGCCTCGAGCACCTCGAGAAAGGCGCGCGCGAAGACCGAGTGGCCGCCCCCGCCGCTGTCCACCACCGGCTCGAGCAGGCCGGAGGTGAGCGCGACGCGCGAGCGCTTCTGCACCATGCGCTCGACCCAAGCGAGGGTGCCCCGCGCGAGGTCGAGCTCGGGCGCGGCGGCGCGGAGCGTGCCGGAATAGCAGGAATCGGCGACCACCAGAACATGCTTCGCCTGCACCGCGCCGAGCTCGCTCGTGATGTCCTCGTTGGCGATCCAGGCGGTCTTGACGTCCGGGTCGGAATCGACCGGCAGCCAATAACCGCGGTCGGTGATCTCGTCGATCACGCCGTGACCGGCGTAGTAGATGACCAGATTGTCGTTGAAGGTGAGGGAGCGGCGGTAATTCGCGAGCGCGCGCAGGATGTCGTCGCGCGTCGCGTCGGTCAAAAGCGTGACCTCGAAGCCGTAACCCTCGCGCAGCACGCGCGCGACGGCCTTGGCGTCGTCCACCGCGGTGCGAAGCGGCGTGAAGCGGCGATAGTCGTTGTTGCCGATGACGAGCGCGTGGTAGTCGCCGAAGGCGATCCCGCCGAGCGCGTCGAGCGCCTCCTCCTTGTTGCGCTCGGCATAGTCCGCCTCGAGGGCGGTGCGATCGGCGTCGGAGAGCTCGACCGATTTCACCAGCGTCGCGGTGATCGTCGTCGTCTCGTCGGCCCACTCCCACCGCATGGTGTTGGGCCCGGTGACCTTCATCATGATCGCGCCGCCGTCGACGCAATAGGCCTTGCCATAGCTGATGGTCTCGATCACGCGCAGCCAAGTCTTGCCGCCCCCGCCTTTCAGTGTGCCGCCGCAGCTCAGCGACGGGTAGTCGATGGTGCCACCGAAGAGCGACGTGATCTTCATGACGACCGGATAGGCGCCGAAATCGGACTGGTCGACCATGCCCGACCAGGTGCCGATGAGCGGGCTGAGCGCAGTCGCCGCCTCGACGCCCGGAGGCGCGGCCCGCGCTACCGGGGGATCGACCCTTTTTGGCGCCGGGTTGACGCGCCTGACCGCCGTCGGCGGCGGGGTGTCAGGGGTGGGACGCACCACACGTGGAACGACCCGTTTGGCGCGCGTGGTCGTGCTGTCCGGGCCGGCGGGCGTCGGCGCCACGCGCTCGACAGCCTCCTGCGCATGCGCCAAGGACGCGAGGCCAAAAAGGCTCACGGCGAGCAGGCTCACGATCCAGGCACGCTTGCGCCGCATCCGCGCACTATATCACGCGGGTCGTGCGCCGCCGTTGGCGGGGCGATACACGCTAGAAATAGGTTCCCGCGAGGGTGAACACGGCGGGCCGCAAGCCGAGCTTGAAACGCGCGACACCCGGCGCCGACACCGTGTCGAGGCCGCCAAGGTCGAGCCAGCGCGTGTTGCGCGCGATCAGCATGACGATGCCGCGCCAGAGCAGCAGGTTGTGGGCATGGCGGCGCCGGCCCTCGGCGCTCGTCCAGCTCACGAAATAGGTCGCGCTCGCACCATGGCAGAGCAGCACGACGCCCGCGATCGCATCGCCGCCGACACGCGCGGTCAGCACGATCGTGTCGTCGGGCGCGGCGGCGCCGAACGCCGTGATGAGGCCGCCGGGCGGGCCGATGAAGCGCTTGGCGCGGCGGAAGGCATCGTAATGGGCCATAAGCGGCGCGAGATCACGGGTGGCCGAGGCGCGGCGCACCACGGTCTTGGCGCGCTCGGCGGCACGGAGCGTGTTGCGCCATTTGCCCGCAAGCGCCGCGCGCACCGCCTCCTCGCCGGGGCGCAGGTCCAGCCAGGCGGAGCTATAGCCCGTGACCACGCGGCGCGTTCCGGCCGCGCGCATCAGCGCGTGGCTCTGCGGCGCGTCGGGAAGCTCGGGCATCCAGATCAACGCTTCGCGGCGCCAACGGCTGAAGCGGCGGCGGATCGCGCGGTAGGCCGCGGCCTCACCCTCCCTCCCGCGCGGACGCTCGAACCAAAGCGGGCCGCGCACGAGGCGCACGATCGTCGCGAGCCCGAGCACACGGCGCCGGAAGAGTTGGAGGGCGGCAAGCGGCGCCTCGCCTTCCATGACGACGCCGCGATCGACCGCGAGCCCATGATGCGCCGCGACGGCCTCGCCATAGGCCCAACATTGCTCGAGGCTGGAGCGGCCGGCCGCCGCGATGAAGCGGTCCCAATCGTCTCGCGTGTGGGTGTTCCAGGCAAGTGCCGGGCTCAACGTGGCGGCCATTGGCGGCTCATCGGTTCCGCGAATCGGGCGCCGAGTCTACGCTCCTTCCGCATGAAACGCGCCAGCTCACGCGCCGTTGTTGCGGGCGTCTCCCTGCCGCGCCGTCGCTTCACGGCCTGGGCAGCGCTTTATTTCGGCCTTTACGTCTGCTTGCCCCTGCTCGGCCTCGCGTTGATCCTGGATGTCGTGCTTTACCTCGTGTTCGAGCACCTTCTCGCGCGCTGCTACGGTGTGCTCTGCCTGTTTCTTTAGAGCATCTCAGACGCGCTTAGCGCAAAAGAAAAGGCCCGCGTCGGAGACGCGGGCCTTCTTGACGAGTAACAGCGTCGGCGGATTTATCCGCGCTTGTTGCGCCGACGCCACACCGCGAGACCGGCACCCACCAAGCCTGCGCCAAGCAGACCGAGCGTCGTGGGCTCAGGAATGTCCACCGGCGGAGGCGGCGGAGGCGGCGGAGGAGGAGGTGGCGGAGGCGAACCGGCCCGGATGTACGCCGAGACGTGGCTGATCGCTTTCAGGTTTCCGTTGGTAGCGCTCACGATGAAAGGCGATTCGTAAGTGCCGGAGCTGCCAGACAGGAGGTAGCCGACATAGGTATCAGGGATACCGTCTCCATCCTTGAACACCAACATGACCTCGGTCCCGGGCGCGGCGCTGTGCGACCACGTTCCACTGAACGCATCGCCGGTCAGGATGAGGTTGATGGTGTTCGGATCGCCGGCATCGGGAACGCCGCCGGGGTTCTCGACCTTCGCGTCGAAGGTCCATGTCCCGTTGGTCGTCACGTCGAACATGTTGTCCGCATTGACCTGGGCCTGGCTATCATTGTTCGTGGAACCCAGCTCGCAGCCGGAGTTCGCCACGACCTTGTTGAGGATGGAGGCGTCGCAGACGGCCCCGGCGTGGCTCTCTTGCGGTGTGAACACCGCGGTCATGAGGGTCAGAGCGACGGCTGCGACGCCTGCCCCCACATATCGTCTCATTTTGTTGATGTCGCTCATGAGCTCTTTGTCCATTTTCGTTTCGTGGTCTCGTCACCAGCAACGGTGCAAGGCGCATGCCAAGCCTGGTAGACCGTTGAAAACGCAAAAAATCCACAGTTAATCAACGGTTTACAAATTCGCCCCTTGTAAGAAAACCTGACATCTAACGGACGTGGTTAATTTGACTAGGTCGCGAAAAAACGATGTAGATCCAGCATGTTATGCGGTTCGTTAAGAATAACGTCTCGTCCGATGACCGAAAATAGATGCAGAAGATTTTTATGTTTTTATCACAAAGGGTTATGGGACCACGCTGGTGCCGACTGTCAAAAATTCTGACATGCCGGAACCGGCTTACCATGTTCCGCGCGGTTGAAAGGCGCCGATCGCCGGGTGACGCCGAGATTTCCCACGCACGCAGGAGCCTTACGGCCCTCCGCCGTGGCGATCACCGGAGGGACCCGATGCTGGACCGCTGGAGCGGTCGACAGGACGGGCCCAAAGCGGCTGGTTAAGTAACGAGTTCCGTGATCTTTCGCGGGGAGTGTCAACGATGTTTACACCCGGCGGCACAGTCGATGTTTAATCGACTGATTTCGTTGAGAAAAAAACTCTCTACCCCGCTTTTAGCGCGCCGGCGCCGCGCGAGTTCGAGGGATTAACATTAACATCTTGATATTGTTGCGTTTTCTAGCACGCTCTCGCCGGTCCCCGCCCCGTGAGTGCGTCAGAAAATCTTACAATTTGAACCGAACGGTCCAAAGGTGATTTGGAAATTCTCGATTTTTCAATGAGTTAACCAGCTTGGCATGGTTTTTGCTTGGTTAAGGGCGAGTGAAATTGTCAGTGCTGCCATGAAGCGCGGCCCTGTGGGGGTCTTAAGGGGGCAGGCGGCCGGACGCAGGGAGAACGCAGAGATGAAATTGAGAGGAGCCTTGCTCGCGGCGACGATTGTCGCGGGAACCTCGGCTATCGGTGTGACGAGCGCCGATGCGGCCGTGCTAGCGACCTTGAGTTTCGACAACATTTCGGCGAACAGCGTCGGCGACGCCACGATTGGCGAAACCCAGTTGTTTGTGGATGTTGAGGACGTTTTCGGCAATCCGAACCAGGTCCTCTTCACCTTCCGGAATACGGGTCCGAACGCGTCGTCGATCACCGATGTCTATTTTGAAGATGGCGCGCTCTTGGGAATCGCCGGCCTCATCGACGCGGATGACGGCGTCGGTGGTGACCCCGGTGTGGACTTCTCGCAGTCGGCAAGTCCGCCCAATCTACCGTCCGCCAACTCGGCCACGCCGCCGTTCGTGGTCACGGCCGGATTCTTGGCCGATTCCGACGCGCCGGCGCAGCCCAATGGCGTCAATCCGGGCGAATCCCTCGGAATTATCTTCGATTTGCAGGCCGGCCAAACCGTGTTGGACGTGCTGACCGAGCTCGAGAACGACGCGCTCTTTGGTTCGACGCCGGGCGGGCTTCGCATCGGTATCCACGTGCAGGGATTTGCGAGCGGTGGCAGCGAGGCATTCGTGAACAATCCTCCTGGCACGCCACCTCCACCTCCGCCTCCCCCACCTCCGCCGCCGGTGAATATCGGCGAGCCGGCGACGATGTCGGTCCTCGGGATCGGGCTCGCGGCACTGGGCGTGGCAGCGTGGCGTCGGCGTCGGGCGCGTAAGGCGTAAACGCCCACACACACCGTGACGGATCTTGGAGCCGCGCTCTCACGGGCGCGGCTCTTTCCGTGTTAGTGTGGCGCCAGAGCCGATCGGCGAACCACGACGCTGCGCCGCTCGCGGCGGGGAAGCGCCGCCGCGCGGCAGCATCACGGTCGGAGGCGTGCGTGCCCGGACGGCGGCGCGATGCGAGCGAAAGGACGAAAGCCATGAAGATCAAGGTCATCAACCCCAACACCACGCTGGAGATGACCGAGGGGATCGGCGCGGCTGCGCGCTCGGTCGCCCGCCAAGGCACGGAGATCGTCGCCGTGAGCCCGAGCTTCGGGCCCGACTCGATCGAATGCTACTACGATGAATATGTCGCCGCCTGCGGCGTGCTCGACGAGGTGCGCAAGGGCGAGCAGGAGGACGTCGATGCCTACGTCATCGCCTGCTACGGCGACCCGGGCCTCCACGCGGCCCGCGAGATGACCGAGAAACCAGTGGTCGGCATCGCCGAAGCCTCGCTCTACACCGCCTCCATGCTGGCCGCGCGCTTCTCGATCGTCACCGTGATCCCACGCATCCACACCATGCTCGAGGAGATGGTGAGGGCCTATGGCATGGCCGAGCGCATCGTGGAGATCCGCACCACGCCGCTCTACGTGCTCGATATCGAGCGCGACCCCGAGGGCTCGATGGAAAAGCTCCGCGACGAGGTGCGCCGCTCGGTGAACGACGCGGAGGCCGAAGCGGTCTGCCTCGGCTGCGCGGGCTTCGCGCAGTTCGCCGCAGAGCTCGAGGACGAGCTCGGCGTGCCGGTGCTCGACGGTGTGGTGTGCGCCACCAAGCAGGCCGAGGTGCTGGTCGAGCTCGGCAAGACCACGAGCAAGCGCAAGACCTACCGCCCGCCGGAGCCCAAGCGCTTCATCGGTAGCTTCAGCCACTTCTCGACGGCTGCGCCGCAGAGCGAAGCGGCCGAATAACCCGCGCGCGCGGCGGCGCTCTCACGCGCCGGGGACGAGGCTCGCGAGCTGCGTCAGGGTGTGCGTCCAACCCGTTGCCTCGACGCCGGTTTCGTCGATTCCGATGTGACGCAGATCGAGGCGTGTGCCGCCCGCTTCATCGGTGAGCGTCACCTCGACCCGGCTTGAGGCCGGCGGCAGCGTGTCGTCTCCCTCCCAACCAAAGCTGAACACGAGCCGGTGCGGCGGCTCGAGCGCGATGAACGTGCCCGCGACCACGCGGTCCGCCCCCTTGACGATGCGGAGCGCGCCGCCCGGCACGGCGTCGACCTCGGCCGCGCCCATCCAGCGCGCGAGCTTGGCGGGGTCGATGAAATAGGCGTAGACCGCCGCCGGCACCGCATCGATCCAGACGCTGCGCCGCACCTCCGGCCGCTCAGGCATCCCCGCCCCCGTCCCGCTCCGCCTCGACCGCGCGCTTGAGATCGGCGAGCGCCTCGTCCCAGAACATCGCAAGACCCCGCTGCACGCGGCCGATCGTCGCGCGGTTCGTGCGGTAGAACCGACGCACACCGTCGCGCCGCACCGTCACCAAATCGGCGCGCACCAAGACCTGCAGATGCTGCGAGACCGCGGGCCGCGTGACGGCGAAGCGCGCCGCGAGCGCGCTTGCCGTGAGATCGGCGCCCCACGCCGCGCGCAGGATCTCGCGGCGGGTGGGATGGGCCAACGCGCGCAGTTGTTCGTCCATGGTAAATACGTTAGTACTTTCTTACGTAAGGATCTTCTATCATACTGGCCGCGCGTTGCCGACCGGAAAATACGGAAGGGAGATCAACGGTGAAGAGACTGTTGGTGCGTTACACGGTGAAGCCCGAAGCGGCGGAGGCCAATGTGACCGCGATCGAGGCGGTGTTCGCGGAGCTTGCGGAGAAGGCGCCCGATGGTGTGCGCTACGCGGCCTTCCGCGGCGATGACGGGGTGAGCTTTTACCATCTCGCGACGGTCGAAACCGCCGATGGCGCCAACCCCCTCGCCGCGCTCGATGCCTTCAAGACCTTCCGCGAGGGCCTGAAGGAGCGCTGCGCCGAACCGCCGCGAAGCGTTGAGCTCGGCACTGTCGGTAGCTACCGCGTGTTCGGCGATTAACCTTGTCGCTGGTCGGCGGGGCGGCCCATGCCCGCGCGACGCACTGAGCCGCCGTTCCTTAGAGCTTCGCCAGAAGCCCGCCGTCAACCGTGAGGTCGATGCCGGTGATGAACGATGCCTTGTCCGAGAGCAGGAAGAGGCAGGCGCCGGCAATGTCCTCCGGCATGCCGAGGCGGCCGAGCGGCGTGCGCGCGATCATGGCGTCGGCGCGCGCGGGATCGGCCTCGTAGAGCGGCGCGATCATCGGCGTGAGGACGGCACCCGGGCAGATCGTGTTGGAGCGGATGCCGTCGGCCGCAAGCTGCATCGCGAGCGAGCGCGAAAGCCCGACGAGCGCGGTCTTGGCCGCCTGGTAGCCGTCCAAAGGACCGCCCTCGATAATGTTCTCCATGTTGCGGAGACCCACCACGCTCGCGATGTGGACCATGGCGCCGCCGCCGGTCTCGCGCATCAGCGGTGCCGCGTGGCGGGCCATGAGCGCGGCCGCCGTCAGGTTGATCTCGAGCACCCGCGTCCACGTCTCGAGCGCCATGTCGATGATGGAGCCGTCGCGGTCATACCAGCCGACGCCGGCGGCGTTCACCAGATAGTCGAGCCGCCCGCCGGCCCCCTCGAACGCTTGGCCCACCGTGCGCTGGACCAAGGTTTCGTCGGTCGCATCGCCGACGACATAGCGCGCGGCACCGGGCCCGCAGGCGAAGTCACCCGGCTCGGGCTTCGGGTCGATGGCGGTGACGGCGACGCCCTCCGCCTGCAACGCGCGGGCGATCGCCAAGCCCATGCCGCCGCCCGCACCCGTCATCACGCAGGCACGGCCGGCAAACGCCGGATCGGTCATGAGCCGAAGGCGGCGCGGAGCGCGGCCGCGGAATCGGCGAGGCCGGCCTCCGCCGCGCCGATCAGGCCGGTGATCGAGACGAAGCCGTGGATCATGCTCTCATAGCATTTGTGCTGCGTCGGTACGCCGGCTTCTTGAAGGCGCGCGGCATAGGCGTCGCCCTCGTCGCGCAGCGGATCGTAGCCGGCGGTGAGCACGAAGGCGGGCGGCAGACCGGCCAGGCTTTCGGCGCGCAGCGGCGAGGCCAGCGGGTCGGTGCGGTCGGCGTCGCCGCGCACATAGCTCGCAATGTAGAGCGGCATCGAGTTGAGCAGATAGCCGCTCGAGAAGAGGCGCTTTGACTCGTTGTCGCTCGCGAGATCGGTGACCGGATAGATCAGAAGCTGAAAACTGATCGGTGGCCCGCCGCGCTCGCGCGCAAGCAGCGTCACGCCACAGGCGAAGTTGCCGCCCGCGCTGTCGCCGCCGATGGCGAGCCGCGCAGGGTCGGCGCCGAGGCTCGCCGCGTTCGCCGCGATCCACTTGGTGGCGGCGTAGCAATCCTCGAGCGGCGCGGGAAAGCGATGCTCGGGCGAGAGGCGGTAGCCGACCGAGGCGACCACGCAGCGCGCGTGGTAGCAGAGATAGCGGCAGACATCGTCATGCGTGTCGAGGTCGCCGCGGATCCAGCCACCGCCGTGATAGTAGACGAGGATCGGGCGATCGGCGTCCGGCCCGTCGGGCTCGTAGACGCGCATGGTGAGCGACCCATCGGCGCCCGGCACCGCGCGATCGGAGACCCGGCCGACGAGGAGCGGCTTGCCAGCGACGGCCGCCATCTCCTCCTTCCACACCGCGCGGGCCTCCTCGGGCGTCATCTCCTCGACCGGCGTCTCCGCGCTCGGATCGAGCGAGTCCAGGATCTCCTTCAGCTTCGGATCAAGCGTCATCCGGTCGCTCCCTCACCAATCGCGCCGTCTCGCTAGGGTCGTGGCGACGCAGCTTGACCCAAAGCGCGCCTCGGGTGAAGCGCTCACGCGAACATCGGGAGACCGCCGCGGCCAGCGGGTCGGCGTGCCCCGGGTCAGGCCACCTTACGCGCGGCGCCGCCGAAGCCGGGAGCGAAATGGGGCGCGACCTCGCGCGCGAAGCGGCTCAGCCACTCGTGCCGATGGCGGCGCGGCACGCCAGGGGTCGCGACGTGCACGAGGAAGGAGTTGAAGCCGGCCTCGAGATAATCGGCGACCCGGCTGCGCACGGTCTCGGGCGAGCCGACGAACTGACCGTCGGCCCACGGCGGGATATTCGCCGGATCGGTGCGCTCCTTCATCTTCGCGAAGATCTTCGCCCAGGCGCCATAGCTCTTCAGCGTCTCGAAATGACCGTCATCGGCCTCGTAGTGATCGATCTGAGCCTGCTGGAAGCGCGGAATGTAGTGCTTGGCGAGGTCGTAGGCCTCGGCATCGGTGTCCGCGATGATGCAGTTGATCATCATGGGATAGCGACACTCGGCGATCTCCATGCCGCGCGCGGTCGCCTCTTCCTTCCACGCCGTGAGCACTTGGCTCTGTAGGGGAAGGTTGCTGAACGCCGTCATCATCGGCGGAAGGCCCAGCCCGCCATGACCGAGCCGCTGTCCGGGCTCCCCCCGACCGCGCCATAGAAATTGATCTTCGCGAGATCGGTGCGCGGGCGCAGCTCGACGCGCTTGGGAACGTTCAGATGCGCGCCCTCGTAGGTGAAATGCCCACCCGCGAGCGCTCGCTCGACGATCTCGTAGCATTCCTTGAAGCGCTGCCGGCTCTCCTCCATCGAGATGCCGAAGGCCTCGTATTCGTATTTCGCCGTGCCGCGACCGAGGCCGAGATGAAGCGGCTGGTTGGTCAGCAGGTTGAGCTGAGCGATCTTCCCCGCGAGCCGGAGCGGCTCGTACCAAGGCGTCACCAAGACGCAGGTGCCGAGCGCCAGGTTCGGAAAGCGCGCCGCGAGGTGATGCAGGAAGGACAGCGGATCGGGCGTCGGGAAATAGTCCGAGAAATGGTGCTCGATCATCCAGGCGATGCCATAGCCGAGCGATTCGCCGAGCGCGCAATCGGCGATGATCTCCTCATACATCGCCGCATCCGAAAGCCCCTCCTCACCGACCGGGGCCGCCACAAAGCCGAAATCGACCGCCACACCATCACTCATCACCGCCTCCGCGATCCATTCGCTGGTTCACCGTTGCTCAATTGGTATATTCATTAGACCATTACTGTCAATCGCCCTCTGCGGCGCCCGCAGCCTGCGCCAGAAACCGTGTCAGGCTGCGCTGCGTCTCGGCGAGATGGGCGCGCATGGCCGCCTCGGCCGCATCGGCGTCGTGCCCCTCGAGCGCGGCGAAGATCGTCTCGTGAAAAGCGTTGGCATTGTCCTCCAGCCGACGAAACACGGCGCCGATCGGGAGAAACATCGCCGCCCGCGCATCCTCGATGGCGCGCAGAAGATGCGGGTTGCGCGCCGCCTGCGCGATGCCGAGGTGAAATGCGGAATCGGTGGCGAAGAAGAGCGGGATGTTGGCCAGATCGCGGCGCGCCTCCGGCGTCGCGGCAAGCCCCGCCATGCGCTCGATGAGCGCGCCGAGCACGGCAAGATCGTCGCCATCGCAACGTTCGGCAGCGAGCCGCACCGCCGCGCCTTCGTTCGCGATACGAAACTCGAACACGCTCCGCACCGCATCGCGCTCGCTCGCGAGGAGCGTGCGCAACTCGGTCTCGGACAGTCGCCATTCCAGCACGACGAGGCCGCCCGTCGCGCCGCGGCGGCTTTCAACCAGACTCTCGCCCTCGAGCACGCGCACCGCCTCGCGCACCGTGGTGCGCGAGACGCCGAGCTGCTGCGCGAGCTGACGCTCGGGCGGTAGCTTGTCGCCCGGCACGAAGCGGCCGAGATGGATGGCCCGGCGGAGCTGATCGACCACCAGCTCATGCGCCGCAGCCGGGCGCACCGGCTCGATCCGCCTGAGCGCAGATGGCTGCTCGACCATGCGCTGAGCGGCAGCCGCGGGCGTCGTTCGCTGCGTCATGGCACCGGCGCTTTACCCAAAGGTCTGGTTTTCATACCTTAAGCACGCGAAGCCCGCCAGATCACCATGCGCTGGCGGTTCTGCAACAAGACCCAGGACGCTGGGCAGATGGGACGGAGCCGGCCGAGATGATCGATATCGCCTATGACCCGATCGTGGGGCAGCGTGCCCGCTTGGGCCCGCTCCAGAACCAAGCCCCGGCGAGCTATGCCCTCGCGACCGCCGCGCTTGCCGCGAGCGACTATCGCGGCGCCGCCGACCATGCGCGCCACATGATCCAAGAGGCCGTTGAAGGCTACGAGCTCTACGCGGCCTGGGCGGCGGAGATCCACCGCTACCTCCTGCGCGAGGGCGTCGACCCCGAGACCCTCGATGCCGATGAAGCGCGCCTCGAAGACCTGATCGCCGAGCCCGACGGCACGGCCTTCGACATTCACAAAGGCTGGGCCGCGTTCAACGACGCGGTCAGCGATATCGTGTTCGCGTGCGGCGCCGGCGATGGCGCGGCGGCACGCCGGGCGCTCGACGCGGCGCGGGCGGTTTGGCTGACGACGCACGACCGCGGGTGCGATCGCGTTTACGGCATGCTCGACATCGTCGTGCGGCGGCTCGGCGAGACGCGCATCGGCCCGCTCTGGGACGAGCTGATGGCGCCGATGTACGAGACCTACGAGGTTTACGACACCGCGCGCCATCCGTGGGCGCGCTCGCTCCATCGGCTCGTCGTGATCGCCGCGGAGTCCCTGCGCGGCCACCTCAGCGGGCCGGGGCGCGAGGGCGCAATCGAGGTCAGCGAGGAGGCTGACCGCTGGGTCCTGCGCTTCGACCCGTGCGGCTCCGGCGGGCGCACCTATCGCGACGCGGGCGATGCCGGCGGCCCGCGCATGGAGGCGCCCTACGGCTTCGCGGTCACCACCGAGCCGCATGATTGGTCGTGGGGCAAGACCGGCGTTTGCGTCTACTGCGTGCACTGCTGCCAGCTCAACCAGCGCATGCCGATCGCCCGCTTCGGCTATCCGACGCGCGTGGTCGACCCACCCACATGGCCCGGCGCGCGCGCGGGCACCAAGTGCACCTGGTCGATCTACAAGGACCCATCGCTCGTGCCGGCCGCTGCCTACGAGGCGGTCGGCGCGCGAAAGCCCGCGGCATGAGCGACCACGAAACGCAGCTTCGCGAAGCCCGCGAGCGCTATGCGGCGGAAGGCATTCGCTTCGTGCAGATAGAGGTCGCCGAGATCGACGGCGGTATGCGCGGCAAGCTCGTCTCGCTCGACAAGGGCTTGGGCGGGCTGATCGGGTTCTCGAACATCCTCTATGGCCTGACCACGGCGGACGACGTCTACGAATCCCACTATGCGTCCTACGACAACGGTTTCTCGGACGTCTACGGGCGACCCGACCCGACGACGGCGCGCCGCCTGCCCTGGCACCCCGAGACGGTCGCGGTGATCTGCGACATCGTCGACCAGGACGGCACCCTGAGCCCCGAAGCGCCGCGCACCATGCTGCGCCGGGCCGTGGAAAAGGCCGCGGCGCTCGGCTTCGAGGCGCGCTTCGCGGTCGAGTTCGAGGCCTACCTCTATCACGTGGACGACGGCGCGGCGGCACGCGCCGGACGCCTTGCGGACTTGCGCCCCGGCTCGCGCGTGCGCAACGCCTATAGCCTCGTGCGCATGCCGACCGAGCGGCCCGTCTTCGAGACGCTGATGCGGCGCATGGCCGAGATCGACGCGCCGGTCGATGCGACCCACACCGAGCTTGGCCTTGGCGCGGTCGAGTTCGCGCTCTCCCACGCGCCGGCGTTGGAGGCCGCCGACCGCGCGATGCGCGCCAAGACCTATTTCAAGGAGATCTGCGCCGAGCACGGCATGATCGCGAGCTTCATGGCGAAGCCCGATCCTGCGCAGCCCGGCGCCGGCGGCCATGTCCACCAGAGCCTCTGGCAGGACGGCGCGAACGCCTTTTGGGACGGCCGCGACATCACCGACACCGCCCGCCATTATGCCGCCGGCCAGCTCGCGCTCATGCCCGAGTTGATGGCGCTCTTCATGCCCACGATCAACGCCTATCGCCGTCTCGGCTGGGAGCAATGGGTCTCCGAGACGAGCTCATGGGGCCACGACAACCGCAACGCCGCGCTTCGCCTCATCACCAAGCCGAAGGAGAGCGCGGTGCGCTTCGAGCATCGCCTGCCCGGGGCCGACGCCAACCCCTATCATACGATCGCAGCCATGCTGGCCGCCGGCCTTCACGGCATAGAGCAGCGCCTCGTGCCGCCCGCCATGTCGGAAGGCACGGCATCGTTCGATGAGACGCGGCCACGCCTGCCGGCGAGCCTCGAAGAGGCGCTGCCCCACTTCAAGAGCTCCGCATTCCTGCGCAAGACCTTCGGCGACCGCTTCGTCGATCATTTCGCGATTTCGCGCGAGGCCGAGCTCAAGCTATGGCGCGACTGGCAGCGCGACAATGTCAGCGCGTGGGAGCACGCGCGCTACCTGGAGACGATTTGACCATGGCGAGCCTCGACCGCGCGCAGCTCGAACGCATGATTGCCGACGGCAAGGTCGACACCGTCGTCTGCTGCATGCCGGACCTGTGGGGCCGCCTTCTCGGCAAACGCCTCACGGGCAAGACCTTCCTGCGTTCCGCGCTCACCGATGAGGGACTGCATGGCTCGCTTTACGTCTTCATCGTCGACATGGATATGGACCCCCGCCCGGGCTACGCGCTGACCGATTGGGACACCGGGTTTTTCGATTGCCGCTACGTGCCGGACCTTGCGACGCTGCGCCTGGTGCCGTGGATGGAGCGCACCGCGCTGGTGATCTGCGATCCCTATCACGAGACCGAGGACGAGCCGCTCCCGATCGGGCCGCGCAACATCCTCAAGCGACAGGTCGCGGCGGCCAAGCGGCACGGCCTTACCGTGAAGGCCGCCTCCGAGCTCGAGTTCTTCACCTACCGCGACAGCTTCGACGAGGCGTGGAAGAAGGGCTATCACGACCTCGAGACCACATCCAACTACCGCGCCGACTACCACATTCTCCACTCGACGCTCGACGAGTATTTCATCGGCGAGATGCGCCGCCATCTCGAGGCCTTCGACGTCGAGATCGAGTTCTCCAAGACCGAATGGGGCCTCGGCCAGCAGGAGATCAATCTCCGCTATGTCGACGTGCTCGAAATGGCCGACCGCCACGCCCTCTACAAACTCGCGGTCAAGGAGATGATGGGGCTGCAAGGCATGAGCGCGAGCTTCATGGCCAAGATCGGCGCGAACGAGATTGGCTCCTCCTGCCATGTGCATCTAAGCCTCTGGGACGAGGCCGGCGGCACGCCGGTTTCGTGGGACGCCGAGGCGCCCGGCCACATGGCAGCATCCTTCGGCCAATTCGTCGCGGGCCTGCTCGCGACGAGCAGCGAGCTGATTCTGCTGAGCGCGCCCAACGTCAATTCCTACAAGCGTCTGATCCCGGATTCGTTCGCACCCGCCCGGGTCGCGGTGGGCGACGACAACCGCACCTGCGCCTACCGTCTGCTCGGCCACGGCCCGTCCTTCCGCGTCGAGAACCGCATCCCCGGCGCCGACGTGAACCCCTACCTCGCCTACGCGGCCCAGCTCGCGGGCGGCCTACACGGCATCGAGTCCGGTCTCGCCGCGCCAGCGGTCTACCAAGGCAATGCCTACCACGACGAGACGCTCGAGCGTGTGCCCCACACGCTTCGCCTCGCGATCGATGCCTTCGCCGAGAGCACGGTCGCGCGCGCCGCGTTCGGCGATGAGGTCACCGATCATCTGCTCACCTTCGGGCGCCACGAGCTCAAGGCTTTCGAGAGCGAGGCGGTGACCGACTGGGAGCTCAAGCGCTATTTCGAGCGCGTCTGACCATGCTGCGCTTCGATTTCTCGGGCAAACGCGTGGTCGTGGCAGGGGCCGGCGGCGGGATCGGCCTCGCGGCGGCCAACGCGCTCATCGCAGCCGGCGCCGATACCACGCTGCTCGACATCAAGCCGCGGCCCGACGAGGTGGCGGACGGGCCGGGCACAGCGCGTTACCTGGAGGGCGATCTCTCCGATCCCACGTTCGTCGCAGACGCTTTCGGCGCCGCCGATCCGGATGGCGCGGGCCTGCACGGGCTCATCAACACGGTCGCCGTCTTCTGGGGTGACAAGGATGTCGGGGTTTGCGACATCGACCTCGACACCTGGGACCGCGTGCTCGAAATCAACCTCAAATCCCTGCTGCTCGCCACGAAACATGCGGTGCCGCGCATGCGGACGGCGGGCGGCGGCTCGATCGTGCACTTCTCGTCGGTGCAGGCGCTACGCGGTGATATCCACGCCCAGGAAGCCTACGGTGCGAGCAAGGGCGCGATCCGCTCGTTTTCGCGCTCCGTCGCGATCCAGTTCGCCGGCGATCGCATCCGCTCCAATGCGATCCTGCCCGGCTACGTCATGACCCCCATGCAGGCGCGTCTCGCCGACGATCCCGACCGGCGCGAGGCGCTTGAGACCGCCATCCCGATCAAGCGCTTCGGCACACCTGCGGACATCGCGAACGCCTGCCTCTTTCTGCTCTCCGACGCCGCGTCGTTCATCACGGGCACGGAACTGATCATCGATGGCGGCACCACCGCACGGCCCTAAACAACCCTCGCGAGGAGACACCATGACAGATGTCGTGATCCTGACCGGCGCCACCGGCGGCATCGGCCGCGCGATCATCGCGCGCCTGGTGGCGGACGGCTATGCCGTGCTCGCCGGCGACCTCAACGTGACCAAGGCGCAGCACGGCAAGCAAGACCGCAAGACCAAGGATGGCACCGTGATCCTGCAAACGCTCGACGTGCGCTCGCGGCGCAGCTGCAACGCGGCCGCCAAGGCCGCCGCGAAGCTCGGGCGCGTGCGCGGCCTCGTCAACTGCGCGGGCGTGGTGCGCTTCACGCCGGTCGACGACCCGAACGAGGCTGGCGCGCTCGAGGTGTGGAACACCAATGTCGCCGGCATGCAGCGCATGGATCAGGCGAGTGTGCCGCATATGGGCCGCGGCGGCGCCATCGTGAACATCTCGAGCGTGACCAGCGCCATCGGCAACCTCACGGGCGCCTCGATGTATGGCGCCTCCAAGGCCGGCGTCATCGCCTATACCCGCTATCTCGCGGTCGAGCTCGCGCCGAAGGGAATCCGCGTCAACGCCGTGGCCCCCGGCTACATCGACGTGCCGATGAGCGCGTCGATGGAAGCGGTCTCGGGCGGCGAGAAGAAGCTGATCAAGAAAATCCCGCTGCGCCGCCTCGGGCGGACCGACGAGATCGCCGACGTGGTCGCCTATCTCCTCTCCGACCAATCATCCTATGTCACGGGCTCCGTCCTCTTCGCCGACGGCGGCGTAACGGCGGTCTGACGGGCGATGAGCGAGCGAGCCGCCGCCAACGCCGACGCGTTGTCACGCCTGCAAAGCGCGACGCCGATCCTCACCGACGTCGCGCCCGCGCGGCAGGCCGTGTTCGGCTACACCGACGACCTGGTCCTGACCTCGGGCGTGCCCATGCCCTGGGCCGACTACACGGGCGGCCAGCGCGACGCGGTGATCGGCGCCGCGCTCTATGAAGGCCTTGCACCAGACCGCGCCGCGGCCGAGGCCGGGCTCGCGGCCGGCACCATCAAGGTCGACGGCTGCCAGCAATATCGCTGCATTGGCTCGCTTGCGGGGGTCTACAGCGCCTCGATGCCCGTGTTCGTCGTGCGCGACCAGCGCCACGGCACCATCGGTTATTGCAACATGTATGAGGGCAAGTCGCCGAAGCGCCTCAACTACGGCGTCTATGACGACGAGGTGCGCGCGCGCCTCGACATGATCGCGGAGAGCATCGCGCCCGCCATCGGCGATGCGGTGCACGCGGCCGGCTGCATCCCGCTCAAGCCGATCATGATGCGCGCGCTCCATATGGGCGACGAGCTGCACAGCCGCAACACCGCGGCCTCCCTTCTCTTCGCGCGCGCGCTCTTTCCGCATCTGCTCGCGCTGCCGGCGGAGCGCGACGAGGCCGTGCGCCGCACCGTCGACGTGCTGACCGAGGACGACTACTTCTTCCTGCGTCTCTCCATGGCGGCGGCGAAGAGCATGGCCGATGCCGCGCATGGCATCGAGGGCGCGAGCATCGTCACCGCGATGGGCTTCAACTGCCGCGGCTTCGCGATCCGCGTGAGCGGGCTCGGCGACACCTGGTTCACCGGTCCCCCGCCCTCGGTCGAGGCGAAGCTCTTCGAGGGCCACACCGAGGACGAGATCACCTGGATGGGCGGCGAAAGCCCGATCACGGAGACGGTCGGCCTCGGCGGCTTCGCCCAAGCGGCGGCCTTCGCGCTCCAGGCCTATCAAGGCGGGACGGCCGGGGCGATGGTCGCGCGCAACGAGGCGATGTACGAGATCACCGTCGGCGAGCATGTGGATTTCCACATTCCCTATCTCGGCTATCGCGGTACCCCCGTCGGCATCGACATCTTCAAGGTCCTGGAGACCGGCATCATGCCGGTGATGGATGTCGGGATCGCGGGCGCCGGCGGTGGCCAAATCGGCGCCGGGGTGGTCACCGCGCCGCGCGAATGCTTCGAAGCCGCCGCCGAGGCCTACCGCGCGCGCTACGCGTAAGTCCCGGTCGGTCGTGCTGCGCGCATTGACCGCGCCCGCGCCCGGTGCGATCGTTCCGGCGGAGCCCGCGAGGAGAGGCGCGCTCCCGCCATGAAGGATAAGAAGTGCCAACCCATGTGGGCCACGCCGCACGAGCGTAGCCGGCGCCCACTGCGAGCCGAGGGAGGTTGACCCATGCGCTTACGACTGACCCATTTCCTGAGCGCCGCCGCGATTGCCGGCGGTCTCGCGACCGCGAGCGTCGCGGCCGCGGACGAGCCGCGCCAAGGCGGTACGTTCGTGTGGGGCATGTCGAGCGAGATGAACATTCTCGATCCTCATGCCACATGCAGCTGGTACACGACCAACGCCATCCACAACATGTTCGAAGGCTTGGTCATGCTCGACCTGGCCGATCCGGACGCGAAGTCGGCGAAGCTCAAGCCGGCGATCGCCGAAGCATGGACGCGCTCGGATGACGGCACGGTCTACACCTTCAAGATCCGCGAAGGCGTCAAGTTCCACGACGGCACGGGTGTCGATGCAGACGTGGTCAAGTGGAACTACGACCGCTTCTTCAACAAGGACGCGCCGCAGTTCTACGAAACCGCCGCCGCGTTCATGGGCTACTACACGCGCTGGATGAAGTCGGTCGAGGTGACCGGACCCATGGAGGTCACGATTACGCTGACCCAGCCCAACTATGAATGGCTGCAGTTCGGCGTGCAGGCCTGCGGCATGCCGATGATCATCAGCCCGACCCAGTGGGAGAAGACCGGCAACGAGGAGTTCGCGCTGGCGCCGATCGGCACCGGTCCCTTCAAGTTCGTCGAGCGCGAGCAGAACATCAAGGTCGTGCTCGAGCGCTTCGACGACTATTGGGGCAAGAACGCCAACATCGACACGCTGGTCTTCCGGCCGCTTCCCGATCAGGCCTCGCGGCTCGCCGCGATGCGCGCCGGCGAGGTGCACATGATCAACGAGGCGCCCTGGGACGAGCTGGAGAACCTGCAGGACGAAGGGTTCGTGCTCTCGACCAACGAGAACATCCCCTCGATCTGGCTGCTCTTCTTCAACCATAAGGACCCGATCATGTCGGACGTCCGCGTCCGCAAGGCGATCAACATGGCGATCGACCGCGAGGGCATCGCGCACGAGATCCTGCGCGACACGGGCCGTGCCGAATACGGCATGCTCTCGCCCGGAACCTTCGCCTATCAGCCCGGTTACGTCTCGGCGCCCTACGATCCCAAGGCCGCGCGCGACCTCCTCATCGAGGCCGGCTACGAGGACGGGCTCGCAATCGAGTTCGACATCTACGAGTACGGCTACAACGAGGTGTGGGAGAAGTGGATCCAGCGCGACCTCAAGAAGGTCGGGATCGACGTGAAGCTCAACAAGATCGAGTGGATCACCTATCTCGGAAAGTGGGTGCAGGGCATGCCCGAGGGCCTGCACATGAACGAGGTCGGCTGGGGCTGGTCCATCCCCTATTGGACGCAGGTGATGTCGCGGTGTGATTCCCAGCCACCCAACGGCTTCAACGTCGGCTGGTACTGCAACCCCGAGGTCGACAAGCTGTTCGACCAAGCGCTGGGTGAGAAGGACGAGGCCAAGGCGGCCGCGCTCTATCGGCAGGCCAACGACATCATCATGGGGCAGGACTTCGCCTACGCGCCGAAGTTCGTCTACTACAACCCGTTGGTGCTATCGCCGAGCGTCAAGGGCTTCGTGAACCCGCCGGAGAACTGGTACGACTTCTCCATCCTCTGGCTCGACGAGTAACGGGAACGATCTGGGGCGGGGTTTCGCGCAAGCAAGCCCCGCCGCTCCCTCGACCGCTCTCGATCAGGGCGCGAAGGACGACCGCTCCAAGAGCGGCAGCCGCTGCTCGTCGCAGATGCGCGGCGCGGCGCGCAACGTCTGCGTATAGCCCGTTGCGTTGAAGCTGATCTCGCCCCGAGGCGGATGATTGAGCTTGATGCACCAGGGAAACAGGAGCGGCGCCTGCGGGCGCTCCCGCGCCAGCGGCGCGCCCTGCTCGATCTCCGAGATCGACAGCTCGTTCAAATTCATGCCGGCGAACGAGCCCTCATAGGCCACCGAGATGCGAAGGTCGGTGACGTCGTGGAAGGTGAGCGTGGCTGGCGCGACGCGAAACCGAAAGCTGCCATCCTCCAAGCGCAGCCATTCGAGAATGTGGTCGATGTCGAGCACGAGATCGCTCCGCCAGAGGCCGTTGTCGGGATCGGCCGCGTCGATGCGGAGCCCGTAGATCAAGTTGTCGTGCCACGAGGGGGCGTGTGCGGCGGTCTCGGCCATGTCGGTATCGCTATGGGTCTCGGGAGCGCTCCGCCAGTCAACGGCCGCTGGGTTAAGAGGGGCTTAGCGCCGATGGCCCTATTATCGCGCGGAGCAGACCATATGCCGAGGCCCCATGGCGCCGCGCCCCCATCCTTGCCGTCTTTCGGTCTACCTCGCCAGCAAGGCGCGGGTTGCGCTGGTGCTCCGTCGGGGCCCGAGCGACTGGGCCCAGCTCACGCTCTGGGACCGCGCGACGGATCAGTTCGAGCCCGGCCAGTGGTTTCACGGGCGCGTCTATGAGCGGCGCTGCGACCTCTCGCCCGACGGCGCGCTGTTCGTCTACTTCGCCGCCAAGCACGGTCGGACCCACGATCCGGACGAGGTGGGCGAGGCCTGGACGGCGATTTCGCGTCCGCCCTACTTCACGGCGCTCACACTCTGGGACAACCTCGGCAGCTGGTATGGCGGCGGGGTGTTCGCATCCCGCTCTAAGGTGCTGCTCGATGTGACATGCAGCCTCGAGCAACACCCCAAGTTCAAGCCCGCCAAGGTGAGGCTGGACCGTGTGCCCGCAGACTCGGCGCCTTGGGAGCAGCGCGCCTTGCGTGATGGCTGGCAGCTCGCCGAGCGGGGCTTCGACCCACGCACGCATCGGCGCGTCGGCAAGCGGGAGATCTGGCAGAAGCCCCATGCCGGAGCACCGATCACGCTCGGCCGCGAGGTCGAGGATGTCGATTTCGAAAGCTATGGCGGCCCCTATAGGGAGAGCTATTGGCTGGAGACGGCCGACGACATCGTGCCGCTCCCCGGCGTGACCTGGGCCGATTGGGATGGCGCGGAACGCCTCGTTCTCGTGCGCGACGGCGTCGTTCTGGAAGCGCGCTGGACAAGCACAGGCCTCGCCGAGGCGGATCTGTTCGATTTCAATCCGCTCGGCCCCGCCGAGGTGCCCACGCCGGCGTGGGCGACGCACTGGTAACAGGCGCGCGGCCGGCACGTATCGCCGGTTTTTTGGGGTTGCCCGACCCTCGTTTCGCCCCCTACCCTCACCCCGATCCAATCAACAACGCCGCCCGCGCGAGCAATCGCGCGATGAGATCGCACGAGGGAGAACACCATGCCGAACGTGAGCGACTACGCGAGCTATGACGGGGTCGGCCTTGCCGAGCTTGTCGCCAAGGGCGAGGTCACGCCGAGCGAGCTGCTGGAGGACGTGGTCGCCGGCATTGAGGCCGTCAACGGCGAGGTCAACGGTGTCGTCGCCCAAGTCACGGAGCTTGCCGAGGCCGAAATCGCCGCGGGCTTGCCCGATGGGCGCTTCAAAGGCGTGCCCTTCATGGTCAAGGAGCTAGGCATGCAGGCCAAGGGCGCGCCCTCGCGCTGCGGCAGCAAGCTGACCGAGGGCCTGGTCGCGAGCAAGGACACCGAGCTGATGAAGCGCTTTCGCGCGAGCGGCCTCGTCACGACCGCGATGACCGCGACGCCCGAGTTCGGCTACAACCCGACCTGCGAATCGATCTTCTATGGCGCCACCCATAACCCCTGGGACGTGCGGCGGAGCCCCGGCGGCTCGAGCGGCGGCTCGGCCGCGATGGTCGCCGCCGGCGTCGTGCCCTTCGCTCATGCCAACGATGGCGGTGGCTCCATCCGCATTCCGGCCTCCTGCTGCGGACTGGTCGGCCTCAAGCCGACGCGCAATCGCGTCCCGACCGGGCCCGATTTCGGCGATTGGCTGAACGGCCTCGCGATCGAGCTCGTGGTGAGCCGCTCGGTGCGCGACACGGCATCCGTGCTCGACGCGGTGCAGGGTCCGGACCCGGGCCCGCCCGACATCATCACCCCGCCCGAGCGGCCCTATGTGGAAGAGCTCTCGGCGAAGCCCGGCAAGCTCCGCATCGGCTGGACCGCGACCAATCCCTTCGGCGCACCGGTCCACGCCGACGTCGTCGACGGCCTGCACGAGACCGTGAAACTCATGGAATCGCTCGGCCACGAGATGGTGGAGGAGACCTTCGACATCGACGGCTTCCACTTCCTCGATGCGCTCGTGGTCATTTGGACGGCCTACGTTGCCTGGGCCATCGACGCTCTCGCCAAATCGGCGCGCAGCACGCCATCACCGGAGACCCTCGAGCGGGTGACCTGGGAGCTCTATAACCACGGCCGCAGCCTCACGGCCTACGACATGCACGACGCGCTCGCGAACTTCAACACGGTGAGCCGGAGAACCGGTGAGATGTTCCAACGCTTCGACGTGCTGCTCACGCCGACCATCTCGCAACCGCCGCTCATCCTCGGCACGCTGGACCAGAACGCGGCCGGTGTGAATGCGCGGGAGTGGAGCCGTCAGGTGTTCGATTGGGTGCCCTTCACGCCGCTTTTCAACGTGACCGGCCAACCGGCGATCTCGCTGCCGCTCCACTGGTCGCCCGACGACCTGCCGATCGGCATGCAGTTCGTCGGCCATCTGAACGACGAGGCATCACTCATTCGCCTCGCCGCGCAGCTCGAAGAAGCGAAACCGTGGAAGGAACGCAAGCCGCCGGTTCACTACGCGGGTTAGGACGACCACCGACGAAAAGCGAGAAGGGCGGCCCGCTATTTGGGCCGCCCTTCGAATTTCGGTAGATGCGCGCTGAGACGAACTAGCGCTGGAACGCGTTGGCTGCGACGAGGTGCTTCTCTTCCTTCTCGTCATTGTCGGCGCGCCACTCCCACGGCGGGTCGAAGCTGCTGCGCCAAACCCCGACGTCGAGCGCGCGCGCAGCTTCTTGATCGTCCGCGAAGCCATCACCGCTCCCTGGCAGCGCCACCGCCATGCCGATGCGGATCATGGTTTCGTTGAGCTCGACCGCCGTCGTCCGGCAGACCGCGACATCGCGCCCGCTCTCAGTTTGACCGACCGCGCGGCACGTCACGTCGCGCTCGGTGACGAGCGAGGCCAGCATCTTCGTGGCGTCCTCGCCGCAGGGCCACGAGAAGATGATGACTTTGCAGGTCTGGTCCAACTCCGGCGCGTCGATACCCGCGAGCTCGATGCTTTTTCCGTTGATCTCGATGGTATCGCCGTCGACCACTGTGGCGGGCCCGACGATCTCAGCTTGCTCCTCCGCCGCGGCGGTCGGCTCTGCGCCCAGCGCGGCCGCCTCGAGGCTGCCATCGGCCACCGCGGTGTTCGCGCCCGTGGCAAGCAACCCTGCGAGCGAAAGGCCGATCAGCCAGTTGACGACGGTCTTGGTGTGTGGCGGCGCGCCCTGATGCTGCGGCATACCTTGCCTCCCTTCATCTTTGTGCATTTTTGCCCTACCTGGTCACACTCTTCAGACCATGCTCGCATACCTAGGTTGAGCAACGTTTAAGCTGTGGGCGAAGGAGCACCGCTTTGTCCTTTTTTCAGAACGGGTTGGTTAACGCGTGGGTGACCGGCGCGCGGCCTATGCGGAGGACGACGGCGCGTGTTGCTCAATGCGAAACGGCGCACCCGCGGCGTAGACGCGTTCGAGGGCGTCACCAACCAAATGCGCCCACTCGGCAGCGCCCGCGTCGGACTCAATCAGATCCTGCCGAAGCTCGATCTCGATGTGCGGCAGGCCGCGCGCTTGGCCGTGAACCGGGATCGAATAATCCGATGGGCCCCGGATCGCATAGGGCTCGTTGTCACCGACGCAGATGCCCGGCCGCAGCGCCTCGCAAGCCGCGCGCAGCGGCGCCACCAAGCGGCCGTCATGCTCCCAGAGGAGGCCGAGTTGCCACGGCCGCGCGAAGCCATCCATCACCGGGGTGAAGCTATGGACCGCGACGAGCACCGGCACCTCGCCAGCCTCCATCAAGCGATCGAGGGTCGCAGCGACCGCGTTGTGATAGGGCCAGAAGAACGCATCGGCGCGGGCCGCCGCCTCGGCCGCATCGACGGCCTGGTTCGCCGGGACCGTGGTGCGATCGCTCACCGTCGGGATCGACGTCGGCACGCCGAGCGGCCGGTTGCAATCGATGATCAGCCGCGAATAGCCTGCGAGAAACGCCGGCGCGTCGAGGCGCGCGCTCAACAAGGACGCCACCTGCGCTGCGCCGATATCCCAGGCGATGTGGCGCGTGCGATCCTCCTGTGCGAGCCCGAGCCCGGCCATATGCGCGGGCATCGCGTTGCTCGCGTGATCCACGATCAGAACATAACGCGGCGCCGCGCCACCGGCCTCGATCACCCGGTAGGGCGGCGGGTCGTCGGCGGTCATGCGCGCCGGATCGAACTGGGGACGGTCGAGCATCGCGGCATCATGCAGAGAACGGCGTCAGCGGTCCACCGCGGCGCCATTCCGTGCGGCGCAAAATCCGCTATTCTCTATGGACGAGAGAGGCCAGGGAGCACCAGCATGACCCCGCTCACACGCGAGCGCCCGTTGAAACCGCCGCAATCGGCATTGCTCATCGTCGACGTGCAGAACTATTGCTGCCATCGGGACGGCGGCGCCTATGCCGACCTCGACGCCGGGGGGTTCGCGGGGCGCTATGGTGCCTTTTTCGAACGGCTGGAACGGGTCGCGATTCCTAATCTTCAACGCCTAATCGCCGCGTGCCGCGGCGCTGGCGTCGAGGTGGTCTACACGACGATCGAAGCGCTCACGCGCGACGGCCGCGACCGCAGCCTCGACTACAAGATCACGGGCTTCTTGGTGCCCAAGGGCTCCTGGGACGGCCAAGTTCTCGACGCGATCCGTCCGGGTGACGACGAGATCGTGCTGCCCAAATCCGCCTCCAGCGTCTTCAACGCGACCCATATCGAGTACGTGCTGCGCAATATGGGTGTCAGTCAGCTCGCGATCGCGGGCTGCTACACCGACCAATGCGTCGAGTCCGCGGTGCGCGACGCGTGCGACCGCGGCTTCCTGGTGACGCTCGTCGAGGATGCCTGCGCGACGACGAGCGAGGCGGCGCACGCGGCGTCGCTTCGCGCCATCGCCGGCTATTGCCGCACCGTCACCACGGAGACCCTGATCGCCGAGCTGGCCGCGCCGAAACTCGTCGAAGCCGGAGCCTCGTCATGACCTTCCCCGAGCGCGGCGCGCTGTGGAAAGACCTGCAGCGGGAGCTCTTCGAGGCACGTCTCGACGATGTGCCCTGGCAGCGCGGCTGGAGCTACATGTATTGGCCGGATCCGGGCGACAATCTCGGCCTCGTCGCCAAGGCGGCGGCCGACCTCATCGACAATCAGCGCGTGCTCGGGCGCAAGGGCAACCCCTCGGCGCTCAAGGTCGAGCGCGAGGTCAAGGAGATGGTGTGCGAAATACTCGGCGCGCCCGAGAGCGGCACCACCACGCTGACCCAGGGCGGCACCGAGAGCAATTTTCACGCGGTCCACGTCGCGCGCGAGTGGGCGCGTGCCGACCGTCCCGAAATCGCCAAGGCCGAGATCGTCGTGCCCTACACGGCCCACCCCTCCTTCGACAAGGCGGCGCATCTGCTCGACATGACGGTCGTGCGCGTGCCCGTCGGTGACGATTTCCGGGCCGATGTGGCCGCCATGAGGGCGGCGCTCACCGATCGCACGGTGATGCTCGTCGGCTCGGCGCCGAGCTTCCCGCACGGCGTGATCGACCCGATCCCGGAAATCGCGGCACTCGCCGAAGAGCATGGGCTCTGGTGCCACACCGACGCCTGCGTCGGCGGCTTTCTCCTGCCGTTTCTGCGCCAGCTCGGGCGCAATGACGGGGCGTTCGACTTTTCGGTCCGTGGCGTGTGCTCCGTCTCGGCCGACCTGCACAAATTCGGCTTCACGCCGACCGGCATCTCCACGTTCACGCTCCGCGACGACGCCGACCTCGTCCATCAGCGCTTCGTCTTCGACGACTGGTCCTATGGGCAGTACGTGACCGAGACCCTCGCCGGCTCGCGCAGTGCGAACGCCGTCGCGGCCGCCTGGGCGGTGCTCAAGCATCTCGGTGCCGAGGGCTACCGCGCCAAGGCCGCGCGCGTTCTCGAGGTGACGGACCAGCTGGCGCGCGGCATCGAGGCCATCCCCGAGCTTCGCCTGCTGGCGCCGCCCGAGGCCGGCATCCTCGTCTTCACCTCCGATACGATCGACATCGTCGCCGTCAGCGACGGCCTCAGCGAACGCGGCTTCCACTCGCGTTGGAACCGCGAGCCACCGGCGATCCACCTCTTGATCAGCCCCGTGAGCGAGCCGCGCATGATCACCGATTATCTTGACGCACTCGCCGATGTCGTCGACGGGGTGCGAAGGGGAACGATCTCGCGCGTCTCGTCCGACGCCGTCTACGCCTAACGAAGCGCCCAGGCCGATGCTCCGAGACCGCCGACGCCGCGCCCGCGGAAATCGCGATGTCTGACGCGGGCGTGTTCGACATCGCCGGCAGCCTCCTCTCCGTCTGGCCGGAGGGGCAGGAGGTGGCCACGCGCGGCGACCCGACCATCCACCTGGCGGTGTTTCAGGATGCGCCGGTCTACCACGACGCGCTGGTCGAGGGCATCCTGGCGCAGGAGACCGATCCCGCCTACGCCAAGGAATATTTTCGCGCGGCGGGCGGCACCAAGGTCTATCACGTGGAGCAATGGGGCTTTCCGGCCGCGATGCTGATTCACGCGCGTGCGCTGGCCTTCTTCAGGCGCGTGCTGCGGCAAAGCGATGCCGTGGTCGACCTGAGCTGGGCCAACGTCTACCGCGCCGGCGACTATGCGCTCGCCCACGGACACACCCGCTCGACCGCGAGCGTCGTCTATTTCCTCGATGCCGGCGAGCCTGACCCCGAAGACGAGGCGTCCGGTCGCTTCTGCTTCATCGATCCGCGCCTCGCCTGCTGTTGCCAGGAGCAGCAAGGCATCATGAGCTCGCCCTACCTGCCACCGATGAACAATGGCACCATGATCTTGTTCCCGAGCACCCTCGTCCATTGCGTCAATCCTTACAACGGCACGGGCCGGCCGCGCATCACGCTCTCGTGGAATATCAATCCGCAGGCGGTGCCGGGCTCCCCGCTCCCGGGCCAGAGCGAATGAGGCGCGCGACCGGGCTAGCGACGGCCGCCGAGGCGCGCTACGCTCCCGGTGGCGGCATGCGATGGGAGACGCGGCATGGCTGATCATCACGATCATCACAACAAACCACTCTCCGATGTCGAGCTCCGCACAAAGGCGCTCGAAACCGTTCTCACGGAGAAGCAGCTGATCGATCCCGAGGCGATCGACGCCTTGATCGAGACCTACGAGACCAAGATCGGCCCGCAAAACGGCGCGCGGGTCGTGGCCCGCGCCTGGAGCGATCCGGCCTACAAGGAGCGCCTTCTGGCCGATGGCACGGCGGCGATCGCCGAGCTCGGCTTCTCCGGCGTGCAGGGCGAGGACATGGTGATCGTCGAGAACACCGACGACGTGCACAACATGGTCGTCTGCACGCTCTGCTCCTGCTACCCCTGGCCGACGCTGGGCCTGCCACCGGTCTGGTACAAATCGGCGCCTTACCGTGCGCGCGCCGTGCGCGACCCGCGCGGCGTGCTCGAGGAGTTCGGCGTCGCGCTGCCCTCCGACACCGAGGTGCGCGTCTGGGACAGCACGGCCGAGCTTCGCTACCTGGTGCTGCCGAAGCGGCCGGACGGAACCGAGGATCTTTCCGAAGACGAGCTTGCGACGCTCGTCACCCGTGATTCGATGATCGGGACCGGTCTGGCCCGATCGCCGCAAGGCTGAGGGGAAGAGCGATGAACGGCATTCACGACCTTGGCGGCATGGATGGCCTCGGACCCATCGACATCGAGAGCAACGAGCCTGTGTTCCACGCCGATTGGGAACGCCGGGTCTTCGGCGTGATGATGGGGCTCTTCGCGCGCGGCCACTACAACGTCGACGAGTTTCGCCACGCGATCGAGCGCATGGGCGCGCCGGCCTACCTCAACACCAGCTATTACGAGCATTGGCTGCACGCGATGGAGCTGTTGCTCGCGGAGAAAGCCGTCGTCTCCGATGGCGAGCGGGCGAGCGGCAAGTCCGCGGGCGGGGGAGCACCCGAAACCCCGCCCTTACCGCAGGACGAAGTCGCCGGCCTCGTCGCCACCGGCGGTTCGACGCGGGTCGACGCCGACGTCACGCCGAAATTTGCGGCCGGCGACTACGTGGTCGTCCGCAACCTCAACCCGACGACGCACACGCGCGTTCCCCGCTACGTGCGCGGCAAGCGCGGCATGATCGACCGGGATCACGGCGTGTTCGTCTTCCCGGACACCGCGGCACACGGCGGCGGCGAGTCACCGCAGCATGTCTATAGCGTGCGCTTCGAGGGCACCGAGCTTTGGGGTGACGACGGCGCGCGCGCCGGGGCGCTCTATGTCGACCTCTGGGACGACTACCTCGATCCCGCCTAGGAACCCATGCGCGCGCCACCCGCCTCATCCGACATGCCGCCGATCCCGCAGGACGGCGACGGGCCCGTGTTCAAGGAACCGTGGGAGGCGCGCGCCTTCAGCCTGGTTCTCTCGCTCTACGACCGAGGTTGCTTCACATGGCCCGAATGGGTCGATCACCTGAGCGCCCAAATCGCCGCCGCCAAGGAGCGGGGCGAGGCGGACGCGGGCGATACCTACTACCAGTACTGGCTCGCCGCGCTCGAAGCGATCGTCGTCGACAAGAGCCTCGCCTCCGCCTCAGAGCTCGGTGCGCTCAAAGACGCTTGGCAGGAGGCGGATCGCGCGCGCGGCTTCGGCGAGGCCCCCGTGCTGCGGAGCCCGGTAAGCGCCGCGACGGACGAGGGCGCGGCCGGCTAAGCGCCCCGAGCCGTCGACGCCTCGTAGGCAAGGCGTGCGGCGGCGAGGTCCTCAAGCGACGCACCGACCGACTTGAACAGCGTGATTTCGCGTGCCGTGCCAGGGCCCGACGCGTCCTCGCGCGTTAGCTCCGCGAGGTCCGCGACGACGGCATCGCGCGTGATCGCGCCGCTCTCGATCGCCTGTAGAAGATCGCCGGCCTCGCCGAAGGCGCCGCCGCGCGTGTCGACGTAGATGCGCGCCCGCATGAGCGCAGTGTCGTCCGCCTCGCGCATATCGGCGCGAAAGGCGCCGACGAGATCCAGATGCGTACCGTCAGTCAGCCAATCACCAAGCACCAACGGGCTCTTGGCGAGCGTCGCGCAGGAGACGACATCGGCCCAGGCGACGCCCGCCTCGAGGTCATCTGTCGCCGTCACCGCGAGATCGTCGCGCGCGAGAGCATGCGCCACGCGCGCGGCATTCTCGGGTGTGCGCGACCAAACGCGCACCGCCTCGATCGGCCGCACCGTCGCGTGCGCGCGCACCAGAAACGGCGCAAGGCTGCCGGCACCCACCATGAGGAGCCGCCGTGCGTCTTTTCGCGCGAGATAGTCGGCGGCGAGCGCGGAGGCCGCCGCCGTCCGCCAACGGGTGAGCACGGTGCCGTCCATCAGGGCGAGCGGCGCGCCGCTCGCGGCATCCATCAGATAGTACTGGCCGATCACGGTGGGCAGAGCGCGCGCCGTGTTGTCGGGAAAGATGGTGACGATCTTGACGCCCATATAGGCACCGGCCTGCCACGCCGGCATGAGGAGCAGCGTGCCCTCGCCGCCCGCGGCATGCGCCTCGCCGCCCGCAGCATGCGCCTCGACCGTGTGATGATGGCGGGTGGGCGCGCTGCAGCCCTCCCGAAAGAGCGTGCGCAGCGCCTCGATCAGCGCGGGAAACGCGAGCGTCCGGTTCAGCGCGTCGGCATCGATGATGCGCATCGCGCGGGGCCGTCACGCCATTCGGGACGCCTAGTCGTCGCCGCCGTCCGCCGCCACGCCGTAGGCCTCTTGCGCCTCGCGCGGCGAGATGTAGCCCTCGGCGAGGTCCTCACGAACCTTGTCGCGCGAGCGTTCCTTCGGGTCACCCCAACCCCCGCCACCCGGCGTTTGGAAGCGGATCGAATCACCCGGCTGCAAGCGCACGTTGCTCCATTTGCTCGGGCTCACCTTGCCGAAGGCCTCATCGATGCGTCGCCATTCGGTGGTGTTGGCCGCTTTGTACCAGGTGCCGGCGAGCCCCCCTTCCCGGCCACCGTGCAGCCCCCACGGGCGATTGTCGTGCCGATCCGACATCTGGCTGCCGGTGATCACCGTATCGAGGTTCTTGAGCGTGCGTTGGGTGCTCAGACCGCCGCGGTTCATGCCGGCACCGCCCGAATCCTGCACGAGCACGTAGGATTCCGTCTTCCACGGGAAACGGGTCTCGAACACCTCGACCGGCACCACGCGGCAATTGCCGTTGATCGAGTCCGTGGCGTCATTGCCGTCGGCGAAGCTGCGCCCACCCCAGCCCGCAAGCTCGATCGCGTAGCAGACGAACTGCTCGCCGGTCTCGGCGTCGGTGCCACCGAACACGAAATTGGTGTGCGTCGCTCCCTCGGCCGCCATCGTGCGGTCGGGCAGCGCCGGCGCGAGCGCGCCGATCACCGCGCCCGCGATCTTGCAGTGAGTCTCGGTGTTGCCACCGACCTCGGGCGCCGGATAGTCGACATTGAGCATCGTTCCGGGCGGGGAGACCACGCGGATTGGCCGGAAGCAGCCCGAGTTCTTCGGGATCGTCTCGTCGGTGACGTGGAGCATGCCGTTGTAGGCGGCCGAGTAGGACACGCCGAGCGTGGCATTGATCGGGCCACGCGCTTGCGGTGAGGTACCGGCATAGTCGATCACCACCTCGTCGTCCTGCACGTGCACGGCGACCTTGATCGTGAAGGGCTTGCTTTCGATGCCGTCATCCTCGACCTGGTCCTCGAAGGTGTAGACGCCGTTCGGGATCGCGGCGATCTCAGCGCGCATGCGGCTCTCGGAATAGTTCAGCAGGTCCACCAAATTACGGCGGAAATTGTCCTTGCCGTACTTGCGCACGAGATCGACCAAGCGGCGCTCGCCGACGTCGACACCGGCGATCAGCGCGCGCAGGTCGCCATAGTTGTAGCGCGGGGTGCGCACGTTCGCGAGGAGCAGCTTCCATACCTCCTCGACGTCCTCGCCGCGGCTTTTGATCTTCACCGGCGGCACGCGGATGCCCTCGTGAAAGATCTCGGTCGCCTCGCCCGCGAAGGCGCCCGGCACCATGCCGCCGATCTCCTGCAGGTGACCGATGGTCATCGCGAAGCCCATGATCTCGCCGTCGACGAAGACCGGCTTGATCAGCGTGTGCTCAGGGCAGTGCAAGCCGCCCCGGTAGGGGTCGTTGTGGCAGATCACGTCGCCCGGCTCGAGTGTCTCGAGCGGGATCTCCTTCACGCAGCTCCGCACGAGAAGCGGCACTCCGCCGATCATCGAGGGGCAGAACTCGGCCTGGGCGATCATCTCACCGTCGGGTCCTGCGAGCGCGCAGGTGAAATCAAGCGCTTCGTTGAAGATCGTCGAATAGGACGTCTTCATGAGCACGATGCCCATCTCGCGGCAAATCGACACCATCGTGGAATCGATGATGCTCATGGTCACCATGTCGACGTCACGGGATTGGGCCATGATCTAGGACTCCTCAGCGATGCGGCCGATCAGCAAATTGCCATATTGATCGACCTTCATGGATTGACCGGGCCGCAGCACGGTGACGGAGACGGGTTCCTCGATGACCGCGGGGCCGGTGATGGCGTGGCCGTCGCGAAGATCGGCGCGGTTGTAGATCGGCGTGTCGTGGCTGCCGTCCTCGAACACGACGCGGCGCGTGGAGGCCGGCGCGGCGCCTCCGGACGCCTTGCCGATGGTCGCGAGGTCCGGCTTGTCCGTGAGCGAGACCACCGTCGCCTTGATCGTGATGACCTCGATCACCTCGCGCGGGATGTTGAAGCCGAAACGCGCCTGGTGCAGCTCGTGAAACGCCTCCCAGGCCTTCGGCGTAGTGCCGTCGTCGAACGCGTCGAACGAGATGGGAATCTCGAGCTCGTAGTTTTGCCCGAGATAGCGCAGCTCGAGCGAGCGGAAGACCTCAATGTTCTTCACATAGCCCTGCGCGCTGAGCTCCTCGATGCCGGTCTCGACGAGTGCCTTCATCACCTCGGTCGCGCGCGCTTGATCGAAGCGCTTCGAGGTCATCTGCACGGTGCGCTGCACGTCGACCCGCGCGTCGGTCTGGATGAAGCCGAAGGCGGAGAACTGTCCGGGATAGTTGGGCACTATACCGGAGGGGACGCCGGCGTCGTTCATCAGGTCGTCGACGTGGAGCGGCCCGGCCCCGCCGAAGGCGAGCAGCGTGAAATCGCGCGGGTCGAGACCGCGCTCGATCAGCACCGAGCGCAGCGCGCCGATCATGTTGTTGTTGGCGATCTGGAGCACCGCGAGCGCGGTTTCCTCGATGCTCCGGCCGAGTGGTTCGGCGACCGTCTTGATCGCCGCTTCGGCGGCCGCCACATCGAGCTGCATCGCGCCGCCGAGGAAGTTGTCGGCGTTGATGCGGCCGAGCACGAGATTGGCATCGGTGACCGCAGGCCGCGTGCCGCCCTGGCCATAGCAGGCCGGCCCCGGATCGGCACCGGCGCTTTCCGGGCCGACGCGCAGCATGCCGCCCTTGTCGATCCACGCGATCGAGCCGCCGCCGGCACCGATCGTGCGGATGTCGATCATCGGGATCTGGATCGGCACGCCGAATTCGATCTCGAAGTCGGTCGTGAAGTTCTCCTGACCGTTGACGATCGTCGAGGTGTCGGTCGAGGTGCCGCCCATGTCGAGGGTCACGCAGTGGCTGATGCCCGCGAGGCCCGCGATGTGCTTGCCCGCGATGACGCCGCCGGTCGGACCGGAGACCGTCATTTGGATCGGCGTGCGCGCGGCCGCATCGAGCGTCATCTCGCCGCCGTTCGATTTGATGACGACGGTCTGCTCCGTGACCCCGCGTTCCTTGAAGCGCTCCCGCAGCGTCGAGATTTGGCGGTGCACCACCGGCTTCACATAGGCGTCGGCGATGGTCGTCGAGGCCCGCTCATACTCCTTCCACTTGGGCAGCACGTCGTAGGAGATCGAGACCGGAATGTCGGGCAGCTCCGCCTCCAGGATCTCCTTCACGCGCCGCTCGTGGTCCGGCGTGACGTAGGAGAACAGCAGATTCACGGCGACCGCGTCGATCTCGCCGATCTCCTTGATCTGGCGGGCGGTCTCACGCACGGCGGCTTCGTCGAGGGGAATTTCGACCTCGCCATTGGCCATGATGCGCTCGGGAATCTCGAAACAATGGCGCCGCTTCACGAGGGGCTTCGGCTTGACCCAAGTGATGTCGTAGTGGCTCCGCCGGTTGCCCCGCTGGATGAAGGGGATATCGCGGAACCCCTTGGTCGTGACGTAAGCGACGGTCGCACCCTTTCGCTCGAGGATCGCGTTGGTGGCGATGGTGGTTCCGAGCCGGATGTTGCGGATGTCCGCGGCCGCCTCGAAGCGCGAGAGACCCGCGAGAATGCCCTCGTTCGGATCGTGGGGCGTCGAGAGGTTTTTCCAAACCTCGATGGCGCGCGTGCGCGGATCGTAAGAGACGAAGTCGGTGAACGTGCCGCCGACGTCGATGCCAACCAGATAGTCTGCCAACGCGAATCTCCCCGTGCCATCCGAGCATCAGCGCGCTCGGGTGCCGCCTATTTTACAATGCGGGCCGAATGTTATCGGGCGCCAGGCCCCTAGGGCAACCACGGATGCCCGCGCGGGCAGCCAAATCGCGGAGAGACCGCGGATTTGGGCCCCGGACCGCCCCTCCGGTGCCCCCGTCAGGGGTCTAGCGGATCAGAATGAACAGTGCCCCCTGGCCGCGCCGGATGTTGAGCAGCAGCGGTCCGTCGCCGGCGCGCGCGGTCTGCGCGAGCGCGTCGGGCGTGGTGACGGGCTTGCGGTTCACCGAGGTGATGACGTCCTCCTCGCGGAGGCCAGCTCGCCATGCCGGGCTTCCCTCCTCGACCTTCAGCACCAGCACGCCCTCCACCTTGCCGTGAAGCGGCGAATCCTGCCCGATCGCGCCGAAGGTGGCCCCGCGCAGCTTAGGAATGTCATTGCCGGCCTCAAGCTTCGCTTCCTTGATCTGGCCGACCTGGAGCGTGATCGGCACCTCCTGCCCGTCGCGCAGCACGACGAGCCGCACATCGTCGCCGACGCGCAACAGGCCGACCTTGTTGCGCAGGTCCGCCGAGCCGGTCACGGGCTCGCCGTTCATCGACACGACGACATCGCCGGCGCGCACGCCGCTCGCCTCCGCCGGCGTGTCAGGCATCACCTGGCTCACCACCGCGCCCTCACGACCGGTGATCCCGAACGCCTCGGCGAGATCCGGTGTCAAATCCTGGATCTGCACGCCGATGCGCCCGCGCTGGATCTCGCCGTGCTGGACGATCTGGTCCATGATCTGGCGCGCCATGTTGATGGGAATGGCGAAGCCGATCCCGATATTGCCGCCACCGGGCGCGATGATCGCCGTGTTGATGCCCACCAGCTCGCCTTTCAGGTTGACCAGTGCCCCGCCCGAGTTGCCCGGATTGATCGACGCGTCCGTCTGAATGAAGTTCTCGTACGATTCGATGCCGAGGCCGGAGCGACCGAGCGCGCTCACAATGCCCGACGTCACCGTTTGACCGAGTCCGAAGGGGTTGCCGACGGCCAGCACATAGTCACCGACCTGAAGCATGTCGGAATCCGATAGCGGCAGCTCAGTGAGGTTGCCCGGCTCGACCTTGAGCACAGCAACGTCGGTGCCGGGATCGGAGCCCACGAGCTCCGCCTTCAGCTGGCGCCGGTCGGTCAGTGTGATGATGATCTCGTCGGCCTTCGCGACGACGTGGTGGTTGGTGATCAGGTAACCGCGCTCGGCGTCCACGATCACGCCGGAGCCCACGCTCTGGGCCTCACGTTGGCGGGGGCGCGGCTGCGGTGGCGGACGGTCGCCGAAAAAGCGCCGGAAGAACGGGTCATCGAGGAACGGGTTGTTGCGCCGCGCCTCCACTTTTCCCTTCGTCGAGATGTTGACGACCGCCGGTGCGATGGTGCGAACCAGTGGTGCGAGCGACGGCACCGCGCTCGGCGGGACATCGGCGCCGGCGGGCAGCGACACGGCGAGCATCAACGGGATCAGCAGGAAAACCGGAAAGCGACGGAGCATGATTGCCTCTACGACTCTCTTAAGGCGGTAGCCGTGCGAGCCCCGCCGGCGCGAATGCGCAATACGACTTCAATGTGGCGAATTTCAGGCCCACGTCCAGCCCCATAAGCGCGAGAGGTGTTAAGCAATGATAAGGGCGGAGGGTTTCCGGCCCCGCGATGCGGCGGAATCGTCCCAATGATCGTGCGGCGACGCGGGAATCGATGCGGTGCGTCGTCCGCCTACCGTGCGAACGAGCGACCGCGGGTGTCGCTGCCGAGCCAATTGAGGAGCGCAGGCGCGACCGGCTGGAGGATGGCGTCGGGTGCGCGCGCGCGTGAGCGGCCCTCGGCGCGGCCGTGCCACAAGATCGTGCCGTCGTCATCGAACAACGAAAGCTCCATGAGGAACGCGGTCAGCCGGGTCTCGCCACCCCCGCTCAAAAGCGGCCAATCGAGTCCGAGACCGAGGTCGGTTCCGCTGCCGCTGCTGCCGATGGTGCCGCCGAGCAGCACGCCGATCCCCTCAGGCTCTGCATCCATCGCCACCGTGTGCAGCAAGTAGCGCATCACCCGGCGCGCGCCCTTGCGCACCTCGATGCCGCGCCGGCCGAGGGAAAAAGCCAGCTGCTCCTCGATCGCAGGGTCCGCGGGCACGGCGCCGCGGGGCGCGAGCGACACCGCGTGCGGCATCTCGATCGGCTCGTAGGCCGTTGCCTCCAGCGTGCCCCAGACGACCGCGCCGGGATGGGTCTCGTATCCGCACGCGGCGACCGCCAGGGCTGCCGCGACCATCGTCGCAAGCCATCGCATGCGCCGAGTCTGCCGTGCTACCCTGCGCGCGACAACCGACGGAGGCGTGCGATGGCGCGGACGACCCTCTACAGCCATCCGATCTGCGTGGCGCACGACCCCGGCCCAGGCCATCCGGAACGGAGCGCGCGCCTCGAGGCGATCCTTGCTGCCATGGACGCGCCGGCAATGGCGAGCCTCACACGGCGTGAGGCTCCGCTGGCCGACCGCGACGCGCTCGCCATGGCGCACGACGGCGACCTGGTCGATGCGATCCTTGCGAATGTGCCGGAAAACGGCCGGGTCGGGATCGATGCCGACACCGTCATGTCTCCGGCCTCGGGCGAAGCCGCGCGCCGCGCCGCCGGTGCGGTCTGCGCGGCTGTCGACGCCGTGATGGCAGGCGAGACCGACCACGCCTTTTGCGCCGTGCGTCCCCCCGGCCACCATGCCGAGCCGCGCCGGCCCATGGGGTTTTGCCTGTTCAACAACGTCGTGATCGGTGCGCAGCACGCCCGCCGAGCCCATGGCCTAACCCGAATCGCCGTGGTGGACTTCGACGTCCACCATGGCAACGGCACCCAGGCCGCATTCGAGCGCGACGGCGACCTCTGGTTCGGCTCGACGCACCAGTGGCCGCTCTACCCCGGCACCGGGGCAGCGACGGAGACGGGCGTCGGCAACATCGTGAACGCACCGCTGGACCCCGGCGCGGGATCGGACGCGTTTCGCGATGCCATGACCACACGCCTGCTGCCTGCGCTCCGCACCTTCCGCCCGGAGCTCATCTTCATCTCGGCGGGTTTCGACGCGCACCACGACGACCCCCTCGCCCAACTCGAGCTGGTCGAGGACGATTACGCTTGGGCGACGACAGAGCTTCTGCGCGTCGCGAGCGAGCTCTCGGACGGGCGCCTCGTCTCGACCCTGGAGGGCGGCTATGACCTCGACGCGCTCGCCGAGAGCGTGACCGCCCATGTCGGGGCATTGCTCGATGCCGCGTGAGCGCGCCTTGTCGACGACGAGGACAAGCGATTAGACTCGGCTGATCAACCAAGAAGAGTCGCACACGCATGAGCCAAGAGACCAGCGGAGACGATCAACGGGACGTCACGCTCATGAGCTTCGAGGAAGCCCTCGGCGAGCTCGAGGACATCGTGCGGCGTTTAGAGGCGGGGGAGACGGACCTTGAAGGGGCAATTACGGCCTACGAGCGGGGCGTTACGCTTAAGAAATTTTGCGAAGAAAAGCTGCGTCAAGCGCAGCTTCGGGTCGAGCGCATCGAAAGCGACGCCGGCGGCGGCGTGCGCGCCGAACCGCTAGACGACGGCTGAGCTCTGTCCATGACTGCGCTCGATGACGCCCTTCGCGACTCCGCGGAGGCGGTGAACACTGCGCTCGCGTCGCTCATCCCGCAATCAAGCGGGCACGACGGCCGCCTGTTCGAGGCGATGCGCTATTCCACACTCGCCGGCGGCAAGCGCCTGCGGCCGTTTCTGGTGCTGGCGAGCGCCGACCTCTTCGACGTGCCGCGCCCCTGGTCGATCAACACCGCCGCCGCGATCGAGATGGTCCACACCTACTCCCTCGTGCACGACGATCTGCCCGCGATGGACGATGACGATCTCCGCCGCGGCAAGCCGACCTGTCACGTGGCCTTCGACGATGCCACGGCGATCCTGGCGGGCGATTCTCTTCTGACCCTCGCCTTCGAGGTTGTCACCGCGCCCACCGGGCATCCCGACGCGACGATCCGCGCGGAGCTCGCCTACGCGCTCGCGAAAGCAGCGGGCTGCGAAGGCATGGCCGGCGGCCAGATGATGGACCTCGCCGCCGAGACCCAGCGGCTCTCGCTCGACGAGGTGGTGTGCCTGCAGCAACGCAAGACCGGCGCCTTATTCGCCTTTTCCTGCGAATCGGGCGCCATTCTCGCGGGGCGGGACGACGCGGCGCGTGGCGCGATGCGGGATTATGCGCGCTGCATCGGCCTCGCCTTCCAGATCGCGGACGACCTCCTCGATCACGAGGGCTGCGAAGCCGATCTCGGCAAAGCCGTCGGCAAGGACGCAGCCGCAGGCAAAGCGACCTTCGTGCAGCTCCTCGGCGCCGAGGAGGCGCATCGGCGCGCCAACAGCCTGGTCGATGAGGCGATCGGCGCGCTCGCGCCTTTCGGCGACAAGGCGGCGCTGCTGCGCGACGCGGCGCGCTACATCGTCGCCCGACGCCACTGACGCCGCAATCGGAGCAGAATGCGCGTGGCCCGCGATCACACGAAACCGGGCACCCGGCCGGGCAAGACCAAGACTCGGCTCGACGCGCTCCTCGTCGCGCGCGGCCTCGCCGAGACGCGCACCCGGGCGCAAGCAGCGATTCTCGCGGGCAACGTCTTCTCCGGCGAGCGGCGCCTCGACAAGCCGGGGTTGACGGTCGCGCCCGATCTGCCGCTGACGGTTCGAACGCCCGCGCACCCGTGGGTCTCGCGCGGTGGTGTCAAGCTTGCGCACGCACTCGCCCACTTCGCGATCCCGGTCGACGGGCGAACCGCGCTCGACATCGGCGCCTCGACCGGCGGCTTCACCGACGTGCTCCTGAGCCAGGGCGCGGCGCGGGTCTATGCGGTCGACGTCGGCTACGGCCAGCTTGCCCACGCGCTGCGCACTGACGCGCGCGTGATCGTGCTCGAGCGCACCAACGCGCGCCATCTCACCGCCGCGCAGGTGCCGGAGCCGATCGATCTCGTGGTGTGCGATGCGAGCTTCATCGGGCTTCGCACGATCCTCCCGGCGCCGCTCGCCCGCACGGGGCCCGGCGCCCATCTCGTGGCGCTCATCAAGCCGCAATTCGAGGCCGGCGCAGCGCAGGTCGGCAAGGGCGGCATCGTGCGCGACCAAACGGTGCACGAGGCGATTTGCGCAACGATCCGCGGGTGGCTCTCGGCACGGGCCGGCTGGCACGTGATGGGGCTCTGCGAAAGCCCGATCAGCGGCGCGGACGGCAACAAGGAGTTCTTGATCGCCGCGCTCCGCGCCCCCTCGCCGGATGGCTAGAGAGCATGTCACGCTCGTCTAAGCTCACGCGACATGCTCTCTCTCATTCGATTTGACGCAAATGCGTCGTCGCAGGTGGTCCCATCTGCTCGGGATTTGCTCAGCGCGCGAGCCCGTAATAGTCCGGGTTGGGGCGCATCTCGATCGCCGCCGCGAGGCGGTTGGTCATATTGTAGAAGCCCGCGACCTCCGCGATGTCGAAAATGTCCTCGTCGCTAAAGCCGGCGCACGTCAGCGCCGTGCGATCGGTTCCCGACATCGCATGCGGCGCCTCCGAGAGCTTCCACACGAAATCAAGCATCGCGCGCTGCCGCTTCGTCAACGCCGCCGATCGATAGTTGGCCACGAGTTGATCGCCGAGCGCCGGATCACCCGAGAGCTCACGCACCGCCGCGCCATGGGCGATCAGGCAATAATGGCAATGGTTCACGCAGGAGACGACGACCGCGATCATCTCGCGCTCGAGCTTGCTGAGACCCGAGTCACCCAACATGAGCTCATTGTTGTATTGGCGAAACAGCTCGAACTTCCGCGGGCGCAGCGTGTAGGCGCGCAGGACGTTCGGGATGAAGCCGATCTTCTCGCGGCACTTTTGGAAGACCGCGCGGATCTCCGCAGGAAGGCGGCGCTGGTCGGGCAGATGCAGCGCATGCACGGTGTCCGCGGCCACCTTTCGCTTCTTCCCAGGCTTCGCCATCGTCCACGCCCCTCTTGTTGCTCGTTGCTCGGTCCGGATGGTGCGGTTTTAGCCGACACAGCGGCGATGGCAACCGGGTGCCGCGGCGTCGCCCTTACGGCGCCGGCTGCTTTGCGGTAGGCTGCGCAATTGCGATTCGGACTCGGCGATGCTCTATCTGACGCGCAAGACGGGCGAAACGGTGGTGATCAACGACACCATCGAGGTCACGGTCGTGGAGGTGCGCGGCCGGTCGGTCAAGCTGGGTTTCACCTTCCCCGCGAGCGCTTCCGTGCTCCGCAAGGAAATCCACGACAAAGTGAAACAGGAAAATCTCGCCGCCGCGCAAAGTGGCGATTCCCTCGACGACGTGTCGATCGATCCGTCCGATCTCGACGGGTTGAGGCGAAGCCAAGAGTCATAAAATAAAGCCGGTCGCGCGGCCATACGCCCCGGCCAAGTTCGAATCCAGCGCAACTAGCCGAAAAAATTGGCGAATCAGTCCTCGAATAAAGGATTGGTTAACGATTATTACCTACTGAGCCACCTAGCGGTGGTCGATATCGGCGGCTGCTGCTGTGGTGACAATGACTTCAAGGTGACAATCATGGCTGCAACTGCCAAATCAGCTCGTCGGTCGACGGCGACGAAACGTGCCGCGCCGAAACGCGCGACCACGCGCCGGACGAGCTCCCGTCGGACGGCGGCGAAGCGCACGACCGCGCGCCGAACGACGGCGCGCAAGACCACCGCGCGCAAGACTGCTGCGAGGAAGGCGCCGGTCCGCAAGACCGCCGCCAAGAAGACGACCGCCCGCAAGACCACGGCCCGCAAGGCGCCGGCTCGCAAGACTGCGGCCAAGAAGACGACCGCGCGCAAGCGCGTCGCCAAGAAGGCCACCGTCCGCAAGACCACCGCCCGCAAGGCACCGGCCCGCAAGGCCGCGGCCAAGAAGACGACCGCCCGTAAGCGCGTCGCCAAGAAGGCCACGGTCCGCAAGACCACCGCCCGCAAGGCACCGGCCCGCAAGGCCGCGGCCAAGAAGACGACCGCCCGTAAGCGCGTCGCCAAGAAGGCCACGGTCCGCAAGACCACCGCCCGCAAGGCACCGGCCCGCAAGGCCGCGGCCAAGAAGACGACTGCGCGCAAGCGCGTCGCCAAGAAGGCCACCGTCCGCAAGACCACCGCCCGCAAGGCACCGGCCCGCAAGGCCGCGGCCAAGAAGACGACTGCGCGTAAGCGCGTCGCCAAGAAGGCCACGGTCCGCAAGACCACCGCCCGCAAGGCGCCGGCCCGCAAGACTGCGGCCAAGAAGACGACTGCGCGTAAGCGCGTCGCCAAGAAGGCCACCGTCCGCAGGTCAACCGCCCGCAGGGCGCCGGCCCGCAAGACTGCGGCCAAGAAGACGACTGCGCGTAAGCGCGTCGCCAAGAAGGCCACCGTCCGCAGGTCAACCGCCCGCAGGGCGCCGGCCCGCAAGACTGCGGCCAAGAAGACGACTGCGCGTAAGCGCGTCGCCAAGAAGGCCACCGTCCGCAGGTCAACCGCCCGCAGGGCGCCGGCCCGCAAGGCTGCGGCCAAGAAGACGACCGCCCGCAGGCGTGTCGCCAAGAAGGCCACGGTCCGCAAGACCGCCGCCCGCAAAGCACCGGCCCGCCGGGCTGCGGCCAAGAAGACGACTGCGCGTAAGCGCGTCGCCAAGAAGGCCACCGTCCGCAGGTCAACCGCCCGCAGGGCGCCGGCCCGCAAGACTGCGGCCAAGAAGACGACTGCGCGTAAGCGCGTCGCCAAGAAGGCCACCGTCCGCAGGTCAACCGCCCGCAGGGCGCCGGCCCGCAAGACTGCGGCCAAGAAGACGACTGCGCGTAAGCGCGTCGCCAAGAAGGCCACCGTCCGCAGGTCAACCGCCCGCAGGGCGCCGGCCCGCAAGACTGCGGCCAAGAAGACGACTGCGCGTAAGCGCGTCGCCAAGAAGGCCACCGTCCGCAGGTCAACCGCCCGCAGGGCGCCGGCCCGCAAGGCTGCGGCCAAGAAGACGACCGCCCGTAAGCGCGTCGCCAAGAAGGCCACGGTCCGCAAGACCGCCGCCCGCAAAGCACCGGCCCGCCGGGCTGCGGCCAAGAAGACGACCGCCCGCAAGCGCGTCGCCAAGAAGGCCACGGTCCGCAGGTCAACCGCCCGCAAGGCACCGGCCCGCAAGGCTGCGGCCAAGAAGACGACCGCGCGTAAGCGCGTCGCCAAGAAGGCCACGGTCCGCAAGACCACCGCCCGCAAGGCACCGGCCCGCAGGGCCGCGGCCAAGAAGACGACTGCGCGTAAGCGCGTCGCCAAGAAGGCCACGGTCCGCAGGTCAACCGCCCGCAAGGCACCGGCCCGCAGGGCCGCGGCCAAGAAGACGACCGCGCGTAAGCGCGTCGCCAAGAAGGCCACGGTCCGCAAGACCACCGCCCGCAAGGCACCGGCCCGCAGGGCCGCGGCCAAGAAGACGACTGCGCGTAAGCGCGTCGCCAAGAAGGCCACGGTCCGCAAGACCGCCGCCCGCAAAGCACCGGCGCGTCGGAGCACGGTCAAGAAATCGACCGCGCGCAAGAGCACGGCGCGGAAGGCGCCCGCACGGAAGAGCGCGGCGAGCCGCCGCAAGGTGTCGGCCGTTCGCAAGAGCTCGGCCCGTTCGGCGTCGCGCCGGACGACCGTCAAGCGCTTCGGCATGATGCCCGCGCGGCGCAAGTCGAACGGCTCCTGGCCGTCCGCCTACTCCGCCTACTAGACGGGCAACGACAGATCGAGTGAGGGGCCGCGCGATGCGGCCCCTTTCTCTTTGCCCCCTCCCCGCATTCGCCGGCACCGCCCGCGGCCCATCAGGCTTAAACGTTTCTTAAGCCCACGCGCCCGACACTCGCGGCAACACCGACCGCGACTGCGCCACAACGACACGATCACGGAAAAACACGGCCCATGGCGACACAAGCGCATGACCGCCCACCCAACGAGACACAGGTCGCGGTCGCACTCAAATATGACGGCGACACGGACCCTGCGCCGCGCGTGACCGCGACCGGTCGCGGGACGATCGCCGAGCAAATCATCGCGGTCGCGCGCGCCAATGGCATCGAGGTGCGCGAAGACGCCGATCTCGCGACATTGCTCTCGGTGCTCGAGGTGGACGACTACATTCCGGTCGAGGCCTTCGCCGCGGTCGCCGAGATCCTCTCCTACATCTACCGCAAGAATGCCGGCGTCGGCGGAGCGCGCCCGTGAGCGAGCAAGCCCGCGCCATCGCCACTATGATCGAGCAAGCGAACGGCGAGATCGCGAACACACGCGCGCGCCTGGTCGACGGCAGCCCGATCGACCTCGCGCCATTCGTCGCGCACATTCAGCAGATCAGCGCACGCGTCGCCACGCTTCCAGCGAGCGAAGCCAGCACGCTTCGCGACCGGCTCATCGCGCTTTACGACGAGCTCGAGCGCTTGACCGCTGACATGCATCACGCCCACGCCGAGATCGCGCGGCGTCTCCATGACTTGAGCGCGGGCAGCCGCGCCGCCTCGGCCTACGGCAACGCGCCGAGGCGCCGCTAGCGCGGAAAGCGGCCCCGCCATGGGTTTCGACACCTATATCCGTTTCGCCGTCGCGCTGCTTGTGGTGCTCGGCTTGATCGCGGGCATCACCTGGCTGATCCGCCGCTTCGGCTGGAGTGGACGGATCGCACGGGCCGCCGCGGTCACCGGCCAACAGCGCCGACTCTCGGTGATCGAGGCCTGCAACATCGACGGGCGGCGGCGTCTCGTCCTGGTCAAGCGGGACGGCATCGAGCATCTGATCCTTCTCACCGCGAACGGCTCCGCCGTCGTGATCGAGCGCGGCATCGGCGCACGCGAAAGCTTTCGCAAAACCCTCGACCGCAAGACCAAGCGCGATCGGGCACTCGACGCCGAGGCCGAAGCGGAGGCCGAGGCCGAGATCGAGGCCGCGATGCCTGGGCCAAAATCGATGCAAAGAGGCCTCATGTGATCAGGGGCCTGGGGCGCGTGCCGTGGGTGGTGATCCTTTGCCTCGGCACGCTCGTGGCGGCGTCGCCGGCGGTTGCGCAGGAGTTCAGCGTCGATCTCGGCGAGGGCGGCTCGGTCACCGGGCAGCTCTTCCGCCTGATCGCGCTGCTCACGGTTCTGAGTCTCGCGCCGGGGATCCTGGTCGTCGTGACCTCCTTCACGCGGATCGTCGTGGTGATGTCGCTGCTGCGCAGTGCGCTCGGGCTTCAGCAAACCCCGCCCAACACGGTGATTATCAGCCTCGCGCTGTTCCTCACCGCCTTCATCATGGCGCCCACCCTGGAACAATCCTACCGCGAGGGGATCGCGCCGCTGATCGCCGAGGAAATCGAGGAAGAAGAGGCGTTCGACCGCACCGTGGCGCCGCTCAGGCGCTTCATGATGCATCACGTGCGCGAAAGCGACCTCGCGCTGTTCCTCGACATGACGAACACCACGGACGCCACCAGCCCGGAGGAGACGCCGTTGCGCGCGCTCATCCCGGCCTTCATGGTGAGCGAGCTTCGGCGTGCCTTCGAGATTGGTTTCCTGATCTTCGTGCCGTTTCTGATCATCGACATGGTGGTTGCGGGCGTCCTGCTGTCGATGGGCATGATGATGCTGCCGCCGGTGATGATCTCACTGCCGTTCAAGCTGATCTTCTTCGTGCTGGTGGACGGCTGGTTCCTGCTCGCGGGCAGCCTGGTCCAGAGCTTCAACCCGTTCTGAGCGCGGCGTGAGCCGAGGGGCGCGCGCCGTCGGTCAGTTCGCCGTGTTCGTTTCGCCGAGCGCCCTGCGGTAGCGGTCCCGCAGCGCCTCGACGCCACCAACATTCGCGAGGAAGCGCGGCAGCTCATCGAAGGGCACGTCGCCCTCGCGCACGGCGCTGGTGAAGAAGTCAAACGCTTCGGCGTGCGCGCTCTCCGCCATCGCAACACCATAGGTGGCGCGCAAGCCGGAAAGGCTCTCTTGCTCGCCCAGCATGGTGAGCGCGATCGCCTGGCGCAGCACCAGCATATGAGCGGCCTCATCCAACGCCTCGCCGGCCTGGTGGTCGAGCAGACCACCGAGCACCGGCACCAGCGCCGCCCAGCGCTTCGCGTCCCAGAGCAGGTCCGCGCGGAGGCCGGCGCTCTCGGCGTCTGTAAGGGGCTCGATCAGCGCAAGCGCGTCATCCAAGCGATCGCTGGCGGCGAGCGCCCGCGCACGCAGGTGGACGCGGTGACGTTCTATCGCCTCACCGCCCGCCTCGCCGTCGGAGCGGTCGAGCGCCGCGAGCGCCGCGACCGGCGCCCCATTGAGCAGGTGAACCACGGCGAGGCGCGCGCCGAGGCGCGCACGATCGGCGCCATGAAGCGAGCCCAGCTCGTTGTCGAGCAGCTCGGCCGCCCGATCGAGAAGGTCGATATCGACAAGGCGGCGCGCGAGGCCCTCGGCGATGCGGCCGGTGCCGTCGTGGACCGGCGTCAGGTGGCCAAATTCGTAGAACAGGCCGAGGGCGGCGAGCGGCGACAGCGCGTTGGCCCTTCCGCCGACGAAGAGGTCGGCGAAGAGCGCCTCCATCTCCTCGCGCAAAGCCGGCGCCTCGGGCGCATCCGGGAAGGCATCGATCGCATCACGCATCGCTTGCAGCGCGTTGTTGAATTCGTTCTCCTCGCGGTAGAGCGCGCCGAGCCGCTGCAGCACGCGCAGCTCGAACGAATCACCGCGCCACGAATGGCGCAGCACCTCGAGACGCTCGATCGCCTCGCGCGGCGCCATTTCGCCGAGCTCCAGGGCGAGATCGATGCGCCGCAGCTCCGCGCGGGCGCTGACCGGCCGGTGCGTGCTCTCGGCGAGCTCGTCGAGCAGCGAAAGCGTCGTGTCGCCTTTGTCGGTCCGCATGGCGATCGACGCCTCCACGAGCTGCGCCTCGCTGCGCACCGTCTCCGACTCCGTGTTTGCAGCAATCTCGGTCGCAAGCTTTCCGGCACGATGGTAGTTGCCGACGGAAAGCGCCGCATGCGCCGCGAGAAGCCCGAAACGCGCCTTGAATGCGTCGGGCAGCCTGTCATAGGCGCGCTGCGAAACGGCGAAGGCGCTATCGGCAGCCTCCCATTCGCCACGGCTCGCCATGATCACAGCGCGCCATAGCTGGATATCCTCGGCGCCATCGAGGAGAGGTGATTCAAGATCGCGCGCCGCTTGGTCGAGGCGGTTGAGCATCGTCAGCGTGGCACCGCGCAGGGCGACGAACTCCGCGCTCTCGAGCACCTCTTCGTCCTCGGCGGCCACGCGCTCCAGCACGCCGATCGCGTCGGCCGGGAAACCATGCGCGAGATAGAGCTGCGCGAGGGCGACGCGCGGCTGCGTGCGCACGGCCTTGGGCGTGCGCACGACGCGCGACTGAAGGTCCGTCTTGGCCTCGTCGAACCCGCCGAGATCCGTGCGGCGCCACCTGTCGAACCGGAGCAGAACGTTCTCATCGCCGTTCGTCGCCTGATGAGCGCCGTGGCTGTCGAGATCGTCTTGCGTCGAGAGCAAGAGGCTACGCGCGCTGTCGATCCGCAGGGCCTCGCGCGCTGCGTTGACGCGAACATCGTCCCCGCGCGGCAGGACCACGACCCCTTGCGCGGTCTCGGGCAGCACGAACTGAACGAAGGTCTGGCGCTGGGGGATGGCCGCACCCGGCGTCATCAGGGGCACGACCGCGAAGCGATCGCCGATCTCGGGATCATCGATCCACAGCGGTTTGCCGATTTCGCGCAGCGCCACGACAACGCGCCCCCCGCCGGACGCATCGGGCTCACGCCGCACGAGCAGCGAATCCGGCATCTCCGGCGATCCGTCCTCGGGGGAGAGCTCGACCAGCCAGCTGGTGCCACTGCGCGCGACGCGCGGTCGGAGTGGCGTGGTGAGGCCGAAGCGGAGCGCCGTCACGCCGGCGACGCCGTGTCGCTGCTCGGCGCTGTGCACGAGGTTCGTCATCATCCGGGCGGCGCCCAATCCTGCGAGCGGGACCTCGCGCTCGACATCGAAGACCACCCAAAGGGTGCGTCCTCGGGTAAACACCGCCGCCCCGACCCGGCGCTCCCATGAAAAACGCAGCCGCGCGCCATTCGGCAGCACCTCGGCGGCGACGGCAAGCGTCAGCGGTTCATCCGGCGGCGCCTGCACCCGCTGCGGGGGCGCGGCGGGATCATCCTCGTTCGTCCCGACGGACGCGCCGCCCGTGCCGGCCTTTGCCGAAATCTGCGGATGCGGCGGTTCGGGCGCGCCGGCCGCTCCGGGCGCGTCCGCGGCCTCTCCAGCCATCGGTTCTGCGATCGCCATGCGGTCCACCGCGGGCGATGGCGCCGGCGGCAGCGTCGCCGGCGTGACCGCAGCCGGTTCGCGGCGCGCCGTTTGGATCTCGGGCGGCGCTGTGCCCGGTGCCGGGGGGGCGCGGTCGGCCGGGTCCGTCATCGTCACCGAGATGGCCCAGCCCGGACGCTGCGCCGTCTCCGTGACCGCCGGGTCCAGCACGTCGAGAACCACGCGGTTGCCCTTCTGGAAATGACGCAAGCGCGCAAGCTCGGGCACCACGATACGGAGCAGCAACGCCTCGTCGACCGGACGGACGTCGACGGAAAGGAAACGCCGCGGCAGGTTCGCGCGCAGCGCATCGGCGTCGAGCCGCGCATCGGCGGGGAAGCGCACCGTGACGATGTCGCCCGCCCGCCGGACTTGATAGTCGACCGCCATGGGCGCGTTGAAGATGAGACGGCTGAACCCGCGATAGTCACGCGCATCGACCCGTAAGGGCCGCGGCGCGTCCGAATCGTCGGCGCTTGGCGCGGATGCGGCGGCCGGCGCGGACGGGGCCGCCGGGTCGGATGCGGCGGACGGCGCCGATGGAGCGCTCGCGGCATCCGACGCCGCGGTGTGCAGACTGCTGGGCGCGGCGACCTTCGCCCACCGGGTGGGTTTCGGGGGCGCCGGGGGCAGCACCTCCTCCGCCGCGACCGGTGCGGGCGGCGACGGGGCGGGCGGCGGCGCCTCGAGACCCAGCAGGTCGACCACCGCCATGTTGGCCAGCGGAAAGGCGCGCACGCCGCCGGCCCGGGCGCGGCGCAGGGTGAGCGTGCGCCCATCGCCGCTCAGCGCTGCGCCTGCGATCTCGCCGCCCAGCTTCCCGACGAGTGGTGCCGGATCAATGGCGAGCGGACGGTCGAAGGTGATCACGACGTCAGCGCCGGCCTGACGCACGTCGAACGCCGGCAGACGCTTCCAGCTGAACACGATGCGGCCGAAGCCATCGTGCAAGGCGGTGCGGACCGCGACCCGCTCCGACGCGCCCGCGCGATCGAGGGTCGCCGTGACACTCAGTGCCAGGCACGCAAGGAACAACAGAACGCCGACAAGGGCGTGGGGCCGATGCAGTGGGTGGTTAAGCAACGTCACGCAGGTCACGTGCGGACAAACGAATCACAAACTCTATTTTACCTCGTCTCGCCGGCGAACCGATCGCACCGAATGCGCCAATCGCGCCTTTTATTCCGCATGCACGCGCAATCTCAGCAATCGCCGCGGCCCGCGCGGCGGCGAGAACCTCCGCCTGACTCAACCCGGGCTCGATCCAAACGACGATGTCGAGGCGCTCGGTCAGACGCGCCACGGATCGCAGGCTCGCCGCGACCGCGGTGCGTCCCCGCTCGCTCGGCACGCTTGCGTCGGGGCCGAAGACGGATGCTTGGGGCATCACCACCGTCTCGCGGCGCGAGCCGATGGGTGTGGTTTTCGCCGCCGATGCCGCCGCGCCGAACGCCGGTCGCGCGCGACGGTTGAGGCCGAGCTGCGCCCCAAGATCGTGGGCGAGCAGCGTGAGGAGGGCGCCGATCACGACGAGAACGACCAGCGGCCAGAGCAAGAGCACCAGCACGAGCGCCGCGACATTGACCACCAGATTGACCTGGGTTAGCGCGGCGAACGCGGATGTCGGCCAGCGACCCTGGTGTGCGACGTTGTCGTTCATGCTCCTGCCTCGGTCGCGTCAAGCCGTGGTGCAGCCTGCGAAAGCAGATGCGGCGATGGGATCAATCGAAGCTCGCGAGGAGCGCGTCGATCTCTTCCTGTGTGGCGGCGCGCTCCGAAAGCTGCGGGCCGTTGAGCAGCGCGTCTTCGCCTTTACGCTCATCCTTTGGCGGCGCCGCCGCCTTGGCGCGGAGCTCGTCACCGAAGGCGCCGACGAGCTTGTCGAGCGCCTCCTCGATATGCTGCAGCGTCTTCACCACCTTGGTGATCCGCTGACCCGTGATGTCTTGGAAGTTGCACGCCTCATAAATGCGCGTGACCACATCGGAAAGCTGATCGCGCGCCGGCGCATCCAGGGTTTGCGACACCTGCTCCAGCTGCTCGGCGGCATCGAGAATGGTGCCGGTGGCGTCCTCGGTCGCATTGACGATCGCGTCGAGCTCGTCGGTCGCGGTCGGGATGTGATGCTCGCGAATTTCCGTCGGCTGGATCGCGGCAATCTCATCGCGCGCATGCCGAATGAAATGCGCGAGCTCCTCTAGCTCACGGTAGACGTGGAGATCCATCGCGGTGAGATCGCCGTCCATCGTGCGCAACAAGCTTTCGACGATCTCACCGATCTCGCTCACAGAGACCGTGTCGCCCCGCTCGGCACGAAGCGTCTCGATCGCGTCGGATAGGCCGTTAGCGTTCTGAGCCATGGTGCACCTGATGCGTGGGTCGCGCGATCAGAACTTGCCCAGGATCGCTTCGATCTTCGACTTGAGTGTCTCGGCGTTGAAGGGCTTGACGATGTAGTTGTCGACCCCCGCTTCCTTGGCGGCGATGACGTTCTCGGTCTTGCTCTCCGCCGTCACCATCAGGAACGGCGTCGTCTTCAACCGATCGTCGGCACGCACCTCCTTGAGGAGATCGAGGCCGGTCATGGGCTCCATGTTCCAATCGGAGACCACCAGGCCGAATTGGCCCTTCTGCAGCTTGGCGAGCGCCGCGCTGCCGTCGGCAGCATCTTCGATGTTCTTGAAGCCAATCTGGCGCAGGAGATTGGTGATGATGCGAATCATCGTTTTGTAGTCGTCGACGACCAAAACGTTCATCGTGAGATCGACGGCCATTTTTCTACCCCTACTGTCCGCTCCGTGGATGACTCGTCTGCGCGCGAAAACGCAACCACGCGACGATAAAACAGCCCTCTTAAGGGCCGGTTAAGAGAGTGGATTCACCCTCATCTGACAGCTATTTCGGCGGCTCGCTGCGCGCTGCGAGGTCGATCGTGATCTGCTTGGCGCGCGCCGGGTTAAGCAATGCGAGGATGGGCGCCGCCTTGGCCTCGCGCATGCGTTCGACGACGTCGAGCAGGATGTCGCCGTCGAGCTCCGCGAAGATCTTCGCGGCGTCCTTCGGCTTCATGTTCTCGTAGATCTTCACGAGGCTCTTCATGCGCGCCTCGCGCGTCTCGTCGAACTGACCCATCAGGGTCTCGATCCGCTTCTCCAGGGCCTTGAGCGTCTCGATCTTCTCGTCGAGCGCCGCCTGTGCGGCATCGAGCACCTGAGCGCGCAGCGCGAACTCCCGCTCGCGCTCCTCCAGTTGGCCGCGCCGCACCTGGAGGTTTTGCAGCAGCTCGATCTCGGCCGGGCTGAGCAGCATCGGATCGAAGGTCTCGGCGTCGAGCTGTAGCCCCGTCTCCTCGACCGTGCTCGAGGAGGCCGTGGCGCCGTGGCCGCCTCCCTCCGACGACGCCTCCTTGTGGGACACGGCGGACGCAGCGTCGCTCGATGCCGTTTCCGCGTAGCTCGCGCTGACGGTAAGCTCGTCCATCACGACGTCGAGGCCGCTCCACATATCGCGGACCTTGACGCTCAACATGATGGCGGCCGCGATGATCGCGACGGGCAGGAGGCGCAACCGAATACGCATGGGCGTCCCTCTCGCTCGAAAGATGGTCAACGCGCCGCGCGCAAAGCCTTGAGGAGCCCGGCCTCGATCTCACGCCGCGTCTCCGACGGCCGCTCCGGTGGTCGGTCCGACGGCGTATTGAGGCGCTGCGGCGCGAACGCGGACTCCTCCTCGCGCACGCCCTCGAGGCGCTGCGCCAGACGGGAGCCGCGCTTCGCGAGGTATGTCAGCTCCTCGTTCAACCGCTCCGCCTGGGTGATCGAGCTCTGGAGCGAGGCGCCGGCTTCCTCGGCATTGGCTCGGAGCGCCGCGATGCCGGCTTCGGCCCGCTCCGCGGCCTGGTTGAGCGCGCCGATCAGGTTCGAGAGCTCTTCCTGGTTACGCCGGAGCCCTTTGAGGCGGCGGTTCAACACCACGCTCCACACGATGGTCGCCACCAAGAGCGCGGCGATCAGCCCGTCGAGAAGAAACGCGAAGGTCATTCGTTCGTCCCCGACCGCTCGACCGCGTCCAAGACACGCACGGCGACGTGTTCGCCGACGCGCCCGATGGACCCCTGCACCAGCTGCACATTGCCGCAGCGCAACCGTACCGGTGATCGCGGCGTGGCGTTGAGAAAGAGGGTGTCACCCACGCCAAGTTCGGCCAACGAGCCCAGCGCGACCATTTTCTCGTCGAGCACGGCCTCGATCTCGACGCAGGTTTGCCACATTTCGTTTGCGAGATGGCTCTCCCAGATCGAATCGCGTCCGAACTTTTCGCCCATGAACATCTGCAGCAAGAGCTCGCGCACGGGCTCGAGTGTCGCATAGGGCAGCAAGGTCTCGATCTTGCCCCCGCGGTCCTCCATGTCGATCCGGCAGCGCACCAAGATGGCGGCATTGGCCGGACGCGCGATGGTTGCAAAGCGGGGATTGGTCTCCAAGCGGTCGAACTCGAAGCTCACCGGGCTCAGCGGCTCGAACGCCGCGCTCATGTCGGAGAGCACCACCTCGAGCATGCGCTCGACGAGATTGCGCTCGATGGTTGTATATGGCCGCCCCTCGATGCGCATAGGCGCCGAACCGCGCCGGCCGCCGAGCAGCACGTCGACCACCGAGTAGATGAGCGAGCCGTCGACCGTCATCAGGCCGTAATTGTCCCACTCGATGGCCTTGAACACGCCGAGCATCGCCGGCAGCGGGATCGAGTTCAGGTAATCGCCGAAACGGACCGAGGTGATGTTGTCGAGGGTCACCTCGACATTGTCCGACGTAAAATTCCGCAGGCTCGTGGTCAGCAGCCGGACCAGCCGGTCGAACACCACCTCGAGCATCGGAAGACGCTCATAAGAGACAAGCGTCGAATTGAGGATCGCCTGGATGCCCGCGGGGTCCTCATTGGGGTCGTCCTCGTCGAACCCGAGGAGGTTGTCGATCTCCTCCTGGTTCAGGACGCGAGCGGTGGATGCGCCGTCGTCGCCTTCGGCGCCCTCTCCGTCGCCGCCGTCGCCGCCCTCGTCGTCATCGAGCATGGCGGCCCATTCGGCAGCCATGTCGTCGCCCTCTTCGCCGCCGGCCTCAGCCGCGACGTTGTCTTCGGGCTCGACCGTGTCGTCATGCTCGGTGGGGTCGTCCGGACGCACTACTGCACCAACATTTCGCGAAACAAGACGTCGTTAACCTCGTGCTCCTCCACCGCGCTCGTGACGCGGGCCAGCAATTCCTCCTTGAGCCGATAGACCCCGGCGGAGCCGCTGATGTCCTCCGCGCGCAGCTCGCGCAGGTAAACCTGGAAGCGGTCGATCACGCGCGGTAGCACGCGTTCGAGTTCGCTCACGGTAGCATCGTCGTAAACCTCGAGGCTTACCGAGAGCTTGAGATACCGGGGCTTGCCGCCGCCGGTGTTGAGGTTCACCAGCATGTCGGGCAGATCGAAGTAGATCGCCTCCTTCGGAGGCTCGACCTCCTCCACGACCTCTCCCTCGGCCGGCTTCTCGCCGCCGAACATATCGCCCAGCAGGCCGGTCTGAGTGGCGCCGCCGATCAGCACGAGCGGCAGGCCGATGAAGAGCAGAATCTTCTTGCCGCTGAAGCGCCGGCGCGGCTGCTCTTCCTCGCCGTCCTCGATCTCGGCGTCGGATACTTGCTCGTCGACCGATGTGTCGGCCATGCGTGCCTCCTTCGGGCCCGCTTCGGCGGAGCCCGGCCTCGTGGACTATAGGAGGAGCGCCGTTAACAATGGGTTTGCCGCGCTGCACCACGGCGCAGGTGGAAGAAGCTGCCCGGCAAAGCCTGCCCACGGGACCGAGCCGGCCTTGCGCCCGGCACGTAAGCCATTGAGATCGCTGATCCCGCCGACCTGGCACGGCAAGTGCATGGGGTTCGCCAACCGAACACCAAAAAGGGTCGGACCGGATGTCGCAAGGCATATATGTCTCGCTCTCGCAACAGATGGTGTTGCGCAAGCGGATGGACGCGATCGCTCAGAATCTCGCCAACATGAACACCGACAGCTTCCGAGCGGAGCGCGTCTTGTTCCAGGAATATGTCCACAAAACCCCGTCGGGCGGTGTGATCTCGTTCGTTCACGAGGTCGGCCTCCATCGCGACCCGATGCCCGGTCGCCTAGAGCGAACCGGCAGCGATCTCGACCTCGCGATCAAAGGAACCGGCTATTTCGTCGTCGAAAACGAGATTGGCGATCGCTACTACACCCGGCATGGCCACTTCGAGCTTGACGACGAACGCAATCTGGTGACGTCGTCGGGCCATCGCGTGCTCGGCCTCGAGAACGTGCCGATCTCAGTCGTGGACGGACGGGGCCAAATCACCATCGCGCGCGACGGCACGGTCTCGGTAGGTGACGCGCCGGTGGGCAGGGTCCGCGTCGTCGAGTTCGACGACGAACAGGCCCTGGCAAAGGCCGGTGACGGCCTTTACGTGACCGACCAGGCACCGCGCGACATAGCGCCCGAGGAAATACGCGTCCTCCAAGGCACGATCGAGACGGCGAACGTCCAACCGATCCTGGAGATGACGCGCATGATCGACGTGATGCGCTCCTACCAGAGATCACAAAACCTCACCAAGACCGACCATGACCTCAAGCGTCGGGCCATCCGCGATATCGCCGCGGTCAGTTAACGGAAAGGATTGATCACATGCGTTCGATGAGTGTCGCGGCGACGGGAATGCTGGCCCAACAGCTGAACGTCGAGGTGATTTCCAACAACATCGCCAACATGAACACCACCGGGTTCAAACGCCAACGCCCGGAGTTTCAGGATTTGCTTTACCAAAGCCAGCGCCAAATCGGGGCGCAGTCCTCCGACATTGGCACGATCGTGCCGAACGGCGTACAGCTCGGCTCGGGCGTCAAGACCGCGTCGGTCTACCGCATCACCGAGCAGGGCAATCTGATGTCCACCGAGAACCAGCTCGACCTGGCGATCCAGGGGCGCGGCTGGTTCCAGATCGAGCTTCCGAACGGTGGCGAGGCGTTCACGCGGGCCGGCACCTTTCAGCGAAGCGCCGACGGCCAGCTGGTGACCGCCGACGGCTTCGTCGTGAGCCCGGGTGTTGTGATCCCCGACGACGCGATCTCGGTCAGCATCAATGAATCCGGTGAGGTGCAGGTGACGTTCTCCGGCCAGACCGCGCCGCAGGTCGTGGGCCAGATCGAGCTCTTCACATTCCCCAACGCAGCCGGCCTCGAGGCGCGCGGCGACAATCTTTTCCTGGAAACCGCCGCCTCGGGCACCAGCACCCGGTCCACACCGGGCCAGAACGGCGTCGGCACCCTGCTTCAAGGTTTTCTCGAGACGGCAAACGTCAACGCCGTCGCCGAGATCACCGACCTGATCACCGCGCAGCGGGCCTATGAGCTCAACTCCAAGGTCATCAGCACCTCCGACGAGATGATGGCCACCGTGAACCAGCTCCGCTAGGCCGGTGGGGCGCAACGCCATGAGCTTCCTCAAGAACCTGATCAAGGGCACTTTTGCAGCGTGCATCCTGCTCGGCGGGCTGAGCCAGATCAGCGGCGACGCGAGCGCCGCCGCCGAGAGCGCTGCCGAAACCAACGCCGGGCCCGTCGCCTTGAATCCCGACGTGACCATCCGCGGCGCGATCGTGCGGCTTGGCGATCTCTTCGCGATCTCCGGGGAGCAGGCACTCACACCCTTGTTCCGCGCGCCGAATCCCGGACGTACGCTCGTGCTCGACACCCGAGACCTCGTCGACCTGGCGCGAACCCACAAGATCGCCTGGACGCCCCTTCTCGGCGATGAAAGCACCATCATCAGGCGCGCGAGCGTCCTGGTGAGCCGCGTCGAAATCGAGGACGCCCTGGCCCGGGCGATCGGCGCGCCGGAGGGCGGCGGCGCGTTCGAGGTGGCCTTGAGCGGGCGCATGCCGGGCCTCTACATTCCAGCCGAGGACGCCGGCTCGATCGCCATCGAGGAGCTTCACTACGACCCCCATGGCGGCCGTTTCAGCGCGGTGGTGGTCGCGCCCGCAAGCGCGCCCCGGGCGGCGCGCGTGCGCGTCGCCGGGCGGCTCCACGCGACCCGGAGCATCCCCATTCCCGTGCGTGGCATCGGCACCGGCGAGATCATCACCATGGACGATCTGGCGTTGGAGACGCGTCGGATGACACGGCGCGAGCATGCCATGGTGACCGAGTTCGAGGGACTGATCGGCAAGGCCGCGCAGCGGCCCCTGCGCGCGGGCGAGCCGGTGCGCGCGCGCGACGTGGCGGCACCGCAGCTGGTGTCCCGCGGCCGCGCCGTGACCATGGTTTACCGCGCGCCAGGCCTGATCCTGACCGCGCTCGGCACGGCAGTCGAGAACGGCGCCGCCGGCGAGGCGGTTCGCGTCGTGAACAGCCAGTCGAAAATGGTGATTCAGGCGGTCGTTGCCGGGCCTGACACCGTCGTGGTCCCGCATTCCGCCATCATCGGCGCCCAGTGAGGAGAATTGCGATGACGAGCCAGCCATCGACGACGATCGCCCATCGCCGCAACGCAGCCAAATCGGCCGCCGGGTCATCGCGCGCCCTTTCCACCCTCGCCCTGCTCGGCGTCGTCGCCGGCGTGGCGAGCGGATGCTCGGCGATCGACCGCCTGGCCGAGGTCGGCGAGGACCCCAGGCTTTCCGCGATCGAGAACCCGCAGCGCCAACCCGGCTACGAGCCGGTGACGCTACCGATGCCGCGTCCCGAGCTCGCGGTCTATCGTCCCAACTCGCTCTGGCGCACAGGCGCCAAGGCGTTCTTCAAGGATCAGCGCGCAGCGCGGGTCGGCGACATCTTGACGGTGCAGATCGCGATCAGCGACAGCGCATCGCTGGAGAACAGCACGGAGAGCACCCGCACGAAGGCGGATGACAACGACATCTCCACCCTGTTGGGCTTCGAAGCGTCGCTCATCGACCTTTTGCCCGACGCGGTGAACCCCAACAACCTGATCGACGTCAACACCAGCGAGACGCGCTCCGGCGAAGGCTCCGTGGAGCGCGGCGAGGAGATCGACCTTAAGATCTCGGCGATCGTCATGCAGGTCCTGCCCAACGGAAACATGGTGATCCACGGCCGGCAGGAGATGCGCGTGAACGCCGAGGTGCGCGAGCTTGCGATCGATGGCGTGGTGCGCCCCGAGGACATCACGGCCCAAAACACGATTCCTTACGAGAAGATTGCCGAGGCGCGTGTGATCTATGGCGGGCGCGGCGTGATCAGCGACGTGCAGCGGCCGCGCTACGGCACCCAGATCCTCGACATCATCTACCCCTTCTGAGCAGCCCTCACCGAGCCGGCCTCGGCGGGGCGCGCCTACTCCGCGACATAGCGCGGGTAGTGTGCCTTCGCCGCGTCGGCCGCTGTGAGGTCGAGGTCGAGCGACACGAACGGCACCGCGGCGCTGGTCGTCGCCAGCACCTGGCCGTCTGGATCGACGCAGAAGCCCATGCCGCCTAGGTTGGCGGCGGCCCCGGGCGGGGCGTGATCGTTGGACGAGACGACGTAGGCACCGGCGATCATGGCGAGCGTCCGCGCGCCGGTGAGCCAACGCTCCAGGCTTTCATGGGGGGTCGCGCGCGGCACGAGGATAAGCTGCGCGCCGGCCCGTCCGTAGGCCCGCCCACGCTCCATGAACCACATTTCAGTGCATATCTGCACGCCGACGCGCGCCCCCCTCACCGGGGCGGTGTCGAAGCGCCCATCGCCGCGTTCGTACCACGACGCCTCCCAGAAGAACGGCTCGTCGGGCAGATAGTATTTGTCGTGAAGCGGCGCGGCGGCGCCCGCATCCATCGTAGCGGGATCATGCCAGACGGCGCGGTTGAGCCGCCGTCCGCCCGCCAACACGGGCTGCGTCAGGACGGCCGCCGCCGGGGCGAGTTCGCCCAGCCGCTCAACCCCGCGCGCGTGCGCGGCGACTGCATCCGCCCACGCATCATCGCTCGGCGCGCGGCGTACGGCGAGCCACGGGTGGAACGGCATTTCAGGCAGCAAGATCAGATCCGGCCGCGCCCGTGCCGCATGGCCAGCCAAGTCCGTCCACGCCTCTTCCTGGGCAGCCGGCGCATTGGGCCATTGGGTGATCGTGACGCGGATGGTGCGCTACCTCTCGGGTGCCCGGCGGCCCAGCTAATCGTCCCGGTGGGTTCGCTCGTGGCGCTCGTGCCGCTCTTGGGCCTCGAGGCTGAGGGTCGCGATCGGCCGAGCTTCGAGCCGCTTCAGGCTGATCGGCTCGGCGGTCTCCTCGCAATAGCCGTATGTGCCGTGCTCGATGCGCTGAAGCGCCGCGTCGATCTTCGAGATCAGCTTGCGCGCCCGATCGCGCGTGCGCAGCTGCACCGAACGCTCGGACTCCACGGCGGCGCGATCGCCGATATCGGGTTGCGGGCCGTTGTCGACCTTGAGCTTGTTCAGGGTCAGCTCGGTCTCGTCGACGATGTCCTCCTTCCAGCTCAACAGTTTTTGCCGGAAGTACTCCACCATCACCGCATTCATGAATGGTTCCTTGGCGGTGGGTTTATATTTTTTCGGAACCCTTGGACGCTTCTTCGCCACGGCTAACCATCGTTCTGCATGGAACGGGCGCGGAGTATAAAAACGCCGCCTGGTGTGGGCAAGGGGGTAGCTCACACCGCCTCGGTCTAATGTTCACATCAGAATAACGTCTTTGTCACAGTGCATTACGAGCCATCTCTCGACTCAGACGCGAGCTCGTACTTGGCGAGCTCGACGCGCGCGCGGAGTTCAATTTCGTCGAGCACCGAGCGCAAACGGGGGTCAGCCACCGCCTCGCGCTGAGCCTTGAGATCACGCGCAAGGCGGACCAGCGCCTGCCGCGGAATGCCGCCCGCGAGAAGACCCAGCCTGATTTGGTCGAGGTCACGCAGCAGTTCGCTCGCACGGCGCACCTGCCGCGCGGGCGCGCTGGTGGCATCGGGCGTTTCCTGGAGCGCGAGCAGCGGGCTCAGCGCCACGACAGGCCCGGTGCTGCTCACCTCGGAGGATGATGCGGCGGTCTCGGGCGTTTCGGTCGGGACCGTGAACACCGCGCCTTGGCTCGATTTCGCGCGCGAAGCCGCTCCGGTCCGCTTCGCGTTTTGCACCGTGTTCGATGGCCTGATTCGCATGTCAATCCCACCCGCTTCGGACGCGGCACCATGGCCAACGCCCTCGGTGCGACGGGGTGTTCCTCCTCGCCCGAGAAGCTTGACGCGGCCGGCCTTAACAAAGCGTTGCCGGCCGTGGGTTGGGTGCGTGGCAGGGGGCACCGATTGGCCCCTGCCACCGGCAAGAGTTGCCCGCCCCTGGTAGCTCCTGCCCAGGCAGGGTGCGGCGCCGTTCTAGGCCTCAAAAATGAAACCCAGCAAATTCAATGAACTAGACGAATACCAAAGTTGGCACGCCGCTCGCTTAGGAAAACGTGGCCTGTGCCCCCAGTGTGAGATGTCGCGAGCCTTGAAATGATTGATCGCCTCCGCAAATGGCTTTGCCCGATCCTCGGTGCCCTCTTGATCGTGTTGATCGCGAGCCCCGCTGCCGCGACCTCGCGCATCAAGGACATCGCGGACTTCGAAGGCGTTCGCGAGAACCTGCTGATCGGCTATGGGCTGGTAGTCGGCCTCGCCGGTACCGGCGATTCATTGAATAACTCGGTGTTCACCCAGCAGAGCCTGGTGAGCATGCTCGAGCGGCTGGGCGTGAACACCCGCGACGCACAGATCCAGACCGACAATGTCGCCGCCGTCATGGTGACCGCCGCGCTGCCGCCATTCGCCCGCCATGGCACGCACATCGACGTGACCGTCAGCGCACTCGGCGACGCCGCGAGCCTGCTTGGCGGCACGCTTCTGGTCACGCCGCTTCTCGGCGCCGATGGCGAGGTCTATGCCGTCGCGCAAGGCCAAGTGGCGGTCGCCGGCTTCTCGACCGGCGGCGAATCAGGAACAAACATCACCAAGGGTGTGCCGACCAGCGCCCGCCTGCCCAATGGCGGCATCGTCGAACGCGAGATCCCCTTCGCCCTCGCCGAGCTCGACACGGTCAACATCTCCCTCCGCAACCCGGACTTCACCACCGCACGGCGCATCTCGCAGGCGATCAATGCCCGCCTGGGGAGCCAGTTCGCCTTCGTCACGGACCCCGCGACGATCGCCCTCAGAGTGCCGAACGACTATGCGCGCGATGTCGCCGGCCTGATCACCGACGTCGAGCAGCTGCAGGTCGAGCCAGACACCGTCGCGCGCGTTGTCATGGACGAGGCGTCTGGCATCATCGTCATGGGCGAGAACGTGCGCATCAACACGATCGCGATCGCGCACGGCAACCTCACGATCCGGGTGTCCGAGACGCCGCAAGTTTCTCAGCCGGGCGCCTTCGCACCGGAGGGCTCGGAGACCGTGGTCGTCGAGCGCACCGAGATCGAGATCGACGAGGACACCGAGAACCGCCTGCACGTCGTCAATCCCGGCGTCAGCCTCCAGGACCTCGTGGCCGGTCTCAACTCGCTCGGCGTCGGCCCGCGCGACATGATGGCGATCCTGCAGACGATCAAGGCCGCCGGCGCCCTCCAGGCCGAAATTCAGGTGCTGTGATGGAGCTCGCGAGCCCCCTCCCCTTCGACCAGCTGGCGAACAACCAGCATGCGCCGACGCCCGGCCGCACGAGCGACCCGGACACCGCGCGCGCGGCGGCAGAGGAGTTCGAGGGGTTCTTCTTGGCAATGTTCCTGGACGCCATGTTCAGCGGCATCAAGACCGATGGCGTATTCGGCGGCGGCCATGCCGAAGGCGTCTACCGCTCGCTTCTCAACCAGCAATATGGCGACGCGATTGCGAAGGCCGGAGGCCTCGGCATCGCCGATCACGTGCAGCGCGAGCTTCTGATCGCGCAGGAGGCGTCCTCATGATGCAGGCACACGCTCAAATTCAAGACCGTCACGATCCACTCGCCGATCTCGTGAACATCACCAACCGGTTGATCGACCTCATCACCGCGGAGATCGCGGCGCTGCGCGCCATGCGGCCCAAGGATATCCGTCCCCTGCAGGACGAGAAGGCCGCGCTCGCCAGCCGTTATGAGCGCGAGCTGACCGCGCTCCGTGACCGGTCGGCCGCGGGGATCCCGCCGGAGCCGCGCTTGGCGGCCGAGCTCCGCGCCAGCACCGGCACGCTCAACAGCGTGCTCGCCGAGAACCGCCAGGTCCTCGAGGCGGCGCGCACAGTCAACGGCAGCGTGATGAAGGTGATGGCCGACGAAATCTCGCGCCAGCGCAACCCCGGTGAACGATATGGCCCCCGGCTCGGCCCGCGCGAGCAGGAGCGGCGCGACAATTCCGTCGTCGTCGGCCCCATCAGTCTCGACGCCCAGATCTAACGAAAGCGAGCGCACGCGAGCACACGCATGTCTTCGATCGGCCTTACCCTCAACAACGCGATGAGCGGCCTGACCGCGGGTCAAGCCGCGCTTTCGGTCGCGTCGCAGAACGTGGCGAACGTCAACACCGAGGGTTTCACGCGCAAGATCGCCAACCAGTCGAACCGGGTCGTCGACGGCCTTCCGAACGGGGTGCAGGTTGAGACCGTCACCCGCATCACCCATGAGTTCCTGAACAACGAGTTCCGCCGCACGACGAGCGAAGCCGGGCGCACGCAGGCGCTCACCGAGTTCTTCGAGCGCATGCAGACCTTGTTCGGCTCGCCCGGCAGCAACACCTCGTTCGCAGACGATTTCACGAACTTGATGACCGCCCTCGAAGCGCTCTCGAACAATCCGGAGAGCGCCGGGCTTCGCTTTGACGTGGTCGCAGCCGCGCAGATCGTCGCCGACAACATCTCGCGCACCGCCAATGACATTCAGGCGCTGCGGCTCGACGTGGATCGCGAGATCAAGGCCGCCGTCGATCGAATCAACGTGGATCTTGTCGAGATCGACAGCCTCAACGCCGACATCAAGCGTATCGAGGCGGTCGGCGGATCGGCAGCCGATCTCGAAGATCAGCGCGATCTGCTCATTCGGCAGGTCGCGAGCGAGATCGAGCTCGACACGTTCAGAAAATCCGACGGCCGACTGGCGCTGCTCACGAGCGGCGGCAAGACGCTGGTCGACGCTCAAGCCCATCAGATCGACTACACGCCGGTCGCGACCGTGACCGCCAACACCGTGTTCAGCGAAATGCGGATTTTTGCGCAGAACTTTGACGGCACGATCACGGGCGCGGGCGACCTCCTGGTCTCGTCCGGCACCAGCCCGAACGTCACGACCGCGCTGAGCGCGGGGCGGCTAGCCGGCCTTCTGCAGATCCGCGACCGCGAGCTGGTCGATTTTGCCGCGACGCTCGACTCGTTGGCCAACACCATCCGTGACGAGATCAACGCCGTGCATAACCTCGGCGCGGGCTTTCCGCCGCCCAACACCCTGTCCGGCACGCGCAGCATCAACGCCGGCGACGCCTTTCAGGGCACGGGCACCGTGCGCCTCGCGGTGACCGACGCATCCGGCACGATGGTCGACGTGCACGACCTGGACCTGACCGCCCTCGGCGCGACCACGATCAATGGGCTGCTCACGAACATCAACACGGCACTCGCCGGCAACGCGACGGCGTCAATCGTCAACGGCACGCTGCAAATCGCGGCCGATGATCCGGCGAACGGCATCGCGATCAATCCGGCCGGCACGGCCGAAGCAACGACCAACCAGAGCTTCAGCCACTTTTTTGGGTTCAACGATTTGTTCGAGGGCACGGGCTCGGCGAGCTTCGCGGTGCGCTCGATCATCCTGAACGATCCGAGCCGCGTCGCGACCGGCGAGCTCAGCACGAGCGCGGCGGTCGGCGATGTCGCCATCTCCCCCGGCGACAACCGGATCGTGCAACGACTGGCGGCCATCGGCGAGACCCAGTTCGCCTTCAGCGCGGTCGGCGGCATCCCCGCCATCAACTCGACGATCAACGATTTCGCGGGCTCCATCATCGGACTCAACGCGGCGCGCAGCAGTGCCGCGACCGATGCCCATACGCAGCGCGAATTCCAACTCGAAAACATCGAGCACCGCTACACCTCCACGACAGGCGTCAACCTCGATGAGGAGCTCGCCAACATGGTGCTCTTCCAGAACGCGTTCGCCATGTCGGCGCGCGTCTTCAGCGTGGCGTCCGAGATGCTCGACACGCTCGTGAACATGCGCGCCTAGGAGAGCGTGCCATGACCCGCATCGCCAACCTCGCGCAGCACGTGCTGATCCAAAACACGATCGAAAGCACGCAGGCGCGCGTATTCAGCCGCCAAGCCCAGGTCGCGAGCGGCAAGGAAGCGCAAACCTTCGACGGCCTGCCCCGCGAAGCCGAGCGGTTGGTCAACTTCGAGGCGCAGTTCGCCCGCGCCGAGGAGTTCATTCGGCAAAACGACCTCATTCAGGCGCGCATCCAGATCACCGACTCCTCGATCGACGGGATTTTCCAGGTCGCGAGCGAACTCAAGGTCCGCCTGCTGCAACGCGTCGACGCATCGACCGGAACGGCTGGCGGATTGGCGGCGGAGGCGACCAATATGCTCGACACGGTCGCGGGCCTCATGAACACGCAGATCAACGGCCGTTTCCTGTTCGCCGGGTCCGCGACGCAGACCCAGCCCGTCATCGTGCCGGTGCCCGATCCGGCGGCGATCGGCGTGCCCGATGCCTCCTACTATCAGGGAGACAGTGTCGCGCTCCAGTCCCGCGCCTCCGAGTCCACCGACGTCACATACGGCATCCCCGGCGATCGCCGCGGGTTTCAGGAGATCATCGGTGCGCTCAAGGCCGCGATCCAGGGCGACACGCTGGATGACAAAGCGCTTCTCGACACGGCGATCGGTCTGGTCGACAGCGCCGTCACCGAGCTCAATGCGATGCGCGCCTCGCTCGGCGCCGCCGCCAACGTCGTCGCGCGCGCGACCGCAACCCACGAAAATCTGCGTCTCTATGCAGAAGGCGTGATCGGCGAGATCGAGAACGTCGATGTGCCCGAAGCCATCGCCGCGCTCACCGCCGACGAGACCGCCTTGCAAGCCTCTTTCATGACGGTGGGGCGCCTCGCACGTCTGACACTCGTCGATTTCCTCCGGTAGAGCGAGAGCACTGCGCCATGCCGACCCCAACCCAAAAAGCCAAGGAGACTGGCAAAATGACTTTGACCGCACGAGCCGTTGCGACCGATGAGACCTTCACCGCGCCGCCGATGCAGCCGGCCGAGCAGGCGCCGAGCGCGGAGCGCCGCGTCATCTCCACGCAGCTCGGCGACATTGAGATCGACCCAAAGACCATCGTTCGCTTCGAGTCCGGCCTGCTCGGCTTCAGCGAAGCCAGCGAGTTCGTCCTCGTCGATCTCGAGAACACGAAATTCGAGCAATTCCGGATCCTGCAATGCGTCTCCGATCCGAGCCTGTCGTTCATCGTGTTTCCGCCGAGCCTGGAAAACGGCTTGATCGAAAAGGCGGATATCGACGTGGCGGCCAAGACTCTCGGCTTCGCGATGGAGAACCTCGTCGTGCTTCTTCTGGTGACGGTGCGCCGGAGCGAGGAAGGCAGCACGATGTCGCTCAATCTCCGTGCTCCGGTGATGATCGACACGGCGCTGTTCGAGGGCGCGCAGTTCGTGCTTCCGGGTGAGAAATACCCGGTGCGCTTCTCGCTCTAGCGACTGGGTACCGGACGCAGCGGGGATCGCGATGCGCGACGCGCGAACAGCCATGGCGGCGGTAGCGCCAACCGGCAATGCCGACATCGTGCCAGGGACCGGCCCAACCGGTCCCGCGGCGGATGAAGGCATGTGCCACCCGGCGCTCTTGGATGGCGCGAGCGGCGGCGATCCCGACATTCTTCTGGCCCGTGGTCAGGCAGCCTATCAAGCCGGCCACTTCGAAGACGCAGTCACGTATCTGCGCGCGTCACTCCGGCGTGGCGAGCCAAGTGCGAGCACGTTGATGACCCTCGCCGCGGCACTTCTCGAGCTCGGTGACGTCGAGCGCGCCCGCCGCTGCTACCTCTCGCTGGCGGATCAGGAACCGTCGAGCGCCGCACCGTTTCGCGCGCTTGGCGATATCGCGTGGACCGAGGGGAAGCTCACGGACGCGGTCGCGTATCTCTGGCAAGCGACGATGCGCGAACCGGAATGCGCCGCGGCCTTTGCCGAGCTCGGGGACACGCTTCTGCTCCTCGGGCACGTCGCAGCGGCGCACCAGATGTTCTCGCAAGCCGTGGAAATCGACCCCGAGACGCCCGATGCCGCCGGGCGCCTCAGCGCGATCGAGGCACCCGGCGATCCACTCGCGGGGCGCCGCGAGCTCGGTCTGGCGCTTCACGCCGCCGGTGTCGTCGATGACGCGCAAGACCTCCTCGAAGAGGTTCTGGTCGAGGCCCCCAACGATCGCGACGCGCTCTCGGCGCTCGGTAATCTCTATCGCGACGGCGAGCATGTCGACCGCGCGGTCGCGGTGTACGAGCGCGCGCTCAACCGCTATCCCGACGATCACGAGCTGCGCGTCGGCCTCGCCGCCGCGCTGGGCTTGGCCGGCCGTTTTGCTGAAGGCGAGGCGGCGGTCACCGACGTCCTCGAGAACCACCCCGACGCCGCGGAGGCCTACAAGCTTCGCATCAAGCTGCTGCTCGAGCTCGGCCGTGTCGAGGACGCGCTGGAGGCGGGGGAGCACGTCGTCAGCGCAGCGCCAGACTACGCCGACGGGTGGTTTGCCCGTGCGACGGTGCTCCTCCTGAGCGGCTGCTACCGTGACGGATGGGCGGCCTATGAGTGGCGCCGCAAGCTACGCAACGCCCCGCCAGCGCTTGCGCTCGCCGAGTGGCCGGGAACGCCGCTCGAGGGCGAGCATCTTCACGTCGTCGGCGAGCAAGGCGCGGGCGATACGGTCATGTTCGCCTCCTGCCTCCCGGATCTGCAGTCGCTCGACGGCGCTGTCACCCTGCACTGTGAGCGACGCCTGACCACGCTGATGGGGCGATCGTTTCCGTGGCTCGACGTGAACCCGGCCCTGCCCGATCCGAAGATTGACGCCGGTCTCGCTGTGCAGCTTGGAAGCCTTCCGCGCTTTCTCCGCAACGAAGAGACCGAATTCGGCACCGGCGCGCCCTACCTCCGCGCCGACGATCGCATGCGCGCCCGCTGGCGCGAAAAATTCGACACTTTGGGCGAGGGCCTCAAGATCGGGATCGCCTGGCGCGGCGGCAGAGGCACCACAGAGCGCCGCAAGCGCACAATCCCGCTCGTCGACTTCGGCTCCCTTCTGGAAACCCCCGGCACCTGCTTCATCGACCTCCAATATGGCCCATGGGAAGCCGAGCGCGCCGCCCTGCGAAACGCTCTGGGCGATGTTCTTCATCGCCCGGCAAGCCTGGACGCCGTCAAGGATTTGGATGACTTCGCGGCGCGCGTGGCCGCGCTCGATCTCGTGATCTCGATCGACAACACGACCGTGCACTTCGCCGGTGCGCTCGGTGTGCCGGTCTGGACCCTGGTGCCAGCGGCGCCGAGCTGGCGCTGGCAGCTCGACCGGACGAGCACGCCCTGGTACGGCGCGATGCACTTGGTGCGTCAGGGACGTGATGAACCCTGGAGCGCCGTGCTCGAACGAACGAAATCCGCCCTCGATCGCTTCATCGCAGGTGACGATCCCTGGGCCAACCACCCCCCTGTCATGACCACCCAAGTCGGAGAACCGGCACGTAGCCGGTCAACATCCGCCAAGTAGGAGAACAGACGATGGCTCTCAACGTTATTTCGAACTTCGCGGCCAGCGTTGCGCACCGCAATCTCACCGCCACCGACATGCGGGCGACCAGCTCACTCACCAAGCTGTCGTCCGGAACGCGGGTCGTCTCGGCGAAGGACGACGCGGCCTCGCTCGCCATCGGCAAGGGCCTCCAGGTGGAGGTCGAATCGCTCCGGCAGGCTCAGGTGAACGCTGGTCAGGCGGGATCGATGCTGCAGATCGCCGACGGCGCGCTGGCCACCATCTCCGACATTTTGATGCGGATGAAGGCTCTCGCGGTGCAGGCCTCGTCTGGCCAGTATTCGTCGACCGAACGCGGCTTCCTAAACGACGAATTCGACACGCTGCGCTCGGAGATCGATCGGATCGCCCAAGACACCGAGTTCAACGGCACCACGCTCCTCAACGGCAACGCCACGTTCACCGCCGGCACGGTCGGCACGAGCATTGATGTTGCGAGCGGTATCGAGCAGTTCATCTTCGCCAACACGCCCGGTGGCTCGTTCGTCTCCAACACCGACACGCTTGAGATCGACTTCGCCGCGAATGTGATGACTGTGACCAACCAGGTCACCGGCCAGCAGCAGACCGCCGCCATCACCGCAGCGCCGAGCGCGGGCAGCTTCCTCGACGTGAACTTCTCCGATTTCGGTCTGACCGTGCAGGTCAACTCGCTGTTCAATGCCGCGGGCACGATCTCCGCCAACAACGAGTTCATCGCAAACGCGGGCGGCACCGCGAACACGCTCCAGCTCACGTTCCGCGTCGGCACCGGCACCGCCACGACCGACGAAGTGACGATCAATCTGGAGCGCGCAACCCCGTCGAACCTCGACACCGGGTTGCCGACCGACGACATCACGAACGTCGGCAACGCCGAGTTGACGATGAACCATCTCGATGCCGCGCTCGACAAGGTTAACAACATCCGCTCCGATGTCGGCACGGCGCAGAACCGAGTGGCCTTCGCCGCCTCCAACCTCGCGATCAGCGTGGAGAACACCGAGGCGGCGCGCTCCAACCTCCTCGACCTCGACGTGGCGAAGGAGATCTCCTACCTCACCTCCCAGCAGATCCTGATGCAGGCCGGCGTCTCGATGCTCGCGCAAGCGAACCAGATGCCGCAGAACCTGCTCACCCTGCTCCAGTAGCGCGGCGTACCGGCCGGTGAGGCGGACCGAGCGCCTCCCGGCCGCGCTACCCGCGCGGCATCGCCCCGCCCGCTACAGAGGGATGTGGAATGACGCGACGCGAGATCCACGGTCATGACGCGGCAGAGCTTGCCCGGCAAATCCTGCCGGCTCGGCAAGACCTGCCGCGTGACCGGGTCTCGATGCGGCACAATTTTCCCGGAACAGGCTTACCGGGTCGTTATTGCCGGTCGGCAAAATCGTCCGATTACAACCAGTTAGACAACGTGGCAACGACTTGGCACTTCCCTTGCAAGAGAGCCCTGGTGGATCATCGCGATCCGCTTTTCAGTCGGCAGGTAGCCGACGTTCCATCCAAGTAGGAGGCATTCATGGCTCTCAGCATTATCTCGAACTTTGCGGCCAACGTTGCACATCGCAACCTGAGCATTTCCGACATGCGCACCACGGACTCCCTGACGAAGCTTTCGTCGGGCAGCCGGGTGGTTTCCGCCAAGGACGACGCCGCCTCCCTCGCCATCGGCAAGGGGCTTGAGGTCGACGTCGCATCGCTCAAGACGGCCCAGGTCAACACGGGTCAGGCCCAGTCGATGTTGCAGATCGCCGACGGCGCGCTGGCGACGATCTCCGACATCTTGACGCGGATGAAGTCTCTCGCCGTGCAGGCCTCTTCGGGCCAGCTTTCGAGCACGGAGCGCGGCTTCTTGAACGACGAGTTCGCGACGTTGCGGTCGGAAATCGATCGTATCGCCCAGGACACCGAGTTCAACGGCACCACGCTTCTCAACGGCAACGCGACCTTCACCGCCGGCAGCGTCGGCACCAACATCGCGGCCGACGACGGCGTCGAGCAGTTCGTGTTCGCCGGCAATCCGGGTGGCACGTTCGTCTCCGACACCGACACGATCGAAATCGATTTCGCGTCGAACGTGATGACCGTGACCAACCAGGTGACCGGTCAGTCGCAGACCGCATCCGTGACCGCCGCGCCCAGCGCCGGTGAGTTCCTGGATGTGAACTTCTCGGACTTCGGTCTCACGGTTCAGTTGAACTCGCAGTTCAACGCGGCCGGCACGATCTCGGCCAACAACGAGTTCATCGCTGGCGCAGGCGGCACCGTGAACACGCTGCAGCTGTCGTTCCGCGTCGGCACCGGTACCGGCACCAACGACGAGGTGACCTTCAACCTCCAGCGTGCGGCCGTCGCCAACCTCGACAGCAACTTGGGCACGGACGACCTCACCACCGTCGCCAACGCCGAAACCACGATGAACAATCTGGATACGGCGATCGACAAGGTGAACGACATCCGCGCCGAGGTCGGCACCGCGCAGAACCGGATCGGCTTTGCCGCTTCCAACCTCGCGGCGAGCATCGAGAACACCGAGGCCGCCCGGTCGAACCTGCTGGATCTCGATATCGCGAGGGAGATCTCCTACTTCACCTCGCAGCAGATCCTCATGCAGACGGGCGTTTCCATGCTCGCGCAGGCAAACCAGCTGCCGCAGAACTTGCTCCGGCTGCTTGCCTAATTCGCCAAAAGGGACGGATGGAGGGAGAGATCCCTCCATCCACCTCCCCGACGGCGAGAGACGAATTGATCGAAACGAAGACACCGAATGAGCCGCTAACCCGAACGACCGACCATGAATCTCAATCTCGATACCCTGAGCGTCGATGAATCCGGCCGCGTCTCGTTCTCGGGCCTTGGCACCGGCATCGACATCCAGGGCGCGGTGGACGGCATCATCGCGGCGAAGCGCCTGCCCGCCGTCACCCTCGAGACCCGGATCGCCGACAACGAAACCAAGATTACGGCGCTCAACGACCTGCGCACCGCGCTCAACGCGTTGCAAACAGCGATCGACGGCCTGCGCGGGGCAATCACGTTCGACAATGCGGGTGATTCCTTCGCCGCGAAGCAATCCTTCGCGAGCACCACGCGCTCCGACGGCTTGACCCCCTCCGCCGCCGGCAACCTGATCGGCGTGAGCGTCGCCAACGATGCCGCCGTCGGCAGTCACGAACTCGAAATTCGGCGCGTCGCCACCGCCGCCAAGATTTCCTCGCAAAGCTTCGCCACGACGGGCAGCGCGCTCGGCATCTCCGGCGACTTCACGATCGGCAGCGAGAACGGCGCAACCACGATCACGGTGCAGGCGACCGATAGCCTCGCGGACCTTCGCGACCGCATCAACAACGCGAACACCGGAACCAGCAAGACCAACGTCACCGCCAGCATCGTCTCGATCTCGAGCACGGAGCACATTTTGGTGCTGACCAACGACACGTTCGGTCAGAGCCTGAACCTCTCCGACAGCGGAAGCGTGCTTTCGAGCCTCGGGCTCTCCTCGACCAACGGCGTACAGTCGATCGCGAACGGACTCGCGAGCGGCAGCAAGGTGGAGGCCGCGGACGGCTTCTCGCTCCTCAACCTCGCCAACAATCAGGGCGACACGGGCTTCCTGGTCAGCTACGACAGCGCAACCAGCATTCTCACGCTCACCCGCGACGATGGCGTGACCGATGCCGTCACCCTCTCGAGCGCGACCATCGCCTCAGGAGACACGGAGACGGCGAGCTTCGCGAAGTTCGGCGTCTCGATCGTCCTGGATGAGAATTTCGACAAGAGCACGGACATCACGGTCGATGCCGATGCCGTATCGGTCACCGGCGGCAGCGGTGCGATCGATGCCGCGACGGTCGCGATCTCGGGCACCACGGGCGACATTTCGGGCATCACCACGGAGACCCTGACGCTTGGCAGCCTGGCAACGCCGGCCGCGATCACGGTTACCGTCGGCAGCTTCACGGGCACCTTCGACGGCTCGTCGACCGGCACCAAGACCGTTGACCTGACCGACGGCACCAACACGCTGCAAATCCAGTTCGATGTCACGACGGCGTTCAGCGGGGCCGAGTCCGCAGGCTCGATCACCTTGAACGAGCTGCAGAACCTGGTGAGCGCGACCGGCGCGTACACCACGGAGCTGCAGACCGCGCAGACCGCGCGCCTTGCCGCCGACGGCCTGACCGACCCGACGCACCACGAATCGGCGCGCGTCGCCAGCAGCACGGCCGCGCTCAGCGGTTTTCTCGGCGGCGCGACCTTCCCCGGCTCGTTCACGATCAACGGGACGAGCAGTGCCACCATCAACTACACCGCAAGCGACACCCTCGATTCGCTCGCCACCGCAATCAATGCCGAGACCGCAACCACGGGCGTCACCGCGACCGTGGTCGCCGACGGCGGGGGCTTCCGTCTCGACCTCGATTCTGATTCGGCGTTCACGCTCACCGACACGAATGGGCTGCTTGGCGAGCTCAGCGTGGATGACGCGCTGGTGATCGAGCGCGCCACCAACACGATCGACGACATCTTCGCGGGCCTCACGGTCAGCCTCTTCGCGGCCGAGGAAGGCACCACGATCAAGATCGACATCGAGCGTGATCTGACCGCGCTCAAAACCGATATCTCGACCTTCGTCGAGGCGTTCAACGACGTCCGCCGGCTGGTGAACAGCCACTCCAAGGTGGAAACCGAGACAGGGCTCGCGGCCGACGATGCCGGCGAGCTCTTCGGCATGTCGATCCTCAGCGAGGTCAAGTCCAGCCTCGCCGCCTTCGCTGGCGAGAACGTCGCAGGCGTCACCAACGATTTCTCAGGCCTCGCCTCGATCGGCATCACCCTCGTCGACAACGACACCATCAGCGACGAGTTCGACGCCAACACGCTCGAAATCAACGAGACGGCGCTCGACAGCGCGCTGCTCAACAATTTCGATGACATTCGCCGGCTCTTCGCGTTCGACTTCACCTCCTCCGATCCGGACCTCGTGCTGCTCGGCTTCAACAACGCCACGAGCTTCTCGTCGACCGGCTACACGCTGAACGTCGGCGCGATCGGCCAGCTCAACCACATTTCGGGCGGCGTCAGCGACACGAGCGTGACCCTCGACCAGGCCGAAAGCTTCGGCGCCACCACCTCGGGTTCCTTCACGATCAACGGCGCGACCGTGTCCTACGACGTGACCACCGACACGGTCGACTCGCTGATCGCCAGCATCAACAACGCCATGGTCGCCGCCGGCAACGGGGTCACCGCCTCGCTCGGCAGCGATGGCGCGGGCGGCACGGCCATCCTCCTCAACTCGACCCAAAGCGCGATCACCACCGCGAACGTGTCGGGCGACCTGCACGGCCTGCTCAACTTTCAGTCCGACACGAGCAAGCTCGACAGCGCCAACATCGGCGGCGCCGCCGACGGCTCCGATGACGGCACCGTGACGGTCAATGGCAAGACCATGACGGTGACCGACGCGAGCGGCGCGGAAGGGCTGCGCCTGCTCTACAACGGATCCGGCAGTGAAAGCGGCATCACGCTCAACTTCACGGTCGGCCTCGCGGCCCAGCTCTCATCCGTGATCGAGGGCTTCGTGAATACCACGGACGGCGCGCTCCAGGCCGAGATCGCTTCGCTGGAGGGCCAGAACATCGTCGCGCAGGAGCGCATCGACGACACCGATGCGCGCCTCGCCCTGCTGCGCCAGTCGCTGACGCAGCGCTTCGTCGCGATGGAGGCGGCGGTGACGAGCATGAACCAAGTGCTCGAAAGCATCCGCAACACCTTCGCGGCGCTCACGGGCGGCGACAGCTAAGCACCAACGGAACACCAGGGGGACCTATGCAGCAGATGGGCTATCCACATAACGCTTACGGCGCGCAGGCGGTGATGACCGCCTCGCCGGTCGAGCTCGTGGCAAAACTCTACGAGGCCGCGATCACCAATCTGCGCAAGGCAATCGCCTGCATCGAGGCGGGCGATGTCGAAGGACGCTGGAAGGCCAACCGCAAGACCTTCGATATTCTCGAGCATCTGACGCTGACCCTGAACACCGAGCAAGGCGGCGAGATCGCGAAGAACCTCTCCGAGCTCTACACCTTCATGATGCGCCAGCTGATCGAGGTCGACGTCAACAACGACGTGGCGGCCGCGCAGAACGTGATCACGCTGCTGGAGCCAATCCAAAAATCGTGGCGCGAGCTCGCCAACCGCCAGGCCGCCGAGGCCAGCGGTGGTGCGCCGCGGCAGCCGAACGCCACGGACGGAACGACAGCGACGCCCCCGGGCGATCGAATCGCTGCGACCGCTTGAGCGAGGTTTCCGCGGACGGCGCTCCCCCCGCCAGCCAGCCGACGGAGATCCCGCTTCCTCGGGAGCGCCGGTGTCCTTAAACGGACACCGGCGTTTCTTTGTTTGGGACGGGCAATCTATCCCGTTTCCGCCGCGTCGCGCTCTCCGCTCTCCGCCATCGCGAGCCCGGCGAAGTTTTTTTCCGCGAGCGCGCAGAGACGCGTCACGGCGCTGTCGTCGAGCACTGCTGCGCCGCCGGCAAGCACCTCCTCGGCGCGAGCAATAAGCTGCATGGCAAGGTCGGGCGTGTCGTAGGGGAGTGGCTCCCGTTGGTCGGTCATCGCCACGAGACCGTCCAGCTTCGGCGTGTTGCTGTTGAGCACGACCACGGGCGTGTCGAGGGTCAGCGCGGCGATGGTGTGGTGGAAGCGGCCCGAGACCAAGAGGCGCGCCTGCGCGATGGTCGTGAGCCATGCCTCGGCCGACGGCGCATCGAAGAGGGTCCAGCCGTCCCCTTCCTCATCCACCTCGGCGCGGAGCGCGTCGATGAAGCGCGTGTCGTCGCGCGCCGGGTCAGCGGCGGCACCGGTGAGCACGGTCACGGGATGGCCGGCGGTGTCCATCGCGGCGACGAAGCGGGCGAGCGCGGCCATGCTCTCCTGGCGCCAGGCGACCGATCCCGCCAGCACCACGCCGTGGCGCGTCGTGGGCGCGGTGATGCCGTGACCGGCGACGTAGAGCGGCAGACAATCGAAGGCGAGCGTCGGCTCGATGCCGAGATCGCGCAGCACGGCTTGGCTCGCCGGCTCGCGCACGGCGATGTGGTCGACCGCTTCGTACACCATGCGGTAGAGCGCGCGCGTCGGCTCGTGCGGCGGCGCGCCCGGCGCCTCCGGAAAGCAGGAATGGTTGATAATATCCACGGGCTTGCCGAGCCAGCGGCGCGCGGCATAGGCCAGGTAGAGCAAGTTGCGCACGACGGGCGCCGTGCCGTGCAAGGTGCCCTCGCCATTGACCACCACGCGCTCGGCCGAGGCGATACGCTCGATGAGCGCGCGGTTAGCCGCGGCGAACGCCGTGAAGAACGCCGGGTTCTTGTAGGCGGCGATGCTCGGCGGGGTCTCGGCGCAGCGATAGGTCTCGCGGATCGAGATGGGATCGACGGTCCAGCCGCGCGCCGTCAGCCCTTCCCGGAGCGCCAAGCTCGTGCAGGTGCAGCCCCAGTGGTACCAGTCGCTCGTGTCGTTGAGGAGAGCGAGCCGCCGTGGCTCGGGCGCAAGCGCCGTTGGCGCCGTCGGCTGGACCAGGCGCATGCGCTGCGGTGCGGTCGATGTCTCCGCGGACACCTGTGCTGCCGCGATCCGCGCCTCGAGGGCATCGTCCAGGGCATGGAGCGCCGGCGCCCAGTCCCCCGGCCGGGCCTGCCGGAACAGGCGGACGGTGCCGTACCAGGGCGTGTCGGCGCGCCCGGTCAGCCAGCGCCAATCGGCGGGCTTCGGCAAGAGCGCCCAGGTTTCACTGCCGAGGGCACCCGCCAGGTGGACGGTCGTGTTGTCGACCGAGATCACCAGGTCGAGCGCCGCGATCTTGGCCGCGAAATCATCCAGGTCGACCAGCGGATCGCTGTCCGGCCAGTCGTGAATCGCGAGCCCGTGCGCGGCCTCGAGCGACGATCGTAGCGCTTGATCCGCGCCATATTGCAGGTTGATCAGGTGCACCGACCCGCCCCCGAGCACCCGCCCGAGCGGCCCGAGCGGCACCGCCCGCCGGGCCTTGACCAAGGCGCCGCAGCCGCCGCGCCAGGAAAGGCCCACCTTGAGGCCGGGGCCGAGCGTGTCGTAACGGTCGCGCCAGCGCGCCACGGCATCGGGATGCGCCGCGAGATAGGCCGCGCCGTCGCCGAACGCCGCCTCCTCCCGGCGAAAGCGCGCCGGCAGATCGCCCGCCATCACCCAAAGATCGGCCCGGCGTGCGAGATCGGCGCAGGGCACCGCCTCGCGCCGTGTGCCGAGCACCTCGATGGTCGGGAAGGACCGGGCGAAGAGCGGCGCCAAGCGCGGCTCGCAGACCAGCACGACATGGCGCGCGGCAGCCGCCAGGTTCGGTAGACAGCTCGCGAACATGATCTCGTCGCCGACGCCCTGCTCGCCCCACACGAGGATCCGCTTGTCGCCGAGCGGCTCGTCGGCCCAGACGGGAATCGTGAGACGCGGCACGTCGGCGCCGTTGGCCGCTGGGCGCGCCCGGTAGGCAAGCCAGCCCTCTGCGAAATCACCGGCGGCGAGGAGCGTCATCGCCTCCCGCCAGCGCACCGTCGCGCCATCTTGGGGAGAGACGCGGAGCGCCTCGGCATAGGCCGCCCGCGCAGCCTCGAACGCGCCCTCGGCCCGGTACGCGTCGCCCAAATTGCGCCACGCGGGGGCAAAGCGCGGATCGAGCGCGAGCGCCCGGCGCCAGCACGCGACCGCCTCGCCGATCTGGCCGAGCGCGAACAGCGCCTTGCCCAAGCCATCGACGAAGCACGCAATCTCGGGCGCGGCCGCGCACGCCGCACGAAAGGCCGCGGCCGCCGCATCGAACTGGCCACGCATGAGGGCGAGATTGGCGAGGTTGGCATGCGCCTCCGCGTTGTCGGGCGCATCGGCGATTGCGACGCAGAGCGCCTCCTCGGCATCGTCGAAGCGATGCAACGCGAGCAATGCTACGGCGCGCTCGTTCTGCCAGGCGGAGCGATGCGGCTCGGCCGCGACGGCGCGCTCGATGAGCGGCAGCGCCTCGGCCGCGCGCCGGGTGGTGCGAAGCAGATGGCCGAGCCGCAGCAAGGCCTCAGCATGATTGGGGGCGTCCTTGAGCACGGCGCGGTAGGCGGCTTCCGCCTCGGCCAATGTGCCGTCCTCCTGAAGCTTGATCGCGGCCTCGAGGGACCGCGCCGGGTCGTCGGATATGGGTTGCACGTGGCCTCGTCGATGAAAAAAACGCGTCGCGCGACTGGCCACGCTAGGAGCGCGCCGGTTAAGGAGCGCTTAACCAAGACACGACCGATCGCGACCCGGCACGAAGTGCCTCCTTCGGGCACGCGGCGGAACCTGTTGCCCACGCGAACCTCTCGGCCTTCCCCACAACCTATTGAAAATGTGACATAACGACCGCTCGTCGGGGGTTGGCCCGCGGCTTGCATTCAAAGGTCCTTGAGTGATAGCGACCATGTCGAACGCAAGCCAAATACTCGCCCTGCTGAGCGGTTCCAGCGCCGTTCCCACCGGTTCGCCCGTGCGGCCCGGCGGAACGGCGCCTGCCGCGCACGGCGGCGCCGCGCCGATTGCGCCCGATGGGGCGCAAGCCGAGATCGTCGATCCCCTGGCGTTCGCGGCGCAGCTCGCCACGCAGCTGCCGGACCAGGCTGCGGTCCCGACGATCCCCGCGCTGGCCTCAGACCCGCTCCTCACACCCGGCCCAGCGCCGCTTCCGGTCGCCGCCACGGGCACGCCGGCACGACCCACGCCCGTGCCTCCGCCGGCAAGCCAGGCTCTCGGTACCTCAAATGACGGTCCCGCACAGGCGACACCACCCGGCCTCACCCTTGCCGCATTGATTGCCAATCCACCGACCGCCAAGTCGACGGGCGAGCTCCCCGGCGCCTTGCCGCCAGGCCTCGCGGAGCGCACCGCTCCACCGCCCGGGCTGGCCTCGCATCTGACGGCGCCACCAACAGCAACGGCCCCTTCGCCCGGCCAACCGGCGCCCACCACGCCGGCCCCGAACCAGCCGACAGCGCCCGCCGTCGCCGGCGGCGCAACCCCGATTCCGACGGCTTCGATCCCGCCGCAAACCCCGGCCGCCGCGCCAGTGTCGCCTGGACCCGGGCTAGAAACACCGCTGGCGGCAGCGAGCAGCGCCCCGCCCCTCGCACCGACCGCCGCGGCGGCACCGGTGCCCCTGCAGCCGCAGACCGCCCCTGACATCGCGCCCGCGCCGATCACCGGCGCACCGAGCGCGACCACGCCGCTGGCTGAAGCGGCCGTCCAGCGCACCGCCGCCGGCTCGACCACCGCCCAAACAACCGCGACCGGCCCAGCGGTCGCGCAGCCGGCCGCGACCGACGCGCCGCCCGCCCTCGTTGATGCGGCACGCGACGCTTCCGCGTCGGCGCCGCGCACGCCGCCCCAGACCGCCGCCGCTCACGGTGAGCCCGCGACCACCCAGCTCGCGGCGATCAGCACACTTCCGGGCCAGATCGCCCTCCGCGTCCGCGAGCACCACGCGCCGGCACCCCAACCCCAGCGGCCGGCGTCGACCGCCGCCGCACCCGCCGGACAGGCGCCAGGACAGGCCATCATCGGCACAGTCCCGCAGCCGTCGATGATCGCGCGCGTCGCCGCAAGCCAATCCGCCGTCATCGTCGCGCAGGAGCGCGCAGCGCTCGCCGCGAGCGGCGGGGCCGGCGTGCTCGCCACGGTCGCCGGCTCGCTGGGCGCCGCAGTCGCCGACGCGGCACCCCTGATGATCGACCCCGCGACGGATCCGAGCCTCTTGATGGCAAACGGCGGCCTGCGGGCCGACGCGCTGACGGCGGGTCATCGGCCTGGCGGTGCCGGCGACATGGCCCGGCCGATGATGCAGCTGCCCGCGCAGCAGGTCGCGGTGCAAGTCGCCCACGCGGTGCAGGCGGGCCTGAAGCAGATCACGATCGTGATGCGCCCGCCGAGCCTCGGTGAGATCGACGTCGATCTCGAGGTGAGCCATGACGGTCGCGTGCGCGCCGCCTTCATAGCCGAAAAACCTGAGACCCTCGAGCTCCTGCAGCGCGATGCGCGCGGCCTCGAGCGGGCGCTGCAGGAAGCCGGGCTGCGCTCCGATTCGGGCAGCCTCAGCTTCAGCCTGCGCGGTGACGGACGCGAGCGCGGCCACCAGGGCGAGATGCAGATGGCGGAGGTGGGTGCCGGTCCCACCGGCGAGGAGCTCGACGCAGACGACACCACGACCGTGAACCAGCCACCGCCGCCAGCGGGCGAGCACACGATCGATATCAGAGCCTGAGCACATGGAAATCAACCCAACATCGCAAGCCGCAAGCGCGACCAGCGCATCCGCCGCCTCCAGCGGGCAGCTGGCCGAGACGTTCGACACCTTCCTCACGCTGCTGACCACCCAGCTGCAGCACCAGGACCCGCTTGAGCCACTTGATTCGAATGAGTTCACCCAGCAGCTCGTCATGTTCACCCAGGCCGAACAAACGATCGCGACCAACAAGAATCTGGAGAGCCTCCTCTCGCTGCTCCAGGCCAACACGATGACCGACGCGCTCAGCTATCTCGGCACGACGATCGAGGCGTCGGGAAGCACGACGGCGCTGGTCAACGGCAGCGCGACCTGGCACTACGAGCTCCCGGTCAACGCGTCGAGCGTCGAGATCAGCGTGACCGATCAAGCCGGGACCGTGGTCGCGACCGCGCGCGGCGACGGCGCCAAGGGACAACACAGCTTCGTGTGGGATGGCCGCAACGCCGCGGGCGTGCCCCAACCGGAAGGCCTTTACCAGATCAGCGTGACCGCGCAGGACGCGGCCGGCGGCTCGATCGCGGCGACCACGTCGGTTTCCGGCATCGTGGACGGAATCGAGCTGGACGGCGGCCAGGTGATCCTGTCGGTCGGTGCCTTCTCAATTCCGCACAACGAAATCTCGGCCGTGAAGCAAACGCCGGCGGCCCCGCCGCCGCAGGCGGAGACCACACCCCAAACCGATCAACCCAATCAGGAAGAACAAAAGACCTAGCACCGCTCCGTGCGGCATGACGCGCGCGACGGTTTCCAGGAAGGAGACATGACATGAGCCTATTCGGATCGCTTTTCTCGAGTGTCTCGGCGCTCAATGCGCAGAGCACGGCGATGGGCATCATTTCTGACAACATTTCGAACGTGAACACGGTGGGCTACAAAGCCACGAACGCGCGCTTTTCGACGCTCGTCACCGGCAGCGCGACCGACACCAGCTTCTCACCGGGTGGCGTTCAGGCGCGCCCCGTCGCGCTCGTCGACCAGCAAGGCTTGCTGCAATCGAGCGCCTCGCCCCTCGACATCGCGATCTCGGGTAACGGGTTTTTCGCTGTCAACACGCTCGGTAATTCGACCGGCGAATCCTTGTTCACGCGCGCCGGCCAGTTCAGCCAGGACGAGCTCGGCAATCTGGTGAACACGGCAGGCTTCTTCTTGCAGGGCTGGCCGCTGGACCCGAACGGGCTCCTGCCCGGTCAGGCCGGCAACGTGAACACCACGTCAAGCGCGAACATCGCAAGCTTGGAGACGGTGAACGTCAGCAACATCAACGGCATCGCGGCGGAGACGACGGCCGTTGCGATCGGCGCCAACCTCCAGGCCTCGCAGCCCATCTCGACCGGCCCCATCGACACCACCCAGTCGTTGAGCATCACCGCCTCGACCGATCTCGGCACGACGCCCGGCCTGACCAATGGCGATCAGTTCACTGTGACCCATGGCACCGTGAGCCAGGTGTTCGAGTATCAGGCAGCGCCAGGGGCGGCCAACGAGTTCTCGACGTTGACCGAGCTCGCGGCGGCGGTCAACGCCATCACCGGGATCAGCGCAACCTTGACGGGCTCCGCGGCCGACCAGACGCTTTCGATCCAAGGTGATGACCCGCGCCAAGCGCTGACCCTCGCCAACACGACCGGAACACCGGCCACGGATCTCTTCGGCGGCGCTTCGCCGCTGGTCACCGCCGACACCTATGACGAGACCGACGTCACCAAGAACATGGCGTCCGGCGCCGTGAGCCCCGATTTCAGCCGCGCGGTTCGCGTGTTCGATGCGCAGGGTGGCGGCCACGACCTCCAGGTCGCTTTTCTGAAGGTCGCCAACAACCAGTGGGCGGTCGAGATCTTCGCGAGCCCCGCCTCCGACGTCACGACCGGAGCGCCGCTCGTGGCCGGTCAGCTTGCGACCGGCACCATCACCTTCAACGGCGATGCCACCCTCAACGGGGTGTCGGCGAGCCTCGCCGCCCCCGTCACCGCCGCCTGGAACAATGGCGCGAGCGCAAGCTCCATCACCTTTGACTGGGGCACGGCCGGCGTCATCGGCACAGGTCTTGCCGACGGCATGAGCCAATTCGACGGGCAGTTCAACGTCTCCTTCGTCAACCAGAACGGCTCCGAGGTAGGTCAGCTCAACGGCGTCACAATTGACGACGAGGGGTTCGTGATCGCTTCGTTCACCAACGGCGAGACCTCGCGGTTCTACAAGCTCCCCATCGTAACGTTTGCGGACCCACGGAGCCTCGAGGGTCGATCCGGCAACGTGTTCGCCCAAACCGATGAATCTGGCGCCTTCAACTTGCGCGAGGCCGGTCAAGGCGGTGCGGGCCGTGTCGCCCCCGCCGCGCTCGAGGCCGCCAATGTCGATCTCGGCGAGGAGTTCACCGACATGATCATCACGCAGCGCGCGTTCACCGCGAGCTCGCGGGTGATCTCAACGGTCGACCAATTGCTCGAGGATCTGATCCGCATCTAGCGCAACCCAATTCCGGTCCAACTTCGGCGCGGCCTTTGGTCGCGCCTCTTTTTTTCAACCATGGCGTGTAGAATATGCAAGTAAATTACTAGAAGATTTATTGGATTTACTCTTTGTTTATTAACCTTCCGATTTAGGCGTTCCTTAAGAGCGCGCAAGTATGGTTGGCAACCACTGGCGGGGGCCAGATCGATCCGCAAGAAGGCGATTGAAACCGATGTCAATGCACCAAACACCGACGCGTTTCGCGATCGGGCCGGACGGAACCCGGATGACCGTGCACGATCTTCCCCCAGCCGACACCAAGCGCTGGGTGGCGCGCCGCAAGGCCCAAGTCGTGGCCGGCGTACGGGGTGGCCTGATCAGCTTGGATGATGCCTGCAGACGTTATGGTCTGACCGTCGAAGAGTTCATGTCCTGGGCTCAGACGGTTGATCAACACGGCGTTCAGGGATTGCGTGTCACGCGCCTCCAAGACTACCGCTAGGTTAACGCGTCGGGTCTCATAAGAGGCCCGCGCCGCGACTGGCCGACAGTCCGATTAGGCATTTTTTTCCGGGCATTTAACTGCTTTTTTATCGAGCCCCGACAAACTCGCCTCCGGGTCGGTCGCGGGTTCGTCCGCATTTGGGGCGTTTCGACGCCGCGCCAGCCCCCGAGCGTCGAACGCCGACGGTCGGATATTCACTCGATCGATGGCGGGGGCTGATTTTCGCGTGAACGGAGTGACACAACTCCTACGAAGCCTCGGGATGGGCCGTTTGCTCATCCTCGGTGCCGTGGGCGTTGGCCTTCTCATCTTCTTCGTCTTCATGGCGGAGCGGATCACGGCGCCCGGCATGGCGTTGCTGTATGGCGGCCTCGAGCCCGCCGACGCGGGCGAGATCGTCAACCGCCTCGAAGGCATGGGCGTCCCCTACAAGCTACAAGGCGACGGCACGCAAATCATGGTGCCGTCGGATCGGGTGCTGCGGGTTCGCATGTCGCTCGCCGGAGAAGGCCTCCCGGTGGGCGCGTCCGTTGGCTACGAGATTTTCGACCGCTCGGATGGCTTCGGAACCACCAATCTGGTGCAAAACATCAACATGGTGCGCGCCCTGGAAGGCGAGCTCGGCCGCACCATCAGCGCGCTCGGGCCGGTGTCCGCGGCGCGTGTCCACCTCGTTCTGCCGAAGCGTGAACTCTTCAACCGCGATCAGGCGCGCGCCAGCGCCTCGATCGCGGTCAAGCTCCGCGGGGCCGGTACCCTCACCCGCCAGCAGGTTGCCGCCATTCAAAACCTCGTTGCCGCGGCGGTGCCGGGCCTCTCGCCCGAGCGGATCGCGATCGTCGACGACGCTGGCAACCTGCTCGCCCGCGGCACCGATGGCGAGGGCGCCGCCAGCGGACCGGCGGCAGGCGCGGAGGATTTCCGCGCGACCTACGAGGGTCAGCTCCGCCACAAGATCGAGACGCTTCTGGAGCAGTCGGTCGGGCTCGGCAAGGTGCGTGCCGAGGTGAGCGCCGATATCGACTTCGACCGTTTCACCACGAACGACGAGATCTATAACCCGGATGGTCAGGTCGTGCGCTCGCAGCAGCTGGTCGAGGAGAGCGCGCGGAGCGAGGACACGGAAGGCAACCTGCCGGTCACCGCCACCAACAACCTCCCGGTCGCAGACCCGGAGGTGACGGGCGCTTCCGCCTCGAACGCGAGCCAACGCGTCGAGGAAACCATTAACTACGAAATATCGCGGACGGTCCGCACCCATGTGCGCGAGGGCGGCACGGTCAAGCGGCTCTCCGTCGCGGTCATGGTCGACGGTCGCTACACCACCGATGACGACGGCACCAGGACCTACCAGCCGCGCGCGGTCGAGGAGTTGCGGCAGCTCACGCAGCTCGTTCGCACGGCGGTCGGCTACGACGAGGAGCGCGGCGACACGGTCGAGGTGGTCAACCTCCAGTTCGCAGAGATCGAGACCCCCGAGGGGCTCGAAGAAGGTGGGCTGGCCGCGCTCGAAAACGTCGACATCATGAAGGTGTTGGAGATCGTCGTGCTCGGCTTCGTCGCCGTGCTCGTGGTCATGCTCGTTCTCCGCCCGCTCGTGAACCGCCTCATCAACCCGCCCGACGTGCCGGCGGCCGATCTGCCGGATCCCGCCGCCGTCGCGGCGCAGATCCCGCCGCCCACCGAGGGCGGCGAGGGCGGGGCGAGTTCCCGGACCGCGAGCATCGAAGGGGCGTCGTCACCGTCGCCGTCGACCACGTCGCCGCTCGTCGATTTCGACGACGAAGAGGACATCCTCGTCGACATGGCCAAGGTCGACGGGCGGGTGAAGCAATCGCACGTTCGCCGGATCGGCGAGATCGTCGACAAGCATCCCGAAGAAGCGCTCAACATCGTGCGCAACTGGCTCTACACCCAATAGGCCGGTACGCGGTTCGCTCCGATGGCTAGCAGCACAGCGCTCAAGAACGAACTCAAGGGCCTCGACGGTCCGAAGAAGGCCGCGGTCATCATGATGGCGCTGAGCGAAGAGCAGGCGGCGAAGCTCTTCTCCATGATGACGGACGAGGAGATCAAGGAAATCACCCAGGCAATGGCCGCCCTCGGCAGCATCCAGGGCTCGACGGTCGAGGCGTTGTTCGTCGAGTTCGTGGAGCAAATGGCCAAGACCAGCACGCTCGTCGGATCGTTCGATTCCACCGAGCGGCTCCTCCTCAAGGTGCTTGACCATGACCGCGTGCACTCGATCATGGAGGAGATCCGCGGCCCGGCCGGGCGAACGATGTGGGACAAGCTCAGCAACGTCAACGAGTTCGTCCTCGCCAACTATCTGAAGAACGAATACCCGCAAACCGTCGCGGTGGTGCTCTCCAAGGTGCGGCCCGAGACTGCCGCGGCCACCCTCGCCGTGCTGCCTGAGGAGTTCGCGATGGAGGTGGTGATGCGCCTCCTCCGCATGGAGGCGGTGCAGAAGGAGGTCATCGACGACATCGAGTTGACGCTGCGCACCGAGTTCATGAGCAACCTCGCGCGCACCAACCGGCGCGACAGCCACGAGGTGATCGCCGAGATCTTCAACAATTTGGACCGCAACTCGGAATCGCGCTTCATCACCGCCCTCGAGGATCGCGACAAGGATGCCTCGGAGCGCGTCAAGGCGCTCATGTTCACCTTCGAGGATCTCACCAAGCTCGACGCCAGCGCCATCCAGACGCTCTTGCGCAATGTCGAGAAGGACAAGCTCGGCATCGCCCTCAAGGGTGGCTCCGAGGCGGTGCGCGATCTCTTCTTCACCAACATGTCCGAGCGCGCGGGCAAGATCCTGCGCGAAGACATGGAGGCGATGGGGCCGGTCAGGCTCTCCGACGTCGATGAGGCGCAAATGCTGATTGTCAATGCCGCGAAGGAGCTTGCGGCGAGCGGAGAGATCATCATCGCCGACACCAAGGAAGACGATGAGCTTGTCTATTGATCGCAGCGTGCGCCATGGCTGAGCCGAAGCCCTTCACCTTCGGCGAGGAGTTCCCGACCGCGGAGCGTCAGGGTCGGCTGCTCGAGCTCGACACGAGCGAATATTTCCGCAAGGAAGACGTCGCCGCCGCCCGCGCCGAGGGATACACGGCCGGACATGCCGCCGGGCTCGAGGAGGCGCGCCAAGAGACCGCGCGGCTCGAGGCGCAAGCGCTCGAATGCTTCGCGCGAGAGTTCGCGGCGTTCAAGACATCACACGAGAACGCGCTTCATCAGTTCGGCCATGAGGCGCTCGAGCTGGCGCTCGCGATCGGCCGCGCCATCGCGCCAAAGCTCATGGAACGCGCGCCGTTGGCCGAGATCGAAGGCCTGGTCAGCGCCTGCATGAGCCAGATCATGGGCGAGGCACGTATTGTCCTTAGGGTTCACCCGCGCCTGATCGACGCGTTGCGCGCACGCATCGATGCCACCACGACGCAGCTCGGCTTCGATGGCGCCGTCATTCTGCTCGAGGACGACACCATCGCGCCCGGTGATTGCCGGGTCGAGTGGCCGGATGGCGGTGCAACCCGCGATGCCGGCGCCGTGACCGCCGATATCGAAGCCGTGCTTGGCCGGATGCTCGACGCCGCTTCTGACTCCACGCAAGCGGACGCCGCGCCCGATGACGCGTCGCCGCAAATACCCGCGCCCCTAGGAGAAGACCATGTCGGATAAAGATGAACTCGAGCTCGAGGATCTCGATGTGCCGGGAGACGGCGAGTCGTCGGGCGATGCGGCCGAGGAGGCAGGCGAGGCGGCGGAGGACGACGCGGCGCAACTCGGCGCCGACGATGCGCCGCGGGGCGCGGCCGACCTCGAGGCCGTTTACGACATCCCCGTCCAGATCTCGGCTGTTCTCGGCAAATCGACGATGCAGGTGAGCCAGCTCCTCAAGCTCGGCCGCGGCGCCGTGGTCGAGCTCGACCGCAAGGTCGGCGAAGCGATCGACATCTACGTCAACGATCGGCTGGTTGCCCGTGGCGAGGTCGTCGTCGTCGAGGATCGCCTCGGCGTCACCATGACGGAGATCATCAAGTCCGACCGCGGGGCCTCCTAGCCAAGCGGGCCGTCGGAGAAGGAAGGAAAAGCATGCGACTTCTGATCATCGGCTCGTTGAACGGCGAGATCGGCGCCGCGAGCCAAATTGCGATCGCACGCGGCGTCAAGGTGGCACACGCCGAAGACATCGAGCACGGCCTCGAGACCCTTCGCGCGGGCCAGGGCGCCGAGCTGGTGATGATCGACGTCCGCCAAGACATCGCGCGTCTCGTCGAGAGCCTGCACGAGGAGCGCTTCGCAATCCCCGTGGTCGCCTGCGGCACGGAGACCGATGCCGACGCCGCGGTGCGCGCAATCCACGCCGGCGCCAAGGAATATGTCCCGCTGCCGCCGGAGCCGGAGCTGATCGCGGCCGTGTTCGAGGCCGTGGCCGAGGAGAGCCGCACGCTGATCCACAAGGATTCGGCGATCAGCAAGCTCATCGCGCTCGCCGATCAGATCGCGCCATCGGACGCGTCGGTGTTGATCACCGGCGAATCAGGAACGGGCAAGGAGGTCATGGCGCGCCACATTCATAAGCGCAGCCGGCGGGCTGAGCGGCCTTTCATCTCCGTCAACTGCGCGGCCATTCCCGACAACTTGCTCGAGTCCGAGCTTTTCGGTCACGAGAAGGGCGCGTTCACCGGTGCCGTCGCGCGACGCATCGGGAAATTCGAAGAGGCCGATCAGGGCACCCTCCTCCTCGACGAGATCTCGGAGATGGATCCGCGCTTGCAGGCGAAACTGCTGCGCGCGCTTCAAGAGGGCGAGATCGACCGCGTCGGCGGCACCCGTCCCATCAAGGTCGATCTGCGCGTCATTGCGACGAGCAACCGGGACCTCAAGGCCGAAGCGGCCGTCGGACGCTTTCGCGAGGATCTCTACTTCCGGTTGAACGTCGTGCAGCTCGCGATGCCACCGCTGCGCGAGCGCCCGCTCGATATCCTGGTCCTCGCGGATTATTTCGTGCGCCGCTATTCCGATGCGAACGGTGTGGCGGTGCGGCCGCTCAGCGCCGACGCGCGGAGCGCGCTCGAGCAATATCGCTGGCCCGGCAATGTGCGCGAGCTCGAGAACACCATGCACCGCGCCGTGCTCCTGGCCCAGGGGGCCGAAATCGGGGTCGACGCCATCATGCTCGAAGGCGGCACCATTCCGGTGGACGACCCCGCGGCCGCGGACGCGGAATCCGGCGCGCAGGCCGCGGTGACACCCGATGCAGGCGCCCAGGGCGGCACGAGCGCCGGTGGCGCCGGCGCGACGGGCCTTGTGGGCATGACGGTCGCGGAGGTGGAGCGCGACCTGATCATCGAGACGCTCACCCATTGCCTCGGCAACCGCACCCACGCGGCGAACATCTTGGGGATCTCGATCCGCACCCTGCGCAACAAGCTCAAGCAATATGGCGATGACGGCATCGCGGTGCCGAAGCCCGGCGAGCCCGGCCACGCGCGCGTCTAGGCACCGCGCGCGGCGCGCGGCAGGCGACCACCAAGCGGGGCCGACACGGGCCGGCCGCATGAGCACCGGTCGGGACACGCGTCCATGAGCAACATCGAACCAACCCCGGCCGGCGAGCCCTCGCCTCTCGATCGCCTCGCGACGGCGCTCCGCCGCGGCGATATCGCGCTGGCGATCGGCGTCATCGGGATCCTCGTGATTCTGATCCTGCCGATGCCGAGCTGGCTGCTCGACGTCTCGCTCGCGCTCTCGATGAGCTTCTCGGTGCTGATCCTGCTCACCGTGTTGTTCATCAGCCGGCCGCTGGAGCTTAGCGCGTTCCCCTCGATCCTCCTGATCGCGACGATGCTCCGGCTCTCGCTCAATCTCGCGTCGACCAGGCTCATCCTCTCGCGCGGCCACGAAGGCACCCACGCGGCCGGTCGCGTGATCGAGGCGTTCGGCCATTTCGTGATGAGCGGCAGCTTCGTGATCGGGCTGATCGTGTTCTCGATCCTCGTGATCGTGAACTTCATCGTCATCACCAAGGGCGCGGGCCGCATCGCCGAGGTCTCGGCCCGCTTCAGCTTGGACGCGATGCCGGGCAAGCAGATGGCGATCGACGCGGATCTCTCGGCAGGCCTGATCAACGAGGACGAGGCGCGGACGCGGCGCAAGGAGCTCGAGGACGAGAGCAACTTCTTCGGCGCCATGGACGGCGCATCCAAATTCGTGCGCGGCGATGCGATCGCCGGGCTCCTGATCACCTTCATCAACATCGTCGGCGGCATGATCATCGGCGTCGTGCAATCCGACATGGGCTTCGCCGTCGCGGTCGAAACCTACGCGCTGCTCACGGTGGGCGACGGCCTCGTCTCGCAGATCCCCGCCCTCATCGTCTCGACGGCGGCAGGCCTGCTCGTGACCAAATCCGGTGTGGTCGGTTCGGCGGACAAAGCGGTCTTCGGGCAGCTCGGCGCCTTCCCACGCGCCTTGGGCCTGACGGCGGCCCTCCTCGTCGCGCTCGCGGTTCTGCCTGGCATTCCCATGCTGCCGTTCCTGATTCTCGCCGCCGTCGCCGGCGGCCTGGCGTGGCAAGCCACGAAACGACGCGCTCAGCAGGAAACCGCGGCGGCGGCCGAGATCGTCGAGGAACCCGAGCCGGAGCCGGTGGAGCAGCCCATCACGACCGCGCTGCACATCGACGCGTTGCGGCTCGAGCTCGGCTATGGGCTGCTCTCGCTGATCGACAATGAGAGCGGGCAGCGGCTGACCGACCAGATCAAGGCGCTGCGGCGCCAACTTGCGCAGGAGATGGGCTTCGTCATGCCCTCGGTGCGCATTCAGGACAACATGCAGCTGCCCTCCAACACCTACGTCCTGCGGGTCAAGGATATCGAGGCGGGCCGGGGCGACATTCGGCCGACGATGCTGCTCACGATGGACCCGAAGGGCGAGGCGATCGCCCTGCCCGGCGAAGAGACCGTGGAGCCGACCTTCGGCATGCCCGCGAAATGGATCAACGAAACGGAGCGCGAGGAGGCGATGTTCCGCGGCTTCACCGTGGTCGATGCCGCCACCGTGGTCACGACCCACGTCACCGAAGTCGTGAAGGACAACATGGCCGAGCTCCTCTCCTACAGCGAGACCCAAAAGCTGCTGGAAGATCTTGATCCCGAGCACAAGAAGCTGGTCGAGGATCTGATCCCCGCGCAAATCTCCGTCGGCACTGTGCAGCGCGTGCTGCAAAATCTGTTGCGCGAGCGCGTGTCGATCCGCGATTTGCCCACGATCCTCGAGGGTGTGGCGGAGGCCCTGGGCCACACGCAGAACATCACGATCCTCACCGAGATGGTGCGCAGCCGGCTCGCGCGCCAGCTTGGTGCCGCCCACGCCGATGCCAGTGGCGTGATCCCGCTCATCACGCTCTCGCCAGAGTGGGAGCAGGCGTTTGCGGAAAACCTCGTCGGCAGCGGCGAGGAGAAGCAACTTTCGCTCGCCCCTAGCAAGCTGCAGGAGTTCATCAACGGCGTGCGAGAGATCTTCGAGCGCCAAGCCATGATGGGCGAGGTGCCGGTGCTGCTGACGAGCCCGGCAGTGCGTCCCTACGTTCGCTCGATCGTGGAGCGCTTCCGTCCGATGACCGCCGTGCTCTCGCAAAATGAGATTCACCCCAAGGCCCGCCTGAAAACTCTGGGCCAGCTCTAGCGACGTCGTGCCGCCACATCACCGTGCAGCAGCCGGAGCACCCGCATGATCACCCCACCGACCATCATCCTGAGCCCGGCATCGGCGGCCGCGCAGGCAAGTGCCGCGGGCCCCGCAGCCCAGACCACCGCCGGCGGCGCCACACCCGGCACACCGGCCGCTGCCGGGACGCCGGCCACGAACGCACTCGCGCCGGCCCTGCTGGCTGGCCTCGCCCCCGGCGCGCGGCTCGACGGCGTGATCGCCGGCCGCGACCCCTGGGGCCGGCCGCTCCTGACCACCGCGCGCGGCACCTTCAGCGTCGCCGGGCTCGCGGCGGCTCCGATCGGGAGCCGGGTCACGCTCGAGGTGCGTCGCGCAGCCGGGCGGCTCGAAGCCGTGCTGGTGAGCATCATGCCACGCGATGGCACAGGCGCCGGCGACCGGGCAGACCAGAGGATGTTGGCGGAGCGCTGGACGACCCTGGAGCGCGCCTTGCAGAGTCTCCCACCCGGTCAACAGGGTCCGGGCGACACGCGCCAGCTCGCCGCGAGCGGACAGCTTGCCGCGCATCTCGTCATGATCATCCGCGCCGTGCGCACGCGCGACCTCGGCTCGCTGCTCGGACGCGAGGCCCTGCGGGCGCTCGAGACCGCGGGTGGGCAATCCCTCCTTCGCGACCTCGGCGCGGAGCTCGAGCGGCTGGAGGGGGCATCGCGCGAACCCTGGCGTGCGCTCTTTCTGCCGCTGCGCGAGGACGATGAGGTCCGGATGCTGCGTCTCTTTGTGCGCCGCCAGCGCGACGACGACGCTGCGGAGGATGCGGACGACGCGCCGACGCAGACGCGCTTCATCATCGAGACCGACATGCGCCGCCTCGGGCCGCTGCAGCTGGATGGTCTACTGGCGGAGAAGCGCCTGGACATCGTGTTCCGCACGCACACCCCCGTGCCAACCACATGGCAAACCGACCTGCGCGCGCTCGTGAGCGCAACCAGCCACGCCTACGACATCGCCGGTACACTCGTGTTTCAAACGCACGAGCAGTTCCCGGTCCAGCCCCTCGCGGAGCTCAGGCCGGCCGGCAATGACGGATTGTTCGCCTAGACGGTCGAGCGACGCCGATAGGTGCACTCCCTAGGGAGCGCCCCCGCCGCTCATCTATCCAACATCACCCCCCGTTTGACCGCGCTCGGCACCCGCGAACGCGGCCATAGGCGGGCTATTCGATCAGCTTGAGGTTCTCTGCCGCAAGCTTGCCGTTGCGCCCCGGCTGCAATTCGTACTCGACCCGCTGACCTTCTTGCAGGGTCGTCATCCCGCCGCGCTCCACGGCGGAGATGTGCACGAAGGCATCCTTCGCGTTGTCATCGGGAGTGATAAACCCATACCCCTTGGTGGGGTTAAACCATTTGACCGTTCCGGTTGGCATCGTCTTCTACGTCTCACTTGTTTCCGCCGCTCGCCGTTTCGAGCGGTGATCAATCGCAGGGGTCCGGAGATACTTACCGGCGGCGTCGCCGCACGGCGCACACCGGACTACGAATGACCCGTGAGTCATATCCGAGAAAATAGTGGCGGTGCAAACAGTTTCGTGACGCATTGGTCGCAATGTCCGGCGCGTACAAACGCCGGCGCGCGCGGTCAACGGACGCCGCCAACATGCTCCGCGCCCGGTGCGCGGCGCCGTCGCGCGTGGGCAACCGCGGCCTTGGCCGTGCGTAGGACCACCGCCGCGCTCCAGAAATTGAGCATCGCAATACCAAACGCGACCGCTAGATCGGGCCATCGGGAGGCTGTGCCGAAGACGCCGAACGCGGCCACGACCACCGCGATGTTCGCAAGCGCATCGTTGCGGCTGCAAAGCCAGACGGAGCGAAGATTCACGTCGCGCCCGCGGTGCGTGAAAAGAAGCATCGCGCAGGCTACGTTGACCGAGAGCGCCGCAAAGCCGACCGCGCCCATCGCGGGCGCGTCGGGTGGCGGCGCACCGAGTGCCCGATAGCCCGCCTCACTGAGAACGAAGCAACCGAGCGCGAGCATGAGCGCGGCCTTCGCGCGCGCGGCCGCAATGCGCCAACGCAACGCACGTTGAAGGACGGCGAGGGTGATCAGATAGGCTGCCGAATCGGCGAAAAAATCGATCGCATCGGCGTGCAGGGCGACCGATCCGGCGAGCCAACCGACCGTCATTTCGATGACGAACATCGCGGCGTTCAGAAGGAACACCACCCAAAGGACGCGCCGCAAACGCGTGTCCTCCGGCGCGGGCACATGCTCGTGGCCGCATCCGGCGCTCACCGCAGGCGCGCCCCCGCCTCGCGCACATGCGCTGCCATGTCGTGCAACATGTCACGCACGTGATCATCGTCGGCGACATAGAACACCTGGCGACCGCGCCGCTCCGCGCGCACCAGGCGCGCCGCGCGTAACAGACGAAGATGATGGCTCACCAGCGGCTGCGATAGGCCGAGCTCGTCAGACATCCACCCCACTGGCAATGGCTCGTCGAGGCACGCCATCATGATGGCGAGACGGGTGGGATCGCCCAGCAAGCCAAAGACCTCGGCGAGCACAGCGAGGTCGTGCGCGGTCTCTTTATCCACAGCGCACTCTTATACATCAATATATGCTTATATGTTGATGTGTGAGCCTCACGTCAATCGCTCTTTCTGCGGTGCATACCGAGCGCGACCTCGTCGAGCGCGGCCTGCTCGCGGCGCGCGGCCTCTTGCTGAGCGGCGAGGCGCCGCCGTGCCGCCGTGACCTCGTACTTCTTTAGCTCGCCATAGGCCGCCTCCACGGCCTCTCGAGCTGATTCGATTTGGGGAGCGAGCGCAGCGATCGCGTGCTCCAGCGCGGCGCGTCGCTCATGGACACCCGCGAGGTAGGCGGTGAACGCGTAGCCGGTTTCGGCCCCGCCGCCGACCGCCGCGCGTTCGGCGGCGACCTCGTCTGCGATGGCATCCATCGTGCCCTTGAGACGGTCACGCTCCTTTTCGAGCGCCGCGAGCGCCATGCGATGCTCGTCAAGCAGGGTCTCGTGGAGGTGGATCAGTGTCGTGAGATCTTTCATCGCCCGCCGCGTTCACGTCGTGGTGTCTCAGCCATCAAGCCGCATCCGTGCCGCTATCCGGCGACCTCGGTCGGGCCCGCCTCCGAGAGCGGCGCCTGCGTGCCGATGATCTCCGCAAGCGCGGCGTAGCCGGCGGCGAGCTCCGCGCGCTCGTCCTTATCCTGCGCGAGAAAGCCCTCGAGCGCGGGATTGTAGTGAATGGCCTCATCCACCCCGGGGTCCGAGCCGCTGCGGTAGGCGCCCAAGCGAATCATGTCGGCCATCTCGTCATAGCGCGCCAGCAGCTGGCGGGCCCGGTCGACCAAGGCGTTCTCGGCATCGCTGTTGCAGGCCGGCATCGTGCGCGAGATGCTCCGGAGCACATTGATGGCCGGGAAGCGGCCGCGCTCGGCGATCGCGCGCTCCAAGACGATGTGCCCGTCGAGGATTCCGCGAACGGCATCCGACACCGGCTCGTTGTGATCGTCGCCCTCGACCAACACGGTGAAGAGACCGGTGATCGTCCCCTGCCCCGCCCCCGGCCCGGCGCGTTCCAGAAGCTTCGGCAGCTCGGCGAAGACGGTCGGCGTGTAGCCCTTGCTCGCCGGCGGCTCACCGACCGAGAGCCCGATCTCACGCTGTGCCATGGCGAAGCGCGTGACGCTATCCATGAGGCAGAGCACATCCTTGTCGTGGTCACGAAAATATTCGGCGATGCTAAGCGTCAGATAGGCGGCTTGCCGCCGCATGAGCGCCGATTCGTCCGAGGTCGCCACCACGACCACGCTGCGGGCGAGCCCCTCGGGCCCGAGATCGTCGGCGATGAACTCCTGCACCTCGCGACCGCGCTCGCCGATGAGCCCGATCACCGTGACATCGCCGGCCGTGTATTTCGCGATCATCGAGAGCAGCACCGACTTGCCGACACCCGAGCCCGCGAAGATGCCGACGCGTTGGCCCCGGCAGCAGGTCAAGAATGTGTTGAGCGCGCGCACGCCCAGATCGATCTTGCCGGCCACCCGTTGGCGCGTATGCGCGGGCGGCGGCTGATTGCGTAGCGCGTAGCCGTGCGGACCTGGCTTGAGCGGCCCCTTGCCATCGATCGGCGCGCCGTAGGCGTTGACGACGCGACCGAGCCACGAGTGATCGGGGAAAATCTGCGGCTCAGGGTCGCCGAGCATCACCTTGCAGCCGAGGCCGACGCCTTCGAGTCCCTCGAACGGCATCAGCAACGCTTGGCCGTCGCGAAACCCCACGACCTCGCATGGCACGAGGCGGTGGCCGCGCGCTTCGATGGTGCACCGCGCGCCGATCGCGAGCATCCCCTTGAGCCCCGAGCAGGCCACCAGCATGCCGAGCACGGCGGCGACTCGGCCGTAGAATCGATAGGACGGAATGCGCTCGATTTCTGCGGCGATGGGATTGGCCATGGCGTGAGCGGTGTTGCGTCGGAGGGTCGTCAAAGGGGTGTCGCGCATTCTCACGATCCCCGGTTAACCGCGCATTAAGGCTTGGCAGGCACCGTCGCCTGATCGCGAAATACTCGCCGTTACTTCGGATTAAGTGCTTGTTAACGGTGATCGCGTTAGATAGACCTAGGGTTAACCGCCGCTGGTCGGCGAACCAGGATCCCGGAGAGACATGCGCGTTTTACTCGTTGAAGACGACACCGCGACCGCCCGTAGCATCCAGACGATTCTCTCGAGCGAAGGGTATGTGTGCGACACCACCGACCTTGGCGAGGACGGCCTTGAGATCGGCAAGCTCTATGATTACGACATCATCGTGCTCGATCTCATGTTGCCCGACATCGACGGGTACGAGGTTCTGCGACGGCTTCGCTCGGCCAAGGTCCGCACGCCCATTCTGATTCTCTCCGGCCTCACCAACCCGGACGAGAAGATCAAGGGCCTCGGCTTCGGCGCGGACGATTATCTGACCAAGCCTTTCAACAAGGGCGAGCTGATCGCCCGCGTCCAAGCGATTGTCCGGCGCTCCAAGGGCCATGCCCAGTCGGTGATCCGCACGGGCAAGCTTGCGGTCAACCTGGAGAACCGCTCCGTGGAGGTGGAAGGACAGCCGATCCACCTGACCAGCAAGGAATACGGCATTCTCGAGCTTCTCTCGCTCCGCAAGGGAACCACGCTGACCAAGGAGATGTTCCTCAACCACCTCTATGGCGGCATGGATGAGCCGGAGCTCAAGATCATCGACGTTTTCGTGTGCAAGCTCCGTAAGAAGCTTTCCGCGGCGACCGGCGGCGACAGCTACATCCACACCGTGTGGGGCCGCGGCTACGTTCTCAAGGATCCGCCTCCGAGCGAGAACGAGGCCGAGGCCGAGGCGGAGAGCAACGAAAACGCCGTGCGGAGCGTCGCGTAGTCCTCGCGGCGCTCGTCGCGCCCTCGTTCCAACGCAATTGTGACACCACCTGGCGGCCCACGGGCCGCCAGCGGCTTTTTAGAGCATGTCACGCTCGCTCCTGCTCACACGACATGCTCTGTCCCATTGGAATTGACGCAAATGCGTCGTCGCAGGTGCCCCCACCTGCTCGGGATTTGCTTTAGTGGCTGGTGCGATCGACGGGGCGGTAGATCCCGCGCTCGCCCTGCATCGGCACGAACGGCGTTTCGAGGCCGATCACCGTCTCGGCGCCACCCAAGAACAAATATCCGTCGGCCGGCATGAGCTGAGCGATGCGCCCAAGAACCTCGGTCTTGAGCGGGCGGTCGAAATAGATCAACACATTGCGGCAGAACACGACGTCGAACGCGCCGAGCCGACTCGCATCATCGAGCAGATTGTGCTTGCGGAAATCGACCATGCCGCGGACCGCCGAATCGATCTGCCACATGTCCCCGTCCTTGGAGAAATATTTGACGAGCATCTGGACGGGCAATCCGCGCTGCACCTCGAACTGGGTGTAGACGCCGGTTTTCGCCTTTTCGAGCACCTCGGTGTCGATGTCCGTGGCCACGATCTCGACGCGATACGACCCTAGCTTGGCCGCCTCCTCGCGGAGCAGCATGGCGATTGAATAGGGCTCCTGCCCACTGGACGCGGCGGCACACCAGATGCGCAGCCGCTTCTTGTCCGCGCGGGCCTCGAGCAGCGCGGGCAGCACGCCCTCGCGAAACCGTTCGAACGGCTTGGTGTCGCGGAAGAAGAACGACTCGTTGGTCGTCATCGCCTCGACGACGTCCTGCATCAGCGGCCCGTCCCTGGCCGCGCGAATTGCCTTGACCAAATCGTCGATCCCGCTCATGCCGCGTCTTTGCGCAAGCGGACCGAGCCGGCTCTCCAGCAGATAGGTCTTGTCGGGCGAGAGCGCGAGGCCGGAGCGTTCCTTCAGGAGCCCGCTCAACAAATCAAAATCGTCGGGTTTCACAACGCTACTCCCTGAATTTCGCTGTTATGTGGCTGGCGATTTTGTCGAGGGGCAAGACGGCGGAGCAAAGACCCGCGGTGGCCACCGCACCGGGCATGCCCCACACGACACTCGATGCTTCGTCTTGCGCCACCACCGCCCCGCCCGCATCGACGATTTGCTGGGCCCCCGCCGCGCCATCGTGGCCCATCCCTGTGAGAACCACCGCAAGCGCGGCCGAGCCGTAGCAGTCGGCCACGCTCCGGAACAACGGGTCGACCGCGGGCCGGCAGAAATTAACTGCCGGGCTCTGGTCGAGATGGAGGGAGACAGCCGCGTCCGCGTTGACGAGTGTCATGTGATAGTCGCCGGGCGCGACATAGATGTGACCGCCTTCGACGACCATGCCAGAGGCGCCCTCCACACAAGGCCGCCCGGTTTCCCGTGCAAGGTTCTCGGCGAGAATGGCCGTGAACGTCGCAGGCATGTGTTGCGTGACCACGATCGGCACCGCTGCGGGAAGCGACACGTCGCGGAGCACGGTGACGAGCGCCTGCGGGCCGCCGGTGGAGGAGCCGATGGCGACAATGCGCGGCCTCACCGCCGCGGGCTGTCGGAGCGACCAGGCTGCCTTTTCACTGCGCAGCGGTGCCGTCGTCGCCGGTGCGGCCGGGCGCGTTGACTTCGGCGTGGCGCGGCCATCATGGCCGCCGAGCGCCTTGATCTTGCGGATGAGCTCGGAGCCGAACTCCTCGCTCGTACGCACGTCGCGTGCCGCTGCGGGTTTCGGCACGAAATCCGCCGCGCCGAGCGAAAGCGCGCGAATGCTGACCGAGGCGCCACGGCGCGTGAGCGTCGAGGCCATGATCACCTGAACCCCGGGGCGCGCCTTGAGGATCAGCGGCAAGGCCTCGAGACCATCCATGACGGGCATTTCGATGTCCAGCACGACGACGTCAACGTCCTCACGCGCCACGCGATCGACGGCGATCTTGCCGTTGGCGGCCGATCCGACGATTTCGATCGCCGGATCCTGCGCGATGATGCGCTTGATGAACCCGCGGATCACCGCCGAATCGTCCACCACGAGGACACGCACCGACGATCGCGTCCGAGAGGACGCGGGCGCGGCGCTCCGGGCGGCGTAAGTAGCCATCCTGCCGCCCTAAAGAAGGCCCACTTGCGAGAACTTGGACTCGATGATCTCGGCGTCGAAGGGCTTCATGATGTATTCGTTCGCGCCCGCAGCGATGGCCTCATGGATGCGATCCAGGTCGCTCTCGGTCGTGCAGAACACCACCACGGGGGCGGCCCCGCCATCGCAGGCACGGAGCGCACGCAGGAACTCGATGCCGTTCATGTGAGGCATGTGCCAATCGAGCAGGATGACATCCGGCATGCGGGCTTTGCAGGCCTCGAGCGCTTGGGCACCGTCCTCGGCCTCTTCCGTCGCGAACGCAAGATCCTCGATCATGCGCCGCGCGACCATCCGAATCGTTCGCGAGTCATCGACCACAAGGCAGGTCTTCATGGCATCCTGTCTCCGCTCGAAGCGGGTTCCCGGGGCTGAGACCTAGGCGGCTTGCGCCGCACCCAGGTCGAGAAGGCGTTCGACATCGAGCACGACGAGGAGCTTGTCCTCGAGGCGGTATATCCCGTGGCTCACCTCGCGAAGGTGCGGCTCGAGGGTCGGCGGATTTTGCTCGAAGCCCGATGCCGGCAAGCTGACAACCTCACCGACCGCGTCAATCACGAAGCTGTAGAGCTCGCCGCGGTACAAAACCACGACGCTCATGTCCGGTCCGTCGCCTTCGCGCGGCGGGATACCGACGCGCTTGCGAATGTCGATCGCCGTTGCGATGCGGCCACGCAAGTTCAGGTTACCGGCAACCTCCGGCGGCGCGAGGGGCACGCGCGCGATGTTCTGCGAGCCCAAAACCTCCTGAACGCCGAGAACCGGGATCCCAAACCACTGGTCACCGATCTGCATGGTGACGAAGTCTTCGTGCGTCGATGCGTCCCGTGTGTCGGCGGCGGGGCCTTTGCCGTGCGCGTCGGTCATGCTGCCTCGCTATGCGTTAGATGCAGGGTTTGATCGAGGGTCGCGATCAGGCCGTCGCGGTCGAACTTAGCGACGTAGTCGGCGAACCCGACCTGCCGACCCCGCTCGAGGTAGTTGTTCTCGGCGTGGGAGGAGAGCGCGACCAGTGGCGTGTCCTGCCACCGCGCGTCGGCCCGGCACGCTTCGGCGAAATCGAAGCCGCTCATGCCGGGCATCTCGATATCGCTGACGATGATATCGAAGCCCTGCCCCTCCTCGCGCAACGCGAGGGCGCTGTCCGCATCGTTCGCGGTCGTCACGTCGTAGCCGGCGGCTCGAAGCACCGGTGCCAGAAGGTTGCGGAAGAATGGGCTGTCGTCGATGAGCAGCAAGCGCTTGCCAACGTCGGCCGCACTGGTGGAGCAGAACCAATCGTCCCGCGATCGGCTGAGGAAATAGCCGACGTCGATCAGGTCGGTGGATTTGCCCGCGATCACGGCGCTGCCGAGGAAGCCCTCGCGGGTGGCACTGGCCTGCAATTCCACGCGCTCATCGACAATGTCGACGATCTCGTCGACGGCGAGGCCCATGCTCCGATCGTCGTCCGTGAACACCACAACCGGCTGACGCCCGGTCTCCCGAATCGTCTGGGCGGCATCGACCGGCACCAACGGCATGAGCTGGCCGCGATACTGCACCACGGGCCTGCCGTCGGCCTGCTCGATCTCCTCGGCCGCGATCTCTTCGAGCCGCGCAACGAGCGAAAGCGGAACCGCCTTCGGCGCCTCGTTGCCTGCCCGGAACACGAGCATCGCCGCGTTCTCGGTCTGCTGCGCGCCGGATTTGCCCGCGGCATCGACGGCGCTCGTGCCAAACTGCTGCTGGCCCGTCGCGGCCGCAATGCCGTTCGGATCGAGGATCATGATCACACTGCCATCGCCGAGGATGGTGTTGCCCGAAAACAGGCTGATGTTGCGCAAGATCGGCGACACGGGCTTGACGACGATTTCCTCGGTGTCGAACACGCGATCGACGATGATGCCGAAGGTGTACTCACCGACCTGCGACACCACGATGAACGCTTCGCTGTCCTGATCAGCGCTGATCGCGGCGATATCGACATGGTCGCTCAGGCTCAGCAGATCGCTGAGCGAGGCGAGCGGCAGCAGCCGGTCACGCAAGCGCAACACCGGTGTGCCGTTGATCAGCTCGATCTTGTGGTCGGAGTCTGATTTCGCCCGCACCAGCTCGAGCACGCTGATTTGCGGAATCGCAAAGCGCTCTCCCTTTGCCTCAACGATGAGGCCCGAGACGATTGCGAGGGTCAGCGGGATCTTGATCGTAAAGCTGCTCCCCTTGCCGGCAGAGGACTGCAGCGAGACGGTGCCTCCGATCTGTTCGATGTTCGAGCGCACAACATCCATGCCGACACCCCGGCCGGAGACGCTGGTCACCTCCTTCGCGGTCGAAAAGCCGGCATGGAAAACGAACTGCTGGACCTGCTGATCCGACATCGCCGCAATCTCGGACTCGCTCGCCAGACCGTTCTCCAAGATCTTGGCCTTGACCTTCTCGACGTCGATGCCGCGCCCATCATCCGACACTTCGATGATGATGTGCCCGCCTTCGTGGAACGCGTTGAGAATGATCCGGCCCGTCTCGGGTTTGCCGGCGGCCAGTCTCTCTGCTGGGCTTTCGAGGCCATGGTCGCCGGAGTTGCGCACCATGTGCGTGAGCGGATCCTTGATCAACTCGAGCACCTGACGGTCGAGCTCGGTGTCGGCACCCCGCATGTCGAGTTCGATGCGCTTGTCGAGATCGTGGGCCAGGCTTCGAACGATTCGCGGCAGCTTGGCCCAGGCGTTTCCGATCGGCTGCATGCGCGTCTTCATCACGCCTTCCTGGAGGTCGGTCGTGATGTGGCTCAGCCGTTGCAAGGGCGCCTTGAACTCGCTGTCTTCCTGTCCGCGCACCATCTGGAGCAGCTGATTGCGCGTCAGGACGAGTTCGCTCACCGTGGTCATGAGATTTTCGAGCTGCCCGACATTGACCCGAACGCTCTGCGTCGCGACGCTCGGCTCCGCGCCGGCACCCTGTGCGGGCGCCGCCGCACCACGTTGGGCGTCGGCTCCCGTGCTGGCCTCGGGCGCCGCTTCGGGGGCCTGGTCAACTGCCTCATCGGCGATCGCCGCGGGCGTGCTGTCGTCCTGTGCCGGCGTTTCGGGGGCGACCGACGGCGTCTCCGCGCCGCGCACCGTCGCAATCAATCCCATCACTTCGTCCGTCGTATCGCCCGGTACGCCGAGCCCGTCGACCACCACGCGAATGTGGTCGACGACCGCGCCGATTTGCTCGTCGTTGAGCCCGGCGCCGATCAGCTGAGCATGAGCTTGCGCAAGACATTGAACGGTGTGCGCGTCGCCGTCGCCGAGCGCATCTTCGATGAATTTCACTTGGATGCGCTGGATCGCGGCGGCGTCGCCGTTCTCGAAAAACGGCGCCAGGGCGTCGTCGTGCGCAATCGCCTCGTAGAAACGCGCGACGCCATCTTCGACGACGGCCACGCCGCCGAGGCGCGTGAGGAGAGTGTCATCGGCCGGCGCGTCGTCGCCGGCGTCAATGTCGGCCTCGGGATCGTTCGCGGGCTCGTCCGCTGCGGCCTCCCCGGTGGGTGCGGCGAGGGCGCCGCTCGCACACGCGTTGAGCTGCGCGATCAGATCATTGTCATCGCCTTCGGGCTCTGCCTCCGTGGACTCGAGCGCCGACAGGAGGTCCTTGATCCGATCAATCGAGGCCAGCACCAATGAAACGGCCTCGGGCGTGACGGTCAGCTCACCGTCCCGGAATTTGCCGAGCACGTTCTCCGAGGCGTGAGCAACCGCCTCGAGCCTTGGAAGCCCCAAGAAACCGCACGTGCCCTTAATGGTGTGAACCAGGCGAAAAATGCTCCCGAGGAGCTCGGGGTCGTCGGGCGTTTGCTCCAGCCTGACGATTTCCACGTCAAGCGTCGCAAGGTTCTCGGTGCTCTCAGTTAGAAATTCGCTGAGAAGTTCGTCCATCGATGGCTCTCTAAGGTGTCAAAAGAATGGATGACGAGGCGGCGTGCCCGCCCATCGCCGAGCATGGCGAGAAGCCGGTAAAGATCGGGTAAATCTCGGGTGTTAGGCGATGACGCGCGGTCAGCCGGCGGCGCTCGCCGCGATCGACGTCGTGCTTAGGGGGCGCAGGCGATCTTGAGTTCGCTCGGGCCGTTTTCCGCCACCGTGACGGCGAGGCCGAGCGATGCGGCCATGCGGCCCGCATAGTAGGGCTGCGCACCGCGCGCCGTGAGATCGCCGATGACGTCCTGATCGGTCCGCGCACCGCTTTCCAGTGCGGCGAGCGCGGCCTGCTCGACCGTGGCCATGGGGCCCGCACCGACGAGCGTGAGCCGCGGCGCCGCGGCGCCGCCCTCGGTGACGAGCGTGATCGTGCCGCCGCGTGGCATCGCATCGGTCGCGATGAGGATCAGGTTGAGGCCGAGCTTGTTCAACAGGCTCAGCTGTGCCGGATCATCGGCCGCCAAGCTATCGCGCCAATCGAGGGTGAGGTTGCTGTCGGCGAGCATGGGCTCGACCGCCTCGAGCGCGGTCGTCCGGCTGATGGTCGCGCCGGAGGTCGCGCCGAACGCAATCCGATAGAAGCGAAGCCGCCGCACTGCCTGCCCGGCGCTTTTCGCGATCAGCGCCTGCGCTTCCACCAGAAGCTCCTGATCATCGCCGTCGGCGAGCAGCTCGACGCCGTTGTTGACCGCGCCGACAGGCCCGACCAAGTCGTGGCAAAGCCGCGAGCAAATCAATGCGGAGATTTGGCAATCGGCGGGAAGACGCGCGCCCATCGGCGCCTCACTGGTGGGATGATCAACGTCAGCTTGTGTGTGTGCCATAACTACCCGATTCGCCTGAACCGCGACAGGGGCTCAAAGATGTCGGCGCCTCGGCGGACGGCGCCGCTGCCAGCGGCGCGGCGTCGACCGGCTTGCCCGGTTCGCGCTACCATCGCAATCGGCAGCACGCACCCCCAACTCACGCTCCAGGACCGTTGTGATTATGCGAGATCGCCTTGCACCCGGTGATTGGGTCCGTCACCCCACGCAACCCGACTGGGGTCTCGGTCAAGTCCAGTCGTCGGTGGCGGGGCGGGTCACGGCGAACTTCGAGAATGCCGGTAAACAAACGATTAATACCGCCGTGGTTAGCCTCGAGCGGCTTCCCGGCCCGCACGATGGGTCGAACGGCAGGAGCAAACATCCGCCGGAATGGTCATAAGGCAGCTCGAATATCTCGTCGCACTCGCGCAAGAGCGCCACTTCGGCCGGGCGGCGCGCCGCTGCAACATCTCTCAGCCGACGCTCTCGGCCGCGCTGCGAGACCTCGAACACGAACTCGGCATGCCCTTGGTCGAGCGTGGCCGCCGCTTCGGCGACTTCACCGCCGAAGGCGCGCGCGTGCTCGAATGGGCCGAGCGGATTCTCGCCGACCGCGATGCCATGGTCCAAGAGCTCGGCGAGATGCGCGGTGACCTGCATGGGCGGCTCCGCATCGGCGTGGTGCCGACGGCGCTTCCCATCGTCGCACGCCTCACCGGCCCCTTCTGCGGCGCGCATCCGCACGTCTCCGTCACGGTCGAGGCGATGAGCTCGACGGAGATTCAAGCCGGATTGGACAATTTCGCGATCGAGGTGGGGATCACCTATCTCGACAACGAGCCGGTGCTCCGCGCCCAGGCCATCCCACTCTACCGCGAGCGCTATTGCCTCCTCGTCGCCGACGGCGGCCCGCTCGCCGACGCCGCGTCGCTCACATGGCGGCAAGCCGCCGCGCATCCGCTCTGCCTCCTCACGCGCGACATGCAGAACCGGCGCATCATCGACGCCGCATTCGATCGCGCCGGCCTCCATGCGGAGCCGCAGGTCGAGACCAACTCGGTCTCCAACCTCGGCCTCCACGTGGCCACCGGCCACTGGGCGAGCGTGGTGCCCCACCACCTGATCCACACCCTCGGCGTTCCCGCGAACACCCGCGCGATCCCGCTGACGGAGCCCGAGATCAGCCATCAGGTCGGCGTCGTCACCGCGGCACGCGAGCCCGCGCCCCCCACGGCCAGCGCGCTCTTGCGGGTGGTCACCGGTTATGACGAGCAAGATCTGATCGGTCCGTTGATTGCTGAGAACTATTGAACGATTGGGTCAATAGATTTTACAGATAGCCGTCCATTTGCAACGGTGGTGGGGCATGGAGTCCCCGAGCCGCTGAGGCACAGGCGATGAGCAGCAGCATCCCGCAGGTTCAAAAATTCGGTCACCCGGGCAAAGGCCGCCGCAAGGCGCGCTACACCAACAAGGGGCGCCAGGTCGATCCCGCGGCCCGCGATGACGTGCGCGCGGTGCTCGGCGATGCGCCGCGGCGCCGCGACCTGCTGATCGAGCATCTCCACGCGATTCAGGACCGTTTCGGCTACATCTCGGCGGGCCACCTCGCCGCGCTCGCCGACGAGATGCGCCTCTCCATGGCCGAGGTCTACGAGGTGGCGACGTTCTACGCCCATTTCGACGTGATCATGCCGGGCGAGACGGCGCCGCCCGCGGTGACGATCCGGGTGTGCGACAGCCTGACCTGCGAGTGCCTCGGCGGGCGCGCGCTCTTGCGCTCGCTGCCCGCCGCCGTGGGCCCGGATGTGCGCGTCGTCCGCGCGCCATGCATGGGGCGGTGCGAAAGCGCGCCCGTGGTCGAGGTCGGCCACCGGCACCTGGCCCCCGCGACCCTCGACACCATCAGCCAATGCCTCGCCGATCGGGCGTTCGAACCCGAGATCGCCGCCTATCCGGGCCTGGAGCAATATCAAAGCGAGGGCGGCTATCACATTCTGAAGGAGTGCCTTTCCGGGAATCGTTCGGTCGACGATGTGATCGCGGCGCTAGAAGACAGCAACCTAAAGGGCCTTGGTGGTGCGGGTTTTCCCACGGGACGCAAATGGCGGTTCGTGCGCGCCGAGCCCGCACCCCGGCTGATGGCCGTCAACGCAGACGAGGGCGAGCCCGGAACGATCAAGGATCGCTGGTATATGGAGCGCGATCCTCACAGATTTCTCGAAGGCGTGCTGATCGCCGGCTGGGCGGTCGAGGCCGCCGACTGCTACATCTATCTGCGCGACGAGTACCCGCATATCCGCGAGATCCTGCTCCGGGAGATCGCGGCGCTCGACGCCGCTGGCCTCACCGCGACGACGCGGCTGATCCTCCGCCGTGGCGCCGGCGCCTACATCTGCGGCGAGGAATCGGCGATGCTGGAGAGCATCGAGGGCAAGCGCGGCGAGCCGCGCCACAAGCCCCCCTTCCCCTCCCAGGTCGGGCTGTTTGGCCGCCCGACGCTCATCAACAATGTCGAGACGCTCTATTGGGTGCGCGACATCCTGGAGCGCGGCGCCTCCTGGTTCGCCGACCAGGGCCGCCACGGCGCGAAGGGGCTGCGCAGCTTCTCCGTCTCGGGGCGCGTCAAGGAGCCGGGCATGAAGCTCGCGCCCGCCGGCATCACCATGAACGAGCTGCTCGCCGAGCATTGCGGCGGCATGGCCGACGGCCATAGCTTCCGCGCCTACCTGCCCGGCGGCGCCTCGGGCGGTATCCTGCCCGCGCACATGGCCGACATCCCGCTCGATTTCGGCACCCTTGAGGCGCATGGCTGCTTCATCGGCTCGGCCGCGATCGTCGTGCTCTCGGACCAGGACGACCTCAAGCGCGCCGCGCTCAACCTGATGGAATTCTTCGAGGACGAGAGCTGCGGTCAGTGCACGCCGTGCCGCGTCGGCACCGAGAAGGCGGTGAGGCTGATGGCCGACGGCCAGTGGGATGCACCGCTGCTGCGCGAACTGAGCGGCGGCATGACCGACGCCTCGATTTGCGGGCTCGGCCAAGCCGCGGCGAACCCCTTGCTCTCGATCTTGCGCTATTTTCCAGAGGAGCTGGCATGAGCGACACGATCCGCTTCACCCTGGACGGCCGCGCCGTCGAGGCCGCGCCCGGCGAGACCATCTGGCAGGTCGCCAAGCGCAGCGGCACCGACATTCCCCACCTCTGCTACACGCCTGAGCCCGGCTACCGCGCCGACGGCAACTGCCGCGTCTGCATGGTGGAGATCGAGGGCGAGCGCGTGCTCGCCGCCTCCTGCATCCGCACGCCCACGGAAGGCATGGTGGTCAACACCGAGGCCGAGCGCGCGATCCGCGCGCGCAACATGGTGATGGAGCTCCTGATCGCCGACCAACCGGCCCAGGCAGCGAGCCACGATCCACGCTCCGAGCTCTGGGATTGGGCCGAGCAGATGGGCCAGACTGCGAGCCGCTTCCCCGCGAAGGAGACGCCTGCCGCCGACCTCAGCCACGGCGCCATGGCGGTCAACCTCGACGCCTGCATCCACTGCACCCGCTGCGTGCGCGCCTGCCGCGAGGTTCAGGTCAACGACGTGATCGGCATGGCGGGCCGCGGCGCGCGCAACAAGATCGTGTTCGACTTCGACGACCCGATGGGCGAGAGCACCTGCGTCGCCTGCGGCGAGTGCGTGCAGGCCTGCCCCACCGGCGCGCTGATGCCGGCCGGCGAGGTGGGCAAGGAGGCGCCCGAGCGCCAGGTCGACAGCGTATGCCCCTATTGTGGCGTCGGCTGCCAGCTCACCTTCAACATCAAGGACAACCGCATCCTCTGGGTCGACGGCAAGAACGGTCCCGCCAATCAAAGCCGGCTTTGCGTCAAGGGGCGCTTCGGCTTCGATTATGTGAACCATCCGCATCGCCTCACCAAGCCGCTGATCCGCCGCGACGACGCGCCGAAGAGCGCCGACATCGACCTCGATCCGGCGAACCCCCTCACGCATTTCCGCGAGGCGAGCTGGGAGGAGGCGCTGGAAAAGGCGGGCGCCGGCCTCAAGGCGATTCGTGAGACCAAGGGCGGCGGCGCGCTCGCGGGCTTCGGCTCGGCCAAAGGCTCCAACGAGGAAGCCTACCTCTTCCAGAAGCTCGTGCGCGCCGGCTTCGGCACCAACAATGTCGACCATTGCACGCGGCTCTGCCACGCGTCTTCCGTGGCCGCGCTTCTCGAATGTATTGGCTCCGCCGCGGTGACGGCGACCTTCAACGAGGCGACGCATTCCGACGTGATCGTGGTGATCGGTGCGCAGCCCACCACCAATCACCCGGTCGCCGCGACCTTCCTGAAGAACGCGGCGCAGCGCGGCGCCAAGCTCATCGTGATCGATCCGCGCGGCTACGCGCTCGCCCGCCACGCGACGCATCATCTGCAGTTCAAGCCCGGCAGCGATGTTGCCCTCCTCAACGCGCTCATGCAGGTGATCGTCGAGGAGGAGCTCTACGACCGCCAGTATGTCGAGGCCCACACCGAGGGCTTCGCCGCGCTCAAGGATCACTTGAAGAGCTACACGCCCGAGGAGATGGCGCCGATCTGCGGCATCGAGGCCGACACGCTGCGCGCCGTCGCGCGCATCTACGCGACCGCCGAGGCCGCGATCGTCTTCTGGGGGATGGGCATCTCGCAGCACATCCACGGCACCGACAATGCGCGCTGCCTCATCTCGCTTGCGCTGATCACCGGCCAGGTCGGCCGCCCCGGCACGGGGCTCCACCCGCTGCGCGGCCAGAACAACGTGCAAGGCGCCTCCGACGCGGGCCTCATTCCGATGGTCTATCCGGACTACCAGCCGGTCGACGATCCGGAGCGCGCGGCGTTCTTCCAGGACTTCTGGGGCGCCGAGCTCGACCCGAACCGCGGGCTCACCGTGGTCGAGATCATGAACGCGGTGCACGACGGCGCGATCAACGGCATGTACATCATGGGCGAGAATCCCGCGATGTCGGACCCCAACCTCCAGCACGTGCGCGAGGCGCTCGCCAGCCTCGAGCACCTAGTGGTGCAAGACATCTTCCTCACCGAGACAGCATTCCACGCCGATGTCGTGCTGCCCGCGACCGCCTGGCCCGAGAAGGACGGCACGGTCACCAACACCAACCGCCAGGTGCAGATCGGCCGGCGCGCGCTCGACGGCCCGGAGGGCGTGCGGCCCGACTGGTGGATCATCCAAGAGCTCGCGCGGCGTCTCGGCCTCGCGTGGGACTATGCGGGCCCGGCCGACGTCTTCGCCGAGATGAAGCAATGCATGGCCTCGCTCGACAACATCACGTGGGAACGGCTGCAGCGCGAGGGCGCGGTCACCTATCCGTGCGATGCCGAGGACGAGCCCGGCCACGACGTGATTTTCGGCGACGGCTTCCCGACGCCGTCGACGCGCGGCAAGCTGGTGCCGGCGAGCATCGTGCCCCCGGACGAGCTGCCCGATGCCGATTTCCCGATGGTGCTCACCACGGGGCGCATCCTCGAGCACTGGCACACTGGCGCGATCACGCGGCGCGCGGGCCTGCTCGACGACCTCGAGCCCGAGGCCGTCGCCCATCTCTCGCCGGCCGACCTCGCCGGCCTCGGCCTCGCCCCGGGCGACGACGTCGTCGTGCGCACGCGGCGCGGCGCGATCGCGCTGAAGGCGCGGGTCGATGCCGGCATCCCGCATGGCATGGTGTTCGTGCCGTTCTGCTTCGCCGAGGCCGCGAGCAACCGCCTCACCAACCCAGCGCTCGACCCGTTCGGCAAGATCCCCGAGTTCAAATACTGCGCGGCGCGCGTGGAGAAGGCGGCGGCCGCGGCCGCGGAGTAGCGCCGCGCATCGGCCGCGGGGAACGCCGGCCGCCCTACACCGGCGGATCGGGCACATCGGCCACGACGTCGCGGACCAGGTCGAGCACACGGTGCAGCACCGTGTCCTCGTCGCGGCTGGGATGCCAATAGGCGTAGATGCGCATCGGCTCCTGAGCAAACGGGAAGCGATGGATCGTGATCGGCCATTGCGTGCTGAACCGCCGCGCGATGCGCCACGCGCTGGTCGCGATCAGCGGCGTGCCGGCGACCAGCTGCGGCACCAGAGACATGGACCAGACCGCGATTTGGCGCGGGCGCCGCACCCCCTGACGCCGGAGCGCCTCTTCGTCCTCGAGCACCAGCTGCGGGTCGAAATATTTCAAGACGACGTGGCGGCGCGCGAGAAACGCGTCGGCATCCAGATCGCCGCCCTCCGGTTCGTGATCGGCCGAGACGAGGCAAACGAAACGGTCTTCGCAGACCAGACGGTTCGGCGAGCGCCCAAGGTCGAGAGGCTGGCCCGCCACGAGCAGGTCGACCTCGCCGTTGGTCAGGAGGCTCGCCGAAAGCCGGTTCAGGGGCAGCACGTCGAACCGCAGGTTCGGCATCGCCTGCATCGCGCGCTTGATCGCCTCGGCGAGGAACGCGGCCATGCTGTAGTCGGACGCCGCAATGGTCATCTCGCGGTCGACGTCGGCGGGCGCGCGATCCGGGCCGAGCGCGGTGAGCGCATGGGCGCGCGCGAGGAGCTCGTTGACCGGTTGCACCAGACTGCGGGCAAACGGCGTCGGGACCAGCGTCCGTCCCGAGCGGACGAGGAGCGGGTCACCGAAATAGGCGCGCAGCTGAGCAAGAACGGCGCTCATCGCCGATTGGCTGAGGTGCACGCGCGCCGCCGCGCGGCTCACGCTGCACTCGGTAAGCAAGGCTTCCAAGCAGACCACCTGGTTCAAGTCGAAGCGATTGAGACGCATCGAACCATCCATGAAATCGATATGTGGTAATCAAGAATATCAACTTTTCAGAAACCATACCGCCTGTCATAGTCGCGCGAGTTCGAACCGCTTGCTTTCTGGGAGGAGCGACATGGCAGGCAATTTGGGAACGGAAAAGGTGTTCGAGAACGACCAGGTGATTGTCTGGAATTTCGAGCTCGCGCCCGGTGAGGAGACGGAGCTGCACACGCACGAGCACAATTACATGTGGTACGCGGTGCAGGGCACGACGTTGAAGGTTCTCGACGAGCAAGAGAACGACCTCGGCAACCTCGAGGTTCCGACCGGCGCGGTGTTTTCCCTCAAGGTCTCGGGCGACGAGATCGAGATCCTCTCGGAGCGGGGCAAGGGCATGCGCGTCCCCGCCTGTCACAAGGCGCGCAATGTCGGCCCGACGCATTATCGCGAAGTTCTGGTTGAATATAAGTGATGCCACGCGGCGCGAGTGACCGATGAGCGGAGTGCAAGAGGCACACGGCCTCGGACTGCCCACAACCGACGATCTGGCCCAACTGGCGACACGCTACGTCCGGGACGGGTTCGCGGGTCCCCTCGATGTCTTGAGTGAGGAGGAAGCGGCCGATCTGCGCGACGACCTGGAAACCGCGGAAGCGGCGCTGGCCGCGGACACGGAGGCAGCGGGTCTGTTGCATCCCTACGCCAACCGCCTCTTGCCGTCGTTCCACGACCTGACCCGCCATCCAACCATTCTGGCAGCGGCCTCGGCGGTTCTCGGATCTGATCTGATCGTTTGGGGCGCGCACGTCTTCGCCAAGGAGGCGCAGTCTCCCCACATGGTCTCCTGGCATCAGGACCTGACCTATTGGGGCTTCGCCGATGCCGATGAGCTCACCTGCTGGGTGGCGCTCTCGCCCGCGACCGCCGAGAGCGGCTGCATGCGCTTCGTGCCCGGCACCCACCGCAAGGAGATCGTGCCGCACAACGACACGTTCCGTGCGGACAACCTGCTGACCCGCGGCCAGGAAATCGCCGTCACCGTCGACGAGGCCGACGCGGTGGCGGTTGCTCTGCAACCCGGCCAAGCGTCGATCCATCATGGGCGCCTCTTTCACGCCTCGGGCCCCAACACCTCGAACGACCGCCGCATCGGCGTCGCGATCCGCTACATCACGCCGATGATGCGCCAGCAATCCGGCGTGCGCCCGCTCGTCTCCCTGGTGCAGGGGGTGGATCGCTACGGCCACTTCACCCTGGCAGACCCCCCGCGCGGGCGGCTTGACGCCGATGACATCGCGCGGTGCCAGGCCGATGCGGCGCTTCGCAGCCGCGTCCTCTACGCCGGCACCGACCCCCGCGCGCGGCAAACGCTATCGTTGATCGTCGGCGCCCGCGCCGGCGCGCCTATGCGTCACCCCGCGCGCGCTTGAGCAGCGCCTCGCGCCGTGCCACGTAGAGGGCCGCTTGCGACGATGATCGCGGCGCCCACCCAGGTCCAGAGGTCGGGCAGCTCCGCGAAGATCGCAAAGCCGAGCACCGTCGCGCCGATCAGCTGCCCGTAGTCGAACGGCGCGACCAGCGAGGCCTCGCCATATTCGAACGCCTTGATCAGGCCGAAATGGGTCAGCGCGCCCGCGACGCCGAGGCCGAGAAAGACCAGGAGGTCCGTCGTGCCCGTCGGCGTGACCCAGACGAACGGCACGCCGATCGTCGAAACCGCGAGCGCCGCGATCATCGTGTAGATCGCGGTCGTGCGTGGCTCGTCGATCGCCGCGAGGCGGCGGGTTTGGATCTGAAAGACCGCGTAGAGCGCCGCGCCCGCGAACACGAGAACCGCCGACCAATGCACGTCGCCGCCGGGCCGGATGATGATGAGCGCGCCGATGAAGCCGACGGCGACCGCGAGCCAGCGGCGCGGGCCGACACGCTCGCCGAGCAGGGGCACCGAGAAGGCGACGACCATCAGCGGCGCGGTGAACCCGATCGCCGTTGCGGTCGTGATGGGGAGCCAGTTCAGCGCGTACCAATAGACGCCGACCGAGACGAGCTGAACCAGCGAGCGAGTGAGCTGGCCGCGGAGATCGTCCGTGCGGAAGAGCCGCGCCATGCCATAGCCGGGGGCGAGGATTACGAGCAGAAAGAGCACGTGAATCACCGCTCGAAACCAGATGATCTGGATCAGGTGGTAATCCTCGGCGAGGTATTTGGCGGCGGCGTTCGAGATCGGGAACATCAGCACGGCCGCGAAGCACATGCTGAGGATGGCGAGGATCGGACGCCCGGCGCGGTGCGGGGTGGCCATCCGCCATCACTACACCAATCCCGGACGACGGTGTCAGATTGCGCGAAGGCGTCGCCGCAGGTGAACTCGCCTGCGCGGGATTTGCTCTAGAACACGTCCTTCAGCACGTCGACGATGATCTCCGTCGCGATCTCGACGAGAACCACGTCGGTGCCGACCACGCGCCATTCCTCGCCCGTTCGTGCGGGGAGTTCGGCCTGCAGATCGCCCGGCAAGCCCCGCTTGGCGATCCCGGGCGGGATAGCACCGCCCCGCGCCACCTTCCGCGCGATACCCGGCGGCAGGGCCTCGGCGCCGTGGACCGCGCTCGGGTTCTGGACCACATAGTCGTTGATGAGGGCGCGCTCGGCCGCGGTGATCAAGCCCCCGACAACGGCATCCGTGACTGTTTGTTCGCTCGACGCCGGCCTATGCGCCTTGCCGCGGGCCTTGTCCTTCTTGCCGGCAAGCGCCGGCCCCGACGCGAGCACCGCCAGCACAGCCAGGATCGAAATCAAGATGCGCATGTCAAACCTCCACACGTGTTGCCGGGTCGTCCGCGGCGCGCCGATTGGCACCGCGGCCACGGACGCTTGCCGTGTCCGTCGTACGCGCCTTAGGTCATCACGACGGCGCATTCCCAGCCGTCATAATCCCAGTCGTGCGCGTCGAAATAGTCCTGCAGCTCTTGGGTCACGGTATCGAAATCGTCGGCGCTGACGCTCCGCTCATGCTCCATCACGAGACCGTCGTCCTCGGCAGCATCCTTCACCTCAAGGCCGCGCCCGCGGAGCTCGCTGATCATCTCGGGGCGGCTCTCGAGCCCCGTCGACCCCTTCGGATAGGCGTAGTGCAACACATGACGCGGCGCGCTGCCGTCATCGCCATGGCTTGCGAGCATGGCGCGAACTGCATCATTCGCAGCGGGTGAGCCCATCTCGACGTCTGACATGGTCCCTCCGGTACGGGAGTTGCGGCGGCAAGGCGCTCACCATCGAGCAAGGCAGCCAGTCACCACCGCTCGCCACCCTCACGTGCATTCGTGGCGTTCCGATCCCCCTATGAGAGATAAAATCGGTGGAGGTTTCGTTAATGCACCAGCGACCCACGGGGCGCCCGCGCGGCCCAACCCAGCGCCCAACCGCCTCATCCGGCGGCTAGGCCGAGGCGCCCGCCGCCGGCCCGGCGAGTGTGTCCAGATAGGCGATCACCGCGTCGGTGTCGGTAACGTCGGCCGAGCAGCGGTTCATGTCGAAGAGATTGATCGCGTGCGAGATCGGCATGCGGTCGAACACGGCATCGGCCGGCACGATGGTGCGGAAATTGTAGGAAAAGGCGTCGAACACGGTCGCGCGCACGCAGTTGCAGGTCGCCCCGCCGGTGACGATCAGCGTGTCGATCCGATGGTCGATCAAATAGGGCAGAAGCGGCGTGCCGAGGAACGAGCTCGGCTTTTTCTTGGTGAAGACCAGATCGCCGGGCGCGGGCGCCACCGCCGCGACGATCTCGCTGCCAGGGGTGCCCTCGAAATAGACGTTCTCGCCTTCCGCGACGCCGATCTTCGCGTCGAAGAGCCCGGCGTCCTCGGCCGCGCGGTCGATCGCAAAGCGCGTGTAGATGATGGGCGCGCCCGCCCGTCTGGCCGCCGGCAGCAGCGCCTTCAAGCGGTCGACCGCCTCCCAGCCGACCGCGCCGCAGCTCAGCGGATAGGCGTCCGGGTCGTTGCCGCCCTCCTCGCCCACCATGTAGTTCTGCACGTCGATGACGATCACCGCCGGGCGCGCGCCGAAGCCGACCCGCTGCGCCCAGCGCCCGCGCGCGATGGTCTCGCGGTCCGCCTCGCTCAGATAGTGCTCCCAACCCGCCATGGCCCCTGCCCTCGGTGTCGCCCCGCACGAGCTTACCGAGGGGGCGGCACGGCTGTCCACGGATGGAGCGGCGTCAAGCCTCGGGTGCGGATGCGCCGTCGAGGGGGTTTGCGAACCTGTGCTCTCACGGTTTGGGTTTGGGCCGCTCTTCCTCATCATCCCAGGACGAAACCCAGTCGACGACCTCTCGTGGGAGATGCTGCATCTCGTATCGAGCGACGCCAGACCCGCCTTGATGCCCGCGATCTGCCATTCCTGGGTCGCGCGATATTCCTCGATCGCGTCGCCTGACATTGAACGAGTGTTCCGCTTGGTCAACATGGCCATCTCCTCGAGGCCTGGCGGCGCGGAGCACCCGATAGGACTGCGGAGCGCCGGGTCCTTGCTCATAGAATCGGGTCTCACTGGATTCAGGCTCACCCCGTGCCTGGCATAAGAGCCGTTCCACCGGTAGTGTCCAGCACCAATCTTTGGAACAGACCGACACACAGGAGCGACACGCCATGAGCCTCGCCGTGCGCAAGCTGACGCCGACCTTTGGCATCGAGCTTTTGGACTGCGATGTTGCAGCGCTCGACGACGCGGGCCGCGAGGCCGTGCGCGCGCATTGGCTCGAGAGCGGGCTGCTCCTCTTTCGCGACCAGTCGCTCGCGGAGGCCGATCTCGTCGGCTTCAGCCGCTTCTTCGGCGAGCTCGAGATCCATGTGCGGCGCGAATATCTCTCGCCCGACAACCCGGAGGTGCTGATCGTCTCCAACGTCTTGCGGCCGGACGGCACGCCGATGGGCATCCTCGCGGACCGCGACGTGATCTGGCACCACGACCAGATCTACCGCACCCATCCGGCGGTCGGCTCCTTCCTCTACGCCGTGAAGGTGCCGCCCGAGGGCGGGCGCACGTTTTTCGCCGATCTCGCGGGCGCCTACGACGCCCTGCCCGAGACGCTGAAAAAGCGCATCGCCGGCAAGCGCGCGACGCACTCCTACGAGTACTTCAGCAACCGCGTGAAGGAGCCGCGCCAGGCCTATCACAAGGCGCGCACGCCCGACGTCACGCACCCCATCGTGCGCACCCACCCCTATACGGGGCGTAAGGCGCTCTACGTCGACAGCGGCATGACCACCGCGATCGTCGGCCTGGACCCGGCGGAAAGCGACGCGCTGCTCGAGGAGCTCTTCGCCTTCTCGACCGGGCCCGAATTCGTCTATGCCCACGAATGGCGCGTCGGCGATGCGCTGATGTGGGACAATGCCACCACGATCCACCGGCGCGAGGCCTTCGACGGCCGCCACGAACGCATCATGAAGCGCACCACGATCCTTCCCCGCACCGACCTCGCGGTGCCGTTCTAGGCGGCGTCGGCGCGCACGATCGCGCCGCTTCGGCGAGACCCACGAGCCATGCGATCCCGGTGCGAACGGATTGGTCTCCGGCACGATGATGCGGCGCCGCGACAATAAGGACGAAGAGCGATGAACGAAACACTCACTGTCACCGAACGGACGCGCCTCCGTCGTTTGCACGAGCGCGGGCATTTCGACCGCGCGACCCATCGACGCGATCCTGGATACGATGCCGCTTTGCCATGTCGGCTATCTCGTCGACGGAAAGCCCGCCGTGACACCGACCTTCCAGTGGCGCGAGGGAGACCACGTCTATTGGCACGGCTCGAGCGCGAGCCGCGCGCTCAGGTCCTCCGAGGACGCGGATGTGTGCCTGACCGTCACGCACATGGACGGGATGGTGCTCGCCCGCTCGGCGTTCTACCACTCGGCGAATTTTCGCTCGGTCATGATCTACGGCCGCGCGACCAAGATCACCGATCCGGGTGCCAAGATCGAACGGCTCAGGACGTTCGTGGAGACCTATTTCCCGGGACGCTGGGATCAGCTCCGGCCGGCGAGCGAGCAAGAGGTGAAGGCGACGACCGTCCTTTCAATGCCCATCGACGAGGCCTCAGCGAAGATCAGAACCGGGCCGCCCGGCGATGATGATGATGACGCGACATGGCCGGTATGGGCCGGCGTGATTCCCGCGGCGCTGCAATTCGGCGAACCCGAGCCGGACCCGCGCCTCGGCGATATCGCCATGCCGGATCACGTGCGCGGTTTCGCCGATCGCTTGAAGGGGTGATCCGCCGCCCAATACGACGCGTCGTTCGCGCATGATGGCACCGCGCGGTGCCGGCCGCTCTCCCGCCGGATACCCCGGCCCCCGCCACGGTGTTGCCGTATTCGGCTGATAGATCTATCACCTAAGAATGCACGCGGCAGCGCGGTGCGGAGCAGCGCGATGACACCACATCTTGCGCATACGCATTGGACCGACCAGCTGCGATTGGCGTATCTGATAGGCAATAGCCTATCGCGGCCGCCAACAGCATCCGGTGATCATCCGATGTTTCGTCCCAACCCGCATACCCCACTCCGCCTCGCCGACACGGTGAGCGCCTCCGCCAGCATGGAACCGGCCGACACCCGCGCCACCAAGGCCGCGCTCAAGGCGCTCGGGCACTATCCGCCGGCCCATCACGGCCTTTCCGGACCGCCAGATGTTCGAGGGCGTGAAGGCCTTCCAGAAGCGCGAGGGCTTGCCGGTGGACGGCATCGCGCGGCCGGGCGGCACCACCGAGCAGATGCTCAACGTCGCGCTCTCTGAGCGCGCAACACAAAAAAGCGCCGCCGAGCGCGAGGCCAGCCGCCAGGCGCACCGGCGGGATGCCGCCCGCGCGCCCTCCCTGGCCTCGCCAGCACGCCGCGCAGGCGCACGCCGCGCAGGCGGGCGCGCCGACGACACGGCGGTCACCGGCTTGCGGGGCACCGGCTCACGGGGCATCGGCCTTCGCGGCACCGTCGGCCCGCGCGGCACCAACGCCGGCGCCGATCTCGCGACCACGCGCCGCGCCTTGGAGCGTGCGGGCCTCCTTGACGCACACGACGTCGGCCGGGGACCCCAGGCCGCGCGGCCCGACGAGGGCCTCCTCGACGCCGTCATCCGCAACGTCCAGCGCCGCCACGGCCTGGCGCAAGACGGCACCATCACCCCAGGCGGCCCCACCGACCGCCGCCTCGCCCGCATCCTCGACGCCGACCGCATCATGCACACCGTGCCAAGGCTCGACACCGAGGAGGATGCAGGCGCACCGGGCGCGGGCAACGATGACGATGCGGGCGCGCACGAAGGCGTGCCCGGCGAGGCCGTGTTCGGCAACACCCACGACCGCACCGTCCGCACCGCGCAACCCGCCTTCGGAAACACCGCCAATGCCGAGGCCAGGGCCATGCGCACGGCCTTCACGCCAGGCGACGGCGTTGTCCTCGGTGACGCCCGCAGCGCGCCGCTCAATCGCGCCGACAGTGGAGGGCATACGCAAACAGCCTCACTCCTTGTTGTACCCCGCTCGACGACCTGGCCCATGAATAGCTTCGGTCCGCTGGAGCAAAAAGAGCCCGCGACCCGCATACCTCACCGTCTCGGCGACGAAGCGCAGATTCAGAAGCGTCTTGGATCAGTCAGCGACGACTCCCGCATGAAGTTTGAGTTCCTGCGGAGAGAGGTTCTGCGAACCGCTCTTGACAAAGGCATGGACGACGCAGCCGAGGTGCTCGAGCTTTACCTGGTCGCAGCCGGGCGCCACATCCATCCAAAACCCGAGAAGATGCTCTCGTTCCCCGCGGTTGCAGCGGCCGAGGAGAAAAACCGCAAACGTTTCGACGAGGATTGGCTGGAAGAAGGGAAACTCGCCCACGAGATGATCAAGAATCTCCGCGATGGTGAAACAGTCACCATCGAGCCACGATTCAATAAAGAGGGAAAGGTAACTACCGGAAGCCCAACATGGTCAGTATCAATCAATCCCTTTATTTTGGACGAATTAGTTTTATCACTCTGGCACGAGTAATCTCAAATCGACCGGGAATTTTAGGGCCAAGCGTGTTGGCGACACGATAGAGATAGACGGAATCGTCATGCATCGGTGGCACGATAAATACGATTTCAATAATCATACTAAGCTAATCCTATTTAATATCGATATTGTTCCGGAAGAAATGAAAGAGTTAGAGGATGCTGGCTTAACCGCTACATTTGACATGACATCGCGTTGGTTTCATCGAGTAAAAACAACGATCGAAATAGATGATGGAGAATTACAAACTCCAAAAACCACGTGGACTCGCGTTAGTGTGGAAGAAACCCCACCCTAGCCAATCCGCCATTGCCGCCCGCTGGAAACGCTGGCTGCATCGGCACGGGTGGTCTCTGCCGGCGCCTGCGCTGATGATCCTCGGCGCGTGCTTGTGGTTCTTGCTGTACGAGGATCGCTACGAAGTCTCGGTTCGCCTGCCGCAGTCAGGCGCCGAGCTGATCTACGCGCGCGTTTACTCCGACCCCTTCAAGTACATACAGCACCGCGAGATCGAGATCACCGGCGCGCTACCAGCAACGATCATCCACCCCAATACCGGTGGCGCGCGGGAGATCTACGTTTCCGAGGGAACCGATCCCGACACCGGCCATTCCCTCGTGGTTGTGCGTGATTGGCTCGCGAGCGTTTGGATCGACCTCGATCGGCAGTGCGTCGAACACAGCTGGCAACCCTCCCCCATCACGCCGAGCCGCCGCAATTGCGATCCACCGCTTTACGCCATCAACGCGACGCTGCGCGACGTCGGAGTCATCATCAACGCCGCGATCGGCGAGCCGGCATTCGTCAAGGGCAACATAGAGGACGGAGAGTGACGCGTGACGATCGCCGGTGATGCCCCCGAGGCCGACCGTGGCTTGTCCTCGCCAGATGACTCCGCGGAAGCGGCTCCAGAGGCTGCGGACATCCCTGACGAAGAAATCGACATGGCGGAGCGCCGCAAAGCAGCACCCGATCACGTACGGGAACGGCAAGGTGCTCAGATACGACCCGCGCGTAATGCTGTCATTCGAGGCCGTACGAGATGCGGAATGGAGAAACATACACCTGTTTAACGGCGATTAGATCAATGAAAACAAACTGGCGCACAAAACAATTACAGGCCTCAAAGATGGGGAGTCTGCCAAAATATTCACGACCCCAAACCCGACTTCTGGAGAGGAATTTTCTCCCGGCGATCCCTTCTGGCAGGCTTCGGTGCGCCCAGGAGTGTTTCACCCTCTGGGGCTTGCAGCGGGCGAAAGCACGATCAACTCAAAGGGTGCTTTCACAGTCAAGCGAGAGGGCGACAGAATATTTATCGAGGGAATTGTGACGCATGAATCGATTGATGCGTATGATTTTACAAAGGATCAAAAATTTCCGAATCTCGAGAGATTGGAAGAAATGCTGGATGTAAAGTTACCAAGCATTGTCTTTATCTCCGCGGAGGAAATGAAGGAGTTAGAGGATGCCGGATTGGCGGCTCCCTACGAGGCACGGTCGCAGTGGCAGCACCACGTAACCGGCGAGATCAAGATCCGAGACGGTGAGGTATCTCTCCCGCGACTCTTCTGGACCCGGTTGCCGCATGACCAGCCCCCTGACACGCCACTCGCACACCGCCAGGCGCGAAAATATTTTTGGGTCGCGCTCCGCAAGCTCACGCTCCGCGTCTTCTTCGCGGGGCTCGCCATCCTCATCATCGCTCATGAGTCGCATTACGAGGTGCTCGTCGCCCTGCCCGAGAGCGACCACATCTTTCGCTACGCCGATGTCTACCCGGCGCGGCCCTTCGCGGGCCGCTATCGCGAGATCGAAGTGATCGATCTCATCTCGACCACGCGGATTCACGACGACCCTTCGGGCGAGGGGCACGTCTGCCTTTATCACGGGCGCGACCCGCAATCGGACAAGCACTGGATACGCTCGATCGATCTGAGGGGCACCGTTTTAATCAACCTCGACGATCGCTGTGTGCTCACCAACCTTTGGTATGAACACATCAAGCCGCAGCGCCGGATGTGCCAACGCGACCGGCACGACGATGTTTGGCCAACAAGTCAGACCGAATGGCATCTCATCGGAATGATCAATCAAGGCCCGGGGTCAAAGCGCTACTTCACCGAGGGCGCCACCGGCCCAGACCCGCCGAAGTGCACGCGCTGACCCCAAGGTCCACCGGGACTCGTGAGCCGGAAGACTAACTTCTTCGCCGACCCGCCGCACTGGCCGCCGGATCGGCGCCGCCGCCTGCGCTGGCGCATCGTGAACGGCACGATGTGCCTGCTGCTCCTCGGCTTCGCACTCTGGGTCTGGCTCAACGAGAACAGCCACACGGTCACGGTCGACTTGCCGCAATCCGGCGCGGAGTTGGTCTATACACGGATCGCCATGTATCTCGGGTTCGCTCACCGACGCGAGATCGCGATTCCGGGGATCGTTCCCCCCCACAACGATCCATGAAAACACGGGTGGCGCCAGGCGGCTCTGTCTCTATGAAGGTGTCAACCGGATCGACGGTCATCCTCTCGTGATCGCGAGCGATGTGCTGGGCACCGTATGGATCGATCTCGACCTCGGGTGCATCCAGCATAGTGCCAGGCCCTCCCCGATCGCGCCGCTCGCGCATGCGTGCATTCCCGGGTTTGACATCCACCCAATGCTGACTCGGCTCGGCGTCGTCACCTATGCTGCGGTCGACGAGCCCTCATTCGTGAAAGACATGCCTCGCGATTGGTGAGCGCATCGCGGGCCGGGCCCAAGTCATCGAATTGCGCTCGGTGAGCGCGATGGAGAACCCGAGATCACTTGGACCCGTGAGCCGGAAGACTAGCTTCTTCGCCGACCCGCCGTTCTGACCGCCGGATCCAGGCGGTGGTGACGCGCATCGAGACCTCGATCGTCCACGACGCACGAACCCCGCATCACGTGCGACGGACGCCACTCCGGCCGAGCGTGCTGTCGCGGAGGATCCCGCCGCGGCGACACCATGAGGCGCCTGAACCCGCTCAGCTGACACTCGCCTCCGACGCGATCGCGTCGAGGTCGCGGCGCATCTCCTGCGCCTCGTCGACGGAGACCTGGCGGAAGCGGTAGACGTCGTTCGGCTTCGACTGGGCGAGCTTCCAGAACGCAGCCGAGGGCACGGTGTAGGGGTTGATGAAGCCGCCCGCGCTCGGCGCGTCGTTGACCAGGATGATCGGCGTCTGGCCGCAGAGGTTGACCGCGCCCACCGGATAGCCGTGGTCAAGAATGTTGGAAGGATGCTCGCCGTGCTCGGCGCCCTTGTTGGTGGCGCGGTCGGCGAAGCTCCACTCCGGTCCCGTGAGGCGGTAGCCGGTGCGGTTGCTGCGCGTCTGCACAGTCCAGTCGCTTTCGAGGAACATGCGGTGGCCGGCCTCGTCGATCCAGTCGTCATTGGGGCCGCGCACCACCTCGATGGTCCAGCGCTTGTCGGCGATGGGCGGGCGCTTGGTCGCGTCGACCCGGCGGCCCGGCGTGCCGGCGCCGGGGTCCGCGGCGAGCGGCAGCACCTGCCCGTCCTTGAGCGCGTGCCCCTCCATGCCGCCGACGCCCGCCATGTGGAAGGTCGAGCGCGAGCCGAGCACGGGTGGCGTGTCGATGCCGCCCGCGACCGCGAGATAGGCGCGCGCGCCAACCCGTGCGAAGCCGGTCTCCAGCACCTGCCCCGCACGCACCGCGACACTTTCCCACTGCGGCAGCGGGTCGCCGTCGAGGGTCGGCGTCATCTGCGCCCCGCTGAGCGCGATCACCGTGTCCGCCTCGAAGCGGAGCGTAGGGCCGAGGAATTGGCATTCGAGACCCGCGGCGTCGGCCCGATTGCCGACCAGCAGGTTGGCGAGGCGGAAGGACCACATGTCGAACGGGCCCGACGGCGGGAAGCCCTGCTCCCAATAGCCATAGCGCCCCGGAAAATCCTGCACCGCGGTTTCGAGGCCCGCCTTGAGAACGGTGATCCCGCCCGCGCTCAATGCCGTGCCTCCCGGTCGAGGCTCGCGAGCCAGCTGTGGTAGTCGCGAATGGCGAACTTGGCGTAGCGCGCGATGTTGTGAATGTAGGAGCCTTCCCGCACGCGGGCCTCGACATAGTCATACTCGTCGCGATCGACCGGGACAAAGCGCACGCGATCACCGGGGCGGAGCAGCGCCAGCGACTCCTTGAACGCCGGGAGGCGCTGCGCGAGGTCGAACACAGGCACCGGCGTGTGACCGATGATCTGGTAGCCGCCCGGCGTCTGCGCGGGATAGACGCAGGTCACCGAGCCGCCATAGCCGATGGTGCCCTCGGGCGTCCAGGTGCGGGGCGGGTTGTATTTGGGCGCGGTGAGCAGGCAGCGCGGATCGAGCGCGATCAGCGAGGCGAGGCCCGGATAGAAGCCGAGCGCCGCAACCCAATACTCGGTCGCGGCATGGGTGCGGGCGAGCGCCGCGCGGTCCGGCAGCCCGTTGAGCCGCACCATCAGGTCGGGGTCGTATTCCTTCTCGGTGATCTTGGCGCAATAGTCGTCGTAGCAGGCACGCGTGACGTGGTCGAAATAGAGCACCGGGATGGTGACCATGGGGCTCAGCAGCTCGACATCCTCGAGCGAGCCCATGCCCTGGTGCAGCGCACGGATCTCGCGCTCGACATCGCCATATTTGATGCGCGCGGGATCGTAGCTGACCACGATCGAGGCCATGTTGGGCAAGAGCTCGATGATGCCGTCGAGCTTCGCCTCGCGCACCCGCTGGGTCAGCGCATGCACCAGGAAATTAAGATCGAAGTTGAGCTCGTCGCCGAGCTCCATCTCGATGAAGCGGTCGCCGCCCGGCATGAAGCGCGGCTCGTCGTAGATCATCTCCCCTCGCGAATTACCGGCGGCCGACTCCCCACTGGGCCGCCTGATTTGGTAATCTTGTAGCCGAACGGCCGGCGCAAGCCAAACGAGCCGATTGGCCAACCGGGGAGGAACCATCCGTGCCGACACTCGAACCGCTGACCACGGGCGTGCCCTGGTTCCGCCTGAACGCGACCGATGAGGATTGGGCCGCCGAGGACCCGGTGACGCTGGCGCGGCTCCTCGAGCAGCTGCTCGTGATCCGCCGCTTCGAGGAGCGCATCCTCGAGCTCTTCAAGGCCGGCTGCGTCCATGGACCCGCGCATGCGAGCATCGGTCAGGAGGGCGGCGCGGTCGCCGCGATGTCGGTGCTGGGCTCGGCGGACAAGATCAACGCGACGCACCGCGCCCATCACCAGTTCCTCGCCAAGTTCCTCAACCACGCGACGCCGGAGGGCTACGACCCCCGCGCGGCCGATTGGCCCGACGCGATGCAAGACGTGGTCTACCGCTCGATGGCCGAGATCATGGGGCTCTCGCCCGGCTATTGCGGCGGGCGCGGCGGCTCGATGCATATGCGCTGGGATGAAGCCGGCGTGCTCGGCACCAACGCGATCGTCGGCGGCAACCCGCCCCAGGCGACGGGCTATGCGCTCGCAGAGAAGCTGCGCAAATCCGATGTCGTGACCGTCACCTTCTTCGGCGATGGCGCGTCGCAGAACGGCGCGGCCTACGAGTCGCTCAACCTCGCCGCGCTCTACGACCTGCCGATGGTCTTCTTCATCGAGAACAACCTCTACGGCGTCTCGACCCACGTGCGCGAGACGACGCGCGAGACCCGCCTCTCGGCGCGCGGCCAGGGCCTCGCGGTGCCGGCGCTCGAGGTCGACGGCATGGACGTCATCGCGGTGCGCAAGGCGATGACCTGGGCGCTCGAGCAGATCCGCTCGGACAAGGGCCCGGTTCTCATCGAGGCGCAGACCTACCGCTATTTCCATCAGCACGGCCCGATGAAGGGCTCGGCGTTCGGCTACCGTCCGAAGGAGGAGGAGGAGGCCTGGCAGGCGCGCGACCCCGCAAAGACCATGCCGGAACGGCTGCTCTCTCTCGGCGTGATCGACAAGAAGGGCCTTGCCGCGCTCGAGGCGCGCGCGAGCGACGCCGTGGCGACGGCGGCCGCCGGGCTCACCGAGACCGAGCCCGGCTCCAACCTGCTCCGCGTCTCACCCTCGCTGTGGCCGGCGCCCGAGGAGGCCGACGAAGGCATCCGCGGCGACCTCTCGGAGCTCGCGGGCGCGCGTTTCATGGAGGCGCGCGAGGTCGACGCCGACGCCGCCCGGTCCATGAAACTGATCGAGGCGATGGCGGCCGCGCAGCTCCGAGCGATGGAGCGCGACGAGAGCGTGATCGTGCTCGGCGAGGATGTACATCGCCTCAAAGGCGGCACCGTCGGTGCCACCAAGGGCATCGCCGAGGCCTTCCCGGAGCGCCTGATCGGCACGCCGATCTCGGAGAACGGCTTTTGCGGCATGGGCCTCGGGGCCGCGGTCAACGGGTTGCGTCCCGTCGTGGAGATCATGTACGCGGACTTCTGCCTCGTGGCGGCCGATCAGCTCTTCAATCAGGCCGCCAAGGTGCGCCACATGTTCGGCGGCGCCTACAAGGCGCCGCTCGTCGCGCGCGTGCGCGTCGCAGCCGGCGCCGGCTACGGCTCGCAGCATTCGATGGACCCAAGCGGCGTTTTCGCGCTCTGGCCCGGCTGGCGCATCGTTGCGCCGACCACGCCTTTCGACTATGTCGGCCTCTTCAACAGCGCGGTGCTCTGCGACGATCCGGTCGCGATCATCGAGTGCCAAGCGCTCTACCAGGAAGAGGGATTGGTGCCGAACGACCTCGACTATTGCGTGCCGTTCGGCAAGGCGCGGATCGCACGAGCCGGCACGGCCTGCACCGTCGTCGCCGCCGCCAACATGGTGCCGGTCGCGGTGCAGGCGGCCGAGGAATCGGGCATCGACGCCGAGGTGATCGACCCGCGCACGCTCGATCCGCTGAGCATGGACTGGGAGACCATCGGCGAAAGCGTGCAGCGCACCAACCGGCTGATCGTGGTGGAGCAGACCGCGCGCGGCCCCTCGATCGGCGCGCGCATCGTGCAGGAGGCCCAGGAGCGGCTGTTCGATTGGCTCGACCACGAAATCCTGCGCGTCACCGGCTCGCAGGCCGCGCCCGTCGTCTCCAAGGTGCTGGAGCGTGCCGCGCTCGCGCAGCTTGACGACGTGGTCGCCGGCCTCTACGCCCTGATGGACCGCCCGCCGCTCCAGGACGCGGCCGAATAGACGACACAGATCAACAGCAAGCGACGGAGGATCCCCGCATGACCGTCAGGATCAACTGCGACATGGGCGAAGCCTACAGCATCTACAAATGCGGCGACGACGAGGCGATCATGCCTTTCGTCGATCTCGCCAACGTCGCGTGCGGCTTTCATGCCTCCGATCCGGTGGTCATGCGCAGCACCGTGTGCCTGGCCAAGGAGCACGGCGTCGCGGTGGGTGCGCACCCCTCCTACCCCGACCGCGAGGGCTTCGGCCGGCGCGAGATGAAGCTGAGCTATGACGAGCTGGTCAATTGCCTGATCTACCAGGTCGGGGCGCTCAAGGCGTTTCTCGACATCGAAGGCATGGCGCTCAGCCACATCAAGCCGCACGGCGCGCTCAACGGCGTCGCCTGGCACGACGAGGAGTCCGCGAACGCGATCGCCGAGGTCGCTTGTGCCTTCGGCGTGCCCGTGCTCGGCATGTCGGGCACCCTGCACGAGACCGCCTACACCAAGGCAGGCGCCGAGGTGATTTGGGAGACCTATGTCGACCTCGAATACAACGACGAGAACGAGGTCATCATCACCCGCAAGCACGACCCGGTGACGCCCGAGGCGGCCGTCGCGCAGGCGCTGCTCGCCGCCAAGGAAGGCAAGGTCAAGACCGTGAGCGGCGGCACGGTGCCGGTGCGCTGCGAGACCATCTGCGTACACTCCGACACGCCGGGCGCCGTCGAGGTCGCAAAGGCGGTGCGCGCAGCGGTGGTCGACTGACGGCATCGCCGGTCCCCCGAGCCATGAAGCGCGTCCTCATCGCCAACCGCGGCGAGATCGCTTGCCGCATCATCCAGAGCTGCCGAGCCCTCGGGCTGGAGAGCGTCGCGGTGCACTCCGAGGCCGACGCCGGCGCGAAGCATGTCGCGGACGCCGACGCGGCGGTCGCGATCGGCAAATCGCCCGCGAAGGAAAGCTATCTCGTCGCCGAGAAGATTCTTGCGGCCGCGGCAGAAAGCGGCGCCGACGCGATCCACCCGGGCTATGGCTTCCTCGCCGAGAACGCCGCCTTCGCCCGCGCGGTGGAAGGCGCGGGCCTCGTCTGGGTCGGCCCCGACGCCGACACCATCGACGCCATGGGCGACAAGGAGCGCGCGCGCGATCTCGCGTCGCGTGCCGGGGTACCCATCGTGCCCGGCAGCGCGGTGTTCCGGCCCGGCGCGCTCGAGGGACTCGAGGCGGCGGGCAACGAGGTCGGTTACCCGCTCCTCGCCAAGGCGTCGGCGGGCGGCGGCGGCATCGGCATGAAGCGTGTCGATGCGCCGGACCAGCTGGAGGAGGTCGTCGCCTCGACCCAGGCGATGGCGGAGAAGGCGTTCGGCAACGGCGCGGTCTATTTGGAGCGGCTGGTCGATCGACCGCGCCATATCGAGATCCAGGTGTTCGGCCTCGGCGACGGGCGCGGCATCCACGCGCTGGAGCGCGAATGCTCGGTGCAGCGGCGCTACCAGAAGATCGTCGAGGAGGCGCCCTCTCCGGCAGTGACGCCCGCGCTCCGCGCCGAGATGGCCGAGGCCGCGCTGGCCCTGGTGCAGCAGGAGCGCTATCGCGGCGCCGGCACGATCGAATTCATCCTGGCACCCGACGGGGCGTTCTATTTCCTGGAGATGAACACGCGCATCCAGGTCGAGCATCCGGTGACCGAGATGATCACCGGCCTGGATCTGGTCGGCCTGCAGCTTCGCCTCGCGCGCGGCGACGATCTCGGCGACCTCGTCGGCCGCGCGATCACGGCGGAGGGCCATGCCATCGAGTGCCGCATCTATGCCGAAGATCCGGACCGCAATTTCCTGCCCTCGCCTGGCACGCTCGCGGTCTACGCGCCGCCGGCCGAGGGTAAGGGCGTGCGCGTCGACACCGGTGTGCGCGAAGGCGACGAGATCACCTGGTTCTACGATCCGATGATCGCGAAGCTCGTCGCGCACGGCGCAGACCGCGCGGCGGCGGCCGAGAAAATGCTGACGGCCCTCGACGAATTCCGTATAGAGGGGCCCGCGACCAACATCGCGTTCCTCAAGCGCGTCGTGGCGCACGAGGCCTTTCGGTCGGGCGCGACCCATACGGGCTTCGTCGAACAGCACAAAGACGATCTACAGGGTTCCTGACGCACCGCCATCTGACACGCCATGATCTACGACGAACCGAAATTCCTGCCGGGCGGCGACCGCTACATTCTCATCGAGTTCGGCAACGAGATGAACCTGGAGCTGAACTTCATGGCCCAGGGGCTCGCGACCCGCATCGCCGAGGACAAGATCAAGGGCGTCATCGAGACGGCGCCGTGCTTCGCCTCCATGCTGGTGCACTACGAGCCGCGCGAAATCTCGTTCGACGACCTGGTCAAGGAGCTGAAGAACCTCATCGCGAGTCTCGGCTCGAGCGACGACATCGAGCTCGACAGCCGCCTCTTCTATTTCGAGACCATGTATCTCGATCCGTGGACCAAGGCGTGCATCGAGGACTATTGCGAGAAGATCACGCAGAAGGAATACGATCCCGATCTCGTCGCCCGCGTGAACGGGCTGGCCGATCGCGACCAGATGGTGCGCGTCCATTCGGGTTCGGAATATTGGGTCGCCTCGCTCGGCTTCTGGCCGGGGCTCCCCTTCCTGCAGCCGCTCGACCCGCGCGCCATGATCACGGTGCCGAAATACAACCCGCCGCGTACCTGGACACCGCAGGGCACCGTCGGCATCGGCGGCTCGGCGTCGGCGATCTATCCGGTGGCGACACCCGGCGGCTACCAGCTGCTCGGCCGCACGCCCGTGCCGATTTGGGACACCGAGCAGCGCTTCGACGTGTTCGGCGGCGACATCGTGCTGTTCCGCCCCGGCGATCGGATCAAGTTCGTGCCCGTCACGCGGGAGGCCTACGAGCACGCGGAAGCGGCGATTGAGGCCGGCACCTACGTCTACAACATGGTCGACTACCAGCGGTTCTCCGTGCGCAACTACAAGCGCTGGGTGGCTGGGCTCGACAAGGACCAGCGGCTCTAGCCGGGGACGCACGCCATGCTCGAAATCGTCAAACCCGGCCTCGAGACCAGCATCCAGGATTTCCCCGGCCGCATCGGCTATTGGAACCAGGGCTTCCCGCCGTCGGGCCCGATGGACATGTGGTCCTTCCGCCTCGCCAACCTGCTGGTCGGCAATGACGAAACGGCACCCGGCCTCGAATCCCAGTTCATGGGCCCGACCATCCGTTTTCAACGCGACGGCGTGATCGCGGTGACCGGCGCGGATGCGCCCGCCACCCTCGACGGCGCGGCGCTCCCGCTTTGGGAAAGCGTCGCGGTGAGCGCCGGCCAGGAGCTCGTGATGGGCCCGGCGCTCAAGGGCGCGCGCGGCTATCTTGCGGTCGCGGGCGGCATCGACGCGCCGAGCTGGCTTGGTTCGGCCTCGACCTTCCACAAGGCGGGTGTCGGCGGGCTCGACGGCCACGCCGTCAAGGCCGGTCAGGTGCTGCCGGTGCGGGGCGGCGCGGGCACGCCCGGGCGCCGCGTCAAAGAAGCGTGCCGGCCCGCCTTCCCCGCCGACAAGGTGTGGGAGGTGGAGGCGGTGCGCGGGCCGAATGACGACTGGGTCGACGATGCCGGCCACGCCCGGTTCCTCGAGACCGATTGGAAGCTCGACGCGCGGAGCGATCGCACAGGCTACCGCCTGATCGGGCCCGACTGGAGCTTCACCGAGAAGGCGACCAACAAGCTGCCCGAGCATGGCGACTTCCCCTCCAACATCATCGACCAGGGCTACCCGATCGGCGCCATCAACCTCGCCGGGCAGACCCCGATCATCCTGGTCAATGACGGCCCGAGCATGGGCGGCTTCATTTGCCCCTACACGGTGCCGTCGGCGGCCTTCTGGAAGCTCGGCCAGATGAAACCCAACGAGCATATCCGCTTCCGCGCGGTGTCGGTGGAGGAGGCGCAGGCGCTCCGCGTCGCCCTCGACGACACCTGCACCGCCGCGAGCATCGAGTAACGCATCAGCGAAGCGACGGAGACGACGGCATGGCGGAAGAAGTCCTCACCCAAGCGCCGGGCAATGTGTGGAAGGTGCTTGTCAAGGAAGGCGACACGGTGAAGGCGGGCGACACGCTCTTCATCCTCGAGGTGATGAAGACCGAGGTGCCCCACGAAGCGGGCGCCGACGGCGTGATCAAGACGCTGCACATCAAGGAGGAAGACGCCGTCGACGTCGGCCAACTCGCCGTCGAGATCGGCTAGGGCGCCGGCTCGCACACCACCCGATGCCCCGGGCTGCGAACAGGGTTTCGTGAGCGCGCGCTTAGTTAGCGCCATTGTCTCACACTCAGTTCGTCATCCTTGCGCGGCAACGCGAGGACCCAATTCCCCGAAGCACGGCATCCGCATGATGGCGGCGCACATGCGCACGCTTGCATCGCGATCAAATGCCGCAGTCTGGCTACACGATGGGTCGATCCTCGTGCTGCCACGCAAGGATGACGCGCTTGGTTTGACCATGCCGTCGTGCGAGGGCGGTCCCGCGTCCGCACGCCGCGACACGTCATGGGAGGCTTCTCATACGATAGCGTTCGGCGAAACAGCTCTTACGGAAGCTCCCCGAGGTCCTCGCCAAGGTCGCCGCCGCCGAATAGGCCGCGCGCTTGCGCGCGCCCTCACCGCACCGTCGTCCCCCCATCCACCGGCAATGCCGCGCCGGTGATGAAGCGGGCGGCGTCGGAGGCGAGGAACATCACGGCGGTCGCGATGTCGAGGGGGGCGCCGATGCGACCGAGCGGGATGTGGGCGCGGAGCTTGGCGCGGATCTCCGCGGACGTGAGGTCTTGTCCCTCCCAGCCTATGTCCATCATCGGCGTGTCGATATCGCCAGGGCAGACCGCGTTGACGCGGATGCCGTCGGCCGCGTGGTCGATCGCCAGGCATTTCGTGAACATCAGCATCGCGCCCTTCATGGCGCTGTAGGCGGCGATGCGCTTGTAGGCGATGAGCCCGCACTCCGACGACATGTTGACGATCACGCCACGCCCTTGCGCCTTCATCTGCCGCACGGCCGCACGCGCGACATAGAAACTGCCGCTCAGGTTCGCCTCGAGCAGCGTGCGCCACGTTGCGTCGCTCGTCTCGTCGATCGTGCCGTGGGCGAGCACGCCGGCATTGTTGAAGAGCACATCGAGCGTGCCGAAACGCGCCACCGTCTCGGCCACCAACGCGCCGCAGAACGCGGCGTCCGTGACGTCACCGGTCACGAGCGCCGCCGTGCCGCCGGTACCCTCGATCTCGGCGACCACCGCCCGGCCGCGCGCTGCGTCACGGCCCGTCACGAGCACGCGCGCGCCGTGCGCGGCGAAGGCTGTGGCCGTGCCGGCGCCGATGCCGGATGTGGCGCCCGTCACGAGCACGGCGCGGCCCGCGAACGCATCGGCCGCGATGAGATCCTGCATCGGCTGCTCCCCCACGCACCATCGCGGATCGTGCAACCTTAGACGGTCGGCCTCGCGTGCGCCATCGGCCCGCGCGGATGCGACTGGGTCAATCGGAGACGCGCGCCAGGTGGCGCCGCCACGACCAGCGGCCGGCCGCCGTCTCGGTGCCGATCGCCGGCTGATAGAACCGCGTCACCCAGGGCACGCGGCCATCGGTGAGGCGGCGTCGCGTCGGCCCGTCGGTGACGACGAAGGCGTCGATGCCGACGCGCTGCAAGAACGGGATCTGGTCGATCAGCACCTCGCCGACGGCGCGCAGCTCGCCCCGATAGCCATGCTGCTCCCGGAGCTTGCGCGCATGGCTGTAGCCGCGGCCATCGGTGAAGGTGGGAAAGGCGATCGCGATCACGGGAAAGCGCGCAACATCCGGAGCGATGTCGTCTACGGCATCACCGGGCTCGACGATCACCCCAACCGGCGCATCGCGCTGCGACAATGCTTCTCGCTCGGCACGCCAGCGGCCGAGGGTGACGAGCACCGGTCCGCCGGCCGGAACCGGCTCCTCCGCGCCGACGGTTCGCCAGAGATCGGTTTCGAAGCGGCCATTGCGATACACGTCCATTGTCATCCTCGGCGATCGGGCCACACGGCCATCGGCCATGTGGATGCCGCATTCCGTCTTGGCACGCCCGCGCCAGCGGCCGGCGCGGCTCTGATCCGGCGCACCCGTGCGGGCGGTGCAGCAGGCGCAACCGATCGACGAAAATCCGGCGGCCTGCAAGGGGTGGCGCGGAAGGCCGTGGGTCTCGAGATAGGCGGTGACGTCGCGCGGCGACCAGCCCGCCAGGGGATTGACCTTGGTCCGCGGGCTCCCCCCCTCTTGCTCGAACACCGCGAGGCCTTCGCGTGCGGGCGTCTGGAAGCGCTTGCGGCCGGTGATCCAGGCATCGAATGCCGAGAGCGCGGCGCGCAGGGGCTCGGTCTTGCGCACATGGCAGCAGAGATCGGGATCGGCATCGAACAACGTCATCGCCGGATCCGCGGCACGCACACGCTGACGCGCCGGTGCAATGGACCGCACGTCCGTCAACCCGAGTTCCGAGACCAGGCGGTCGCGATAGGCCAGCGTCTCCGCGAAGTGGCGGCCGGTCTCCAAGAAGAGCACGGGCGTCGCGGGATCGATCGCGGCCACCATGTGCAGCAGCACCGCGGACTCGGTGCCGAACGAGGAGACCAGCGCGATGCGACCGGGAAAGCGCGCCCGGATCGCGACACGCAAGACGGCCACCGCGTCGTTCGGATCGTCCGCCGCCGCCGGCATGCGGGCACCGCAGCCCGAGGCGCGCGGCTCAGCCAGTGCCATAGAGAGCCTCCTTGAAGGGTTGCGCGCCGAGGCGCCGATAGACATCGATGAACCGTTCGTCGGCGCTCTCGCGCAGGCCGAGATAGGTGTCGACGACCGTCTCGACCGCATCGACGATGCCGCGCTCGTCGAAGCCGCGGCCCGTGATCTCGGCGAGGCTCGCGTCCTCCGCGCCGGATCCGCCGAGCAGGAGCTGATAGTGCTCCTCGCCGCGCTTCTCGACGCCGAGAATGCCGATGTGCCCGACGTGATGGTGGCCGCAGGCGTTCACGCAGCCCGAGATGTTGAGCGCGAGCGGCCCGATCTCACGCTCGCGGTCCGCAAAGCGCCGCGAGATCGCCTGGGCGAGCGGGATCGAGCGCGCGCTGGCGAGACGGCAATAATCGAGTCCGGGACAGGCGATCATGTCGCTGATGAGCCCCGCGTTCGCCGCCGCCAGGCCCGCTGCCGCGAGCCCGTCATGAAGCGCCGGCAGATCGTCGCGGCGCACATGGGCGAGCACCAGGTTTTGCTCGTGACTGACGCGAATCTCGTCGAACGAAAATCGCTCGGCAAGATCGGCGACCGCCTCCATTTGATCGGCGGTCAGGTCGCCTGGAATGCCGCCAACCGGCTTCAGGCTCACGGTCACGATCGCGTAGCCGGGCACGCGGTGGTCGCCGACATTGCGCGCGCACCAATCCGCGAACGCCGGGTCGCGCGCGGCGCGGGCTTGCTGGTGCGCGCTGGTGGCGGCGCCCGGCTCGAACGGGGGCGCCGCGAAATATTCGGCGATCCGCGCCAGCTCGTCTTCCGGCAGCCGGAGGGCGCCGTGGCGGATCGTCTGCCACTCCGCCTCGACCTGCGCGGCGAAAGCCTCAGTCCCGAGCGCATCGACGAGGATCTTGATGCGCGCCTTGTATTTGTTGTCGCGCCGGCCATAGAGGTTGTAGACGCGGAGGCACGCTTCGAGATAGCTCAGCAGATCCTGCGCGGGCAGGAACGGCTTGATCAGCGCGGCCAGCATAGGCGTGCGCCCCTGCCCGCCGCCGACATAGACCGCGAAGCCGAGCGCGCCCATTTCGTCGCGCAGAAGGCGAAGCCCGATGTCGTGCACCAGGATCGCCGCGCGATCGGCCTCGGCCGCGATCACCGCCACCTTGAACTTGCGCGGCAAGAACGAAAGCTCCGGATGCAGCGACGACCACTGGCGGACGATCTCGGCATAGGGGCGCGGGTCGGCGACCTCGTCGGCCGCCGCGCCGGCGAGGTGATCCGCCGTCACGTTTCGGATGCAATTGCCGGAGGTTTGGATCGCGTGCATCTCGACGGCCGCGAGCGCCTCGAGGATGTCCGGCACGTCCGCGAGCTTGGGCCAGTTGAATTGAATGTTCTGACGGGTCGTGAAATGGCCGAAACCGCGATCCCAGCGACGGGCGATCGCAGCGAGCGCGCGGAGCTGCCCGGACGACAGCGTGCCATAGGGAATCGCGACACGCAGCATGTAGGCGTGGAGCTGCAGGTAGAGCCCGTTCATCAGGCGGAGCGGGCGGAAGGCATCCTCGCTCAGCTCGCCTGACAGGCGCCGCGCGACCTGGTCGCGAAACTGCGCGACCCGCTCGTGCACGAATGCCGCGTCGAACTCGTCGTAGCGATACATCCGCTGCGCCTCAATAGTGTGCCGTCATCAGCCATCGCGCGTCGTCGACCGTGGGTCCGCCGGTGCATCGCACGCGCTCGCGCTGGCGCGCGGGGATCACGCGGCCCCGCTCACGGATCACCTCGAACGCGTAGGCATCGACGATGCGATGGGAGGCCTCCTCGCGGGCCGCCTGCGCCATCGCGGTTTCCACGGTCGACGGCGCGTCGAGGGCCTGCGCATCGGCAAAGCGCTCGCTCCACCGCGCGCCCGTCCAAAACACCGCAATCCCGTCGATCAGACGGTTCGCGGTCACCACCTTGGCTGTCTCACTCACCTGCTTCTCCCTTGGGCTCGCTAGGCGGCCATGGCTGGACCAGAGGCCTTGGCGCCCCTCGATCCCGTCGACACGGCCGGAACGATCTCGAATGCGATGTGCGCCGCGCGCAGCGCGTCGAGCGCCGCCCTCTCGGAGGTGCTGGGCGCGTCGGCGGCGGTTAGCCAGACCACGTGCCGTCCCGCCCTGGCATGTTCGACGAGCACGTCCGCGCAATCGTCCGGCTCAACGCGCACGGCCTCACGCCGAGCCATCGCCGCGATGGCGTCCGGCACCCCCGGGTCGTGGACGATGACATCGGCGTCACCGAGCACCCGCTGCGCGCGCAGGGTCATCAAATCGGCGGCGCCGGGGTTGCCGTCGACCACCCAGACGCAGCCGGGCGCGGCCCGAGATGCGGCTGTGGTCGCGTTGAGCGCTTCGAGCGCCAAACGGCGCCCCGTCGCCTCGTCACCGGCGAGGATCGCACCTGCCGCGGGGCCGTCGATGAACCAGCGCCAGAAGGCCCGCCGCCGCCCGGGCTGGCGCAGCGCATGCGACACGGTGCCGCGCAGGCCGGCGGCGATGATCGCGACCCGGCCAAGGCGCGGCGACAGCGACCCGTCGATCCGCGCACGGATCCGTTGGGCGAGCACCGGTGCGGCGCCGGCGCTTCCGATCGCGACGACGACCGGCGCCCGGTTGACGATCGCCGGCACGTCGAAATCGCAAAGCGCCGGATGGTCGGCGACATTGACCGGCACGCGTGCGCGCCGCGCCGCCTCGGCGACGCGTGCGTTGACCGCGTCGTCGTCGCTCGCCGCGAACGCCAATGCCCGACCGGCGACATCCGCTGGATCAAATGCACAGCGGATCCATGTGACCTGAGGCTTCGCCGGCGGCACCGCGACGGCACGGTCGGATGTCGGACACACCAGCGCCGTCGGCACATCGAACTCCGCCAAGAGGGCAAGACGTCCTGCCAATCGCGGGCCGTCGCCGACGAGCAAGACGCTGCGCCCCTCGAGGCGATGGAGTGCGGGGAAAGTCGACAGCTTCGCCATATTAAACACGTGAATTGCGTGTTAAACTCTTTAATAACTTTAGATGATCGAGGAAATTAAAAATAACCAAATATTCTATGTAAAATTATGCCTGCCCCGGGGCTGATCCCGCGTGCCGGCCCGCCGTCCCTTTCGGCACGTCCTCGAGCGCGCAGCCGGAACGCGACGAAATGCCGCAGCGGTCGCGTCTTCGACGAGAACGGTCTAGTCTTCCGAACGCGCAAGGAACGCAGGCGGGAGGCCAAGATGACGCGCTATCTGGTGACGAACGGCGCCGTGTTGGACGCGACGGGAGCCGCGCCACGCGCGAACGGCGCGGTGCTGATCGAAGGCAACCGGATCGCCAAGATCGGCGCGGCCGACGCGGTGAAGGCGGCGGCCGAGGCCGGCGGGCCCTACGAGACCATCGATGCGAGCGGCATGACGGTGATGCCCGGCCTCATCGATGCGCATTGCCACATCTCTTACGGCAACATCCTCTCGTTCGAGGAGCTCGACCTTTACACCAGCGTCGAGTACCGCACGCTGCGCGCCGCCAACAACGCGCGCAAGGTGCTGCGCGCCGGCGTCACGGCGTTCTCCGATCCCGGCTCCACTTGGAACATCTCCGTCGCGATCCGCGATGCCATCAATGCGGGCCTCATCGAGGGGCCGCGCATGGCATCGGCCGGGCGCTACATCACCACCTTCAACGCCATCGGCTCGCCCTGGCCAACCTGGATGGAGCACCCGCAATCATCGTTCGCCGTGCTCTGCAATACGCGCGACGAGATGATCCGCGAGGTGCGCCGCGAGGTGAAGGACGGCGTCGACATGATCAAGGTCGCGGGCGACGGCGACGTCCTCACCGGCAATGACGATCTCGCCGGCAGCCTCGGCCTCGAGGACCTGCAGGCGATCGCCGAGACCACGCACCGCCTCGGTCGGGTTTGCACGATCCACGCCCGCTCGGGCGCGGTGTCGGCCAACGCGATCCGCGCCGGCTTCGACTGGATCATCCACGGCTCCTACATGTCAGACGACGATCTCGCCGTGCTGTTCGCGCATCGCACGCCCTTGGTCCCGACCTTCTCGATACTCGTCAACACGCTCGACTGGGGGCCAGACCTCGGAACCTCGGACTTCATCCTCGACGCCTACAAGGACGAGCTCGAGCGGGTTACCAAGGTGATACAGCGCTCACACGCGGAGGGAATCGCCATCATCGCCGGCACCGACAGCGGACAGGGCTCCATTCCGTATGGCGAGTGGCACGCGCGCGAGCTGGAACATTTGGTGACCTATGGCGGGCTCTCCACCATGGACGCGATCCGGGCCGGCACGGCCAACGCCGCCTTGACCGTCGGCATGACCGACGAGATCGGCACGCTCGAGGAAGGCAAGCTCGCCGACCTCCTGGTGGTCGACGGCGATCCGCTCGCCGATGTCTCGGTGCTGCAGGACAAGACGCGCCTCAAGGTCATCATGAAAGATGGCGTCGTGGTCGACACGACCACTCCCATCCCCGAGCCCGCACCCTACCCCTGGGAAAAGCCGAAGCTCTATTGGCAGGATGCGCGCATGCCGACCCAGGATTTCGTGCGCGACCATGCCACCAAGAAGCCCGCATGGATGACGGACGGGCCGCGGCGCCGCCTCGACGCCGCCGAGTAACCCACCCCCGGCGCGGCCCCACCCGCGCGGGATTTGCGCTAGTCGTCGGGCGGGATGATCTCCTGCACGCAGACCTGATCGATCAGGTGCTCGCGGCGTAGATCACGCAGATGGGCGCGCTTGTGCTCGTTGGCCAGGTTCGCCCCGACGCCGGCGGTCATGGCGAGCACCACCGAGCGGTCGCTCATGTCCAGCCAATAACCGCGCCGCACCAGCTTGCCGTCGGCATCACGGGCGAAGGGATTGTTCGGATCGGCTCCGAGATCGGGTGAATAGAACTCGCTCATGGCTTGATCCTAAGCGGCTTTCGTCGGTCTGGCCACCGCCCGCCCCAGCTGCTGGCGCACGAGCCAAAGCAGCGCCACCACCGTCACGACCGCGAGGGTGAAGCCGTCCCACGCCTCGAGCACCCGGGCGAGCGCGCCCTCGACCACGGCCCAGAGCACCGGCAACAGGAGCAAGGGCCAGCGCGCCCACCCGCGCGCGAGAAGAAGCAGGCCGAGTGTCGCCACCACCGTCGGCGCGGCGGCGAGCCCAAACACCTCAAGGCCGCCGAGCGCCCGTCCCGCGAGGAGGCCAACCAAGGGCTGCACCGCCAGGGCGAAGACGATCAGCGCAAGCGCCAGCGCATCGCGCCGCGCGCCGCCGCGGGGAAATCTCAGCGTTCCCCATGCCGTGCCGAGCAGGAGGAAGAGGCCCGCTTGGGCCGCGAAGGCGTAGGCGAAGAATGGCGCGGCGAGCAAGATGCTCTCATAGCGCGCCAGGTGAAACGCGACCGCGACCCATAGCCACGCCGCCGCGATTATCGCAGCGATCAGACGGTCACGCCCCCTCCCCCCGCCCCAACGGAGCAGCGCGAGCAGCACGACGCCGAGCAGCAACGCCACGATGTGGGCCGGCCACACCGCGTCGTTGTAGAGCTCGAACAGGCGATGATAGGTGTCGCGTGAGAACGGGATGAAATCCGCCAACGAATAGGTCAGCAGCTCTCCCATCAAAGCTCTTCGACAGTGCGGACCATGCGTTGGCGCAGCGCCGCGTCTGGCAGGCGCCCGCGGGCTGCCGCCATGTTCTCGTGCATGTGGTCAACCCGGCTCGTCGCGGGGATCGCGCAGGTCACCGTCGGATGCCCCGTGATGAATTTGAGCAGGAATTGCGGCCAGCTCTCGCAGTCGAACGACGACGCCCAGGGCGGCAGCGGCGCGCCTGCGAGACGGTCGATCAGTGCGCCCCGCTGGAACGGGCGGTTGATGATCACCCCGAGCCCGCGTTCCGCCGCGAGCGGCAGCAAGCGCTGCTCCGCCGCGCGATCGGCGATGTTGTAGGTGAACTGCACGAAATCGATCGGCTGGGTCGCCATCACCCTTTCGAAGTCGCCGTGACGGCGTCCGTGCGAAGTGGTGATGCCGACATAACGCACCTGACCCGCCTCCTTCATGGCGAGAAGCGTCTCGAGATGCGGCTCCCAGGCGCGCAAGTTGTGGATCTGCAGCAGATCGAAGCGCTCGATGCCCCAAAGCCGGGCGGACTCGGCGATCTGGGGCGGCCCGTCCTCGCCGTCGGAGGTCCACACCTTGGTAGCCGTGAACAAGCTCGCAGGCGCGCCGCGCTTGGCGAGGCCATGGCCGATTACCGCCTCAGACGAGCCATACATGGGCGAGGAATCGATGAGCGCCCCGCCCTCGGCGAAGAAGGCCCCCAGCACATCGGCGCGGGCGTCACGCGCTTCCGCGTCGTCTCCGACGTTGAAGGTGATCCAGCTCCCCATGCCGATCACGGGCAGAGTCTCGCCGGTCCCCGGAATGCGTCGCATCAAGGGCGCCGCCGTCGACACATTCGCCCGCGCCGGCGCGACGAGCGCGGCCGCGCCGGTCGCGGCGAAGCCGGTCAGCACGGCCCGACGACTTAGCCGGCACGGTGTGCGCGTGCGCATGGGCTTGGCCTCCTGACATCCGTCCCTGATCAGGAGATGGTGTCGCGACATGCCGCGTCCACCACCTCGCGCCCCTGCCCGCTCTGGTCTGACGGACAGGGCTGACGAGCATACGCCCGAACCAGGGAAAACGCGCCGGTTCGACAGGCGTGGCGTACGCATTAGAATGCCGCACGCTGGGCGCCTGGTCCGACGCCTGGTGCCTTGAGACTTGGCTGGTGCTGCGCATGACCCTTTCCGCCCGCGAACTCGTCGCCGATGAGGCGCGGCTGCGCGCCGCCCTTGCGGAGGCGGATATCGCGCCGCTGCTCATGGTGCTGGTCCAGCTCACCAGCGACGAGGCGCTGCTCGACCGGCTGGCGCCCTACTTTCGCGGCGCGTGGGACTATGCGCACCACGTGCCCGATGACGAGCGCGCGGCGGTGCGCGAGCGGCTGATCGCCGTGCTCAGAGACTATGCGACCGCCGACCGCTCGCTCCACCAGCGCCCGCCTGACGCGCTGATCGGCAAGATGATGAGCGTCTGCGTCGGCACCGAGGTGCCGGCGGAGTATGTCCCCATGATGCGCGAGGAGATGGGCCTCAACGGCGAGGACGTGCGCGGCATCGCCTGGCGCGCGCGGCCGCGCGAGACCACCCTCGCCCGCTTCAAGGTCGCCGTCATCGGCGCGGGAATGTCCGGGATTTGCGCGGGCATACGGCTTCGCGAGGCCGGCATCCCCTTCGAGATCTTCGAGAAGAACGACCGGGTCGGCGGCACCTGGTACGAGAATGCCTATCCCGGCTGCGGCGTCGACACGCCCAACCACTTCTACTCGTTCTCGTTCGAGCCATATCACGCGTGGCCGGATTTCTACTCCAAGCGCGACGAGCTCCAGGCCTATTTCGAGCGCTGCGTCGACAAGTTCGGCATTCGAGACCGCATCCGCTTCGATACCGAGGTCGCCTCCGCGACCTATGACGAGGCGCGTGCGATCTGGCGGCTCGTCGCGCGCGACGCAAGCGGAGCGGAGCGCGTCGTCGAGGCGAACGCGGTGATCTGCGCGGTCGGCCAGCTCAACCGGCCGAAGGTCCCAGACATCCCCGGTCTCGCGGATTTCGCCGGCCCCGCTTTTCATACCGGCGCCTGGCAACGCGAGCACGATCTCGGCGGCCGGCGCGTCGCGATGATCGGCACCGGCGCGAGCGGCATGCAGGTCGGCCCGACGATCGCGCCCGCGGTCGGCCATCTCACGATCTTCCAGCGCTCGCCGCATTGGGTGGTGCGCAATCCCAACTATCACCGCGCGGTGAGCGAGGGCATGAAGTGGGTGCTCGCCAACCTGCCCTTCTTTGCCAAGTGGTATCGCTTCACCCTCTTCTGGGGCTTCGCCGACGGCATTCACCCGGCGCTGCAGATCGACCCCGCCTGGCCGCATCCGGAGCGCTCCGTCAACGCGATCAACGAGCGCCACCGCGAGAGCATCATGCGCTTCGTGCGGCGCGAGATCGGCGATGATCCCGAACTGATGGCCAAATGCGTGCCCGACTACCCGCCCTACGGCAAGCGCATCCTGATCGACAATCACTGGTACCGCATGTTGAAGCGCGACAATGTCACGCTCGTCACAGCGCCGATCACGCGCATCGAGGCGGATGCGATCCACACGGGCGACGGCGCGCGTCACCCGGTCGACATCATCCTGCTGGCCACGGGCTTTCAGGCCGCGCGCATGCTGTGGCCGATTGAGGTGGTCGGGCGCGGCGGCGTCACCATTCGCGAGCTTTGGGGCGACGACGATCCGCGCGCCTATCTCGGCATCACGGTGCCGCGCTTTCCGAACTTCTTCATGCTCTATGGCCCGAACACCAATCTCGGCCATGGCGGCAGCGCGATCTATCACACCGAATGCCAGGTGCGTTATGCGCTCCATTGCCTGCGCGAGCTGCTCGAAACCGGGTGCGCATCTATGGAATGCCGGGCCGAGGCGCACGATGCCTACAACGCGCGTGTCGACGCCGCACACGCGCGCATGGTGTGGAGCCATCCCGGCATGCGCAACTGGTACAAGAACAGCCGTGGGCGGGTGATCACCAACTCGCCCTGGCGTCTGGTCGACTATTGGGCCATGACCGCGGAGCCCGATTTGGCTGACTACGTCATCCACTGAAGGGCGCGCGTGACAAGGAGAAGGTGGACGATGAGCGAGACGATCGGCTTTATCGGCCTCGGCGCCATGGGGAGCGGCATGGCGTGCAACCTGGCGCGGGCGGGCTTCGATCTGGTGGCGCACGACGTCGACGCGGCGCGCATCGAGCGCGTGGTCGCGGCGGGCGCGCGGCCGGCGACATCGGTCGCCGACGTCGCGCAGCACGCCGACATCGTCGTCTTGATGCTGCCCGACGGGCCGACCGTCGAGGACGTGGTTTTGGGCGAGGCCGGCGTGCTCGCCGCCGGCCGGCCCGAGCAGCTCGTGATGGACATGAGCACGGTCGATCTCGCCGTGACCGATCGGCTCGCGGAAACGCTCGTCGCCGAAGGCCGCGCTTTTATCGACGCACCGGTCGGGCGGCTCTCGAGCCATGCCGAGCGCGGCGAATCGCTTTTCATGGTGGGCGCGTCGGACAATGATTTCGGCCGCGTGCGCCCCCTCCTCGAGGCGATGGGCACGACCATCTACCGGTGCGGGCCGCCCGGCAGCGGCATCCGCACCAAGCTCGTCAACAATTTCGTCTCGATCGCCTGCTGCCAGGTGAACGCCGAGGCGCTGGCGCTCGCCGCCGCGTTCGACCTCGACATTGCGCGCACGATCGACGTCATCAACGGCACCACCGCGACCAACGGGCACCTGAAGGAAGCCGCGTGGCCCTCGAAGGTGCTCGCGGGCGACACCAGCCCGGGCTTTCGCGTCGCCCTCGCCCACAAGGACATCTCGCTCGTCGTCGAGGCGGCGCGCCAAGCGGGCGTGCCCGTCTATGTCGGCGCGGTCGCCCGCGAGGCGATCGGCCAGGCTTGCCGCACCGGCGAGATCGCCGAGCAGGATTTCTCGGCGCTGCTCGACGCGGTCTGCGCCCAGGCCGGCATCAGGCCGCCGCGCATCTAGCCCGCCGATCCCGATGATCGCCGGCACCGCACGCCAAGGCCGACCGCGATGAGCCTTCCGACCACGCCGACGCGCCCGGCGATCGATTGGCGGGCGCCCACGTTTCTCGACAACGCGGCGTTCACGGGCGAGCGCAGGCGCGTCTTCGAGGTGTGCCACACCTGCCGGCGCTGCGGCGATCTCTGCGAGAGCTTTCCGCGGCTCTTCGACCTGATCGACACAGCGGCCGACGGTTCCCTCGCGGCGGTGCCGGACGCGGCGCTCGATACCGTCGCCGATGCCTGCACGCTCTGCGATCTCTGCTACCCCGTCTGCCCCTACGTGCCGCCGCACGTCCACGCGGTCGACTTCCCGCACCTGATGGTGCGCCAGCGTGCGCTCGAGAAGCACCGGGGCGCGCGCGGCGCAATCGAGACCGCGCTCGGCGAAACCGACCGCAACGGGCGCCTCATGGGGGCGCTCGCCGCGCTCACCAATTGGGCGACCGACCGGCGGAACGGGCTCACCCGCCCGCTCATCGAATGGCTCGCGGGCGTGCACCGCGACGCGGTGCTGCCGCGCTTTCATGCGCGCACCTTCTCGCGACGCGCCAAGGCGGAGCCGGCGCCCCTCAATCGCGATGCACCCGCGGCCGGGCGCAAGGCGGTGCTCTACGGCACCTGCTTCGTCGAGTACAACAACCCCGCGATCGGGCTCGCCGCGCGCGCGGTGCTGGCGAAGAACGGCGTCGAGACCGCGGTCGTCTACCCGACCTGCTGCGGCATGCCACAGCTCGAGCGCGGCGACGTCGCGGGAGTGTGCGAACGGGCGCGAACCACGGCCGCCGCCCTCGTGCCGTGGATCGAGCGCGGCTACGACATCATCGCGCCGATCCCGTCCTGCGCGCTCATGATGAAGACCACCTGGCCGCTTCACCTGCCGGACGATGCGGCGGTCAACACGCTATCGGCCAACACCTACGACATCTCGGAATATGTCGTCGACATCGCGCGGACGGAGGGGCTCGCCGACGGGCTCACGCCGCTCGCGGGCTCGGTCGCCCTCCATCTCGCCTGCCACGCGCGGGCACAAAACATCGGCGCCAAATCGGCGGTGATGCTGCGCATGATCCCGGAGGCCGACGTGCTCGTGATGAAGCACTGCTCCGGCCACGGCGGCACCTGGGGCGTGATGAAGCAGAATTACGAGATCGGCATGAAGGTCGGGACGCCGGTGATCCGCCAGGCGGCGGAGAGCGGCCGCGCTTTCCTGGCATCGGAGTGCCCGCTCGCCGGCGATCACATCGTTCAGGGTATGGAACGGCTGGCTGGCGACGGGCACGCAACCGCGCGAGAATCGCATCATCCGATCGAGCTTCTCGCGATGAGCTACGGGCTTCGCTGATGGACGATGCAACCAAGCGCACGCTGGTGGCGATGGCCCGGGCGCTCTACCCCCACGACTTCCTCGAAGACGCGGTTTACGAGGGCGTGATCGACCGCGTGCTCCCGGGCCTGGACGCGGGCGGCCTTGCTCTCGCTGAGGAGGGTGCGCAAGCGCTCGACGCGGCCACGGAGGGCGGGTTCGCCGCACTCGCGGCCGACGACAAGGAAGCAGCCCTCAAGGCGATCGAGGAAACGCCCTTTTTCGCGACGATGCGGGCCGCCGTCGTGCGCCAGCTCTACAACCACCGCGCCATCTGGCCGCGCTTCGGCTATGAGGGGCCATCGGCGCATCTTGGCGGCTACATCGAGCGCGGGTTCGACGACATCTCTTGGATCAGGGACGAGTAGCGCAGCGCCATGACCCACCGCACCTATGATGACGACGACATCCCCGCCGTCACGTTCGACAAGAACGATGACTCGCTCGTCCTGATCATCGGCTCGGGCGCGGGCGGCGGCACCCTCGCCAACGAGCTGACGCGCAAAGGCATCAACGTCGTCATTCTGGAAGCCGGGCCGCGCTTCAGGGAAACCGATTTCGCCAATGATGAGTGGGAGATGTTCGACCGGTTGACCTGGTCCGACAAGCGCATCGCCACCGGCAACTCCGTGCTCACCCAGTATTTTCCGAACGGGCCGACCTGGGTGTGCAAGGGGCTCGGCGGCACGACGCTGCATTGGGCCGGCATGTGCCCGCGCTTCAAGCCCTATGAGTTCAAGACGCGCACCACCTACGGCGCGCTCGACGGCGCGAACCTCGCCGACTGGCCGATCGACTTCGACGAGATCGAGCCCTTCTACGCGCGCGCCGAGGACAAGATGGGCGTGACCGGGCGCCACGGCACGCCCGTCCACCCCGGCAACAACAGCTACAAGGTGCTCGCCCGCGGCGCGCGCCGGGTGGGCTACACCGATTTCGACACCGGGCACCTCGCGATCAACGCCAAGCCGCGCGACGGGCGCAATGCCTGCGACCAGATCGGCTTTTGCATGCAGGGCTGCCGCTCGGGCGCCAAATGGTCGACCTTCAACACCGAACTGCCGCGTGCGGAGGCGACCGGCCGTTGCGAGATCCGCACGCAGTGCATGGCGCTCCGCATCGAGCATGGCGACAATGGGTTGGTCACCGGCGCGGTCTATGTCGACCGCAACGGCGTGCAGCATCGACAAAAGGCGCGGCTCGTCTGCGTCGCCGCGAACGCGGTGGAGACCGCGCGCCTGCTCCTCCTCTCCGAGTCAAGCCGCTTTGCGGACGGCCTCGCCAACGGCGCCGGCCACGTTGGCCGTCACTATATGAAGCACAACACCTGCTATGCCTTCGGCATGTACGAGGAACCGGTGCACATGCACCGCGGCGTGATCGCGAGCAGCGTGATCCGCGACGAAGCGCGCCACGACGAGAGCCGCGGCTTCGCGGGCGGCTTCTATGTCGGCTCGCTCGGGCTCGGTCTGCCCTATCTGTCGGAGTTTCTGATGCCGGGCGCGTGGGGACGCGACTACACCCGCTGGATCGAGGCCTACGACCGGATCGCCGGCATGCACATCATGGGCGAGGACATGGCGCAGGCCGGCAATCGCGTGACGCTGCACCCCAACGAGCGCGATCAGTATGGCCTGCCGATCCCCTGCCTCCACATCGACGACCACGCCAACGACCGCGCAATGAAGGCGTTCGCCTATCAGCGCACGGAGGACGTGCTGCGCGCCGCCGGCGCGACCGAGGTGTTCCGGACCCCGCCGCTCCCGGCCTCGCACAACATGGGCACCTGCCGCATGAGCGCCGCGCCGGACGACGGCGTGGTCGACAAATGGGGCCGGAGCCACGAAATCCCGAACCTCTTCATCTCGGACGGCAGCCAGTTCACCTCCTCCATGGCGGGCAACCCGACGCTCACCATCGTCGCGCTCGCGATCCGCCAAGCGGGCTATCTGGCCGAGGAGATGGGCCGAGGCGATCTATAGAGAGCATCGCGAAGTCTCAGTGCGGTCTCGCTCCCGATCATCACATTCCCGACTAACCATATATAAATCAATCAAGAAAACGCAACGCGACGGCAAAGGCCTTGGCGACGTCGGCGACCCGGTGGTAGCCTCGCGCAGGCCGCGCTTCCGGGCACCTGCCCGGACAATACAAACGGAACGGGAGGTAGCGCATGCTGAAACAGCTGAAGAAAACTGCCGTGGTCGGCGTCGCCATTGCGACGGGCGCCGCGATCGGCATGACCCAGCTCGACGCCAAGTCGGCGCGGGCCGAGGGCACGCTCATCTGGGCCATTCCGGCCGCGATGAGCCTGATGGACCCACACCAATCCTGTGGCTGGCTCACCAAGAACGCCACCCACATGATCTTCGACGGGCTGGTCGAGCTCGAGCTCGGTAAGCCGGAGATGACGTCGGCGACGCTCAGACCGGCCCTGGCCGAGAGCTGGACCATCTCCGACGACGGCCTGGTCTACACCTTCAATCTGCGCAAAGGCGTCAAGTTCCACGACGGAACGGACTTCAACGCCCAGGTCGCCAAGTGGAACTACGACCGTTTCCAGAACCCGGAGGCGCCGCAGTTCAACAAGACCGGCGCCGCGTTCCTCGATTTCTACGCCCGCTGGATCGAGAAGACGGAGGTGGTCGACGACCACACCTTCCGCGTGACCCTCAAGTCGCCGAACTATGAGTGGCTCCAGGTCGGCCAGTCGTCCTGCGGCCAGCCTGAGATCCTGAGCCCGACGGCGTGGGAGAAATATGGCGACGAGGACATCGCGCTCAACCCGATCGGCACGGGGCCGTTCCGCTTCGTCGAGCGGGAGATCGATGTCAAGGTCGTGCTCGAGCGCAACCCGGACTACTACGGTGAGCCGGCCAAGCTCGACTACATGGTCTATCGGCAAATCACCGACCCCGCGACCCGCCTCGCGGCGCTTCGCGCGGGCGAGGTGAACATGATCACCGAGCCGACTTGGGACGAGATCGAGAACCTGGTCGACGAGGGCTTCGTGCTTCAGCTGCAGCCCAACGTGCCGTCGATCTGGTATGCGCAGTTCAACATGAAGCATCCTGCGCTGCAGGACGTCCGTGTGCGCAAGGCCATCAACATGGCAATCGATCGTGACAACCTCGCCAAGGAGATCCTCAAGGGCACCGGCCATGGCGAGCATGGCATGCTCAGCGCCGGCGCGTTTGCCTACGACCCGAGCTACAAGCCCTATCCCTACGATCCCGAGGGCGCGAAGAAACTGCTGGCAGAAGCCGGCTATGCCGATGGTCTGGACCTCAGCTTCGACATCTTCGACTATGGCTGGAACGAGGCCTGGGAGAAGTGGGTGCAGCGCGACCTCAAGAAGGTCGGCATCAACGTCCAGCTCAACAAGCTCGAGTGGATGACCTACCTCGGCAAGTGGCTCCAGGGCATGCCCGAGGACACCGCGATGAACAGCATGGGTTGGGGCTGGTCAGTGCCTTACTGGACCGCGCATGCCACCCGTTGTGATCACCATCCGCCGAACGGAATCAACGGCGGCTGGTACTGCAACGAGAAGGTCGACGCGCTCTATCAGAAGGCGATCCAGACGCAGGATCAAAAGGAAGCGACCGGGTATTACCGGGAAGCGAACCGCATCATCATGGAAGAGGATGTCGCGTTCCTGCCGGTGTTCAGCTACCACAACCCGATCCTGCTGGCGCCGGAGGTGAAGGGCTTCGTGAACGGCCAGGAGAACTGGTACGACTTCACCTTGCCGTGGATCGAGGAGTAGGCATCGGCCGGACAGGCTGACCACGTGCCGCCGGGCCCATGCGCCCGGCGGCACCAATTTTTCGGGCCAAGGCCCGCCGGGGGCGCGGGCGGCGGCCGCCCTCTGACGCAATGACGTCGCCATGACCCGGTTCATCGTCGCACGCTTGTTGGCGATCATCCCGATCCTGTTCGGGGTGTCGTTCTTCGTGTTCGTGCTGGCCCACCTTGCGCCGGGCGATGTCACCGCGACGCTCACAGGCCCCTATGCCACCGAGGAGGTGCGCGAGGCCATCCGCGACAAATACGGCCTCAACGACCCGCTCCCGGTGCAATACGGCAAATGGCTCGGGCAAATCCTGCAGGGCGAGTTCGGCAAATCGATCGCCAACCGCCGCATGGTGGCCGAGCTGATCTTCCCGAAGTTCGCGAACTCGGCAATTCTCGCGCTCACCAGCGCGGCGCTCGCCTACACCATCGGGCTCTTCGCCGGGATCTTCGCGGCCTCGCGGCCCTACGGCTATTTTGACCGCTTCACCATCGCGGGCACGCTCGCCTTCGGCAGCATGCCGCCCTATTGGCTCGGCCTGCTGCTGGTGCTCCTGTTCTCGCTCACCTGGCGATGGCTGCCCGCGACCGGCATGACCAAGATCGTCGGCGGCGGCGGGCCGGTCGACGTAATCCTGCATCTCATCTTGCCGACGCTCGCCGCAGGCGCCGCGCCGGCCGCGATCATCGCGCGCACGGTGCGCGCGACCATGCTCGAGATTCTGAGCCAGAACTACATCAAGATGGCACGCGCCAAGGGGGTGAGCCGCAAGGTGGTGCTGCGCAAGCACGCGCTCCGCAATGCGCTGCCGCCGATTGCGACGATCTGCGGCCTGCAGCTCGGCTACCTGCTCGGCGGCGTGCTCTTCGTCGAGGTGATCTTCGCCTGGCCCGGCATCGGCTATCAGCTGTGGCAGGCGATCCAGGCGCGTGACATTCCGACAATTCAGGGCGCCTCGCTGATCATCGCAGTCGCCTTCGTGCTGGTGAACCTCGCCGTCGACGTGTTCAACGCCTACACCGATCCGAAGATCCGGATCTCCGAGGGAGTGCGGTCGCGATGAGCGAGATCACCCGGCCGGACCTCAACACCACCCGCCGCAAGCGTTCGGCGGCGGAGCTTAGGCGCGAGAACTTCCACATTCTCGTGCGGACGCTCACCCTCGCCTGGCACGCCTACGCCAAAGACAAAGCGGCCGTCGGCTCGCTCATCTTCCTCGGCTTCATCGTGATCATCTCGATCTTCGCGCCCTATATCGCGCCCTACGACCCGACGGAAGCGGTCGCCTCGCGCGGCACGCCGCCGGCGAGCGACGGCGTGTTCCTCGGCGCCGACCTCGACGGGCGCGACATTCTCTCGCGGCTGATCTGGGGCGGGCGCATCTCGCTCCTCATCGGCGTCGTGCCGACCGTCGCGGCCACCGCCATCGCCGTCCTGCTCGGCCTGATCGCGGGCTATATCGGCGGCTGGCTCGACCAGGTCATCATGCGGGTGCTCGACGTCTTCTTCGCGTTCCCGCTGGTTTTGCTGGCCATCGTGATCGCTGGCATTCTCGATCCGGGCGTCGCCACCCTCATTCTCGCGATCACCATCGCGCTCGTGCCCTATATCGCGCGGCTCGTGCGCACCACGACGATCTCGGTCAAGCAGCAGCCCTATATCGAGGCCGCGCGCGCGGGCGGCGCGAGCACGCCCGTGATCCTCGCGCGTTACCTGCTGCCCAACATGCTGGCGCCGGTGATCGTCTACTCGACCACGCTGATCGGGCTCATGATGGTGGTGGGCTCGGGCCTTTCCTTCCTCGGCCTCGGCATCCAGCCGCCCGATGCCGATTGGGGTATCATGGTCGCGGAGGGCCGCGCCGTGCTCAAGAAGGCGCCGCATGCGACCGCCTTTCCGGGCTTCGTCATCGTCGTGGTCTCGCTCGCCTTCTCGTTCATCGGCGACGGGCTCCGCGATGCGCTCGATCCGCGCGCGCGGGTGCGCTGAGGGAGCCCGCGATGGCCGAGCCGATCCTCCGTGTCGAAAATCTTCGCACCCATTTCAAGCTTCGGCTCGGCATGCTCAAGGCCGTCGACGGGATCTCCTTCTCGCTCGATCCGGGGCGCGTGCTCTGCATCGTCGGTGAATCGGGCTCGGGCAAGAGCGTCACGGCGCAATCGATCATGCAACTGGTCGAACCGCCCGGCCGCGTGGTGGACGGCACCATCCACTATCGCGACCAGAACCTGCTCGCGCTCACCGAGAACCAGATGGCGAAGCTCCGCGGTGACCGCATCGCCATGATCTTCCAGGACCCGATGACGACGCTGAACCCGGTCTTCACGATCGGCGATCAGATCACCGAGACCATCATCATCCACCAGAACGTCGGCAAGGCCGAGGCGCGCTCGCGCGCGGTCGAGCTGATGCGGATGGTGGGCATTCCGGAGCCCGAGGGCCGGCTCGACGACTACCCGCACCAATATTCGGGCGGCATGCGCCAGCGCGTGCTGATCGCGATCGCGATCGCCTGCGAGCCCGACATTCTGATCGCGGACGAGCCCACCACGGCGCTCGACGTCACCATCCAGGCGCAAATTCTGCGGCTCCTCGCCGACATTCAAAAGCGCATGGGCAGCGCCATGATCCTGATCACGCATGATCTCGGCGTGGTCTCGGCGATGGCCGACGATGTGCTGGTGATGTATTCCGGGCGGACGGTCGAATATGGCGATGTCGACACGATTTTCCGCAACCCGCGCCACCCCTACACCCGCGGCCTCATGGACTCGATCATCCGCCTCGACGAGGCGCGCGATTCCGAGCTTTATTCGATCCCCGGCCTGCCGCCGGTGCCGATCGACCCGCCGCCCGGCTGCGCCTTTCGTGCGCGCTGCCCCCGCGCGACCGGCACTTGCGGTGAGCGCGACCCCACCGCCTACGCGACCAAGACCGGCTCCACCGTCGCCTGCCACGTCGTCGAGGCCGAGGAGCGCGGGCCCGCGGGCGTCGAGGCCGGCGCATGAGCGACGACCTGCTTACCGTCCGCGACCTGGTCAAGCATTTCAAGCTCGACCCCAAGGGCGTGTTCGGCACACCCCCGCTCCTGCGCGCGGTCGACGGCATCGACCTCGACGTCGCGCGCGGCGAAACCCTCGGCCTGGTCGGGGAATCGGGCTGCGGCAAATCGACCACCGCCCGCCTCATTCTGCGCCTGATCGAGCCGACCTCGGGCTCGGTCGAGTTCGACGGCACCGACGTGCTCGCCTGCTCGAAGAAGGAGCTGACCGCGCTCAGGCGTGAGATGCAGATCGTGTTTCAGGATCCGCTCTCCTCGCTCAATCCACGCATGTCGGTCGGCACCTCGATCGCGGAGCCGCTGCGCTTCCACCGTATCGCCGACAAGGTCGAGCGCTTCGACCGCGCGCGCGAATATCTCGAGGTGGTCGGGCTTAGCACCGACTACTACGACCGGCTGCCGCACGAGTTCTCCGGCGGCCAGAACCAGCGCGTCGCCATCGCGCGCGCCCTCATCCTGCAGCCCAAGCTGCTGATCCTCGACGAGCCGGTCTCCGCGCTCGACGTCTCGATCCGCGCGCAAATCCTGCGCCTCCTCATCGACCTGCAGCAGCAGTTCCACCTCACCTACATCTTCATCTCGCATGATCTCTCGGTGGTGAAGCGCTTCTGCGACCGCACGGCCGTGCTCTATCTCGGCAAGATCGTCGAGATCGCGGAGAGCGAGCGGCTCTACCACGAGCCGCTGCACCCCTATTCGCAGGCCCTGATCAGCGCGATCCCCGAGGTCAACACCGAGGGCCCGCGGGCCGAGGCCTTGGGCGGCTTGGAGGGCGACGTGCCGAGCCCGATCAACCCGCCGCGCGGCTGCCGCTTCCACACCCGCTGCCCGCACCGCATGCCGATCTGCTCGGAGCAGGAGCCGACGCTGAAGGACGCCGGCAGCGGCCACGCGGTCGCCTGCTTCCTGCATGACGGGGCCGTCGCCTCAGCCTAAGCCCAAGCGCCGCCAGCGCGCGTGCATGACGGGCCGTGCCGCCTCAACAGCGCGGCGCGCGTTGGCGCTAATACCCCTTCGGTGGCGCCTTGATGTCGGTCTTGCGCTTGGCCGCGGTCTTGATCGCGGCGTCAACCGCATCCGACATAAGGTCGAGGCTCATCGAGGGCAGCTCGTGCTCGGGATAATCCGCGTTTGCGACGTAGTTGGGCGAGCACGGCACGTGGATGAATCCCGCGCGCGTTGAGAGCGCTTTCTGCTTCGAAAGGTGCAGCGTGCTGTACATGATCTGGTTGCAGAGATAGGTCGAGGCCGAGTTCGACACCTTCGCCGGAATGCCGCGCTTGTTGATCGATTGCACGATCGCCTTGATCGGCAGCGTCGCTTGGTAAGCGAACGGGCCATCGGCGAACACGGGCTCGTCATGCGGCTTGGCGCCGACATTGTCCTCGACCGGGAAGTCCTTGACGTTGGCGGCGGTGCGCTCGACGCCGACCACGGCAAGCCCGGGATAGAGCCCGAGGCTGATCCAAACATCGGGGCGGTATTCGTCGAGCGTCTCGTCCACCAGCGGCGTGATCGTCTCGCTCTCGACCGGCACGCTGAGCGTGATGAGCTCGATATCCTTGTAGTTGCGCTGGCGCGTCCGCTCGAGAAGCTCGAGCGTCGGGTTCTCGGGCGCGTGACCCCACGGCTCGTAGCCGGTCAAGACAACGCGTTTGGCGGGCATGGCATGCGTCTCCCGATGCGGTTTCGCCGCGCCAGGCTCGCGCAATTCGGCCAAGCGCGCAACCGCGGCCGTAGACGACGCGCACGGCGGCAGACAGGATAGGCGGCCGGCGGCGGGAATAACGAACAACGGGAGGCAGCTATGGCATCCGACGATCTTTGCTACATCACCGCAAGCGAGGCGATCGCGCGGTTCAAGAAGAGGACGCTCTCGCCTGTCGAGCTCATGGATGCGGTGATCGCGCGCTCCGAGGCGGTCAACCCCAAACTCAATGCCTACACCCACACCTTCTACGAACGCGCGCGGAAAGAGGCCAAGGCCGCCGAGCGGCGCTACGCCAAGGGTGCCGAGACGCGGCCGCTCGAAGGTGTGCCGATCGTGATCAAGGACTTCCACCCGGTGGCCGGCGAGGTCACGACCTTCGGCTCGCGCATGTTCGCCGAGCACGTGCCGGAGACGTCGGTGCCGACGGTGGCACGCCTGCTGGATGCCGGGGCGATCATGCACGCGCGCACCACCACGCCGGAGATGGCCTACGCGCCCTACACGCGAAGCCCGCTCTGGGGCGTGACGAAGAACCCGTGGAACCTCGCGTTCGGGCCCGGCGGCTCCTCCGGCGGCGCGGGCGCGGCGGTCGCGAGCGGCATGACCACTCTCGCCGACGGCACCGACGGCGGCGGCTCGATCCGCATCCCGGCGGGCTCCTGCGGCATCTTCGGCTACAAGGCGCCCTTCGGTCGCAACCCGACCGACGCCGCCCATCCGCGCGAGACGCTGCTGCACTACGGACCGATGACGCGGAGCGTCGCCGACGGCGCGCTGATGCAGAACGTCACAGCCGGCCCCCACCCCGACGATGCCTGCTCGCTCCGCCCCAAGCTCGAGATTCCGGCGCGGCTCAAGCGCATCAAAGGCTGGAAGATCGCGTTCTCGATGGACCTCGGCTACTACGAGGTCGACGAGGAGGTGCAAAAGAACACACGCCGCGCGCTCGCCGCCTTCAAGGACCTCGGCTGCACCGTCAAGGAGGTCGACCTCGCGTGGAACTTCGGCGCGCTCGATGCCTGGTACACCATTTGGGAAGGTCTCTTCTGGGCGACCGCGCAGGATCTCTACCCGCGCTGGAAGTTCGAGATGGATGGCCATGTGCGCGACATCCTCGAGCGCGGCGCGCAGCACAGCCTGACGCGCTTCTATCAGACCAACGCGGTGCGGGGCGCGATGTATCAGACGCTCGCGCCCATCCTCGATGCGCACGACGTACTGGTTTGCCCGACCAACGCGCTGCCGGCGCTGCCCATCGACCACCAGATCGACAGCACCGAGTTCCGCATCAACGGCAAGCCGATCACGATCTCCAACCGGCCGGGCGACGTCTATGTGCAGTGGCAGCTCTGCTACCCGTTCAACCTGGTGCCGGAATGCCCCGTCGCAAGCGTGCCGAGCGGCTTTGCCTCGAACGGAGTGCCGACCGGCATTCAGATCATCGGCAAGACCTACGACGACATCGCGGTGTTCCGCGCGGCGGCTGATTTCGAGCGCGCGATGCCGTGGGCCGGCACGCGCCCGGCGATTTGATCTCGACCGGCCCGTCGCCGTACCATCCGCGTTGACGTCGCCGCCGCCCGTCGCCATGGCGCGGCGCGCGTTCTCAGTCAGTCAGTGCCGCGGGAGGGACTAATGGGCGGAACGACCAAGGACATCCAAGTCTGCTTCAATCCACATTTCGACGCGGTCTCGCTGTGGATCGGCTCGTTCGGCGGCGCGGATTCGCCCTGCGATATCTCGCGCGGCGTTTTCGCGGCGAAGCGCGGTGTGCCGCGCCTGCTCGACCTCTTCGCGCGCTACGACATCACGACCACCTGGGGCGTGACCGGCCATTCGCTCGAGAGCTTCCCGAAGGCCGCCGAGCAGATCGTCGCGGCTGGTCACGAGCTCGGCGTGCACGGCTACGCCCACGAGAACCCGCTCGCGATGACCCGCGAGCAGGAGGCCGACGTGCTCGACAAGACCATGGGTCTCGTCGAGAGCCTCACCGGCAGCGCGCCGGTCGGCTACATGGCGCCCTGGTGGGAGCTCAGCACCAACACCATCGAGCTGCTGCGCGAGCGCGGCATCAAGTATGACAGCAGCCTCATGGAGGACGACTACCACCCCTATTGGCTCCGGAGCGGCGATTCCTGGAGCAAGATCAACTACGCCCAGGACGCGAAAGATTGGATGAAGCCTTGGAAGCCAGGCACCGAAGTCGAGCTCGTCGAGCTGCCCGCGAGCTGGTATCTGGACGACGCGCCGCCGACGATGTTCGTCAAAGCCTTCCCCAACAGTCATGGCTGGGTAACCGGGCGCGATCTCGGCGAGATCTGGCAGGACCAGTTCGACTGGGTCTACCGCCACCACGACTATGCGACCTTCCTCTGCACCATCCACCCGGACAGCGCGGGCAAGCCCCATGTCCTGATGGCGATCGAGCGCCTGATCGACCACATGATGGCGCACGGCGGCGTGCGCATGGTGACGATGCGCGAGATGGCGGAGGATTTCGCGCGGCGCTGCCCCTTCGGCTCCGGCATCGACCCCGCCGAGTGATCCCGTGACCGACACCACCCCTGCCCCGCGCACGCTCGGCGACGACGCGGTGGCGTGGCGCGCGCGCCATGTGCCCGTGTTCAACGAGAACCGCTTCAAGCTCGGCGTGTTCGGCCAGAACTGCTCGAACGGTTGCACCATCACCCATGCGGAGACCACGTTCGAGCCGACCTACGAGCACAGCGTGAAGATCAGCCAGCTCGCCGACCGGCTGGGCTTCGAGCTGCTCGTGCCGGTCGGCCGCTGGCGCCACTTCGGCGGCACCACGCAATTCAACGGCAACAATCTCGAGGTCTACACCTGGGCGGCCGCGATGGCCTGCCACACCGAGAACATCATGGTGTTCGCCACCTCGCATGTGCCGACCGTGCACCCGATCCTCGCGGCCAAACAGAGCGCGACGATCGACCACATCTCGGGCGGGCGCTTCGGCCTCAACGTGGTATGCGGCTGGTTCAAGCCCGAGATGGAGATGTTTGGCGTCGACCAGCTGCCGCACGACACGCGCTACGAGATGGCGGCGGAGTGGCTCGACTGCGTCACCCGGCTCTGGACCGAGGACGACTGGGACCACGCGGGCACCTATTACAGGATCAAAGACGGCTTTCTCGCGCCGAAACCCATCCAGCGGCCCTATCCGGTCGTGATCAACGCCGGCTCGTCTCCGGCGGGCCGCGAGTTCTCCGCGCGCTACGCCGATTTCAACTTCCTCTCCATCACGACAATGGAAAAGGCGAAGGAGATCGTCGACGACATCCACGACCGCGCGGCGGGCCACGGCCGGACTTGCGGCGTGATGAGCTACGGCCTGGTCTGCTGCCGCGACACCGAAACCGAGGCCCGCGCCCTCTACCGACGCATCGTCGACGAGGGTGATTGGGGCGCCACCAACACGATCATCGAGCTGATGCTCGGGGAGAACTACTCCTACGGCTCGAACAAGGACGAGATCCGCGCGATGGGCGAGCGCTTCATCGCAGGCTGGGGCGGCTACCCGTTGGTCGGCACGCCCGAGCAGATCGTTGACGAAATGTGCAAGATTGCCGATCTCGGCATCGAAGGGTTTATCCTTTCGTGGCTTGATTATCACGAAGAGCTGCAATATTTCGGCGAGACGGTGATGCCGCTGATGCGCCAAGCGGGGCTGCGCGTCTAACCCCGTCATTCGCGGCGTTTCTAAGGGAGATCGCTCAAGTGCTGACCGAAAAGCACGACGCGTCGACGCAGACCCAACGGTCCGTGGCGGCGCCGGATCACTTCGTGGTCCACGACGGCGCGGCCTATGCCGGTACGCACATTCTCGTCGACCTGTGGGGCGCGACGCGCCTCGACGATCGCGCCCATGTCGAGGCGGCGCTCGTGCGCGCGACCAACGAAAGCGGTGCCACGCTGCTGCACATCCACCTCCACCAGTTTTCGCCGAGCGGCGGCATCTCTGGCGTCGCGGTGCTCGCGGAATCGCACATCAGCGTCCACACCTGGCCGGAGCGCGGCTTCGCGGCGCTCGACGTGTTCATGTGCGGCGCGACCGAGCCTGCGCGCGCGGTCGAGGCGCTGCGCGCCGCGCTGCAGCCGGACCGGATCGACGTCCGCACCATGATGCGGGGCAAGGTCGGCGCGGATGGATGAGTTTCGCGAAGCGCTCCTCGACGGCTGGACCCAGGTGATGGCCGTCGAGACGGTGCTTCACGAATCACGCACGGCGCACCAGCACCTCGTGATCTTCCACAACCCGGTGTTCGGCCGGGTGCTCGCGCTCGATGGCATCGTGCAGACCACCGAGGCCGATGAGTTCATCTATCACGAGATGCTCGCCCATGTGCCCATCCTCGCCCACGGCGCCGCGTGCGACGTGCTCGCGATCGGCGGCGGCGACGGCGGCCTCGTGCGCGAGGTGCTCAAGCATCGGACCCTTGACAGCGTGACCATGGTCGAGATCGACCGGTCGGTGATCGACCTCTGCCGGCGCCATTTGCCCAACCATTCCCGCGGTGCGTTCGACGACCCTCGGCTCGCGGTGGAGATCGCCGACGGCCTTGCCTATGTGCAGCAGACGGACCGGCGGTTCGACGTGATCATCTCCGATTCCACCGACCCGATCGGGCCCGGCGAGGCGCTGCATTCCGCCGCGTTCTACGCGGGCTGCCGGCGCTGCCTGAGCCCCGGCGGGGTGTTCGTCGCGCAAAATGGCACGGCGTTCGACCAGCAAGACGGCATCCGCGCGACGGCGCGGCGCCTCGGCCCGCTGTTCGCCGACACCACGTTCTATCTCACCCACGTGCCGTCCTACATCGGCGGACCGATGGCGCTCGCCTGGGCGAGCGACGATCGCTCATTGCGTCATCACACGCACGACGCCCTAACCGCACGAATGGCGGCCGCCCGCATCGAGACGCGCTACTACACGCCAGCGGTGCACCAGGGCGCGTTTGCGCTGCCCGCCTTCGTCGAGCGCGTGATACGCGAGGCTACGACTGACGCTTGAGCGCGCCTTCGGCGGTCGCGTCGCCCTTGAAGGGGAAGTAGATCTCGGCGTTGCCGGTGATGCCGCTCCGGCGGAACACGATGATCGCCATCATCACGACGCCGACGACGACCCAAGTGCTGCTGGTCGGCAGCGTGAACCCATCGGCCCCGAACATGCCGGACTCCAGGTTCTTGAGCAGGTCGATCACGACAGACAGCACCACCACCCCGACCACGGCGCCGGAGAGGCTCTGCATGCCGCCGACCACCAGCATCGCGAGGGTGATGAGCGTGATGTCGAGGAAGAACGAGTCAACCGTGAGCATGCCGAGGAAATGGCCGAACAGGCCGCCCGCCATGCCACAGAAAAAGCCTGAGATGACGAACGCGATCAGGCGCTGACGGAACACGTTGACGCCCGCCGCCTTCGCCGCCACCTCGTCGTCGCGCGAGGCGCGCAGCGCAAGTCCATATTTCGAGCGAGAATAGAAGAACGCGACGATGATCGTGATGATTGCGTAGATGTAGGCGACCCACGGCGTCGTCGTCTGCGGCAGCCCGATCACCGAGCTCGCGCCCGAGGTCCACGTGTTCCAACGCAGATAGACCGAATAGAGAATCATCAGGAACGCGAAGGTGCCGATCGAGGCCGCGATTCCCGATAATCGCATCAGCGCGATGCCCGATACGAACGCGACCACGGCGCTCACGAGGCCGGCGAGGAAGATCGCGAGAACGAAGTGGTGGCTGTTGTTCAACAGATAGGTTGGCAGCCCCGGCATGAAGATCTCGCGCGTGAACTCGCAGCAGGTCTGCCAGCCCGTCGCGTAGGCGCCGACCATCATGAAGCCGATGTGGCCGAACGACATGATCCCCGAGTTGCCGATGAAGAGGTAGAGCGCCACCACGATGACGATGCGGATCAGCGCTTCGGTCAGCGTGCGCGAGAGGATGTTGTCGTTTAGCGAGACGACGATCGCCGTGATGATCAGGAGCCCGAGAACCATGTTGACGAGCGGCCAGAACTCCCGCAACCGCCGCATCAGCGGTGTGTTGGCTTCGATCATCAGACGCGTTCCTTGAAGGCTTTCGTCGGCACCAAGCCCTGAGGCCGCGCGAGCAGGATCACGACGACCAGCCCGAAGACGAAGGCATCGCGGAAGCCGCGCATTTCGTCGGGCAGAATCGCGATCAAGACGGTGCTGAAGATGCCGACGACGTACCCGCCGACCACCGCGCCAACCAAGCTCCCCATGCCGCCGATCACCGTGGCGATGAAGGCGTAGAGCATGAGGAAGACGCCGCCGCGGAAATTAATGATGCCGGTTTGCGTGTGATACATCAGCGACATGATCGCCGCGAGCGCGCCGCTGATGACGAAGGCGAGCGCGATCACCCGCGTCGCATTGACGCCGAGCATCCGCGCCATGCGGAAATCCTCGGCCGCCGCGCGCATCTCGACCCCGATCGGCGTGCGCCGCAGGAAAAGCGTCAGCAACAGCAACAACACCCAGGTGACCGCCACGATCACGAGCTGCAGTACCGGCACCTGCACGTCATCGGAGAGCTGGATGACGCCGGTGAGCTCGGGCCAAAGCGCGGCGGCCTTGGGGCGGCCGCCATAGATCATGATGATCAGGTTTTGGATCGAGAAGCTGAGCGCGACCGACGCGATCATCAGAACCGCCGGCGGCGCCGTTTGAATCTGCCGGAACAGCAGGAAATAGGATGCCAGCGCAAAGATGATCACAACCCCGATCACCGGGAAGGCAAGCAGCCAGTCCGGCAAGGCCAGGATCATCGGCGTCGCGACCACGGCCATCGACGGCACGATCAGCGAGAAGCCACCGATGGTGATGAAATCGCCATGCGCAAAGTTGATGAGCCGGAGCACGCCGAACAAAAGCCCGATGCCGAGCGCGCCTAGCGCGTAGAAGCTGCCGAGGCTCAGGCTGCTGATGATGACCTGGAGGATGTACTCCATCAGAACTCGACTTCGCCGGTGTGCTCCACGCCCTCGGTGAAGCCGAAATAGGCTTGGCGGATCTTCTCGCCATCGCTGAGCTCGCGCGCATTGCCCTCGAGCTGGATCTCTCCGCTCCGCAGCACATAGAGGCGGTCGGCCGCGTGCAGCGCGCGCTCCGAGCTTTGCTCGACGATGAGGAGCGTGAGCCCCCGCGATTGGCGCAGCTCCGTCAGCACCTCGTAGACCCGGTCGACCAAATTCGGCGCGAGCCCAAGCGAGGGCTCGTCGATCGTCATGATGCGCGGGTTGGTGAGGAGCGCGCGGCCGATCACCAGCATCTGCTGCTCGCCGCCCGAGAGCTTGCCGGCCGCGCCCCTGCGCCGCTCGGCCAGGATCGGGAAAAGCTCCAGCACACGCTGAAAATCCTTCTCGATCTGCCCGCGGTCCTTGCGGATGCGCGTGCCGAGCCTGAGGTTCTCCTCGACGCTGAGCGTGGTAAAGACGTGGCGGCCCTCGGGCACCTGCGAGATGCCGAGGCGCGCGACGCTCTCCGGCTTGAATCCGGTGATCGGCTTGCCGTCGAAGATGACCTCCCCCTCGGTCGGCCTGAGCACGCCGGAAATCGTGAGCAGCGTGGTCGACTTGCCGGCGCCGTTGGGGCCGACGATGCACACGACCTCGCCCTCGTTGACGGTGACCGAAACACCGCGCACTGCCGGCACCCGTCCGTAGTGCACGCTGATATTCTCGACCGAAAGAAGCATCTGCTAGCCGTGCCCCAGATAGGCCTTGATCACGGCCTCGTCGGACTGGACCTCTTTCGGCGTTCCGCGCGCGATGGTCTTGCCGCTATCGAGCACGTGGATGCGCTCGCAAACGCCCATGATCACCCGCATGTTGTGCTCGATCAGCAACACGCCGCAGCCGAAGCGTTGCGGGATCTCCCGCACCAGGTCCATGACGTCGTCGCATTCGAGATCCGACATGCCGGCCGCGGGTTCATCCAACAGCACGAAGGCCGGGCTCATCGCGAGCGCGCGGGCGATGCCGACGCGGCGTTCGTCGGTATAGGGCAGCACGCCGGCCGGCTGATCGGCCTGATCCGCGAGCCCCATCCATTCGAGAATTTCCATGGCTTGCGCATGGGCTTTGCGGCGCGAAAGGCCGAGGCTGACCGCCGCGACCTCGACATTTTCGCTCACCGGCATGTCGCGAAACAGGCGGCCGGCCTGGAACGTACGCGCGACCCCGTGGCGGCGGATCCAATGGGGGGTGAGCTTGGAGATCACGCGATCGCCAAGCATCACCTGGCCGCCGGCCGGGACCTGAAAGCCGGTCATCGCGTTGACGAGCGTGGTCTTGCCCGCGCCGTTGGGCCCGATCAGGCCCATGATTTCGCCTTTGTGCAGCGTCTCATCGACGCTGTCGACCGCGGTCAGGCCCTCGAAGCGCACCGTCACCTGTCGCGCCTCGAGCGTCAAACCGTCCGCGCCTCCGCTATGTGACTCGGCGCCTGGCGACACTCGCCTCCCTCCGCTCCCACCGTTCTTGATCTTTGCCCCGCGACATAGGTCGTCGGGCCGCTCCCGACTCACGGGCGGTCGCAAGAATGCCGTTTGCTACTGAACGTCGTCTCGGAAATCAATGAAATTCCGACCGGACCGAGCCGCAACGGGCTTGCAAATATCGAGCCGGCGTTGACAATGCGTGACGGACTTTACCCGCAAACGTCGCGGACGACGTTGTCAACAGGGAGGTTGGGTGAATGAAGAAGTTTGTCTCAATGGCGGCTGCCGGCGCCCTCGCGCTCGGTTTGGTTTCCGCCGCACCGGCGATGGCTGAGGATGACACCGTCGTCTTCGGCTTCGCGGCATCCTATTCCGGCTGGATGCAGGCCTATAGTGGCCCATCGACCAACGCGGCGCTGATCGCCATCGACGACTGGAATGCCAAGGGCGGCCTCCTCGGCAAGAAGATCGTGCCGGTCTTCGCCGACGCCAAGACCGACCGAGCGGAAGGCGCTAAAGCGGGCATCTCGGTGCTCAACCAAGGCGCCCAGGCGATGGCCGTGGACTGCGACTATGACTTCGGCTCACCGGCCGCGCTGCAGGCGCAGAACGCCGGCATCATCTCGATCTTCCTGTGCGCCGAGAGCGTCTTGGCGGGCATTCAGGGCATCGGCAAATATGCCTTCTCAAGCTCCGTTCTCGCGGCCGTGCAGGGCGCGACGATCGCCGAGTGGGGCTTCAAGAAAAAGGGCTGGAAGACGGCCTACATCCTGCTCGACGACATCATCGAGTACAACAAGGGCATCTGCTACGGCTTCGATTGGATGTGGCGTGAAGTGCTCGGCGGCGAGATCGTCGGCCACGACGTCTATCAGAACACCGATCCGAGCATCCAGGCCCAGGTCGACCGCATCCGCGCGCTTCCGGCCGAGCCCGATATCATCATCAACTGCTCGTACATCCCGGGTGGCGCGAGCGCGCTCAAGCAGATTCGCGCAGCCGGCATCAACTCCGCGATCGGCGGCGGCAGCTCCATGACCGGCACCTATTGGCAGGATTCGGTGCCGGGTCTTTCGGGCCACTTCGTGCCCGAGCAGGCCTCGATCTACGGCGACGACCCACGCCCGGCGGTGCAGGAGTTCCTCAAGAAATACGAGGCGAAGTTCGGTGAGCCCGTGAACAACCAATATGCCTTCCCGGGCTATGTGGTGTTCGAGATGTGGGCGAAGGCGGTCGAGCAAGCCGGCACCTTCGACACCGAGGCGGTGGTCGCACAGCTCGAGACCTGGCGTGAGGAGCCCGTGCTCGTCGGCACACGCACCTTCACCGATCAGCTGCACCACCAGAACTTCGCGCCATATCTGATCATCGAGACCACCGGCAATCAGCCGAAGACGGTTGATAACTGGACGATCTCAGAGCCGGTGCCGTTCGACGTGCTGTTCGGCAAGCGCTACGAGTACATCGCGCGCTAAGCGAACGATCCGACCCGTTACCCAAAGCCCCGCGCGGGGAACCGCGCGGGGCTTTTTCTGCGCGCCAAAGGCCGGTGCGGCGCCCGGGTCGATGACCTCATGCCCGTGCCAAATGCGCGTGCCGCTACGACCGACCGCCGCCGCTCCCGGTGAGCCGCCCGAACATCTGGACGAACTGCTGGCCGGCGCCGCCGCTCGTCTGCGGCCGGCGGCCGAAATCCACGCCGTCGGGCGAGAGCGCCTCGGCAAACCGGGCGAACTCCTCTGTCGTGCGGGGCCGCTTCACATGATCGGTGAGCTCGATCGCGTCAGCGCGCGCGAGATAGAACGCCGCGAGCTTCCGGTTGAAGCGGTAGTTGCTCAGGAAGATCTGCACGAGGAACAAGACGAGCACGACGAGCCCGACGCGCGTCATCTGCGTGGACATGAAGCCGCTCGTCCAATCGCTCTCGCCGTCGCCCTCCGCGCCGGTTTTTTTCGGATCGTCCTCTCCACCGGGCGGCGCAACACCGCCGAGCGCTTGGATCTTGTCGTCCGCGGCGGCCCATTGCCGCGCGATATCGGCGAGGCTGGCGCGGAGTGTGCCGAGCGCCGTGGCGCGGTTCTGCGGGCCAATCGCCTCGACCAGCGCGTTCAGCGCATCGGAAAACTTTTTGTCCGACGACAACACCAGCCGCTCCATCTCGACTAAGCGCACGGCACGGCCACCGCCGAGCGCCAACAGACCGGCAACGGGCGCCCCCGAGATCTCGGTCACGCTGTCGCCGACAACCAAGGGATCTTGAAGCAGACGCCCGTCGCGGTCCCAAAAACGCACGGTCCCATCTACACCACCCGATGCGATCCGCTCGCCGTCTGACGATACGGACACGGACGTGACCTCGTCCTCATGTCCACGCAGGGGATGCTTGCCGAGCAGGTCGCCATCGCGGTTCCAAAGACGGACCGTCCCGTCCAAACCACCCGACGCGATAGTTGCACCATCCGACGACACAGACACGGAAAGGACCGCGCCCACGTGCCCGGTTAGGGGCTCGCCGAGCGGGTCGCCATCACGGCGCCAAAGACGCACCGTCCCGTCCAACCCCCCCGATGCAATCGTCTCACCGTCCGACGACACGGACACGGAAAAGACCGGGCCCTCGTGCCCCCGTAGGGGTTCACCGAGTGGGCGACCGTCGCGACTCCAAAGACGCAACGCCGCGTCTTCACCACCCGAGGCGATCGTCTCACCGTCTGACGACACGGACACGGAATAAACCCGGCCCTTGTGGCCCCCTAGAGGTTCACCAAGCGGGCGGCCATCGCGACCCCAAAACCGCACGGTCCCGTCAGATCCACCCGACGCGATCGTCCCACCGTCCGACGACATAGAGACGGATTCGACCCGACCCTCATGTCCTCTTTGGGGCGCACCGAGCGGGAAGCCATCACGGTCCCAAAGGCGCACCGTCCCGTCATCACCACCCGAGGCGATCGTACCGCCGTCCGACGACACGGCCACGGACTGGACCAAATCTCGGTGTCCGATGAGGGGCGCGCCGAGCGGCCGGCCATCACGGTCCCAAAGGCGTACCGTCCCGTCCATACCACCCGACACGATCGTCTCACCGTCTGACGACACGGACACCGACCGGACCTGGCCCCCGTGCCCGGTCAAAGGTTCGCCAAGCGGCCGGCCATCGCGTCCCCAGAGTCGCATCGTGCCGTCCAAACCACCCGACGCAATCGTCTCACCGTCAGCCGACATGGACACGGCCCAGACCCGGCCCTCGTGCCCGGTTAGGGGCGCGCCGCGCGGGCGACCGTCTGGGTCCCAAAGGCGCACCGTCCCGTCGGCTCCACCGGACACGATGGTCCCACCGTCTGACGATATGGACACGGACCAGACCGCGCCCGCGTGCCCCACGAGGGGCTCGTCACGCGCGCGGCCATCGCGGTTCCAAAAGCGTATGGTCCCGTCTTCACCAGCCGATGCGATCATCCTACCGTCCGATGACACGAACACCGAATAGATCGGGCCTTTGTGTCCGGATAGGGGTGCGCCGAGCGCGCGACCGTCGCGGCCCCAAAGACGCACCGTTCCGTCTTCACCACCCGACGCGATCGTCTCTCCGTCAGCCGACACGAACACCGTCGAGACCCAGCCCTCGTGTCCCCGCAAGGGCTCGCCGAGCGGGCGGCCATCGCGGCCCCAAAGACGCACCGTTCCGTCTTCACCACCCGACGCGATCATCCCTCCGTCCGCCGACACAAACACGGACCAGACCCTGCCCTCGTGCCCCACGAGGGGCTCGCCGATCACGCGCCCATCGCGATCCCAGAGGCGCACCGTCCCGTCATCACCACCCGACGCGATCGTCCCACCGTCTGACGACACGGACACCCACAAGACCGCGCCGCCGTAACTAAAACCGACGGGTCGATCGGACAGCGTCCACACCGCGAGTGCGTGCGGAGGCGCGATGAGGTCCGCGACCTGGGCCTCGAGGTCGCGCTGGGTACCCCGATGCACTTCTTGCTGTGCGGCCTGTCGCTCTTGCGCCAACCGCGTTTCCTGGGTTTCGAACCAATCGGCCGAGAACCAATAGATGGCGCCGCCGCCGAGCACCGCGAGCACGGTCAACAGCAGAAACAGGCGGGCGGCAAAGCCCGCGCGCCAGGCCAGGTCCACGTAGCGCGTGACCACGTCGGTCGATCGGCGCGAGCGCCCCATCAAGAACCAGTAGAAGCGATGGGCGAGCGGGGCTCGTTGCCCCGCGCCATCCTGGTGATCGGCCATCGGCGCGCCTCCCCTCCGCGCGCGATGATGCCACATTTTGCAGGCGGCCTAATACAATGTGGTGAGTCGAGGAGGGGCTTATCGGCAGCCTGGTCGCCCGGTCGTCCTTGGACGCCCTCGATCACTTCCGCCGCCGGCCACGGGCTCCGCGGAAACTAAGCGCGAACGACCCGTGCCGTTATCCTAAGCCCCGCACCGCCTAAGCCAAATCGCGCCAGGTCCACACGCCGACCGGCGTGGTCCGCCCCCGCACTGGCCTGACGCCCGCATCGACGAGGCGCTTGCAGTGCGTGTTTCCAGCGGGAACCCTATCGACGAGCTCCTGGCTCACGACAAGCGAGGCGTCAAGGGAGCGCGACATGGCCTGAAGGCGGCTCGCGATATTCACGGTGTCTCCGACGACAGTGAAGGCCAGCGAGCGGGCGCTTCCGATATCGCCAAACACGGCCGGGCCGCGGTGCAAGCCGATGCCGATGCGAACCGGAGAGCGGTCCTCGATGACACGTTTCCGATTCCACCGCCCGAGCTCCTCGAACATGCCGAATGCGCAAGCGAGCGCATTCGCGGCATCGTTTCGCGTGATCTCGGGCACGCCGAAAGTCGCCATCAACGCGTCGCCCGCGAACTTCTCGACCGCACCCCCGTGCGCAAACACCACCGCCTCCATGCGGCGGTAGTAGGATTGCAGCAGCTTGATCACCTGTTCGGGGGTGAACGTTTCCGCGAGGCTCGTGAAGCCGACGATATCCGCGAACAAGACCGCCACATCTTGCTGACGGACTTGGCGCAGGGGCTCCGCTTTGTTCGCGAGCAAGTCCACGGTCTTCGGTGAAAAGTAGCGCGCCAGGTTGGCGCGTCTGCGATCTGCCTCGCTTGCGGCCGTGAGTGCCTCGACGGCGCGGTGCTCGGCGTCCACGCGCCGCGTCACGTCCCGCTGAACCGAAACGTAGTGCGTGACCATGCCGGCGTGATCGCCGAGCGGGGTGATCGACCACTCCATCACGAAGCGTGTGCCGTCCCGCCGGTAGTTGAAGGTGAGCCCCTCCCACGTGTCACCTCGGCCCAGCACCTCGCGCATGTTGTTGAACACGGATTTATCGGTGTCCGGCCCCTGAAGCACACGCGGCGACCGGCCGACGATGTCAGACGCGGGCCAGCCGGTCATGCGCTCGAAAGCCGGGTTGACGTAGACGATCGTCGGCCCGGGCGGCTCCAGAGATGCATCGGTGATCAGGATGCTCTCCGCTGCTGCTTCGATCACCGCGCGCGGATCGATGTCCGGCGGGAGGCCGGCTGAATCCGGGCGGTGGACGTTTCGCTCGCTCATGCGCGCCTCGATAGCCAGGCGGTTGCTTCCTGGAACCGGGATAAGATGTGGCGATGCGGCCTGCCCCTGTCGAGCCGAAAACACGATCGCCGATCGCAAACCGGCGCCGGCGCGCAATCGTTTGGGCGCGCGCGGGTGCTCTCGCGCTTTCGCTCGCCCTCGGCATTGTCGGGTTCGCCGCGCACGCGCAGTCGCCTGAGCTGTTGCGTGCCTACGAGCAATCCAACGCCCTGCGCGATCAGGGGCGCTTTGCCGAGGCGGAGGCGGCGGCCCGCGAGGCCTTGCGGCTCTCGGACGCCGAGTTCGGCCCCGACGACCCCAACACCGCGAGCCTCGCCAACAATCTCGCCGATCTCTACCGCGAGCAGGGGCGCCTCGCCGCGGCCGAGCCGCTGCACCGCCGCGCGCTCGAGACATTGGAGCGGACGCTCGGGCCCGAGCACCCGGCACTCGCGCTGCCGCTGAACAGCCTCGGCATGCTGCGCTATGCGGAGGGACGCCTCGCCGAGGCCGGGCCCTTCTACCAGCGCGCGCTCGCGATCCGCGAGGCAGCGCTCGGGCCGGACCATGCCGAGGTCGCGACGATCCTCAACAACCTCGCGGCGCTCTTCGTCGCTCAGAGCCGCTATGGCGAGGCCGAACCACTCTATCGGCGCACCCTCGCGATCTGGGAGGTCGCGCTTGGTCCGGAGCATCCCGCCGTCGGCACGGCGCTTTCGAACCTCGGTGATCTCTACCGAGCACAGGCACGCTACGCCGAGGCGGAAGCCCTTTACGCACGCGCCCTCACTTTGTTGGAAGGCGTGTTCGGGCCCGATCATCCAGAGCTCGCGCCGACCCTGAACAACCTCGCTGCGCTGCACCACCTGCGGGGCCGCTACGCCGACGCCGAGACGCTTTATCTGCGTACGCTCTCAATCGTCGAGCAAGTGCTCGGGCCGCAACATCCGAACCTCGCGATCGGGCTCGACAATCTCGCCGAGCTTTACCGCGCGCTGGGGCGTTTCGCGGAAGCCGAGGCGCTCTTTCACCGCGCGCTCGCGATCCTCGAGAGCGCGCTCGGGCTCGAACACCCGGCGATCGCGACCACGCTGAACAATCTCGCGCTGCTGCACCATGCGCTCGCGCGCTATGAGGATGCGGCCCCGCTCTTTGCGCGGGCACTCGCGGTGCAGGAGCGTGCACTCGGCGCCGAGCACACCGAGGTCGCGACGACCCTCAACAATTTGGCCGGTCTCGCGCAATCCGAGCGCCGTTATGCCGAGGCGGAGCCGCTTTACCGCCGGGCGCTGGCAATCCGCGAACGAGTGCTCGGGCCGACGCATCCGGACGTCGCGGGCGCGCTCAGCAATCTCGCCGGTCTGCTCGACCTTCTCGGGCGCCGCATGGAGGCCGAAGCGCTTTACCGACGCGCCATCGAAATCTTGGAGCGGTCATTCCGCGGAGAGCATCCATCGCAGGCAACGGCGCTTGCGAATCTCGCTGAGCTCTATCGGATCGAGGATCACCCCGACCGTGCAGAGCCGCTGCTGCGCGAGGCGCTGGCGATCCAGGAGAAGACGCTCGGGCCCGACCACCCGGAGGTTGCGCTGATTCTCGGCAACCTGGCGGCGACCGAGATCGGCCAAGGCCGGCTGATCGAGGCGCTTGACTCGCTGCGGCGCGCCACGGCGATCCGCCGGCACCGCGCGCTCGAGGCGCCAACGGGGCGCAACGCGGACGCGCTCGCGTCGCTGAAGCGCCGGCGCGGGCTCTTTCTCGCGCAGGTTGGCGTGCTCGTTCGTCTTGCGGAGACGGCATCGCCCGCGGACGCGGCGGCCCATCGTGACGAGGCCTTCGAGGTGGCGCAGCTCGCGCGGGCGACATCCACGGCGACGGCGCTCGCGCGCATGGCAGCCCGGTTCGCGGCCGGCGACGACGCGCTGGCCGACGCGATTCGCGAGCGCGAGGAGGCGGCGCAGCGCTGGCACGCCCTTGATGCGCGCCTCCTCGATGCCCTCGGCAAACCGCCACACGCCCGTGATGCCGCAGCGGAAGCGCGCTTACGGGCGGACCGCGCCGCGCTCGACACACGCCTGCGAACGCTCGACGAGATGCTTGGCGCACGCTTTCCCGCCTATGCGGAGCTCTCCAACCCGGCGCCGCTCGCGCTCGCCGAGGCCGCGGTGCTGCTCGGGCCTGACGAAGCGCTCCTCGTCTACATGGTCGGCCTCGAGCGGACGTTCCTCTGGGTCGTCCGCCGTGAGCGCGCCACGCTGCGCCATATCCCGGTCGGCGCGGCGGCGCTCTCGGACGAGGTCGCGCGGGTGCGCGCAGGCCTCGACCCGACGACAGTCTCGCGCATCGGCGATCTCGCGCGCTTCGACACCGGGGCCGCCCACCGGCTCTACAACACACTGCTCGCGGATGTGGCGCCGCTTCTCGAAGATGCGCGCCATCTGCTCGTCGTGCCCGACGGCGCGCTCGAAAGTCTGCCCTTCGGCGTGTTGCTGACCGCGCCCCCGCCCGCCGCCCTGCCCGACATCGCTGCCTTTCGCACCCTGCCCTGGCTCGCCAAGAGCCATGCGACCACGGTGCTGCCGGCGGCTTCGTCCCTCCGAGCGCTGCGTCGCCTCGCGCGGGCATCGCGTGCGGACGCGCCGTTCCTCGGTATCGGCGACCCGCTCCTGCTCGGCCATCCGGGCCCGAGGCGCGGTGCGCATCAGACGCCTGCCGCCGGCCCATGGGCGTCAAGACCCGCGACGGGTGTCGACCTCGCGGGCCTGTTCCGGGGTGGTCTTGCCGACGTGACGCGCCTGCGGCTGATCCCAGCGCTCCCCGACACCGCCGACGAGCTCGCCGAGATGGCGCGGAGCCTCGGCGCGCAAGAAGGCAGCCTCTATCTCCGCGAGCGCGCCAACGAGCCGGCCGTGCGCACGCAGATCACGCTCGCCGACTACCGCATCGTCGCCTTCGCGACCCACGGTGTCGTCGCGGGCGAGCTTGCGGGCATTGCCGAGCCCGCCCTCGTTCTCACCCCGCCCGCCGAGGCGTCGGCCGCCGACGACGGCTTGCTCACGGCGAGCGAGATCGCGCAGCTCTCCCTCGACAGCGATTGGGTGATCCTCTCCGCCTGCAACACCGCGGCCTCCGACGGCACACCCGGCGCCGAAGGCCTCTCGGGCCTCGCGAAGGCCTTCTTCTACGCCGGTGCGCGGGCGCTCTTCGTCTCGCACTGGCCGGTGGAGTCGCGCGCGACGGTCAAGCTCACCACCCGCATGCTGTCGGAGCGCGCCGCCGACCCGACCCTCGGGCGGGCCGAAGCGCATCAGCGCGCGATGCTCGCGCTGATGAACGACCCGGACGCCGCCCACCATGCCCACCCGCTGTTCTGGGCCCCCTTCGTCGTCGTCGGCGCGGGAGGTGCTCAGCGGTAAGCGGCGCATAATGGACCCGGCATGGGCGCGTCACATGGGGATCGTGCGGCCATCCCGAGGGGGCGCGAGAATGTCGAGGTCGCAGCCGCGGTCGGCCTGCTCCACATGAGCGAGATGGAGGGCCAAGTAGCCGCGCGCGGCGCCGGCGGGCGGGGTCGGGGGCGCCCATTGCGCCGCGCGGTTGCCGAGTTCCTCCTCCGAGACGTTGAGGGCGAGCCGGCGCGCCGCGACGTCGAGCGTGATCTCGTCGCCGGTCTGCACGAGCGCGAGCGGCCCGCCGATTGCGGCCTCGGGGCAGGCGTGCAACACGATGGTGCCGAAGGCCGTGCCGCTCATCCGCGCATCCGAGATGCGCACCATGTCCTTCACTCCTTGGGCTGCGAGCTTCTTCGGGATCGGGATGTAGCCCGCCTCCGGCATGCCGGGCGCGCCGCGCGGGCCGGCGTTGCGCATGACGAGCACATCGTCGGGCGTGACCTCGAGGTCGGGATCGTCGATCCGCGCCGCGACATCGGCGACGGAGTCGAACACCACGGCGCGGCCGGTGTGGGTGCAGAGCGCGGGTGTCGCGGCCGATTGCTTGATGATCGCGCCGGCCGGCGCGAGGTTGCCCTCGAGCACGGCGATGCCGCCCTCGGCGTGGATCGGGTCGTTGCGCGAGCGCACGACCTCCTGCGGCCAGGGCGCCGGCCCGGCCTCGATCTCCTCGCCGAGGGTGCGGCCGGTGACGGTGAGGCAATCGAGGTGGAGCATGGGCGCGAGCTCGCGCAGCACGGGGAGCAGGCCGCCGACGCGGTTGAGATCCTCCATGTAATGCTGGCCGGAGGGCTTGAGGTCGACGAGCACGGGCGTCTCGCGGCTCATCGCGTCGAGCTTGTCGAAATCGAGGGTGATGCCGCAGCGCCCGGCGATCGCGGCGAGATGAATGACGGCGTTGGTCGAGCCGCCGACCGCGAGCATCACGCGGAGCGCGTTGCTGAGCGCCTCGGGCGTCATGATGCGTTTCGCGAGGAGGCCCTCCTCAGCGAGGGCGACGGCGCGCTGACCGGTGTCGCGCGCGATGCGGAAGCGGTCGGCGAGCACGGCGGGGATCGCGGCGCTGCCGGGCAGCATCATGCCGAGCGTCTCGGTGATGCAGGCCATGGTGCTCGCGGTCCCCATCACCATGCAGGTGCCGGCGGTCGGCATCAGGCGCCCGCCGATGTCGTCGATCTCCTCCGCGTCGACACGCCCGCCGCGATGCTCGCCCCAGAAGCGCCGGCAATCGGTGCACGCGCCGAGCCGCTCGCCCTTGTAGGAGCCCGTGAGCATCGGTCCCGTAACGAGCAGGATCGCCGGGATGTCGACGCTGGCCGCCGCCATGAGCTGGGCCGGCACGGTCTTGTCGCAACCGCCGATCAGCACGACGGCATCCATCGGGTGGGCGCGGATCATCTCCTCGGTGTCCATCGCCATCAGATTGCGGAAGAGCATGGTGGTCGGGTTCATGAAGGGCTCGCCGAGCGCGATCGTCGGAAACTCGAGCGGCAGCCCGCCCGCCATCATGACACCGCGCTTCACCGCCTCGATGAGCTGCGGCACGGTGCCGTGGCAACTCACCAGCGCGCTCGCCGTGTTGGCGATGCCGATGATCGGACGGTCGAGATCGGCGTCGGTGTAGCCCATCGACTTCGCGAAGGCCTTGCGCAGGAAGAGCGAGAAGGCGGGATCGCCATAGTCGGTAAGCGCGCGCTTCAGGCCATCGGGTTTGTTCGACATCGCCGTCTCCTTGCGTTTCTTCTAGTGACCCTCAGTTCGCGCATCGCCACCGTCTTGCGGCACGACGCGCTGCACGAGGCGCTTGATGGTGAGCCCTTGCACGATGATCGAAAAGATCACCACCGCATAGGTCACGGCAAGGATGACGTCGCGCTCAGGCCCCGCGGGGAGCGAGAGCGCGAGCGCGACCGAGATGCCGCCGCGCAGCCCGCCCCAGGTGAGCACGCGCACCGCGCCCGTCGTGTATTCCTGCCGCAGCCCGAGCAGCGTGAGCGGCGCCGCGACGCTGATGAAGCGCGCCGCGAGCACGAGCGGGATCGCAACCACCATGAGAATGCCGACCTCGCCCGTCACCGAGAGCGCCACCACCTCGAAGCCGATGAGGAGGAAGAGCGCGGCATTCATGATCTCGTCGACCAGCGACCAGAAGGTGTGCACATGCTCGCGCGTGCGCTCGCTCATGCCGAGCCGGGTGCCGCGGTTGCCGATCAGGAGCCCGGCGATCACCACGGCGAGCGGGCCGGAGAGATGAAGCGCGGTCGCGATGCCGTAGGTCGCCATCACGAGCGCGAGCGTGATCATCACCTCGAGATTGTGCTCGTCGATGCTCTTGAGCGCGCGGTAGGCGATGTAGCCGGTGGCAAGCCCGAGCGCCGCACCGCCGAAGGTCTCCTGCGCGAAGAGGATCACCACGTCGAGCGCGTCCACGCCGTCGCCGCCGTGATGCCCACTCGCACCGACCGCGATCGCGGCCATGATCGTGAAGACCACGACGCCGACGCCGTCGTTGAACAGGCTTTCGCCCGCGATCTTGGCCTGCAGCGAGGCCGGCACGCGCACGGTCTTCAAGATGCCGAGCACGGCGACCGGATCGGTCGGCGCGATCAGCGAGCCGAAGACGAGGCAGAAGACGAGCGGCAACGTGATGCCGAGCGGGATCGTGATGCCCCAGATCGCGAGGCCGACCATGAAGGTCGACATCACAACGCCGACAGTCGCCATCGAGCCGATCGCCCATTTGCGCTTGAGCAGCTCGCCGAGATCGACATGCAGCGCACCCGCGAAGAGCAGGAAGCTCAGCATGCCTTTCATCAGCACCTCGTGAAAATCGATGCCGAGCACCGCCTCCCGCACGGTGTCGCGGAGCCCCCAGCCGGGCGCCAGCGCGTCGATCCCGATGGTGCCGAGCGAGGCAAGGAGCGCGATGATCACGAGGCCGATCGTTGTCGGCAGACGCAGAAACTTGTGGTTGAGATAGCCGAAGACCGCGGCGAGCGTGATCACCGCCGCCGCGGCGCTGAAGAGGCTGATGTCGGTCATCGCGCCGGGATCGTTTGTGTCGCCTCTGTGGCGGCGTCCTCGGGCGGGTCGAAACGCGCCTTCAGGGTGAAGGCGTGCGGGCTTGGCCCATGGGCGCGCAGATGCTCGAGCCGCCGCACCCCCTCCTCCGCGCTCGGAATCTCTCCGGCGGGCGTCCACCACAACACGAGCTGCGGCTCGTCCGAGCGCTCGAACCAGCGCCCCCGCTCACGAAACACACGCACATGGTCGCTCTTGTAGGTATAGGCGAAGAGCGCATCGATGCTCTCCCACACCGACATGTTGATCAGCATGTCGGCACCAGCGGGGCGCATGGCGGTCGCGTTGCCGCTATCGTCCTTGAGTCGCCACACGAACCCCGGACTCTGCTCGGCGAGCGCGTTGATCTCGTCGAGCTGCGCCACGAAATCCGCCATCCCTGGATGGTCGATCGGGTGGCGCTGGGCGGCGAGGTTGAACTGCGCGATGTGGTAGCGATGCGCCATGCGGGCGTGCTCCGTCGTCGAACCGCGGTGGCCGCATCATAAGCGACATCCGCGCAGCATAGGAGGCATCAGCGCGCTATGATGGTGCGGCATAGTCGGTCGTGAGGGAGGACGCGCCCGTGTATCGCGGCATGTATTGCTACGCCTGGGACCTGATCGACGAGGGCCTCGACAGGGCGCTCGGGCGTATGCGCGAGTGCGGCATCAACACGGTCACGCTCGCGACGAGCTACCATGCCGGTAAGTTCCTGCGCCCCCATGCGCCGAGCGGGCGGGTCTACTTTCCGCAGGACGGCGCTGTCTACTTTCGCCCGGACGAGGCACGCTACGGCGCGATCGAGCCGCTCGTCAGCGACCTCATGGCCGAGCGCGACGTGCTGGCCGAGATCGCGACCGCCGCCCCCGATATGGCGCGGGTCGGCTGGACCGTCTGCCTTCACAACACGGCGCTCGGCATGCGCTATCCCCAATTCACCGTGCGCAATGCCTATGGCGATTCCTATCCCTACAGCGTTTGCCCGGCTTATGCGGAGGTGCGCGAGTATGTCGTCACGCTCTGCGCCGATCTCGCCGAGCGCTACGAGCTGCAGGGGCTTGCGCTCGAGACTCCGGGCTTTCTGCCGTTCGACCACGGTTTCCATCATGAGTTCTTCCTGCTTCCGTTAAACAGATGGGCCAAGTGGCTGCTCGGGCTTTGTTTTTCGGAAGGCACGATTTCCGCCGCCGAAGCCCAGGGCATCGATGCGGAACGGCTGCGCTGGCAGGCCTGCGCCGCGCTCGACCGCTTCTTCGAGGACCCGGTGGCTGTGCCCGACGAGGTCGCCGCCGACTGGTGGATCGCCGACATGATCGCCGATCCGGAATGGGCGGTGTTCCTGAGCTGGCGCTGTCAGCTGGTCGCCGACCTCGTCGCCGAGGTGCGCGCGGCGCTGCCCAAGGAGACGCGCCTCGCGGTGATCCCAACCGTGCAGCGCCCGACCGCGGCCTCCTGGTCGGAGGGCAGCGACCTCGCATTGCTTGCCGAGGCGGCAGACGCGCTCGAGGTGCCGGCCTACGAGCCGAGCGCGGCAGCCGTGCTGCGTGATGCGCGCGACGTGCGCCGCCGCGCGGGCGACGACGCGCGCATCCACTTCATCCTGCGCCCGGCCCACCCCGATCTCGCGGACGGCGCAGAGACTGCGGCCGCCGCCCGCGCGCTCGCGACGATCGGGCTGCAGGGCATTGCGTTCTACAACTATGGCCATGTCGCGCTGAGCGCGCTCGAGCGGGTGCGCGAGGCCGTGGCCGCGCTGGAGGAGGCCGAGACCTAATGCGCTATGACGGCAAGGTTGTGCTGCTGACCGGCGGGGGCGGCGGTATTGGACGGGCGACGGCGCTTCGCCTCGCCGCGGAGGGCGCGGCGGTCGCCGTGCTCGATCGGCGCGCGGATGCGGCCGAGGGCACGGTGTCGGCGATCGCCGAGACGGGACGCCACGCGATCGCGGTGACGGCGGACATCACCGAGCCCGCGAGCGTGCGCGAGGCCCTCGCGGCGGCCGAGGCGGCGCTCGGCACGCTCGGTGTGCTGGTCAACAATGCGGGCTACGCCGCGAAGGGCAGTCTGGCCGAGACCGAGCCCGCCGATTGGGCGGTCGAGATCGACATCAACCTGACCGGTCACCTCAACTGCGCGCAGGCCGTGCTGCCCGGCATGGTCGCGCGCGGCGCCGGCGTGATCGTCAATGTCGGCTCGGTCAACGCGCTGATGGCGCTCGGCAACCCGGGCTACAGCGCGGCCAAGGCGGGCCTCGTCAACCTCACGCAGGCGCTCGCGGTGGAATATGGCCCGCAGGGCGTGCGCACGAACATGGTCTCGCCCGGCACGATCGAGACCGACATCGAGACCTGGCGCATCCGCCGCGAGAAGAACCCCGAGATCTTCGACGTGCTGGCGCGCTGGTACCCGGTCGGCCGCGTCGGCCAGCCCGAGGACATCGCCGCCGCCATCGCCTATCTCGGCTCCGACGACGCCGCCTTCGTCAACGGCGCCAACCTCGTCGTCGATGGCGGCCTGACCGCGGGGCTGCCGGTGATGATCAAGGACATGATCTTGGAGTAGCTCGCACGAGAAGGTGGCGGTGCCGCAAAGTCTCCTGAGCGGCGAACGCGGCTCTGGTCACGGGCGCGTGAGTTGAGGGTTGTGTCCAAGGCATGGTCACAGTCTAATTCCCGGGCACAGTCCGCCATCGATCAAGGAATGTCCGATGTGGCGAGTGGGTGTCGACGTCGGTGGGACCTTTACGGACCTCTTCTGCTGGAATAGCGAGACGCACGAGCAGAGCGAGGCGAAGGTTCTCACGACGACGGATCGGTCGCTCGGCGTCGTCGAGGCCGTGGAAAAGGCCGGCATTCGCTTTGCCGACATTTCCCACTTGGTGCATGGCACGACCACGGCGACGAACGCGCTGCTCCAGAGAACCTATCCCCCCGCCGCGATGATCGCGACGCAAGGCTTCAGAGATACGATCGAGATTGGGCGGCAGCACCGCAAGCATCTGTACGATCCCTATCAAACCAAGCCCAAGCCGATCATTCCGCGGCGCTATCGCTTCGAGGTCGAGGAGCGAATCAGCGTCGAGGGCGAGATCGTCAGGCCATTGGATGAAGCGCAAGCGGAGGCGATTGCGCTCAAGATCAACGATCTTGGGCTGCGGTCCGTCGCGGTGTGTTTCGTCAACTCCTACATCAACCCGGCGCATGAAGACGCGGTGCTCGACATCGTGCGGCAGACCTGCCCGGATGGCCACGCCGTCACCTCGGCCAGCACGCGACCCATTTTCCGTGAACATGGGCGGTTCACGACCACGGCGATCCGCGCGGTCTTGTTGCCGGTCATGTCGGAATATTTCGAGGTTTTGCAGACCCGGTTGCGCGACAAGGGGTTCGACGGATCGCTGCTCATCCTGAAAAGCAGCGGCGGCGTGATGGGCGTCGACCTGGCGGTGGACCATCCGGAGGAGCTCATCGAATCCGGCCCGGCGGGCGGTGTCGCCTGCACGGCCGAATTGAGCCGGCTGACCGATCGCCAGCGCCTGATTCACACCGACATGGGCGGGACCAGCTTCGACGCCTCGATCGTCGAGGATGGCAAAGGCCTCCAGACCCACAGCTACGAGCTCGAATGGGAAATTCCTGTGGTCACCCCGATGCTCGACATTCACAGCGTTGGCGCGGGCGGAGGGTCGATCGGCTGGATCGATGAAGGAGATTCGTTGCGTGTCGGCCCCCAGAGCGCGGGCGCCACGCCCGGCCCGGCCTGCTACGGCAGAGGGGGAACGGAGCCGACCGTCACGGACGCGAATTTGGTCCTCGGCCGGCTCGAGCCGTCGCTCGGCGGCAAGTTCGAGCTCGACGTCGAGGCGGCGGAAAAGGCCATCGCCGGGCTCGCGAAGGGCATCGGCCTGTCGCTTCTGGAGACGGCCGAAGGCATGATCCGGATCAGCTGCGAAAACATGGCGCAGGCGGTCAAAATGGTTCTCGTGGAACGCGGGCGCGACCCCCGAGACTTCACGCTCGCGAGCCTCGGCGGCGCGGGCGCAATGCACGCCGTGTTCGTCGCGCGGGCGATGAACATACCGCATGTGATCGTGCCCAAATTCGCCGGTGTCGCCTCGGCATTCGGCGCGACCGCGATGGACTTGCGGCAAGACCTCGAGGCCTTCATGTACGCGCCCGTCGGGGCGCTCGATTTCAGCCGGATCAATCGGCTGTTCGACGACCTCGAGACCTCTGCCCGGAGCCTGCTCGCCGCAGACGGCGTCGCGACAGGCGAGATGACCGTCAATCGTACCGCGCAGATGCGCTATGTCGGCCAGACCTATGAGGTCCAGGCGCCGATCCCGGGCGGCGAAATCACGGCGGAGACGGTGCCCATCATCACCGAGGCCTTTCACCAGGCCCACAAGCTGGAACACGGCGTGAGCTCCGATGACTTTGAGCCGGCGTTCGTCTCTTTGTGCGTGACCGCCACCGGCACCACGCCGCAACCGGTCTTCGCGAATGCGGCCGCGGGCACGGGCGATCCGTCGAAGGGCTCACGCCGGGTGTATTTCTCGGGCGACTGGTACGATGCGGCCATCATCGATGGTCAGCGATTGAACCGGGGCCAGAGCGTCGAGGGCCCGGCCGTCATCGAATACGAGGATGCGTGCGCCGTTCTGCCGCCACATTCGTCGTCGGTGGTGGACGAGTTCAGCAATTTGGTTGTTTCGGTCGGGGCGGACTGAGCAGTTCGTGAAATGACACTCACGGGCGCGCCCGTGAGCACTGAGGAGCGGAGAATGGGCCAGACGATCGATCCCGTCACATTTGAGGTGTTGCGCAACCTGTTTGAGTACTCCTGCGCGCGAATGACGAAAGTGCTCCAGCGATCGTCGTTTTCGCCGATCTTGGCGGACATGGTGGACTTCTCGAACGCGATCTATGACGCCGAGTTGAAGCTTCTGAGCCAGGATGCCAACTGCCCGGTGCATCTCGCCGCGATGAAATTCAGCGCCGAGGCCATCGCGGAGAAGTACCCGATCGCCTCGATGAAGGAAGGCGATGTGTACGTGAACAACGACCCCTACAAGGGCGGCACGCACATCAACGACATCACCTTCGTCCTCCCCATATTCCACGGTTCGGCGCTGTTGGGCTTCGCGGTCAGTCGCGGCCATTGGATGGACCTCGGCGGCGGCGCCGCGGGCGGGCAATCGTTCGGCACGCACATCGCGGGCGAGGGTCTCCGCCTGCCGCCGCTCAAGCTCTACGAGAACTATGAGGTGGACCAGGATCTCCTGGAGATCATCCTCAACAACACACGCACCCCGCATTTCGTCAGAGGCGACTTGCAGGCGCATTTCGGCTGCCTGAGGGCCGCGGAGAGCGAGCTGCAGCGTGCCGCCGAGCGCTATGGCTTCGACACCATGCAGGCCGCGATGAGGGAGCTTCAGAAATATACCGAGCGGATCATCCGCCGCAGCATCGAGACGATCCCGGACGGCGAGTACGAGGCGACGGATTACGCCGACACCGACGGCTTTGTCGACGAGACCGTCAACATCAAGATCAAGCTGATCGTCGAGGGCTCGAATATCACGGTGGATTTCGCCGGCACCGATCCGGTCTGCAAAGGCGCGATCAATTCGCCCTATGCCAACACGGCGTCCGCGGTCTACTACTCGCTGCAATTCTTCCTGGCGCCCGATGCGCCCCAGAACCAGGGCATGTTCGTTCCGATCGAGATCACCATGCCCGACGATTGCTGGCTCAATGCCCAATGGCCGGCGCCGACGATCGGCTGCACGACCCTGACGTCGTCGAAGATCACCAGCGCGGTCTGGCAAGCGCTGGCAAAGGCGGTGCCCGAGCGCGTCACGGGCTCGACCTGCAGCGAGTGCAACTGGTTCGTCGCCGCCACGCGAGATCCGCGCGGGCGCACCGACGTCTTCTCGGACCTCCCCGCAGGCGGATGGGGCGGCACGCCCTTCGGCGATGGCATGAGCGTCACGATGGATCCGCTCGGCAATTGCATGAACATGCCCGCGGAGACGGCGGAGCTGCTCTACCCGATCGCCTATGAGGCGTTCGAGCTTCGCAGGGACTCGGCCGGCGCGGGGAAATACCGGGGCGGCCTCGGCGCGACCTTCAAGGTTCGCTTCCTTTGCGACGGCGAGCTGAGCATGGAAACCTCGCGGACGCGGGAAGGCAGCCCCGGCGTGTTGACCGACATGCGCAGCGCCGTGCAGCGCCAAACCAAGATCGCGACCGACGGATCCGAGGAGGTCATCGGCGGGATGACGCCGAACGGGGAATGGCGAAATCCACTGCAAGCCGGCTACGGGTTCACCCACGGCGAGATGTTCCGCTTCGATAGCACCGGCGGCGGCGGATGGGGCAATCCCTTCGAGCGTGACGTCGAGGCCGTGCGCGAGGACGTGCTGGACGAGTACATCACGATCGATGCGGCGCGGAACGAGTATGGCGTCGTCATCGATCCCAGCACGCTCGCCGTGGACCTCTCTGCCACGAAGATCCTACGGCAATCCGGCCGTCCGATTGGCGTCGGCGACAAGGCGACGCTGAGCCAGGCCGCAGCGGAGTAAGCGCGCGCTCAGATCCCGGGACGGCTGGGTCGACCATGGCGCCAGCCGGGTGGGCGTGTCGCCGTCGATGAGTGGTCGACAAGGCGCGTCGACGGCATGTGCGCGCATAGGCAAGGACGCCACGGCATGGACGTACTGACAAACCCGAGGCTCGCCTACTCGCCGATCGAGGCCAGACCGGATTTCACCTGGCCGGGCGAAAAGCGCTTGGCGGTCTATGTGGCCCTCTGCGTCGAGCACTTCTCCTATGGCTCCGGGATGGGTCTCCCCTATTCGCCTGGGCTTCAGCACCCCAACAGCTACAATTGGGGCTGGCGCGAATATGGCAATCGGGTCGGCGGGTTTCGGCTGGCGCGGCTCTTCGACGCGTATCAGCTGCCGCTTGCCATCCTGCTCAACACGGCCTGCTACGACCACTGCCCCGCCCTGCTCGAGGTCTACCGCAAGCGCGGCGACGAGTTCGTCGCGCACGGGCACACCAATTCCGAGCATCAGAACGGCATGAGCCTCGATGAGGAGGCCGCGATGATCGACCGGGTCGCGCGGCTGATCGCCGAAAACGAGGGCGCGGCGCCGAAGGGGTGGATGTCACCCGGTGCCCACCCGAGCGCCAACACCGAGGACCTCCTGAAGGCACGCGGCTTCGGCTACACGCTCGACTGGCCGATCGACGACCAGCCCGCATGGCTCGAGACCGAGCACGGGTCGCTCATGAGCGTGCCCTATCCCCACGAGGTCAACGACGTGCCGATGATCGTGCTCCACGACGGCACCGGCCGCGCCTTCGCGGAGATGGCGATCGACAACCTCGAGGAGATGCTGGTGCAGTCGACCGAGCAATCGCTCGTCTTCGGCATCACGATCCACACCTTCATCGTCGGGCAGCCCTTTCGGCTGCGCCGATTCCGCCGCGTGCTCGACAAGCTGATCGAGCATCGCGACCGCATCTGGTTCACCACGCCGGGCCTCATTCACGACGCCTACGCGGCGCTGGGTGCCCACCAAACGCCTTAGCGGTTGCGCCTACACCAAAACGTGAACGCCGCGCCGATGCCCCCGGCAAATCGGGGCTGCTAAAGTCCGTCCGACATCGGCCATCACGAAATTAGGAGGATCCCGATGAAAGCGACGTTCTTGATGACCGCCGCAGCCGCGGCGGTTCTGATGCTCGGCGGCACCATTGCGCAGGCGGGCGAGGACCCGCCGATGGGCTTTTTCGTGACCAGCGTCGGCATGGGCGACGGCGCCAATCTCGGCGGCCTCGCGGGCGCGGACGCACACTGCCAGAAGCTCGCCGAGGCTGCGGGCAGCGAGGGCCGCACGTGGCGCGCCTACCTCTCGACCCAAGAGGAGGGCAAATTCGGCATCTCGGCGCGCGATCGCATCGGCTCCGGCCCCTGGTACAACGCCGTGGGCGAGCTGATCGCCGTTGACCTCGATCAGCTCCACATCATGCCGAACATCTATCACCGCACAGCCATCGACGAGACCGGCAACCGCGTCATGGGCCGCGGCGACGAGCGCAACGAGCATGACATCCTGACCGGCACGCGGGCCGACGGCACCGCCTACTTCCCGTGGGAGGAAGGCGATAAGACCTGCTCGAACTGGACCTCCAACGACGAAGGCTCGGCCACCGTCGGCCATCATGATCGCCATGGCGGCGGCAACACCTCGTGGAACGCGGCGCATGGCTCGCGCGGCTGCAGCCAGGAGGCGCTACGCAGCACCGGCGGCAACGGCTACTTCTATTGCTTCGCCGCGGACTGACGCGCGGCTGCGCCCGCGCCGCCCCAACGGCAACGGGCGTCGCGGGGCGCAAGACATGATCAAGGGTTGAGGCGTTGGCCGGCGTGCCGGCGTCCTTCGGCTAGCGCCCCTCCGGCAGGGCGTAGAGCGCAACCGCGAGAAAATGGCACACGGCGCCGCCCAGAACGCAGCCGTGCCAGACCGCATGATTGAAGGGCAGCCGCTGCCATATGTAGAACACGAGCCCGCCGGTGTAAGAGAGACCACCGGCGACGAGCAGCCATCCGCCGCCCTTTCCCAGATGGGTGAAGAATGTGTCGCCCCAGACCATGCTGAGCCAGCCCATCGCGACGAAGACCGGGATCAGGGACCAGTGAAGATGGCCGATCCACAACCGCAAGCCGATGCCCAAGAGAGCGAGCCCCCAGATCACCCCGAAGAGGGTCCATCCGAGGGCCGCCGGAAGGGCGAGAAGAAGGACGGGCGAGTAGGTGCCGGCGATCAGCGCGAAGATGGAGCAATGATCGAGCGCGAGGAACACCGCCTTCGTCGTGCGGTGCCAAATGCCGTGGTACATCGCCGAGAACAGGAAGGTGAGGAAGACGGTGGCGCCATAGATCGCGCAGATGGTGATCGCGAGCGCGCTGTGGGTGTATGACGCCAAGACGACGAGAAGCGGGATCGCGGCCGCAGCGAGAACCGCGCCGACGATGTGCACCAGCGCGCTCGCCAGCTCCTCGTAGAGCGTTTCGCCTGCACGCTCGATCTCGTCGCGAATACGATGATATTCGGTCATCGCCGAGGCCCTGGCGTGCCGCGGCCGCTATCCGCCGGTCGCGGCGCGGAGGAACGACAAGAGTTTCTCGTTGGATCGCTGCGTCGCCTCGTCGTCCCGGTGGATGAAGTATCCCGAGTAGCCGGCCCGCAACATCAACAGGAGCGCGCGGGAGAGGCGTCCCTTGAGGCGCCAGCCGCCCTTCTCGTCCCGCATCACATTGTTCGGACCGAGCAAGGCCTTGGACTCCTTCAGGGTGGCGCGAACGAACTGCCGTTTGATGTCGCCGCCGTTCCATTGGTGATAGGCGCCCTCAAGCACCTCGAGGCATACCTCGGAGCCGCCGCGCCGCAGATCGTCCGCGATCTCGCGGGTCCGCGGGATGGAGACATTGTCGTCCTTCTCGCCGAGCATGATGAGGAGCGGCTTTCCGGTGGTCAGGGTGTTTTCGAGGCGGATCACGCTGGCGCTGTAGAACGCGGCATGCCCCGCGAACATCTCCCCATCGGCCGCATAGAGATGGCGGACCTGCTCATAGGCGGTGAGGATCGAGATCATCCCGCCATAGGAGAAGCCGAGGATACAGATTCGATCCGGATCGATCTCGGGGTGTGCCCTGAGGAAGCGCAGCGCGCCGAAGGCGTCCGCGCACATCATCGCCTCGGTCACGAGAAGCGCGCGGATCTCATCGGGGTACACGCGCGCACCGCGCGATCCGAAGGAATCCACCACGAGCGTCGCATAATCGTGGCGCGCGAGGAGCGCACCATAGGCGCGCTCCCGCTCGTCGTCGACGCCGCCCAGGCCCTCGATGATCACGACACCCGGACGCCGCGACCGGTCGCCGTCTTGCGGCATGTATAGCTCGCCCCGCGCCTGGATCGGCGTAAGCGTGTGCTTCCGGGCCGCCCGACCGAAAATGGGGGGGCTAAACGATTCGAAGAAAACCGTCTCAGTCATTGCAAGGCGCCATTGTTATGTCGTTGCGCGCGAGCGGACCTGGTGCGCAATCGATCGGCGCTCGGGCCCGCTCCGTCACTCCGTTGGTTCGACCGTCCGTGTTGCCGTGAAGTCCTGTAGATCGGTGAATAGCTCAGGGTCGTTGATCACACGAGGCACTTTGTTTTGTCCACCGAGTTTTCCGCGCCGCTTCATCCAGGCTGCGAATGTTCCGGGGGCGACGATGCGCACCTCCGGTGCCTTCATACCGAAGCCTGCCGCACGGTGTGTGGCATAGTCGTCATTGGTCGCCGCGAGATCGCGATCGATCACCGCCGCGAAGCGCTCGAGCCGCGCGCGGGTGAGCGCGCGCGGGGCGGCGAACTCCACGATGAAGACGTGCCCGCCCCTCGCCTCGCCATCGCCATGAACGGCGCCGACGGAAAACTCGCTGAGCGCTTCACCGAGCGCAGCCGCCGCGGCCATGACGGCGTCCCGGATCTCTTCGCCCGTCAGGTGCTCGCCGAATGCCGACAGGAAGTAGGAGACGCGACCCGTGACCAAAAGCCGGGGCGGATCGCGCTCGACGAAACGCACCGTGTCGCCCAGCAGATAGGCCCAAAGCCCGGCGCATGTCGTCATCACCAGGGCATAGTCGCGCCCCGTCTCGACATTGCCGATCCAGTGGCGTGTCGGGGCCTCGGCATCAAGCTCCTCCACCGGGATGAACTCATAGAAAATACCGCCGTCCAGATACATGCGGAGGCCCTCGTCGGAGCCGCGATCGGCGGTCGCGACAAACCCCTCGCTCGCCGGATAGACCTCGCGAAGCTCGGCATGGCCCCCCTCGAGCCAGCTCTCGAAGCGCTCGCGGTAGGGCCGGAAGCTCACGCCGCCATGGACGATCAGCTCGAGGTTGGGATAGAGGCGCGCGAGCCTCTTCGGCCCGGGTGCCATCGCGGCCAGCCGCTCGAAAAACAGGAGCAACCAGCTCACGGTTCCGGCGATGGTCCGGATGTCCTCGCCGAGCGAGGCCCGGCCCGCCGCCTCGATCTTGCGTTCCCAATCGGTCTCGCCCGCAGCCGAGGCCGGCGCGAAGGTGTAGTGGCGCGTCCAATCCGGGGCCTCCTTCAGGGCAATTCCGGTCAAATCACCGCTCTCGGCCGCCGGCCCCTCGGCCGTCAGGTCCACCGTGCCGCCGAGCATGAAGCTCTTGCCGCCGAGCACGCGGCTCTTGGGCCGGTTTCTCAGGTGATGGACCATGACGTCGAAGCCGGCCCGCCGGTTCGACCGGCACATCTGGCGGCTCACCGGGATGTATTTCGTCTTGCCGGTCGAGGTTCCCGAGGTGACGGCGAAGTAAGGCACGTGATCGGGCCAGGTGACGCCGGCAAGATTGGGGAACGGCGCGCGCCAGTAAGATTGCCAAAAATCCTCGTAACGCCGGATCGGCACCTGACGCTGAAACGCCTCGAGCGACGCGATCCGGTCGAACCCGTGATCGCGTCCGAAGCGCGTGCCCCGGCCCTTGCGCAGGAGGCGTGAGAGCGTGCGCTGCTGCGTGCGCTGGGGCGATTGCCGTTGAAGCTGCGCCGCGCGAAACGCCGCGTAAGCCCGCAGCGCCAGCGTCAGATCAAACATGTGAGGGTTGTTGGTCCGATGGGTCCAACCCCGGTCATCTGCGCGGTCCTCGCCCCCAAGCAGCCGGGTGTGGCTCCAAGCGAGACCGGTAGCATTGCCACCGGACCTTTGGCGCGCATTCCCGCGGCACCCGGAAGCCTTGGGCTACGCCCCCTCCGGGAGGGCGTAATGCGCGACTGCAAGAAAATGGCACACAGCCCCACCAAGAACGCAGCCGTGCCAAACCGCGTGATTGTACGGCAACCGCTGCCATATGTAGAACACCAGCCCGCCGGTGTATGCGAGACCCCCAGCGACGAGCAGCCAGATCGTTTCGGCATGTGCGCGCGATGATACCTTGACGGCAAGACGGATAGAGCCGATATGAGTACGATCGGCTCGTCGAGCGGACGTGGTGGGTTAGTTCCCCCCGGCAAGCGGCGGCCGGTTACCGTCTTCCCTCAAAGATTTCGGTACGCGAGAACCGCCCGGCGCAGTGCCCAGCGGACGCAACATATCGATTGGAACATCTATGACCAAGGGAACCGTGAAGTGGTTCAACGCTGCGAAAGGCTACGGCTTCATCGCGCCGGAGGACGGCTCTCAGGACGCATTCGTGCACATTTCAGCAGTTGAGCGGGCCGGGCTTGGTAGCCTCAATGAAGGCCAGCGTGTCGAGTTCGAGCTGCAGGATGGCAAGAACGGCAAGAAGTCGGCGGAGAATCTATCGCTCGTCGATTGACGTCGCCTATTGTCATCCACGGTATCGGAAAGGCCCGCGTCGCGCGGGCCTTTTCTGTTCCGACAAGCGACCATGCGCCGCGCGTTTGGCGCGGACGCGCCGCCGAAATCAGGGGAACCGCCCGAAACCACCGCGAGGCGCTGGGCGCGGCGTCATGCGGCGCCGCACCGGTTTGCCCACTACGACCTCCGGCTTGCCTCCGCAGCGCGGGCAGAGCGCCTTTGAACGTTTGAGGTCATAGTACTTGGTCGCACATTCCGAACAGACGTGTTTCGTGCCGCGGTCGGCTCGCTTCATTCAGGGCTCCTCCGATGTGTAAGGCGACACGGCGCAATTCCCTGCGCCGGGCGCAACTCCCTGTTTCCGATCCGGGCCGACGCGCACGCTCTGGACGCGGTGCCTCGAAGAGGTCCGCCTAGTGCACGGCCACTGCCAAGCCGATGATGGCGGCGAGCACGACCATGAGCAAAGAGAACACCCAGCGATAAGCCCGATTGCCCTCGCGGACACTCTTGCTTGAATTGCTCATAAGGCTTGGTCCCCATGCGTGACAGGCGCCCTCCTCCATGGCGGCGACGGCCAACGCCTCTGGCCAACATGGCCGTCAAATGGTCTTCGCACAATAAAATTCTGTCGGAATAAATTCTCGCGCCTCATGAGATCGAAATATATTTAATCAATTTCACGTTCAAGCTGCAGATTTTATTGAACATTCTCGACCCTATGTGCGTGATAAATTTGCCCCAAGAGAAAATCGTCGGTTGATTTATTTTCTTTGACGCTTAAATTATATTGCTCAGTGGGCTCAAGTTCTGAGCTGCGGTTTCGACTCGGCTGCGCCCTGACACCTTGATACGTGATGGAGGTTTCCATCTCCGATAGCTCAGTGGCGGACGATCATCGCGACAACCCATCGGCATGGGACGTCCCGAAGGTCCGAAATTGCCTGCGGTGCGACGCGCCGTTCGAAAGCACGTGGTCGGGCGAACGAATTTGCACCAACTGCAAGAAGTCACAGTCCTGGCGCCTGGGAACGCCCTCCTAACCGCCCGGTGTGTGTGTCGGCATTGGGTTTCACCGGCGACGGCTCGAACCGCCCAGGACACGGCTCCGTGACACGAGAGCCTTGATCCGCCATCAACGCAAAAGTCGAACCCACTACGCGCGGGTGTCGCTTTCGCCCCCTCACCCGCACTGAGCGCGGTGGCGCAGAAGGTGGTCGGCGAGCACGCAGGCCATCATGGCCTCACCCACCGGAACCGCACGGATGCCGACGCAAGGATCGTGGCGTCCCTTGGTGGCGATCTCGGTCTCCGCACCGTCGCGCGCCACGGTGCGGCGCGGCGTGAGGATGGAACTTGTGGGCTTGACCGCGAAGCGCACGACCAGCGGCTGGCCGGTGCTAATGCCGCCGAGCACGCCGCCGGCATTGTTGCTGAGGAACCGCGGCGGGCCGTTGCCGGCGGGCGCGCGCATCTCGTCGGCGTTCTCTTCGCCGGTGAGCGCGGCTGCGGCGAAGCCCGCGCCGATCTCCACGCCCTTGACCGCGTTGATGCCCATCATCGCGGCCGCGAGATCGGCGTCGAGACGGCCATAGATCGGCGCGCCGAGGCCAACGGGCACGCCGTCCGCGACGATCTCGATCACGGCGCCCACCGAGGAGCCGCGTTTGCGCACATCGTCGAGGTAACTCTCCCAGCGCGCCACGGCACCGGCATCGGGGCAGAAGAACGGGTTGCGCGCGGTCTCGTCCCAATCCCAGGCCTCGCGATCAACCGTTTCGGCGCCGATCTGGATCAGCGCGCCGCGCACAGAAACCTTCGGTCCCAGCACTTTGCGCGCGATGGCGCCGGCCGCCACGCGCATCGCGGTCTCGCGCGCGCTGGCCCGGCCGCCCCCGCGATGGTCGCGGACACCGTATTTGGCGTCGTAGGTGAAATCGGCATGGCCGGGACGAAACTTGTCCTTGATCGGTCCGTAGTCCTTGGAGCGCGCATCCTCGTTCTCGATCTGGAGCGCGACGGGGCTCCCGGTGGTCCGCCCCTCGAACACGCCCGAGAGAATGCGCACGGTGTCGGATTCCTTGCGCTGCGTCACGAAACGCGAGCCGCCGGGCTTGCGCCGGTCGAGATCGGCCTGGATGTCGGTCTCGGCGAGCGGGATGCGCGGCGGCACGCCGTCGACGACGCAGCCGATCGCCGGCCCGTGGCTCTCGCCCCAGGTGGTGAACCGGAACAGCGTGCCGAAGCTATTGCTTGCCATGGTCGTGGTCGCCGTCCGCCGTGCGCGGACGCATGGCCCCTAAGCCACTGAGATGTCGGGCGCGTCGGGGTGCTTCATGCCGACGATGTGATAGCCGCAATCGACGTGATGAACCTCGCCGGTCACGCCGCTGCCGAGATCGCTCAGCAAGTAGGTCGCCGCGCCGCCGACATCGTCGATCGTCGCATTGCGCCGGAGCGGTGAATTGAGCTCGTTCCATTTGAGGATATAGCGAAAATCGCCGATGCCCGAGGCTGCCAAGGTCTTGATCGGGCCGGCAGAAATCGCATTGACGCGAATTCCCGAAGTGCCGAGATCGGCCGCGAGATAGCGCACGCTCGTCTCCAATGCCGCCTTGGCCACACCCATGACGTTGTAATGCGGCATCCATCGCTCGGCCCCGAGATAGGAGAGTGTGAGCAGGCTCCCGCCGCGCTCTTCCATCAGCGGCACGGCGCGCTGGCAAAGCGCGGTGAAGGAATAGCAGGAGATGTTGAGGGTGCTCTGGAAGTTCTCGAGCGAGGTGTCGAGGTAGCGCCCTTTCAGCTCCTCCTTGTCGGAGAAGGCGATGGCGTGGACCAAGAAATCGAGCCGGCCCCAATGGCCGCGAATCGCCTCGAACACCGAATCGATGCTGGCCGGGTCGCTCACATCGCAGGGCTCTACAATCGGCGCGCCGACCGATTCCGCAAGCGGGCGCACGCGCTTCTCAAGCGCCTCGCCTTGGAAGGTGAAGGCCATGTCCGCGCCGTGAGCCGCCAATGTGCGCGCGATTCCCCAGGCGAGCGAGCGCTCGTTGGCGACGCCCATCACCAAGCCAGTCTTGCCTTCCATGAGCGGCGCCGGAGTAGCCATGAACGTCCCAAAGCGACAGCGGGTTCAGCGGCGCGGCATCCTACACGAAAGCGCCTCGACCGCAAACAAAGGGCCTGCGCGACGCGGCCGCATGAGCGCGCACGGCGTCAGTTGACGATGCGCCAAGAGCCATCCGCATTGCGGCAGGCGGTACCGTAGGCGGTCTCGGTCTTGCCGCCGATCGTCACGGTCTGCTGGTATTCGCGGCACGGCTGTCCGGACTCGACATAGGTCGTGTTGGTCGGCGTCACGCTTCCCCGGTGGCCATTGTCCGGGTTCTCCCAATTGCTGGGCTGGCCGGTGCGGTTATATTCGAACGCCTCACCGGCGGCCTGGTCGGCGTAGGCCTGGTCTGCCTTGTCGAGCGAGCGGCCGATCTCGCGGCCGATGAACGCGCCGGCCAGCACCCCGAGCCCGACCGCGATGAGCTTGCCGCTGCCGCCGCCGATTTGCGAGCCGACCAAACCGCCCGCCGCGGCGCCGCCGAGCGTACCGATCGTTTCCTTCGTGCCCGCCCGCTGACACGCCATGGTGCCGAGGCCGAGGCTTGCGATGAGACACCCAACGCCGACGAGCTTTAATACTCTCATGGGTCGATCCCTCCTTTGACGGCTACGCCGCGTGCCGCGCGGCACCGGCGCGTGCACCCCACCAAATATTGGTTGAGAACGTGTTATAGGAAAGCCCAAATTCGCGCACCGCCGCAGGTCGCACACAAAACCTTGGGCGTCGGACCCGAGACATGAACAAGATCGTCGAATCGCCGCCCCATCCGCCGGGAGCGGGCCCGTGAGCATCCGAGAGCGGGAGGACCCGCTGAGCCTGTTCGCGGAATGGTATGCGGAGGCCCAGAATGCGGGTCTCTCGGAGCCGACCGCCGTCGCCCTTGCGACGGCGGATGCCGAGGGCCGGCCGAGCCTGCGCATGGTGCTTCTCAAGAGCTTCGATACCCGCGGTTTCGTGTTCTACACCAATGCCGAGAGCCGCAAGGGCCGCGAGCTTGCCGCCAACCCGCACGCCGCACTCTGCTTCTATTGGCCGCCGCTCAAGCGCCAAGTGCGCATTGAAGGGGCCACGGAAAAAATCAGCGGCGCCGAGTCGGATGCCTATTTCGCGTCCCGCGCGCGCGACAGCCAGCTCGGCGCCTGGGCGTCGAAGCAATCGCGCCCTTTGCCGAGCCGTCATGCACTCGAAAAGGAGGTCGCGCGCTATGCCCTGAAATTCGGGATCGGCGCGATCCCGCGGCCGGATCATTGGGGCGGCAACCGCATCATCCCCCGCCGCATGGAATTTTGGCGGCACGGCATCGCCCGGATGCACGAGCGCCTGGTCTATGAGCGTGCCGACGCCGAGGGCGCTTGGCGCACCATGCGTCTTTTTCCCTGAGCGACCACGCAAACGCCCGCATGAGCACGAAAGCCGCAACCGCCAACAAGATCGCGCCGGAGCACGCGCGGCGCCTCATGCGCCGTGCGACCACGGCAGCGGTGGCGGTGGCCTGCGTGCTCATCGCCGCCAAGGTCGGCGCCTGGCTGGTCACCGATTCGGTGAGCCTGCTCTCCTCGCTGGTCGATTCGGTGATGGACGTGCTGGCCTCTCTGGTCAACCTGATCGCGGTGCGCCAGGCGCTGCAGCCGGCCGACCGCGAGCATCGCTTCGGGCACGGCAAGGCCGAGCCGCTCGCCGGCCTTGGGCAAGCCGCCTTCATCATCGGCTCGGGCGTGTTTCTGATCGTCGAGGCGATCGGGCGCATCGTGCATCCGCGCACGATCGAGCAGGGCGCGGTCGGCATCGGCGTGATGGGCTTCGCGATCATCCTGACGCTCGGCCTCGTCAACTATCAGCGCTATGTCGTGCGGCGCACCGGGTCGACCGCGATCAGCGCCGATTCGCTGCACTATGCCTCCGACATCCTGGTCAATGGCGGCGTGATCATCTCACTGGTCCTGGTGATGATGCTGGACTGGACCTACGCGGACCCGGCGATCGCAATCCTGATCGCGGGCTTCATCATCTACGCCGCCGCGCGAATCGTCCGCACGGCGCTCTCGCAGCTCATGGATCGCGAATTCCCGGACACCGAGCGCGAGCAAATCAAGGCGATCGTGCTCGCCCACCCCGACGTGCACGATTGCCACGATCTGCGGACCCGGCGCTCGGGAATCGACGCCTTCATCCAGCTTCATATCGAAATGGATGGCGCCCTCACCTTGCTGCGCGCCCACGAGATCTCCGACGACGTCGAGGCGCGCATCCGCGCGGCCTTCCCCAACGCAGAGGTGATCATTCACGCCGACCCCGAAGGCGTGGAGGAAGCCATGCCCACCTTCGCGCGGCGCTAGAGCAAATCCCGAGCAGGTGAGATCACCTGCGACGACGCATTTGCGTCAATTCCAATGAGGGAGAGCATGTCGCGTGAGCATAGGCCGCGCGGCGCTTGGCCGCGGCAAGGCGGTCTTGAGCTTTCGTTATCGATTGGCGTGGACGATCGGGGTGAACCGCCGAGCGCGTCGCGGAGGCCGGCCGTGGCCGAGACCAGCCCCATCGTCGCGGCGCTCATCCTGGGCGCCGCCGTCGCCACGCTTTGGGCATGGTGGATCTCCATCCGCCACGGCCGACAGACCCGTGCGCTCATCGCCCACCTCGAGACGCGCCACCCCGCGATCTGGCACACGCTTTCGGCCCGCTACTTCAACCCGGTTGGGGCGATCGAGGCCTATCGCGTGCGGCACGGCGCGGCGGACCCGGCGTTTCGAGCCCTCTATGACGAAAAGCGCCGTAGGCAACGCGCGCTGTTCCGCGCCCTGATGGCGGGGTTCGCGCTGATCGGCGTCCTCATGATCGGCACGCAATTCTGGGGCTGGCGCTTCTAACCGGCGCCGGACACGCGTGCTAGGCCGCGAAATCGAGCCCGAGGCGACGCCAAACGTCGCACAGCGCATCCGCAAGCCGCGCCATCATCGCGTCGTCATGCATCGGCCCCGGCGTGATGCGCAAGCGCTCTGCGCCGCGCGGCACGGTCGGGTAGTTGATGGGCTGGATGTAGATGCCGTGGGCCTCCAGCAGGAGGTCGCTCGCGGCCTTGCAGAGCGCGGCATCGCCGACGAAGACCGGAACGATGTGGCTCTCGCTCGGCATCACGGGAAGCCCCGCAGCGCTGAGCACGCGCTTGCAGGTGGCAGCGCGCTCCTGATGGCACGTGCGCTCGTCGGGGCTCGCTTTCAGGTGCCGCACGCTCGCCAGCGCGCCCGCCGCGATCGCCGGCGGCAACGCGGTCGTGAAGATGAAACCGGGGGCAAAGCTCCGCACCACGTCGACGAGCGCCGCCGACCCCGCGACATAGCCGCCCATGATGCCAAATGCCTTGGCGAGCGTGCCCTCGATCACGGTGAGCCGGTCCATGAGGCCGTCGCGCTCGGCGATGCCCCCGCCACGCGGGCCGTAGAGGCCGACGGCGTGCACCTCGTCGAGATAGGTCATCGCGCCATAAAGATCGGCGACGTCGCAAATCTCCTCAATCGGCGCGATATCGCCATCCATCGAATAGACCGATTCGAACGCGACGATCTTGGGCACGCTCGGGTCGGCCTCGCGCAACAGGCGCTCGAGATCCGCGGGATCGTTGTGCTTGAAGATCGTCTTGGTCGCGCGGCTATGCCGGATCCCCTGGATCATCGACGCATGGTTGAGCGAATCGGAAAACACATGGCAGTCGGGCAGCAGATGGGCGAGCGTGCTGAGCGTCGCCTCGTTCGAGATATAGCCGGAGGTGAAAACGAGCGCGGCCTCCTTGCCATGGAGGTCCGCAAGCTCGGCCTCGAGCGCCACGATAGGGTGTGAGGTGCCGGAGATATTGCGCGTGCCGCCGGCGCCGGCGCCATAGGTGCGGATCGCCGCGGTCATCGCCTCGAGAACGACCGGATGCTGCCCCATGCAGAGATAATCGTTGCTGCACCACACCGTGACGTCTTGGACGGCCTCGGCGCCGCCCTCGAAGCGCGCGGCGTTGGGAAACGCGCCGGCGCGACGGGCGAGCTCCGCAAAGACGCGATAACGCCCCTCGGCCTTCAGTTCGTCGATCTTTTCGGCGAAAAAGGCGTCGTAGTCGATCCAATCATGATTGGTCATGCGTGCGGGTTCCCGTCCGTGGTCCCGGCGGTGGTCGCCGTCGCCCCCTACAGTCAGAAACGCATTAAACCAGCAAACACGCGCACTGAAAAGCGGCCGCGGCAGGCGATCGAAGCCGTGAACAGCCCTTTTAGTCGATGGTTCGAGTCGTCCCAACCCATAAGTAGGTCAACGGGTTGCGGCGGTCTGTGCTGGTCGACACACGGGTGGTGCGCGGCAGGCCGACGCGACGATGCCTTGCCGGGTGGGCCGGCACGGCTATGCTAACAAGGCGACAACGGTGAGGGAGAAGCTGATGCCGTCGATCCTGATCACCGGGGCCAGTCGGGGCCTTGGGCTGGAGATGGTGCGCCAATATGGCGGGGCCGGGTGGCGCGTTCTCGCCTGCTGTCGCGCGCCAAGCAGCGCCGACGCCCTGAACGAGCTCGCGGCGGAGGTGGGCGGCGCCCTGACGGTTCATCAGCTCGATGTGCTCAAGCCCGCCGAGATCACGGCGCTCGCCGAGGCGCTCAGCGACACGCCGATCGACGTGCTCTGCAACAATGCGGGCTCGCTCGGGGTCTCCATCGATGCCATGGGGCCGAGCAATTTCGGCTCGATCGACTACCAGATGTGGCGGGACGTGCTCGAGATCAACACGCTCGCGCCGACCCGCGTCGCCGAGGCGTTCGTGGAGCATGTCGCGCGGAGCGAGCTCAAGCTCATGGTCTTCATCTCGACCCGCATGGGCAGCATCGGCGCCCTCGAAGAAACGGGCCTCTACCAATATCGCTCCAGCAAGACGGCGCTCAATCTGGTGGTCAAGGCGATCGCGATCGACCTCAAGGACCGCGGCATCCGCACGCTTGCCGTTCATCCAGGGTGGGTGCGCACGGACATGGGCGGTGCGGAGGCCCCGGTCGGCATCGAGGAGAGCATCACGGGCGTGCGCGCGGTCATCGACGAGACGATCGGCAACGATGAAACCGCGCAGTTCTACCAGTTCGACGGCACGCCGCTGCCCTGGTAGTCCGCAGCACGATGTCTGACGACCGTATCCACTCGCTGGTCGAACCGGGCGCCGAGGAGAGCCGCGGACTGGAGGCTGAGGCGCGGGACCGTCGCGGCGCGACGCTGGAAACCGCGCTCGGCCGCGAAGTGCGGCGCCTGCGCAAGAAACACGGCATGACGGTCTCCGAGCTTGCGAGCGTCGCCGCGCTCTCCGCCGGCATGCTCTCCAAGATCGAAAACGGCGTCACCTCGCCCTCGCTCGGCACGCTGCGCTCGCTCGCCTCGGCGCTCAACGTCTCGATGACCGCGTTCTTTCGCCCCTTCGAGGAACGCCGCGACGCCTCCTACGTGCCGGCCGGCGGCGGCCTCAAGATCCACCGCCGTGGCACCCGCGCTGGCCACGAATACGCCCTCCTCGGCCATTCCGCCGGACGCTCGCTCACGGTCGAGCCCTATGTGATCACGCTGGACGGCAATGCGGAGATGCGCTCGACGTTCCAGCATGGCGGTGTCGAGTTCATCTACGTGCTGGAGGGCCGGCTCGACTACCACCATGGCGGCGAGACCTACCGGCTCGGGCCCGGCGATTCGCTCTTCTTCGATGCCGAGGCCTCGCACGGACCGGGGCGCCTGATCGAGACTCCGATCCGCATGGTCTGCGTCATCGCGTCAGCGGACGAGGACAGCGTGCAGCCTTAAGCGCGCGCTCACACGCCGCCCAAAACCTCCTTCACCCGCGCGAGCTTCTCGATGTGCTGGTCGATGCGCGTGAAGCCAGCCATCATCGTGTTCACGCTGATGTAGCTCGCGCCCAAACCTTTCCATGCCTGGGCCCAATCGACCCAGCTTTCCTCGGTCTCGCAGCTCGCACCGAAGCCGTCGTCATAGCCGCCGACGTTGATCCAGCTCTCGAGGCCGACCTCGTCCATCGAGCGGCCGGCCTCGGCCACGTAGCCCTTGAACGTCGCGATCTTCGCCGCACCTCTCTCGTCCGGCGGGAAGAGCGGGATCCACCCGTCGGCAAGCCGGGCGGCGCGGCGCAGCGTCGCATCGACGTGCCCGCCGAGCCAGATCGGGATCGGGCGCTGTGTGGGGAGTGGCAGAATACCCGCGTCGGTGATGCGGTCCCACTGGCCCTCGAAGGTGACGAGCGGCTCTGTCCAGAGCGCGCGCAGGAGCGCGATCTGCTCCTCGGAACGCTTGCCACGGACTGTGAAGTCCTGCCCGAGCGCCTCATATTCGACATCGTTCCAGCCGACCCCGATGCCGAGGCGGAGCCGGCCGCCCGAGAGAAAATCGAGCGTCGCGGCCTGCTTGGCGATCAGCACGGTCTGGCGCTGCGGCGAGATCAGCACACCGGTGATGAACCCGATGCGCTCGGTCGCGGCGGCCATGTAGGCGTACATGACCAGCGGCTCGAGAAACGCGTCCTTGCAGGTGTAGATGCCCTTGAGCCGGTGGGTCTCTGGGTTGCCGCCGACCACGTGATCGAAGGCGAGGATATGGTCGTAGCCGAGCCCCTCCATCGCCTGGCTGAAGGCCTTCGCGGCGCCGGGATCGTCGCCGACTTCGATTTGGGGGTACACCGCCCCGATCCGCATGGTCGCATCCTTCCGTCGCGTTGCGTTGGCCGGCGCTGAGAGGCGGCTCCGGTGGAGCCTCTGGCCGACGCGATCAGGAATAGAGGGTGCCATCGGCGCTGACAATTGCCGAAATCCGTCCTGCGCGGCGCTGATCCGGGGCCGGGGTGTGCCTTTTGGCATTTGATCGTTGACAGATGCCTCCGCACCCGGTGCGATGCGCCTGGCCCGCGCGCAAGGCGGGGCCGTCGGGAAATCATCGTCGGAACAAGCCCGTAAGAGGGAGAAAAAAACATGGCCGTGAACCTGGCCGAGGTCGCCAAACGGAAAAAGATCCGCTACTTCCTGATTAGCTTCGTCGACCTGTTCGGCGTGCTCCGCGCCAAGTTGGTGCCGGCCGAGGCGATCGGCGGCATGCAGAAGGACGGCGCCGGCTTCGCGGCCTTTGCGGCCTGGCTCGACAGCACACCGGCCGACCCGGACATGCTGGTGAAGCCCGACGCCGACAGCCTGGTGCAGCTGCCCTGGCAGCCCGAGGTGGGCTGGCTCGCCGGCGATTGCTGGATGAACGACGCGCCGATGGAGGATACACCCCGCCTCATGCTCAAGCGCCAGCTTGCGGCCGCGCTCGCCAAGGGCCACCGCGTCAAGACCGGCGTCGAGGCGGAATATTTCATCCTCAACCCGGCGGGTGATGCGATCTCCGATCCACTCGATATCCAAGCCAAGCCCTGCTACGACCAATCGGCCCTGATGCGCCGCTACGACGTCGTCGCTGAGATCTGCGACAGCATGCTGGCGCTCGGCTGGGGGCCCTATCAGAACGACCATGAGGACGCGAACGGCCAGTTCGAGATGAACTGGGACTACGACGACGCCCTGGTGACGGCCGACCGCCACGTCTTCTTCAAATACATGGTCAAGACCATCGCGGAGAAGCACGGGCTGCGCGCCACCTTCATGCCGAAGCCCTTCACCAACCTCACCGGTAACGGCTGCCACGCGCACGTCTCGTTCTGGGACAAGGCCGGCCGCAAGAACAAGTTCCTCGACGCCAAGGGCGAGCTTGGCATGTCGAAGCTCGCCTACGGCTTCCTCGGCGGTGTCATCCACAACGCCGCGGCACTCTGCGCGATCTGGAACCCGACCGTGAACAGCTACAAGCGCATCAACGCGCCGGTCACCCTTTCAGGCTCCACCTGGTCGCCGAGCGCGATCGCCTATGGCGGCAACAACCGCTCGACCATGGTGCGCATTCCAGACGCCGGGCGCTTCGAGCTGCGCCTGATGGATGGTGCGGCCAATCCTTACCTGCTGCAGGCGGGCATCATCGTCGCGGGCCTCGACGGCATTGCAAACGGCCGCGATCCCGGCAAGCGCCAAGACCTCAACATGTACACCGAGGGCCACAAGGTGCGCGGCGTCAAGAAGCTGCCGCTCAATCTGCTCGATGCCATCCGCACGCTCGAGAAAGACAAGGTCGTGCGCGCGGGCTTCGGCGAAAGCTTCGTGAAGAGCTACGTGAAGCTCAAGATGGAAGAGTGGAACGCCTATGCCGGCGCGGTCTCGCAATGGGAGCGCGAGAACACGCTCGATTGCTGAGCGCCCCTGCGCGGGCGTTGTTCGACGTCATCGGAGGGAGTGCAAACGATGGATTTAGTGCTACGCAACGGAACGGTGGTCAACGCGGCCGAGACCGTGCGCGCCGACATCGGCATCGAGGGCGGCAAGGTCAAGCAGATCGGTCTCGGCTTGGGGCCGGCCGGCCGCGAGGTGGATTGCGCCGGCAAGCTTCTGGTGCCGGGCGGCGTCGACGTGCACACCCACGTCGATTTCGAGCTGATGGGCTACCAAAGCGCCGACGACTTCCATAGCGCGACGGTGGCGGCGGCCTGCGGTGGTGTCACGACGATCGTCGACTACGCGCTCCCGGCGCCGGGACAGACGCTGATCGACGCGATCAACGCGTGGAACGCGAAGGCGACCGGCAAGACGGTCATCGACTACGGCCTCCATCCGACCATTCTCGATCCGAGCGAGGCGACGATCGCCGAGATGCCCGATGTCGTGGCGGAGGGCTATTCGAGCTTCAAGATCTTCATGACCGGGATGGCGCGCTTCGACGAGCTGGCACCCCACTATCTCAAGGCCATGGCCACCGCCGGCAAGCACGGCGCCAACGTGAACATCCACTGCGAGGACCAGTGCTGCATCACGTTCATGACCGAGCAGCTGAACGCCGAGAACAAGCACGGCCACAAGCATTTCGCCCAATCACGGCCGCAGGTTGCCGAGGGCATCGCCGCGACCCGCGCCCTCAATCTCGCCAAGGTCGCCGACGTGCCGGCCTACCTCGTGCACCTCTCGTGCAAGGATGGACTGGACGCGCTCAATGACGCGCGCGCGCACGGCCAGGAGGTCTATGGCGAGACGCGCCCGATCTACCTCAAGATCTCGAGCGAGGCGCTCCAGCGCGACGATGGCCACCTGTTCACGAGCTGGCCGCCGCTGCGCGAGGCCGAGCAGATGGATGTGCTCTGGCAGGGCCTCAACAGCAACGTGCTGCAGACCGTCGCGACCGATCACGTCGGCTGGTCGCGCGAGATCAAGAGCATGGGCACGACGGTCGACGAGCTCGTGCCCGGCAGCTCGCATTTGGAGACGCTGCTCCCCCTCCTCTACTCCGAGGGCGTGCGCAAGAACCGCATCTCGGTGCAGAAGTTCGTGGAGGTGAGCGCCACCAACCCGGCCAAGCTCTTCGGGCTCTACCCGCAGAAGGGCACGATCGCGGTCGGATCGGACGCGGACATCGTGGTGTTCGACCCCGACAAGACGGTCACGGTGCGGTTGCAGGACATGCACTCGGCCCAAGACTTCGAAATCTACGAGGGCGAGTCCTTCACCGGCTGGCCCGTGATGACCCTCTCGCGCGGCGAGGTCATCGTCGAGGACGGCATCGTGAAGGCGGAGCCGGGGCGTGGGCGCCTCGTCAAACGCAAGCGCTTCGCGACACTCACATAGATCGGGATTGCCTTGGAGCGCAAATCATGAGACTTCGAAACACGCACGCGCGTCGCGCGATCGCCGACCATCCTCGTTAGATCACACACCGATTCCCAGCGACATCACAGTAGCCAATCGCCATGGCCTTCGGGCTCCTCAAATACGGTCTTTTCAAGGACTACCATCCCGGACGGTTTCTGCGCGCGCGGCCTGAGCTCAAGCCGACCTACGACGTCGCGATCATCGGCGGCGGCGGTCACGGGCTCGCGGCAGCCTACTATCTCGCGACCGAGCACAACATCCGCAACGTCGCGGTCTTCGAGAAAGGCTATGTCGGCGGCGGCAACACCGCGCGCAACACGGCGATCATTCGCTCCAACTACCTCACGCCGGAAGGCGTGCGGTTCTACGAGGAGTCGATGAAGCTCTATCGGGGGCTGAGCCAGGCCCTCGACTACAACATTCTTTATTCAGAGCGCGGGCACTTCACACTCGCGCACTCTGATTCCGCGATGCGCACCTCGCGCTGGCGGGCGGAGGTGAACAAGCATCTCGGCGTCGATTCCGAGGTCGTCGAGCGCGACGAGCTGCGCCGCCTCGTGCCGCTGCTCAACCTCTCCGAAGACGTGCGACACCCGGTGCTCGGCGCGCTCTACCATCCGCCCGGCGCGATCGCGCGTCACGATGCTGTGGCCTGGGGCTACGCCGGCCGCGCGTCGCAGCGGGGCGTCGACATCCACCAGGGCACCGAGGTCACCGACGTGCTCGTCGAGAACGGTCGCGTCGTCGGGCTCGAGACCACGGCCGGCCGGATCTCTTGCGGCAAGGTGATTCAGGCGGTTGCGGGGCTCAGCTCCGAGGTCGCACGCCTCGCGGGCATCAAGTTGCCGATCCTGACGCAGCCGCTGCAAGCCTGCGTCTCGCTGCCGCTCAAGCCATTTCTCGACCCGATCATCGTCTCGGGCAGCCTGCACGTCTACATCTCACAGTCGGACCGAGGCGAGTTGGTGATGGGCGGCTCGGTCGACGGCTATCCGCGCTACCAAACCACCTCGACGCTCGACTTCATCGAAGGGCTGATGTCGCACATCTTGGAGCTCTTTCCGTTCATGGCCGACATCCCCTTGATGCGCCAATGGGCCGGCATGACCGACATGACGCCCGACTTCGCGCCGATCATGGGCGAGACGCCGGTGGAGAACTACTACATCGATTCCGGCTGGGGCACCTGGGGCTTCAAGGCGACGCCGATCTGCGGCAAGACCATGGCCGAGCTGGTCGCGACCGGGCGCGTGCCCGCGCTGATCGAGCCTTTCCGGCTCGAGCGGTTCAACGAGTTCCGCCTTCTCGGCGAGAAGGGCGCGGCCTCGGTCGGCCATTAGGGGGCGCTGATGAAGATCATGCCGTGCCCGCTCAACGGGCCCCGCAACATCCAGGAATTCTCCTATGGCGGCGAGGTGGTGGAGCACCCCGACCCCAACCGCTGCACCAATGAGGAGTGGGCCGACTACGTCTTCATGCAGGACAATCGCTGCGAGTTGGTGCGCGAGTGGTGGTGCCACATCGCGACGGCCTATTGGTTCATCGCCGAGCGCCACACCGGGCGCGACGAGATCGTCCGCACCTATCCGGCCAGTGAGCTGTTCTCGGAGCGTGTGGAATTCAGCCGTCCCGAACCGCCGCCGGAGCCCGAGCCGAAGCCGGAGGCGCCGCCCCCGCCCCCAATTGCGCCCGACGCCACGTCGCCGCTGCCGCCCCCGCCGGAGCCCGAGCCAAAATCGGAGCCGGAGCCAGCACCAACGACGCCGCCCGAGCCCGAGCCAGCACCAACGACGCCGCCCGAGCCCGAGCCAAAATCGGAGCCGGAGCCAGCACCAACGACGCCGCCCGAGGAGGAGGACGCCAAGTTCGCCGATGCCGGCGCCCCCGAAACACCGGTGCCACCGCCTGCCGCCGAGACCGACGGCGCCGACACGCCGCCCGAGAAACCCGAGAAGCCGGAGCCTGCGTGATGGCGAGCCGCCTCCCCGCCCCCGCCGGCACCCTGATCGACCGCGACGAGCGCCTGACCTTCCGCTTCGAGGGCAAGCGCTATGAAGGCTACCGCGGTGACACCATCGCGAGCGCGCTCGCCGCGAACGGGGTCACCACGATCTCACGCTCCTTCAAATATCATCGTCCGCGCGGCATCCATTCGCTCGCGGGCCTCGACGCCAACACGCTCGTCACCGCCGGCACGGCGCCCAATTGCTTCGCCGAGCGCGAGCCCCTCACGCCCGACCTCGTGGTCCAGGGTCAGAACTATTGGGGCTCGCTCGCGCGCGACCGGCTCGCCATTCTCGGCCGCCTGCACCGCTTCCTGCCCGCTGGGTTCTACTACAAGGCCTTCTACAGCCCGCGCTGGACCTGGCCGCTTTGGGCGCGCCTGATCCGCCGTGTCGCGGGCCTCGGGACCGTCGCGACCGACGCCTCCCACGCCTATTACGACAAGCAATATCTCTTTTGCGACGTCGTCGTGATCGGCGGTGGCGCGGCCGGGCTCGCGGCAGCCAACGAGGCGGCGGCCGCCGGCGCCGAGGTGATCCTGGTCGACGAGAACGCGACGCTCGGTGGTGCGCTCACCTACGCCCGCGCCGATGCCGAAGGCACCGGCGCCGAGCGGGTGCGCGAAAGCCTGGTGCACGCGGCCGAAAGCCACGAGCGCCTCTACACAATGACCGGCACGGCCTGCTTCGGCGGCTATTCCGACAACTGGCTCGCGCTCGTCCACGCCAACCGGCTCTACAAGCTGCGCGCGAAGGCGCTCGTGGTGGCAACCGGCAGCTACGAGCAACCGCTCGTCTTCCGCAACAACGATCTGCCCGGGGTCATGCTGGGCTCGACGGCCCAGCGTTTGATGCGCCTCTATGGCGTGAGGCCAGGCAGCCGGGCCGTCGTCGCCACGGTCAATGACGAAGGCTACGGTGTCGCCCTCGACCTGGTGGATGCCGGCGTCGAGATCGCGGCGCTCGTCGACCTTCGCCACGAGCCGCCGCGCAGCGCGCGCGTGGATGCGCTGGTCGACCAGCGCGTGCCGATGCTCGCGGGCGCCACGGTTTGGGAAGCGATGCCCAATCGCGACCGCACCAGGGTCGCCGCCGCCGGCATCGCCCGCATCACCGGCGAGGGCGAATGCGCCACCAACGTGGACCGCTTTGCGTGCGACATCGTCGCCGTCTGTGGCGGCTATCAGCCGGCGGCCGCGCTGCTGCACCACGCCGGCGCGGCGATCCGCTGGGATGGGAGCGCCGCGATGTTCACGCCGCGCGCCATCCCCGACCATGTGTTCGCCGCGGGCTCGGTCGCCGGCACGTTCGGCCTCGACGCCGTGATCGAGGAAGGGCGGCGCGCCGGCTGGCAAGCCGCGGCCGACGCGGGCTACACCAAGGGCGATGAGCCGACGGTGACCCGGGCGGGAACGGCCGAAGGCCAGAACATCAAATGGCCGATCTTCGCCCATCCCAAGGGCAAGGACTTCGTCGACTTCGACGAGGACCTGCAGGTGCACGACCTGCAGGACGCGATTGACGAGGGCTACGATCATATCGAGCTACTCAAGCGCTTCACGACCAACGGCATGGGACCATCGCAGGGCCGCCATTCGTCGCTCACGGCGATACGCCTACTCGCGCGCGAGCGCGGCCAAAGCATCGACGAGACCGGCGCGACCACGGTGCGCCAGCCGATCGTACCCGTCACCATGGGCCATCTCGCAGGCCGAAGCTTCGAGCCGGTGCGCTACACCGCGATGCATTTCCGCCACCTCGAAGCCGGCGCCAAGATGATGCCCGCGGGGCTCTGGCTCAGGCCCGAGTTTTATGGCGAGCGCAGGCGGCGCCTCGAGCTAATCGCCGAGGAAGCACGGAACGTGCGCGAGAATGTCGGCATCATCGATGTCTCGACGCTCGGCGGGCTCGATGTGCGCGGGCCGGATGCCGCCGAGTTCATGAACCGGATGTACACCTTCGCCTACCTCAAGCAGCCGGTCGGCCGCGCACGCTATGTGCTGATGACCGACGAGGCGGGCGTCATCGTGGACGATGGCGTCGCCTGCCGCATGCATCAGGACCATTTCTACGTCACGGCGACCACCTCGGGCGTCGACGGGGTCTATCGCCAAATGCTCTGGTTCAACGCGCAATGGCGGCTCAAGGTCGACATCACCAACGTGACGGCGGCGCTCTCGGGAGTGAACATCGCCGGCCCGAGGAGCCGCGACGTGCTCGCGCGGGTCTGCGACGATGTCGACCTCGATCCCGAAAATTTCCCCTATATGGGCGTGCGCCGCGGGCACGTCGCGGGCATCCCGGCGCTGCTGCTGCGCGTCGGCTTCGTCGGCGAGCTCGGCTACGAGGTGCACGTGCCGGCCTCGCAGGGCGAGGCGCTCTGGGATGCGCTGCTCGGCGTCGGCAAGCATGACGGCATCCGCCCCTTCGGCGTGGAAGCACAGCGTCTGCTCCGCCTCGAGAAGGGCCACATCATCGTGAGCCAAGACACCGATGGCCTCACGACGCCGCACGAGGCAGACATGGTCTGGGCGATCGGCAAGAAGAAGCCGTTCTATGTGGGCATGCGCTCGGTCAACATTCAGGCCGACAACGGCCTCACCCGCAAGCTCGTCGGCTTCGAGATCACCGATCGCAACACACTCCTGCCCAAGGAATGCCACCTCGTGATCCGGGGCGAGGAGATCACCGGCCGCGTCACCTCGGTTGCGCGCTCACCGGTGCTCGACAAGGTGATCGGCCTCGCCTATGTCGCAGCCGACCAGGCCGAGCCCGGCACCGAGATCAAGATTCGCGTCGACGGCGGCGCCATGGCGAGCGCGACCGTCGTCAAGCTGCCGTTCTACGACCCGGACGGCGCGCGGCAGGAGATGTGACGTGACGCCGACCGAGGCCCAAAGGCGAAGCTTCGTCTATCGCAAGCTGGTCGCGACCGGCGCGACCTTCGAGGAGGTCAATGGCTATGCCGCCGCGATGACCTGCGGCGCCGACGAAGCCGCCGAGACCGCGCAGGCGAAGGTGCTCGGCATCGCCGACCTCTCGCCGCTGCGACGCATCGGCTTCAAGGGCTGGAACATCGACGCCTGGCTCGCCGCGCATGGCGCCGTGCTGGGTGCCGAGAGCAACGTCGCCTACCCGCAAGATGACGGCGCCCGCATCGCGCGTCTCGCGCCCGGCGAGGTGGTGGTGCTCGGCGACCTGACGGGCGGCGGCCGCCTGGTCGACACGCTCGAAACCGCTTGGTCGATGGAAGACGCCGACGGCTGCTTCTTCGTGCCGCGCGAGGAGGTCGCCTGCTGGTTCCGCATCACCGGCCAGCATGTGACCGAGATGTTCGCCAAGATTTGCGCCGTCGACCTTCGCCTCGACATGTTTCCGCCCAATGCGATCGCGCAAACCAACGTCGCCCGCCTTAACGCGATCATCATCCGCGCCGACTTGCCCACGCCGACCTTCGACCTGATCGTCGACATCGCTTCGGCCGACTATCTCTGGCTGCAGCTCATCGACGCCGCCACCGAATACACCGGCAAGCCCGTCGGCCTCGCCGCCATGCGCCGCCTCGGACGGTAGCGGGCAGCACGAGAAGCCCGGCCGAAACCGAACAGGGCGGGCTTTGATCGAACGCGCCTTATGACAAGAGCGCCAGCACGGCCGCGGAGGTCGCAGGGCCTTCCTGGGCATAGTCGAGTGCCGATTTTCCTTCCGCATTGGTCGTCTTGATATCCGCTCCGTGTGCCAGGAGCAGTTCGATGACGGGCATCCTTCGCTCGTGACCGGAGTAGGCAGCGATCATCAACGGGGTCCGCCCGTTGAATGCGATCTGATTTGGACTGGCACCACGTTCCAAGATGCGTCGAATAATCGGCAAACCCTTCTCGATTTGATCCCTTGACACCGTTCCGAAAACTGCCGCGTGGAGCGCCGTATCGCGATTGACCGTCAGAAACGTCGGATCGGAACCATGGTCGAGAAGAAGCTCGGCCGTTTCCAAGTCCCCGTTCCTCAGAGCCTCGATGAGCGGCGTCGTTCCATGATCATCCCGTTGGGGATTGGCAGACGCGCCACGCACCAGGAGGAGTTCGACCATCGACGTTTGTCCGGTTTCAGCGGCGAGCCCCAACGCCGTTCCCTCTCGGCGAGATCGCGCATCAATATCGGCACCAGCCTCCAGCAACACAGAGACCGCGTCTCTATTCTTGGCTTCGACCGCAACCATCAGCGCTGTGAAGCCCTGTGGCGTCCGAATCTCGTTGGGATCAGACCGTTGAAGCTGGTCCTTCAATCTCTCCACGTCACCGGATCGAATTGCCTTCATCAGCTTTGACATGCGCCACCGCCGCAGGATTGGTCGACGAAACGTCGTATTTTAAACCGTGTATTTGAGATTTGAATCCTCGCGCTCCGCATCGCGTCGGGCAAGAAAGACAGCCGTCGTTCGTTGCGCAGCGCGGCAGAACCACTCACAGCATTGCCACAGTCGCGCTGGCGAATGATGGCGCCGGCGCCCGTAAGCTAGGGTCACGCGGCCGCCTTCCTCTCTCTCCCTCATCCACGGGTCAAGTCCGCGGGTGAGGCCTGGAGGTGCGCTCCTCCGCCATCCCCATCACCTGCAACACCGTCTCCGCAGCGCGCACACTCGGGCGCTCGCTGCCCTGGCCGAGCTGGTGGGCGATGGCCTCGAAACGGGTGAGTTGGGCCGCGCGGGCGGTCTCCTCGCTGAGTAGAGCCGCGAGCGCCGGAGCGATGCGCGTGGGCGTGAAGTTCTCCTGCAGAAATTCCGGCACGACGCCATCATCGGCGATGATGTTGGGGAGCCCGAGGTGGGTGAGCCGGATGACGCGGCGGAGCACGGCGGCGGTAAGCGGGTTGGCGCGGTAGCAGATCGCCATCGGCACGCGGGCCAGCACGAGCTCGAGCGTCGCCGTGCCCGAGACGACGATCGCCGCGTCGCTCGCGGCGAAGGCGCCGTATTTCTCGCCCGTTCCCTCGATCACGGTCGTCGGCACGGACCAGCCGGCAACCGCCTCGCGCACCGCCGCCGCGTGGTCCGGCACCGCCGGCACGACCACACGCAGAGCGCCGCCGAGGCGGGCCGGCAGAGCTTCGATGGTCGCGCGAAAGACGGGCAGATGGATGCGCAGCTCGCGCGCGCGGCTGCCCGGCAACGCGGCGAGCACGCGCTCGTCTGCGCTAATGCCGTGGCGGGCGCGAAAGGCCGCGCCGTCGCCCCGCTCGATCCCCTCCTCCACCAGCGGATGGCCGACGCAGGTCGCGGCCAGGCCGACGGCGGTGAAATAGGGCGGCTCGAAGGGGTAGAGGCAGAGGATGTGATCGAGGAAGCGAGCGATACGCTGCGCGCGGCGCCTGCGGTAGGCCCAGACCGTCGGCGCGACGTAGTGCATGAGCGGGATGCCCTCGCCGCGCAGGCGCTCGGTGACGCGCAGGTTGAAGCCGGGTGAATCCACGGTCACCACGACATCGGGCCGGACGCTCCGGATCGCGTGCGCGGTCCGGTGCATCAGGCGGAGCAGGCGCGGCACGTGGGGCGCGACCTCGAGCATGCCCATGACCGAGAGCGAGGACATCGGGAAGAGGCTCGCGAGCCCCTGCGCCTCCATATGCTGCCCGCCGATACCCTGGAAGGTGACGCGATCGTCCGTGGCCTCGCGCAGCGCGGCCATGAGGCGCCCGGCGATCAGATCACCGGAATGCTCACCGGCCGCGACGAACACGAGCGGCGCCGCGCGCGCCTCGGCCATCGCGGCTACTCGACCCCGATGAGGAACAGGCCGAGCGCATCGGCGCGCGCCACCGTCGCCTCGCGGTCCATCACGAGCGTCCAGCGCGCCTCGACGGCGATGCCGCTCAGCTTCGCGGCCGCCGCCGCCTCCACGGTGCGCACACCGATCGTCGGCAAGTCCGTCCGCCGCTCCTGCCCCGGCTTCTTGACCTTGACCAGCACGCCGCCCGGGCCGCCGCGCGTCTTGAGGGCGGCGCAGCGCGCGATCAGGCCATCCGTGCCCTCTGCCGCCTCCACGCCCAGCACGACGCCCTGCTGCACGATCACCGCCTGGCCGATATCGGCGCCGCCGATGGCGCGGGCTTTCTCGACGCCGAGCGCGATGTCGGCGCGCGCCTCGTCATCCGGCGCCACCGCGCCCAGCACGCCCACGGGCGCCGGCAGCTCGCCGAGAAGATCGTCCGCGCCAACCACCTTGAAGCCCTCGCTCTCCAGCTCCTGCACGATGATCGAGAGCACCGCATCGTCACCTTTGCTCAGCGCTTTGGTGACCTTGCCCATGAGCCTGACGCCGCGCCAGTCCAGATTGACCTCGGAGAGCGCCGGGCGGCGGATCGGCCCGGCGAGCACGACTTCGCCGCAGTTCTCCCGTCGCAGTGCCTTGAGCAATTTGCCGACCTGACCGAGCCCGACCCAGAGATGCGCGACATCCGCGCAGGTCGCCGCATCGGTCTCGCCCTTGATGGCGATGACGAACACGGCGCGGCCGCTATCCCGGCAACGCCGTGCGATCCGAGCCGGCAGGGGGCCACTTCCCGCGATGATGCCGAGCTTAGTCGCTGCCATCGCCCTTCGGCTGGCAAATCGAGCGTTCGCTGTCGATCTGGATGAAATTGACGATATCCATGACGGGCTCGTTGTCGCCGAAGAGCTCGGCCACGTCGGTCAGGCGCTCCGCCATCGTGCCCTCGTCCGCGAAGAGAAGGCGGAAGGCGCGCCGCAGGTCATGGATGGTGTCACGGTCGAAGCCGCGCCGCCGCAAACCGACCAGGTTGAGGCCGGCGAGCCGCGCACGGTCGCCCATCACCGAGCCATAGGGGATCACGTCATGCTCGACCCCCGACATGCCGCCGACGATCGCGTGCCGGCCGATGCGCACGAACTGGTGCACCGCGGTCAGGCCACCGAGGATCGCCCAATCCTCCACGATCACATGGCCACCGAGCGTGGCGTTGTTCGCCATCACCACGTGATCGCCGATGATGCAGTCATGCGCGACATGGGTGCCGACCATGAAGAGACAGTGATCCCCGACCTTGGTCAGCATGGCACCGCCGGCCGTGCCCGGGTTCATGGTGACGTGCTCGCGGATCACGCAGTCGCAACCCACCTCGAGGCGCGACGGCTCGCCCGCATATTTCAGATCCTGCGGGCGATGCCCGATCGAGGCGAAGGGATAGATCGTGGTGCGCGCCCCGATATGGGTGCGCCCCTCCACCACCGCGTGCGAGATCAAGCGCACCCCGTCGTCGAGCGTGACGTCGGCGCCGACGACGCAATAGGGTCCGATCGCCACGTCATCGCCGAGCGCCGCATCGGGCGCGACGACGGCGGTCGGATGGGTGTCGGCCATCAGCTGTCTTCCAAGATCATTGCGGCGTAGGTGGCCTGCGCGACGGTCGCGCCGTCGACCTTGCACTCGGCGGCAAATTTCCAGACGTTCTTGCGGTGCTGCTTCTTGGTGACGTGGACGTGCAGCTGGTCGCCGGGCACCACGGGCTTGCGGAAGCGGCAATCGTCGATCGACATGAAATAGACCAGCTTGCCCGCCATCGCCGGACCGAGCGTCTCGACCACCAGGACGGCCGCCGTCTGCGCCATCGCTTCGATCACGAGAACGCCCGGCATCACCGGCATGCGGGGAAAGTGGCCGGCGAAATATCCCTCGTTGATCGAGACGTTCTTGATGCCGACCGCGCTTTCGTTGCGCACCAGGTCGACCACCCGGTCGATCATGAGAAACGGATAGCGATGGGGAATCGCGTTGATAATGTCCTCGACGTCCATCCGCTCGACGACGCCCGTGCGAGGCGTGAAATCGTTCATCAATCGCCGCCCTTGTTCTCCGCGAGCTTGGTCAGCGCCGCGACTTGCCGAAAGAACGTGCGAACCGGCACCGCCGGCGCACCGCAATAGTCGCCCCCGGCATCGAGATCACGCATCACGCCGCCTTGCGCCGCCACGCGTGCACCCGCACCGATGGTGAGGTGGCCCGCCAGCCCCGCCTGCCCCCCGAGAAACACGAAGTCGCCGAGCTTCGTGCTGCCCGAAACGCCGGCCTGCCCGGCGATCACACAGCCCTTGCCGAGCTCCACGTTGTGGCCGATCTGCACGAGATTGTCGATCCAGCAACCCGCACCGATCACCGTGTCGGGCCCCGAGCCGCGGTCGATGGTGGTGTTGGCGCCGACCTCGACATCGTCGTGAATCACGGCGCGTCCGAGCTGCGGCACCTTCTGATGGCCCTTCGGGTCCGGCGCGAAGCCGAACCCATCCTGGCCGATGCGCGCGCCCGCATAGATGGCGACGCGGTCGCCGATCAGCGCGTGGCTGATCGACACACAGGGACCGATGCGCGCCTCGGCGCCGATCTGGACCCCCGCGTCGATCACGCTGTTCGCGCCCACCACGCTGCGCGGGCCGAGGCGCACCCCGGGCCCTATCACGACCCCCGCCTCGATGCGGCAATCGGACGCAACGTCCGCGCTTGGATCGACGAGCGCGCTCACATGCACGCCCGGCGCCGGCGCCGGGATCGGATAGAACGCGCTCGCGGCGAGCGCATAGGCCTTGTAGGGCTGCTCCGTGAGCAGCAGCGCCATCGTGTCGGGCGCGTGGCGCACGACCGAGGGACGCACGACACACGCGCCGGCGCGGCTTTGCGTGAAGGCCTCGAGATATTTGCGGTTGTCGAGAAAGCTCAAGTGATGCGGCTCGGCAAGGTCGAGCGGCGCCACATCCTCCAGCGCCATCGCCGGATCCGCGCCCGGCGAGAGCTCGGCGCCAATCAGCGCGGCGAGCGACGCAAGATCAAAGGGGCCCTCGCGCTGGAAGAAACGGGGATCAGCCATTCGCGCTCAGTTCTCCTTGAACTCGAGCGTGACCTCCGGCAACGATTTGTTGAGGCGCTTTAGTGCCTCGTCGGTGATCCGCAGCGCCTCCGCGGCGAAGAGCGTTTGCGCAACGGGCACGACGATGTCGATCCGCCGTTCCTGCGCAATGTCGCGGATGATGGCCGTCACCTCGATCTGTATCTGACGGACCCCCTGCGCGTAGGCTTGGTCGAGGATGCGGCGGCGCTCTTGCACCGTGCGTTGCGTCGCGGCGACCTGGTCGCGAAACTCACGCTGGCGCGCCGCGAAGGCATCGGGCGCGAGCAGCGACTGTTGCCGCGCGAGTTCCTGCTCCACCTCGCGCAGGCGCGTCTCCTCCTGCTTGATCTCGGCCTGGTAGCTCGAACGTCGGCGTTCAATCTGTTCTTGAATCGACCGCGCCGCCGTCGCCTCACGCATGATCTTTTGGATGTCGACCACACCGACGACGGTCGGCCGTTCCTGCGCGGCGAGCGGCGCCGCCACCAGCCAGCCCAAGAGCAACAGGGCCATGCATGCGAACCATATGCCGGCTCGATAGGGCATCTTAGAACCTCGTTCCGAAGCTGAAGCGGAACCGCTCCGTTTTGTCGAAATCCTCTTTGATGACCGCTTCGGAGATATCGATCCGGATCGGCCCGATCGGCGATCGGTAGGACAACCCAACCCCCACGGCGACCCGCGGCAGGCCGGTATCCAGGATCTCACTCCCATCCTGGTCGATGATAGCGAGGCTGCCGATATCCGAGAACACCGATGCGCGCAAATCGAAGTCGCGGGTGAGGTCGATCGGCATGCCGAGCTCGGCCGTGAACGCGTAGAAAAGATTGCCGCCGAGCGAATCTTGGGTGATCGCGTCGCGCGGACCGACGCCGCCCTGCTCGAACCCGCGCAGCGACGAGCCACCCAGGAAGAAACGGTCGGTGATGCCGACATCGTCGGCGAGACCGAAGATGAAGCCGTCGCGCATCACGGCGCTCGCCACCCAGCCATCGCCCAGCGGATAGAAATAGCCGTAGTTGAGGGTGTGCTTCAAATATCTGACATTGCCGCCGAGGCCGGCCAGCTCTTGGCCGAACCGCACGAAATAGCCCTCGGTCGGATCGATCCGGCTGTCGCGCCGGTCATAGCTGAGGGTGTGCCCGATCGAGGACGTAACGTCGGTGCCCTCCTGATCCTGGATGAACCGCGACGCGTCGGCTCCGACGTTGCTGATCTCATCACGGCGCAGCGAGTAGTTGAGGCTATGGCGAAGGCGCTCGCTCAGCGGATAGCCCATGCGAAGACCAAAGCCCACGCTCTCTTGATCGAACGAGCTTTCGTCCTGGAAGTCGACCGCGCGACGGAACAGGTCGACGCCCGCCGAGATGTTGCGATCGAGGAAATAGGGCTCGGTGAAGCTCAGATCGACCTCTTGGCGCCTGAACGAAAGCGAGAGGTTGAGCCGAAGGTCCTGCCCACGGCCGAGAAGGTTGCGTTCGCGCAGACTGATGTCGCCGAGCACGCCGTCGAAGGTCGAAACCCCGGCGCCGATGCTGAACTCGCCCGTCGACTGCTCGGCAACCTGCACCGTCAAGACCGATTGATCCGGCCCGCTGCCCGGCACCGTCTCGATATCGACCGTCTCGAAGAAGCCGAGATTGCGGATGCGCTGCTGCGAGCGACGGATCTTCGCGGAATTGAACGCATCGCCTTCCACCAAGCGAAACTCGCGCCGAATGACCTCGTCCAGCGTTCGCACGTTCCCGACAATGTCGATACGCTCGACATAGACGCGGGGGCCCTCGTTGATCTGGTAGGTGAGATCGATCGTCAGCGCCTCGCGGTCACGTTCGACGCGCGGGCGCACGTCGACGAACGCGAATCCCCGGCGGCCGATCGAGTCGGTGAGCGCCTGGATCGAGTTTTCCACCAGATCGGCGTCGTACCAGTCACCGGTCTCCGTCTCCACGTTGCCGAGCAGCGCGGCGCCATCGAGATCGCGGAGCCGGCTGTCGACCTCGACCGAGCCGAACCGGTAGCGCTCGCCCTCCTCCAACGCGAAGGTGATGAAGAAATCCTCGCGGTCGGGCGTCAGCTCGGCGACCGCCGAGACCACTCGGAAATCGGCATAACCGTTGCGCAAATAGAAACGCCGTAGCAGCTCCCGATCGAAGGTGAGCCGATCCGGATCGTAGGTGTCGTCGGTCGCGAGGATGCGGTACCAGGCCGATTCCGTGGTTTGAATCTCGCCCCTCAGTGCGCTGTCGCTGAACCGTTTGTTGCCGATGAAATTGATGCGGCGGATGCCCGTGACCGCCCCTTCATCGATCTCGAACACGAGATCCACCCGGTTCTGCGGAAGCTGAATGACCTTGGGCTCCACTTGGGCCGAGAACCGCCCCGTGAGCCGGTAGATCTCGATGATGCGCTGGACATCGCTTTGGACGCGCGGGCGCGTGTAAACGACACGCGGGCGAAGCGAAATTTCGCCGGCCAGGGTTTCATCGTCGAGCTTGCGGTTACCCTCAAACGCGACCCGGTTGATGATCGGGTTTTCGATCACGCTCACCACCAAGGCACCGCCCTCGCGGCGGATCGTGACATCGGCGAACAGGCCGGTCGCGAAGAGGCTCTTGAGCGCCCGGTTCACCGTGCGCGCGTCGAAGGGGTCGCCCGGCGTCATCGGCAAGTAGGATTCGATGGTCGAGGTCTCGATCCGCTCGTTGCCGGTGACGACGATCTGCTCAATCGTCTGCGCGCGCGCGACGGTGCTCGCGAAGCCAGCCCAGAGGCACAAGACGGCGATTGCGAGTAGGTGGCGTGTGGTTGGTGTCCAGCCCCCCTGATTGGCCATTATTCGGTCCGGACGCCGATTTGCTGCTACGGTCTCATGACGCCAAACCGATAATGTCCTTGGCGGTTACCCATACCATGAGCGCAATCACCAGGGTGAACCCGACGCTTGCGCCAATCTGCTGCACGCGCGGCTTGAGGGGCCGGCGGAACAGCGCTTCGAGGCCATTATAGAGGAGATGACCGCCGTCGAGTGGCGGGATCGGCACGAGATTGATCAATCCGAGCGCAACCGAGATGAGCGCGGTGAATTCGACGAAGCCGCCGAGGCCGCGCTCGACGACCGAGCGCGACATCACGGCGATCCCGATCGGCCCGCTCAGCTGATCCGACGAGCGCGAGCCCGCGATCATCTGGCCGACCGCCTTCACGTTCGCCGCCGCGAGGGTGTAGGTGTGCTCGACGCCGGCCCAGATCGACCCGCCGACCCCGAGGTCGCGATACTCGGTCCGCTCCTCCGGATAAACCCCGATCTTCCCGACCCCGTCGACAGATTTCGGCGTGATCGTCAACGTGACCTCGGCGCCCTCCCGCTCGACCACAAAGGGGATCGTGTTTCCGGCATTTTTCTCAACAACTTCGCGAAGTTTGCTGAAGCTGTCGATCGGAATGCCGTCGACCAGGATGATGTTGTCGCCCGGCAACATGCCGCCCTGCTCGGCGGGGTCGCCGATCACGAGCTGATCGATCTTCGCAGGCAAGAACGGGCGCACGCCGATGTCGCCGAACTCGTGTGCGCGCCCGAAGTCGTCGGTCCGCTCCATGAGCGTGGGAACCACCCGCAGCTCGAGCACTTGGCCGTCGCGCGACACCGTGAGATCCATCGGTTCCGCAAGGTTTCTCAGCAATGCGAATTGCAGGTCCTCAAAGCGATCGACCTCGCTGCCGTTGAGGCGCTCGATGCGATCGCCGGGCTTCAGCCCCGCGGCTTCGGCCGGACTGCCCGGTGCCACGACGCCGATTTCGACGGGCGTGTAGCGCTCGCCGACCACGGAAAAGAACACGGCAAAGATCACGGCGGCGAGGAGCAGATTGGCGAAGGGCCCCGCGAACGCGATCGCGGAGCGTTGCGCGACGTTCTTGTTGTGGAAGGCATCCTCGTCGCCCGCCGTCTCGGATTCCTCCCCCGGCGTCGTGCTCGCGACGTTGGCGTCGCCGTGGAACTTGACGTATCCGCCCAGCGGCAAGGCGCTGAAGCGCCACCGCGTGCCATGAGAATCGTTGATCCCGAAGAGCTCCGGCCCAAAACCGATCGAGAAGATCTCGACGCGCACGCCGTTGATCCGCGCGACGAGGTAGTGCCCGAGCTCATGGAAAAACACGACCGGCGTGATGACCGCCAAGAACGGCCAGACGTAGTTCAGCTTGTCGACCAATATTTCCATTGCGCGCCGCCGGTTAGATCAGCTCAATGGGTGCCGTGCGCGACGACGGACGCAACCGTTCGCGGGCCTGATCGCAAGCTGGCGCGGCATGGATATCGTTCACTGCCCTCATGGCGCTCCCCGGAGCGACTCGAACCTCGCTCCGGCGAGGCGGGCTGGAGTCTAGGGGGACGGTGTTCACTTGGCAACCCTCAGGAAGACATCTAACCATTTGAAAATAGTGAAATTTGGCCCATTTTTTCGCGTATTCGGCGCGGCGGCGACGACTTCGGTGTCATATAAGGTCGCTCCTACCGCACCGCCAGGGCACGGGGCGCGGATTGAGCGCCGGCCCGATCGATCACGGCAACCACGGCAGCCAGGCGCCGCTGCCCAGCGCCGCGTTGACGATCGCCAGCACCAGCACCACGGCCAAAAACCCGTCCAGGCGATCGAGAACGCCGCCGTGTCCGGGGATCAGATGCCCCGAATCCTTCAGGCCCGCGCGCCGTTTGAGAAGCGATTCGCCGAGATCGCCGAGCTGCGCGATCACCGATGCGAGCGCGCCGAAGACGATCAGCAAGCCCGCATTGGGCGTCGTGTCGATCCAGCCCGCGACGGGCATGGTGAAGCCGACCGCGATACTCGCGGCAACGCCGCCCGCGAAGCCGCCACAGGCGCCCGCCCAGGTCTTGCCGGGGCTGACGCGCGGCGCGAGGCGTGGCCCGCCGATCATCTTGCCGAGCACGTAGGCCCCGATGTCGGTCGCCCAAACCACCGCGAACAGCCAGAAGAGCGTCGCGCGCCCGGTTCCGTCGGCCTCGCGCAGCCAAATCGTCGCCAGCGCCGCGCCCGCGAGGAGCGCCGCCCCAAGCCCGCTCCGTGCGCGCGCACCGAGGTTTCCCGGCGCGGCAGCCGCGGTCGCGACCGCCATCGCCGCAATCACGACAAGGCCCAGCGCGGGTCCCGCCGCCAGCAGCGTCGCGATGCCGCCGACGAGCGTGAGCCAGCCGCAGGCCGCGGCCGGTGATGCCACCGGGAGGCGGCCAAACTTGAGCCATTCGTGCCACGCCAGCGCGCCGGTCAGACCGGTGACGATCGCGAAACCGGTTCCGCCGAGATAGGCCAGCGCGAGCGCAAGCGCCGCGAGGATGACGCCCGAGACGACCCGGATCGCAAGGCCGTCTGCGCGGCGGTCAACCGCCGGTTCCGCCGTAGCGTCGTTCACGCCCTTGGAATTCTTGGATTGCGGCCTCAAGGTGGCTGCGGGTGAAATCGGGCCACAGAGTGGCGGTGAAAACGAGCTCGGTGTAGGCCGATTGCCAAAGCAGGAAGTTGCTAAGCCGCTGCTCGCCGCTGGTCCGGATCAAAAGATCGGGGTCCGGAATCCCGCATGTGTCGAGGTGATCGCCGAACAGCTCCTCGCCGATCTCGGCGGGGTCGAGCGTGCCCTCGCGCACGCCCTGCGCGATCGCCCGCGCCGCATCGAGGATCTCCTGACGGCCGCCATAGTTGAGGGCCACCGTGAGGGTCAGGCGCGCATTGTGCCGCGTCCGCTCCTCCGATTCGCTGATCAGCGCGTTGATGTCCTTGCTCAAGCGGCTGCGGTCGCCGATGAAGCGAATGGACACCCCCTCGCCATTGAGCTCGCTGACCTCGCGCCGCAGATAAACCCGGAGAAGGCCCATCAGGTCATCGATCTCGCCGGCCGGACGCTTCCAATTCTCGGAGGAGAACGCGTAGATCGTCAGATAGCGCACCCCGAGTCCGGGGCAGGCGCGCACGATTTCTCTCAGCGCGTCGGCACCCCGTCGATGCCCGGCGATGCGCGGCAGGCCGCGGGCTTTCGCCCAGCGCCCATTGCCGTCCATGATAATCGCTACGTGGAGTCCTTGGGTGCCGTCCGACGCGACGGAATGCGCAAGCGCCATGCTCTAAACCTGTGTAATCTCTCGCTCTTTCGACTCGAACAGTTCCGTGACGCGGCCGATCGTCGCCTTCGTCATCTCCTCGATCTCATCGGCCCACAGCCGTGAATCGTCCTCGCTCAGGTCGCCGCCTTTTTCCATACGCTTGAGCTGATCCATGCCGTCACGCCGCACATTGCGGATGGCCACCTTGGCCTGCTCGGTATATTTGCCGGCAACTTTGGCAAGTTCATGACGCCGTTCCTCATTGAGCTCGGGAATCGGAATCCGCACGGACTGGCCGTCGACGATCGGGTTGAGGCCGAGGTCGGCCGCCTGGATCGCCTTCTCCACCGCCTTGACCTGCGAACGGTCCCACACCTGCACGCTGATCATGCGCGGCTCGGGCACGTTGATGGTGGCGACCTGATTCAGCGGCATCTCGGCGCCGTAGGCCTCGACCATGATCGGCTCCACGAGGCTCACGGAAGCCCGCCCGGTTCGCAAACCTGCGAACTCGCGCCGCAACGCCTCAACCGCTCCATCCATTCGACGTTTCAAATCGTCCAGATCCGGATCTGCCATGGAACTACACACCTATTCCGCGATAACGGTAAACGGGCCGTTACCATCGAGGACGGCAGCAAGCCCGCCGGGTCGGCGGATCGAGAATACCACAATCGGAATCCGGTTCTCCCGCGCGAGCGAGATCGCCGCGGCATCCATGACCTTGAGGTCTCGCGCCAACACATCGGCGTAGGTTAAGCGCTCGTAACGTGTTGCATTCGCGGTGGTTTCCGGGTCGGCATCATAGACGCCATCCACCTTGGTGCCTTTGAAGAGCGCGTCGCACCCCATCTCTGCCGCGCGCAGAGCGGCCGCGGTATCGGTCGTGAAGTAGGGATTGCCCGTGCCGGCGGCAAAGACGACGACGCGGCGCTTCTCGAGATGCCGTGCGGCGCGGCGCGGGATGAAGGGTTCGCAGATCGACGCCATGGGAATGGCCGACAACACGCGCGTCGGCGCGTCCTGCTGCTCCAGCGCATGTTGCAGGGCGAGCGCGTTCATCACCGTCGCCAACATGCCGATATAGTCGGCGTTCGCGCGCTCCATGCCGGCAGCAGCCGCCGAAACGCCGCGGAAGATGTTGCCGCCGCCCACCACGACGCAGACCTCGATGCCCCGCGCGTGGATCGCGCTCACCTCGCTCGCGATGCGATTGACGACACCCCCGTCGATGCCATAGGCGCCATCCCCCATGAGCGCCTCCCCCGAGATCTTGAGGAGGATGCGCCGGTACTCGGGGGTCGCCGCCATGGTGTCTCCGCGGTGCGCTTGCGGCCGCGCCGCCGCCGGAGGGCGGATGTCGGAGCCGGCGGCCGAAAGCGGTCGTCGAGGGTTCATCGGTCGCGCCCCGCGTCGGCTGACGCAGGCGCGCTCGGAAGATACACCGCCGTGCCGACCGAACCAAGGCGGCCGGCGCGCCGCCCGTGCGTTGGTGTCAGACGGCGGGCTTGCGCGCGCGCTGCGCCCCGCCGTTGACCGCGGCGCGGCGCTGTGTCTTACGCATCATCATCGTCGCCGAGCTGCGCCGCGACCTCGGCCGCGAAGTCCTTCTCTTCGCGTTCGACGCCTTCGCCGAGCTGGAAGCGGGCGAACCCGGCAACCTCGAGGCTCGCGCCAAGCTCGTTGCGGGCTTTGTTGAGCACTTTGCTGATCTTGCTCTTGCCGTCGATCACCCAGGTCTGCTCGACGAGGACGACCTCCTCGAAATATTTGCGCAAGCGACGCTCGGCGCGCTTCTTGACGACATCCTCTTCCTTGCCGGTCGCCCGGATCTGCTCCTCCAGGATCGCGCGCTCGCGCTCGACGATGGCGGGGTCGAGGGTGTCGCCCGTGACCGCCAGCGGATTGGAGGCCGCGACATGCATGGCGAGCTGGCGGCCGAGCTCCTTCAGCGCATCCGGTGCCGCATCGGATTCGAGCGCGACGAGTACGCCGATCCGCCCGATCCCCTCACCCGCCGCCGCGTGCACATAGTGGGCGACGAGGCCGTTGCTCACACTCAAGGCCGCGGTGCGCCGGAGCTGAATGTTCTCACCGATCGTCGCGACCAGATTGGTGATCTCTTCGCCGACGGTGCGCCCGGTGCCGGGATAGGCGGCACCACTCAACGCCGCGATGTCGCCGCCGGCGCCGAGCGCGAGCGTCGCGACCGCGCGCACGACGGCCTGAAAATCCTCGTTGCGCGCGACGAAATCGGTCTCCGTGTTGATCTCGACGAGCGCGCCGGTGCGCTCGTCGGTTGCGACGCCGACCAAGCCTTCGGCGGCCACACGGCCCGCCTTCTTGGCAGCCGCGGCCAGCCCCTTCTTGCGCAACCAATCGACCGCGACCTCAAGATCGCCGTCGTTCTCGGTGAGCGCCTTCTTGCAGTCCATCATGCCTGCGCCTGTCCGGTCGCGCAGCTGCTTGACCAGGGCTGCCGTGATTTGAGCCATGTTCGCTACTCCACCAATCAACGTCCCGGACGACACCGCGACCACACAGCGCGCGGCCCCGCCGTCCGAGACAAATAGCCGTTAGGAGGTCGATTGCTTCGCTTCGGCGGCGTCGGCGGCGTCGGCCTGTGCGGGAGCCGGTGCATCGGCCGGCGCGGCTGGCGCTCCGTCGGCCGTTGCCTCGCCCCCCGCCGAATCCGTGCTCGGCGCTGCCGGCGTTTCCGCCGTTTGCGGCGCATCGCCGGTTTCGCTCGCCGGCAAATTCTCCACCAGGCCCTCTTCCGATGCGCCGATGTCGACGCCGCCCGCGGCCAGCTCACGCTGCAGGCCATCGATCACCGCGCGCGAGAACAGATCGCAGTAGAGGTTGACGGCCCTGATCGCGTCGTCGTTGCCCGGGACCGGGTAGTTCACCAGATCCGGGTCGGTGTTGCTGTCGACCACGCCGATCACCGGGATGCCGAGCTTGCGCGCCTCGAGGATGGCGATCTCCTCCTTGTTCGTGTCGATCACCGTCAACACGTCGGGCAAGCCGCCCATGTCGCGAATGCCGCCCAACGCGCGCATCAGCTTGTCGTGCCGCCGCGTCAGCTGCAGACGCTCCTTCTTGGTGAGGCCGATGCTTTCGTCCCCGAGCGTCGATTCCAGCTCGGCCAGGGTGCGGATCGAGCTCGAGATCGCCTTCCAGTTGGTCAGCATGCCGCCGAGCCAGCGATGGTTAACGTAGTATTGACCGCGAGCGCTGCGCCGCATCGGCGATCGGCTCGAGAGGCCTGACGCTTGGTGCCGACGAACAAGCATCGCGTCCACCCTGTGCCGCGGTGTCGCTGAAGGGTCAGACCAACGCCTGGTGCAGCAGCGGTACGGTCTGCTCGAGATCGATGACGTGGACGCCGTTGCGAGCCCCAAACATGATAGGGCTTCATTTTCGGGTTCCAACGCCTGGTTTGGTGACCAAAATGCACGCCAGCCTCGAGCAGCTGGCGCATGGTGTATTCCGGCAAGCGCCATGGGCCGTCCTTTCTCCGGTTCGTCCTCCGCGGACCATGAGCCCGGCCCGAGGCCGGGCACCGGAGCGGCGCGCCAAAGACGCGCCGGCCACGTCCGCGTGTGAATTCCCGCCCGAAGGCAGGTGGCCGCTAGATAGCGCCGTCAAGCGCTCTTTACGCAAGGGGGGACGCGCGTCAGCCCGCGCCCGCTCGCGAAAGCGTCCCGCACCGTCCGAGACCCCCGGCGAGGGCGTGGATCTCGCTTGCCAAGGGCCGGGTTTACAGCGCGTAGGTCTCCGGTAGTTCGATCTCCACCGGATGCGGCCATCGTCGCCGTTCATTGACGAACGAGGGCGATCTGGCCCGAACCTCCGGCCCTCGCGGCGTCCAAAATCTCATTGAGCGGACGCAAGGGCGCTCTTGATCGTCGATCGAATATGGCGAGCGCCGGTCATGCGCCACGCACTGAGCCGCGGCGTCGAGGTCGTCGAAGGCTCTGGGCGCGTGAGCCTGACCTGCCTCGCCATCGATCCGCGCCTGCCGGCGTGATCACCAGGAGCCGGCTTGCCGGGTTGCGAGCAGATCGCCGGCCGTCGCTGTAGGCCTCGCTGAAAGGCGGCAACCTCGTAGGTGCGCGCTCGGATCGGAAAGCTGGATGAAGGCGTAGCGACGGTCCCCGCAGCGCCGCGCTCCCTGATCGGAGAGCACCACGCCGGCGAGCCGAAACCGCGTGATGCCGCGCGCCGCCTCGGCTTCCACCTGCGCAAAGGGCGTGACGCTGAGCCCCCCGAGGGTTGCGGCATAGCTCTCGAGCGGATGCGCGCTGAGGTAGAAGCCGACCGCGTCGTGCTCGTGCATGAGCCGCTCGAGCGGCGGCCACTCCGGTCGGTCGGGCAGGTGCGGCCGCGGCGCCAGCACCTGGGAGTCCGCCCCGAAGAGCGAGGCCTGGTCGTTCGAGCCCGGTGCAGGGTCGCGGCGTGGCGGATCAGCAGCTCCGCCGCCTCGAACACCTGATGCCGATTGCCGTTGAGGCTGTCGAACGCGCCGGCCCGCGCCAGATTTTCGAGCGCGCGCCGGTTGATCTGCTGAGGGATCGAGGCCGCCCGGCGAAATCGAACACGATCGTTGAACGGTCCGTGTGGCCGTTCTCCTCCTCGATCAGCGCGATCATCGCTTGCGACGCCAACGTTCTTGATCGCGCCAAGGGCGTAGCGGATCGCCTTGGTCCCATCGTCGGTGCTGCTCGACCGAGAACGTTTCGCGTCGAACGATTGATATCCGGCGGCAACAACGCGAATCTCGAGCCGTTCCAGCTCTTGCCGGAATGACCGCGAGCTTGTCGCTGTTGTTGAGCTCGAGGCTCATGGACGCCGCCAAGAACTCGACCGGATGGTTCGCCTTCAAATAGGCGGTCTGGTAGGCCACTAAGCGCGTAGGCAGCGGCGTGCGACTTGTTGAACCCGTAGCCGGCGAACTTGGCGACCAGCTCGAAGATGCGCGCTGGCGTCTTTCTTGTCCACCCCGTTCGCCTGGGCACTCCGCCGACGAATGTCTCGCTGCTGCGCATCCATCTCCGCCTTGATCTTCTTGCCCATCGCGCGGCGCAGGAGATCGGCCGAGCCGAGGCTGTAACCCGCGAGAACCTTGGCGATCTGCATCACCTGCTCCTGATAGATGATGACGCCGAAGGTCTCCTCCAGGATGCCGCGGAGGCTCGGGTGCAGGTAGTCGGGCTCCTCGACGCCATGCTTGCAGGCGATGTATTTCGGGATGTTGTCCATCGGCCCCGGCCGATAGAGCGCGACGAGCGCGATGATGTCCTCGAAGGCATCGGGCTTCATGCTGCGCAGCGCATCGCGCATGCCCGCGCTTTCCAGCTGGAACACGCCGACCGTCGCGCCCTCGCCGAGCATCTCGAAGGTCTTGGCGTCGTCGAGCGGCAGGTCGAGCAGATCGGGGATGTCGCCCGTGTCGCGCACCAGCGCGACGGCGTTCTCGAGCACGGTGAGCGTCTTGAGCCCGAGAAAGTCGAACTTCACGAGGCCGGCGAGCTCGGCATATTTCATCGAGAACTGGGTCACCGGCATCTCGGAGCGCGGATCGCGATAGAGCGGCACCAGCGTCTCGAGCGGCTGATCGCCGATCACCACACCCGCCGCATGGGTCGAGGCGTGGCGGTAGAGCCCCTCGAGCTTGAGCGCGATGGTCATCAAACGATCGACGATCGGCTCCTCCGCGCGCATCGCCTGCAGCCGCGGCTCCCCATCGATGGCCTGGCCGAGCGAGACGGGGTTGGCCGGGTTGTAGGGCACCAGCTTGCAGATGCGATCGACCTGACCGTAGGGCATGCCGAGCACGCGCCCAACATCGCGCAACGCCGCGCGCGCCTGCAGCTTGCCGAAGGTGATGATCTGCGCAACGCGATCGACGCCGTACTTGTCGCAGACATGCTCGATCACGTCGTCGCGCCGCTCCTGGCAGAAGTCGATGTCGAAATCCGGCATCGACACGCGCTCAGGGTTGAGAAACCGCTCGAACAGAAGGCCGAAGCGCAGCGGGTCGAGATCGGTGATGGTGAGTGCCCAGGCGACCACCGAGCCGGCGCCCGAGCCACGCCCCGGCCCCACGGGGATCCCTTGCGCCTTCGCCCACTTGATGAACTCGGCGACGATCAGGAAATAGCCCGGGAACTTCATGCTGATGATGATCTCGAGCTCGTGCTCGAGACGCTCGCGGTAGGGTGTGGCGGCCTCGGCGCGTGCGGCATCGTCCATCTCGGGCGTGAACACCGCGTTCTCGAGCCGCGCTTCGAGGCCCGCGCGTGCGGCCGTGCGCAACGCATCCGCCTCGCTGCCCCCCTCGCCCACATCGAACGCCGGCAAGATCGGATCGCGCGCCGGCGCCATGTAGGCGCAGCGCCGTGCGATCACGAGCGTGTTGTCGACCGCCTCCGGCAGGTCCGCGAACAGCGCGCGCATCTCATCCGCGGGGCGAAAGCAATGCTGCGGCGTCAGGCGGCGGCGGTTCTCGTCGTCGATGTGGCTGCCATCGGCGATGCACAGCAAGGCATCGTGCGCCTCGAACATGTCCGGCGTCGCGAAGTGGGCGTCGTTGGTCGCCACGAGGGGCAGGTCGAGCGCATAGGCGAGATCGATCAGCCCGGCCTCGATGCGCGCTTCATCTTCCATCTCGTGGCGCATCAGCTCGACATAGAGCCGCCCCGGAAAGACCGCTGCAAGCGACGCGAGCGCGTCATGGGCAGCGCGCGCCTGGCCGGCGAGGAGATGCCGCCCCACCGCGCCCGCGGGCCCGCCGGTCAACGCGATCAACCCGTCGGCGCGGGCGGCAAGCTCATCCGGCGTCACCAAAGGCAGGCCGCCGCTCTCGCCGGCGAGGAAAGCGCGGCTCGTCAACGCCATGAGGTTGCCGTAGCCGGTCTCGTTTTGGACCAGGAGCCCGAGCCAATCGGGCCGGCGCGCGCGCTCGTCCTCGGCGTCGCGGGTGCCGATCGCGAGGTCGCACCCAATGATCGGCTGCACGCCGCCCATGCGGCAAGCCTCCGAGAACTCGAGCGCACCGAAGAGGTTGCCCCGATCCGTCACGGCGACCGCCGGCATCGCGGCATCGCGGCAAAGCGCGACCAGCTCGCCGATCTTGATCGCGCCTTCTGACAGCGAATAGGCGGAGCGGACGCGGAGATGGACGAAATCGGCGTGCGGCATGCGGCAATCCCAGAGGCAGCCGCTAAGATTCCACGGCCGGACCCGGATGTCACCGGAGAGCGCTCAGCTATCCACAGGAATCGTGCGCAAGTGCGGTTTCTGCTAGACTCGCGGGCTTAGAGAACAGTACCGCGAGGAAGGCAGACATGTCGGACGATTCCGGGCGCCGCATCTACGAGAGGGCCGAAGATCTACGCGACACCATGGGCGAAGCCATGGAAATTGCGCAGAAAAAGGCCATCCCAAAGCTCGACAAGCACTGCAAGGCGTTCATCGAGCGCTCCCCCTTCCTCTGCATCGGCACAAGCGACGAGGCGGGCAAGGCTGACGTCTCTCCGCGCGGCGACCCGCCCGGCTTCGTGCAGATCATCGACGACAGCACGCTTTTCATCCCCGACCGGCCCGGCAACAACCGGCTGGACACGATGTCGAACATCATCGCGAACCCGAATGTCGGACTGCTCTTCCTGGTGCCCGGCTACGACGACACGCTGCGCGTCAACGGCCGCGCCAAGATCATCCACGATGACGACCTCGCCAAGGCCGCGGAGGTGCGCGGCAAGCAGCCGAAGGTCGGCATCGAGGTGTCGGTCGACGAGGCCTTCCTGCACTGCGCGAAGGCGTTCAAGCGCTCCAAACTCTGGGACCCCAACGCGCAGCAAGACCGAAGCGAGATGCCGTCGCTCGCGCGCATGATCTTGGAGCAGACCGCGCCGCCGGAGGAGCCGCCGTCGGCGGACGAGGTCAAGGACGCCGACGAGTTCGTCGAGGACAACTATCGCAAAGAGCTCTACTAGCGCGGCCTCTACACACCGTCATCCGCGGGCTTGACCCGCCGATCCAAGAACACGGTTCACACCACCGCGCGCACCACCCGCGCGGTGGTGTGAACGCCTTCGAATGAGCGAACATCTCTTTTCCTACGGAACGCTGCAGACCGGCGAGACGCAGCGGGCGTTGTTTGGGCGTGAGCTGGCCGGCGCGAAAGACGCGCTGCTCGGCCACCGGCCCGAGCCGATCGAGATCACCGACCCCGCCTTCCTCGCGCGTGGCGAACGCAAGCACCAGCGCACGACGGTGCCCACCGGCGATCCGGCGGATGTGATCGATGGCACCGTGTTCGCGGTCACCGCAGACGAGCTTCGCCTCTGCGATCGTTACGAACCGGCGAGCTACGCCCGCTTCAAGGTGCGCCTGCGCTCGGGCAAGGAGGCCTGGCTCTACGCGGACGCCGCGCGCTTCAAGGCGGGCAACTGACCGCGGACGCGCTATGGCACGGGGGACGTGTCGACCAGCACGCCGGCCTCGATCCCGACGCAGCGGTCCATGCGCGCGGCAAGCGCCGGGTTGTGGGTCGCGATCAGCGCGGCAAGCCCGGTCTCGCGCACCAGGTCCACCAGGGCGTCGAACACGGCTGCCGAGGTCGCCTGATCGAGGTTGCCGGTAGGCTCGTCGGCGAGCAGCACGAGCGGCTCATTGGCGACCGCACGGGCGATCGCGACACGCTGCTGCTCACCGCCGGAGAGCCGCGCGGGCCGATGGCCTTCGCGCGCGGCAAGACCGAGGCCGGCGAGCAGCGCGCTGGCGCGCGCGCGCGCCGCGAGTTTGCTAACGCCCGCGATCATCTGCGGCAGCACGACGTTCTCGAGCGCCGAGAACTCCGGCAACAGGTGATGGAACTGGTAGACGAAGCCGAGCTTGTGCCGCCGAAGCTGGGTGCGCCGCCGGTCGCTCAAGCGCCCGCAGGCTTCCCCGCCCACCATGACCTCGCCCCCGCTCGGCCGCTCGAGCAGGCCGGCGATCTGCAGCAGGGTCGATTTGCCCGCGCCCGACGGCCCGACCAGCGCCACGATCTCCCCGGGCTGCACCGCGAGCGAGGCGCCCCTCAGCACCTCGATGGCGCTGCCGCCCTGGTAGAAGGTTTGGACGACCTCGCGAAGCTCGAGCGCGGCCGCCTCACTCATAGCGGAGCGCCTCGACCGGATCGAGCCGCGCCGCCCGCCACGCCGGGTAGATCGTCGCGAGGAACGCGAGCGCGAGCGTCATCAGCACGACGATGATCACCTCGGTCGGGTCGATCTTGGCCGGCAGCTGCGAGAGGAAGCGGATCTCGGGCGCGAACAGCTCGGTGTTGGTCATGCCCTCGAGCCAGGTGCGGATGGCATCGATGTGGATCGCGAACGCGACGCCGAGCCCGACGCCGGCGAGCGTGCCGACAATGCCGATCGCCGCGCCGTTCATGAAGAAGATGCGCAGGATCTGCCCGCGCGTCGCCCCCATGGTGCGCAAGATCGCGATGTCGCGCCCCTTGTCCTTCACCACCATGATCAGGCCCGCAATGATGTTGAAGGCGGCGACCAGAACGATGAGCGTGAGGATGACGAACATCACGTTGCGCTCGACCTGCAGCGCATTGAAGAAGTGCGCATGGGTGCGCCGCCAATCGATCACGCGCGCCCGACCGGCCACCGCGCGGGCGACGGGCGGCCACAGCGTGTCGACCCGCTCGGCATCCTCGATGACGAGCTCAATGCCGGTCACCGCCTCCTGCTTCTTGAAGTAGAGCTGCGCGAGCGCCAGCGGCATGAACACGAACGTGCTGTCATATTCGAACATGCCGATCTCGAAGGTCGCCCGCACCGGATAGGCGACCGCCCGCGGCACCGTGCCGAACGCGGTGGCGCGCCCCTCGGGCGAGATCAGCGTGATCTTGTCGCCGAGGCCGACGCCAAGCTTGGTCGCGAGGCGATGGCCGACCACGAGCCCCCCACCCTCGTCGAAGCCATCCAGAGAGCCCAGCACCAGATTGTCGGCGACCAGCTCACGGGCCGCGAGATCGGCGCCGCGCAGGCCGCGCACCAGGGCGCCCGTGGCACCGCCCTTCGCGGTCGCCATCACCTGGCCCTCGACCAGCGGGACCGCGGCGACCACACCCTCGATGGCGCGCAGCTCGGCGGCGAGGCCGTCGAAATCGCTGAGCGCGCGTTCGTGGCCGTAGACCACCATGTGGCCGTTGAGGCCGAGGATGCGGGTGAGCAGCTCCTCGCGGAAGCCGTTCATCACCGACATCACGATGATCAGCGTGGCGACGCCGAGCGCGATGCCGACGAGCGAAAAGCCCGCGATGACGGAGACGAAGCCTTCTTGCCGCCGGGCTCGGAGATAGCGAAAAGCGACTGCACGCTCGAAGGCGGAGAACACGCTAGAGCAAATCCCAAGCAGGTGGGATCACCTGCGACGACGCATTTGCGTCAATTCCAATCAGGTAGAGCATTCGCGTGAGCATAGGCGAGCGTGAAATGCTCTAGCGCAACCGCGCGACCACGGCCTCGGGCGCAAGCTCCTCGCGTTCGGCGCCGCGAGCCTTGAGCTCCACCGTTCCCGCCTTGACGCCCCGCGGGCCGACCGCGACTTGCCAAGGCAGGCCGATCAAGTCCATCTCGGCGAACTTGACGCCCGCGCGCTCCTCCCGGTCGTCATAGAGCACGCTCACGTCGGCGCCGGTGAGCGCGTTGTAGAGGCTCTCACATGCGGCATCGCAGGCCTCATCGCCAGCACGCAGGTTGATCAGTCCCACCTTGAAGGGCGCCACCACCTCCGGCCAGATGATGCCGTCCTCGTCGTGGCTCGCCTCGATGATCGCACCGGCGAGCCGCGAGACGCCGATGCCGTAGGAGCCCATCTCGACCGGCACCTCCGTGCCCGACGGGTCGGTCACCGTCGCACCCATCGCCTTGGAGTATTTCGTGCCGAAATAGAAGATGTGGCCGACCTCGATGCCGCGCCCCTCGTAAATCTGCTCGGCCGGGATCGGGCAGGTCGCAGCGTCGTGCTTGTCGTCGGTCGCCGCATAGAGCCTCGTCCATTGATCGACCACCGGCTGCAGATCGTCGGCGTAGTCGATGTCGAGGCCGAGCGGGTCGGTGTCGAGCCAGGCGCGGTCGCAATAGACGGCGCTCTCGCCCGTATCGGCGAGGATGATGAACTCATGGCTCAGGTCGCCGCCGATCGCCCCGCTCTCCGCCTGCATCGGGATCGGCGTCAGGCCGAGCCGCGCGAAGGTGCGCAGATAGGCCACGAACATCTTGTTGTAGGAGCGCACGGCACCTGCGTGATCGATGTCGAAGGAGTAGTTGTCCTTCATGAAGAACTCGCGCCCGCGCATCACGCCGAAGCGCGGCCGCACCTCGTCGCGGAACTTCCACTGGATCTGATAGAGGTTCTGCGGCAGGTCGCGGTAGCTCCGCACGCTTTGCCGAAAGATATCGGTGATCACCTCCTCGTGCGTCGGGCCGTAGAGCATCGGTCGCTCGTGGCGGTCGGTGATGCGCAGCATCTCGCGGCCATAGTCGTCGTAGCGCCCGCTCTCCTGCCACAGCTCGGCCGGCTGGATCGACGGCATGAGGATCTCCTGGCAGCCCGCCGCATCCATCTCTTCGCGCACCACCTGCTCGATGTTGCGCAGCACGCGCAAGCCCAGCGGCAGCCAGCTATAGATCCCCGCGCTCGATTGGCGGATCAAGCCGGCGCGCAGCATCAGGCGATGCGAGATGATCTGCGCCTCGGCCGGGTTCTCTTTCAGGGTGGGCAGGAAGTAGCCCGAACGCCGCATGTCGCTTCCCCGCGGAGCCGTTCAAGTGCGCGAGTTATGCCTAAAGCGCGGGCAAAGCGCAACGCGGCGGCATTCTCCGCGTGCGAGAATTCCGGCGGTCGGTGCGAACGGGGGCCGTTTCTAGACCGTTCGGTTAGTCGGCGGTTGCGGGAGCGCCGTCCTCCAGCGCGATGTTCGCCCTCACCACATCGCACAGTGTGCGGTTCTCGAAGGGCTTCTTGAGCGCGGCATCCGCGCCAACCACTTTTGCGATCTCCAGGAAGCTCGTGTTGTGGATTCGCCCACCGCCAGAGATCGCGATGATCTTGACGCTCGAATAGAGACGCCGAAGCTCCGCAATCGTCTCGAGCCCCTCCTTGTTGGGCATCAGAATATCCGTCACAACGACGTCTGCGGGATCTTCGCGCATCTTCGCAAGACACTCGTCACCATCACTGGCCTCGGTCACGCTGTGACCGTCCTGCTCGAGGGCCTGTGTCAAGGTGAGGCGAATAAGCTCCTCGTCGTCGACAACCAAAACACGCGCCATATGAATCCTCTCAAATAAGGGACCGTGGTTGTGTTACGCCACTGCGGCCAACGTGCGCCCCGCCGCGATGGGCAAATAGATTTCGAAGGTCGTGCCACCGTCGAGTTCGCTCGACACCTCGATGGCGCCGCCATGCGCTTTCACGATGCCGTGGACCATGGCCAAGCCCATTCCCGTCCCCTCGCCGACGCACTTTGTCGTGAAAAAGGGGTCGAAGATCCGATCGGCGGTTTCATGTGACATGCCGTGACCCGTATCCTCGACCGCGAGCTTGGCGTAGCGTCCCGGAGGCACCCGTAATCGGCTGCAAACAGCGCTTTCGAAGAGCTCATCGGCCGACAGCCGAATCGTCATCACCCCGACTTTGCCGCCCATCGCATGCACGGCGTTCGACGCCAGGTTCATCAGCACCTGATGCAATTGCGTTTCGTCGGCCAACACGGTGACGACGTCGTCGCCAAGCTCGACGCAGACCTGGACCGTCGCGGGCAGCGTCGCGGCAAAAAGCTCCATCTCTTCCGCCACGATGCTGCGCAAATCGACGAGGTCGCGCTGGGCGTCGTCCGGGTGGCTGAAGGAGAGGATCTTGTCGACCAGCAGCGCGGCCCGTCTTGCGCTCTGCCGCACCGCGTCCAGGTTCTTGTGGGTCCGCGTGTCCGTCTCCAGCTCCCTCATCGCGAGCTCGGTGAGGCCAGTGATCGGCAGGAGCATGTTGTTGAGCTCGTGCGCGATGCCGCCGGCCAACGTGCCGAGCGATTCCATTTTCTGTGGCTGCCGCAGCTGCCCCTCCAACAGTGCGCGCTCGCGCTCCGCCTCCTTGCGCTTCGTGATATCGCGGACCACGACGAGCACCGCCGACTCACCCATCCAAATGATCGGATTGCCGGCAGCTTCGCCGTCGAACGTTTCGCCATCGAGCCTGAGGCAAGTGAATTCACAAAACACCTGATCGTCGCCGCGGGTCGAAATTTCCTCGATCCGACGCTCGAACTGGTCGCGCACCTCCGTGTTGTAAAGGGTCCGCGCGGGGGTCCCGACCAAGCGATCCGCCGAGCCGGCGCGAAACATCTCCACCGCACGCCGGTTCGAGAACACGATCTCGCCGTCGACTTGGACGTAAATGGCGTCGGGCAAGGTCTCGATGATCCGCTGATGATGGAGGTCACGCTCACGCAGCTCCGCCTCGGCCCGAATCCTCCTCCGCTCCTGGTCGCGCGCGCGGATCACGAAGGCACAGCTTCGCGTCAACGGCCCGAGGCTCTCGATCAACTGATCGTCGTAGCCGCCCGGACGGTTCGCGATTCCGAGCATGCCGACGAGCTCGGCGCCGACATGGAACGGAAGGCCGAGAAACGCGTTGAGCGGCGGATGTCCGTGCGGCGTCCCAGCCGCCCGGGGATCATCCTTTGGCGCGTTCGACACAACGGCCCTGCCCGAAGTCAGAACGTGACCGAAGAGGGTCTCCGGATTGCGAAATTCCAAGCCGTTCGGGGCGTTCTCTTCAAAGAAACGACGCGTTTCGTCGTCCCAGGCAACGTTGGTGATGGCGAAGGTCTTGAGATAGGCAGATCCGTCGGAATCGTGGCGCACCTCCCCGATGAATCCGTACTCGCTGTCGGTCAGTTCGAGCACATATTTCAGAAGGTCGTCGAAGGCCTTACGCAGATCGACTTCGCTGTAGAACCGCGTTTGAATTTCGACGAGCATCAAGCCGATATTCTGCTCGAGGCTGGCCTTGTCTCCATCGGAGCGGGCAACCGCTGATATCATTTTCTGTCCGGTTCAAGCGCCGGCGCACGCAATGCGCGCACCCAAAGGAAATTTCTTGAAAACTATGATCGTCGCGTTTTGAACGACTATTCAGCTTGTCGGAGGGCCCTGAAAATTTTGTTAATCGGGGCCTGCGGCGGCGCCGACACAAGCCGCTCTCCTATTCCGACACGTCGCGGACCAACGGCGGATCCTGCATCGCCGCGCACGCCTCAAGGACGGCATGCGTCTCCTGAGAGCCCAGCGGCTCGCCGTCGAAATAGGCGTCGCCGTCACGCACGGTCACCACGCCGACGACGATCTCCGAGCCGCCGACGCGATCCAGCGCCGAGCCGTCGGACGCGCGCACGGCGTCGCGTAGCGGCAGCGCGATCTCGAGCCAATATTCGTGATCGGACGGGAGTTCGAGCTGCCCGGCGGCATCGAGGTCGGCGGGCGCCACAGGCTTGCCGTTCACGTCGACGCCCGGCTGATAGGCGACATCATCGGCCGGCTCGTGCGCGGTGAGCGCCGCGCAATCATCCACGGTGATGCGCACAGTCTCGGCGGTCGCCGCGCCTTCGACGGCGAGCAGCGAGAGCGAGAGAGCCAGGGCGAAAACGAGACGGGTGCGCATGCGCGCACGCTAGGAGGCGATCGCTAAGAGGTGCTTAACCAGGGCGGATCGAGCGTAAGGATCGTCGCATAGACCGGGCAATCCTCGCGATGCGCGTCGGGCAGATAGCCGGTGCTCGTGAGGAACTCACGCACGATCTCGCCGCCGGTGAACTTGAACGTGCCGCGAAACAGCGTGACCCAAGCCTCCAGTGTTTGGGGATGGTGGGCATCGAGCCATGCGGCAAAGGAGCCGTGGCTCTCCTGCAGCGCGAGAACGCGCCGGGCGTTCTCGATGGCGGCGTTCACTTTCAGCCGGTTGCGGATGATCCCGGCGTCGGCGAGGAGGCGCGCGCGCTCATCCGCGCCATAGGCCGCGACGCGCGCGACCTCGAAGCCGTCATAGGCTGCGACGAAGGCCTCACGTTTCTTGAGGATGGTCAGCCAGGAGAGGCCGGCCTGGTTGATCTCCAGCACCAGGCGCTCGAAGAGCCGGGCATCATCGCGCACGGGGAAGCCATATTCGGTGTCGTGATAAGGCCCGTGATAGGGGTGGCCGGGTGCGGCGTCGCAATAGTGGCTCACGCGAAGCTCTCGAGCGTCAATACCCCCGTCTCGACCAACGCGACGATGATGCCCGTCACGACGATCGCCACGGCCGTCGCGATCAGCGCCTTGCGCAGGAGCCTGGGGCGCACCGGCGCGCTCGGCGCATGGCCGGGCTCCGGGTTCTCGGACGTGCGGATCCCGAAAGGCAGCACGATGAACCAAGCGATCCACCAGAAGATGATGAACACCAGAGCGATGCTAAGCGCGCCCATGCCGTCCCTCAGGCCTGCTCGAGCTCGATCAGCGTGCCGCAGAAATCCTTCGGATGGAGAAACAGCACAGGCTTGTCGTGCGCCCCGGGGCGCGGCTCACCATCGCCGAGCACGCGCGCCCCGGCGGCCACCAGATGGTCACGCGCGGCACGGATGTCGGCGACCTCGTAGCAGACATGGTGCACACCGCCGGCCGGGTTCTTCTTCAGGAAGCCCGCGATCGGCGAGGCGTCGTCGAGCGGATGAAGCAGCTCGATCTTCGTGTTGGGCAGCGTCACGAACACCGTGGTCACCCCATGGGCTGGCAAATCCACCGGAGCCGACACCTCGGCGCCGAGCGTCTGGCGATAGAGCGCGCGCGCCGCGGCGAGGTCGGGCACGACGATCGCCACATGGTTGAGCCGCCCGATCATGACCGCACCCTGCCCTCGCTCATACCGCCACCTCAACCATCTTGACCTCGATCACCGGTCGTTTGCCGCGGCTCTTGACGATCGCACGGCGCACCGCGAGCCGCACGGCCTCCTGCACCGGCCCCTCCTCGCGGGACCGCGCACGCGGCAGGCGGTCGATGGCGTCCTCCACGGCCTCCGCCAGCATCGCCTCCGCATCGTCCGTGTCGCCGCCGACCCCGCTGAGCACGATCTGGGGCGGCGCGATGATGCGGCCCGTGCGGTCGGCGACCAGGGTCACGACCACGACACCATCGTACATGAGCTTGCGGCGCACCCGGATGGCGTCGTGCTCCGCGGGCATCAGCGCGGCGCCGTCGAGCACGAGCCGACCGGCGCGGGCGTGCCCGGTGATTTCCGCCGCACCGGGAGCGAGGCGGAGCACATCTCCGTTTTTCACGAGCACCGTCGTCGGCACCTGGAGCGCATCGGCAAGCGCCGCGTGAGCGATCATATGACGGGTCTCGCCGTGCACCGGCACGGCGATCTGCGGGCGCACCCATTGATACATCTGACGAAGCTCGCCACGGCATGGATGACCCGAGACGTGCACCGCGCTCTCCTTCTCGGTGATCACCTCGATGCCGCGCGCCACCAAGCGATTGTGCATCAGCCCGATGGGTCGCTCGTTGCCGGGGATTATCTTCGACGAGAAGATCACCATGTCGCCAGCAGCGAGGCGAATGCGGGGATGGCTGTCGCCGGCAATGCGCGCCATCGCGGCGCGCGGCTCGCCCTGGCAGCCCGTGCAGAGATAGACCGCCTGCTCCCGGTGCAGCGCCGCGCCCGCCTCCTCGTTGAGAAGGCGGAGACCGGAGTCGAGATAGCCGGTCTCCTGCGCCGCCCGGGCAAAGCGCTTCAGAGCGCGGCCCACCAGCACCGGCTCGCGGCCATTGGCGTGCGCGGCCTCCGCGATGGAGGCGAGGCGCGCGATATTGGAGGCGAAGAGCGTCACCGCGACGCCATGAGGGCAATTTGCGATGAGTTCGGTGAGCTTGTCGCGCACGCCGGCCTCGGAGCCGGATTCACCCTCGACCGTCGCGTTGGTCGAATCGCCGATCAGCGCCAGCACGCCACCCTCGCCGGCCCGGCGCACCGCGTCGACGTCGAAGTCGTCGCCAACCAGCGGGTCCGGGTCGATCTTCCAGTCGCCGGTGTGAAACACCGTGCCGAAGGGCGTCCGAATCACCAGGGCGTTGGGCTCCGGGATCGAATGGGTGAGCGAGACGAAGGAGAGCCCGAAGGGCCCAAGCGCGAGCGTGCCCGCGAGCGGCACCTCGATCAGCGGCACCTCGTCGAGCAGCGAGGCCTCCTCCAGCTTGCCCCGCAGGATCGCCGCGGCGAAGGGCGTCGCATAGACCGGGCAGCGCAGCCGTGGCCAGAGATAGGCGACGGCGCCCAGATGATCCTCGTGCGCGTGGGTGAGGACGAGAGCGAGCAGATCGGCCCGGCGCTCCTCGATGAAGGCGGGGTCCGGCATGACCACGTCGACCCCCGGCAGCGAATCGCCGGGAAAGGTGATGCCGAGATCGACCATCAGCCATTTGCCCTGACAGGCATAGAGATTGAGGTTCATGCCGATCTCGCCCGCACCGCCGAGCGGCACGAAGTGTAGGGCGTCGGGCGCGATCTCCGGCGCGGTGGGCTCGGTCATTCGCCCGCCCGGTGGCGCCGATGCACGGCAAGCAGGCCGACGATCGTGAGATCCGCGTCGACGACGTCGATGACGGGCGTGCCATCGGCGAAGAGCGGCGCGAGGCCGCCCGTTGCGATGGTGCGCACCGGCTCCGCACGGGCCGCCTTGAGCCGCGCGACGATGCCCTCGATCAACCCGACATAGCCCCAATAGATGCCCGATTGCATGGCCGACACGGTGGACTTGCCGATCACCGCGTCGGGCTTTTCCACGGCGATGCGCGGCAGGCGCGCCGCCGCCTGGTGCAAGGCTTCGAGCGAGAGGTTGATGCCGGGCGCGATCACGCCGCCCTCGTAGGCGCCATCCGCGCCCACCACGTCGAACGTCGTCGCGGTGCCGAAATCGACGATGATCAGCGCGCCTTCGTAGCGGGCGTGCGCACCGACCGCGTTGACCAGCCGGTCGGCGCCGACCTCCTCGGGCCGCGGCATGTCGATCCTGATGCCGAGCGATACGCCGGGATCGCCGATCACCCGCGCCTCGCATCCGCAATAGCTCTCGCAGAGCACGCGCAGCGCGCGCACGCCCTGCGGCACCACCGAGGCGATGATCGCCTCATCCACATCGTCGAGGCCGAAGCCCGCGCGGCGCATCAGCTGCTCGAGCCAAACCGCATACTCGTCCGCAGTGCGGCGCGCATCGGTCATCGCGCGCCATTGGCCGCGGGGGGCCTCGGTGCCGGCCTCGAACACGGCGAAGACCGTGTTCGTGTTGCCGACGTCAATCGCGAGCAGCATCGGCCGTCCTCGCATCGCCGTGGAACACCTCGCCCGCAGTCACCGCGTGTCGCGTGCCATCGGGCTCGGTGAGGATGAGAGCACCGGTGTCGTCGAGACCGTCGAACGTGCCGATGCGCCGCCGCGCGCCGACCTGGACAGTCACGGTCTCACCGAGCCCATGGGCGCGCGCGAGCCAGCCGGCGCGGATCGGGCCGAAGCCCTCCGCCAGCCAGCGCGCGCGCCACGCCGCGAACGCCGCGACACAGCGCTCGAGCGCGGCGGCGGGCGCGGGCGGCTCCGCGCCCTCGGCCGCGAGGCTCGTCGAGGGCCGGGGCGCCCCAAGCCCCGGGTGATGGGCGAGGTTCACGCCAACCCCCAGCACGACCCAGTCGATGCCACGATCCGCCTCCAGCGATGATTCGAGCAAGATCCCCGCCACTTTACGCCCGTCCGCAAGAATATCGTTCGGCCATTTGCACCGCGCGCGGCCGGGCAGCGCGCCATCGATGACATCCGCCGCCGCCAGCGCGGCGACGAAGGAGAGTTCCGGCGCACGGGCCGCCGGCACCCCCGGGCGCGCGACGATGGAAAGGTAGAGGTTGCCCGACGGCGATATCCAGCTGCGGCCGCGGCGCCCCCGGCCGGCTCTCTGTGTGCGGGCCCAGACCACGGTGCCGTCGGGCGCGCCCTCGTTCGCGCGCGCCTTGGCTCGGTCGTTGGTGCTATCGGTGTCATCGAGCGCGACGAGCGTGTAGCCGTCGGGGAGCGCGGGCGCGGCCATTAGGCCCGGCCTGCCTCAGGGAAAGAGCGCCGCGGCGGCCGCCTCGGCGCCGGCGAGAAGCGGCGTCGGATAGGCGAAGAAGAACACCGTGATGATGCCCGTTCCCGCGAGGACAGCCGTGATCTCCGCGCCCACCGGCCGGTCGAAGCCCTCGCTCGGCTCGTCGAAGTACATCACCTTGACGATGCGGATGTAGTAGAAGGCGCCCACCACGCTCGCGAGCACGCCGACGATCGCAAGCCCATAGAGTCCCTCCTCGATCGCCGCGAGGAAGACGTAAAGCTTGCCGAAGAAGCCGGCGAGCGGCGGTATGCCCGCCATCGAGAACATGAAGATTGCAAGCGCAAGCGCCATGCCGGGATTGGTCTTGGAGAGGCCGGAGAGGTCGCTGATCTCCTCCACCATCTGGCCCCGCTGGCGCATGGCGAGGATGCAGGCGAAGCCGCCGAGCGTCATCACCATGTAGATGGCCATGTAGATCAGGACGCCGCGCACGCCGTCGGGCGTGCCGGCCGAGAGGCCGACGAGCGCGTAGCCGACATGGCCGATCGAGCTGTAGGCCATCAGCCGCTTAATGTTCTTCTGCCCGATCGCCGCGAAGGAGCCGAGCACCATCGAGGCGATCGAGATGAAGATGATGATCTGCTCCCACTGCGCGCCGATCTCGGCGAACGGCCCGAGGAAGACGCGGAGGAAGAGCGCGATCGCCGCGACCTTGGGCGCCGCCGAGAAGAACGCGGTGACCGGGGTCGGCGCGCCTTCATAGACGTCCGGCGTCCACATGTGGAACGGCACCGCCGAAACCTTGAAGGCAAGCGCGGCGGCGACGAAGACGAGGCCGATCAGAAGGCCGATCTCGGTCGACGGGTTCTCGCCGCCCTCGGCGAGGCGCTGTGCGATCAGCTCGAACTCGGTGACGCCGGCGAAGCCATAGACCATCGAGCAGCCATAGAGCAGCAGGCCGGAGGAGAGCGCGCCGAGCACGAAATATTTCAGCCCCGCCTCGGTCGAGCGCACCGAATCGCGGTGGAACGCCGCGACGATGTAGAGCGAGAGGCTCTGCAGCTCGAGCCCGACATAGAGCGCGATCAGATCGTTCGCCGAGATCATCAGCATCATGCCGAGCGTCGCGAACACGATCAGCACGGGGAACTCGAACCGGTTCATCCCGCCTTCGCGGCGCACATAGCCGAAGCCCATGATCAGCGTCACGGCGGCACCGATCAGCACCAGGCATTTCATGAAGGAGGAGAAGGTGTCGGTGACGAAGAGCCCGAAGAACGTCGTCTCGCGCTCGCCGGTGCCGACGAGCACCATGATGAATGCGACCGCCATCACCGCGCAGCTCATCCAGGTGAGCACGCGGGTCGAGCGGTCGCCGATGAAGACGCCGATCATCAGCAGCACGCAGGAGGCGCCCGCGAGCAGGATCTCCGGCAGAGCGGGCATATAGTCTGGCGCGACGAAGTCTTGCATGCCCCTCGGTCCTACTTCAGCGCCGCGAGCGCAGGCCCGGCGGCGCCCGGCTCGATCATCTCATGCGCCACCGGGAGGTCCGGCGCGCCGTTGGTCTGTGCGATCAGGTTCTCGACGGAGACGTGGAGCACGTCGAGGAACGGCTCCGGATAGATGCCCATCGCGAGCGCGATGCCGATCAGTGGCGCGAACACGCCGGCCTCCCGCCAGTTGAGATCGGTGATCGACTTGAGATCCTCGCGCGTCAACTCGCCGAAGATCACCTTGCGATAGAGCCAGAGCATGTAGGCCGCGCCCAGGATCGCGCCCGTGAGCGCGAGCATCGCGACCCAGGTGTTCACCTGGAAGGCGCCGACGATCACCATGAACTCGCCGATGAAGCCGCCCGTGCCCGGCAGCCCGACCGAGGCCAGCATGAAGATCATGAACGCGAAGGCGTAGATCGGCATGCGGTGCACGAGACCGCCATAGCGCGCGATCTCGCGGGTGTGCATGCGGTCGTAGACGACGCCGACGCAGAGGAAGAGCGCCGCGGAGACGATGCCGTGGCTCAGCATCTGGATGATGCCGCCCTCGATGCCCTGCGGCGTGAGCGTGAAGATGCCGACCGTCACGATGCCCATATGGGCCACGGAGGAATAGGCGATCAGCTTCTTCATATCCTGCTGCATGAGCGCGACCAGCGAGGTGTAGATGATCGCGATCACGCTCAGCGAGTAGATGAAGGGCGTGAAGAACTCCGTCGCATCCGGCAGCATCGGCAGCGAGAAGCGCAGGAAGCCGTAGCCGCCCATCTTCAGGAGGATGCCGGCGAGGATCACCGAACCGGCGGTCGGCGCCTCGACATGCGCGTCCGGCAGCCAGGTATGGAACGGCCACATCGGCAGCTTCACCGCGAAGGAGGCGAAGAGCGCGAGCCAAAGCCAATTCTGCACCCCGGACTCGAAGGAATGCGCCATCAGCGTCGGGATGTCGGTGGTGCCCGCCTCGAGATACATGAAGAGGATCGCGAGCAGGAACAACACCGAGCCGACGAGCGTGTAGAGGAAGAACTTGAAGGCCGAATAGACCCGCCGCGCGCCGCCCCACACCCCGATGATCAGGAACATCGGGATCAGCTGGCCCTCGAAGAAGATGTAGAACATCACGAAATCGAGGGAGCAGAAGACACCCACGATCAGCGTCTCGATCACGAGGAACGCGATCATGAACTCGCGCACGCGCGTCTTGATCGCCGACCACGCCGAGAGGATGCAGATCGGAATCAGGAAGGTGGTGAGCACCAGGAAGAAGACGGAGATGCCGTCGACGCCGAGGTGGTAGCTCACATTGTACTCGGGCAGCCACGGCACATGTTCGACGAACTGGAACTCGGCGGTCGAGGTGTCGAAGTCCGCGATCAGGAGGAGCGAGAGCGCGAAGGTCACGACCGAGGTCCAGAGCGCCACGTGCCGCGCGTTCTCGGCGACCGTCTTCTCGTCGCCGCGGATCATCAGAATGAACGCGACGCCTGCGAGCGGCAGGAACGTGACGGTCGAGAGGATCGGCCAGTCGGTCATGTGCTCAGGTCCGCCCGAACAGGAACCAAGTCGCGATGGCCGCAAGGCCGATCAGCATCGCGAAGGCGTAGTGATAGAGGTAGCCCGACTGCAGGCGCACGGCGCGCCGCGCGATCGAGAGGGTCGCGCCCGCGAACCCGTCCGGGCCGATGCCGTCGATCAGCGCGTTGTCGCCCTGCTTCCAGAGCCGGTTGCCGAGATACTTCGCCGGGTTGACGAAGATGAAGTCGTAAAGCTCGTCGAAGTACCACTTGTTGTACGAGAAGAGGTAAAGCGGCCTGAGCTTGTCGGCGAGCAGGCCCGGCCAGGTCGGCCGCAGCATGTAGAACAGATAGGCCGAGAGAATACCGAGCACGCCGATGATCGCCGGCAGCGCCTTCACCCAGACATCCACATGGTGGGCATCGTGCAGCGCCGTGTGATGCGGCAGGACCAGGATGGACGAGCCCCAGAAGTTGGAGTCGGTGTCGGTCATCGGCAGCAGGAGGTAGCCGACGACGATCGCGCCGATCGCGAGCACCACCAGCGGCACCCACATGATCGGCGGCGACTCATGGACGTGCGCCATCACCTTCTCGTCCGCCCGCGGCTTGCCGTGGAAGGTCAGGATCAGGAGGCGCCATGAGTAGAAGGCGGTGAGGAAGGCGGCGAGCAGGCCGAGGCCGAATGCATAGGTGCCGAGCCCCGTATGCGCGGCGAACGCGGATTCGAGGATGATGTCCTTCGAGAAGAAGCCCGAGAACGGCGGGAAGCCGGCGAGCGAGAGATTGCCGATCCACATCAAGACGTAGGTGAGCGGGATCATCTTCCAGAGGCCGCCCATCTTGCGCATGTCCTGCTCGTCCGACATCGCATGGATCACCGCGCCCGCGCCGAGGAAGAGCAGCGCCTTGAAGAAGGCGTGGGTGGTCAGGTGGAAGATGCCGGCCGAATAGGCCGAGACCCCGCAGGCGAAGAACATGTAGCCGAGCTGGCTGCAGGTCGAGTAGGCGATGACGCGCTTGATGTCGTTCTGCGTGATCGCGACGGTGGCCGCGAAGATCGCCGTCGTCGCGCCGAAGAAGGTCACGACCGCGAGCGCGATCGGCGCATACTCGAAGAGCGGCGAGCAGCGCGCCACCATGAAGACGCCGGCGGTCACCATGGTCGCGGCGTGGATCAGCGCGGAGACCGGTGTCGGGCCCTCCATCGCATCCGGCAGCCAGGTGTGCAGGAAGAACTGCGCCGATTTCCCCATCGCGCCGACGAAGAGCAGGATGCAGGTGACGGTGAGGAAGTCGAACGAATGGCCGAGGAAGGTGAGATCGACGTCGACCATGTCGGGCGCCGCCGCGAACACCGCGTCGAACTGCACGGAATCGAACACGAGGAAGATCGCGACGATGCCGAGCGCGAAGCCGAAGTCGCCGACGCGGTTGACCACGAACGCCTTGATCGCCGCGGCATTGGCGCTCGGCCGCTTGTACCAGAAGCCGATGAGCAGGTAGCTCGCGAGCCCGACACCCTCCCAGCCGAAGAACAGCTGCACGAAGTTGTCGGCCGTGATCAGCGCCAACATGAAGAAGGTGAAGAGCGAGAGGTAGGAGAAGAAGCGTGGGTTGTGCGGGTCGTGCGACATGTACCCGATCGAGTACACGTGCACGAGGAACGACACGACGCACACCACGAACATCATCACCGCGGTCAGCTCGTCGACCCGGATCGACCAGTCGATGTCGAGCGCGCCGGAGGTGATCCAGTCGAGCACCATGACGGTGCGGGTCTCGCCGAACAGCGCGACCTCGTGGAACACGATGATCGAGATGACGGCGGCAGCCCCCATCGCGCCGCAGCTCACGAGCTGCGCATTGCGCGTGCCGAGCCAGCGGCCGAAGAGGCCGGCAATGACCGCGCCGAAGAGCGGCAGGAAGACGGGTGCGACGTAGATAAACACGCCGCGCTAGCCCTTCATCACGTTGATGTCCTCGACGGCGATGCTGCCGCGATTGCGGAAGTAGATGACCAGGATGGCGAGGCCGATCGCCGCCTCGGCGGCTGCGACCGTGAGCACGAGCATGGCGAACACCTGGCCCACCATGTCGCCCAGGAAGGTCGAGAAGGCGACCAGGTTGATGTTGACCGCCAGCAACATGAGCTCGATCGCCATCAGGATGATGATGACGTTCTTGCGGTTGAGGAAGATTCCCACCACGCCGAACGTGAACAGGATCGCGGCCACCGTGAGGTAGTGGCTCAGTCCGATTTCCATGTCCCCTCCTCGCCGGGCTTGATGTCGGTGAGCCGCACCGCGGCCTTGGGGTCGCGCGCCACCTGATCGGCGATGCGCTGGCGGCGCACGTCGGGGCGCCGGCGATGGGTCAGCACGATGGCGCCGACCATCGCGATGAGCAGCACGAAGCCCGCGCCCTGGAACAGATACGCATAGCGCGTGTAGAGGATGTCGCCGAGCGCGCGCGTGTTGGTGACCTCGGTGAGCGATGGCGTGGGCGCCGAGACTTGCTGCGGCACCTCGATATCGACCGAGCCGGCCGCGAACACGAGGATGATCTCCGCGAACAGAATGATCCCGACCACCGCGCCGATCGGCAGATATTGCAGAAAGCCCGCGCGCAGCTCCGCGAAGTTGATGTCGAGCATCATCACGACGAAGAGGAACAGCACGGCGACCGCGCCGACATAGACGATCACCAGGATCATCGCGAGGAACTCGGCGCCGAGCAGCACGAAGAGCCCCGCCGAGTTGAAGAACGCGAGGATGAGGAAGAGCACCGAATGCACGGGATTGCGCGAGGCGATCACCATCACGCCGGCGCCGACCGTCACCACGGCGAGAACGTAGAATATGATGGCTTGGATGATCATCGCGCGCTCGGGCCGCCCCGCTCGTCTCGTTCCCGCGCCTGAACCCGGCGCCTAGCGATAGGGCGCGTCGGCGGCGATGTTCGCCGCGATCTCACGCTCCCACCGGTCGCCGTTGTCCAGGAGTTTTTGCTTGTTGTAGAGCAGCTCCTCACGCGTCTCTGCCGCGAACTCGAAATTGGGGCCCTCGACGATCGCATCGACCGGGCAGGCCTCTTGGCAGAAGCCGCAATAGATGCACTTCACCATGTCGATGTCGTAGCGCGTCGTGCGCCGGCTGCCGTCGTCGCGCGGCTCGGCCTCGATGGTGATCGCCTGCGCCGGGCAGATCGCCTCGCAGAGCTTGCAGGCGATGCAGCGCTCCTCGCCGCTCGGATAGCGCCGGAGCGCGTGCTCGCCGCGGAAGCGCGGGCTGATCGGGCTCTTTTCGTAGGGGTAGTTGACCGTCGCCGCGGGCTTGAACATCTGCTTGAACGTCACGCCGAGCCCGACCAATAGCTCGGTCAGCAGCAGCGACCTGACTGCTTGTTCAATCGCAGGCATCGTAACAGCCCTCTCCTCGGCGCCCGCGCCGGCCTACCACAGGCCGCCGGCAATCGCCAGTTGGTCTTTTCGCCGCCGGCCTACTCGGGCAGCCAGCCGAACAGATGAAGCGCGCCCGCGGTGATCACGACCCAGAAGAGCGATGCCGGCAGGAACACCTTCCAGCCGAGGCGCATGAGCTGATCGTAGCGGTAGCGGGGCAGCGTCGCGCGCGTCCAGGTGAAGAAGAAGACGACCACGGCAGTCTTCAGCAGGAACCACACGACACCGGGTATGGCGGTCAACGGATCGACGTGGAACGGCGGCATCCAGCCCCCGAGGAACAGGATCACGGCGAGCCCGCTCAACAGAACGATGTTGGCGTACTCCCCCATCATGAAGAGGAGCCACGTCATGGAGGAATATTCGACCTGATAGCCCGCCACCAGCTCGCCTTCCGCCTCGGGCAGGTCGAAGGGCGTGCGGTTGGTCTCGGCCAGCGCGGAGACGAAGTAGATGATGAACATCGGCGCGAGCGGAATGAAGAACCAGAGGTCGCGCTGCGCCTCGACGATGTCGTTGAGGTTGAGCGAGCCGACACAGAGCAGCACCGTCACCAGCACGAAGCCGATCGAGACCTCGTAGGAGACCATCTGCGCCGCCGAGCGCAGCGCGCCGAGGAAGGCGTATTTCGAGTTGCTCGCCCAGCCCGCGATGATGATGCCGTAGACCCCGAGCGAGGAGATCGCGAAGAGATAAAGGATGCCGACATTGAGGTCGGCGAGCACCAGATGCTGATCAAACGGGATTACCGCCCAGCCGATCAGGCCGAGGCTGAAGGTTATCATCGGCGCGAGCAGGAACAGCACGCGGTTCGCGCCGGCCGGCACGATGGTCTCCTTGAAGAGACACTTGATGCCGTCGGCAATCGGTTGGAAGAGGCCGAACGGTCCGACCACGTTGGGCCCCTTGCGCAGCTGGATCGCGCCCCACACCTTGCGCTCCGCGTAGGTCACGAAGGCGAGCACCAGCAGCAGCGGCACGACGATCGCGAGGATGTACCCGATGGTGAGAAACAGCGGGTAGAAGTATGCGCTCCAGACGCCTGCCTCAGCCATCGGTCCCGGTCTTCGTTGCTTGGTCGACGAAGGTCGCGCTGCAGGTCGCCATGGTGTCGGAGGCCCGCGTGATCGGGTCGGTTCGGTAGAAGTCGTGCACGGGGCTCTCGAACGGCGCGTCGTCCATCGCCCCCTCGGTCCCGAAGGGCTCGAAGGGCGCCTTCTCAATCGCGTTGAGCCCTCCCAGCACCGGCGCGCGCTCGACCATCGCCGCACGCAGCGCGTCGAGCGTGTCATAGGGCAAGGGTTGGCCGAGTCGCGCCGAGAGCGCGCGAAGAATGCGCCAATCCTCGCGCGCCTCGCCGAGCGGCGCCATCGCCGGATAGGCCCGCTGCGGACGGCCCTCCAGGTTGACATAGGTGCCGTGCTTCTCGGTGTAGGCCGCGCCCGGCAAGATGACATCGGCGATCCGCGCGCCGGCATCGCCGTGATGGCCCTGGTAGACGACGAAGCAGCCGCTCGGGCGCTCGAGCGCACTCCCGTCGGCGCCGAGGAGGTAGAGGAAGCGCAGGGCGCCGCTCGCCGCACCCTCGACGATCCCGGCCGTGTCGCGCCCGCCCTCTCCCGGCACGAAGCCGAGATCGAGCGCACCGACCCGGCTCGCCGCCCGCTGCAGCACGTTGAAGCCGTTCCAGCCGTCGCGCACCATGCCGCGGGCCTCGGCGAGCGAACGCACCGCGGCCAGCACGGCCGGGCCGTCGGCCCGCGCGAGCGCGCCGGTCCCGACGATCACCATCGCGCGCTCCGCCTGATCGAGCACGTCGGCGAACGCATGCTCGCCGGCCGCGAGCGACCTTAGGCTCTGCGCGCCCGCGCCGATGAAGTGGACCGGATAGGTGAGCGGCACATGCGGGCCGACCACGCCGACATTGAGGCCGCCCTGGCGCCAGCGCTTGCGGATGCGCGCGTTGACCAGCGGCGCCTCCCAGCGCGGGTTGGTGCCGACGAGGAGGATCGCGTCCGCCTCCTCGATGCCGGCGATCGTGCTGTTGAAGAGGTAGGACGCGCGCACGGCGGGATCGCACGTAGCGCCGTCCTGCCGACAATCGAGATGCGGCGAGCCGAGAGCCCGCATCAAATCCCCGAGCGCAGCCACCGACTCACAGTCGACGAGATCGCCGACGAGTGCCGCCATCTGATCGCCCGACAGGCCGGAGGCGGCCGCGGCGATCGCGTCGAAGGCCTCGTCCCAGCTCGCTTCCGTAAGCGTGCCGTCCTTCCGCACATAGGGGCGATCGAGACGGCGCTTGCGCAGTCCGTCATAGGCGAAGCGCGACTTGTCCGAGATCCACTCCTCGTTCACGTCCTCGTGGAGGCGCGGCACGATGCGCAGCACCTCGGTGCCACGCGCATCGACCCGGATGTTGGAGCCGACGGCGTCGAGCACGTCGATGGTCTCGGTCTTGCGCAGCTCCCACGGCCGCGCGACGAAGGCGTAGGGCTTGGAGGTCAGCGCGCCGACCGGGCAGAGATCGATCATGTTGCCGCTGAGCTCGGAGGTCACCGCCTGCTCGACATAGGTGCCGATCTCCATGTGCTCGCCGCGGAACACGGCGCCGAACTCCTCGACGCCCGCGATCTCCTCGCCGAAGCGGATGCAGCGCGTGCAGTGGATGCAGCGGGTCATGATCGTCTCGATCAGAGGGCCGACATCCTTGTCCTTGACCGCGCGCTTGCCCTCGCCGAAGCGGCTGAAATGGCGACCATAAGCCATCGCCTGATCTTGCAGATCGCACTCGCCGCCCTGGTCGCAGATGGGGCAATCGAGCGGGTGGTTGATCAACAAGAACTCCATCACGCCTTCGCGCGCCTTCTTGACGCTCGGCGTGTTGGTGTGGATCACCATGCCATCGCCGGCCGGCATCGCGCAGGAGGCGATGGGTTTCGGCGCTTTCTCGAGCTCAACCAGGCACATGCGGCAATTGCCCGCGATCGAGAGCCGGTCGTGGTAGCAGAAATGCGGCACCTCGCGACCGGCCTGGATGCAGGCCTGCATCACCGTCGAGCCGGGCTCGACCGTGACCTCGGTGCCGTCGATGGTGAGCGTTGGCATCGCGCCGCCCCGCCTACGCTGCCGCGGCGTCGCCGCCGACGCCCTTGTGCTCGAGAATGCGCCGCTCGAGCTCGGGCCGGAAGTGACGGATCAGCCCCTGCACCGGCCACGCGGCGGCATCGCCGAGCGCGCAAATCGTGTGCCCCTCGATCTGGCCGACGACATCCCAAAGCGTGTCGATTTCCTCCGCCGAGGCCTCGCCCGTCACCAGGCGCTGCATCACGCGGTAGACCCAGCCCGTGCCCTCGCGGCACGGCGTGCACTGGCCGCAGCTCTCGTGCATGTAGAAGTGCGAGAGCCGCGCGATCGCCTCGACCACGTCGGCCGACTGATCCATCACGATGACCGCCGCGGTGCCGAGCCCGGACTTCACCGCGACCAGCGAGTCGAAATCCATCAGCACGTCGTCGCAGATCGATTTCGGCAGCACCGGCACCGACGAGCCACCCGGAATCACCGCCAGCAAATTGTCCCAGCCGCCGCGCACGCCGCCCGCATGCTTCTCGATCAGCTCGCGCAGCGGAATGCCCATCTCCTCCTCGACATTGCACGGCTGGTTCACATGGCCCGAGATGCAGAAGAGCTTGGTACCCGTGTTCTTGGGCCGCCCGAGTCCGGCAAACCAGTCGCCACCGCGCCGCAGGATTGTTGGCACGACCGCGATGGTCTCGACATTGTTGACGGTGGAGGGCCGGCCATAGAGCCCGACCGCCGCCGGGAACGGCGGTTTCAGCCGCGGCCGGCCCGGCTTGCCCTCGAGGCTCTCCAAGAGCCCGGTTTCCTCGCCGCAAATGTAGGCGCCGGCGCCGCGGTGGACGTAGACGTCGAATTCCCAATCCGCGCCCGCCGCGTTCGGGCCGAGCAGGCCGGCGTCGTAGGCCTCGTCGATCGCCGCTTGCAGCTGCGCCGCCTCGTTGTAGAACTCGCCCCGAATATAGATGTAGGCGGCATGCGCACGCATCGCGAAGCCGGAGACGACGCACCCTTCGATCAATTTGTGAGGATCGTGACGCATGATATCGCGATCCTTACATGTTCCGGGCTCGCTCTCGTCCGCATTGACGACGAGATAGTGCGGCCGGTCGGGCGCCACCTCCTTGGGCATGAACGACCATTTCAACCCAGTCGGGAAGCCCGCGCCGCCGCGCCCGCGCAGCTCCGAGGCCTTCACCTGGTCGACGATCCAATCCGGCCCGTTGGCGAGCAGCGCCTTGGTGTTGTCCCAGTCGCCGCGCCCGCGCGCGCCCGCCAGGCGCCAATCGTCGCGCCCGTAGAGGTTGGTGAAAATGCGGTCGGCGTCGCGCAGCATGCTCAAAGCTCCGTGAGCGTGGTGAGCCCACCGCCCGGCTCGGAGGCCTGCCGCGCGCTCTGAGGTCCTCGCTCGGGCGGCGTGCCGTCGCGAAACGCGCGCAGCAGCCCGCGCATGCGCTCGCCGTCGAGGTCCTCGTAGAAATCGTCGTTGATCTGCACCATCGGCGCGTTGACGCAGGCGCCGAGGCATTCCACCTCGGTGACGGTGAAAAGCCCGTCCGCCGTGGTCTCGCCGAGGCCGATGCCGAGCTCGTCGAGGCAGGCCGCGCGCACATCGTCGGAGCCGCAGAGCCAGCACGGCGTCGTGCGGCAGAGCTGCACGTGATATTTGCCGACCGGCGCGAGGTTGATCATCGTGTAGAAGGTCGCGACCTCGTAGACCTTGATCGGCGCCATGTCGAGCAGCCGCGCGACATAGTCCATCGCCTCGCGCGGCACCCAGCCGCCATTTTGGCGCTGCGCCAGGTCGAGCAGCGGCAGCACGGCGCTCGCCTGAAAGCCGGGCGGATATTTCGCGATATAGGCCTCGGCGCGCGCCTGCATCTCAGGCGTGAACGCGAAGCCCGCGCCGCCGTTCGCGGTGTTGTCGCTCACCGGTCGATCTCTCCGAAGACGATGTCCATGCTCGCGAGGTTGGCCACGGTGTCGGCCAGCATGTGGCCGCGGCTCATATAGTCCAGCACCTGCAAATGCGCAAAGCCCGGCGCGCGAATCTTGCAGCGATAGGGCTTGTTGGAGCCATCCGAGACCAGATAGACGCCGAACTCGCCCTTCGGCGCCTCGACCGCGCGGTACACCTCGCCGGCCGGCACGTGGTAGCCCTCGGTATAGAGCTTGAAGTGGTGGATGAGCGCCTCCATCGAGCGCTTCATCTCGCCCCGGCTCGGCGGCATGATTTTGTTGTCCTGCACGCGCACCGGGCCGCCCGGCATCTGCGCGATGCACTGCTCGATGATCTTCACGCACTGGCGCATCTCTTCCATGCGCACGAGATAGCGCTCGTAGCAGTCGCCCGTCGAGCCGACCGGGATCTGGAAGTCGAGCGCGTCATAGACCTCGTAGGGCTGGTTGCGCCGCAGATCCCACGACACGCCGGAGCCCCTGAGGGCCGGGCCCGTGAGACCCCAGTCGAAAGCCTCCTCGGCGCTCATCACGCCGATGTCGACGGTGCGCTGCTTGAAGATGCGGTTGCCCGTCAGCACCTGCTCGACATCGTCCAGGACCTTGGGGAACTTGGCGTTCCATTCGCCGATGTCGGCGAGCAGCTTGTCGTCGATGTCGTAGGCGACGCCGCCGGGGCGGACATAGGCCGCATGGAGCCGCGCCCCGCAGGCGCGTTCGTAGAACTCCATGGTGCGCTCGCGCTCCTCGAAGCCCCAGAAGAACGGCGTCATCGCGCCGACGTCGAGCGCCATGGTGCAGATGTTCATCAGATGGTTCGCAATGCGCGAAATCTCGCTGTAGAGCACGCGGATATATTTCGCGCGCTCCGGAATCTCGATCTCGAGCAGCGCCTCGACCGCGAGCGCGTAGGCGTGCTCCTGATTCATCGGTGCGACATAGTCGAGCCGGTCGAAATAGGGCACGGCCTGCAGATAGGTCTTGTGCTCGATCAGCTTCTCGGTGCCGCGATGCAGCAGACCGACATGGGGGTCGGCGCGCTCGATCACCTCGCCATCCATCTCGAGCACCAGCCGCAGCACGCCGTGCGCCGCCGGATGCTGCGGGCCGAAATTCACGGTCATGTTGCGGATCTGGCGCTCGCTCATGCCTTGTCTCCGTCACCATCACCGTTGCCATCACCGTCGCCGGCGCCTTCGGCCGCCGGGGCAGCTTGGGGCTCGGCCTTCTCGTCGCCCGGCAGGAGATACTGCGCGCCCTCCCACGGGCTCATGAAATCGAAGCGCCGAAACTCCTGCGTGAGCTTGACCGGCTCGTAGACGATGCGTTTCTGCTCGTTGTCGTAGCGCAGCTCGACATAGCCGGTGAGCGGGAAATCCTTGCGCAGCGGATGGCCGTCGAAGCCGTAGTCGGTCAGGATGCGGCGGAGATCCGGGTGATCCGAGAAATAGATGCCGTAGAGGTCCCAGGTCTCGCGCTCCCACCAGCCGGCCGCGCTGAACACACCCGTGACCGAGGGCACCGCATCATCCTCGTTGGTGCCGACCTTGACCCGGATCCGCCGGTTCTTGCTCAGGCTAAGCAGGTGGTAAACGACGTCGAATCGCGGATCACGCTCCGGATAGTCGACGCCGCAGACATCGATCAGCTGCTCGAAATGGCAAGTGCCGTCGTCGCGCAGGAAGCGAAGCACCCGGTCGATGCCGACGGCGCGTGCCTCAACCGTGAGCTCGCCATGCACGACGCTGTAGCCGAACACGTAATCCTCCATGCTCAGCTTGATGTGCTCGCCGAGTTCCCTGAGGCCCGCCTCGTCCATGATCAGGTCTCCGCGCGCCTAGCGCGCGATCGTTCCCGTGCGCTTGATCTTGCGCTGGAGCTGCATGATGCCGTAGAGCAGCGCCTCCGCCGAAGGCGGGCAGCCGGGCACATAGACGTCGACCGGCACCACCCGATCGCAGCCGCGCACCACGGAATAGGAGTAGTGGTAATAGCCGCCGCCGTTGGCGCAGCTCCCCATCGAGATGACATAGCGGGGCTCGGGCATCTGGTCGTACACGCGGCGGAACGCGGGTGCCATCTTGTTGCAGAGCGTGCCCGCGACGATGATCACGTCCGACTGGCGCGGGCTCGCGCGCGGCACCATGCCGAGCCGGTCGATATCATAGCGCGCCGCGATCATCTGCATGAATTCGACCGCGCAGCAGGCGAGACCGAAGGTCATCGGCCAGAGCGAGCCGGTGCGTGCCCAATTGACCAGGCGCTCGAGCTCGGCGACGACGAAGCCCTTGTCGCTCAGCTCCTCATTGACGAGCTTCAACGCTTGCTCCTGCTCCGCGCCAGGCGCGAGCGGCTTGGCCGGAAAGGCGGTGGTCTCGGTGCCTACTCCCATTCCAACGCGCCCTTCTTCCATTCATAGACGAAGCCGATGGTGAGGAGCCCGAGGAACACCAACATCGACCAGAAACCGTAAAGCCCGATGCCGCTGAACGAGACCGCCCAGGGGAAGAGGAAGGCCACCTCGAGATCGAAGATGATGAAAAGGATTGCGACCAGATAGAAGCGCACGTCGAAGCGCCCCCGCGCGTCCTCGAACGCGTCAAACCCGCACTCATAGGCCGACACCTTCTCGGCATCGGGGCGCTGCGGCGCGACGACATAGGAGCCGACGATCGCCGCGATCGACATCGCGACCGCAAGGCCGAGAAAGATGACGATGGGAAGATATTCGGACAGGAGGGAGTCGGGGGCGATCATGGTCTTATCGAGCTTCTCCCGGCTTCATCTGGTGGGCTCGCTCCCCGGGTCTCATGCCAATTATCACGCAAGCAACTTGGTCCGGCGGCTCCAGGCTCTTCGGCAACGCGGCGCGACAGGGCTTGGCGGGAGTGACGGGACTCGAACCCGCGGCCTCCGGCGTGACAGGCCGGCGCTCTAACCAAACTGAGCTACACCCCCAACGCCGTCGCCGTGCAGCCGGAACTACCGGAGCGCCTTGATGTAGAACAGAGACCCTGCCGGGTCAAGGCGCTTGCCAAGGCCTGGAGCGGGCAGGACGCTAGGCTAGGACGAAACCCTCGGCGCGGAACGGCATGCGCCGGAGCCTGGTGCCGGTCGCGCGGAAGATGGCCGCCGCGAGCGCGGGTGCAACCGGCGGCAATCCGGGCTCGCCGACGCCGCCGACGGGCGAGTCGCCCATCACGATATGCACGTCGATCTCGGGCACCTGCCCGATCCCGATCCAGTCCAGGTCGTGAAACTGCGATTGTTCGATTTGGCCGTCGTGCACGGTCAGCCCGCCATTGAAGGCCATGTTGATGCCATCGACGATCGAGCCTTCCATCTGGGCGCGGATGATGTCGGGGTTCACGGGCGGGCCGCAGTCGATCGCGCAGGTCACGCGGTGCACGCGCACCTCGTCAAACTCCACGGAAAGCTCGACCACGTGGCCGACGATGCTGCCCATGCCGCGGTTGATCGCTAGGCCGCGGACGCGGCCCGGGAAGGGCGCGCGATCCCAGCCGCTGCGGTCGCGCAGCAGGCTGAGGACGCGGCGCATCGCAGGATCGCCATCGCCGATCAACCGGGCGCGCAGGGCGAACGGGTCGAGGTCGCTCAACACCGCGACCTCGTCGATGAAGCCCTCCTGGAAAAACGCGTTGTGGCGGTGCCCCACCGCCCGCCAGAAGCCGGCCGGAAGCCCGATCTCCTGGATCCGCACCGACGTCCTGCGGTGCGCGACGCGGTAGGACTGTTCCGCCAGGCCGTGGACCACCGAGACGTCGATGCCAAACTCGGCGGCCGGCGGGAAGAGCCGCGTCATCACGGGCGGTGCGACCACCGTTGTTTCCCACGCGACCGGCAGGCCCGCTTCGTCGAGACCGCCGCGCATGCGGCCGACCACCATCCCGCCCGGCAGGTCGCAGGTCACATCCTCCTCGCGCGGCCAGATCAGCTTGACCGGCCGGCCGACCGCGCGCGCGACCAACGCGGCCTCCACCGCATAGTCATACTCGCCCCGCCGACCGAACCCGCCGCCGAGCAGCGTCGTGTGGACGCGCACGCGATCCGGCGACAGGCCCAGCGCCGTGCCGACGCCGATCTGGATGGCGGTCGGGCTTTGGCAGGGCGCCCAAATCTCGGCGCCGTCCGCGTCGACGCGGGCCGTCGCGTTCATCGGCTCCATGGTGAAATGGGCGATCAGCGGCACCTCGTAGATCATCTCGATCCGCTGCGGCGCACGTGCGAGCGCATCGGCGACATCGCCGGTCTCGACGACCGGCTCCGCGGGTAGGTCGAGGCCGGCGAGCAAATCTTGGCGGATGGTCTCCGTGGTGCGTCCGGCGTTCGGCCCGGGGTCCCAATCCGGACGCAACGCGCGGGCGCCCTTGAGCGCCGGCCAGTAGCTCTCCGCCACCACGGCGACGGCGTGGTCCAAAGGCACGACCTGATGCACGCCGGCGACGGCGAGCGCGGGGGCGGGATCGACCGCACGAAGCGAGCCGCCATGGGCCGGGCTGTGGCGGATCGTCGCGACCAGCGCGTCCTCGAGCGCGATGTCGATGCCGAAGATCGCCGCGCCCGTCACCTTGTCGGGCAGGTCGTTGCGCGGCACGGAGCGCCCGATCTCGGTCCAGGCAGCGCGCGGCTTGAGCGGCACGTTCTCGGGCGGCTCCCGCTTTGCGGCATCGCTCGCGAGCGCGCCATAGGTCTCGTACCGTCCCGACGCCACGTGGTGGACGGCGCCGTCGCGGGCGAGGCAACTCTCGAGGGGGACACCCCAGCGATCGGCGGCGGCGGCGCGGAGCATTTCGCGCGCGCTCGCGCCCGCACGGCGTAACGTCTCGAAGCCGATACGCACGCTGAGGCTGCCGCCGGTCTGCTGGACCAAGATACCGAATATAGGGAGCGCGTAGACCGGTTCGGACGGCGCGGCCTCGACCTGGATCGCGTCGGTGGCGACACCGAGCTCCTCCGCGATGAGCTGCGCCTCGGCGGTGAAGACGCCCTGCCCCATCTCCGCGTTGGGGCATAGGAAATGAATGCTGCCGTCGCTCTCGATGCGGAGATAGGCGGTGAGCATGGTGGGCGCGTCCGGCCCGGTGCGCGCAGCCCGCGTCGGCAGCGGAAAGCTCAGGGTCAACGCCGCCGCCGCACCCGCGGCCCCACCCAGAAAGGCGCGTCTCGAGAGCGGGAGCGCCATCAGATCACCTCCGCCGCAAGCTCGGCGGCACGTTTCACGGCGCGGCGGATCCTGACATAGGTGCCGCAGCGGCAGATGTTGGTCATCGTCGCGTCGATGTCGCGATCGCTCGGCGCCGGCACCTCCTCGATGAGGCGGGCCGCCGTCATGATCATGCCGGACTGGCAGTAGCCGCATTGCGGCACCTGCTCCTCGAGCCAGGCGCGCTGCACGGGGTGCGAGCCGTCCGGCGAGAGCCCCTCGATGGTGGTCACCAGCGCATGGTCGAGCGAGCCCACCGGCACGGCGCAGCTTCGCGTCGGCTCGCCGTCGATATGCACGGTGCAGGCACCGCACGCCGCGACGCCGCAGCCGAACTTGGTTCCCGTCAGCCCGAGCTGATCGCGCAGCACCCAGAGGAGCGGCGTCTCCGGATCGACATCGAGCGCATGCTCCTCCCCGTTCACCCAGAGCGTGATGGCCATCTCAGTGTCTCCTCACTGGCGCAGCGGTCGCCTCAGGGGCACGGCGCCCCGGTGCGCGCCCATTCGCTGACCGCGCCGACGAAGTGCTCGAACGACACGGTCGGCTGCTCGCGCGGCGTGCCATCGGGGCGCAATCCCGGCGACCAGGCCCAGGCGATCAAGGGATCATTCTCGACATGATGGCGGATCGCGCCGGGCGTGCGCCCGCCATTCGACGCGGGGTCGCGCAGCGCGAAGCAGGCCTCGAACGGCTCGAGGCCATCCCAGCCCGTGCTCGCCGGCGCGAGCGACCAGCGCGGCCCCCCGGGCACGCCGCTCGCGTCATGGTTCGCATCGCGGTGGCAGGTGTGGCAGCGAAAGCCCGGCACACCATTGCCGGTGGGCCCGCGCTGGACGCCGAACGGGTGCAGGCGGCGCTCCATTCCCTGGCGCGGCACATCGCCCACCACGTGGCAATTGATGCAACGCGGGTGCTGCATCACCTGGATCATGGTTTCGAAGGCTGCGAGGCCGCGTTCCTCTGCGCTGGTGCCGGCGGTCTCCGCCCGCGCCTCGCCAGAGAGCCCGATGGACGAGAGGCCCAGCGATGCGATGCCCAAACACGCGAAGGTCGCGAGGACCGCCGGGGCGGCACGGGGAAAAGACCACAAGAGGCGGACCGCGCACCACAGGCGCGCACCGACGCTCATGCTCCCCGCTCGCCTCGCCATCGCTTCTCACCTGGGGGCGTGAGAGAGCTCAATCAAGTGGCGCGCGCGCGACACGGCGCCCGTCTCCGGTCTCGCCGGCAAGCCGCGCGCCCGATGTCGAGAGGGCCGCTGCATGGTCGGGTCTGGAACACCCGGCGCCGCCGCCGTGCTTGTGTGCGTGGGCACCCACCGCGCCGCCGCGGCTATGTCCGCGGCTCTGCCCCTCCTCGGATACGACGCCGAAAACCAGCGCGACCGCCGCGACGAGACCGAGAGACACCGTCAAACGCCTCAACCGAATTGGCACCGTCGAACCCCCGTCAGCGATTGCGCACCGCACCCATCGAGACATATAGGCCGTCCCCGCGCGACAGCGAGCGGGTCTTGTCCGGAAACTCGAAGGGTCAACGGCGGAACGAAGTCGTCCCGCGGGCGTCACGACGGCGTCGCCGCGACACCGCCCTACCCGCTTGATCCGGCGATCGCGACATGGCTGTGCCGAAAGAGCGGAAGGTAGCGGCACGCCGTACGATCCAGCGCGTGGCTCGCGCGGTCGAAGAGAAACACGTTCTCGAACGAGCCGGTGACCACATAACGTCGGCCGTCGGGATGGAGCGCGAGGCCGCAAGGATAGCGGAGCCCCATCGCATCCGTGCGGAGAACCCGCGTGATCTCGCCGGTGCGTGCATCCGCGATCATCACGCAATGCGTCGAGGGAAACGTCACGATGACCTGGGCGTGACGGGCATCGTGCAGAATCGATAGTCCCTGACGCATGAGCGAGGGATCGCCGTCGGGCGCGCTCTCGACAACGAGCGCCGAGCCGACGACGCGGCGGATGATGTGCAGCAGCGGCGCGGCCAGGTAGGCCTCGCCGGGCGCGGCGAGACGATCCGCTTCCTTCACCACGCCGCGTTCGCCCTCGGGCGTCGCCCAGGCACCGTCCACCGCAGTGCCTTTCGTGACCTGGACGACGAAGTAGGTCTCGTCGTCAACCGCGGTCAAATGGCGCGTCTCGGCGTGCGCCTGTGGCACGGTGATCTTATCCACCAACCGCCCGCTGGCGAGTTCGATCACGGTGATCGAGGGCTCAACAAGCTCCGGGACGACCGCCGCGGGGTTTCGGTTCTGCGTGCTCCCATAGTTGGCGATCGCGACGTAGCGGCCCGCACCGATCACTTGCAGGTCGTGCGGATGGATGCCGTGGCAACTCGCCGTTTCGAGCACCGCGAGCGTCTCGGGATCGCGAATCGTGATACGCCCGAAATGCTCCTCAGGCCGGCCCGCGTAGGCACGATAAGGCGCGCGCTCGGTCACGAGGAGTGCGGATCCGTCCGGAAGATATCGGGCGTGGCCGCCGCCCGTATAACCCTCCGCGAACGGCCGTGACAGCGCAATGACATCCAGGCTCGTCGCGTCGAACGCGAGCATTCGGCGATCGCGGATGGACGCGAACACGCCCGTGTTCCGCCTCGGCGCCAAAACGACCGCGTGGCCCTGAAGCGGATAAGCCGCCCGCGCCGCCTTCCCGGTCGTCAAGTCGATGCGGCTCAGGAGCGTGACCGCACCATCGTGCCCCGCCGGCACCGCTCTGCCGAGCCGGCGATCCTCACGCAAGGGTAGACCGTCAACCAAGGCGGCGTCGCTCTCATAACCCGGAACGAACAGGGTCGTACCGGCGGCCAAGCGCCCTGCCCAGCCGTCCATCTCTTTGGATTGCGTCACGCCTTCGGTGCCCGCCCTCGCCGCCCCGATCATCGCCGGTGCGGCCGTGATCGATGCGAGACCTGAAATGAAAGACCGTCGATCCATGGGCCTGAGTGTAACGATTGACAATCGCTGGCACGCCCGGCCTGGCGGCTTGTTGACGGAGCGCGCGCCGCATGGTCGCATGGGAACCGCTTCGCCGCGCCCCGATATTGAACCGCTTCGCCGCGCCCCGATATTTACGTCGCGTCCATCATTACATCGCATTTATGGCGGCGTACGGCACGGGACGCGAGTCACGCATCTCGAAGCAGGCCACCTGACCCATGCCCCGCGGTCGAAACAGTAAGGCTGATCATGTGTAAACCCATCATCTTTTCGTTCATCGCAGCCCTCGCCCTGCTCGCCCCCCTGCGATTTGTCGCGGCCGACGAAATCGGCTCCGTGAGAGCGGTTCACTTGGGCGCATACGGGACGATGCCGGGTGAGGATCGGGAGCGTCTCTATGCCCGCGACGACGTGTTCGTCGACGAGCTGATCCAGACGACCAAGAAGGCGCGAGCTCAGATCCGCTTCCTGGACGACACCGATCTTCACCTCGGCCCGTTGAGCGAGGTGCGCCTGGACGAGTTCATCTACGATCCGGATCAGAGCACGGGCGCGTTCGTGGCCGACCTTGGGATCGGCGTGTTCCGCTTCGTCACGGGGGAAATCCCGAGCGACGCGATCCAGGTGATCACGCCCGTCGCCGTCATCGGCGTGCGCGGCACAGATTTCCTGGTCAAGGTCATCGAGCGGACGGAGAACGACACGGTCGTCGCGTGCATTCGGATCGAAGTGTACGACGGCACGCTCACAGCGAGGCCGCGCGAGGGCGGCGAGGAGATCTCGCTCGAGTCAGGTCAGGTCGGCGCCGGCTGCGATCCCGGTGCATCCGTCGCCGTGACCACGACGGCCGGCCTGAGCCCCCCCGACATCGTCTCCGGAGAAGGCCCGTCCGGCGAAGTCGGCGGCGGCGGCGGGCACTAAGGCAAGTCGTTCCGGCCGGCAACCCGGAAACGCCGCCGTCGTCCTAGACCGCGCTCGCGCGCCGGGCGTGCGCTCAGCCGGTCGCGGCATGCGGCAGCGCCACCACCCGCTCTGCCGGCAGCGTGACGGTGATCGTGGTGCCGACGCCGGGCTCGCTCTCCGCGACGAACGCGCCGCCATGGGCCTCGACCAAGCTCTTGGCGATGGGAATGCCGAGACCCGTGCCATCATATTTGCGATTGAGCGCGGTTTCGGCCTGACCGAACACCTCGAGCGCGCGCGCGAGCTCGCTCTCGCTCATGCCGATCCCGGTGTCCGCGACGACGAACCGGAAGGCACCATCCGCGGCCAGGCGGGCTTCGACCGTGACGTGACCGCCCGGCTCGGTGAACTTGACCGCGTTGGAGAGGAGGTTGATCAGGACCTGCTTGATGCGCAGCTCGTCGACCCGCAGCATCGGCAAGTCGGCGGGGCACACAAAGCTCAATGTCACGTTCGATTTCTCTGCTTCGCCGATCACGAAATTCTCGCAAAACTGCACCAGCGCCGCAGGGTTGACGACGCTTTCGGAGAGCTCCATGCGACCGGCCTCGATCTTGGAGATGTCGAGGATGTCGCCAATCGTTCCCAAGAGGTGCTGTCCCGACTGATGGATGTCTTCGATGTAGCTGCGGTAGCGCGCATCCCCGATCGGCCCGAACGCCTCCTTCTTCATGAGCTGGGCGAAACCGATGATCGCGTTCAGCGGCGTGCGAAGCTCGTGGCTCATGTTGGCGAGAAAGCTCGATTTGGCCTGGTTGGCCGCCTCCGCCCGCTCCTTCGCGTCCGCGAGCTGCTCGGCGACCTCCCGCTGCCGTCGCTCGCTCTCGCGGAGCGCGACGTCGATCAGATCGCGCTCCGCGAGCTCCTGCGCGAGCGACTTGCGCAAGACCATATTGCCGACCAAGGCCGCGCTGCTGCGGCGCGTGAGCGACAGGAGCACGCCGACGAACGCGACACAAAGCCCGCCGAGGGCGATCAGGATCTCGTGCCCGCTGCTCAGCATGACCGCTGCGGCCGGAAACGGCATGATGATCACGCCGAGATAGGCGGCCGGCGGATAGGCGTGGAGCAGCGACTGGTAGGCGCTCGTCACGCTCAGCAAAACGATCGCGAGAAAGGCGACGTGATAGGGCGAGCTCGGTTCGAAGAAGAGCACCCCGGCGCTGCCCCACACCACCGCCTGCGCCGTCGCAAGGCCGGCGAAGAGAAAGAGACCGCGGCGCGGACGATCGCGCAGCCGGCGCTCGACCTTCAGGGCGTACCAGAGCGCGAAGCGGAGCGCATTGGTCGCGACGATCGCGACGAGCCAACCGAGGAGCCACGCGCTCGGCTCCAGGGCCCAAAACACCCAACCGAGCACGGCCGCGGCAAGGAGCGAGCCAATGGCCCCGGCCGGCCACTGGCGAACCAGCTCGTCCAGCTGCTCCAGAGACGTGTCGGGCCGCGCAACCGGCCCGACCCCCTCGTCACCGATCGGCCGCTCGGGCGCGATCGGCTTGCTATGCGTGGGATTCATGCGTGCCCCATGGCACTCTCCGCGTCCGTCGCATGAGTACGAAAAATCGGTAAAGAAATTCTTTTGGAACGCTCTATCCTAAGTTGCAGATTGCCGACGAAAGCTTGAATGCGGTCCGCCGACTAGGGAAAACGCCGACTTCTTTAGCGCGGCGTCCGTTGGATCCGCGCTGGCGTCGAGGCCAACTGCGCTCTCGATGGCCGGCTCAGCCTATTGGCCCTGCACGGCACTCGAGCGAATTCGGCCTCCACTCTATCGCTCGCGCTGCAGCATGCCGTTTATCGTCAACCCCACGGCTAGGATCACCGCGCCGAGCAGCACGGTAATCAGCCCGACTGCCGGGACCATCGGCGTGTAGCCGCCGATCATCTTGCCGTAGAGCCACTCGGGCGTGGTCACGTCCGCGCCGCTGGTGAAGTAGGCTAGCGGAAAGTTGCCCCACGATAGCAAGATTGCGAACAGGAATCCGGCGAACACACCCGGTCCCAATAGCGGTAGCGTGATGGTTCGAAAGATCAACCAGCGCGAGGCGCCGAGGTCGTAGGCTGCTTCCTCGACGGCCGCGTCGTAGCCATAGGCCTGGATCGCGATGATCAGCGTCACAATTGGCACGATCCACACGAGCTGGGCAAAGACGGTCGCGTGCCAGGACATCTCGATCCCTATCGAGTTGAACCAGAGCTGCAACGCAAGCCCCAGCACTGCCTGCGGAAAGAACACCGGGATCAGCAGGACCCGTTGAAAGATCGTGCGGCCGCGCCAGTCATAGCGCGCATAGGCGAGCGCACCGAAGAAGGCGAGGATCACCGAGATCAGCGCAACGCACACCGCCACCGTCAGCGAAGTGAGAAAGCTGTCCTGGACCTGCAGGGACGACCAGGTTTGCTCGTACCATTTCGTGGAGGTTTTGCGGATCGGAAACAGGAAGAACCGCGATTTGGAGATCGAGGCCAGCCCGATCGTCACGATCGGCACGTACATGATCACGAGGATCACGCCGATATAGCTAGCCAGTAATCGGCGCGTCAGCGGAGAGACGTTGAGGCCGCCCATGTTCTAGCGCTTCGCCAGCATGCGTTCGAGATTGATCCGACGCATCGCAAGGAAGACGGCGCAGCCCGCCAGCACGATCAGCAAGACCGAGAGCGCCGAGCCGCGTGGCCAGTTCTGCCCGAATGTGAACGCCGACTCGATGTCTTGGGCGATGGTGACGATCACGCCCTTGCCGAGGAATTTTGCTTCGGAGAAAGCGCCGAGTGAAATCACAAAGCAGAGCAGCGAGCCGATCACGATGCCTGGCATAGCCAGCGGCAATTCGATATCCCGGAAGACCCGCCATCGCGAAGCGCCGAGGTCGTAGGCGGCCTCTCGCGCCCCCCTAGGCACGTTTGCCAATCCCAGCAGGATCGGAAACAGCATGAATGGTAGATAGATGTAGACGATGCCGAAAGCGACCGACGGCACATTGTTGACCAGGCTCCCGGTCTCCAGCCCGATCAAGGCGTTGAGACCACCGTCCAGAAGCCCGCCCTTGTCGAAGAACAGCACCCAGCCCTGCAGGCGGATGTTTTCGGCGACGAACAGCGGCGCGACGATCAACAGGGTCAGCAGGCTGGCGCGCCGCCGCGAGAGCCGCGTCAGCGCCAGCGCCAGCGGATAGCAGATCATCAGCAGGATCACGACGGTGACCAGCGAGAGAATCAACGACCAGCCGAACGAAACGTAGAAATTCTGTTCGACGATATCGACATAGTTCTCAATCGACGGCGTACTTCCTAGCGTGAAACTGCCACGCGGCATGAAGCTGTAGACGAGCACCAGCACCATCGGACCGAGAAAGCCGATAACCAGGAGGACCATGATCGGCAGGGCCGAGACCAAACCCGGCGACATCTTCCAGGACGACACCAAGCGGTTTCGTCGCGCGGCGCCATCGTGGGCGGCGCTGCGGGCGATTTCACTCATTCGGCGAACACCATCGAATCGACGGCCCGCCAGGTCAGCGTGACCCGATCGCCAGGCGCGCGGCTCACGGCGTCGGCGCCAAGCTCCTCGACCAGGAAGGTCATCTGGCCGCTTCTAACCTGGTACTGGATGCGCGAGCCGAGCAGGTATTCGTTGAACAGCTCGCCCACGATCCGGTTGTCCGGGGCGCTATCCGCGCCGTCGGCGATGGACATGTTCTCCGGGCGCACGATCAGCACGCCGCTCGCGAAGCCGGCCGGCATCTCGTCCGGCGGCGCGAAGCTTCCGCCCAACTCCGCGCTCGCCAGCCGTCCGTCATCGGCGAGGACGACGGGGATCGAGTTGACCTCGCCCATGAACTCGGTCACGAAGCGGTCTTCGGGCTTGGTGTAGATCATCGCGGGGCTGCCGATCTGGGCCAGTTTGCCGTCGCGCATGACGCCGATGCGATCGGACATCACCATCGCCTCTTCCAGCGAGTGGGTGATGTAGACGAAGGTCTTGCCGGTCTCGCGCTGGATGTCCTTGAGTTCCTTCTCCAGCGTCTTGCGCAGGCGGTAGTCGATGGCCGACAGGGGCTCATCGAAGAACAGGATCTCCGGCTCAAAGGCCAGCGCGCGGGCTAACGCGACCCGCTGCTGCTCGCCACCGGAGCACTGTTTGACCGGCTTGTCGTAGTAGCTTTGTGGCAGATGGGCGAGCTTCAGATATCGCGTCGCGATCTCTTTGCGCTGCTTCTTCGGGATGCCCTTGCATTTGGCCGAGTACTCGACGTTCTCGCCAACGCTCATATGCGGGAACAGCGCGAGAGACTGGAAAACCATGCAGGTCGGGCGCCGGTTGGCCGGCACGTCGTTGATGCGCTCGCCGCGCAGCAGGATGTCGCCGCTGGTCGGCTTGTCCATGCCCACCAGCATGCGGATCAGAGTCGTTTTGCCGGAGCCGGACGGCCCGACAATGGTGAACAGTTCGCCCTCCTCGATGTCGAGGCTGACGCCATCGACGGCGTTGAGGCTGCCGAAACTCTTCCTCAGATTCTGAAGCTGAAGGATAGGCAACGCTGAAGCCATCTTGAGATTGCTCCCAAAATTCGGGGCTCTGCGGCGCGGGCGATCGCTCGCCCGCGCCATTGTTCAGAGATTAGGCCCCGCGGCTACGCTTTGCCTGGGTGTAGAGGTCGTGCATCGCGTCGTAGTCGGGGTTGATATCGAAATCGACGCAGCGATCCACCAACGAGCCCAGCCAGCCGCCGTCACCGCCCCATTGCAAGGCGTCTAGCTCATCCTCGGCGAACTGGCTCAGCACCTCGGGCGCGCCCATCTGGACCACCGGGTTCAGCGTGCCCGGCGCCTTAGCGGCAACCTTGTAGGCGGCCTCCGGCGTGTGGCAGTAGATCAGAAACGCCTCGGCCATCGGCGTCGGATCCGGGTTGGCGACCAGCGAGGTTATCTCGATCCAGATGATCCCGGCTTGACCGTTGGGCCGTTCGGCGGTCTTGGTCTCCTCCGGGCCCTCTTCCGGCACCACGTTGAGGATCTGGGTCTCGCCCTCGAGCCGAGCCGCCGAAACGGTGTAGACGCTACCCGGGAAGGTGCCGATGATCTCGCCGGTGATCATGTCGCGCGCCAGCGCCGCCTGATCATCAGAGACCTTCTTCGCATTCTTGAACAGCTTGAAGATCGTCTCCTCGAATGCCGCCATCTCGGCGGCGGTGTGGCTGCGGAATGGTGTGAAGCCGGCGGCCATGCAGGTGTGCATGATCACCCAGTTCTCGTAGTCGAGAATGCCGTATTTGCCGGCCGCACCTTCGATCATCTCCATATAGCCACCGCTCTCGAGCGTCTTCGGATCGATCGAATCGGAGTTGATCGCCATCGCCGATGGGCCATAGCGCTGGATCATGCCGAGCAGATGCTCTCCGTTCGTATCGAGCGCCCAGTGATACGGCCACTCGAAGCCCGCGACGTTCATGTCGTAGAGCGGAGCGAATTTTTCCTTGTTCAACGGAAGGATCAGCCCTTCCGGATAGAGCTGCTTGCGCTGCCAGGCATTGTTCAGGTTGATCACGTCCCAGGTGCTGGTGCCACCGCCGCGCAGGTTGTTCACGGCCGCGGGATCCGAGATCAGCATCTGCGCGTTGACCGATGCACCGGTCTGGCGACTGAACGGGTCGAGCACCGGCTCCTCCGTGTAGCCTTCCCACGAATGCAGGTTCAGCTCGGTGCGGATACCGCTCATGTCGGCCAGTTCGGCCTTGGTCGCAGCCCAGAGCTCATCGGCATACGCAGCACCCGATGCCGCCCTCGCGCTGGAGCCTAGAAACGCAGGCGCGACTCCTGTCATCGCGGCAAGTGCAGCCGATTGTTTCAGAAACTGCCGGCGTGACGACGAGAAGCTCCGATATATGTTCTTGTGAACCATGTCATCCCCCTATGTTCCCGACATGCCCATACGGCTTGCCTTGCACGAGATTACAACCATCAAAGGCCACTCTCAAATCCCGGTTTCCGGTCCACGTGCCATGCGACACGGCGCGACCAAGCCGTCAATCTTGGAATCTCACATTCATACTTTGGCGAAGTCTGGCCTCTGACGAAGTCCGGCCGAGCCTCCCCGATCGGCAAACTTCGGATGATTTCAGACTGTTCGAGAAAGAGTGCCGCAGTCCGATTTGCCCGCGCTGAGTCGGCGTCAATATGTCGCCTATGGGAACAACACCGTTTTGGGCCGATCGCCCCACGGCCGGCTTTCCTTGCAGTTCCACATCCGTCGTGAAATACGCTCCAGTTCCGGCTGCTCCTTCGCCAATCTGCTCGCGGTTGGATAGGCGTCTTGTGCACTAGGAAATCCTTGGTCTTATGGGAACCACGCGATTGGGAGGGAAGCATGGATTACCAGACTATCGTCTACGAGAAGCGCGCGCCGGTGGCGACGGTCACGCTAAATCGGCCCGACAAGCTGAACGCCCTGTCGGACGATCTGCAACGCGAGGTCCGACATGCGCTTGAGGATGCCGGCTGGGTTGACGAGGCAATCCGCGTCATCGTGCTGAAAGCGGCCGGTCGCGCGTTCAGCGCCGGTTTCGACATCACCACCGGGGACAAGATGGACGCGGTCGAGCGCCGCGCCCAGTTCCTCAAAGGCAAGACGTTCAGCGCCTCCGCCTGGTGGGACGTGTTCTGGAACAACCCGAAGCCGATCATCGCCCAGATCCAGGGCTTCTGCATCGCCGGCGGGCTGGCCACCGCGACCTTCTGCGACCTGCGCATTTGCTCCGAGGACGCCAAGTTCGGCGCGCCGGAGATTCGGACTGGCGGCCCCTACATCCCGGCGGTTTGGCCGTGGGTGATCGGCATGACCAAGGCGCGCGAACTGCTCTATACCGGCAACCTGATCGACGCGGCCGAGGCGAAGCGGCTCGACCTGGTGAACCAGGTGGTGCCGGGCGACGAACTGGACGATGCGGTGGAACGCCAAGCGCAGACCATCGCCAAGCTGCCCGCCGCGACCGTCGAATACAACAAGAAGCTGATCAACATGTCCTACGAGCTGATGGGCGTGCGGCAGGTGATCGAACGCTCGATGGAACTGGAGGCGATCGTGCTCGCGAGCGCAGAATCCTCGCCCGAGGTCGCCGAATTCGACCGCATCCGCGCGCAAGACGGCCTGAAGGCGGCGCTGAGCTGGAACGCCGCCCGCTTCGCCGACGAGGACGCCTGGTTCAAGACGTCGCGAGAGCGCGGCTAGATACGGTCACGGTGTTGCGGCGGATGCCGTGATCGGGTCGGCCTGGGACACGAGCTTGATGAGAGAGCGTTAGCCAGCAAGGTCGTGCCCTCTAGAATACGAGGATCGGCTCATCAGGGTGACGTGACGAGCCATGACGGCGTGGTCTGAGCGAACTGGGTTGCCTGCTCTAGAAGCCAATCTTGCCGAGATGTTCGAGAACTTAGGCATGGCGGGGATGGCAACGGGCATTCTGCATGGCCGTGAGCTTTTGTGGTTCAGGAGTTACGGTCTTGCTGATTTGAAGGAAAAAACGCCGGTCACGCGCGACACGCCTTTTCATCTAGCCTCCCTGACGAAGACATTCGCGTCCACGTTGCTCCTACAACTGGTCGAACAGAACAAACTCGATCTCGATACACCCGCCTCGACGTTCGGCATCGATTTGGAAAGCCGCGGCACTATCACCGTGCGTCACCTATTGTCTCACACGTCGGAAGGCAAACCGGGTTCGCGCTACCACTACGATGGATCCCGCTTCGGCCAACTCGACCGGGTCTTCGAGGAAATCACCGGCGACGGCTTCATGGCCAACCTCGATAAGATCATCCTCCGCCCACTTGATTTGAAGAACACTGGGCGAATGGCGGACGTCCTCACCACCAAGCTGGCATCACCGTATGAAAAAGATGGCGAGGGCAACTTAGTTTCTGGTGCGTATCCCACGTATTTTGGAAGTTCTGCCGGATTGATCTCTTCCACCTCCGATTACGCCAGGTACATCGTGGCCCTACAGGAAAACCGCTTCCTTCGCCCCGAAACACAAGCTATCGCCTTCACGCCGACCAAGTCCTTCAAGGGCCGTGTCCTTCCCTATGGTCTGGGATGGTTTGTCGAGACCATCGAGGGCACCACGCTGATCTGGCACTACGGATATTGGGATTCGGTATCAACCCTGGTGCTGATGGTTCCCGAGCAGGACTTGACCTTCCTGGCTTTGCCAACAGCGATGCTCTCAGCCGCGGCTTCGGTCTCGACCGCGGCCGCATTGTCAGGTCTCCCCCAGGTTTGATCTTTCTGGAGAACGTCGTCTTCGAAGGACGACGTTATCGAAAACACGACGGCTTCATTCATGCCATTCGAAAGATCTTCAACTGATCGGGTTCGCAGGTTTATCGCCGATGGGTTCTGGGTCCGCTTTGGCTCACAGACCGGCTTCCCGAGAGCGGGTTCGAACGACCGCAGCGCGCAACTGCGCCAGAGTCATGCGCTGGCAGGCTGACCCCGCGGTGCCTGTCCGGTCATCCGGTGGTGTGGAAACAGGCGAAGGCGCTCCCCCCTACAACCCCATCGCCTCCACTAGCGGCGGCCAGCGGTCCGCCCAGGGGCGGGCTTGCTCGAACGCTGCGGCGGCGCGGAGCACGAGGGGGTCGTCGAGGTGGCGGCCGATGATTTGCAGGCCGACGGGAAGGCCATCGTCGGTCCAGCCGGCCGGCACCGAGGCCGCGGGCTGGCCCGTCATGTTGAGCGGGAAGGTGAAGGCGAGCCACTGGAAGGGCGGCACGAGACGGCCCTCGATCTTCTCCGGCCCCTGGGTGTGCACCGCAAACGGCGGGCAAGCGAGCGTCGGGGTGAGCAGCAGGTCGTAGTTGCGCATGAAGCGCCACATCTTGTTGTTCACGGCCTTGCGCGTCATCACCGCGTTGGTGAAATCCTCCGCGGTCCAGGGCCGGGTGATGAAATCGACGAGGTGCGGCGTCATCTGATCGCCATGCTCGTCCACCATCTTGCGCATGCCGACGAGGTCGGTCTCGAGCGCGACCAGGCCCCAGAAGGCGCCGTAGGGATCGTCCCAGCCGGGATGCGCCGCCTCCACCGTGCAGCCGAGGTCGCTCTCGAACACCTGGGCCGCCGCGCCGACGATCGCGCGCACTTCAGGGTCGACCGCGGCATAGCCCCAGTCCGCGCTGTAGGCGACCCTGAGGCCGCGGAGATCGCCCTCGAGGCAGCCCATCCAGTCGAAATCGGGCGTGGGCAGGGTGTGCTGGTCGCGGTCGTCGGGGCCGGCCATCACCGAGAGCATGAGGGCAGCATCGGCGACGGTGCGCGAGAGCGGGCCGATATGCTCGAGCGCCTCCCAGCTCGAGACGCCGGGATAGCGCTCGTCGCGCGTGCCGGGCCAAAGAGGCACGCGGCCGAACGAGGCCTTGACGCCGCAAAGGCCCGAGAACGACGCCGGGATGCGCACCGAGCCGCCGCCGTCGCTGCCGACCGCGATCGGGCCCATGCCGCTCGCCACCGCCGCGCCTGAGCCGGCGCTCGAGCCGCCGGGGTTGAGCGCGGTGTTCCACGGGTTGCGTGTGGTCTCGAACACGGCGTTGTGCGCGGCGCCGGAATAGCCGAACTCCGGCACGTTGGTCTTACCCAGCACGACGGCGCCCGCGGCGCGCAACCGCTCTACCACCACGTCGTCGTCCTCGGCGACGAAATCACGGTAGGCGACGGAGCCCGAGACGGTCGGGAGATCCTTGGTGCAGACGAGATCCTTGATGCCGACGGGGACGCCCGCGAGCGGCCCCGGGTCCTCGCCCGCGGCGATCTTGGCGTCGACCGCCTGGGCGGCGGCGCGCGCGACCTCGGGCCCCGGCGTGCAGAAGGCGTGCAGCACGGGCTCGAGCCGATCCATGCGCTGGAGGATTGCCTCGGTCACCTCGCCAGCGGAGAGTTCCTTCCCCCGCACCTTGGCCGCGATCGTGACCGCATCCATCCGCCCAATCGTCTTGGCATCGCTCATCGCCCGTCTCCCCCGCTCTGTGTTGCACCGGCGAGGGTACTGTCACACCGCCGCGCCGCGCGTGCAATCGGCCCGGCGGGAAAGCCGTGTCGCGGATGAGGGTATTGGAAGGGTGGTGCCGGAGAGGGCGGGGAGCGCGTCTAGGACTCGCTCTCCCACTCCCAGCTATCGAGAATCGTGCGGCCGCGCTTCACGAAGAGCTGCTCGAGCGCGGTGTCCGGGGTGAACGCGACCGCCGTGCGCAGCTGGGCGCGTGCGAAGGAGCCGTGCTCGTCATCGTCGAGCTTGAGGATGGCCTCGGCGTAGCTCACCCGCACCATCGCGCTCTCCGGCGCGATGGCAAGCGCGCGGTCGAAATGCGTGAGCGCATCGTCCTCGTCGGCGCCATAGATCATCGCGCCGAAGAAGCCGGCGGCATCGAGGATGCCGGCGTGCCAGTTGGCGAGCAGAATGTGGCCGAACGGATCGGCGGGCGCGAGCGCGAGCCCCGCATCGATCGAATCGCGCATGCGCTCGGCATAGCCCTCGCCGAGCGCCTCCATCACGCCGATGGTGTCACCATGGAGACCGACCGCCTGTGCCAGCTGAAAATGGGCTTGCGGATCGCGCGGGTCGAGCGCCACAGCGCGCTCGCCGAGCCCGATCGCGCGCGCATAGAGCGCCTCGCGCTCTTCCTCGGACGCGAGGTGATAGCCGTAGGTGCCGAGCGCGCGGGCGGCGAGCGCCAGCGCGGGCGCGGTGCCGATGCGCTCGCCCTCGTCCGCGACCGCCAGGAACTCACCCGCATCGAAGAGCGCGCGCAGCGCGGCCATGGCGTCGTCCTCGGCGCGCGGCGCGCCGGTGGCACCGGCTGCGATGAGCAGGCACGCAGAGAGCATGAGCGCACCGCGGCGCAGGGGGTCGATCAGGCGGAGAGCGGTCATCAGGGTCTCCCGGGCGGAGGCCGCGACGGGGCGGCCTCAAGCGAACACATGGGGCAGCCGCCGGCCAAATCCAATAAAGCGGCAAACGGTTACGGTTTGGTGTCGACTGGGGAGCGCCAGCCCCTACCCGATCTCCGGCTCGCCGCCGAGCTCGCGGAGGATGGTGCAGAGCGCCTCGGCGGCTCGGTCGAGCTCGGCCCGGTCGGTGCCGCGCAGCACCAGCGTCGTGCCGAATTCGCCATCGCGCACGAAGGGGTAGCTGCCGATCTCGAGCGCGGGATGCGCCTCCTGCAGCGCGCCGAGGCGGCGGGCGACATCGCCCTCGCCGAGCAGCACGGCGATCTCGCGCGAGAGCACCTTGGCACCGCCTTCGAGGGTCGGCGCCACCGCCTCGAACATCGCGCGCATCACGGCCGGAATGCCGGCGAGCACATAGACGTTCTCCACGCGAAAGCCCGGCGCGCGGCTCACCCGGTTCTCGATCAGCTCGGCGCCCTCGGGCGTAAAGGCCATGCGCAGTCGCGCCTCGTTGAGCGCGCGCCCGGAGCCGTCGTAGTAGTCCTCCAGGATGCGGCGCGCCTCGGGATTGAGGGAATAGCGCCGGCCGACCGCCTTGGAGACCGCCTCGCAGGTGATGTCATCGTGGGTCGGGCCGATGCCGCCCGTCGTGAAGACATAGGCATGGACGGCGCGCAGCGTGTTCACCGCCTCGATGATCGCCGCCTCCTCGTCGCGCACCATGCGCACCTCGGCGAGCTGAATGCCGAGCGCGGTGAGCTGGCGTGCGATGTAGGCGACGTTGGCGTCCTTCGTGCGGCCCGAGAGGATTTCGTTGCCGATCACGACGATCGCCGCGCTGACCGTCTTCTCCGCCGTCTCTGCCATGCGCCCTCCTGCCCGCGCCGCGCCGGGCGCCACGCGATGCAGCATAGGCGGCGTGTCGCGCGCTAACCACTCCTTCACGCCCGTTCGATAAGATTTGCTCGAAATTTTGGCACGTAGCCGCCGAGCTGGTTTGCGAGCACCGCTCGGTCCCTCAGGAGGAGGACGATGAACCCGATCGCGCCCTTTACCGGCCTTGCGCCGTCGCTATTCCAAAAAGCCCTCAACCTCGGCACCGCGGGGGCGCCCGACGGGGACACAGGAGAAGGCGGCACCACGTCAGCCCCCGGCACCGGCGGCGACGTGGTGTCGCTCTCCCGCCACGCGCTCCGCCACCTCGCCAACCCGAGCGGCGAGGCCGCGGGCATCGACCGCCAGCACCCGCAGGGCAGCTTCGCCGGCAAAGCCGGCAAGTTCGCGCGGAAGGCGCTCCAGGCGCTCCGCGAGGATCTCGGCGGCGCGCTCAAATCCATGGGCTTCGACACGCAGACCGTGACGGCGGCGCTCAAGAGCTTCATCAAGCCGGCGCTCCAGGCGCTCCGCCATGGCGCTGACTTCACCGGCAGCCTCACCGCTTTTTCGGCGACCAGCGCGACCGTGGTCGCGGGCGACCAATACGCGCAGGCGCAATCGCTGCTCGCCAAGTCGGTCGAGATCGAGATCAACCAGTCGACCGGCAACGTCTCGATCGACGTCGCCTCGATCGAGGTGCAGAGCGCGAGCGCGGGCGATGTCGGCGAGGGCTTCGTGCCGGCCGGCCAGCTCGGCGGCCTGCTGGCCCCGCTTGTCGACGGCACGGACGATGACGGCATCGACGACATTCTCGATCTCATCGCCCCGCCCGACGTGGCCGAGACGATCGACGAGGCCGACGAGAGCGACGAGAGCGCTGCACCCGTGGCCGCCGACGCGCCGACCACGGTGCTCGCCGACCGCGGCGACGCGACGCCGCAAGCCATTGCCGAAGCGGGTCAATCGGAGGAGGACTCGAGCGAGACGGTAACCGTCGACGCGACAGCGCCGGTCACGGAGCCGGCCGGCGTCGACGGAGCCGACCCCGCCGAGACCGACGGCGTCGCAGACGCCATCGCGGCGACGGCGGAGGCTGCCGAGACTGCCGAGTCCGAGCCCTTCTTCGAGGCCCATTTCCGCCTCGACGCGGTGCTGCAGTTCAGCAACGACGTCGGCGACCTGATCACCCGCATCACGCTCGACGCGCATTACACGCTCACCCAGGCGGGGAGCGCCGAGCCCGCCTCTGAGCCGGTGATCACGGACGCCACCGACGAGCCGCAAAGCCTGATCGCCTAACCGCCCCACCCCGAAAGGTCCCGGCCCCGCGCCGGGACCCGCCGGAAAGGCACCGACGCGCCCCGCCATGGACCCCTGCGTGTTTTAGACGTGGGATGAGGGCCGACGCGGTGACACCGCGCGCGCCTCACGCCGAACCAGGCGCGCCGCCGTCGCCTTTGGGCGCCTCATCCCGGAGCGCGTTCAACGCTGCCGCAATCGGCTCGAGAAGCGCTTCATCCGGCTCCACGTCGGTCGCTTCGCACGCAGCGATGTAGGCTTGGGCGAGCTGGCTCATCAGGGACGCGAATGCCGCCGGCAGGGCACGGAACTGTGGCCCGAGCACCGCGATACCCTCGCGAAAGCTCTCACGCGCATCGCCCGGGCGCGCCGCAGCGTTGAGCACGAGACCCATCGCCCCGAGCGACATCGCGAGATCGGGCCTGAAGGCATCGGGCGTTTGCTCGGCAAGCGCACGGCGAGTGTCGATGGCTTCCTGTGCCGTCTGTATCGCCTCGTCGTGTTTACCTATCGCCGATAGCTCGGTGCAAACATTGTTGAGCGATGTCGCGAGAACGGGCCTGAAGGCATCGGGCCTTTCGCTTGCGAGCGCGCGGTAGATGTTGACGGCCTCATTTTTGACGTCGAGGGCTTCCTTGCGCTTGCCGAGTGCGGAGAAGGTGATGCCGAGGTTGTTGAGCGAGAGTGCAAGATCGGCTCCAAAGGCCGTGGGCCTTGTGGCGGCGAGGTCGCGGCGAATTTCGACGGCTTCCTTCGTGGTGACGAGGGCGTCCTTGGTTCGATCGAGTTCAATGAGCGTGACACCCAGAGTGTTGAGCGACATCGCTAGATCCGGCCGAAAGGCATCCGGCCCTTCGTTTGTTAGTATGCGGTAGATATCAACGGCTTTCCGCGCGGTGTTCAGGGCATCCTTACGCCTGCCAAGTTCAGAGTATCTGTTGCTCAGATTGTTCAACGATAGCGCGAGATCAGGCCTGAAGGCATCCAGCCCTTCGTCTACAAGCGTACGGTAGATTTCGACGGCCTCTTCTCCGGCGCCGAGCGCGGCTTGACGCCGACCGACAGCCGAGAGCCAGAGGCCAAGGTTATCGACCGAGGCCGCGAGAACTGACCTGAAGGCATCGGGCCTTTGGTTTGCGAGCATACGGTAGATGCTGACGGCCTCCTGTGTAGCTTCGAGCGCAGCTTTGTTTTGGCCGAGTTCGGATAGCACTCTGCCGAGATTGGTGAGCGAGCCTGCGAGGTAGGACTTGAAGGCAGTGGGCCGTTCGCGCGAGAGGGATCGGAAGATTTCGACAGTCTTACGCGTGGCGCGGAGCGCAGCTTCAGGTCGACCAAGGTCGGAGAGTCTAAGGCCGAGATTGTTGAGTAGGCGTGCGCGCTCAAGCCGCGTCGCGGGCGTGTCAGGCAGCCCGGCAAGCAGTCCAGACGCGATGGCGGCTGCGAACTCGCGGAGAACCACAGTTTGCTGCGGCATTGCCAAATCGAGTGCCCGTGCCAGCCTGCGGTCTTCCGCCGCTCTAAGGAACGGCAGGAGCAGCTCTGTGATTTCCGGCTTGCGAGTGCCTATGCGGAGCGCGACCGTTGCAGCGCTAATGAGGGGGCTGTATCGCCAAGGGGGCCTGATAGCGCGATCTCGAGCAGTTCTCGGTTCGCGTCCTTGCCCCAGAGCGCCGCGCGTTCGACCAGGCGTTCGCCGATGAGGTCGGGCCGCACCGCGTCGATTTGGTGCGCCGCAGCGTCATCCGTTGTGGCCAGCATGGCGCCGAGGAGGAGGACAGTATTCTCCCGCGCGGCCTCGCCCAGGTCGCGGAGACCGGGGGTGGCCGCGACGATGGCGCGTGCATCGGGGAGACCGGTCGCACCTTCCGGCGGTGCGGCGAGTGCGAGGGTCGCCAGGCACGCGGCGTCGGTGAGCTGGTGGTTGCCGACGGCGGCAGGTAGATCGGTGCGCTGATCGCGAAGCCGCGACCATTGCGCGACGTCGCGATTGAGTGCCCAATCGAGCAGTGCCTCGGCCTCCCAAATGCGCTCACCGTTGGCGGCAGCAAGAGCCGCGATATGGAGGTAGAGCATAGTGCCGAAATGATCCGCGCCGAGCGGCGGGTCTGCGGGTGGTGCGGCGTCGGGAGCGGCGAAGGCGGCAAAGGCCTCGCGGAAGATGGTCGCACGGTGGTCCATGCCGATGAAGAGGTGCTCGGGCGCACGCGCCTCCGCGCCATACAACAGATCTTGCTCGGGGCCGTAGCCTTCGCGGTGTTTGGTGTCCCACCAGGTGCCCTTGTCACGGCCGAGTAGGATGAGCCGCACATGGCCGTTCGCCTGCCCGGCTATTTTGATCAAATCGAGGACGAGGTCCGCCTTGCCCTCGGCGTAGTCGACGACCACGAGGAGCGGACCCTCTGCGACGAGGAGTTCTAGCGCGTCGGGCCCGCGCGCCGCCACTTCGGGGTCCAGGAAGCCCGCGCGCCAACCGGCGGCGCGAGCGCGGGCGGTCGCCTCGATCATCAGCCGCGTTTTGCCGACACCGCCGCCGCCGATGTAGAGACGGATGGCTAGGCCACGCTTTGTGTCGTCGCGCCACTCCGCGAGATCCGCAAGCTCGTCCTCGCGTGCCGCGTGAAAGGGCACAACGCCGTACTCGGCACGCAAGATGCAGCTCGAGTCGGCCATGGGTCCGCTCGGCAGCCGGACTTGCCGCGTAACGAGCACGCGTCCGGCGTTTACACCGCGCACGAAGGCGGCGAGGGCTGTGAGCATATCGTCGCGGAGCCCCGCGATCGCCTCGTCCTGCGCTCTGAGAAGGTCTTCCAGTTTGCCCTGGCCAGCCGTCACCCGCGCGCTGAGCTCGTTGAGGTGCGTGATCAGAAGGTTAGCGAGGTCACGTAGCACGTTCGGTTCCGCGGCGATCGCGGCATAGAACGAGACGAGCACCCGACGGATCTGGTCGTGTCCGCGCTCCCATTCGGAGAGGGCGAGGCGGTTGGCGCCATCGCGCAGGCGGCGGTCGGCGGCCTGCGCCGGCGTCGCGCCACCCGCCAGATGGAGTGCAGGATCACCGCCATCGCGAATCAACGCCTCAGCAGTCGATCCGACAAAGTTCTCGAATACGCCTCCCGGCGCGATCGCCGCTAGGTGCTGCTCTAGTACCTTCTCGATGCTATCGAGCTTGGGCTTCTCTTTTTTCGAGAGGAGCATGCTGACCAGCCCCTGGCCCAGCGTAACCGCCGAACTCAGGCCCGTCGGGTCGGTGGCCGCTGCGAGTCCGGCCTTGAGAAGCGCCGCCGCCAAAGCCTTGGCATTCATCCGAACAGCCTAGAGCGTGTTTGGGGCAATAAGAAAGGCAATAACCCTGCAACCACCCGCGTCATCCGCGGGCTTGACCCGCGGACCCTTACACACCCGGCGGCCGCCCGGGTGGGATCGCGGCCCGCCCACCACCCGTCTCTCGATCGGGAGAGCGGTGTTCTTGGGTCCGCGGGTCAAGCCGGCGGATGACGTTAATGGAGCCCTGGGCGACATTAGCGCGCGACATTACTGTAGATCTTAAATAATATCCTTAATATTCATTAATATTAATTTCGTGTTTTCTTGACAAAACATTACCTCTCCTCTATAAAACGTTCCAAAATAACGCCATGGCTGTGGTGAGCCGGTGATAAATCGGTCGGGCAGCTAAGAGGAGAGCATCCGTGAGTCTTAACCCGACGTTCGACGGGCGCGCCGCAGACCGGGCGGAGAGCGCCGCAGCCGATCAGCACCTCACCACCGTCGTCGACGCGCGCGGCGCGGGCGACACCGTCAGGCTGCCCGAGGGGGGCGATTGGCTCCGCGCTGAGTTTACGCAGGTCGGCGACGATCTGGTGCTGACGCTCGGCGATGGCACGAGCCTCGTCGTCGCAGGCTATTTCGAGGGGACGGCGCCGCCCACCTTGGTGCTGGGCGCCGATGGCGTGCTGCCCGGCGATCTGGTGAGCCATCTCGCCGGCGCCGCGGAGCCCGTGCAGTACGCGGAGCTGGGCGCGGGCGCCGTCGCCGCGCCCCCGATCGGCCGCGTCACCGAGGTGACGGGCGAGGTGATCGCGGTGCAGGCCGACGGCACGGTCGTCACGCTCGCGCTCGACGATCCGGTCTATCAGGGAGACGTGATCGAGACCGGCGAGGGGGCCGCGCTCGCCATCACCTTCGTCGACGAGACCGTGTTCTCGCTCGGCCAGAGCGCCCGCATGGTGATGGATTCCTTCGTGTTCGATCCCACGACACATGACGGCGCGAGCATGGTAAGCGTGCTCGAGGGCGTCTTCATGTTCGTCTCGGGCGAGGTCGCGGCAAGCAACCCGGATGCCATGATGGTGCGCACGCCCGTGATGACGATCGGCGTGCGCGGCACCAGCGTCGCGGGCGAGAGCGGCGCCGAGGGCGGCCTCAACACCGTGGTGCTGCTGCCCGATCCCGGCGGCATCTCGGTCGGCGCCGTGGTGGTGCAAACCTTCGGCGGCGCGGACGCGGGCGAGCCGCCCATCGTGCTCGACACCGCCTATGCCGCGGCCTCGGCGACCAGCGCGTTCGACGCGGTGACGCCGTTCGACGTCTCGGCGAGCCAGGTTGCCGTCATGGTCGCCCAGCTCTCCGATGCTCTGCCCGCGACGGAAAGCGTGCAGGCGGTGCTGTCGTTCGAGGGCTATGCCGAGTTGATGGCGGCGATCGCGCCGGCGGCCGCCGCGCCGGCGGGCCCGGTGACGAGCGACCCCGGCGCGGGCGATCCGGCGGACGGCGGCGCCGAGGGCCCCGGCGTCGACACGGTGCGCGTCGTGCTGCAATCGGGCGACGACCTGGTGTATCGCATCGCGAGCAGCGACCCGGCGGCGGGCGGGCCGACGGCGTTCGACGAGATCGCGGAGGTCTACGACTTCGAGGCGGACGAGCTCGGGGTCGATCCGGTCGTGCCCGACAATGACGACGTCGTGGTGCCGCTCGCCGACGATGGCGGCGTCGCCGAGGCGTCGGGCCTGGTTCCGACGATCGTCGGCACCGACGGCAACGACATTCTCATCGGCACCGACGGGCCCGACATCATCGACGGGCGCGGCGGCAACGATCTTCTGATCGGCGGCTTCGGCACCGACATCCTAATCGGCGGCAGCGGCGCGGATACCTTCTTCTTCGGCTCCACCGCCGAGGGCGTGTTCGTGGAGACGGCGGAGCTTCTCCGCGAACCCGTGTTCTTCGAGGTCCAGCGCAGCTTCGCGCTGGTCAAGCAGGAGCCTTCGTTCGTCGAGGTGCTCGACGTTGCGGTCGAGCCGCAGACCGAGCCGGACCAGATCCTCGATTTCGAGGCGATCGACACGCTCGCCTTCGACGCCTTTTCCTTCGGCTTCGAGCCCGGTGAGCAGCTGATCGAGGGCAGAACCTTCTTCACGATCGAGGGCTATGACGGCACCAACGCCGACGCCGGCCGGGGCACGCCGCACTTCGTGTTCGACCCGACGACCAACACGCTGCACCATGACTTCGATGCGGCGGCGGGCGGCTACACGACGCTTGTGACCGTGCAGGAGGGTGCCGTAATCGGCCCGGCGAACATCGCCCTCGACGGCGAGGCGCTCGCCTAGCGCGCGGGCTGAGCCGGCGGATCGCACCGTCCACCCTGGATAGGCGGTTCGGCTAGGCGCCCGATCGGGGGCGTGCTAGGATGCACCCGAGAACGGGGGGCGCCGTTGGGAGAACGGTGATGGAACATCGCCCCCAGCCCAAGGCGATAACGCCGGGCAGTCAGGAGGAGCGGCGGCTCGCCGCGATCCTGGCGGGCGACGTGGTCGGGTACAGTCGGCTCGTGGGCGACGATGAAAGCGCCACGATCGCCGCGCTCGACCGCTTGACCGAAAGCGTTCTCCAGCCCCGCGTTGCGGAATTTCAGGGCCGTATCTTCAAGACGATGGGGGACGGCTTTCTGGTCGAGTTCTCCAGCACGGTCAATGCCGTCAAATGCGCGGCCTCGCTTCAGACGAGCCTTCCGCAATTCAATCTAAATCTCTCGCCTGACAAGCATTTTCAGCTTCGGATCGGCATCCACGTCGGCGAGGTTCTGGTCAAGGATGGGGACCTCCTGGGCGATGGCGTGAACATCGCCGCGCGCCTCGAGCAGCAGGCCAAGGTCGGCGGCATCTGCGTCTCGGCGCCGGTGTGGGAGCAGGTGCGCGGGCGCGTGCAATTCGGGTTCGAGGACCGCGGCGAGATGCGCCTCAAGAACATCAAGCACCCGGTGCGGCTCTATGACGTGGTGCTGGGCGGTCGTCCGGCGGCGGAGACCGAGATGGACCCGCCAACGTCGGAGCCGGACGAGCAGGCCGCCGGCAGCACGCGTCAACCGGCGCGGTCGCTGCGATCGGAGCAATCGGTGCCGGGGTTCGGCGGCCGGCCCAAGATCGCGGTGATCCCGTTCAAGAACATGAGCGGCGATCCCGAGCAAGATCTCCTGGCGCAGGGGATCAGCGAGGATGTCACGACGCGTCTTGCCGTGGTCCGCTGGTTCCCGGTGGTGGCCTCGCAATCGATGGTGGCGCTCGACGACGAGAGCTCCGACAGCTACCAGACGGGGCGCAAGGTGGGCGCGCGCTACGTCATCCAGGGCAGCGTGCGCTCCGCCGGTGGGCGCGTGCGCATCACCTGCCAGCTCATCGACGTGCGGCGTGGGGTGCAAACCTGGGCCCATCAATATGAGGGCCACCTCACCGACGTGTTCGACCTGCAGGACCGCATCACCGAGCAGATCGTTGCCCATGTCGCGCCGGAGATCGTGCGCGCCGAGATCGAGCATTCGATCCGAAGCCCGTCCAGCCTGACCGCCTGGGAGCTGACGCATCAGGGCCTGGCGCGCTTCAACCGTTTTACCGCGCATGACTGCGAGGCGTCGCGCGCGCTCTTCAAGCAGGCGCTCGAGATCGACCCGCGCATGAGCCTCGCGGCGTCGTGGCTTGCGGCGACCTATTGGTACGATGTGGCGTTCTTGGAGGCGGACCGCCGCGTCGAGGAGCTCTTGACCAAGGCGGTCGACGCGGCCGAATACGCCGTCGAGATCGACGGCCACGAGCAGGTCGGGCGTGCCGTGCTCTCGGCCTGCCTCGCCTATCGCCGCGAGACCGACCGCGCGATCGAGGAGGGGCGGCTCGCGGTCGAGCGCAATCCGAGCCTCGCGCTCGCGCGCATGTCGCTCGGTTGGGCGCTCCTCTGCAACGGCAGCCACGAGATGGCGATGTCGGAGATGGACGCGGCCATCATGTTGAGCCCCCGCGACCCGGCGCTGACCCATCATCACGCGGGCCTCTCGCTCTGCCACATCATGCTCGAGGAGTATGGCGAGGCCGCGCGCCTCGCGCGGCGCGCGATCAGCGGTAAGCGCGACAACATCCGCGCCTGGCATCGCCTGGCCTGCGCCCTGGCCTATGGCGGCAAGCTCGACGAGGCGGGCGCTGCCTTCGAAACCGCGTCCGAGATCGCGCCGCAATTCACGATTGATTGGCTGGCCGCGATGTACCCGTTCCGCCGGCGGCGCGATCTCGAGTTCTTCGCCGACGGTCTGCGCAAGGCGGGCTGGACCGGATAGGCGCCGCCCGATCGCGACGCCCCGGGTAGGCGCCCCCGGCGCCAGGCCGCTCAGCGCTTGGCGCGGGCGATAAAGTTGCCGTGCACCCAGCCGGTCATCTTGGGCTCGCCGCCTTTGCCGAGCACCCGCACGGAATGCCACACGCCATCGCGCCCCTCGCTCTCGAGCTTGGTTCCCTTGGAAAGGGGTGAGCCGTCGAGCTTGGCGAACTGCGTGCCGGGCCCCTCGCGAATGTTGAGGGCGGCGGTCGTCTTGAAAAGCGCGAAACCGTCCTCCGCGCGGCCGAGCAGGCGGCTGCTCACACTCTCCATCGGGAAGGCCGGGCCCGGGTCTTTCTTGCGCTGAGGTGCGATGTCGTCGTGGCCCAGCACGTCGATCAGCCCATAGTGAGTGACGATGGCCTCGGCCGCGGCGAGCAGCGCGGTGAGCTGCGGCTCGGTGTAGCGGTGCCAGCCGCGCTCGAGGGTCTCGAACTTGTGGGCGGCGACCATCACCTCTTCGTCCGGGTAGGTCCTGCCGAACCAGGCACGCCACTGGCCGGGGCCGCCCTCGAGAACGCCCGCATTGTCGAGCTCGATCCCGATGGAATGGCTATTGAGCCCGACAAGGCCCTGCCATCGGCTTTTCCCGGCGTGCCACGCCTTGCGGTCGAACTTCACCATCTGCGTGACGGCGCCGTCGCGCGCGATCACGAGATGCGCGGACGCCTTGGCCGATTTCTTCGCCATATGCGCGATCGAACTCTCGGCCGAGCTCCCGGCGGTGTAGTGGATGATCAGGTAGCGCGGTTTGATCGCCCCGCTCTGGTTCGGGCTGCGTAGCCATGCCACCGGCGCGCCCTGATCGTTGTGCAGCGTATGATTCTTGATCAGCACCGGATTGCTCCGCTTATCCCCCTAGATGGCGCGAGCGTGGCACCGAAGCGCGCACCACGCAACACGCCTTCGCGTCGGGCGCTACGGTTGGCCGGGGTCTAAACGACCCGGTCCCGGGAGGCTCCACCCTCACCCGGCGCGACCGACGCACTCTCCGCCCTCATCCGCGGGGCAAGCCCGCGGATGAGTCGCGTGTGTGGTGCCGGCCTGCAGGCCGGGGCACCCGGTTGTGCGCAACCAGAGGTGACAGCTAAGCGTCGGCCTTCGGGCGGATCTCCTCGGCGAACTCGGTCATGGAGTCGAGCGTCTCCTCGAGCGTCTCGCGCAGGAACTGCAGCACGAGGTGGTTGAGGCCGAGCTCGCGGAGCGCCTGCACGTCGCCCGCGATATCGTCGGCCGAGCCCGTGAAGAGCATGCGCTCGCCTTCCTCGTTCTTCATCACGCCCGCCGGCGTGCCGCCATACCAGGCGGGCCAATAGCCGAGATCGATCGAAGCGGGATCGCGCCCCTCGCTCTCGGCGATGGCGCGCAGATCATCGAGGCCGGCGGCGAAGCGGCTCAGCGTGTCGAACGGATGGCGCGGATTGCAGCCGATCGGATACCAGGCGTCGCCATGGCGCGCGACGCGACGCATCGCGGGGCGGCTCTCGCCGCCGATCCAGATGGGCGGGCCCGGCTTCTGCACCGGCTTCGGGCGGAACAGGATGTTGTCGAACGAGGTGAACTCGCCGTCATATTTGGGATTGTCCTCGGTCCAGAGCTCTTTGTAGATCCGGATATATTCGTCGGTCACGCGGCCCCGCGCCGCGAAAGGGGGCGCGTCGACCGGCGGAAACTCCTCCGCCATCCAGCCGGCACCGGCGCCGACGATCACGCGGCCGTTGCTCAAGAGGTCGATCGTCGAGAAGAGCTTCGCGGTGAGCACCGGCTGGCGGTAGGGCAGAACCAGCACGGAGGTGAGGAGGCGCGCCTCCTTGGTGATGCCCGCGAGATAGGCCATCAGCGCAATCGGCTCGAGGCATTCGCCGGCGAGCAGCGTCGGATAGGTCAGCTTGCCGTCGGGCGAATAGGGATAGTGGGAATCGATCGATTTCGGCACCACGATGTGATCCGGGATCGCGAGGATGCGATAGCCGAGCGCCTCGCCGCGCTGGGCGATCGTCGTGATGTGCTGCGGCACCGCGAGCGGTCCGCCGTTGGGGACGCTGAAGCCATATTCCATCCTGTCCTCCCGTGCTCCCGTTGGCTCTCTCACGCGCGCAGAGTACGGCAGCGCGCGTGGGCTTCTTATCACAAATCCTGCCGTTCGGTGCGACGGCGGGAACAAACGAGAATGGGCCGGCGCCCGCCGGCACCGGCCCTCTCACGGGGCGCTGGGTTTGGGCGACTAGTCGTCCGCGCCGCCGCGACGATCGTCGTCGTGATCGTCGTCGTGGTGATGGTGCCCGCGGTGCTTGCCGTGCAGCGAGCTGATCTCGTCCTTGGTCACCGCGCCGTCGCCGTCGCGGTCGACCCAGCCGAACATGCGATCGGTGCGCTCGGCGAACTCCTCGGCCGAGACCGCGGCGTTGCCGTCGCCGTCGAGCTTGGCGAAGTGCTTGTCGATCTTGGCACGCATGCGCTCGACCATCGCGGCCGCGAACTCGTCGCGGTCGACGCCGCCGTCGCCGTTGGCATCGGCATCGGTGAACATCGCGTTGCGCACCGCCTCGGCTTCGGCGCGCGTCACGGCGCCGTCGCCATTCGTGTCGAACTGCTCGAACATGCGCATCGCGCCCTCGCCATGTCCGCCCTTGTGGCAGCCCCAGCCGCCATCGCGCCCGGCGCTCGCCGAGCCCACGGCGGCGACGCCCATCGCCGACACCAGCAAAACTCCTGCGAGACCCAGAACCACCTTCGTGCGCGTTCTCATGTCGCTCTCCAACTCCGTGATCAGGCGCTGGTCCATCCATGCGCCGATGGGAGGAGATTGCGCGCGCCTTGTCGCAAGACTGTGTCGCCCGGAGGGAATTTCGTCGCGTCCTGTCGCAAAGCCGGTGCCTGCGACAGTTCGTTACAATTTTCTGAGCCCGCCGGCCCACGCGTTGCCTAATCTCTTCACGCCGGCCTGGTTTGATGACCGGAGGCCGCCCGCCCGACCCGCGAGCACGCATGACCGAAACGCCGCACATCCTCATCGTCGACGACAACCGCGACATCCGCGATGCGCTCGGCGCCTATCTCGCCAAGAGCGGCTACCGCGTGAGCGAGGCCGAAAGCGCGGCCGCCGCGCGTCGCGTGCTGGAGGCGAGCGCGATCGACCTCGTGGTGCTCGACATCATGATGCCGGGCGAGGACGGCCTCTCGCTCTGCCGCTCGCTCCGCGCCACCGGCCAGATCCCGATCATCATGCTCACCGCGATGGTGGAGGAGACCGACCGCGTGGTCGGCCTCGAGGTCGGCGCCGACGACTACGTCACCAAGCCCTTCAACCCGCGCGAGCTCTTGGCGCGCATCAAGGCCGTGCTCCGGCGCGTGCACAGCCTGCCGCCCGAGCGCGCGACACCCACCGCCGATCGGCTCGCCTTCGACCGCTGGACCCTCGACACGGCGCGGCGCGAGCTGATCGACGAGGCGGGCGTCGGCGTCGCGCTCTCGACCGGCGAGTTTCTGCTACTGAGCGCGTTTCTCGGCCATCCGAAGCGCGTGCTGACGCGCGACCAGCTGCTCGACCTCACGCGCGGGCGCGAGGCGGCGCTGTTCGACCGCTCGATCGACAACCAGGTGAGCCGGCTGCGTAAGAAGATCGAGCGCGATCCACGCAAGCCCGAGATCATCAAGACCCATTGGGGCGGCGGCTACAGCCTCACCGCCGACGTCACGGCGCTCTGATGGCCCGTGCGCGCATCTGGCGCTGGCTGCCGCGCCCCTGGCCGCGGAGTCTTGCCGGTCAACTCATCGTCGGGCTGCTGCTCGCCCTCGTCGTCGCGCATGTGCTGATCGTGTTCGCGTTCATGGATGAGCGGCATCATGCGATGCGCGGGGCGCAGCAGGATGGCGTGCTCGCGAGCGTCGCGATCCTGGTGCGCGCGCTCGATGCCACCGACGACACGGCGCATGGGCAGATCCTGCGCGCGGCGAACGGCCCGCATGCCCGCTACGAGATCGCCGCGGCGAGCGCGGCCGGGGGCGCGCCGCGCGATCATGTCGAGCGCAAGCTCGCGCGCCGCCTGCGCGCGCATCTCGGCGGCACCGCGCCGCGGTCGGTCGAGGTGATGCTGCGCGCCGATGACGACGCTTGGCCCCCCCTCCGAGAGGAAGAGGACGACGACGACCATGATGACGACGATTGGCACGACCGCAGGAACGGCGAGGACGAGGCGTGGCGCCCGCGCCGCTGGCGCCGCCCGGTGAGCCTCACCCTCTCGGTTGCGCTCGACGACGGCCGTTGGCTCAATGGCCACGTCCGCGTGCCGCCGCATCGGCCGGGTTGGGCGGCGCCGGGCTTGATCGCGCTCGCCGTCTCGGCGCTCGGCATCTGCCTCGTGGTGATCTTCGCCGTGCGGCGCACCACGCGGCCGCTGCGCGCGCTCGCCGGCGCGGCCGAGGCCTTCGGGCGTGGGGAGAGCGTCGGGCCGTTGCCCGAGCGCGGCACCATCGAGGTGCGCCGCACCACGCGCGCCTTCAACCAGATGCAGGCGCGCATCACCCGCTTCGTCGACGACCGCATGCGCATGCTGGCCGCGATCAGCCACGACCTGCGCACCCCGCTCACCTCGCTGCGGCTCCGCGCGGAAATGCTGGACGACACTGAGACGCGCGACAAGATGCTCGCGACCCTCGACGAGCTGCAGCGCATGGTCGAGGCGACGCTCGCCTTCGTGCGCGAGGAGGCGGCGCAGGAGGAAAGCCGCACGATCGATCTCGTGGCGCTGATCGAGAGCATCGTCGCCGATCTTGCCGACACCGGCCACAACGCGCGCTTCTCCGGCCCGGCGCGGCTCGCCTTCACCGGCCGTCCCGCGGCGCTCAAGCGCGCGCTCCGCAACCTCATCGACAATGCCGTCGCTTACGGCAAGCGTGCGGATGTCGCGCTGACGCAGCGCGACGACGCGATCGTGATCACCATCGACGATCTCGGTCCCGGAATCCGGCCCGAAGATCAAGAGCGCGTGTTCGAGCCCTTCGTGCGGCTCGATGCCTCGCGCAGCCGCGAGACCGGCGGCATCGGCCTCGGACTCGCGATCGCCCGCACCATCCTGCGCGGCCACGGCGGCGATCTCACCCTGCAAAACCGTGCCGAGGGCGGGCTTCGCGTGACGGTGACATTGCCGCGCTAGGCCGGATATCTCGCGGGGGCAAGTGCATCGGGGCTCTGAATTGCTCTAACAACCGCGACGCACCGGACATGCAGGAGCAAAGGCAATGTCACCCGCGGCGAGATGATGCAGGCAATTCAAACGACTTCCGTTGGTAACCGGTTGAGATATGTGGTGGGCGGTGACGGGATCGAACCGCCGACCTTCTGGGTGTAAACCAGACGCTCTCCCAGCTGAGCTAACCGCCCGAGGCCATCCCGGAAGATGATCGATGGCGCGTCGCTTCTTTTACTTGATTGCCGCGCCTTTGTCTCGGTTCGGCCAAGACCTTCGAAGTAGTCGGTGCCGGCCGGCGCTGGGACCGGCACCGGGTGTCATTCGTCGTGCCGGATTAGTTCACGGCTTCCTTGAGTGCCTTGCCAGCCTTGAACTTCGGCTGGTTCGACGCGGGAATTTTGATCTCCTCGCCGGTCCGCGGGTTGCGACCCGTCGTCGCTTTGCGGCTGACCACGCTAAAGGACCCAAAGCCGGCGAGCCGCACTTCGGAGCCCGAGCTGAGCGAACCGGCGATCGCGTCGAAAACGCCATCGACCGCGCGCGCCGCAGCCGTGTTGGACAGGTCGGCGCTGCCGGCCACTGCCTTGATGAGATCGGTCTTGTTCACATGAACCCCCGTCACTGCCATCAGGATGTAAGGAACCGCACGAATACTGTGAATTACTGATTCGGCACGGAAAGTGTGGTCGGCCCGTCAACCCGCGTCAACGCCGCATGCGCGAAAACCCGCCGGAATCGGGGCTTTTTAGCGCTTTTGGGCCAACGTGCGGGTCAAATCGCCGCTGGTTTTTGACTACAAGCGACCTGCGACTCGCGATTCCAACCACCCGAGGCGCCCTCGATTCGCGGGGCGACTCGCGCGCAATCGGCTGCCGCGGCGCTAATCCTCGAGCGGCTCGAGCCGCAGCAACATGCCCTCCGGATGATCGGTGAGCAGGTAGAGCAGCCCGTCCGGGCCCTGGCGCACATCGCGAATGCGCTCGTCGAGATCAGCGAGCAAGCGCTCCTCGGCGGTGACCTTTCCATCGGTCAGCTCGAGGCGCACCAGGAGCCGCGCGGAGAGCGCGCCGGCGAAGAGGCTGCCACGCCACGCGGGGAAGCGGTCACCGTCATAGAAGGTGAGACCGGAGGGCGAGATCGAGGGCACCCAATAGTGTGCCGGCTGCGCCATGCCGTCCTTGTGCGTGCCTTCGCCGATCGGGAGGCCGGCATAGCTCCGCCCGTAGGTGATCACCGGCCAGCCGAAGTTGAGGCCGCGCTCGATGCGGTTGAGCTCGTCGCCCCCCTTCGGCCCATGCTCGACGGCCCAGATCGCGCCGCTTGCCGGCTCGCGCGTCATCCCTTGCGGATTGCGGTTGCCGTAGGTGTAGATCTCGGGCCGTGCGCCCGGCGTCGCGACGAAGGGATTGTCGATCGGCACGCGCCCGTCGTCATGCAGGCGGATCACCGAGCCCGCGGGGTCCGCGAGATCCTGCGCGCGGTCGGCATCGCCGCGCTCGCCGGCGGTGACGAACAGATAGCCATCATCCGAAAAGACGAGACGCGAGCCGAAATGGCGCCCGCCGCTCTCACGCGGTGTCGCGACGTAGATGACCTCGACCGCCTCGAGCCGCTCGCCCGCCAAGCGCCCGCGGGCGACGCCCGTCGCGGCCCCCCCTTCGCCGGGGCTCGCGAAGCTGAGATAGATCAGGCGGTTCTCCGGGAACGCCGGGTGCAGCGCGATATCGAGCAGCCCGCCCTGCCCGCGCGCCCACACCTTGGGCACACCGGCCACGGGCTCGGGCTTGAGCCGCCCGTTCTCTATGATGCGCAAGGGGCCCGGCCGCTCGCTCACCAGCATGCGCCCGTCGGGCAAGAACGCGAGCGCCCAGGGATGCTCCAGCCCCTCGACCACGACGACCACGCGAAAGCGCTGCTTGTCGCTCGCATAGGTGCCGAGCACCTCGGCGGCGGCGGCCGGCGGCGGCCCGAGCACGGCCGAGAGCAGGAGCGCCGCCCAGAGGGCGAGCGCGCACCCGCGTCGTGCGGCCGGCCGCACGCTAGGCCGTGATCGCCTTGAACTCACGCGTGCGCTCCGTCAACGCCTCTTCGGTCGGCAGGCGTTCCATGCTGCTCGCGCCGTAAAAGCCGTGGCAATGGGTGCTGTGCGTCAAGATATAGGTGGCATCCTCCGGCATGGCGATCGGCCCGCCGTGGCAGAGCACGATCACGTCGTCGCGCACCGCCTTCGCAGCGGCTGCCCACTGATCGATCAGCGGCACACATGCGTCCAGGCTTTTCGCGGTTTGCGCGCCGATCGCGCCGCTCGTCGTCAAGCCCATGTGGCAGACGATGATGTCGGCGCCGGCCTCGGCCATGGCGACCGCATCATCCTCATTGAACACGTAGGGCGTGGTCAGCATGTCCTTGGCGCGGGCGGCCCGGATGAGATCGACCTCGTGGGCGTAGCCCATGCCGGTCTCCTCGAGATTCGCGCGAAACACGCCGTCGATCAGCCCGACCGTCGGGAAATTCTGCACGCCTGCGAAGCCGAGCGCGATCAGCTCGTCCAGCAGGTGCTCGCGCAGCATGAAGGGGTCGGTACCGTTGACGCCGGCGAGCACCGGCGTGCGCTCGACCACCGGGAGCACCTCGCGCGCCATCTCCTTGACGATCTCGTTCGCGTTGCCATAGGCCAGGAGACCGGCCAACGAGCCGCGGCCCGCCATGCGATAGCGTCCGGAGTTGTAGATGACGATGAGGTCGATGCCGCCCGCCTCCTCGCATTTCGCCGACAGCCCCGTGCCGGCACCGCCGCCGACGATGGGCTCGCGCCGCTCGATCATCGCGCGGAACCGGGCAAGCAGGGCCTCACGCTCGAACCGTGGCATCTCTCCTCCTCCGTTCCTCCGTCAGCTCACGGCGCCACCGCGCGCCAGGCCGCGACCAGCGCCTCGGCGAAGCCGGCATCATTGATGTGATAGGGCACGCGCAGCAGCTGGCGTGTCTCGCTGACCGTGACCGTGCGCTCCAAGGCGTCGAAGAGCGCGGCGTCGGCCTCGGGATCGTGGAACGGCTGGCCGGGCGCATCGATCAGCGAGACGCCATGCTCGGGAATCAAGAACCGCACCGGGCCGCGGCACGCGTTGAGCTTGCGGCCGATCCATTCGCCCATCTCCGTGTTCTCGGCCGGCGTGGTGCGCATCAGCGTCACTTGCGGGTTGTGCACATAAAGCGTGCGGTCTCGATAGGCAGCGGGCACGGTGTCCTTCGCGCCGAAATTGACCATGTCGAGCGCGCCGCAGGAGCCGACATAGGGCAGCCCGGTGCGCGCAAACGCGCCAAGCCGGTCCTCACCGGCGCTGAACACGCCACCCATCAGAAGGTCGCACACCTCGGTCGTCGTGATATCGAGCGCGCCCGCGACGGCGCGTGAGTCGACGAGCTTCTCCAACGATTGCCCGCCGGTTCCGGTGGCGTGGAAGACGAGGCAGTCATAGTCGCCCTCCAGCGCGCCGCGCACCTGGTCGACGCACGGCGTGGTGACGCCGAACATGGTCATGCCGAGCGCCGGCTTGTCGTCGGCCGCTGGCGGCGCCGACCAGCGCATCATGCCGGCGAGCGCATGGGCTGCGTTCGCCAAGATGGCGCGCGAGATGCGGTTCAGCCCTGCGACATCGGCGACCGAATACATCATGGTGATGTCGTTCGGCCCGACATAGGGCGCGACGTCGCCGGAGGCGACGGTCGAGACCAGGACCTTCGGCACGCCGATCGGCAGCGCACGCATGCCCTCCGCGATCAACACCGTGTTGCCCGAGCCGCCCGAGCCGATCACGCCACCAAGGTCCTCGCGGCCGGGCAGAAAATGCGCGAGCGCGGTCGCCATGGCGCCGACCGCGCGGCCGCGATCGTCGTAGCCGAGCACCGCCGACACCCCCTCGGGATGGCAGGCGGCCACGGCATCCGCCGACACGTCGGCGCCGCTGCCGCCGCCGGTGGTGCCCACATCCACGAGGCAGGTCGGCACGCCCACGGCCTTGATGAGATCGCGCACAAAGCACAGCTCGGCGCGTTTGGTGTCCATGGTGCCGACCACGTAGGCCGACTTTGGCGAGGCTCCAGCCATGATTTGGTCTTTGTATCCTGTTAACGGACCGGATGGTAATCGCCTGAAGACGCCTGTTATAAGGGGCGCTTCGGCCGCATGTCGCGCGGCGCCAACAGACCGAATATGCGGACAGCGGCCGATGCCCGCGCACGGACACTTTGCATGCACCAAAGGCGAGAAGCAACGTCACTGTCGACCCCTATGGGGCTGATCTGCCGGAGCTTTTGCCGGATGCTCGCCCACCCCGCGCGGGCCGCCGCGATCGTCGCGTTCGCCGCGACCGCAATGCTCGGCACCACCGGCGGAAAGGCGGACGAAACGCTGAAGATCGGCGTGCTGGCCACCCTCGAGGGGCCGTTCGAGCCGCTCGGCCGCGATGCCATCCGCGGCATGTCGCTCGCGCTCGAGGAATTCGACGGCGAGGCCGGCGATGTCACCATCGAGCCGCTGGTGCGCTCGACCGACGGCTCCGAGGACGGCGTCGTCGCGGCCGCGCGCGATCTGATCAATCAAGGCGCCCATGTGCTGATCGGCCCCCTGACCGGGCGCGAAAGCCTCGCCATGCGCGAGTTCGCGAAACGCGTCTCGGAGGTCACGATCATCAACGGCGCCTCCGCGGCGCAGGATGCGACACTGCGCGAGCCGGCGGCCAATTTCTTCCGCTTCAACGCCGACGCGGTGCAGTGGGTGGCCGGCCTCGGCGCCTACGCGTTCGACAAGAAGGGCTATCGGCGCGTCGTCGCGATCGCGGAGGACTACTCCTTCCCCTACACCCAGCTCATGGGGTTCATGGTGGAGTATTGCGGGCGGGGCGGGCGCGTCATCGACAAGCATTGGGTGAGCCACGGCGAGCGCGACTTCGCGCAGCTCGCGACGCGCGTCTCCGAAGCCGAAACCGACGCGCTCTTCGTGGCGCTCGACCCCGAGACCGCCGCCGCGTTCCTCACGGCCTATTGGCAGGCGGGCGGGAGCGCGCCGGTGATCGGCGGCTCGACCACGCTCACGGGCGCGGTGCTCAAAGTGAACGGCGAGATCCGCCCGCTGCTCGACGGCGCGCTCTCGGCCATGCCGGTCGCCGAGGACAGCGACTCACGCCAATGGCAGAGCTTCGTCGCACGCTATCGCGCGCGCTATCCGGATGCCGGCGCCCTGCCGAGCATTTTCGCGATCGCCTACTACGTGAACACCAAGGCCGTGCTGCTCGCCCTCGACGACACCGATGGCGAGCTGCAATCGGGCCATGTCGAGTTTCGCGAGGCGCTTGCGGAGCTCGAGTTCGAGACGCCCTTCGGGCCGGTCTCGCTCGACGAGAACCGCCAGGCCATCGCCAACGCCTACATCATCGAGTTCGACGAATCAGCCGACGGCGCGCTCTCGAGCCGCGTGGTCGAGGTCGTCGAAGACGTCGACCAGACCCTCGGCATGCCGCGCGACGAGTTCCTGGCGCTCGGCCCACCGGGCCGCGACAACCCCGCCTGCCCTTAGGACCGCGTGATCACGCCTCCGCCCAGCCGTCGCGATGGGCCTCGAACACCTTGACGTCGAACTTGGTGTCCTTGAAGAGCCATTGGCCGTCGACCTTGACGTAGACGTCGTCATAAGTCGCGAAGATCCAACGCGCCTCCGACTTGCCGTCGTCGTTGTTCACTGTGCAGGGCATCAAGAGCCACCACTGGCCGGTCGCGCGATCGCCGCTCTCGTCGATATCGATGATCTCGTTCATCGAAAGATGGGCGGCGAAGCTGATCACCTCGCCGACGCCGCGCACCATCTCGCCGAAGGCGGCCGCGCTCTCGTGCCGGCCGAAGGCCTTGCCGCCGTCCCAGACGGCGTCGGGCGTGAGCAGCGTGACGATGCCGTCGGCGTCGTAGCCGTCGTCCGCATAGGCCATGTAGCGGTGCTTGAGCTGGCGGATCGCTTCGATGTCCTCGAGGCGCCGCATGCGCTGTTCCAGAGTCCGTTCGCTCATGATCAAACCTCCGCCCAGCCGCCCGCGTGCGGCGCGACGAAATGGGTGTCGATGGTCAGGCGTTCGAAGAGCCAGGTGCCGCCTCGGCGCACATAGCGATCGTCATATTCGCCGAGCAGCCAGCTCGCCGCCCGTTTGCCGCCCTCGCCGACGATGGTCGCGGGCATGATGATCCACCAGGCGGCGCGCGCGCGATCGCCCTCGACGGTGATGCGCTCGTTGAGCACGAGGTGCGCCGAGAACACGATCCGGCTCGAGACCGCGCTGAAATGCGCCTTGATCGCGGCGTGTCCCTCGTGGCGCCCGAAATGTGCGCCGCCGTCCCACACACCGTCCTCGACGAAGAGGGAGGCGATGCCCTCCGGATCGTAGCTGTCGTCGCAATAGGCGCAGTACTGGTGTTTGAGCTTCTTGATGGCCTCGATCGATTCCATGCGGTCGAGGCGGGCTTCGAGGTCGGTCATGGCTTCCGCTCCCTCTCGCTCACGACGCAGCCGCCGTCTCGTCGAAGCTCTGCGGCTTCTTCTTGCCGACGCGCGTCCAGTATTCCTCGGGGATCAGCTCGGGCTTCTTGTAGAAGTGCCAGCGGCAGGGGCGCGCGTGATCGGGGTCGAAGTCGGTGACCCAGAGCGGCGCGCCGCCCCACTCGATCGGCATGATCTCGTTGACCGCGCAATGGGCGCAGTAATAGGGCAGGTCCTTGCGGCCCCAGCTCCAATGATGTGCCTCCTTGGTCTTGCCGAAATTGTAGGGCGGGTCGAGGCGGGACGGCGTGCCATCCACCGGATCGCCGCGGCGCATGCGCCCGCCGCTGCCGCAGGGGTCCATCACGATGGTGTAGCGCTCAGCGTCCTGGGTGACGGTGATCGCGCCGTCCTGCTTCGGGCCGCAGCGGTGGGCGCGCATCATCTCGGCCGTGAGCGCCACCTGGCGCGCGACCGGCATGCGGCGGAACACCTTCCAGGTGCGCTTGAGCATCCAGGTCTCCTGGGTCGCGCGCAGCATGGCGTAGACCTCGGGCTCGCCGAACCTGTCCGCGATCTTGGTGAGCATGTCCCACATCCAATCGCAGTAGAGGTCGTGCAGCACCTTCCACTCGTGCACGAGGTTGCGCGCGAGCGCCTTCGCCTCGTCGTGGCGCCCGGCATCGATCGCGTCCGCGATCACCTCGCCGGTCGGCCGCCCGATCTCCGCGACGTCGTCCTCGCGCAGCAACCGGCCCGAGAAATCACTCAGCTTCAGCATGGATGGTGCCTCCCTCTCCGCTTGGCCCGAGGCTAGCGCAAATCCCGCGCAGGTGGGATCACCTGCGACGACGCTTTTGTGTCGATTGCAATGAGGGAGAGCATGTCGCGTGCGCGTGCGTGAACGCGAATTGCCCTCTAGCGCGCTTCCCCGCGCGACGCATCAACCGCCGCCTGGCGCCGCGCGCCGAGGGTGAGCAGCGCGAGGCCGGCGAAGAGCAGCGCGACGGCGACCCAGATGAGGCCGCTCAGGCGCTCGTCGAAGATCAGGACGCCCCAGCCGAAGCCGGTGAGCACGATGATGTAGGCGAACTGCGAGAGGAACACCGGGCCCGCGAGCCGCAGGATCTCGAAGATCAGATACCACGCGGCCGCGGTCAGCAGCGTCGCCCAGAGGACCGCGAGATCGCCCTCGAGCACGTCGCCCGGAAACATGTAGGCCTGCCCCGTGCCGAGCATGACCGGCACGAGCACGACGAGCGCGCCGAACTGGATGCCGCAGGCGAAGGAGACCGATCCGCTGCCCGGCGGGCTCAGGAGCGCCGCGAGCACGTTGAAGCCCGCGAAGCAGAACGGCGCGACGAGCGCGAGCAGGAGCCAGGCGACGGTCGCGAAGTCCGGCAGGCTCACGCCCGGGACCATCAGAATCAGAATGCCGGCAAGACCGATCAACACGCCGCCCACGCGGAGCGGCTGAAACCGCTCCATGCGCACCGCGAGCGCAAGGCCATAGGTGAGCATCGGCGAGAGCACGGTGACCATCGAGACGAGCCCGGCCGGCAGGTTGGGCGCGACATAGGCGAGCACCGAGATCGGGAAGGCGATGCCCGTCGCGCCGCCGATCAGATAGATGCGCAGATGCGGCCAGCGGAGCCGCGGCCAGTCGCGCGTGAGCGCGCAGCCGCCGAGCAGCAGGAGGCCGGCGCCGAGCGTGTGCCAGAAGACGTAGGCGAGCGTCGGCACCCCGTTCGTGGTCGCGATCTTGTTGACCGAGAAGAGGAGGCCGTAAATTGCACCCGCGACGATCAGATAGAGGAGCGCGCGCGCCCCCGGCCGCAAGCGGGGCCGCGCGGCGGCTCGCGGCGCGCCGGCAGCAGCCACGGGGTCGGCTTACCCGCGCAGCCAGGTCTCCGACCAGGCGAGGCAACACGAACTCGACGGATGCCCGGACATCGGCATGTCGTAGGGCGCCCCGGCCGCCGCGCGCCCGGCCACATCGACGCTCGCACTGCGGCAGGGCGTGAGGCAGCTATAGACGGCCCAGGGGCCGGTCACGTCGTTGTTGGGCGCAACGGCGAGCTGATAGGGCTCGCCCATGTCGGACCAGCTTAGCGTGATCCGCCCGTCCGGCCCGTCGATGATCTCCCGATAGGTGCCGCCGAACGTGCCCTCGCGCGCGAAGGTGGCCTCGGCGATGGCCATGGTCGTGTCAGCGAAGGGCGGGTTGAGGATGGTCTCGAGCTCGGCCTGGAGCCAGCGCGCCATGTCGATGTTGTCGGCATAGAGCTTGACCGCGCCATCGGTCGCATCCGAGCGCAAGAAGAGGCAGGTGCCAGGCCCGCCGGGCGTGATCAGCGCCCGCCAGTGCGCGGCGACGGTGGTCTCTTCGCCCGCCGGATCGGTCTTCAGCCTGACGAACGAGTTCTCGCCCGTGAAATGAACCTTGTTCGGATCAACCGACATCGCGCCCTCTCCCTGATTTGTGTGGGGGCATTGTGCGCCAGCGGACGCGGATACGCCATGCCGTTGGCACGCGTTCAGACCTTCTCAAGGTTGACGCGCGAGACTCGCAATTCGACCTAGTGCCGGAGCCGTAAGAGATGGATCTGAGGTACGGAATCGCGGGCGCCCTGGTGATCGGCCTCGCGCTCGGCGGCGCGATCCCCTTCGTCTCCGCCGACGGCGCGTTTCCCTGGTTCGAGAGTGGCGAGTGGTACGATACGAACCAGCCCAACTGCCGAGTGTGGAACCCGAATCCGCACCCAGGTGAGACCGTGGCGTGGACCGGTGATTGCGTCGACGGCAAGGCGCATGGAGCAGGAACCGCAACCTGGACAATTCCGTTTCCAGGCAATACTCGGCCCGCCGCTATTGAAACGTACCGAGGACACTACGCCGCCGGCCGGATGTTTGGGTCAGGCCGCTATATTAACCGACGTGGCGATGTGCTCGAAGGAGAGTGGCAAAACGGCTCGCTCAATGGTCAAGGCCGCGCTCGAAGCGCAGTAGCCGGCTGGCAATACGAGGGGACCTGGCGCGACGGCGTGTTTCACGGGTTCGGAGCGATCAGGACCGTTGAGGGCATACACTACGAAGGAGAGTGGCGTGACGGTGCGATGCATGGGCGTGGCGTGCTCACCGCACCAAACGGCGCTAAGTATGAGGGTGAATGGCGCGAAGGCGAGCCGCAAAACGAGGGATTGGTTGGCATTCGCACATTGCGGCGACGTTTGCCGTGAACGGGACGACCGTGTCCGGTACCGAATTTCGTACTGGGCGCAAACGTACAGTGCGCCCACCGTTCAGATCTTCTCAAGGTTGACGCGAGAGACTCGCAATTCGACCTAGTGCCGGAGCCGTAAGAGATGGATCTGAGGTACGGAATCGCGGGCGCCCTGGTGATCGGCCTCGCGCTCGGCGGCGCGATCCCCTTCGTCTCCGCCGAGATCACGCAACACCCTGAGCCGGAACCGGAACGCGGCGCATGGCGCGACACCGACCGTGCCGATTGTCAGGTCTGGAACCCGGAGCAGCAGCCCCGCGAGGCCCTTCAGTGGGACGGCGCCTGCGTCGACGGCAAGGTGCATGGCGAGGGCGTCCTCACGTGGACGGTCATGCCTCCGGCGATCGGCGCGGTGCTCGCCAAGGAGACCTTTTTCGGCCATTTCGAGGAAGGCCGCCGGAAGGGATGGGGAAGCTACAAGGACTATCTCGGCAACCTCTACGAGGGCGAATGGCGCGGCAGCACGCTCAACGGGCCGGGCCAGGCCTGGGGCGTGGCCGGCTGGCAATATGAGGGAAACTGGCGCGACAGCCTCTTCGATGGCTACGGAGTCCTCCACATGGTCGATGAGTCGACCTACCGCGGAGAGTGGCGCCTCGGCATGATGCACGGTCAGGGCATGTGGTCGACGGGCGACCGGCGTATGTACGAAGGGGAATGGCGCGACGGTCGCCCCCACGGCGAGGGCATGCTGATGGACCGCGCGGTCAAGTTGCATGGCGAATGGCAGAATGGCTGCCTCGACGCGGGAGAGATCATCGGCTTCGTCGGCAAATCCGCCGAGGAATGCGGTTCTTGAGGGGCCGCAGTTCGTAAGCGTCGTGTATGGGCTCTTCGTCAGGGCCTGCCTACCAATACAGGCGGACTCCTCGCCGACTGAGACCCCCCTCACCCTCCCTTGACGCGCCCCCGCCGCCGCCCCACACTGCGCGCCGTTCCAAATCGGCGAAACCTCTTGCGGGCGAAGCACTTGGCGGGCGCGGGCCGCGCTCCGTGGGTGCGGCGGGATAGCAGATGAAACTGATCGGCGTGGATGTCGGCGGCACCTTCACCGACCTCGTCATCACCGACACCGACACTCAGACCACCGAGATCCACAAAGTGCCGACCACGCCGGACGACCCGTCCGAGGGCGCAACGGCGGGCATCAGCGCGCTTTGCGAGCGGAGCGGCATCGCGCCCGGCACGGTCGATCACGTGTTCCACGGCACCACGATCTCGACCAACGCGGTGCTCGAGTTCGACGGCGCGCGCACCGGCATGATCACCACCGACGGCTACCGCGACATCATCCATATCGGCCGCCACCAGCGCCCGCAGAACTACTCGATCATGCAGGACATCCCCTGGCAGGCGCGCCCCTTGGTGCAGCGCCGCCATCGGTTCACCGCGCGCGAGCGTCTCGCCCCACCGCACGGCGCGGTGCTCGAGCCGCTCGACGAGGCGGGCGTGCGCCAGGCGACCCGCGCGCTCCGCGAGGCGGGCGTCGAGGCGATCGCGATCTGCTTCCTCTTTGCCTATATCGACCCGGTGCACGAGGAGCGCGCGCGCGAAATCGTGCTGGAGGAATGGCCCGAGGTGTTCGTCACCACCTCGGCGCGCGTCGCCCCGCAGTTCCGCGAGTTCGAGCGCTTCACCACGGTCGCGATGAACGCCTTCATCGGCCCCAAGGTGCGCCACTACGTCCACCGCTTCGAGGACCGGCTGAAGGAGGCAGGCCTCGGCGCCGATCTCCACATCATGGGCTCGAACGGCGGCGTCGCGACGGCGGCGACCGTGGCCGAGGTGCCGGTGGTGACGCTGATGTCGGGGCCGGCGGCGGGCGTGCTCGGCGGCGCCTGGGCGGCGCAGCTCTCCGACCGCTCGAAGCTCATCACCTTCGACGTCGGCGGGACCAGCGCCGACATCGGCATCGTGATCGACGGCCAATACAGCGAAGCGACGGCCCGCGACACTTGGATCGGCGGCTATCCCGTGCTGGTGCCGATGATCGACATCGCGACGATCGGCGCAGGCGGCGGCAGCATCGCTCATGTCGACGCGGGCGGCGCCTTCAAGGTGGGCCCGCAAAGCGCCGGCTCGCGCCCCGGCCCCGCCTGCTACGGCCGCGGCGGCACGCAGCCGACGGTGACGGACGCCAACCTCGTGCTCGGCCGGCTCGATCCCGAGAACTTCCTCGGCGGCGAGATGGCGCTCGAGCCCAAGAAGGCCGCGCAGGTGATCACCGATCTGTCGGAGGCGCTCGGCATCACGGCGAACGAAGCGGCCGAGGGTGTGCTCACCATCCTCAACAGCAATATGGCGAGCGCGATCCGCTCCAAGACCGTGCAGAAGGGGCTCGACCCGCGCGACTTCTCGCTCGTCGCGTTCGGCGGCGCCGGGCCGCTGCATGGCGCCGAGGTCGCGGCGATGCTGAACATTCCCGAGGTCGTGGTGCCGGCGCATCCCGGCATCACCTCTGCGGCGGGGCTGCTCACCACCGACCTCAAATACGACCAGATCAAGACCGCCTTCCAGGTGAAAGGCTCGGTCGATCTCGCGCGCATGAACCGCGACTTCACGCGGCTCTCGGACGACCTGCTGCGCCAATATGCCGCCGACGGCATCGGCGCCGACCAGGTGGAGCAGCGCCGCGCGGGCGATCTGCGCTACGTCGGCCAGGGCTACGAGCTGCGCGTCCCCTTCCCCGCCGGCACGCTCGATGATGCCGGCCTCGAGGCGGTGTGGGACGCGTTCCACAAGCTCCACGAGCAGGAATACGGCCATTTCTTCGCCGAGAGCCCGATCGAGATCGTCAATATCCGCATCACGGGCATCGGGCACATGCCGAAGATCGCCGATCCGGCGGTGCCGGCGGGCGGCAGCATCGAGGCCGCGCGCGTCAAGACGGCGCCCACCGTGTTCCGCATCGACGGCGCACTCGAGACGGTCGAGACCGCCTTCTACCGGCGCGAGGCGCTGCCCGTCGGCGAGGCCGTGCCGGGGCCCGCGATCATCCTGCAGAAAGACACCACCACCGTCGTCCCGCCGCGCTGGACCGCGCGGCAAGATGACGGCGCGAACCTCATCCTGAGCCACGACGCGAAGGGTTGACCCATGGCCAACAAGCCGAACGTCCGGGCCGTCGACCCGGTGACCGCCAACGTCATCCAGGGCGCGCTCGAGAACATCGCCGTCGAGATGGGCTGGAAGCTGATGCGCATGTCGTACTCGTCGATCATCCGCGAGTCGGAGGATTTCGGCGCCGCGATCATCGACCGCTTCGGCCGCCAGCTCTGCGAATCGATCCAGTCGACGCCGCTGCAATCGGGCCCGATCCCGGGTTACGTCAAGGGCATCAAGCAGCTCATGGACGAGCGCGGCGAGACGCTCCGCCCGGGCGACGTGATCATCCACAACTCGGCCTATCACGGCGCCTCGCACGGGCCGGACGTCGCCTTCATCGTGCCCGTCTTCCACGCCGACGAGCTCGTCGGCTACGCCGTGACCACCGCGCACCATCTCGACATCGGCGCGCTCTCACCCGGCAGCTGCGGCATCGTCGATGCGATGGACGCCTACGCCGAGGGGCTCCAGTTCAAGGCGCTGAAGGCCTACGACCAGGGCGTGCGCAACGAGGTGCTCTGGCACATCCTGCGCGACAACATCCGCGCCTCGGACCTCGTGGTCGGCGACATGGACGCACAGGTCGCGGCCTGCCGTATCGGCGCCGAGCGCTTCCTCGAGCTGATCGAGCGCTATGGGCTCGAGACGGTCGACGCCGCCTCCGAGGAGTTGATGCGCTACTCGGAGCGGCTGATGCGCCAGGCGATCGAGGCGGTGCCCGATGGCTCCTACGCGGCCGAGGGACACCTCGACGGCTTCGTCGGCGATCCCGACCGCAGCAATTTCAAGATCGCGGTCACGGTGACCATCAAAGGCAGCGACATGACGGTCGACCTGACCGGCACCGACCCGCAGTGCGACGACCGGCCGATCAACATGCCCCTCGAGGGCACGGTGGATTGCGCGATTTGGCTCACCGTGCGCTCGATCCTGCTGGATAGCGAGAGCTTCGGACACATCCCGCAGAACTCGGGCCTGATCCGCCCGATCACCATCGTCGCGCCCGAAGGCACGCTCGCCAATCCGCGCTTCCCGGCGCCGACCATCGCGCGCTTCGTCTCGGGCAACATCGTCGCCGACACGCTGATGAAGGCGCTGGCCCAGGCCGTGCCCGAACAAGTCTCGGCCGGCGTCGGCAACCTCAAGGTGGTCGCCTTCTCCGGCCTCAAGGACGAGCAGCACTGGGTGCATATGGACATCCACGAAGGGAGCTATGGCGGGCGCTTCGGCAAGGACGCGATGGACGCCGTCGACACGCTCTACGCCAACACGCGCAACAACCCGATCGAGGATATCGAGAGCCACCTGCCGCTCAGGATCAGCCGCTACGAGCTTCGCGCCGATGCGAGCGCGCCGGGACGCTGGCGGGGCGGCATCGGCTCGGTGCGCGAGGTCACCTTCCTTGAGGACAGCTTCATCTCGGTCGAAGGCGACGGCCACGTGTTCATCCCCTGGGGCTTCGAGGGCGGCGCCGAAGGCCAGCCCGCCGCGCTGGTCTATCACCAAGCCGACGGCGCTGACCTGCCGCTCCCTTCGATGATGCCGAACCGCGCCGTCAAGGCGGGCGAGCGGCTGACGCTGACCGGCACCTGCGGCGGCGGCTATGGCGATCCCCACACCCGCTCAGCGGAGGCCGTGCGCGAGGACGTGCGCGACGGCTTCGTCTCGCGTGAAGCCGCGGAGGCCGCCTATGGCGTGGTCCTCACCGCGGCGGGCGAGATCGACGAAGCGAGCACCGCCGCGCGCCGCGGCGACGGTGGGGAGTGAGAGGAACACGGGACGGCGAATAGTTGGGAACTGGTTTCCCTGACGGATGGGCCATGACGGAAGAGGAACCCGCCGAAGCGGTTCCCCATTTTGTGCTCCCGGATGGCGCTGGCGACGCTTGGCTGCCACCGTTTCGGCTGTGCTCAGAGAGCAGTCGTGTGAGGCACAGAAGACCCGGCTCGACCCGCAAGAGCAGCATCAACCCATCCGAGTAGTCCAAACTTCGATCCAGTCGGCGAGTGTGCTTTCAGAGGCCTCGCCGGCAGCCACTGCCATGATCATCGCGACCTCGTCCGGCTCGGGTGGTTCGAATTCGTACCTGTTCTGAAACAGGAACGCCCGAATGCACATCAGCGCAACACGTTTGTTCCCGTCGACGAACGGGTGGTTCCTCAGAATGCCGTACGCATAGGAAGCCGCGAGCGCGTAGATGCCGGGCTCGCTGTAGCGATAGGCGTTTCGCGGCCGTTCGAGCGCGCTTTCCAGCAGCCCGCCATCGCGTAGCCCGGCAGTTCCACCAAACCGCGCGATCAGCTCGTTGTGGAGCGTTGCGACGAGATCAACCGAAAGCCACGCGGGCTCCACTTTCCTGGCCCTGCTACTGCCCCTCCGCGAGCGCCTTGAGGGCGTTGCGATGCCGCTTCATATATGACCGTGCGTCCTCGAGCGTGGCAGCGAAATCGGGATCGTAGGGCGTCAGCTCCATCCCGTTCGGCGTTTGCAGAACATAGAGCTCGTCGCCCTCCTCGAGGCCGAGCGCGCCCACGATGTCCTTCGGGATGGTGAGACCGAGAGACCGGCCGTGTTTGCGAATCTTCAGCTTCGTCGTCATGATGCGAGTGTAACATAAATGATTTTATTTTTATAATATCAGCATCATCGAGCGCCGCGCGCCCGGACGTGCTCAATACCGGTAGCCGATCCCGATGCCGATGATCCACGGGTCGAGGTCGACATCGGCCGGTATCGCGCCGTTGTTGACCGAGACGTCCGTGTTGATGAACACCTTCTTCACGTCGAAGTTCACGAGCCAGCGATCGGAGATGGCGTAATCGACGCCCGCCTGGAACGCCGGGCCGATGCTGTTGTCGTAGTCGACCGAGGTCACCGTTCCGCCCGGTGCGTCCTCGCCATAGAAGATCGTGTAGTTGATCCCGGCGCCGACATAGGGCTTGAGACCGCCGCCGAGCGAGAAGTGGTACTGCAAGGTGAGGGTCGGCGGAAGCAGCCAGACCGAGCCCAGACTGACGGTGCCGAGGGCCGAGTTCCGCACCTCGACGTCGTGGGGCGAGGTCGCGAGAATGAGCTCGGCCGCGATGTTGTCGGTCACGAAATAGGTAAAGTCGAGCTCCGGAACGACGACGGTCTCGGCATCCGCCTCGCCGCCGATCACCCCGACCGTGCTGCTCTCATCGGGCATGACCAGAATGCCGCGCGCGCGGACGAGCAGATCACCGGCCTCCTGTGCGGTGACCGATGCCGGCACGAGCGCCGCGCCTGCTGCGAGAACCGCCAAACCCTTCGCGATAAACGTCATTTATTGCCCTCCTGACTGGATAAATGAGAGGCCGACCAGTGCGGACTGTTGATGGTGACTGATGAAAACGAAGTCGGCGGACCCTCGCGCTGCATAGTTCCCGTGCGCCGCGACCGCGTCAGTGACGGGGCGCGGCGTCTTGGCTGCCTGGGTCATCGTCGGCCACCGCGTCGTAGCCCTCCTTCTGGCGTGGCTTGAAGATAAGCGATCGGCCGGAAATGTAGATCAACGCCATCACCACGCCGGTGGCCAAAATCACGAGAAGAGGCAAACCCAGATCCCATTCCATCCTACACCTCGCCTGCCGCGATCATGCGCCGCGAGACGCCTCCGGCGCGGGAGGAGCTTCGTTCGTCCCCGCGCTCGAGGCTTTGACCCGGATCAAATACCCACAAAAGAATCAGGGATAATGTCGCATCTGCGCGGGCTTCAACCGGTTGCGTTGCCCGCGTTTTCCGGCTTCGGACTGGCGCGCGCGGACGAGACGGGGCTTGACCGCTCCGGCCGGCCCCTTCACATTAAGGGGTGAAAGCGAAACGCCGCTTGGCGCCGCGCAGGGAGTGGTGTCGGGTGACGGGAGGACAGCATGTTCAGTCCAATGAAGCTCCTCGTTCTCGTGGTCTTGATCGGAGCCGTGTGGTTCGCGTTTAAGGCGATCGGGCGGATGCGCAAGGCCAAGGCCAACGACACGGTCGAGTACGAGGATCACAACAACATCGACGACCAGCGCTAACGCGCCGCCGACTCCGGGCGCGCCACCGCGCCCCGCGCGGGTCGAACGGCACGGGCGCAGCGCGCCGAGCCAGCGCGTTAACCAAACACTGATGCGTTAAACGCCAGACTTTCTGGCGTTTTTCGTTTTCTGCCAGAGCCTCTCCACCCGATCGTTGACCCTTGGCCGGCCCCTGGCTAGGGTCGCGGCGCTTCGACCCGGTAGACCACGCACATGCCGACGGGCCCTGACCGCAGCGCGCGGTCCTTCCAGTCTCTCATCCTCACCCTGCAGCGCTTCTGGGCCGACCAAGGGTGCGTGATTCTGCAGCCCTATGACCTTGAGGTCGGCGCCGGCACCTTTCACCCCGCGACCACGCTCCGAAGCCTCGGGCCCGAGCCCTGGAACGTCGCCTACGTCCAGCCCTGTCGGCGCCCGACCGATGGCCGCTACGGCGAAAACCCCAACCGCCTGCAGCACTACTACCAGTTCCAGGTGCTGCTGAAGCCCCCGCCCGACGACGTGCAGGCGCGCTATCTGGCGAGCCTCGAGGCGATCGGCATCGACCTCCGCGCGCACGACATCCGCTTCGTCGAGGATGACTGGGAGAGCCCGACGCTCGGCGCCTGGGGCCTCGGATGGGAGGTCTGGTGTGACGGAATGGAAGTCACACAATTCACGTATTTTCAACAGGTTGGCGGACTTGATTGCGATCCCGTCTCAGCCGAGCTGACCTACGGTCTCGAGCGCCTCGCGATGTATGTCCAGGGCGTCGACGACGTCTACGCGCTGGATTGGAACGGCATCGAGGGCGCGGGCGCGGTGGCTTATGGCGACGTCTTCCACCAGGCCGAGCGCGAGTTCTCGGCCTTCAATTTCGAGCACGCGGACACGGCGCGGCTGCTTCAGCACTTCACCGATGCCGAGGCCGAGTGCGGCGCTCTCCTCGCCAGCGAGCCGCCGCTTCCCCTGCCGGCCTACGACCAGTGCATGAAATCGAGCCACATCTTCAACCTGCTCGACGCGCGCGGCGTGATCAGCGTGACCGAGCGCGCGGCCTACATCGGGCGCGTGCGCGCCCTCGCCAAGGGCTGCTGCGAAGCCTGGCTCGCGAGCCGGGCGGGCCCGTCGAGCGATGGCTGAGCTTCTTCTCGAAATCCTCTCGGAGGAGATTCCGGCGCGCATGCAGGCGCGCGCCGCTGCGGAGCTCGAGCGGCTGCTCGGCGCCCTGCTCGACGAGGCCCGCCTCGCCCAGGGCGCGCTCGAATCCGACGTCACGCCGCGCCGCCTCGTCGTCGCCGCCGATGGCCTGCCGACGCAGCAGCCCGATGTCCGCATGGAGCGCAAGGGACCCAAGGTGGGCGCCCCCGACAAGGCCATCGAGGGATTTCTCAAGTCGGTCGGCCTCACGCTCGATCAATGCCACAAGCGCGAGACGCCCAAGGGCGAGGTCTGGTTCGCGGTGATCGACGAGACCGGGCAGCCGACGCGCACACTGCTCGCCGAAAAGCTCCCTGAAATGCTGGCCGCGCTGCCCTGGCCCAAGTCGATGCGCTGGGGCGACGGGCGCACCCGCTGGGTGCGTCCCATCCGCTCCATCCTCTGTGTCTTCGATGGGGAGGTCGTGCCGCTCCGCTTCGCCAACATCGACGCTGGCGCGGAGACGACCGGCCACCGCTTCCTCGCGCCCGCGCCGATCACGGTCAGCAACGCTGCCTCCTACCGCGCGGCGCTCGCCGAGGCGCACGTCATGCTCGACGCGGCCGCGCGCGCCGCGCACATTCGCACGGAGGCCGAGCGGCTCACCGCCGCCGAGGGTCTCGCGCTCAAGCCCGACGAGGCGCTCATCGCGGAGAATGCCGGCCTCGTCGAATGGCCGGTCGTGCTGATGGGCACGATCGAAGAGGCGTTCATGGCGCTACCGCCGGAGGTTCTGACCTCGGCGATGCGCGCGCATCAAAAATATTTCAACGTCATCGGCGCCGATGGCGTGCTGGCGCCGCGCTTCGTGATGGTGGCCAACACCGAAACCGCCGACGGTGGCGCGGCGATCGTCGCCGGCAACGAGCGTGTGCTCCGCGCCCGCCTCTCGGACGCGAGGTTCTTCTGGGATGTCGACCGGCAAACCCCGCTCGAGGCACGGGCGCACGATCTCGCCGGCATGGTGTTCCACGCCAAGCTCGGCACGCTCGCCGACAAGACGACACGCCTCACCGGCCTGGCGCGCGCGCTGGCGCCCATGATCCCGGGGGCCGATCCCGATCACGCCGCGCGCGCCGCAGGGCTCTGCAAGGCCGACCTCGTGACCGAGATGGTCGGCGAGTTTCCGGATCTCCAGGGCATCATGGGCCGCTACTACGCGCAGCACGCGGGCGAGCCCGAGCCCGTCGCCGACGCGATCGCCACGCACTACGCGCCCCAGGGCCCGAGCGACGACTGCCCGCGGGCACCGGTGAGCGTCGCCGTCGCGCTCGCGGACAAGGTCGACACGCTCGCGGGCTTCTTCGCGATCGGCGAGACCCCAACCGGCTCCAAGGACCCGTTCGGCCTCCGGCGCGCGACGCTCGGGGTGATCCGCCTGATCCTCGAGAACGATCTGCGCCTGCCGCTCCGCGCCGTCTTCATCGAGGCCGTCGGGCGCTATCCCGAAGGCGTCGCCGACGAGACGCGCGCGCGGGAGACCGCGGATGCCCTCGTCGCCTTCGTCGGCGAGCGGCTCAAGGTCCATTTGCGTGGCCAGGGTGTGCGTCACGACCTGATCAGCGCCGTCTTCGCCCTCGACGGCGAGGACGACCTCGTGCGTGTGCTCGCGCGGGTCGCCTCGCTAGAAGCGTTCCTCGCCGAAGAGGATGGCGCGAACTTGCTCACCGCCTATCGCCGCGCGGCCAACATCCTCCGCATCGAGGAGAAGAAGGACAAGGCGCGCTATGCCGGTGCGGCGGACGACGCGCTGCTGCGCGAGTCCGAGGAGCGCGCGCTGCACGGGCGCATCGCCGAGGTGACGGCGGCCGCCGGCAGCGCGCTCGCCGAGGAGACCTTCGGCGAGGCGATGGCGGCCATGGCGGCCCTGCGCGCGCCCGTCGACGCGTTCTTCGATGCGGTCACCGTAAACTGCGACGACCCGGCGCTTCGCCGCAACCGATTGCTGCTGCTCTCGGAAATTCGCGGCGCGCTCGACCAGGTCGCCGATTTCTCGCAGATCGAGGGCTAAGCAAGTGGCAGCACGATGGGTTTACACCTTTGGCGACGGCACGGCGGACGGCGACGCCAGCATGAAGGAGCTGCTCGGCGGCAAGGGCGCGAACCTGGCCGAGATGGCGAGCCTCGGCCTGCCTGTCCCGCCGGGCTTCACCATCACGACGGAGCTTTGCCGCACCTACTTGGCAGCGGGACGCGTTCTGCCGGCCGAGCTCGAGAGCGAGGTGATCGCGGGGATTCGGCACATTGAGGCCGTCACGGGGGCCCGGTTCGGTGACCCGGACAACACGCTGCTGGTGTCGGTTCGCTCCGGAGCACAAGCCTCCATGCCCGGCATGATGGACACCGTGCTCAATCTTGGTCTGAATGATGAAACCGTCGAGGGTCTCGCCCGCAGCTCCGGCGATCCGCGCTTCGCGTACGACAGCTACCGCCGCTTCATCCAGATGTTTGGCGACGTCGTCCTCGAGGTCGAGCACGGAGAGTTCGAGGAGCTGCTGAATCTCCACAAGACCGAGAAGAACGTGACTCTCGACACGGCGCTCGATGCCGCGGACTGGCGAACCCTGGCAGGCGCCTACAAGGACCTCATCGAGGAGCGCCTTGCCCGCGCGTTTCCCCAGGATCCCGTCGAGCAGCTCTGGAGCGCGATCCGCGCCGTTCTCGATTCTTGGATGAACCCCCGGGCCGTGCTCTATCGCGACATCCACCACATACCCGAAGACTGGGGCACCGCAGTGAACGTCCAGGCCATGATCTTCGGCAACATGGGTGAGGACTGCGCCACCGGTGTTGCTTTCACGCGGGACTTTTCGACCGGAGAGCCCGGGCCCTGCGGTGAGTATCTGGTGAACGCCCAAGGTGAAGACGTCGTATCTGGAATCCGTACGCCGCTGCCACTCGCAGATGGGACGCACGACACCGCCAACGGATCCGCGGAGAACGACGATGCCGACCCGTCGCTCCCTCTCGAACGGGCGATGCCGACCGTCTTTGGCGAGCTCGTCTCGGTCATGAAATTGCTCGAATCCCACTACCGCGACGCTCAGGACATCGAGTTTACGATCGAGCACGGCAAGCTTTGGATCTTGCAGACGCGCGCCGGCAAACGCACCGCGAAGGCGGCCATCAAGATTGCGCTCGACATGGTCGACGAGGGGCTTATCGACCAGACTGAGGCGCTGCGGCGCATCGATCCGGCCGGACTCAACCAGCTCGTCCATCCGACACTCGACCCCGATGCCCCGCGCACCCTCTTCGTCAAAGGGCTGGCTGCGTCTCCAGGAGCGGCCTCGGGCGCAATCGTGTTCACAGCCGAAGATGCCGAGGAGCGCGCGGCCCAGGACGAGGCGGTTATCCTGGTGAGGAACGATACCGCCCCTGAGGACATCCACGGGATGCATGCGGCGAGAGCGGTCCTGACTCGCCGCGGCGGCACGACGAGCCACGCGGCTTTGGTCGCGCGCGGCTGGGGGCGCCCATGCATCACAGGTGCAGAGTTGCTCACCGTCAACACCGAGGCACGCACCTGCCAGTCTGCCGGCCGGACCCTCGTCGAAGGAGACATCATCACCGTCGACGGGAGCAGCGGACGGGTCTTCGTCGGCGAGGTACCGACGATTGAACCGGATCTGTCCGGCGAGTTCGCGACTCTAATGCGTTGGGCGGATGCACACCGCCGGCTGCGCATCCGCGCCAATGCGGAAACGCCGGCCGATGCCCAAACCGCGCGCAAGTTCGGCGCCGAGGGCATCGGGCTTTGCCGCACCGAGCACATGTTCTTCGACCGCGAGCGCATCGTCACGGTGCGCGAGATGATCCTGGCGGACGACGAGGACGGCCGCCGCGCCGCGCTCGCCAAGCTGCTGCCGATGCAGCGCGCCGATTTCATCGCGCTGTTCCGCATCATGGCGGGCCTGCCCGTCACGGTGCGCCTCCTCGATCCGCCGCTCCACGAGTTCCTCCCCAGCTCCGAGGACGAGATCGCCGAGGTCGCCGAGGCCGCGGGCATCCCGTTCGAGACCTTCCGTGCCCGCGCGGCGCAGCTGCACGAGACCAACCCGATGCTTGGCCATCGCGGCTGCCGGCTCGGCATCTCCTATCCGGAAATCTACGAGATGCAGGCGCGCGCCATCTTCGAGGCGGCCGCGACGCTCCATGCCGAAGGGGTGGAGGGCGCCGGTCTCGAGATCATGGTGCCGCTGGTTGCGAGCGGATGCGAGGTCGCCATCATCAAAGAGGTGATCACGCGCGTGCATGCCGCTATCGCGCGCGAGACCGGCGCGCCGCTCGACCACATCGTCGGCACCATGATCGAGCTGCCGCGCGCGGCGCTGCGGGCCGACGAGATTGCCGAGAGCGCGGCCTTCTTCAGCTTCGGCACCAACGATTTGACGCAAACCACCTTCGGCATCTCACGCGACGATGCCGGGAGCTTCCTCGGCGCCTACGAAAAAGCCGGGATCTTGGCCACCGATCCATTCGCGAGCCTCGATCAGTCCGGCGTCGGCGAGCTGGTGCGCATCGCCTGCGAGCGCGGGCGCGCAACCAATGAGGCGCTCAAGCTCGGGATCTGCGGCGAGCATGGCGGCGATCCGCGCTCGATCGCGTTCTTCGAGGCCGCGGGCCTCGACTATGTCTCCTGCTCGCCCTATCGGGTGCCCATCGCGCGGCTCGCGGCGGCGCAGGCGGCGCTCGCGTCTAAGTCGTGAGGTCGATGTCGCCGGCGCCGATCTCGGCGCCCGCCTGCACCGTTGCCATCACCGTGTAGCCGTCGCTCGCGCTATCGCCATCGAAGAACACGCTGCCGACGGTCGGGTCGAACACGATGTGCGCGCTGCCGGCCGCGGCGCCGCTGTTGGTGCCATCATAATCCGCGATGACGAAGAAGCTCTCACCGTCGACGACGCCGTCTCCGGCGAAGCCGAAGGCGCCGGCATCGAACACGAGCTGATCGCCGTTCGAGAAATCGAGGATCTGGTCACCGGTCGTGAGCCCGCTCTCACCGTCCTGGGCGGCGGTGCCGTCGGCGGCGGCGTTATAGACGAACCGATCGAACCCGCTGCCGCCGGTCAAAACATCGGCGCCGGCGCCGCCGATGAGCACGTCGCGTCCCTGATCGCCAAAGAGAATGTCCACCTGAGCGCCGCCATGGAGGGTGTCGGCGCTCTCGCCGCCGCGATAGGTCGCCGTGCTCAAATCGGACGCGATGATCGTGTCGGCGCCGCGCAGGGTTTCGACCACGATCGAGCCGCGCAGCTCGACGGCCGAGAGATCGAGCACATCGACGCCGACCGAGGTCGACGTGACGACGACGCCGTCGAAGCCGCCCGAGTCGATGATGTCGACACCGTTGCGGAAGCCGTCCGCCAGCGTGATCTTCGCGTTCGCCGTCTCTGCCAGCGCGACGCTCAATCCGGCGCCGTTGCCGCTGCCGTCGGCGCCGCCGTCGAGAAAGTGATCGGCGTTGTTGTTCGTGGCGTCGTAGAGGAAGGTCACATCGGCATCACCGGCGATCAGCGTGTCGGACCCGTCGCCGCCCCGATAGACGCCGTCGCTGACATTCGACGTGATGATCGTGTCATGGCCGCGCAGCGTCTCGATGACGAAGTCGCCGCGGAAGGTCACCGCGGAAAAATCGAGCACATCGACGCCGACCGAGGTCGACGTGACGACGACGCCGTCGAAACCGCCCGAGTCGATGATGTCGACACCGTTGCGGAAGCCGTCCGCCAGCGTGATCTTCGCGTTCGCCGTCTCGGCCAGCGCGACGCTCAATCCGGCGCCGTTGCCGCTGCCGTCGGCACCGCCGTCCAGGAAGAGATCGGCGTTCCTGTTCGTGGCGTTGTAGACGAAGGTCGCATCGGCATCGCCGGCGATCAGCGTGTCGGTGCCATCGTTCCCGCGATAGACGCCAGCGCTGAGATCGGACGCGATGATCGTGTCGTGACCGCGCAGCGCATCGATCACGAAATCACCGCGGAAGGTCACCGCGGAAAAATCGAGCACATCGACGCCGACCGAGGTCGACGTGACGCTGACGCCATCGAAGCCGCCGCTGTCGATCACCTCGACGCCGCTCGCAAAACCCGACGCGAGGCCGATTTGCGTGTCGTCGGCCAGGGCCAAGATGGTGTCGATGCCATCGCCGCCGTCGATGGTGTCGCGGCCGAGGGCTCTGCCTTCGTAGAGAAACACGTCGTCCCCGGCACCACCGAGCAGCAGATCACTGCCCGGCCCGCCGATGATGCAATCGTCGCCGCCGCCGCCGTCGACCGTGTCGTTTCCGGCCAGCGCGTCGATCAAATCCGCGCCATCGGTGCCAACGATAGTGTTGGCGAGGCTGTTGCCGAAGATCTGGTTCGCGTTGTCGCAGGCCGACAGCGGGTCACCGCCGCCGTCACCACCGTCGCCACCGTCACCACCGTCGCCGCCGTCGCCGCCATCACCAGCGTCGCCGCCACCGCCGTCACCACCATCGCCGCCGCCACCGCCGGCATCATCGACGATGACGCCATCGGCCTCGGCAAGATCTGCGAGCACGATGTCTTCGTCATGGTCCTCGGGCGGCACGAACGGTGCCGGCGCCGCCGGAGCAGCGGGGATCGCGCCGAGATCGACGGGATCGCCGCTCAGAAACAACGGTCCCGGATCGAACGGCGCATCGACCACGCCGATCGGCCCCAACGACGCGTCAAGCGGCCCCGCGCCACCGCCGGCCGCGGGCTGCAGGCCGGCCAAGAGCGCCCCAATCGCGCCGAGATCGCCGCCGGGCTCGCCGAAGAGCTGCCCGACGATCATCGCCCCATCGCCGCATGCGGATGCGAGCAGATCGGGAAAGCCCGGCCCCCCAAGCTGCGGGGGCGTGAACACGCTGTCGACGATCGCGGGCACATAGGGCTCGACCAAGTCGACCTGGCCGGCGCTGTTGAGCAAGCGTCCGTGGCCCTCCTCCGGGCCCGGCAGCAGCGCCACGACGCTCAGCGCGCCTTCCGGCCGCGCCGCGCCGATCAAGTTGGCGGCCATGCTATGCACGCGCGCCGACGGCAGGTCGAGCGCCACCGGCTCGGACCGCGGGTCATCGTCCGCGGCGCGATAGACGAACCATCCGTCGAGAATGGAGAACAGCGGTCCGCTCTCGCCGCCATCTTCCCCGACCCGCAGGCTCGCGCGATCGCACATCGCGATCTCGGCCCGCTCGTGCAGGCGCAGCGTGACGCTTCCGCCATCTGCCACGTCGATCAAATCGCCCGGCTCGAGCTGGTCGCCCGCCGCCAGCGGACGCGCCGTCCCGTCCGCCTCGATCACCGTGGCACCCCGGCTTCCGACCGCGACCACCGTATCGGTCGGCAGGTCGAAGAGGCTCTCCGGAACCGTCACCGCCTGTCCGTCGGCGGTCACCAACGCAGCCGGGGGCTCAGCGGCGAAGTAGTCCTGCACGAGCACTTGCCGGCCATCCGGCAGGGTGAGCAACAAGTCGTCACCAAGCCGCGAGGCGGTCGCCTCCGGAGACGCCGCGTCGGCAGGCAGCGACACGCTCTCCGCGCCCTCCGCCGTCAGAATATCCGCCGGGATCGCGTCCGCTGATGTCGCCGTCGAAGTGCCGTTCTCGATATACGCCATGTTCTTGCCCGCGTTGGTCGGCAGCCTGCCGAGGTTAACCATGCGCCCAGCATGCAGTGGCTTTTTTGCAGCCGAGCTGGCGCCAGTCTTACGCCAGGTCCGGGGTCTATTCTGTGACGACTGCTACGTGTGATTGGAGTACGAGAGATTCAACCGGTACAATCTAACACAAATCATGAGTTAACTAAAAAAAGGATCGATTTTTGACTTTGTAATTTTCCGTATAGAAATGTAATTGGTTACCGCGGAAACCATTTGGACAGGTTGGTCTGGCGCGCCTCTGCACCCTTATCGCCGTCCTACGAGCGCGGTCTACCGCCCTGCCCCCAGATCAGCGGTTCAATGGCGCGGACAGATGGCCGACGGCATTTTCGATCAGGCGCATGCCGGTGTCGTTCTCGAGCGTCAGGATCGATTCGGGATGGAACTGCACGGCGCCGATCGGCGCCTCGCGGTGCTCGACCGCCATCGGCACGCCATCGGCGGTGACCGCCGTGACCGAGAGCGCGTCGGGCACGTGATCGGGCGTGGCGTAGAGCGAGTGGTAGCGCCCCACCTTGAAGGTCGGCGGCAACCCGTCGAAGAGCCTCCCGCCTTGCACGATCACCTCGGATGCCTTGCCGTGCACCGGCTCGTCGAGCTGCGCCAGCGTGCCGCCGAAAAACTCGACGATCGCCTGCAGGCCCAGGCAAACGCCGAACAACGGCATCTCACCGGCACGCGCCAGCTCGATGGTGTCGGCGACGTCGAAGTCGCTCGGCCGTCCCGGGCCCGGCGAGAGGACCACGAGGTCGGCCCGCCGGCTGCGCAACCACGCGCGAGCCGGAGAGGGACGCAACGTCTCGACGATCGCGCCGGTTTGGCGCAGATAGTTGGCGAGCGTGTGCACGAACGAATCCTCATGATCGACGAGCAGGATGCGGCACGCCGACCGGGGGCCCTTGCTCACGGCCTCGGGCGCGGGCCGCATCTCGCCCCGAATCGCCGCAAACAGCGCCGATGCCTTGAGCCGGCATTCCGCCTCCTCGGCCTCGGGATCGCTGTCATAGAGCAGCGTCGCGCCCGCGCGCACCTCGGCGATCCCGTCCTTCATGCGGATCGTGCGTAGCGTGAGGCCGGTGTTCATGCCGCCGTCGAAGGTCATCCGCCCGATCGCCCCGCCATACCAGCGCCGGCAGGAATGCTCCTGCTCCTCGACGAAACGCATGGCCCAGCGCTTGGGTGCACCGGTGACGGTGACGGCCCAGGTGTGGCTCAGAAAGGCGTCGAGCGCGTCGAACTCGGGCCGCAGGATGCCCTCCACATGATCGACCGTGTGGATGAGGCGCGAGTAGAGCTCGATCTGGCGGCGCCCGATCACGCGCACCGAACCCGGCTCGCAGATGCGCGACTTGTCGTTGCGGTCGACGTCGGTGCACATGGTGAGCTCGGCCTCGTCCTTGGCCGAGTTGAGGAGCCGCGCGATCTGCGCGGCGTCGCCGAGCGCATCCTTGCCGCGTGCGATGGTGCCGGAGATCGGACAGGTCTCGATGCGCCGCCCGTCGACACGGACATACATCTCCGGCGAGGCGGCGACCAGAAACTCGCCGGCGCCGAGGTTCATGAGCGCGCAATAGGGTGCCGGATTGGTGGTGCGCAGACGGCGGAACACGGCCGCCGGCGTGTCGGAACAGGGCTCGTGGAAGGCTTGGCTCAGCACGACCTCGAAGAGATCGCCGCGCCGAAACGCCTCCTTCGCGCGCACCACGGACTGGGCGTATTCGCCGGGCGCGTGGTCGTCCGCAGCGCCATCGGGCGCCGCGCGGAGACGGTAGGGGTCGGCGCCGGGCGTGCGCGGTATCGAGCGGCTATCCGCCCCACCGGTGATGAAGTCATAGCGATGCCGGGTCGCCCGCGTCGCCATGTGGTCGATCACGAGGATCTCGTCCGGAAGATAGAGCACGAGGTCGCGCTGATCCGCAGGGCGCGCCCGGCTCTCGGGAATCGGATCGAACTGAAACGCGAGGTCGTAGCCGAAGGCGCCGTAAAGGCCGAGATGCTGATCCTGATCGCTCGCAAAGAGCGTACGGACCGCGCGCAGCACGGAGAATATGGAGGGCTGCCGGCTGCGCTGCTCCTCCGGGACGATTTCGGTGGACTCGCGCACGGTGCCGGCCAGCGCATCGCCGGTGACACGCAGCCGATCGAGCGCATCGAGCGGCTCGAGCGCGCCCGCGAGCGCCGGCAGCAACATGGCGCCCCGCCCGTTGAGCGCGGTGGCCGCGAAATCGCGCCCGCGGCAGGAAAGCGCCAGCGGTGGCGCCGAGAAGCCGAGGTCCCAGCGCGTGTAGCGCCCGGGAAATTCGAAGCAGGATGACATGAGCACGCCCGGCTCGGTGTCGAGCCGGTCGATCAACCGCTCGGCGGCATCCTCGATCGCGGTGACGTGATCCTCCCGGATGACCGTGAGGCCGCCCTCGGTCTCGTAGCGGAATGCCGTTTCGCTCGTCGTCGTCATCGTGCGTCTCTCCCTTCGACCGCCGCGGGAGAGCCGGTGTCCTTCAGGGGCATGAAACGAAGAAGGCCGCTCGGTCTCCCAGCGGCCATGCGTGCATGCAAACGGTGTGGCCGCCCTGTTAGCGGGGCCACCACCAGCGCGTCGCCGCGACTTGCATGCTCATCCTCATGACGCCGCATGAGGCCGCGTTCTCGCGGCGCTGTCAAGGGATTGAGCAAAGCGACGGGACCGCCCGCCGTGGACTCGCCCGAGCGGGCGACCTAGTGTGCGCGCCGCATAAGGATTAGGGAGGACGAGGCCATGGATTTTTCCGGTGACATGGGCACCTGGCAGCGCCGGGTCGGCGACTGTCCCGAGGGGGTCTCGCGGCGCATGGCGGCGACCGCCGCGCTCTCGGTGAAGCCCGGGCAGGCGCTGCTCGATGTCGGCTGCGGCGGCGGGCACCTGGTGGAGACGCTCGCGCGCGCCGTCGGGCCGGAGGGGCGCGCGGTCGGCCTCGATGCGAGCGGCGGCCAGCTCTCGGCCGCACGCGCACGCTGCGAGGACCTGCCCGCGGCGGAATTCGTCGAGGGAGACGCAACCGCGATGACCTTCGCGGATGCGGCGTTCGACGGCCTCGCTTCCATCCAGACCCTCGAATATGTCGCCGATGTCGAGGCCGCGCTCGCCGAGACGCGGCGGGTGCTGAAACCGGGCGCGCCGGCGGCGCTGATCTCCGTGCTATGGGACCACTTTCGCGTTCATGGCGCGGAGCCCGCCCTGACCGAGCGCCTGTTGGACGCCTTCCGCGCGCACTGCTGTCACCAGATGCTGCCCCTCGCGCTGCCGGGCAAGCTCGCCGCGGCAGGCTTCGGCGGCATCACCCGCACGCCGCTCGCCTTCTTCAACGGGGCGCTTCACGAGAACGCCTACGGCTACTGGGCGGTGCGGATCATCGCCGCCTTCGGCGTCGCGCAGGGCATCTCCCGCGACGACGCAGAGGCCTGGACCGAGCAAATCGAGCGCGCCGATGCCGAAGGGCGGTTCGGCTTCGTCAGCGTGCCGGTGATGACCACGGCGGTCGCGATCTGATGCCGGCGGCGCGTTTCTCCGCGCGGATTGCCGACTTCGCGTTGACGCCATTTCGTCCGATAATGAGCGTTCCATAAAGCCGCTCCTCGAGGGGCGGCAAGCGAAGGGGTTGGACGATGATTGATTGGTATGTCGAAGGCCATTCGTTCGGGAATTGCAATTGCGCCTTCGGGTGCCCCTGCCAGTTCGAGGCGTTGCCGACCTATGGCGACTGCCGCGGCCTCGAGGTGCTGCACATCGACAAGGGCCACTTCGGCGATGTCGACCTGAGCGGTCTGAAGATCGCGGTGATGTATGCCTGGCCGGGCCCGATCTTCGAGGGCAAGGGCGAGCTCCAAGCGATCATCGACGAGCGTGCCGACGAGGCGCAGCGCCGCGCGCTCGAAGCCATTGTTCTCGGCGAGGAGACGGAGGAAGCGGCGACGCACTGGTGGGTCTTCCGCGCGATGTCCGACACCGTCCATCCGACGCTCTTCAGGCCCATCGCCTTCGAGGTCAATATCGAGGAACGAAAGGCGAAGGCGAGCATTCCCGGCGTGCTGGAGAGCGCGGGCACGCCGATCCGCCCGCCGCATGGCGACGGTGAGCACCGCGTGCGCATCGACATTCCGAACGGCATCGAGTTCGAGCTCGCGGAGATCGGCAGCGGCACGAGCAGCACCGGCGCGGACGCCGCGATCAACCTGACGCTCGCCAACAGCTACGGCCAGTTCAACATCCTGCGCCATTCCGGCACGGGCATCGTCTCGGCCTAGCCCATGGGCGCGACCGTCGAGCGGCCGCTGCTCGAGGCGGTTCTCCGGAAAGACCGTTTCGTCGTGATCGGCACGCTGGCGCTGATCGCCGCCGGCGCGTGGGCCTACACGCTGCTCGGGGTCGGCATGAGCATGACCGCGTTCGAGATGACGTCCGCGCCCTTCTCGGGATCGCCCAGCGGCGACATGGCGATGGGCGGCGACATGGCGATGGGCGGCGACGTGGCGATGGAGGGCGGCATGGCCATGGACGACGGCATGGCGATGGAAGGCGGCCCGATGTCCGCATCGCCGTGGAGCGGCACGTACGGTCTCGTGATGCTCGGCATGTGGTGGTTCATGATGGTCGCGATGATGCTGCCGAGCGCGACGCCGACGATCCTGCTCGCGGCGACGATCAACCGCCGCGCCAAGACGGCCACCCCGCCGTTCGGCAAGACCGGCTTTTTCGTCGCGGGCTACCTCGCCGCCTGGCTCGTCTTCAGCGCACTCGCGGTCGTCGCGCAGTGGGCGCTCGAGAGCACCGGCCAGCTCGCCGCGATGATGATGGACAGCACCAGCCTCTATCTCACTGCGGGCCTCTTGATGGCCGCGGGCCTCTGGCAGCTCACGCCGATCAAGCAGGCGTGCCTGCGCCATTGCCGCTCGCCGATCCAGTTCCTCATCGAGCGCCGCGGCCGCGGCAACATCGGTGCGCTCCGGATGGGGCTCGGCCACGGCACCTACTGCCTTGGCTGCTGCTGGTTTCTGATGGCGCTGCTCTTCGTCGGCGGCGTGATGAACCTCTATTGGATCATCGGCCTCGCGCTCTTCGTGCTCGTCGAGAAGCTCGTCCCGCGCGGCCAGTGGTTCGGCCGCCTCGCGGGCGTCGCGCTCTTCGCGGGCGGCATCGCGACACTCATCGTCTAAGAGCGCGCGGCGGCGCAGTGTCTGCGCCCGCATGACTTGGCGACGCACGCCGCGTACTATTCGCCTCCAATCGAGACCAGCGACGTGGAGACGCAATGGGGGCCTTTGGAATCGGGCAGCCGGTGAGGCGCAAGGAGGACGACCGGTTTCTCACCGGCGCGGGCCGCTACCAAGACGACCTGCCGTTCGATGGCGCCCTGCATGCCGCCTTCGCACGCTCGCCGCGCGCCCATGCCACGATCGAGCATCTCGACATCACGGCAGCGGTCGCCACACCCGGCGTCGTTGCGGTGTTGACCGCCGCCGACATCGCCGCGGAGGAAGCAGGCGGTTTTCCCTGCCTCGCGAACGTCTGGATCCCGCTCGAGCGTGCCGGCGGCGCGCCGGCCGCCTATCCGCACAATCCGCTGCTCGCGGAGGGGCGTGTGCGCCATGTCGGCGAGCCCCTCGCGATGGTCGTCGCCGAGACGCCCGAGGCCGCAGCCGATGCCGCCGAGACGGTCACGGCCGACTATGCGGACCTGCCGGTCACCGTCGAGACGGCAGCCCCCGACAGCGCGAACGGACCGACGCTCCACGACGACGTGCCGGACAATGTCTCCTTCGTCTGGCAGCACGGCGACCGCGCCAAGACCGACGCCGCGTTCGAGGCGGCGGCGCGCGTCGTCTCGGTCGACCTCGTCAACAACCGCCTCGCGGTGATGCCGATCGAGGCGCGCGGCGCCACGGGCCGGTTCGAGCGTGAGACCGGCCGCTACACGCTCGTCACCAACGCGCAGCACGTCTACGACACGCAGAAGGTGATGTGCGCCATCCTCGGCGTCGAGGCGGAGGCCGTGCGCGTGGTGGCCCACGATGTCGGCGGCGGCTTCGGCATGAAGTATGTGAGCTATCCGGAGCAGGCGCTGGTGCTCGTCGCGGCCAAGCGGCTCGGCCGGCCCGTGCGCTGGATGAGCGGGCGCAGCGAGGCCTTCCTTTCCGACACGCAGGCGCGCGATCATGCGAGCCACGCCGATCTCGCGCTCGACGCGGACGGCGCGTTCCTCGGGCTTCGCGTGCGCACGCGCGCCAATCTCGGGGCCTATGCCTCGAACCTCGGGCCGGTCTGCCCCAGCATCCTCTACACGCGCATGCTCGCCTCCGCCTACCGCATCCCGGCGATCGATGCGGAGGTCGTCGGCCACTACACCAACACCGTTTTCACCGATGCCTATCGTGGTGCGGGCCAGCCCGAGGCGATCTATCTCATCGAACGCCTGATCGACAAGGCGGCGCGCGAGACCGGCATCGCGCCCGACGAGATCCGCCGGCTGAACTTCATCGCCCCCGACGAGATGCCGCACACCACCCAGGTCGAGATGACCTATGATTCGGGCGATTACGCGGCCCTGCTCGCGCGCTGCCAGAAGGTCGCGGATTGGGCGGGCTTCGCCGCACGGCGCCAGGCGGCAGAGGCGCGCGGCACGCGGCGCGGCATCGGCCTCGGCATGTATGTCGAGGCGACCACGGGCGACCCGATCGAATCCGCCGACCTCCGGTTCACCGCCGACGGCCGGCTGCAGGCCTGGCTCGGCACCAAATCCTCAGGGCAAGGCCACGAGACCACCTACGCCCAGCTCCTCACCGAGATGCTCGGCGTGCCCTACGAGCAGATCGACATCCTCGAGGGCGACACCGGAGAGGTCGCGATCGGCGGCGGCAGCGGCGGCTCGCGCTCCATCTACATGGCGGGCATGGCGCTCCAGGCCGGCGCTGAGGCGGTGATCGAGAAAGGCACGGCGCTCGCCGCCCATTTGCTGGAGACCGCCACCGCGGACATCCGCTTCGAGGAGGGCGCCTTCACCGTGGTCGGCACCGACCGCAGGATCGACCTCATGACGCTCGCCGCCCGCGCCAACGACGCCGACGCGCTGCCGGCCGACATGGAGCCCGGCCTCGACGCCAAGGGACAGTACGACTTCGCGGGCGCCACGGTGCCAAGCGGCTGCCACATCGTCGAGGTCGAGGTCGAGCCCGAGACCGGCGTGGTAGCGCTGGTCGGCTATTGGGCGGTCAACGATTTCGGCCGCGTGGTCAACCCGCTCCTGCTCGAAGCGCAGGTGCATGGCGGCGTCGCCCAGGGCCTCGGCCAGGCGCTGATGGAGGAGGTGGTCTACGATACCGAGTCCGGCCAGCTGCTCACCGGCTCGTTCATGGACTATTGCCTGCCGCGCGCCGACGACCTGCCGTTCTTCCACTCCGAGGCGACCGACATCCCCTGCCCCACCAATGCGCTCGGCGTAAAGGGCTGCGGCGAGGCTGGCTCCATCGCCGCCTGCGCGCCACTGATCAACGCCGTCGTCGACGCGCTCGGCGCATACGGCGTCACCCACATCGACATGCCAGCGACCCCCCAGAAGGTGTGGCAGGCGATCAACGCGGGCGCGGCCGGGGCCTGATCGGCGCCCGGCGGTTCGCTCCGACCGTCTACCGAGGCGCGGGTGGGCGCGCTACACTGGGGCGAAGGCTGAGCCAGGGAGTGTGAGAGATGGCGGAGACCAAGCGGGCCAAGCTCGACGGCGTGCAGCTTGCGATCTTCAATAAGCGGTTCGAGGCGATTTGCCGGAAGATGGCGAACACGCTCTTTCGCACCGGCCGCTCGGGGGTGCTGAACACGGCGCGTGACTTCTCCTGCTGCATCGTCACCGCCGACTGTCAGCTCTTGGCGACCGCCGAGAGCCTGCCGATCCACGTGCTGAGCGGGCCCGACCTGATGGCTGCCGCGATGCGCGAATTTCACCCCGATCTCAAGCGCGGCGATGCGTATCTGCACAACTCGCCCTATCACGGCTGCTCGCACCCGGCCGACCACACGATTCTCGTGCCCGTGGTGGACGATGACGGGGTCCACCGCTTCACCGTGGTCGCCAAGGCGCATCAGGCCGATTGCGGCAACTCGGTGCCGACCACCTATCATGGCGCCGCGCGCGACGTTTATGAGGAAGGCGCGCTGATCTTCCCCGCGGTCCAGGTGCAGCGCGACTACGAGACGATCCAGGACATCGTGCGCATGTGCCAGATGCGCATCCGCGTGCCCGAACAATGGTGGGGCGATTTTCTCGCCGAGCTCGGCGCCGCGCGCGTCGGCGAGCGCGAGCTTCTGGCGCTCGGCGCCGAGGTGGGCTGGGAAACGCTCGACCGGTTCGCGACCCAGTGGTTCGACTATAGCGAAGCACGCATGACCGAGGCACTTGCCACGCTGCCCGAAGGCACGCTCACGGTCTCGAGCGCGCACGATGCGGTGCCCGGCGCCCCCGATGGGGTCATGGTGAACGTCACGGTCTCGATCGACCCGGCCAACGCGCGGATCGAGGTCGACCTTCGCGACAACATCGATTCACTGCCCTGCGGCCTCAACATGAGCGAAGCCTGCGCACGCACCTCGGCGATGGTCGGCATCTTCAACGCGATCGACCACACCGTGCCACCCAACGCCGGCGCCTTTCGCCGGATCACGGTGCACCTCCGCGAAGGCTGCGTCGTCGGCATTCCGCGCCACCCGACCTCCTGCTCGGTCGCAACCACCAACGTCGCCGACCACATCGCGAACGGTGTGCAGCGCGCCATTGCCGAGCTCGGCGACGGCCACGGCATGGCCGAATGCGGCAGCGTCATCCCGCCGAGCTGCGGCGTGATCTCCGGCGTCGACCCGCGCAGCAACGAGCGCTTCGTGAACCAGATCTTCCTCGGTTTCGGCGGCGGCGCAGCGGCGCCCGGCACGGACGCCTGGGTGACCATCGCCCATGTCGGCAATGCCGGGCTCTGCTACCAGGATTCGATCGAGGTCGACGAGATGGTCTTTCCGATCACCGTCAAGGGCCGCCATTTCATGACCGACACGGGCGGCGTCGGCCGGCAGCGCGGCGGTGCCGCCGCCTATGTCGAGTTCGGCCCGGTCGATGGCTGCAACCTCGAGGTCGGCTACGTCAGCAACGGCAACGACAACGCCGCGAACGGCGCGCGCGGGGGCGGCGCGGGCGCGCAGGCGGCGCAGTATCGGCGCCGCCACAATGGCGAGCTGGAGCCGCTCGACGCCTGCGCGCAGGCGCCGATCGCGCCGGGTGAGACCATGGTGTCGATCTCGACCGGCGGTGGCGGCTATGCGGCGCCGATGAGCCGCGACCCCGCCCAGGTCGCCCATGACGTGCGCGAGCGCTGGGTGTCGTCCGAGGTCGCGCGGGAGGTCTATGGCGTCGCACTCGACGAGGCCGGCGAGGTGGACCTCGCCGAGACCGAGCGGCTCCGCGCGGCGCGCTAGCGCCCGCGCACCCCGCCATGCCGACACGCGACCCCCGCTTCGACCGTCTCTTCGAGCCGATCCGCCTCGGGCCGGTGACGGCGCGCAACCGCTTCTATCAGGTGCCCCATTGCAACGGCATGGGCGACCACTTTCCGATGGCGATGGCCGCGATGCGCGGCGTCAAGGCCGAGGGCGGCTGGGCCGTGGTCTCCACCGAAGAGGTCGAGATCGACCACACGACGGATTTCAGCCCAGCGGTCGAGGGCAAGCTCTGGGACGCGAGCGACCTGCCCTATCACGCGAACATGGTCGACGCCGTGCACCGCCATGGTTCGCTCGCGGCGATCGAACTCTGCCAGCAGGGCATCGCGACCGCGAACCGCACGAGCCGCGAGGTCCCGCTTGGGCCGTCGGCCCAGTCGCTCACCAAGGCGGCGCCCTGGCAGGCGCGCGCGATGGACCTCGACGACATCCGCGCCGTGCGCGAAAGCCACCGCGCCTCGGCGCTGCTGGCGCGCGAGGCGGGCTACGATATCGTCTACGTCTATGCCGGCCACAATCTCGCGCTCGCCCAGCACTTTCTCCTCAGCCGGTACAACCAGCGCACCGATGCCTATGGCGGCTCGCTGGAGAACCGCGTGCGCTTCCTGCGCGAGCTCATCGAGGACACGAAGGACGCGGTGGGCGAAACCTGCGCGGTCGCCCTGCGCTTCGCGGTCGACGAGCTGCTCGGCGCCGAGGGCTTGCGCGCGGACGGCGAGGCGCCGGAGATCGTCGCCATGCTCGCCGAGCTGCCCGATCTCTGGGACGTCAATCTCAGCGACTGGCCGCATGATTCGCAGACCGCCCGCTTCGCCGAGGAGGGCTATCAGGAGCCGTTCACCACCTTCGTCAAGGGGCTCACGACCAAGCCCGTGGTGGGTGTCGGCCGCTACACCTCGCCCGACCGCATGGCCGCGCTGGTGCGCGACGGCGTGCTCGATTTCATCGGCGCCGCCCGCCCCTCGATCGCCGATCCCTTCTTGCCCAAGAAGATCGAGGAAGGCCGGCTCGACGAGATCCGCGAATGCATCGGCTGCAACATCTGCGTCTCCGGCGACATGACCAACACGCCGATCCGCTGCACGCAGAACCCGACCATGGGCGAGGAGTGGCGGCGCGGCTGGCATCCGGAGCGCATCGCCCCGCTCGAGGACGCGGCGCCCGCGCTCGTCATCGGCGCGGGACCAGCGGGGCTGGAGTGCGCCCGCGCGCTCGGTGAGCGCGGCGCGCCCGTGACGCTGGTGGAGGCAACACGCGAGCTCGGCGGCACGGCGCGCGCGCTCGCGCGCATGCCGGGCATGGCGACCTACCAGCGCGTCATCGACTATCGCGTGCAGGCGATCGGGCGCATGGACCATGTTTCGCTCTACCGCGAGAGCGCGCTCACGGTCGACGACGTGCTCGGCTTCGACCACGCGACGGTCGTCGTGGCCACCGGCGCCGCCTGGCGTCGCGACGGCGTCGGACCCACGCAGCGGACGCCGCTCGCCGTTGGCCATCCCGCGGTCTTCACGCCCGACGACGTGGTTGCAGGCGCTACGCCCAGCACGGGCACGGTGCTCGTCTACGACGACGACGGCTATCTTTGGGGTGCCCTCGTCGCCGAGCAGCTCGCGCGCGCGGGCTGCCGTGTGACACTGATGACGCCCGCGCCCATGGCCGCACCCTGGACGGTGCACACGCTGGAGCAACATGCGATCCAGCGTCGTCTCCTCGAGGGCGGCATCGAGATCCGCGCGAACCGCCGGCTCACCGCGCTCGCGGCCTCGGTGCGCCACGCCTGCGTCTACACCGGCGCCGAGGCCGAATGCGCGGCCGACGCGGTGGTCTTGGTGACCGCGCGCACGGCCAATGACGCGCTCTGGCAATCCCTCCGCGCCGCTTCGGAGGAACGCCCGGTGCCGTGGTCCGCCCTCGCGGTGATCGGCGACGCAGAGGCACCGGCAACCGTCGCGCACGCGGTCTACGCCGGCCACCGTTTCGCGCGCACGCTCGGCGCCCCGCCCCCCTCGCCCGCACCCTACAAACGGGAGCACGTCGCGCTCGCCGAGACCTGAGCCCGCGCGTGCCGCCGCGCGCCTCAGCATCCGCACATAAAGCACACACACGGTTTAGGGTTATTCAACCAACGGATGTTGCAATGATAACAATCTGATTCTGATGGAAATTTGATTGGACATTGATCGATGCACGATGGCGGCACCATTCAAGAACGTCTTCATTTCCTACGCGTCGATGATCAGACGCGGCATGTCCTCAAAGAGATAGGCCCCCTCGTGGAAGGCAAGCTTCCCGAGATCCTCGATCATTTTTACGACCACATCGTCGAGTTTCCGACGTTGCGCGAGATGTTCGCGAACCAGAACGCCATGGCGGGGGCAAAATCGCTCCAGCTGCAGCACTGGACGTTGATCCTCTCGGGGAAACTCGACGCCGACTATGTGGCTTCCGTTCGCAAGATTGGCCTCGCGCACCATCGGATCGGTCTCGAGCCGCGTTGGTACATTGGCGGCTACGCGTTCATCATCGGTGCGCTCATGCGCGCGGTCAGCGACCATTTCGACGGCGGTTTCGGGGCGTCGAAAAGCGCCAAGATCAAACGCGCTGATGCGCTGGAAGCCGTGACCAAAGCCGCATTGCTCGACATGGACTATGCCATCAGCATCTATCTCGAGGAGGGCGAGCTGAAGAAAACACATACCCTCAACGATCTGGCCGAGCATTTCCAAACGAGTGTGAAGGGCGTTGTCGACTCCGTCGCGGCTGCCTCGACCGAGATGGAAGAGGTCGCCCACACGATGTCGGCCTCCGCGGAGGAAACGAGCGTGCAGGCAACGGCGGTCGCCGCCGCGGCCGAGGAGGCGACGAGCAACGTGCAAAACGTGGCAAGCGCGTCCGAGCAGCTCGCGACCTCCGTACAAGAGATCGGCCGTCAGGTGACGGAATCGACGCAGGTCTCCGGTGAGGCCAGATCGAAAGCTCAGCAAACCAATGAGGAGGTCGAGGCGCTCGCGAATGCGGCGCTCCAGATCGGTGAGGTCGTGAATCTGATCCAGGATGTCGCCAACCAGACCAATCTCCTCGCGCTCAACGCGACGATCGAGGCCGCGCGGGCCGGCGAGGCCGGAAAGGGCTTTGCCGTCGTCGCGAGCGAGGTCAAGGCGCTCGCGGGCCAAACAACGGCTGCCACCGACCAGATCGCCTCACAGGTCGCGGAGATCCAGGGGGCCACCGACGCGTCGGTCGCCGCCATCAAGCAGATTGCCGGGACGATCGAAACGGTGGGCACGATCGCGGAACAAATCGCCGCGGCTGTCGAGGAACAAAGTGCCGCCACGCAGGAGATCGCGCGCAACGTGCAGGAAGCGGCGACGGGGACGCAAGAGGTGTCGGCCAATATCAGCGGCGTCACCGAAGCGGCGCGGGAAAACGGCAACTCCTCGGCGCAGATGCTCGACGCGTCGAAGCAGTTGGGGCGGCAATCCGAGGCCCTGCGCGATGCCGTCGACGAGTTCTTGACCGCAATCCGCGCGGCCTGACCGCCGCCACACCCAGGCGCGCCGTCCCACAAGGCCGAACGAGAGGCGTCCCGTGCCTTAGAGGCGCGTTGACACGGCATCCGGACCATCCCCTCGGACGGCGGCGCGGCGGTTTGCAGAACTGTCCGGGCGCGCCATAAGATACGCGGCGTGGCACCCGTACGCGGCCCGCATGCCGCGCATCAAGCCCGAGCGATGAGACGCAACCGCACCCGCTTTCTGTTCCTGAACGTCGGTCACACCTACGACCATCTGTTCATGCTGCTCTTCCCGACCGTCGTCTTGACGCTCGAAGGCGAGTTCGAGCGGTCCTACGGCGAGCTGTTGGCGCTTGCGGTGCCGGGCTTCATCGCGTTTGGCGTCGGCACCCTGCCCGCAGGGTGGCTCGGCGACCGCTGGAGCCGATCCGGCATGATGGCAGTCTTCTTCTTCGGCATCGGCGTCGCGGCGATCCTGACGAGCTTTGCCAGCACGCCCTTCCAGATCGCCGCCGGCCTCGCGCTCATCGGCCTCTTCGCCTCCATCTATCACCCGGTCGGCATCGCGATGATCGTGCAGGGCCAGGAGAAGGTCGGGCGCCTGCTCGGCATCAACGGCGTGTGGGGCAATATGGGCATCGCGGCAGCGGCGTTCGTTGCGGCGGTGCTCATGGATCTCATCACCTGGCGCGCGGCCTTCCTGGTGCCCGGCATCGTGTCGATCCTCACCGGCGTCGCCTATGTCTGGGCGTCGCGCAGCTGGACCATCGAGGAAAAGCGCGCGGGCCGCGCCGCGCCGCGCGAAACGCGCCGTGTCGACGAGCCGGCCGCGGCGCGCCGGGCGATGTGGCGGGTGATCATCGTGCTTTCGGCGGCTGCGTTCCTGATCGGCATGGTGTTTCAGGCGAGCACCATCGCGCTGCCCAAAGTGTTCGATGAGGGGCTCGGGAGCCTCACCTCCTCCGCGCTCGGCGTCGGCGGCATGGTCTCGCTGGTCGTCGGTGTCGCCGCTTTCGCCCAGATCGGCATCGGCCATCTCATCGACCGCTTCTCGATCAAGGCCATTTGGATCGCGGTTCTCATCGCGCAGGTCCCGCTTCTCGTCCTGGTCGGCGCGATCTCCGAGGCGGGCCTCTTGATCGCGGCCTTCGCGGCGATGGTGGTGATCCTGGGTGAGATCCCGATCCAAGACGCGCTCTTGGCCCGCCACACGCCCGAGCATTGGCGCTCGCGCATCTATGGCGCGAAGTTCTCGCTCGCGCTCGGCGCAAGCGCGCTCTCGACCCCGCTGGTCGCCGCGCTGCACGGCACTGCGGGCGGGTTCATGTCATTGTTCGGGATCTTGGCCGCGTGCGCGGCCGCCGTGATCGTGCTGGCGTTTTGGCTGCCCGAGCGGCCCTACCAGCCCGCGCACGCGACGCACAAGCTCGGCACATCGCTCGGCGAATAGACGCCGCCTCTCACGATCAGCCGGCCCCGCGCGCCTCGGCAGCGCTCGCAATCTGGGCGCCGCGGCTGAAGATGGCGAGGCCGAGGAAGGTCAGGCCGGTCGCCGCCCAGACATAGACGCTGTGCTGCTCGTCATAGAGCCAGTAGCCCCAGCCGAACCCGGCAAGAACGATGAAATAGTTGAACTGGGAGAAGAAGACCGCACCGATGCGCCGCACCAAGATGAACCAGCACACCATCGTCGATGCGTTGATCGCCGCCGCGTAGAGCACCGCCAGCATGCCGTCGAGCGTGGGGCCCGGGAAGAGATAGGCCTGCCCGGTGCCGAGCATGATCGGGACGAGAAGGATGGTCGCGCACGCGGTCATCCCGACCGACATCGCAAGCGGCGGCGCTGCAGGCGGGCGCAGGTAGACCGCCATCGTGTTGGTCGCGCCGAAGCAGAGCGGCGCGACCAGCGCGAGCAGCAGCCATCCCGCCATCTCGGGCTCCGGGAGGCTGAGATCGGGCACCAGCACGAGCAGGATGCCGGCAAGCCCAAGCAGCACCCCAATGGCGCCGGAGACCCGAAAGCGCTCGATCCGCACCAGGTAGGAGAGGACGTAGGTGATCATGGGGACGAGGATCAAGAGCAGTGTGATGATGGCGAGCGGCAGCTTCGGCGCCACGAAGGCGAGCAGCGGCACGGGAAACGCGATGCCGAGGGCGCCCAGCACGAAATAGGCCCGGATGTGGGGCCATGTGAGGCGCGGCAGATGGCCCAGCACCGCCGCCGGGATGGTCAGCGCCGCCGTCGCAAGCAACGAGAACCAGAAGACGTAGCCGATGTAGGGCAGCCCGGCCTCGGCGCTGAACCTGTTCACCGGGAAGAGCGCGCTGTAGATGACGGCGACGCCCGCGAGGGCGGGAATGAAGATGAGCTTGGACGCGCGCGGCATGGGGTCTCGCCGTCACCGTGAAGGGGAGATGCGCGGCGAACAGCGCGCCGCAAATCAATGCCCGATTGCGCCTCCCACGGCAAGCGCGGCGCATCAATGTGACCCGCGGAACGCCACCGTTCCCTCGAACGGGAAAGGGGCGAGCCTCCTCTGAGACTCGCCCCTGAAAATTGCGCGCAGCGGCACCCGATAGCGGCGGGTGCGGCCCGGCGGCTCGTTTAGGCCGCCTTGACCTCGCTCAGGAAGCGCTCGACCTTGCCCTTGAGCGTTTCGGCCTTCTCGGCCAATTGCTGCGAGGAAGTGAGGACGTCGTTCGCGGCGTTGCCGGTCTCGGCGGCGGCCGCGTTTGCGCCCTCGATATTGCTCGAGACATCGTTCGTGAACGACGCCGCCTGCTCGACATTCTTGACGATTTCCTGCGTCGAGCTGTGCTGCTCCTCGATCGCCGCGGCGATCGCGGCGCTCGTCTCGTCGATCTGATTGATCGTCGTCGCGATGCTCGCAATCGCCTCCGCCGAATCCTTGGTGGCGGTCTGCACGTTGTTGATCTGACTCGAGATCTCCTCGGTTGCCTTGGCGGTCTGCGATGCGAGGCTCTTCACCTCGGAGGCGACCACGGCGAAGCCCTTGCCCGCTTCCCCGGCGCGCGCGGCCTCGATGGTGGCATTGAGCGCCAGGAGGTTCGTCTGTTCGGCGATCGCGGTGATCAAGGAGACCACGTCACCGATCTTCTGGGACGCGTCGACCAAGCTTTGTACATTGTTGCTGGTCTCTTCCGCCTGGCTGACGGCGCCGGAGGCGATCCTCGAGGAGGTCTCGACCTGCTGGCCGATTTCGCGAATGGAGCAGGTCAGCTCCTCGGTCGCGGCCGCGACGGTCTGCACGTTTTGCGACGAATGCCGCGATGAGTCCGCGGCCGACGTCGCCTGTTCGCTGGTCTGCATCGCGGTCGCCGACATACCCGTCGCAGCGCTTTCCATGGTTTGGGCCGCCCCCGAGACATCCTCCAGGATACTCGACACCTCGGCGTCGAACTCTCGGGTGAGCGTGTCGATGGCGCGCGTGCGGGCCTCACGGATCTCCTGCTCCTGCCGGCGCTCTTCGGCCATGGCGTCGGCCTCGATCATGTTGTCCTTGAACACCTGGACGGCATCGGCCATCTGCCCGATCTCGTCGCGGCGCCCGACCCCCGGAACCTCGATGGTCTTGTCGCCGCCCGCAAGCTCGCGCATCGCCTTGTTCATCTTGACGAGCGGATCGGCAACGTTTCTGCCGAGCAGCCAAGCGATGATTCCACAGATCACGATCGCAATGGCGATGCAGGCGTAGATCAGCGTGCGCACCAACCCGACGGCGGCCTCGCTGTCGACCCGGCGCTGCACCATCAACGCCTCTTCTTCGGCGTTGAACTCCTTCATCAAGCCGCGAAACGCGTCGAAATAAGTTTTGCCGCGCGCCTCGCCGACCAGATCGGCCATGTCATCCATGGTCTTGGCGTGGCCGATCTCGCGCCGCAGCTCGAGCATCGGGACGACGACCGCGGTTTGCCAGGCGTCGATGTTCTCACGCATCTCATCGAGCAGCGCGACTTGGGCGGGGTTGTCGCTCACGGTCTCTCTCAGCGCACCGACGAGGGACGAGAAATGCTCCTGCCCGTTCTGGTAGGGCTCGAGAAAGCTCTCCTTGCCCGTGATGACGAACCCGCGCATCCCGGTTTCCATGTCGACCGCAGCGGCGAGCACGGCATTGGCGCGGTCGATGACGCCATAGGTGTGCGCGACCCACGCCTCGGTCTCCTTCAACACGGCGGCCGGCTCGCTTGCCCCGGCGCCGATGCTGTCGCCGGGCGTGCCGCGGGCCGCCAGCGCCCGCTCAACTTGCTGAAAGGCCGCTAGAAACTCCTCATGGCGCACCTCGAGAAGCGCCTCCTCCCGGCCGATAAAGGTCGCGATCTGTCCGCGCAGCTTGTCGAAATAGACCTTTCCGCGCCCCTCGCCGACGATCCGCGCCACGTCATTCATGGTGTGGGCATCCCCGATCTCGCGGCGCAGCGCGATGGCGGGTTCGGCTGCATTCGCCTGCCAGTCCCGAAGCACCGATGCAGCCTGCACGAGACGCTCAACCTGCGGTGGATTATCGCTGACCGTCTTCTGCAATTCCTCGATCCGATGATAGATGTCCGCCTCGCCCCGCGCGTAGGGCTCGAGGAATTCCCCCTTTCTCGCGAGCAGGAAGCCCCGCACGCCCGTCTCCATGTCCACGGCGAGAGCCATGATCGCCGCGTCTTCGGCTAATACATGCTCCGCATGTTTGACCCATTTGTCGGTGTTGACCATGTTGTTGATCCCATAGACCGCGATACCGCCGACCAGCAGGATCAGCACCAGTGGCGCGCAGATGCCGAGAATGAATTTGGCCTTCACCCTCGTCTTAACGAATTCGAGCATCGGTCTCTTTCTCCGAAGCAAGTGGCAGGTCGCGGTGCGAAGCGCGGGGGCGGAGCGTAAGCAAGACCCGTGAACCAAATGTGAATGACTTGCATTGTTGTCCGAGTGCTCCTCTCGTCGGAACGTGATGGCCTGAGGCGTACCGAGATGTCCGCGCGGTCGCTCCAACGAACGCGCGCCAAATCGCTTAGACTCGGCGTCCTCGCGTGATCGGCGACCGCAGGGGTTCGCACATGCCGACACCGCTCTCCGATGCTTCGGCGATCGCGGCCTCCCGATGGCTCGCGGCCTTTGCGCACGCGGTCGCGGACGGCGATCCGCCCGCCCTTCGGCGGCTCTTCCACGCCGAGAGCCACTGGCGCGATCTGCTCGCGTTGACGTGGAACATTGGCACGGTGAGCGGCGCCGGCCCGATCGCCGATGCGCTCGGCTCCGCCGCATCGGGCGCGCTCCGCAACCCCCAGGTCGATCCCGCTCGCACGCCGCCCCGCGCCGTCGCACGCGCGGGCGTTGAAGCGATCGAGGCGCTCGTCGGTTTCGAGACCCCCCATGGTCCAGGCGAAGGCGTGCTCCGCCTGACGCCCGATCCCGACGCCGCGGGCACGCTCAAGGCTTGGACGCTGACGACCGCGCTCGCAGCGCTTAAGGATTTTCCGGAGCGCGTCGGCGCGTCGCGGCCGACCGGCGCGTCCTACTCCCGCGATTTCCGCGGACCCAATTGGCTCGACCGTCGCCGCGAAGCGACCGCCTATGCCGACCGCGACCCGGCGGTGCTCGTGGTCGGCGGCGGCCAGGCCGGGCTCTCCATCGCCGCTCGCCTGACACAGCTCAACGTCGACACGCTGGTCGTCGATCGCCATCCGCGCATCGGTGACACCTGGCGCATCCGCTATCACGCCCTGACCCTGCACAACCAGGTGCATGTCAATCACCTGCCCTACATGCCCTATCCGCCGAGCTGGCCGCTCTACGTCCCCAAGGACAAGATCGCGAATTGGTTCGAGGCCTATGCCGAGAGCCTCGAGCTCAACGTGTGGACCGAGGCCGCGTTCGAGGGCGCGACCTATGATGCCGACGCGGCGTGCTGGAGCGCGACGGTCCGGCGCGGCGATGGCTCGGTTCGCGTGCTGAGGCCCCGGCACGTCGTCATGGCGACCGGCGTCAGCGGCATCCCGAACCTGCCGGCGCTTCCCGGCCTCGAGAGCTTCGCCGGCACGCGCGTTCACTCGAGCGGGTATGACGACGGCGCCGCATGGGCGGGCCGGCGCGCGATCGTGATCGGCACCGGCAACAGCGGCCACGACATCGCGCAAGATCTCCACCAGGCCGGCGCGCAGGTGACAATGGTGCAGCGCAGCCCGACGATGGTGATCAGCATCGAGCCCTGCGCGCAGCTTCCCTACGCTCTCTATGCGGAGGGTCCGCCGCTCGACGATTGCGATCTCATCACCGCCGGCACGCCGCTCGCCGTCGCCAAAGCCGCGCACATCCTCATGACCGCGACCGCGAAGGCGCTCGACCGGCCATTGCTCGAGCGCCTGGCGCGGGTCGGCTTCAAGCTCGACTTCGGCCCCGAGAAGGCCGGCTGGCAGTTCAGCTATCTCACACGCGGCGGCGGCTATTATTTCAACGTCGGCTGCTCGGACCTCATCGCCGACGGCGCGATCACGCTCCTGCAGCTGGCGGAGATCGCCGAGATCGTGCCGGAGGGGGTGCGGCTCGACACCGGCGCGACGCACGGAGCGGATCTGATCGTGCTCGCCACCGGCTACAAAGGCCTCGACCATCTCGTGCGCAAACTGTTCGGTGAGGCCGTGGCCGAGCGCGTCGGCCCGATCTGGGGCTTCGGCGAAACCCAGGAGCTCCGCAACATGTTCCAGCGCACCGGCCAGCCGGGCCTCTGGTTCATCGCCGGCAGCTTCGCGCAGTGCCGCATCTACTCGCGCTATCTCGCGATGCAGATCAAGGCCTGCGAGGAAGGCCTAATCGCGCCCTAGCCTTCGCGGGCGCCGCTCCATCGGCGACCGGCGCTCGGATACCCCGGTCACGGCGCACGGAACATCCCGAGATGAGGCGCAGGCGCCAGCGGTGCGTGGGGGGCGCGGGAGCGAGCGTCCCCGGGCACGCCCTACACCAGCGGGTTCTCGCCGCTCATGTAGATCGTCACGCGCTTGAACACACCGTTCTCGACGACGAAGAAGTTGCAGTTGCGCATCTCGATGCGGCTGCCGTCATTGTATTTGTTGCGCGCGACGAACTGCGAGGCGATCAGCTGGTTGTCGGCGTCGACCACGTGGCTGTAGTCACCGTGATAGATAACCTCGGTGCTGCCCATGAAATCGGCGAACATGCGGCGGATCTCGTCGTGCCCTTGATGGGTCACATGGGCGGTCTGCACCGTGAGGCTGGCGTCGGGCGCGAAGCAGGCGATCACCGCGTCCAGGTTCTTGTTGTCGACATTGCGGAAATATTTCGTCTCGACAAGCTCGATGAGCGCCTCGGCGTTGAGGTTCGGCATGCTGCCCCCAATGGTCGGTGGTTGGTCGGTGCGATCCTAGCGTGATCGCCCACGCGGGCAAGGGCGCCGTCCGGGCCCAATATCCCGTTTGCCCGCCGTCGCAATTCGATGGAAAGTGCGAGATTGATTGGGTCACGCGAGGACTGTTCCGATGCGAGTACTCCGGCCTGCCGCACTGCTTGTTGCCTTTCTCGCTCTCATAGCCGCATCTGAAGGCGCACGCGCCGAGTCACTGCTCGAACGGGGCACCTATCTCGTGCGCGGCGTCGTCGCCTGCGGCAATTGCCACACGACCCGCGCCGCCGATGGCCGTTTCATCGACGGGATGGAACTCGCCGGCGGCGTCGTGATCGCGGAGGAGGGCCTCTTCACGGCGCGCGTGCCCAACATCACGCCGGACGTGGAAACCGGGATCGGCGGTTGGACCGATGCAGAGCTCATCACCGCGATCCGCGACGGGCTGAGACCCGACGGCTCGCTCATCGGACCGCCGATGCCGTTCTCGCAGTATCGCGGCATCTCCGACCGCGACGCCGCGGCGATCGTCGCCTACTTGCGTAGTGTCCCGGCGGTCAAGAACACCGTCGCGCGCTCGGAGTATAAGATTCCGCTGCCCCCAGCCTGGGGACCACCGGTCGAACAGGTGCCCGACCCGTCACCCGCCGACCGCGTGACCTACGGCGCCTATCTCGCGGGCCCGCTCGGCCACTGCGTCGCGTGCCACACGCCTATGATCATGGGCCGCTCGCTCTACGACACCAAGCTGGGTGCCGGCGGTTTCCCGATCGCCGTCGGCCCCGGCATTCACGTGATGTCGAGCAACATCACGCCGCACGTCGAGACCGGCATCGGCGGCTGGAGCGAGGCAGAGATCGCGCGCGCGATCACCGACGGTGTCCGACCCGACGGCAGCCGGCTCCACCCGATCATGCCGACGCGCTTCTATGCGACGATGACCGCCGAGGACGTCGCCGCGCTCGTCGCCTATCTGCGCTCGCTCGAGCCCGTCGAGAACGCCGTGCGCTGAGCGGGAAGCATGATAGAGCAGGTGAGAGATGGCTGACCCGACTCCCGAGACCGGTCTGATTGCCCGCCTCGATGCGGGCCCGGTGATCTGCGCCGAAGGCTATCTCTTCGAGTTGGAGCGGCGCGGCTACCTGCAGGCCGGACCCTATGTCCCGGAGGTGGTGCTCGAGCATCCCGAGATGGTGACGCAGCTCCACCGCGAGTTCGTGCATGCGGGTTCCGATATCGTCGAAGCCTTCACCTACTACGCGCACCGGCAGAAGCTCCGCGTCATCGGCAAGGAAGACCGGCTGGAGGAGATCAACCGCCGGGCGCTCGCGCTCGCGGCCGAGGTGGCGCGCGAGAGCGGCGCGTTGCTTGCCGGCAACATCTGCAACACCAACCTCTTCGTGCCCGATGATCCCGCGAGCCACGTGGAGGCGCGCGCGATGTTCGAGGAGCAGGTGGGCTGGGCGGTCGACGCGGGCGTCGACCTCATCATCGGCGAGACCTTCTCTTTCTTGGGCGAGGCGCTGCTCGCGCTGGAGGCGATCAAGGCGACGGGCAAGACGGCCGTTGTGACCCTCGCGATCCACACCAAGCCCGAGACACTCGACGGCCTCGCGCCGGCGGAGGCCTGCGCCAGGCTCGAGGCGGCGGGCGCGGCCGTGGTGGGGCTCAACTGCATCCGCGGGCCCGCGACGACGCTGCCGCTCATGCGCGAGATCCGTGACGCGGTCTCGTGCCACGTCGCGGCGCTCCCCGTGCCCTACCGCACCACGCCCGCCGCGCCCACCTTCCACACGCTGCGCGATCCCGGCTGTCCGCATGTGCCGAACGACTTCCCCTTCCCCACCGCGCTCGACCCCTTCACCTGCAACCGCTACGAGATCGCGGCGTTCGGGCGGGAGGCAGCGGCGCTCGGCGTGCGCTATCTCGGGGTCTGCTGCGGCGCGGGCCCACACCATGTGCGAAGCCTCGCCGAGGCGCTCGGCAAGCCGGCCGCCGCAAGCCGCTATTCGCCCGACATGGCCGGCCACGCCTTCTTCGGCGACGACCGGGGCGCGCGGAAGGCCTACCAAGACCTCGCAGATCAGCTTTAGAGTCGCTATAGCCAGCGGCGCACGGAGTTCTTGTAGTCCCGGTAGGCGTCGCCGAACTTGCGCTCCAAATAGGCCTCCTCGGGCAGCACCGCGATGACGTGCACGATGGCGCTCGCGAGCGGTGCGAGGAGCAGGACCCAGCCATTGTCGGCGCCGATGCCGACGGCGCTCTGCAGCAGCGCAAGGCCGAGATACATCGGGTTGCGTGTCAGGCGGTAGACGCCGCTCCGGATGATCTCGGGCGTGACGCGCCACGGCTCGGGGTCCTGGCCGGTGCGGCGAAAGAGCCGGAGCGCGGCCCCGGCGAGGGCGAGCCCGCCAAGCCCGAGCAGCGCGGCGAGCCCGACGCGGGCCTCCCAGCCGAGGCCGAGCGGCAGCGCCAAGACCAGCACATGCAATCCCACACCAAGCCCGAGCGCCAGCCCATGCACGAGCGGCGGCGGAACACGGACGGCCGCGCCGTCCCTCGGCGCGCTCTCGGGGCTCGCCACCCGCCGGGCCCGCTAGACCTTCACCACGTCGTTGAGAAAGGGATCGCCCGGCAGCGCGGACTCGCTATCGAGAAGGGCGCCGCAGCCGGGGCAGTAGAAGCGTCGCAGGAGCACACGCGGCGCGTTGGTGTAGGGCGTGCCCGCGGCACCCTTGAGTGGCACTTCATCGCAGCGCGCCGCGGGCTTCCAGGGCGCGCCGGCGGGCCCGAGCGCATGCCCGCAGCCCATGCAGGAGATTTGGCGAGCCTCGTCGACGACCAGGGTCGCGGAGATGCGCGTGCTCATTCGGCCGCCTCGCTCACGAGGCGCGCTGCGCGGAACGCCTCGCGGCGCGCGTCGGTCGCGGCCGTATCGACGGCGGCGCCATCGAGCACGACACCGTAGACCTCCTCGGCGACCTGGCGCGAGACCGCGCCGTTAGCGACATCGCGGGCGACCTTGGCCGGGGCACGCTCCAGCGGATCGCCGTAGCCGCCGCCGCCATCCGAGCGGACATAGAGCACGTCGTGCCCGGTCAGCGGGTAGACGCCCCAGGCGATGGTCTCCTTCTCGCCCGCCATGGCGTCGAGCGAGGTGGCGAAGGGATCGACATTCTGCCCCTGCTCCGCCGCGTCGTTGCCGTGCACGTAGCGGAAGGCGCAGGGCGCACCGGGATAGCCGCCGCCGAGCCCGTCCGACATCGAGAATTCGGTGCCCTTGCCCGAGACGACATAGTTGAGCGCGCCATCGACCGAATCATGGTGCATCAAGGCGAGCTCGAGGCCGTTGCCGCCGCGGTTCTTGCCGGGACCGCCTGAATCGGCGGTCGCGCGGCGGAAGAGGTAGCGCACCGGGAAGGTCGCCTCCGTGGTCTCGACATTGGCCATGCGCCCGATCGGGTTCGGGATCTCGCCGCCGACGTCGATGCCATCGGCGAAGCTCCGCCCGCCGCCGGCGCCGCCGAAGGTCTCGGTGAGGATGCCGATCGCCTCCTGCCCGCGCTGATTGCGCCCGAACATGAAGATCGCGAAGTGGCTGCCATGCCAGACGGCGGTTGCCTCCTTGGCGTAGTCCTCGCTCGCCGAGAGCATCTTCGAGATCGCGACGCAGCCCGCATTGTTGACCGACTGGATCGCGCCGACCGTCGCGAGCGAGACCGGTGCCGGGCGCGTGCAGTTCACGATCGTGCCCTCCGGCGCGATCATGCGGATCGGCCGGATCACGCCGTCGTTCCAGGTGATGTCGTGGCAGAGCAGCGGGAAGAGCGGCGCGAAGAAGCCGCCCCATGCCGCCCAATAGGTGCAGTTGATGCCGTAGCGCGACTGCGGGCTCGAGCCCGTGAAGTCGAAGGTGAGCGTGTCGTCCTCCTTGGTCATGGCGAGGAGCACGCGGAAGGTCTCGCCCTCGATGTCGAAATATTGGCGCGACTCCCAGCGCCCGTCGGGGAGCGCACGCAGCCGCTCGCGGAAGAGCTGCTCAGACTGGTTGACCAGCGTCTCGCAGGCCTCATCGACCGCCGCCGGCCCATACTTGTCGATCAGCGCGACCATGCGCTCGCGCGCGACATTGTTGGCCGCGATCATCGAGGAGAGATCGAGCGCCACCATCTCGGGCGCGCGCACCATGTTGAGGAGCGTGTCCATCAGGTCTTGGCGCATCTCGCCCTTCTCGACGAGCTTCATGCCGGGCGAGCTGAAGCCCTCGGTGTAGATGTCGCGCGAGTCGACGCTGAAGCCGCCGGGCACCATCGCGCCAATGTCGTAGACATGCACGAAGCAGGCGCTCCAGGCGACGAGCACGCCGTCATAGTGGATCGGCGCGACCAGGTAGATGTCGGAGGTGTGGAGCGCCGCCGTGTAGGGGCAGTTGGTGAGGAAGACGTCGCCCTCGTCGATATTGCCCTCGAAGCGGCGGATCACCGCCTTGCAGGCCTCGGCCGCGCTCGTCAAGTGATGCAGGAAGCCGACGCCGCCCATCAGCAGCGAGCCGTCGGCCCGGTAGAGCGAGACCATCAGGTCGTGCCCTTCGTTGGTGATCGCGCTGCCCGAGACGTGCTTCAGCGTGATCACGGCCTCGTCGACCACGCGGTAGAGGCGGTGGCGGATGATGGAGAAGGTGATCGGGTCCATGTGTCCTCGCTTGCGCCGCGCGGCGCTCAAGCCAGCTCCATGACGATGTTGCGGTAGGCGTCCATGCGGCCGACCTGGCGGTCCTGCAGCACGATCGTGGTGATCGGTGTGTGGATGACGGCCGGCCCCGCGACGGCGTTGCCGGGCGCGAGCCGCTCGAAGTCGTAGATATCGGCGGGCGCCATGCCGCCGCGCGCGTCGACGAACACCTCGCGCCGCCCGATATGCGCGGCCGCGGGGTCGGCACCGCCGAGCGCAAGCGCCTCCATCTCGGGCCGCTCGACCAAGCCGCGCGCCGTGAGCCGGAACATCGTCATCTCCATGCCGGCGGCGCGATAGGCCGAGCCCTTGCCATATTTCCGCTCGTAGAGCGCCTCGAAATCGCCGACCAGCCGCGTGACCCCCGCGTCGTCCATCGGCGTCGCGCCCCGCACCGGCGTCGTCACCTCGTGCACCTGGCGGCCGTAGCGGAGGTCGACCGACCAGTCGAGCGCTGCGCGCGCGCCGGAGAAGCCCTCGGCCGCGAGCTGCGCGGTCGCGCGCTCGACCATGGGTGCGAAAATCTCGTTGATCGCCGAGGCCGGGCTCGGCACCGGCAGCGTCGTGGTGACGCTGTATTCATGCACGATGTCCGCCGAGACGAGGCCGAAGGCGCAGTTCACCGACGCCGTGTAGGGCACGATGACGCGCTTCACGTTGAGCTCGGCGGCGAACACGCCGCAGAGCAGCGGGCAGCTCCCGCCGAAGGCGTGCAGCACGAAGTCGCGCGGATCGAGACCGCGCTCGACGGTGATCTCGTGGATCAAATCGGAGATTTGCGCCGCCGCGATGCGATAGATGCCGAATGCCGCCTCGTCCACCGCCATGCCGAGCGGCCGCGCGATGGTCTCCTCGAAGACGCGGCGCGCGGCATCCGCGTCGAGCGTGATCGTGCCGCCGAGGAAGGTCGCGGGGTCCATGTAGCCGACGAGCAGCATCACGTCGGTGAGCGTCGGCTCGGTGCCGCCCGCGCCGTAGCAGACCGGGCCCGGTGAGGCGCCCGCGCTCATCGGCCCGACGCGCGGCACCTGCGTGCCCGGATCGAGCGCGACGATGCTGCCGCCGCCCGCGCCGATCGAGACCACCTCGATCTTGGGCGCGACATAGTGATAGCGGTCGACCATGGGCTCGCGCGCATAGTCGAGCTCGCCGCCTTGGATGACGCCGACCTTGAAGGTCGTGCCGCCCATGTCGCAGGCGATGATGTCGTCGTCGCCGAGAAGCTTGCCGAGCTCGCGGCTGCCGATCACGCCCGCCGCCGGGCCACATTCGATCATCCCGACCGCGCGCTCCGCCGCCTCCTCCGCCGGCAACAGCCCGCCATAGCCCTGCATCACGAGGAGCGGCCCCTCATAGCGCGCCTCGCTGAGCAACGCCTGCAGGCTCGTCACATAATCGCGCGCGATGAGGCCGGCATAGGCGTTGATCACCGCGGTCGAGGTGCGCTCATATTCGCCCGGCACGGGCGCGATTTCGCTCGAGAGCGAGACGTAGACCTCGGGCGCGACCTCCTCGACCAGCGCGCGCACGCGCGCCTCATGCGCCTGGTTGTAGAACGACCAGAGAAAGCAGACGGCGATCGCCTCGACCGCCTGCTCGCCCACGAGATAGCGAATGGCCGCGCGCGTCGCGTCGTCGTCGAGGTCGCGGAGCGCGGCGCCCTTGTAGTCGACCCGCTCGGGCACGCCGCGAATGCGCGCGCCCGGCACCAGCGCCGGCGCGCGGTCGGTCGCCACCGGGTGCTTGATGCCGTCCTCGGTAAGCCCGGCCCAGCGGCCGTAGGCGCCGCGGGTGATGAGCAGCGTGTCCTCGAAGCCCTCGGTGGTGATCAGGCCCGTGCGTGCGCCCGCGCGCGTGAGCAGCGTGTTGTCGACCACCGTCGAGCCGTGCACGAACAGCGAGGCGGAGGAGAGCAGCGCCTCGAGCGTGAGCCCCATGCCATCGGCCGCCGCGCGGATCGAGTTGATCACGCCATCGGCGAAATTGGGCGGGGTCGAAAGCGCCTTGCCGATGCGCACGGGCTCACCGGCGGCGAACACCACGGTATCGGTGCACGTCCCGCCCACATCCGTCGCGACGACACAGCGCCGCCCGTTGCCATCCGTCATGCCACACCACGCTCGGCCAGAGACCCCGCTATATTGCTGGCGGGGCAGGCGAAATCAAGGTTCGGAGAACGGATAGCCGACGGCGGCTTGGCGCGGCTCGGAAGACTCCCTCATCCGAAGAACCGCGAAGCGCGCGTTGCGCGCTGGGTCGCACCCCCAACCCAACCCTTCCCCCGGGCCCCCGGGAGAAGGGCTGTTGCGGCACCGAGAGTTAGACTGCCGCCAACGCCTGTGCGAGGTCGGCGATCAGGTCGTCCGGGTGCTCGATGCCGACGGAGAGGCGGATCAGGCCGGAGGTGATGCCGAGGGCGTTGCGGAGCTCTTCCGGGATGCCAGAATGGGTGGTCGAGGCCGGATGGCAAGCCAGGCTCTCGGTGCCGCCGAGGCTGACGGCGAGCTTGATCACGCGGAGATGGTTGAGCAGCGCGAAGGCCGCGCCCTCGCCGCCCGGCAGCGTGAACGAAAACGTCGAGCCAGGGCCTGCGCATTGCCGGCAGTAGGTCGCGTGGCGCGCATCGGCCGCATCGATCAGGCCCAGGTGGTTGACCGTCTCGATCTTGGGATGCGCGGCAAGATAGTCGGCGACCAGGTCGGCATTGCGGCTTGCTTTCTCCATGCGGAGCGACAGCGTCTCGAGCGAGCGCAGCAGCATCCAGCAGCTGTGGGCGTCGAGCTGGGTGCCAAGCGCGCCGCGCATGCGCCGCATCGCATCGAGCGTCGCGCGCGCGCCGGCCGCGCCACCGGCGATCAGATCGCTATGCCCGCCGACATATTTGGTGAGCGAATAGATCGCGACGTCGGCCCCTGCCGCGAGGGGCTTTTGATAGACCGGCCCGAGCATGGTGTTGTCGACCGCGAGCAGCGGCCGCGTGCCCTGCTTGGTGCCCATCCACGTCACCACCTCGCGCATCAGGTGAAGATCGACCAGCCGGTTCGTCGGGTTCGCCGGCGTCTCCACGAAGACGAGCGCCACCGGGCCCGCGGCCATCGCGGCCTCGGCGCGGGCCATGATCGCGGCGCGCGCGATCCCCTCGGTGCAGGCCGCGGGGATAATGCCGAAGTCGGGCAGCGTGTTTTGGATCAGCGTCTCGGTGCCGCCATAGAGCGGGGTCGAATGCATGATGACACTGCCGGGCCGGAGCACGGTCCAAAACAAGGTCGAGATCGCGGCCATGCCGCTCGCGAAGACGGCCGCGGCCTCCGCCTCCTCGTAGAGCGCGAGGCGGTCTTCCAGCATCTCGAAATTGGGGTTGTTGAAGCGCGAATAGACCAGGCGCTGCTCGTCCTCCGGCAGCGGCTGCACGCGCCCGCTGGTGAGGTCGAAAAGATCCCGCCCCTCCTCCGCACTCCGGAACACGAAGGTCGAGGTGAGAAACACGGGCGGCTTCACCGCGCCTTCCGAAAGCTCCGGCGCATAGCCGTAGCGCATCATCTGGGTCTCGGGGTGGAGCGTGTGGTTGCCGAGCCGGCGGGCGCGATAGTCGCGGTCGATCCTTGCGGGAGACGGCGCCTCGGCGGCCGTCGACCGGCTGTCCGCCCGCGGCGCGGCGGTCATCGTGCGTATGTGCTGGACGGCCATGGCACGACCCTTCGTTCCGATGCCTTGGCAAGCGTGGCAACGATGCGTTAAGGGACGATTGACCCCGTTCCGCGCACCGCCACGGCGCACCGGGCCGGATAGGTGAAAGGCCGGATAGGTGAAGGGCCGCCCTTGCAGAGCGGCCCTTCGGGTCTGAGACCGCGGTTCAGTCGAACCGCAAACGTCGCGTGATTACGCGGCGCGGATCTCCACAGAGGCGGAGACCCAGGTCACGGCGACCGTCCTATGCGGTCCTCGACGAATAGACACTGGATCACCTCCTTTCGGCTGTTGACGATGCGCCTTATATGACCTCGGTGGATGCCCGTCACAAGCCTCGGCTCCATGGGCTCCGGTCCATGTGTGACCATTGTCATTTGTTCGGGTGCGCGGGACGGTCCATAATCACGGTTAATCGCGGCCGCGATCTTCGTTTCGAACCAAAGGCTTGGAGTCATTGCTCATGATCGATTTCGGAAAACGTCTCACTTGGTTCTCGCGCCCGTCACCGATCCTCGCGATCGCGGCGTGCCTCCTCCTGCTCGCCACCGTCGGCGGGGTCGCGGCCGACGCGCGCGCCGACTCCGACGTCGTGGTCAATGGCGTCGCCCTCTCGCATGCCGACGTCGCCGCGCTGACCCAGGCCTACGGCCCCATCGCGCCGGGGCGCTATTGGTACGACCCGATGTCGGGCTATGTCGGCCTCGAGGGTGGGCCGTCGGCCGCGCAGATCGATCCGGGCCTCCCCCTCGGCGGGCCGCTGAGCGCCGATGCCTCGGGTGGCGGCACGGACGTGTTCATCAACGGACGCGAGATCCACGTCGCCGAGCTCGAATATCTGATCGGCATTTTCGGCTGGGTCGAGCCCGGACGCTATTGGCTGGGCGCGGACGGCATCGGCGGCGTCGAGGGTGGCCCCGCTTCGTTCAATCTGCACGCCGCAGCCGGCGGCGGTGGTGGTGGCGGCGGTGACGGGTCCGTCATCACGAGCAAGGATGGCCAGAGCGCCCTTTCGACCGGGAGCGACGGCTGCACCTATTTCTCGAGCGGCGATATCTCCGCGTCGACCTGCTGAGGCCGATCGGCCGCGCTTCGCACCCGCGCGACGGCCTCTCGCCAGCCGGCCAAGAGCGCGGCGCGCGTGCCTTCATCCATCGCCGGGTCGTGGTGTCCCGCCTGGCGCCACCACCCCGTGATCGCCTCGAGGGACCCGAGCAGCCCGGCGCCGTAGGCGGCCAAACCCGCGGCGCCGAGCGCCGTCGTCTCGGTGATCGCCGGCCGGTTGATCCTAAGCCCGAGAATATCCGCAAGAAACTGCATCGCCCAGGCGTTCGCCGCCATGCCGCCGTCGACCCGAAGCGCCGTCGGCGGCGCGAGCCCATCCGCCGTCATCGCCCGAAGCAAGTCATGGGTCTGGTAGGCGACGGCTTCGAGCGCGGCGCGCACGATCGTCGCCGCGCCGCTGCCGCGCGTGAGCCCGACGATGGCGCCCCGCGCCTCCGGGTCCCAGTGCGGCGCGCCGAGGCCTGCGAAGGCGGGCACCAGGTAGACGCCGCCATTGTCCGATAGCCCCCGCGCAAGGCCCTCGGACTCGGCTGCATCCTTGATGACACCGAGCCCGTCGCGCAGCCACTGCACCGTCGTCCCCGCCGCGAAGATCGCGCCCTCGAGCGCATAGTGACGCGCCCCGCGATCCTGGTAGGCGATGGTGGTGAGCAGGCGGTTGCGCGAGGCGAGCGGCGCGCTGCCGGTGTTGGCGAGCACGAAGCAGCCCGTGCCATAGGTGCTCTTGATCGCCCCGGGCGCAAGGCACCCCTGCCCCACCGCCGCGGCCTGCTGATCGCCGATGAGCGCGAGAACCGGCGCGCGCACACCGAACGCGCGCTCATGCGCCGTGCCGAACGCACCGACCGTATCACCCACCGCGGGCAGCACCGCCCGCGGCACGTCGAAGAGATCGAGGAGCGTGTCGTCCCACGCGCCGGTGCGAATGTCGAAAAGGCTGGTGCGGGCGGCGTTGGTCGCATCGGTTGCATGCCGTGCGCCGTCGGTCAGGCGCCAGAGGAGGAAGCTGTCGACCGTGCCGAATGCGAGCAGCCCGTCCTCCGCCCGGCTGCGGAGCCCATGGTGGTCGAGGAGCCAGCCGAGCTTGGTCGCGGAGAAATAGGGATCGAGCAAGAGCCCCGCGCGCCTGTTGACCTCAGGCTCGCAACCGGCGCGGGCGAGCGCGGCGCAGCGCTCGGCAGTGCGTCGATCCTGCCAGACGATCGCGTTGCCCACGGGCGCGCCGGACGCACGCTCCCAAACGATGGTTGTTTCGCGCTGATTTGAGATGCCGATTCCGGCGAGGGACTGGCCGGTTTCGAGCCCCGCGTCGCGCAAGACGCGGCGTCCGACCGCGCAGACGCTGCGCCAGATCTCCTCGGGGTCCTGCTCGATCCAGCCCTCGCGGGGAAACATCGTGGCGAGCGCTTGCTGCGCTTGGGCGACGATATGGCCCTGGCCATCGAACAGGATCGCCCGGCTCGAGGTGGTGCCCTGGTCGATCGCGAGGAGGTAGGGCGGTTTGCTTTCTCTGCGCACGGGTTTCACGCTAGCGCATTCGCCCCGGCCGTGCGCGGTGTCATTCGTGACGGGATCGGCGGTCGCCGGACACGCCGAAGCCCGCAGCGCCGCTACATATGCTGCGCGAGCGCTTCCTTGACCTTGCCGAACTCTTCGTCGAGCTCGCTGATCAGCGCCGGGCCACTGGCGAGCGCGCTCGCTGCCGCGGCTTCCTCGATCGACTTCAAGAGCGCCGCGAGGCGGTTCGCCCCGAGGCTCGCGCTACCCGATTTCAGCTTGTGCGCGAGCGCGCGGGCGGCCTCCATATCCTGCTCGGCGATCGCCGTCTGGAGGGCCCGCATATCCTCGGGCGTGGTCTCCAGATACTTGCCCGCGATGCGCGCCACGAGGTCAGGGGATCCACTGCTTTGCATCGCGCGAATGTTATCGAGCGCGGTCACATCGAGTACGTCGTCGGTCATGTCATCTCTCATATCGGCCGGCGTGGCCTGTCTCGCGCTAAAGAGCGCATCAATGGTTGCGAAAAGCTTAGTTTGGTCGAATGGCTTTGAGATGTAGTCGTCCATGCCGGCTTGGAGATGCCGCTCTCGATCGCCCGTCATGGCATCGGCGGTCAGCGCGATGATGGGAATGGACCTCACGGCGCCGGGAAGCGCGCGGATCTTCGCGGTCGCCGCGATCCCGTCCATTTCCGGCATTTGGCTATCCATGAAGACGAGGTCGTAGGGGAACGATTGGACGGCCTCGACGGCCTCGATCCCGTTGGCCACGAGATCGACTTGATGCGCACCCTCCAGAAGCATCGCCTCGATGATCTCCTGGTTCACGACATTGTCCTCGGCAACCAGGATGCGCAGCCCGCGCACCTGGCCGACGCCATTCGGGGCGGATGCGCGCCGCTTGCCCGCGCTCTCGATCGTCTCCGGCGCCCCCGCGCGTGTCGGGATCGTGAACCAAAACTCGGAGCCTGCGCCCGCGCCGCTCTCCACGCCGATCGTGCCGCCCATGAGCTGGACGAACTCCTTGCAAATGGCGAGGCCAAGCCCGGTGCCGCCGAAGCGGCGGGAGGACGAATTGTCGACCTGGCTGAATTTGGAGAACAGCCGCTCCTGGTCGTCGGGCGTGATGCCGGGGCCAGAGTCTTTGATCCGGAAGCGCAGCTCGACGCCGTTCGCGCCGAGCGGCCGGGCGTCGACGCTGAGTTCGATCGACCCCTCGTCGGTGAACTTGACGGCGTTGCCGACGAGGTTGAAGAGGATTTGGCGCAGGCGCCCGGAATCGCCGAGCACGTGGGACGGCACCTCCGGCGCCATGGTGCAGCGGAGCGTGAGATCCTTCTGGCGCGCCCTCGGCTCCATCAACGCCACCACGCCATCGACCATCGTCGTCGTCTCGAACACGCTTTGCTCGAGCTCCATCTTGCCGGCTTCAATCTTCGAGAGATCGAGAATGTCGTTGAGAAGCCTGAGCAGCCCATCGCCCGATTGCTTGATGCGCTCGGTCATGTGGCGTTCGCGCTCACCGAGGTCGGCGTTGAGCAACAGGCTCGCCATCCCGAGGATGCCGTTCATCGGCGTGCGGATCTCGTGGCTCATGGTCGCGAGGAACGCCGACTTCGCCTGGTTGGCAAGCTCCGCCTGCGTCTTCGCCTCGCGCAGGTCCTTCTCGCTCTGCTGCAGGCGGCGCGCGAGCTCGCGCTGGGTCACGTCGGTATAGGTAAAGACGTACCCGCCATCGGCCGTCGGACTGCCGTCGATCTCGAAAATCTGTCCGCTGGGGGTCGGCCACACGATCGAGCATTTGGTGCGGTCCCGCACGGCGCCGATAAGGTCCGCGGCGAGTTGATGCGAGCCTTGCTTGCCGAACCCGCGTCGCGTGCCGATATAGCCGATCACGACGTTCCATGGCGTGCCGGGCTCGCAGACCGCCTCCGGAACGCCGAGGACGCGGAGGAATTTTTGATTGAAGGCGACGAGACGCTGATCGGCGTCGGTCATGCTGACCGCCTGGGCCATGTTCTCGAGCACCGCGACGAGCTGCGCGCTCTTTTCCGCAACCTCGACCTGCCGACGCTTCAGCTCGGTGATGTCGGTGTAAATGCACACGGTGCCGCCATCGTCGGTCCGGCTCTCGGCGGCGAGGCACCAGGTTCCCTCACGGAGCTGAATTTCGAAGGGCTCGGCCGGATTGCGGTGACGCTCGAGACGCGCCTCGACCCACCCCTCCGGATCGTCCGATTGATGCGCCTCGAACAGCTTGTTGTGTGCGAATTCGGTGCGCAGCAGGGTTTCGAAGGTTGGCCCCGATCCGATCAGTTCGCCGACCGCGCCCTTGTCCCAGACCGTTTCCTTGTAACGGCTGTTGTACATCACGAGCTGATCGTCGGCGTCGAAGAACGCGAAGGCGTCCTCGAGGCTTTCGATCGCGGAACCGAGCCGTGATTGCGCGCGAAGCTTCGCCCCTGCCTCCGAACGGATCTTGGTGTTGAGCGCCAACATCTCATCGGACATCAGCCCGAACGAGTGCTGCGTCATCTGGCGCTCGCGATCAGCCTCCTCATAGGCAGAGCCGACCAGCGCATAGAGCTTTTCCTGGTCGACGGTACCGTCGGCCCTAGTCGCCTTTCGTATCTGCCGCTTGAGAAGATTATGCATGCACTCAATCAGCGACGCGCTCGCCGCCAGCACGACCGGCGCAGGAAGGAGATGGGGCCCCGAGGGGCCCCATATCGCCTAGGCGACTTCTGAATAAACCGTCACGGTCATAGTTTGATTGTGGAGGTCCGAGACGCCGGATTCGGCGTGGGGCGAAATCTCCCCATAGGAATAGAAGCCGGTGGTCACGGTGCCGTTTCCGACGGCCTCGCCCGCGGCCTCGATCTCCTCGCCGATCCGCTGCCCCATGAGGAGCTTGCGGCCGACGCAGCTGATCATGACGGCGAGCTTGTCATTCTGGGCGGCGTTGGCTGCCGCAGCCCGCGCGGCGCGCGCAGCCCCGTCGATCAGGTGATCGAAATTGCCGCGCATCAGCTGCGCGGTATAGCCCTGCGGCACATTGCCCGCGAAGTTCATGCTCTGAGACCCCTCGTCGACGCCGAGGATCGTGCGCACGACGTCTTTGTCGGGGGCACCGGTGGGATGCACCTTCAGCGGGAACAACAGCGCGCTCGCCGGCAAGTTCTGCGCCTCTTCGCCGAGATAGCGCTTGTAGAGCTCGAGCGCGGGCTCGCCATCCAGTTCGTAGAGGACATTGTCCTTGGAGCGGGTGATCACGCGCTCGGGGCCGAACGTGTCCCAGCCGCCGACGCTGCCATGGCCGATAACCAGCGAATCACCGTAAAGGCCGAAGGCCGCGATCAGCCCCTCGACGGGCGCCGTGTCGACACCGACGAGCGTCGTCTCGAAGCGGTCGCCGTCGCCCGCCATGCCGCCCGTGACCGGCACGTCGGAGCCCACGATCTCGGTGATGCCGCGCACGAGCTCGCTGCCGTTGACGAAGATGCCGTCGCTCAGGACAAAGATCGTCGCCAAGTCGTCGGCCAGCAGATCGCGCCCGATGCTCTGCCCGCACGCGAATGAATCCTCGCTTTTCTTTGCTTCGGCGGAAGAGATTTTGACGCGCGTCTTTTCAAACTGGATCGCGGTCGCGACGATGCTGTCGTCGAGCACGTCCTCATTGACGATTTCCCCACCCGTCGTGCAGCCGATCATATGGGCGTTGGGAAACTGCTTCTTCAGGTCAGCGAAGCAAGCACTTTCGGAGACCACGCCGGGCCCGGCGAAATACATCACAAGTTGTGGGTCGGTAACATCGTTGCCGTCGCCATTCCCAATCCGCTGCCAACCATCGGCAGCATTCCAAACCTGTTGACTAAGACGCATCCAAATTCTCCGCAATTGGTGAAACCGGCCGTTACCGCCGATAGCAACATCGTCCGACCTAGGAGCCGGATAGGGGTCCAGCAGCAGGTTTTACCGTCGAGCGGTTAACACCTGGTTGTCCAGTCATCGAAATGCGACTGGTCTTGGCGCTTTGACGCTGCGAAGCCCGCTTGTGATCCAGCGGGAACAACGTTGCACCGCCGTGGCGTCGCGCACCCGCTCTTGGTTAACCGGGTCTTTCCGGTCTTGCTTAACGGCTCGTCAAGCGATTGATCCGAGAATCGGGCGACCGTCCCGCCAAGCACCGGCTCACCCAAGGGGAATGTCTCGTCATGGTCTTTGGACGCACAGGACGCCTGCTCGTCCTCACAGCCGCCGCGCTGGGCGCGGCATCCCTCGTGCCCCTCGCCCAAAGCCGAGCGGCCGACAAAACCCTAACGAGCGCCTACGACGCGCTGTTCGAGGCGACGGTTGCGAGCCGTGTGGTCGAGATCGCGACCGCCCGCGGGGACATGCCGCGCGCTGCTGAAGCCGAGGAAGATGGGATGGCGGCGCTGCAGCGGGCTGAGGCCATCCATGAAACGTTCAAGGCGCGCCACGAGGTTGCGCTCGCCGCGGCCCGGCAAGCCGAGATCCGGCTCGCCGCGGCGATCGAGCGGCGGCGCGCGGTTCAGGCCGCCTGGCTTCGCTTGCGTCCTCCGATGAGCGGCCACCGCACCATCATCGCGGCCTCGACCGGCACGACCGGTGGAACGACCACACCGCCGGCGCTGGTGCGGGCGCACGCGGCGGAGCGAGCGGCGCTTGCCGAGGTCGGCGCGGACCGCGCCGCGCTGATTGAGGCGGCGGTCGCGCTGCAGCATGTCACGGCGGTCCTCGCCGAGTTGCACGCGACCATGCGGCAGCCCCGCGCCACGCCCGCGGACGTCGCTCCCGCGAACTCGACGGGCCGCACCGTGTGGCGCCACCGCATGCGCTATGATGAGCTTCTCGACACCCTGTTCGGCCCGCAAGCCCAGGGAGGCTAGCCCGAGAAACGCGGCGCGACGCACGCCACCCGCGCGGTTGACCAAGATCAACGTGGGCACGGCGCGCGCGCATCAGAGTCGGTCGGCGGGAGGGCCAAGCCCTAGGGTCCAGTATTTGGAGGTGGTAGACCATGCGCACGATCCCGGACAAGGCGGAGATCTCGATTGATTTTCCCGACAAAGCCTATATGGGCGCGTTCGGACCGCGCGCGGGATATGCCGCCGAAGCAGATGATGAGGGCGTGGTGCTCAAGCTCGAGCGTAGCGGCGACGACCGCCGCGTCGCGAGCATGCATCTCCACTACTATTTGCTGGCGGGAATTCTCGAAGAGCTCGCGGGGTCCATCAAGGGCCGGCCGCGCATCGACGAGCCGCACCGTGAGGCGCTGATGGACGCAGCGGATGCGTTTCGGCGCTCGCTCGGCCGCCGGCGTCCGAAGTCGTCCACCACGAGCGGCGAGGCGGCGCGGCCCCATGGCTGGCGCTCGCGGCCCTGACCGGCCTCCGGCATGACGCTCCCTCGCGCCCGACCAATCACCACCACAGCAAAAGGCACCATCCGGATGAAGCGATTCTTGGGGTACGCGGCGGCGGCCGCGATGATCTCGATTGCCCTGCAACAGAGCCCGATACAAGCCGCCGATGCCACCGATGAGGCGGCGCTCGGCCCCGAAAGAGATCCGGCCCTTCGCCTCGTCTTCCCCCTCGTCGATGCGCAACGCGGGCGCACGCTCTTCGTCACCAAGGGCTGCGTCATTTGCCATGCCGTCAACGGCATCGGCGGCCAAGCCGCGCCCCCGCTCGACGCCGGGGACGACGCGACCGTCGAGCCGCTCGCCTTCGCGGCCCGCATGTGGCGCGGCGCCGGGGCCATGATCGATTTTCAGGCGACCGAGTTCGGCTATCAGATCGATCTGACCGGCGACGAGATCGGTCACATCGCCGCCTTCGCCGCCGATGGCACGGAGCAGCGGCAGTTCACCCTCGACGAGATTCCCGATCTGATCCAGGAGCTGATGATCGACGAGCCGTGGCGGCCGGACCTCTTCGAGAAGGCGCTCGAGCTCGATTGAGGCGTTGAGCGCCTGATCGTCGGCCCGCTCCGCCGGCGCCGATCAGCGCGTCACAAGAACGAACGCGACCGCAGCCACGGCGAGCGCCGCCACGAGCGGAGCCGCCATGCGCAGACCGAAGCGTGGCCCGGCGATCGCGGTGGCCAGCGCCGGCTTGGCCACCGTGTTCGTGAGCGCCGCGACGAGCACCGCGAGCACGGCGATATCGGCTGACACCGCCTCATCGTTCGCCATCGTCGCAACCGACACCAAGATCGCATCGACATCCGCGATGCCGGATGCACCGGCGAGCGCAAGCAGCCCGGCCTCGCCCAGAGCCGCCTGGAGACCGCGCGCCAGGATCAGGATGAGCGCCAGCAGCACACCGAACTGGAGCGCCATCTTGAGGTCGAGCGGATTGCCGGGCCCGAGCGTGCTCTCGTGGCTGAGCGCCGGGTTCGCGAGGCTCCGCCGCATCGCGCGCCACCCGAGACCCGCGGCAACCACCATCCCCGCCGCCCCGGCGGCCAGCAACGGCGCCAGCAGGTCCGCCGCGAGCATCGGGGTCAGGAGCGCCGCGACCACCAGCATGCGGGGAAACATCACCGCGGCGGATGCCCCGGCGCTGATCGAAAGGATCTCGGAATGCTCCGGATGGCTTCGGGCGAGCCGCGAGAAGCTCAACGCGACGGCGGTTGAGGACACCAAACCCCCAAGCAGGGCCGAGGCCACGATTCCCCGGCGCGGCCCGATCACGCGGATCGCGACGTAACCCACATACGAGATCCCGCCGATCAGCACGACGAGCCACCAGAGCTCGTAGGGGTTGATCGCATCCCACGGGCCGTAATGCGCGTCGGGGAGCACCGGCAGAATGACGATCGAGATCAGGAGAAGGCGAAGCGTGGCAAACAGCTCCTCCCGGCGCAGATGCCGGACGAAGCGATGGAGCTCGGGCTTCGCCCCGAGGACCAGCGCGAGCACGACGGCGGTGCTCGCCGCGATGATCAGCTCGCCCAATCCCGTAAGACCCCCGAGCGCGAACGTCAGCAACAACGCCGTCGCCGTGGTAATGCCGAAATCGGCGCCGCTGCGCGTGGTGCGCCAATAGGCTGCCGTGATCAGCGCGCCAAGGCCGAACAGCGGCGCCACGACGATCCAGGGTCCGAGGCTTGTCGTGAGCAGGCTTGTGGTGGCGCCGATGACGCTGACCACGCCGAACGTGCGGATGCCGGCGACACGCCCGCCCTCTTGCGCCTCGCGCGTATGCCAGCCGCGCTCGAGCCCGACCAGCAGACCGATCGCCAGGGCGACGGCAAGGCGCATGAGGATTTGAAGCGCGCCCCCGTCCATGTCCGCATCCGCGCCGAAGGTGCTCATTGCTCCCTCTCACCCAATGTCGCGACGATCGCGGTCCGTGGGAATGCGGGCAACTGCGTATCCGCGCGCGGTCCGGACTGCACACGACCGCGTGCGGAAACGGCGGGAATCGCGTCGGTCGCGCGCGCCCGCGACGGGCTATTATGCTTGCGAGACGGTCCGCCCCTTCGCGGGCCGACCCGCGGAGGAGAGAGACGATGGCAACCGAGCCCGCAGGCCCCGCACCGGGGTTTCAGAAACATCCGCAGTACGACATCACGAGCGCGCCGGTGGGCGCGCCGGTCACCGTCACCTGCGCCGGCACGGTGGTGGCCGAGACGACAGGGGCGGTGTGGCTACACGAGACGCGGCATTTTCCCGTGCTCTACGTCCCGCGCGCCGATGTGCGCTTCGACCACCTCGAGGAGACCGATCACTCAACCTACTGTCCGTTCAAGGGCGAGGCCCGCTATTGGAGCGTGCCGGCGGCCGGCGAGGCGGGCGAGAACATCGTCTGGGGCTACGACGCGCCGTTCGATGAGGTGAGCCTGCTCGCCCAGTTCGTCGCCTTCTACGGAGACCGGGTCGACATCACGATCGACGGCAATCCCATCCCCCGCCAGGGGCCCGGCTACACGGATGAGCCGGCGCCATGAGGCTCGACGGCAAGCGCGCGCTGATCACCGGCGCAAGTGGCGGCATCGGCACGGAAGTCGCGACACGTTTCGCCGCCGAGGGCGCGGTGCTCGCGCTCAGCGATCTCGCGGAGGGTGCTGCAGCGCCGGCGGGCGCGCGGTTCTTCCCGGCGGATCTGCGCGGGCGGGACGCGGCCCAAGCGCTGGCGAGCGCGGCCGCCGAGGCGCTCGGCGGCATCGACCTCCTGGTCAATTGCGCGGGCGTGTTCAAGACCGTGCCGTTCGACGAGACCACCGAGGAGAACTGGGACCACAATCTCGACGTCAATCTGCGCGGCGTGTTTTTTCTCATTCAGGCGGTCGCGCCCCACATGCGGCACGCCGGCGGCGGCAAGATCGTCAACATGACCTCCATCGCCGCGAGCGACGGCTTCGCCAACGCACACGCCTATTGCGCAGCCAAGGGCGGCCTCCTCAACCTGACGCGCGCGCTCGCGGTCGACCTCGCGCCCGACGGCATCAACGTCAACGCCATCGCGCCCGGCTTCGTGCGCACCGAGATGACGCGTCAATTGTGGACCGACGAGGTCTTCATCGCCGGCCTCGAACGCACGCTGATCACCCGCGGCGGCTATATGGAGCCCGCCGCGATCGCCCAGGCCGCGCTCTTTCTCTGCTCGGCGGACGCCGACCACATGCACGGCCACAACCTCGTGGTCGACGACGGCTGGCTCGCCGGCGTCGCGCCGACGGCCTTCGGGCGATAAGGCGGACCGCGCGCGACGATGTCACAAGAGGCGTGGTGAGCCGGTCTCCGAGCGCGACAACCCCGACTGGAAAGACCTCTACCCAAGCGGGTTTGGCTATCGGGTGATCACGGCCACGCGGTTGACCGAGCGCCCGCACAAGCGCAGGTGTTCCTGGATCCGCGGGTCAAGCCGGCGGATGAGGATAGAGTGGTGGCCGGCCACCAACGAAGCGACGCGGCCTTGCTTTTCACGTCATCCGCGGGCTTGACCCGCGGACCCAGGAACAACGGCCTTTCAAGCAAAACTCGATTATTGTCAACACCACCCTGCGGAGGGATACCGAGCCGATGGCGCACTACGTTTACATCCTTGCGAGCCGAAAACATGGCACGCTTTACATCGGTTCGACGAGCGACCTTCCTCGGCGCATCTACGAGCACAAGGAAGAATTGGTGGACGGTTTCACCAAACGCCATGGAATCAAGACGCTCGTCTATTTCGAAGTTCACGACCGCTTCGATGACGCCCTTCAGCGTGAGCGGACGATGAAGCACTGGAAGCGCGATTGGAAAATTTCCCTGATCGAGCGCGACAACCCCGACTGGAAAGACCTCTTCCCAAGCTTGTTTGGCTAACGGTTAATCCCGGCCACGCGGTTGACCGAGCGCCCGCACAAGCGCGGGTGTTCCTGGATCCGCGGGTCAAGCCCGCGGATGAGGATAGGATAAGCAAGGGACTCGCTGTCGCCAGCGAGGCGCCCTATTGTCGTCACGTCATCCGCGGGCTTGACCCGCGGATCCAGGAACACCGGCCTTCCAAAACTCGACGATCGTCAACGCCACCCGACTGCGCCGACGCACGGGACGCTGCCCCGCGCGGGGTATATGATCCGGTCCACACCAGCGGCGGGGAGGACGCGACATGCTGCTCAAGGATCGCGCCGGCATCGTGACCGGCGGCAGCTCTGGCATCGGGCGCGCGACGGTGATCGAGATGGCGGCGGCCGGCGCCGCGGTGCTGGTGACCGATCTCGACGAGGCGGGCGGCGAGGCCGTGGTCGCGGAGGTGCGCGAGCAGGGCGGCACGGCCGCGTTTCTGCGCACCGACGTCGCCAGCGAGGCCGATGTGGAGGCCTCGGTCGCGCGCGCGTTGAGCGCCTTCGGGCGGCTCGACCTCGCCTACAACAATGCGGGCGTCGAGGGGCCGCAGGCGCTCCTGCCCGACCAGGACATGGCGGCCGTGCAGCGCGTCTTCGACATCATGATCAACGGCGTCTATCTCTGCATGCGCGCGCAGATCCCCGCGATGCTCGAGGCGGGCGGCGGCGCGATCGTCAACGCGGGCTCCATGTGGGGGCTCGCCGCCTACCCCGAATGGTCGCCCTACATGACCGCGAAGCACGCGGTCTCCGGCATGACCAAGGTCGCGGCCCTGGAATATGCCGCCCGCGGCATTCGCGTGAACGCCGTGGCGCCGGGGCCGGTCTTGACGCCGCTCTTGCTGCGCGGCTGGAAGAACGATCCCGACAAGGCATCCGGCCGCGTGCCGATGCGGCGGATCGGCCGGCCCGAGGAGGTGGCGCATGCCGTGGTCTGGCTGCTCTCCGACAAGGCGAGCTTCGTCACCGGGCACGTGCTGCCGGTCGACGGCGGCATGCTGGCGGAGAAAGGATGATCCGGGGCTTGCCGCGGCGCCTGCGCGCCCGCCATCTTGCCCACCCCCATTCTGCCTGTTGAGCAGACGAAGGAAGCCCGGAGGCCGCCCATGCCGTGTCTCACCATCAACGCCGGACCGTTCACCTTTCGCGCCCGCCTCGAGACCGAGCAGGCGCCCAAGACCTGCGCCCGCTTCGTCGAGCTTCTGCCGTTCGAGAACCAGGTGATCCATGTGCGCTGGAGCGGCGAGGCGGTCTGGATCCCGCTTGGCGATTTCGACACCGGTCTCGGCTTCGAGAACCACACCTGCTATCCCTCGCGCGGCGACCTGCTGCTCTATCCGGGCGGCTTCAGCGAGACCGAGATCCTGTTCGCCTACGGCAGCACCGCCTTCGCGAGCAAGATGGGGAGCCTCGCCGGCAACCACTTCCTGACGGTGATCGAAGGCGGCGAGCATTTGCCGGCGCTCGGTGAAATGGTGCTGTGGAAGGGAGCGCAGCCGATCGTGTTCGCGGCGGAGTGAGCTGGACCCGGCCGGGTCAGCGCCAGATCCGCTCGGCGAGCGCCGGCCCGACGACATGGCGCGCGCCGTGGACCGAGAGGTGGTCGTCATCGACATAGAGCGGTCGCGCGCCATCGAGCACACGGCAGGCCGACGCGCATAGTATCGGCGCGAGCGGAATGAACGTCGCGTCGTGCCGGTCGGCCACCGCGGCGAGAATCTTGTCCGCTTCGGCGTTCCGGTCTTGCACGTCGGCCAGCGAGGGCGAGGGCGGCGCCGGAAGGCCGAGCCGAAGACGCAGCGCGAGCGTCGGCGGCACGTTCCAACCGATCTCGGGAACACCACCCAGCAGGATCACGTTCATCCCGGCCGCCCGTAGGCGCGCCACGCTCGCCTCGAGGCCCGCGCGGACGAGCGCGGCGTTTCCGGCGTCGGCCGCCCCGTCAACCGGCGCGAGCCGCACCCCGGTGCCCGCCTCGCCCGCCGCGCGCTCGCCGGTGGCGTTGAGCGCCCAGCGCGCGGCGAGGATCACGGTGTCGATGGCGGTCTCTCGCGTCTCGATCATCGCGATGACCGCATCGTTGAACCGCGCGCACCGCCGCCAATCGGGACGCGCGCGCCGAACGCCGAGAAGGGGCGCGCAGGCCGAATGCGGTGCGACGTAGCCGGCACGGCCATCCGCGCGCAGCACATGGTCGAAGGCGGAATAGAGCGCGCCGGCGTGGCTGTCGCCCCACAGCAAGACCGTGGGCGCCGCCCCCTCTTGCCCCACCAGGCAGAAGCCCTCTTGCGGCAGCCGGTTGGCGCAGGTGTGGCGGTTTTCCTCGATGTCCGCCGCGCCCTCCGCGGCTGCGAGCGCAGCACCGGAGAACCGTGACGGGACGCCGTCCAGGGCGATCATGCCAACGCTCAGCGCCAAACACGCCGCCCCGGCGATGGCAGACGCCGAGAAAATGGTGCGCCGCCCCATGAGGTTCTTCCGGCGGAACGGCCGCTCGACAAACCGCCATGACAGGGTTGCGAGCGCGATCGAACCAAAGATGGCAGCCACGATGACCGGCATCGGCAGCTCGGTCGTGCCGTAGCTGATCCGCAGGAATGAAAGGATCGGCCAATGCCAGAGATAGAGCGAGTAGGAGATCAGCCCGAAGAAGACGAGCGGTCGTACCGACAGGCACCGCGCGACCCGCGTCTCCGGGCCTGCGTGAATCAGCAGGGCCGTGCCGACGCAAGGCACCAGCGCGGTCGCGCCGGGAAAGGGCGTCGTCGCGCCATAGAGAAACACCGCGAGGATGATCAACCCGAGCCCGAGCGCCGCCGCCCCCTCGGCGAGATGCCGACCACGCCACGGCGGGACCATGCCGAGCGCGAGCACGGCACCGCACATGAGCTCCCACATGCGGGTCGGGATGAGATAGAACGCCGCGTCCGGCCGGCTGTCCGTGACCACGATGCTCGCCACGAGCGAGAGCGCGAGCAGCGCCAGCACGACCCCGTTCAGCGCGCCCCGACCGAAGCGCGCGAAGAGCAGCAGGAGAAGCGGAAAGACGATGTAGAACTGCTCCTCGACCGCGAGCGACCAGGTGTGGAGCAGCGGGCGATACTCGGCCGCCGTCGAGAAATAATCGATCGCCACATAGAAATAGACGTTCGAGAAGAAGAGCGTCGTCGCGCCAAAGGACTTGCCGAAACTTTCGAGTGCCGCCGGCGCAAGCAGAAACCATGCGGCCGCGGCGCTGAGCAGGGCGACGGTGAACAGCGCGGGCAAGATGCGCCGCGCCCGCCGCTCGTAGAAATGGACGATCGAGAACCGGCCCTCCCGGATTTCACCGGCGATGATCCCGGTGATCAGAAAGCCCGAAATGACGAAAAACACATCGACGCCGACATATCCGCCGGTCACGCCAGGCACCCCGGCGTGATAGAGCACCACGGGAAGCACGGCGAGCGCCCGCAGCCCATCGATATCGGAGCGGTAGGTCAACCGGCTCGACGCCTCGCTCTGTTCACAAGATTTGGCGCGTGGAGGCCGCGCATCGCCGGAGCTCGCTCGGTGGCGCACGCCCCACGCAGACCGCCTCTCGGTCTGAGCCGCCGCGATCGGGCGCGAGCGATTCACGGATCGCGGAGTGGCGGCTCGGGTCCGCGCGCTCCGCGTTGTCGGGCTTGATCGCGCCTGCGCATTCACGCACGACCGATAGGCGCGCGGGATGAGGCCAAGACCCACCGGCGTCAGCGCGTGGCATAGGGGTTCAATCTCAGACGTCGACAACCTGCGAACCATCAATATTGGCTGTGCAACCGCCCAAACGACCCCGCCAAAGGCATTAGGATGATGGGCCTGTTGGGGGTCGCACATCCATGATTGACCCACGCCTACCGCCTGGGCGATGGTCGCCAGGTGGCGCGGCGCAGTGGGCGCCGGCGGCGACACCGGGAGACAGAGGACATCATGAAGCACGATGCGAGCGTCGCGGGACTGACCGAGGTGTTCGAGGACTGGACCCGCTGCCTCAACGAGGGGGAGCTGGAGCGGTTCTGGGCCTATTACGACGATGGGGCCGAGATCCTCGACGAGGACTATCCCTGGCGCATGACCAAGGATGAGTTCATCGACCACATCAACTTCCACGCCACCGGTCTCGGCAGCGGCTCGCTATGGGAGTTCTTCCAATGGGTGCCGCGCGAAACGGCCGTCAAGGTGTGGGGCACGACGGGCCATGTCAGCGGCTTCTCGACCTTCCGCGGCAAACCGCGCGATTCGGGTTTCCGCCAGCGCTTCATGGGCTTCACGCACGCCTGGTACCACGCGGACGGACGGTGGCGGCTGGTCTCCTGGCACCAAAGCCCGCTGCTCGGCCGCATCGAGGGCGCCTCGCCCGGCTGAGGTACAAGCGGGCGCGCGGGCGGCACCCGATGAGGAGGCATATGCGGCGCCCTGTCAGGGAGCGGTAGGACGGCTCCCATGAACGAAAAGCAGCTCGACACCGCGCTTCTGCCCTACCCCCTGCCGCCCTGGAAGCATCGCTTCCGCACGCTCAGCATTTTCTGCGAGGTCGACGAGGCGGTGCTGGCGCCGCGCGTGCCCGCGCCGCTGACGCTTGCCTCCAACCTCGTGCAGATCACCGTGATGCATTTCGAGGCGAGCGTGCCGACGCGGCCCTACTACGACAGCGCAGTGATCGCACAGGTGCGCTATGGCGAGGAGATCGGCGGGCACTGGGTGCATGCGTTCACCAGCACCGACCAGGTTTGCGCCGGCACGCGCGAGCTTTGGGGCTTTCGTATGAAGCTCGCGGCGATGGAGCTGCACATCGACACGAACCGGATCTGGGGCTTCACCGAGCGGCTCGGCCGGCGCGTCATCTCGATCGACATGACGCCAACCGGTGAGGCGTTCGAGCCGCTCAAGACCTTCCCCCGGCTCTTCGTGAAGGCGCTGCCCGAGGCCGACCGCGGCGAGGCGGTGAAGCGTCAGGTGGTGCAGCTGCCGGCGGAGACCGAGATCACCGAGACGATCTGGGGCACCGGCGCCGTCACGTTCGAGCCGAGCGACGACGACCCGACGCACCTTCTGACGCCGCGCCGGATCATCGGCGCGAGCCTCGTCTCGGGCAACCAGGTGCTGCCCTGGGGCGTCGTGCTCTCGGGCAACAGCTAGGGCAGTCTGAGCGATGCCGGGACGCCTCGAGGGACGGGTTGCGCTGGTCACCGGCGCGGGCTCGAGCGGGCCCGGCTGGGGGAACGGCAAGGCCGCTGCCGTGCTCTATGCGCGCGAGGGCGCGAGGGTGCTCGCGCTCGACATCGATGAGAGCGCGGTCGCCGAGACCCACCGCATCGTCGAGAGCGAAGGCGGCGCCTGCACACCGCATGTCGCCGACGTGAGCGACAGCGCGCAGGTGGCTGGTGCGGTCGAGGCGGCGCTCCAGGCCTACGGCCGCATCGACGTGCTGCACAACAATGTCGGCCTGCTCGATCTCGCAGGCCCCGTCGAGCTTGCGGAAGAGACCTGGGACCGCGTGGTCGACGTCAACGTCAAGGGCATGTTTCTCACCTGCAAGCATGTGCTGCCGGTGATGGAGGCCCAGGGCGCCGGTGCGATCGTCAACATCTCCTCGGTCGCCGCGATCCGCTATTGGGGCACGCCCGCGATCGCCTACAACACGACGAAAGCGGCGATCCTGCAGTTCACCCAGACCGTCGCGCTGCAATATGCGCGCAAGGGCATCCGGGCAAATTGCGTGCTGCCGGGCGTCATCGACACGCCGCTGATCGCCCCCGATCCCGCCGCCCATACGGCGGACGAGCTCGATGCGATCCAGGCCGAGCGCCACAACATGATCCCGATCGGTCACATGGGCGAGGCCTGGGACGTGGCGCAGGCCGCCCTCTTCCTCGCCTCCGATGAGGCGAAATACATCACCGGCACCCAGCTCGTCGTCGACGGCGGCCTCACCTGCACGTGCATTCCGGATTGGTAGGGGCGCGGCGCACGAGCGATTGGTCAGTTGGAAATGGCGATCTCCAAGCCGGCGCCACCAATCAGTCGATCGCGAGCGGCGAGAAGCGCCGCGCAAGGATCGCGTTCACCCAGGTGCGCCAAACCAGGCCGAGCGTCGCCGGCGCCCGCTCGACCGAGCGCGCGATCGGATAGCGCACGAGGATGACGGCGATGGCCGGGTTGTCCGCCGAGCCGTCGACCCGTAGACGAAGCGCCTCAAGATTAGGCGACGAGCCGTGCGCCAACTTCTCACCGAGAAGGGCTGCGGCCGCGCCGTCCAGCGATGCGCTTGGAAAAAGGTGGTCGCGCCCAGCTAGGGCCGCGCCCGTGCCGTCGCGCTGCCCGAGCACGATTCGGAGGTCCGGCCAATTGGCCATGGGGCATCGATACGAAAAAAGTCAAGGAATACCTTTTGCCGGTCATCTAGATCTCGTGTAAAAGAAGAAAAACCAATGACATCGTTAGGGGCGGGAGAATCACATGTCAAATTCAAGGGTGATGCGTGCTGCGTTGGCGGCCACTGGTTTCTTGGCGGTTTCAACGGTCGTGGCCTCTGCCGGGGCAACGCTGACGACATTCACAAATGAAGGGGCGTTCAATACCGCCGTCAGCGGTGTCACTCTCTCCACCGAGAGCTTCGAGACACTCTCGGCCGGCAACAACGGCGTCGGGTCGATCGACTTCGGCGATGTCACGGCGAGTGTTGCGACCGGAACGATTTTCGGCAGCAACAGCGGCTCCCTAGTCACCTTGGGCACGACGGCACTCAATTGGCAGCAGAATGCCGACGGCGACATCACCTTTACTTTCGACACGCCGATCAACGCGTTCTCCATCGACGTCCGGGACTTTGGCGCGCTGACCATCTCGAACACGCTCGTCGTCACCGTTGGCGGGGGCACGCCGTTCAACGTGTTCGAGAACAACACCGATTCGTCGGCGCAGCTCTTCTTGGGGCTGTTCGACGACATGGCGACCTTCTCGACCGTGAGCTTCTCGGACACCGCGACCTCGGCCGATGGAATCGGCCTCGACCGCCTCCAATACGGTGCGCTCCCCAACACACCGACCCCGGCGCCCGAGCCGGCCACGGGCGCTATGCTCGCGGTCGCGTTGGCCGGTCTCGGCGTGTTGCATCTGCGCCGCCGGAAAACGGCACGGTGAAGCTCAGCGTCGCCCAATAGCTGTGCCAGGCATCGCCGGGCTTTTCACCCCACGGGATCATGTGGACGGCGTTGAGCAGCACCATGCCGCCGTCCCCCAGCGGGATCGTGGCCCGACCCGCCGCGTCGGTGCGCACCTTGGCCACGGTCAGCGCATCGTCTCGGTCGTGGCGAAACACCGAGATCTGGATGTCGGCGATCGGCGCGCCGTTCCAACGTAGCCGGACCGGCAGCGCGCTCGCGTCGGCACGCAGCGCATAGGGATTGACCTCGGCGATCAACTCGAGCGGCATGCCGAGCGGCTTGTCGGCACCGGCGGCGCCCTCTCCCACCTGCACCAGCGCCTTGGCGCAGCGTGTGTAGACCTCGGTGAAGCCGTCGGGCGGGAGGCCGCGCCGGCGATGGGCCGCGCGCGCCCAGTCCAAGCCCTCTCGGGCCAGGAAGCCCTGAAACAGCGCGGGGTCGTCATAGGTCACCCGGCGTTCTTTCGAATGATAGGAAAGAACGTGGAGTCCCTTGCGCGCGGGCGCTTCGTGGAAGGCGGGGATATCACCGGTGCGGCTCAGGGGCCTGCGCGTCACCGCACCATCGGTGATCGCAACGCGGACCGCTTCCGCCGGCACATAGGGATGGGTGTTACCCTTGAGGTCCTTGCCGAGCTTGAGGTCGGCGACGATGGTGCCGTCGATCCCGACGCGAAAGACGGTCGGCTCGATCCAAAACTCGTGGGCCCCCGCGCCGACGGGAGGCAGCAACAGGCCGACCAGCGCAACGAGCGCCAATCCGCCGCCAATCGATCTTCGCATCCGATGCGCCTCCCCGGCCTGTGGTAGGCTCGCCGCGCAAGAGTTCCCCAACGCCCCCACGATGCGTCGCCACCCGTTAAGACACAAGCCCGCCTGCGTTGCGTTGATGCTGGCCGCGCTGACGCTGGCCACGCTGCTGCTCGCCGGCACGCGGGCGCTGGCGCACGAGGTAAGACCGGCGATCGCGGATCTCGCGTTCGACGGCGCGGGCGGCTACACCGTGACGATCTCGCTCAACCTCGAGGCACTGGTTGCCGAGATCGGCCCCGACCATGAGGACACGGCGTCCTCGCCCAACGCGGTACGCTACGACACGCTGCGGGCGCTGCCGCCCGAAGCGCTGGCAGAGGCCTTCGAGCGTTTCGCGCCGCAGCTCCTCGCGGGGATCCACCTCGCCGCCGGCGGGACCCGCCTCACGCCTGCCATCGCCGCGCCCGCCATCCCGCCGATCGGCGATCTGGCGCTCGCGCGCATCTCCACGCTCACGCTGACCGGCACCCTGCCCGCCGATGTCGAGACGCTGACTTGGGCGTGGGACGAACGTTTCGGCGCGATCGTTCTGCGCCTCGCCACCGCGCCCGATGACGCGGCGGAGGACGAACAAGATCTCTACGCCGCCTACCTCCAGAACGGCGCGACCAGCGAGCCGATCCCGGTGGTCGGCGCCCCGCGGCAAAGCCTCCTCGCGGTGATCGGCCAATATCTCGAGATCGGCTTCACCCACATCCTGCCCAAAGGGCTCGATCACATCCTCTTCGTGGTCGGGCTGTTCCTGCTGAGCACGCGCCTCGGCGCGCTGCTCTGGCAAATCTCGAGCTTCACGGTCGCGCACACGGTGACGCTGGCGCTCGGCGTGCTCGAGGTGGTGCACATCTCGCCCGCCATCGTGGAGCCGCTGATCGCCGCCTCGATCATCTATGTCTGCGTCGAGAACGTGATCTCAGACAAGCTGCAGCGCTGGCGGCCGGTCGTCGTCTTCGGCTTCGGCCTGCTGCACGGCCTCGGCTTGGCCGGCGTGCTGAACGAGGTCGGCCTGCAATCGGGCCAGCTCGCCGCCGGGCTGATCGCCTTCAATGTCGGAGTCGAGCTCGGCCAGCTCACCGTGATCGCGGGCTGCTTCCTCGCGGTTGGCCTCTGGTTCCGGCGCAAGAGCTACTACCGACGCGCGGTGACGATCCCGGCCTCGGTCGTGATTGCGGCGATCGGCGCGTTCTGGCTCGTCGAACGGACGCTGCTGTAGGGAACCGGCGCTAGAGCAAATCCCGAGCAGGTGGAACCACCTGCGACGACGCATTTGCGTCAATCTCAATGAGAGAGAGCCTGTCGCGTGAGCATGAGCGCGCGTGACATGGTCTAGTTCCAGTAGAACGTGAGCGCGCCGTGGCCGAATTCGAAATTGGTGAGCCGGCGCAGATAGCTCATGCCGAGGAGCGAGACCGGCGTGTTCGCGTCGATCACCACGGCCTCGACGTCGTACACCCAGTTGCCTTCGACGCGCATGCTCTCGATGGTGATCGGGGCAACGCGCGCCAAGCCGTTCGCGGTGTGAACCTGCGCGTAGTAGTCATCGTCGTTGAGATCGAGGCCGATCTGGTCCGCATCCTCGCGCGAGAGCGCGACCATCGAAGCCCCCGTGTCGACCATGAAGTTCACGATCGTGCTGCCGATCATGACGTCGACGTAATAATGCCCGTCGCTCGAAACGGGGATCGCCAGCATGCCACCGCCATAGCCGGCGCTCTCGGTCCGCGCCGTGCGACCAGACTGCCTGCGCTCGTCGATCAGCGTTGCGGAGCCTGACCGCCGCTCCTCGGATGCATCGGGCGCCTTGCCGGCCAGCCCCTCCAGGCCGTCACCGCTATGCTGCAGCACGACCACCGCGACCACACAGATCGCGAGGACGAACAGGGCATTGCGAACGGTCTTGTTGAGCACGCGGCCTTCTCCCACTGCCGCGCGCAGTGTGACCGTGTTTTCTGAAAAATTCGCTGCGCGCCTTGGTTAACCCCCGATCGCTCGTCGTCTCGGAAGGCTGCGCTCACGCTTCCCACAGCACCTCGGGATAGTCGAGCCACCAGGACGCGCGCAGGTACCAGCTCGAGACATAGTCGACGGGCACGAGCGTCATCATGTGCGGATAGAGGCCCGAGGGCTGATAGGCGACGGTCGCGTTGCCCGCGTGAATCTCGGCCACCTTGAAATCGTTGGTCGGGATGTTGAGGAGCTGCTTGATCGGCTTGCCGCCTTTCTCAGGGTGCGGAAATTTGCGGATCTGCAGGAACTCGCCGTCGATATCCTTGCCGAGCTTGGTCTCGAGGGGCTCGTCCCAGCCCATCGGCGCGACGCTGGTCGCGTTGAAGCTGATGCGGAACAGCTGCTCGCCATAGCGCACGCACGAGCCGAAGATCTGGCTGCCGTTGTAGGAGAGGCGCGCGTCGTCGCAATGCTGCGCCGGCCAGCCGTAGATCTCGCGTTCGAAGGTGAGCGCCATGTCGTGGGCGACCCAGATGTGGTTGACATACCAGCCGAAGCGGTCGCCGTAGCGCACTTTGATGGCGGTCAGGCACTCGCGGTAGATGTCGAGTGTGTGGCTCGGTTGTGACATGTCGCCGACCCAGGCCAGCATCGTGCCGTCGCCCCAGGGCTCGAGCGGCTCGGGCACCTCCCACGCGACGGCATCGGGATCGGCCCTGTAGATGACCAGCAACAGCCGGCTCCGGTCGGTCGCCTCGAAGGGCGGCGCCGTGTAGGACGGCGCTGTGAGCGGCATCGAATAGCCTTCTTCGTGTTCCTTCATGTCTCCCTCCCACCAGGATCGCGCGTTTCGTTCAGCATCCGCCTAGCACGGCTGTCTTCCCATTTCATCCGTCTTTGCGTATGAGCGAGGCACCTCGACGACCACGGATGGCTGGAGAGCGACGATGGCGACGGTTCTCGCGGGCAAGACCGCGCTGGTGACGGGCGCGAGCCAGGGGCTCGGGCAAACCTTCGCGCGCGTGCTCGCCGCCGCGGGGGCGACCGTGATTCTCGCCGCGCGGCGTGTCGATCGCCTGCAGACCCTCGCGGATGAGGTCGTGGAGGGCGGCGGCACGGCCCATGCGCTCGCGCTCGACCTGACCGACGAGGAGAGCGTCGATCGCGCGGTGGCGGAGGCCATCGAGACCGCGGGACGGATCGACATCCTGGTCAACAATGCGGGCGTCGCGGTCAACAAGCTGATCCGCGACATGACGGCGGCGGATTTCGACCTGGTGATGAACACGAATGTGCGCGGCGCGTGGCTGATGGCACAGCGCACGGCACCACGTATGATCGCGCAAGGCGGCGGCAAGATCGTCAACCTCTCCTCCGTGATGGCGGATTTCGTGATGCCGGGCGTCGCGGCCTATTGCATGACCAAGACGGCGATGGTGCCGATGACCCGCGCGATGGCCCTCGAATGGGCGAAGCACAACATCCAGGTCAACGCGCTGGCGCCGGGCTTCGTCGAGACCGAGCTCAACGCCCCCTTCTTCGCGAGTGAGGCCGGGCAGCGCTTGATCCGCCAGTTCCCAGGCCAAGCGCTGCAGCAGCCGGCCGACCTTGGCGACGCGCTGCTCTTCCTCTGCTCGACGGCCTCCGATCACGTCACCGGCCAGGTGCTGCGCGTCGATGACGGGCAGGCGCTCGGCGCGTTTCGGCCGCGCTGATGGTGGAGGCCTTGGCCAACCGCGACGATTGGCGTCGCTACGCCTGCGAATTCATCGGCACCTTCGCGCTGGTCGTGTTCGCGGCGGGCGCGGTGGTGGTGGACGCCAAGATGGGCGGGTCGCTGGGTGCGATCGGCGGCGGGCTGATCTCGGGTCTGATCATCACCATCGTCATCTACACGTTCGGGCACGTCTCCGGCGCGCACGTCAATCCGGCTCTCTCGATCGCCGCGGCGCTGATCGGCCACCTCTCCTGGCGCCTCGTGCCCGGCTATGTGCTTGCGCAAATGGCGGGCTCCGCGCTCGGCGGCATGTGCCTCCTTTGGGCGCTTGGCGACCATGGCGCGATGGGGGCAAACCTGCCGAACCTCGGCGTCGGGATCTCGCCGGGCGTCGCCTTCGCGATCGAGCTGTTTCTCTCTTTCCTACTCATGTGGGTGGTCGCCGGCGTCGGCCTCGACCGGCGCGCGCATGGTCCCTTTGCGGGTATTGCCGTGGGCGCGGTCGTTGGCATCGAGGTCATGCTGATGGGCCCGGTCGCGGGCGCGGCGATGAACCCGGCGCGCGCCTTCGGGCCGACCATCGCGCTCGACGATTTCACGCATTACTGGATTTATGTCGCTGGTCCACTCGCCGGAATGGTAGTGGGTGCCTACATCTATCGCTTCACCCATGCGCTTGGAGATTGACCCTTCGCGCAGTGCGGCTTAGCGTGCGCGCCATGCCATGGGAAAAACAATATGACGAAGCGTTTGTCCTAGAGCGCGCGATGGAGGCGTTCTGGGATCACGGCTACGAGGCCACCTCGGTCAGCGACCTCGTGGCCGTCACGGGGATCAACCGTGGTTCGCTCTATGCCGGTTTCAGCGACAAGCGCACGCTCTTCATGCGCGCGCTGGAGCATTACGACCGGACATACCGGACGGACTTTCTCGGCGACCTGGCCGCCAATCACAGCCCGCGTGAGGCAATCTTGGCGGCCTTCCGCGAGGTGAAGGCGAGCACCGAGGGAGGAGACCGCCGCGGCTGTCTGGTGGTCAACACCGCGCTCGAACTCTCGCCCCACGACCCCGGGGTCGCCGACATCGTGCGTGACATCCTGGTCAATGTGGAAGCGTTTTTCCGCGATCAGGTCAAGGCCGCGCAGCAAGCCGGCACGATCGACCCGGCGCTCGATGCGAATGAGATGTCGCAAGGGCTGCTCGCGCTTTTCCTCGGACTGCGCGTGGTTTCGCGCTCGCGGCCGGAGCCGTCGCTGATGGCGGGGATCGTCAAACAAGCGGAAGTCCTACTCGGCTAGGAAAGAAGGTGGCGCCCCTCCGCGCTGCCAACGCCGCTACCACCTTTGTCGGCTTTCGAACAGGCAGGCGCTGCCCGCGGTCTTGATCGGCGCCGAACCCGACGAAACGCCCGTTGCACCCCGTTTGACCGAGAGCGTGGCACGCGCCACGCCCATGCGCGCGGTCCTCACCGGCGCTTTTTGTGCGCGGAGCGGCGATTTCGACGGCGCATCTCCCCGTTCGGAAGGCCCATCACGATCACGTTTTCGTGATTGACATATATTTGCGGAAATCGTTAAATATTTCTGTAATCGCAAAGGAAATGTCTCATGGCTTCGCGGTCTCGCCCGTCGCTCGGCTCCGCAGTGATCTACAAAGACCCGTTCGCCGCGCTCGATTGGCTGGAGAAGGCCTTTGGCTTTGAGCGCACGATGGTCATCGCCAATGCCGAGGGCAAGCTCGAGCATTCCGAGATGACCTTCGGAGACGGCTATCTCATGGTCGGGCCCGAGTGGATCGATCACGTGGCGAGCCCGGCCAGCGTCGGTGGCAAGAACACGCAGCTGATCCACGTCCATGTCACGGACGACATCGACGCCCACTGCGCCCGCGCGCTCGCCGCGGGTGCCGAGATCGTGCGCCCGCTCGCCGACCAGTTCTACGGCGACCGCACCTATGCGGTGCGTGATCCCGAAGGGCATGTCTGGTCGTTCGGCCAGACCGTGCGCGCGGTGACGCGCGAGGAGGCTGAAGCCGAAACCGGCCTCACGATCGACGGCTGGTCATGACGCGCGCGCTGGCGCTCGACCGCACGCTCGCCGCGCTCGCCGACCCGCACCGCCGTGCCGTGATCGAGCACCTACGTGAGGCGCCGCGGCGTGCGGGCGAGCTTGCCACGCTCACGGGGTTGAGCCCGTCGGCCATGAGCCGCCACCTGCGCACGCTTCGCCTCAGCGGCTTGATCGAGGAGAGCCATCCGCCTTTCGACACGCGTGTGCGCATCTATCGCCTACGCCCGGCGCCGATCGCGGACCTTCGCGACTGGCTGGCCGAGACCGAGCAGCTCTGGTCCACCCGGCTCGCCGCCTTCAAGGCCCATGTCGAGCGCGCGCCCGAGGCGCCCGAGCCTGCGGACACAGGATGAGCCGCGTCGTCGTCGCGCTCCGCGTCCAGGCCACGCCGGTGCGAAGCTTCGCCGTGTTCACGGAGGACATCGCCAGCTGGTGGCGGCCCAACCAGCTGTTCCGCTTCGTCGCCGGACGGCCGCCCGGCACGCTCGCCTTCGAGCCCCGCGAGGGCGGTCGCTTCACCGAGACATTCGACGACGGCAGCGTCTTCGAGATCGGTCGCGTCACCGTGTGGGCGCCGGGCGCCCGCCTCGCCTTCACCTGGCGTCAAGCGAGCTTTGCGCCCGACCAGGAAACCCGCGTCGAGGTCACCTTCGAGGCCGTCGGCGCCGAAACCCGCGTCACCGTCACCCACCATGGCTGGGAAACCGTGCCGCCGGCCCATGTCGCGCGCCATGGCTTTCCCGACGGGATCTTCCTGCGGCGCCACGGCGAGTGGTGGCAGACCTTGTTGGCGTCGTTGGCAACGCGCCTGGTTGCGCCCGACCCGTAGCATCCAACCCTTCCGCATGGGCTGGCGCGGTCTTTCGCGCGTGGGTGCACGCCCAACGAAAACAGGACCGGGTGTGCGCACACCCGGTCCTAGAATTAGAGGCCCAGTCGCCCCCGGCTGGGCCCTTAACCGTCTACCTGCTGTTCGCCTGACGCCAGCGCCCCACAAGCTCGGGTCACCCTCCCAACGATGGCCTCGCTTGACCTTCAAGGCGTCCGTTCAAACGTCACCATCGCCAGGACTGAGTAGACGAAATTCGGCGAAGATCATCAAGTAAAAAACGCACCTCTGCGCAAGAAAACTGTGGATAAATACTGTGGATATCCTCGCGCACCTTGCGTCGTATGCTGTGGATAACGCGTGAACAACTCGTCCGGGCCTTTACGAAAGGTCTCGGCGCGACAACGCGCTATGGCCGGCGGGTCGATCGGAGCTCAGGCGCCCTCCTTGAGGCGCGCCGCGTAGAGCCCATCGGCCGCGCAGGTGTCGACGTCGGTGATCAAGAGGCCGGCCGAGCCATAGGGGAGCCACGCGAGACAATCGCCCTCCGGCCCGATCACCGCGGTGGCCGATTCCTGGTAGCGGAGCGCGTAGTTGACGCTCGCGAAGAAAATCCGATTCTCCGCTGCGCGGCAGACCATCGCCTTTTCGACGAACGGCGCCTCGGCGGCGTCCCATGTCGTGCGCGGACGCCCGGTTTGATCGCTGCCGGTCAGCGTCGGGTGGAAGACGATCTTCGCGCCGCGCGCCGCGGCCCAGCGCACGGTTTCCGGATAGCGCCAGCCCTCGTGGCAGATCGCGATGCCGAATGGGATGCCCCGGCACGCGAACAGCTGGCGTCCCTCTCCGGCCGCATAGTGGGCTTCCTCCTCCGGCGCCAGCTGGACCTTCGCCTGGCAGCCGGTCAGCGCGCCTTGGTCCGAGATGACGAACGCGGCGTTGAGGAGCCCCGCGGGGCTCCCCCACTCCATCGGCAAGATGACGTGGATGCCATGCGCCTGCGCGATTTCGCACGCCCGCGCGCGCGCCGCATCGAGAGCCGCCGGGTCGTGCGTCTCGACCGCGAAGTCCCAGCCGCGCAGGCCCGGCACGTAGGTTTCGGGAAAGCAGACGAGATCGGCGCCGCTTGCCGCGGCCTCCGCGGTCAAGCGCGCGACATGGGCCAGCGCCCCCGCGATCGACCCCGCCACCGGCGGCGATGCGAGGGCGATACGCAGGGTGGCATTCTTTTCCATCACGCCGACGAGCTTACCGCGTCAGGCGCCATCGATGCAGCGCGCATAAACATCGCCCGACGGCGCGCCCCGCGCGTGCGCCCCGAGCCACGCGGTCATGCGGTCGCCATCGCACCAGCGCTCGAAGAGAAGCCGCTTGCGCTCGCCGCGCGTGGCGTTGAAGCGGTATGCGCCGAGCGTATCGAGGCGCGCGATCGCGGCCTGCGCGACCTCGACCGCAGCGGGGATGTATTCGAGGGAGAGCGCCGGCAGCGGGCGCGAGAGACCCGCCAGAACATCGGCCTCGGCGCCTTCCACGTCGATCTTCGTGAAGCGCGGCAGGCCGTGCACGGCGATCAGCGTGTCGAGCGTCGTCGTCGCGACCGTGACCGTGCGGTTCCAGCGCACCGAGACGAAGCCCGGCATCGTCCCCACCGTCTCGGCCCAAGCAGGCTTGATCGTGGAGACCGTCGGCGTGCGCTCGGCAATCAGGAGCTGTGCCTCGCCGCAGGCGGCATCGACCGCCGCCGGCACGATCGTCACCGCAGGGTCGCGACCGACGAGGCGCTCCAGCACGCGGACGAAATGCGGCATGGGCTCGACCGCGACGACGCGCGCGCCAAGCGTGCGCAGCACCCGGGTGCGCGCGCCGAGATGCGCCCCGATGTCGAAACAGAGATCGCCGGCGGAAACGAACGCCGCGTAGTGGCGGCGCGCGCGCCCGAAGCGCAGCGGGTTGGCGTAGTAGATGGTGGCAGAACGCGCCAGGCCGTAGGCGCGGTCGAGGCCGCTCATTGCGCCTCGTCGACGGTCGGGGATCGGGCGCGGAGAAAATCGCGAAGCGCCCGCGCGCATTCGCCGCCGTGGGACAGCGCCACGCCGTGGCGCGCGCCGGCGACCACGTGCAGCCGTGCATCGGGCATGGCGCGCAGGCGCTCGACCTGCGCCTCCACCGAGACGAAGGGGCTGTTATCCGGCGCGATGATTAGCGTCGGCGTCGC
>CBDCGS010000006.1:0-51031 GCA_965216915.1 Alphaproteobacteria bacterium
GTATCAGGACTTGAACCAGGCGGAGCAGAGCATAATCCGCGAACTGTCCGGACAGTCAAACCTCGCTGTAATAGGCGATGACGACCAGTCGATCTACAGCTTCAAGTTCGCACATCCAGAAGGCATCCGGGAATGGATCGCCGACAACCGTGGGGCCGATAATCTGACGCTCACCGATTGCCACAGGTGTCCAACGCGCGTCGTCGACATGGCGAATGCGCTCATATCCCACAATACTCAGCGGGCCCCACGACAAATCGTTCCTCTCCCCGCAAAGGGGCCGGGCGACGTGGAGATCCGGCAATTCGGCGGCCTTGAGCGTGAGGCCGTTTGGATAGCTGAGAAGATCGAGGAGATCATCGCGACTGGGCGATCACCTGGCGAGATCATCGTGCTATCTCAGCGGCGCGTCGTTGCCAACCAGATCAAGTCCGAGCTGCGCGCGAGAGGTGTGCAGTGTATCTCCTTCTACGATGAGAGCCAGGTGGAAGCGGAGGACGCGCAGGAGCAATTTGCTCTCTTGAAACTGCACGTTGACCAGACGGACCGGGCAGCACTTCGCTTCCTGCTAGGCATGGGTCACAATGACATGCGTGCTACGCAGTATGCGAGGGTGCGCGCGCACAGCGAGACCACCGGACAAAGCCCGTGGGACGTGCTCGTCGAACTCGACGCGGGACAATTGGCGATTCCGCACACCGTCACTTTGCTTGAACGGTTCCGCCTCGTATTGGGCGAACTCCAGAACATCACCGCGCACGCCGCCACTTTGGAAGGAGTGGTCGACTACCTGTTTCCCCCCGAAGTCGCGACGCTGGAGGAGTTACGAGACGCGGCGACTTCAGCACTCGATGCGGGGGTCACAGCAGCTGACGGGCTGTTGCAGGAGATGCTTCTAACGATCACACAACCTGAAATACCGCCGACGGTCGACGAGGTGCGGCTCATGAGCCTGCATAAGAGCAAAGGCCTAAGCTCGCCTTTTGTGTTTGTCGCGGGTTGCGTTCAAGGCATGTTGCCGCGACTGCCGGATGCAGCAATACCCCACGCAGCGCAGTTGGCGGACCTAGAAGAGCAGAGGAGGCTTTTCTATGTCGGCATTACGCGTGTTAAGGCCGATCCTGCTGCCGCGTTGCCAGGGACTCTTTTCCTGACACACTCTTCGAGGATGCCCGTCGGGTTGGCACACAGGGCGCAAATCTCGTTTTCTCGTCAGACGTACGGAGAGGCACATTTGCAGGCTAGCTCATTCCTCAGCGAACTTGGCCCCAGCGCCCCACAACCGATCGCCGGATAAACGCGCGAATAGTCGGTCATCGTTGATCGAGCCGGCCCGCGTGCTCATGCGTCAACCCGTATCGGCGGGCCGTCGTGCCGCAGGAGCCAGCCGCCCTCGATCGCCGGCCGGGCGCCGGTGCCGAGGTTGGCTGCCATCGCCGCGGGGTCGGTCTCGCGCGACTCCAGGTGGATCGCCGGACTGAATGAGAGATTGAGAGCGCTCGGGCGGAGCGCCGTTCGCGATGAATAGCACCACGTTCGCGGGGTCGTAGTCACTGCCCGGGTGCGAAGACGAGCTGCGCCTCCGAGCCGTTGAGGGCGTTCGCGCCACTGCCCTGCCCGCCCATGCGCCTGTTGGTCGGCCCGACCCGGCTTGAGCCCCGTGTCTCGTGGCGGCAGTTGACAACTAAAATGGGCGGTCCCAAGTCCTTGTGAGTAAAGCGGCCGTCACGCCCATGGCCTGCCGTCACCGCGACGCGCGGTCGGCTGCTTGGTTGCGAGCTTGCACCGGTTGCCACCCTGCCCAATGCGCGGACGCATTGTTTGGTGCTCGCGGCGAGCGGGGCTTCCTACCCCTCCGCCACCACCCGGTTCGCACGCTGCCGCGCGCGGATGCGCTCGATCATCTTCGCGTGGGCCTCGTCGCTGCCGTCGTGGAAGGTGCCGAACCAGCGGTCGGCGGGGAAGAGGGTGTTGCCGTAGTTGCACTCGAAGTGCTTGTGGTGGAGGAAGTGGAAGTAGTCGCTCGGGAACTGCACGCCGCCCTTGACCACCACCTTGTCGAAGCCGATATGGCCGACCGCCGACATGAGCGCCGCGAATTGCAGCGTGAACATCGCGTGGATCGGGTGGGAGGGCAGCACGAAGTAGAGCAGCGCGGCCGAGAAATAGATCACGTGCTCGATCGGGTGCATGGCGAGCCCGGTCCAGGGGCCCACATTGGTGTTCTTGTGGTGCACATAGTGCGCGATGCGGTAGAGCGGCTTCCAGTGCAGCGAGCGGTGCACGAAATAGAAGTGCACGGTTTGCCAGGCCATCAGCACGACGAGGATGAGCGTGAAATAGACCGGCTGGTCGGTCCATGACACATAGGGCGCGTGGCCGTTGGCGTACGCCCACATCAGCATCACCTCGTAGCCCGTCCAGATGGTGCAGCCGCTCGCGACGCTCCAAAAGACGTTGTCCCAGAGCTGCGAGCCGAAGAGGAACCGCTTCTGGCTGCCGTCCCCGAACCATTTCGGGTGGTACTTGAAGGCCGCGCCCTGGCGTTTGAGCGTGTAGAGCCAGAGGTGGAGACCGCCCGAGAAGAGCAGCAACAGCCCGAGATTGCGGAAGAAGATCTGCGCCACCCAACCGGCCTCGAAGCTCGCCATGCGCGCGAGGTCGGGCTGGGTGTAGAGCCAGGTGGCGATCGCGATGCCGCAGAAGAGGAGGTTCCACGGCAACAAATAGCCGGGGTTGCCGACGAGCCATTTGAGCACCGCGGCGGGCCGTGGCGGCCACATCCAGACGGGCGGCGGCGCCGGCCGCGCCTCCGGCTCGAAGTCGGTCGTCGTCGACCCGCTTGCTTGATCGGCGATGGCGGTCATCGGCGCCTCCTCACGGGTTCTCTGGCGAAGTGTGCGCCGCGCGCGCCGGCGACTCAAGGGGCGTCGCGCCCTACATGGCCGAGCCTCTCCGCCGCGCGGGCCGGCGCCACGCCACCAGGTGCCGAGCGCGGCGTTTGCGGGTATGGTGGCGCCGTGGCGCCGGCTCCCGAAGATTCCATGAATGATGCCCCCGTCATCGTCGCCCGCGGGCTGACGAAGCGGTTTGGCGCGTATGAGGCCGTGAAGGGCATCGACTTCGCGGTCCAGCGCGGGCGCTGCATCGGTCTTCTCGGGCCGAACGGCGCGGGCAAGACCACCACCATGCGCATGATCATGGGGCTTTCGACCGTCAGCGGCGGCACGCTCACGGTGTTCGGCACACCGGTGCAGGCGATGTCGCGCGCGGTGAAGGCGAAGATCGGCCTCGTCCCGCAGGACAACAATCTCGACCCCGACATCACGGTGCACGAAAACCTGATGATCTATGGCCGCTATTTCGGGCTGCCGCGGGCGCAGCTGCGCGCGCGCGTGCCGGAGCTTCTGGCCTTCATGCAGCTCGAGGACCGCGCGGGCGCGCGGGTTGTCGAGCTCTCGGGCGGCATGCAGCGGCGCCTCGTGATCGCGCGCGCGCTGATCGGCGAATCGGAGCTCGTGATCCTCGACGAGCCGACCACGGGGCTCGACCCGCAGGCCCGTGTGCTCATCTGGAAGCAGCTGCTCTCGCTCAAGAAGGAGGGCAAGACGCTGCTGCTCACGACGCACTACATGGACGAGGCGGAGCGCCTCTGCGACCGCATCATCGTGATCGACCATGGCGAGATCCTCGATGAGGGCACGCCCGCCGAGCTGATCGCGCGCCACGTCAAGGGCCATGTGCTCGAGGTGCAGAAGCCGCTCGCGGAAGCCTTCGACGGCGCGCGCTTCGATTCGGAGGATGTCGGCGATGCCATCCTCTACTACGTCGAATCGCCGCGCGACCTCATCAGCGTGCTGCCGGAGCAGGCGGTCTACACGCACCGCCAGGCCAATCTCGAGGATGTCTTTCTGCGCCTCACGGGGCGCCAGCTGAGGGAGGGGTGATGGCCTTCGTCCGCGTCGCGGCGCCCTACGCGATGGCGGTCACGCGCCGCCAATACATCGTCTGGCGCAAGCTCATCTGGTCGTCGCTCGCGATCAACATCGCGAACCCGCTGCTCTTCCTGTTCGCCTTCGGCCTCGGCCTCGGGCGCCTGATCGACGACATCGGCGGCGTGAGCTACCTGGTGTTCATCGTGCCGGGCATGGTCGCCTACTCGGCGATGTTCGCGGCGAGCTTCGAGACCACGATCGGTTCGTTCTCGCGCTACTACATGCTGCGCACCTGGGACGCGACGCTCGCGACACCCGTCACCCTCGCGGAGCTTCTGCTCGGCGAGGTGCTGTGGGCGGCGCTGAAGGCGATGCTGGCCGCGGTCAGCGTGCTCGTGGTCGGCGGGCTCTGGGGCGGCATCCCCGTGCCGGCGGGTGCCGTGATCGCGCTGCCGATCGTCTTCCTCGCCTCGGTGGGCTTCGCCTGCTACGGCCTGGTCGCGACCTCGCTCGCGCGCAACTACGAGTTCTTCAGCTACTTCTTCACCTTCTGGGTCACGCCGATGTTCATCTTCTCCGGCGTGTTCTTCGAGATCGAGGGCTTTCCGCTCGCCGTCCAGATCATCGCCTGGATCCTGCCGATGACCCATCTCGTCGCGCTCATCCGCCCGCTCATGGCCGACCTGCCGCTCGATGTCGGCATGGCCGTGGTCCATATCGCCTATCCGCTCGCGCTCACCGTGATCGCGTTCTTCTTCGCCTACCACCGCATGCGCAAGCGCATGTTCGACTGATGGTGCGGCGGCACGCAGCCATGAGGGAGCCGGGCCCGTGAGCACGTCACCGGTCGGCGTGCTGGTCGTCGGGGCCGGAAACGCGGCGCTATGCGCGGCGCTCGCGGCCCGTGAGTCGGGCGCCAGCGTCACCGTGCTCGAAAGCGCGCCCGAGGCGGAGCGGGGCGGCAACTCGGCGTTCACCGCGGGCGCTATGCGGGTCGTGTTCAATGACGTGGCCGACCTCCAAGCCATCATGGAGCTATCGCCCGACGAGGTCGCCACCACCGACTTCGGCAGCTACGGCTTCGACGACTATTTCGACGACATGGCGCGCGTGACGAGCTACCGCGCCGATCCCGATCTGGTCGAGGCCCTCGTCTCGAAGAGCCACGAGACGCTCGTCTGGATGCGGGCCAAGGGTGTGCGCTTTCAGCCAAGCTATGGCCGTCAGGCCTTCAAGGTCGATGGCCGGTTCAAGTTCTGGGGCGGCCTCGCCGTCGAGACCTGGGGCGGCGGACCGGGGCTGGTGGAGGCGCTGCACAACGCCGCCGCGCGCGCCGGCATCTCCATTCTCTACGAGACGCGCGCGCTCGGGCTGATCCAGGACGACGCGGGCATCATCCAGGGCGTTCGCGCCAAGCAGGGCGGGCAGCGCATCACCCTGCCGGCCCGCGCCGTCGTGCTCGCCTCCGGCGGCTTCGAATCGAACGCGGCGTGGCGCACGCGCTATCTCGGCCCCGGCTGGGATCTCGCGAAGGTGCGCGGCACGCGACACAATATGGGCGACGGCATCCGCATGGCGCTCGAGGCGGGCGCGCAGCCCTATGGCAACTGGTCGGGCTGCCACGCCGTCGGCTGGGACCGGAATGCGCCGGCCTTCGGCGATCTCGCCGTCGGCGACGGCTTCCAGAAGCACAGCTACCCATTCTCGATCATGGTCAATGCACGGGGCGAGCGCTTCCTCGACGAGGGTGCGGATTTTCGCAACTACACCTACGCGAAGTACGGCCGGATTATCCTCGAGCAGCCGGGGCAGTTTGCGTGGCAGGTGTTCGACGCCAAGGTGACGCACCTGCAGCGCGACGAGTATCGCATTCGCCAGGTGACGCGCGTGCGCGCCGACACCATCGCGGCGCTCGGCGCGGCGATGGAGGGGGTCGACGCGGCGGCCTTCGCGCGCACGGTCGCCGCATTCAACGACGCGGTGCAAGCGGACGCGCCCTTCGACCCCAACGTCAAGGACGGCCGCGGCACGTGCGGGCTCGCGATCCCCAAGTCGAACTGGGCGAACAGGATCGACACGCCGCCCTTCGAGGCGTTTCAAGTCACCTGCGGCATCACCTTCACCTTTGGCGGGCTTAAGATCGACCAAGCGGCGCGCGTGCTCGACATCACCGAGCGCCCGATCCCCGGCCTCTATGCCGCGGGCGAGTTGGTGGGCGGCCTCTTCTATTTCAACTATCCGGGCGGCACCGGCCTCACCTCCGGCGCGGTGTTCGGGCGCATCGCGGGGACGAGCGCCGGCGCCGCCGCGGTGGACGAGGAGCGATGAGCGCGTTCGCCACCATCGGTTTCATCGGGCTTGGCACCATGGGCGAGCCCATGTGCCGTAACCTGGCGCGTGGGCACGACGGTGCGGTGCTCGGCTACGACCTCCGTCCCGAGCCCTTGGCTCGCCTTGCCGGCGACGGCGTGCGGGCGATGCCGTCGATCGAGGCCGTCGCGGCTGAGGCCGAGCTGATCCTGCTGTCTCTTCCGGGTGGGCCTGAGGTGAGGGAGGTCTGCCTCGGCGAGGCCGGACTCGCCGCTCTTTGCCGCACCGGTCAGACCGTGCTCGACACCAGCACCACGCCGCCGGCGCTCAGCCGCGAAGTCGGTGCGCGCTTCGCAGAGCGGGATGTGGCCTTCGGCGATGCGCCCGTCGCGCGCACGCGCCAGGCCGCGATCGACGGCACGTTGAGCATCATGGTCGGCGGAGCGGCCGCGCTCTTCGCGCAGGTCGAGCCGGTGCTGCGGCATATGGCGTCCGACGTCACGCATTGCGGCGATGTCGGTGCGGGCGAGATCTGCAAGATCTTGAACAATATGGTGCTGTTCGAGAACGTGATGGCGTTCTCGGAGGCGCTCGCCATCGGCACGCGTGCCGGGATGGATGGCGAGGTGCTGCTCTCGACGATCGCCAAGAGCTCCGGCGATAGTTTCGCGCTGCGCAATCATGGTCGAAAGGCCGTGCTTCCCGATGACTATCCGGAGGGCGCCTTCCCGGTGCGCTATGCCCTCAAAGACCTGCGCTATGCGCTGGACCTCGCCGCGGAAGTGGGGCTCGCGCCGCGTGGCGCAGCGCTCGTCCGCATGCTGTTCGAGGAGGCGATCGAGAAGGGCTGGGGCGAGCGCTACCACCCCGTGATCAAGCGGGTGATCGACGGCGAATAGCGGAGGCGCTGCGCCTCAGCGGCGGATCGCGCCCTCCAGGCCGACGCCGCGTGCGAGCAAGGGCAGCAGCGTGTAGCCGATCACGATCAGTGGTGCGGCGGCCAGCATGGCGAGCGCCGCTTGCACGTTGCCATTGTTGAACTTGGCCGCGAGCTGAACCGGCACCGGCGCCCACGGGCCTGCCGCGAGCGCGATCGAGAGCGCGCCCTCGCCATAGTTCAGCAGGAAAACGAAGACCGTGGTCGTGGCCAAGCCGCTCCGCATGAGCGGCAGCGTGACGCGGAAATGAGCGCCTGCACGCGAGCGGCCGTCGAGCATGGCAGCTTCCTCAAGCTCCACGGGCACCCGCTCGATGTAGGTCTTGAGCAGCCAGACCGCGAGCGGCGCGCTGTAGGCAGCCTGCAGCAACGGCAGTGAGATTAGATGCTCCTTCAGCCCGACGAAGCTCGCCGCAAGCGCCATCGGGATGGCAATGGCCATGGCGGGGGCCATGCGAAACGAGAGGATAATGAACGGCAGGGTGGCGCCGCCGGTCCGATAGCGCGCGATGGCGAACGCCGCGGGAATCGACACTGCCATCGCAATGACGGTCGACACGATCGCGATGCCGCCCGACGAGATCAGACTGCGCCAGGACGAGGTGTGCCACCAATCGAGCGCGTCGATGAACGGGTAAAAAACGTTGCGGTAGTTCTCGAGGGTCGGCCTCGACGTGATCCAAACAGGTGGGCTCGCCGCAAACTCGTACCACGGCTTGAATGTGCTCGAGAGCAGCCAGAGCACCGGAAAGAGCGCGAAGCAAACCGCCGCGCAGAGCCCGATGGCGTTATACCAGGAGAAGCTCCCCATCGGCCCAACCCGTGCCGCGGTTGGGCCTCGCTTGGCGGGGCTGGCGCGCAAGTGGTCGTCCTTGCGGCACCGTCTCAGGCGTGGATCGGCGGCACGCGATCCTTCCATGGCATCGCCTGCTCCAGCTGGCCGGCGAGGCGCAGCAGCGTCGCCTCGTCACCTTCCATGCCGACGAACTGCACGCCGACCGGCAGGCCGTCCGCGGTCCAGTGGAGCGGCAACGAGATCCCGGGCTGCCCCGTCGCATTGAACGGGGCGGTATACGTGCAGTCCGGACCCATGACCGTGGCGTTGTAGGTGTCGGCGTCGAGCGACATGTCGTAATAGCCGAGCTTGCGCGGCGTCATCGGCACCACGGGCATGAGCCACACATCGTAGGCGCTCATGCGCGTGACCACCTCGCGGCAGGCGAGCCGCAGCTGCTCGACGTCGTTCGAGTGCTCGACGCCCGAGATGCTCTTGCCCGTTTGGATCATCGTCCAATAGAGCGGCGCGACATCGGATTGGGTGAGCGGGCGGCCCACCAGCTCCTGCATGCCGAGCAGCCAGCCGGCGGTTTGGACCGCGGTGATCCGCGTGTAGATGTTGAACAGCTGCCAGAAATCGTAAGGGATCGCTTCGGGCTCCACCGTGTGGCCGAGCGACGCCAACTGCTTTGCCGCATTGGCGACGGCCGTCTTCACCTCGTTGTCGAGCGGCGTGCAGCCCTCGGGCGCGGTGTCGACCATCGCGATCTTGAGCGTGCCGGGGTCGGTGCTCGCCTCCTCGAGGAAGGGGCGCTCGGGCTTCGGTTTGTGATAAGGGTCGCCTGGGAGGGAGCCGCCGGCGGCGTCGAGGTAGGCTGCCGTGTCGCGCACGGTGCGCGAGAGGCAGAAAAAGACCGCGCCACCGTACCAAAAATCGGCGATGACGGGCGCGAGCGTCGAGCGCCCGCGCGAGATCTTCAGCCCCACGGTCCCGCAAATGGAGGCGGGTGCGCGGATCGAGCCGCCGCCGTCGCTCGCCTCGGCAATCGGCAGAACGCGCGCCGCCACGGCGGCCGCGGAGCCGCCGCTGGAGCCGCCGGCCGTGTGCTCGGGGTTCCAGGGGCTGCGTGTCGGGCCATAGAGCGCGGGCTCCGTGGTCAGCGCCCAGCCGAGCTCGGGCGCGTTGCTCTTGCCGAGCAGCACGAAGCCGGCTTGCTTGGTGCGCTTCACGGTCTCCTGATCGAGCGGCGCCACCATGTCCTTGAAGTAGGAGCAGGCATTGGTCAGCGGGAGGCCTTCCCACATGGTCGCGAGCTCCTTGACCAGCCACGGCACGCCCTTGAAGGGGCCATCCGGCAGGTTGGGATCGGCCGCCATGCGCCGCCCTTCCTCGAAGGCGGCGTGCGACAGGAAGTTGAGCGTCGGGTTGGTGGCCTCCGTGCGGCGCACCGCCTCCTCGAACAGCTCGCTCGCTGTGACCTCGCCACCACGGACGAGCGCCCCAAGGCCGAGGCCGTCATGCGTTTCGAATAGCTCGGCGATCCCACCACTCATCGTTGGACTCCCAGGTTGGTGCTGTTGCTTGGTCGAGATATCACGATGTCATGCGAAACGATGTGCCAGTCAAGCGTCCGTCAGCTCGGCGGCAAGCGCGTCGCACCCGGCGTCGACGCCCGCGCGATCGACGTCGAGATGGGTGACCGCGCGTATCCGGTACTGACCCATGGCGCCCATGCGCACGCCGCGGGCGCGCAGCGCTTCCACGATATCGGCTGCCCGTCGGCCCGTCTCAGAGACATCGAAGAACACCAGGTTGCTGTCCACCGTTGGCGTTTCGAGGCGCACACCCGGCAGGGTGGCCACGCGCTCCGCCAAGTGGCGTGCGTTCGCATGATCGTCTGCCAACCGCGCGACATGGTGAGTGAGCGCGTAGAGGCCTGCCGCGGCAATGATGCCCGCCTGGCGCATCGCGCCGCCGAGCCGCTGCTTCCATGGCCAGGCGTCCTCGATGAAGGCGCGAGAGCCCGCCAACACACCGCCCACCGGACAACCGAGCCCCTTGCTCAGGTCGATCCAGACCGAATCGAACGGTTTCGCAAACCGCTCCGCCGGCACGCCCGAGGCGACGACGGCGTTCAACAGGCGGGCCCCATCCATGTGCAGCAAGAGGCCGCGGTTCTTCGCGGCTTCGGCGACCGCCTCGATGGCTTCGACCGGCCACACCGTGCCGCCGCCGAGGTTCGAGGTTTGCTCCACGCAGACGAGCCGCGAGCGCGGTGCGTGACGCATATGATCGCGCACGGCGGCGTACACGTCGTCCGGCCCGTAGACGCCATGCGTTCCATCGATGGTGCGCACCATCGCGCTTGCCAAGACGGCCGGCCCGCCCGCTTCCGCGCCGATGATGTGCGCCGTGCGATCGGCGATGATCTCATCACCGGGCCGGCAATGGACGAGAAGCGCGATCTCGTTGCACATCGTGCCCGAGGGCAGAAAGACCGCGGCCTCCTTGCCCAAGAGGGTGGCAACCTCCGCGCAGAGCCGATTGACACTCGGGTCCTCGCCCCTTTGCTCGTCGCCGACCTCCGCCTCCGCCATGGCGCGGCGCATTTCCGGCGTTGGGCGGGTCTGGGTATCGCTGTAGAGGTCGATCGGGATGTTTGTCATGCGGGCCAGCCTAGATGCGCGGTGCCGAATGGCCGGCTTTGTTCGCTTGCCAACGGCTGAGCGCGTCATGGGCGTCGGCGGCCGCTTTCGCGGCATAGGCATCGGCGTCGCCGGCATCGGCGGTGAGCTCGATCACGTATCCATTCGGATCGCGAAAATAGATCGAGCGGATGAATCCGTGGTCGACGATACCGCGCGTCTCGATCCCGGCGGCCTTGCCCTTCTCAAACATCTGATGGAGCGTCCCGTCATCGACCTTGAGCGCGATGTGGAGATCGAAATCGTGCTGCTCCTTGAACGCGAAGGGCTGTCCGGGCACCTCGAAAAACGCGAGAAACGAGCCGTCGCCGAGTCGATAGAAGCTATGAAGCGCGACCGTGGCGCGGCCGGTTTGGGTTTCGCCGAGCTCGAAAGCATCCGCGAGGGGCAGTCCGAGAAAGTCTTCATAGAATTGCCGCGTCTCCTCCGAGTCGCGACACCGGTAGGCGTTATGGTGCAGACCCTTGATCATGCAGGTCCTCTCTGATCTTAATCACGGGAGATCGTTGCGTCCCGTGCCCTATGTATACACCTTCGGTGCGGGACCGCATGTATCTACTGCCGTGCCGCCACGGCGCGTCGACCGGAGATGCAGACTCAGTCGCCAACGGGAGATCTCGCATGCCCATCCGCTCCACGACAGCAGTCCTCGCCATCCTCATCGGAATTTCGTGGTTGAGCGTCGCCAACGCGAGCGAGCTTGCGCTCAAACGCGTGCTCCTCTCATCCGGCGGCGTCGGCTATTTCGAGTACGAGGCGCTGGTTGTCGACGACGGCAAGCTTTCGCTCGACATTCGCCTCGATCAAGTCGACGACGTGCTCAAGAGCGTGGTCGTGTTCGATGACAAGGGTGGTGTCGGGACGATCAGCCTACCGGGCCGCGAGCCGTTGTCCGAAGCGTTTCGCGCCTTGCCCTTCGGCCCGGAAGCGCTCGACTCCGCGGTCGACCTCTTCGAGGCCCTGACCGGCGCGCAGATCGCCGTGACGGGGAGCCGCGCGCTCGAGGGCCGGCTCATCTCCATCAAGCCGGAGCAGGTGGCGCTTCCGGATGAGCGCGGAACGCTCACACGTCACCGCGTGAGCCTCTTGACCAGCACGGGGGTCCAGCAGTTCATCCTGGAGGAGCAGGATGCCGTGCGCCTCGCGGAGCCGAAGCTCCAGGCCCAGGTGGCTGCGGCGCTCGCGGCGGTGGCGCAACATCGTGTGCGCGATCGGCGCATGCTCACGATCGCGGCACCGGGCGAGGGCGAGCGGCGTGTGCGCGTCGGCTATGTCGTGAGCGCACCGCTCTGGAAGGCGAGCTACCGGCTCGGCTTCGCTGACGACGCGGGCCGGCTGCAGGGCTGGGCGGTGATCGAGAATCTAAGTGGGCAAGATTGGCGGGGCGTCGATTTGACGCTCGCTTCGGGCAATCCCGTGACGTTCCGCCAGGCGCTCTATAAGGCCTATTTCGTCGACCGGCCGGAGGTGCCGGTCGAGGTGCTCGGACGTGTGCTGCCGCCGACCGACCGGGGAACGGTCCAAAGCCGTGTCCAGGAGCGCCGCGCGGCGCTCGCGAAGGCGGCGCCGCAGGAGTTGGCCGAGGCCGACATAGTGGGCGGCGAGGCTGAGGCTTTTTTCGAGCCGGCGCCTGCACCGGCACCGCAGCAGATGGCGGGCGGCGGCATCGCGACGAGTCGCGAGGAGGCGACCACCCAGGTGATCCTCAGGATCGGCGAGCCCATCTCGCTCGATGCCGGCGAATCCCTCATGGTGCCCGTGATCGACGAGATCGTGCCGGCCGAAACGGTTTCGCTCTACCAGCCGACGGTGCACGCGCGCCACCCGCTTGCGGCCGTGCGCATCGTCAATGCCACCGCCACCGGCCTGCCGCCCGGCATCCTCACCCTTTACGAGGCGGGCGTTGGCGGCATGGCCTTCGTGGGCGATGCGCGGCTCGCTCCGTTGCCGGCCGGGGATGCGCGGCTCCTCAGCTTTGCGCTCGACCAGTCCGTCGTGGTCGACCGTGAGCAGAAGAGCGGGCGCACGGTGGTTGGCGGGGCGATCAGCAAGGGCAGCCTGCGGCTGTCGGTGCGTCAGAGCGATGCGACCGTCTATCGCGTGAAATCGGCGGCGCAGGAAATCCGTCGACTGCTGATCGAGCATCCGCGGCGCGACGGCTGGGAGGTCGTCGAGCCCGCAGGCACGAACCCCGACATGACCGACAGCGCGTACCGTCTGCCGCTCGACGTCGCACCGGGCGCATCCGCGGAGCTTACGGTCCGGCTCGAGCGTCAAATTCTCGAGCGCACCGCGTTGACGGATCTCCAGGACAACGCCCTCGAATTCTTCGCGCAAGCCGAGTATCTCGACCCACCGCTTCGGGCGGCGTTCGAGCGCTTGGCGGAGCAGCGGGCGACGATCGCCTCGAGGCGTCAGGAGGTCGCGCGGCTCGAGCGCTCGACGACGCGGCTTTTCGACGACCAAAAGCGCCTGCGCGACAATTTGCGAAACGTGCCGCGCGACAGCGACTTGCATCGCCGCTATCTCGCCAAGCTCACCGAGCAGGAAGATACGCTCGATCGGATCGCGACCGAAATCCAGGCCGCGCGCGATGCATTGAAGGCGGCCGAGGACGCGCTTGCCGCGGAGATCCGTTCGCTCGAGCTGTGACGGCGGCGCGCGCCGTCAGGCCAGCCAGCGCGCGAGATTTGCGGCGACGAACGCGTCGTCATTGAGTGTCGGGTAGGCGGCCGAGACACGATCGATCTCGGCGGCCTGACCGGGGCTCAAGGTCTCGTCGGGATCGAGGCACCAGATCCCTTCGAGGAGACCCTGCCGGCGCAGCACCTCGTGGCACCCGGCAATGCAACCACGAAAGTCGTTCGCGACGTCGAAGAGCGCCGCGTTGCAGTCGGTGATCGCGGTATCGAGGGCTAGCAGCTCCTGGTCGATCGCGCTGGCGCCGTGACTCGCGTGCGCGCGCTCGAGCAGCTCGACGGCGCGCTTCACCCAAACGCTCCAATGGCCGAGCAGGCCGCCGCGGATGCGCACGGTCACCGGCTCGCCCGCGCGCATGAGGCGCCAGGGCATCACCAGGTCGAGCAGAATGTGGTCGTCATTGCCGGTGTAGAGCGCGATGCGCTCCTCCGCGCCGGCCTCGACCACGCCGCGGAGCACGTCGAGCGTGCGGTAGCGGTTGAACGGCGCGATCTTGATCGCGACGACGTTGTCGATTTCCGCAAACCGCCGCCAAAAACGCGGCCCGAGCAGGATGCCGCCAACCGCCGGTTGGAGGTAGAAGCCGACGAGCGGGATCGCCTCCGCGACGCGCGTGCAATGGGCGATGAGCTCATCCTCGCTCGCGCCCTTGTGGGCGGCGAGGCTCAGGAGACCGGCGTGATAGCCGAGGCCGACGGCAATCTCTGCCTCGGAGGTCGCTTGCTCTGTGCGCCCGACCACGCCCGCAATGCGCACGACTGGTCGCGTCGTCCACGCGTCCGCGGTTTCGGCCGCGAGTGCCAGCACGGGCTCGTAGAGACCAGCGTCGCGGATGGCGAATTGCGTCGTATGCACGCCGACCGCGAGCCCGCCCGCGCCCGCATCGAGGTAGTAGCGCGTGAGCGCCCGCTGGCGACGCGGGTCGAGCGCGCGCCTCGCGTCGAGCGCGAGCGGGTGCGCCGGGATCACGACGCCGCGCTGCAGCGTGTCGCGAACCGCGTCCGGAACGTCGTGCCAGCTCAACCCCATGGCCGGGCTCCGCGGCCGGGCGGGCGATGCCGCTCGATGGTCATGCGCGCGCCGAAGGTGCCGAGAACGCGCCGTCGCGCACCTCATATTGGGTCGGCTTGCCGAGGCTGCCCCGGTCGTTGGCGACCCAATCGGCGACCCAATCGATCATGCGCCCGAGCGGCACGGAGGGATAGCCGAAGAGCGCGCATGCGCGGGTCGTGTTGACCAGCCAACCGGTCTCCGCCTCGGTCCCGGTCAGGATCGGGTCGGCGCCGAGGCGCGCGCCAAACGCCGCGGCAAGCGCGCGCACGCTGATGGTCTCCGGCCCGCTGATGTTGATGGCGCTGGTCGGCGTCGTGCTATGGGCGAGGCAACGAAGCGCGAAGTCGTTGGCATCGCCCTGCCAGATGACGTTGACGTGGCCGGTGGTCACGTCGATCGGTTGGCCGTCGCGCACCTTGCGCGCAATGTCGTGAAGCACGCCGTAGCGCATGTCGATCGCATAGTTGAGGCGCACCAGTCGGCCAGCCGTGCCATGCCGGCGCGAGAAATACTCGAAGAGCCGCTCGCGCCCGACGCAGGAGTTCGCGTATTCGCCAGGCGGCGGTGTGGTGGGCGTTTCCTCGCACGCGCCCTGATGGCGGATGTCGACGAAGGGATAAACGCAGCCCGTCGAGAAGGCGACGATGCGCGCCGCGCAAAACGCCTCGGCGACGACCGCCGGGACATGCGTGTTCATGGCCCAGGTCAGGTCGTCCTCGCCGACGGCACCGAATTTCCGCCCGGCCATGAACACGGCGTTGTCCAGGCGCGGCAGCTCTTCCACGGCGGCGCGATCGAGCAGATCGCACGCGATTGTCTCGACGTTCCACCGCGCCAGCTTCTCGCGCGTCGCGGGATCGGAAAAGCGCGCCACCGCGACGATGCGCTTGTCGGGGGCCGCTCGCTTCGCGAGGCCTGCGAGGGTCGGCCCCATCTTGCCGCCGACCCCGAGGATGATGATATCGCCCGGCACGCGGCGCAGCGTGTCCCGCAGAGCGGGTGACGGTGTCGTCATGAAGTCTTCGAGCGCGGCCTCGTCCGGAAAATGCTCAGGCAGCGCCTGTGGCGGGCTCATCGAAGGAGCTCGGGGCGTCGGTCGGCGCGATAGGTCGCGACGCCATGCCAGCGCGCGAGGTCGGCCTCCGCGATCTCGATGTGGGCGACCGCGACACCCTCGCCCTCAGGGAGGGAGGCCAGAATCTTGCCCGACGGCCCGGCGACGCAGGAGTGCCCGAGGCTGTCGAAGGCGAGCGTCGGCGAAAGCACCTCATGCCCCACCCGGTTCGCCATCGCCACGAACGTCAAGTTCTCGAGCGCGCGCGTCGATATAAGGGCTTGGGTGGTCGGGCCGGTCCAACCCCAAACGTCTCGCTGGTAGGGGTCGCTGATCCAGTTCGTGCTGTTGATGACGAATTCGGCGCCGAGATCGACGAGGTGACGCACATAGTCCGGGAAGATGAGGTCGTAACAGATCGTCATCGCGACCTTGCCGATCGGCGTCTCCACCACGACGGGCCGATCACCCGCGTTGCAGTATTCCCGCTCGCTCGCGAAGAGGTGCGCCTTGTCGTAGACGGCGAGCCGCTTGCCGTCGGGTCCGAACAGGAGCTGCGAGTTGTAGACGGCGCCGTCCCTCTTCGTATAGGCGCCGACGGCGAGCGAGAGGCCGTTTTCCTTGGCGATCGCCGAGAGGCGCTCCCCGGTTGGTCCATCGACGGGTTCTGCGAGGCGTTGGAGCGCGTCGCCGAGGAAGTAGCCGGTGGTGACGCATTCCGGGAAGATGGCCAGCTCCACGCCCAGGCGACCGGCGAGGGCCGCGAAATGCTCGATCTTGTTGAGATTGGCCGCCGGGTTACCGACCACGCAGTCCATCTGGACCACACCAAGGCACCGCTTCACGTCGCCCATCCGTGCAGGCTCCTGTGTCTCTTTCCGTGGGTAAACCTTGCGGCGGCCGCGCGGTTGCCGTCAAGGTTCGGGCGCATTGCCCGGAAGCGGGATGGTGAGCATCAGCGTGCTCAGGCTCTTGCCGTGCACGTCGAGCGAAGCGGTCGCGGTGACGCCGCCGCCGCGCACATGCTCGATCACGAAGTTTAGCGCGCGAAGCCCCGGAACCTCGTAGCGGCGGACCGGACCGGCCGCGAGTGCCGCGTAGGCCCGCATGACCCGTGCCTCGGTCAGCTCGCGCACAAGCCGCGCATAGCCCGCCTCGTCAAAGGCGATGACCGAGACGTTGACCGTGTGTCCCTTGTCGCCCGCGCGCGTGTGGGCAAGGTCGCGAACCGTGAGCATCAGGTGCTCTCCATCAGTTCAACGCGCGTTTTCACCGCGGTGCGCGGGAGAAGCACGGACTGCACCGCGATGATCTCACGCACCTGTTTGAAGTCACCGGCGCCCCCTTGGGGGCCGTTGGTCAGGAGTGTTTCGACCTCCCAGCCGATCGCCTCCGCAGCGTGGCGGTCATCGGTCCGCCCGGCGACGCGAAGCCGCACCTCGTAGGGCTCCGGGCGATCGGTCGCCGGGCCATGCAAGCTGTCGACGCTGATCAGGTCGACGCGGAGGTCGTCGAACGCGAAGCCCCGCATCTTGAGCCGCTCGGCCACCACCTCGCCCGCGAGACGGCCCCGCGCAACCGCGTTTGGACCGGCATAGGAGAGTTGGCCTTCACCGAGAAAGCCGTCGAGATAGCCGACGCTCACCTTGTATGTGTCGGTGCGCGGGCGTGCCGTGGCGCCCGTCACGGCCACCCGATCAGGCGCGGTCTCGACGAACCGCACGCCCGTCACGTCGAGCACGCAATCGGGGGTGATGTAGGCGCGCGGGTCGCCCATTTCGTAGAGCAGCTGCTCGGTGCAGGTCTGCGCGTCGACGCGGCCGCCCGCCGTCTCGACCTTGCCGATCGTGACGGCACCGTCGGCACCTACATCGGCGAAGGGAAAGCCGAGGCGGGCCAGGCCGTCGACATCCTTCACGCCCGGATCGGCGAAGTAACCGCCCGTCACCTGGCCGGCGCATTCGAGAAGGTGTCCGGCGACGCTCGCCTGGGCGAGCATCGGGAGGTTGCCATAGGACCAGCCGAGCGCGTGGAGCATCGGCCCAACGAAGAGCGAGGTATCGGAGACACGGCCGGTGATGACCAGGTCCGCGCCCGTCGCCAAGGCCTCGCACAGCGCGTCGGCGCCGAGATAGGCGTTGGCCGCCGCCATTTGCGGCAGAATGCTCTCGAGCGGCTCCCCGGTCTCAAGCAGGCGGAGCTCCGGGCGGGCGGCGACATGCGCGCGCACGTCGTCGCCGAGCAGCACGGCGCAGCGCATCTGTTCGAGGCCGAGCTCTTGTGCAATTGATTGCGCTTTCCGCGCGGCGCCCATCGGGTTGGCCGCTCCCATGTTGGTCACGATCCGAATGCCCCGCGGCGCGCACACCGGCAATACCGCGCGGAGCCGCTCGTCCAGTCGGGGGTTGTAGCCCGCATCGGGATCGCGCCTCAGGCTCAGGGTTTCACGGGCGATGGTGCGCTCGGCGAGACACTCGAACACGAGGGTGTCGATGTCACCGGTCTCCGCGAGCTCGACGGCCGGCTCCCAGCGGTCGCCGGCATAGCCGGCGCCCGCGCCAATGCGTGTCGTTGTGACCGCCATGTCGTCCTCCGACCGAGCGCTTCGCCACGGATGCGCTATTCTCTCCCGTCATGACGGATGCGGAAACAGCCGGCGGCCGAATCCTGGTCGAAGACTCGGCGACCAAGCTCGATGATCATCACCGGGGGCAGGTCGTGGTGGCAGGCTCGCATGGCGGGCTCTATCCGGCGTGGCTCGCGGCCAAGGCGGGCGTGCGGGGCGTGGTGCTGTGCGACGCCGGTGTCGGCAAGGAGGGTGCGGGCGTCGCTGGCCTCGCGCTCCTCGCGGCTTGCGACATTCCTGCGGTGACGGTGAGCCACCTCAGCGCGCGCATCGCCGACGGGCGGGATCAGCTCGCCCGCGGCGTCGTGAGCCACGTCAACCAGCCCGCGGCGCAGCTTGGCTGCGCGCCCGGAGACCGCTGCCGAGAGTGTTGTGAGCGAATGCGGGACGCCACCATGCCGCGCCACGCGCCGCGCCAGGCGTTCGCGGAAACCCGCCATTTGCTGCGCGCGCAGCCGGGCGAGCCGGAGGTTTGGGGTCTCGATTCGGCCGCATTGATGCGCGATGAGGATCATGGCCGCATCATCGTGACCGGCTCGCATGGCGGCCTGCTCGGCGGGCGCGAGGACGGGATCGTCCGCGGACCGCCACTCGGGGTGACGTTCTGCGATGCGGGCGTCGGCATCGAGCGCGCCGGCATCGGCCGCCTCGCCGCGCTGGACGCGCGCGGCATTCCGGCGGCGGCGGTCGCGGTGGAAAGCGCCCGCATCGGCGATGCCCGCTCGCAATGGGAGACCGGGCGTCTGTCGCACGTCAACGGACCCGCCGCGCGCCGCGGCGTCACGGTTGGCGACGACCTCGTGGCATTGGTGGAGCGCCTCGCCGCCGCTGGATGAGCTTGGGCGCGGTTGCGCGCGTGACACACGGATTTCGCCCATGGCCGAAAAGCATTACACAGGGGCACCACAGAAAATCGGACCCGGCGCGGTGCCGGCGATGGGGGTTGTGGATGGAGATTTCGATCGTCGTGCCCGTGCGCGACGAGGAGGACAATGTCGGCCCGCTGGTCGATGAGATCGATGCCGCGCTGCGCCCGCGGGATGCCGCCTACGAGATCATCTTCATCGATGACGGCAGCCGTGACGGCACCGCGGACGCCCTGCGCGGCGCGCGCCAGCGGTGCCCGTCGCTGCGCGTGATCCGCCATGCGCAATCCTGCGGCCAAAGCGGCGCCATCCGAAGCGGAGTCGATGCCGCCCGCGGCGCCCTTGTCGGCACGCTCGATGGCGACGGTCAGAACGATCCCGCCGATCTGCCGCGGCTTTTCGATCAGCTTGCCGCCGCGAACGCAGGCGCGCACCGGGCGGTCGGCATGGTGAGCGGCGAGCGGGTCAAGCGGCACGACCGCTTGCACCGGCGCATCGCCTCGCGTCTCGCAAACGGTGTCCGTAGCCGCTTGCTTCACGATGGCGCGCGCGATACGGGCTGTGGCATCAAGGTGTTCTACCGCGACGCGTTCCTTCGCTTGCCCTATTTCGACCATATGCACCGATTCATGCCGGCTCTGATGGCACGCGAGGGCTATGCGGTGCAGTTCGTTGCGGTGAATCATCGGCCGCGCCAGCACGGCCGCTCGAAATACCGGAACCTGAGCCGGCTCGGTGTCGGCATCGTGGATTTGATCGGTGTGATGTGGCTGCGTCGGCGCGCGCGCCGCATCACCACCATCACCGAGGAGGAATGAATGGACTGGGCCGACGTTTGGGTCGCCATCGGCTTTATCGGCCAAGCCCTTTTCGGGGCGCGCTTTCTCATCCAGTGGCTCTACAGCGAACGGCACAAGCAGAGCCTGATTCCGACGGCGTTCTGGTATTTCAGCGTCGGTGGTGGGGTGATCCTCCTGTCCTACGCGTGCTGGCGGCAGGATCCGGTGTTCATCGCCGGCCAATCGCTCGGCCTCTTCGTCTACGCCCGCAACCTGTACTTCATCCATCAGCGTCGCCGCACGGTGCCGGCCGACGGCGATGGAGATGGCTCGGACGACGGTGCCGAGGGAGCCGCGCGCCCGCGCCCGTGACGAACCGATGCTGAGTCGCAGCGAGCCCCTCGGGGGCGCGGACGCGCCGGCGCGGGGCTGGTCGGACCGGCGCTACGCCGCCGTGACCGCGGCCGCCGTGCTCGCCGTGACCGTGCTTCGGCTCGCCTGGCTCGCCGGCTCGCCGCTCGATCTTGCGCCCGACGAAGCACAATATTGGCTCTGGTCGCAGGACCTGGCGGCCGGCTATTTCTCCAAGCCGCCGATGATCGCCTGGCTCATCCAGGGCAGCACGGCGGTTTGCGGAGACGCCGAATTCTGCGTGCGCTGGAGCGCGCCGCTATTTCACGCGGCGACAGCGCTGATGCTGTTTCTGCTCGGACGCGCGCTCTACGACAGTCGCGTGGGCCTCTTCGCCGCGCTCACCTTCGTGACGCTTCCGGGTGTCTCCTACTCGTCGGCGTTGATCACGACGGATGTGCCGCTCCTGTTTTTCTGGTCTTGCGCTTTGTTCGGCCTGCACCGGCTGCTCACAGAGCGGCGCGCGGTTTGGGCGCTGGCAACGGGGCTCGCCATCGGGCTCGGCCTGCTCAGCAAGTACGCGATGATCTATTTCGTCGGCTGCGCGGTGATCTATTGCCTGTTCACGCCGCAGGCACGTTGGGTCTTGCTGAGCCGGCACGCGCTCATCGTCGTCGTCGTCGCCGCGGCGCTCTATGCCCCCAATCTGTGGTGGAATCTCGACAATGCGGGCGTCACATACGGGCACACCGCCGACAACGCGAACCTCGAGGGCCCGCTGCTTCACCCTCTCGAGGCGATCGAGTTTCTCGGCGGTCAGCTCCTCGTCTTCGGGCCGATCCTCTTCCTCGTGCTCGCGGTGGTGCTCGCGCGCTTTCGCTGGCGCGCGACGGGCGACCCGACGCGCTTCCTGCTGGCCTTTTCGATCCCGATCGTCGCGCTCGTTCTCGTGCAGGCCCTGCTTTCGCGCGCCCATGCCAATTGGGCGGCGACGGCCTACGTCGGGGCGAGTGTCCTGGTCGCAGGCTGGCTTGTGCAGCGCGGGCATCTGCGGATCCTCAAGGCCTCGCTCGGCCTCCATATTGTCGGGGCCGTGGTGCTCTCGATCCTTGTGCTGGCGCTCCATGACCAGAAATTGCCGGGCAAGCGGAGCCCGCTCTTCATGGCCCAGGGTTGGGCGGCGCTCGGTGCCGCGATCGGCGAGCACATCGCGGCGCGGCCGGACCGCGTGCTGCTCTTTGACGATCGCAAGATCATGGCCAGTATGGCCTACTATCTGCGCCACCATGACGGTCCGATGTTCATGTGGGATCCGGACGGGGTCCCGGGCAACCATTACGAACTTCGCTATCGGTTCGAGCCCGATGCCCACAACCGCGCGCTCTATGTTGCGCGCTATCCCGATCCGCGCTGGGTCCTCGACACGTTCTCCACCGAGCACTTCGTCGGGACGCTGAGCGTGCCGACGGGCGGGGCTGGAACGCGCGAGGTTCACCTGTATGAAATCGCCGTCGGCGCGCCGGGCGATGCCGGCAGCGACGGTGCCGCCGGTACCGACGAGCGATGAGCGCTTTCTGGCGAAGCGTCGCGCCGGCGCGACCGGGAGCGCGCGACCTTGCGCGCGTCGCGGCGGCCGCCGGTTTGGCGCTTGCGCTTTCGATCCTCTACCTCGCGTGGCCGGAGCTCGACCTGATCGCGTCCGGCGCGGCATTTGATGGCGAGCGCTTCGTCTTGTCGGGCAACCAGACGACCCGCGCGACGCGCAAGGCGCTCGCCACGCTGACCGCGATCGTCGCGATCAGCGGTGTGCTCGCGTTCGTCGGCACGCTCGTGCCCGCCGCCATGTGGCGGCGTTGGCGGCGGCTCGGCTGGGGCCCGTGGCTGATCCCGGCGCTCATCCTGCGCCTTCCCGGGTGGGCCTGGGCGTGGCTCGCCGGCGTGCGCGCGCCGGAAGCGACCCGGCGACCGGTGCTCTTCGTGCTCGCGTGCTTTCTGTTCGGACCGGCGGCGAACTCCCTGATGAAGGAGCTGGTCGGGCGCGCCCGGCCGCTCCACACCACCGAGTTCGGCGGCGACAAGCTGTTCAGCCGCGTGTTCGTCGACGCGGAGCAATGCGCGACGAACTGCTCCTTCGTGTCGGGCGATGCCGCGACGGCGGTCGCGTTCGTCAGCATCGCGCTCTTGCGGCCGCGACCCCGCCCGCTTTGGCTCGGCCTTGCCGCCCTGTGGAGCCTCTATTTCTGTGCGATTCGGCTCGCCGCGGGGAAGCACTTTCTGAGCGACGTCACCCTCGCCGCCGCGTTCGTGCTCACGATCATGGCGGTGGCCTATGCGCTCTGGATGAGCGGCGACCGGGCGGCGCGATCGATGAAGGTTGGGCGCATCGCGGAGACGCCCTGAAGCGCGGCGGATGTGTGGAGTTTGGCGATGGTCATGGTGCGCCCAATATCACGACAAGGAGGCCCGGAGCCGGTGTATGGGAGGATGCCTGTGAAGCACTTGGTTGGCATTGCTGTCGTGGGCCTGGTGTTGCTTGGCATGCTTGCACCCGCGGCGGCGGAGAGAGAGCCCGAGACCGAGCGCGCAACGCAGGCATGTGCGCCCTACGGCGCCTGGTTTGTGCCGGCCGAGGGCGCGCCGGCATCGCACGACACGCTGCTGCGCTCGATCGTCACGCACGCGGTGGTGCTGCTCGGCGAGCAGCATGACGACATGGCGCACCATCGTTGGCAGCTCCAGATGCTTGCCGGGCTTCACGCGCACCGTCCCATCACGGCGATCGGCTTCGAGATGTTCCCGCGCAGCGTTCAGCCGGCGCTCGACCGTTGGGTGAGGGGGGAGCTCGATGTGTCTCAGCTGCTCACCGAAACCGATTGGGGCACCGTATGGAGCTTGCCGGCGGGGCTCTATCTGCCGCTGTTCCACTTTGCCCGCGACAACCGCATCCCCATGGTTGCCCTCAATGTGCCGCGTGGCTTGGTCGGGCGCGTCGGTCGGGAGGGATGGGCGGCGGTGCCCGTCGACGCGCGAGAGGGCATCGGAGACCCACGGCCCGCGAGCGCCGCCTACCGCGCGTGGCTCGGCGACATCTATCTCGAGAAGCGCCGGCGCGGGATCGGGGGCGCGCCCACGGAGACGGATGCCGAGCAACCGACTCCGGAGCCGGAGCGAGAGGCCGTGCTCGCCGACGAGCGTTTTGGCCACTTCGTCGATGCCCAGCTCACGTGGGACCGTGCGATGGCCGAGGCTCTCGCGACGGCCCGAGCCGCGCACCCTGACCCGTTGGTGATCGGCGTGATTGGCCGTGGGCACCTCGACCACGGTTGGGGTGTGCCGCATCAGTTGGCGGACCTCGGGGTCACCAACGTGGCGACACTCATCCCGGTGGACCGGGCGGAGGCGTGCGAGGCCGAGCCGAGCGTGGCCGACGCGCTGTTCGTCGTCGCGGCGGATCGGTACCAGGCCGCCGCGAAACCGCGGCTCGGCGTCTTCATCGAAACCGATGAGGATGGGGTGCGCATCGTCGACGTGGTCGATGGAAGCGTCGCCGCCCGGGCGGGCTTGCGCGAGGGCGACATCGTGCTATCCGCCGCCGGTGTCGAGACGCCGCGGGTCGAAGAGCTCAAAGCCGTCATCGAGCGGCAGGCGCCTGGCACGATGCTGCCGCTCGTGGTTCGGCGCGGCGATCGCGTGCTCGCGCTGATCGCACCCTTCCCGGCCACCGCGGAATGAGCCGCTGGGTTTCCGGTCTCGTCGTCACGCTGGCTCTCCTCGTCGTTGCGACCGGCGCGCGCGCGGCGGCGAACACGGCACCGTTTCACGACATCACGGTTTGGCACGATCCGAATAGTCGGGCACTGGAGCTGAGCGACACGATGACCGTGACGGGGCGATCCGCGCTTATCCTGCGGCTCGCGCCTTGGCTCACGGTGACCGACGCCCTGGTGGACGGCCAACCGAGACCCGCTGCGACGCATCGGCAGGACGTGATCCGCATCGCGCTTCCCGATCGGGGTGCGCACCGCGTGACGCTGCGCGCGGAGGGGCGGGTTCCGGCTCTCGACGATGCGCGCCTCAACGGGGCCCATGCGGTGGCGGGTGAGGAGGGGAGCTACCTGCCGGCATGGTCCGGCTGGTTGCCCCTGACCGACGATCCGTGGCTTGCCTATCGTCTCGCCGTCGCCGTGCCTTCACCCTATCGCGCAGTCGCGACGGGGCGTTTGGTCGTGGAGCGCGAGGAGGCTGGGCGGACAAGCGCACGTTTCGAAGCCACGTTTCCGGCGGAACCGCCGTCTTTGTTCGTCGGTCCCTACCGGGTGGAGGAGCGCAGGGACGCGGGCGTGCGCATTCGCACCTATTTTCACGCCGACGTGGCTGAGCATGCCGCGCCCTATCTCGAGGCGGCCGGGCGTTACATCGCGCGCTACGCTGCGCGCATCGGGCCATACCCGTTCCACGACTTCCACGTGATCTCCGCGCCGATCCCCGTTGGCCTCGGCTTCCCGACCCTGACCTATGTGGGGCGGCGTGTGATTCCGCATCCCTTCATGCGCGGCCGTTCGCTCGCCCATGAGGTGCTGCACAATTGGTGGGGCAATGGCGTCGCGATCGACTATGCGGGGGGCAACTGGTCCGAGGGGTTGACCAGCTTCATGGCCGATTATGCGCTCGCGGAAGAGGAGGGCCCGGCGCGGGCCGCGGAGATGCGCCTCGGCTGGCTGCGCAACTACGCCGCGCTGCCGAGCGCGCGCGACCACGCGCTCGTCGCCTTTCGCGGACGCCGGAACGATGCCGCGCAGGTGATCGGCTACGACAAGGCTGCCGCCGTGTTCCACATGCTTCGGCGGCATCTCGGCGCGGTCACCTTCGAGGCGGGTCTGCGGCGCTTCTGGCGTGAACGGCAGTTCACGATCGCCGGTTGGGACGCGTTGCAGGGCGCGTTCGAGGCGGCCTCCGGTGAGGATCTCGGATGGTTCTTCACGCAGTGGGTGCGACGGGCCGGTGCGCCGCGTCTCTCGCTGGTCCACGCCGCGGTATCGGACGATGCGGCCGGTCATCGGGTGGCCGTGTCGGTGCGCCAGGAGGCGCCGCACTATCGGCTTCAGGTTCCCGTTCGTGTCGAGACCGAGAGCGGCGCGGTGGACCGATGGTTCACGCTCGACGACCGCGAAGCCACGTGGACCGTCACGACAGCATCGCGGCCGCTCGCGGTGGCGATCGATCCGGCGCACGACCTGTTTCGCGCGTTGCTTCCCGGCGAAGCGCCGCCGATTCTCCGCGACGTCACTCTCTCAGCCGATCCGCGTCTCGTGGTGGCGGCCGGGGGCGAGGCGGCCGAGACTGCGCGCGCGCTGGCAGAGCGCTTGCTCGACGGCACGCCCCGAGAGCGCGTCGGTGGCGAAGGATCCGGTCCGCTGCTCGTGATCGGCACAACCGATGCGGTCGCCGCTGCGCTTGCCACGCTCGACTTGGGTGACGTGCCGGTGGAGATCGCGGGCCGGGGCAGCGCGCGCGTTTGGACGCTTGCGGCGTCGCACCCGGTGCTCGTCGTGGCGGCGAACGATGCCGCGGCGCTCGCCGCGTTGCTGCGGCCGTTGCCCCACTATCGCAACAAGAGCTACCTCGTGTTCGAGGGGCGGCGCGCCGTCGAGACGGGTGTGTGGTCCATGCGCGATGGCCCGCTCACGCATCGCTTCAGGTGACGGGGCGCGCCGCGCTCCACGCTTGTCAGGGCTGATGCGCGCGCGATAATGGGCCGACAAGGAGAAACCAATGACCAAGAAAAAGGCTGTTGTCGTCGGTGCGCGCGGAACCACGGGACGGAACGTGCTCGCCGCGCTTGAGGCAGCGGGAGACTGGGATGTCGTCGGCCTCTCCCGCAACGCTCCCGATTTCGAGACGGGCGCGACGTTCATCGGGGTCGACCTCGAGGATTCCGCCGATGCCGAAGCCAAGCTCGGGAACCTGACGGACGCGACGCACCTCTTCTATTGTGGACTCGCTGGCGGCTTCGAGGCCGAGAACATCGAGGGCAACCTCGCGCTCGTGCAAAATTCGGTTGGCGTGCTCGACCGCGTGGCGCCCAACCTCGAGCGGGTGATCCTCACGCAGGGCGGGAAGTATTACGGCTGTCATCTCGGCCCCTACAAGACGCCCTCGATCGAGACCGATCCCCGCCACATGCCGCCCAACTTCTACTACAACCAGCAGGACTATTTGACCGAGCTGCAGAAGGGCAAGGCCTGGGGCTTGACGATGGTGCGGCCGGAGATCGTCATCGGCCTCTCGGCGGGCGTGCCGCTCAACACTCTCAACTTCCTCGCGGTCTACGCCACGATGTGCCGCGAGCTCGATATCCCGTTCGATTTTCCGGGCCGGCCGGCAGCGTGGCAAGCGCTCAACAAATACACCGATGCCGAAATCTTGGGCCGGTTCGAGGTGTGGGCCGCGACGAACCCGGACTGCGCGGGCGAAGAGTTCAACATCACCAATGGCGATTGCTTCCGCTGGGAGCATCACTGGCATCAAATCGGCGAGGCGTTCGGCTGCCGCCGGGGCGCGGTGCGGCCTTGCTCGCTTGCCCTCCTCATGGAGGACAAGGGCCCGGTGTGGGACGACATCGTCGAGCGTTATCAGCTCGCGCGTTATCCGATGGATGCAATTGCCAATTGGGTGTTTGCCGATTGGGTGTTCGGCCGCGATTGGGATATCATCCTGGAGGATCGTAAGCGCATCGCTTTTGGCTATTCGGAGATCATTTTCACCGAGGAGATGTTCGCCCGCTACTTTAAGCGGCTAAGAGAAATACGGGTGATCCCATGAGCACAACCCCCCGCGCGCTCGACCATGTCGGCATCTCGGTGCCCGATATCGATGCCGCCGTCGCCTGGTATCGTGACGTGCTCGGCTGCTACGTGCTGATGGAACCGATCGAAGCCGTCGGCGACGACAGTCACTTCGGCCAAATCTGCCGCGACATCTTTGGCGAGGCATTCGGCAGCATGAAGATGGCGCATCTCGCGACCGCCGACGGCGTGGGCATCGAGCTGTTCCAATTCATCGATCCGGCAAACGAGCAGCCGGAACCGTTCACCTATTGGCGCACGGGCATCTTCCATATCGCGATCACCGATCCCGACATCGAAGGGATGGTGCGCCGAATCGCCGACAGCGGCGGGCGCCAGCGCAGCAAGGTTTGGTCGCTCTGGCCCGATAAGCCTTACAAGGTCTGCTACTGCGAGGACCCATGGGGCACCATCGTGGAGGTCAGCTCGCATCCCTATGCGGTGATCTGGTCGAATTTCGACCGACCCCATTCGCATTAGCCACCGCGGGCGATCGCGGCTATATTCGCGCGACGCGAAGAAGCACTGACGGAGACACGCGCTCAAGGCCATGGCGCGCAGAGAGACCGGGCGCGAGGACGCGTCCGACGACCGTCGAGGTACGACACCGCATAACGTGATCGAAGTGGAGGCCGGGGCCGCGCGGCTTGTCATGCCGCATGGGCTCGATTTGCTTCGCGCCGATTTCGGGCGCGTGGGCGACGACCTCGTCGTTGTCGCCGTCGACGGTGCCCACGTCGTGGTTCGCGACTATTTCGCTCAGCCCGTCCCACCGGACTTGCTTGCCGAGAGCGGGGCGATGTTGGCCGCGGATCTGGTTGCGTCGCTCACCACGCCACGCGCCCCTGGCCAGTACGCGGAGATCGAGAGCCTCGGGCAACTCGAGATCGGCCGGATCGATCAGACCACCGGCGAGGTATCGGTGATCCGCGTCGACGGAACCAGCGACGAGCTCGTGCGCGATTCATCGGTGTTTCGCGGCGATGTGATCGTGACGGGACCGGAGGCGGCGGTCGCGATCGTCTTCATCGACGACACGACGTTCTCGCTCGGCGAGAACGGGCGGATCGTGCTCGACGAGCTGATATTCGATCCCGAGACCCATGACGGCGAATCGCTCGTCTCGGTGCTGCAGGGCGTGTTCGTGTTCGTGAGTGGCGAGATCGCCGCGCACAATCCCGATCAGATGCTCGTCCGCACGCCGGTGATGACGATCGGCGTGCGCGGCACGCGCGTGGCGGGCGAGGGTGCGCAAGAAGGCATGCTCAACACCGTCGTGCTGCTGCCCGATGGAGACGCCGACAGCGGGGCGATTTGGGCGCAGACGCCGGCGCGCGAACTTGACGGGCTGCCACCGGTGGTGCTGGCCGCGCCGCTCCAAGCCGCCTCGGCAAGCAGCGTGTTCGATAGCCCAACAGAGTTTTTGATCTCCCCCGACGACCTCGTTGCCCTGGTGCAGCAACCGCTGGGCGCGCTCCCGACACTTCCGCTCTTTCAGGAGCTTGAAGGCGCGCTTGAGGAGCTTGGGGCGGCCGACGCGCTTGCGCGCATCGCGCCGGCGGGCGGCGCTGCGGAGGTCGTCGATGCCGATCCGGCAAACGATCCGGCCTTCGAGATCGACGAGATCGGCGTCGTGACGGTCGAGCCGGGTTCGCTCACCCCGTTTCAGACCGCCCTACCGCCCGACCTCCCCCTGCCGATCGGCGACGGCGGTGTTGTCGACGATGACGATGAGATCGTCATCATCGATGGCGAGGGTGGGGACGATGGCAGCTTGGACGCGTCGATCATCGTTGGAACGGAAGGCGCCGATGTGCTCATCGGAACGGCGCTCGCAGACCAAATCCTTGGCCTTGGCGGCGTCGATTTGCTGGTCGGCCTCGACGGCAACGACACGCTTCTCGGCGGCAATGACGGCGATTCGATTTTCGGAGACGAAGGTGCGGGGTTCGCGCTGATCGTCGGGGTCTTCGGCAACGACAGTCTCGACGGCGGCGGCGGCGATGATTTCCTCGATGGCGGCTTGCTGGCGGATACGCTGCAAGGCGGGTCCGGTGATGATGTCCTGGTTGGCGGGCCGAACGACGTGCCGAACGATATCGTCGTGATCGGCGCGCCGCCGCAGATCCTCGATGGCGCGGATCTCCTCGACGGTGGGGCCGGCAACGACACGTTGTTCGGTGGCGGCAACAACGACACGCTGTTCGGCGGCGATGGTGCAGACAGCCTCTTCGGCGAAAACGGGCGCGACGTGCTCGTCGGCGGTGCCGGGAACGACACGCTCACGGGCGGTGTCGGCGATGTCGGGTTCGTGGTGAACCCGAGTGGGACCGACACCCTCACGGGCGGCGCTGGCGCCGATGTGTTTCGCTATGAGGCCCAGGAGGACGGCACCTTTTCACCTGTGGACGTGGCCGGCCTCCAGAATGGCGACGTCATCACGGACTTCGAGAGCGGTGTGGACCAGATTCTGATCGACGAGACGTCCGGCTTTTTCGGAGCGCCGAGCGTTCTAACCGTCGACAACTTCGATGGGACGAACGCCGATGTCGGGAGTGGCGAGGCCTATCTCGTGATCGATCCGCAAACGCGCTCGCTGTATCACGACTTCGACGCGTCGACGCCCGGCTACGCGACCCTTCTCACCGTGCAGGAAGGGGGCGCGATCGCGCCAGGCGATGTTGTCGTGTCGTTGCTCGGCGGCCCTTGAGCACCGTGCCCGCGTGACTATGCGTCCCCCGGCGACCAGTCGGCCGGCGCCAGCTCGAAGCCCTCGAAGCGGAATGCCGGAGAGACGGTGCAGCCGACGAGCGTCCAGGGCCCCGCGCTCTCCGCGCTTTGCCACGCGCCCGCGGGCACGATGACCTGCGGTCGCTCGCCCTTGTCGAGCGCGGGACCGAGCCGTGCCTCGGTCGTCCCGGCGCCGTCGACCACCATCCGCAGGATGAGCGGCGCGCCCGCATAATGGTGCCAAATCTCGACCGCATCGACGCGATGCCAATGCGAGCGCTCGCCGCGCTTGAGGAGGTAGTAGATCGCCGTGCCCGATCCCCGGGCGTCGTCGGGCGGTGCGTCGCGCCAGGTCTCTCGATAGTGCCCGCCTTCCGGATGCGGCCGCAGATCGAGCGCGCGGATGACGGCCTCCGCGGTCATGACGATCGGACGCCGGATGGCCTGGTCCGGTGGCCGCGCGCGCCGTACCGGGATAGCGCCACGGATGGTATGATCATTTGATGCGTCCCGATGTCGTTGATCTCAATGCCTTTTATCAGACGCGGCTCGGTCATGTCGCGCGCCGCCAGATCCGCCAGCTGGTGCGCGCGACCTGGCCGGCGATCAGCGAGGAGATCGTCCTCGGGCTCGGCTACGCTGCGCCCTTTCTCGGACTTCTGCGGGAGGAAGCAGAGCGGCTGATCGCGATCATGCCGCCCGGTCAGGGCGTGCTGCCCTGGCCCGAGGCCGCGCCGCGCAAGGTCGCGCTCGCCGACGAGGCTGAGCTCCCGCTCCCCGATAGTACGGTGGACCGGATCCTCATGATCCACGCCCTTGAATATAGCGAGCAGGTGCAGCCGATGCTCGCAGAGGCGTGGCGCGTGCTGCGTCCCAACGGACGGCTTCTCGTGCTGGTGCCCAACCGCCACGGGCTGTGGGCGCGGGCGGAGGCGACGCCCTTTGGTCACGGCCATCCCTTTTCGGGGTCGCAGCTTGCGCGGCTTCTGCGCCAGAACCAATTCGCGCCGCTCAAGACGGGTGCGGCTCTGTTCCTGCCGCCGAGCCAATCGCGCATGCTGCTGCGCACGGCGGGGCTTTGGGCCCGCGTGGGGCGCTATCTCGGGCGGCCTTTCGGCGGTGTGGTCTATGCCGAAGCCACGAAGACGATCTATGAGGTGCGGACGGTGCGGCCGGCCAAGCGGCGGCGCATCCTCGTGGCGGTGCCCGAAACGATCCCGGCGGGTGCGCGCGCGGCCGCTTTCTTACCGCTCTTCGAGGGCGAGCAGGAAGACCGCTAGCTCCCCGGAGAGGTTCGCGAACAGCCCGGTCCCCGAAAAGCCGCTCGCGCGGCCGCGCGAGTTGACGTGGATCCGCCGCTCGATTCGAATGCCGAGGCTGTGGCAGAGGTGGACGAAATCCTTGATCGTGCAGGGGCGGATGTAGGGGGTGTCGTACCACGGCAGCGTGCAGCCGCGGTGCTGGGGCACGCGACCGCGCAGCAGCAAATAAAGGCGGTTTCGCCAATAGCCGAAATTGGGGATCGACACGATGGCGCTACGGCCGATCCGCAAGAGCTGGAGCAGCACGTCGCGCGGATCGCGGATGGCCGGGAGTGTTTGGCTCAAGATCACATAGTCGAAGGCCGAATCGGGGTAGTCGGCGAGGTCGGTGTCGGCATCGCCCTGAATCACGGAGAGCCCGCGTGAGACGCAGGCGTTCACACCCTCCCGGCTGATCTCGATGCCGCGCCCGTCGACCTTCTTTTCGCGCGCAAGGAGCTCAAGCAGCGAGCCGTCGCCGCAGCCGACATCCAAGAGGCGCGAGCCCGGCGCGACCATCTCGGCGATCAGCCGGAGGTCGGGGCGGACACCGGGCGCATCGAGTGATTGCGTTGGCGCCATCAGGCGGTGAGGCCCCGCTGGACCGCCGCACCGTTCAGGAAGCCACGCAGCGTTTCGAACATGTCGGGCTCGTCGAGCAGGAAGGCGTCGTGCCCGTTATCGCTCTCGACCTCGACGAAGCTCACATTGGCGGCGACGGCATTGAGGGCGCGCACGATCGCGCGATTTTCCGCGGTCGGGTAGAGCCAGTCGCTCGTGAACGAGATCACGCAGAAGCGTGTCTCGGATCCGCGGAAGGCGCTGGCGAGGACGCCGTCATGCTCCGCCGCGAGATCGAAATAGTCCATCGCACGGGTGATGTAGAGATAGGCGTTGGCGTCGAACCGCTCGACGAAGCTTTGTCCTTGGTAGCGCAGATAGCTTTCGACCTGGAAATCGGCGTCGAAGCCGTAGGTCACCGTGCTCCGGTCTTGCAACGTGCGCCCGAACTTCCGGTGCAAGGCGGGCTCCGAAAGATATGTGATGTGGGCGGCCATGCGGGCGACGGCGAGGCCGCGCCGGGGCCGCGTGCCGTGCTCGTAGTAACGCCCCTCGCGCCAATCGGGATCCGCCATGATGGCTTGCCGCCCGACCTCGTGGAACGCAATGTTCTGCGCCGAGTGACGCGCCGCGCAGGCGATCGGCACGGCCGAAAAGCAGCGCTCCGGATAGCTCGCCGCCCACTGAAGCACCTGCATGCCGCCCATCGAGCCGCCGATGACGCAAAACAGCTCGTCAATGCCGAGATGGTCGAGGAGCATCGCCTGGGCGGCGACCATGTCCTTGATCGTGATCACGGGAAAATCGAGCCCATAGGGCTGTCCCGTCTCGGGGTTGATCGAGCTCGGCCCCGTCGTTCCCATGCAGCCGCCGAGCACGTTGGTGCAAATCACGAAGAAACGGTCGGTGTCGAGCGGCTTGCCCGGTCCGACCATCAGCTCCCACCAGCCGGGGCGCCCGGTGAGCGGGTGCGGCCCGAGGACGTGCTGGTCGCCGGTCAGCGCGTGGCATGCCAAGATCGCGTTCGACCGTGTCTCGTTGAGCGTGCCGTAGGTCTGGTAGGCCATCGTGAAGGGCCCGAGCGCGGCCCCGCAATCGAGGCGCAGCGGAGCGCTGCGGCCGAGTTCTGCCGTGTGGGCATGGGATGCCCCTTCGGCCTCTCCATCACTGCCTAGCGCTTCGCCCGACGGCAAGCTGGATACGTTGCGACCGTCCATATGTGGGGGGCGCCTCAACCCTATCTCGTTCGCGGAACAGCCTCTTAGTTGGCGTTTCGCGCGCCCGAAAGTCAATGTTTTCTTTGCTTTTGGCGGGGTCTTAGACTAGTGGTTCCGGGCCGACGCCGCTGGCCGCTTTTTGTCGAATGCGCGGCATGAGTTCCGGTGCCGCGATGATCAGGGGACGTCGCGGCACCCGGAGGTCGGGCGGCATCACGTCAACCGTTCATGGCCACGCGCCTCCCCTTTGTCCGATGCCGTACGATCGATGGAAACGCCGCCCGTAGACGACCCGCCGCTCGATGCGCTCCGTCAGGAGATCGATGAGATCGACACGGCGATTCATGATCTCTTGATGCGGCGAATGGCCGCGGCGTCTCGTATCAGCGAGACAAAGCGTGGTGCGGGGGTAACCGGCGCGCTGATTCGCCCGGCGCGCGAGGCGCTGATCCTCCGCCGCCTCGCCGAGCGGCATCACGGCGCGTTCCCACTGTCGGTGGTCGTCCGGATCTGGCGGGAGATCATCTCGGCGACGCTCGTGGTGGATGGGCGGTTCGCGGTGTCGGTGTTCGCGCCCGAGCCGAGCGAGGAGGGGTTGGCCTACATGGACCTCGCGCGCGCCCACTTCGGCGCGGAGACCCCGCTCGTGACGGCGCGGACCGAGAGCGGGGTCTTGCGGGCGGTTCGCGACGGCAAGGCGGCCGTCGGTGTCGTGCCGGCACCCTCGGACGCGATGAGCGGCGATATTGGCGTGAGCGCCCAGCCCTGGTGGCTCACATTGGCGGTCGGCGGTGATGCGAGGCCGCGGATCATCGCCCGCTTGCCCTGGCTTGATGATCCCGCCGCGCAAAGCCGCAAGCCGATTGCGCTTGTCGTGGCCAAGATTGCGCCAGAGGAATCGGGTGACGACATCTCGTTCCTCGCGCTCGAGTCCCCCGACACGATCAGCCGCGATCGTATCCGCAGTGTTCTCGCGGAGCATGGCTTGATCATGACGCGCTCGGTCGTGTGGCAGGACGACGATACACCCCAGCGCTGGCAGCTGATCGAGATCGAAGGCTTCGTCGTCGATGGCGACCCTCGCCTCGGCCATTTCGGGGAGGAGATCGGGTCGGATATCGGGCGGTTGGTGACCTTGGGCAGCATTGCCGCGCCGCCGCCCGTGGCGCGTGACTGACCGCTCACGCCGGTTGAAATCGGACACAAAGACTGCGCGATGACCGTCGCCCCACATCCTCGCCCGGGAATCCTCGATATCTCGCCCTATGTCGGCGGGCGCGCGACAATTGCGGGTCAAGCGAACGCGATCAAGCTCTCGTCGAACGAGTCCGCGCTTGGGCCGAGCCCGCGCGCGATCGAGGCGTTTCAGCGGCACAGTGACCAGTTGGCGCGCTACCCGGACGGCGGCGCCCACCTGCTGCGCGATGCGATCGGTGATTTGCATGGCCTCGAGCCGGAGCGGATCGTCTGCGGCAACGGGTCCGACGAGCTCCTCCAGCTTCTCGCCCGCGCCTACGCTGGCCCGGGCGATGAGGTGCTCTATTCGTACCATGGCTTCCTGGTATACCCGCTCGCGGCGCTCGCCGCCGGCGCGAAACCCGTCGCTGTGCCCGAGACCGATCTACGCGCCGATGTGGATGCGATGCTTGCGCACGTGAACGAGCGCACGCGGATCGTCTTTCTCGCCAACCCCAACAACCCGACGGGCACCTATCTCGCCAAGGGGGAGCTCCGCCGCTTATGGGGCGGGCTTCCAGAGCATGTGCTTTTGGTGATCGACGGCGCTTATGCCGAGTTCGTGACACGCGCCGATTACGATGCCGGCGCTGACCTCGCGCACATGGCCCCCAACGTCGTGATGACGAGAACCTTCTCCAAGATCTACGGTCTCGCGTCGCTTCGCCTCGGTTGGGCCTATGGACCGGAATCTGTCATCGACGTGCTGAACCGCGTGCGCGGGCCCTTCAACGCGAATGGAGCGGCGTTGGCGGCCGGGCTTGCCGCTGTCGGTGATCAGGACCATATCGAGGTTGCGCGGACCCACAACGAAACGTGCCGCGAAGCCTTCGCGACGCGCGCGCGTGCGGCCGGCATCGAGGTGATTCCCAGCATCGGGAATTTTCTCCTCCTCCGCTTCCCGGACGAACCCGCGCGGGCAGCGAAAGCGGCCGACGCGTTCCTCACGCAGCGAGGGATCATTGCGCGCAACGTCGACAACTATCACCTGCCCGATTGCCTGCGGATCTCCGTGGGGCTTGCGGACGAGATGGACGCCGCGGCCGCCGCAATCGAGGCCTTCATGACGAGTTGACCGATGAGCAACGGATCCGGTTTCGAACGAATTACGCTGATCGGGCTTGGTCTGATCAACTCATCGCTTGCCCGCGTCCTGCGGCGCTTCGATCCGGGCCCCGAGATCGTCGGGTGCGCGCGCAGCCAAGCAACCGTCGACAAGGGGCTCGCGCTTGGCCTCATCGATCGCGGGACTTTGGACCCCCGCGATGCGGCGGCCGGCGCCGACCTGATCGTGCTCGGCTCGCCGGTTGGGAGCTACGGGGCGATTGCCGAGGCGATCGGCCCGGCGCTCAAGCCGGGCACGATCGTCACGGACGTGGGCTCGGTCAAGGGCACGGTGATCCGTGACGTCGGCTCGAAAATGCCGCAGGGCGTGCATTTCGTGCCTGGCCATCCGGTCGCCGGAACCGAGCGCTCTGGCCCCGAGGCGGGGTTCGCCGAGCTTTTCGACGGACGCTGGTGCATCCTTACGCCGCCCGAGGGCACGGCACCGCAGGCCGTGGACCGTGTGGCGGACCTCTGGCGGGCGGCCGGTATGAATATCGAGATTATCGATGCCGAGTATCACGACCGCGTTCTCGCCATCACCTCGCACCTGCCGCATCTGATCGCCTACAACATCGTTGGCACGGTTGCGGACCTCGAGGCCGCCACGCAGCGCGAGGTGATCAAATACGCGGCTGGCGGCTTTCGCGATTTCACCCGGATCGCGGCATCCGATCCTGTGATGTGGCGCGACATCTTCTTGAACAACAAACCGGCCGTACTCGAGATGCTCGGCCGGTTCACTGAGGACTTGGCCGCCCTGCAGCGGGCGATCCGCTGGGATGACGGGGACTATTTGGAAGAGCTGTTCGCACGCACCCGGACGATCCGCCGCGATGTGATCGAGGCCAAGCAGGCTTAAGTCTGGTCGAGCCCGCCCGGTCGTTTCGACGGCCGGCTACTGAAGGGTGGCGATCGGCGGAAGCGTGCCCATCTCGACGTTGCCGATGAGGATGATTCCGTTCTGTGCCTTGACCGGCACGGCACGGAGGACGCGCGGCCCGCCATCCTCCGGCTCCTCGGCGAGCATGTTGAAGGCGACTTTGGCCATGAACGCATCCCCGAGAGGGATCAAGTTGCTCATGATCAACGCGTCGATCACCTCACCATAACCGATGATGTTTGCGGTCAGGTCGGCCATGGGGCGCATCTGCTGATCGAGCGCGATCGTGCCGGTCGATTCCACGCCGAGCGGTCCCCAGCGCAAGCGAAACGATCTGAGTTCCACCGTGCCGCCGGCATCGCGCCATGCCGCGATCGACGTCGCCGATTCGGCATTGGGAACCGGGCCGAAGAGGCTCGCGTCGACATCGAGAAACGCCACGGTCTCGCCAAGCTCCTCGCCAAGTCCGTCGGGCACATAGACGTTGCGCATCGCGACGGCCGCATTCAACGCCTCGCCCGATTCCCCGCCGGCATCGCCCGCGACGCCCTTGAGGTTCAGCTCTTCGATACGCGCTGGCTCTGACCAGAGGCCCTCGACCTCGATGCCCGTCAGGTGGGCGCTAATGTCGCTCACCCGACGACCCCGATCGAGATGAACGATGAACTGCCCGTCATCGATACGCCACTCGATGTCGCGCCACTCGACACCGTTGTGGACCCGCATCGCGTTGTGGCGTTCGGGCACGACGGTGAACTCGCTAAAGTTCCACGGGCGCATGCGCGCGCGGAAGGCCTCGGCGGCCCAAGCCCAACCGCCCTTCGTGTCGATGATGCGGGGTTTTGCGAGCGCGACCTCGAAACGCAGCGGGAAGCCGACAACGCGCGTGTCAGCCGTCTCGACCTCGACGCCGCGCGCACGCTGTTCGTCGGCCCAGGCTTCAATGCGATCTTCGATTTCACTCGCGGCAATAAACCAATATCCGGTGTAGCTCGCGGCGGCGATCGCGAAGCCGCCTGCAATACCAGCCGCAAATGGAACGAGCCTCATGGCTCCCTCCCCGGGGATCAATGCCCCTATGGATTGCAGCAAAACCGTAACCAGCCCAATGCAGCTCTTCAAGAGAAAGCAGTTCTAACCTAAACGCAAAGTTCTCTTGTTATTCCTATTTTGTTTCCTAAAAGTTCCGAAATTTACGATCTTAAGCGCATTTTGAGTAACCGCAGGCCGTGCAGACATCGCAGCCCTCTTGGTGAATCAGTCCAGCTTGGCTACACCGCGTGCAAATCTTGAGACGAGTCGGCGCCACCTCGTCGTCGGCCGGGGTGGGTTCGAGGCTTCCCGTCGCGACATCCTTGGCCGGCAGGAAACCGATCGCGATCATGTGTTGCTCGATCACGCTTCCGATTGCCGCGAGGATGGACGGCACGTAGTGCCCCTCCATCCACTGGCCGCCGCGCGGGTCGAACACGGCCTTGAGCTCGTCCACCACGAAGGACACGTCGCCGCCTCGCCGAAACACCGCGCTGATCATGCGCGTGAGGGCAACGGTCCAGGCATAGTGCTCGGTGTTCTTCGAGTTGATGAAGATCTCGAAGGGCTGCCGGCGGCCATCCCGCACGATGTCGTTGATGGTGATGTAGATCGCGTGGTCATGCTCCGGCCAACGAATCTTGTAGGTGTTGCCCTCGAGCGCCTCCGGCCGCTCGAGCGGTCGGGTCATATAAACGACACCACCGGCTTCGTAGGCATCGCCCGGCTTGGCCGGCGGCGCCTTAAGCGGGAGTTCGGCCTGGGCCGTGGCAGCGTACTGTGCGTGCCGCTCCATCGGAACGACGGTCGGGTGCGCCGGCGCCGCGACCGGCTCGGTCTGCGCGGGCTGCTCGCCGGTCTCGAGAACCGCGCCGGTGACGGGATTGGGGCGATAGGTCGTGCAACCCTTGCAGCCCATGTCGAATGCCTGGAGGTAAATATCCTTAAAATCCTCGAAGCTGATCGCCTCCGGGCAATTGATCGTCTTCGAGATCGAGCTGTCGACATAACGTTGTGCGCGCGCTTGCACGGCGAGATGGTCGGCCGGCCGAAGTGCCTGTGCGTCGACGAAATAGTCCGGCAGCGGCGTGGCCTCGCCTCTCAACTGGCGGAACCGGAGATAGGCGTAGTCGTGCACGGTTTCGGGCTGCCGCGTGCCGTCGGGCAGCAGCAGGTTGCGCGTGTAGGAGAAGCTGAACACGGGCTCGATGCCGGATGATACGTTGCCCGCGAAAAGTGAGATCGTGCCGGTGGGCGCGATCGAGGTGAGAAGCGCATTGCGGATGCCCACGCGGCGAATCGCATCTTGCACGTCGGGGTCGAGCCGCTGCACCGTCTCGCCCGCGAGGTAGTGCTCGGCGTCATAAAGCGGAAACGCGCCCTTCTCCTCGGCAAGGCGGACGGAAGCGAGATAGGCCGCGCGCTGCAGACGATGGAGCCACTGATCGATCAGCGTGTTGGCCGCCTCGCTGCCATAGCGCGCACGGCACATGATCAGCGCATCCGCGAGCCCGGTCACGCCAAGGCCGATGCGCCGTTTCGCAACCGCCTCTGCGCGCTGCGCGTCGAGTGGAAAGCGCGAGCAGTCGATCGCGTTGTCGAGCATGCGGACCGCGGTCGCCGTCAGATCGTCGAGCGCGGCAAGATCGAGCGCCGCGGTCTCCTCGAACGGGTTCCGCACGAGTTGCGCCAGATTGATCGAGCCGAGAAGGCAGGCGCCGTAGGGCGGCAGCGGCTGCTCACCGCATGGATTGGTGGCGTGAATCTCCTCGGCATAGGCGAGGTTGTTGGCGCGGTTGATGCGATCGATGAAGATCACACCGGGCTCGGCATAGGCGTAAGTCGAGCGCATGATCTTGTCCCAAAGGGCGCGCGCGGAAACGGTCCGATAGCAGGTGTCGCCGAAACTCAGCTCCCAGGGGCCGTCCGCCTTGACGGCTTCCATGAACGCGTCGGTCACCAGCACCGAGAGGTTGAACATGCGCAGTCGCCCGGGGTCGCGCTTGGCCTCGATGAAGGCTTCGATGTCGGGGTGATCGCAGCGCAGGCACGCCATCATGGCGCCGCGTCGAAAGCCCGCGCTCATGATGGTTCGGCACATGGCGTCCCACACATCCATGAAGGAAAGCGGGCCGGAGGCGTCTGCGCCGACGCCGCGCACCGGGGCGCCCTTCGGCCGAAGCGTCGAGAAGTCGTAGCCGATTCCGCCGCCCTGCTGCATGGTCAGCGCGGCTTCCTTCAGGTGTTCGAAGATCCCGCTCATATCGTCCGGGATCGCACCCATCACGAAGCAATTGAAGAGCGTGACGTGGCGATCCGTGCCGGCGCCGGCAAGCACGCGCCCGGCGGGCAAGAAGGCGAAGCCCTCCATGGCCTTGCGGAACGCCGTCTCCCAGCGCGCAGGCCTCGCCTCGACGCGCGCCAGGGCTTTTGCAACCCGCTGCCAACTGTCCTCGACGGTCCGATCGATCGGGGCACCGTCGGCCGCCTTGAGCCGATATTTCATGTCCCAAATCTGGGCGGAGATGGGCGCCATGCGCGTCATACCAGCCTCGTCATGCCTAACAGGGCGTTAACATGGTCTTGTCAGTCTGGGTGCGGCCAACGGGTTCGTTCGCGCCGGCGGCGGCCTCACGCGATCCAATGACGTCAATGTTCCAATTTTGTTCTTGTTGGTCAAGTCGGGGATCGGTCATAGTCACTTGGCGTGCCGCCGTCCCTGCGACAAGGGCGGGCCGCCGGCTTCGCGGAGCAGCCGCTCCGAGGTCTCCTCGATCGCGGTCTCGAGCCGCCCCATGAAGACCTGGCGTTCGAGACCGGGCGGAATGGGCGGCAGAAATTCGAGCACGATCGTGCCCGAATAGCGGCGGAAGGAACCCTTGGGCCAGTAGAGCCCGGAATTGAGCGCCACCGGCACGACCGGCACGCCGAGCGCCGCATAGAGCGCGGCGACTCCGGGGCGGTAGGGGAGCTTCTCGCCCGGCGCGACCCGCGTGCCCTCCGGGAAGATCACGATCGGCCGGTTGACCGCGAGCGCCGCGCGCGCGCCCTGAACCAGCGCCCGCAACGTGCGCGAACCGCCGGTCCGGTCGATGAAGATCATCTCCATCCGGCGCGCGAAGGCCCCGTATCCCGGGATCCGCGACAGCTCGACCTTCATGACGTAGACCGGGTCGTGCAGGAGGTGGAGGAACGCGTTCGATTCCCATTCCGACTGATGCTTGCTCGCGATGATCACCGGTGTCGCCGGGATGTGTTCGTGCCCGCGGATCTCGACCTTGATGCCGGCGATGACGCGAAGCAGCAACCCGTTTCCGGCCGACCAGGTGAGCACGAAATAGCGAAAAAGCGGGCGCGGCAGGATGAGTCCCGGGATCATGACCAAGCCGATCATGATCGACCACACGTAGAACGCGGCGGTGCCGATCGCAGAGCGCACCGTGTTCCCGGCGGTGTTTCGCGGGTCGCGCCCGGTGCGTTCTCTCAGCGCACGAGCGCCAGCAGGTACTTTGCGTACTCGCTTGCGATGAGAGCTGCCGTGCCGCGATAACGCCACCAATGATCGACCTTAACGTGTTGTCGGAAAACCGGGTTTGCCAGAACCGTAGCACTTGGCATGGCTTCGCGGAACTCCATCATCGCGCGCGGCATATGGTAGCCGCTGGTCACCAGCCGAAGGCTCGCATAGCCATTTTCCGCCATCCAGGCGGCGGTTTCCTCGGCATTGCTCGCGGTGTCTTGGGCGCGATAGCCGAGCTCGATACAGCAGGCGGCGAGCGCTGGATCGACGTCGATCGCGGCGAGCTGCGCCATCTCAATGCCATCGGCGACGCCGGTCACGAAGAGCCGATCCGCGAGCCCCGCCTCGAGCAGGCGCACGCCCTCGGCGAGCCGGCCGGACCCGCCCGTCGGCACGACGATCGCATCCGTCCGTTGGGTCGGAGACGCCGCGCCTTCTTGAACCGCGCTGGCGAACCAAAGAAGCCCGCCGCTCCAAAGCACCGCAAGCAGCATGACGCAGCTCAGAAGGACACGCAGGGCGTCCCGCGCCGCCGATCGGCGCGCCGCGGAGGCGGACGGGCCGGCTGTTGCCGTCACGCTGCATCCAGCCGGTTGAGCGCGCGCCGCACGGTGTAGCGGGATGCCACGATCCCGATCGCCAGCGCGATCATCGGGATGGCGGCGACCACAGCGAGGACGAACGGCTCCTCATCGAAGATCGCCAGGCTGGTCGCGTCGGTCATCCGGCCCGCGAGATAGAGTGCCCCGAGGGTTGCGCCCGCGAAGACGAACCCGAGCGCAGCACCATGCATGACGCGGGCACGGCTGTCGCGTGCAAGTGCGCGTGCCAAATCCCGTCGGCGGGCGCCGAGCAGGTGGAGGAGCTCGATCGATTCGTGATTGGCGGAGAGATTGCTCCGCGCGGCCAAGCTCGCAAAGGCCAGCACCGCCAAGCCCGAGAGGGCCAAGAGCACGATCACGATCGGCTGCACCGACCGCTCGAACACGGAGGCGCGCGGCTTGGCGTCGCTGAGGGCGTGAACCGATGCACCCGGCACCGCGGCCATCCGCGATTTCAGCGTTTCGACGTCCACGCCGGTTCCCCCGCGTGCGCTGATGTCGATCAACATCGGAAGCGACATCGAGCGCAGGATTGCCGGGTCCTCGAACCACGGCGCGAGGAGCGCGCGGCTTTTCGCGGGACTGATCGGGGTGACGGCGGTCACGCCAGGTGTTTCCTGCAGCAAGGCGACAGCGCGCATGCGGATGGCGTCGGCGTCGGCCTCGTTCGACGGAATGATCTGCACCGTGTAGCGCGCCTCGGCCGGCGCAACCGGTGGGTCGCGATGCAGGTGAATCAGGACGACCGTGGCGAGGCACGCGACATAGATGACAATCGCAAGAACGAATGGTGAAAGCGCGCCCCGCCGGCTCGGTCGCGGCGAGATCGCGTCCGCGAGGAGGGGCGTCATATCAAACGGCCACTGCGTCACGCATGTCGTCCACCATCGTACCACGCTCGATCGACACCGAACGGTGCTGCGGGTGTGCGATCAAATGTTGCCCGCGGGTTGCGATCAAGATGGTGGTTTCGAGACGATGGAGCTCCTCCAAGAGCCGAACCAGTCGGCGAATCACCGCCGCATCGAGATTGATCATCGGCTCGTCTGCGAGCAGCAAGGGAGGGCGGGTGATCACCGCGCGGGCGATTGCGACACATTGGCGCTCGCCGCTCGAGAGCGCCGATGCGGGCGCGCCTGGTCGGTCCTCGACGCCAACCCAGTCGAGCAGCTCGGCGGCGTGGTGATGGGCGTCCGCGCGCTTGGATCCGGTGATCAAGAGCGGCAGCGCAACGTTTTCCCGCGCCGACAGATGATCGATCAGGCGCGGCTGCTGAAACACGATTCCGATTCTTCGGCGGAGCTCGTCGCGGCGCGCCTGGCTAAGGGTCCGCGTATCCTCGCCGAACAATTCGATCTTTCCCTGAGTTGGACGCGCACCGAGCCACAGGAGGCGGAGCAGAGAGGTTTTCCCTGCGCCCGCGGGGCCGACCAACGAGCAGAACGCCCCAGGCTCGAGGACGAGGTTGATCCCACGCAATGCCTCATGGCCATCCGCGTCGCGAAGGTGGACGTTTTCTAGCCGTATCAAACTGTCTTGCGTCAGTGGTCGCTCCCGCCTTGCCCCTTCACACTACTGAAGGTTCGCAAAAGATTGTAATGTGCCGGGTCTTCGCTTCCTACGTCGAGTGCGCGGCGCGCAATCGTTCGACACATGATCATCAGCTGTCCGTCTTGTGCGACCCGCTACCTGGTTGACCCTGCGGCTCTCGGGGAGGGTCGCACCGTGCGCTGCGCGCGGTGTAGCGCGACTTGGCATCAAGACCCCCCGCAAGACATGCCGAAGCAGGTCGACGCGGCGGCACCGCCCGATGATCCGCCGCCCATCCCGCCCGGTTCGAACTTGCCGGCGCTGATCGAGCGCCGGCGCCGCGCAAATCGGCTCGGCTGGGTTGCGCTCGCCGCGGCCGTCGCGGTGATCATCGTCGGCGTCGCGGTCGCACGCAACGAGATCGTGAGCGTGTGGCCGCCGGCGGTGCGGCTTTACGACGCCGTGGGCCTCGAGCTCGATCGTCAGGCAACGGCGGCGCTGACGTTTCGCAATGTCGCCTCTCGGCGCATCGTCGAAGATGGCGTGTCCGTGCTGGTCGTTCGCGGCGAGATCGCGAACGAGGGCGACGAGCCGCACGAGGTGCCCGCGATCCGCATCGGCCTCGAGGACGCGAACGACAAGGAGGTCCACCACTGGACCGTGGTGACCGAGCTGCTCGAGCTCGCTGCCGGCGCGATCACCGCCTTCGAGACACGGCTCGAGAGCCCACCCGAAGGTGTGATGAATGTGTCGGTGGATTTTTCCCACGAGGGACCTGGCTAAGCGGAGGGAGGAAGGTGGCGCGGATTCTGGTCGCAGAGGACGAACCGCCGGTGCGCGAGTTCGTTTCGCGCGCGCTGGAATCGCACGGCCATGATGTCGATGCCGTGGGAGACGGCGCGCAGGCGCTGACCGCACTCGAAAATAATGCCTATGACCTCGTGCTCTCGGACATCGCGATGCCGGTGATGGATGGCATCGCCCTTGCGCTCCGCGTGACCCGCGACTGGCCCGACCTCCCGGTGGTGCTGATGACCGGATATGCCGACCAGCGGGCCCGCGCCCACAATCTCGACGCATTGGTGCACGATGTGGTGTCGAAACCATTTACGCTTGAAGAGATCTGTGCGGTGGTCGAAACGACTCTCAATACATCCGGTGCATCCAGCACCACATAAGACGCGGTCTCACGATTCGGACAGCCATTCCGGAAGCTGATCGCGGGCGAGCAGCGCCTCATAGGTCTGGCGCGGCCGAATCACTGCGAACGCATCGCCACGCACCATAACCTCGGCGGGCAGCAAGCGGCTGTTGTAGGTCGACGCCATCACCGAGCCGTAGGCGCCGACATCGCGGAGCGCCAGGAGGTCGCCAGCGTGGAGCCGCGGCAATGCGCAATTCCGCGCCAGAACGTCGCCGCTCTCGCAGATCGGTCCCGCGAGGTCGAGCACCTCTCGCGGCGCGTCGTCGGCCGGCGCGGTCACGCATTGAACCTGATGCACCGCGCCATACATCGCCGGGCGGATCAGATCGTTCATCGCCGCATCGACAATGGCGTAGGTGCGCCCGCCTGCGCTCTTGACGGCGATGACGCGGGTCAACAGCACCCCGGCCGGCCCGATCAGCGCGCGGCCGGGCTCGAGCAGCACCGTCACGCCCAAGCGCTCGCGCACCTGCTCGACCAGGGTGCCATAGGCTGCGGCAGTCGGCGGCGCTTCGTCGGTATAGCGAATGCCGAGCCCGCCGCCGAGGTCGAGGCGGTCGACGGAATGTCCCGCGCCCCGCAGCGCCTCGACGAGCGCCGCGACGCGCTCGAACGCCGCCTCAAAAGGCGCGAGGCTGGTCAGCTGAGAGCCGATGTGAATGGCGATCCCGACCGGCGTGATCCCCTCGCGCGCGACGGCTTCGGCGAAGAGGGCGGGCGCCTTGTCGATATCGATCCCGAACTTGTCGCCGCGTCGCCCGGTCGCGATCTTGTCGTGCGTCTCTGCATCGACGTCCGGGTTGACGCGAAGCGCGACCGGCGCCCGCGTGCCTCGCGACAGGGCGACCGCGTCGGCGAGCGAGAGCTCGGCGGCCGATTCGACGTTGAGCTGACCGATGCCGACCGAGAGCGCGTGGTCGATTTCCTCGCGCGTCTTGCCGACGCCTGCGAACACCGTGCGATCGGGCGCGATGCCGGCGGCCATCGCGCGCCGCAGCTCACCGCCCGACACCACATCCCCGCCCGCACCGAGGCGGGCGAGGGTGCGGATCACGGCGAGGGTGTCGTTGGCCTTGATCGAATAGCGGATCTCGGCGCTCGGCGCTGCGCTCTGCAGCGCCTCGTAGCGCGCCACCAGAGCACCGCTCGCGTAGCAATAAGCCGGCGTGCCCACGGCATGCGCGATCTCGGCGAGCGACACGCCCTCGGCGTGCAGGGTAGGCGCGCCGCGCGCGTCGGCGCGGTATTCGAATGCGTTGAGCAAGGGACGTCTCGGGATCCTAGCTGTCGGGCTCGGTGCTTTCCTCGGCCGCGGGCGGCGGCTGCAGAGCGCCCTTCTTGCCGCAATTGGCCAACGCGACGACCAGGCCAAGACCGGCCAGGATGGTCAGCAGCAGGCTGAACTTACGGATCATGGCGACCGATCCCTCATGTGATCAGAGAAAGCGCTCGCGTGCGCGTGCGATTTGCGCGCGCACTTGGTCGGGCGCCGTTCCGCCGTAGCTCCGGCGCCGCTGCACCGCGGTCGCGGGATCGAGCAGCTCGAACACCTCGTCCGTGATTCGTGGCTCGATCGCTTGCATATCGGCAAGAGCGAGCGCCTGCAAGGGGCAGTCGCGCTGCTCCGCGAGCGCAACGAGGCGACCGGTCACGTCATGCGCCTCGCGGAACGGCAACGCAAGCGCCTGCACCAGCCAATCCGCAAGGTCGGTCGCGGTCGAATAGCCGGCGCGGGCCGCCTCCGCCATCCGTGCGCGGTGCACCGTCATGTCGCGCACCATGCCTTCGCTGGCGCCGAGCCCGAGTGCGATCGTGTCGAACGCGTCGAACAGGGGCTCCTTGTCTTCCTGCATGTCCTTCGAATAGGTCAGCGCGAGGCCCTTCAGCATCGTCAGCTCTGCGACGAGCGCACCGATCACGCGTCCCGCCTTGCCGCGCACCAACTCCGCCGCATCGGGGTTGCGCTTCTGCGGCATGATCGAGCTTCCGGTCGAGAAGCGGTCGGAAAGCGTCACGAAGCCAAATTGTGCGCTGGACCAAATGACGAGCTCCTCGGCGAGGCGCGACAGGTGCGTTGCGATCAGCGCGACGGCGGCGAGAGCCTCGATCACGAAATCACGGTCGGACACCGCGTCGAGCGAGTTGGCCGCCGGCCGCTCGAAGCCGAGCGCTGCGGCCGTCTGCTCCCGGTCGATCGGGAAGGATGTGCCGGCGAGCGCCGCGGCGCCAAGCGGCGATTCGTTCAAGCGCGCGCGGCAATCGGCAATGCGGCCGCGGTCACGCCCGAGCATCTCGACGAAGGCGAGCAGGTGATGGCCGAGCGTCACCGGCTGGGCGACCTGCAGGTGAGTGAAGCCGGGCATCACCGCGTCCGCATGCTCCTCGGCGCGATCGATCAGCGCGGCCTGGAGGGCTTGGCAGGCGCCGTCGGTCGCATCCAGCGCGTTCCGCACCCAAAGGCGAAGGTCCGTCGCGACCTGGTCGTTCCGCGAGCGCGCGGTGTGGAGCCGGCCGGCCGGCCGGCCGATGAGCGCCTTGAGGCGCGCTTCGACATTCATGTGGATGTCCTCGAGCGCGCGGTCGAACGGGAAGTCCCCGGCCTCGATCTCGCCCCTGATCCGGTCGAGGCCGTCCAGGATCGCCGTGGCGTCATCGTCGGAGATGATGCCGCACGTGGCGAGCATTTGGGCGTGTGCCTTCGAGCCCTCGATGTCCTCGGCGTAGAGCCGGCGGTCGAAGTCGATCGAGGCGTTGATCGCCTGCATGATGTCGTCGGCGCCCCCGGCGAAGCGTCCGCCCCACATCGGGTTGGCGGTCGACCTCGTCGACGGCTCGGGCTTTGTGTCGCGTTTCCTGGCCATGGCGGCGCCATCATCTCCCGTTTGCAACGGCGATCAAGGATTTACCGCCGAGCTCGATTGACCGGCTGAGGCGCGGTTTCTATGCTGCCCGGCAGGATCGCCTCGCACGACATGCGTGCGAGCGACGTCGACAGGGGGACCCACATGCTCAAGACCGCCTTCGCCGCGATCGGCGCCGCCGCTGCCATCACGATTTCCTTGCCGAGCGCCCAGGCGCTCGATGACCTCTCCAACTATGTGTTCGTGCCCAACCGCGCGTCCGCCGACGTCGCGATCATCGACACCCGAACCAACGAGGTCGTCACGCGTGTCGCCGTGGGTGCCGTGCCCCATCAGGTGGCCGTGAGCGACACCGAGATGAAGATGGCCGCGAGCAACACGGGCGATAACACCGTTTCCCTGATCGATCTCACGACACTCGAGCCAATCAAGACCGTCACGCTCGGCCATGAGCCCGAGCACATGGAGCTTAGTCCGGGCGGCGACCTGTTGGCCGTCGGCAATATCGGCGAGGGGTCGGTCTCGCTGGTCTCGCTAACGGAAGAGCGTGAGCTAAGCCGCATCGCGGGCCTTCACGAGCCGCACAACATGACGTTTAGCCCCGACGGCCGCATGATTTATGTCGGCAATCTCGGCGCGAGCTTCGTGAGCACCATCGATGTCGCGGCCGCGAAGGTGACGGACGAGATCGTGATTGGCCCCGACAAGGCCATCGCGTCACGGGCTGCCGACGAGGCCTACCAAGGCATCATCAACGTGACGCGCACGCCGGACGGCAGGCTCGGCTTCGCGGCCTATGGCGAGGGTGACCGCATGGCCGTGCTCGACCTGCGCACCGGCGAGACCATCAAGACGCTCGCGCTTGGCGACACGCCGTGGCGTGCGTTCGTCACCGCCGATGGCCGCCACGTCATCGTGCCGAACAATGGCGACGAGACGATCTCGATCGTCTCCACGGCGACGCTCGAGGAGGTGGCGCGTCTGCCGGGCGCCGCCGACATGACCGGCGTCAACACGGGTTGGTTCGAAACGCTCGCGTTCGTCATCAGCCGCGGTGACGACAAGGCCATCGTCATCGACCTGACGACGATGACGCGGGTCGGCGAGATCGCCCTGCCGAGCGAGCCGGAGACCGGTGTCACCACACCCGACGGCAAGAGCCTCTATGTGGCGCTCAGCGGCAGCAACAAGGTCGCGGTGATCGACATTCCCTCGCAGACCCTCACCACCATGATCGACGGTGTCGGCGAGGAGCCGTGGGGCGCCCGTATGGTGGGTGCGGTCAACTACTGCCACTAGTCCCGAGGACATCGCGGCGGCGTCTGCCGGCACGGGCGTCGATCGCGGTCGGGCTCGCCGCCGCGTTGGTCTGCGGATCGGGCGGGATCGCCTCTGCCGCACCGCCGCTCGAGAGATTCCTTGGTGCGGCCGCGCAGTATGTGGCGATCTCCGACGAGGCTCGGGCGGCGATTGTCGATTCGTGCGGGCCGAGCGACCTCGCGTGCGCCGCGGCGGTGATCGCGGCGCACATCGGGCCGCCCGCGCGCCTCGATTTGGTCAGACACCCGAATACTGACGAGATTCGGCGCGTCACCTCGCGTCCTTCCGTGTCCCATGTGGGGCGGGAGGCGAGCGGCGCGCTTCGCGTCGCGCTCGACCGCTTCGGTCGCAAGGCCGAGCGCGAACTTCTCGGGGCCGTGACCGGCCAATCGGCGGGCGCGGTTGATCGCCTGATCATCGATCTGCGGGCCAACAAGGGGGGCGATTTCGATCGCATGCGCCGGGTTGCCGCGCTGTTCATGGGGCCGCGTGCCGGCGTGCTCCGCCTCACCGATCGCGCCGGTGTGCGCGCGGTTGCGACACCGGCACCGCTCGGGCGGATCGATGTCGCGGAGCTGGAAGTCTGGGTCGGTGGGCAAACCGAGAGTAGCGCCGAGATTCTCGCCGCTCTGCTCCGTCGCCATGCCGGCGCGCAAATCCGCGGCGGTCGAACGCGCGGGAAGGACTATCTCATGCGCGTGATTCCGGTGGATCACGACTGGCGGCTCCTCATACCGGCGGAACGTATCGAGGTGCCCGGCGAATCGATATCGGGCGGCCTCATGCCCGATATCATTGACGTTGCGCTCTCCGGCGAGACCCCCAGGCGCGCGATCGCAGAGGAGTGACACTGCGATTTCCTAGAGCATTTCGCGCTCGCCTACGCTCACGCGAATGCTCTATCTGGTTGAATTGACGCAAATGCGTCGTCGCAGGTGATTCCACCTGCTCGGGATTTGCTCTTGGCGCGCACGCGCCGTGGTGCTGTTCTGGCGACCGCAGGCCTCGACGGCCACCATGGTGGTGGCCATCACGGCGCCCTGTCGCGGTGACGCGGTCAGCGGGTCGGGACGGGGGTCTCGCCCGAATAGTCGTAGAAGCCCTTGCCGGCTTTGCGGCCGAGCCAGCCCGCCTCGACATATTTCGCGAGCAGCGGGCAGGGGCGATATTTGCTGTCGGCAAGCCCCTCGTAGAGCATCTGCATGATCTCGTGGCAGGTGTCGAGCCCGATGAAATCGGCAAGCTCGAGCGGTCCCATGCGATGGTGCGCACCGAGGCGCATCGCTGTGTCGATCGAGGCGACATTGCCGACGCCCTCGTAGAGCGCGTAGATGGCCTCGTTCACCATCGGCATGAGGATGCGGTTGACGATGAACGCCGGAAAATCCTCCGCCATCGCAGGCGTCTTGCCCATGCGCTCGACCACGCCGCGAACCGTGGTGAAGGTCTCCTCCTCGGTCGCGATGCCGCGCACGAGCTCGACGAGCTCCATCATCGGCACGGGGTTCATGAAATGCATGCCCATGAACCGACCCGGCCTGTCGGTGCTTGCGGCGAGACGGGTGACCGGGATCGACGAGGTGTTGGTGCAGATGATCGTCTCGGGCTTCAAAAGGCCCTTGAGGGACTGAAAGATCTCCCGCTTCGTCGCCTCGTTCTCGATCACGGCCTCGATGACCAGATCGGCATCCTTGGCGGCCTCGGTGCCGACCGCGGTTGCGATGCGCGCAAAGGCCGCCTTGGAGGCCTCCTCGTCGATCACCCCCTTGCGCGCCTGCCGTCCCAAGTTCTCCTCGATCTTCGACAAGGCAGCGTCGAGCTGCGCTTGGCTGATGTCGATCAGCGTGACGTTGAAGCCGCTCAGCGAGGCGACATGGGCGATGCCGTTGCCCATCTGGCCCGCGCCGATGACCGCGATGTGCTTCACGCCCATGATGCGTCAGCCGCGTGAGATGCCTTGACGATCGAGCTCTTCGGCGAGCTCGGGCAGCACTTTGAACAGATCCGCGACCAAGCCATAGTCGGCGATCTGGAAGATCGGCGCTTCCTCATCTTTGTTGATCGCGCAGATCACCTTGCTGTCTTTCATCCCCGCGAGATGCTGGATCGCGCCCGAGATGCCGACGGCGATGTAGAGGTTGGGCGCGACCACCTTGCCGGTTTGCCCAACCTGAAAATCGTTGGGCACGTAGCCGGCGTCGACCGCGGCCCGCGAGGCCCCGACCGCCGCGCCCAGACGATCGGCGACCGCCTCGATCATCGAGAAATTCTCGCCGCTCTGCATGCCACGGCCGCCCGAGATCACGATGCCGGCGCTGGTCAGCTCCGGCCGGTCCGACTTGCTGAGCTCCTGGCGGACGAACCGCGCCAGGCCCTGATCGCCGGGTCCCGCGATGGTCTCGACTTGCGCGCTTCCGCCCTCGGCCGCGGCGGCGTCGAACGCGGTGGCGCGCACGGTGATGACCTTCTTCGCGTCGCCGCTCTGCACCGTGGTCATCGCGTTGCCGGCATAGGTCGGGCGCACGAAGGTATCGCCCGAGACGACCGCCGAAATATCCGAGATCTGCGCGACGTCGAGCAGCGCGGCGACGCGCGGCATCACGTTCTTGCCGAAGGTCGTCGCGGTGGCGAGGAGGTAGGCGTAGCCGTCAGCCAAGCCGACCAGCAGCGGTGTGAGGTTCTCTGCGAGCGCGTGCTCGTAGGCCGGATCATCGGCGTGGAGCACCTTGGCGACGCCCGCAACCTTGGCCGCCTCCTCCGCGACCGCCGACGCGCCGGCGCCGGCGACGACGATGTGGATCTCGCCCTCTAGCGCTTGCGCCGCCGTGACGGCGTGCAGGGTCGCGCGTTTCAGTTCCGCGTTGTCATGTTCGGCGAGGATCAGAATGCTCATCCGATCACTTTCGCTTCATCTCTGAGTTTCGCCACGAGCTCCGCCACGTTTTCCACTTTGACGCCTGCTTGCCGTCCGGGTGGATCTTCAACCGTGAG
>CBDCGS010000007.1:0-125000 GCA_965216915.1 Alphaproteobacteria bacterium
CGCGGCGAGCGCCATGCGCATGGCGACCTCGTTGGCTTCCGAGCCCGTGACCGTGAAGTTCACCACGTCGAGGCCGTCGGGCAGGGTGCTCACGATGCGCTCGGCGAAGCGAATGATATGGGGGTTGGAGTACCAGGAGTTCTCGTGCACGAACCGGCCGGCCTGCGTGCGCATCACCTCGACCAGCTCCGGATGGGCGTGGCCGAGCACGTTGCACATCATCCCCGCGGTCAGGTCGTAGTAGCGGTTGTCGTCCACGTCGAAGAGCCACGGCCCCTCGCCGCGCTCGAAGACGATGCGCGGGCTGTAGCGCCAGCCCATGATGCGCGCCGCGTCGCGCTCGACGAGGTCGCGGTGGCTGTTCGAGAGCGTCACGCCATCGGTCATCGCTCGGTCTCCGCAAAGGTCCCCGGCGAGAGCAACGCGTTCGGCGCGCCCTGTCAACGGCCGAGGTGCGGCGCGGCGCAGGCCTGGCACGAGCGAGCGGTTAGCGGCATCTTAACGGGACTATGGTCGAACCGGGTCGCGCCCTTTGGAGAACCGGCCCATGTCACAGACCGTCGACCGTTTCGTCCCGCTCCCGTCGGATGGCGCGCGCGAGACGGCGCGGCCGCCCGAGCCCGAGCACACTGCGCCGATGAGAATCCTCTTCCACCATCGCATCGCCTCCCGCGACGGCCAGTTCGTCCACATGGAGGAGCTCGTGACGGCGCTTCGCGCGCGCGGCGAGACGGTGGAGATCGTGGGGCCCGCTCACTTCGCCGAAGCGGAGTTCGGCGACGACGCGGGCTTCGTCGACTGGCTGAAGCGAAACCTCCCGAGCTGGCTCTATGAAATCCTCGAGTTCGGCTACAACTGGGTCGCCTACCGCCGCCTGATGGCGGCCTGCCGGGCCTATCGCCCGGACGTGATCTACGAGCGCTACAATCTCTACACGCTGGCCGGCATCTGGGCGCGTCGGCGTTTCGGGGTGCCCTTGCTGCTCGAGGTCAATGCGCCGCTCGCCGAGGAGCGCGCGCGTCACGGCACGCTCGCCCTCAAGCGCTTCGCGGCGTGGACGGAGCGCAAGACCTGGCGGGGCGCGGATGCCGTGCTCCCGGTCACGAGCGTGCTCGCCGACGACGTCAAGGCGGCGGGTGTTCCGGAGGCGCGGATTGCCATCATCCCGAACGGCATCGACGAGGCCCGTTTCGGCGCCGCGCCGAGCCGCGCCGAGGCCAAGGCCCGCCTCGGGCTCGGCGACGCCACGGTGCTCGGTTTCACGGGCTTCGTGCGGGCATGGCACCGGCTCGACCGCGTCATCGATCTGCTTGCCGACGCGTCGGATGACTTGCGCCTCCTCATCGTCGGCGATGGCGACGCCCGGGCGGATCTCGAGGCGCATGCAGCCGCGCGGGGCGTTGCGGACCGGGTTACCGTCACCGGCATCGTCGGGCGCGAAGATGTGCCGGCTCACGTCGCCGCGTTCGACATCGCGCTTCAGCCGGGCGTGACGCGCTACGCCTCGCCGCTCAAGCTTTTCGAGTACATGGCCGTCGGCGCTGCCATCGTCGCGCCCAACACGCCGAACATCCGCGATGTCTTGACCCACGAGCAGGATGCGCTGCTCTTCCGCGACGGTGACAGCGCGGCCTTCGCCGAGGCGACCAGCGTGCTGATCGCCGATGCCGCGCTCCGCGCCCGCTTGGGCGAGGGCGCGCGCGCGACCATCGCGCGGCGCGGGCTCTACTGGTCGCGCAACGCGGAGCGTGTGGTGGCGCTCGCGACCCGGCTCATTGAGGCGAACGCCCGGCGCTAGGCGCGCAATTCGGGCGCGGTTCGTCGTCCTCAGCCGCGCCATCGGCGTTTCCGTCCGCCGTGTCCTCGAACATAGGGTGACTGACGCGGTCGCCGGGCGCTGCACCAATCGCGGCGGCGCGGCCGGCGGTGAGCTCCAACACCGCGCGGACGGGTGCGCCCGATGCGATGTGCTCCTCGGAAAAGGGCGTCGTCTCCGCCTCGATGCGCACGATGCAGCCGGTCGCGTCGATGAACAGCATGTCGAGCGAGATGAACGTGTTCTTCATCCACATCGCGACCGGCCGGTTTAGGCCGAAGTCGAACAGCATGCCGCCGTTCGCGGCGAGCTCGGCGCGAAACATCAGGCCGACACGCCGATGCTCGGGCGTGCGTGCGACCTCGACCTCGAACGCGTGAACGCCGGTTGCCGTCTCGATGGAAAGCGGCTCGGTCGGACGCGCGAGCGGGTCCGCGGCATGGCCATGCCCGCTTGCGATCACGATCAACCAGCCGAGGAGGCAGAGCGCGCGCGCCCAACGCGCGCCGCTTCTCATTGTGCGAGGGCCCATCGGTGCGGTCCCGCCCGGTTGTTTCGAGGGCGACGCTAGCAGAAAAGGCGCGGCTTGGGCGACGGCACATTGGCAGCGCAGTCCGCCGGTTGATCACCGGGCGCGGCTGCGCGATAGTGCAGGCCTATCTCTGGGGGAGCCCCACGCGGGCTGAGAGGTCGGACCACCGACGACCCCTTGAACCTGATCCGGATCATGCCGGCGTAGGGAGCGAGACGTGCCGCCGACCGAAGCCAGACCTGATCAAGCGGTTGACGCCGTGTGCGTGCGCGGCGCGCGCTTTCGCTATGAGAGCGCGCCGCTCTTCGATGGCCTCGACATCACGCTCGAGGCCGGCCGCTGGACCTGCCTCGTCGGGCCGAGCGGTGTCGGCAAGTCGAGCCTCCTCCGCGTCATCGCCTCGCTCAGCGCCCTCGATGCGGGCACGGTCGAGACCATGCATGCGCCGCTTGCCCGCCACGTCGCCTACATGGCGCAGCAGGATTTGCTGCTGCCCTGGCTCTCGGCGCTGGACAACGTCCTGCTCGGCGCCAGGCTGCGCGGCGAGGCGCCGGATCGTGCACGCGGGCGTGCGCTGCTCACGAGCGTCGGCCTCGGCGACGCTCTCGCGCTGCGGCCTGCGGCGCTCTCCGGCGGCATGCGTCAGCGGGTCGCGCTGGCACGCACGCTCATGGAAGACAAGCCGATCGTGCTGATGGACGAGCCGTTCTCCGCCCTCGATGCGATCACGCGCCTCCGCCTCCAAAGTCTCGCGGCGGAGCATCTCGCGGGACGCACCGTGCTGCTGGTCACGCACGATCCGCTCGAAGCACTAAGGCTCGGCCACCGCATCCACATCATGCTCGGGCAACCGGCCCGGTTGGCGGATGCCGCCGTGCCCGAGACGCCGCCGCCGCGCGAGCCGAGCGATCCCGCGCTGTTGCAGATGCATGCTTCGCTGCTCGCCCAGCTGGCGGCGGGGGATGGCGCTTTGGCGGCGGCCGACCCGAACGGATGAACGCCGGTGCGCGCGTTGGCTCTTCTCCGCGTCGTCGTCATCGTCGCCGCCCTCGTGCTCGTGTGGCAGGGGGTGGTGTGGCTCGCGGGGACACCACCCTACATCCTACCGGGCCCGGCAACCGTCGGCGTGGCGTGGTGGGAGCACCATGCGCTCCTGCTCGGGCACGCGCAAACGACGCTGTTGGAGATCGTGCTCGGGCTCCTGGTCGGCGTGATCGTCGGGATGTCGAGCGCGCTTACTCTTGCTTACTTTCGGCCGGCGCGGCTTTGGCTCATGCCGGTGCTCGTCGCCTCGCAGGCCGTGCCCGTGTTCGCGCTGGCGCCGATCCTCGTGCTTTGGCTCGGCTATGGCATCGTCTCGAAAGTGGCGATGGCGGCGCTCATCATCTACTTCCCCGTCACCGCGTCGTTCTTCGACGGGTTGCGGCGCACGGAACCCGGCTGGATCGATCTTGCCCGCACGATGGGGGGCACGCGGTGGACCATTCTGCTGCGCGTGCGCATCCCGGCAGCGCTTCCCGCGCTTGCTTCCGGCTTGCGGGTCGCCGCCGCGGTCGCGCCGATTGGTGCGGTCGTCGGCGAGTGGGTCGGCTCGAGCGCCGGGCTCGGCCACCTCATGCTGCATGCCAACGGGCGCATGCAGATCGACCTGATGTTTGCCGCGCTGCTCACCCTCGCGGTGTTTGCCGTCGCGATCTATTTCATTCTCGATGCCGCGCTGCGGCGCTCCCTGCCCTGGCAGCCGGACGTGCCGCCCGCCGATTAGGAGACGCTCGATGAAACGCAGGCTCTGGACCCGGTTCGCCGTCATCGCCGCGCTGGTGCTCACGACCAGCCTCGCGATCCGCCCACTCGCCGCAGCCGAAGACAAGCTGACATTGCTCCTCGATTGGTTCGTCAATCCCGACCACGCGCCGATCTTCGTCGCCTTGGAGCGCGGCTATTTCGCGGACGCGGGCCTCGCCGTCGAGATCATCGCGCCGTCTGATCCAAACGATCCGCCCAAGCTGGTTGCCGCCGGCAAGGCGGATCTCGCGATCTCTTACCAGCCGCAGCTCCATGTCCAGGTCGCAGCGGGGCTGCCCTTGGTGCGCATCGCGACCCTCGTCGCCACCCCGCTCAACACGCTCCTCGTGCGCGCCGACGGTCCGATCGCCTCGCTCGCCGATCTGAAGGGGCGCACGGTTGGCTACTCGGTCGGCGGCTTCGAGGATGCGCTCTTGCGCGCGATGCTGGCACCGCACGGCCTCGGCCTCGACGACATCACGCTGGTCAACGTCAACTTCTCGCTGTCGCCGTCGCTCCTCTCCGGCCAAGTCGACGCGGTGATCGGCGCCTACCGCAACTTCGAGCTCAACCAGATGGCGCTCGCGGGCGCCGAGGGCCGTGCGTTCTATGTCGAGGAGGAGGGGGTGCCTGCCTATGACGAGCTGATCGTGGTCGCGCATCGCGACAATCTCGACGCCCCGACCCTGCGCCGCTTCGTGTCCGCGCTCGAGCAGGGCGTGCAATATCTCATCAACCACCCGGACGAGTCGTGGGCGCTCTTCATCCGCGGCCGCGACGAACTCGACGACGCGCTCAACAAACGCGCCTGGCAAGACACGCTGCCGCGCTTCGCGCTCCGCCCGGCGGCGCTCGACACGGCCCGCTACGAACGTTTCGCGCGCTTTCTCGAAGAACACGGTCTGATCGACGCGGCACAACCCGCATGGGCCTATGCGATCGAGCTGAAATAGCGCCCATTGGCGGTTGCGAGACGACTCGCTTCGGGCATAATCGGCCCCGTTTCGCGCCGCCGCCGGCGTCGAAACCCACGATTCGTCACGCACGGAGACGTCTTGCTTCACGCGGTCAGTTTGTTCGCCGTTTTATACGGCCTCTGGCTGGCGTTGTCGGGACACTACACGCCGTTTCTGCTGGCGGTCGGCGCGGTGTGCGCGGCGCTGGTCGTCTTCGTCGCCGTGCGCATGGATGTGGTCGACCATGAAGGCCACCCAATCCATCTCAGCTATCGGATCCCGCTCTATTGGGCCTGGCTCGCCGTTCAGGTCGTGATCTGGTCCCTCCACGTCAGCCGCCGCGTACTGTCGCCGCGTCTCGATATCGACCCGTCGTTCGAAATCGTGCCGGTCAGCCAGCGCACCGACCTCGGCAAGGTGATCTACGCCAACTCGATCACGCTGACGCCCGGCACGCTGTCGACCGACGTCGGCGATAGCCACATTGAGGTCCATGCGCTGACGCCCGAGGCGATGGCGGACCTCAAGACCGACGACATGGATCGGCGCGTGACGGCGCTCGAGGGCGAGCCATGATGTTTCTCGCCGCGGTGGCGGCGCTCGTGGTCACGATGTTCCTGGCACTCGCCCGCGCCGTGGCGGGGCCGACGGTCTATGACCGCGTGCTTGCGGTGAACACGATGGGCACGAAGACGGTGCTGCTGATCGCCGCCGTCGGCTTTCTGATGGGTCGGCCGGAGTTTCTCGACATCGCGCTTGCCTATGCGCTGATCAACTTCATCGGCACCGTCGCGGTGCTTCGCTACATCAAGCGCAACCGGCGCGGCGCGGAAGGCGGGTCGTGATCATCGACATCCTGAGCTGGATCAGCATCGCCATCGGCATGTTCTTCGTGATGGTGGGCGGGATCGGCCTGGTACGCATGCCCGATCTCTTCAGTCGGATGCATCCGGCGGGGATCACCGACACGGCGGGCGCGGGCTTCATGCTGCTCGGCTTCATGCTGCAGGGCGGCCTTTCGCTGGTCACGCTCAAGCTCGTCCTGATTTTCGTGTTCCTGATCTTCACCAGCCCGACCGCGGCGCATGCGCTTGCCCACGCGGCGCTTCTCGACGGCCTGAGGCCGTGGACGCGCGACAAGAAGGACGACGCGCCATAGAGCTCTACGTCAACATCCTGCTCTTGATCCTGCTGCTCGCAACCGGCGTCGTGGTGATCGTGCTGCGCAACCTGCTCGCGGCCGCGCTGGTGCTCGGCATCTACAGCCTCCTGATGGCCTCGCTCTGGGTCGTTCTCGATGCGGTCGACGTGGCGTTCACCGAGGCCGCGGTCGGCGCCGGGGTCACGACCGTGCTCATGCTGCTCGCGATCGCGATCACCGGGCGCACCGAGAAGAAGCCGGTGCGCGTGCGCTGGTTGCCAATCGTGGCAACGGTCGCCACCGGCGCGGCACTGATCTACGGCACGGTCGACATGCCGGCGCTCGGCGACCCGGCGGCGCCGGCGCAAGTTCATGTCGCGCCCTACTATCTTGCGAACGCGGAGGCAGAGACGGGCGTGCCGAATGTCGTGACGGCGGTGCTCGCCTCCTACCGCGGCTTCGACACACTCGGCGAGGTGACGGTCATCCTCACGGCGGGGCTGGGGGTGCTCGTTCTGATCGGCGTGTTCGGCAGGCGCCGCGAAACGAAGGCAGACGCGGAATGACCGAACATCTGGTGCTGCGCGTCGTCAGCAAGCTCTTGATCCCGCTGATCATGCTCTTCGGGCTCTATGTGCAGATGCACGGCGACTACGGGCCCGGCGGGGGCTTTCAGGCCGGCGTGATCTTCGCCGCCGCGTTCATTCTCTATGGGCTGGTGTTCGGCACGCCCAACGCCAGGCGCGTGGCGCCGCTTTCGTGGCTCATCATCCTCGCCTGCCTCGGTGTGCTCCTCTACGCCGGCGTCGGCGTCGCCAGCATGGCGATGGGCGGCAACTTCCTCGAATATGGCGCGCTCAAATCCGACCCAACCCACGGCAACCATGTCGGGATCATCCTGATCGAACTCGGCGTCGGCATCGCTGTCGCGTCGGTGATGATGATCATCTTCTACGTCTTCGCGGAGCGGCGCTGACGTGGAATTCTTCACGCACTTCAACTATTGGGCCGCGATCGCGCTGGCGATGCTCGGTCTCTATGCGGTCATCGCGCCGACCAACCTGCTGAAGAAGCTGATCGGTCTCAGCATGTTTCAGACCGCGGTCTTCCTGCTCTTCATCACCGTCGGCAAGGTGGAGGGCGGCACCGCGCCGATCCTCGACGCGGCCTATACCATTTACTCGAATCCGCTGCCCCACGTGTTGATTCTCACGGCGATCGTGGTCTCGGTCTCCACGCTCGCGGTCGGCTTGGCGCTCACCGTTGCGATCCGGCGGGAGTACGGCACCGTCGAAGATGACGAGATCGTCGCGCAGGACCGCGACGGCACCAACGCATGATCGCGAGCCACCTGCCGGCGCTCCAGGTCGTGGTGCCGCTGATTGCGGCGCCGCTCTGCGTATTGCTCCGCCGCGGCGCGCTCTCATGGCTCTTCACGACGATCATCTGCTGGGGCGTGTTCGCGGTCGCAGGCGCACTGCTGCATCGCGTGGTCGAGACCGGGCCGATTTCCTACCGCCTTGGTGGTTGGGCACCGCCTTTTGGGATCGAATATCGCCTCGACGAGACCAACGCCTTCGTTCTGTTAATCGTAGCGGGCCTCGCCGCCGTGCTCGCTCTTTACGCTTGGCGCGGCGTGGCGCGCGAAATCGCGCCCGAGAAGCAGCATCTCTTCTACGCGATGTTCCTGCTCGCGCTGACCGGGCTGCTCGGCATCGTCGCGACAGGAGATGCCTTCAACATTTATGTGTTTCTCGAGATTTCCTCGCTCGCAAGCTATGTGCTGATCGCGCTCGGCCGCGATAGACGGGCGCTATCGGCGGCCTATCAGTACCTGATCATCGGCACGATCGGGGCGTCGCTGATCCTGATCGGGATTGGCTTTCTCTATATGCAAACCGGTACGCTCAACCTTGCCGACCTCGGCGCGCGCGTGCCCGAGGCCGCGAGCTCGCGCACCGTGCTCGCGGCGTTCGCCTTCATCACCGTCGGCGTGCTGATCAAGCTCGCCCTCTTTCCGTTTCATCTCTGGCTGCCCAACGCCTATTCGCGGGCACCGACCTTCGTCAGCGCGTTTCTCGCGGCCACCGCTACCAAAGTCGGTGCTTATGTCCTGCTGCGCTTCGCCTTCACGGTGTTCGGTCTCGATGTTGCGTTCCGTGAGCTGCCGCTCACCGAGATCCTGCTGAGCCTTTCCGCCATCGCCGTGGTCGCGGGCTCCCTGGCGGCCATCTACCAGACCGACGCGAAGCGCTTGCTCGCCTACTCGAGTGTCGGGCAGATCGGCTATCTCGGCATCGGCATCGGGCTTGCGAGCACGACCGGCGTGACCGGCGCCCTCGTCCACCTCTTCAACCATGCGCTCATGAAGGGGGGGCTCTTCCTCGCGGTCGGCTGCATCGTCCTGCGCACGGGCTCCGCGGATCTCAGCGCGCTGCATGGCCTCGGCCGGCGCATGCCGCTCACCACGGCGGCGATCGTGATCGGCGGGCTCGGGCTCGTCGGCGTGCCGGCGACCGCTGGGTTCGTGAGCAAGTGGTATTTGGTGCAAGGCGCGCTCGAGGCTGAGCTCTGGCCCGTCGCGGCGCTGATCCTGATCGGCTCGCTGCTCGCACTCGCTTACCTCGCCCGCATGGTCGAGGCGGCGTATTTCCACCGGCCGGCGGAGGGCGCCTCGGACGTGAGCGAGGAGCACTGGAGCCTCGTGATCCCGACATGGCTTCTGATCGCCGCCTCGATCTATTTCGGTATCCACACCGAGCTCACGATCGGCGTCGCGGCGCAGGCCGCGGGCGCGCTGGTGACGGGGCTGCGATGAGCCACGCCGCGCCTCTGCTCGCCGCGGTGAGCGTGCCGCTCGCCGGCGCCGTGCTCATCGCGCTCTTGGCCAAGCGCCCGTGGCTCCGCGAGACGGTCTCGCTGGTCACGGCGGTCGCGCTTTGCGGTCTGGTGGCAAGCCTGACGCCCGCGGTGATGGCGGGCGCGAGCCCGCGTGTCGCGCTTTTCGACGTCATGCCGGGCCTGCCGCTCGCCTTCGTGGTCGAGCCGCTCGGGATGCTCTTCGCGCTCATCGCCTCGTTCCTCTGGATCGCGACCACGGTCTATTCGATCGGTTACGTGCGGGCGAACGACGAGGCCCATCAAACGCGGTTCTACGCCTGTTTTGCGATCGCGCTCGCCAGCGCCATCGGCGTCGCGTTCGCCGGCAACATGTTCACGCTCTTCCTCTTCTATGAGGTGTTGACGCTCTCCACCTATCCCTTGGTGACCCATTCCGGCACCGAGGAGGCGCGCCGCTCCGGCCGGATCTATCTCGGCCTGCTGCTCTCCACCTCGATCATCCTGCAGCTCTTCGCGATCATCTGGACCTGGGTCGAGGTCGGGACACTCGATTTCCGCGCCGGCGGCATCCTCGCCGGCCGTGTGGACGACGCGACGGCGCTGATCCTCCTCATCCTCTACATGTTCGGGGTCGGGAAGGCCGCCCTGATGCCGTTCCACAATTGGCTGCCGGCCGCGATGGTGGCGCCGACGCCGGTGAGCGCGCTCCTCCATGCGGTGGCCGTCGTGAAGGCGGGCGTGTTCACCGTCCTCAAGATCATCGTCTACATCTTCGGCCTCGATTTTCTGGCGGCGCTCGCCGGCAGTGAGTGGCTGCTCGGGGTCGCCGCCTTCACGATCCTCGCATCGTCCCTGATCGCGCTTCGCCAGGACAATCTCAAGCGGCGGCTCGCCTATTCGACCGTGAGCCAGCTGTCCTACGTGGTGCTCGGCGGCGCGCTCGCCAACGCCGCCGGTGTGATGGGCGGCGCCATGCACATCTCGACCCACGCGTTCAGCAAGATCACGCTCTTCTTTTGCGCCGGCGCGATCTATACGGCGACGAAAAAGACCCGCATCTCTGAGCTCGACGGCATCGGTCGTCGCATGCCGATCACCATGGCCGCCTTCGCGATCGGCGCGTTCAGCTTGATCGGCCTGCCGCCCTTCGCCGCGTTGTGGAGCAAGTGGTTCCTCGCAGAGGGCTCTCAGGCGGGCAGCCACGCGATCCTGCTCGCGGTGCTGCTCGCGAGCTCGTTGCTCAACGCCCTCTATTTTCTGCCGATCATCGCGCGCGCCTTCTTCCCGGCCGGCGCGGCGCCCGCGCCGCCCGCCGCGGCCGGCATCGCCGAGGCGCCGTGGCCGATCGTGGCCGCGCTCTCGGTCACCGCCCTCGGCACCATCGTGCTGTTCTTCTATCCGCAATTCGTCTTCGACCTGATCGGCCCCGCCTTGGGTCCCTAGGAGGGCGTGCCATGAAGCAGAAATATTGGCTCGACGAGCGCAAGAACGTGATGCTGCTGATCCGCATCTTCGTCGGCCTTTGCATCGCCGTGCTGGTGATCGATTTCGGCTATCACCGGCACGAATCGTTCTTCTGGGAGGGCTGGTTCGGCTTTTACGGCTTCTTTGGTTTCGTCGCCTGCGTGGTGCTCGTGCTCGTCGCCAAGGAGATGCGGCGGCTCCTGATGCGCGACGAAGATTACTATGACCGGTAGCATTCCCCCGTTCGCGATCTTCTTCGTCGGCGCGCTCATCATCGCGCTGGCGCCGGGTCGCGCACGCGCCACGCTGATGCTGGCCGTCGCCGTGCTCGGCGGCATCAACTTGTGGTGGGTGGCAGACGGCCCGGGGCTGACCGTCGGCCTCTTCGATTACGAGCTCGTCCTCGTCAGGAGCGACAAGCTCAGCATGCTGTTCGGCATCCTGTTCCACATCGCGACCGTTCTCGGCGCGGTCTTCGCGTTTCATGAGCGCGACCGGCTCCAGCAAACCAGCGCGATGCTCTACGCCGGCTCCGCCCTCGGCGCCGTCTATGCCGGCGATCTGATCACACTCTTCCTCTTTTGGGAGACCGCGGCGCTGGCCTCCGTGTTCTTGATCTGGGCGCGGCGCACGCCGCGGGCGACAGCGGCGGGCCTGCGCTATCTGGTGTTCCAGATCACCTCGGGTCTTCTGCTCCTCGCGGGCGCGGTGATGCATATCGGCGAGACCGGCTCGGCCGCGTTCGGCCCGCTCAGCATCGACACCGTCGGCGGCGTCCTGATCTTCGTCGCGTTTGGCATCAAGTGCGGTTTCCCCTTGCTGCACACTTGGCTCACCGACGGCTATCCGGAATCGACGCCGAGCGGCACGGTGTTCCTCAGCGCGTTCACGACCAAGGTCGCGGTCTATGCCTTGGCGCGCTCCTTCGGCGGGACCGAGGTGCTGATCTACATCGGCACCGCGATGACCGCGTTCCCGATCTTCTACGCCGTGATCGAGAACGACCTACGCCGCGTGCTCACCTACAGCATGATCAACCAGATCGGCTTCATGGTGGTGGGCGTCGGTATCGGCACCGAGCTCGCGATCAACGGTGCCGTCGCGCACGCCTTCAACGACGTCATCTTCAAGGGCCTGCTGATGATGTCGATGGGCGCGGTGCTGCACCAGACGGGCCGTATCAATGGCTCCGACCTGGGCGGCCTTTACAAATCGATGCCACAGACGACCGGTCTTTGCATCGTCGGCGCCGCGTCGATCTCGGCCTTCCCGCTCTTCAGTGGCTTCGTCAGCAAGTCGATGGTGATCACGGCGGTCGCGGATGACGGGCAGTGGATCGTGTGGATCATGCTGCTGTTCGCCTCCGCAGGCGTGTTCCACCATGCCGGCATCAAGATCCCCTATTTCGCGTTCTTCGCTCACGATTCGGGCATCAGAACGCGGGAGCCGCCGCTCAACATGCGTATCGGCATGGCGATGGCGGCCGTGCTCTGCGTCGTGATCGGCTGCTACCCGAGCGGCCTCTATTCGTTGCTCCCCTACGAGCCGAGCTATGTGCCCTACACCGGGAGCCATGTGCTCACCCAAATCCAGATTCTGTTCTTCTCCGCGCTCGCGTTCATTTGGCTCAATCTCGCGAAGCTTTATCCGCCCGAGCTCCGCTCGGTGAACATCGACAGCGACTGGATCTATCGGCGTGGCTTGCCGCGCCTATTCGCCTGGGGCGCGCGCCTTGGCGATGCTGCCGACGCGTCGCTGCGTGGTGTGGCACTGCGTGGGCTCGACGCGGCGCTCGGCGCGATCACGCAGCAACATCGACCCGATGGCACGCTGGCGCGCACCTGGCCCACGGGTTTCGGCGTTTTTTGGATCGTCGCGCTGCTCGGCGCGTGTCTCATGATCTATTATTTCTAGCCCGACGCCGCTACGCTGACCGAGCAGCGAGCCGGAGTAGACAGCCATGAAGATGAACGGCGAATTCAGCGTGCCAACCGACCGCCAGACGGTTTGGGAGGCGCTCAACGATCCGGATGTGCTCAAAGAATGCCTCCCCGGCTGCGAGGAGATCGAGAAACTCTCCGACACGGAGATGACCGCGACGATCGTCGCGAAAGTCGGCCCGGTGAAGGCTAAGTTCAAAGGCGCCGTGACCCTCTCGGACGTCGATGCGCCCAACGGCTACACGCTGACCGGGAACGGCCAGGGGGGGGCGGCGGGCTTCGCCTCCGGTGTCGCCAAGGTGACGCTCTCCGACGACGGCGGAGCCACCGTGCTGCACTACGACGTCGACGCCAAGGTCGGCGGCAAGCTCGCGCAGATCGGCTCTCGTTTGATCGACTCCACGGCGAAAAAGCTCGCGCAGCAATTTTTCGACGCCCTTGCCGAGCGCCTCGGAGGCAGCGACGACGCAGCGGCGGCATCCGAAGCAGCCGCGCCGGCGCCGGCGGAGGAACCCGCGGACACCGCGGCGCCACCATCGAGCGGCGAGCCCGCACCGCCACCACCGGCCATCGCGCGACCGGGACTCCCGACTGTGATCTGGGTCGGCGGTATCGCCGTGGTGGTCGTCATCCTCATTCTCGTCTTTGCGGGCGTTATCTAGAGCATGTCACGCTCGCCTATGCTCACGCGAAATGCTCTCTCTGATTGGAATTGACGCAAATTCGTCGTCGCAGGTGATTCCACCTGCTCGGGATTTGCTCTAGGCGCTGGTGCTGGTCTTTTCGATCCGCGGCACCGCCTCCCGTCGGCGCGACGATCTGGTCACCGCCCTGGTGAGCGGCTTGGCGGCGCGGGCCGTCCGCATCGGGGTCATCGAGACCACCGGGGAGTCGCTCACCGTCGACGCACCGGGGAAGGACACCGACCGGCACCGCTTGGCTGGTGCGGCGGACGTGGTCGCGGTGTCCGGCTGCCGATGGGGGCGCGTGCATGAGACAGGTGCAGCACCGCCCCTCGACGCCCTGACCGCGCAGCTGGGCGATGTCGACGTCGCGCTCCTACTGGGCCCGCTGGCGGACGACCGCGCGCCGGCCCTCGTGATGGCTGAGGCGCGGTCGGGCGCCCTCAAGCTGGTGTCACAGGGCGCGCCGGACAAGCCGTTTCACCTTGACAACCCCCAGCCGATCATCGATGTGGTCCTGCGCCTCTTGAAGAAGACCGGATAAGCTGGTGAGCAAGTCACTTCCCGACACCGTCGATGCCACGCTGTCGCTGCTCGGCGACGGCGATTATGTTGCCGACCGCAATCTGGCGACCACCCTGTTCGTGGCCTTCAAGCTCAACAGGCCGATCTTTCTCGAAGGCGAGGCCGGTGTCGGCAAGACGGAGCTCGCCAAGGTTCTCGCAAGCGCCCTCGGCCGGCGCCTGCTGCGCTTGCAGTGCTACGAAGGCCTCGACGTCAACTCGGCGGTCTATGAGTGGAACTATTCGCGTCAGATGATCGAGATCAGGCTGTCCGAGGCCATGGGCGATCGCGACCGTGCCACGCTGGCCGACGACATCTTCTCCGAGCGCTTCCTGATCACGCGTCCTCTGCTCGCCGCGCTCGAGCCCTCGACCGATGGCCCGCCGGTCCTTCTGATCGACGAGCTCGATCGCGCCGACGAGCCGTTCGAGGCCTATCTCCTCGAGGTGCTGTCAGATTTCCAGATCACCATCCCCGAGATCGGCACGATCCGCGCGGACAATCCGCCGCTCGTCCTCATCACGTCTAACCGCACGCGGGAGATTCACGACGCGCTCAAGCGACGCTGCCTCTACCACTGGATCGATTATCCCGACGCGGCGCGCGAGCTGAAGATCCTCAAGGTCCGCGTGCCCGACGCCGATCCCGGTCTGACGCGCGAGGTGGTCGGCTTCGTGCAGCTCTTGCGCGCGGTCGATCTGTTCAAGCTTCCAGGCGTCGCGGAGAGCATCGATTGGCTGCGCGCGCTCAGCGAGCTGGGCCAAGCGCAGCTCGACGCGGACGTGGTCGATCAAACACTCGGCGTCCTGTTGAAATATCAGGACGATATCGAAAAGGTGCAGGGCACGGAGGTGCGGCGCATTCTTGCCGAGGTCGACGCCGAGCTCGCGGCGGTTGCGGGCCACCCCCGCTGAGCTTGCGTCCGCGCGGACTGCGTCTTACATCTCAGTGTGATCCTTGGGTGCGACAGCGAGGACGCAGCCATGTCGAACGAACGTGAAGACATGCTGGCGACCGCGGCGGAATGGCGCGCGGCCGGCAAGCGTGTGGCGCTCGCCACCGTGGTCACCACTTGGGGCTCCTCGCCCCGTCCGGTCGGAAGCCAGCTCGTGGTCGATGAGGCCGGCCGGTTCGAAGGCTCGGTCTCCGGCGGCTGCATCGAGGGTGCGGTGATTCAAACTGCGAAGGATGTGATGCGCACGAACGAACCGACCGTCCTTGAGTTTGGCGTCTCCGACGAGCAGGCGTGGGAGGTCGGGCTCGCGTGCGGCGGCACCGTCCGCGTATTCGTCGAAGCCGTCGAGTGAGACCGACACCATGAAACGCGCGCTCCTCGACCGTCTCAATGCCGACCGCGCGGCGAAACGGCCGGTGGCGTTGGTGACCCGGCTCGAGGGAGGCGCGCAGACGCTCGTCTACGGCGATGGCTCGGACGGTGAAGGATTGCCGGCGGCCGCGGTCGACGCGGCACGCCGAGCGCTCGTCGACGACAAGAGCGCACCCGTCGAGATCGACGACACGACCTACTTCGTTCACGTGCACAACCCGCCGTTGCGCTTGTTCGTGGTCGGTGCGGTCCACATCACCCAAGCGCTGGCGGAAATCGCGACCGTCGCCGGTTACGCGGTGACCGTGATCGACCCCCGCCGCGCGTTTGCCGATGCTGCGCGCTTCCCCGCGCTCACGGTCTCCACCGAGTGGCCGGACGATGCGTTCGAGCGCCTCACGCCGGACTATCGCTCCGCCGTGGTGACCCTCAGCCACGACCCTAAGATCGACGATCCCGCGCTCAGCTTCGCGATGCGTTCGCCGGTGTTCTACATTGGCGCGCTCGGCAGCAAGCGCACCCACCAGCGCCGCCTCGACAGGCTGCGCGAGGCCGGCTTTTCCGACGCTGAGCTCGGCCTCATTCACAGCCCCGTCGGCCTGCCCATCGGCGCAGGGTCGCCCGCCGAGATCGCGATCGCGATCATGGCCGAGGTCACCCAGGCGCGTCGTAGGCCCGCCGGAAAACCCCCGCGGGACAAGCCGGCATGAGGTTCGGCAAGGTTCCGGTTGACGATGCCGAGGGCGTGATCCTCGCGCACAGCGTGCGAATGCCGGGGCAAGCGTTCAAGAAAGGACGGGTGCTCGACGCCGAGGATCTCGCGGTCCTACGGCAGGCCGGCATCGCGACCGTGACGGGCGCGCGGCTCGAGGAAGACGACGTGTCCGAGGATGACGCGGCGGTCGCGCTCGCCAAGGCGGTGTGCGGACCCGGCCTCACGCTCGGGCGCGCATTCACCGGACGCTGCAACGTCTTCGCGGAGACGCGCGGGCTCGCGGTGATCGACGGGGAGCGGATCGATCGAATCAATCTGGTGGATGAGGCGCTCACGGTCGGGAGCGTGCCGACGCTTGCGCTGGTCGAACCTGGGCAGATGGTGGCGACCGTAAAAGTGATCCCCTTTGCCGCACCGCGCGCGGTCGTCGACCGCTGTGTTGCGATCGCGGAGGGCCACGGCCCCCCGCTGCGGGTCGCCGCCATGCGGGCGCGCCGTGCCGGCCTGGTGCAAACGCGCCTCCCCGGCACGCGCGAGAGCGTGCTCGATTCGACGACCGGCGCGGTCACCACCCGGCTCACGGCGTTGGATTGCACGCTTGCCGCGGAGATCCGTTGCGACCACGACGACGCCGAGGTCGCGGAGGCGATCCGCACGCTTCTCGCCGGCGGGTGCGAGCTGATCTTGGTGGCGGGCGCCTCTGCCATCGTCGACCGGCGCGACGTCGTGCCCGCGGCGATCGTCGCGGCGGGGGGCGAGATCGATCATTTCGGCATGCCCGTTGATCCGGGCAACCTGCTGCTGCTCGCCCACCACGGCGCGACGCCCGTGCTCGGGCTGCCCGGCTGCGCGCGCTCGCCGAAGCTCAATGGCTTCGACTGGGTGCTCCAACGCATCGTCGCTGATATTCCGGTCACCGGCGGCGACATCATGCGCATGGGCGCGGGCGGCCTTCTGATGGAAATCGCGAGCCGCCCGCTTCCGCGCGCGGACGCTTCCCCGAAGCACGGCGCGAAGGGCGCGCCCGCGACCGGCACGCCGACGAGAGCACCACGGATCGGCGCGGTCGTGCTGGCCGCCGGTCAATCGCGACGGATGGGCACCGTGAACAAGCTCCTCGCCCCCGTGGACGGTGCGCCCATGGTGAGCCACGTGGTCGATGCGGCAATCGCCTCCAAGGCGACGCCCGTCGTGGTGGTGCTCGGCCACGAGGCGGAGCGTGTCAAGGCGGCGCTCGCCGGGCGGGATGTCACAACGGTGCACAACCCCGACCACGCCGAGGGGATGAGCGGCTCGGTGCGCCGCGGCCTCGAGGCGCTCCCCGCCGATCTCGACGGCGCGGTGGTTTGCCTCGGCGACATGCCGCGGACCAGCGCCGCCCTGATCGACCGCCTGATCGAGGGCTTCAACCCGTTGGAGGGGCGTGCGATTGGCGTTCCCACCTATCGGGGCAAACGCGGCAATCCGGTGCTCTGGGGCGCCCGCTATTTTCCGGAGATGAAGGAGATCGCGGGCGATGTTGGCGCACGCCACCTGATCGGCGCGCATGCGGAGGCCGTATACGAGGTCGAAAGCCCGGATCAATCGGTCACGCTCGATGTCGACACACCCGATGCCTTGAACGCGCTCGTGTCGGCCGAGCGGTAGTCGGGATGCCATGACCGCCGCCGATCCCGCCGAACCGCCCCTGCTGCTCACGCCGGGCCCGCTTACGACACGCGCCGAGACCCGCGCAGCGATGAACCACGATTGGGGATCGCGCGATGCGGCATTTATCGCGCTCACCGCTCGTGTGCGCCAACGCCTTTGCCGGCTCGCGGCGGCCGACGACGCGTTCACCTGCGTGCCGCTACAGGGAAGCGGGACCTTTACCGTCGAAGCCGCGCTCGGCTCGCTCGTGCCCCGCGATGGCAAGCTCTTGGTGCTCATCAACGGCGCCTATGGTCGCCGCATGGCGGATATATGCGCGCGTCTCGGTATCTCCCACGCCACCCTCGAGAGCCCGGAGGACGTGCGACCCACCCCAAGCGCGGTGGCCGACGCGCTCGATCAAGACGCCGCGATCAGCGATGTCGCGCTGGTGCATTGCGAGACCACCACCGGCATCCTCAACCCGCTCGCGGAGATCGCCGCCGTCGTCGACGCACGCGGCCGCCGTCTCCATGTCGACGCGATGAGCACGTTCGGTGGCATTCCGATCGATCTCGGGCGGCTTCCCATCCATAGCCTCGCCGCATCGGCGAACAAATGCCTGGAGAGCGTGCCGGGCGTCGGCTTCGTGCTCGTCCGCCGCGACCATCTGGAACGATGCGGCGGGCGGGCGCGCTCCCTCAGCTTGGACCTGCACGCCCAATGGGCTGGGCTGGAGAACAATGGCCAATGGCGCTTCACGCCGCCGACCCAGGTCGTCGCCGCACTCGATCAGGCGCTCGACGCACTGGACGCCGAAGGAGGCGTCGCCGGACGGTTTGCCCGCTATTGGGAGAACTGCCGCACGCTGGTCGACGGGTTGCGTGGGCTCGGATTTTCCTTGTTGCTCGACGATGCCGTTCAAGCGCCGATCATCGTAACCGTGCGCGACCCCGCCGACGCCGCCTTCGCCTTTGACCGGTTCTATGACGCGCTCGCCGCGCGCGGCTTCGTCATCTACCCGGGCAAGCTCGCGGCGATGCCGAGCTTCCGCGTCGGCTGCATCGGCGCCGTGCGCGCCGGCGATATGGCCCGCTTCGTCGAAGCGGCCCGAGACGTCCTCGACGACATGGGCGTGCGAGATCGATCGCCCCGCGCCGACCGATGAGCACCGTCGGTCCGGCAGAGATCCGCGCGGCGCGGGCCCGCATCGCCGGGCAGATCGTCGAGACCCCGTTTCTACAATCGCGCACCCTTTCGACGCTCACCGGCGCCGACGTATGGCTCAAGTTCGAGAACCTGCAGTTCACCGGCTCGTTCAAGGATCGCGGTGCGTTGAATCGTCTGCTCGCGCTCAGCGAAGACGAGAAGCGCGCCGGCGTGATCGCCATGTCGGCCGGCAACCACGCGCAGGGTGTCGCCTATCATGCCGGTCGGCTCGGTATCCCGGCGACGATCGTGATGCCGGAAGGCACGCCCTTCACCAAGGTAAACAGCACCGCGGTGCTTGGCGCCGAGGTCCTGATTCATGGCGCCGACATCGAGGCCGCGGCGGCGTTCGCAACCGAGGAGCGCGAACGCCGGAACCTCACCTTCATCCACCCCTACGACGATCCGCATGTCATCGCGGGGCAGGGCACGGTCGGGCTCGAGATTCTCGACAGCGGTGTCGCGCTCGATGATCTGATCGTGCCGATCGGCGGCGGCGGCCTGATCTCCGGCATCGCGCTTGCCATGAAAGATGCGGCTCCCGGCCTCAGCTTCGTCGGCGTCGAGGCGGAGCGGGTGCCCTCGATGCGCCAAGCCGTGTACGGCGACGCGTCGAGCGAAGCCAGTCGCACCATCGCCGACGGCATCGCCGTCAAGGCGCCCGGCGCGCTTACTCGACCGATCATCGAGGCCAATGTCGCGGACATTCTCCTGGTCTCGGAATCGGCGCTGGAGCGCGCAGTGCTGCTCTTGCTGGAGATCGAGAAGACGGTCGCCGAGGGCGCCGGGGCCGCTGCGCTGGCGGCACTCATCGAGCATGAGGCGCGGTTCGCAGGCCGGCGCGTCGGCATCTTGATCAGCGGGGGCAACATCGACCCCAGGCTCCTGTCTTCGATCATGCTCGGCGGCCTCGTGCGGACCGGGCGCATCGCACGCCTCGCGCTCGAGGTGCCGGATCGTCCGGGCGCCCTCGCCTCCGTCGCCAACATCGTGGCGCGCGCGCAGGCGAACATTCTCGAGGTGTTTCACCAGCGCGCCTTCTCGGGCTTATCCGTGACCACCACCGGAATCATTCTGGTTCTCGAAACGCGCAACGAGGCGCATGTGGACGAGATCGTCGCGGAGCTCGTCGCCGCCGGTCACGCGGTGACGCCCGTGCCGCTCGGCGACCCGGCGATCGCAGGCTAACCGCGCGGCCCGGCACGGCTGTCTCGTTGTTCACCTGGCGGCACGTCGCTAAGATGCGCCGCGACCACGAAAAACGAGGGGGAGAGCCGGCATGGCCACGCCGACATCGGTTGCGTTTCTTGGGTTGGGCGTCATGGGATTCCCGATGGCGGGCCATCTGGCAAGCGCCGGGCACCGCGTCACCGTCTACAACCGCACCGCGTCGAAGGCGGCAAGCTGGGCCGATGCCCATGGCGGGAAGACGGCCGCCACGCCCGCCCAGGCCGCGCGTGACGCGGACATCGTGTTCGCCTGTGTCGGCGCCGATGATGATCTGCGCGCCGTGGTCTATGGCGACGACGGCGCCTTTGCCGGCATGAAGGATGGCGCGATCTTCGTCGACCACACCACCGATTCGGCGGTGGTCGCGCGCGAGGTCTATGCGGCCGCCAAGGACCGTGGCTTGCACTTTCTCGACGCCCCGGTTTCGGGCGGACAAGCCGGCGCTGAAAATGGCGTGCTCACGATCATGGTTGGCGGCGACGACGACGTGTTCGCCCGCGCCGAACCCGTGATGGATGCCTATGCGCGCAACATCACGCATATGGGTCCCGCGGGGAACGGTCAGCTCACGAAGATGGTCAACCAGATTTGCATCGCCGGTGTCGTCCAGGGCCTGGCCGAGGGCCTCAACTTCGCGCAGCGAGCCGGTCTCGACGGCGAGCGCGTGCTCTCGGTGATCTCCAAGGGCGCCGCGCAATCGTGGCAAATGGAGAACCGCGGCTCGACAATGCTCAAGGGGGAGTTCGAGTTCGGCTTCGCGGTCGATTGGATGCGCAAGGATCTCGGCCTTTGCTATGACGAGGCCAAGAAGAACAACGCGTTGCTCCCCATGAGCATGCTGGTCGACCAGTTCTACGCCCACGTCCAACAGCGCGGCGGCGGCCGCTGGGACACCTCAAGCCTGATCCATCTGCTGCAGAATCTCTGAGCGCCCGGCCCGCGCGGCCGGCGTTACAGAAGACCCCGTGCGGCGAGGCTTCGCATCAGCTCGCGCACGCCATAGTCCCAACGCGGGATCTGATCGCACAGGCCGACACGATTGACCAACGTCCCGAGCATGGGGCTCGAGACCGTGACGATATCGCCGACCTTGTGGGTGAAGCCCTGGCCCGGCTCGTCGCGGTCCTCGACGGGCGCAAACATCGTGCCGGTAAAAAACACCACGCCGTCCGGATAGCTGTGCGTGCCGCCCATCAGCTGTGCCACGAAGTCGTCGGGCGAGCGGCTGATCTCGGCCATGGCGCTCCGGCCCTCCAGGCGAAACCCGTCGGCCCCCTCGATCAGCAGCGAGACCTCGGCCTGCCACACATCCGCGAGCGAAAAGCTCTCGTCGAAAAGGCGGATAAACGGCCCGAGCGCGCAGGAGCCATTATTGTCCTTGGCGCGACCGAGGAGGAGGGCGCTTCGCCCCTCGAAATCGCGCAGGTTCACATCGTTGCCGAGGGTCGCCCCGACGATGCGGCCCCGGCTGTTGATCACGAGGACGATCTCCGGCTCGGGGTTGTTCCAATGCGAGCGCGGATGGATCCCGACGTCAGCCCCGGTCCCGACGGCCGAGAGCACCGGCGCCTTGGTGAAGATCTCGGCATCGGGCCCGATGCCGACCTCGAGATATTGTGACCACAAGCCGCGCGCGATGAGCAGCGTCTTGAGATGGGCCGCCTCCGCGGACCCCGGACGGATCCCGGCGAGATCGGCGCCGATTTCGCCGGCGAGCTCGTCCCGGATCGCCTTGGCGCGATCGGGATCGCCCGCCGCGCGCTCTTCGACGACACGCTCGAGCAGGCTTGCCACGAAATTGACGCCGCCCGCCTTAATGACTTGAAGGTCGATCGGCGGCAGCAGATGCGGCACCGCGGGCGATCGCGCATCGGGCACCGTGTTCTCGAGGATCGTTGGAAGTGTGTCGATGGGGACGTCCGCGCTCGCTCTCACAAGCTGCGCCGGATCGGCCACCTCCAACAGATCCGACATGGTTGGGCCGGCCGCCGAGATGTCGTAGAGGCCGTCATGGCGAACCGCCGCAACCGCGGGGCCCGCCGCCTGGCCGGGCCGCCAAACGCGCGCAACCAGCGTGCCCTCGAAGCCGTCCGCCGGCAGAGTGTCCGCGAGGTCGAGCCGAAGGCGTGGGTGATCGGAGTCCAACGTCACGCGGCGGTGCTGATCAGCGCACCGGTCTCACCGTCAAAGAGATGGCAACGCGCAGGTGAGAGCGCGAGCGAGATCGGCTGGCCGAGCTCGTAGTGCGGTTGGCCCGCAGCCTGAACTTTCAGCACTTGGTCGCCCATCTTCACGTCGACGATGGTGAAGGCGCCGAGGGGCTCCACTTCATAAATTTCCGCGGCAGCGACGCCGTCGCCTTCACCGGGCGCGAGCACACGAATATCCTCCGGACGCACGCCCAGGCTCGCAGACCCCCTCGATTCGATCTGGTCGAACGGCAAGACCAGCCCGCCCTCATGAGCCGTGAAGCGCCGCGTGTCGTCCAGCGCGCCTTCGATGAAGTTCATCGGCGGCGCGCCGATGAGCTGCGCGACATAGCGGCTGTTGGGGTGATTGTAGATCTCGGACGGCGTGCCGATTTGGCGCACCTCGCCCGCCTCGAAGATGGCCATGCGGTCGGCGACCGACATCGCCTCCTCCTGGTCGTGCGTGACGTAGACGAGGGTGTGGTTGAGCTCCCGCTGCAAGCGCTTGAGCTCGACACGCATCTCCTCGCGCAGCCTTGCGTCGAGCGCGGCAATCGGCTCGTCCATCAAAAATGCCGCGGGCTCGCGCACGAGCGCCCGTCCGATCGCCACCCGCTGCCGCTCGCCGCCGGAAAGATGGGCAGGGAATTTCTTCAGGAGAGGCGTGATGTGCAGGGTCTCGGCCACCGCGTTCACGCGTCGTGTCACTTCGCTTTTGTCGAGCCTTCGCTCCGTGAGCGGAAAAGCGAGATTCTGGCCCGCGGTCATGTGGGGAAAGAGCGCGAGGTTCTGGAAAACCATCGCGAGATTGCGCTCTTTGGGTGCGATGCCATTGACGATCTGATCGCCAATCAGAATGTCACCTTCGTCCGGCGCGACGAGGCCGAGGAGAATGCGCAGCACCGTCGTCTTGCCGCAACTCGGCGGCCCGAAGATGCAGAAGAACTCGTTGTCCTCGATGACCAGATTAATGTTCTTGATGGCGACCGTGTCGCCGTAGGACTTGCTGGCGTTTCGGATCTCGAGACGTGCCATGGCGGTCAGGCCCGCGCCAGCGCGTCGCCGGATTCGGCGTCGAAGAGATGGCACTTGCCGTGCGGCAGCGCGACGCGTACGGGCGCGCCAAGCTCGATGCCATAGTCCTTCTCACGCGCCACTTTGATCGCCCGCTCCCCGGCTTCGAGATGGACGATCGTTCGCGGACCGATGGGCTCGACGAACGCGACGGTCATGTCGATGCCCGCACCCGCGAAGCCACGCGGTTGAATCTCGAGATCCTCCGGGCGAACGCCGAACACCAGAGTTGCTTGCCGTGCCGCCTTGCAGCGCCGGTTCAGATCGTCGTCGTCGATCTCCAGCACGCCGGCCGATCCGAAATCGAGGGCATAGCCGTCATGTCCGCTCTGCAGGTCGCAAGGCACCAGATTCATGCTCGGGCTGCCCATGAAATTGGCGACGAACGTGTTGCAGGGGTCGTTGTAGACCTCGATGGGCGAGCCGTATTGCTGCAGGACCCCCGCATCGAGCACGGCAATGCGGTCGGCAAGGCTCATCGCCTCGATCTGGTCATGCGTCACATACACCATGGTTTGCTGGAACTGATGCTGGAGATGCTTCAGCTCGGTGCGCATGAACGCCCGGAAGGCAGCATCCAAATTGCTGAGCGGCTCGTCGAGCAGAAAGATCTCGGGCTCCGTGATGGCCGAGCGGCCGATCGCGACCTTCTGAAGCTCGTTGACGCTGAGCCGTTTGGTCGGCCAGTTGAGGCGATCCTCGAGCTGCATGAGCCGGGCCATTTGCTCGACGCGCCGCGCGATCTCGTCCTTGTTCACATGACGCACCTGGAGCCCGAAGGTGAGATTTTCACGCACGGTGAGGTGGGTAAAGATCGCGTAGTTCTGAAAGACGAAGCCCACGTCGCGCTTGTTGGGCGGCACGGTCTGCATGGACCGGCCATCGAAGAGAATCTCGCCCTCGCTCGGCGTCTCGATGCCGGCGATCATGTTCATGGTGGTGGTCTTGCCGCAGCCGGAAGGCCCGAGCAACGCGACGAACTCCTTGTCGGCGATCTCGAGGCAAAGGTCGTTGACCGCCAGCAAATCGCCGAAGCGCTTGGTCAGGTTGATGAGAGAGATCGACGCCATCGCGGAACCCTTTGAGCCAGACCCGCGACGATACGGGCTCGCGCCTCGAAATCAAGTGCCGGCGATGCTGTCGAAGCCTGCGCCCGATGGGGTAAGGTGCGCGCATCCGCCTGTTTTGGGAGATCCGCATGAAAATCGTGATCACCGGGGGAACCGGCTTCCTGGGCTTGCGTCTCGCCCGCGCACTGCTGGCGCGGGGCTCTCTGATCGGTGCGTCCGGGTCGCCGGAAGCCATCGATGCCATGGTGCTCTTCGATGCGGTCGCGCCCGGCACGCGGCCCGACGGGCTCGACGAGCGCGTGGAGATCGTGACCGGCGATATCACCGATCGGGCACTCGTTTCGCGCCTGATCGCGGGCACCTCGGTCAGCGTGTTCCATTTCGCCTCGGTGGTCAGCGCCGGCGCCGAGCAGGATTTCGACCTCGCCCTCGAAGTCAATCTCACGGGCGGTCTCAATGTCCTCGAAGCCTGCCGCGCCAGCGACGGCCTGTCGCGCCTGGTGTTCACGAGCAGCATGGCGGTCTTCGGCGGCGCGGCCATGCCCGAGACCGTTGCGGACGACACCAAGATCACACCCCAGAGCACCTACGGCATGACCAAGGTGATCAACGAGCTTCTGGTCAACGATTACACGCGCAAGGGCTTCCTCGATGGCCGCGGCGCCCGGTTGCCGACGGTCATCATCCGCCCGGGCAAGCCCAACAAGGCGGCCTCCGGGTTCGCAAGCGGCCTGTTCCGCGAACCCCTCGCCGGGATCGACTGCGCTCTTCCGGTGCGCCGCGATACCCGCATGGTGGTGGGCGGCTACCGCACGATGGTCGATGGCATGATCGCGCTGCATGAAGCCGACCGCGCGGCACTTGGCGACGACCGCACGATCAATTTCCCGAACCTCACGGCCAGCGTCTCCGACATGGTCGCCGCGCTCGAGCGCGTCGCCGGTGATCGTGCCCTTGGCCGTATCACCGATGCGCCGGATCCCGCGATCCAAGCGATCTGCGGGACCTGGCCCGGCGAGGCGCGCGCCGATCGGGCGGCCGCATTGGGCCTGCCGCGCGACGCGGATCTCGACGGCATCGTCAGGGCCTATATCGAGGATTACGTCGACAGCTAGCGCAAATCCCGAGCAGGTGGGAGCACCTGCGACGACGCATTTACGTCAATGCCCATGAGAGAGTGTCTGTCGCGTGCGCCTGAGTGAACGTGAATTGCTCTAAAGAGCGCAGGCCGGCTCACCCGGCGCGGATCACAGCACGGCATCGGCCCCGAGGACGGCCACGCGGAAGCGATCCTTGAGAAAGGCGCCGTCGCGGGGCGGTAGCACGCGCGGCAGCGGTTCAGCGGCTACCTTGACGGCCGAGAACACGGGACCGGGCTCCTCCCGAATCGCCGGGATCGCTCGGTCGAGATCGGCGGCGTTGCGCACGGTGTGGGTCAGCGCGAAGCCGCAACCCGCCGCGACCGCGGCAAGGTCCGTCGTATGAGCCGTGTGGGTCGGCTGCATGCCGGTCTCGCCGTGTCGCTCATTGTCGAGCACGACAATGGCGAGGTTGGCGGGGCGCTGCGTCGCGATAGTCGCGAGGGCGCCGAGGCCCATCAGCATCTCGCCGTCGCCGGTGAGCACGACGACGCGCTCTTCAGGTTGCGCGAGCGCGAGACCGAGGCCGATCATCGCCGCGTTGCCCATCGCGCCCCACAGCGAAAAATGCCGTGGATTGTCGCCGAGCGCCGCGCAATCCCACGTCGCCGAGCCGAGCCCGGGGACCACAAGAATGTCGGGCCGGCTGCCGAGCAAGGTGGCGACGACCGCCCGGCGGCCGAGCGCGGTCTCGGGCTGCGCGCGTCGGTCCACCGTCATTCCCCGCCCCCGAAATCCTTGGCGCCGATCACGCGCTGCCCGATCAGCACGGCGATCGCCGCCTGATTCTCGAATGCGAGCACGGCTGCCGCGGCGACGGTCTCGTAGGTGTCGGCGGCATCGTCGACGCGCAAGACGGTTACACCCGAGGTCTCGAGGTGGGTGGCCGCGGTCTGACCCATGGGGAGTTGCCAGGGATTGGTCTCGCCCCATTCGCCGCGCATCGTCACGATCGTGAGGAACGGAAACCGGCCGGTGCGGATGAGCGAGAGCGCGTTCATGCAATTGCCGACGCCGCTGGATTGCATCAGCAGCGCACCGCGCACGCCACCGAGCCAGGCACCCGCGAGCAAGCCGGCGCCCTCCTGCTCGTGGGACAGAAGGACGCAGCGCATTGCGTCGTCTCGTTCGCAAAGACTGAGCAGCGTGCTCAGGCCGGCATCCGGAACGTAACCGACCTGGCCGACCGACGCGTCCGAGAGCGCGCGGTAGGCGTCTTCACCCCAACTCGCAGCCATGGCTGGCGTCGACGGTCGCGTGGCGTCTCGGTGAACCGTGCCGGCGTCGGTTCTATTCGGCCGCGAGTTGCTCGACCGCCTCGCTCAGCAGCCGCTCCATCTCGTGGCGCACCTTGTGCTCGTCGATATCGAGTCCCTTTTCCTGCAGATCGCCGAGCACCTTGCGCAGAACGTCATCGTCGCCGGGCTCGTCGAAATCGGCGACCACGACTTGCTTCGCATAGGCCTCGGCATCAGCACCCTCGATGCCCATTTGCCCGGCCGCCCACAAGCCGAGCAGCTTGTTGCGCCGCGCGACCGCTTTGAACTGGAATTCCTGGTCATGCCTGAACTTCGCCTCAGCGGCCTTCTTGCGATCCTCGAACGCGGTCATGCTCGTGCTCCTTGGTGTGGGGTCGACCCGGTGAACGATCGGCGCCGCATTCTGCCAAAGTGGCTTGGCCCGGTCTATCCTAGGCGCCGCTGCGTCACCATTGTTTCACTGTCAAAGATGGGGCCTATGTGCACCGTTGTCATCCTGCGGCGACCCGGCCACGCTTGGCCGCTCCTCCTCGCGGCGAATCGCGACGAGGCGCTCGGCCGGCCCTGGCGCAAGCCCGACCGGCATTGGCCCGACAGGCCGAATGTGATCGCCGGGCTGGACGAGGATGCGGGCGGCAGCTGGTTGGGGATGAACGACGAGGGCGTGGTCGCGGCGGTGCTCAACCGGAGCGGCTCCCTCGGTCCGGCCCCCAACAAACGGTCCCGCGGCGAGCTGGTGTTGGACGCGCTGGATCACGCGGATGCGGGCAGCGCCGCCGAAGCGCTCGCCGACTTGGACGGCCGCAGCTATCGGTCGTTCAACCTGGTGGTCGCGGATTCTGCGGAGGCGTTTTGGCTGCGCCACGATGGCACCGCCCGGCTCCGCTTCCAGGCACTTCCCGCCGGGATCAGCATGCTCACAGCGCACGAACTCAACGATCCGCGCTCGCCCCGCACCACCACCTATCTTCCGCGGTTTCGCGCCGCCCCGGTGCCGAGTCCCGATACGGAAGAATGGCAGGCCTGGCAGGCGTTGCTCGCGAGCACCGATCGGAACGGGGGCGGGCCGGGCGACGCGATGTGCGTCGAACCGACGGGTGGTTTTGGCACGGTCAACGCCTCGCTCATCGCCGTGCCGCCTGCGGAACGGCATCGGCAGACGCCGATCTGGCTGTTCTCAGACGGTCCTCCAAACAGAAATAATTTCGTAAAAACAAATCTTTGAAGATCAATTCTCATAAGTTACGTTGATTCGTGATCGCTCCGCCGCAACCGCGCAGCCGATTGTCTTGAGCCGATGATTTGACTATGTTTTGGAACACCGAGCCACGGTATTGCGTGGCTCGATCGCCCGAGCGTTTTCCGCTCCTGAGGAGCCCACAATGTCCCGTCGCAGGCGTATCTACGAAGGCAAGGGAAAGGTCCTCTACGAGGGCCCCGAACCGGGGACCCTGGTGCAGTATTTCAAGGACGACACCACCGCTTACAACAACAAGAAACACGCCGTGATCACCGGCAAGGGCGTCCTGAACAATCGTATCTCCGAGCACTTGATGGCGCGCCTCAACGAGATCGGTGTGCCGACCCATTTCATGCGCCGCCTCAACATGCGCGAGCAATTGATTCGAGAGGTGGAGATCATTCCGATCGAGGTTGTGATCCGGAACTTCGCCGCCGGCTCGCTCGCCAAGCGACTCGGAATCAAGGAGGGGACGCAGCTCCCCCGCTCGATCGTCGAGTATTATTACAAGAACGATGAGCTCGACGATCCGCTTGTGTCGGAGGAGCACATCACCGCGTTCGGCTGGGCGACCCCGCAGGAGCTCGACGACATGCTGTCGATGTCTCTGCGGATCAACGACTTCCTGAGCGGCTTATTCTACGGCATCGGGATTCGCCTGGTCGACTTCAAGCTCGAGTTCGGGCGGCTCTGGCACGGCGACGACCTGCGCATCGTGCTGGCCGACGAAATCAGCCCCGACAGCTGCCGGTTGTGGGACTTGGAGACCGACGAGAAGCTCGACAAGGATCGATTCCGCCGGGATCTCGGGCGCGTCGCCGAGGCCTATCAGGAGGTTGCGCAGCGGCTCGGGATCATGCCCGAAGCCGGCGTGCGCGAGTTCTCCCACGGCAACGGCGCGACAGAGTGATGCGCGCGGCGTGAAGGCGAAGATCCACATCACCCTCAAACCCGGCGTGCTCGACCCGCAGGGCAAGGCGATCGCGCGCGCGTTGAGCGCGCTCGGCTTTGACGGGGTGAACGGCGTGCGGCAAGGTAAGTTTCTGGAGCTTGAGCTCGCCGGCAGCGATCCTGATGCCGCCCGCCAACAAGCGGACGAGATGTGCACCAAGCTCCTCGCCAACACCGTGATCGAGACCTACGCGATCGAGATCGAGCCGTGAGGAAACCGGTCCGCGACGGCTCTCGTCCGGCCGCCGGACCCCTCCCATGAAGGCCGCCGTCATCGTCTTTCCCGGATCGAATTGCGACCGCGACGTCCGTGTTGCGCTCGAAGCGAGCACGGGGCGGGCGCCCGCGATGGTGTGGCATGGCGAAACCGAGCTGCCGGCTGTCGACCTCATCGTGCTGCCGGGCGGCTTCTCCTATGGGGACTATCTGCGCTCGGGCGCGATGGCCGCGCAGTCGCCGGTGATGCGCGGCGTTCGTGACCGCGCGGATGCGGGCGTGGCGGTGCTCGCGATCTGCAACGGCTTCCAGATCGCGACGGAAACCGACCTCCTGCCCGGCGCGCTGATGCCCAACGAGACCCTGCGGTTCGTGTGCAAGGATGTGCATCTGCGAGTCGAGACGGCCGAATCACCCTTCACCTGTCATTACCGCACGGAGCAGGTGGTGCGCATGCCGGTCGCCCATCGAGACGGCAACTACTTCGCCGATGAGGCCACGCTCGATCGGCTCGAGGGCGAAGCCCGCGTCGCCTTTCGCTATGTGAACGCGGCCGGCGACCGCGCGGACGGCGCGAACCCCAACGGCTCGGCGCGCGACATCGCCGGCATCCTCGACGAGCGCCGGCGCGTGCTCGGCTTGATGCCGCACCCCGAGCGCCTCGCCGATCCGGCCCTCGGCGGCACGGACGGCAGGCGCATGTTCGACGGCCTCATCGAGGCGCTCTCATGACCGTGCACCTTGCACCCGACCCCGCCATCACCGATGCGCTCGTTGCCGACCACGGTCTCACGCCCGAAGAATACGCCGCAATCCGGTCTCATCTCGGTCGCACGCCCAACCTGACCGAGCTCGGTATTTTCTCGGTCATGTGGAGCGAGCACTGCTCCTACAAGTCGTCCCGCATATGGCTCAAGACGCTGCCGACCGAGGCGCCTTGGGTGATCTGCGGGCCGGGTGAGAACGCCGGCGTGGTCGACATCGGCGATGGCCAAGCCGCCATCTTCAAGATGGAGAGCCACAACCACCCATCCTTCATCGAACCCTATCAGGGCGCTGCAACCGGCGTCGGCGGCATCTTGCGCGACGTGTTCACGATGGGGGCGCGGCCGGTCGCCTCGCTCAATGCGCTCCGCTTCGGCGCCCCCGATCACCCGAGAACGCGCCATCTCGTCGCGGGCGTCGTCGCCGGCATCGGCGGCTACGGCAATTGCGTCGGCATCCCGACCGTCGGTGGCGAGTGCACGTTCCACCCCGCCTATGACGGCAACAATCTGGTCAACGCGATGTCGGTCGGCCTCGCGCAGACCGACCGGATCTTCTATGCCGCCGCCGAGGGCGCGATCGGCCATCCGGTGATCTACGCGGGCGCCAAAACCGGGCGCGACGGCATCCATGGGGCGACCATGGCGTCTGCCGAGTTCGATGCCGAGTCGGAGGAGAAGCGGCCGACCGTGCAGGTGGGCGATCCCTTCACCGAGAAACTCCTGCTCGAAGCCTGCCTCGAGCTCATGGCCACCGATGCGATCATCGCGATTCAGGACATGGGGGCCGCCGGGCTCACCTGCTCGTCGGTGGAGATGGCCGACAAGGGGCACGCGGGCATCGCGCTGAATTTGGATGCCGTCCCCGTGCGCGAAGTCGGGATGACGCCCTACGAGATCATGCTCTCGGAGAGCCAGGAGCGCATGCTCATGGTGCTGCGCCCCGGCAGCGAGGAGGTGGCGCACGCGATCTTCGACAAATGGGGCGTTGATTCGGCGGTGGTCGGAGAGATCACCGACACCGGCCGGCTCACGCTCGAGACCGGCGGGCAGGCGGTGGCCGACATCCCGATCAGCCCTTTGGTGCATGCCGCGCCCGTCTACGAGCGACCCTACGTGTTGACGCCGCCGGTCCCTGCGTTCGACCCAACCAGCGTTGCGAGTGCGCACCCGCCGCCGCTCGAGGCCCTGACGCGTCTGCTCGGCGCGCCCGATCTCTGCTCGAAACGCTGGATTTGGGAGCAATACGATCACATGGTGATGGCCGACACCGTGCAGCGTCCGGGCGGCGATGCCGCCGTGGTGCGCGTGCACGGCACTAACAAGGGACTCGCCGTCACCACCGATTGCACGCCGCGCTATTGCGCGGCGGATCCGCGCATGGGTGGCATGCAGGCCGTCGCCGAGGCGTGGCGCAACTTGACGGCTGTCGGGGCCCGGCCGCTCGCGATCACTGATTGCCTCAATTTCGGCAATCCGGAGCGGCCGGCCGTGATGGGCCAGTTCGTCGGCTGCATCGAGGGGATGGCGGCGGCGTGCGCGGCCCTCGCGTTCCCGGTCGTCTCGGGCAATGTCTCGTTCTACAACGAGACCGAGGGCCGCGGCATCCTGCCGACACCGGCGATCGGCGGCCTCGGCCTCATCGACGATCTCTCGACCATGGTCGGCCCCGCGCTCCGCGCCCCCAACGAGATGCTGTGGCTGCTCGGGTCGACCCGAGGCCATCTCGGCTGCTCGCTCTATTTGCGCGACATCCTCGGCCGCGAAGAGGGTGCGCCGCCGCCGGTCGACGTTGAGGCCGAGCGTCGGACCGGTGACTTCGTGCGCGCCGAGATCGGTGCGGGCCACATCAGCGCCTGCCACGACGTTGCCGACGGGGGCATCTTGGTGGCCGTCGCCGAGATGATCCTCGCGGCATGGGCGGAAGGCCGTGAGATCGGCGCGTCCGTCACGCCGCCGGATGATGTTGCCGCGTTGGATGCGTGGCTCTTTGGCGAGGATCAGGGCCGCTATGTGGTCAGCGTGCCGGCGCAGGCGCGTGCGGCGTTTCAACGAGCCGCTGCGGACGGCGAAATACCAATATTGCCCATAGGGTTAAGCGGGGGCCCCGGATTGACACTCGCGGGCGCAGGTGCCATATCCGTAGCCGAGCTGCAGCGAACACACGAACGCTGGCTACCCAGCTACATGGGCGGGGACGCATAAGGAGGCGAGGAGCGGCGCATGCCAATGGACGCGCGTGAGATCGAGTCGCTGATCCAGCAGGCGATCCCGGACGCTCAGGTCCACATCGACGATCTGCGTGGCGACGGCGATCACTATGCGGCGCACGTGACCTCGGCGACCTTCAAGGGCAAAACCCGCGTCCAGCAACATCAGATGGTCTACAAGGCGCTCCGCGGCCGCATGGGAGACGAGCTTCATGCGCTCGCTCTGCAAACCGCCGTGCCCGACGACGCCTCTTGACGAGAAAGGAAGGTCATCCATGACTGAAGCCGCCGCCGCTGATCACGCTGTCAAGCAGCGCATTCGCGAGTCGGTCAGCGCGCATGATGTGGTGCTGTTCATGAAGGGCACGCCGGTGTTTCCGCAATGCGGCTTTTCGGCCACCGTGGTGCAAGTTCTGTCGTTGCTCGGGGTCCCCTTCAAGAGCGTCAATGTTCTCGAGGACCCGGAGGTGCGCCAGGGCATCAAGGAGTTCAGCGACTGGCCGACGATCCCGCAGCTCTACGTCAAGGGTGAGTTCGTCGGCGGCTGCGACATCGTGCGTGAGATGTATGAGACCGGGGAGCTCTCGGAGCTCTTGAGCACGCGCGGCATCAGCGTGGAGCCCCAAGCCTGAGCGCTGCCGCCGGGTCGCCCGGTCCCATCACCGGCTACCACGCCCACATCTACTACGACGAGGCGAGCAGGACGAGCGCGGCGGAACTTCGCACCGCTCTAGTCGCGCGCTTCGTGATCCGTGTCGGACGTTGGCGGGACGAGCCCGTCGGGCCGCATCCGCAAGCGATGTTTCAGATCTCGTTCGCGCCCGACCAGTTTTCAGAGGTCGTCCCGTGGCTGATGTTGCACCACGGCCCGCATGCGGTCCTGATCCATCCCGAAACCGGCGACGACCTCGCCGATCATCGCGACTATCCGCTCTGGCTTGGAACGCGCTTGCCGCTCGACTTTAGCCTCTTCGAGTGAGGCCGGCGCGGCGTCTGGTCAGGGCGCGCCGATCAGAAGCCGCTCGTTCAACGCCTGGATCGGTCGCGCGTTTGGGCCGGCAGTGTCCTCGAATGCGGCGATCGACGCTTCGACGAGCGAGATCCGTTCGGTCATGACGAACCAGCGCACGCCCTCGCTGCAGGGCGGCGTGGTGAGCGAGCCCTTGTAGCGGAAGTAGCGCTCGGTGTCGGGTGGCAGCAGCGCGGCCGCGTCGATCGTGGCGTCCGCCACGTCGGCGCGGCCCGGCTCGTGCGGCATGTGCTCCCAGACAGGCGCCAGCACGGCGTTGGCCGCGCCCGCATCCATCAGGACGCCGATGACCGCGAGCGTGCCAGCCGCGCTTTTGTGCACGAGATGCACCTCCATCGGCGCCCGGGCGCCGTCGACGCTGTGCTCGCTTGGCGCGTGGAAATGGAACTGGAGCAGCTCGAAAGCCTCGCCATCGACGCTGAGCGTGCTCCCCGGCGCGTAGTCGACCTGAATCGTGTGTCCATTGTTCACAATCGTCAGGGGTGACGGCTTGTAGGCGAAGGTCAACGCCGGTGGCGTCGCGTTCACGGCACCCGTCAAGTCGATTGGGGACTGCATGCGCCCCGCGGCGCAGGCCGCGAAGTCGGGGGAAAGCGTGCCCCAATGCTCGGGTCCGTCGGCGCCCGCGTAGCTCCAGTGAACCGTCGCGCCGTGGCCATCGCCATGCCCATGGTCCGCCGCGGCGTTGCCATGCCCGCCATGGTCGTCGCCGTTGCCGTGACCACTGCTCAGAGGCCACGCCGAGAGGATGCCGATCGCGGCGATCGCGATCAGCACCGCAACGTGGTCAAGCTTGATCATCGCCTCCCCCCAAGGCTGCAAATCCAAGCGATTCCAACATTCTCAGCGCCTCCTGGTTCTGACGCAAGCGCGATCGGGGCAGCATGAAGCGTGGCGGCCGCGCCAACGCACGTCCGGAACGTGCCAGTTGCAGCGGGAGGTGGATCAGGTCCAAGGAGATTTGTGCGCCGCTCGGCGCTCGCGACCGCGACCGCGCCGCGGCGTCAGCGCGAGTAGTATTCGATGACCAGGTTCGGTTCCATCTGGACCGGATAGGGCACATCCGCGAATTTCGGCGTGCGCACGAAATGACCGACCATCCTGTTGTGGTCGACCTCGACGTAATCCGGGACTTCGCGCTCGGGCGATTCTACCGCCTCCAACACGATCGGCAACTCGCGTGAGCGCTCGCGCAACGCGATCTCGTCGCCCTCGCGCACCAAGTAGCTCGGGATGGTGACGCGCCGTCCATTGACGTGGACGTGGCCGTGGCTCACGAACTGGCGCGCGGCGAACACGGTCGGCACGAACTTCATCCGGTAGATCACGGCGTCCAGGCGCCGCTCCAGAAGGCCGATCAAGTTCTCGCTGGTGTCGCCCTTGTTGTGATCCGCGGTCTTGTAATAACGCCGGAACTGCTTTTCGGTGATGTTGCCGTAATAGCCCCGCAGCTTCTGCTTCGCCATGAGCTGGACGCCGAAATCCGACGGCTTGCGCCGGCGTTGCCCATGTTGGCCGGGCGCATAGTCGCGCCGGTTGGTCGGGCTCTTGGGCCGGCCCCAGAGATTGACGCCGAGACGCCGGCAAACCTTGTACTTCGAGTTGAGACGCTTAGACATCGAAGGCCTTGCAAAAACACGGGATTGCGCTGCGCGGACCGCCGCCGACGCAGGCGCGCCACTATAGCGGCGAGCCCGGGTGTGTCAAACCATGATTCGATGCGCTCAGCCGTCTGCGTCGCCGCGCGGGCGGCGGGGCTCGGCCAGCGCCCGCACCATGCCGAACAGCGTCTGAACGTCTTGGCGGGTGAGCTGCATACGCTCGAACATCGCACGCATGTTGCGCGCCATTTTCGGGCGCATTTCCGGCGTCGGATAAAAGCCGTGGGTCTCGAGCGTGCTTTCCAGGTGCCTGAAGAAGCTCTCGACTTCGCCCTTGTTGGCCCAGCTGGTCTGACGCAACGGCAATTCGAGCGCGGGCGCGTCGACCACGCCAACCCGCCACTCATAGGCGACGATCAGCACGGCTTGGGCGAGATTGAGCGAGGCAAACGCTGGATTCAGTGGGACCTGCACGATGGCGTCCGCCGCCACCAATTCCTCGTTGTTGAGGCCGGTGCGCTCGGGCCCGAAGATGACCGCCGCGCGCGCGCCGCCGGCGGCGCCTGCCATCATGTCGGCGGCGGCCTGACGGGGTGTCACGACGGGCTTGATCATCTCGCGCGGTCGCGCGGTCGTCGCGTAGACCATGTGCGCATCGGCCGTCGCGTCGGCGACGGTGTGGAACACGCGCACGCGATTGAGAACCTCATCGGCACCGGATGCCGCATTGAGCGCCTTGACGTTGGGCCAGCCGTCACGTGGCGCGACGAGGCGCAGGTCGGCAAGCCCGCAGTTCAGCATGGCGCGCGCGGCGGTCCCGATGTTTTGACCGAGCTGCGGCCGCACGAGCACGATCGCCGGGCCGGCGACATCGACATGCGCGCCCGCGTCGCTCTTTCGGTGATCGGGCCCCGGCACGGCGCGCGGCTAGAGCAAATCTCGAGCAGGTGGACTCACCTGCGACGACGAATTTGCGTCATTTCCAATGAGAGAGAGCATTCGCGTGAGCATGGGCGAGCGTGAAATGCTCTAGCGATCCGGCGTGCGCCGGCATCCGGCGGCGGTGCGCAAGGCACCACACCTGGTCATCCGGATCGGCGCCACGTGGTCCCGTCCTTGCCGTCCTCGAGCAGGATACCCCCCGCGGCCAGCTCGTCGCGGATCCTGTCGGCTTCGGCAAAATCGCGCGCGGCGCGGGCCGCGCCCCGTGCGGCGATCAGGCGCTCGATCTCGTCGTCGCTCGGCCCACCGGCCTCGGCGGCGCCGCGGAACCATTCCTCGGCATCCTGCGCCAGCAGGCCGAGCAGCGTGCCGGAAGCGCGCAGCGTCGCGGCGCGGGCACGGCGCTCACCCGCGTCGGACGCCTTGTTGACCTCGCCCGCGAGCCGATAGAGCGCCGTCAGCGCTTGCGGGGTGTTGAGATCGTCCGCGAGGGCCGCTTCGACCGCGGGGTCGACCTCGCCGTCGGCCACGGGCCCCGCCTGCCGGAGCGCCGTGTAGAGGCGGTCGAGGTTGGCGCGCGCTTGCTCCAAGCCGGCGTTCGACCAGTCGAGGGGATGGCGATAGTGGCTGCTCAGCATCAGCAAGCGGATCACCTCGCCCGGCGCGACGTCCAGCGCCTCGCGGATCGTGATGAAGTTGCCGAGCGACTTCGACATCTTGTCGCCGCCGACGGTGAGAAATCCGTTGTGCACCCAATAGCGGACGAAGGGTGCATGCGGGCAGCCGCATTCGCTCTGCGCGATCTCGTTCTCGTGATGCGGAAAGATGAGGTCCGAGCCGCCGCCGTGGATATCCACCGTGACGCCGAGATGCTTCTGGCTCATGGCCGAGCACTCGATGTGCCAGCCGGGGCGCCCGCGTCCCCACGGGCTCTCCCACCCCGGCAGCGCGGGGTCGCTCGGCTTCCAGAGCACGAAATCGGCCGGATCGCGCTTGTAAGGCGCCACATCGACGCGCGCGCCCGCGATCATCTCGTCGCGGTTGCGGTGCGAGAGCTTGCCGTATTGCGGATTGGACGGCACGTGAAACAGCACATGGCCTTCCGCCTCGTAGGCATGGCCGCGCGCGATCAACGCCTCGATCAGCGCGATCATCTCGGGGATGTGCTTCGTCGCGCGCGGCTCGACATCGGGGGGAAGCGCGTTGAGCTGAGCGATATCCGCATGGAACGCTTCGGTGGTCCGTGCCGTGATCGCCGCGATCGGCTCGCCCCGCTCCTGGGCCGCCGCGTTGATCTTGTCATCGACGTCCGTGATGTTGCGCACGTAGGTCACAGACGCGTAGTGCCGCTTCAAGAGGCGGTAGAGCACGTCGAAGACGATGACCGGGCGCGCGTTCCCGATGTGCGCGAGGTCGTAGACGGTCGGTCCGCACACATACATGCCGACGCGATCCGGCTGCAGCGGCTCGAAGGTCTCCTTGCGCCGGGTGAGCGTGTTGTAGAGAGCGAGCGTCACGCGCTTCCTCGGTAGCGATTGGTGATCGGATAGCGCCGATCCTTGCCGAACGAGCGCCGCGTCAGCTTGACGCCCGGCGGCGCTTGACGCCGCTTATACTCGGCAACGTCGAGCATCCGCCAGACGCGCGTCACGGTGGCTTCGTCGTGACCCCGCGCGACGATCTCGGCGGTCGAGAGCTCCTCCTCGATGAGCGAGCGCAAAATGTCGTCGAGCACCTCGTAGGGGGGCAGCGTGTCCTGGTCGGTCTGATCGGGTTTAAGCTCGGCCGAGGGCGGCTTGGTGATGATCGCCTCCGGAATCACGGCGCCGTCCGGCCCCAGCAGACCGTCGCCCGCGCACTGGTTGCGCCACCGCGAGAGCGCGAACGCGGTGGTCTTGTAGACGTCCTTGAGCACCGAATAGCCGCCGCACATGTCGCCATAGAGGGTCGCGTAGCCAACCGACATTTCCGACTTGTTGCCGGTCGTGAGCACCATATGGCCGAGCTTGTTGCTGAGCGCCATCAGAATGACGCCGCGAATACGCGCCTGGATGTTCTCCTCGGTCTCGTCGGCGGCACGGCCGTCGAACACCGGCGCGAGCATGTCCTCGAACGCGCCGACCGCAGGCTCGATCGCCACCGTGTGCAGCGTCACGCCGAGCCGGGATGCGCACTCGGCAGCGTCGTCGAGCGAGGCCTGCACGGTGTAGCGCGACGGCATGCGCACACAGAGCACCCGCTCTCGGCCGAGCGCGTCAACCGCGACCGCCGCCGAGAGCGCCGAATCGATGCCGCCCGAGAGCCCGATCAGAACACCCGGAAAGGCGTTCTTCTCCACATAGTCGCGGAGCCCGAGCACCATCGAGCGGTAGATCGCTTCCAGCCCCTCGGGCACGCGTGCGATGGGGGCCGCGGCTGCGCACGCCCACCGATCGTCGGCGGACCGGCGCCACTCGGTGGTCACGAGCGCGGGTTCGAAGGACGGCGCCTGGGCCTTGAGCGTGCAGTCGCCATTGAGCACGAACGAGGCGCCGTCGAACACAAGCTCGTCCTGACCGCCCACTTGGTTGAGATAGACCAGCGGCAGCTCCGTCTCGGTGACCCGCGCGACCGCGAGGTTGAGCCGTGCGTCCGCCTTGTCGCTCTCGAAGGGCGAGCCGTTGATGACGATGAGGATCTCGGCGCCCGATTCCTGCAGGCACTCCGGCACCTCGCTGAACCACATGTCCTCGCACACCATCACGCCAAGCCGAACACCGCGAAACGGGATGGGGCCGGGCAACGGGCCCTGCGCGAACACGCGGACCTCGTCGAACACGCCGTAGTTCGGCAGCTCGTGCTTGTAGCGGCGGGCCGCGATCTCACCGCCGTCGAGGAGCAGCGCCGCGTTGTAGAGCGCGCCGTTCTCGTGCCACGGGGTGCCGAGAAGGATGCCGGGGCCGCCATCCGCGGTCGCGCGGGCGAGCGCCTCGACCGTGTCGGCGACCGCGGCCTGAAACATGGGCTTGAGCACCAGATCTTCCGGGGGATAGCCGGTGACCACGAGCTCCGAGCAGACGAGCAAGTCCGCGCCCTCGGCCGCCGCGTCCGCGCGCGCGGCGAGCAGGCGTCCCTTGTTGCCCTCAAGGTCCCCCATGATCGGGTTAAGCTGGGCGAGGGCGATGGTCAGAGCATCGGTCATCACCGCCTCGGGGTCTCTCGCGGCGGCGGACGTTAGGCCGGCGCGGCGCGGCCTGTCAACGCGCGCGCCAGGGCCACCATCCCGCCCTCATTCGCCACCGCGCGGTTCCTGGCCCGCGCCGTTGCGCAGCAGGAACTCGCGGCCGAGCTTGACGCGCGCCTCGTCCCCATATTCGACGATATCGGCGGTCGCATAGGTCTCAGACCAGACCTCCGGCAAGAATGAGCCCGTGCCGATGACATCGATGGGTGCGTCGACGCTCGCCATCACCTTGCACTTGGCCGGCGAGAACCCCGAGCTCGCGACGATTTTCACAGACGCGAAGCCGCCCTCATCGAGGGCATCGCGCAAGGCGAAGATAGCGGCCGCGCTGACGCCCGTGCCGATGAGCCACCTCAGCTCCGTCTCGGTGCGATACTCGCGGGTCGCGTTGGGGCTGTGACGCTCGAGCACGGCGTATGACGACGCCATGTCCAACCCTTCCACATAACGCCCGCCGTGAGTGTCGAGGCGCATGCTGAGCCGCCCGTCTTGCGCCAGGGATGGAAAGCGCCGGCAGACCTCGAGCGCGTCCGAGATCTCTCGGCCGAAATAATCCACCAGGACCGTCATCGGCTCCTCGGGAAAGACCTCTTGAAACATCTCGGCCGCGCGCGCCGTCGAGCCGGCATAGCCGATGAGCCCGTGCGGCATGGTGCCGAAGCCCCGCTGATTGCCGAAATAGTGCGCGGTCGCGTCGGTCGCGTTGCCGATGAAGCCGACCGCGCCCGCGTCTCGCTTCGCCGCCTGCGATCCGACACTCGCTGCATAGGCCATCATCTCGGCCATCGCGTTGCCCGCGCAATGACGCGCGTCCATGGCGATGAACGAGACGGCGGGCAACGCGACGCTCATGGCATAGGCGTTGTATGCAGCGACGCAGCACGCGCCGAGCCGCTGCAGGTAGAGCGTCTCGAGGTCCACAAGATGCCGGAAAGAGCCCGACAAATAGACCAGCGGTTCGCCCGCGCCAACCCAATCACCCTCTTGAAAGCGGCAATCGATATCGAATGTCGTGCCGCGCTCGTCGGCCACGCTGTTCAGCCAATCGAGCATCAGACGAGGCGCAAAGCAGACGGGGCGGCGCATGAAGATCGCGTAGGTGACGCGCGCGTCGCCGAACCGCGCGATGGTCTCGCGCGTGCGCGCGAAGTAGCGGTCGGTGTACCGAGGGACGTCGGCCGCGGTGGGTGTGAGCGTGTCCGACATCGGTGTGCGCGAGTGTTCGGGCCCGGGCGCTAGCCGTAAGAGACGCGCGCCGTGGGCTCGAAGCCGTCGCGCTCCTCCTTCAGCTGTTCGGCGACGAGGAATGCCAGCTCGAGCGCCTGCGAGGCGTTGAGCCGGGGATCACAATGGGTGTGGTAGCGGGCCGATAGGCTCTCTTCGGTGATCGCCTGCGCGCCCCCGAGACATTCGGTGACGTCCTGGCCGGTCATCTCGAAGTGAACCCCGCCGGGATGCGTGCCCTCGGCGCGATGCACGTCGAAGAAGCCGCGAACCTCGGCCAAGATCGCGTCGAACGGCCGCGTCTTGTAGCCGTTGTTCGATTTGATGGTGTTGCCGTGCATGGGGTCGCAGGCCCACAGCACCTTGCGGCCCTCGCGCGCGACCGCGCGCACGAGCGGCGGCAGCTTCTCAACCACCTGCTCATGGCCCATGCGTGCGATGACGGTGAGCCGGCCCGGCTCGTTCAGCGGGTTCAACCGGTCGATCAACGCGACCAGATCATCCGGCTCGAGCGACGGACCCGCCTTGAGACCGATCGGGTTGCCCACGCCCTGCAGGAAGGCGACGTGCGCGCCGTCGAGCTGGCGCGTCCGATCGCCGATCCACAGCATGTGCGCCGAGCAGTCGTACCAATCGTCCGTCGTGGAATCGATCCGTGTGAGCGCCTCCTCATATTGGAGGATGAGCGCCTCGTGAGACGTGAAGAACTCGGTCTCGCGGATCTGCGGCGTCGTCTCGGAGGTGAGCCCGCAAGCGGCCATGAAGGCCAGGGTCTCGCTGAGCTGCCCCGCCATCGCCTCATAGCGCGCGCTCTGCGCGCTGCCGGAGACGAAATCGAGGTTCCAGCGGTGCACCTCGTGCAGGTCGGCGTAGCCGCCCTGGGCAAAGGCGCGGAGCAGATTGAGCGTGGCGGCGGATTGGCTGTAGGCCTGCATCAGCCGCTCGGGATCGGGCGTGCGCGAGGGCGCATCGAACGCCATTCCGTTCACCATGTCGCCCCGGTAGGCGGGCAGGGTGACCTCGCCCTGGCTCTCGGTATCGGCCGAGCGGGGCTTCGCGAATTGACCGGCGAGCCGGCCCACCTTCACGACCGGCAGCTTGGCCCCGAAGGTCAACACCACCGCCATTTGCAGGAGCACGCGGAAGGTGTCGCGAATATTGTCCGGGTGGAACTCGGCGAAGCTTTCCGCGCAGTCGCCGCCTTGAAGCAGAAATGCCCGGCCCTCGCACGCGTCGGCCAAGCGGGCGCGCAGGCTTCGCGCCTCACCGGCAAACACCAGTGGCGGCGAGCGGCGCAGGCGCTCCTCCACGGCCACCAGCGCCGCCCCATCAGGCCAGCTTGGCTGCTGCTTGATCGCGCAGTCGCGCCACCCCTCAGGGCTCCACTCGGACGACATCCCGCTCTCCTTCTCGGGCTCTAAACGACTGCTATACGCCTGAAACGGTTAAGGTTCCAGTCTTTCTACTCGGCCGCCTCGGCCTCGAACTCGGGCGCGGGATCATACATCGTGACAAATTCCTCCGACGATGTGGGGTGCACGGCCACCGTCGCGTCGAATTGCGCCTTCGTCGCGCCGGCCTTGATGGCGACGCCGAGGAGCTGCACGAGCTCGCCCGCACCGCTGCCGACCATGTGGCACCCGACCACCCGATCGCTGTCTCGATCCACGACCAGCTTCATGAAAACGGTCTCCGCGCGTCCGGTGATGGTGTGCTTGAGCGGCCGAAATCGGGTCTTGTAGATGTCGACGGAGCGGTAGGCGCGCCGGGCATCCTCCTCGGCGAGGCCCACGGTCCCCACCTCGGGCTGCGTGAAGACGGCGGTGGCGACGTCCCGGTGGTCCGGATCCTGGGGATTGTCGTTGTAGAGCGTCTCGGCGAGGCACCGGCCCTCGTGGATGGCAACGGGCGTGAGGTTGATTCGGTCCGTGACGTCACCCACCGCATAGATGTTCGACACATCCGTCCGCGAGGACGCATCGACCTGGATCGCGCCCTTGTGGTTCAGCTTGACGCCGACCTCGGTCAAGCCGATCCCGTCGGTGCGAGGCGCGCGCCCGGTTGCGAAAAGCACCTCGTCGACCTCGATGACATCGCCATGGGTCGTGGCCACCGCGACACCCTCGCCGGCGCGCGCCAGGGAGACGGCGTTCGTGTTGAGCCTCACATCCACGCCCGCCTTGCGCATCTCGTCGCACAGGACCTCGCGCACATCCATGTCGAACCCACGCAGGATCATGTCCGAGCGGTAGAGCTGAACCACTTCGACGCCGAGGCCGTTCAGGATGCAGGCGAACTCGCAGGCGATGTAGGCCCCGCCGACGACGACGACCCGCGGCGGAAGCGTGGGCAGATCGAAGATCTCGTTCGACGTGATCCCAAGCTCTATCCCCGGAATATCCGGCAGGGTCGGCCAGCCGCCCGTTGCAATCAAGATGGTCTCGGCGGTGTAGTGCCGGTCGCCGACGGCCACCGTGTTGCGGTCGACCAGGCGCCCCGTTCCCTCGATCTCGGTCACCCCGGAATCGCTCAACAGCCGCCGGTAGATTCCCTCGAGACGGTCGAGCTCCTTGCTCTTCGCCGCAACCATGGCCGACCAGTCGAAGCTCTGCGGGCCCACCGACCAGCCATAGGCCTCGGCATCCTGAAAGTCGTGACTGAAGTGGGACGCGTAGACCAGGAATTTTTTCGGAATGCAGCCGCGGTGAACGCAGGTTCCGCCAAGCTTGCTGTGCTCGACCAAGGCGACGCGTGCGCCGTAGGAGGCCGCACGCCGCGCGCACGCAACGCCGCCGGAGCCCCCTCCGATCACAAAGAGGTCAAGATCCGCCATTGCTCGTCTCCCGCTGGTCCGGTTGGGTCCGCACGCACAAGGATCATAGTGCGCCATCCTGCCGCAGCAAGACGATGCCAACGTGCCACGATGAGGTTCGAGAGAGGACGCGCTGACGACCGCGAGCAGCTCCGCTGCCATCTCGGAGATTGTCTCGACGCATGCAACGACGCCCGAAGACTGAAGACCCTGAACGGGCTCACACCCTACGAGGCCATCTGACGAGGCCATCTACAGCTCATGGGAAGCCGAACCTCGAACGTTTAGGCTACTTCCTATCCAGCAAATGACGCGACGAAACACCTCGCTGGCGTCGGTTCGACGACGAGGGCGTTTTCGGCGGATCGCCCAGCGCGGCGCGGTCGGGCGTGCGGCTCGTCGAGCTGTTAATTAGAGTCATATTGCACCAAAATACGTCAAAATCGTCTCACCGCGCGATGTTAATATAACAAAAGTAATATTCGCAAGGTAGAGGAATTAAAGGTTGAAGCTAGATCAACCACAGGTTATATTTTTTACCTCATCAGTTGTATGTTAATAGTAGTAAAATCGATGGGATCGCATGGTGATTGCTCGTCCGCACGAGCGGCCGCGCGGTTGGGGACCGCGGTCGACAGTCGACATCACCCAACGAACACTTGAGCCGTACGCCAGCGGCAGGGCGATGCCTCACCCGCCGACGAAGACCATCGCGGGCCTTCGACGTGGGCGCGGCTTGCCTTTTTCGTGTCAGAACCGCAGGCCTTCAAACTGCGGCGGCGCAATAGGTGTGGAGGGGCTTCGCATTATCGAGGCGCAGGAGGGAACGGACTGCAACATGATGAAGGACCGTGTGACATTGGACATCCTGCCCGGGACGCTGGCCGAGATCGCCCGGGAGACGTCGGTGCCGGTCGCGCTTGCGATCGCCCGCCGATTTGGCGGCACAGACCTCTACGTGCCATTGAACCCGACCGAGCATGATCCTCTCGCCCGCTGTGTCGGCATCGATGCCGCGAACCGCATCGCCCGTCTCTATGGCGGCGGGCGTGTCGAAATACCCCTCGGCAACACGGCACGACGGGCGGAGCGCAACCGCGCGATCCGTCGAATGGCCGCGGAGGGGCGCAGCGTGAGCGAGATCGCGCGCCGCTTCGGCATGACCACGCGCAGCATTCGCCGCATCAAGAACGCACGCCGCGACAAGCATGGCCGGCGCGCACCGCCGCGGCTCCGCTAAGCACGACCTTGCCCCCGCGCTGGCCCATCCTGCGGTTCGCCGGCGCGGGGGCGCCGCCGTTTTCATCCTTGATTAACCCGGTCTCCTCACCCTGACCTCGCGGCGGGCATGTCGCGATTGCGGTTTTGGGGGAGGCGCTATGACGACGAGACGCGGCATCCTTTTGGCGGGCGGCCATGGCACGCGCCTCGCGCCCCTCACGCGCGGCACGTCCAAGCAGCTGCTGCCGCTGTTCGACAAGCCGATGATCTACTACCCCCTGACGACACTGATGCGTGCCGGGGTCAGGGAGATTTTGGTGGTGACCGCGGCCGACGCGCTGCCGCGATACCAGGCCCTTCTCGGCGATGGCTCGGCGTTTGGCATCGAACTTCGCTATGGCCTGCAAGCGGCGCCTCGGGGCATCGCCGAAGCGTTGCTGATCGGCGCGTCCTTCATTGGTGGCATGCCGTGCGTCCTGGCCCTGGGCGACAACCTGTTTCACGGCCAAAATCTCGACGCGATCATTCGACGCGCGAGCGAGCGCCGCCGCGGTGCGACGATCATCGCGTGTTCCGTCGCCGAGCCGACGAACTATGGCGTCGTCACATTGGGGGACGACGGAGAGCCGCGCGAGATTGTCGAAAAACCCGTCGCACCGACGTCTGACCTCGCGGTCACCGGGCTCTATTTCTATGATGACTCAGTCGTCGAGATCGCCCGTGCGCTGCGACCGTCGGCGCGCGGTGAGCTCGAAATCACCGACGTCAACCGCGCCTATCTCGCGCGCAATCGCCTCACGGTCGAGGTGCTCGATCGCGGTACGACATGGCTCGACGCCGGCACGCCGGAGGCGCTCTTGGCGGCCGCGAATTTCGTGGCGACCACCGAGCGCCTCAAGGGGCTCAAGATCGGCTGCCCGGAGGCGGTGGCGTGGGAGCAAGGCTGGATCGACGGGTCTGCGCTCGCGCGTCAGGCGGCGTTGCATGTGGGCACGGCCTATGGCGAGTATCTCTCCCGCATGTTGACGGATGGAGACCTGGTCGAACGCACCGCGGTGAGGGCGTGAGCCGGTCAGTCTTGGCTTGCCGCGAAGAACCCAGCAGCCAACGTTGCGAGGATCGCGACGCCGGCGGCGATGATATCGGAATCGAAGATGCCGCTTTCCGAGCGGGCCGCGCGGTCCGATGGCTCCGGCCCATGGGCGCAACCACCCACCTGGGCGCCGATCAACGCGGCAGCGACCAGGCCCACACACAAACGATAGCGAACACGCACAGAAGTTTGCCCCGACACCAAGTTCGGGGGCTGTGTTATCGCCAATTGCGGCGCACCGCAAGCGTCGATCAGGCGCCGTGGTAGGCGCGGTACCAGGCCACGAAGCGGGGTAGCCCCTCCTCGATGGGCGTGCTCGGCTCGAAGCCGTGATCGCGTTGAATCTCCGAGATATCCGCCCAGGTCTCCTTGACGTCGCCGGGCTGCATCGGGGCGTGCTCGATGATCGCCTTCTTTCCGATCGCCTCCTCCAGGATCGCGACGTAGCGGGTGAGGTCCTCGGAGCGGCTGTTGCCGAGATTGTAGACCTTGTGTGGCACGCGCCCCTCGCCGTTGGCCGGCGGCTTGTCGAGCACCCTGACGACCGTGGGCGCGACGTCTCCGACATAAGTGAAGTCGCGCTTCATGTCGCCGGCGTTGAAGAGTTGGATGGGCGTGCCGTCGAAAATCGCCTTCGTGAAGATATAGGCCGCCATATCCGGACGGCCCCAGGGACCGTAGACCGTGAAGAAGCGCAGCCCGGTCGCCGGCACACCGTATAGATGGCTGTAGACGTGCCCCATCAGCTCGTCCGCTTTCTTGGTCGCGGCGTAGAGCGAAACCGGCTCGTCGACCCGCGCATCCAAGGAGAACGGAACATCTCGGCAACCGCCATAGACGGAGCTCGAGCTCGCGTAGACGAGGTGGCGCAGATGGGGCAGCGAGCGGCACAATTCCAAGATCACCACCTGGCCCATCAGGTTGGATTCGACATAGGCGTAAGGGTTGATGAGCGAATAGCGCACGCCCGCCTGGGCGGCGAGATGGATGATCCCCGTGATCTCCTCTTGGCGGCCCTCGACCGCGCCGGCGACGGCCGCGCGGTCCGCGATATCGACGCGGGCCAGCGTGAAGCGCTCATCGGCCTCGAGTTGTGCGAGGCGCGCCTCCTTGAGGGCCACGTCGTAATAGTCGTTGACGTTGTCGAGACCGATAACCGTCTCGTCCCGCGCGAGCAGGGTGTTGACGACGTGGAAACCGATGAAGCCCGCGGCGCCGGTCACAATGGTGGTCATGGAGACGTTCCTTGGCCTAGGAGGACGGCGTTGTCGCGATCACGGTGCGTTTTGCCGTCTGCGTATCTGATCCGGTCCACTGTTAACATTTGGTTTTGGCGCGTGGGTCGACCCCGGTCGACGGGTTAGTGCATGGCGGCCAAGCGGCACTCCCAATCATAGGCGGTGCGCACGATCGTCGTGAGGTCATCGTGGCGGGGGTGCCAGTCGATCAAGGATTTCAGGCGCGCGGAGTCCGCGACGAGCGCGGGCGGGTCGCCGGGGCGACGTCCCGCCACGCGGTGCGGCACCGGGCGTCCGGTCTCCTTCTCGAGCGCGGCGATGACCTCGCGCACCGAGAATCCGCGGCCGTAACCAAGGTTGAACATCCCCGATTCGCCCTTGTTCCGGAGGCGCTCGAGCATGGCGACATGGGCGGCGGCGAGATCCGACACGTGGATGTAGTCGCGGATGCAGGTGCCATCCGGCGTGTCGTAGTCATCGCCGTAGATCTCGAGGGTGTCGCGAAGCCCGAGCGCCGTTTGGCAGGCGACCTTGATGAGGTGGGTCGCCCGTGGCGTGCACTGACCCGTGCGCATGGCACGGTCGGCCCCGGCGACGTTGAAATAGCGGAGCGCGGCGTAGTTGAGAGCGCCGGTCGCTCCGACGTCACGCAGAAAATGCTCCGTCATCAGCTTCGATCGACCGTAGGGGCTGATCGGGCGGGTGGGCGCCTTTTCGTCGACCGGATTGGCGTCCGGAATCCCGTAGACGGCCGCAGTAGACGAGAAGACGAAATGCCGCACGCCGGCGGTGACGCTCGCGTCGATGAGGGCGAGGCTGACGCCAGTGTTGTTCTGGTAGTATTTGAGCGGATTCGCCACCGATTCATCGACGACGGTGGAACCCGCGAAATGGATGACGGCGTCAATCTCGTGCTCGGCGAAGACACTCTCCAGCAAGGCGCGATCACCGGCATTGCCTTCGATCAGGCGGGTATCGGCGTCCAAGGCGTCGCGCCGTCCGGTCGACAGGTCGTCGATCACGACGACGTTCCATCCGCCTTCGCGCAACGCCAACACTGTGTGGCTACCGATATAGCCGGCGCCGCCGGTGACCAGCACGCCGCTTTCAGTGGATGACATGGCTTTTCGCAACCAAACTGCTAGGTGGGTGTCGTAGACTCTTGCTCGTGCGTGGTTTACCCGGCGTTAAAGCGCTTGTGGTCAGGTCGCGCCTGGACACTATGGTGTCATCGGATGTTGGTTTGACAAAGGCTCGCGTTTAGGCGACGGAGCCTTTGCGGACTGCGCCGCGACGCCCGTTCCACCCTCTGGCGTCATGCTCCCATTGAACGAGACAGCCTATCATGCGCATTGCGGTCATCGGTCTTGGCTATGTCGGGCTTCCGCTCGCGGTTTCACTCAGCCATCACTACGACACGGTCGGCTACGATATCAGCCGGCCCCGGGTTGATGAGCTTCTGGCGGGCGAGGATCGCACCGACGAGGTCTCGCGCGACCGACTCGACGAAGCGCCGCTGCGCCTCACGGCAGATGCGACCGATATCAAGGGCGCGGATGTCTTCATCGTGACGGTTCCGACGCCGGTCGATGACGAAAAGCGCCCCGATCTCGGCGCGGTCGTGTCGGCCTCGCGCACGGTCGGCGCGCAGCTCGCGCCGGGTGCGGTCGTCGTCTACGAGAGCACGGTTTGGCCCGGCGTGACCGAGGAGGTTTGCGGTCCCGAGCTGGAGCAAGCCTCGGGCCTGACGCGGGGCAAGGATTTTTTCCTGGGCTACTCGCCCGAGCGGATGAACCCCGGTGATCGCGAGCACACGGTGGAGCGCATCACCAAGGTCGTCGCAGCGGAGACGCCCGAGATCGCCGAGCGCCTCGCCGCCCTCTATGGGGTCGTGAACCAGGGCAATACCTACATCGCGCGCGACATTCGCACCGCCGAGGCCGCCAAGGTGATCGAAAACGCCCAGCGCGATATCAACATCGCGTTTATCAACGAGATCGCCCAGATCTTCGCCAAGATGGGGATCTCCACCTATGACGTGCTGGCCGCGGCGCGCACCAAGTGGAACTTCCTGGACTTCGAGCCCGGATTGGTCGGCGGCCACTGCATCGGTGTCGATCCCTACTATTTGGCCCACCGTGCGGTCGAGATCGGGCACCATCCGGAGATTGTTCTCGCCGGGCGCCGCATCAACGATTCGATGGGCCCCTTCATCGCCGACGCCGTTGCCGCAAAGCTCGACGGCGTTGCCGGGCCGGTGCTGGTGCTCGGCCTCACCTTCAAGGAGAACGTGCCGGACCTTCGCAACACCCGCGTCGTCGACATCGTCGAAGCCCTGGTTGCGCATGGCCGCGAGGTCGAGGTCCACGATCCTTATGCGGACAGCGCGGAAGCGAAGGCGCTCTATGGCATCGAGCTCAAGCCCGGGCTGAATGGCCGCGACCGCTATGCCGCCGTCATCGGTGCCGTGTCGCACAAACCCTATTGCGCGTTCACCACCGAGACCTTTGCGTCGCTCGTGGAGCCGGGCGGACTCGTCGCCGACGTCAAGAACATGTGGCACGACGTCGCGCTCCCGGAGGGCCTGCAGCGCTGGACCCTCTAGGCGCGGCCCACGGCCGCGCACCATTCAATTCGCGGCGCTGCGCCGCGTGCTATTCAATCGCGGCGTCGGGCTGCGCGGGCTATTCCGCGGCTGCCTGGCCTCTGGTCGCGGTGCGCAGCTGCATGCGCCACTGATCGACCGTCTGCTCCACGAGCCCGATCGGCGCATCCTCACGCTTCCAACGGCGCGCGAATTCGGCGTTGCCGCCCTTCGGTCGGTGCGCCTCCGCGAGATCGTCGAAGCGCAGCCGCAAGGGCAGCACGACGCCTTCGCCGACGGCGATGGCCTCCTGCGTGCGAAGCGACGGCAGCGCGTTCAGCAGTCCGAGCGCGGCCTCGGGCAGCGCGCGACGCACCACCTCCTGGTCCCGCTCGTTGCTCATGCGAAGGGCGAAGAGCGTGCTGCATTGAGAGAGGATGTTGGGCGAGAGCTCCGACGGCCGTTGGCTGACAAGGCAAAGCGAGACGCCGTATTTGCGGCCTTCCATGGCCATGCGGGCGATCGCCTTGCGCGTGGGGCCGAAACCCATGCTCGGGTCGTGCGGCACGTAACGGTGCGCCTCCTCGCAAACAAGTAGAACCGGAAGGGCGCGCGCCGGGACGCTCCAAAGCGCGAAATCGAAGATCAGCCGGCACATCACGGAGACGGCGACATCGACAATCTCCGACGGCACGCCGGAGAGGTCGAAAATCGTGATCGGCCGACCCTTCACGGGGATGCTGAGGATGCGCGAGACGATCTCGGTCAGCGAATCGCGCACGACCAGGCCCGAGAACATGAAAGCGTAGCGCCGGTCCGCGCGAAGGTTCTCGAGACGCGCTTTCAGCCTAAGATAGGGCGCCGTGCTCTCGGGGTTGTCGAGATGCCCCATTTGGTGGCTGATCTCCTTGACGAGTTCGCTCAGGCTGTAGGGAACCGGTGTGTCAACGGTGATGTAGTCGGTGGCCGGCCCTTCGCCGGCGAACTTCTTCTTGGATGCCACGATAGCTTGTTTGAGGATGCCCGCTTGGACCTCACTGTCGGTCCGCCGCCCAATCATCACCTCGACCATCTCCTCGAAGTTGAGGAGCCAGTAAGGAAGCTGAAGATTGTCGGGATTGAGCACATCGGCGATTTCGCCGAACGCTTGCGTGTACTCGTTGTGCGGATCGAGCATCACGACATGGCCGTTCTCATACTCCTCGAGGAGAGAACGGAGGATGAGCGCCGTGGCGCAGGATTTGCCCGAGCCCGTCGAGCCAACGACCGCGAAATGCTTGCCGAGCAAATCGTCCGTGGTCAGAAAGACCGGCCGCTCGTTGGTTGGATGCACCGTACCGATCCGCACGCAGGCGCGTTCCGGGTGGGCGAAGATGCGCGCAAGCTCGTCCGGCGCGGCGGGGTAGATCTCCTGATCGAGAACGGGGTAGTCCGCCACGCCGCGCTGGAACCCCAGGCCTTCGGTGTTGCCGTTGACGATGGGGATCTCGCCGATCAGCTCGACGGAGAAACGATGCGGCGCTTTATCGCCAATCGTGCCCGTCGGGTCGGTCACCGCCATGTCACTGATCGATCCGAACACGAGCGCATTGGGGGTGGCGACCTTGATGATCGCGCCAATGCACAGGTTGAAGCCTTCCAGCTCGTGCTCCTCGTGATGAAAGAGCCCCACGACTTTGGCGCCGTCAACGGCGGTGACATGACCGATCGCTTTGGGTTGTGTGCCCATGATGCCTGCTCTCTGCCTGTGGCGGACGATGCGGGATTGCCGCGTCCGGCAAGGTGACATGGAGCGGGTTTCTTCCCCGTTAACGAATAATGCGGCTTTTCCGATGTCGGGGATTGGAGCCTGGCAAAACCCGGTGCGCGGCCCATATCCTTCGGGACCATGGCGAGGAAGAGCAAGAAGCGACGTCCGCGAGCCAAGCGGGTGCGGATCCGTGTGAACCCGGCGGCACGTGCTCTCGCCGATCCGCGGTTTCGGCCGCGCCGGACCCGCGCGCGGAAGGCGTATCAGCGCGCCCGGGTTCGTGCCGCGCTCCGCCGACAGCTGTCGGACGGCGACAACTAGGCCTTACGTCGCGGACCCAGCGCCCGCGGCGGGTGCTTCGCGCCGCGATAAAGGACCGAGGCCTGAACCTCCACCTTGCGGCGCCACGCGGCCAAGGCCGCCTCGGACATCTCGGCGTCGGGCCGCGGGTCGACGTCGAAATGGCCGTGCCTGTCTTGACCGCGCACCAGCATGGCCGACTCGCGCGGCGCGTGCTGGTAGGCGTGCGCCGGCACATATTCGAGCAGAAAGATGATGCGGCGATCGGCGGTGCAATTGGCGCCGGAGCTGTGGCAGATCGCGTTGTTGAAGAACACCATCTCGCCTGCCGCCAGCGGGAGGGTGATCGCGCCGGCTGTCTCGAGTGGCCCGTCGATCGCCTGTTCGCGCGTCAGCAGGCTCGCTGTCCCGAAATGCTCCTTGTGGGGGAGGAGGGGGCCCGCGTGCGAGCCGGGAACCACGCGAAGCGGCCCTGCGTCGACCCCGCAGTCGGAGAGCGCGACCGCCGCGATCACCACGATCGGCTTGATGTCGCAGTAAGCGGTGTCCTGATGCCACCCGGCGAATGTCTTCGAGTTGGCTTCCTTGACGCGGAGAGAAACACCCCAGCAGAGGAGATCGGGCCCGAGCACGTCCTCGATGGGATCGAGGATGCCGGGCAGGCGCGTCATCTCGTCGATCCAGGGACAGAGCAGCGAGGCGCCCTGATCGAGCTTCGCCACATGCGCCGGCCAGCGCGCCTCGAAGCGCTCGAGCGCCCGGCGATAGACGGCGGCCTCCGCTCCACTCATGACGCGCACCGGGCTGTGATAGCCCTCGCTGCGAAACCGCTCGACCTCCGCGGATGACAAGACCTTCGGCATCGGCGCTGTTGCTCTGTTAGGCCACCGCGATCGTCGCCGTCCCGCCGAACCGCAAAGGTTTAGGCCAAACCCTATCCAGCATCCCGGGACGAAACACCTAGACGACGACCACCTTGCCCGGGTTCATCAGATTGTGGGGGTCCAGCGTCTGTTTGATCGCACGCATGACGGAGACCGCTTCGGAGCCGTGCTCGGCCTCGAGATAATCGAGCTTGCCGCAGCCGATGCCGTGCTCGCCGGTCGACGTGCCACCCATGGCGAGCGCGCGGTTGATCATGCGCTTGTTGAGCCGGTGCGCCTCCGTCATCTCACCCGGCTCGTCGGGCTTGATGATGAAGCAGACGTGGAAATTGCCGTCACCGACATGCCCGACGATCGGCGCAATGAGCGGCGAGGCATCGAGGTCTTTCTTGGTTTCGAGCAGGCACTCGGCGAGGCGCGAGATGGGCACGCAGACATCCGTCGCCCAGCCCGACGCGCCCGGCCTGAGCGCGAGACAGGCGTAGTAGACATCGTGGCGTGCCTGCCAGAGCTTGCTGCGATCCTCCGACCGGGTCGCCCAGCGAAAGTTCGAGCCGCCAAAATCGTCCACGATCTCCCGCACCTGGGCGACCTGCTCGGCGACCCCTGAGTCGGTGCCGTGGAACTCGAAGAACAGCGTGTGGGCGACGGGAAAATCGAGCTCGGAGAAGCGGTTGCAGGCGTCCATCTGGATGTCGTCCAAGAGCTCGATGCGCGCCACCGGAATTCCCGATTGGATCGTCAGGATCACCGCGTTGACGCAATCCTCGAGCGATGGGAAGGAGCAGACCGCGGCCGAGATCGCCTCGGGAATGCCGTAGAGCTTGAGCGTCACCTCGGTGATCACGCCGAGCGTGCCCTCCGAGCCCACCATCAGCCGGGTGAGGTCGTAGCCCGCGGCCGATTTGCGGGCGCGCCCGCCGGTCTTCATGATGCGCCCGTCGGGCAGCACCACCGTCAGCCCGAGCACGTTCTCCTTGAGCGTGCCGTAGCGCACCGCGTTGGTGCCGGAGGCGCGTGTCGCGGTCATGCCGCCGAGGGTCGCGTCGGCGCCGGGATCGATCGGGAAAAACAAGCCGGTGTCGCGCAGATGGGTGTTCAGCTGCTTACGGGTGACGCCGGCTTGAACGGTGACGTCGAGGTCTTCCGGGCTGACTCTGAGAACCTCGTTCATCTGCCCCATGTCGATGGTCACGCCGCCCTCGAGCGCACAGACATTGCCCTCGACCGAGGTGCCGACCCCGAACGGAACCATCGGAACACGGTGATCCGCGCAAATCCGCACGATCTCGGCCACCTCCTCGGTGGTGTGAGGAAACACCACCGCATCGGGCGGCCGCGGCGCATGATAGGTCTCGCCGGTGGCGTGGTGGGCCCGGACGGCCTCGGCCGTCGAAAGGCGGTCGCCGAGCAGCGCGCGCAGCGCGTCGACCGCCGTCTCCGTATCTTTGAGCGCGGTTGCCATCGTCCGAGGTTACCCCATCGGCGCCGCCATTTCACCCAACGGCGCCTGCCCGCCGCGCACCGCTCGTGTACAATCCGGCGCCGATTGCCAAGGCTCCGGGAGAGATCCGATGGCGTACCGCATATCCGTCGATACCGGCGGTACCTTCACCGATGCCGTGATCGCGGATGACAGTGGTCGCCAGACCATCGGGAAGGCGCTCACCACGCCCGCGCGTATTTTCGACGGCATGCGCGATGCGATTGCGGTTGCGGCCGACGAACGCGAGGTCCCGCTTGGCGCGGTGCTGCGTGACGCGACGATCCTGATCTATGGCACGACCCGGGCCACCAACGCCGTCGTGACCGGGGCCACGGCCAAGACCGCCTTCCTCACGACCGAAGGGTTTCCCGACGTGTTGGTGTTGCGCGAGGGCGGCAAGTTCAATCCGCATGACTACAGCACCCCTTATCCGGACCCCTACGTCCCGCGCCGCTACACCTTCGAGATCCACGAGCGGATCGATGCGCAGGGCGAGGTGGCGCGTGCGCTCGACGAGGGGCAAGCCCGCACGGTCATCGAGATGCTGAAGGCGCGGGGCTTCGAGGCCGTCGCCGTCTCGTTCCTTTGGTCGATTGCCAACCCGGCGCACGAGCAAGCGGTCGGCCGCCTGATTGCCGAGATCATGCCCGGCATCCCCTGCACCCTTTCGCATGAGCTGATTCCGATCGTCCGCGAGTACCGCCGGGCCTCGGCGACGGCCATCGATGCCTCGCTCAAACCCCTGATGCAGAACCACCTCCGTCAGATGGAGGAGGACCTTCGCGCCGCCGGGTTCTCGGGAGAGACGCTCATCTCGACCTCGGTCGGGGGCTGCCAACATGTCGCGGACGTGGCGACCAAGCCCATCCACACACTCAAATCGGGCCCCGCGATGGCACCGGTCGGCGGCAAGGCCTACGGCATGATCGAGGCCGTCGGCGGGGACGTCATCGTCTGCGACACCGGTGGCACCACGTTCGACGTCGGCCTCGTGCGCGACGGCGGCCTGGTCTATACCCGCGACAGTTGGCTCGGCGGCCAGTGGCTCGGCCACCTGGTGAGCATGTCGACCGTCGACGTGCGCTCGATCGGGGCCGGCGGCGGCTCCATCGCCTGGGTCGATTCGGGCGGGCTGCTACGCGTCGGCCCTGCAAGCGCGGGCGCGGTGCCGGGGCCCGCCTGCTACGCCGCCGGGGGCGACAAGCCGACCGTGACCGATGCCGCGCTGGTGCTCGGCTACTTCGATGCCGACTACTTCAACGGCGGGCGCATGACGCTGGACCCCGACGCCGCCAACCGCGTCATCCGGGGGCTCGCCGAGACCATCGGGCAGTCGCCGGAGGCGGCGGCCGCCGCCGTGGTCACGATCGCGAACGAGCTCATGATCAAGGCGATCCACGAGATCACCGTGTCCGAGGGGCTGAACCCGCGGGAGAGCGTGATCGTCGCGGGCGGCGGCGCGGCCGGGCTCAACATCATGCCGATCGCCCGCGAGCTCGGCTGCGCCACCGTGATCCTGCCCAAGACCGCAAGCGCGCTCTCCGCCTGCGGCATGCAGTTCTCCGACATCATCAGCGAACACACCGTGAGCCGGGTCACGCTCTCCGGCCGCTTCGACTTCGACGGCGTCAATGCCGCCCTTGCCGAGATCGATGAGGCGCTGGAGCGCTTTCGGACGAACCTGCCTGGCGGGGCGGCGGCATCCTACGCAAAGACGCTGCTCGTCGAGGCGCGTTATCAATCGCAGGTGTGGGAGCTCGACACGCCGCTGCCCGTGGCCCGCTTCGAGGATGACGCGGATGTCGAGGCGCTCGTCCAAGCCTTTCACGCCGTGCATGACCGGGTCTACGCGGTGATCGACGAGGGCAGCCAGGTCGAGTGCGTCAATTGGAAGGGCCGGCTCTCCGTGACCCTTTCGGACCCGCCGGCACCGGCTGCCACTGCACCCGCCGCGCACACACCGGAGGCGGAGCGGCGCCGCGATGCCTATTTCCCCGGCATCGGGCGGCGGCCCACGCCCGTGTTCCGCGGGGATGCGCTCGTCGCCGGCGCCACGATCGAAGGCCCCGCGATCATCGAGGAGCCGACCACGACCATCGTGATCTATCCGGAGATGACCGCGCGGGTCAGCGCCGCAGGCAACTACGTGCTGACGGCCTAGAGTCTCGGGCCCGCGATACTCTGCGCAATTCGGAGACCGGCCGTTCCGATCGGAGCCAACCATGTGGTCCGGCGGCAAGAGATAGCGCTGGCATTTGCGCGCGCGAGCGGCTACCTCCTACGCATCGCCCGCGGCATCGTGAGCAATGCCGCGACCGGTCGGGGTGTGGCGCAGTCTGGCAGCGCATCTGCTTTGGGAGCAGAGGGTCGCCGGTTCGAATCCGGCCACCCCGACCAATTATTTCAAGAGGTTGATTCTGGTCGAGCCGCGCGAGACGGCTCTGTCGTGCGTCCTGGCGCTGAGCCAGGCGACTATGGCGGCAGCGATACCGGCGTTCTCATCGTCAGGACGTTTTGTGAGGGTCGTACATCCATCCGGTATTGACGACCACGACCTTTTCGTCGGTCCGAATCTCGAACTCATCGCATTTGTCGATGAACAGGCCCAATCCGGCCATTCCGGAGAGCTCCGATTGAATCCCTTCTCTCTTCGCGATCTGTCTCGCTTCCTCGGCGCGTTTGTCGGGGATGGTGTAGATACCGGACTTGCGCCCCAGAATGCCTTCGTTCTTTAGATTCTTGACCTTGTTTTCCACGTCCTTTTGTGTCGGTCGGAAGGCGGCGAATAGCTTGTCCATTCTCGTATTGGGCTCGTGGGTTGTTGCTCCGTAAACATTTATCCCTCTCAAACTATCCATGCTGGGCAGGCTCAAAAGCCTTCTGTCCCGCACCTTCGATTTGCATTCCTTCTCTAGCAACAGCGCGATTCCCGTAAACAAGTCCCCGGTTCCAAACGGGACAAAAATGTGGCTCGGTTCTACCTGCAATATTTCATAGGTCAGCCAATCATAAAATTGATGACGCTCCGGCGTGACGACATTTCGCGTCGTAATGTCGATTCCGCCCGGGTTGTTTGTGATTTCCAGGACCAGATCTTCATCCAATTCCTCCGCGTCGAGGTCATAGGGAAACACTTCCGCTCCCATGACCCTCAGCCTGGCGATCACGCCCGGGTCGGCGCGTACTTGATCCACGATGACTCGCAGCGGGGGGAGATCGTATTCCTTCAACAGGGTTTGCAGGGCGTAGGCGGCACTACCACTCGAAATCATTGACAACACAGGGATGCTAATATTTCCACTCACTGGAGATTTCGCGTGGCTCAAGCCTTGTAAAATTTTCTTTTTATAGAGGATCAACTGCTCCCACGCCCATCGATCCTTGTGGGTTCCCGTGTGATTGCGCGACTCATCCTTGATCAGCAGATTCCGCCCACAAACATCAAGGGGCATCATGGGTGTGGCTGGAAACCGTGGCGATTTCGGCGGATATTCAGGCCTTTCCGGGTCATCGTCGCTCCTGGGTATGACGATCCAATGCAGAGCCTGCTTAAGGTGTTCGCGCGAATATCGTGGTCGATTTCCCGCGGTAATACTGTCATCAGTCAGCAATTTTGATAAAAAAACAGGAAAATTCACGTTTGTACTAGTGAACAAATCGTCCAAATCAGAGACGTGTTTTCCCTTGTCACTATTTTCTATGTCGGCCGCTCTGTCTTCATAGTATAAGTTGCGCATTGCATGACACAATGCGGTCAATTGAAAAGCATTGTTTTTGAAAACAAAACGTTTTTCTTCTCTAAGAAAGTTTCTGATATGCCGGGGTGTTGGAGTTTCCTTTTCCCCGATCAACATCGTCATCGCAAAATGGATGTCGGCAACCTGTGCTCCCGTGTCGTCGCACACCTGCAGCGCTGCCTTTCGCAGCGCCTGGTATCGCCCAGCGGCTTTCCAGAACCTTAGATGCGCCCTTTTGTCCCGCGCCGAAAATACCGAAGAAGGCACCGCTCGCTCCTTCTCGACGGTGGTTGATCGGTTGCCGCAACGCCCGTGACCGCCGCCCAGCCGCGCGCGAAACCATCTCTCCGCATTGAGGCGTGGCGACGGTCTCCTCTCAGCTGGACGGTAGCAGCGGAGCACGAGAGAGGCGAAGAGAATTAACCTGGCAATCCGGTGGAAAAACAACGACGCGCCGGGGTTTCCTTTTGCGCGCCGCGCAGCGTCGGGGAAATACGAATGAAATGAGGTCGGCCAACCCCAGCCGATCCTGCGACAATCCGAAGCATTGATGATTCATGGGAAAAACGTCGACCCGACCGAGGTGACACACGCGGCAATTAACCATTTTCCCGAAGTTATCCCCACAACAGCGGGAGTGAATCACGGACAATGTTGCGGCGAGTAAACGGAGGAGGAAGGAGATGGACCAGATGACCAAGGGACCGCAGCAGCCCAGTGACGACCCGCGATCTTGCCGCGCCATCGAGTTTGCCTTCGGGATTGAGGGTCGGGTCGCCCAGCTTCGCGCGTTCGCCTCGTTCGCAATTCGCATCAACCATGAGCTGCTCGAGGCATTGCGAGGCCTCCTTCTCGCGGTGCGGAAATCTTGACCCGATCCCACCGATACCCCGATCGCGCACATCCGATGGGCTGCGACCGGGGGGCGGGAGACTCCAAGCACGTGTTCCTTCGGGCGGGCGCCGTTTCTGCGGATCGATTCCCCAGAACCGCCGCGCCGCCCGAACGCCCGTTAAGGCCCCGTTATAGCCGGCGAAGGAAAATCCTGACCGGCATCTGTTGCCTCGAGGGACCCAACGATGCGCGTTTTGCTGGCTGCCGCTGCGGCAGCGTTGATCGCCACCGGCGCGGGCGGTTACTGGTATCTGACCACCAAGGTCGAAGCCGAGCCGGTGCCCCGCGACGTGCTGGTGGCCGAGCAGGCGCTCGCTCTGCCCGGGATCGCTGGCCTCTTTCATCTCGACCTGGCCCATGCCATCGCGGTCGAAGAGTTCTTTCTGGGTGAAGCAGACAGAGACATGCTGTTCGCGCCCATGGCGGGCTCGGGGACGCTCGTCGATGTGCTGCGCAAGAGTGGGTTGGATCCGCGCCGCTCCGTCAGCCATGTCGTGGGTGCCCTGACGTTCGGCGAACCGGGGCCGCGCGCCGTGGCCGTTCTGCTCGGCGCGTTCCCGGTCGAGCCGCTGCGCGACCTGCTGTCCGAGCGCTATGACGCCAAGGAGAGCACCGTCGGCGGGCGCCCGGTCCTTTTGTTCAGCCATCTCGACACCGAAAGCTGCGAGGTGACCGGCCCCTACGCCCTCCATCTTTCGCCGGAGCGCGTCGTGCTCGGGAACCCGACGCTCGTCGGCACCGTTCTCGCGCGCCTCGACGACGGTGCCGCCTCCACGGTCGATCTGACGGCCTGGCGCGCCCACCGGGATGGCAAGATCTTGAGCCTGGCGATCTTGCGCGGCCCTCAGGAACTGGCGGCGCAGACACCACCCCCGATGGCGCAGATCGCAACCGGGGACGGCGAGGAGGCGCTCGAGCCGATCGAGCAGATCTATGCCGGCGTCGCGTTCCAACTGCTGCCGCGGCGTTTGATCGTCAGCACGCGCGTGGTTACCGAAGAACCCGCCTGGGCCGCCGAGGCGGCCGCCAGCTACGCCGCCTGGACCGACGAGGTCGATGCACGGCTCGGCGCGCAGCTGCCGGCCCTCGCGCGCCTCACGGACAGTCTGAGCGTCACCGCTGAGGGCGGACAGCTGGCGGCCGAAGCGGCCCTTGACGCTGATTTCGTCGGTCATGCGGGTGCGGTGCCCGGCGAAATCCTGCGGCTTCTGTTCAACGGGCCCGGTGGTGGCGCGGTGATCATCGGTGATGAGCGTCCGGCAATGGACGAGCAGATTCTGGAACCCGACGAGGTCACCAGCTATCGGGCGAGCGCGCACCACGCCAACCTAACCGGCTTCGACGCGGCGCTCGAGCACGGCTTCGAAACGGCGGCACTGACCGGTCCCTTCGGACTGCAGGCCGACGAATTTCGCCTGGTCGAGGTGGAGGGCGAGGAGCTGGTCGAGGTCTCGGTCGAGGCCGTGAGCGGCGAGATTCCGAACATGAGCGTGGACTCCCTGCACGCGGCGCGCGGAAACGCCCGCGCCCAGCTCGTCATCACCGCGGTGAGCGGCGCCGATGGCGAGGCTCTGTTGCGGGAGGAGCGCTGTGGGGCCGACCGCAACGAGCTCCCGGGCGGACTCCAGTCCGGCGTGCGCAGCCGCTACGTCGACGAGACGTTTGTCCAGGTTCCGATGGTCCAGGGCAAGAAGACGGTTCGTTTGAACGCTGGCGTCGGCGTCAATGAGATCGCGTCGATCGCGGGCTACATCGATCTTCGCTTGCCGACGCGGGTCGACGCCCACCGCGTGGAGGCGCCGTTCGACGGCCAGGCGATCGAGCTGCCGGGATTGCGCATCAGTCTAACCGAGGGCGAGCAAGGCACCGTGAGTTACGAGATCAGCGGCAGCAGCGACCGTGTGCTGGCCGTGCGCGCGTTGAATGCGGCGGGCCGGTATCTACGCGGCGCAGGCTCGTTTGCATCGGATCGTATCCTGGGTAGCGGCAAGACGGTGCGCAAATCCTTCGCCGGGACGCCGGCTGCCGTCGAGTTCGTGATCGCCGTCGAGGAAGCTCTCGAACGCTACCCTTTCGAGATTGCATCCGTCGCGCCAGTCTTCGACCGGTGGGATCACCCGCAGCCGTTCACCGTCACCGCGACGTCGGCGAAGGCGTTCCGGCGCGAGAGCGCGGCCATCGACCTCAGCGCCGCGTGCGAAGGGCGAGCGGCGGACACGCAGGTCACGCCATTCCAAGTCTGCCCGCAATCGGTCGCCGCTCGGTGGGGCGGTCTGACGGGGCAGTTCCAAATTCTCGGCCCTCCATCGCCGGCCCTGCTGGGCAACTTGTCGGCGTTGGAGCTGCGTCTCGACGCCGTCGACGTGGGAGATGGCGAGACGAGGCCGGTGCCGGTGAACGTGGGGACCTTCCTGCGGCTCCGCGCGGTCCATGGCAGTGATCATTTGGAGGACACACCCTGGCTTCAGGCCGAGGCCCCCGAGGCCCTCGAGGACAAGGACATCCGGGCCATCCAAGGCCGGCTCGTGGCGCGCCTGCCGCTCGGCTTCGAGCATCTGACGCTCCCGGTGACCGAGCTCGGCGGCGAGGCCAGCCACGCCAACGGCCTGGCCGCCCGGCTCGTCGGTTTTTGGAACGGCAGTCTTCAGATCGACGTCCGCGGTCCGCGCGAGCGCATCGTCCAATTCGTGCCCCGAGACGCAGCGGGCCGGGCGCTGGCCGCGATCAATGCACGCCTCGATGCGACCGACGAGCCCGGCCAATGGCGCGCCTCGCTGTCGGTCTCCGGCCGCCCGACAAGCCTCGACATCGTCCTGGCAGCCGAGCAGAAGGTCATCGAGTATCCGTTCGCCATGGCGATGGACGGGCGCTAACGCTCCGGTCTCCCGTTCGCCTTGTCTCAAGACGTACGCCCTTCCGACCAATTTTCGGCTCATCGACTCACTCGGCGCCGAGCGGAAGCGGCAAACCGCGGCTTCCCGGCGGCACAGCGCGTCGAGCGGCGTCAATGTGCCTTTCACCGTGAGGTTCTGTGCGGGGCCAGCCCGCTGACAACCCGGCACAAATGGAGCATCATCCGCCCAAGTCGGCGCGAACTTCTTCAATCGTTGAAGCCAACCCTCCGCCGCAGAGGCCTACACGGTGTCGACGGTTTGATCAGCGCCCGTTAGATCATCGTGAAAACTAAATTAGACACCGGCAATATCTGATGCACAGCAAAATGATATGCAGTTGGGTCAAGAGCCTCTTGGTTGCGTTCACAGCAACTATTTGTGCTGCATTTTCTGCGATGGCGGATTCTCATTTACCAAGTTCGCCCAGCGAGTGCTGCAAGGAAATGACAGATTATTTCTCACATCGTGCTCCGATTTTGAAAGAAAGAGATTTATTTAATGGATTTGTTCTGGGTTGTTCCATCGCTGAGCATCACATAGAAAGCAAAAATGACGCAAAGAAATTTCTTAATACGGATCGCAGCGACTGCAACATACTTTGCTCTCTTGCGGTCGGGATAAGTGGGTTGGAAAATGCGGCCTGTCGAGATGGCTGTTATTTTTATGGTACTAACTACAGTTCTCGGGGCCGTGAATTCACACATGCTTGGAGTTCCTGCAGAAAAGATGCTGTGGAGCGAACAACTGTAACGGTGCAGAGTCTGGGTGGGTATTTGACAGTGGAAAAGGGCGATGCCGTAATAGGGCGATTCAAGCATGGGTGGGGCGCATCGTTGTCAAAAAATCAAATTCATTTGGTGTTTGTCAAGCCAACAAAAACTAGGACAATGGATGATGGAGCAGTTTTATTTATAGATCAGGACTATTTTTATCTAAATGTCGAAAGTAGAGAAGTCAAAAGATTGTCGTTTACCGGAGGGCGAAAGCAGCTTGGAGCCATTTCCGGAAACGGTAGATTGTTCGCCTTCTTTGATTTAAACTCGGAAGTTGATCAGGTCATAATTGTGAGGACAGGAGATTTGGATAGCATCAATCTGATCTCGTCTGAAAAGTATGAAGTTCCTCCTTCAACTATTCCGGAGTGGACCGGGGAAAATGAAATAAGATTCGGATGTTTCGTTACTCGAAATGGCAACCCCTCTCTTAGGTGGTGTATTGGGGATGTGAATACCAAAACTGTGCGTGTCAAATAATCCGTATCTACTATCAGGCCGAACTTAGGCTAACTATCACTCGGGAGACCTTGGCCGAATTTGGTGAGGCACGAGATATCATCAAAGTCGGCGCAGAATCCAGATTTCGCGCACCGGAGAACGCCGCCTCGCCGCCTCGCCGCCTCTTTGGCGTATGAAGCAGGTCTTCCACGGCGTGTGCCTGACGTGTCCCGCGAGGATGTGACCAGATGAGACCAGCGCTAAATCACTGAAATAACTGGCGCACCCGAGAGGATTCGAACCTCTGACCTCTGCCTTCGGAGGGCAGCGCTCTATCCAGCTGAGCTACGGGTGCGCGTCGGCGGACCCTACTGCAAGGCGCCGGCCGCGGCAATCCACCCCGGCGCCTCGGCGGGGCGCGCGCCTGGCTCGCCGCGATCGCGTCTCACCGGTGATCACGCGCGCCGGTACCGCGCCTCTTCATTCGCTGCGGGCTCGGCGGTCACGCGCCCGGTCTCGGCCAGGTGGATCAGGTGCGAGAGCACCGTGCGGGCGGCCGCCGCGTGCAGCGCGGGGTCAACGTCGCGGTAGAGCCGCGCGACCATCGCGGGGATCGTCTCGACGCCCTCGTCGATGCAGCCCAAGATCGCGGCCTCGCGCAGCTTCCTGTGGTTGAGGAGCTGGCGCACGAAGCGCGCCGGCTCGCGGATCGGCCCGCCATGGGTCGGCCAATAGGTCGCCTCGGCACGCAGCGCGAGCTTGCGGAGCGAAGCCATGTAGGCGCCCATGTCGCCATCGGGCGGCGAGATCACCGTGGTCGACCAGCCCATCACATGGTCGCCCGAGAACAGCGCGTTCTCCTCGCGCAGGCGAAAGCAGAGATGGTTCGAGGTGTGGCCGGGCGTGTGCACCGCCTCGAGCGTCCAGCCCGGCCCTTCGAGCGCCGCGCCGTCGGTGATCCGATGGTCCGGCGCGAACGCATAGTCCGCGCCTTCCTCGACCTTCGGCTCGCCGCGCGCGCCGCCATGCGGGCCGAAGCCGTAGCTCGCCGCGCCGGTCGCGGCTTTGAGGTGGCGCGTCGCGGGCGAGTGGTCGCGGTGCGTGTGGGTCACGACGAGGTGGCTCACGGTCTCGCCGTCGAGCGCGGCGGTCAGCGCATCGACATGGGCGGCGAGATCGGGCCCGGGATCGATCACCGCCACCGTGCCGCGGCCCACAATGTAGGTGCCGGTGCCGTAAAAGGTGAAGGCGCTCGGGTTGCGCGCGATGACACGGCGGATCAGCGGCGACACCTGATCGACCACGCCGTAGTCGAACTCCAACGTGCGGCTGAGCGCGAGACCGTGCGCCACGGCTCAGGCCTCGTCGGCGTGAATCAGATGCAGGAAGATGTCCTCCAAGTCGGATTCGTGGGTCGTGATGTCGAGGATCGTCGCGCCGGCATCCTTGACCGCGTCCAATATCTCGCCGATCTCGGTCTCGTGCCGGCGGTAGCGGACGACGAGCTGACGCGGCGAGCGGAGCTCGACGGCGAAGCGGCCGAGCGCCTCCGGCACGACCGCATGGTCCTCACCGGTCACGATCACGAGCTCCTTCGTGTCGATGCGCGCGAGCAGCGCGTGGGTCTCGTCGTAGGCGACGACCGCGCCGTGATGAATGATCGCGATGCGGTCGCAAAGCGCCTCGGCCTCCTCGAGATAGTGGGTGGTCAGCACCACCGTCGTGCCGCGCTCATTGAGCTGGCGCACATAGCTCCAGAGCTGTTGGCGCAGTTCGACATCCACGCCGGCGGTGGGCTCGTCGAGGATGACGATCGGCGGGTCGTGAACCAGCGCCTTGGCGACCATGAGACGCCGCCGCATGCCGCCCGAGAGCGCCCGCGGATAGGTGCTGGCCTGATCGGTGAGGCCGACCGCGGCGAGAAGCTCGTCGGTGCGCCGCGCGCTTCGGCGCACGCCGTAATAGCCGGCCTGCACCTCGAGCGCCTCGCGCGCCGCGAAGAAGGGGTCGAGCACCAGCTCTTGCGGCACGACGCCGATCGAGAGGCGCGCGCCGCGCATCTCGCGGTCGAGGTCGTAGCCCCAGATCTGCACGCTGCCGCTCGTCTTGATGGCGAGGCCGGCCAGGATGTTGATGAAAGTCGATTTGCCGGCGCCATTGGGCCCCAACAGGCCGAAAAAGGCGCCACGCGGGATCGCGAGGTCGATGCCTTTCAGCGCTTCGACGGTTTTCTTGCCGCTGCGATAGACCTTGCGCAGTCCCTGCGTCGCGATGGCGTTTGCGGGCGTGGTGCCGCCGGCCATCGCCCCGCCGCCGGCCATCGCCCTGCCGCCAGCCGTCGCCGCGCCGTCGCGCCCCTGCCGCGCGACGGGATCCGCCGGTCCCCCCGCGTGTCGCAACGATGTCGTGTCGGCCATGTCGTGGAAACCTCTCGCCGCCGCTTGAACGGCGGCGGGCAATGGGTATCATCGCCGGCGCGCCGCGGTCAATGTCAGCCGAGCCGAGCCATCGTGGTCACCAAACCGCCAGAAACCGTTTACGTCGAGACCAAAACCATCGCCTGCGATGGTGGCGGCGGCGCGCTGGGGCATCCGCGCGTGTACCTGAATCTGGAGACCGAGGGCGCGATCGACTGCCCCTATTGCGACCGCCGCTTCGTGTTGAAGGAGGGCGCCAAGGGCGCGGCCGAGCACTAGGCCGCGCGGCTCCCGGCGCGGTCCCCACGCCCGAGGCTTCGCGCGAGCGCGAGCGCAGCCAACCCGCCGATACCGGACATCACGACGGCCGCCCAATAGGCATCCGCCTGCCACAGGGCATAGAGCCAGCCCGCGAGCAATAGCCCGAGGCCAAGACCGGCGCCGTTGGTCAGAGCCGCGAAGAGGGCCTGCGCCGTGTTGGCCAGCCCGCCCGGCACGCGCCGCGCGATGAACAGCATCGCGCCGAGATGCATGGCGCCGAACGTGAAGCCATGGAGCGTTTGAGCAAGGAAGAGGAGCCATATCTCGGCGGTGCTCGCCAAGACCGCCCAGCGCACGACACCGGCGAGCGCCGCGATGAGAAACAGGTGCGCCGGCCCCAGGCGACGCGCCAACGGCGCGCCGAAGGCGAACAGGATGATCTCGGCGATGACCCCCGTGGACCAGAGCAACCCGACGATCCAGGTCGGGATGCCGATCGCCTGCCAATGCAGGCTGGCGAAGCCGTAGTAGACCGTGTGGGCGCCATGGATCGCGGCGGTTGCGAGGATGAACAGGCGAAACGGACGGTCCGAGAGCAGCGCGCGGAAGGAGACCGCGGTCGGTGTGCGGGGTGACGGACGTTCCGGGAGCGCCGCCGACGCGGCGACCAGGATTGCGACCGTCCCGAGCACGAGCCAAACGATCAGCGTGGCAGACGGCGCGCGCTCGGCCTCGAGGGCCGCGCCGCCGAGCGCGGCGGCGGCGACGAAGGCGACCGATCCCCAGAGGCGCACGCGACCATAGCCGGCTTCGGCCGAGACGCTGCGCAGGGCAAGGGTCTCGCCGAAAGGAAGCACGCTCGCATAGGCGAGGGAAAAGGCCGCTGTCGCGAGGAGGAGCGGCCAGAAGCCGGCCGTCCAGAAGAACGGCACCATCAGCATGAGCGCGAGCACCGCCGCGAGCACCAGCGGCGCCCGGGTCGTGCCGGCGCGATCGGCATAGCGTCCGATGAAGGGGCCGATGCCCGCGCGAAGCCACAGGGCGAGGCCGAGCACGAGGCCGATCTCCGCGCTCTCGAGGCCGCGCGCACCCAGATAGAGCGGCCAAAACGGCAGCATGACGCCGGCCACGAGAAAGTAGGCGGCGTAGAATGCGGACAGGCGCAGGGCGCTGCCGGCGTGCGCGCGCGGGTTCATGCGTCGGGCCTCTTGGGCGGGGATGCGCGGGCGTGGCATAGTGGCTCGGCGCGCTGCATGCAAGGGCGCGCTCGGCGCCAGTGCCGGCCAACGAACAATCGGGGGAATCGTGGCGCAGCCCGCGCGAAGCGCACCGGCCGAGACCGGCCACGTCTATTTGATCGACGGCTCCGGCTTCATCTTCCGCGCGTTTCACGCGCTACCGCCGCTCACGCGCGCCGACGGCACGCCGGTCAACGCGGTGCTTGGCTTCACCAACATGCTGTGGAAAATCCTGCGCGAGACCGACGCCGACCACCTCGCGGTCGTGTTCGACAGCTCGCAGCGGACCTTCCGCAACGACCTCTACGCCGAATACAAGGCCAACCGCGGCGCACCGCCCGACGAGCTGGTGCCGCAATTCCCGCTGGTGCGCGAGGCGACGCGCGCCTTCAATGTCGCTTCGGTGGAGCTAGAGGGCTACGAGGCGGACGATCTGATCGCGGCCTACGCGCGCGCCGGTGAGGCGGCGGGCACCAAGGTCACCATCGTCTCGGCCGACAAGGACCTGATGCAGCTCGTCGTGGATGACCGCGTCGTGATGTACGACTTCTTCAAGAACAAGGTGATCGGCCCGACGGAGGTCGAAGAGCGGTTCGGCGTGAGCCCTGAGCGGGTCATCGACGTGCAGGCGCTCGCCGGCGACAGCACGGACAACGTTCCGGGCGTGCCGGGAATCGGCGTCAAGACGGCCGCTCAGCTGATCAACGACTATGGCGATCTCGACGGGCTCTTGGCGCACGCCGAGGAGATCAAGCAGCCGAAACGCCGCCAGAACCTCATCGAGCACGCGGAGATGGCGCGGCTTTCGCGCGAGCTCGTGACGCTGCGCACGGATACGCCGCTTCCCGTGCCGCTCGAGGAGCTCGCGCGGGCCGATCCGGATCGGGATGTGCTGCTCGCCTTTCTCCGGGCGCAGGAGTTCAAGTCGGTCGCGGCGCGCGTCGAGGCACAGATCGACGAAGCGGCCGGTGTTCCCGCGCCGGCCGAGGCCGAGGCGCCGGGCTTTCCCGACACCTATCCATTGGTCGCGGATGGGGACGCGCTGGGTGCCTGGGCGACGCGCGCCCGTGAGACCGGCTCGCTCGCCGTCGAACTCGTCACCGGCGCCGGCACGCCCGAGGAAGCGCGGATCGTCGGCCTCGCGCTGGCGGTGGCGCCCGGCGAGGCGTGCTATGTGCCTGTCGATCACGCGGCGCCCGATCTTATCGGCGCGGAGGAAGCGGTGCCGGGGATCGCGCTTACCGCCGCGCTGGGCGCGCTTGCGCCGGCGCTCGCCGATCCGGGCATTCTCAAGGTTTCGGCGGACGCCAAGCAGCTGCTTCGCGCGCTCGCGCGTTTCGACTTGGCCATCGCGCCGATCGACGACACCACGCTGATGTCATGGGTGCTCGATGCGAACCTGCATAGCCATGCGATCGGCGATCTCGCGCAGATCGTGCTGGAGCATGCGACCCGCGCCGAGGCCGATGTCATCGGCAGTGGCCGCAAGCGGGTCGGCTTCGAGCTGGTGGCGCCCGACGGCGTGCGCGATTTTGCGGCGGAGCGCGCCGACGTCGTGCTGCGCCTGCATGGAGCGCTGCGCCCGCGTTTGCCGGAGGAGCGCCTCACGACGGTCTACGAGCGCATCGAACGGCCGCTCGTCGCCGTGCTCGCGCGCATGGAGGGCGCCGGCATCCTGGTGGATCGTGCCGCGCTCGCCCGCCTGTCGCAGGATTTCGCGGCGCGCATCGGCGGCTTCGAGGAGGCGATCCATGCGCTCGCGGGCCATCCCTTCACGATCGGTTCGCCGAAGCAGCTTGGCGAGGTGCTCTTCGACGAGATGGGATTGCCGGGCGGGCGCAAGGGCAAATCGGGCGCCTATGGCACCGGCGCCGACATTCTCGAAACGCTCGCGGCGGAAGGCCACGCGCTGCCCGCGCAGGTGCTGGAATGGCGCCAGCTCACCAAGCTCAAGAACACCTACACCGACGCGCTCGTCAACCACATCAACGGCGAGACCGGCCGGGTGCACACCACCTTCACGATGACGGCGGCGAACACCGGCCGCCTTTCCTCAAACGACCCCAATCTGCAGAACATTCCGGTGCGCACGGAGGAGGGGCGCAAGATTCGCCGCGCCTTCGTGGCGGCGCCCGGTCATGTGCTGCTCTCCGCCGACTACTCGCAGATCGAACTCCGCATCCTCGCGCACATCGCCGATGTCGACGGGCTCAAGGAAGCCTTTCACGGCGGTCTCGACATCCACGCCCTGACCGCGAGCCAGGTGTTCGGCGTTCCGCTCGAGGGGATGGACCCGATGGTGCGGCGCTCGGCCAAAGCGATCAATTTCGGGATCATCTATGGCATCAGCCCGTTTGGTCTCGCGCGCCAGATCGGCGTGCCGCAAGCCGAGGCCAAGCACTATATCGAGGCCTATTTCGAGCGCTATCCCGGCATCCGAGATTACATGGAGTGCGCCAAGAAAGACGCCCACAAGCAAGGCTACGTCACCACGCTCTTCGGTCGGAAATGCCGGCTCCCCGGCATCAACGACCGCAACCACGCCCACCGCTCGTTTCAGGAGCGTGCGGCGATCAACGCGCCGATCCAAGGATCGGCGGCGGATGTGATCAAACGCGCCATGATCCCCATGGGCGCCGCGCTCGAACAAGCGGGCTTGCGCGCGCGCATGCTGCTGCAGGTGCACGACGAGCTCGTTTTCGAGGTCCCCGTCGAGGAGACGGAGGAGACCGGCGCGGTCGCGAAGCGGGTGATGGAGAGCGCCGCGCAGCTCGACGTGCCGCTCACCGTCGATGTCGGCGTCGGCGAGAGTTGGGCGGATGCACACTGACTGAGCTGCGTCGCATCGGAGAGGCGCTCGCCCGCCCATCGTTCTGTGCTAACGTTGCGCCACGCTCGGCGAGCGGGAGCAGGGGGGGATTGGCCGCATGCGGCACGCGTTCATCATTTTCGACTACGACAACGACCTCGCGGCGGCGAAGGAGATTGCCGGTGCGAAGGGTATCAGGGCGACGGCACCGGCCGGCCTCGAGAGCGCGGCCGATTTCAAGGAGGCGCAATCCAAAGGTGACGCGGCGGTCAAGGAGCTGATCGACAAGACCATCCGAGGAACCTCGGTGACGGTGGTCGTGATCGGCCAGAACACCGCCAACCTCGACTATGTCGAGCACGCGATCTCCGAGAGCCTAGAGCGGCAGAACGGCGTGCTCGGCGTGTTCGTGGGCGCGAACCGTGGCGCGGTTCCCTTCGAAGCGGAAGCGGCTGCGCTCATGGAGTCGGGCGGCTACGAAACCGTCGCGTGGGATGCGGGCTCGTTTGCCCAGCAACTCGAGGATGCCGCGACCGATTGGAAGCGCTTCGCGCGCGCGAAACCGCTCGGCTCACGCGGCTAAAGCAAATCCCGCGCAGATGGCAACACCTGCGACGACGCATTTGCGTCAATTCCAATGAGAGAAAGCATGTCGCCTGAGCATGAGTGAACGTGAAATGCTCTAGCCGCTTCGACCCGCGTTATTGGTCGCCAGGACCCGCGGTGAGCCCGTCAATCACCACGTCCAGAACCTGATCGATCAGCGCGTCGGCGGTGCCGGCCTCGGTCGTCGCCGGCACCACCTTGCCGTCGGCGAGCAACGCCGCGAGGCCGTGGACGATCGACCAGGCCGCGATGGTCGCGGTCATCGGGCCCATGGTGCCGCGCGGTCCCCGGTTCCCTTCGGCAACGAAGCGACCGATCGCCTCGGAAATGATCGCGAAGGCCGATTGAGCGTCGGTCGCGAGGTCCGGATGGGCCGCCATGGCGGGCGCGTGGGCCCCGAACATCAGGTTCAAACGCTCGCGGTTGGTCAGCGCGAAATCGAGATAGCCGCGGCCGAGCGCATGGATCATGCTGGCCGTGTCGGCAGGCTTCTTGCGGGTGGCGGCGGCCGTCATCGATGCCGAGAGCATGCGAAAGCCTTCGGCAGCCAGCGCCGCGAGCAACGCGTTCTTGTCGGAAAAATGATTGTAGGGCGCGGTTTGCGACACGCTGGCGCGGCGGGCGACCGCGCGGAGGCTGAGCTTCGCCGGCCCGTCGGCTTCAAGCATCTCACCGGCAACGTCTAGCAACACGGGCTTGAGGTTGCCATGGTGATAGCGCGCCGGCCGGCGCCTCTTCGGCGCCGCTGCGCCCTGCACCGTCTTCGATTTGCTGTCTGACATGCGTCGACTCGCGGTGGCTTCCCCGGCGGGCGGCGCAGATTATCGCGCCTCCGGCCCTTGACACCATCTCATGAGATAATATATTCACTGTCAATATAATGTTCAATGTCAATATAAGCGGTGGCCCGTCACCGCCAGAGGAGGCCTATCCGATGAGACATTTGCTTTGCCAAGCGGCGTTGGCCTTGGGGTTGCTCACCGCCGGCACCATGGCCGCGCAGGCCGGCGATCTGCGGGTCACGGTGGCGGGTGTCAAAGACGGCACCGGCCGCATCATGATCGCGCTCCACGTCCCCTCGGGCGCCGATTTCCCCGACGACGTCGGTGTCGTCGCGGCGCAGTGGAGTGGCGCGGCGGCGAGTCAGGTCTCGTTCGTCTTCACCGATCTTGCGCCCGGCCGCTACGCGATCGCGGCGTTTCACGACGCCGATTCCGACGGCGTGCTCAACACGAACGCGATCGGGATCCCCACCGAGGGCTACGGCTTCAGCCGCGACGCGAGCGGTACTTTCGGGCCGCCGAGCTTCGATGCGGCCGCGCTCGAGATCGGTGGCACCGACCTCGAGGCGACGCTCACGCTTGCCTATTGATCCGCGAACTCAGCCCGGAGGGCCATACGATGATCACCCGCAGAGACGTTCTTCGCAGCCTTGCCGCCGCCGGTGCGGCAGTTGGAACGGCGACGTTCGCACGGCCCAGCCCGGCCTCGGCGCCCGCCGATTCTTGGAAGACGGCGTTCGATGACGCGCTCGCCGCCGACCGGCGCCTTCTCGGCTGGAAGAGTGTCGACGCGTCGCAGCTCGATGCGCCGTCGCTCTCGGTCGAGGGGCGCTTACCGGCCGCGCTGGTTGGCACGTTCTATCGCATGGGCCCGGCCCGGCATGAGCGCGCGGGCAAGCGCTATCGCCACTGGTTCGATGGTGACGGCATGGTTCAGGCCTTCCGCTTCGACGGCGCGGGCGTCAGTCACCGCGGCCGCTTCGTCGGAACCACCAAACTGGAGGCCGAGGAAGAGGCGGGCCGCTTCCTCTATCCGGGCTTCGGCACGGTGATCGCCGACGGCGTGCCGATACGCCGGCCGGACGATCTCAACCCCGCCAACATCAACATCCTGCGCTACGAGGATGAGTTGCTGGCTCTGTGGGAGGGCGGCTCGGCCCATGCGCTCGACCCCGAAACGCTGGCGACGCGCGGCAAGAAGGTCTGGCGAGCCGATCTCGCGGGCGTGCCGTTCTCCGCCCACTACAAGCGCGAGCCCGACGGCACGGTCTGGAATTTCGGCAGCGCCTTCTCCCAGAAGCGACTCGCGCTCTATCGATTCGCGCCGGTTGGCACGCTCGTCGCCGGCGAGGCGGTGCCCGTGCCCGCCCTACCATATGCGCCGGGTATGACCCACGATTTCGCCGTGACCGAGCGCCACCTCGTATTCGTGCTATCGCCGTTCGTGTTCGAGCAGGCGGCGATGGCCGATGGCGCGTTTCTCGACGGCTTCGTTTGGCGCCCGGAGCGCGGGTCACACGCTCTCGTCATCGACAAGGACGATTGGTCCCGCCAACGCTGGTATCCCTTGCCGGCCGGCTTCTCGTTCCATTTCGGCAACGCCTGGGAGGAAGCCGACGGCACCATCCGCTTCACCTACTGCGTTGCGGAGGACGGTTCGATCCTGACCGAAACGTTCCGCGACGTCATGCGGGGTGTGTGGAAGCCCGCCACCGCCACAACGCGCTTCGCGCAGGTTGTGCTCAAGCCGAATGGTCAGGCCGAGCAGGCGGTTGCACAGTTCGCCGCCGAATTTCCGCGGGTCGCGCCCGGCGTGGTCGGGCGCCGGCATCGCCATGAGTATTGTCTCTCAGGGGCGCCCGGCACCGGCGCGTGGAATCCCTATGGCGGCAACGACCGCATCGGCGTGACGCGGCAAGATCTCGAAACCGGGCAGTCGGACAGATTCGACTATGGCCCGGATGTGATCCCCGAGGAGCATGTTTTCGTGCCGCGGCGTGGCGGCGGTGAGAGCGACGGTTGGCTCGTCGGGACGTCGCTCGATACCGTGGCCGGCGTGACGCGGGTTTCCGTGTTCGATGCGCGCGGGGTTGCCGATGGACCGATCGCCCAAGCGACGCTTCCCTATCCGCTTCCGCTCGGCTTCCACGGGCAGTGGCACGCCGGCTAGCCGCTGGAGCGTGAATCTTCTCGATCGCGGCCCGCCCCACCGAAAGCGCGGGAAGCTGAGGTCCGGCGTCGTGGGCCCTTAGCGAGATCTCCACCCGGCGGTAGACGTTGAACCATTCGGGATGGTGATCCATCTTCTCGATGACCAGCGCCACCTGGCTCATGAAACCGAAGGCGGCGCGGACGTCGGGAAGGTGAACGCTTTGCAGACGGCATCCCGCGCCTCGACGGCGTGTGTCCAACCGGGAAGGTTTGACAGCCTCCGCTCGATCTCCGGGCGCTCCGCGTGAGTGCTTCGGGCCCAACCGTCGCGCCGAGCGTGGCGGACATCGAGCTGATCGCGGATCGGGCGTATCGGCGCATTCCGGCGCGGCTGCGCCGTCTCGTCGATGTCGTGCAGATCAGGATCGAGGAGTTTCCGAGCGACGAGGTGCAAGCCGATATGGGCCTCGAGAGCCCGTTCGACCTCCTCGGCCTCTACCAAGGCATCTCCCTCGATCAGCAGAGCCTGCACGACGTGCGCGACGACGTCGACCTGATCTACCTCTATCGCCGGCCGCTGCTCGACTATTGGGTCGAGTCGGGCGAGAGCCTCGAGGATGTCGTGCGCAACACGCTGATCCACGAGATTGGCCACCACTTCGGCCTGAGCGATGAGGACATGGCCCGCATTGAGGACCACGCGTGAGCGGCTCAGTCCCCGAGCTCGAAGGTCTCGATGTCCTCGAACCCACCGCCAAGGGGATAGGTCGCCTCGATCATGTAGTCGGCGCCCGCCGAGCCGAGGTGGCTCGAGAAGAGGTGAAAGGCCGAGACCGTGAAGGGCTCACAGGCGAACAGCGCGTGATGTGTGATGAAGTCGTGGACATTGCCGGCAGCGATGCCGCGCCGGCTGCGCGCCAGGGTGATGTGTGGCGCGAACTTGCGCGGCTCGGGGGCGAAATCGAGCTGCGTGACCGCGGCCTCGACACGGTCGCGCAGCTGCGCCAACGCTGGGTTGCGCGCGACGCCGGCCCACAAGGTCCGCGCCGCGCCGCGCGGGGGAAACTGGCCGACACCTTTCAGCGTGAGCGGAAAGGGAAACGCCTCCACGGTCGCGAGCACATCGCAGAGGTCGCGGAACGTGCGGCGGTCGACATCGCCCAGGAAGCGCAGCGTGAGATGAAAATTTGCCGGGTCGAGCCAGCGCGCGCCCGGCATGCCGCCGCCGAGCGCGCCGAGGCGCACGCGGATCGCCTCAGGAAGATCGAGCGCGACGAAGAGCCGTTGCATGGCCGGTTTGCGGGATCCGGCGCTCAGCCGGCCTTGTGGCGCCGGATGACCGCCACCACATGCGGTAAGATGCGCCGCACGATCTCCTCGACACCCGCGACGTTCGGGTGGAGCCCATCGGATTGGTTCAGCGACGGCACAGCTGCGACACCATCCAGGAAGAACGGATAAAGAGCGACACTGTGCTTCGCGGCGAGCCTTTCGTAAACGGCGCGGAATGCCTGCGTGTAATCCTCACCAAAGTTGGGGGGCGCGAGCATGCCGGCGAGGAGCGTGGTCGCCCCGAGTTCGCCGAGCCGCGTCAGAATCGCATCGAGATTGTCGAACAGGTCCTCGGTCGGCAGCCCGCGCAGGCCGTCATTGGCGCCGAGCTCGACGATGACGATCTCGGGCCGGTCGGCGAGCACCCAATCGAGGCGCGCGAGGCCGCCCGCGCTGGTGTCGCCCGAGATGCCCGCATTGATGACCTCCCAGTCGAACCCCTGCGCGCCGAGCGCCGCTTGGAGCTTCGCGGGAAACGCATCTTCGGCCGCAAGGCCGTATCCCGCCGTGAGGCTGTCGCCGAGCACCACCATGCGCCGGGCAGGGTCCGCTGCCACGGTCTCGCCAAGAATGATCAGCGCAATCGCGGCGGCGGCGAGCCGCGGCACGATCGCATTGGCGCGCCGCGTGAGCCTGAGAAAAATGAGCGTGGAGCGGCGCATGTCGGATAGGCCTCGGGTCATCGAACTGGAAGATGTGCATCTAACCCTCACAAGCCAAGCGGGTCCGGTCAATATTCTGCGCGGGGTGTCGCTCGCCGCCGCGCGCGGCGAGAGCGTCGCGGTGCTCGGGCCGTCCGGTGCGGGCAAGTCGACCCTGCTCGCCGTGATCGCCGGGCTTGAGCGCGCCGATAGCGGCACGGTCACGGTCGACGGCCGGGACATTCGTGGCCTCGGTGAGAGCTCGCTCGCGTCGTTTCGGCGCGACACCGTCGGCATCGTCTTCCAGGCGTTCCACCTCATTCCCACCATGACGGCGCTCGAGAACGTCGCCTTGCCGCTCGAGCTTGGCGCGCGTCGCGACGCTCTGGAGCGGGCGCGCGCGGCGCTCGGTTCGGTCGGCCTCGGCGCCCGGCTGCGTCACTATCCGAGCCAGCTGTCGGGCGGCGAGCAGCAGCGCGTCGCCTTGGCCCGCGCCTTCGCCCCCGAACCCGCGGTGCTGCTCGCCGACGAGCCCACCGGCAACCTCGACAGCGAGACCGGTGACACGGTGATGGGTGTGCTGTTCGACCTCTGCGCGGCGCGTGAGGCGACGCTCGTGCTCGTGACCCACGACAAGGCCATCGCCGCGCGCTGCGATCGCACGGTTCATATGGTCGACGGCCGTTTCGACGGCCCGGCGCCGGGCGTGTGAGGCGCGGCGCATGATCGGCGTCGCCTGGCGCCTCGCACGCCGGGAGCTGCGCGGCGGTGTGCGCGGCTTCCGCGTGTTCTTGGCGTGCCTCGCGCTCGGCGTCGCAATCACGGCCGGCGTCGGCTCGCTCGCCGAAGCGCTCAAGGCGGGGCTCGCGCGGGATGCGCGGATCCTGCTCGGTGGTGATGTCGAGATCACCCTGTTCTCACGCGCGCTCGAGGCCGAGGCGCTAACCTATCTGGCGCAGGAAAGCCGCGCACTCTCGCACGTCGTCACCATGCGCGGCATGGCGCGCGCGGCCGAGCCCGGGGGCCGCGCGCGCGGCTCTCTGATCGAGCTCAAGGCGATCGACGGGGCCTATCCGCTGCTCGGCACGCTGCGCCTCGCCGACGACCAGCCGTTCGACGAGGCCCTCGCCGGGAGTGGCGCCGTTGCCGACCGCGCGCTCTTCGACCGGCTCGGCCTCGAGGTGGGCGACGCGATCCGCGTCGGCGCCGCGACCTTGACGCTGCGCGGTGTGATCGAAAAAGAACCGGATCGGGTCACCGGCGGAATCGCGCTCGGGCCGCGCGTGATGATCGCCGGCGAGGCGCTGGCGGCGACCAAGCTGGTGCAGCCGGGTGTGCTGCTCCGCCATCGCTATCGCGTGCTTGTTCCCGAGGCGGCATCGCTCGGCGCCTGGACCGATGCGCTGGATGAGGCCTTTCCTGAAAGCGGCTGGCGCGTGCGCGATGCCCGCGACGCCAATCCGGGCCTCCGCCGTCAGCTCGATCGCGTCGGCCTTTTCCTCACCCTGGTTGGGCTCTCGGCGCTGTTCGTCGGTGGCATCGGCGTCGCGAGCGCCGTCTCGAGCCATTTGCAGGGCAAGGTGCGCACGATCGCGACACTGAAATGCGTCGGTGCGACGCACGGCACGGTCCAGCTCGCATTCCTGCTGCAGATCACGCTGCTCGCCTTGGTGGGCATCGCGATCGGGCTCGCGCTCGGCGCCGCCGCGCCTCCCGTGCTCTCCGCGATCTTCGGCGATCGGTTGCCCGTTCCGCTGGCTGGCGGCATCTATGGCGGCGCGCTCGGCCTCGCGACGGCCTATGGCCTGCTGACCATGCTCGCCTTCTCGCTCTGGCCGCTCGGCCAGGCGGCGCGCACGCCACCGGGCCTCCTGTTCCGAGCCGCGGTCGCGCCGCACACGGGCTGGCCGCCGCTTGTCAGCATCGCCGCCACTGCGTTCGCCGCGCTCGCGCTCGGAGGGCTCGCGGTCGCGACTGCCTCGCGGCCATCGATCGCGCTCTGGTTCGTCCTTGGCGCGTTGTTCTCGCTCGCGCTCTTCCGCGGCGCGGCGGCGATGATGAAACTGCTCGCCCGCCTCGCTCGGAGGGCCCAGGTCCCGGCGCTCCGCCTCGGCCTCGCCAATCTGGGTCGGCCCGGCGCGCCGACCGTACCGGTCGCGATGTCGCTCGGCGCGGGGCTTGCGGTTCTCGTCGCCATCGCCCTCGTGCAAGGCAACCTCGGCGCCCAAATCACCGAGCAGCGCGATGCCGACCGGCCAAGCTACTTTTTTCTCGATATCCAGCCGAACCAGGTCGAGCCGTTCGATGCGTTGCTGGCCGACACCCCGGGCGCGGAGCGTGGACAGCGCGTGCCCATGCTGCGCGGGCGCATCGTGCGCATCAACGACGTGCCGGTCGCCGAGGCCACCATCGCGCCCGGCTCGCGCTGGGTGGTGCAGAGCGATCTCGGCCTGAGCTACGCCGCCGAGCCGCCGGTCAACGCCGAGATCGTGGCCGGCGCATGGTGGCCCGCGGGCTATCGCGGCGAGCCGCTGATCTCGTTTAGCAACGAGGTCGCCCGCGATTTCGGCATCGGGGTCGGCGATTCACTGTCCATCAACATCCTTGGGCGCGAAATCAAGGCCAAGATCACGAGTCTCAGGACAGTCGACTGGACGGCTTTCGACGTGAATTTCGTCGTGATTTTCTCGCCCGGCGTGCTCGAGTCGGCACCGCAGACCCATCTTGCGACCGCCCGTGCGACGCCGGAGGCCGAGCCTCTGCTCGAGCGCGCGGTCGCGGACCGTTTCGCCAACGTGACCGCGATCCCGGTGCGCGCGATCGTCGATGCGCTGGACGACGTGTTCAGCCGCATCGGCGTGGCGATCCAATCGATCGCCGGGCTGACCGTGATCGCCGGCGTGCTCGTCTTGGCGGGCGCGATCGCGGCGGGCCACGAGCGGCGGGTCTACGATGCGATCGTGCTCAAGGTGCTCGGCGCCCGCCGCGTCGATCTGCTCCGCATATTCCTCTTCGAGCACGTGCTGCTCGGCTGCATCACGGCGGCGGTCGCGATCGGCATCGGCACGGCCGCCGCCTACGCGTTCGTCACCCAAGTGCTCGATTTGCCCTGGTCGTTCCTGCCGAGCTATGTGGCGGTCACGGCGGTTGGGTGTATCTTGATCACCTTGTTCTTCGGCTTCGCGAGCACGTGGCGCGCGCTCGGCCGAAAGGCGGCGCCGCTGCTCAGGGTGGAGTAGGCGTGTCGAACGGACCTCCCCCGACCCGCCCGCAGGAGCTTCGGGCCTTCGAACTCGTGGCCGAAGGCGCCGGCATGACCTTTCGCGATTTTCGCGTGGTCGCCGGGCTTGGGGCCCTGCCGGCGCTGATGTCCGTTCTGTGGGCGTTGGTGCTTGGGATCGGCGAGGTGGGTCCGCTGCACGTCAGCACGATCGCCTATTCGCTGGGCGAGCTTTTCCTCTTCTCAACCTTCGCGGTGGCGTGGCACCGATACATCCTGCTGCGACGGCGCGACACGCGCGCCTCGCTACAGTTTTGGCCGAGCACGCGCGATTTCCTCTACTTTGTGCGTTTGTCGCTTTTTCTCGTGCCGCCGCAGGCGGTTGTCGTCGCTCTGGCTGCATCGCGCACGCCTGAGGAATCGCTCGGCCTCCTTCCGTTGTATTTGGTCGCCGAACTGGGCGCGATGATCGGCGCCGGTCTGTTCAGCCTCGGTTTCCCGGCCATGGCGATCGACCGGTTTCACGGCTTCGCTGCGGCCCGCCAAGCGCTGCGCGGTGCCACGCCGCCGCTCATCGGCGCACTTGCGATCGTGACCGTCGCGGCCACCATCCTGACGCAAGCGCTCGTCGTGCCGCTGGCCGCGGGCGGCGTGTCGACCCTGCTGGGGGCGGTGCTGCACACGCTCATCACGCTCGGCTATGTCGCGGTCGTCGTCGCGATCGTTTCGATCGCCTATCGACGGCGCGTCGGCACTTAGGCACGCCGTTTTTCGCGGACCGTTCACAGAACCTTAACGCTAAGCGCCAAAAAACGCCGGAATCGGCGCTTTTGGCCTCGTCAAACGTTGAAATCGCCGCGTGCCTTCATAATATAGAGGCCGAGTTCTCCGTTTTCTTGAGGGAGTCACATGGCTTTCGGCACACAATCGCGCCCGCTTGGCCGCACTCTGACCCAGGCCCAGGTCGATCAGGGCCTGCGGACCTACATGCTGCGGGTCTACAACTACATGGCCTCGGGCTTGGCGCTCACGGGCGTGACCGCGTACGTGGTCGCCCACACCGGCCTCTACGAGGCGCTGTTCACCTCTGGCATCGGCTTCGTCGTGATGCTCGCCCCGCTCGGCATCGTGTTCTTCATGAGCATCAAGATCGAGCGCATGAAGGAGACCACGGCGCAAACGCTGTTCTGGGTCTTCTCGATCCTGATGGGCGCATCGCTCTCCTACATCTTCATGGCCTACACGGCGACGAGCATCGTGCGCGTGTTCTTCATCACGATGGGCATGTTCGGCGCGATGAGCCTCTACGGCTACACCACCCGCCGCTCGCTCGCCCACTGGGGTTCCTTCCTGATCATGGGCCTGATCGGCGTCATCATCGCGATGGTGGTCAACATCTTCCTGAATTCGGAGCTGCTGCATTACGTGATCTCGGTGATCGGCGTGCTCGTGTTCACCGGCCTCACCGCGTGGGACACGCAGCGCATCAAGCTCGCCTATGTCGAGAGCGACGGGAAGGCCGTGATGGTGAAGAAGTCCATCATGGGCGCGCTTTCGCTCTATCTGAACTTCATCAACCTCTTCATCCTCCTCTTGCACCTCTTCGGAGGCGCGCGCGAGTAGCACTATCCGCAATCGATTTGCGCGAAGCACCCGGCTCTGCCGGGTGCTTTCGCGTTGAGGGGGCGCGATGGAGTGGCTGTGGCGAAGCGTCGCTGAGGGCGCGCGCGCCTACGCGACCGCGTTCGGTGTGCTCGCCGTCGGTCAGCGGCGGGTCATGTATCTGCCCGACCCCGCTTGCCCTCGGCCCGCCGATGCCGGCGTGCCCGAGATGGCGCCTGTCACCTTCGAGACCGAGGACGGCGTCAGCCTGCTTGCCTGGCACGCGCCGCCGCGGCAGGCGGATGCGCCGACGCTAATCTATTTCCACGGCAACGCCGGCCATATCGGGATGCGCGGCATGAAGGTACGGCCATTTCTCGATGCCGGGCTCGGCGTGCTCCTCACCACCTGGCGGGGCTACTCCGGCAATCCCGGCCGGCCGAGCGAGGATGGCCTCTATGCCGACGGGCGCGCGGCCCGGAATTTCCTATCGCGTCGAGGGGTGCCGGGCGCGCGCCACATCCTCTATGGCGAATCGCTCGGCACGGGCGTCGCGGTGCACCTCGCCCGTGAAGCCGCGCCCGCCGCGCTGGTTCTCGAGGCGCCCTACAGCTCCATCCCGGATCTTGCCGCGCACCTGATGCCGTTCGTGCCGATCAAGCCCTTGGTGCTGGACCGCTTCGACTCGACGGAGAAGATCGGCGCGGTAACCGCCCCGATCCTCGTCGTGCATGGCGCCCAAGATCAAACGATCCCGATCGCGCTCGCCCAGCGTCTCTATGCCGCCGCAGGCGATCCCAAGGAAGCCGCGTTCATTCCCGAGGGCGGCCACGCCGACCTCATCGACCACGGCCTCGCGCCGATCGTTCTCGAATTCCTCGCACGGCGCGTGCTGCGCTGAGAGGGCAATCAGCTAGAGCAAATCCCGAGCAGGTGGGATCACCTGCGACGACGCATTTGCTTCAATTCCAATCAGATGGAGCGTTCGCGTGAGCATAGGCGAGCGTGAAATGCTCTAGCCGAGCTGGCGCGCCACCCAGGGGCCAAGTCGGTTTGCGACGGGCATCGGTAAGCGCTGCCAGACACGCACCATCGTGCGATATTTCGGGTTGAGTGGATTGATATCGGGCACGTCGTCGGCCTTCACCAGATGATACTGGTAGTGGAGGGGGGTCGGCTCGAAGCCCCAATAGGTCTTGTAATCGTAGGCCCCCGTGCCCGCTTTGCTGCGCCCGAAATCGAAGATGCATGCGCCGCGGGCGACGGCGCGGCCCATCAGCGACCAATAGAGATAGTCGTAGGCGTGGAGCCGGCGCGCGTTGGGGAGGGCGCCGCCATAGTAGGGGAGCACCTCGTCGCGGAAGAAGAAGCTGAGGAGCGCCGCGACCGGCCCGTCGGGTCCGTGCACGACCGCGACCTCCGTGTCCTCGGGAAAGGTGTTCACGATGGCTTCGGCATAGCGGAGCGAAAAGACCGGCGTGCCGAGATCGCGCAGGCTGCGCGCATAAAGGGCATGGAACTGCGCCACCGGCGCGCTCGTGTCGACCCGAAGGTCATTTTTTAGGCTCTTGCGCACATCGGCGCGCTTCTTGCGCGGGATGGCCTTGAGGTTGGCGTCGTCGTCTTCCGAGAGGGTGCGCTTGAAGGTCGCGTAGACCCCCGATTTCGTGCGCCAAGACGGCATTGCGGGCGCGGCGCTCCGAAGCTCGACATAGTCGACGCCCAACCGGTCGCCAAGCGCGGCGGCGGCGTCGCCCAGCGCGGCAACGGCCTCCTCGCTCTCGGCCGCGATCCCGCCATAGACGCAAAAACCGGTCGAGATGAGCGCGCTTCCGAAGAGCAGGCTCTTGACGTGCACGAGCGGCAGCACGCCGACGATCCGGCCGTCGACGCGCGCCGTCAGATAGTGGCAGCGATGGCGATAGATCCCCTCGATGACGCGACGCCAGCCCGCGCGATGGAAGAACGTGGCGTCCGGATGCGAGAGAACGAAGGCATCCCATGCCGCCTCGTCGCCATCGGTGAGCTGCTCTACCTGCACGGTTTCCGCTCTTGGCGTGATCGCCTGCGCTAGCGCCATTCTACGCCGGGTCCGCAATGGAGAAAGATTGCCGCAACAATGGCGGCAGCCCCGTTAAGAACTTCCTTCCGCACCGAGAAACTTGCGGTGCGCGCGTGAAGCCTCACGCCGGGTCGTAATAGTGCACCTCGAGCAGGAGACACCCGCCTTCGGAGCGAAACGGCCCATGGGGCGTGCCGGGCGGCCGGCACGCATAGGTGTTGGGGGCGAACCGCTCGACCGCGCCCGCCGACGGATCGCCGACGACCAGATCGCCGGAGAGCTGGTAGACCTCCTCCCAATAGTCATGGACGAAGGGGCGGTCGGTGTGCGCGCCTGGCTGAAAGCGGAGCAGGCGCGTGCGTCCGCCGCGCCGCCCGGCCTCGTCCAAGTCGCCCGCGAGGATCTTCTGCTCGATGCCGGCCGGATAGCCGGGCGGCGTGTGCCAGCCGCTCTCGAGATCGAGCGCGTGAAACTCCAGGTGCGGCTTCTCTATCGCCAAAACCGGTCCCCCCGGGCGCCGGCCGGCGCCTCGCACCGGCCGCTGGGCCGCGTCTAACCCACGGCGAACTTGGCGATGATGGCGAGGAGCAAGATCGCCACGATGTTGGTGATCTTGATCATCGGGTTGACCGCAGGTCCGGCCGTATCCTTGTACGGATCGCCGACGGTGTCACCCGTGACGGCCGCCTTGTGGCTCTCCGAGCCCTTGCCGCCGAAGTTGCCATCCTCGATGTACTTTTTCGCGTTGTCCCAGGCGCCGCCGCCCGCGGTCATCGCGATCGCGAGGAAGAGTCCGGTCACGATCGTGCCCATCAGCGCCGCACCGAGCGCGGAAAACGCCGCCGCCTGGCCCGCGAACGAATAGATGATGAAGTAGAGAATGATCGGCGCGAGCACCGGCAGGAGCGAGGGCACGATCATCTCGCGGATCGCGGCGCGGGTGAGGAGGTCGACCGCCCGGCCATATTCCGGCTTGGCCGTGCCCTCCATGATGCCCGGAATTTCCCGGAACTGCCGGCGCACCTCGAGCACGACGGACGCCGCAGCGCGGCCGACCGACAGCATCGCCATCGAGCCGAACAGGAAGGGCAGCAGGCCGCCGATGAAGAGACCGATCACGACATACGGATTGCTCAGCGAGAAATCGAGTGTGACGTCGGGGAAGTATCGCCCGACATCCTGGGTGTAGGCCGCAAACAGCACGAGCGCCGCCAGTCCCGCCGAGGCGATGGCGTAGCCCTTGGTGACCGCCTTGGTGGTGTTGCCGACGGCATCGAGCGCGTCGGTGGTCTTGCGCACGTCCTCGGGCAGCTCCGCCATCTCCGCGATGCCGCCCGCGTTGTCCGTCACGGGGCCGTAGGCGTCGAGCGCCACGACCATGCCGGCCAGCGCCAACATCGCGGTCACCGCGATGGCGATGCCGAAGAGCCCGGCCGCGAGATAGGCCAGAATAATGCCGGCGGCGATGATGATCGCCGGCACCGCCGTCGCCTGCATGGAAATGGCGAGGCCCTGGATGATGTTGGTTGCATGTCCCGTTTCGCAGGACCTCGCGATCGAGCGCACCGGCCTGAACTCGGTGGAGGTGTAGTACTCCGTGACCCACACCATCAGGCCCGTGACGACGAGGCCGATGATGCCGCAAAGGAAGAGGTCTGAACCACTCGCCGCGACGCCGCCGACCACGAACTCCGTGTCCCAGCCGATCACCCAGTCGGTGACTGGCCAGAGCCCGACCGCGGAGATCACCGCCGAGACCAGGAAGGCCCGGTAGAGCGCCGGCATGATCTTGCCGCTCTTGCTCAGGCGCACGAAGAACATGCCGATCACAGAGGCGAGGATGCACGCACCGCCGATGGCGAGCGGGTAGAGCATCATGGCTTCTTGCAGCGGACCGGTGAAGTAGACCGCCGCGAGCAGCATGGTCGCGACCACCGTCACCGCATAGGTCTCGAAGAGATCCGCCGCCATGCCGGCGCAATCGCCGACATTGTCGCCGACATTGTCCGCGATCACGGCCGGGTTGCGCGGATCGTCCTCGGGGATGCCGGCCTCGACCTTGCCGACCAGGTCGGCGCCGACGTCGGCGCCCTTCGTAAAGATGCCGCCGCCGAGGCGCGCGAAGATGGAGATCAGCGAGCCTCCGAAGCCGAGCGCGACGAGCGCCTCCAGCATCTCGCCGGTATGAACGTCGGCCGCCAGCAGAATGCCGTAATAGACGACAACGCCGAGCAGCCCGAGGCCCACCACCAGCATGCCGGTGATCGCGCCGGAGCGGAACGCCACCGAGAGGGCCTGCTTGAGCCCGCCGGTCCGCGCCGCATCGGCCGTGCGCACGTTCGCCCTGACGGAGACGTGCATGCCGATGTAGCCCGCCGCGCCCGAGAGGACGGCGCCGATCAAGAAGCCGATGCCCACGAGATGGCCGAGCAAGCCGGTCAATAGGCCAAACACCACCAAACCCACGATGCCGATGGTGAGATACTGGCGGTTGAGATAGGCGCGGGCGCCCTCCTGAACGGCCCCTGCGATCTCTTGCATCCGCTCGGTGCCCGCGCTCGCAGATAGCACGGACCGGATGGCGTACGCGCCGTAGACAAGCGCGATGATGCCGCAAATCAAGGCAAACCAGAAAACCCCTGACATTCTGACGACCTCTCGACGGGATGGCGGGATGATGCGCGGAGCCGCGCGCCACGAGGCGCCACGCTCCGCGACGCGAGAGCCTGGAAATTGGCCGCGCGGAAAATGACAGAAGACGTTTGTGAAAGCAACTCCGCCCCGGGGCCTCTCTCCCGAGGGCGGGGTGGCGCGCCGCTAAGACCCGAAGTCGAGAACTTCGGTGATGAGGACTTCGTGGACCGTGTCCTCGCCGAGCACGCGCTCGGCGAGCACGCGAAAACGCGCCTTGATGCGCGGCAAGACCACGCCCCGGCCATCGTTGCGCATCTGCGCTTGGAAGAACAAATCCTGAATAAACGCGTTGCGCAGGGCGGGTAGATTAGCGCGTGCGCGCCGCGCCACTTCGGAATTGGCGAGCTCCAGGGTAATGCCGAGATGGACGTAGCGTTCGATCTGCCGGCCTTTGAGCACGGGCGCCGGAAACGGCGACAGGGGAAGGAACTCGGGGTCGTCCTGATCGATGAATGGCGTGGCGCTCGATCCGGCGGCCCACGCCGTCGCCGTGCTCTCGACGGCAGCAACCGCCATCGCGACGAGGAGCATCGTGACCAGACGGCGTGTTGAGGAGAGGAAGCTCATCCTCCAATCGTGCCACCGACGGGTGAACATCCAGTGAACGGACGTGCGGCCGCGGATGACGCTAGAAGTGGCGGTAGCCCTGCTCGGCAAAGGGAATCGCCCGGCCCGCGGCGTCCAGGACGGTCACACCCGCGCCCCGCTCGACCAGGCCAACGCGCGCGATGGGGGTCGCTGTGCGCGTGGCCAGTTCCGCGATAGTCGCGCGCTGCTCGCGCGGTGCAGAAAATGCGAGTTCATAGTCGTCGCCACCGGTCAACAGATGTGGGTGCAGCGCAGGGTCTGCGGCGAGCGCGTTGCGCGCGGCATCCGACAGGGGGATCGCGTCGGCCTCGATCCGGAGGGCCACGCCTGAGGCGCGCGCCACATGGCCGAGATCTGCGATCAGGCCGTCAGACACGTCAATCGCGCTCGTCGCGATGCCGGCGAGCGCGCCGCCCACCCCAAGGCGCGGCATCGGCAGGCGGAAGCGCGCCTCGAGCGCCGCGCGGTCGTCCATGCTCAGGTCGGTGAGCGCGCCGCGCACCGCGCGGAGGCCAAGGGCGGCATCGCCGATCGTGCCGGTGACGTAGATGTCGTCTCCGGCAACGGCGCCGCTGCGGCGCAGCACGGCGCCCCGCGCGAGCTCGCCGACTGCCGTCAGGGACAGCACGGCGGGGCCGGCCGTCGTGACGGTGTCGCCGCCGCCCAAGGTCATGCCAAAGCGCGCTTGGTCGTCCGCCAAGCCGCTCACGAAATCTTCCAGCCAACTCGGCGCGAGCCCGTCGGGAAGTGCGAGCCCCAAGAAATAGGTGCGCGGTGTTGCGCCCATCGCGGCGAGATCGGACAGATTGACGCGGATCAGGCGCTGGGCCACGGCCGCGCCTGGATCCTCAGGTAGGAAGTGCCGCCCGGCCACGATCAGGTCTTTGGTGACGGCCAGGTCGCGGTCGCGATCGACCGACAGAACGGCGGCGTCGTCGGTGAGCGAGAAGGCCTCGGCGCCGGCGCCGGTCAGCGGTGCCAGGAGGTTCGCGATGAAGCCGAATTCACCGTCCGGATGCGGACTGGACATCGCCTGTGCCGCTGGCGTGGCTCGTGCCGCCTGAGTTGCCCGTGAACTCTCGCGGGCGGAGGCGCCGCGCCAGGGTGTCGAGCGCGCCGTTGACGAACGCCGGCTCGTCGCCGGAAAAGAAGGCGCGCGCAAGCTCGACATATTCGTCGATGACGACCCGTGCCGGCACGTCGGGGCAGGCGACGAGCTCGCAGGCCGCGGCGCGCAGCAGGGCCCTCGGGAGTGCGCCGATGCGCGCCATCGTCCAGCGCTCCGCGAGGCACGGCGATATCAGCGCGTCGAGCTCCTCCGCGCGTGCGGTCGCGTCGCGCACCATGCGCTCGAAATGGATCCGGTCGGGCTCGGCGAGCGCCTCTCCCTCCACCTCGCGGCCCAAGCCGTGCCGCAGGAACTCGGCAATCACGGTCTCGGCGGACTCATTGGAGAGCTCGATCTGATAGAGCGCCTGCACACCCGAGAGACGGGCACTGCTCCGCCCCGGGTGGACGGGCTTCGCAGGCGGCGCCGTGTCGCGCGTCATGGGCCTTCCCCGCGAAACCGCTCGGCGAGCGCCATCATGGCGAGGCACGCTTTCGCGGCGCCGCCCCCTTTGTCTTGTTGGGCTGGGTCGGCGCGTGCGACCGCCTGCTCGCGGCTTTCGGTGGTAAGCACGCCGAAACCAAGCGCGAGACGGTGCGCGCCGGCCAGCGACGAGAGGCCGCGTGCGCATTCGCCGCACACATAGTCGTAGTGGCTCGTCTCGCCCCGAATCACGCAGCCGAGCGCGACATAACCGTCATAGCGCCCAGTCCCAACGGCCATCGCGAGCGCTGCTGGCAGCTCGAAGGCGCCGGGCACGCTTACCCGCTCGTGATCCACCCCCGCGTCGTCGAGCGCGCGCATCGCGCCGGCGGCGAGCATGTCGGCGATCTGGTCGTAGAAGCGTGCCTCGAGGATCAGCACGCGGAGCGCGTCGGGGGCGGCCTCAGCCATCGTCCGGCGGCGGCCCTGCGGCGAGCGGGTCGTTGGAAATCGGCACCTGATCGACCACGCGCAGCCCATAGCCATCGAGCGCGACGATGGTCCATTGGGTGTTGTGCAGCAGCACGAGGTCGCGCACGCCCAGGTCGAGCAAGATCTGCGCGCCGATGCCATAGTCGCGCAAGCCGCCCATTTCGTGCCCGTCCATCCGCGCGCGTACGAGCTCGGACACGCGTGATTGGCGCGGCTCGCGGATGATGACGACGACACCCCGGCCGCGCCGGTCGATCTCTTGCATCGCGGTTTGCAGCCGGCCGCTCTGCTCGCTCGCCTCGTCGATCAGCACATCGTCGAGCAGGTTGAAATCGTGCACGCGCACCGGCACCGGCTCGCCGTCGCCGACGTCGCCTTTCACGAGCGCGATGTGCTCGGCATATTCCACCGAGTTGGCGTAGACGACCATGCGGAACTCGCCGGCGTGGCGGGTCTTGATACGCGTCTCTTGAATGCGCCGCACGATGGTGTCGTGGCGGAGCCGGTAGGCGATCAGATCGGCGATGGTGCCGATCTTGACGTTGTGCCGCTGGGCGAACGCCTCGAGGTCGGCCATGCGCGCCATCGTGCCGTCGTCGTTCATGATCTCGCAGATCACGGCCGACGGGTTGAGCCCCGCGAGGCGCGCAAAATCCACGCTCGCCTCGGTGTGCCCGGCGCGCACCAGCGTGCCGCCGTCGCGGGCGAGCAGCGGAAAGATGTGGCCCGGCGAGGTGATGTCTTCCGGCCCTTTGCTCGCGTCGATCGCGACCGCCACCGTGCGCGCCCGATCGGAGGCGGAGATGCCGGTGGTGATGCCCTCGCGCGCTTCGATCGAGACCGTGAAGGCGGTGTCGTGGCGCGATTCGTTGCGTTTGGGCATCAGCTCCAGGCCGAGCTGGGCACACCGCTCCGACGTCAGTGCAAGGCAGACCAAGCCGCGGCCGAAGCGCGCCATGAAGTTGATCACCTCAGGCGTCGCCATTTGCGCGGGGATCACGAGGTCACCCTCGTTCTCGCGCTCCTCGTCGTCGACGAGGATCACCATGCGCCCGTTACGGAACTCCTCGATGATCTCCTCGACCGACGAGAGATTGTGTGAGGACGCAACACGCAGCATCTCGACCTAGCACCCGGCGGCTTGCAGGCGCGCAACGTAGCGCGCGATCAGGTCGATCTCAAGATTCACGCGGTCGCCGATCGAAAGCGTGCCGAGCGTCGTCTCAGATTGCGTATGGGGGATGATATTCACCCCGAACACCGCGTCGTCCACCTCGTTGACGGTCAGCGAGACGCCATCGATCGCGATGGCGCCCTTGGGCGCGATGAAACGCGCCAGATCCTGCGGCGCCCTGGTTGAGAGGCGCAGGGAATCGCCCTCGGGGCGCCGGGCCGTGATCTCGCCAAGTCCGTCGATGTGCCCGGTGACCAGGTGGCCGCCAAGCTCGTCGCCGAGCTTCAATGCGCGTTCGAGGTTGACCCGGGTGCCCTCGGTCCACCCGCCGATGGTCGTGCGGCTCAAGGTCTCGCCGGAGACGTCGAAGGAGAGCCAGCCCGGGCCCTTCTCGACCACAGTGAGGCACGGGCCGCCGCAAGCGACCGACGCGCCGACCGCGACGTCGGCGATGTCGTAGCGCGTGTCGATCGCGATGCGCCAAGCGTCGTCGCCCGCTCGGCGCTCGATCGTACGCACACAGCCCACATCCGTGATGAGTCCGGTGAACATCCACGTTGTCTCCTGCCGCCGACAACTCTAGCGGGCCGACACGCTGCGGAACAGCGTCGATCCGGGAACGCTTCAGGGTATGGCGTGTGCGAGCCACTCCACGTGATCGGGGCCGAGCACGTCGATTCGTCGGCGAACGAAACGCGGACAATCGGCAAGAGCATCGATGGCGAGGCCGGCGATGGCGGGCGTGCCCTCCGCGCCGATCGCGGCGGGCGCGCGGAACCATGCGATCTCATCGACCAGCCCGGCGCGTAGCAGCGCGGTCGCAATCTGCGCGCCGCCTTCCACCAGCACGCGCGTGATGCCACGTGCCGCCAGCGCCTCGAGGGCCGCGCCGAGATCGGGTCTGCCCTCCGCGCCCGCGACGGTGATAATCTCGACGCCCGCGCCGGCCCATGCGGGCTGATCCAAGGCGGCGGGCGCGCACAGGAGCCAGGTCGGTCGGCGGGTTGCCGTCGTCGCGAGGGCCGCGTCGGGCGCGAGCGCGATGGTCCCGCCGGCGAGAACGACGCGCACCGGGCTTCGCGCGGAGAAACCCGGTAGCCGACAAGTGAGCGACGGGTTGTCCGCGGCCGCGGTTCCGGCCCCGATGAGGATCGCGTCGTGTTCAGCCCGAAGCAAATGGCCCCGCGCGCGTGCGGCCTCTCCCGTGATCCATTGGCTCTCGCCCCGTCGCGTCGCGACCCGTCCGTCGAGCGTGCTCGCGATCTTCAAGGTCAGCCACGGGCGCCCACGCGTGGTTCGCGAGAAGAATCCGGCGTTGAGCGCGCGCGCGGCTTCGGCGCACGGGCCGTGGTCGACGGCAATGCCCGCGGCCCGGAGAGCCGCCATGCCAGCGCCGGCGACACGGGGGTCGGGGTCGTCGAGCGCTACGACCACGCGAGAGACACCGGCCGCGATGAGCGCTTCCGCGCAAGGCGGCGTCTCGCCGTGATGAGCGCAGGGTTCGAGCGATACGTAGCAAGTGGCGCCGGCTGCGCGGGCGCCTGCACGGCCGAGGGCTTCGGTCTCGGCATGGGGCCGGCCGCCGGGCTGCGTCCAGCCACGCCCGACGACCGTGCCATCGCGGTCAACGAGGACGCAGCCGACGGTCGGGTTGGGCCACACGCAACCCAGCCCGCGGCGTGCAAGCGCGAGGGCGTGGGACATGAACCGGATGTCGGTCGCCGCGCTCGGCGCGGCGCGTGCGGTCGGACTATTCGTCACTCAAGCCGCCGACGAAGTCCTCGAAATCCTTGGCTTCGCGGAAGTTGCGATAGACCGAGGCGAAGCGCACATAGGCGACCTGATCCAGGCTCGCCAGCGCATCCATCACCATCTCGCCGATCACGCTGCTCGGGATCTCGGTCTCGCCCAGGCTTTCGAGGCGGCGCACGATGCCGTTGACCACCTGGTCGATCCGTTCACGCGCCACCGGGCGTTTGCGGAGTGCGATTTCCATCGAGCGCGCCATCTTGTCGCGATCGAAGGGCACGCGCTGGTCGCCAGCCTTGACCACCGTGAGTTCGCGCAGCTGGATGCGCTCGAAGGTCGTGAAACGCCCCGCGCAATTGGGGCATTGGCGGCGCCGTCGGATCGCGGTGTTGTCCGCGGTCGGGCGCGAGTCCTTGACCTGTGTGTCGTCATGGCCGCAGAAGGGACAACGCATCGCTTCGCCCCCGCCTCAGAGGTTGGGGTAGACCGGGAAGGCATCGCAGAGCGCGCGAACCTCGGCGCGCACCCGAGACGCTTCTTGCGAGGCGCCGGCCTCGCTGGTCGCAGACGCATCCAGCACGGCCGCGATCCAACGGCCAATCTGGCGAAACTCGTCGGCGCCGAAACCGCGGCTCGTGCCGGCAGCCGAGCCAAGCCGAATCCCCGATGTCACGGTGGGTTTCTCCGGATCGAATGGGACGCCGTTCTTGTTGCATGTGATGCCGGCGTCCTCAAGAGCAGCTTCCGCAGCCTTGCCGGTCAGCCCCTTGGAGCGGAGGTCGACGAGGAGGAGGTGCGTATCCGTGCCGCCGGACACGATGTCGTAGCCGGCGCCGGCAATCGTGTCGGCGAGTATCTGGGCGTTCTCGACGACCTGCGCCGCGTAGGCTTTGAAGCCCGGCTGAAGCGCTTCGCCGAAGGCGACCGCCTTCGCCGCGATCACGTGCTCGAGCGGGCCACCTTGAAGACCGGGAAAGACCGCCGAGTTGATGCGCTTCGCGAGGCTCTCGTCGTCGCACAGCACCATCCCGCCGCGCGGCCCCCGTAACGTCTTGTGCGTTGTGGTCGTGACGATATGCGCGTGTGGAAACGGGCTCGGGTGAACACCCGCGGCGACCAAGCCCGCGAAATGCGCCATGTCGACCAGGAAGAGCGCGCCCGCCTCATCGGCGATGGCGCGCATGCGCGCGAAATCGATGATGCGCGGATAGGCCGAGCCGCCGGCGACGATCATCCTGGGTTTGTGCTCGTTCGCGAGCCGCGCAACTTCGTCGAGATCGATCAGCGCATCCTGTCGGCGCACGCCGTACTGCACGGCACCGAACCACTTTCCCGACAAGTTGGGTTTTGCCCCGTGGGTCAGGTGGCCGCCCGCCGCGAGCGACATGCCGAGAAAAACATCACCCGGCTGCATGGTGGCAAGAAAGGCCGCCTGGTTGGCCTGGCTGCCGGAATGGGGCTGCACATTGGCGAACCCACAGCCGAACAGCTCCTTGGCGCGCTCGATTGCGAGGGTCTCGGCCACGTCCACGTGCTCGCAGCCGCCGTAATAGCGTCGCCCGGGATAGCCCTCGGCATATTTGTTGGTGAGCACCGAGCCTTGGGCCTCGAGGACGGCACGGCTCACGATGTTCTCGGAGGCGATCAGCTCGATGGTGTTTTGCAATCGCCCGACCTCAGCGGCGAGCGCGGCATAGAGCACGGGATCGGCATCGCGCACCGAGGCGTGAAAGAATGAGTCAGAGGGCCGACCTGAGGGCGTGGCGTCACGGGGCGAGGTAGCCATCGATAAGGCGTCTCCGGTGGTCTTTGCGGCTGTCTTAAGAGAGCTTGGCGACCCGTCGTGCGTGACGGCCGCCTTCGAATGGCGTTTCGAGGAATATTTTCAAGCAACGCCGTGCGCGATCGTTGTCAATAGTCCGCGCGCCGAGCACGATAATATTGGCGTCATTGTGCTCGCGTGCGAGACGCGCGGCGGTTTCGTCATGGCAGAGCGCCGCGCGCACTGCGCGCGAGCGGTTCACGGCGATGCTCATGCCAATGCCCGTGCCGCAAATCAAAACGCCCTGTTCGGCGTGCTCACTCTCGATCGTTTCGGTCATTGCTTCAGCGAAGTCTGGATAGTCGACGGAATCCGGGCTGTCTGTGCCGAGATCGACGACATCGTACCCCATTGCTTCCAAATCACTCTTGAGGGTGGCCTTGAGCGCCACGCCCGCATGATCGGAGGCGATGGCTATTTTCGAACCGGTCATCTCTATTCCAAAGCCGCGCGGCCGACGGCTATCTATACGCCGACAAGCAAGAGCGGAGCAAGGCCATCGCGGTCGCTCACCGGATTATTCGATCGTTTCTGTCAATAACAATATCATTGGGTGAGTTTGCTCAACACGTTTTGTATTTGACAAGATCGCTCCGTTGAGCTTTTAATCCGACGCTTGAAAAGGAAACCGAGAATTATTAAGGCAATGAGCGAGAAACAGGAAAACACGATCGAAAATGACGAGCTTCTGCGCATGTCGGCAGAGATCGTTTCGGCATATGTCCGTAACAATGCGGTTCCCGCCGGTCAGCTCCAGGATGTGATTCAGAGCGTCTACGGTTCTCTGCGTGACGTTCGGTCCGGTGGTGCTGTCAAAGAAGAAGCACCAAAGCCGGCGGTGCCAATTAAAAAGTCAGTTACGCCGGATTACATCATTTGTCTTGAGGATGGGCGCAAGCTAAAGATGTTGAAGCGGCACCTACGCACAACCTATGGCATGACTCCGGAAGAATACCGGGCCAAATGGGGCTTGGATTCCGACTATCCGATGGTCGCGCCCAATTATGCGAAACGCCGGTCCGAGTTCGCCAAGAAGATCGGGCTCGGGCAGCGTCGCACGAAAGGACGCAAGCGGACACGGGCGCGCGCCTCCCGCTAGGCGTCGACCTCTCGAAAGAGCGCCGCCCCTGTCGGCGGGGCCTTCGGACTGATCGTGTAGGAGTGCACCGCCGGGAGGCGGTGGCGCCTGCGCTGGCCTCCTGCGGCGCGGCGCGTGAGCCGGTACGCCGCCGCGCGGGCCCCCATCCGCCCGCCTTGAGCTCAGACCATGCGGCCCCGTTTCCCCGCGGCGCTTGGCCGATCGGCCGGCGCCGGCGCGCGCTTCGTGAGCACGTAATCGAGCTTGCGAAGGGCGACCCGCGTGAGCTCCGCCTCGCCGGCCGACGGGTCGCCGACGATGGTCACCTCGATGTTGGTTTCGGGGTCGATGGCTGCAACGCGCACGTAGTCGCCGACCTGCCGGAACTCGAGCAGGACCTCGCGCTCCCCGATCCGCTTCTTTCCCATGACCGAAAACTCTCGGCGGCCGCAACGCACGCAGAATGGTCGTTGTCGCGGTCCGGAGCAAGCGCCGAGGATGACTCGGCGACGCGACGATCACATATATGGTTGTAGGAAAGCAAAGGCCGCCGCTGGCGCGTCAAATGAACTGGGAGACAAGGGATGATGGGATGCCACCGCTGGTCGCTTTGGCTCGCCCCCCTCATGGTTGTCGTTGCCGTGTTGATCGTGCCGACGGGCGCGGGCGCCAACGATTTGCTGGACAACATCCTGGGCAACGGCGGGAGCGACAGGAAGGGCGGCTCGAGCGTTGGGCGAATTCTCGATTCTCTCGGGGGATCGGGCCGCGACACGAGCGCGGGATCGCGCAGCGGGACGCGCGGCCTGAGCGATTTCGAGATCGGCCGGGGCCTGCGCGAAGCGCTCACGGTCGGCACCGAGCGCGTGGTCGGCCGGCTTGGCGTCGTCGATGGCTTCAATCTTGATCCTGCCGTGCACATCCCTCTGCCGCGCACGCTTCAGCGGGTTCAGGACGCGCTCGGCGCGGTCGGCCTTTCCGGCATGGTCGATGACCTCGAGACGCGTTTGAACCGCGCCGCGGAGATCGCGACGCCGCGCGCCAAGGCACTGTTTTTCGACGCGATCGAGGCCATGACCCTCGACGACGTGCGCAAGATCTTGAGCGGTCCAGACGATGCGGCGACGCGCTATTTCGAGGGCAAGATGACCAACCCCCTGGCGCGCGCCATGAGGCCGATCGTCGACGACGCTCTGCAAGATGCCGGCGCCGTCCGCGCCTATGACAATGTGATGGGCGAATACGAGGCGCTGCCCCTGGTACCCAACCTCAAGGCCGACCTCACCGATCACGTCCTCAAGCTCGGCATCGCGGGGATTTTTCACTACCTTGCGATCGAGGAGGCCGCGATCCGCAACAACCCGGTCAAACGCACGACCGAGCTGTTGCGCCACGTCTTCGGTTAGCCGAGCCGATCGTTGATAGGGACGGTCGGGACATAGGGAGCCCTCGCGACCAGGGTCTGCGCGCGACACCACTGCGCGATCGGCGCGACCACAGGGAAGGGCACAGTCCGGGAGGCCATGATGGGCAAAGATCTCCTTCGGAGCCGGCAGCCGCGCCGGCGGTTGCCGCGAACGGCGGTTGTTGCCGTGATCGTCGGGATGGCGGCCGTCGTCGACGCGCCCCTCGCGACGGCCGGCGAGGCCGATGTCATCGCCGTCGAGGCGGTGCGGGGCGGCGACGGCTCATACAGCTTCCACGTCACAGTGGAGCACGCGGACGAGGGCTGGGAGCATTATGCGGACCGGTTCGAGATTCTCGCGCCCGATGGCACCGAACTCGGCGTCCGCGTGCTCCATCATCCGCATGTCGAGGAGCAGCCTTTCACGCGCAGCCTCACCGGCGTTGCGGTCCCGGAGGGGCTCTCCTCCGTGCGGGTGCGTGCACGCGACAGCGTCCATGGCTTCGGCGGCGCGGAACTGGAGATCGAGCTCACCCCTTGACGGCACAGCGCTGTCAGTCGCGCGCTAGCCCGCCGCGACGCGCTGCGCGATCTCCTGCTGAACGCGGACCTTTGCAACCGCGGCGCGGGAAGCGTCCGTGACGTCGAACATTTCGAGCTCGTCGACCTCGTCCTCGGTCACGGGCGTCAACGCGATGTCTTGGTAGTGACGAGACCGCGGGTCCTTCTGCAGGGCGCGGCGGATGCGGCTATAGCGCCAGATCATGCCGAAAAGGCGCGCTTGCTTCGAGACGACTTCCCAGGCGTAGCGCGGGTAGAACGCAAGCGGGCTCTCGATCGGAAGGCCGGGCCGGCGGTCTTTCCGGTATTTGCGCCGAAGGTAGCCGCCCTCGAGCGGGTGAATGCCCTCGAGCTTGATCCCGCCATAAAACCAGGTCAGCAGGAAGACCATCTTCTTCAGGTTGAAGCCGCTCGCCGCCGCGCGCCGCATCACCGTCTCGATGTGCTCGGGCGTGTAGTAGGTATCCCATGCGAGGCGATAGGCGCGCTTCCACTCGTCCGCCGACATGCGCGCGTGGCCCGTCGTCACGTGCTCGAGATCGTATTTGTTCATGTCCGGGTCCATCCAGATGCCCTTGTCGGTGAGCGTCTTGTGGTCCTCGGAGCCGGGGAGCGGCGTGAGGCAGAAGAACTCGAGCAGGTCGATCGGCAGCTCGCGCTTGATGATCTCGATGTCGCGGACGATGGTTTCCGGCGTGTCGTTGGGGAAGCCCAGGATGTAGCCCGCATAGGTGATGATGCCGACATCGCGCCAGGCGAGCAGCATCTTGCGGTAGTCGGTGATGCGGTTCTGCCGCTTCTTGGCGCCGAGCAAACTCTCGGGATTGATGTTCTCGAGGCCGATGAACACCTGCTGCACACCGGCGCGCGCGGCCTTCTCGATGAAGCCCGGGATCTTGTGGCAGAGCGTGTCGACCTGGATGGTCAGGCGGACCGGGATCCGCTCCTCCTCGCGCACCTTGATGATGCGGTCGAAAATCGATTCCCAATCCTTGTTCCGCGCGAAATTGTCGTCGGTGATGAAGAGCCGGTAGATCTGCTGCGCGGCGTTTTCGCGCACGATCTGCTCGATGTCGTCGGCGGTGCGCCGGCGTGACTTGCGGCCCTGCACGTTGATGATCGTGCAGAAGGAGCATTGGAACGGGCAGCCGCGGCCGGCATCGAAGCTCGAGAGCCCGCCCGCCGTCCGCTTGATCTTGGTCGGTGGCAGGATCGGGATCGGCGAGCCGGCAAGCCCCGGCAGATTCTGCAGATGGTTGTAGACGGGCTTGAGCGCGCCCGCATCCGCGTCGACCAGCACCTCGTCGAGCCGACCCTCCGCCTCGCCGAGGAAAAGCGCAATCCCGAGGTCCATGGCCTCCTGGATGTCCGGCGGGACCTCGTCGAGCATCGAGAAGCAGCCGGAGACATGGAAGCCGCCGATGCACACCGGGACGCCCGCCGCGCGCAGCGGCCGCGCGAGATCGAGCGTGTGAGGAAACTGGTTGGACTGGACGCCCACGAAGCCCACCATGCCGCGCCCGCCCGCGCGCGCGATGTCGCGGATCAGCGCCGCGGGTCGCACACGGGTATTGGTTTCGTCGATCGCGGTGACCTCGATCGTGGTGTCGGCACCGAGGATCTGCCGCTCGATACAATCCTCGATCAGGCCATTGAGCGCGGCGAGAGTGTTCGACGGGATCGCCGAGCGAACCCACTGGATGACATAGCCGTCGTTGTCATAGTGGGACGGTTTCACCAAGATGAGGCGAAACACGTTTCTGCGTCCGGTCACCGACGCCTCCCCGTACTTTGATGCGGCGCCGGTTTACCGCAAGAGCTCTTCGTCGTCATCAACTGCTTCGGCAAGCGCGGTCAGTCGCGCTTTGTCCGTGATCTCCACCGTGCGGCCATTGCGGGCCAGCACGTTGCCCTTGGCGAGCTGGCTCACCACCCGTGCCACGGTCTCACGCGAGGTGCTGGCGCGCCGCGCGATCTCGCGCTGCGTCGGCATGGGCTTGATCAGCCATGGCCCGTTCTCGTCTTCTCGCTTGGCGAGGCGCAGCAGCTCGACATAGACCCGCTGCACCGCCTTGAGCGTGCTGAGATCCATGATCCGGTCGTCGGCGGTGCGGATGATGTGGGCGAGCCGGCGCAGCACCTGCAGGGCGGCATTCGGCGTGTGCGTCAGCATCGTCGTGAAGACGTCCGGCGGCACGATGAGCACGAGGCTCTCTTCGAGCGCGATGATGGTGGCCGAGCGCGGCTGGCCGTCGATCGCCGAAAGCTCGCCGAAATAGCCACCGGCGCGCACCTGACCGAACGCCACCTCGCGCCCGGACAATGAATAGTTGACGACCTCGACGCGCCCTTCGACGACGAGAAACACGTCCCGCGCCGTGCTGTCGCGGTCGAGGATCTGCTCGTTGGCAGCATAGCGGCGCCAGCGGCTTTGGCGCTCAATGTCCGCGAGCTCGTCGGGCGTCAGATGCTGCAACAAGCGAACGCGGGCGAGCTTCTGCTCGTCACTGACGGTCGCTGAGGCGGCCATCTCAGAGTGAGCGGAAGTCATTGGTTCCCATATCCCCGTTCCTGCGTGAATCATAACACCGCTCGCGCGCAAGCCCAATGCGCCGATGCGCGACGGTTATTGGGTGACGAGCGCTTCGACCGCGTCGATCAGGTCGGCGTCGAGGGGGGCGACCTGGGTGGGCCAAATCCCCGCCAATGATCCGTCGGGCGCGATCAGGATCTTGTGAAAATTCCACCGGGGTTCTGTCTCGGCGTTGAGGCTGCGCAGCCAACGATAGAGGGGATGGGCGTCCTCGCCACGCACCAGCGCCTTCTGCGTCATCGGGAACTCGATGTCATAATTGAGCGCGCAGAAGCGCTTGATCTCGGCCTCGCTCCCCGGTTCCTGGGCACCGAACTGGTTCGACGGCACCCCAATCACCACGAGGCCGCGCGCGCGATAGCGCTCCCACAGCGTCTGTAGGCCGGCATATTGATGGGTGTAGCCGCAATAGGATGCGGTGTTGACGAGCAGGATCGGATGCCCCCGATAGGCCTCGAGCGGCATGGCCTCGCCGTCGATCGAGGTGAAGCTGAAGGCGTATGCGTTGGTCTCGCGACCGAGCGCGGGCGGCGCCACTGCCACCAGCATGATCGCGATAAGGGCGCCCACGAGGCGCCGCGCGTCGGCCATGGAGTCCCTCCCCGCTCTGTTTCAACCGAACATATGGCGCGCCGCGATCGTTCGGCCAAGCACGGCGCCGCATATCCGCTTGAGGCGGGCGGCGTTGGCTGCAAGACTCGCCCCACGCAGAGAAGGATCGACGCCCATGGCGATGCTGACCAGAAGCTATGTGAGCGGCACGAGCGATCGCCCGCTCCTCGGCCTCACGATCGGCGAGCAGCTCGATCGCACGACAGAGGCCTACCCCGACAACGAGGCGCTCGTCGTCCGCCACCAGGATGTGCGCTGGAGCTACAGCGAGTTCCGCGCGCGCGTGGATGCGTTGGCGGCTGGCCTGCTTGCGCTCGGCCTCGAGCCGGGCGAGCGCATCGGCATCTGGTCGCCCAACAACAGCGAATGGGCGCTCACCCAGTTCGCCGCGGCGAAGGCGGGCCTGGTGCTGGTCAACATCAACCCGGCCTATCGCCTCGCCGAGCTCGAATACGCCCTCAACAAGGTGGAGTGCCGCGCGCTCGTGACGGCCGAGGCGTTCAAGACAAGCAAATATCTCGAGATGGTGCGCAAGCTCGCGCCCGAGATCGAGAGCGCAGCGCCGGGCGAGCTGAAGGCGGAGGCGCTCCCCCACCTCGAGACCGTGATCCGCCTCGGCGACGGCAAGAGCGCGGGCATGTACAACTTCGCCGCCATCTCGGAGATGGGCGGCGCAGCGGAGCGGGACCGTCTCACGGCGCTCGCCGAGACGCTGCAATTCGACGACCCGATCAACATACAATTCACGAGCGGCACCACCGGGTTTCCCAAAGGCGCGACGCTGACGCACCACAACATCCTCAACAACGGCTATTTCAACGGCGCCGCGCTCCGCCTGACCGACGCCGACCGGGTGTGCATTCCCGTGCCCCTCTACCACTGCTTCGGCATGGTGATGGGCAACCTGATGTGCGCCGCCTATGGCGCGACCATGGTCTATCCGAGCGAGGCATTCGACCCGCTCGAGGTGTTGCGCGCTGTCGAGGCCGAGCGCTGCACGGCGCTCTATGGTGTGCCGACCATGTTCATCGCCGAGCTTGATCACCCCGAGTTCTCGGGTTTCGACCTTTCCTCGCTGCGCACCGGCACGATGGCGGGCTCGCCCTGCCCGATCGAGGTGATGAAGCGCGTGATCAGCGACATGAACATGGAGGACGTGACCATCGCCTACGGCATGACCGAGACGAGCCCGGTGAGCTTCCAATCCAGTGCCGACGATCCGATCGCACGCCGGGTCTCGACGGTCGGCCGGGTGCATCCCCACGTCGAGGTCAAGATCGTCGACGACGAGGGCCGGGTGGTGGCACCAGGCGTGCCGGGCGAGCTGATGACCCGCGGCTATTCGGTGATGCGCGGCTATTGGAATGATGAGGAGAAGACGCGCGAGGCCATCGACACGGCCGGATGGATGCACACCGGCGACCAGGCGACCATCGACGCAGAGGGCTATTGCAACATCGTGGGCCGCATCAAGGACATGGTGATTCGCGGCGGCGAGAACGTGTACCCGCGCGAGATCGAGGAGTTTCTCTACCGGCATCCCAAGGTGCAGGACGTGCAGGTGATCGGCGTGCCGGACGAGAAGTATGGCGAGGAGCTCTGCGCCTGGATCAAGCTCCGCGAGGGCGAATCCGCCAATCCCGAGGAGATCCGCGCCTTCTGCAAGGATCAGATCGCGCACTACAAGATCCCGCGCTACGTGAAGTTCGTCGACGGCTTCCCGATGACGGTCACGGGCAAGATCCAGAAGTTCAAGATGCGCGAGGAGATGATCGCCGAGATCGGCGCCGCCGAGCAAAAGACCGCCTGAGACCTCCGCGCGGCCCCATCTTGGCCGCCGCGACGCTTCACGGCTTCCCACCGCCTTGCTGGCGAGCGATCATGCGTGCCGGCACATCACGCAACGGGAGGTCACGACGATGGCGAAGCTCACCCACATCAACCCAGACGGCGTTCCCCCTTATCTGCAATACGGCTTGTCGCACGCCGTGGTTGCCGAAGGCAGCCGCACGGTTTACGCCTCCGGCCAAGTCGGCTGGGATGAAAACGGCGTGGCGCCCGGTCCCGACCTGAAGAGCCAGCTCGCTCAGGCGCACGAGAACGTGCGCCGCGTGCTCGCCGCCTCAGGCGCGACGGTCGCGGACATCGTGCGTATCACCACCTACGTGGCGAACTACGAGGATTCGGATGGCGCCATCGTCAATGAAGCCAACCTCGCGCTCTTCGCCGGCATCACGCCACCCTCGGCCAACCTCATCGGCGTGCAGTCGCTCTACACCAAGGAGATTCGCTGCGAGGTCGAGGTCACGGCCGTGATCGGCTGAGCCCCGCGGCATGACGAGAGGGGCGGCGCCAACCGACGCCGCCCGGGGCGTCCCCGAGGTGTCTATGCCTGCTTGAAGCCTACATCTTGGTCCAGTCGCCGCTCTTTTCGAAGGCCGCTGCGGCGCGGATGACCGTCGCGTCGTCGTAGCGCTTGCCGATGAGCATCATGCCGACCGGTAAGCCGCCGGCCTTGCTGCACGGCACGCTCATCGCTGGATGGCCGGAGGCGTCGAACGGGCTCGTGTTGGAGAGCATGTTGAGCGCCGTCTCGACGATCTCCTCGCGTGAGGCGTTCGCCTTCGGAAGCTTGGTCGCCTGCATCACGAGCGTCGGCATCGCGAGAAGGTCGAACTCCTCGAACGCGGCGTCGTAGGTCTCGCGCAACTTGCGGCTCAGATTTTGGGCCTTCGCGTAGTAGCGGCCGTGATAGTTGCGGTGCATGAACTCGCCGAGCAGCATCGTGGTCTTCACCGTCTCGGAGAGATCGTCCGGGCGCGCGCGCCAGCCGCGGGCATAGGCATCGAGCAGCGAGGTCGTGTAGTAGCCCTCCCAGTTGGTGCCGAGCGCGTTGCCCTTCATCATCAGCTCGGTCGCGCCCTCGACCGCGATCGCGTTCCAGATGTGCGGCCCGTCGCGGTGCATCGGGATCGACACCTGCTTCACCGTGGCGCCGAGCTTCTTGAAGCTCTCGACGGCCGCCTTGACCTTGCTATCGACGGTCTTGGTGCTCTGGGGCCAGCCGAAGCCTTCCTTGACTAGACCGATCTTGAGGCCCTTCACGCCGCCTTCGAGCGCGCGCACATAGTTCTGGGTCTTGACGCCGATCTGGCGCGGGTCGTTGCCGTCGGGCCCGGCGATCACCTGGAGCAGCGCCGCGACGTCGGTGACGCTGCGCGCCATTGGGCCCGTGTGATCGAGCGTCTGCTCGATGGGGAAAATCCCGGTGTAGGGCACGAGGCCGTGCGTCGGCTTATGGCCGTAGATCCCGGTCCAGCAGGCGGGAATGCGGATCGAGCCGCCCTGGTCGCCGCCGAGCGCCATGTCGGCCTCGCCGGTGTGGACGAGCACCGCGCTGCCCGCGGACGAGCCGCCCGAGCTGTGGCCTTTCTTGTGCGGGTTTTCGACCATGCCGGTCGCGGTGGTGGCGCTGCCGCCATCGAAGCAGAGATAGGTGTTGGCCGCCTTGCCGACGATGGTGCCGCCGGCATCCAGAATGCGGGTCACGACGGTGGCGTCGACATCGGGCACGAAGCCTTCGAGCACGCTCGCGCCGTTCATCATCGGCACGCCGGCGAGGCAGATATTGTCCTTGAGAACGATGGTCTTGCCTTTGAGCGGGCCACCCTTGCGGCCCTTCACCTCCGCCTTCCAGTACCAGGCGTTGTAAGGGTTCTCCTCGGGGCCGGGGCGGTAGCCGGGCGCGCGCGGATATTTCGTCGGAAGCTTGGGCTCCGCCATGTCGTCGAGGCGGTGATACGACTCGATCGTCCCCGCCATCAGGCCGCGATAGGATTCGGCATCGGTGGGGGTGATGGTCATGCCGAAATCATCGGCGACGTCGAGAATCTCCTCGACTGTGGGCGTCCTGACCGTCGGAAACTTTGTCATGAAGCTAACCCTCCCTCTGCGTCCCGCCGTGCGCCCGACGGGCAGTGTGATGCGTGTGGTGTTTTTCGCGCCGCCCGATCAGCGGCGGATGGTCGACGTCTCGTCGCAGATATACCGGACCAAATCACCCTCGAATAGGTCGCCATGGCGTGCGATCCAGGCGTCGCGATAATCCGAGGTGTTGTGCGCGTCCATGGCGGGGATATCGGAGAAGCGCTCGTAGGTGATGAAGCGCAGCGGGTCCTCGCGGTCGCGCGCGACGAAGAAGGAGATCGTGCCGGGCTCGCTGGCCTCGACGTGGCGCGCCATCTCTTCGAGTGCGGCGGCCATGGCATCGCCGCTGCCGGCCTTGGCGCGAAAGATTGCGTTCAGAGCTATCAAGGGTGCCTCCTCGTGACGCTGGCGCCGGCGCGCAGCCGGCACGTTCTGGTAGTGCAGCGCACCGCCCGTGTCAAAGGCCCGCGCGCCGGTGCTGTCCGGGCGCCGGCGAAGGTGGACGCTTAAGGGCTTTTCAATGCGTTGCTCGCCAATATTGCGGTGCATATAATGGTATTTTGCGACGCACAAAACAGTCGGCGGTCACGCCGCCATTTTAGGAGACATGATGGAAACGAACGGCGCGACAGAGCCCCACGAAGGTTACCGGTTTGAAGACCTTGCGGTGGGCATGACCGCTCGTTTCGCGCGGGTGATCGGCGATGATGCGGTGCGGCAATTCGCCGAGATCTCGGGCGACGACAATCCGCTTCACCTCGACGACGACTATGCGGCGGGGACCTTCTTCAAGGGGCGTGTCGCCCACGGCATGTGCACGGCCGCGCTGATCTCGACCGTGCTCGGCACGCGCCTCCCCGGCCCGGGATGCGTCTACCTCAGCCAGAATCTTCGGTTTATGGCCCCCGTGCGCCCGGGCGACGAGGTGGTCGCGACCGCCACCGTCTCCGATCTCATGCCGGAGAAGAACCGCGCCAAGTTTCAGACCGTTTGCACCGTCGGCGACCGTGTCGTCGTCGATGGCGAGGCGCTCATTCAGGTCCCGTCTCGCAACTGAGCGCGCCGCGCGCTGCCTCTGCAGGTGGCTGGCCAAGGCGGGGTCAAACGCCTATTCTCCTGGCGCTTTTTTGGTCCCCATTCTGAACACGAGCCGGGGCGCTGGCATGCGCATCGTTCGTCATTGGCGGCATACGCCTACGGAAACGCGCGGCGCCGTCGTCGCCGTCGGCAATTTCGACGGCGTGCATCTCGGCCATCGCGCGGTGATCGAGCGGGCACGGGCGTTGGCGCGTGCCGAAGGGGCGCCGCTTGCCGTGCTGACCTTCGAGCCCCATCCGCGCCAGGTGCTCGCCTCGCCGGCCGAGCCCTTTCGGCTGACGCCCTTTCGCCAGAAGGCTGAGGCGCTCGCGGCGTTGGACGTCGAGACCCTCTTCGTGGCCCACTTCGATCGCGCCTTTGCGGCGCACACGCCCGAGGGCTTCGTCAACGACGTGCTTGCTGGCGGGCTCGGCGTCAAGCACGTCGTCGTCGGCTACGATTTTGCGTTTGGTCGCGGGCGCGGCGGCGATGTGGCTTCGCTGCGCGCGCTGGGCGTCGCGGCGGGCTTCCAAACCACTCAGATTGCGGCCGCCGGCGACGACGAACACGTGTTTTCCGCGAGCGAAGCGCGCAAGCTCCTGGCCGAGGGCGTGGTGGCCGCGCTGCCAGCGATCCTCGGGCGCTATTGGGAGGTTGGCGGGCGCGTGGCCGGGGGCGACCGGCGCGGGCGCACCATCGGATTCGCGACCGCGAACCTCAAGGTCTCCCACCTGCTCCATCCCACGCGCGGCGTCTATGCGCTCTGGGCGGGCCTCGACGACGACGGTGGCACGGCTTGGCATCCTGCGGTGGCCAATCTCGGACGGCGCCCGACCTTCGACAAGACCGAAGATCTGCTCGAGGTGCACATTTTGGGCTTTGCCGGCGATATCTACGGCCACCGGCTGCGCGCGGTCTTCGTCGAGCGGGTGCGCGAGGAGCGTAAGTTCGATGGAATCGAGGCATTGAAGGCCCAAATCGCCCGGGACTGTGAAGCGGCACGTGCGATCCTCGCCATCGCGGCGCGCCCAGACGCGGCGCCAGGCGGCGCGATGGAGCCGGCGAGGCGAGCGAGCTCATGACCACCGACTATCGCGCGACGGTTCTCATGCCGCGCACGGATTTCCCGATGAAGGCGAAGCTTCCCGAGCGCGAGCCGGCACTGCTCGCCCGTTGGACCGAGCTCGGCCTCTACGAACGCATCCGCGCGGCCTCCGCGGGCCGGCCGCGCTTCGTGCTCCACGACGGGCCGCCCTACGCCAACGGGCACCTGCATATCGGGCACGCGCTGAACAAGATCCTCAAGGACGTCGTGTCCCGTTCGCAGCAGATGCTCGGTAAGGATTCGGTCTATGTGCCGGGCTGGGATTGTCACGGCCTGCCCATCGAATGGCAGATCGAGCAGAAGTACCGCAAGGAAGGGCGCGACAAGGATGCCGTGCCGGTGGTGCAGTTCCGCGCCGAGTGCCGGGCCTTCGCCGAGCATTGGATCGGCGTGCAGAGCGAGGAGTTCCAGCGGCTCGGCGTGATCGGCGACTGGGCCAATCCCTACACAACCATGACCTTTGCCGCCGAAGCCCAAATCGCACGCGAGCTCGGCAAGTTTCTGCTCGACGGCAGTCTCTACCGCGGTGCCAAGCCGGTGATGTGGTCGCCGGTGGAGAAGACCGCGCTCGCCGAGGCCGAGATCGAATATCACGATCATCGCTCGGTCACCATCCACACACTTTTCCCTGTGGTGGAGAGCGATCTCGACGCGCTGGAGGGGGCCAGTATCGTCATCTGGACGACGACGCCCTGGACCATTCCGGGCAACCGCTGCATCGCCTATGGCGAAGAGATTCGCTACGCGGTCATCGAGGTCACGGGCGTGACCGACGGCGCACTCGCCCGCAAGGGCCAGCGGCTCGCGATCGCGAGCGAACTCAGAGAGACCGTGCTCGCAGAAACAGGAATCAGCGGCCATCGCGTGGTTGCCGATGATCTGCCCGGCGCGCTCTTCGCCGGCACGGTCTGTCATCACCCCTTGCATGGCCAGGGGTACGATTTCCCCGTCCCGCTGATCCCGGCCGACCATGTCACGATCGAGCAGGGCACGGGCTTCGTGCACACGGCGCCCGGTCACGGTGCGGAGGATTTTGACGCTGTCGTCGCCCACAACGCGTGGGTGCGAGAGGGCGACGGCGGGCGTGGGTTCATCGAGATCCCGGAGACCGTCGATGACGACGGCACCTTCTACGCCCATGTCCCGCTTTTCGCCGGCGAGCACGTCTACAAGGTGAACGAGGCGGTGGCGGACGCGCTCGCCGCGGCGGGCAACCTGATCGGCCGCGGCGTGCTGGTCCATTCCTATCCGCACTCCTGGCGCTCGAAGGCGCCGCTGATCTTCCGCAATACGCCCCAGTGGTTCATCAGCATGGCGACCACGGAGATCCGCAAGAAAGCGCTCGCCGCGATCGACGTGGTGCGCTGGGTGCCGCCGTCGGGTGGCGTGCGCATGCGCACGATGATCGAGACGCGGCCCGATTGGGTGATCTCGCGCCAGCGGGTGTGGGGCGTTCCCATCACGGTCTTCGTGTCGCGCGAGACCGGTGAGCCGCTGCGCGACCCTGCCGTGATCGAGCGCATCGCGGAGGCGTTCGAGTCGGAGGGTGCGGAAGCCTGGTTCACGAGCGACAATGCCCGTTTTCTCGCGCCCGAGCACGACCCCGACGCCTACGACAAGGTGACCGACATTCTCGACGTCTGGTTCGAGAGCGGGGCTTCGCACAGCTTCGTGCTGGAGCCGCGCGACGACCTGGTGTGGCCGGCTCAGCTCTATCTGGAAGGCTCCGATCAGCATCGCGGCTGGTTCCACAGCTCGCTCCTCGAATCCTGCGGCACGCGCGGGCGCGCGCCCTACGACGCCGTCCTCACTCACGGCTTCGTCATGGACGGCCAAGGCCGCAAGATGTCGAAGTCGGTCGGCAACGTCACCGCGCCGCAGGAGGTTCTCCAGCGCTATGGCGCGGATATCCTCCGCCTTTGGGTGTTCAGCGCGGACTACTCCGAGGATCTGCGCATCAGCGACGACATTCTGCGCTACCAGGCGGATTCCTACCGTCGGCTGCGGAACACCTTGCGTTACCTGCTCGGCAACCTCAGCGATTTCTCGGAGAGCGAGCGCGTCGAGCGCGATGAGATGCCCGCGCTCGAGCGCTGGGTGCTGCATCGCCTCCACACGCTCGATCGAGACATCCGCGCGTCGTGTGAGGCGTTCGATTTCCACACCATGTTCGTCGCGTTGCACAATTTCTGCGCCGTCGATCTCTCCGCGTTCTATTTCGACATCCGCAAGGACGCGCTCTACTGCGACCGGGTCGACGCACCCCGCCGCCGTGCCGTGCGCACGGTCCTCGATCGCGTGTTCGATCACTTGACGGCGTGGCTCGCGCCGCTGATCTGCTTCACGGCGGAGGAGGCGTGGCTCGCGCGCCATCCGGGGTCCGACGAAAGCGTGCACCTGCGCACCTACCCGGAGGCGCCCGACGGCTGGCACGACGACGCGCTGGCAGAGAAGGTGGAGCGCATGCGCACCGTACGCCGGGTGGTGACCAAGGCGCTTGAGGGTGCGCGCGAGGCGAAGCAGATCGGCTCGTCCCTCGAAGCCTGGCCCGAGCTCTTCGTGCACGAGCGCTATCGGGATGCGCTTGCGCTCGACGGCGACGACCCCGAGACGCTGTTCATCACCTCGGGCGTCGCGATCCGCTCATGGTCGGATGCGCCGGCGGAGGCGACGCTCTCGACTTTGCCCGATGTCGCCGAGGTCGGCGTCGGGTTTGCGACGTCGCCACACGGGAAATGCGCACGCTGTTGGCGCCGCGTCGAGGGGATCGGCGCGGAGGCGCGGCATCCCGAGCTTTGCGGCCGCTGCGTCGACGCGGTGGACGCCTGGCAGCGGGCCGCGGAGTAGCGGCGAGGCGGGGCGGTCAATTGCTGCGGATCGGCCTGCCGGTTGCGGCCGGTGCCATCGTGATCGATCAGCTCACCAAATGGTTTGCGCGCGATACGCTGTGGGACCCGCCGCGGCGGATCGAGGTCACCGGCTTCCTCGATCTCGTGCCAGTCCAAAACCCCGGCATCAGCTTCGGGCTGCTGCCGAGCGAGGGCGCGTGGAGCTGGGTGATCGTGGCGCTCGCGCTCGCGATCGTGATCGGGCTCGGCGTTTGGCTGCGCCGGGCCAAAAGCGCCTGGATCGGTGCGGCGATCGGCCTCGTGATCGGCGGCGCCCTTGGCAATGTCATCGACCGGGTGCGGCTCGGTTGGGTGATCGACTTCATCTCCTTCTATGGCGGTGATTTCCATTGGCCGGCGTTCAACGTGGCCGATTCCGCGATCACCGTCGGTGTCGCGTTCCTCATCGTCACGGCCTTGCTCGGCACCAAGAAAAGTCCTAGATAGGAGCCCATGGGAGCGTTCCGGAGTATGCGTCCTGCCCGCCGCGGCGTCTGGGTCGGCACCGCCGCCGCACTCATTGCGCTTGCCGTGCTGGCCACGGGCTGCGGCAATGTTCAACGTTCGCTGGGTCTCGAGAAAACCCCGCCGGATGAGTTCGCGGTGGTACGCAACGCGCCGTTAACCCTGCCGCCGGATTATCAGCTTCGCCCGCCGAGCCCCGGCGCGCCGCGTCCGACCGAGGCGACGCTGCGGCACCAAGCAGCGACGGCCGTCTTCGAGGGCAACGGCGGTGGCCGGCGCGCGGTCGGCGCTGGGAACGAGACCACCGGTGAGCTTGCCCTGCTTCAGCAGGCCGATGCGCTCGATGCGGACCCGGCGATCCGGCAGAAGGTGGATCGAGATTTCTCGGTTTATGTCGAAGAGCAGGACGGCTTCTTTGAATCTTTACTGTTTTGGCGCGAAGAAGGACCGCTCGGCGACGTCGTCGATGCGGAAAGCGAGAGCCGCCGCCTTCGTGAGAATGCGGCACTCGGCCGACCGGTCACCGAAGGCGAGACGCCGACCATCGAACGGCGCGAGAAGGCGCTCCTAGAAGGTATTTTCTAGCGCTCCATGCCCATGTTGCGACTTTTGGTATCGAGGCCCGCGCCGCGCCGCGGGCGCGGATATGTCTGGCTTGCCGTGGCGCTCGCCGCTTTGTGGCTCGGCAGCGCGGCGCCGACCCGCGCGGCCCTGTTCGATGCGGACACCTTCATGCTCGACAACGGCATGCAGGTCGTCGTTGTCGAGAATCACCGCGCACCGGTGGTGGTCCACATGGTGTGGTACCGCGTGGGGGCGGCGGATGACCCGCCCGGCAAGACCGGTATCGCGCATTTCCTCGAGCATCTGATGTTCAAGGGCACGACCCGTTTCGGGCCCGGCGAGTTCTCGCGCAGGGTGGCCCTCGTCGGTGGTGTCGAGAACGCCTTCACGGCGGCCGACTACACCGGCTATGTGCAACGCGTCGCACGCGAGCACCTGGAGCTTGTGATGGAGCTCGAGGCCGATCGCATGCGCAATCTCGTGCTCTCCGATGAGGTGGTTCTGCCAGAGCGGGACGTCATCCTCGAAGAGCGCAGCAGCCGTACCGACAACGATCCCGCCGCGCTACTCTCGGAGCAGATTGCGGCGGCCCAATTCCTCAACCATCCCTACGGCATTCCCATCATCGGCTGGCGCCACGAGATGGAGACGTTGAGCCGCATGGATGCGCTCACGTTCTATCGGCGTCACTACGCGCCCAACAACGCGATCCTCGTCGTCGCGGGCGACGTTACTGTCGACGCCCTGCGCCCGCTCGCGGAGCGCTATTATGGCGGCATCGCGCCCGATCCGGACATCGCGGCGCGGCGCAGGCCCGCCGAGCCGCCGCAGATCAGCCCGCGGCGCGTGTGGCTGAGCGATCCGCGCGCGGCCCAACCCTCGATGACGCGCAGCTACCTTGCACCGAGCTACACGGCAGGCGCGCGCGAGCACGCTGTCGCGCTCGATGTCCTGAACGAGATTCTCGGCGGCGGCACGACGAGCCGGCTCTATCAGAGCCTCGTGGTCGAGCAGGCGATCGCCGTGTGGGCCGGTTCCGCCTACCAGGGAACCGCGCTAGACGAGTCGCGGTTTTGGGTCTATGCGGGCGCGCCCGCCGACGGCTCCATCGAGGCGGTCGAGGCGGCGCTCGATGCCGAGATCGCCAAAGTGCTGGCCGGCGAGGTGACCGCCGAGGAGGTCGAGGCCGCCAAGGAGCGCATGATCGCAAGCGCGACCTATGCGCTCGACAATCCGCGCACGGTGGCGTCAATCTTCGGCGCGGCGCTGACTACCGGCTCGACGGTCGAGGACGTCATTGCGTGGCCGGATCAGGTCGCCGCGGTGACGATCGATCAGGTCGTCGCAGCGGCGCGCCATGTGCTGCGGCGCGAGCGCTCGGCAACCGGGGTCATGCTGCCAGCCCGGCCTGAGGGTGGCTCATGAGGCCGAGCGCCATGGCTTGGCGGTGGCCGATGATCGCTCTGATGTGGGGTGCCCTCCTGTTCCTCATGGCGCCGATCGCACCGAGCTTCGCCGCCGCCGAGATCACGCGGATCACGACGCCCGGCGGTCTTGAGGTGTGGTACACCCGCGAGCCCAGCGTTCCGATCATCACCGTAAGCCTCGCCTTCCGCGGCGGCTCGGCGCTCGATCCGGCGGGCCGCGCGGGTCTCGCGACGCTCGCGGTGAGCTTGCTCGATGAAGGCGCCGGCACGCTCGATTCGCAGGCGTTCCAGCGTGCCGTGAGCGATCGCGCCATTCGCCTGAACTTCGATGCCGGACGCGATGTCGTCGTCGCCAACCTGAGCACGATCAGCAAGCACCGAACCGAGGCGTTTCGTCTCCTCGGGCTCGCGCTCACCGAGCCGCGCTTCGATGCGCCGGCGGTCGAGCGCGTGCGTCGCCAGCTTCTGGTGTCGCTCGCCAATGGCGAGAACGATCCGGAGACGGTCTCCGCGCGCACTTGGTTCCACGCCGTCTTCCCCGACCACCCCTATGGCGTCGCCAATGACGGCACACCCGAGGGGGTGCGCGCGATCACGGTCGACGATCTGCGTGCGTTTGCAGCCCAGCGGTTGGCTCGCGACAACGTCGTGATCGGCGCCGCGGGGGATATCGCGCCCGAGGAGCTTGCCACCCTGATCGACGGCGCGCTCGGCGGCCTGCCGGCGGTGGCCGCGCTGCACACGCCGGGTCCGGCAACGCTCGCGAGCCTCGGTGAGACCATCGTGCGCACCATGGCGATTCCACAGAGTGTGGTCACCTTCGGCCTGCCAGGGATCGAGCGAAGCGATCCGGATTTCTACGCCGCCTACGTGATGAACCACATCCTCGGCGGTGGCGGCTTCACGTCGCGGCTCTACGACGAGGTCCGCGTGAAGCGCGGGCTTGTCTATTCCGTCTACACCTACCTGCGGCCGCTCGATAATGCGGCGCTCTATCTGGGGGGCGCGGCGACCAGCAACGACCGCGTGGCCGAGACGATCGAGGTGATCCGCCGCGAGATCGCCAAGTTCGCCGAGGCGGGTGCGACCGAGGCCGAGCTGGATGGCGCCAAGCGCAACCTGATCGGCGGATTCCCGCTGCGCTTCGACAACGGCGCCAAGATTGCGCGCATGCTCGTCAACCTTCAGCTCGATTCGCTCGGCATCGACTATTTCGAGCACCGCAACGACCTGATCGACGCCGTCACGCTCGAGGACGTGCAGCGGGTCGCAACGCGGCTGCTGGACCCCGGGCGTTTGACGATCGTCGTGGTGGGTGCGCCGGAGGGCCTTGCGCCAACACCCTGACCACGGCCTGCGAATCTGCTAGCTTCGCTGCGTGACCACGGTTCTGCAGCACGACGCCACGCGGGTGATCACGGAGGTGCTCGGCGCGCATGGCGCCGCGCGAGATCGGTTCGACGCGCGGCTCGCCGAGACCGCGAGGGCGCTCGAGACCCTGCGGCACGAGCGCGCGGCCGGAACCCGCCCCTTCCTCGCGATCCCCTCCCGTCGCGATGATCTGCCGGCGCTGGAGGCGCGCGTCGCCGAATGGCGGGAACACTTCGACCGCTTGGTGGTTCTAGGGACCGGTGGTGCGAGCCTCGGCGGTCAGGCGCTCGCCGCGCTCGGCGCCGCGGAGCGCGTCGTGTTCCTGGATAACGCCGAGGGAGAGCGGCTCGATGGGTTGCTCTCTGCCGCGGGTCTCGCCCGCACGGCGTTTCTCGTCATCTCGAAGTCGGGCGGCACCGCCGAAACGCTGGCCCAGGCCATGATCGCGCTCGACGCGGCGTCGCCGGCCCAGCTCCTCGTCGTCACCGAGCCTCGCGATAACCCGCTCGCGCGTCTCGCCACGGCGCGCGGCATCGCGGTGGCGGAGCATGACCCTGCGCTCGGCGGTCGCTTCTCCGCGCTGTCTCTGGTCGGCCTGCTGCCCGCGCTGTTCGCAGGTGTCGACGCGGCGGCCGCGCGGGCCGGGGCCTCCGGCGTGCTCGGCGCGGCGCTCGACGCAGCCTCGCCGCGCGATTGCGCGCCCGCCGTGGGCGCGGCGCTTGCCGTGGCGCTTGCCGAGACGCGTGGCATCGGCACGACCGTGATCATGCCCTATGCGCCACGCCTCGGCCCCTTCGGCCTTTGGTCCCGCCAGCTCTGGGCTGAATCGCTCGGCAAAGGCGGGCACGGCACCAACCCGGTCGTGGCCCTCGGCCCGGTCGATCAGCACAGCCAGCTGCAGCTTTACTTGGACGGGCCGGACGACAAGCTCTACACCATCGTCATCGCGCCCGAGGGCCCCACCCGTGCTGTGCCCCGCGCCCTCGCGACGGAGATCGGCGCCGACTATTTGGCCGGCCGGAGCCTCGCTGATCTCGTCGCCGCGCAAGCGCGCGCGACAATTGAGACGCTGGCCGAGGCGGGACGCCCGGTCCGGGTCTTGACCACACCCGCGGTGACTGCCGACGCGCTTGGCGCCCTCATGATGCACGCCATGCTCGAGACCGTGATCGCCGCCCATCTGCTCGGCGTCGATCCCTACGACCAGCCGGCGGTGGAGGACGGGAAAGAGCGCGCGCGGCGCTATCTCGCGTCGAGCCCATGACGATCCGCTTGCTTCCGGAGGGTGTGGTCAACCGCATCGCGGCCGGTGAGGTGGTCGAGCGACCGGCCTCGGTCGTCAAGGAGCTCGTCGAGAACGCGATCGATGCGGGCGCCACCGATATCGCGGTGACCATCGAGGAGGGCGGCCGGCGCCTCATCCGCGTCGCCGACAATGGCAGCGGCATGGATGCCGAAGCACTGCCGCTTGCCATCGCGCGTCATGCCACATCCAAGCTGAAAGACGACCGCGATCTCGAGAGGATCACCACCCTCGGCTTTCGTGGTGAGGCGCTGCCGTCGATCGCGGCGGTGAGCCGGCTCGAGATCGTGAGCCGACCAGCCGCGGCGGACACCGCATGGCGCATCGCGGTGGCGGGCGGCGAGGCGGCATCGGTCACCCCCGCGGCGCATCCGCCGGGCACCACGGTCACCGTCGAGGACCTGTTCTATGCGACGCCCGCGCGCCTGAAGTTCCTCAAGGCGGTGCGCACCGAGGCGGGCCACATCGCGGATGTGGTCAGCCGGCTGGCGATGTGCCATCCCGAGATCGCCTTCGCGCTCAACGATGGCGCGCGGAACGTGTTTCGCGACGCTGCCCGCCACGACTTGCTAGACGGCCGGCTCGCGCGCTTGGCGATGGTCATGGGGCGTGCTTTTGCCGAGAACGCGTTGCCAATCGATGCCGCGCGCGACACCATCACGCTCACCGGCTATGCCGCGCTGCCGACACTCAACCGCGCCACGACCCAGCACCAATATCTGTTCGTCAACGGGCGCCCGGTGCGCGATCGCCTTCTGCACGGTGCGGTGCGTGCCGCCTATCGCGACGTGCTGCAGCCGGGCCGGCATCCGCTCGTCGCGCTCTTCGTCGCGCTTCCGCCCGATGATGTCGACGTCAACGTGCACCCGGCCAAGGCTGAGGTTCGGTTCCGCGATCCGGCGTCGGTGCGCGGCTTGATCGTGGGCGCGCTGAACCGCGCGCTCGCGGCCGCGGGCCACCGTGCGGCGACGACGGGTGGGGAGGCGACGCTCGCGAAGGTCCATGGTCCGCCGGGCCACGGCCCGGCCAGGCACGGGTCGCTCCCGGGCGCCCACGGCACGCCGCCCCCGATGGCGACGCTTCGGCCTTCGGGTTTGGCCGAGGTCGGCGCGGCCTACCATGCGCCGATCGACGTACCGTCGGCGCCCGCAGAACCTGGCGCCGCATCCGCCGCGGACGAGCCGCCCGAGGGTTACCCCCTCGGCGTGGCGCGCGGCCAGGTGCATGGCACGTACATCATCGCGCAGACCGGCGACGGCATCGTCATCGTCGATCAGCATGCGGCGCATGAGCGCATCGTCTACGAGCGCATGAAGGCGGCTCTCAGCAACGGCGGTGCGCAAAGCCAGATCCTGCTCATCCCCGAGGTCGTCGAGCTCGACGGGCGCGCGGCCGAGCGCCTCGCCGAGCGCGCGGGAGAGTTTGCCCGGCTCGGCCTCGTGCTGGAGCGCTTCGGGGCGAGCGGGATCGTCGTGCGCGAGGTGCCGGCGCTGCTCGGCGACGGCGACGTGCGCGGCCTGATCACCGATCTCGCCGATGAGCTCGCCACATGGGATGAGACGATCGCGTTGAACCAGAGGTTGGCGGCGGTTTGCAGCACGATGGCGTGTCACGGCAGCGTGCGCGCCGGGCGGCGGCTCAATGCGACCGAGATGAACGCCCTGCTGCGCCAAATGGAAGCGACGCCGCGCGCGGGCCAGTGCAATCACGGCCGGCCGACCTACGTCTCGCTCAAGCTCGCCGATATCGAGCGGCTCTTCGGGCGCCGCTAGAGCAAATCTCGAGCAGGTGGAATCACCTGCGTCGACGCATTTGCGTCAATTCCAATGAGAGAGAACATTCGCGTGCGCACAGGCGAGCGTGAAATATTCTAGATTACCGGGTCGCTGACGTCTTTCGCCTTTGGTACGTCAGAGCCATTGCGATGCACCTTGCAACAAGTTCTGCCGGGTAGGGCGTGTGTCGATCGAACAAGATCGCGCGGTTTCCCTCATAGGTCAGTGCGTCGGGAAAGAGGGCGCGAAAGTCGTCGACCAGCGTGGTCCGGCAGTTGAAATACATCGCATAGCGGTCAGGCGTCTTCGACTTCCATCCGAGTCTGATCGTGGACCCGCTACGGCTCGCATTGGTGAGGTAGGCCGGCTCACCCCATTTCAGCGTTTCCGACAGCGGACCGACTCCCTCGGTCGCTTGCGCGGTCTCGAAAATGAGCTGCCGGAGTGCGAGGAGGTTGCGGCGGATCGGCGGCGGGGATGCTTCGAAAGCGGCCGCCACGCTCGGATCGAGGTCCGGAACCTTGGCCATGGTCTCGCGATTATCTTTTGCTTCATGCGGAACCTTAGCCGGTTTCTCCCCATCGAAGAAAGGCGAGCCGTGCGGCGCCATAGCGCCGTTCGTCGAGTAGGAAAAATCCCGCGGGCGCTTCGAACGTCATGCGCCGGTCCATTTCCACCACGCAGACGGCCGAGGAGCTCAGCCAGCCGCCCTTCGCAGCCGAGATCAAAGCGGGCGCCGCCAAGCCGGAGCGGTAAGGCGGATCCAGAAATGCGTAGGCGCAGGGCGCTGCGGCGGGTGGCAATCGCGTCGCGTCGCACGGCAGCACGGTGGCGGCTGGGCCGACACCGAGGGCCTTCACATTGGCGCGGAGCGCCGCGAGCGCGGCACGCTCGGTCTCGACCGCCGTCAGGTGTGCCGCGCCGCGCGAGAGCGCCTCGAGGCCGAGCGCGCCGGTCCCGGCAAAGAGATCGAGCACGCGCGCACCCGCGAGCGGCGGCGCGCCGAAGTCGCGGTGCAGAAGAATGTCGAACAGCGCCTCGCGCACACGGTCTGCGGTCGGCCGAAGCGCGCTCCCCTCGGGCGCACGGAGCTTGGCGCCGCGCCGCCTACCGCCGATGATCCGCATGGGAGAGCAACGAGCCCAGTTGATCGCGCATGACCCGGCGCGGCACGTCGGCCAGAGCCCCGCGCGCGAGGGTTCCGAGCTGGAAGGGGCCGTAGGCGATGCGGATCAGGCGATTGACGCTCAGCCCGACATGCTCGAAGGCGCGCCGCACCTCGCGGTTGCGCCCCTCGGCGAGCGAGGCGGTGAGCCAGGCATTGCGTCCGCTCCGCCGATCGAGCGTCACGAGGATCGGCCCATACCGCATGCCGTCGACCGTGATGCCCGCCGCGAGGCGCTCCACCACATCATCGGCGACGGTGCCGAATGCGCGCACGCGATACCTCCTGAGCCATCCCGTGGCCGGCCGCTCGAGCCGGCGCGCCAACGCACCGTCATTGGTGAGAAGCAGCAGGCCCTCCGAGGCGAGATCGAGACGGCCCACCGAGACCACGCGCCCGATCTCGCGCGGCAGCCGGTCGAAGACGGTCGGCCGGCCCTCCGGATCCTTGTGCGTGGTGATGAGCCCGCGCGGCTTGTGGTAGCGCCAGAGCCGGGTCGGTGCAGGCGCGGCGAGCGGCGTGCCGTCGACCCGCACATCGGTTCGCGCGGTCACGTTCGTCGCGGGATCGCGCACGACGCGCCCATCGATGCTCACACGCCCATCGCGCACCCACCGCTCCGCCTCGCGCCGTGAGCAAAGGCCGGCGCGGGCCATGCGCTTGGCGATCCGCTCACCGGGCGCGGCGGCGTCCTGCGGGGCGCGGCGTGCCATCTAGAGCAAATCCCGCGCAGGTGGGATCACCTGCGACGGCGCATTTGCGTCAATTTCGACCAGAAAGAGCCGACGCGTGAGCATAGGCGAGCGTGGCATGCTCTAGCGTGCGGCGCGGATGAACGCCTCGAAGATACGCCGGTCGCCCGGGTCGATCGCATATTCCGGATGCCACTGCACGCCGATGAACCAGCGCCGCGTCGGATCTTCGATCCCCTCGACGACACCATCGGGCGCCATTGCGTTGACAGTGAAGCCCGGCGCCGGCTCGGCGACCGCCTGGTGGTGCGCGCTGTTTACCTGCATCTCGGCCGCGCCGACCAGGTCGTGTAACGCGCTGCCATCGGCGAGGGCGACCGGGTGCCCCGGTTCCGTCCGCGGGTTGGGCTGCTCGTGCGCCAACGCATTGGGGATCGCGTCCGGGATGTGTTGGATCAAGGTGCCGCCGAGCGCGACGTTCATGAGTTGCTGGCCACCGCAAATCCCGAGGCAGGGCATATCGGTGGCATGCGCCGCGCGCGTAATCGCAAGCTCGAAGGCGGTGCGACGGTCCTTGGTGGTGACAGTCGCATGCCGCTCGGCCGCGCCAAAGAGCGCCGGGTCGACGTCGAAATGCCCGCCGGTGACGACGAGGCCGTCCACGAGCTCCAGGTAGCGCGCCGCAAGCTCCGGCTCGTGCGGTAGCGCCACGGGCACTCCGCCGGCTGCTGCGATCGCATCGCAATAGTTTTGACGGATCGCGTACCAGGGCTGGTTGGAGTAGCCGCCGGGGGCCTCAGAATCGAGGGTTAGGCCGATCACGGGCATGGCGGCACTCTATGGCCGGGCGTGCATGGCGGCAAGCGCGATGGGCTTGACCCGGCCCTACGCGGGCGCGAGGGTGCGCCCATGGGCGCGCCCACCCCAACGCCGATGGAACGTGCTTTGGCGCAGGCTGCCGCCGCCGCTGCCCGCGGCGAGGTGCCGATCGGCGCCGTCGTCGTCGAGGGCGGCTCGGGCACCATCCTGGCCGAGGCCGGCAATGCCGTCGAGGCGCGCTGCGATCCAACCGCGCACGCGGAGATGCTCGCGATCCGCGCGGCCGCGGAGACGGCGCGGAGCCCGCGGCTTCCCGCCTGCGATCTCTACGTCACGTTGGAGCCCTGCGCCATGTGCGCGCAGGCGATCGCCTTCGCGCGCATTCGGCGGGTCTACTTCGGCGCGCCCGACCCGAAGGGCGGGGGGGTTGAGCACGGCGCGCGTGTGTTCGCGCAGCCGACCTGCCACCACCAGCCGGAGGTCTATGGCGGGTTTCACGAGGAGCGCGCGGCCGCGCTGCTCAAGGCGTTTTTCGCGGCGCGGCGCTGAGCGTCTGGCCAGCCTAGAGCACGATTCAGTTTAGTTGAATCGTTTGTGGGGATTCCCAAGGGGCGAGAAAACTGATTCAAGATGCTGGCTGGAGAAGGAGGCCAGTATGGATGGCACGAGCCTATTCGGAGGATCTTCGTTCTCGTGTTGTTGCTCGGGTTGAGGCGGGTCAGCCTGTTCGGGAGGTTGCGTCTCACTTTGGTGTGAGCGTTTCGAGCGTTGTGAAGTGGTCGCAGCGCTACCGAGCGACGGGCAGCGTTGCTGCGAAGCCGATGGGCAGCCGGCTGCCGCGTTTGCTGCTTGGCGAGCGCGACTGGTTGCTGGACCGGCTCGCCGCCTCACCGGACATCACGCTGCGTGCGTTGGTCTCGGAACTGCAGGAGCGCGGGGTGCGGGCGAGCTATGGCTCGCTTTGGCGTTTGTTGAACGACGAGGGCATCAGCTTCAAAAAAAAGCCTGCACGCCAGCGAGCAGGACCGACCTGACGTGGTGCGCCGGCGGGCGCGCTGGAAGAAATATCAGGGCCGGCTCGATCCCACGCGCCTGGTCTTCATCGACGAGACCTGGGCCAAGACCAACATGACGCGCCTCTATGGCCGTTGCCGGAAGGGAGAGCGGCTCCTTGCCAGGGTGCCGCAGGGGCACTGGCGCACGTTGACCTTCCTGGCCGCGCTCCGTCACGACCGCATCGACGCGCCCTGTGTCTTCGACGGGCCGATCAACGGCCGAAGTTTCCTGGCCTATGTCGAACAGTTCCTGGTGCCGACGCTCCGTCCGGGCGATATCGTGATCATGGATAACCTGGGTTCGCACAAGGGGCGCCAGGTTCGCCGCGCGATCCGGGCCGCCGGCGCCAAGCTCTTGTTCCTGCCGCCCTACTCGCCCGACCTGAACCCCATCGAGCAGCTCTTCGCCAAGCTCAAATCTTTGCTACGCAAGGCCGAGGAACGCACCGTTCCCGCAACCTGGCAGCGCATCGGCAAATTGCTCGACAACGTCAGCCCTCAGGAATGCCAAAACTTCATCCGAAATGCCGGATACGCTTCAATCTAGATGGATCACGCTCTAGCGCAAATCCCGAGCAGGTGGGATCACCTGCGACGACGCATTTGCGCGATTCCAATGAGGGAGAGCATGTCGCGTGAGCAAGGCGAGCGTGACATGCTCATCGCACCGCGCGCCAGCCGATATCCGTGCGGCAAAAGCCATCCGACCAATCGATCTTACGCACCGCCTCATAGGCACGCCCTTGGGCGGCGCCGATCGTGTCACCGAGCGCGGTGACGCCGAGCACGCGACCGCCCGCCGCGCAGAGGTCGGCACCGTCACGCCTGGTGCCGGCGTGAAACACGGTGACGCCGTCGAGGCTCTCGGCCGCGTCGATCCCGCGGATCACGCTGCCCTTTTCATAGGCGCCCGGATAGCCCTTGGTGGCGAGCACGACGCAGAGCGCGGCCTGGTCGCGCCAGCGGAGGTCGAAGTCCTTGAGCTCGCCATCGCGCGCGGCGAGCAGCGCGGGCAGTAGGTCCGAGCGGAGGCGCGGCAGCAGCACCTGGCATTCCGGGTCACCGAAGCGGACGTTGACCTCGAGCAATTTCGGGCCCGCATCGGTCAGCATCAGGCCGGCGTAGAAGACGCCCTTGTAGGGCGTGCCGGCGGCGGCGAGCGCGTCGACGAGGGGTTGCACGATCGCGCTCAGCGCAGTCTCGCAGAGCGCCGGCGTCATCACGGGCGCCGGCGAATAGGCGCCCATGCCGCCTGTGTTCGGTCCGGTGTCGCCATCGCCGACGGCCTTGTGGTCTTGCGCCGTTTCGAGGGGCACCACGTTGGTGCCGTCGACCAGCGCGAAATAGCTCGCCTCCTCGCCGACCAGGAACTCCTCGATCACGAGCTCCGCCCCGGCCTCGCCGAAGGCGCCTTCGAGGGTTTGCGCGGCCGCGTCGAGCGCGGCCTCGATGGTCTCGGCGATGATGACCCCCTTGCCGGCGGCGAGACCGTCCGCCTTGACGACGATCGGTGCGCCCGTCGCCTCGATGAAGGCGCGTGCCTCGGGAATCGTGCGGGTGCGCGTGTAGGCGGCCGTCGGCACACCATGCCGTGCGCAGAGATCTTTCATGAAGCCTTTCGAGCCCTCGATGCGTGCCGCCGCTGCGCTCGGCCCGAACGCGGCGATGCCGGCGGCCTCGAGCCGATCCACTAGGCCCGCCACCAACGGGGCCTCGGGACCGACGATCACGAAGTCGATCGCATTGTCCCGGCACCAGGCGACGACGGCCGCGCCATCCAGCGGGTCGAGCGCGACGCAGGTAGCCTCGTGCGCGATCCCCGCATTGCCGGGGGCGCACCAGAGACCCGTCACCAAAGGCGACGATGCGAGGCTCCAACAAAGCGCGTGCTCGCGTCCGCCGGAGCCGACGACCAGGACGTTCACAGGCCCTCTCACCCTCCGCGCCGCTTTCGGCGACTCCCCGCTTCCGATAGACTCGCCTTCTAGCACAGCGGACCCGCCCCGGCACTTTCGATCCAGATGGACGCAAGCGATCACGACAGCGCAGGCAGCAATCTGCCGGTCATGTCCGTCAGCGAGCTGTCGCAGGCGCTCAAGCGGACCGTCGAGGAAGCCTATGCCTGGGTGCGGGTGCGCGGGGAGATCTCGGGCTTCAAGCGGGCGCGCTCCGGCCACCTATATTTCGCGCTGAAGGATGTGGATGCGGTGCTCGACGCGGTGTGCTGGCGCAACACCGCCGGGCGCCTCGCGCTCGTGCCGGAAGATGGGCTCGAGGTCGTGGCGACCGGCAGGCTGACGACCTATCCGGGTCGCTCGCGCTATCAGATCGTCGTGGCGCAATTGGAGCTGGCCGGCGAGGGCGCGCTCCTCAAGCTCCTCGAAACGCGCAAGCGTGCGCTCGCCGCGGAAGGCCTGTTCGACGAGGCGCGTAAACGGGCGCCGCCGTTCCTGCCGACGGTGATTGGGGTCGTGACCTCGCCGACCGGCGCGGTCTTGCGTGACATCCTGCACCGGCTCGGCGATCGCTTTCCGCGCCGGGTCCTGGTGTGGCCGGTGCTCGTGCAAGGCGAGGGGGCGGCCGAGCAAGTGGCGCAAGCGATTGCGGGGTTCAACCGGCTTGCGCCCGACGGCGCGGTGCCGCGGCCGGACCTTCTGATCGTGGCGCGCGGCGGCGGCAGCTTGGAGGACTTGTGGGCCTTCAACGAAGAGGCCGTCGTGCGCGCGGCTGCCGCGAGCGAGATTCCGCTGATCGCGGCCGTCGGCCATGAAACCGACACCACGCTGATCGATCTCGCCGCGGACCGCCGGGCCCCGACACCGAGCGCGGCGGCCGAGCTTGCCGTGCCCGTGCGCGGCGATCTCGTGACGCGCCTGCTCGGGCTTGAGCAGCGCCTGGTGGGCGCGGCGCACCGCGCCCTCGAGGCGCGGCGGACGCGCTTGGATGGCTACGCGCGTGGCCTCCCGGGAGCACCGAGCCTCCTGATGAATGCGGCCCAGCGCCTCGACGACTGGAGCGAGCGTCTGGGCCAGGCGGCCGGTGGCGCGCTTGTCCATCGCTCCCGGCTTGTGGCGAGCCTCAATCCGCCGCACCCCAAGCATGTTCTCTCGCTCAAGCGCGCGCAATTGACCGCGCTGGCGGAGCGCCCGGCGCTCCGGACGCCGGGCGAGCGCATCGTGGCGGCGCAAGACGGGCTTGCGCGGGTCGTCGACGGGCTGCGCCCGGCCTTGGAGGCATGCCGACGACACGAGGCCGCGCGTCTCGAGACCGCTGGCCGGCTCCTCGAAAGCGTCTCCTACCGCGGCACGCTGGCGCGCGGCTATGCGGTTGTGCGAGGCGACGACGACAGACCGCTGATGTCGTCGAAGGCGGTTAAGCCGGGCGCGGCGCTATCGCTCGAGTTCCACGATGGTCGCGCGCCGGCGATCTCGGCCGCGCGACGAGTGCGCCGCCGTGGCAAGCCGAGCGATGACCAGGGCTCTCTGCTGTGAGGAGCGCGCTGCTCGCCTTTGTGTTGCTTTTCGTCTCGGCCGCGGCGATCGGCGGCGAGCTCGTGCTGGACGGACCTTTGCGCCAGGGCGGCCTCATTGTTGGGCACGGCGCGCCTGGTCTACGGGCCACGCTCGATGGGCGCGCGCTTCGGGTCGACACGGAAGGCCGCTTCGTGTTCGGCTTCGGGCGCGATGCGGCGCCAAGCGCGACCCTCGTGGTCACGCATCCCGACGGGGCGGTGGAGGAGCGGCAGCTCGCAATCGCACAGCGTGCCTACGACGTCCAACGGATCGACGGTCTCGCCAAATCGCTCGTCACGCCGCCGGACGAAGTCGTCGCGCGCATTCGCGACGAAGCCGCGCGAGTCCGTGCGGCGCGCAAGATCGATAGCGCCGAGGCACTCTTCGCAGAGGGGTTTGTATGGCCCGCGCGCGGGCGCATCTCGGGCATCTATGGCAGCCAACGCATCCTCAATGGTGAGCCGCGCCAGCCTCACTACGGCATCGACATCGCGGCACCGACGGGCACGCCCGTGGTTGCGCCGGCGCCCGGTGTGGTCACGCTCGTCGAGCCGGATCTCTATTTTTCCGGTGGCACGCTCATCATCGACCACGGCCACGGCGTCAGCTCCGCCTTTCTCCACCTCGAGCGCATCGAGGTGGGGATCGGCGACCGCGTGGCGCGCGGCCAGCCGATCGCGACGGTCGGCGCGACGGGGCGGGTCACCGGGCCGCATCTGGACTGGCGCGTGAACTGGTTCGAGGAGAGGCTCGACCCGGCGCTTCTCGTCGGCCCGATGCCGCGCGCGGACGATCCCTGATCAGGCGTCGATCGTGACGTGGTAGGGCTCGGCCGCGACGCGTCCCAGCCATTCATTGACGCGCGGGAAGGGGGTGAGATCGTGTCCGGCCTGGTCCGCGACGTGGAGAAAGGCGTAGTGCGCGATATCGGCTACCGTGTAGGAGTCGCCGACGATGTAAGGCTCTCGCGCAAAATGCTGCTCGAGGAATTCCAGCGCCCGCGCACCGGCCCGGTGGCATTCCCCGACACGGCCGGACTCCTCCCCGCCCGGATGGCTGTAGGAGAGCCACATGCGCGGTGTGCCGAAATTGGGCTCGATCTGGTTTTGCTCGAAAAAGAGCGCTTCCATCACCCGCACCACGGCGTCGTCGTCCGCCGGAAGGTAGGGGGTTCCCTTGGCGATCCAGAGCAGGATCGCATTGGATTCCCGGTAGACCGTGCCGTCCGCGGCCAGGAGAACGGGAACGCGCCCGGCCGGACTCAGGGCGAGGAACTCTGGCGTACGCGTCTCACCGCGGAGCGGGTCAACCGGGATGCGGTCGAAGGGGATGCCGAGCTGGGCCAGGAGCAGCCGGATCTTGTAGGCATTCCCGGACGGCGCGTAGTCGTAGAGCTTGTACATGGCTCCTCGGGCGTGTTGGCATGAGGCGCAAATCGACTATAGCGGTGAACGGGTGAGGGAGCACGGGGATGCGATCGGTTCGGTTGCCGGCCGGCGATAGGGTGCCGGCGCTCGGCCTCGGCACGTGGCGCATGGGTGAGGAGAGGTCGGAGCGGCGTCGCGAGGTCGCGGCGCTGCGCCGGGGCATCGACCTCGGCATGTCGCTGATCGACACGGCGGAAATGTACGCCGCCGGCGGCTCGGAGAAGGTGGTGGCGGAGGCCATCAGGGGACGCCGCGACGCCGTCTACTTGGTGAGCAAGGTGTTGCCGAGCAACGCGGGACGCAAGGGCACGGTGCGCGCGTGCGAGGCGAGCCTCAAGCGGCTCGGTACGGATCGTCTGGATCTCTATTTGCTGCACTGGCGCGCAGGAGAGGATCTCGCCGGAACACTCGAGGCGTTCCAGGCTCTCCGCGAGGCGGGCAAGATCCGCCATTTCGGGGTCAGCAACTTCGATGTCGACGACATGGAGGAGTTGCGGGCCCTGCCGGGTGGGGCGGGCTGTCAGACCAATCAGATCCTCTACAACCTGTCGCGGCGTTGGCCGGAGGTCGGGCTTCACCAATGGTGCGGCGCGCGCAACGTGCCGCTCATGATCTATTCGCCGCTCGAGCAGGGCCGCCTTTCGGAAACGGGGCCGCTTGCCGCGGTGGCGCGCCGCCACGATGCGACGCCGATGCAGATCGCATTGGCTTGGACATTGCGCCATCCGGACATGTTCGTCGTTCCGAAAACGTCGCAAACGGCACGCATCGACGAGAACCATGCGACATTGGAGATCACACTGTCACCCGACGATCTCGCTACGCTCGACGAGGCTTTCCCGGCGCCGCGAGGTGAGGCCGCGTTGGAGGTGCTGTAGGACGGCGCGCACCCAATCCGGTGCCGCGCCGCGGCTACTGGCTCGCGACCTGCGTTTCGGTCGGGGTTTCGGCGAGCAGCACCTGGATCTTGATGAGCTGGTTCTGGAACGCGATCAGCTCGTCGCCCGCGAGCTTTTGGCGGGTCGGCAGCTTGAGGCGCATTGGATTGACCTGCTTGCCGCCCTTGAGCACTTCATAGTGGAGATGCGGGCCGGTCGACCGTCCCGTCGAGCCGACATAGCCGATCACTTGCCCCTGTCGGACCCGCTTGCCGTTGCGCATGCCTTTCGCGTAGCGGCTGAGGTGCGCGTAGGCGGTGCTGTAGGACCCGTTGTGTCGGATCCGAACATATTTGCCATAGGTGCCGAAGCGGCCGATTCGCTCGATCACGCCGTCGCCTGCGGCAAGGATGGGCGTGCCCCGCGGCGCCGCGAAATCCACACCGGTGTGCTTCTTGTTGTAGCCGAGCACGGGATGGCGGCGCATGCCATAGCCCGATGAGAGGCGCCCGCCCTGGATCGGCGTGCGCATGAGTGTCTTGCGCGCGCTCTGCCCCTCGCTCGTCAGATAGTCCGACGGCCCGTTCTCGGGCTCGTAGCGGTAGAGCTCGATCTTGCGGCCGCTCACCCAAAGCGCGGCATAGAGGATCGGGCCGTTTCCGACGACGGCACCGCCTTCGCTCTGGGTGATCTCGTAGAGCACCTCGAAACGGTCGCCGGATTGGATTTCGCGCTGGAAGTCGACATCGAAGCTGAAGATGTGCAGCGTCTCGGTGAGGATGTCGATTGGCACGCCGGCCTGCGCGGCGGCGTCATAAAGGTTGTTGCGGATTTGGCCCCGTGTCTTGCGCAGAGACCGGATGAGCGGACGCTCGATTTCGCGGGATTCGAACGCCCCGTTCTCGGCGCGGGACACGATGACATTGCGGTCGGGCGCGACGTCGAGCGCGATTTCCGCAAGGCGCGGTTCACCGCCGCCGCGCGGCTCGAAGGCGAGCGACAGGGTTTGTCCGATTTGGAGCCGCCTGGGATTGTGGACCTCGCGAAACGCCTCAATCGCGGCATGCGCGTCGTCGTCGTCGCTGCCCGCGCGTGCGAGCGTCGAGGCGAGCGTGTCCCCTTGGCCGATCACGACCGCCTTTCGGATCAGCCCGCTATCGTCAGTGTGGCCGCGCGCCGTCTTGATTGCTGCCAGGGCTAACGCCGTGGCATCGCCCTCCGGCGGGTCTTCCGCAATGGGTGCCGCCGCAGCGACGATCGCACCGGCCATCACGGCGCCTTGCTCGGCGTCGGCAGTGACTGCCGCGCGATGCCTCTTGCCGTTCACGTCGAGTCTCTTCCGGACGATACGGCGCGGCGTCGTGAACGCGCGTTCGAGCCCGGCAACGCGCTTCGCGGCGAACGTCTCCGGGCCGGTGCGCGAGATCTGCACGGCCCGTTCTTCCCCCAGCTCGATGCCGATGCCGTCGAGGGCGTTGGCGCCGGTGTCGTCGGTGCCGATGACCAGCGTGATCTCTTGGCCGATCGAAAGGCGCCGAAGATTCATCACTTGGCGCGCCGCGCGGATCGCCCGGTCGGCCTCCACGCGGTCGATGCCGTTGCGCCGCAGGATCGCCATCAAGGTGTCGCCGCGCGCGACCGCGACCGTCTTGGCGTTTGGTTGGGCGCGCAGCGTTGGGGCGTCGGGCAGGGCTGGTGCCGGCGCAGGCGTTGCCGCGCCCTCTCGTGCGGCCGCGACCGCGGGCGTCGGCGACGCGGGCAGCGCCGGCTCGGTACGCTCGGTGGCGGCAACCGTGCTCGAAGGCTTGGGTGGAAGGCTCGGCCGCCTCACCGGACGGGGTATCGCGCTGTCGGCCAGCTGCGTTCTGTTCGGTTTGGCGATGGGCCGCGGCACGCTTGTCTGCTCGGCGTCATCGTCGGCGACCGATGCCGGAGCACTCGCGGCGACCGCGGGCGATGCCGGCTCGTCGGGGATGATCGGCGCAGGCGCGCCGTCCTGGGCCACCATCGATGCTTCGTCCGGACCAGCGTCTTGCGGAACAAGAGCGAGGGACGAAAT
>CBDCGS010000007.1:132500-288376 GCA_965216915.1 Alphaproteobacteria bacterium
AGACAACAGCCGATTTTGGCAGTGCTCAACCTACCTTGCCGGTCGCAATCGGCGGGTCACCACCAAACAGGAGAGCCTGCAGCTAGCGAAGGAGTTCGCCGAAGACTGGTATCTGACGCTTCGCGACAAGAACCGACGCGGTGAGTTGATCTCTGAAAAGACCTTCCGGCAGGCAGCGGCGGTTTTCGAGCGCGAATACGAGGTCATCACCGAGGGCCAAAGGAGTCCACGGTGGGTCGACGGTCACAAAGGGCGTTTACGCCTTCACCTTCTGCCGTTCTTCGGCTCCCTGGGCCTCTCCCAGATCACCGCTGGCACGGTGCAGGAATACCGCGTTCACCGCATCAACAACTCGTCAACTGGCAAGGCGCCCGCCCGCAGCACCATCCACGACGAGATCGTGACGCTCCGCCAGGTGCTTAAGACTGGCATCCGCCACGGCTGGCTACAGCATTTGCCTGACTTGTCGATGCCGTACAAGACGTCGGGCAAGTTGGAACACCGGGCATGGTTCTCCCACGAAGAATATAGGCGCTTGTACGAAGCGACGCGGCGGCACGCTCAGGAAGCCAAAGGGACTCGATCACAGTGGCCAGGTGAGCAGCTCCATGACTATGTGCTGTTCATGGCCAACACAGGCCTTCGGCCGGACGAGGCGCTCCGTCTCGAGTATCGAGACGTGGACGTTGTTGAGGACGACGCCACTGGCGAAACCATCCTTGAGATTGAGGTGCGCGGAAAACGCGGGTTCGGCTATTGCAAAAGCACGGCCAATGCCGTTCGCCCGTTCGAGCGTTTAGTCGCACGGAACCAGCCCGAGCCCTCGGCTCGCCTATTCCCGACAAGCCATAGGAAACAGCTCAACAGAATCCTGGAGCAAGAGGATTTGAAGTTTGATCGTGACGGCAGGCGGCGCACCGCCTACAGCCTGCGTCACACCTACATCTGCTTCCGTCTAATGGAGGGAGCAGACATCTACCAGATCGCGAAGAACTGCCGTACCAGCGTGGAAATGATCGAGAAGTTCTATGCGGCTCATATCAAGACGAGCCTGGACGCGGCCGCTATCAACGTCCGTCGACCGCGGCAGCGGTCCGGTGTTACAGCGGTGTCGGGGACGCGTCCAACAAATGTTAGCGCTCGGGCTAGGCCCGGTAGGTCTCCAAGGTAGGCCTTGTCGAAAGCTCGTCTTCCGCCTCCAGCGGCCGCCGGATCCTAAACAGCTTCCCAGCGGCGCGGACCAGGCATCACGCGATGCCCAAAAAGTCGGCTAACTCCCTCAATGTGGGAGCCTGACGCGCCGACGGCTTTTCGAAGTCCTTCTGGGCGACGAACAGAAATTGCCATTGCTGTGAGCCCCGAAAGTTCCCTCATCTGTTAGGAGAGTCCGTCACAGAGGAGACGGAGCGATGAGGCAGTCACGATTTTCTGAGGAACAGATCATCGGGATCTTGGCCGAGCAAGAGCGCGGCCTGAAGACGGCGGAGGTCTGCCGCAAGCACGGGATCAGCCCGAACACGTTCTACAAGTGGAAGGCGAAGTACGGCGGGCTGGATGTGTCGGACGCGCGCAAGCTGAAGAGCTTGGAGACGGAGAACGCGCGTCTGAAGCGTCTGCTGGCCGATGCGATGCTGGACAACGTGGTTCTGAAGGACCTCTTGGGAAAGAGCTGACGACGCCCCGGCTTAGGCGCGCGGCGGCGCTTGTGGCGATGTCCAAGCACGACATCTCGCAGCGCCGCGCGTGCCGGCTGGTCAGCGTCGATCCGAAGACCGTGCGCCGTGAGCGCCCACCCGACTGCCCGGAGATCCGTCGGCGCATGCGCGAAATCGCGGGCGAACGGCGACGCTTCGGCTATCGCCGCATCGGGCTTCTGCTCGAACGCGAGGGGATCAGGATGAACCACAAGAAGCTGCGCCGGCTGTACGCCGACGAAGGTCTCGCTGTGAAACGCCGACGCGGGCGCAAGCGAGCAACGGGAACCAGAGCACCGCTCGAGGTGCCGTTGTGCCCGAACGAGCGCTGGTCGTTGGACTTCCTCTCCGATGTCTTCGAGCCCGGCCGGCGCTTTCGTATTCTCGCCGTGATCGACGACTGCACCCGCGAGAGCCTCGGCCTCATCGCCGACACCTCGCTCTCCGGCCGGCGCGTTGCCCGCGAGCTCGATCGCTTAATCAGGCTCTACGGCAAGCCCAAGACGATCGTCACCGACAATGGCTCGGAGCTCACCAGCCGCGCCATCCTCGAGTGGCAAAACTCGACCGGCGTCGCCTGGCACTACATCGCGCCGGGCAAGCCCACCCAGAACGCGTTCATCGAGGCCTTCAATGGCCGCTTGCGTGACGAGCTCTTGAACGAGGAGGTCTTCCAGAGCCTCGCTGACGCTCGGAGGAAGCTCGCCATCTGGCGACACGACTACAACACCATCAGGCCGCACTCGGCCCTACGAGGAGACACGCCCCAACAAGCGCGCCGAACGCTTGAGCGGTCTGAGGGCTCCGCATACGGCGCGCGTGCAAACTCATCAACAACCAGCTATGCAAAACCAGGACTCACCCTATGAGTGAGGGACCCAAGGGGCGCACAGCACCTGTGACGACGCATTTGCGTCGATGCCAATGAGAGAGAGCATGTCGCGTGCGCATGAGTGAACGTGAGATGCTCCAAGCGCCGCGCAGGCCGACGACCTCGCCCTACTACCCGGCCCGACCGGCGCCCTTAAGCGGGACCGTGCGCCTGGTCACGCGCTTTCGGCGATTTCAGCTTCCGGTGCCTCGAGAAGGTCCTCGACCGGTGTCGCGTGCCAGCCCGCGGCACGCTTCTTCCAATAGAGCTCGCTGAGCTGACCGGTGGTCATGCCGGGGGCTCCGTTTCCGATCGGGCGGTCGTTGACGCGGGTCACCGGGATCACACCACCGCCCGAGGAGGAGATGAAAGCCTCTCCCGCGTTCAACAGCTCGTCGGGCGTCATCGCGACCGCCTCCGCCTCGATCCCCATCTCGGCGCAGAGGTCAAACACGGTGCGCCGTGTGATGCCCTCGAGCAGGTTGTCGCCGGGCGTGAGCGCCTTGCGGTCCTTGATCACCCAGACGTTGAAGCCCGGCCCCTCGGTCACCAAGCCGTCCATCGACAGCAGGACCGGCGCATCGGCGCCGTGGTCGAAGGCCTCGAACTGCGCGCAAGTGAGGTCCATCCGGTTGAAGTTCTTGACCCTTTGATTGATCGCGGCGTCCGGCGCGCGGCGCGTCTCGCCGATCCAGATGTGCGCGCCGGTGCTGACCTTCTCCGTCGGCACGATCGTGTAGTAGGGGATCGCATAGGCGATGAACTCGTTCGTCGCGGTCCGCGGATCGCCGAACGCAACGCCACCGCCGTAGCGCCCGCGCGTGCAGAGCACGAACACGACGGCTTCCGTCAGGCCTGAGCGCTCCACGCATTGCGCCATGATATGCCTCATCTCGGCATCCGCGTAAGGCGGGGCCATACGCACGAATTCGTAGGATGTGCGGAACCGCTCCATGTGATCGTCGAGGCGGAAGAACGCCTTGTCGTTCACCGGAACGGCATCGAACACGACGTCGCTCTTGGTGAAGGCCGGGTCGAGCAGTGCAATGGTGGCCTCGTCGACCGGCACATAGCCGCCGCCGCAAAAAGCGATTCCCTTCGACATCCCACACGCCTCCTTCTCTTGGCAGCGTGACGGTAAGGGCCGTTGCGCGCGCTGGTCAAGGTGCAAGCCGACCATGGAAGATCATGGCCGGCGCCTGGGCCGACACGAGCGAGGCCCGATGCTTGTTTCGGCATCGTGTTACGCCATAATGCTCCACAAAGTAGTATTCCGAATCAGGCTTTGCGCGGAGCACGGGTTGGTTTTGGGAAATGAGGGAGACTGAGTCATGAAAAACGACAAATTCGATCGGGGAATTGATCGCCGCGGGTTTTTGCGCGGAAGCGCGGCGGGGGCGGCGGCCCTCTCGCTTGCGGGGAGCGGCGCGTTTAGCCGGTCTGCGCGGAGCGCCGACTGGTCCGGCGAGACACTGCGGTTCATGATCATCAATCCACACGCAGGGTCGATCGAGCCGCTCTCCCAGGGCTTCAACGCCCGCACGGGCGCTACCGTCGAAGCGGTGAAGGTGCCGTACGATCAAATCACGGCGCAATCGACTCTCGACGTGATGTCGGGTGCGAACGAAATCGACGTCTTCCAATATTGGTATGTGGACAAGGAAGCACTCGTCCGTGATGGCGTGTTGATGGACGTGACCGACCGGATCGAGGCTGAAAAGGCCGATATCGATCCCGACGATTTTCTCGGCTCGCTCTACGATGCCTATACGCTGGTCGGTGGTCGCCGTTACGGCTTGCCCTATGACGGCGACACCCACGTGCTCTTCTACAATAAGGAGATCCTCGACCGGAACGGCCAGAAGCCGCCGGCGACATGGGACGAATACAACGCCGTCGTCAAGGCAGTCTCGGATGCGGAGAGTGCGAACGGTATTTATGGCTGCCTGCTCATGTGCAAGCAGTTCCCGATTATCCTTTGCTCGACCTTTGCAAACCGTTTGGGTGGCTACGGCGGCGATTTCCTCGATGCCTCGGGCAAGCCGGCGCTCGCCAGCGATGCCGCGATCGGTGCGGCCCAGGCGATGCTCGATGCCGGGCCGCACGCCGTGCCGACGCCGCTCGAGACCGAGTTCGGCAATTCGATCCCGGTGTTCCTTAGCGGCGGCGCCGCCATGATCGAGTTCTGGACCGACCTCGGGACCTGGGCGCAGGATGCCGAGCAGAGCCAAATCGTCGACAAGTGGGGCGTCGTGCCGATGCCGGTGGCGGCCGGCAACACCGTCAATCGGCCTGCGATGAATGCCGGCTGGGCCTTCGGTGTTTCCGCGGGCTCGAAGAACCCCGAGATGGCATGGGAGTTCGTGCGCATGGCGTCGAGCAAGGACTTCCACGTCGAGGTGCTGACCAACAACTCGACCGGGGTCGACCCGACACGCCGCTCGGCGATGCCCGCCTATCGCGAGTTCGCTCCGTTGCAGGCGGATGCCGTGGAGCGGGCAATCGATGACGCATTCCCGTGGCCGACCAAGCCTGATTCGCCCAAGCTCATGCAGGCGCTCACCGACGAGCTTGGCTTGATGATGGCCGGTGAGAAAACCGCCGAACAGGCGATGACCGACGCTCAGGCGAACTGGGAGCAGACGCTCGGTTAGGTCACGTGATCGTGCGCGAGGGCGTGGGGTGATGCGGCGCCGCCACGCCCTCCCCGCTACTTCCTGGCGTGCCATCTGAACGCGGGCGCGACGCGTTGAGCGCGCCGGCGGTTGGCGGTCTGCCCGCTCCTGCGCGGAGGCGCCGGCGACGCTTCGATCGTCGTCGCCGAACTGCGTGGGGTGTCGTGGTCCCGCTGATTGCGGGGCTCTGTGTCTTCGCGGTCTATCCGCTTGTCTATCTGATCCTACTGTCCTTCTCCGAGTCGAACCTCGGCACGCCGTTCCGCGGCTGGGTTGGCTGGGAGAACTACGGCGACGCGATCAACGAGGCGAAATTCACGGCTTCGCTCGCCCGCTCGACCTTCTTCGCGCTGCTAACCACGGCCGTCTCGATCGTGCTCGGCATCGGCGTCGCCTATCTCGTCGACAAGGCGGTGCGCGCCCGTCAGGTTCTCCGCACCTTGATCCTTCTGCCGTTGATGACGCCGCCGGTCACCGTCGCGATCATGTGGCAGCTCTTGTTGATGCCGAAGGGCGGCTGGCTCAACAGCTTCCTGATGGATATGTCGCTGGTTGCGAAGCCGGTCAGCTTCATCGGCTCGCCCGACTACGCCTTTCCCTTTCTTTGCCTGGCCGACATCTGGCAATGGACGCCCTTCGTCGCGCTCATGGTCTACGCGGCGCTCCAGACCCTGCCCGACGATATCTACGAGGCGGCGAAGATCGATGGCGCGGCCGGTCCGCGGCTCTTCTGGTCGATCACGCTGCCAATGTTGGCGCCGGCGCTCCTTGCGATCGCCGTGCTCAAGCTGGTGATCGCCTTCAAGGTGTTCGATCTCGTATTCGTGCTGACCGGTGGCGGTCCGGGCCAGGCGACGACGGTCTCGAGCTTCTACATCTACCGGGTGGCGATCCAGCAGTTCGATATCGGCGCGGCGGCGACCCAGACGATTATCTTCGCGATCGTCGTCGGCTTGATCACGATCCCGTTCACGGTGGCGCACGATTTCGCCGAAAAGCGCCTCTCATGAACCGCGCCGCGACAAGTCGCGAGCTGCTGCATGCGGGGCCGGTCAGCCCCTGGACAATGCTGCGCTGGGCGGCGACGGCCGCGGTGGTTCTGTTCTTCATTTTCCCGATGATCTTCATGTTCATGGTCTCGATGAAGACCCAGCCCGATATCGCGAGCGGCGGCTTCCTACCGGAGCAGTGGTTCTGGCAAAATTATCCGGATGCGTGGAACTCGGTCGCGGTTGCGACCTATCTGCGCAACTCGGTGATTGGCGCGGCATGTGGTGCGCTGATCACGCTCCTGATTGCCGTGCCCGCGACCCACGCGATCGTGCGTTACCGGATCGGCGGCAAGTTTCTACCGGCATTGATCCTCGCGACCTATGTGGCGCCGCCCATCGTCGCGCTCTTTCCGCTCTTTTTCCTGCTGCGTTCCATCGGCTTGCTCAACACGCTTGGTGGGCTCGCCTTGGTCTATGGCTTGATGAATCTGCCGGTCGCATTTTGGTTGTTGTCGAGCTTCGTCCGCCGGCTGCCGGAAGAGCTGGAGGAGGCGGCGCGGATCGACGGTGCCGGCTACTTCACGGTGCTATTTCGAATCACGATCCCCCTGCTGCTACCCGGCATCATCAGCACCGGGATCATCTGCATGATCCTTGCTTACAACGAATTCCTGCTCGCGGCGTTTCTCTCGCGGAGCGAGAGCACACAAACCCTTCCCGTCGGCCTCTCGCTCTATCAAGGGGACCGCCAGCTTCGCTACGGGCAAATGTCGGTCGCTTCGCTCATCGGCATCGTCCCCGTGTACATCCTGGCGATGTTCTTTCAGCGCTGGTTGATCCGCGGTTTGACGAGTGGCGGTGTGAAGTGACGGAGGTTTCAATGGCTGAACGGGCGGCACGAGACATCGCCGAAACGATGCGTGCGCTGGTCGACACGTTGGTGCCGGGGGATGACCGTTTTCCAAGCGCCTCGGCCGCGGGCGTCCACGGCGTGGTCGCGGAACGGCTTCGCGCGCAAGCCGGTCGGTCGCAGCTCGATCGGGTGCTCGCCGCGCTCGATTCTGACGCGCGCCGCTTCGCGGCGTCGAATGCCGCTGAGCGTGGCGAGGCCGTCAAGCGCTTTGAGCATGGGGACCCCGCGCTGTTCGAGGCGCTCCTGACGACGGTCTATCTCGCCTACTATGAGAGCCCATCGGTCGTGTGCGCGCTTCGCGGACTCGGACGTGCCTACAACGATACGCCGCAGCCCGACGGCTACGCGATGGCAGCGTTCGACGCGACCGATCCCGCGCAGGCGCCGACGCACACGCGGGGCCGTTATGTGGCAACCGATGAGGTGGCTCGGGTCGATCTTGCGCCGATCGCCGCGAACCCGCTCGCGCCCGAACGCGTGGCGCGCGAGGCTGGCGTCGAGACCGGGCGCGGCCCGCTCTCGCGCGGCACGCGGGGAGGCGAATCATGACACCCCCCACAAAACACGATCCGGTCGATGTCGTCGTGGTCGGTGCTGGCCCGGGCGGCGCGATCTCTTCGCTCGTGTTGGCGCGCAAGGGGCTTCGCGTCGTTTGCCTCGAGCAGGGGCCATGGTTCGGACCGGATCAGCGGCCGCACGACAAGGCGAACTGGGAGTGGCGCCGGTTGACCGACTGGTCCACCGCGCCCAACGTGCGGAACCAGCCCCACGACTATCCGGTGGAATCGCTCGACGAGAGCACCCTGATGTGGAATGGGGTCGGCGGCGGTACCGTGATCTACACGGCGACTTGGCCGCGCTACCGTCCATCCGATTTCCGCAAGGGTACCGAGCATGGTTTGGCGCCTGATTGGCCGATCGCTTACGAGGATCTGGCGCCCTTTTTCGAGATGTCCGATGCGGTGTGCGGCGTCTCCGGTCTCGCCGGCGATCCGGCAATTCCGCCACGCGGGCCGTTTCAGACCCGGCCGCTGCCTCCCGGGCCGCTCGGGCCGATCGCGGCCCGCGGTTTCGAAGCGCTCGGCTGGCACTGGTGGCCGATGCCCGTCGCGATCCTCGCTGAGGGGTATGACGGGCGCAACGCGTGCAACAATTGCGGCAACTGTCAGAGCGGTTGCCCGCGGGGATCGCTGAACGACATGGCAGTGACCCATTGGCCGCAAGCGACGGCCGCGGGGGCAGCGCTGCGCACTGACTGTCGGGTCGAGCGGATCGAGACGGATCGCGACGGTCGGGCGACTGGTGTGATTTACGTCGACCGCCACACGGGCGTCCGGCATTTCCAGGCGGCCGAGGTGGTCATCGTCGCGGCCAACGGTGTGGGAACGCCGCGCTTGCTGTTGCTCTCAGAGAGCAACCGACACCTCAACGGTCTGGCCAACGGATCCGATCAAGTCGGCCGCAACCTGATGCACCACACCCTCTCGATCGTCGAGTGCTGGGTCGAGGCGCCGACGGATAGCCACATGGGAATCGTCTCGGCGATCGCGATCTCCGAGGAATTCGCGGAGACAGACACGGCGCGGGGCTTCGTCAACGGTTTCACGCTGCACATCGTGCGCCAGAACGGCGCTGGCTATCAGGCACTTGGCTCCCATTCCGGCAATCTCGCGCCGTGGGGCGGCGAACACCATGCCTGGATGGCCAAACATTTCGCCCATGGCATGGGCATCTTGGTGGTGGGCGACGATCTGCCTCGCCCCACGAACCGGGTGACGCTCTCGGAGACGCTGACCGATTCCTCAGGTCTCCCGGCGCCGAAGATCAGCTACGGCATGTGCGAGAACGACGCGCGGCTGGCCCGCTTTGGCATCGACCGCGCCGTCGAACTCGCCAAGGCGATGGACGCGTGGGATGTCAAAGTCAATCCGTTCCGCAACGAAGAAGGCGTGTATGCGCCACCCGCATGGCATTTGCTGGGGACCGCGCGAATGGGCGCCGACCCTGCGGAATCGGTCGTCAATCACTGGCACCAGGCGTGGGATTGCCCCAACCTTTACATCATCGACGGCAGCGTGATGGCGACGGGCGCGGCGATCAACCCAACCAGCACGATTTGCGCGCTCGCCTATCGGGCGGCACATCACCTGGCCGACAACTTCGATGCGGCGCGGCGCACAAGCGGTCCGCTCGCCGATCGTTAGACGGCACGGACGGGCACGACTATGGCCTCGGTGACAGTCGATAAGGTCTACAAATCCTTCGGCCCCGTGGAGGTGGTGCACGGCATCAGCCTCGAGATCGCCGACAAGGAGCTGGTCGTGTTGGTTGGGCCGTCGGGCTGCGGCAAGTCGACCCTGCTGCGGATGATCGCCGGCCTCGAAGACATCACCGATGGCGCGATCGCGATCGACGGTGAGGTCGTCAACGACGTGCAGGCCAAGGACCGAAACATCGCCATGGTGTTCCAGTCCTACGCCCTCTATCCGCATATGACCGTACGCAACAACATGGCCTTCGGTTTGCGCATGCGGAAGATCCCGAAGGATGAGCAGGAACGACGCATTCGCTGGGCCGCCGAGGTGCTCGAACTGACCGAATATCTGGGTCGCTATCCCCGGCAGCTCTCTGGCGGTCAACGCCAGCGGGTCGCAATGGGTCGCGCCTTGGTGCGCGAGCCGATCGCCTTTCTGTTCGACGAGCCGCTCTCCAACCTGGACGCGCAGCTTCGCGTGCAGATGCGCACCGAGATTCGTGCGCTCCACCAGCGACTACAAACCACCACAATCTACGTGACCCACGACCAGGTCGAGGCGATGACGCTGGCCGACCGAATCGTGGTGATGCGCGACGGCCACATCGAGCAGATTGGCGCGCCCGCCGAGGTCTATGATCGACCGGCCAACACCTTCGTCGCCCGCTTCATCGGCTCACCGTCGATGAACATCCTGAGTGGGCGCGTCGACAGCGCGACCGCCGTGTTCAGCGACGGGCGCACGCTCCCGCTCCCAGAGGGTGCCGCGCTTGGCGACACCGTGTTCTACGGGGTCCGCCCGGAGGACATGAAATTGAGCGCCGACGGTGAAGGCATGCCATTTGAGATCGATGTCGTCGAGACCACCGGCCGCGAGATCGAGCTGTTCGGACATCTCGACGGCAAGCAGCTCTGCATTCTGCTGACTGATCGCAGGGTTGTCCGTCCAGGCGAAACGGTGTGGCTCAAACCGGACTTGGAGCGCGTTCACCTGTTCGACCCGGCAACGGAGGCACGTATCGATGTGCGGCGGCACCGCGGCCATATCTGACGCCGGCCATGACGGCGCTTTGTCGCCAACAACGATCGTTCCCGCAGAGAGCACGCTGCTACCTGTGCGGTCATGTGGGTTGGAGATGTCCCAGTGCCTGACCGTTGGCCGGGACCAATGCGCTAAGAGACGATCGTTTCCGGAGCGCGCCCCAGCCCGGATGGCGACCCGCTCATCGGGGCCGGCGCGTCATCCGGTCGTCGCGTCAGCGTGCCGACGTCTGGGCCATGAGTGCGACGCCGCTGATGCGCAATACCGGCGCGTGCGGATCGGTGACGCCGGTCCTCGTCACCACGCTGTCGAATTGACCGAGAATTCCGACACCGTCGCACTTCACCGCGGCGCGGCTCGGCGCGGTGATGCCGACCGACCCCATGACGTTGGTCACCTCGATCTCCGTGACGCCGGGGCCAAACTCCGCCTCGCGAAAATCCAGCTCGACCGACCCCATCACCGCGATGACACGCAGTTTCTTGGGGACATGCCACGCTCCCCTGCGCTGACTGCTGCTCAGGATTGCCGTGACGCGCCCCGTCGGGGGAACGCTGACCGCGCTTCGGTCTGGGGCCGCCGCTCTCACGTGGCTGGCCTCCGGCTCCAGCACCACCCGATAGGCGCGCACCGGCTCGGTGATGTTCTTGACGTGCTGCGGACCAAGATCCTCGAAGGCCGGAGATAGTTTGTCCCTGACGCTGTCGTGGACGACCCCGGACACTGACACCCCACCCGGCGGCGTGATTTCCTGCATCCGCGTCGCGATGTTGACACCGTCCCCATAGATGTCGTCGTCCTCCACGATCACGTCGCCGAGATTGATACCGATGCGGAACGCGATTTTTTCACTTTCGTGGATGCCGGCATTGCGTGCCGCCATCCCGCGCTGAATCTCGGCAGCACATCGCACGGCATCGACCACGCTCGGGAACTCGACGAGGAAGCCATCGCCCATTAGCTTGACGATGCGGCCCCTGTGCTCGGCGATTTTCGGTTCTGCGAGCTCTGTGCGATGGGCACGGAACCGCGCCAGCGTGCCTTCCTCATCGGCGTGGACAAGGCGTGTGTACCCGGCGACGTCAGCGCTGAGTATCGCGACGAGCCTGCGCTCCACCTGCTCTGCCATGAGGGCGTCCCGACCGATCGACCAAGGAGTTTGAAGCGTAACAGGACTTCGCCGGGGGTCCATGGCGTTGTTCGAGCGCGCGTGCCCGGACGTTCCGACGATGATCGGGCGTCGATCAAGCCAACGCCGCGTGCCGATGCGCGCGCGTCAGGATAGCGCTGCGCGCGGCTGCCCCGTCCCGGCCTAGGAGTGAGGCGATCATGGGGTCTTCATGCACCAGAAATCGTACAGCGGATAGAACGTGTCCGGGTTTTGCTGCTCGAAGGCCCACCATCCATCCAGATCATTGTCTGCCGGATATCGGTAAAACATCCGGTTCTTGAGGGGCGGCGGTGGCATGAAGCCGCCAAAAACCAGGCCGAGCTCGCCGAAACACTTTTGCAAATCGGGGATCGAATAGGTGTGTTCCTCGACATGAAACAAAAGGTCACGGCAGTTGCTGAGCGAAAAGAAATCGCGGCAGAACGGGTAGACATCCTCGACGCGCCAGACCTCCGAGGGCTTGTGTTTCATGATGAGGTTGCGGCGATGCTGCCTGATCTCGTCCAGGCCGGTGGCATCGGTCAAGACGGCATCCCTAAAGCGCGTGATCTCACGCCGCGCGAATGCGCTATAGAGTCCAATATGCATGAGTCCGCCGGAGCGGAGGCGGCTCGCCAGAACGCGCCAGCCCTCCAGCGGATCGGCCATGTGGTGAAGCACGCCGACGCTTTCGATGATATCGAACTCCCGATCGAGGTTCGTCAGATCGAGAATGTCGGCCTGCATGAACGCAACGTTGGTGACGCCGTGCTCGTTGGCCTTGCGGGCGGCGTAGGCGATGCTCTTGCGACTAAGGTCGATCGCGAGCACCCGCGCATTTGGTCCGTATCCGAGGCCGCAGTGGATGGCCTGGCTGCCGGTCGCACAGCCGGCCAGCAACACGTCGAAGGGCCGCGTTGTGAATTCTCGCGCGGTCTCACCGAAGTACCGCTCGATCAACGCGCAGCGTGAGCCGACGGGTATCTGGAGGCGACCCGACCAGCGTGGATACGGGCTGACCTCATACATCGCGGCGACTTTCAACGAGGTTGGATTTTTCAGCGGGCCGAACGTCTCGATCGATCCGGCGATTTCCGCCTCCTCGCGTTGTTCACGCCGACGCTCGTCTAGGTAGTCACGGAGAACCTGCGGTGCCTCCTGGAGCAGCGCGCCATCCGCCGCCTCTGACGCGACCTCATCAAGGGGCTCGTACAGGGCCAAGACAGCAACCGTCTTCCAATTCGCTCCCGACAATCCGCGTTCGAGCACTTCACTCAATTGGGCGCGCCACTCTTCCTCCTCGGGCGATACATAGAACACGTACTCGTTGAGGTGGCACTGGCGCATCAGAGCCACCACGAACCGGGACATAGGGGCATCGTCGAGCCGCTCGGGATCTTTGCAGAGTGCTTTCCGCAGAGCGGTTAGAACCAACTCGACTTCGGCATCAAGAACGACGTCGCGCGCGAGCTCACTATGAAAGGCGGTGTCGACAAGATGATGGGCACCGTCCGAAAGCAGCCATGTCGCGACCTCATCCCAACCACGCCTTCGCGCGATCTTGATGGCGGGCATGAGGCGTGGGGGGCTCAGAGCTCCGCGTAGGAGCGGGCCGAGCGGTGTGCGTTTGACGGCCACTTTCGCGGCGTGAGCAAAAGCATCGAAGGTCATAACGCGAGTGCCTTATCGTCGTGTGAGCGGCAACGCAATTGTCTCGCGGGTTAACCTTAAGTGCCAGAGATGTCGGGCACGAAGGGTGCAGGTCTTTCAGGCGATAGGAACCGGCAAAGCGCGACGGATTTATGGTTGCCGGGCGCGTCGATGGGCCGGCGAGCTCACAGCGACTGATAGTATTCGGCGATAGCCACGTCAGAGAGGCGCTGGAAGCGGGCGGCACTGTTGGTTTCCTCGAGGAAACCCGTGGTCAGGCACACCATGGTCATGTCGCGCTCGGGATCGATCCAGAAATTCGTCGAGCCGGCGCCCATCGCGCCGTACGCAGTGGGGCTCGCGAAATGGCCGATCCAGGTCGGCACCATGCCTTCGCCCCGAATGAAGAAGCCGAGCCCAAGGTTCGCCGGGAACACCGGCCAGCCCTTCATCTCGCGCGCGAACGACCAGAGATTGTTGATCATGGTGCCGGTGTGCACCGTCGAGGCGAACGCGATGGTTGCGGGCGAGAGAACACGCGCGCCGTCGAGCGTGCCGCCGCGCCGGAGCGCTTCCGCGAAACGGAACACGTCGCCCGCCGTCGAGACGAAGCCCGCGGCCGGCATCTCAAAGTCGAGCTCGGGGTCCATGATGTCCTTGGCGACGGCGACCAGAGCATCGCCCTCGAAGAGCCCCGGGCTGTCGTCCGCGCAACGCGGCATGATCGCCCGCTCGGTGAGGTCCGCGCGCATGCCCAAACAGGTGTCATTCATGCCGAGTGGGCCCAAGAGGTCACGCTGTGTGATGTCTCGGAATTTCAGGTTTCCGCCATCCAGCCGGCGCACGCATTCGGCTAGCACGGCGTGGGCCATGATCGGCGAGTAGCTCGTCTCCTCGCCGGGAACCGCACTCGCCGGCAAGCCGCAGACGGCCGCGACGACCACTTCGAGATTGCCTTGATCCTCGGGCGCGACCGGTGGGAAGCCGCCGGGCAGGCCCGCCGTGTGCGCCATCAGCTGGCCGACGGTGGCGCGTTGCTTTCCCTTCGTCCCGAACTCGCCAATGATCTCACAGACCGGCGTGTCAAGGCGCACCTCCCCACGCTCGACCCGCTGCAGCATCGTCGCCGAGGTGATCGCCTTCGAGATCGAGAACACGGGGAAGACGCTGGTCTCGTCGAGCGGGGTTTCACCCGGCCGATCGGCGTAACCGACCGTGCTCCGATGCACGACCTCGCCGCCGATCGCGACGATGGTCACGGCTCCGTCATAGAGACCGCTTTCGATGTCGCGTGCGATGACGTCGCGCAGTCTGCTGCCCATGGCTTGCCTCCCTCAGCGGCGTACGTCCGCCTGCGCGTGGCCCCCGCCATTTGCGGGTCTCTCGTCCTCAGTCGCGCGCGCGACGGCGAGACGCTTCCCAAAAACGAAATTTGTTATAACATATGTCACCTGAGAACGAAATGGCGGAGCGTGTCGCGTCGGCGGCGTCGCCCGTCTCACGCAAGGAGGCAGACATGTGGCGGGGTCGCATCAGCAGAGTCCTGGCCGTCGCAGTCGTCGTCGTGGCTGCGTCATTATTTTCATCCAACAAAGCTTCAAGCGCCGATGACGAGTGGAATTTCGCGCTTCTGCTGCCATTGACGGGGCCCTTCGCCGCGTGGGCGGAAGGCGTCGATTTCGCGGTCAAGTGGGCGGTCGCCGAGGTCAATGCGCAAGGCGGTATTGCCGGACGTCAGGTCAGCGTTACCAACTATGACACGGCGCTCGACCCGGCGACCGGGGTTGCCCGCATCACCGAGGCGATGCGCAACCACACGATCATCCTCGGGCCCTTTGCCTCGGGAATCGTGTCGGCGACGATGCCGACCGTGCAGCGCGCGGGCGCCTTCGCCTATGTCGCCAACAGCGGGGAGCAAGCGCTGGAGCGGTTCAAACCCCACCTCTTCAACTTGTGGACGGACTTCGGCGCGGCCGTCGAGAAGACCCTCGCAGGCTATAAGAAGGCCAATCCCGGCGTCGAGAGCATCGCGATCATCTACAATCCGATGGACGAGTTCTGGGTCCGCTTTGCGAACTTCCAGAAGGACGCCGGCGAATCACTCGGCCTCAAGGTCCACCCGCTGATCGAGATCGGCCAGGGTGCGAGCGCGGCGGCGGCCGCCACGAAGGCATTGAGCTACGGCGCCGACGCGTTCTTCGTGACCGGCCTCAACAATGACATGGTCGACACGATGCTTGAGCTCGGCCGTCGCGGCATGACCGACCAGAACCGCATCATGTTCTATCCGTTGGCCGATGATCCGGCGTTTGCCGAGGTCGCGCGGGACGTCGTGGACGGACCCTATGTCTGGAACGTGTTCAACCGGCTGACCGACAATCCGCGCTGGAAGGCGTTCACCGAGGACTATCGCGCCGCGCATGACGGACTCGATCCCGGATTGCTCACGATCCCCTATATCGACGCGGTCAACTTCGTGAAGGGGGCGATCGAGAGCCAGGGTTTGACCGGGGGCGCCGATGAGCGCGGCGACGAATGGGAGAAGATCATCGCGTTCATGGCGAACGCCGATGATTTCCCGGGTGTCACCCAGTCTTATGATGTGATCGACTACCAGATGCACGGTCCCGCCTATCTCATGCAGTACGAGAAGGGCGGCCGCCTGATCTTGGTTGAGGAATATCGATAGCGTCACCTGGCTCGGCGGCGGGCGGCGTGGGTCGTCCGCCGCCGCGCGCCGCGCTGAGTCGTGAGTCGAGACGCATCGGTGATGACCGAGACACCGGGCCCGATCCTCGAGGTTCACAACCTGACGAAACGCTTCTCGGGGATTCGGGCGCTGGAGGACGTGACGGCCGAGATCCCCTCCGGGCGGATCCAGGGCCTGATCGGCCCCAATGGCTCGGGCAAGAGCACCTTCTTCAATGTCGTCAGCGGCGTCCATCCAGCAAGTGCAGGCCGGGTGGTCTATCGCGGCGTCGATGTGACCGGCGACGGCCCCGTCGCGATCGCAAAGCGTGGCATGACGCGCACGTTCCAGGGCGGCCTCGTCGTGCCGACGATGACCTGCATCGAGAACGTCATGCTGGGCTTCGGTGCCCATCAGACGATGCCGTTGTTGGGCGCCATCTTTCGCATCCCGGTCCGTGCCGCGCGGGCGGAGCGTCGTGCGCGTGAAAAGGCATTTGCCTTGCTGGAGCAGGTGGGTCTCGCCGTCGAGGGCAATCGTTGGGCCGGCGAGCTTGTCTGGGTGCAGCGCCAAAAGCTGCAGATCGCACGCGCCATGGCCAGCAGCCCGGCGCTTCTCATGCTGGACGAACCGACCGCGGGCATGGGAGCGGGTGAAACCGAAGAGGTTGAGGCGGTCATCCGCCGCATCAACGCGGAGGGCGTCACGATCATGCTGGTGAGCCACGACGTCGATCTGGTTGGGCGCATCTCGGACCGGATAACCGTGCTGTTGTACGGGCGGAAGATCAGCGAAGGCTCGCCCGCCGAGGTGCTATCGGATCCGGAGGTGCAGGAGGCCTATCTTGGGAGCTGAGCCGGAGCCTCTGCTCGTGGTCGACGGGCTGACGGTGCGCTACGGCATCGTCACGGGTTTGCGGCAGGCAAGCCTCGTCGTCCGCCGGGGCGAGATTGTCACGCTGATCGGGGCGAACGGTGCGGGCAAATCGTCGCTCCTCTCAGCCGTCACCGGCCTCGCTGCGCGGGTGGAGGGGCGTATCGTCTACGACGGCGCCGACATCACCCGCAGGCGCACGGACGAGATCGTGCGCGCCGGGATTGCTCTTTGCCCGGAGGGGAGGGGCATCCTTCCGCGCATGAGCGTCCAGGATAATCTCCTGCTCGGCGGCTACCATCGGCGCCAGCACATCGCGCAAAGCCTCGAGCAAGTCTATGCGCTGTTTCCCGTGCTCAAGGAACGCCGGGGGCAGATGGCGGGCACGATGAGCGGTGGCCAACAGCAGATGCTCTCCGTTGGCCGGGCCCTCATGTCTCAACCGGGCCTCATGATGCTCGACGAACCGTCACTCGGTCTCGCCCCCATCGTCTTCCAGGAAATCCTCGAGACGGTTGCGTCCCTGGCACGCGGCGGCATGACCATCTTGCTCGCCGAGGAGAACGCGCGCCGCGCGCTCGCCTTTGCGGATCGTGCCTACGTGCTCGAGACGGGCCGGGTCGTGCTCGAGGACAACGCGCAGCATCTGCTCGACAATGACGCGGTGACGGCCGCCTATCTCGGCCGCAGCCATATCGTCGCCGACCACGAGCCGGCGACGGTGGATTGACGCCGCGCCATGGATCTCTTCGTCGCGCAACTCATCAATGGCCTCGTGATCGGCTGCACCTATGCGCTCGTTGCGACCGGCTTCAATCTTCTGGTCTTGATTGGCGGGGTCATCCACTTCTCCTATCCGATCATCGTCGTGTTTTGCATGTACTTGATCTGGATGGTCTTCGAGGCATCGGGCGGCAGCGTGTGGCTGGCGGTCATCAGCACGCTCGTCGCGGGCGTTGTGATCTCCCTCCTGTCGGAGCCGCTCTTTCGCCCAATGATCAGGCGGAACGCAACGATTCAAACGTTCATCATGTCGCTCGCCATCGCCATGGTTCTCAACTTTCTGATGGCGAGCCGCATCAACTACGGTCACGCCGTGTCGTTCTCGGACAGCCTTGCGAGCTATGGGGCGGCGATCCAATTCGGCTACAGCGCGGTCTCGTACGGCCAGCTGGTGACGGTGATCGGCGCTGTGGCGATCGTCGGGGCGCTGTTTCTGTTCCTCTACACGACGATGCCCGGGCGCGCGTTTCGCGCGGTGGCGCAGAACCGGGAGGTCGCGCATCTCCTCGGGATCGACGAGGGACGCATGGCGCTCGCGAGCTTCGCGATCGCCGGTCTTCTGGGCGCCGCGACGGCAATCTTCCTGGCGATGTCCCTCGGCTCCGTCTACGCGGGCTTGGGTGATCTGCTTGCGCTCAAGATGATTGCGATCGTGCTGTTCGCGGGCATCGGCAATCTGCTCGGTGGCATGGCCGCCGCGCTGATCCTCGGCGTCGCCGAAACGATGGCGACCGGCTACATCTCCGGCCAATGGTCGAACGCGGTGGCCTTTGGGATGATCTTGATCATCGTGATGGCCCGCCCGCAGGGCCTGTTCGGCACACGCGTGTAGGGCGGCGCGGACATGCAAAGCGACTTCGAGATTTTCCTGGTTTTCGCGATCATGTACGCGCTGCTCGCTTGGGCGGTGTATCTGCCCTATCGCTGCGGCCAGGTCTATCTCGGGCCGGTCTACAGCATGCTCGGCTCCGCCTATTTCGTCGGGTTCGTCACCCGCGATCTCGGCTGGCCGATCTGGGCGGCGCTGGTTGCCGCGCCGATCGCGGGCGGCATCCTCGCCTTCGTGCCCGGGCTTGGCCTGCGCCGTGCGCCCGGGCTCGCCGTCGCGATCGCGTCGCTGTCGCTCGTTTTCATCCTGCAGACGATCTTCCTCAACACCGAGGCGCTGGGCGCCAAGGTCGGGTTTTTCGGGATCCCGCCGCTCCGCTCGATCGTCTGGGTCAGCCTCGCCGGTCTCGCGGTGGCCTTTCTCGTGGTGCAGCGGATCGATCGGTCGATCATCGGTCGAAGCGCGGAAGCGACCTTTCACAGTCACGAGCTCGCCGCGAGTTGCGGATTGAGCCCGGGCAATGTTGGCCTGTTCCTTCAGACCGTGTCGGGCATGCTCAGCGGCTATGCCGGCGCGATCTTCGCCTTCCAGGTTGGCAGCCTTTTCGCAACCGCGTTCGGCTTCGGCATGCTGCTCAATATCGTGGTGATCGTGTTCGCCGGCGGCGCCTCGACCCTATGGGGTCCGCTGCTGCTCGCGCCGGTCGTGTTCGGGTTTCCCCTGATCCTTCCCGAGGCGATTGCCGAATGGAAGGACGTGATATACGGCGTAGCCCTCGGGCTGATCATGATTTTCCGTCCCGAGGGGCTGATCACGAAGTCGACTGTTCGCCATGTCGCCGCCGCGATCAAGCCGATCGAGGACCGCGTTCTACAGAAGTTACGCACCCACCCGTAACCAACGAGGCCGTACCCCGACGCCATGCCCTTCACCGGCGCTATCAGCAAAGTGAACCACGGGACCCTGCATGAGCGAATCTACGAGGAGCTCAAGCAGGCGCTCGTGACGGGCCACTTGAAGCCCGGCGAGATCGTGACCATTCGACCTCTGGCGGAGGAGCTCGGCACGAGCGTGATGCCGGTCCGGGACGCCCTGCTGCGGCTCGCCGCGGAACGCGCGCTCGAGCTCCTGCCGAATCGATCGATCAGAGTTCCGCGCATGACACGCGAGGGCTTCGACGAGCTCTATCGCATCCGCACGAATCTCGAAGGCATGGCGACCGAGATGGCAGCGGAGAAGATCACCGACGCGGAAATCGAGGCGCTTGAAACGCATCGCGTCAGCACCGCGCAGGCCATCGACGATAAAGACCCGGCGGCCTGGCAAACCGCGCGGCGCGACTTCTACTTCACGATCTATGGCGCCGCGCAATCCCTGCACCTCGTTCCGATGATCGAGACCATGTGGCTGCAAAGCGGCCCTATCCAGCTCGCGCCGTTCCGGCAAGCCCTTGATGGCAATCGGACCGCGCTCGAGACTTGGGGCCGTCTCGCACCGCTCACCGAGGCCTTGCGCGAGAGAAACGGAGAGGCGGCGCGCCGCGCGATCGAGCAAGCGTTTGCCGAGGCGACCGCGTGGTATCACGCCAACTACGAATTCGATCAACCGGAGCCGGACCCCAAACCGAAGCGGACGACCCCCTCCTAACACGCTGCGGCGATAGCCAAACAGCCGTTGGAAGGCGGCGCCAGCATGCGCCAAAGCTAAGGCGGTCCGCGGTCCGGCAAGGTCTCGGCCGGGAAGAAATAGCCGGGCTTGGGTGTTTCTCCCATGTAGGCCACGCGGAACATGAGAGGGAACTGGCCCATGGCGACACGCGGTTCCAAACGTCTCGTCACGTTACTTGCATCGACCAGCGCCGTCGCGCTGGCGATCAGCACATCACCGGTTTCGCTGGACTATCAAGCGGGCGGCCCGATCTTCCAGGTCGCTGAGGCGAGCTGCTGCTTCGCCGCAGGCACGCGGGTCACCATGGCCGATGGCAGCGAGCGGCTGATCGAGTTGGTGAGGGTCGGCGAGCACGTGTTAGGTGCTGGCGGAGTATGCAATCGTGTCGTCGCCATCGAGCGACCGCGGCTCGGCGTGCGCGCGCTTTACGGCTTCAATCGCGGCAGACCGTTCGTCACCGCGGAGCATCCGTTTCTCACGCAAGGCGGATGGCGCTCGATCGATCCCGGCGCAACCGAGGCGGAAAACCCGCATCTGCGGGTTGCCCGGCTCGCGGTTGGCGACAGGCTGGTGCGTGTGCGATCGGTCGCGCCACAGGCCACGGCGGGCAACCTGGCTCTCTCCCCTCAGGCGGACATGGTGATCGAGACCGTGGAGCTCGCCGTGATCCACGCCGCGCCGGCGGACCCCGACCAGATTCTGTTCAACCTCCTGCTCGACGGCGATCATACTTACGTCGCCGATGGCTATCTTGTGCACAACAAGAGCGGTGGCAGCGGCGGCAGCGGCGGTTCCGGTGGGGGCGAAGGCGGCGGGGGCGAAGGCGGCGGCTCGAGCGGCTCTGGCGGCGGTGAAGGCGGCGGCTCGAGTGGCTCAAGCGGCGGCGAAGGCGGCGGCGGCTCGAGCGGGTCCAGCGGCGGTGAAGGCGGTTCGAGCGGTCCCGGCGGTGGGTCCGGTGGCGAAGGCGGTGAGGGCGGTGAAGGTGGCGAAGGCGGTGAAGGCGGCGAGGGCGGTGAAGGCGGCGAGGCCGGCGAAGGCGGCGAGGCCGGTGAAGGTGGTGAGGCCGGTGAAGGCGGCGAGGCCGGCGAAGGCGGCGAGGCCGGCGAAGGCGGTGAGGCCGGTGAAGGCGGTGAAGGCGGCTCATACGGTACCGTGTCTCAATCGGGCGCCGATTTGAGCCCGTCCGAGGAGGCGGGCGCGATTGAGCGAGGCTGGGAATGAGCGGGCGCGCAATGATGCGACCGTTTCTCGCGCTCGCCTCGGTGGTCGTGATCGCGGGCGCTTGCGGGGGGCCCTGGGAGACCGGCGGTACGCCGGCAGCCGAGAGCCGCGCCGATGCGCCTCTGGGCGGGCCGTATGAAGGGCTTTCGGACGATCAAATCGCGGCGGCGCGGCACGCCGTGCAGGAGGCTCTCGAAAAAAATCTGAGCGGTGAGTCGCGCGATTGGCAAGCCGCGGATGTGCGCGGTCGGGTCACGCCACTGCGCACCTTCAAGGCCGACACCGGCGCGTGGTGCCGGGAATTTGCCGAGGTGGTGGAGGCCGGTACCCGCGATACCGTCGTTCGTTTGGCCTGTCGCACTGCGGTGGGACGCTGGCTCCCGGCCACCCTACGCGCCGAGCAAAGCCGCAGCGAGGCGCCGGATCATCTTGCGGCGGGGACAAGCGGTGACGGGTGATTGGTGATCAACGACGAGCGGGCCGATCTCGTCCGTGCGCTGCCACGGCTCCGGCGCTACGCGCGCGGGCTCGCCGGCTCGCAGGCGGCCGGCGACGATCTGGTTCAGGACGCGATGGAGCGTGCCTTGCGGGCCGGTGTCGACGTCGACGAGCGCGTGGTCACGGACGCGTGGCTTTTCCGCGTCGTGCGCAATCTCTACTTGAACACCCAACGCGCGGAGCGCGTGCGACAAGCCCACGCGGCAGCGGCTCAGCCGCGCGAGAGCGTGGATGGGCAGCGAACCGTCGAGGCCCATCTCACGCTCGGCCGGATCCGGGACACGCTCGGGTGTTTGCCGGAAGAGCAGCGCTCGGTGCTGCTCTTGGTCTGTGTCGAGGGTTTCTCCTACGCCGAGGCGGCGCGAATCCTGGACGTCTCGTCCGGCACGATCGCGAGCCGCGTGTCGCGCGCCCGGCTCGCCCTGCACGCCCATTTGGCGGGGGACCACAGCGATGCCTGCGCGCCGGTATTGGAAGGAAATAAGTCATGATCACGGATACTGAGTTAATCCAATATTTGGATGGGGCACTGCCGGCCGACGCGGTCGAGCGCGTCGAGCAGGCGGTGGCGGCCGACACCACGGTGCGCGAGCGGCTCCGAGATTTTGCCGAGGAGGCAGCACTCCTTCGGGCCGCCTTGCCCATCGCGGACGAAGCGCAGGCGTGTGTGAGCCGGCCGACCCCGCGCCGCGCGGGGCGCGCGACATGGGCGTCTTGGCCCGCCGCCGTCGCCGCATCGCTGGTCATTGGGATCGGCATCGCCGCCGGCTTTCTCGTCTCGGACCTTCGCGCGGATTCGCTGGTGTCGGAATTTGAAGCCGCCCGCGCGCTCGACCGGATCGAGTTCGAAGCCGCGGTCCAGCACGCGCTCGAAACCCAGCTCAGTGGTCGCGCGGTCGATTGGCACAACGCGCGTTCCGGTAACGGAGGAACCGTGTTTCCGATCCGAACATTCAAGAGCGTCGAGGGTGCGTGGTGCCGTGAGTACGCGCACCGCTTCGGCGCGGTCTCGGGCACAATCACCCGTCATGCCATTGCCTGCCGCGAGGCGGACGGTGATTGGGTGACGCGGCTCCCGGTGTACGATCCCCTCGACACCTGACCGCGCCGCCGGGCCGATGCTGATCGAAATCCCAGGCATATTATCGTGGGCGGACGTCCAGGAAATCCGCCGCGCTCTTGGAGACGCGGCCTTCGTCGACGGCGCTGAAACCGCGGGCTTTCGCGCGGTCAAGGTCAAACAGAACGAGCAAGCCGCATCCGGTGAAGGGAAAGAACGCGCACAGAAGAAGATCGTCGCGGCGCTGCGCGACAACGGCGCGTTCCAAAGGGCCGCATTCCCACGCACGATTCGAACACCCCTCATCAGCCGCTACCGCGCCGGCATGGCCTATGGCAGGCACGTCGACGACGCCTTGATGGGGGCGGGGCCGATGGTCAGAAGCGACCTATCCGTCACCGTCTTTCTGAGCGATCCCGGCAGCTATGAGGGGGGCGAGCTCGTCATCGACAGCGGCTACGGCACGATTGCGACCAAGCTGCCGATGGGTGCGGCGGTGCTCTATCCGTCGGACATGTTGCACGAGGTCTCGCCGGTGACCAGCGGCGAGCGATTGGCGGCGGTGACTTGGGTGCAGAGCCACGTTCGCGATGCGGCCGCGCGCACGGTTCTGCACGACCTCGACCGTATTCGCCGGCTCCTCGCCGCCAGCCAGCCCGACGCGGCGGAGACCGATCTCGCGTTCAAGACCTACGCCAACCTCCTGCGCCGCTGGTGCGATTGAGCGGTCCGCCGGAGCGGGCACCTGGGTTATTGATAGCCGAACGCGGCGAGGGCGTCGCCGCAGCTGCGCTCGACGGCGGCGATCTGAGGGGCGCTGAGGGTTTGCCGATAGCGGCCGATGCTCTCAGCCGAAACCCGTCCGCCGAAATGCTTGGTGGCCCAGCTCTCGTAGTAGTCCAGCATCTCGCGCGTCGCGCCGTCGCGCCGGCGCCAGCCCTCGCCGGGATCGAGGTTCGGCAGCGCGAGGCCTGTGAAGGCGCGTAGCTCCGGCAGCACGGCGCCGGGCTCGGCGACGAGCTGCTCGTAGCGCACCAGGAGGCGCCGCCGCTGGAACGCGGGGTCGGCGCAATTCACCGCGGCTGCGTAGAACGACTTGTAGTGGTTGCCGAGCGCCTCGGGGCTTTCCGTGCCGAAGGGATTGGGCTTTCCCTCCGCGCGCGCGCGGGCCCCAACTTCGAGCATCGAGGCCACGACATCGCGCGGATCACGCACCACGATGACGAACCGCGCCTCCGGCACGAGCGCGGCGACGTCCGGGAAATGCTGGGTCAGATGCGGCTCCTTGAGCACGACATGGGTGCTCTCGTAGCGGGTGCGGGTACGGTCGAGAAACTCCGCCGCGATGCGTGCATAAAAGTCCCGCAGATCGGCGAGATCGGTGAAATAGTCGCAAGCGTCGCGGTCGAAGCTTTCTTTCGTGTAGGCGTAGGCGGCGACGATCGCGCGGAACGGGCTCGCCTCGCGCAAGAGAGGATGCACGGCACCGTCGGCGCAAAGGAGGCTCTGCAGAAGGGTGGTCCCGGCGCGCTGGCTGCCGCCGACGAAGATGCTGCTCATGGGTGTCGCGTCCGACACGGGCTGGGTGCCGGACACTCTGGTCGGGCCGTGTGAAGGAGCGATTAACGGGCCGGCGCCGCGCCGCCGCGGTCGACGCCCTCTGCGCAATTCGTTAGGTTCGGCCCAGACACGCTGGTGAACGGAGCCGTGGCGGGCTCCGGGGAGAGGAGCCCATGTCTGAGCACGGTGCGGCGTTGGCCCTGTCGAACTCGCAGATCGTTCAGGCCTACCGCAGCAAGACACCCGCCTCGGCCGCGCTGGCCGCCGAGGCGAAGGCGCTTCTTCCGAGCGGCGTGACCCATGACGGGCGCTATTTGGAGCCCTACGGCATCTACATCACGCGCGCCCAAGGCTCGCGCAAGTGGGATCAGGACGGCAACGAATATGTCGATTACACGGGCGGCCACGGGGCGCTGTTGCTCGGCCACAACCACCCCGAGGTTCTCGCCGCGACCCAAGAGGCGTTCGCCAACGGCACCCATCCCGGCGGCAATCACGAGCGAGAGGTGCGGTGGGCACAGCTGATTTGCTCGATGGTGCCCTGCGCGGAGCGCGTGCGCTTCACCTCGTCCGGCACCGAGGCGACCCACATGGCGCTGCGCCTCGCCCGTGCCCACACCGGCAAGAGCAAGCTCGTGCGATTCAAGTCGCATTTCCACGGCTGGCACGACCACATGACCTCGGGCTACACCTCGCATTTCGACGGCGCGCCGACGGCGGGCGTGTTGGTTGAGCTCGCCGACAAGGTGATCCTGCTGCCGCCCGGTGATGTCGCCGCGGTGACCGCGGCGCTTGAGAGCGATGACGATATCGCCGCGGTGATCCTCGAGCCGACCGGTGGCTCGTTCGGCATGGTTCCGCACGAGCCGACGTTTCTCGGCGTGCTGCGGGAGCTCACGCGCAAGCACGGCGTGGTGCTGATCTTCGACGAGGTAATCACCGGCTTTCGGGTCTCGCCCGGCGGTGCGCAGGATTATTACGGCGTCACGCCCGATATGAGCACGCACGCGAAGATCGTCGCCGGTGGGATGCCCGGCGGTGCCGTGGCGGGGCGAAAGGACATCCTCGACGATCTCGATTTCGCCGTCGCCAAGGAACAAGGGCGCGAAAAGATCCAGCACCCCGGGACCTTCAACGCGAACCCGATCTCGGCCGCAGCCGGCGCCGCTGCGCTCACGATCGTCAAGACGACCGATGCTTGCGCACGAGCCTCGGCCGCCGGCGCGACGCTGCGCGATGGCATGAACGCGGTGCTGGAGGAGGAATCTGTGCCATGGGCGACCTATGGCACGTTCTCCGGCTTTCACCTCTTCACCAACCCCAAGAAGCGCGCGATCTCGCCAGCGACCTTCGATCCCCTCGCGCTCGACTACACTGAGCTCAAGGATGCCGCGCCCGGCCTCGCCCAGAAGATCCGGCTCGCGATGCTGGTCAACGGCGCCGACATTCACCCCTGGCCGGGCGGCATGACCTCTGCGGTGCACACCGCGGAGGATCTCGCGCTCACCGTCGGCGCCTTCCGCGAGACCATCCGCATGCTCAAGCGCGAGGGCGAGATCTAGCGGGGCGGACGGTGTTCGCGCATCACACGGTCGAGCTGGACGAGGTCCGGCTGCACTATGTGACGGCGGGCGAGGGCGCGACGGCCGTGGTGCTGCTCCATGGCTGGCCCCAGACTTGGTGGGAATGGCGGCGCATCATGCCGGCGCTCGCCGACCGCTACACCGTCGTGGCCCCCGACATGCGGGGCCTCGGCGATTCCTCCTGTCCGCTCGCCGGCTACGACAAGCGCACGGTGGCGGGCGACGTTTGGCGCCTGATGCGCGAGACGTTGGGCTTCGAGCGATTTTTCGCGGTGGGGCATGATTGGGGTGGTCCCGTCGCCTACGCTCTCGCCCACGCTCACCCGGACGCGGTGGAGCGGCTCGCGATCCTCGACGTCGTGATCCCGTTCGGCGATGCGGATGCGCTGACCTGGGGCGGCAAACGCTGGCATCACGGCTTCCATTGGGTGCGCGACCTGCCCGAGGCGCTGATCGCCGGGCGCGAGCGGACCTATCTCTCGTGGTTCTACAGCAACTTCGCCTACAACCCGGCGGCGATCACGCCCGCCGACGTCGACGAGTATGTCCGCGCCTATTCACAGCCCGGCGTGCTGCGGGCGGGCTTCGAGTATTACCGCGCCACGCCGCTCGACCTCGCGCACAACAACGAAAACAAGAAGACCCCGCTTCCCATGCCGGTGCTGGGTCTCGGCGGCAGCGGGGGCAAGGGACGGGGCCTGCAGGTGGTCGAGAACCTGCGCGAACTTGCCGGCGACGTGCGCGGCCGGGCGATCGAGCGCTGCGGCCACTGGGTGCCCGAGGAGCAGCCCGAGGAGGTCGCGCGCGAGCTGCTCGCGTTTTTCGCCGGCGAGATCTAGCCAGAGCATTTCACGCTCGCTTGTGCTCACGCGAATGCTCCATCTGATTGAAATTGACGCAAATGCGTCCTCGCAGATCGTTCCACCTGCTCGGATTTCTCTAGGCGCGCCGGGCCGGCTCAGTCGATGTAGCGGGTCGACGGGCCGTCGAGCTTGGCGCGCCAGCTTTCCGGCATCTCCAGGCCATCCGCGACCTGGCGCTCCACCTCAGCCTCGGCGCGTCGCGTCCGATCCAAGGCGTCGGCAGCCGCTTCGAGCGTTTCGTGCGGCACGACCACGACGCCGTCCACGTCGCCGACGATCAGATCGCCGGGATTGACAGTCACACCGCCGAGCGAGATCGGCAGGCCGACGGAACCGGGGCCGTTTTCCGCAGGCGAGTTCGGGTTGACCCCGGCGCAATAGACCGGGAGGCCGACGCCGATGATGCCCGGCGTGTCGCGGACTGCGCCGTCGGTGACAAGCCCCGCGACGCCGCGGTTCCGTGCCATCCCGATCGTGAGATCGCCGACCACGGCGGTGCCGAGATAGCTCTCCGTGCCAGCGACGATGACGTCGCCCGGCTCCGCCATGCCAAGCGCACCGATCAGCGCGAGCATGTCGCCGGGGCTGTTCATGCATGTCAGCGCGACGCCGAGGATCGATTTCATGCCGGCCGGCGCGTCGCTCAAGGGCTTGATCGCCGCGTCCAGCGCGCCGCGGCCGCCGAGACAGTCGGCAACGTGGCCGCTGAGCGCGCCCTCGAAGCGGGCTATCAGGGCGGCCGACGGCCGCGGAAACTTGCTGCGGATGGTGAGGCTCGGGGGTGTTTCAAGCATCGGTCACTCCGCCGCAGCCGCTTGGGGCTCCCACTCCGGGATGCGTCCCTCGTAGTAGGGCATGGTGTCGATGCGGGGCGTCCAGCTGCCGTCGTCGATGCAGGCTTTCACGTGGGCCGCGATGTCTTCCATGGTCGCGAACCAAACGCCGCCCCGGTCGAGCATGGCCTCGATCCATTGCGCGACCCGTGACATGCGCGCAAGCCGGCCCGAGACGAAAGGATGCCACACCGTGACCAGCATGCCGCCGTGCTCGTACATCGCCTCGAACTCGGCGTTGAACACGTTCATTGCTTCGTCGGGCGCCTTGATGGTCATGGTGTAGTGGAAATCGAGGCTGTGCATGTAGTGCGGCCAGTCGTCCATGCCCCAATAGGAGGGCAGTGAGATCACGTCGCCCTTGGTGGTGCGCAGCAGGTGGGGGATGTCATCGCCCATCAAGCTCGCGTCGTAGAGGAGCCCGCGCTCGGCTAAGAGCTCCGGTGAATCCTTCGATGCGTTGTAGAGCGGAGCCCGCCAGCCGCGCGGCGGCTTGCCCGTCATCCGCGTGATCACGTCGATCTGTTTGTCGAGCCAATATTCCTGCCGCTCGCGCCCCTCGTCGTTGGGGTTCTCGTGCAGATAGCCGTGCGCCGCGATCTCGTGTCCGCCCTCGAGGATCGCGTCGACCAGGTGCGGATAGCGCTCCATGCACCACGCCGGATAGAAGAAGGTCTGCTTGATGCCGTAATGCGCGTAGACCTTGAGGATGCGCGGGATCGCAACCTCGTCATATTTGAGGAACGACATGGCCGACAGCATTTGCGGGGCTTTGTCGGGATATTCGAGGTGGAGGATGCTGTCGGTATCGATGTCGAAGGTGATGGCGACGGCGCAGCGCGCGCCGTTGGGCCAAGGCACCGGATTCTCGATGAGCTTGAGTGACATGATCGTTCCTCCCTGAGCGACGCCGCGGGATGTGGCCTCTGCCTGCTCCCGCATGATTCTATCGGTGCGCGCCGACGATGCAAATTTCGATTTTCGTGGTCAATCGCCTGTGACTTGACGAAATTCGTTGTAATGGTAGCCTCACGCTGGGAGTTTCGGGGCACAAGCACGAAAATGGGGAGAACGGTGCTCGGCGAGTCCAAGGACTCAGGCAAGAAGCGTCAGGTGGCCGCGCGCCGCAACCGTGGCGGCTCGCGCTCGGACGCCGCGGCCGAGGTTTCGCCGATCATGGGCTGGCGGCGCATCGGCTTGGCCGATCTGCAGGGCGACGCGGTCGCCTATGCCGAGATGCCTCCCATCGAGGGTCTCAACCGCGAAATCGTCGCCATGTTGCAAGAGGATGGCCGTATCGCCTTCTCGACGATCGCGAGCAAGCTCGGCGTTTCCGAGGGCACGGTTCGCGCGCGGGTTGCGCAGATGCGTGAGGCCAACCTCATCCATTTCATCACTGTCGTAAACCCTCTCGCCCTCGGTTACACGGCGTGGGCCATGCTCGGCATCAAAGTCGCAAGCGGCGCGAGCGCCGATGATGTGGCGCGTTATTTTCGCGACCAGCCGGAGGTGGTCTACGTCATGCGGGTGGCCGCGCGCTTCGATCTGCTGGCGGAGATCGTCTGCGGCACACCAGACGAGCTTCGTGAGTTTCTCGACGCCCATTGCTATGGCTCGAAAGACATCGCCGAGGTGGAGCCGATGGTCGGGCTCGGCCTCTATAAGAGCCTCCTAAAATGGGACAAACCCCTTGCTTCCGGCAATGGCCACCGCGGCAACGGCAAGAAACGCGGTGCGAAGCGCCGCAGCAGTTCCGCAAAGGGAGGGACGTCGTGACCAAGCAGCGCATCATGCCGACCGGCCACTGGGATTGGAGCATGCCGGTCTCGCTCTCCCAGGGCTGGAAGCTCGGCGACCTGGTTTTCGTCGGCGGGCAGATCTCGGCGGACGCGAAGGGCCGCGCCGTGGGCGGCGATCTCGAGGCGCAGACCCGCAACATCATGGAGTTCATCGGCCATGTGCTGCGCGAGGTCGGCGCCGACTATGGCGACATCGTGAAGCAGAACCTCTACTACGTGGTCGACGACGAAAGCCCAGACCCGGCGGAGATCATCTCGCGCATCGACGCTGTGCGCGCCGAATATTGCGGCGACCCCGGGCCGATCACGACCGACACACCGGTCGCGGGCCTCGCCTTCGAAGGGCTGCTCCTCGAGATCGATGCGCTCGCCGTGGTCGGCCAGAACAAGACACCGCTCAACCCGCGCGGCCACTGGTCGCGCGGCGACGGTTCACCCTATGCGCAAGGGTGGCGCGCGGGCGACTGGGTGTTCGTCGGAGCCCAACGCTCGCTCGATACGTCGGGCGCGTTGCGCGATGCCGGCGATATCGCGGCGCAAACGCGCAACTGCTTTGAATCTATGAAGAGCGTGCTCGCCGAGGCCGGTGCGAGCCTCGACGATTTGATGCGCCTCAACACCTACTACCAACAAGAGGGTTCGGGATCCGCCGTCACCGCCTTTTGGGAAGAGATGACGGACGTGCGCATGGATTATTTGCCGAACCCGGGCCCTGTCGGTACGGGGTTGCGGGTCAGGGGCTTTCCACAAGCCGGGGAGTTGTTCCAGATCGAGGGCATCGCGCATCTCGGCAAGGAGCGCCGCCGCATCATGCCGGCGGGCCACTGGGACTGGAGCATGCCGGTGCCGTTCTCGCAGGGCTGGCGGGTCGACGATGTCGTGTTCGTCGGCGGGCAGATCTCGGCCGATCAAGCAGGCCGCGCGGTCGGCGCCGGCGATATCGGCGCGCAGACAAAGAACGTCTTCGAGAGCCTGATCACCGTGCTCAACGAGGCCGGCGCCGAGATGAGCGACGTGATCAAGCTCAACACCTACTATCAGTATGCAGGCAAAGGCACCAACGTTACCGACTATTGGGAGAAGATGACCGAGGTGCGCCGAGGATACTTCCCGCCACAGGGGGCATCGGCAACCGCGGTTCGCGTGGATGGCTACGCGTTCGAAGACCTCCTCATCGAGGTCGAGGCGATCGCCATGATCGATCGCTAGATCGGGCGCCGAGAATGTAGAGCAAGCGGCGGAAGCAGCAGCGGGCACCGGGGTGACGCAGATGGCGCTTCAAGAGGGCCGGATGTTGGCAAGCGGCGACGAGGCAGCCCGCCCCGTCGAGCGAGCGCCCGCGTTCCGACCGCCCCGCGCGCGCTTCCTCGAGGTGCTCGGCAGGCTCAGCCAGCGTCGCGCCGTGGTGCTCGGCGTCATTGGCGTCATCATCTTCTTCGCGGTCTGGGAGATCGCTCACTACCTGACGGCCGAAGAGAAACAGCGCTTCTTGCCAAGCGTCGAGCAGGTGGTGGGCGAGATCATCTTTCTCTTCGGCGAGAAGAACTACATCGCGGACGTCGGCAAGAGCCTCTATCGCATTTACGTCAGCTTCTTCGCGGCCTGCTTGATCGCCGTTCCACTCGGCCTTTTCATGGGTTGCTTCATCAAGCTGCGCGCCCTCATCAATCCGACGGCCGGCGGGTGGCGATACCTGCCCGCAGCCTCCTTTGCACCGCTGCTGCTCGTGTGGTTCGGCCCGACCGATTTCGCGAAGATGGCGCTGCTTTTTCTCGGTTGCTTCTTCTTCCTCGTGGCGCTCGTGCTCGACAACACGCTCTCGGTGCAGCGCGAGCTGATCGAATCGGGGCTCACCATGGGTGCGCGCCGGCGCGAAGTGGTCAAGATCACCTTCCGCGCGGCCGCGCCGCAAATCCTCGATTCGATGCGCAACATGATCGCCGTCGCCTGGACCTATCTGGTGATCGCCGAGATTATCGCGGCGACCGATGGCATCGGCGCGGTGATGATGCGGGCGGCGCGGTTCCTCCACGTGGACACCATGATGGGGGGCATCCTCACGATCGGTGTGCTCGGCGTGCTGACCGACATTCTGTTTCGCGTGGCGAAACGGTTCCTGTTCCCCTACGTGCACGTGCGGCGCTAGGGGGCGGGCGATGCGGGTATTCGGACGCAATCGCGGCGCGGCGGCATCGGCGGTGCCGTTGCATGCGCAGCAGCCGGGTGTGCCTCCGATCCGTGCGGAGCGCGTCACCAAGGAGTATCACGACGGCGGAATCATCGCGCTCGACGATGTTTCGCTGGATCTCCACGCGAATCAGGTCACTGCGATGATCGGCCCATCCGGCTGCGGCAAAACGACGATGTTGCGGCTGATCGCGGGTCTCGACTACCCGACGCGTGGCGCCGTCACAATGTTCGGGGAGCCCATCGTCGGGCCCGGGCCCGAGCGCGGCATGGTGTTTCAGGCCTACACCTCATTCCCCTGGCTCAAGGTGCGGGACAATGTCGAGTACGGCATGAAGCTGCAGGGTCTTTCGAAATCCGAGCGGCGCGACCGCGCCGAGCACTTTCTGACACTTGTCCATCTCCACGATTTCGCCGAGGCCTATCCGGCCGAGCTTTCGGGCGGCATGAAGCAGCGCGTGGCTATTGCGCGCACGCTGGCGCAGGACCCCGAGCTTTTGTTGTTGGACGAGCCGTTCGGCGCGCTCGACGCTCAGGTGACCTGGGAGATGGAGGAGATGATCATCGAGATCATCGAGCGCGAGAACAAGACGGTCATCCTGGTGACGCACGACATCCAGGAGGCAATCTACCTCGCTGACCGCATCATTTTCTACACCCGTCAGCCCGGCCGGGTGAAAGCCGACCTGCCGATGGCCTTCAAGGATGGCAAGCGTTTCCCCCGGAAGGAGGAGCTCCTCGTGCACCCGGGCTATGTCGAAGCCGAGCGGCAGCTCTACGCGATGATGCGCGAGGAGATCACGGGGCATCTCAGTTGAGGCAACGATCAACACGAAAGGGAGACGATCACATGTCGACGAAACGGCTGGGCCGATGGGCCCAAATGACCATGGCCGCCGCGGCTGTTGCTCTGGTCGGAATCGGAGTGAGCACGACCGCGAGCGCGAAGGAAACCATCAAGGTCGCGCATTTCAGCTGGCCGGGATATGGCTTCCTCCATATCGCCAAGGCGAAGAACCTCGTGCCCGATCTCGACATCGAGATCACCATCATAGAGGACCCGGTGCAGAGCTTCGGCCTCTTGTCGAGCGGCCAGCTCGACGTGGTGACCAGCACGATCGAGTTCGGCCCGATCGCGGCCGCCGAGGACATGCCGATCAAGCTGCTCGGCCTCACCAACCTCGGCAATGGCTCCGACCACATCATCGTGCACCCGGATATCAAGGAGCCCGCCGATCTCAAGGGCAAGAAGGTCGCGATCCTCGAAGGCGGCCTCTCGCAGATCTACATGGCAATCTGGCTCGAGCAGCAGGGCATCAAGTGGGACGAGGTCGAGATGGTGAACCTCATCGCCGCCGATGCCGCGGCCGCGATGATGAGTGGCGAGCTTGCCGCCGCCGAGCTCTGGGATCCCTATGGCGGTCAGGTTCTCGCTGAGCTCCCGGGCTCGCGCGAGGTGAGCAACTCCGGCGAGGAATATTGGCTCAAGGAAGGCCTCATCGCGGACGCCGTCTTCGTCTCCGACAACCTGATCGAGGAGCGCCGCGATGCGCTGGTTGCGCTCATGAAGGCCCGCTATGAGGCGGTCGAGTGGTGGCGCGCCAACCCGGATGAGGGCAACAAGATCATCGCTGAGGCGATGCAGTTCTCGGTGGAGGACGTCCAGTCGATCCTCGGTGGCAAGAACAACCCCGACGACGGCACGCTCTACATGTATAGCCTCGAGGAATCGGCCCGCTTCTGCGGCGTCGCTGCCGGCGACCCGCCCTTCGGTCAGACCAACGGTCAGATCGAAGACCATTGGAAGCTGACCAACAAGTGGTGGATCACTTTTGGTCTGATGTCCGATACAGTCGATTCCTCTGCCGGGATCGATTGCTCGATCATCAAGGACGCCCTCGGGGGGTAATGGCATGGCGATGGTGGGGGCCTCCCGGGCTCCCACCATCACGCCTGAGGACGGCTGTTGCGGGCATGTCCGTCGTGGTCATGCCGTAAGAGACAAGAGCCGGCGGCGACACGCCGTCGGAAGGAGGCGAAGAATGGCTCTGCTCGAAATGCACGAATGGTACGATCTCGCGCGCGAAACGAACTGGACGCCGAAATACGTCGCTGAAGAGACGCTCTACCCGCCGGAACTCAGCGACCCCTTCGACATTTCGCTCGAGGCGTGGGAGAGCTTCGATGAGCCCTACAAGGTCTCCTACCGCGACTATGTCGAGACGCAACGCGATAAGGACATCGGCGCCTACTCGGTGAAGTCGGCGCTGGCGCGCGCGGATTTCTTCAAGAAGGCCTCCCCGCACTGGAAGGCGCTGCTCGCGCTTCACTTCAGTCCGATTTGCTTCGCCGAGTTTCACTCAGCCTCGGCCTTCGCGCGCATGACGCGCTTCGGCCGCGCGCCCGGCATGCGCAACATGGCGACCTTCGGCACGCTCGACGAGATTCGGCACGGCCAAATCCAGATGTACTTCGCCTACGAATTCATCAAGCAGGATCGGGTGTTCGACTGGGCGCACAAGTCATCGAAAACGGAAAACTGGATCATCATCAGCCTGCGCCACGCACTCGACGACGTCGAGCACACGCGCGATGCCGTCAGCGCTGCGATCATGACCAATTTCGCGTTCGAGCAAGGCTTCACCAATCTGCAGTTCATCGGGCTCTCGGCCGATGCCGCGAAGGCCGGTGACCACACCTTCGCGACCATGCTGCAAAGCATTCAAACCGACGAGGCGCGCCATGCACAGATCGGCACGCCGCTCATCTCGATCATGATCGAGAACGGCAAGAAGGCCGAGGCGCAGCGCCTCGTCGATATCGGCTTTTGGCGCATCTGGAAGCAGTTCTCGGCACTCAGCGGCATTTCGATGGACTACTACACGCCGCTAGAATACCGCGAGCACTCGTTTAAGGAATTCATGCACGAGTGGATCGTCGACCAGTTCGCGCGCAACATCAAAGCGCTCGGTCTCGAAGAACCCTGGTATTGGGACTACTTCCTTCACGATATCGAGACGTTCCACCACTCGCAGCAAATTGGCGTCTACGTCTACCGCGCGACCGAGTGGTGGCGGCCGATCGCCAGCGTCTCGCCGGCCGAGCGTGACTGGCTCGAGGAGAAATATCCCGGCTGGAACGACACCTACGGCAAATGCTGGGATGTCGTGATCGACAACATCCGGGCCGGTCGCTTCGAGAAGACCGTGCCCGAGGTCCCGCCGCTCATCTGCAACATGTGCGGTCTCGAGGTCACGGGCGTCGCCGGTGTCGGGCACGAAATCAATGGCCGGCGCTGGAACGCCACCGATTTCCAGCTCGACCACAACGGCCGGCGCTATCACTTCTGCTCGGAGCCCTGCAAGTGGATCTTCGAGCTCGAGCCGGCGCGCTATCAAGGCCATCGCAGCATCATCGACCGTGTGCTCGACGGCACGGTGCCACCAGGGCCGGATGGGTTCTACGAATATATGGGGCAGAGCTTCGAGGAGCGCGGGGTCTGCGGCTACGATTATCAGTGGATCGACGGCTACGACCGGCCGCGGGCCGCGGCGGCGGAGTAGGACGATGGCCGATATCCCGCTCGCCGTCTTGTTCGAGGGAGACTACGGCTACAAGGTCCAGGTCTTCGACACCGACGACACAATGGCGACGCTCGCGCAAAAGGCGCGCGAGCAGCTCGTGGGCGTTCTCGTCGGTCCGCTGCCCGACGACGCGGTGCTCAGGGTGCGTGTTCAGGGACGGGAAGAGCCGCTGGCCAACGATGTCACCATTGCGGGCGCGGGCCTCGGCGAAATGGAAGCGGTGGAAATTTACCGGGCCGCCTGAGCGCGCCCGGCGAAAGGGGAACCGGCATGGCGAACGAAGGGGCAGCCGACAATCTGGTGGGACCGGTGATGCGCGCCGGCGAGATTGCCGACGCGGTGTTGGAGGCGATCCTCGAGGACAACACGGACCGTAATGTCGTGACTGAGGAGCACGCGTCCTACATCCGCATCAAGGTCGAGGACGAATGCGTGCTCAATTACGAGACGGTCGGCGACATGCTGGGCCGCGCCGTCACGCAAGGCGACATCGAGGCGAATATGCCGAGTTTCGCGGGGTTCATCCATACCGAGCCGGGCGGCATCCGTTTTGTCGCCCGCTCGAAAGCCTGACGGAGGATTGGACCGTGGCTGTTGACGTCAAAGGCATGAAGACCTGGAGCGGGCTCGCGAAGAAGCGGCGGCGCCCGAGCGAATATGAGGTGGTGACCACCAACCTCCAGACGCGGACGCGTCATCCGGACCAGGCCTACGAACTCTCGCCGGCGCCTGATCTGCCGATGAACGAGTTCTATCTCCGCAACGTTTCGGAGAGCCCCCTCCAGCACGATGATTGGGAAGGCTATCGGGACCCCGACGAGCTGATCTATCGCGTCTACACCCGCATCCAGGATCAGCAGGAGCAATATGTCGACGGCCTGCTCGATGAGCACAACGAGATTGGCTACGACGCCACGCTCGAGGTCGAATGGCTCGACGCGCTGGAGCAGCTCTACACGCCTCGGCGCTATCTGCAAATGGCGCTGCAGATGGGTGCCGCCTACCTCGTCCAGATTGCACCGGCGAGCACGGTCACCGCCTGCGCCGGCTTCCAGGAGGGTGACGAGTTGCGCTGGCTCTCGCGCATCGCCTATCGCACGCGCGAGCTGCAAATCGCGCATCCCGATCGCGGCTTCGGCCAGACCGAGCGCAAGACCTGGGAAGAGGCGCCGGCGCATCAGGGCTTTCGGGCGCTCGTGGAGAAGGCTCTCGCCACCTACGATTGGGGCGAGCACTTCGTCGCGCTCAATCTCGTCGCGAAGCCCGCGGCCGACGAGGCGATGCGCCAGCTCGGGCGCACCGCGCGGCGCTTCGACGATTCGCTGCTGGCGTTGCTCGCCGACAATCAGATGCGTGACAGCGAACGCTCCAGGCGCTGGAGCGGCGCGCTTGTCGCCTTCGCGCTCGAGAACGAGGCCAACCGCAAGCCGCTCACCGACTGGCTCGCGAAATGGACGCCGCTCGCGACCGAGGCGATCGACACCTATTGCGGCGCGTTTCCGGAAGCCGACGATGCAGCCGAGGCGGCGCGGGCCGCGCTTGCCACATTCCACCGCGGTCTCGGGCTGGCCTCTTAGGCCATCACCAGGGCAGGCGCGTGCCCTCGGCGTGCCAGAATTCGATCGGCGTTTCCGGCGTGACTTGATCGACCAGCGCGATCAGCCGCTTGGCCGCAAGCGCCGGCGGGATCGCCTCTGCGCGCTCATCATCGAAGGTCATCGCGGTCGCCACCATGCCCGGGTGCAGCACGATAGCGCCGATCCCGCGGCGCCGGAGGTCATGGCCGAGATTGACCGCCACCATGTTGGCTGCGCATTTGGAGATGCGGTAGCCGTAGAGGCCGCCCGAGTGATTATCGCCGAGCGAGCCGATGCGGCTCGCGATGAAGGCGACCGTTGCGCCCGACGCGAGACGGTCGAGTAGCGCCTCTGTGACGCGCAACGGTCCGAGCGCGTTTACCTCGAGCTGGCGGCGAATATCGTCATAGTCGAGCGCACCGAGTTGATCCTGCCCGGTGATACCGGCGTTGTTGATCAGGATATCGATGGCGATCCCATCGTCGCCCAGCCGCGCGGCGAGGCGCTGCAATGGCTCGTCCTGGGTGACATCGATCCCCGGCTCCACGCGGAGTCCCTCACGGTGGAGCGCGTCAGAACCCTCGAGGCAGGCCGCAATCACACGATCACCGCGCGCGTGATAGGCGTGCGTGAGCGCCTCGCCGATGCCGCGATCCGCGCCGGTGATCAAAACGGTCGCCATCACTTCCTCCCTGCGCTCAGGCGTCGGATGCCGCTAAAGCGCCTCGTGGCTGCCATCGCAGTAGGGCGGCTTAGCGGTTCGTTTGCACGTGCAGAGCAGTGACTTGCCCGTCCGGCGCGCGCGAAACACGAGTGGTGTGAGGCCGCTGCCGGCATGCGACCGGTCGCAATAGGGCTGGCGCGCACTGCGGCCGCAGCGGCACCAGGCATAGCGCTTGTCCTTCACAAGCGCGACGAGGCACGGCTCCGTCGCCGCGATCACTGGCTCTGCCATGGCACTTCACGCACCGTGCTAGTTCGGGCCGACCCGAAATAGCACAACATCGCTGCAACCCGCCAATGTCGGCGCCGGCTTTGGTATCTTGCGTGCTGAGAGAGGGCTTGCGATGCGCCTTGCGGGCAAGAGAGCGATCATCACGGGGGCCGCATCCGGGATCGGCTGCGCGACCGCCCTCCGCTTTGCCGAGGAAGGCGCGGCGGTGGCGTGCGTCGATCGGGATGGCGCAGGCCTCGAGCATCTCGTCAGCGGGATTGGGGAGGCCGGCGGCACAGCCTTTGCATTCCAGGCGGACGTGACCGATGAGGCTGCGGTGACCGGCATGGTCGAGCAGGCGCGTGCGGCCTTGGATGGATTCGACATCGTCGTCAACAATGCGGGCGTGACGATCCTCGGCGGCGTCGCCGAGTTGAGCAGCGAGGCGTGGGATCGGGAGATCGACACCAACCTCACGAGCGTGTTCCGCGTCTCGAAGGCGGCATGGCCGCATCTCGCGGCGGCGGGCGGCGGCGTGATCCTGAGCACGGCCTCGATCGCGGGCGTGATCGCCGTCCCGCAAGATGCCGCCTACGTCGCGTCCAAGGCCGGGCTGATCACGCTGACCAAGTGCATGGCGCTCGACGGCGCCGCGGACGGGATCCGCGTGAATTGCATTTGTCCGGGCTATGTCGACACGCCAATGTATCGCGGCTTTCTCGCGGACAGGCCCGATGCGGAACGCGCGCATGCGCAGGCGATGGCGCGGACACCGCTTGGGCGCATCGGCACGCCGCGCGATGTCGCCGACGGCTTCGTCTATCTCGCGTCGGAGGAGGCCACGTGGATCACCGGCATCGCGCTGGTGATCGACGGCGGCCTCACCGCCGGCCTCCCGCCTAGTTGAGGCGCGACGCGCGTGGCTATTCCGCGGCGTCGGGCAGCGGCTCTTCCAGGTCGCCATAGCGCTCGATCCACGACGGATCGTAGCCATAGTCGCGCGCCGCGGCCTCGGCGCTGATATAGCCCTCGAGCACATCCTCCACGATCGCGCGGCGGTCGCGCTCCTTCGCCGGACCGTAACCCCCGCCGCCGGGTGCTTTGACCGAGACGCGCTCGCCCGGGCGGATCGGCACGTTGGAATATTTGCTCGGGCTGATCTTGTCGAAGGCCTCCGCGATGGTGCTCCAGCGGTTGCCGCCCTCCTTCTGGTAGAGCGTCGCGCCGGGAATGCCTTCGCCGCCGCCCTTGAGGCCCCAGGCGACCTTTTTGTGCTTGTTGCTCATCTGGCTGATCATCACGGGGCCGGTGCAAAGCATGGTCTTGGAGATGCTCAAGCCGCCGCGATGCTCGCCTGCACCGCCCGAATCCTGGCGCAGCGCATATTCCTCGACGATCCACGGGAAGCGTGTTTCGAACACCTCGGTCGGTGTGTTGGCGCAATTGCCGTTGATCGAATCGGTGGCGTCGTTGCCGTCTGCGAAACTCCGCCCGCCATAGCCGACATAGGAGAAGTCGAAGGCGCCGATCGGCTCGTCATTGCGCTCGTCATAGCCGCCGAACACGAAGCAGCCATGGGTCGTGCCCTCGGAGGCCATGACGCGATCGGGCGCGGCCTCGGCCATGGCGCCGAGGATCACGGCGACGATCAGCGGATGGGTCTCGGTGTTGCCGCCGACCTCCGAGCCCGGATAGTTGACGTTCATCACCGTGCCCTCGGGCGCGATGACCCGGATCGGCCGGAAGCAGCCCGAGTTTTTCGGGATCGTCTGGTCGGTGAGGTGGAGCATCGCGTTGTAGGAGGCTGACCATGCGACGCCGAGCGTCGCGTTGATCGGCCCCTGCGCCTGCGGGGAGGAGCCGGTGTAGTCGATGATCACCTCGTCGCCTTGCACGTGCACGGTGCAGCGAATCCAAAACTCGCGGTCCTCGATGCCATCATCCTCGATGACGTCCTCGAAGAAATAGTGACCATCGGGGAAAGCCGCGATCTCGGCACGCATGCGCGCTTCCGAATAGACCATCAGATCGTCGATGGTCTGGTTGAACACATCGGTGCCGTATTTCGCGATCAGATCCTTGAGGCGGCGCTCGCCGAGGTCGACGGCGGAAATCAGCGCGCGGATGTCGCCATAGTTCTGGCGCGGCGTGCGCACGTTCGCCAGCATGAGCTTCCAGACCTCGGTGACGTCTTCGCCGCGCCGCTTGATCTTGACCGGCGGCACGCGGAGCCCCTCGTGGAAGATCTCGGTGGCCTCGCCGGGAAAGCCGCCCGGCACCATGCCGCCCGTCTCGACGAAATGGCCGATCGCGACCGCGAAGGCCATGAGCTTGCCGTCGACGAAGATCGGCTTGAACATCGTGTGCTCGGGCGTGTGGAGGCCGCCGCGATAGGGGTCGTTGTGCACGATCACGTCGCCCTCGTGGATATCCTTGAGTGAGATCTCGCGCACCATGGAGCGGACGAGGAGCGGCACGCCGCCGATCTGCGCCGGGCAAAACTCGGCGACCGCGATCATCTCGCCGTCGGTGTTGGCGAGCGCGCAGGTGAAATCCTCCGCCTCGCTGAAAATCGTCGAGTAGGCCGTCTTCTGCACGTTGACGCCCATCTCACGGCAAATCGCGACCATGGCGGATTCGATGATGTTCATCGTCACCATGTCCATGGGGTGGTCTCCTTATCCGTCACTGCGGTCCCTGGCGGTTGAGCGGGCGCCGCCTATCCGGTTTCGTGGATGCCCTGCTTGGGCAGCGGCAGCACCGGGTTCTCGACGCCGTCGGCCCGCATCGTGAACCATTCCTGGCACCAATCGGAGCAAAACAGCTGAGATTTTCCTTTAACATCAGCGGTTTGTCCGTCGCCATAGATCAGCACGCCGCAATTGTCGCACTTCACATAGCGCTCGATGTAGTAGCCGTTGTCCGAAAAGCGCATTGGTCTTTCTCCCGCGTTCAAGCGTCGGCGATCTGGCCGATGAGGATATTACCGTATTTGTCGATCCGCGCATTGTGTTCCGGGCGGATGACCGAGACCGAGGCCGGCTCCTCGATCAGCGCGGGGCCGGCGATGCGGTGGCCCTGAAGCAGCGTCGCGCGATCGTAGACCGCCGTCTCGGCCCAGCCATCTTCGAACAGGACCGGCCGCGTGCCGATCGACGCCGCGTCGCCGCTTGCCGCGGCAAGCTCGGCGAGCGCGGGCCGGTCGGTCATCGAAACCGCCGTCACCTTCACCGACGTCATCTCGATCTTCTCGCCTGGAATGTCGAAATCGAAGCGCGCCTTGTGGGCCGCGTGGAAGGCCTCCCACAGACCCGCGATCGTGCCCTCGTCGAAGCGCTCGAAGCCGATCGGCACGTCGAGCTCGTGGTTCTGGCCGAGATAGCGCATCTCGAGCGTGCGGTAGATCTCGACGTTCTTCTCGTAGCCCTGCTCCTTGAGCGCGGCGACCCCTTCGTTCACGAGGTCGGAGAGCACGCGGTTGGCGTGGCCCGCATCGAACGCCGCCGAGGTCATCTGCGCGGTGCGCTCCAGGTCGACGCGCGCGTCGGTCATGAGGAAGCCGAAGGCCGAGAACTGGCCCGGATGGTTGGGGACGATGCCGCTCGGGATGTTGGCGTTCGCCATCAGATCCGACACGTGGACAGGCCCCGCGCCGCCGAAGCCGAGCAGCGTGAAATCGCGTGGATCGAGCCCGCGCTCGGTGAGCACCGAGCGCAGAGCGCCGATCATGTTGTTGTTGGCGATCTGCACCATCGCGAGCGCGGTCTTCTCCGGAGGCTCGCCGATCTCGGCCGCGACGCGGCCGACCGCGGCTTCGGCGGCCGCCTTGTCGAGGCTCATCGCGCCGCCGAGGAAGTTCTCGGGGTTGATGCGGCCGAGCACCACATTGGCGTCCGTTGCCGTCGCATTGGTGCCGCCGAGCCCATAGCAGGCAGGCCCCGGATTGGCGCCCGCGCTCTCCGGCCCGACGCGCAGCATGCCGCCCTTGTCGATCCAGGCGAGCGAGCCGCCCCCCGCGCCCATGGTGCGGATGTCGATCATCGGGATTTGGATCGGCACGCCGAACTCGATCTCGAAGCTCGTGGTGAAGCTCTCGCTGCCCGCGACCACCGTCGACACATCGGTCGAGGTGCCGCCCATGTCGAGCGTCACTAGATGGTCGACGCCGACGCTCCGCGCGATCGCTTTGGCGCCCACCACGCCGCCGGTCGGGCCCGAGAGCGTCATCTGAATGGGGTGCTCGGCGGCGGCATCGAGCGTCATCTCACCGCCGTTCGACTTGATCGCGGCGACATGTCCCGAGATGCCGTTCTCGTCGAAGCGCGCCTGCATCGCCTTGAGGTGATTGCCGACGATCGGCTTGATGTAGGCATCGGTGATGGTGGTCGAGGCGCGCTCGAATTCCTTCCATTTGGGCAGCACCTCGTAGGAGATGCTCACCGGAATATCGGGGCACTCCTCCGCGAAGATCGCTTGTGCGCGCCGCTCGTGATCGGGCGTCACATACGAAAAGAGGAAGTTGACCGCGATCGCCTTGGCGCGCCCCTTTGCCGTGATGTCGCGGGCGAGCGCGCGGATCTGGTCCTCATCGAGTGGACGATAGACCTCGCCGCGCGCGGTGATACGCTCGTCCACCTCGTAGCAGTCGCGCCGCTTGACCAGCGGCTTCGCCTTCACCCAGGTGATGTCGTAGTGGCTCTTGCGCTTGCCGCGTTGGATGAACGGCACGTCGCGAAAGCCGGTTGTCGTGACATAGGCGACGATGGCGCCTTTGCGCTCGAGAATCGCGTTGGTCGCGATGGTCGTGCCGAGCCGGATGTTGCCGATCTCGCCGACATCGCCGGAACGCCCGAGCCCCTCGAGAATTCCGTCGATCGGGTCGGCGGGCGTCGAAAGCGTCTTCCACACGTCGAGCGCCCGCGTCTCGGGGCTGTATCGGACGAAATCCGTAAAGGTGCCGCCCACATCGATCCCGACTACATCGCTCATGCCTGCCACCCGCTCCCGCTCATTGGGCCCTTAGGCCGGCCGGTAAGGTCTAACAACGCGGGCGCCAGATCAAGCGCGGAAGCGGTTGACGGCGCGGGGGTGTGGCGCGATCCCGCTAATTAAACACCGTCCCCCCATCCACGTTGATCGCTTGACCCGTGATCGAGCGGGCGGTGTGCAGGAAGGCGATGGTCTCGCCGATTTCGGTTGGGGTTTGGGGGCGATCGAGGCATTGCTTGGCGACCCAGTCGGCGACCGAGCTGTTGCGGCCGGCCGCGAAGTCTTCGAGCATCGGCGTCACCACAGCGCCGGGGCAGACGGCGTTCACGGTGATGTCGTGGGGCGCGAGCTCCAGGGCGAGCGCCTGGGTGAAGCCGATCACCGCGAACTTGGAGGCGCAGTAGTGGGCAACGCCCAGGCCGCCACGCTTGCCGCCGATCGATGAGATGTTGACGATCGAGCCGCCGCGGCCCGCGGCGATCATGTGACGCGCCGCGGCCTGGGCGACGATGAACGTGCCGGTCGCGTTGACCTCGAGCACGCGACGCCACTCCGCTGGCTCCATCTCCACCACGCGCGCGACCGAAAGCACGCCGGCGTTGTTGACCAGGAGGTCGAGCGGCCCGAGCGTCTCCGCCGTCGCGGCGATGGCGTGCGCGGCCGAGCGTGGATCGGTCACGTCCAGCGGGAGCGCGCAGCCCCTATCGTTCGGCGCTTGCACGGAGCCGTCGATGTCGGCGGTGGCGACCCGGGCGCCACGCGCGGCGAGGACCGCCGCGATTCCTTGGCCGATGCCGCGCGCCGCGCCCGTGACGAGCGCGACCTGGCCTGAGAGGTCGTGCGAGGCTTGCATGGGCCGAGCTTAGCAATAGTCTGGGCGGCCGGTCACTGGAGAGGGTGCGATGGACAAGACGGATCTCTGCTACACGCCCGCAACGACACTCGCGGGCCTGATCCGCGACAAGACGCTGTCGCCGGTCGCGCTGATGGAGGCCGTGCTCGAACGCGTCGAGGCGCTGGAGCCGCGCATCAACGCCTTCGCGACGCTGACCGCCGATGCAGCGATGGGAGGCGCACGCGCGGCCGAGGCCGCCGTGGCACGGGGTGACGCGCCGGGGCCGCTCCATGGCCTCCCGGTGACGATCAAGGACCTCACGATGACCGCGGGCGTGCCGACCGAGCGCGGCTCGCATGTCGAAAAGGGACATGTGCCGACGGTCGAAGCGCCGGTTGTCGAGCGGCTCAAAGCCGCCGGCGCCATCGTGCTCGGCAAGACCACGACGTCGGAGTATGGCTGGTCGGGCGTGAGCAACAGCCCGCTCACCGGCATCACGCACAACCCGTGGAAGCACGGCTATTCGACGGGCGCGTCCTCGGCGGGCGCGGGCGCCGCGGCGGCGGCCGGCTACGGGCCGCTGCACCAGGGCTCGGACGGCGCGGGCTCGATCCGCATGCCGTCGCACTTCTCGGGCATCTTCGGCCTCAAGCCCTCCTATGGCCGCGTGCCCAATTGGCCGGTGCAGAACAACGACCAGATCTCGCATGTCGGGCCGATGACGCGAACCGTCGGCGATGCGGCGCTCATGCTCGCGGTCATGGCGGGGGCGCATCCGTATGAGCACACCTCGCTCGAAGGGCCGCCGGCCGACTATGTGGGCGACCTGGATCGCGGGATCGCGGGCTGGAAGATCGCGTTCAGTCCCGATCTCGGCCACGCCCGTGTCGATCCCGCAGTCGCCGCCCTCGTGGCCGATGCCGCCGCCGCATTCGCTGATCTCGGGTGTGCCGTGGACGAGGTGACGCCACCCTTCGGGCCGGACGGGCCGGAGATCCTGCGCTTTCTCTGGTCGGCGCATCTCCAGCATCTCGGCGATCATCTGCCCGAGTGGGAGGACAAGATGGACCCGGGCCTGGTTGCGTGCATTCGGGCGGGAGAGGGCCATTCGATGCGCGACTACCTTGCCATGCGCGCGCGCAAGCTCGCCTATGTCGAGCAGGTGCACCGCTTCTTCACCGAGTGGGACTTGCTGCTGACGCCGGCGGTGTCGGTCGCCGCGTTTCCGGCGGATCGGTTGCAGCCGGAGGGCTGGCCGTCGCATCCTTGGGACTGGGTGATGTGGGCGGAGTTCTCCTATCCCTTCAACTTCTCCGGCAATCCGGCCGCCTCGGTGCCGTGCGGCTTCACGGACGAGGGCTTGCCGGTCGGCCTCCAGATCGTCGGCCCGCGCTTTGCGGATCTTGCCGTGCTGCAGGCGTCTGCAGCGTTCGAAAAGGCTCGAGCCTGGGCACAGCACCGGCCGCCGCTAGATGGGTGAGCCTGGCTCCAAGGTTTCGGCGAGAAAGCGCGCGAGCAACGGGTCGAAGGCGTCTGGGTCGGTCCAGAAGGGTGCATGGCCGACGCCTTCCAGAAAGCGCGGTGCGCCATCCCATAGGCTGGCGAAGCGCACGGTCTCGTAGAACGCTCTGTTGATCAGTGGGTCGGCAGCGCCGTTGATGACGGCGACGGGTAGGGCGGCGCTCTCGACGATCGCCTTTTGATCGGCGCCGCGGCCTGCGAGGAACGAGCCGAACATGAGCGAGCGGGCACGGCCGTCGGTACGGCGCGCCGCTGCGATCGATTCCGCGGGCGGCGCATCGGTTCCCATCGCCGCCTTGACCAGGGTCTCGATCTGCGCGTCGTCGAGATCCTGTGTGCCGAAGAGAGCCGTGGTGTCGTTCAAATGAAAGCCGGCCACGACGTCGGCCTCGCTGGCGTTGCTGACGGGCGGCGCGCCGGTGATCAGAAGGCCCGCCATCTCGGGCAGCCGATCGATCAGCTCGATCCCGACATGCCCGCCAAGCGACCAGCCGACGACGGCGCAACGACCGACACGAAGCGCCGCCAGGCACTCCACCACGACGCTGGCGTAGCCCGGCATCGAATAGACCGCATCGGGATCGGCCGCATCGTCGGAGGCGCCGTGGCCCGGCAGGTCAAGCGCCACCATGCGGTAGCGCGCGCCGAGCGGGCCGTCATATTGCTTGGCCCAGGCTTCCTTGTGCGCCGAGTTGCCGTGGATCAACATGACGGTCGGCCCGTCGCCGCGGGTCTCGAGGACGGCGATCTCGCCGGCTGCGGTCGTCACCATCTTCGTGGCGCTCATGACGTTGCCTGTTGGTTGCCGATTTCGTGTGCGCCATTCTAAGGCCCTTGCCCGTCAAGAGGGAGAAACGCGGTTGCGCGACATTCGCTATTTCGAGGACTTCGCCGTGGGCGATCGGTTCCGCACCGCAGGCGTGACGCTCACCGAAGCGCAAATCCTCGATTTCGCGACGGTCTATGACCCGCAACCCATTCACACCGACATCGAAGCGGCGCGCAAAAGCCCCTATGGCGGGCTGATTGCGAGTGGTTACCAAACCATCGCGCTCGCCTTTCGCCTCTTCTATCAGGAGCGCGTGATCAACGACGCCTGCGTCGGCGGGCCGGGCATGGACGAGATCCGCTTCTTCAAGCCGGTGCGGCCGGGCGATACCGTGCACGCCGAGGTCGAGGTGATCGACGCTCGCCCTTCGCGCTCGAAGGGAGATCGCGGCTACCTGCGCATGCTCTATCGGCTGCTCGATCAAGAGGACGAGCCGGTCATGAGCTACCAGATCGTGCACATTCTGCTGCGGCGACCCGCGGATGCTTGACTCGGCGAGGCGCGCATGCCGGGATCGCGCCGAGGCATGAGGGAGGCTCGCCATGTATGACGGTCCGATCATCGATGCGCATCATCACCTCTGGGAGCTCAGCTCGGGCCGCTATGGCTGGCTCGACGCGCCGCGCGACACCGTCTTCGGCACCACCGAGCCGCTGATCCGCGACTACCTGATCGACGACTACCTTGCCGACATGGCGTCGCTCGAGCTGGTTCAATCGGTCCACATTCAAGCGAGCTTCGATCAGGACGACCCGACCGCCGAGACCCGCTGGCTGCATGAGACGGCCGAAGCGCGCGGTTTCCCGCACGGCGTGGTCGGCTATGCCCAGCTCGAGAGCGCCGAGGCCGAGCGCGTGCTCGCGGCGCAATGCGCGTTTCCGCGTATGCGCGGCATTCGCCAGATCGTGAGCTGGCACGAAAACCCGACATGGTCGTTCGTCGACCGCCCGGACTATATGCGCGACGATGCCTGGCGGCGCGGCTACAAGCTGCTGCGCAAATACGACCTCAGCTTCGACCTGCTGCTCTTTCCCTCGCAGCTTCGCGACGCGGTCGATCTGGCCCACGCCTTTCCCGACACCCAGATCATCCTGAACCACACGGGGAGCCCGGCGGACCGCGACAAGGAGGGTCTCGCGGTCTGGCGTGAGGGCATCACCGCGCTCGCGGGCACCGAAAACGCGGCCGTGAAAATCTCAGACCTTGGCGCCTACGATCATCATTGGACCGAAGAGAGCGTCCGTCCCTTCGTGCTGCACACGATCGATGCCTTCGGCGCGTCGCGCTGCATGTTCGCGAGCGATTTCCCGGTCGGCGCCTTGCATGGCGACGCCGTGAAAACCTATGACGCCTTCAAATCCCTGGTGTCGGATTTCACCGCCGCCGAGCAGCGTGCCCTCTTCCACGACAACGCGCGTTCGCTCTACCGGCTCGGCTGAGCCGCGGGCCGCCTACGCGGGCGGCGGAAGCGCGACGTCCGGCGAGACCGAGAGGGCGACCGCGCCGAAGAGATCCCGTGTCGCGCGCGGATCGGCTTGAATGCGCTCATATTCCGCGCGCAGCGCGGGCGTTGGCTTGGCGAAGCGCGAGAGCTGCGCCGTGAACCTGTAAAAGGGCATCATGCGCGTATCGCGCTCGCGTTCGTAGGCCGTGAGCGCATCGTCCATCGGCTCCGCGCCGGAGAGGCCGCAGTGGATCGCGGCCGCGAGCTTCTCGGCATACTCGAACGCGGACGAAATGCCCTGCGCGGTGACCGGATCTTTCTTCATGCCGGCATCGCCGACCAGAGCCCAGCCTGGGCCCCATGCCGGGCGGACGAAGGCACGCGTGCACCCGGCGTAGAAACGATCGACCTGCTCCGCCGCATCGACCATCGCGCGCAGCTCCGGCGCGGCCCGGGCGAGCATTGCGTAATAGGCGGTTGCGCGGTCGCGGCGCGCCTCGACGAAAGCCGGGTACATCAGATTAGCCGCGACCAAGACCATATCGTCGCTCGAGGGGAAGGCGAACGCGCCGGCCTCCTCGCGGATATAGAGACGCACATGGTCCACCGGGACGCCGCGCCAATAGCTCCATATGTTGCTCTGGACCACCGGCTCCTGATGGCTTTCCGGCGCGCCGACGCAGCGCGCGACGACCGAGGCCGGGCCATCGGCGCCGATCACGATCCGAGCGCGCTCCTCGGCCACGGGGCCGGACGCCGGCTTCCCCCGGATGCCGCACACCCCGTCGTCGTCATGCATCAGATCGACCACGCGGAACTGGGGCCGAAACTCCGCGCCTGCGTCGACGGCGGCGTCGACCAGCATCGCATCGAGCAGCGCGCGCCGCGGCGCATAGGAGATCTCGTTCCCCTCGACCGCCGGCGGAGTGCCGTCGAGCACGACACCGTGGAGGTCGACCCACCAACGCGTCGTCCCAGGCGCACGCGCGAGGATCGCATCGTGCAGGCCCCAGCGTTTGAGATAGGCCACGCCGTGCGGGTGAATGAGGTGCGTCGACATCGGCATGTTGCTGGGCCAGGGATCTTTCTCGACGAGGAGCACCTTGTGCCCATGCTGCGCGAGCTTGAGCGCCGTTGGCGCGCCCGCACAGCGTGCCCCGACCACGATGGCGTCGTAGATCTCACACCTCCCTACATGCCAGTTGTTGGCGGCGACCGGCCGGTCGCATCGCGGCGATGGATGTTCATGCGATGTTAACGGGGGGCGGCGCTATGTCATAGCGCGACAGCCTGTATCGAACCGTCTATGCTCGCGCCATGGATGCCGTGACGTCCTTCCTCAAGGCCCCGATGATTGCCCTGCTCCTGAGCGGCGCTGCCGCGTTGCTCGCGCCCTCGGCGCAAGCCGACGCGACGCACGACGCACCGGCGATGTGCGACCCGAACAACCCGTCGGCTGCCTGCGAACCGCGACACAAGGCATCGGGCGGCGTGATCGCTGAAGAGGCCCAGCACGTGTCGAGTGGTGGCACGATCCGTCCGGAGGACCTGCCGGTCGAGGCCATTCGCGAGATCGTGCGCGACTATCTAATCGAGCATCCCGAGGTGCTTCTGGAGGCCCAGCGCGCGTTGAACGCAAAGCGCGAGGCCGAGCGGGCGGAACTCGACATTATGGCGGTCGCGCGCCACGCGGACGAGCTGCTGCGCGATCCGGATGCGCCGGTGGGGGGAAATCCGGATGGGCCGATCGCCGTCGTCGAATTTTTCGACTATCGCTGCGGACATTGTCGTCGCACCAAGCCGGTGCTCGATCAAATCCTCGCGGCGAATCCCGATGTGCGGCTGATCTACAAGGAATTTCCGATCCTCGGTGAGGAATCGGTGATTGCCGCGCGCGCCGCCCTCGCGGCCCGCGCGCAAGGCGGCTATCACGCGTTCCACGACGCGTTGATGCGGGCCCCGGGATCGCTCGATCGCGCGGGCGTCCTGTCGGTCGCAGATGCCGTCGGGCTCGACGTGGAGCGCCTTGCCGCCGACATGGACGACCCCGCGCTCATCCGGGTGATTTCCCGCAACCACAGGCTGGCTGAACGACTCGATATCCGCGGTACGCCCAATTTCGTGATCGGCGAGCGGGTGATCCGCGGCGCGCCCACCCTCGAGCAATTCGAACAGCTGATTGCCCTCGCGCGCGCCGACTACGAACGCGCCCAGCGCTAGAGCAAATCCCTCACCTGAGACGGGCGTATTTGCGGAAATTTCAGTGAGATAGAGGATTTTGCGTGAGTATTGAGTGAACGTGAAATTCGCTAGCTAGCCGGCCTCATCAATGCGCTTCGCGCGGCACCGCCGCGCCACGTTGGCCCACGAGGAAATCGAGGTCAACGCCGCGATCGGCCTGAAGAACGTGATCGACGTAAAGGCGTTGATAGCCGCTTAGCATCGGGGGAGCGGGTGGTTGCCATGCCGCGCGGCGTCGGGCGAACTCTGCCTCCGAGACCTCCAGCTGCAGGCCGCGCGCCGCGACATCGAGCGCGATCATGTCGCCGTCCTCGACCAGCGCCAGCGGCCCGCCTGCGGCCGCTTCTGGCGCGATGTGGAGAACCACCGTGCCGTAGGCGGTGCCGCTCATGCGCGCGTCTGAAATGCGCACCATGTCGCGCACGCCTTTGGCCAGCACTTTCGGCGGCAGGCCCATATTGCCGACCTCGGCCATGCCGGGATAACCGCGCGGCCCGCAATTCTTCAGGACCATGACGCAGGTCTCGTCGACATCGAGGTCATCGCGGTTGATGCGCGCCTTGTAGTCCTCGATGGTCTCGAACACGACGGCGCGTCCGCGATGGCGCATGAGCGACGACGTGGCGGCCGATGGCTTCAGCACGGCGCCGTCGGGCGCGAGGTTGCCGCGCAGCACCGCGATCCCTCCATGTTCGGTGAGCGGGCGGTCGAGTGGGCGGATCACGTCGTCGTTGTAGCAGGGGGCGTCGGCGCAGTTCTCCCAGATGGTCTGGCCATTAACCGTGCGGGCTTCTTTGTTGATGCGCGCGCCGATCCGACGGATCACGGCGGGAAGGCCGCCGGCATAATAGAAATCCTCCATCAGAAATCGGCCCGAGGGCATCAAGTCGACGATGGTCGGCACGTCGCGGCCGAGCGTGTCCCAGTCGTCGAGGGCGAGCGGCACGCCGATGCGCCCGGCGATCGCGAGCAAGTGGATGACCGCGTTGGTCGAGCCGCCGATCGCGCCATTGATCATGATCGCGTTCTCGAACGCCGCGCGCGTGAGGATCTTCGAGATCCGTAGGTCTTCTTCCACCATGGCGACGATGCGACGGCCGACCGCCTGGGCGAGCGCGTTCCGGCGTGAATCGACCGCGGGGATGGCGGCATTGTGGGGCAGTGCCATACCGAGCGCTTCGGCCATGCTGGCCATGGTCGAGGCCGTGCCCATCGACATGCAATGTCCGGCGCTGCGCGACATGCCGCCCTCGGCTTCAAGGAAGTCGTCGAGCGGCATTTCACCGGCGCGGAGTTCCTCGGAGAAGCGGAACACGTCGGTGCCGGAGCCGATCGCCCGTCCGCGGAAGCGGCCGGTCAGCATCGGGCCGCCGGAGAGGACGATGGTGGGGAGGTCGCAGCTCGCGGCGCCCATGAGGAGCGCCGGCGTCGTCTTGTCGCAGCCCGTCATGAGCACGACCCCGTCGACCGGGTTGGCGCGGATCGACTCCTCCACGTCCATGCTCGCGAGATTGCGGAACAGCATGGCGGTTGGTCGCAGGTTGGACTCGCCGAGTGACATCACCGGAAACTCAACGGGGAAGCCGCCGGCCTCATAGACGCCGCGCTTTACCTTTTCGGCGAGCGGGCGGAAGTGGGCGTTGCAGGGCGTGAGTTCCGAGAACGTGTTGCAGATGCCGATCACGGGCCGTCCATCGAACAAGTCCGACGGCAATCCCTGGTTCTTCATCCAAGAGCGGTGGAGAAAGCCATCCTTGTCGTGTCCGCCGAACCAGCTGCGCGATCGCAACGTCCGTTTCGCCATTTGCCGCATCCTCCCCGAGGGTCCGTTCCACCGAGCTATGCGCAGGCTGCGATCTGCGTCAATCCTCGTGTGGCGCCGCGGCGATTGGCTACACTCGCCCCGGGGGATTGGCGAGCGACGAATCGGGGCCATGAGAATAGCCGTGAGACGATATGGGCGGCAGGGGGGCGGGGCGCCGGTGGGCTGCCCCGGGCGGTTCGATCGGGGCACCTTGGTCTCGCTCTGTCTGCTCTTTCTCGCAGGCGGCACGTTTGGGCTGATCTTCTCTCTCAACCGGATCGCCATCACGGGCGGCGTCCCCTTCCTCTCCTACGTGTTCTGGCAGGCGTTCCTCGGCGCTCTCGGTTTGCTCGTGATCGGCGCGGCCGCGCGCAAGCTGCCGCAGCTTACTTGGCCACACCTGCGGGCCTATTTCATCGTCGGCGGCTTCACGTTGGCGTTCCCGTACATCTTGCTGGCGTTGCTGGCGCCGAAATTGCCAGCGGGTGTGGTGAGCCTCGGCGGCACACTAAGCCCAACGCTTACCTACCTCTTCGCGTTGACGCTCAGGCGAGATAGTTTTCGCTGGGTCCGCGTCGCGGGGATTGGCGCCGGGCTCGCGGGCGTGCTGCTGGTGGTGATTCCCGACACCGGCCTGCCCGATCCCGAGATGACCGGATGGGTGCTGCTCAGCCTGCTCGTGCCGGTTTGCTATGCGGCGGGCACGATCGCGGCGGCGCTCTTTCCGCCGCCCGGCGGCGCGTCCTTGGCGATGGCGACCGGCCATCTGTTCCTGTCCAGCGCCATCATCTTCCCGGTGATGGCGGGCACGGACCAGTGGTGGTTTTTCTCAGGCCCGATGACCGAGACGGATTGGGCGGTCATCGGCGCGGCCGCCATCAATGCGCTCTTTTACTTCCTGCTGTTCGAGATCGTTCGCCGCGCGGGCCCGGTGTTCTTCGCCACGCAAAACTACATCGCCACCCTCTCGGGGATCGGCTGGGCGATCTGGATCCATGGCGAGAGCCATAGCGCATGGATTTGGGGAGCGCTTGCACTGTTGTTGCTCGGGTTATTTCTTGTGACGCGCCGAACCGCCCACCCGAATACCGGTTGAGACCAGGTCCCCCGCGCCGACCGACGGGAATTTGGGCGTCGCGAATGCCCGGTTTTCTGCGGATTCAAGCCATTTTCCTTTGTCATGCGCGGTGATCGGGGCGTGAACACCGTTGACAATCTTGTGATGGATCGGATTTCATCCGTCCATCTGTCGACCTTTCTTCGACCGTGGCGGATGCTATGATGCGGAGCTTCAGACCCGGTGGAGAGGTCCGATAGCCGCGCGTGCCGACAAAGAGTGGTCACAATACGGCAGGTGTGGACGGAACAGAGTGCCTAGGGAGGTATTGATGAACCTGTTCAAATCGACAGTGTGTCTGGCGTTCGCGGCAGGCATGACGAGCGTGGGCTTGAGCGCGTCTGACGCGAAAGCCGCTGACGACGGCGTATGGTGGCCGGCTCAAGTCGAGATCTACAGTCCTGCATGCACGGATGGCGATCCGAATTGCTGGACCGATCCGGCCAACCAGAATCTCGAAATCGTGGACTATGTTCCGCTGATGCCCGATGAGGTGGACGCGAAGCATCACATTTGCGTCTCATTCCCCCATCTCGTCGACTCATATTGGGTCGGTGCCGCCTACGGCATCATCGAGGAGGGCAAGCGTCTCGGCCAAAAGATCAGCCTGGTTGAAGCCGGTGGCTACGACAAGCTGGAGCGCCAGCTCGCGCAGGTCGAGGATTGCATCGCCAACGGCGCCGAGGCTCTCGTGCTTTCGGCCATTTCCGCGGAAGGCAGCGTCAAGCAGGTCGACGACCTGCGGTCCAAGGGCATTCCGGTCATCGATCTGATCAACGGTATCAACACCGAGGTCGATGCCAAGTCGCTCGAGAGCTACTACAGCATGGGCCGGATCGCTTGTAAGTGGATCGCCGACCAACATCCAGCCGGCAGCGGCAAGGTCAAGCTCGCGTGGTTCCCGGGACCTCCGGGGGCGAGCTGGTCGGTGGCCGGCAACGACGGCTGCCATGATGCCGTGAAGGGCTCGGACGCTGAGATCATCTCGACCAAGTGGGGCCAGACCAGTAAAGAGGTCCAGCTCAAGCTCGTCGAGGACGTGATCCAGGCGCAGACCTCGGGCGGCGAGACCGATCTCGACTACATCGTCGGCGTGGCGCCGGCGGTCGAGGGCGGCATGGCTGCGGTCCGCGACATGGGCATCCGGGACCAGGTTAGTCTGGTTTCGTACTACTACACGCCGGGCATGCATCAGTTCGTCGGTCGTGGCAGCGTCGCCATGGCGCCGACCGACCAAATGATCATCCAGGCGCGGATCGCGATCGACCAGGCGGTCCGGATCCTCGAGGGCAAGCCCTCGGCGACCGGCGGGCGGCCCGAATACAACAACACGGGTCGGACGATGGAGCATGTGCAGCCGGTGGCGGCCATGGTCACGCCTGAGAACATCAAGGATTTCGATACGTCGACGACGTTGGCGCCCAAGGGCTGGACGCCCGTGTTCAGCACCGACTAGATCGCATCGAAATCAATCACCTACGCGACTGATGGAGGCCCGCAACAGTGGCAGAACCATCAGCCATTGAGACTGGTCAGTCCCCGGAGCACGTCAGCTCCGGGGACACTCTCCTAAAGCTAGAGTCTCTCTCGAAGCAATTTCCCGGCACGCTCGCCCTCGACAAGGTCGACTTTGACGTCAAGGCGGGCGAGGTGCATGTGCTGTTTGGCGAGAACGGGGCGGGCAAATCGACCTTGATCCAGGTCGTGGCCGGCGTTCATCGCCCGAGCGGTGGCACGATCCACCTCCGTGGCCAGCCCACGGTCATTCATTCGGTGCATCACGCCCGGCAATTGGGCGTCAGCGCCGTGTTTCAGGAATTTTCGTTGGTGCCCCACCTCACGGTTGAGGAGAACCTCTTCCTCGGCGATGAGATGATGCACGGTCCCCTGCTCAACAAGGCAGGGCTCGCCAAGCAGGCGCGCGAGACGCTTGACCGCCTCGGCTTCCCCCTGAGGCCGCGCGACCCGGTCATGTATCTTTCTCGGGCCGAGCAGCAAATGGTCGAGATCGCGAAGGCGTTCCGGACCAAGCCGGTGATCATGATCTTCGACGAGCCGACCGCATCGCTCACCGAGCGTGAAACCGAACGGCTGTTTTCCTTGATCGAGCAGATCAAGAGCGAGGGCATCGGGATCATCTACATCACGCATCGGATGAACGAGATCAAGCACATCGGCGATCGCATAACGGTGCTCCGCGACGGCAAATTTATCGACACGATCCCCGTGGCGGAGGCGACGGACCAAAAGCTTGTCGAACTCATGACCGGGCGCGTGATCGAGCACGTGTTCCCCGAGATCAAGCGCAATCCAACCGATGTGCTGCTCGAGGTGGAGGGCCTCGTCACTGCGAAGCACGCCGTGAACGACGTTTCCATCAACGTCCGCCGCGGGGAGGTGGTCGGCCTGGCGGGACTCGTCGGCTCGGGGAAGTCGGAGATCGGGCGTGCCTGCTTCGGGCTCGAGCGCATCATGGCGGGCTCGATCTCCTTCGACGGCGAGGTGGTCTACGACCGATCGAACCGCGTCAACAGGCTCGGGCCCCGCCGCATGCTCGACCGCGGCTTCTACTACCTGCCATCGGACCGTCGCAAAGAGGGTCTGGTAATGATGCAGAACGTGCGCGAGAACGTCGCGTTGCCATCGCTCGGACTGTCAAAGTTCTCCAATCGGCTCTTCCTGCGCCGTGTCAACGAGAGGTCCGTGGTCAAGGACATCGCCCAACAGCTCGACCTGTCGCCGCTCAATATCGAGCGCGACCTCGAGCATTTCTCGGGCGGCAATCAGCAGAAGGTGCTCGTCGGCAAGTCGTTGGTGCGTGACGTGAAGCTTTTCGTTTTCGACGAGCCGACCGTCGGCGTCGACGTCGGCGCGCGGGTCGCCATCTACGAGTTCATCCGCGAGCTTTGCGAGGCCGGCGCCGGCGTTCTGCTGATCTCATCGGATTTGCCGGAGATCCTGCACCTGACACATCGCGCCTATGTCATGTATCGCGGCGAGCTACGCGCGGAGCTCGATCAATCGGAGATTTCGGAAGAGGCGGTATTGAGCCATTTCTTCGAGCGAGAAGCCGCGTGACCGGGGGGACATAATGGCCGACATCACGAGGCAAAGCCCGACACCTTTGGAGAGACTGGAGCATCTGGCGACGCTTGTCTTCGTCCGGGCGGGTGTGCTGCCGTGGTTTCTGGCCATCGCGATCATCATCTTCGCCGTCACCACCGACAACTTTTTCTCCGAGCGAAACCTGATCCAAGTCGCGCGCCAGGCGACCTACCTCGTGATGGTGTCGATGGGGCAAATGATCGTGCTGCTCACCGCCGGCCTCGATCTTTCTGTCGGCGTCATGTTCGCCATGGTCTCGGTGATCACGTCGATGGCGATGACCGGTATGTGGGATGGCGAAAGCGCGCCCACGATCGCGATCATCGTCGGCTGCCTCGCGGGGCTCGGCGCCGGTGTCGGGATCGGCGCTCTGAACGGCATCGGTGTCGCCGTCTTCCGCGTGCCGCCGTTCATGATGACGCTCGCGATGTCGTCCATCGTGTTCGGCATCGCGCTCATGATCACGGGCGGCACGCCGATCTACGGCATGCCGGATCAGTTCGCGAATTTCCTGGGGTACGGGGTTTGGCCGGGCAAGCTGATCTTGCCGGTACCGGTCTGGATCACGATCGGCTTCATCATCCTGATGTACGTGTTCATCAACTGGACGCGGATGGGGCGCTATCTCTACGCGCTCGGCGGCAATCTCAAGGCCTCCCAGCTTTCGGGCATCAGCACCCGGTTCTATCTTTTCATGGCTTATGTCATGTGCGCGCTGATCACCACGATCGGCGCCATCATGCTGACCGCGCGGCTCGAAAGCGGCGAGGGAAACATCGGCAAGGAGTATCCGCTGCTCTCGATTGCAGCATGCGTGATCGGCGGCGTCAGCCTCTTTGGGGGCACGGGACGCCTGCCCAACGTGGTGCTCGGTGCGATCTTCATCATCCTCGTGCAGAACGGCATGAACCTGCTACGGGTCAACTCCTACCTCCAGATGGTCGTGATCGGCATCCTGCTCGTCCTTGCGGTGATCGCCGATAACTACCGGCAAAAACTCCTCCTCATGCTCAGGGACTAGGCGAGCCCAGATGTCTGCGAACGGCGCTCCGGTTATTTCCGGCGATTCCCACGTCATCGAGCCGGCCGATCTCTTCACGAAGCCGCTCGGCCAGCGCTATGGCGACGAGGTGCCGCGGGTGGTCAGCGAGTATGCGGGCGTCGAGGCCGAGCACTTCTTCACCGGCTACGAGTACGTTCGCATCGATGAGATCGTCGAAGGTGACGAGGAGCTGCAGAAGAAGCTCGTCGCATCCGGCACCGACCCCGCGGTTCGGCTGACCTGCATGGATGAGGACGGTATCTACGGCGAGATCATCAATTCGACCTGGATGCTCTACACGCTGCGCGCGCCGAACGACCGTCTCGTGGAGGATTGCTGCGAGGTGTTCAACGATTGGCTCGCGGAATATTGCAGCCATGCGCCGAAGCGTCTCTACGGCACTTCGATGATCCACCTCGCCGATATCGATTGGGCGTGCAGGGAGCTGGAGCGAACCGCCGCGATGGGCCTCAGAAGCGTCATCATCAACTGTGATGCCCGCCCCGATTGGCCACCCTTTCAGGACAAGCACTACGATCCCTTCTGGGCGCGCGCCGAGGAGCTCGATCAGCCGGTGACGCTCCACATCATCACCGGCAACGAAGTGGACCTCTTCACGCTGCACGGGAGAGACCGGATCAACGTGCCGCGGAGCACGCTCGGCGTGCTTGCTGAGGCCGGACCCGTGGTCACGAACGAGTTCATCTTCGGCGGCATTCTCGATCGCTTTCCGAAGCTCAAGCTCGTGCTCTCCGAGTTCGAGGTGTCGTGGCTACCCTATTGGCTCTTCCGCACCAAGCAAATCCAGGACGAGTTCGGCCCGGCGATGAGCATTCCCGCCATCAAGAAGCCCGTCGAGGCCTACATGTCGCAGATCTATCACGGTCTGATCGACGATCCCTATCTCGACAAGGTGCTCGACGTCATCGATCCGTCGACCATCATGTGGGGCTCCGACTTTCCCCACGCGCGCTGCACCTATCCTAATACGCGAGGCGTGATCGATCGCGTCTTCGGGCATCTCGATGCGGATGTCCGCCGCGACATCACGTTCAACAACTGTGCGCGCTTCTACAATTTCGACCTCAGCTAGACGGCGCGAGCGGCTGCGCCGTCTCGCCGATGCACGACGGACATAGCGGGGGCGCGTGATACCGCGCGCCGATCTTGGACCGCTCTGCGAAGCTCTGCGCGCGAGCCGAGGAGACACCACCGCGCGACGTCAAATGCTCCCGGAGAACCGCGCGTTGGTGCGCGCGTCGGGCGTCCAGCGCACACTTCAGCCGGAATCATATGGTGGTCATGGCGGCCCCCTCAGAGCGATGGTCGAGCGGCTGACGGAGATCGGCTCGGCCTGCGGCTCGGCCGGGTGGGCGGTCGCCCAATACATCCTGCACAACTACATGGTCTCGCAATGGCCGCCCGAGGCCCATGAGATGGTGTGGGGCGAAGACCCGGACGCGCTGGTGAGCGGCATCCTGGTGCCGAGCCTCGGACACTATGAGCGGGCCGATGGTGGCTATCGGGTGACCGGCCGCTGGCCCTGGGTCACGGGCGTCGACACCTGCGACTGGTGCATCGTCGCGGCCTACGAGAAAGACAATCCGGGTCACGACGGCCACCGCCATTTCCTCTTCAAGCGCGAGCAGCTCACCATCGTCGATACGTGGCACGCGATCGGGCTGCGCGGCAGCGGCACCAACGACATCGATCTGCAAGAGGTGTTCGTGCCGGAGCCGCTCGCCTGCACGATGGAGGATCTGCGGGGCGGCGAGTCGCCGGGCGGGCATTGGCGCGCCAACAAGCTCTATCTTCTGCCGAGCTACGCGATCTTCGGCCTCGGCATCACGAGCGGTGCCGTCGGCATCGCGCGCGAGGTGGCGCGACATCATCGGGACACCGTGCGCAGCATGGGCTCGGTGATGAGCGAGAAGGCCGTGAGCGGGTTCGCATCGCAGCAGATCCGCTTCGCCGAGGCCTTTGGCGCGATCGATAGCGCCTACTTCCTGCTGCTCAGCGCCGCCGACGAGATCGCCAGGATCGCGCTTGAGGAAGGACGCGCGCCGACGAGCGAGGAGCGGGCCCGCTGCCGCGCCCTTGCAACCGTCGCCGGCAACACCGCGATGGATGGCGCGAAGACGGTGTGGGACCTGTCAGGCGCGATCAGCGTCTACGAGCGCAGCGTGATGAGTGGGCTCTACACCGACATGATCGTCGCCAACCAGCATTTCACGCAGAACAAGGACCCGAATTTCCGCTCTTATGGGCTCACGCTATTCGGTCATGAAATCGACAACCCGACGCTCTGACAAGCCCGTCTTGTGATCATCGCGCCAAGCTGAGTACACTCGCGAAGGCCTGCAACGAACGGCGCCCCGAAGCGTCGCGGCCACTGGGAGGTCAACCGCCATGTATGTTGGGCAGGCGATAGTTCGTCGCGAAGATGAGCGCTTTCTGCGCGGCCGCGGGACCTATGTCGACGATATCGCGCTCGCCGAGCCCATCGCCCACGCGGCGTTTGCCCGCTCTCCCCACGCCCACGCCAAGGTGATCCACGTCGATGCGAGCGCGGCGCGGTCGATGCCCGGCGTCTTAGCGGTGCTCACCGGCGAGGATTGGCTCGCGGCGGGCTACGGCGAGGCAGAGGGGGTGTGGCCCGTGGCTGACCGCAGTGGGCAGCCGGCGCGGACGGTGTACCGCCCGTTCATTTGTGTCGATGGGATGGTGCGCTGCGTCGGCGAGATCGTCGCCATGGTCGTTGCCGAGGATCGCTTCCAGGCGGCCGACGCGGCCGACGCGATCGAGGTTGCCTACGAGCCGCTGCCGGCGAACACGCTGACGGCGAAGGCGTTGGATCCCGACACGCCGCTCGTGCACCCGCAATTCGGCACGAACGAGCTCTTGGTCACCGACCATGGCCTGAAGGATGAGACCGAGGCGGCGCTCGCCGCCGCCGACCACGTCACCGAGGTGGTCGTGCCCACGAACCGGGTTACCGCCGCGTCCATGGAGCCGCGGAGCTATCTCGGGCACTACGACGCGGTGAGCGACCGCTACACGGTCTACACGACGCATCAGGCACCCCACATCGTGCGCGGCTATTTCACCAAGTCGATGAACATTCCCGAGCACAAGATGCGGGTGGTCGCGCCGGATGTCGGCGGCGGCTTCGGGATGAAGCTCTATCACTATCCGGAGGAGCCGCTCGCGCTCTGGGGCGCGATCGCGACAGGCCGTCCCGTGCGCTGGACCGGCAGCCGCTCGGAGTGCCTTGTCGGCGACACCCACGCGCGCGACCACCACACGGTTGGCCGCATGGGCTTCGACAAGGACGGCAAGATCCTCGGCGTGCAGTTCAAAACACTGGCCGCGTTCGGCGCCTACGAGAGCCAGTGGAACGCCAGCATCACCAATGCCTACCATTACACGATGCTGTCGCTCGCCTACGACATTCCGGCGATCCACACGACGGTCCACGGGGTCTATACGAACGCGACGCCGGTCGACGCGTATCGCGGCGCCGGCCGCCCGGAGGCGGTCTATCAAGTGGAGCGGCTGATCGAAAACGGCGCCCACGAGCTCGGCATCGACCCGTTGGAGCTGCGCGCGCGCAACCTCATCCCGCCGGAGAAAATGCCCTACGCCACGGCGCTCGGCATTTCGTACGATTCGGGCGATCCGCCGCTCCTGCTCGAGAAGATCAAGGCGCTCGCCGATTACGAAAAGCTCCGGGCGGAGCAGGCGGACCGCCGGGCAAACGGCACGCTCATGGGGATCGGGATCGCCGCCTTTTTCGACATGGCGGGCGCGGGCCCGGTCAAGCTGATGAACGACCTTGGCGCCAAGGTCGGCTGCTACGATGTTGCGAGCGTGCGCGTCCATCCCGATGGCCACGTGACGGTGTTCTCGGGCAGCCATTCGCACGGCCAGGGGCATGCGACCACCTGGACGCAGATTGCCGCCGATCGCCTCGGCTGCGACATCGAGACCATCGACCTCGTCGAGGGCGATACCGACCGCGTGCCGATGGGGATCGGCACATGGGGCTCGCGCTCGCTCTCGACAGCGGGCATGGCGGTGGTGGTCGCTGCCGACAGGGTGGTGGCAAAGGCAAAGACGCTCGCGGCGCACATGCTCGAATGCGCGGTCGAGGACCTCGATCTTGAGAACGGCACGTTCACGGTGCGGGGAACCGATCGAACGCTCTCTTTCGCGGCGGTCGCCAACGCGGCCTACCATTCCGGCGACCGCCCGGAGGGACTCGAGATCGGTCTCGAGGAGACCTCCTTCTACGACCCGAAGGACTGCACCTATCCGTCATCGATCCACCTCTGCGTCGTGCTGATCGATCCGGAGACCTGCGCCGTCACGCTTCGCGACTATTGGGCGGTCGACGACGTCGGCCAGATCATCAACCCGCTGGTGCTCGAGGGGCAGGTCCATGGCGGTCTGGTTCAGGGCATTGGCCAGGCGCTCATGGAGGAATGCACCTACGATCCGGAGAGCGGGCAATATCTCGCCGGCACCTTCATGGACTATGCGATCCCGCATTCGGTCGATGTGCCGATGTTCGGGCTCGACAGCCATACGACCCTCTCGCCGAGCAATCCGCTCGGCGTCAAAGGCGCGGGCGAGAGTGGCACCATCGGCGCGCCGGCATGCGTCTCGAACGGTGTCATCGACGCGCTTTGGGATCTCGGCGTGCGGCAGGTCGATCAGCCCATGACGCCGCGCAAGATTTGGCATGCGATCCAGGCCGCCCGGCGCGACGGCGCCGGCGCGTAGAAAGCGGGTGCGATGAGCGACGTCACGGTCTCGATGACGGTCAACGGCAAGCCAGCGCGCGCGACGGTCGATCCGCGGACGCTTCTCGTGCACTTCCTGCGCGAGGCGCTGAAGCTCACCGGCACGCATGTTGGCTGCGACACCAGCCAATGCGGCGCGTGCACGGTGCTGGTCGACGGCAAGGCCATCAAGTCGTGCACCATCTTCGCGGTTCAGCTCGAGGGTGCCGAGGTCACGACGATCGAGGGTCTCGCGAGCGCCGACGGCCTGCATCCAATGCAGGAAGCCTTCCGCGCGCATCACGGCCTGCAGTGCGGCTTTTGCACGCCGGGCATGGTGATGATGGCGGTCGACATCGGCACGCGCCACCGCGCGCCGACGGAGGAGACCATCCGGCGCGAGCTGGAGGGCAACCTCTGCCGCTGCACCGGCTATCACAATATCGTCCGCGCCGTCGCCGCGGGCGCGCGCGCGATGCACCGCTGACCGGTCGAGGCGCGCCCATGCATTCGTTCACCTATCACCGGCCGACGAGCCTCGACGAGGCAGCGGAATTGGCAAAAGGCGCGGCGGAGGGCCGGCCGCTCGCGGGCGGCATGAGCCTGATTCCCGTGCTCAAGCTCCGTCTCGGGGCCGTGACCGATCTGATCGACCTGAACGGCATTTCGGCGCTCGCGGGGATCACCCGCGACGGCGGCAGGCTGCGCATCGGGGCGATGACGCGGCACGCCGAGGTCGCGGCCTCGCCGGAGGTGCGACGCGCCATTCCGGCGCTCGCGCGCCTTGCCGACGGCATCGGCGATGTTCAGGTGCGCAACCGCGGCACGATCGGCGGCTCGATCTGCTTCAACGATCCGGCGGCGGATTATCCGGCCGGTTTGCTCGGCCTCGGCGCGACGGTTCACACCACTGCGCGCGACATCGCCGCCGACGATTTCTTCGTCGGCCTCTATGAGACGGCCCTCGCGCCGGGCGAACTCGTCAGCGCCATCAGCTTTCCCGTCGGCGCGCGCGCGGGTTGGTCGAAATTTCCTAACCTCGCGTCTCGGTTCGCGATCGTCGCGGCGATGGTTTCCGCCGAAAACGGCAATGTCCGCGTCGCTGTCACCGGCGCCAGGGATTGCGTCTTCCGATTGACCGAGATGGAGGTGGCGCTCGCGACAGAGTTTGCGCCGGCGGCGCTTGCGGACCTATCCGTGCCCGCGGAGGGTCTCAACGAGGATTTGCATGCCGATCCCGCCTATCGCGCGCACTTGATCTCGGTGGTCGTGAAGCGTGCGGTCGCGGACGCCTTGAACCAACCGATGGAGGAGAACGGGTGAAACCCGCACCATTTGCCTATGTGAGGGCCGGAAGCGTTGATCAGGCGCTTGCCGTGCTTGCCGCCGAACCCGATGCCCGACCGCTCGCCGGCGGGCAGAGCCTGATCGCGATGATGAACCTCAGGCTCCTCAAGCCCGCATGTCTCGTCGACATCAACCGCCTGTCCGAGCTTGCGTATATCAAGGACGATGGCGATGCGATCGCGATCGGCGCGCTGACACGGCACAACGAGGTCATGCACGCCCCGCTCGTCGCGGAGCATTGCCCTCTGCTCGCCGAGGCCTATCCCAATATCGCGCATCACACGGTGCGCAACCGCGGCACCATCGGTGGCAACCTCTGCCAGGGCGATCCCGCGTCGGAGAACCCGGCGGTGGCGGTCGCGAGCGGGGCGACGATGGTGTTGCGCAGCCAAGATGGCGCACGCGAGGTCGCCGCCGAGGAATTTTTCCTTGGCCTCTACGAGACCGCCGTGCGTCAGGGCGAGCTGCTCACCGAGATCCGTTACCCGAAGAAAGCCGCTGGCGAGGGCACCGCGTTCGAAGAGGTGAGCAACCGCCAGGGTGACTTCGCGCTGGCTGCGATCGCGGTTTGCCTGCGCGTGAGCAACGGTGCGGTCGATGCCGCCCGGATCACCGCGGCAGCGGTGGGCGAGCGTCCCCAGCGCCTCGGAAGCGCGGAAGGTGCGCTGACCGGCCGCGCGCCGGACGCCGCTGCAATCGCCGCCGCTGCCGAGCAGGCCGGCGGCGACGTCGATCCATCCACCGATTATCACGCCGACGCCGATTATCGTCGCGAGCTGGTCGCGACATTGACGCGTCGATGCCTTGAGCGCGCCGCCGCGCGCGCCGGGTGAGGGACACATGGAACCGCAAACGATCACAGTCACCGTCAACGGCAGGGCCTACGAGCGCACCGTCGAGCCGCGCCGCCTGCTCAGCGATTTCATCCGCGAGGACCTGAGGCTCACCGGCACGCATGTCGGGTGCGAGCATGGCGTCTGCGGCTGCTGCACCGTGATGATGGACGGCAAGACCGCGCGCTCGTGCCTCACCTTCGCGGTGATGGCCGATGGCGCCGAGATCACCACCATCGAGGGGCTCGGCAAGATCGACGACATGCATCCGCTCCAGGAGGCATTCTGGGAAAAGCACGGGCTGCAATGCGGCTTTTGTACGCCGGGCATGCTGCTCACCGCGCTCGAGCTGCTGCACGACAACCCATCACCCACGGTTGACGAGGTCCGCGAGGCGATCTCCGGCAATCTCTGCCGCTGTACGGGCTATCAAACGATCGTCGATTCCGTCATGGCGGCCGCCGAGACGATGCGGCAGGGAGGGGCCCAATGAGCCTCGACGCCTACATCCCACCCAGCCGGCAGCGCGAGAAACCGCGCGCCCAATACACCTGGCTCGGCAAGAGCATGAAGCGTCTCGAGGACCCGCGGCTCCTGGTCGGCAAGGGCATTTACGCAGACGATGTTGCGCTCGCGGACATGGTGCACGCTGCCGTGCTGCGCAGCCCCCATGCCCACGCACGCATCGTCTCGATCGACACGAGCAAGGCGGCGGCGCTGCCCGGCGTCGTCCTCGTGATGACGGGGGAAGATGCGGCCGCCCATGCGGGCCCGCTTCCGACCTGGGCGAGCCCTCCCTGCTACCAATATTGCATCGCGCGTGAGCGCGTGCGACATGTCGGCGAGACGGTCGCAGCCGTCGTGGCGGAGAGCCGCTACATCGCGGAGGACGCCTGCGATCTGATCGAGGTCGAATATGAGCCGCTTCCCGTGGTCGTCGACCCCGAGGAGGCATTGACCTCTTCGGACGATGCGCTGCTACATCCGGAGCGGAAGGGCGGCAATGTCGCGCTCGAACGCACGCTTACCTTCGGGCCTGTCGAGGAGGATTTCGCGCGCGCCGATCTCGTGATCAAGAAGCGCTTCCGCTGGCCGCGCTCCGGCGGCCAGCCGCTCGAGACCAACGTTGCGGTTGCCGCGTTCGACGAGGGCACCGGGCGCTTCACGATCCATGCCAACACCTCGATGTACAACTATTGCGGTTGGATGATCGCCGAGACCCTCGGCGTGCCGGCGCACAAGCTCAACATCGTGCCGACGCTCGCGGGCGGCAGCTTCGGGGCCAAGATGTTCGTCCACAAACCGGCGGTGCTCGCCGGCGTGCTCGCGCGCGCAGCGGGGCGGCCCGTCAAGTTCGTGGAGGATCGGCTCGACAATGCGACGAGCTGCGACAATCACGCGTCTGACCGCGTCTACTACGCGGAGCTCGCCTGCAAGAGCGACGGCACGCTGCTGAGCCTGAAGACGCGCATCATCGATGACTACGGCGCCTATCTGCAATTCGGCGTCGGCCAGCACGGCAACGCGCTCTCGCAATGTGTCGGTCCTTACCGCATCAACAGTGTCGAGGTCGATCTTGCGGCCGTGTTCACCAACAAATGCCAGCAGGGCGCCTACCGCGGGTTCGGCTCCGAAGTCGCCAATTTTGTGATCGAACGCTTGGTCGATGCCGCCGCCGACGAGCTGGGACGCGATCCGATCGATCTCCGCCGGCAGAACTTCATCGAGGCGGATCAATTCCCTTATCTGATCCCGACCGGCAACATGTACGACAGCGGCAACTACCAGGCCGTGTTGGAGGAGACGCTCAAGATCGCCGAGTACGATCAGTGGCGCCAGAAACAGGCCGAGATGCGCAAGCAGGGGCGCTATGTCGGCATCGGCATCGCCACGTGCCAGGAGCGGAGCGTATTCAGCTCCACCGAGTTCTGGATGTGGAACCTCGACAAGGGTGTCGAGTGGACGAGCTCGCCGGACGCCGTGTCGGTCAAGATCGACCCCACGGGCAAGGCGTTCATCACGCTGCACTCGCCCTTCTGGGGCAACAGTCCGGAGACGGTGACGGCCCAGCTCCTCGCCGAGCAGCTCACCATCGATCCGTCGGATATCGAGATCACCTATGCCGACATGGACAAAGGGCTGAACTCGACCGGGCCGGGGGGCAGCCGCTTCACGGTCATGATGGCGGGCGCCGTGGTGGGCGCGGCGAGCCAGATCCGCGAAAAGATGCTACGCATCGCTGAGCATGCGCTCGAGGTGGATGTGGCCGACCTCGAGCTCCGCGACGGCGGTGTCGAGGTCAAGGGCGTGCCGGAGAAGCGGCTCACCATCGCCGAGCTTGCCGACATGGCGCACTATTACCGGCTGAGCCTGCCGGACGACCTCGACCTGACCAGCGGCCTCGACGCCACCTACGTCTACGACCACCCCGTGACGACGCTGCCGCCGGCAGACGAATCCCACATGGGGATCTTCTATCCGATCATGGGCCACAGCTGCCACATCCCGGTGGTCGAGGTGGATATCGAGACAGGGGAGGTCTCGTTCCTCAAATACGCGGCGGTGCATGACTGCGGGACGATGGTCAACCCGATGACGCTCGAGGGCCACATCCGAGGCGGCACCGTGAACGCGATCGGCACGGCGCTCTTCGAGCAATTCTATTACGACGAGGCGGGTCAGTTGCAAAATGCGCTGCTCACCGACTACCAGCACCCGACCGTTCTGGAAACGCCGGTGGACATCGAGGTCGGTCATATCGAAACGCCTTCGCCCTACACGGAATACGGCGTCAAAGGCGGCGGCGAGGGCGGCCGCATGGGCGGTCCGCCGGCGATTGCCGCGGCGATCGAGGATGCCCTGAAGCCCTTCGGCATCACGATCGACTCGCTTCCGCTGCCGCCGAGCCGGCTGCGTAAATTGATTCGCGAGGCGCAACGACGGACGTGATGCGCGCCGTCGGGCCCTGAGCGCGCCGGGGGTCTGTTTCACCCGGCGTTGCGTCAAAGAGAAGGAGGTGGATGATGAGAAAGCACTTGGTGGCCGCGTTTGCGGCACTTGGGATTGCGGCGTCCGTTTCGGGCACCGTGGCGGCACAGGAGTCGGTGTCGATCGGCATGCGGCTCGAACCCGCGCCGGGCCTCGATCCGACGACCGGTGCCGCGGCCGCGATCAGTCAGGTGACCGGCTACAATATTCTCGAAGGCCTAACGCGTCTCGACGAGGGCGGCGGCGTTCACCCGCTTCTTGCGCGATCGTGGGATATCTCCGCGGACGGCACCGTCTACACCTTCCATCTTCTCGAGGGCGTGACCTATCACGACGGCACTACCTTCGATTCCGCAGATGTGGCGGCGCAGTTCGCACGCAACGCCGCGGAGGACAGCACGAACAAGCTCAAGAGCGTGTTCGAGAGCTTCACGTCGGTCAATGCCCCCGATCCGCACACGGTGGTCATCACCCTTCCGGGGCCGAACGCGCTCCTCCCGTTCTACCTCGCGCAGCCTGAATCGGTGATCCTCGACGAGGGCAGCCACGCGCAGGCGGCGACGGCGCCGATCGGCACCGGGCCTTACGCGTTCGTGCGCTGGACCAAAGGCGATTCGGTGGATCTCCAAAAGTCCGAGACCTATCGCGACGCCGCGTCGGTGGCCATCGGCTCGGTCAAGTTCCGCTTCATCAATGATGCAACGGCGCAGGTCGCCGCTCTTCTCGCCGGCGACCTCGACTATATGCCGAACCTCAGCGCACCGGAGTTGTTCGCGCAGTTCGAGGCGAACGACCAGTTCACCGCGCTTCAGGGCACGACCGAGGGCGAAACGATCCTGGCGATGAACAACAAGCGGGGCGCGCTCAGCGACGTCCGTGTGCGCCGGGCGCTTCAGCACGCGATCGACCGCGAGGCGCTGATCCTTGGTGCGGTCTCGGGCTACGGCACGCCGATCGGCAGCCACTTCCCGCCCCATCACCCGGCTTACGTCGATCTCACGGCCGCCTACCCATACGATCCGGACCGCGCGCGGGCGCTCCTCGCAGAGGCGGGCTATGCGGAGGGCCTCGAGCTTTCACTGCATTTGCCGCCGCCGACCTACGCGCGGCGGGGCGGCGAGGTCATCGCGGCGATGCTGAAGGAGGTCGGGGTCACCGCCAACATCGAGAACGTCGAGTGGCCGCAATGGCTTGACACGGTGTTCGGCAAGAAGCAGTTCGATCTGACCATCGTCGCGCATGTCGAGCCGATGGACATGGGGACGATCTACTCCAACCCCGATTACTACTTCCAGTATGACAGCCAGGAGTTTCGCGACATCATCGCCCAGTTCACGGCCGCGACCGACGTCGAAAGCCAAACCGCACATCTCCAAGCGGCTCAACGCAAGCTGAGCGAGGACGCCGCCAACGGGTTTCTCTTCGAGATCGCGAAGCTCGGCGTCGCGCGGAAGGGCTTGACCGGCCTCTGGGCGAGCTGGCCTGCCTTCATCAACGACGTCGCCGCGATGCGCTGGGAGCCTTGAGGCCGGTCGCGGCGGTGCTCCGAGGGCCGGCGGCCCGTGCGGCCGCCCGTCGATGCCATGAGGCCTGCCCATGCGCATCGTGATCGCGATGATGAAGCACGAGACCAACACGTTCTCGCCCATCGTCACCGATTGGGCACGGTTCGAGAGTTGGAGTGGTCTCGAGGGCGAGGCGGTTCAAACCGCCTATGCCGACACGCGCATGCCGGTCGCCGCCTATATGAGGCTTGCCCGTGAGCGCGACGCGGAAATCGTCACGCCGGTTGCGGCCGAGGCGATGCCCGCCGGCGAGGTGGACGCCGAGGCCTATGAGCGCATGGCCGGGGCGATCACCGACGCGATCGCTGAGGGTTGCGACTGTGCGCTGCTCGATCTCCACGGCGCGATGGTGCCGACGCACGGCTTCGACGGCGAGGGCATGTTGCTCGCCCGCATCCGTGAGATCGCGCCCGACCTTCCCATCGCCGTCACCTGCGATCTGCATTGCAATCTGACCGCCGAGATGGTTGGCAACGCGACCGCGATCATCGGCTACAAAACCTACCCGCACACCGATCTCTACGAGGTTGCCGCACAGGTCGGCCGCATCGTGCTCGATTCGCTCGACGGGCGCGTCCGACCCGCCGTCGCCTGGGGCCAAGTGCCGCTCCTGTCGCAAACCCTCTGCCAGGGGACCGATGACGAACCGATGCGTTCCATCATCGCCCATTGCCGCGAGGCCGAGCGCGCGCCCGGCGTCCTCGCCGCGACCGTGTTCGGCGGGTTCGCGCTGGCGGACATTCCCGATGCCGGCACGTCGGTGGTGGTCGTCACGGATGGCGACCAAAGCCTCGCAAGCGAGATTCGAGACGCGTTGGTCGAGCGGGTTTGGCAAGCGCGCGCGTCGTTCGTCTATCGGCACCGTCCTCTGAACGAGACTCTCGCAGAGGCGCGGACTCTGGAGGACGGGCCGATCATCCTCCTCGATCACGCCGACAATTGCGGCTCCGGCGGCACACAGGATGTCATGACGGTGATCGCCACCGTGCGCGAGGCAGGCCTGGAGGACGTGATCGTGGCCGCCGTCTGGGACCCTGCGGCGGCGGATGCGATGCACGAGGCGGGTCTTGGCGCCGACATCACCCTCGACCTCGGCGGCAAGACGGCCATGCCGTCGATCGGCGAGCCGGCGCGGCCGCTTCGTCTGACCGGTCGCGTCGCCCGAGTGAGCGACGGGCGTTGGACGGTGGAAGGCCCCATGTACACCGGCGTGCAGGTCGAGATGGGGCCGAGCGCCGTGCTTGCCGTCGACACCATGCAGATCGTCGTGGTCTCACGCCATCATGAGCCGTGGGACCTCGGTGTCTTCACCTCGCTCGGCATCGATCCGGCCGCGCACCGCTACATCCTGCTCAAATCGCGGATCCACTACCGTGCCGGCTTCGCGTCCCTGGCGAAGCACACGCTCCGGCTCGATGGTGTCGGCGTGACGACGTCGGACAACGCGCGCCTCCGCTACCACCACGTGCGCCGCCCGATCTATCCGCTCGACGAGGTGGTGCGCATGGGCGCGCGTGACATGGCCTAAGTCGGGAGGCTTGGGATCGCGTCGAGCAATGCGCGTGTATAGGGGTGCGCAGGCGCCTCGAAAATGCGCGCGGTCGGCCCGCATTCGATGAACGCACCGGCCTGCATCACGGCGACGCGGTCGCAGATGTACTCGACCACCGCGAGGTCATGGCTGATCAGCACGAAGGTCAGGCCGAATTGCGCGCGCAAATCCTGCAGCAAGTTGAGCACCTGCGCCTGAACCGACAGGTCGAGCGCCGATACGGGTTCGTCGGCGACGATCAGTGCAGGGCGCGTGATGATGGCCCGTGCGATGGCGATACGCTGCCGCTGGCCACCGGAGAACTCGTGCGGATACTTGTCGAGGTCGCCGGGCGAGAGGCCGACCGCTTCCAACACCTCGGTGACGCGCGCGCGCTGCTCCTCCGGTCCGAGCCGCTCCGCCAGCACGCCGAGCGGCTCGGCCACGATGCGGCGGACACGATGGCGCGGATCGAGCGAGCCGAAAGGATCCTGAAACACCATCTGAAAATGCCGGCGGAGGCGCCTCAGATCATCGCCTGAAAGCGCGCCGATCTGCTGGCCGAGGATCGAGACCGAGCCGCCTTCCGGCGTTTCGAGGCCCATGATCAGACGGGCGAGGGTCGATTTGCCGCACCCCGATTCGCCGACGATGCCGAACGCTTCACCACGCGCCACGCTGAAGCTCACACCCGCCACCGCCTGAATGGTTTCCGCAGGCCGGAACAGCCGCTCGCGCGGGAGAACGTAGGTCTTGTGGAGTTCGATGGCCTCCACGACGGTATCTGTTCGCTCCCGCATCATCGAGCGCGCGCCTCTCGATGGCGTGGGCAGGCGACCGCGTGGCCGCTCGAGACGCCCTGAAGGGCCGGCACCCAACGGCGGCAAGCGTCCTCGACATAGGCGCAGCGATCGGAGAACGGGCACCCGGGCGGAAGGTCGGCGAGCGCCGGCACGCGGCCCGGAATCGTGGCCAAGCGACGGCGGGATGCGCCGCCGCCGCGCACGACGCGTGGCACGGCGCCGAGCAGGCCGCGCGTATAGGGGTGCGCCGGCTTGCGGAAGATCGCGTCCGTCGGACCGGTCTCGACGAAGCGGCCGCCATACATCACGGCGACCCGCTCGACGGTGTTCGCGATCACCCCGAGGTCATGGCTGATAAGGATCAGCGCCATGCCACGCTCGGCCACCAGCGATCGAATCAGGTCGAGGACCTGCTTTTGGATCGTGACATCGAGCGCGGTGGTCGGCTCGTCGGCGATCAGCAGCGCCGGATTGTTGGCGAGTGCCATCGCGATCATCACCCGCTGGCGTTGGCCCCCCGAAAGCTCGTGCGGGTAGTTGCGGACGCGCCTTTCGGGCTCGGGAATCCCGACCCGGTCGAGCAGGTTGATGACCTCGTCGCGGGCTTGGCTGCGACGCAACCTGCGGTGCAGCGTGATGCTTTCGGCGATCTGGCGGCCGATCCGGTGAAGCGGGTTGAGCGAGGTCATCGGCTCTTGGAAGGTCATCGCGATGCGCCCGCCGCGATAGCGCCGGAGGCTCCGCTCGGGCTCGGTGAGGAGATTGGTGCCGTCGAGCGCGACCGCCCCCTGTGCTCGCGCGTTTTCCGGCAGAAGGCCCATGATCGCCAGCGCCGTCATCGATTTGCCGCACCCGGATTCGCCGACGATCCCCATCGTCTCGCCGTCATTGAGGCTGAACGACACATCGCTGACCGCACGCGCCGGTCCATCGACCGTCTCGATGGCCACCTCGAGGTTCTCAACGGTCAGCAAGCTCATCGGGCGCGCGTGAGACGTGGGTCGAGGAGGTCGCGAAGACCGTCCCCGAGCAGGTTGAGCCCCAGCACCGAGAGCGCGATCGCGATCCCCGGATAAACCGCGAGCATCGGATTGATGAAGATCATGGTTTGCGCCTCGCTCAGCATGCGGCCCCATGAGGGCGTCGGCGGCTGAGAGCCGATGCCGAGATAGCTAAGCGCCGCCTCGGCCAGGATCGCGAGCGCGAACTGAATCGTCGCCTGAACCACGATGACCGAGGTGATGTTGGGGAGGATGTGCTCGATCGTGATGCGAAAGCGGCCCTTGCCCGCCGCGCGCGCCGCGAGCACGAACTCGCGCGCCCAGATCGCGTTGGCCGCGCCGCGCGTGAGCCGCGCAAAGGCGGGAATCGCGAAGATTCCGATCGCGACGATCGCGTTGATCGCGCCGGGACCGAAGGTCGAGACCAGGAGGATCGCGAGCAGGATTGCCGGGAACGCGAACATGAAGTCGCTGAGCCGCATCACGATCTCTTCGATCCAGCCGCGCCGGGCTGCTGCAAGAAGCCCGAGCGCGACACCGCAGACGAGGCCGATCAAGACGGCGACGACGCCGACGGCGATCGAGTTCCGCGCGCCCGCCATGATGATCGAGAGGATGTCCCGGCCAAATTGGTCGGTGCCCAGTAAATGCGCGCCCGAGGGCGGCGCGAAGCGCGCGCGGACATCCATCGCGGTCGGGTCGAAGGGCGTCCAGAACAGCGAAACGATTGCTGCAAGAATCAACGCACCGGAGAGCACACCGCCCACCGCGAACGAGCGATGGCGAAGGCAGCGCTGCCACAGGCCGTCGCGCCGTCGGCGCCATGCAGCGTGCCGCTCAGACATCGCTCGCCTTGAGCCGCGGGTCGATCACCGCATAGAGCAGATCGACCAGGAAATTGATGAGCACCACGATCGCGACGAGCAGGACGACGACATCGCGCACCACCGTGAGGTCGCGCTGCGAGATCGATTGCAGGATCAGCCGGCCGATTCCAGGCAGCGAAAAGACGTTCTCGACCACGATCGTTCCCGCCAACAGGTTCGCGAATTGGAGGCCCATGATCGTGATCACGGGGATCATCGCGTTGCGCAGCACGTGACGCCAGAGCGTTTGTGCCCGGCTCAACCCTTTGGCGCGCGCGGTGCGCACATAGTCCTCACGCATCGTGTCGAGCACGGCCGATCGCGTGAAGCGTGCGAGAATCGCGCCCTGGACGGTGGCGAGCGCGATCGCCGGCAGGATGAGCGCCTTGAGCGCGCCGAGCGGGCCGGCCTCCCAACCCGGAAAGCCGCCGGAGTCGAACCACCGGAGCTCGACGGCGAAGAGCAGGATCAAGAGCAGCGCAAGCCAGAAGTTCGGGATCGAAATGCCGAGCTGGCTGATGCCCATCGCCGAGACGTCGCCCAGCTTGTTGTGGTGTGAGGCCGCGTAGAGCCCGATGCCGAACGCGATCAGCACCGAGAGCGCCATCGCGAGAATCGCGAGCGGCACGGTGATCTCGATCCGCGCGCTCAAGAGCTCCGCGACCGGAACGCTATAGGTGTAGCTCGTGCCGAACTCGCCTTGCAGCAGGTGCCAGAGCCAATCGCCGTAGCGCTCCAGCGCCGGCCGGTTTAGGCCGAGCTTGATGCGGAGCGCCTCGACGGCGCTTTCGGGTGCGTCGAGGCCGAGCACCACCCGCGCGGGATCGCCGGGCAGGATTTCGAGCGCCGCGAACACGAGGATGGTCGCACCGAACAGGGTCGCGACGAGGGTCGCGAAGCGCTTTGCGAGAAAGACGCTCATGGGAAGCGCAATCTTGCGTCGGCAGCACCCACGCTGTCACGCAGCGCGCCCTGCCGGCCGACGCTGGTCACGCCCGCCCGCTGTCCTCGATGATCTGCATCACCTCCGTGCGCACGCCACCAGGCGCCTCGAAAAAAGCGATGCGCCGGCGCCCGAAGGCGGCCTCGATCTCCTGCGGCTCCATGAGAAACCTCCCGCCCGCGCGGCGAAGCGCTGCCACCTGTGCGTCGAGGTCGTCGACTTCGTAGACCGCGTGGAGGAAGCCGAGCGGCAGCGGTTCGGCGAGCAAATGCTCGTAGGGCGCTCGGGTGAACAGGATGATCCGCGTGTCGCCGAGCCGGACGAGCCGGTAGGGACAACCGAGCACGGTGTCGCTGATCCGTGGTTCCGCGCCCATCGCCGCGACGTAGAAGCGCTCCGCCTCGCCGAGGTCGGGCACCTTGACCGCGTAGTTCCAGAGCCGCTTGATGGTGCCGGTCATGGTGCGCCGCGGAGGCGCTCGGTCTCCGCCTCGTCCACCACATAGTCGATGCCGTTGGCCGCGTGGCGCAACGCAACGCGATAGGTTTCGCGGGCGCGTTCGGGCGTGAGCCAGCGGCGGTTCACGTCGTCGGCGACGCGGGCCGGGTCGCGTGCCGCCGGATCGCCATAGCCGCCGCCGGCGACCGTGCGATAGACGATGGCCTCGTCGCCTCGGAGGCGGGCTTCGTGGAACGAAGGCGTCAGCTCGGTCTCTTTGTTGGACGTGCGGCGCCAGTTGCCGGATGGTGCGCCCGCGTGGCCGCCGAGCACCCCGCGCGCGGGGTTCGTATCGCCATCGCTGCAATAGAAGACGGAGATGTCGCCGCTCAGCGAGCGGTAGGTGCCGCGCGTCGCGGGCGCGCCGTTCCATCGGCCCGCGCCCATCGAATCGATCGCGACCCGACGCTCCTCCATGAGGATCGGATATTGCGCCTCATCCACCTCGATGCTGTCGATCAGAAGCACACCGCCGCCGTTCGGTGCTTCATAGGTGAGCCAGCCATCATGCCCATGGCTCCCCGGTCCGCCCGAAAGGCCGACGCAAAACTGATTGACGTAGGGCTCGGCCGTTCCGTCGCGGTCATCGATGCCCGAGACCACGCCGAGGCCCGCGCAGAAATCGCCACCGCCCTCGGCGAGGCCGTAGGGCTCACCAATCTGCGCGAAGCAGCATTGGACCGCGTTGATCAAGCGGTCGTTGACGTTGGTCGTCGCGACCGAGGTGCCGGCCGGGAAGCTCGGGCGGCCGACGACGCAGCCATCGCGCAGCAGCACCTTCACCCGGCTTGCACTGCCGTCGTTGTGTGGGATCGTCGAATCGAGGTTGTAAAACACGCCGATCAGGCATGAGCCGTAGGCGCAGGCCTCCGAGAGATTGATCCCGCCCGGCACGCAATCCGGATTGTCGCGGAGATCGACGGTGACCATCCCCGCGTCCGGATCGACCGTGACCACGGCGGTGATGGGCACGCCCTCGTCGGCGACCCCCGGCACGGGGTCATGCGTGCAGGTGTAGCGCCAAGTGCCGGCTGGCAGCTCCCGGATCGCCGCCGCCGCGCGCCGCGCGCCATAGTCCATCCACGCATCGATGAACGCGCGAATGGTCTCGACCCCGTAGCGCGCGACCAGCTCCTTCAAACGCCGCTCGCCGATGCGGCATGCGCCGACCTGCGCGCGGTAGTCGCCGTGCCACACGGTTGGCGTGCGGATCTTGTGGAGGCCGATGCGCACGATGTCCGCCTTGTCCTCGAAGTCCTCTTGGATCCGCACGCAGGGAAAGTGCACGCCTTCCTGATAGAGCGTCGCGGCATAGGGCAGGTAGGTGGTCGGCTCCGGCGCGCCGACATCGGCGTGGTGCGAGCGCGAGAGCACCCAGAAGAGCGGCTCGCCATCGGCGAACACCGGCACGCAGAGCGTCATGTCGGCATGGTGGGTGACGCCGAGATACGGGCTGTTGTTGAAGAAGGCATCGCCTTCCTTCACGTCGTCGAAGAGCTCGGTGATCGGCCGGGTGGTCATGTCGAGCGCGCTGACGTGGATCGGCATCGCCTCCTCGACGCAGACCAGGCGGTGGTCGTAGGTGAGGATGCCGCACGACATGTCACGGGCGTTGGTGATGACCGCCGAGCGGCTGGCGCGCATCACGGTGTTGCTCATCTCGCGGATGATCGCTTCCAGGCGGCGCGACAGAACCGCCATCAGCAATGGGTCGAACCGCTCACTTCCGTGTTGCGCCATCATCCCGACCTCCCGGTGCTCACGCGGTAGTTGCCGTCGTGATCGACCGCCGCGCGTTGACCATCGAGCAGCAGAAAGGTGGTGGTCTCGCTGTCGATCAGGGCAGGGCCTTCGACGCGCGCGCCCGAGATGGGTGCCGTCCCGTCATAGACCGGTAGCGCGCGGCGGTCACGCGCGGCGCCAAGGTAGACGGCGCGCTCGCCCCGCCGCGGCAAGCGCGCCTGGCGTGCCCCGGGCTCAGCGGCGGGCGCAGCGGCATCCGTGCGTGCGCCGAAGGCACGCACGGTCCAGGTGGTGAACTCGACCTCGTCGCCCTCGTCTTTGATCGTGTAGATGCGCTCGTGCATGGCATGAAAGGCCTGCGTGAGCGTCTCCACGGAGGCGGGAAGCAGGCCCTTCGCGTCGGGTGCGAAGGGGACGTCGATCTCCCATGATTGGAATTTATAGCGGGCCTGGAAGGCGTATTCGAAGCGTCGCCGAGCGGCCGGCACGCCGGCGCGGTCGAGAAAGCGCGTCCCGCGGGTGCGCAGCTCAGCCAAGGCCGCGTTGACGGCCTCGCGCGCGAAATGCCGGTCGGTGGTGTGCACGGTCGCCGTGGCGTCGCCCCGAATCTCGGCGACCAGGCCGCCAAGCGCGCTCAAGCCTGCGGCAAGGCGCGGCACCATGAAGCCCGCGATGCCGAGCGTCTGGGCCATCTCTCCCATGTGGCACGCGGTGGCGCCCCCGCCTGCGACGAAATAGCTGTCGCGCGGATCGATCCCTTCGTTGACCGTGATGTCCTCGATCGCGGCGATCATGTTCTCGTTGCTGGCGACGTGGATCGCGTAGGCCGCGTCGGGAGGCGATAGACCGAGATGCTCGCCGATCTCGGCGACCGCCGTCTCGGCAGCGGCGGCGTCCAGGCGCACGCGGCCACCGAGGAAATAGTCCGGGTCGATGATGCCGAGAACGACATTGGCGTCGGTCACGGTCGGCGCCCGGCCGCCGCGCCCGTAGCAGGCCGGCCCCGGATCGGCGCCTGCGCTCGCCGGTCCGACGCGGAGAAGGCCGCCGGAATCGACCCACGCGATGCTGCCGCCGCCGGCGCCCACCGAGCGCACGTCGATCTTCGGCAGGCCGAGCAAATCGTCGTTGATCATCGCTTCGCTGGTGACGATGAGCTCACGTGCGCGGATCGCCGACACGTCGAAGGTAGTGCCGCCCATGTCGATGACCACGATATCGGGCTCGTCGCTCAACGAGAGCGCGGCGATGGGCGCGAGGGTCGGCCCGCTCATGATGCTGTAGATCGGCCGCGTCACGATCTCGTCGATCGTCATCATGCCGCCGATGCAATTCGCGACGAGCAGCGAGCCCTCGAAGCCCGCGTCGCGCGCCGCCGTTTCGAGCCGGCCGAGATAGGTCGAGACGATGCCGTGCAGCGAGGCGTCGATCGCCGTCGCGATCGTGCGGCGGTATTCACGCGGCATCGGGTTGAGCGTGTGGCTCAAGATGACGGGCACCTCGGGCCACGCCTCGGCGATGATGTCGCCGACGCTCCTCTCGTGGGCGGGCTCGACGACCGACCAGAGGAGGCTCACCGCGATCGCATCGACCGCGCAGCGCCTAAAATGGTCCACCGCGTCGCGCACGTCGGACTCGCTGAGCGGCGTGATCTCGTTGCCGCGCGCGTCGATCCGCCCGCGCACCTCGACGGTGCGATTGCGTGGCACGAACGGGGCCGGGTAGTCGAGCTTCCAATCGAAGGCGCGTTTTCGCGGCGCTTCGCGGAAGGTGAGGATGTCCGGGTGGCCCTCCGTGCAGATCAGCCCGACGGTGGCGGTCTCGCGCTCCACCAGCGCATTGGTCGCAACCGTCGTGCCGTGAACGATGCTCTCCGTCGCGCGCAGAAAATCGCCGAGCGCGAGCCCGAAATGCGCGGCGGCAAGCGCGAGCGCATCCATGAAGCCGCCTTCGAATGCCGGCGGGGTTGACGCGGCCTTGAAGATCGTGCGCGCGCCGGCCTGCGAGACCACGCAATCGGTGAACGTACCGCCTATGTCGATGCAAACCTCGAAGCGATCCGACACTAATCGAACTCCGTGACGCGAACCTCGGCGTCCGGCCGCTCGAAGACGCGCGGGTTGAGCGCCGTGCAGAGCCCGACGCCCTCGGGGCAATGGACGAAGCCGTTTTCGAGGCGCGGCAGCTCGGTCAGAAGCTCGCGGTACCAGCCGTGCAGATAGGCGCGCACGACCTCCTGAACGAGCGCGTTCGGCAGGTTCATGCAGAGATGCACGTCGGCGACGTAGGTCACCGGTCCCACGCAATCGTGCGGCGCGACGGGGAGGCGATAGGCCTCCGCCATCGTCGCGATACGCTTGGTCTCGGAAAGGCCGCCGGTCCAGGTGATATCCGGCATCGCAATGTCGACCGCCTGCTTCTCGAAGAGCTCGCGGAACCCCCAGCGCGTTCCGATGGTTTCGCTGGCGCAAATCGGCACGCCCGCCTGTCGGCGCAGATCCGCGAGGGTGTCGATCGAGTCCATCGGAATCGGATCCTCGCACCAGACGATGCCATAGTCCGCGGCTGCCTTGGCGATGCGGAGCGCGGATGGCGCGTTCCACAGATTGTGCAGCTCGAGCGCGATGTCCATCGCGTCGCCGACGGCGGCACGGATCTTGCGTAAGGGCTCGAGGCCTTCGTTGAGCTGGGCCGCCGTGATGTAGCGGCCGCCATTCTCCTCGGCGAAGCGGTCGAAGGGCCAGATCTTCATCTGGTCGAAGCCCTCTGCCATCAGGCTCTCGGCCAACCGGTCGGCGTGGTGGAGAAAGGCGTGGAGGTCCTCGTAGGGCCGGTCTTCCTTCGAACCGCCCGTCGCAGTCGCGTGATAGCCGGTGCCGGTGTCTCCGGCGTAGTCGTAGCCCGCGCAGGTGTTGTAGACGCGGATACGCTCACGCGTCGCGCCGCCGAGAAGTTGGTAGAGAGGCAATTCGGTCGCCTGGCCGAAAATATCCCAAAGCGCGACATCGATCGCCGCGAGCGCGCGCACCTCGAGGGTCTTGCCAAGCGCAAGGCGCGGCGCGTGGAACAGGTGGGTCCAGTGCTTGTCGAGCTGAAGCGGGTCCTTGCCGAGGAGGTAGGCCGCGACGTCCGTGTGCACGTAGGCGGCGATCGCCTCCGGCGTCTCGTAGGTTTCGCCGAGCCCGATGTAGCCGGCATCCGTGTGCACGCGGACGAAGACCAGTTTCGGGCGACCGCGCAGCCAGATGGTCTCGAGCTTGGTGATGCGCATGACAGCCTTTCGGGTTGTGCCAGGATCACGGCACCGGCGCAGCCTAGCGAAATTCGCGCGTGCCCGGAACGGCCCTAGGGTGCGGTGTGATAGTAGAGCGTGACCGCATGCTTGGCCTCGGCAAAGAAGAGCCACCGCTCGATCGCCAGGCCGGCGCTCATGCTCGCGAGGGCGAGGGCCGCGCAGGCAACCGCGGCCGCACCTGGCACCAGCAGGCTCACCAGGATCAGGCCCCAGGGCAAGACTGCCATGGCGAGGACCGCGAGGGGGCGCAGCAACGCAGCGTGCTTGCGCGCGACGCGGTAGCCCATCTCGCGCAGGAGGTAGTTATCGTGGCTGTGCGGCGCCTCCCACTGGCGCACACGGCCGAGCCCGCCGAGACCGGTCGCGCTTTCCGGCGTGCTCGACCCGGCCTCCCGATGAGCGCGGCGCCAATAGGCGATCTTGGCAGTGAGCGCCGCGGGCAGCAGAACGAGCGCGGCAATGCCGGCCGCGAGGGCCGAGCCATCCGCCGCGTGGCTCAGCAGAGTGAGCAGCACCGCGCCTCCCATCGCGGCGAGCAGCAGGAAGCCGAGCGGCACGAGCCGCGTGTGCCACGCGAACACGGCCCTGAGCGAGGCATAGATCATCGCAGTGCTGAGCACGGTGGCGATACACAGCACCATGGCGAGCGCCGCGAGCAGCGAGAGCGCCGTTCCCGAGGGGTCGGAGGCGGCCAGGCGATAGCCGAGAAAGGCCGCTAGGGGCCCAAAGCTCGCGATCGCGAGCACGCCCTCGCGGCTCAGCCAGGACGAGCGCCACTGGCTCAGGGCACGCCAGGCGCGCTCCGGATGGCCGAGGTGCCAGAGCGATGCCAGAAGGCCCGCCGCGACGAGGGCAAGACCGATCGCGACGCCGGCGACCAAGAGCGTGGGATCCGCCGGGAGCAACCCGCTCCGATCGGCGCCCAGGAGCAGAAAGAGCAAGCCGTAGCCGGTTCCGGAAGCGGTTGTGAACGCGATGATGGAGCCCGCGGGAAACATGGCTCAACGCGTGATCAGCCGATCGACCCAGCGCGCGAGCGCGGCCGCCTTGTCCTTCACCACCGGTGCGAGCCTCTGTTCGTCGTCGGAGGCCGCAGCGGATGACGTGACCTTCGGCCGAGGCGGCAAATAGCGGTTGACCGGACGACAGCCCTGCTCCGGCATGAGCGCGACGCCGTCACGGGCGGCAACGAGGCGGCTCACGTCGGATGCCGGGTCCCCGAGGTCGCCGAAGCTGCGCGCCCCGGTTGGACAGGCGGTGACGCAGGCCGGTGCGCGCCGATCGGGTGGCAGATTCTCGTTGTAGATCCGATCGACGCACAGCGTGCATTTTTTCATGACGCCCGCATCCTCGTCGAACTCGCGCGCGCCGTAGGGGCAGGCCCAGGAGCAGAGCTTGCAGCCGATGCAGGTGTCGGCGTTGACGAGGACGATGCCGTCCTCCTCGCGTTTGTAGGAGGCGCCCGTCGGGCAGACCGTGACGCAGGGCGCATCGTCGCAGTGCAGGCAGCTCCGCGGAAAATGCACCGTGCGGGCCTCGCCATCCGCGCCCGTCACCTCGAAATGATGGACGCGGTTGAACCAAACACCCTGCGGTGCCACGCCGTAGGGCGCCTCATCGGGCAGCGGCGCGCTGTGGCCGGTGTTGTTCCACTCCTTGCAGCTGACCGCGCAGGCCTGGCAGCCGACGCAGATGTCGAGATCGATGACGAGCCCGAGCTTGCTCTTCGGTGGCGTCGCCGGCAGAGAGGTCACGGCGCGTCTCGATCCTCGTCGGCGAGACCCCTTTCGCCGGGGCGCAAGCCAACACCGCGCCCGGCGTGGGCATCGCGGTTTCCAACCCATTCGCGATGCATGGGTGGGGCTGCGCCGCCCCTGTCGCTGCGATCGAATTCGCCGCCGAAGCGGAGGAGATCGGGCCGGGGGTCCGGAGCGGCCTGCGGCGGCAAGCTCTCAAAGAGCGGCGCGGTTTCGCCCGCTTCTTGCGGTGTGCAGCGTTCCAGGCGGACACGGAGATCGTACCAGGCGGCCTGCCCGGTCACGGGGTCGGCGTTGGCCCGCGCCGCCTCGCCCGCGCCGCCGATGACATCCGGAATGAGGTGGTTCAGCAGGAAGCCGAGACGCGCCTCCGGGGCATTCGTGTCGAGGCCCCAGGCGCCGGCGCGCTTGCCAATGGCGTTCCACGTCCACACCGTGTGCGGATTGACCCCGGCCATGAGACCGATCTGGGCTTTGACGCGGCCAAGCGGCGAGACGATCCAGGCCCAATCGCCATCCCCGAGCCCGCTGGCGGCGGCCGTCGCGGGATGGACGTAAAGGCGGTTGTGCGAGGTGATTTGGCGGAGCCACGCGTTCTGCGAGCCCCACGCGTGATACATGTGCATCGGGCGCTGCGTGACCGCATGGAGCGGGTAGTCCTCGGCGCCCGTCGTGGGATCGTGCCAGACCGGCAGCGGGTCGAACGCCTGCGCCACGCGCGCGCGCAGGTGCTCCGGCGGTTGGTGGTCGCCGAACCCGCGCGCGGCGCGACGGAAGCGCTGCAGCGTCTCGCTGTAAAGCTGCATCACGATCGGTGCGGCCTCGGGGATCCAACCCATGGCGCGCGCATGGTCGAGATAATCGCGGTTGGCATGCTTGAGGTAGCGCTGGCCGGGTGCGAACGGCCGATGCCAAAAGCACCCGTTCGCACGATAGCGATCGAGCTGCGCGGGGTTGGGCGCGCCGGTGCCGTGCGCTTCGCCGTCGACGCCGCGCCAGCCGGCGAGCGGGCCGATGCCGGGCGCGCGCTCGTGGTTGACCATGTAGTCGGCGTAGCCGCCCGGGTAGCGCGGCGCGCCGGCGTCGTCGACGAAACCCGGGAGCGCGAGGCGCGCGCCGAGGTCGATCAGCACATCTTGGAAGGGACGGACATCGCGGTCGGGCGCCACCACGGGCTGCCGGATCGCATCCGCCGGGCCGTCCGGCTCGCTGATCGGCCGGTCGAGCAGCGAGATGCAGTCCCACCGTTCGAGATAGGTGGTGTCGGGCAAGATGAGGTCCGCGTACGCGACCATCTCTGACTCGAACGCATCCGCATAGATGATCTTCGGGATGCGATAGGCGCCGGTCTCGTCCTTCTCGGTCAGATAGCGCAGGGTCTCGGGCACGTTCATTGCGCTGTTCCAGCTCATGTTGGCCATGTAGAGGAACAGCAGATCGATGGTGTGGGGATCGCCGGCCCAGGCATTGTGCAGCATCAGATGCATGGCGCCATGAGCGGCGAGCGGGTATTCCCAGCTGAAGGCGTGGTCGAGCCGCAGCGGTGTGCCGTCGGGCTCGACGAGAAGATGCTCCGGGCCCGCGGGAAAGCCGAGCGGCATGCCGTCGAGCGGCGTGTTGGGTTGGGTCGTGCGTCCCGCGGGCGGCGGCCCCGCCGGAATCGGCTTCGGGAAGGGCGGCGCCGCGCGGAAGGCGCCCGGGGTGTCGACGGCACCGAGCAATAGCTGCAGCAGGTGAATGGCGCGGCAGGTCTGAAAACCGTTTGCGTGTGCCGAGATCCCCCGCATCGCATGGATCGCGACGGGGCGTCCCGTGACGGACTCGTGGCGCCGCCCCGCCCAATCGGTCCACGGCTCCTCGAGCGTGAGGTTGCTCTCGAATGCTGCTTCCGCAAGCTCGCGCGCGATGCGTCGGATCCTGGCGGCGTCGATACCCACCGTCTCCGCGACATGGTCCGGCGCATGGGCGGGGTCGAGATAGCGCTCGACGATGAGCTCGAACACGGGCCGCGCGCGGCGCCCATCCGGGAGCGTGCGCGCGCCGACCAACGCAGGCACGATCCCGGGTGCCATGGCATCCGCGACGTCGTTGCGCGCGGTGTCGAAGGCAAGCGGCGCGCCCGCACCGTCGCGCGCGAAGAGGCCATCATCTGCGGTGCCGGGCGCGTCGATTACGAGCCACGGCGCGTTGGTGTAGCGCACGAGATAGTCCCAATCGATCCGCTCGGCGCGCAGCAGCTCGTGCACCAGCGCGAGGACGAAAAGCCCATCCGTGCCGGGCCGCAAGCCGACCCATTCGTCGGCGATCGCGGAGTAGCCGGTGCGCACCGGGTTGACCGAGACGACCTTGGCGTTCTCGCGTGACTTGAGCTGACCGAGGCCGATCTTGATCGGGTTGGAGGCATGGTCCTCCGCCACGCCAAAGAGCATCAGGTAGCGGGTGTGCGCCCAGTCGGGCTCGCCGAATTCCCAGAAAGAGGAGCCGAGCGTGTAGAGCCCCGCCGCGGCCATGTTGACCGAGCAAAAGCCGCCATGGGCCGCGTAGTTCGGCGTGCCATATTGCTTGGCCCACCAACCGGTGAGCGCCTGCGATTGGTCACGACCGGTGTAGAAGGCGAGCCGGCGCGGATCGCGCCCGCGCACCTCGGCGAGCCATTCGGTCGCGGTTGCGAGCGCTTCGTCCCAGCTGATCTCGCGGAACGCGCCGCGACCGCGCTCGCCCGTGCGCAAGAGGGGACTGCGCAGGCGTGCGGGCGCGTTGTGGTTCATGATGCCCGCCGCACCCTTCGCGCAAATCACGCCGCGGTTCACCGGATGATCGGGGTTGCCCTCGATATAGCGCACCTGCGCGCCGTCGAGATGTACGCGGATCCCGCAGCGGCAGGCGCACATGTAGCAGGTCGTCTCACGCACGCTGTCGGAGACGTGCGGCGATGTGCGAACCGTCTCGCGCTTCGTGGCGAAGGGATTGATCATCTTGCGCTGTGGTGCTGGCCGGCGTGTGGTGTGGTCAGGTGGAGATCATCTTCTTCTCGACGCCGACACCGGCCTCGACCGCGCGCTGATATTCGAGCGGCACGGTCGCCGAATCCTGCAATGCGATGCCCGTCGAATCGAACAATGTGATCTCGCGATCGCCCGTGCGGCCGGGTTTCTTGCCGCAGATCACTTCGCCGATCTCGCCCGCGATCGCAGCGTCCGTGATGACGCCTTCGCGGAGCGGCACGTTGATCTCACCATCCGGCCGGCATTGGCGAATGTCATCGACGAAGATCCGTAGGCGCGGGAAGAGCGCGCTTTCGAGCTCCTGGTTGCCGGCGAGATCGGAGCCGAGCGCGGCGATGTGCGTGCCGTCCCCGATCCACGCGTCACGGACCACCGGGGCGGCGCCCGTCGTCATCGTCACGACGACGTCGGCGCCGGAGACCACGGCCTCCGCATCGGTCGAGGGCTTGAGCGTGAGGTTCGGGTGGCGGGGCTCCTCGCTCGCCATGAAGGCATCGAGCGTTGCCTGACTGCGGCTCCAAACGCGCACCTCGTCCCAGGCGAAGATACCGGCGCAGGTGCGCAGCGCGCCGATGCCGACATCGCCGGCCCCGACAAGCGCCAGCACCTTCGAATCATCACGCGCAAGCCATTTGACGGAGACGGCGGCCGACGCGCCGGTGCGCATCATCGTGTGATAGCTGCCATCGACGATGGCAAGCGGGAAGCCGGTCTCAGGCTCGGTGTAGACGAGGATCGAGAACACGGTCGGCAGGTCGAACTTGGCGCGGTTGTTCTCGCGGATCGAGACCCACTTGCAGGCCGCGGCTTCGGGCACCCCCTCGGGCTCCTCGATGTAGGACGGCATGACCTCCCACTCACCCGGATATTTGTCGAGCACGATGTGGCCTTTCGGCTCGAGGTAGCAGCGCCCCTCGCCGTGGCGGCGAAACGCGGTCTCGACACAGGCCACATATTCATGCGGCTCGAGCAGGCCCATCATGTCCGTCCGGCTCAAGATCAGGGTCTTGCGATTGCGCCAGCTGCTCATCACACACCTCCCTCCTCGGCGTTCGCTATCAGACGCCAGATCTTCTCCGGCGTCACGGGCATTTCGACGTGGCTCACGCCGAAATCGCGGAGCGCATCGACCACCGCGTTGACGAACGCGGGCGGCGCCACGATCGCGCCGGCCTCTCCGCACCCTTTGACGCCGAGCGCGTTGGTGGTGCACGGGATCTCGTTGAATTGCCCGTCGAACATCGGGAGGTCATCGGCGCGTGGCAGCGCGTAGTCCATGAACGAGCCGGCGAGGAGCTGGGCGTCGGCGGGGTCGTAAGCACCATGCTCGATGAGCGCCTGGCCGATGCCTTGGGCGATGCCGCCATCGCGCTGCCCCTCCGCCAGCATCGGGTTGAGGATGGTCCCGAAATCGTCCACCGCGACATAGCGTTCGATGCGGATGGTGCCGGTCTCGGGCTCGATCTCGACCTCGCACGCGTGACTCCCGTTGGCGTAGGTGACGGCCGCGATCGTCGGATGGACGTCGGCATCCAACCCGAGCTCCGCGCCGGCGGGCAGGCGGCCCGGATCGAGAGAGGCGCGCAGCACCTCGACCAGCGAAACCCGGCGGTCGGTGCCGCGCACGCCGTAGTGGCCGGCATCGAACATGACGTCAGTCTCGGCCGATTCGAGCAAGCCCGCGGCGATCGGCACGCCGCGTGCGATCACCGCGTCGGCGGCCTGTAGGACGGCATTCCCGCCGATCGGAAGCGAGCGGGAGCCGCTCGTGCCACGGCCGATCGGCACCCGGTCGCTGTCGCCCTGCACGAGGCGGCACGCGGACAGCGGAATGCCGAGGCGATGGGACACGATCTGGGCATAGGCCGTCTCGTGACCCTGTCCGCCGGTCTGGCTGCCGACAAGGATGGTCGCGTTGGCTTGCGCGTCGAGGCGGATGGCGGCCCATTGGTCGCGCGCGGCGCCGCAGGGGTCGACATAGCAAGCGAAACCGATGCCGCGCAAACGGCCCTCGGCTTTGGCCGCGGCGCGCCGGGCCGGAAGGGCGTCGTAGCCGATCTGCGCGGCCGCGGTGTCGAGATTGGTCTCGAAATCGCCCGAATCATAGGTCTGGCCCAGCGGAGTTTTGTAGGGGAGGGCGTCGTTTGGGATGAGGTTGCGTCGGCGCAAAGCGATCGGATCGATGCCGAGCTCGCGGGCGGCCACGTCGAGCAGGCGCTCGAGCAGAAAAACGGTCTCGGGCCGCCCGGCGCCGCGGTAGGCGTCCGTCGGGGTTGTGTTGGTGAAGGCGGAGCGTACCCGCGCATGGAGCGCCGGCGTGATGTAGGGGCCGACGAGCGCGCGGGTCCCGCCGGTGGTCGCGACCGACGGTCCAAAGTTCGACGTGTAGGCGCCGAGGTTCGCGAGGCTGTCCACCGCGAGACCGAGAATTCGGCCCGTGGCATCCAGCGCGAGCTGGCCGCGCAGGCGGATGTCGCGGCCTTGGTGGTCGGCGAGCATCGATTCGCCGCGGTCGGCGCGCCAGCGCACGGGCCGGCCCAGGCGGCGCGCCGCCCACAGGACCATGACATATTCGGGATAGGCCCAGAGCTTGACGCCGAATGCGCCGCCGACATCCGGGGTCACGACGTGGAGGGCAGTATCGGGAACACCGAGCACATGGCATGCGAGGATGTCGCGCACCCGATGCACGCCCTGCGTTCCGGCATAGAGCGTGTAGCACCCGGTTTCCGCATCGAACGTGCCAATGGCCCCCCGCGGCTCCATAGGACATCCGATAATACGTTGATTTGCCACAGATAATGTCACGACATGATCGGCCTGCGCCACGGCGTGCTCGACGGCCGCGGCGTCCCCGATTTCCCAATCGACGCAGAGGTTGGCGGGCGCCTCGTCGTGAAGCAGCGGCGCGCCGACCGCGAGCGCTGCCTCGGCATCGACAACCGCAGGAAGCGGCTCGTAGGTTACCGCGACAGCGTCGGCGGCATCGCGCGCCGCGGCTTCGCTTTCCGCGACGACCAGCGCAACCGGATCTCCCACGGTGCGCACGCGATCGCGCGCGAGGATCGGCCGGGCGGGTGTCGCAGGCGGCGATCCATCGCGATTGTTCGGGCTCATGACGCACGGGATCGCGTTGAGTCCGTCATGCGAGAGGTCCGCCGCGGTGAGCACCGCGACGACCTCCGGCAGCCCAGCCGCGGCGTCGGTTTCGACGGCGACGATGCGGGCGTGAGCGTGCGGCGATCGCACGACGACTGCGTGGACCTCGCCGACCAACGTGATGTCATCGACGAACCGGCCTCGCCCCTTCAAGAAGCGGTCGTCCTCGAGCCGCACGGCACGCTCGCCGATCCGCGCGGGTTCGGTTGCTGGCATCGCGTATTTTCCGTTGACGCCTGGGGCCCCTAAGATAGCGCAAGGGGACCACGAACGGGGACCATCGATGGCCACGGACGAATTCGATGTCGTGGTGGTGGGGTGCGGGATTGCCGGCCTCTCCGCGGCAGTCAGCGCGTTCGAGAACGGCGCCCGCGTCGCCCTGGTCGAGCGTGCACCGCGGGACGAGCGCGGCGGCAACACGCGCTACACCGAATCGTTCTGGCGCATGAAGAGCCACGACGAGGTCTCCGAGGATTTCGAGGAGCGCTTTGCCGAAAATGCCGGTGGCCATCTCGACCCGGAGATCATCAAAGACAGCGTTCTGCCCTATGAGCGGTGGCCGGGCCTCCTGCGCGCTATGGGCTTCGTCGATCCCGAGCTCGTCGCGACGCTCGCGGGCAATGCCGGTCCGACCCTGCGCTGGCTGAGCGGCTTTGGCGTGCGCTTCGATTTTCTGCCCAACTATTTCATCACAGAAAGCACGACGCGGATCGCGCCGGTGGGGGGCGGTCTCGCGCTGGTTGAGGCTCTGGCGGCGCGCGCCGAGACGACCGGGGAGGCGATCGAGGTCCTCTACGAGACGACGGCGCGTTCGCTGGTGCAAGACGCCGCGGGACGGGTGGTCGGCGTCGTTGTGGTCGGCGCCGGCAACCGGAGGCGTGTCCTCAAGGCGCCCTCGGTGGTTCTCAGCTCGGGCGGGTTCGAGGGCAATCCGGAGATGCTGAGCCACTATATCGGCCCGCAAAGCCAGTTCATTCGCCCGGTGGCGCGCGGCGGCTATTTCAACCGCGGCGAGGGTATCCGCATGGCGCTCGATGTCGGCGCGGCACCCTGCGGCGACTATGGCAGTTTTCACGCCCAGCCGGTCGATCCCCGCTCGGGTCAGCACGAGCCGGTCGTGCTGAACTATCCCTACGGCATTCTCGTCAACCGGGCGGGCGAGCGCTTTACCGACGAGGCGATAGCGACGGTCGATGCCACCTACGAGGCGACGACGCGCGAGATTCTGGCCCAGCCCGAAGGCCTCGCCTTCGCCGTCACCGATGCGGCGCTCGAGGACGTGCCGAACTGGCGCAAGTCGGTGCGCAGCGACCAGCCGCCCATCGAGGCCGCGACGCTCGCGGGGCTCGCATCGGCTGCGGGGATCGATGCGGAGGCGTTGGAACAGACCGTCGCGACCTACAACGCGGCGTGCCCGTCGGCCGATCGCTTCGAGCCGTTGCGCCTCGATGGGCTTCGGACCACCGGTATCGCTCCGCGCAAATCCAACTGGGCGCGCACGATCGAGCGCCCGCCCTTTCGCGCCTGGCCTATCATCGCCGCGAATTGCTTCACCTTCGGCGGGGTCAAGGTCAACCGGCAGGCGCAGGTCGTGAACATGGACGGCGCGGTGATCCCGGGGCTCTACGCGGCAGGCGAGGTCATTGGCCTCTACTATCGAACCTATACGGGCTCGACGTCGGTGATGCGCGGCGCCGTGTTCGGCCGGATCGCGGGCATGACGGCGGCTCGGGCCAAGCGGCCGGCATGACCCAGCGGGCGATTCCCGCCGTCTTCATGCGGGGCGGCACGAGCAAGGGGCTGTTCTTTCACGAGCGCGACCTGCCGCGCGACGCCAAAGGGCGCGACGCCCTCTTTCTCGCCGCCATCGGCAGCCCCGATCCCTATGGCCGCCAGCTCGACGGCATGGGGGGCGGGATCTCATCGCTCAGCAAGATCGTGATCGTCGCGCCGTCGGAGCGCGACGATGCCGATGTCGCCTACACGTTCGGCCAGGTCGCAGTCGGCGCGCCGACCGTCGATTACGGCAGCAACTGCGGCAACCTCACCGCGGCCGTGGGCCATTTCGCGGTCGACGAGGGACTTGCCCTGATCCGCGGCAAGGACGAGGCGCTGCTCAGGCTCCACAATCGGAACACCGGTAAGATCATCGAGTCACGCTTTGCGCTGCACCGCGGGCACGCGGCGGTGTCGGGGGATTTTGAGCTGGATGGAGTGGCTGGCGCGGGCGCGCCAATCGTGCTCACGTTTCATGATCCCGGAGGCGCCGTCACGGGTCACCTTCTGCCAAGCGGACGCTCCCGCGATACGCTGGATGTGCCGGAGTTCGGCCAGATCGAGGTGTCGCTGGTCGATGCGACGACTGCGTGCGTTTTCGTCGCCGCAGACGCTCTCGGCCTCGGCGGCGGTGAAATGCCCGAGATGCTGGAGGCGGATGCGGGTTTGATGCGCCGCCTCGAGGCGCTTCGTCACGCGGCGGCCGAGGCGATGGGCCTGACGCCGGTTGCCCCGAGCGTGCCCAAGCTCGCTCTGATCGCGCCGCCGATGGACGCACGCTCGCTTCGCGGGCGCGCGATCGCCTCGACGGAGGTCGACCTCACGGCGCGGGCGATCTCGATGGAGCGGCCGCATCGGGCGCTGCCGCTGACCGTCGCGATGTGCCTCGCCGTTGCCGCCAAGCTGCCCGGCACGATCGCGGAAAGCGCTGCGCGCTCCGCGCGGTCGGCGACACTTCGCCTCGGGCATCCGTCGGGCGTGCTTTCACTCGACGCACATGTCGGCGCCGCGGGAGCGGAGCGCGTGGTGGTGCGTCGTACGGCCCGCCGGCTCATGGCCGGGCACGTCTACGTGCCCGACAGGGGACGTGGCTAGAGCATGTCCCGTTCACTCATGCTCACGCGACATGCTCTCACTCGTTGACGTTGACGCAAATGCGTCGTCGCAGGTGATCCCACCTGCTCGGGATTTGCTCTCTCATTGGCGTTGACGCAAATGCGTCGTCGCAGGTGACCCCACCTGCTCGGGATTTGCTCTCTCATTGGCGTTGACGCAAATGCGTCGTCGCAGGTGACCCCACCTGCTCGGGATTTGCTCAGCCCGTCTGCCGCACCGTCTGCCGGCCGCGGCGCCTGAGATAGCCTTTCAGCTTGTTGAGGGCGCGGGCGGGTGCGGTGGCGATATCCAGGGTCGCGAGCGCGAACGCATGGCGGTCCGCATCGAACCCTTCCTTGAAGCGCGTGAGGCCGGGACGGTTCGGCGTGCTGACGCCGAGGTTAAGGCTGCGATAGCCCGCGGTGCGCAGGTCGTTGATGATGACGTCCATCAAGAAGTGCGATGCGCCGAGCTTCATGCCCTCGGGCGTACTTCCGCCGGTGTCGTAGAACGCATGGTCGCCAATGCGAATCACGAGCTTTGACGAAACCACGGTGCTGGCAACCGCCGCCTGATAGAGCCGCGCGTTTCCGTACGTGGTCAGATAGTGGCGCGTCTGTGGATGGTCCGCGAGGTGGTTCACGGTCTCGCCACGGGCGCGCCGGCGGTCGCCCGACAGAGCGCCGAGCGTCACATGCGTGTCAATGGCGACATCGAGCGGTTGCTCGACGAGCGTCACGTCGTTTTTCGCAGCTTTCTTGATGTTGCGGATATGGTTCTTGCTATAGCGAAGATCTTTGCGGAGATCGATCACATAGGCCTCGGCGCCGTCGCGATAGGTCTCGTGGTCGAACGGCGGCAACGCGGCACCGGGTCCGATCGATTCGAGAAAAAGCGTCGATGCTCCCTGCGTTGCCGCGAAGGCGTGCAGGGCGGGCCATAGATCCGGGTCGTCTCCCGGTGGTCCCTCGAAAGTGACCGCGAGCCTGCCCCCGATGCGCCCGCCCGTCTTGATGGCATAGGCGGTGAGCGTCCCACCCTCGCGGCGGGGGTAGGACAGCGTCCATGCGGTGTGCCGCTTGGCGATCTCTTTGTATTGCGTGATGGAGAGAAAGAGAGCCGGGATCGGCGCGTCGTCGGCTGCGCCCGATGAACGCGCGAATGTCAGGGGCGTGGCGACAAGATTTGAAAGGGCTTCGTTCGAACGATGGCTCATCTGTGACTCATGCGCGGCGCGAGGTCGGTCGCGCAACTCGGGCGACACTCACCCCGAGTATAGTCGAGAGGTTACCAGGGAATTACCGCGTGCCTGCGGCCGTCCGTCATGGACCTCGCCGGGGCCGCACGCTACGATCGGCGAACGACACATGAGCGCCTGGATTCACGCCGAAAGCCGATGATTCCGCCACTCCAACCTCATGAGGAGGCGACGCGCCTCGAGGCGCGCCGCCTCGCCCGCCGCGTGCTCGCACCCAAAGCAGGCGGCTGGGAAGAGCGCGCCGAGTTTCCACGCGAAGTGTTCCGAGATCTATGCCAGCTCGGCCTCGGCGCGATGACGCTCCCGCGCGAAAACGGCGGCGCGTCGCTGAGCCATGTTGGCGCCGTCGCCGCGTTCGAGGAGCTCGCCTATGGTGATCTCTCGACCGCCTTTGCGCTGCTCTGTCAAAACAGCTGTGTCCGCACCCTCTCGGATCATGGCACCAGCGATCAGCGGAACCGCTGGCTCTATCGTCTGGCGTCCGGCGGTGGCGTCGGCGCCTATGTGATCACCGAGCCCGACGCGGGATCGGACGTCGCCGCGATGCGTGCCAGCGGGACCAAGGCCGTGGGCGGGTGGAAGCTCGAGGGCGAGAAATGGCTGCTCTCGAACGCGCCGGTTGCCGATGTCTTCATCGTATCGGTCAAGACCGACGGGGATGCAGGCGCGAAAGGGATATCGTCGTTCCTGTTGGCGCGCGACACGGGCGGCCTCGACATCGGTGCGCGGGAGCGCACCGTCGGTGCGCGCGCGTTGCCCGTTGGCTCAATCCGGATGCGCGGCTGCGTCGTGCCGGAGAATGCCCTCCTGGGCGAGGCGAACGACGGCTTCAAGATCGCGCTCGACGCAGTGAACTTCGCGCGGGTCGCGTGGGGCGGGCTTGCCACCGGTCTTGCGCGGGCCGCGCTCGATCAAGCGATCGCCTACGTTGGAGAGCGCCGGCAATTCGACCGCGCGATCGGAAGCTTCCAGGCGATCCAGTTTCAACTCGCCGATCTCGCGACCGAGATCGAGAAGGTGCGGCTCTTGGCCTACCGCGCGGCCGCCCTGATGGACGCGGGTGACCGGTACATCGAAGCGGCCGCCATGGCCAAGAGGGCGGCTGGCGACATGGCGGTGCGGGTGACCTCCGAGGCGTTGGAGCTTCTCGGCGGGCGCGGCTATTTGGCACCCAACCCGCTCGAGCGCTTTGCCCGTCAAGCGCGGATCGCACAGCTCGCCGACGGCACAACCAACGTGCAGCGGCTCGTGATCGGCCGCCGGCTCCTTGCCGATGGCCATTGCGCGCTTCCGCCGGTTCCGGTGGACCGGGACCGTCCCACCTCCGAGCCGCCCGACCTCGTGGCCCACACCGTTGATCGAAGCGCCTGATTTGCACTCCTCAAAGCGTCAGTCCGACCGGTGTCCAAGAGGGGCGTCGCGGACGGGGCGAGAATCGCGCCTGTTGATCCGAGCGCCAGTAATTCGCTAAGTGAAGGGATCGGCTGGGGCGGCATGAGAACCGCCTATCGGCAACGGGAGCGTTCGGCCATGACTGAGACGACTACTCCAGATCCGCGCGCGGCGGACGCGCTGGCGGCAACCGTCGCCCAGCATAAGGCGTGGCTGGACAGCGGCGGGAGCGCCGGTGCGCGCGCGGATTTCTCGGGCATGAACCTGGAGGGCGCGCGCTTCCCGAACACCGATCTCCGTCGTGCCGTCTTCAACCGCGCCAAACTCGAACGGGCCGATTTCGCCGGCGCGGACCTCTCCGAGGCAGATTTCAGCGAGGCTGACCTCAAGCGCGCCGACCTCGCAGGCTCCACGCTGCGGAAGGCCATCTTCGATGGTGCAGACCTGTCTGAAGCGGCGCTCGGCGATGCGCGGCTCGAGGGCGCATCGCTCAAGGGAGCCGGATTGCGTCAGGCGTGGCTCGGCCGGGCTCATCTGGAGGGGGCCGTTCTTTCCGAGGCCGATCTCCATGGCGCGTGGGTCGGGCGCGCCAGCCTCGAGGGCGCGCGTTTGCACAACGCGATGCTCGCGGGCGCGGAATTTCCGGGTGCGAGCCTGCGGGACGCCGACCTCACGCAGGCCTATTTTGGCGGGGTCGCGCTCGCCGATGCGGATCTGTCCGGTGCGATCTTGGCCGGGGTGCGCAATCTCACGCAGGCGCAGCTCGACGGCGCACGTGGAGACGCGAAAACCGTGCTTCCCAAGGGGCTGAGTATCTACAACAGCGCGGGATGATCGCGCGGGCTATCCCCATCGGCCGTTGATTTTCCGCTTCGCCCAGCCCAATATCCCGCCCCGGACCCCTAGGCGAAACCCGGTTATCAGGGCGCTCGCCTGCGATCAATGCGAAAAGCCAATGCCGTGCTTGTTTCGCCGCAGACACGGTTCGTGTGAGGGGCCTGTTGGGAGCTGGTGCGGGAGGAATTCGTGACCAAACTGCGGGTAGCCGTCGATATCGGCGGCACGTTTACCGACATTTGCATCCTCAACGAGGAAACCGGCGTCTTGCGGGTCGCGAAATCGGAATCGACTCCCGACGACCCGATGCGGGGCGCGATGAGCGGCCTCGCGGGCGCAGATGTTGACCTCCACGATGTGACGCTGTTCTCGCACGGCACCACGGTCGCGACCAACGCCCTGGTCACCCGCCGGCTGCCACCAACGGCAATGGTGTGCAGCAAAGGCTACCGTGACGTTATCGAGATCCGCCGCGCCAACAAGGAAGAGCTTTGGGACACGTACAAGGACGTGGCGCAGCCCTACATCCGTCGGCGCGACCGTCTCACGGTGACCGAACGCGTCGACCATAGCGGCAAGGTGATCACGCCGCTCGATGAGGGCGAGGCGCGCGAAGTGGCCCGCGTTCTCAAAAAGCGGGGGGTCCAGGCCGTCGCCATTTGCTTCATGAATTCCTTCATCAATCCGGCGCATGAGGCGCGCATGCGGGAGATCCTGGAGGAAGCGTTGCCCGGGGTCGAAGTGTCGACCTCGTCGCAAACCCTGCCCGAGATCTTCGAGCATGAGCGTTTTTCCACGACTGTGGTGAACGCGACCTTGAGCCCGGTGGTCAGCAGCTACACCGCGCGCATGGAAAAGGCGCTGCAGGATGGCGGTTACAAGAACGATCTTTTGATGCTCCATTCGGGCGGCGGCGTCATGACGCCCGCGACGGCGAAGCATTTCGCGGGCCGCCTCGCGGGCTCCGGCATTGCGGCGGGCGCGATCGCGAGCCGCCACATCGCGATGCTCTGCGGCTTTGAAAACTCGATCGGGCTCGATATGGGCGGCACGAGCTGCGACGTGTCACTGGTCTTTGGCGGTGAATCGCGCGTGACCAAGGACTGGCACATCGAGTTCGGCTATCCGATTCGCTTCCCGAGCATCGAGGTGTTGACCATCGGCGCGGGCGGAGGCTCGCTCGCTTGGATCGACGATGCCGGCTCGCTCCACAACGGCCCGCAATCCGCCGGCGCGGATCCCGGCCCGGCCTGCTATGGCCGTGGCAACAAGACGCCGACCAACACGGACGCCAATCTGGCACTCGGGCGCCTCGGCACGGAGCTCGCGGGCGGTCAAATCGTGCTCGATCGCGCGGCCGCGGAGGCGGCGATCAAGGCGGATGTCGCAGAGCCGCTCGGCATGTCGCCGACCGACGCGGCCAAGGCGGTGATCAGCGTCGCCAATGCCAACATGGCGGACGCCGTGCGTCTCATCTCGATTAGCCGCGGCTACGACCCGCGCGATTTTGCGCTCGTCGCCTTTGGCGGCGCCGGGGCGCTCCATGGCGTCGCGCTGGCCAAGGAGCTGTCGATCCCGACGGTCATCGTGCCGCCCAATCCGGGCGTCACCTCGGCATTGGGGTGCCTCCTGGTCGACATGCGCCACGATCTTTCGCAAACCTATCTCGCCGCGGCCGAAGACGCCGACCCGGCGGACATCGAGGCCAAGTTCGCCGAGATGGAGGATGAAGCGCGCAGCCGCCTCGACAAGGAGGGTGTCGCGGCATCTGATATGGTGCTGCAGCGGACGATCGACATGATGTATCTCGGCCAGTGGCGCTCGCTGCAGGTGCCGGTGGCCGCGCCGTTCACGTCGGTGCCGGACGCGGTAGCCGCCTTCCACGCCGACCACGACCGCGAATATGCCTTCCGCCGTGACGACACGCCGGTCGAGCTGTTCCGTCTCAATCTCGCGGCAATCGGCGTTGTGCCAAAGGCCGAATTGATGAAACATAGCAAGAACGGCGTGGCCCTGGAGGCGCGTGGCGCGCGGCCGGTGGTCTTCGACGAAGTTGAGGGGGCGATTGAGACCCCGATATACTCCCATGAAGAGCTGCCGGCAGGCGCGACGATCGAGGGGCCTGCGGTGATCGAGCAGTTGGACTCGACAACCGTGGTTCCGCCCGGCATGCGCGCCGAAACAGATGATTGGCTGAACGTCCGAATTCACGTCGCGGAGGCGTCGACATGAGCGACCAGCGTCCAGGCTTTACCCTCGACCCCGTCACGTTCGAGGTACTGAAAAACTCGTTCATCACCACCGTCGACCAGATGGCCGAGCAGGTGCTTCGGACCTGTTATTCCTTCGTCATCTACAACCGCGATTTTTCTTCGGCGCTGAACGACGCTAACGGCGATTCCATCGCGCAGGGCAATCAGGACATCGCCGTCCACGTCGGCACCCTGCATTACACGTGCAAGGCGGTGATCGAGAAATTCAAGGACAGGATGCGGCCCGGCGACGTCTACATGATCAACGATCCCTATGCCGGGGGCACCCACTTCAACGACGTGCGCATTATTCGGCCGGTGTTCGTCGGTGACGAGATCATCGCGTTCGCGCAATCCAACGGGCATTGGTCTGATGTCGGCGGTAGCACACCGGGCTCGTTCGACGTGCTCGCCAAGGAGATGTTCCGCGAGGGGATTCGCATCACGCCGGTGCGCCTCTACGACGAAGGCAAGTTTCGCGACGACTTGGCGGATATGATCGCCGCCAACACCCGCGACCCGGCGTCGATCATCGGCGACATGGGCGCGCAGGCCGAGGCGACCCGCGTCGCCGAGCGCGAGATCCTGCGGCTGGTGGACAAGTACGGCAAGGACACCGTGGTCACCGGCACGCGCGAGGTGCAGGATTATGTCGAGCAGGCGACGCGCCAGCGCATTCGCGAGCTGCCCGACGGCACGTGGGAGAACGAGGACTTCATCGACCGCGATCCCGCACGTGGCGAGGGCATGATCCCGATCAAGGTCAAGCTCACGATCTCGGGCGACGAGGTGACCTACGATTTCACGGGCAGCCACCCGACAATCAGCACACTCTACAACTCGGCGTTTGGCGGCACCTTCTCCGCCGTCGTCGCCGGCATGAAGACCTATTTCCCCGACCTGCCGCTCAACTCCGGCTTCTACCGGCCGATCAAGGTCGTCGCGCCGCCGGACTCGGTGGTCGATGCCCGTTGGCCGGTCGCCGTGACCGGGTTCCTGATGCCGTTCGAGAAGATCATGAACTCGATCTACGAGATCTGGTCCGACATCATGCCGGAGCGCGCAATCGCGTGCGCCTTCAACCTCGAATACCTGCTGACCGGCGGGCGCGACCTGCGCACCGAGGACAAGAACATCTTCATGTTCTACGACTGGCTGCCGGGCGGCTGGGGCGGACGCAACGGCAAGGATGGCTGCAATGTGACGACGGCCTGCTTCGGCACCGGCCTGATGACACAGCCGGTCGAGGGGCAGGAGCGGCTTTGTCCGATCGTCGCAAACGAATATCAGGTGCTCACCGATTCACCCGGCCCCGGCAAGTGGCGGGGCGGCGCCGGCGTGGTCAAGACGAGCACGCTGCGCGAGGCCGAGAGCACCGTCATCTCCTACATCTGCGATCGCGAGCGCGCGGTGGTGTGGGGCATCAAGGGCGGCCTGCCCTCGATGCCGCACGGCCTCTGGATCGAGCGAAAGGAGACGGGTGAGCGTGAATGGCTTGGCTCGATCTTCTCCGATGTTCCGATTAATTCAGGCGACATCTTCAGTCGTCCAACGGCTGGCGGCGGTGGCCTCGGCGACCCGCTCGAGCGTGATCCCGCCGAGGTCGTGCGCGATGTCGAGGACGACTACGTCTCCATCGAGCGCGCCCGCAAGGACTATGGTGTGGTGCTCAAGGTGATCGACATCGACCTGGCCGAATACGAGGTCGACGAGACCGCGACCCGGGCCGAGCGTGCCGCGATCGCGAAGGCGCGCCGGGGCTGGTTGGAGGAGGACCCGGAATCGGTGGCGGAACGCTACCGGGCCGGAGAGCTCGACGAGATGGACATGGTGCGCCGCTACGGCGTGATCGTGGACTGGGGCGACGGCACACTCCTGCCCAAGACGACAACCGAATTTCGGAAGATGATGCGCAAGCGCTCGGCGGCCTATTGGAACGACGATATCGCGCGCGTCGGTCAGGCTGCCGAATAGCCGTTTGTTGCGTTCGCGTTAACTATGCCGGGCCACGGACACGACAATAGGTCCGCACAAACCTGCCGTTTGGTAACAGTCGGCAAAGCATCCTGACCCTATGATCCCGGCTTCCTCGTCCACCAGGAATCCGGGCCATGTGGCACGCGCACGACCAATCTCAGGCACGCCAGTTCGCAACTGCGGCGCTGGACAAGATGTTCGAGTTCGGCGCAATTCCAAATCCGTCGAATTTCACGGTTTTCTACGCATACGAAGCCCATGATCGCCCGGATTTGGACAAGTCGATCGAGGAATTGATCGCTCAGGGTGAGGGAAACAACGAAAAATACCTCCAGAAGTTGTATCACGACTTTTTCGTTGCTGAAGACACCACTGCTGATGTGCAGCAAACCAGCGAGCGCATTCAGAGCGCCGTCGGTCGGGTCATGGAGCATTTCCGCGATGCGCAGTCCGACGCATCGCGTTTCGGCCAGGCAATGGAGGGCATATCGGAGGTGCTTGCGGGTGAGCCGAGCGCGGCCGACATCGAGACCCTCGTGCACTCGATCGTCAGGGAAACGAGCCGCATGGCCGGGCGCAGTGGTGCGCTCGAACGGGAGATTGCCGAGTCGTCGCAAGAGATCGAGGCGTTGCGCGATCATCTCGCGGAGGTTCAGAAAGAGGCGCTAACCGACCAGCTGACCGGGATCGCCAACCGGAAATGCTTCGACGCGCGTCTGCAGGCCGCCGCTGAGGAAGCCGATGAAGACGATAGTCCCCTCTGCCTCTTGCTCACAGACATCGACCACTTCAAGAAATTCAACGACACGCACGGCCACCAAGTGGGGGACAAAGTCCTGCGCACGGTCGGGCGGTCGCTCAGGGCGCACCTCAAGGGCCGGGACACGCCCGCCCGCTACGGCGGCGAGGAGTTCGGCGTCATCCTCCCGGAAACCAATCTTGCCAACGCCGTCACGGTCGCGGAGCAGATCCGCGGCGCCTTGGCCAAATGCAAGCTGACCGACCGAAAGACCGGCAACGACTACGGCAATGTCACGCTGTCGATCGGCGTGAGCCAATATCGGCCCGGCGAAGAGCTGACCGAGCTGATCGAGCGCGCCGACCAGGCGCTCTATCGAGCGAAGGGCAACGGCCGAAATCGTGTCGAGGTCGAGGAGGAGGAAGAGCCCGAGAGCGGCGGCAATATGGCCGCGGAGGGTTAGCGCGCGCCGTTCCTATCGACTATCGCGGGGGCCAGGTACCGCGATAGGGCTTCCTCAGCGCGCGTGCGACCATGTCGAGGCGGTCTTGTCCATAGAACATGTCGCCATCGACGAAATAGGTGGGTGAGCCGAACACGGAACGCCGAATCGCCTCTTCGGTGTTGGCCTCGTAAAGCGCGCGACAACGCGCCGAGTCTGCGGACTCGATCAAGGGCGCTGCGTCGACTCCGACGCCCTCAGCGAGGCGGCTCAGCGTCTCAGTGTCCGTGAGGTCGGCATCGTCGCGCCAGTGGCTTTCCAGCATCGCATGGGCCAATCGGTCGACATTGAGATCGCACGAGATACCGGCGATCAGCATGCAATTGGGCAAGGTCATGTCCTTGCGGTGATGGGTCGGCAGCTCGCCAACAACGGGCGCGTTGCGCTCCTCCGACCAGCGCTCGAGTTCGCGCCCGAAATAGTAGGCGAGGTGATGCGCGGGCCTCTCCCCGAACGGCATCGACCCGACGCCCAGCAAGGCGCGGTTCAAATCATAGGGCTTGTGCTGAATCGTGCGCCCGGCCTCGGCGGCGATCTCCATGAGCTTTCGCGAGCCGAAATAGGCGAACAGCGAGTGTGCGGAATAGAAATATTCGATCACGGGCATAGCTCTTCACTCCGGGCGCCGGCTCATGACCTAGCCCGTCTCGATCATGGTGCCGGTACCGTGGTCGGTGCCGGCAGGGCAAGAAACGCGTCATCTACTTCGACGTCGTAGCCGTTGGCGAGCTTGTTGGTTTCGTTCGCCATCCCCACCACGGCCATGAGCTCCGCCTGCATCGCGTCGGTCATGCCGGCGCGGCGGGCGCCCGCTGTGTGCGAGCGGATGCAATAGCGGCAGCCATTGGTCGCGCTCACCGCGACGTAGATCATCTCCTTCGTGAGCGGATCGAGCGCGCCCGGCGCCATGATCTCCTTGATGCTTTCCCAGGTGCGCCGCAACGTCGGCGGGTCGTTGGCAAGCACCTTCCAGAAATTGTTGATCCAGTCCACGCCGCGCGTCGTCATGATGTCGTCATACACCGCGCGGACCTCTGGCGGGGCGTCGTCATAGTCGATCAGGGGCACGGTCGCCATGGCATTTTCCTTCTCACGTGATCGCGGCCTTTCACGGAGTATTGCGGCTCGTCCGCCCGCCTGCTAGCTGTTCGTCCGTGACACGATCGGAAGGGTGAGTGGCGCTCATGGTGGTCGTCTACGGCCTCAGGAATTGCGACACCTGCCGCGCGGCCATGAAATGGCTGACCGCGCAGGGGATCGACGCGACACTCCATGACCTCCGTGCCGACGGTCTCGATGCGCAGCGCCTCTCGGAATGGGCGGACGAGCTCGGCTGGGAGGCGCTCCTCAACCGGCGTAGCAAAACCTGGCGGGGCCTGCCGGAGGTCGAGCGCACGCCGCTCGACGGCGACCGAGCCCGCGCACTCATGGCGGCGCACCCGACCCTCGTCAAGCGGCCGGTGATCGACCGTGGCGACCGGCGGTTCGTCGGCTTCGACGAGGCGGTGCGGTCTCGGCTCCGGCGGGGATGATCTGTGATCGAGGCGCGAAGCCACTGGCTTGGTGAGGCGCTCGCAGAGCGCGGCGACGACACGCCACCGCTCACCAGCGACACGCGCGCGGACGTTTGCATCATCGGCGGCGGCTATTGTGGCCTTTGGACGGCCATTCGCCTGAAGGAACGCGATGCGTCGCTCGATGTCGTCGTTATCGAGAAAGACCTATGCGGCGCGGGCGCAAGCGGGCGCAATGGCGGCTTCGTCTTGAGTTGGTGGGCGAAGTTCGGCTCGCTCATGAAGATCTGCGGGAGTGAGGAGGCGGTACGGCTCGCGCGCGCGTCGGCGGACGCGGTGACCGAGCTTGGCACCTTCTGCGAGGCCCGCGGGATCGATGCCCATTTTCGTGCCGATGGATGGCTATGGACGGCCACCAGCCCCGCCCAGGACGGCTCCTGGAACAGCCTCATCGAGACGCTCGAGCGGTATCAGCAATACCCATTCCAGACATGGGAGCCGGCACAGGTTGCCCGGCGCGCGGGCTCCGATCGGCATTTGAGCGGCGTGTTCGAGCCGACCGCCGCGAGCGTGCAACCGGCGCTGCTTGCCCGCGGTCTCCGCCGCGCGGCGTTGTCGAAAGGCGTGCGTTTGTATGAGAACACGCCGATGCGGCGCCTCGACCGCGCCCGTCCGCCGCGCGTCGTGACGCCACGGGGTACTGTCACGGCGGAGAAAGTCGTTGTCGCGATGAACGCATGGGCGTCGATGTTCCCCGAGCTACGGCGCAAGATCGTCGTGGTGTCGAGCGACATTGTCGCAACCCAGCCGATGCAGAACGCGCTCAACGCAGCGGGGCTCAGGGACGGCATCTGCATTTCGGACTCGCGCACCTTGGTCAACTACTTCCGCACGACCCTCGACGGCCGCATCGCCTTTGGCGCGGGCGGCGGATTTCTATCGTTCGGTAACCGCGTCACCGAGAAATTCGACGGTCGATCGCCACGCGCCGCGGAGGTCGAAACCTATTTTCGGAAGCTCTACCCCAACTTCCGCGACGTGCCGATGGCGACGAGCTGGACCGGGCCGATCGATCGCTCGGTCAGCGGCTTGCCGTTTTTCGGTCGGCTCGATGGGCGCGATGACCTACTATTCGGTCTCGGCTTCTCCGGCAACGGTGTGGGGCCGACGGTCATCGGCGGGCGCATCCTCGCCTCGCTCGCGCTCGGCGTGAAGGACGAATGGTCTGGGTGCGGTCTCGTACGCGACACGGTCGAGCAGTTTCCGCGCGAGCCGGTCCGTTATTTTGGTGGGCGCATGGTGATTGCCGCCAATCGGCGCAAAGAGCGGCTTGAGGACGGCGGGCGCAAGCCCGATCCTCTCACGGCCAAGCTCGCCGGCCTCGCACCGGCGGGCCTCGTGCCCGTCAAGGGTGTCGACGCGCCGCCCAGGCAGGCTTAGGCCGTGGCGCCCGGGCCGCGGTTCGATACCTTGCGGGCCCATGACGGGCTCACCTTGCGAACCGCCGTTTGGCAGCCGGAGGCGTCTCCGCCGCGCGGCACGATCTTGCTCCTCCACGGCCGCACGGAGTTCATCGAGAAATATGGTGAGGTGGCCGACGAGCTGACCGACCGCGGGTTCGCCGTTTTCACTTTCGATTGGCGCGGCCAGGGCCGCTCGGACCGGATGCTGCGGAACCACGAAAAGGGGCATGTGGAGACCTTCGACGACTATGTGCGCGACCTCACCGCGTTCATCGATCAGGTCGTGCATCCGCACGCGCCGCGGCCCATCGTCATGCTTGCCCATTCCATGGGTGGCAATATTGCGCTCCGCTACCTGCATGATCATCCGGCTGCCGTCGATCGCGTCGTCCTCAGCGCGCCCATGGTCGACATTGCCGTCTCGCCGCTCGCGCGCATCGCCATCAAAGTGCTCGCGACCGTCGTGGTCGCCGTCGGCGGCCGTCGCGCGTTCGCGCCGCGCATGGGCGCCTATGCCGATATGCCGTTCGACGACAATCCGTTGACCCATGACGCGGCGCGCCTCGAGCGTATGAACCGGCTGGTTCGCGAAGATCCGGCGCTTGCCGTCGGCGGCCCGACCTATGGCTGGCTGCGCGCCGCGCTGGCCTCGAGCGAGCGCCTTCTTGGGTCCGGGTTCGCCCAGGCAATCAACACACCCATCCTCCTCATGAGTGCGGCGGAGGATGAGGTGGTGTCGAACAAAGCCCAAGCGGCGATGGCGCAAGCGCTGCCCTCCGTCACGCTGGTCACCCTCGAGAATTCGCGCCATGAGCCGCTGATGGAGACCGACCCAGTGCGCGCGGCGTTCTACGCCCGGTTCGACGCGTTCGTTCCGTAGCGGGCGAGACCGCTTCCGACCAGTCTGATCCCGCGAGGGAGCGCCGAAGCGCCCGATCACCCGTTTGCCGGGCCGGAGCCGGGTTGGGTGGCGAGCCAGTCGGCGTAGGCGCGCACACCATCCTCAAAAGGCCACGCCGGCTTCCAGCCCAGCGCGCGCTCGGCGGCGGAAATATCGAAGCGCGCGTGGATCTGATCGTCGGGGTCGACGGTATCGCCCAGGGTGATCTTGGCCGCGGGGAGAACGCGCGCGATCGTGTCGGCGATCTCGAGGAAATCGAGGCGGGTGCCGCCGGTGATATTGAACGCGCGCTGCGCGCCGATCTCGTCGACGTCGAGCGCCGCCAGGATCGCGGCCACAACATCGTCGATATAGACATACTGCCGATAGAAGCCGCGGCCGAAGGGGAGCGCCGTCGGCCGGCCGGCCTGGGCATCCTTGATCGTCTCGCGGATCACGCAGGGCGTGCGGCGGCGCGGACCGAACACCCAGCTGAAGCGAAGCGCGACCGCATCAACGCCATGTTGTGCCGCGTAGGCGCGGGCGAGGAGGTCGCCGGCGGCTTTCGTCGCGCCATAGATGTCAGTCGCCGCAAGCGGCGCGTCTTCCTTGACGAGCTCGGTGCCGATGCCGGTGTCGCCATAGGCCGAGGTGGAGGAGCAATAGATCACGCGGATCCCGCGTTGACGCGCGACCTCGAGCACGTTGGCGGTGCCCACGACGTTGGACTCGACCACGGCGCGCGGATTGTCGCGGCCGAGCATCGGGCCGGAGACCGCGCCGCAATGGACGATCGCGCGCGTGCGTTCGGCGGTCAGCGCATGGAGTTTGTGGGCATCGGTCAGCTCGGCGACCACGGTCTCGAAGCCGCCATCCTCGTTCGGCAGTATGCGGTCGGTCGCGATCACGCGGCGCCCATCGCCCGCCAGCCGTTGCGCGACGCTGAAGCCGATCAGCCCCGCGCCGCCGGTGACCAGAATCCGTTCATCGGCCATCACGTGCTCCTCGAAGATTCGGGTTTCAGGTCGCGCGCTCGCGCAGGGTGAGGACGGCGCCGAGCACCACGACGCCGAACACGATATCACGCAGCGCGATCGGCAGGTCCGTGCCGGTCACCAAGGTCCCGATCGCGGTGAGTAGCAGCGCGCCGCCCAGGATGCCGAGATAGTGGCCGCGACCGCCGGTCGCGAGGGTCCCCCCGACGAGGACTACCGCGATGGAGGGCAGCAGGAACGGGAGCCCCATGCTGAGGAACGAGATGCTGGAAAACCCGGTCATCAGCACGCCGGCGAGCGCCGAGCAGAAACCGCTCAACATGTAGACCGCGACAAGCGTGCCGTCGACGCGCACGCCAGAGAGGTGGGCGACCCGTGTGCTATTGCCGACCGCGAAAATTCGCCGGCCGAATGTGGTGCGGTGCAACACAAGCGTCGCGCCGATTGCGAAGGCGAGCAAGAACCAGACCGCCGGTGCGAACCCGAGCAGGCGCTCGTTGAAGAGCCAGCCGAGGGCAGGCGGCGTTCGCCCGGTCGGGATGCCGCCGGTGAAGAGGAGCCCCGCGCCTTGCATCACGCCGTTCATGGCGAGCGTCACCACGATCGCCGGCATGCCAAACAAAACGACGCCGAGGCCGTTGATCAGCCCAACGCCGAGGCCCACGCCCAAGGCCGCCGGAACAGCCCAATAGGCCGGCGCATCGGCGCCGTTGGCGATCGCCGCGAGCATGACGCCGCTGAAGGCCATCGTATGCGGCACGGAGAGGTCGAGCCCGCCGGTCAAGACGACCGCGCCCTGACCCAAGCCAAGCACCGCGTAGAACAGCGCGAGGACCAGGAGCGAGTTCCAGTAGTGCACGCTGAAGTTGGAGCCGCCGATCACCACGAGTACCACGATGTAGACCACGACGAGCAGCGTCCACGCGGGGATGAGCAGGCGAAGCGTCTCCCAGTTTGTCCGGGACCAGCGCGCGACGGCCGAGCCGGTGAGCTCGTCATTGTCGCGAAGCGTCCAGCTTGTCGTGAGTGGCCCACGGTTGCGCTTGCCGGCGCCCACGAAGGCCGAAAAGCCGCGAGTGCGGAGGCTGCGGACCTTCAGGCGTAGCACGCGGACATGTTCAACGATCGGGGAATCGAGCCCGATGGATGCGCCGATCACCGCGAGCAGCAGGATCACCGCCTCGACGATCGGTGTGAAATGCGATGACACGTTGAGCACGAGCAGAACGTTCGCGATGAGCATCAGCGTGAACGCCGCGAACACGGTGCCGAGGCAGCCGCCTTGGCCGCCCCCAATCCGTGTGCCGCCGAGGATGGTTGCGCCGAAGATCAGCAGCAGCATGCCGCTGCCGACGAGGGCGTCGCCCGAGCTCGTCTGTGCGCTCAGAAAGACGCCGCCAACGCCGTAGAAGGCGCCCGCCAGCGCGTAGCCCAGAAACTTGGTGCGTGCGACGGGGATGCCGTTCGAATAGGCCGCATCCTCGTTGCTCCCGACCGCGTAGAGCGCCGTGCCGAAGCGCGTCCGCTTGATGCCCGCCCACACCAGAAGCGCGATCAGAATGGCTGCAAGCGCGGCCGGAAACGCCTCCGGAACGAGGTCGCCGGTGAACGCGAGGCTGATGCTGTAGGGGACCGAGCCCCCGGGGTCGGGCATCAGGAGCAGGTTGAGCCCGAGCACGATGAACATGGTGGCGAGTGTCACCACGACGGGCTGGAGGCGCATGAACGCGATGAAGAAGCCATTGACCGCGCCGACGAAGGCGCCGAGCGCGATGCCCCCGATGCACATCAACGCCATGCCGACCGCGCTGTCAGGTGTGTAAAGCGCGATCACGATGTTGACGAGCGAGAGAATCGCGCCGCACGAGAGATCGAAGCCGCGGATCAGGAACACCACGGTTTGGCCCATCGCGGCGAGCGCGAGCGGCCCGGTGTTGGCGGAGAGGAAGCTGATTTCGAAGTAGCTGATCGGCCCCGGCGAGATCAGATCCTGATAGACGAAGATGGCGATGAACGCCCCGATCGCGACGAGCAAGCGCCGATGCGTGCCGAGCGATCGCCTCAGCGCGATCGGACGCAGGTCCAGCCCGCCGGCGATCATCATGGGCCGGTCCGGTCTGTCACGGGCCGCTGTGGGCCCGGCCGGCCCCCGATTCGGGGATACGGGCGGCGGACCCGCCGAGTGCGTGCCTCATGATGCTTTCCTCCGAGATCTCCTCGCCCGAGAGCTCGGCTGCTATGCGCCCGCGGTAGATGACGAGCACCCGATCGCACACATTGACGAGCTCGGGCGCCTCGGTCGAGTAGTAGAGAACGGCATTGCCCTCGGCGGCGAGCGCGCGGATGAGCACATAGATCTCGTGCTTGGTGCCGATGTCGACCCCGCGTGTCGGATCGAACATGAGAAGCACCCGGCTGCGCGCGAGAAGCCACTTTGCGATCGCGATTTTCTGCTGGTTGCCGCCGCTAAAGGAGGCCGCGCTCTTGTAGAGCGCACGCGGGTGCACGTTGAGACGCGCGAGCACCTCGTCGACGACCGCGACTTCGCGCGTCGTATCGATCCAGCCGAACCGGGCGAGGCGCTCGATCACCGGGATCGAGACATTGGCGCGACCCGATTGGCGGAGGAAGAGCCCCTCGGTCTTGCGGTCCTCCGGCACCAGGCTGATGCCGATCCCGGCGCGCACCGCATCGGATGGGGTGGCGAGGGTCACCCGTCTTCCGTCGAGCTCGATTTCGCCGCGCTGCAGGCCGATGACGCCGAACAGCGCCTCGAAGAGCGCGCGTTGTCCCATTCCCTGGAGCGCCGCGATGCCCAACACCTCACCGGGCCAAAGCTCGAACGATATATCGTCGACTTGGCCCGCGCTGGTCAGCCCGTGGGCGGCGAGCGCGGGGGCCGTCGCCTGACGGTCGCGATGGTCGACGCGCTCCGGATAGATCGCGCCGAGCGAGCGGCCGATGATGAGCCGGACCACCTCCTCGTCGCTCACGTCGCTGACGCGAAAGCTGCCGACATGCTTGCCGTTCCGCAGGACCGTCAGGCCGTCGCAGAACCGGCGTACCTCCGCGAGCCTATGGGAGATGAACACGATGGTCACGCCGGAGGCCCGCAGACGCTCGATCAGCCGTCCGAGCCAATCGACATCGTTGACCGACAAGGTCGAGGTCGGCTCGTCCAGCAGCAAGATACGCGGCCGGCGCGCCACGGCTTTGGCGATCTCGATCTTTTGACGGGTTTGAAGGTCGAGCTCCGAGACGAAGGCGTTTGGGTCGATCGACTCGAGTTCGACGGAGGCGAGGTCGGCTGCGACGCGGCGACGGCTTTTCAAGGGTGCGACCTGGCCAAGCGTCACCGGCTCATAGGGGATGAGCATGTTCTGCGTGACCGTCAGGTCATCGATCAGCGTCATCTCCTGAAACGCGGTCTGGATGCCGCGCTTGTGGGCACGCTGCGGCGTGCCGAGCGGCGCGGGCTCACCCAGCAGGTGAATCGTGCCCGAGTCACGCCGAATGAGCCCGCTCAGGATCTTGACCAGCGTCGACTTGCCGGCGCCGTTTTCGCCGAGCAGAGCATGGACCTCGCCCGCGTCGATGGTGAACGACACGTCGTCGAGCGCGACGGTCGCGTCGAAGCGCTTCGAGAGGCCCTCGATGCTGACCGCGGGCAGGGCGGCGTCAGTCAATGGCGGACACTCTGTCGAGAAGGCACCGAGGCCACTGCGTCGGCAGCGGCCTCGGCTTGTTGCGATGATGCGCGAGGCGCCTAGTAGTCGGGTTCGCCCAGGAACACGGAGTTGAAGCCGAGTTCCGGCGTAAACGGTGACCAAAAATCGATCGCGTAGTCGGGCGGCACGATGCCCGGCGGAATCGTGTTGCAGCCACCGGCAAACTCGGCCGCCGTGCCCTCCTCGCACATCTGAACATTGTCCGGCGTCACTTCAACGACCGCGTCGTTGTAGAAGATCGTTTGTTCGACCTCCTTGCCGTCGAGCACGTCCACCGCGACCTTGAGCAGGTAGGGAACCGCCCAAAGGCCGGAGCCGACCGACAGGCCGTTGCGGCTGACCGCGCCCTCGATCCCCGAATCGGGCGGAAGCATCTGCAGGCGGCCGCCGTTGGCCGATTCGCCCGCGCACGGGATGATCGGATTGTCGGGCCACCAGCCATCCTCGACCTGCATCAGCGTGAGCGTGTAGCAGCCCGTGCCCGCGACGATGCCGTTGATGTCGCCCCAGCTGTGGGTTGCGAGGAACTCGCGCATCTTGACGCGCGCGACCGACTGATCCCACATGCCGACGAGGCTGCCGATCACATTGACGTCCGGGAACGCGGCAACGGCTTGCTGTACGCCCTGCTCGTGATCCTCGCTGTAGGAGACGCCGGGCACGCCCGTGATCGTGACGAGATCGCCCTTGCCACCCATTTGCTCGATGACCCACTCGGTCTTGCGCTTGCCGAAGGCGACGCCATCGATCTTCACGATATAGGCGCACGGTTCTTCGACGCCGTTGATCACGACCACCACGACGCCCTTCTTGCACGCGTTGCGGATGACACCGTTGAGCGCGGTCGGCGAAATCGGAAACGCCGTGATGGCATCGGCGCCCGCCGCGATCATCGCGTTCATCTGCTGGATCTGCCGCTGGGCATTGGCGCCGGAGGCTTGCACCCGCAGCTCCACGCGATCTTTGTAGGCCGCGGTTTTCGACATCGCCGAGATGGCGTTTTTCGCCTCGGTTTGCCAGGCGTTTCCGACGTAGCTCATGCTGTAGTAGATGAGATATTTTCCGTCTTTTGTTTTCGCTTGGCTGTCTTTGGTGCCGAGTGCGACGCCCAGCGCCACGCCGACGGCGGCGATCAGCGCGACCCGGCTCAGTCGTGACCAAATTTTCTGGCTCACTTGAATCCTCCCGTTGAACTGGCCCACGCCGAAAGTTTGCGCGCCGCAATTGCACGAGTCAATCGACCTGCTTTCGGTGTGGAATATCCTGTCCGCAAGAGGAGAGAGCGGCGCTCCGCACGAGATGCGCCGGGAGGGTCCCAAATGACCGATGCCATGGCCGCGGCGGGCGTGATCGTCGAGCGCGATGTTGCGATCACAATGCGCGACGGCGTGACGCTGCGTTGCGACGTCTATCGGCCGGCGGACGGCGCGCCCGCGCCTGCGATCGTGCAGCGTCAGCCCTACGACAAGGCGGTGGCGCAAGTTTACGTCTACGACCATCCGGCCGTTTACGCGCGTCATGGCTACGCGACGGTGATCCAGGACAGCCGGGGCCGTTACGCGTCCGAAGGCACGTTCTACCCCCTCAGGCGCGATGCCGAGGACGGCTACGACACCATCGAATGGTGCGCCGCCCAATCTTGGTGCAACGGCAAGGTGGGGAGCTTCGGCTTTTCGATTCCCGGCATCAACCAGCTGCTCGCGGCCGCGCTCAAGCCACCCCATCTGGTGACCGCCGTGCCGGGCTTCTATCCGGGCGGCATGTACGAGGGGTTCACCCATGTCGGCGGCACCTTCGGCCTCGCCGCCGTCATGGATTGGGGCGTGCTGATCGCCGGCGAGGCGGTGAAGCGTCGCGGCGATGCGTCCCTGCTCGCCGCCGTCGGTGACGCGGCCTCCTATGGCGGACGCTGGCCGGCGGCGATGGCGCTCCGCGACATACCGCTGCTGGTGGAGCCCGATATCCTGCCGTTTCTCAAGGACTATCTCGAGCATCCCGACCACGACTCGTACTGGGATGAATGGGAGCTCGCGCCGCGCCTGCCCGATGTGGACATTCCGTGCCTCCATGTGAGCGGTTGGTACGACAGCTTCATTCCGCAGACGATCGAGGCCTTTCAGGCGCTCGCGGCCGACGGGCGGACCGAGCACCGCCTCTTGGTCGGGCCCTGGTACCACATCCCTTGGACGCAACAGGTCGGCGCGATCGATTTCGGCGACGACGCGAAGAACATCGTCAACCAATATCAACGGGCCTGGCTCGACGCCTGGCTCAAGGACGATCGGCGCGCGCTCGACGCGTTGCCGATGGTGCGCGTCTTCGTCACCGGCGCGAATGGCTGGCGGGACTATGACGCTTGGCCGCCGCCCGGCGCCTCATCCGAGCGCTGGTATCTGCATTCGCGCGGTCGGGCCAATTCGCTGAGCGGCGACGGTGCGTTGGATCGGGAGGCGCCGGGCGCGGAGGCCCCCGACTTCTTCATCTACAACCCGTTCGATCCCGTGCCGAGCCTCGGCGGTCACTCCTGCTGCCTGCCCGAAACCGCGCCGATGGGCGCGCTCGACCAACGCCCGGTCGAGCACCGCAATGACGTGCTCGTCTATAGCTCGGCGCCTCTCGACCAAGCCCTGTTCGCAGCAGGCTTCGTCAAGGCCCGGCTGCATGCGGCGACCTCGGCCCGCGACACGGATTTCACGGTCAAGCTCTGCGACGTCCACCCCGATGGCGCCTCGATCAATCTGTTCGAGGGCGTGATTCGCGGCCGCTACCGGGAGAGCCGCAAGACCGCCGTGCCGCTGGAGCCGGATCGCATCTATCCGTTCGACATCGACGTCGGGGTGATCTGCCACGAGTTCCGCGCCGGCCATTGCGTTCGCGTCGAGGTCTCGAGCAGCAACTATCCGGCGTTCGACCGCAATCCCAACACCGGCGCCCCGATCGGCGCGGAGCATGCGTTCGACCTGGTGCCGGCGAGCCAAACGGTGTTTCACGACAACAACCATCCATCCTTCATCGAGCTGCCGGTGGTCCGGCGATGACGGGTGGAACCTGACGGGGGAGGAGGCGCATGGCCAACGACCGTATCCATGTCAATCCATCGAGCGAGCGCTGGGCCAAGCGGCTGCCGGCATCCGCGGCGGTTCGCGTTGGCGACCTGCTTTTTGTATCGGGTCAGGCGAGCACCGACGACGCGGGCAAGCCGCTCCATGCGGGCGATCCCGCGAAACAGCTGCAGACCGCATTCGCACGCGTTCGCAAGGTGTTGAAGGCGGCCGGCGCCGATCTTGGCGACGTGCTCGACGTGATGACCTTTCACAAGGATCCGCGCACGATCGACCAAGCCATGCGCTACGGGCACAAGGTGTTCAAGGCGCCATTTCCGGCATGGACGGCGGCCGGCATGGTGGGAACCTATCGCCCCGAGCTCGAGGTCATCGTCCGGGTGATCGCACATCTCGGCAAGGGTCAGAAACGCGGCATCACGCCCGCGACGGTGGGCTGGATGAAGGGGCTGCCGATGTCGGCGGCCTGCAAGAAGGGTGGCTACGTGTTCACCAGCGGTCTCCTCGCCGCCAAGGCCGATGGCGGCGTGGTCGCGCCCGCCGATCACATGGCGCAAGCGCGCTTCTGCTACGACCACCTGAAGCAGATCATGGCGCAAGCTGGCGGCTCGCTCGACGACATCGTCGACATGATTGCGTTCAATCACGACGCGCGCGGCATGGATGCTTCGGTCGATACCTGGTGCAACGAGACCATCCCGGGTGTCGCGGTCAAGGAATGCTCGGCCTATACCGCGATCGCGGTGACCGGCCTGCATCGCATGGGGCAGGTGGGGTGCTATCGCGCGGTGGCAGATTTGAGCGAGAGCCCGCGGGTCGCGACCAACCTGCCGAGCGTCCATTGGTACAAGCAGCGCATCGCCGGCGCCTCGAAGAAGCGCGACGGGCGGCTCATCGGGATCGCCGGCCAGGTGGCTTCGGATGGTGATCAGAACATCATCGCGCGGGGCGATGTCGCCTCGCAGGCGCACTACTGCTTCAGCCAGATCCGCGGCGTGCTGGAGAAGCATGGCGCCGGGCTCGAGAACGTCGTGGACATCGTCTCGTTCCACAAGGATCCGCGCGCGTGGGAGACGGTGATGGCGGTCGGACGCGAGCTCTTCAAACCCGGCCACTACCCGGCCTGGACACCGGTCGGGTGCACGGGGCTCTACCTGGAGGGCTACCTCCACGAGATCTACGCCGTCGCGATGGTCTAAAGCGCGCGCCTGCTAGGAAAATGAAGATACAGCCTATCCCGCATCAGCAACCGAGATAGAGATCGCCATTTCCGTCGCACTTGAATGCCCGACAATGTCGGGCGGATCATTAACCGAGGTAAGCAAAGTGCAAGCCTGACACCGTTATTCGGATCTTGGCACCGTTATTCGAGTTAAGTGTCAAATTTCTTGACACTTTAATGCGATGCGTTCTCGCTTTAAGGCGTTGATTAACCACGATACCATCGCGCCAAGACCGCGTGAGACGCCCGACTTTTGTGTAAAGATGTTTTACAATAATGACAAACGGCACCCCCCAGATATTTCATAACCTCTTGATACTAAAGGCACCTTTGGTCTCCCCAGAATTCTGGCCCGGTTCTTGCGTGTGATTGGTCGAATGGTTTCAACCATCCAATAGCTCCGGAGCGAAAAGGATGACCTTCCGTTCAGCCCGACGTCTAATGATCCTTGGTGCACTCGCCGCCGGCCTGGCCTGGGCGAATCCTGCCAGCGCGACCCCGACGAGTGGTGAGCTGTTCTTTACGACCTTCAGCCCCGTCGGCGGTTCGAACGTCTTTTCGGTCGACTACAGCTTTGACGGCGCCGCCGTGTTCTCGCTTAGTGCGCCTGCTCCGATCGGCCTCACGCCCGGTGCGGACGGGATCGCGGGCAATCCACAGAACGCGGATTTGTTGATCGTCGGCGGCCAGGGGCCAGACATTAGCAACATCAGCAAGAGCACCGGCACGGTCAGTACGGTGGCCAGCCCCGTCAACGTGTTCCATCTCGAGGTGCCTTCCTCGAACCTGGTGCTAGGCTCCGGAATACCGGGTGCCATTGCGCGGCATCCGATCGCCGCGGATGGATCCCTCGGCCCGGGTACCGCGATCCCCATCGTAGGGGTCGATACAGCAATCACTCAGGTAATCGATACGCCGTCGGGTTTCTTCTACACAGCGAGTGGCCCGGGCGGCATCGGAACCTACGGAACATTGACATTTGACACGGGCGACCCCGCAACCGCGACCAGCGCGACGTCGACGCGCTTGCACGGCACTGGCGGTTCCATTAGCTCGTCGAATTTGGAGGCGGCACATGGCGGTGTCTTCGATCCGTTCACGAACACCGTCATCATCATGGGTGACGGCCACGTGACCCAACTCGACCTTGCCGGCAACATCGTTTCGGATCGCAATTTTGCCGGTTTCAACGGTGTGTTTCCAAATTTCGATCAGGGGACCGTCGATGGTCTCGGTCACCTCTTCGTCGCAAGCAACACCGGGCATTTGCTCTTCATCGATTATGGGGTGACCGGCCTGATCGGCGACCTCTCGAACTTCGGTGCGATTCCGTTTCTGATTGGCAACCTCGATGATGTCGCACCGCTCGTCGGAGAAGGGTCGACTGTTCCTACCCCCGCCCCCGAGCCCGTGACCGGTTTGCTTCTCGGCTCCGGCCTCGCCGCGCTGGGCCTCGTGGTGTGGCGGCGGAGGCGGACGGCGCGCTGAGGATCGGCGTTCGAGGATCGCCGTTAAGAGAAAGCGCCCCGCCGACGGCGCGTCGGTGGTACAACGGTCAGCGAAGACGACTTCTGCAGTCGGACCGCGATGGGCCGTGATCACGGATCACGCGCCCACCGATGAGCCCAGCAGCTGGCTTTTGATCGTGGCGGGGCTCGGAATGCTGGGATGGTTCGCGTGCCGGGGCCGAGCATACCCGGATACCGCAACTGCCTGAATGGGACGGATTCGCGTCGAAGGCTCGTCGATCGCCGAGCTAGCTCGGACGTTTCGTGTTAAGAGGACAACCATGATCAAGCTTACCAACCCGTCGTCGATCGTCGCGCCGGCGTCGTTTTATAGCCAAGGCGCCGAAGTCGGCCCCAATGCGCGTTGGCTCCACATATCGGGGCAGGTCGGCGTCGACCCGAGCGGCACTATCGAGGCGGGGTTCGAGGCGCAGCTCCACCGCGTGTGGCAGAACACACTCGCCGTGCTCGCGGAATCGGGCATGGGAATCCGGAACTTGGTCATCGCCCGCACTCTGCTGACCGATCGCGCCCAGGTCCCGGCTTATCGTGAGATCCGTGACAGCTACCTTAACGGCCACCAAGCGGCCTCGACCCTCTTCATCGTCGCGGCGCTGGCGCACCCCGATTGGCTCGTCGAGATGGAGGCGGTTGCGGCGGCGGCCTGAGCACGGTCGCGGCGGTTTCGCGATGCGCTATCGGCTCGGCGTCGATATCGGGGGCACCTTTACCGATATCGCGCTGCTCGACGAGCAGGCCGGAGCGTTCTGGACCCACAAGCAGCTGACCACACCCGACGACCCGGCGCGGGCCGTGCTCGAAGGTGTCGAGGCCATCCTCACGCGCGTCGGCGTCCCGATCGAGCAGGTCGACTGGTTTGCCCATGGCACGACATTGGTCACCAACGCGGTGATCGAGCGACGCGGCGCGCGCACGGGCATGCTCGTCACGGCAGGTTTTCGCGACGTCCTCGATATGGGTTACGAGACGCGCTACGACCTCTTCGACCTGCGGCTGAAGTTTCCGACGCCGGTCGTGCCGCGCGCGCTGCGACGCGAGATCGGCGAGCGGCTGCGCTACGACGGTAGCGAGATGGCACCGCTCGACGAGGAGGCGGTGCGCAGCGCGGTCGACGATCTCGTCTCGGCCCACGGGATCGAGGCGCTCGCGATTTGCTTCCTTCACTCGTTCGTCAATCCTGCACACGAGCAGCGCGCGGCGGCGCTCTGCGCCGAGGCTTTTCCGGCCCTCTCGGTTTCGACCTCGGCCGATGTGGTGCCGGTGATTCGCGAATATGAGCGGTGGACCACGGCGACACTGAATGCCTACACGCAGCCGCTGTTCAGCCGGTACGTGACCCGGCTCGAGGACGGATTGGTTGCGCGCGGTTTTGTCGGTCGCCTCGTGATCATGGCGTCGAGCGGTGGCGTGCTTGTACCGGAAACCGCGCGCCGCTATCCGGTGCGTGCGCTCGAGTCAGGCCCGGCGGCGGGCGTGCTGATGGCGACTCATCAAGGTCGCACGCTCGGTCTCGGCGACCTGATCTCCTACGACATGGGCGGGACGACGGCCAAGGGCGCGCTGGTGCGCGATGGCGCGCCGCTCCGCACCAGCCGCATGGAAGTGGCGCGGGTTCACGAGTTCAAGCGCGGCAGCGGGCTTCCAGTCTTCGTGCCGACCATCGACATGGTCGAGATCGGCGCGGGTGGCGGCAGTATCGCCGAGGTGGACGAGCGCGGCCTCATCCGCGTCGGTCCGCGAAGCGCCGGCGCGGATCCGGGACCGGCCTGCTACGGCCAGGGTGGCGACCGCCCGACGCTGACCGATGCCAACCTCGTGCTCGGCTACCTCGACCCTGCATTCTTTCTCGGCGGCTCGATGGCGCTCGACGTCGATGCGGCCCGCGCGGCGATCGATCGGACCGTGGCCGCGCCGCTCGGCCTCACCGTCGAGGAGGCGGCCTGGGGCATCCACGAGACGATCAACGAGGATGTGGCGCGGGCCTTCCGCGTGCACGCCGCCGAGCGCGGCTTCGACTATCGGCGCTGCGACCTCGTGTCATTCGGCGGATCCGGGCCGGCGCATGCGACCCGCGTGGCGCGCAAGCTGAAGGCGCCGCGCGTCGCGATTCCGATTGCTGCCGGCGTGCTGTCGGCGTTCGGGCTCCTCGTGAGCCCGCTCTCCTTCGAGCGCACGCGCTCATATCCGGTGCCGCTTGCCGATCTCGATTGTCCCACGTTCGTCGAAACCCTCGGCGCATTGGCCGAGGAAGCGCGGGCGCCTTTTGCCGAGGCGCCGCGTGAGATCGGCGCGGTCGAGACGATCCACCGTCTCGACATGCGCTACGAGGGGCAGGGACACGAGGTGGAGGTCACGTTGCCGAGCGGTGTTGCGTTGGAGACCGCGTTTGCCCAGCTGAGCGATTTGTTCGGCACGGCCTACGCCGCGCTCTACGCCGCGTCGGACCTCTCGCAGCCCATCGAGGTCGTGGCGTGGAAGGCGGAGGCGATCGCAGGCACGCGGCCGGCGGTCGGCGCGCTCGAGCTTGCCGATCTTCGGTCCGATGGAGCGCGTGCGAAACAGAAGGGCGAGCGGCGCACCTATTTCGCGGGGCGTCAGGGCTTCGAGGCGTGTCCGGTGTTCGACCGCTATGCGCTCGCGTCCGGCGACACGGTCGCGGGGCCGGCGCTGATCGAGGAGCGTGAATCGACCTGCGTCATCGATGTTGGCTGCATCGCGCGGGTGCGCGATGATCTGACTCTGATGTGCGACATCGGGGATGTCGAATGACAGGCTTGGCGCCAGAACGGATCGACCCGGTCGCCCTCGGCGTGATGTGGGACCGGCTGATCTCGATCACCGACGAGATGGTGTCGGCGCTGGTGCGCACGTCCTTCTCGACAATCGTGCGCGAGGCATACGACCTCACGGCGGTGCTGCTCGACGCCGACGGGCGCTTGCTCGCGCAAGGCCGTTGGAGCGCGCCACCTTTCATCGGCACGGCGCCCGCGACCATGCGCCATATTCGCGCGGCCTTTCCACCGGAGGCCTTGCGGCCGGGCGACGTGATCATCACAAATGATCCCTGGATCGGCACCGGGCACATGTACGACGTCTGCGTCGTGCGGCCGGTGTTTTTCGCGGACGATCTCGCCGGCTACACGATGAGCATCACCCACCTGCCCGACATCGGCGGGATCGGCTTCGGCACCACGGCGACCGAGATCTATCAGGAAGGGCTGCGCATTCCGCCCTGCAAGCTCGCGGAAGCCGGCGTCGTGGACCGGCGATTGCTCGACATCATTCGTGCCAACGTGCGCGTCGCGGACCATGTGGTCGGCGACATCATGGCCAACGTCTCGTGCAACGAGGTCGGCGGGCGCCAGCTGTTGGAGTTCATGGAGGAGAACGGGCTCACCGACCTGAGAGATCTTTCGGCGGCGATCCGCGGTCAGACCGAGGCGGTCACCCGCGCGGCGATCAGCGAAATGCGGCCTGGTATCTACGAGAACCAGGTGCAGCTCGAGGGCATCGACGCGCCGATCACGCTCGCGTGCCGCATCACGGTGGGCGATGGCGCGATCGCAATCGATTTGAACGGCACCAGTCCGAGCGTCGCACGCGGGATCAACGTGCCGACGTGCTACACCAACGCGATGGCGCTCTACGCGATCAAGTGCATGACCTCGCCGGAGCTCCCCAACAATGAGGGCTCGACCGCGCCGGTCAGCGTCTCGGCGCCGCCCGGATGCATCCTCAACGCGCAGCCGCCCTCGCCGACCGGCGGGCGCCACATCATCGGGCATTTCGTGTCGCCCTTGATCTTCGGGGCGCTCGCGGACGCCGCGCCGCGCCTCGTGCAAGCGGATTGCGGCATGATCGATCTGATGAATTTCGTCGGGAGGCACCGCAATGGCCGTGATGTCTCGACTATCTATTTCGCCGCAGGGGGGTTCGGCGCAGTCTCCGACCAGGATGGGCCCAGCACGACGCCGGGCCCCTCCAACATGGCCTCCGTGGCGACCGAGGTGTGGGAGGCCGTTACGAGCACGACCGTCGAGCGCAAGGCGTTTCTCCCTGATTCGGCGGGGGTGGGCACGTACCGCGGCGGCCTTGGCCAAGAGATCATCATCCGCAATGACAGCGGCCATGCCATGACGATCTTTAGCATGGCCAACCGCACCGAATTCCCCGCCCTCGGCTTGCGCGGCGGACAAGCTGGGCGCATGCGGGAGCATCGGATCAACGACGAAACTGTCCATCCCAAGGGCCGCTACGAGCTGGCGCCCGGCGACCGGGTCGCGCTCATCCAGGCCGGGGGCGGCGGGTTCGGCGCGGCGCCGCAGCGCGCGGAGAGCCTCATCCGCGAAGATCTTGCGGAGGGCCACATCACGCCCGCGCACGCATCTCGCGCGTATGGCGTATCGTTGGGTGCCAAATAAGATCGGTCGAGGAGGAAGCGATGCCGGACCCCCTGCTGAAGCGCCTGTCCGCGGCGGACATGGATCCCGAACTGCGGGCGGCTTATACGCAAACCCGCGCCATGCAGGAGAGCAAGGGCGGTGATGCGACGTTCTTCGAGGTCGGTGCCAACGCACCGCACATGTTGAAGTGGTATTTCGGCAGCTTCTACGGACAGGTGTTCTACGGCGGCAGCGTCGACGTGCGGACCAAGGAGATTCTGCGCTATCGCATGTCGATGACCCACGGTTGCGCCTTCTGCAACAAAGGCAACATCGAGGCTGCGCGGGAGGCCGGTGTCACCGAGGCGCAGCTACGCGACATCATGGATGAGGCCAGCGACGCATTTTCCGATCAAGACCGGGCGGTGCTTCGCCTGGCCAACGCGATGACCCTGCCGAACATGGAGGGGCGCCTCACGCCCGAGGTCTACGCCGCGCTCTCGGCGCATTTCGACGACGGCCAGATCTTCGAGCTGGGCATGATCGCGGGCATTCTGGCCGGCGCCGCCAAGTTCCTCTTCGCCTTCGACCTGGTCGAGCGAGAGGCTCATTGCGGGATCGCGCGTCAGGCCGCCGAATAGCGCCAAACCGGGCGGTTTCCAAGGAAATGGTTGCCTCGCGCCCGCCAGTGAGGCTAAGAATCGACGCAGCGCCATGAGGCGACCTGGGAGGGCTACGTTGTGCTGAAATCACTCCACATCGATCCGGAAAAATGTACGGGCTGCCTGCAGTGCGAGCTCGCCTGCTCGTACGAGAATGAAGGGGTTTTCAACCCGGCAAAATCGCGGATCAAGGTGTTCAATTTTCACGATCAGGGCCGCATGGTGCCCTACACCTGCACGCAATGCGACGATGCCTGGTGCATGCAAGCTTGCCCGGTCGACGCGATTACGCTCAACGAGGCGACGGGCGCGAAAGAGGTCAATGATTCGCTGTGCGTCGGGTGCAAGGTCTGCACGATCGCCTGCCCCTTCGGCACGGTGAACTACAACGCCTCGACGGGCAAGGTCATCAAATGCGATCTGTGCGGCGGCGATCCGGAGTGCGCCAAGGCGTGTCCGACGGCGGCCATCACCTATGTCGATGCCAACTGGACGGGCCTCGACAAGATGCGCCAATGGGCCGCGAAGACCGACGCCGGCGCGCAGGCGGAAGCCTAGGGAGGCGCGATCATGGCATGGGCAAGGAACATCCTGCGCGTGAACCTGACCAAGGGCACGTGCGCGAACGAGCCCCTGAACATGGAGTGGGCTCAGAAATATCTCGGACAGCGCGGCCTCGCCACGAAATACCTCGTGGAGGAGACCGACCCCAAGGTCGATCCGCTTTCGCCCGACAACAAGCTGATCATGGCGACCGGTCCCTTGACCGGCACGTCCGCCTCCACGGCGGGCCGCTATTCGGTCATCACTAAGGGCGCGCTCACCGGCGCGATCGCCTGCTCGAACTCAGGCGGCTTCTTCGGCAACGAAATGAAGAACGCCGGCTACGACATGATCATCTTCGAGGGCAAGGCCAAGAAGCCGGTCTATCTGCTCGTCGAGAATGACAGCGCGCAGCTGGTCGACGCGGGCGAGTTCTGGGGTAAGTCGGTCTGGGATACGGAGGAAGGGATCAAGGCCAAGCACCAGGACCCGTTGATCCGCGTCGCCTCGATCGGCGTGGCGGGCGAGAAGGGTGTCAAGTTCGCCTGCGTCGTCAACGACATGCACCGAGCGGCCGGACGTTCTGGCGTCGGCACCGTGATGGGTTCGAAAAACCTCAAGGCGGTGGCGATCCGCGGCACCCTCGGGGTGCAGGTCGACGACGTCAGCGCGTTCATGAGCAGCACGGCCGATGGGAAGAAGGTGCTTGCGGAGAACGCGGTCACCGGCCAGGGCCTGCCGGCCTTCGGCACCCAGGTGCTGATGAACGTGATCAACGAGGTCGGCGCGCTGCCCACCCGGAACCACCGCGACGTTCAGTTCGAAGGCGCGAAGAATATTTCGGCCGAGGCGATGGCGGAGCCGCGCAAGGACGGCAAGCCGAACCTCGTGACCAACGCGGCGTGCTTTGGCTGCACGATCGCGTGCGGGCGCGTGTCGACGGTCGAGCGGTCTCACTACACCGTCGCCGAGCGGCCGGAGTATCAGATCGCCTCCGGCGGGCTCGAGTACGAAGCGGCTTGGGCGCTCGGAGCCGCGACGGGCGTCGACGATCTCGACGCGCTAACCTTCGCCAACTTCATCTGCAACGAGCAGGGCATCGATCCGATTTCCTTCGGCGCCACCGTGGGGGCCGCGATGGAGCTCTATGAGGACGGCGTCATCAGCGACAAGGAGACCGGTGGCATCGAGCTTAACTTCGGCTCGGCCAAGGCGCTGACCGATCTCGCCGAGCTTTGCGGCAAGGGCGAGGGCTTCGGCGCCGAGGTCGGCCTCGGCTCGAAGCGCCTCTGCGAGAAGTACGGCAAGCCGGAACTCTCGATGTCGGTCAAGGGCCAGGAGTTCCCGGCCTACGACTCCCGCGGCATCCAGGGTATGGGGCTGACCTACGCGACGTCCAACCGCGGCGCGTGCCACCTGCGGAGCTACACGGTCTCCTCGGAGATCCTCGGTGTCCCGGAGAAGACAGATCCCCACGCCACCGAAGGCAAGGCAGGGCTGGTCAAGGCTTTCCAGGATGCAACGTCGGTGGTCGATTCATCGGGCCTTTGCGTCTTCACCACGTTCGCCTGGTCGCTCGACGACATCGCGCCGCAAATCGATGCCGCGTGCGAGGGCGAGTGGACCGCCGAGCGTCTTCTCGAGGTGGGCGAGCGGGTCTGGAATCTCGAGCGCCAGTACAATTTGGCTGCGGGTTTCACCGGTAAGGATGACACGCTTCCGGCGCGGCTGCTGAAGGATGCCGCGAAGACCGGGCCGGCCGAGGGCAAGACCAACGGTCTTGCCGAGATGCTGCCCGAATATTACGAACTGCGCGGCTGGACGGCCGAAGGCGTGCCCTCGAATCAGACGATCGAGCGGCTCGCGCTGTAGGGACGATCGGCGGCTCTGCCGCCGTCAACGATGGGTGTGTGACTTCGCGCCGGTCGGCTCGTCCGGCCGGCGCGATGCGCATTGTGGGGAACGGACATGCAGCATGTGATCGTGGGTGCCGGCCCGGCCGGTGTCATCGCCGCCGAAACTCTGAGAAAAGGCAGCCGGCACGACGACATTGTCCTGATCGGCAACGAGCCCGAGCCGCCCTATTCGCGGATGGCTCTTCCCTATCTCCTCGAAGGCAATATCGAGGAGCAGGGCACATACCTCCGCAAGCAAGACGGCTATTACGCGGGGCACTCCATCGACTATCGCCAGGGCGTGGCGGAATCGGTGGCGCCGTCCGATGGCAAGCTCACGCTGGAGGGTGGCGAAACCGTGTCGTTCGATCGGCTACTGATCGCGACCGGCGCGACGCCGCTTCAGCCGCCCGTGCCCGGGCTCGATTCGGCCGGCGTGCACAATTGCTGGACGCTTGCCGATGCGCGCGAGATCGCCAAGCTTGCGACCAGCGACGCCAACGTCGTGCTGATCGGCGCGGGCTTCATCGGCTGCATCATCATGGAGGCGCTCGCAAAGCGCTGCGGGCAGCTCACCGTGGTCGAGATGGAAGACCGTATGGTCTCGCGCATGCTCGACCCCACCGCGAGCGACATGCTGAAGCGCTGGTGCGAGAGCAAGAACATTCGCGTGCTCACCTCGACGCGCGTGACTGGCATCGAGCCCGCGGGCGAGGGGCCCGGCGACAAGTCGGTGGTGCTGGAGGGCGGCGAGACGCTCAATGCACATCTCGTCGTGCTCGCCGTCGGCGTGAGCCCCAACGTCGGCTTCCTCAAGGGCAGCGGCATCAAGACCGACCATGGCATCCTGGTGAACGAGCACATGCAGTCGAGCGCGCCTGGTGTCTATGCGGCGGGTGACGTGGCCCAAGGCCTCGACTTCTCGACCGGCGAGTATTCGGTTCACGCGATTCAGCCGACCGCGGCTGAGCACGGCCGCGTCGCCGCACAGAACATGTTGGGCCGGCCGGCGCGCTACAAAGGCAGCCTCAACATGAACGTGCTCGCGACCATGGGTCTGATCTCGAGCTCGTTCGGTGCGTGGGACGGCGTGAAGGGCGGCGATGAGAGCGTGGCCGTCGACGAGGCGGCCTACAAATATCTCCGCCTCTCGTTCAATGGTGATCGCCTGGTTGGCGCCCTCGGCATCGGCATGACCGATCATGTTGGGGTGTTGCGCGGACTGATCCAATCCGCGACACCGCTCGCCGACTGGAAACCGAAGCTCGTCGAGAACCCGCATCGGGTGATGGAGGCCTACGTCGCGCACAGTCAGGTTTGAGCGCGTCCATGAAGGTCACCGTCAAGCTCTATGCGCTGCTGAGCGAATATCTGCCGGCCAACGCGGTCGACAATCAGGTGGAGCTCGACGTCGCGGAAGGCACCACGGCCGAGGCGATTTTCGCCCAATTCAATCTGCCACGCGAATATTGTCATTTGGTGCTGGTCAATGGCGTCTTTGTCCCGCCGGGCCAGCGCGCGGCCTATGTGCTGCAGGAGAAGGACGCGCTCGCCGTGTGGCCGCCCATCGCCGGCGGTTGAACGCAGCGACGCCCGCGCATCGCGGCAGCCGGCATGACCAAAATCACAACATTCGAAAAAGAGATGGCGATCAGCCATCGCGATTTCTTGCGCATCCTCTCGCGTGCGCTCGGCGACACGCCCTTTCGCGTGGAGGGGCGGCAGATCCTCATCGAGGATGGTGATCGCCGCCGCCTCACGATCACGCTTTCGGAGGAGTCCGAGCGACGGATCGCGCTCATCGCTTTACCCGTCACGATGGTGCGCTTCGACTATGCCGGCTTCGACGATCCGAAGGCGCACCTGGCTCTTTTGGAACGATCGTTTCAGCGGGGCGGCGGTTAGCCACGCCGCGTGATCGCCCGCAGAGCAGTCCATCCGGGCATGTTGAGGCGCCATGAGCGATTTCGGCGAAGCGTTTGGGGCGGCGTTCTCACTGATCGTCGGGCTCGATCACGAGCTCGGCGAGATCGTGCTGCTCTCGCTCAAAGTCAGCGTCGGCGCTGTGGTGGTTGCCAGCATCGTGGGCCTGCCGCTCGGCGCGGCGGTGGCGCTCTTCCGCTTCCCGGGTCGGTCCGCCGCTGCCGTCGTTCTCAATGCCCTGATGGGTCTGCCGCCCGTCGTGGTCGGCCTGATCGTCTATCTCGTGCTGTCACGCGCCGGGCCGCTCGGCGTGCTGGGCCTCCTGTTCACGCCAACCGCGATGGTGATTGCGCAGGTCCTGCTGGTGGCGCCGATCATCGCGGCGCTGACCCGCCAGGTGATCGAGGACCTTTGGGTCGAGTATGACGAGCAGCTTCGCTCACTCGGCGCGGGACCCGGCAGATCCCTGACGGCGCTGCTTTGGGATGGCCGCTACAGCCTGCTCACCGCAGTGCTCGCGGGATTCGGGCGCGCCATCGCCGAGGTCGGTGCGGTGATGATCGTCGGCGGCAACATCGATCACGTCACCCGCGTCATGACGACGGCGATCGCACTCGAGGTGAGCCGCGGCGATCTCGCCTTGGCGCTTGGGCTTGGCCTCATTCTCGTCGCGCTCTCGATTGTCGTGAACGCGCTCGTGCACCTGCTGCGGCAATCGGATGCATTGAGGCGTGCCCGATGAAGGCCGCGGCCTCCATCCTTCCGATCGAGCTTCGCAGCGTCTGCTTCGACGCGCCACGCCATCGCTTGATCAAGGAGCTCTCGTTCCGGCTCGAGGCGGGTCCGCGCACCATCATCATCGGCCCCAACGGCGCCGGAAAAAGCCTTCTGCTGCGCCTTTGCCACGGTCTGCTCAAGCCGAGCAGCGGCGAGATCGTGTGGCACGGCGCGGCGAACGGCGATCCCCGCCGCTTCCAGGCAATGGTGTTTCAGCGGCCGGTGATGCTTCGTCGCTCGGTCGCGGCAAACATTGATTTCGCGTTGTCGCTGCGCAAGATCGCGCGAGCCGAACGCCGGCATGCGATCGATGAGGCGCTCGAGCGGACGGGGCTCAGCCGCTTCGCCAAGGCGCCGGCGCGCGTTCTTTCCTATGGCGAGCAGCAACGGTTGGCCATGGCGCGGTCATGGGCGCTCAAGCCGCAAGTGCTGTTTCTCGACGAGCCGTCCGCGAACCTCGATCCGGCGGCGACCCATGTGATCGAGGAAGTGATCGATGCGATGAACCGGGCGGGCACGAAGATCATCATGACCACGCACGATCTCGGCCAAGCGCGCCGCCTGGCCGATGAGGTGATGTTCATTCATCGCGGGCGGCTCTTGGAGCACGCACCGGCGGACAGGTTCTTCAGCGGGCCCAAGAACGATCTCGCGCAGGCCTTCTTGCGCGGTGAGCTCTTGTGGTGGGAGCGCCGAGAGCTGACACCGCCTTGAGCGAGACTCGGGTGCCGTGGTGTACTCGTTAGGCGCAGCACGACCGGCGAGGGGGGAGCGAGATGGCCGACGGATCAAGCGAGACCAGCAACCGCGATCTCATCTACGCGGACAAGTTTGATGCACGGCTCCGTGCCGAGCTCAAGAAACTCGTCACGCCCGAGCTCGTCGAGGAGCATCGGCAGAAGCCGCTGGGCCAGCATTCGGATGCGCTTGAGCGTGTGCTGAATTATTTCCGCAAGGCGCCGCTTGGCGACAAGCTCGCGCTCTTCGAGGTCGAGGCCGGCCGGAAGTTTCAGGTCATCGTCAATCCGGGACCGTCTGGCGGACCGCCGCGCCCGATCGACAGCGTCGTTTACACCGACAAGGATAGTGCGTTGCACGCGGTCTTTCTCGAGCGCGTGCAGCGGCTCACGGACTCTTAGGCGGGCCGGGGATCATGACTGACATCTTTTTGGCAGGATATTGCGATCGCTTCAGCGTCAAGCCGGGCGAAACCCTTCGTTTCATGGCGACCGCAGAAGGCGCGACGCAGGCAGAGGTGCAACTCGTGCGTCTGATCCATGGCGACGAGAACCCGGAGGGGCCCGGTTTTATCGAGCGCGAGGTCGATGCGCCGATCAACGGCCCCCAGGCCCTGCAGCGGCAGCGCACGCAGGTCGGCAGCTTCGTGCGCGTTGCCGATGCCGATGGCCGGCTTGCGGTCGATGGGCCGGTGACGCTCTGGGCCTTCATTTGGCCGACATTGCTCGGCCGCGGCCGCCAAGGCCTGCTGACGCGTTGGTCGGCGCCGGATCAGCAAGGTTATGCGCTCTCGATAGACGAGGGAGGCCGGCTGGAATTTCGCGTCGGCGGCGCCGAGACCGAGGCGATCGCGGCCGATGCCCCTCTTTTCCAACGGCAGTGGTATTTCGTCGCCGCCACCTTCGAGCCGGAGAGTGGCCGGGCGTGCCTCTATCAGGAGCCGATCGAGAACCGCTATGGCAATCACCTGTCGAAGATCGTGCCTCTCGAGCATCGGTCGCATGTCGAGCAATCGCTACAGGCCCGGCCGGAACGCGCGTCCGCCGGGTTCCTGCTGGCCGGGGTCGACGACATGGACGGCGCGTCGGAGCTCTACAATGGCAAGATCGACCGCTGTGGCGTGATCGGCGAGGCGCTCTCGCGGGACGCTCTGGACGCGCTGCGCACGAGCGGAACGCCGGCCTCGTCCAAGGTCATCGCGCAATGGGATACGGCGGCGGGTTACACCGCAACGGGCATCGGCGACCGCGTCGTCGACGTCGGGCCGTATGGGCTTGAAGGCTTAGGCGTCAACCGGCCCGTGCGCGCGATGACCGGCTATAACTGGAACGGACGCGACGATTGCTTCCGTGTCGCGCCGGAGCAGTTCGGCGGGATCTATTTTCACGACGATGCCATCATCGATTGCGGCTGGGCGTCGAGCTTCGAGATGGTCGTCCCGTCGCTGAAAAGCGGCGTCTACGCGGCGCGGCTCCGCGCGGGCGACGCGGAGGAGCACATCCCGTTCTTCGTGCGGCCGGCAGCGCCGTCCGCGCCGATCGCCATGTTGATGCCGACATGCAGCTACTTGGCCTACGCAAACGAGCGGCTCGGGTCGTCGACCGGGCAAGGGCAGGCGATCACCGCCCATGTGCCGATGTTCCATCAGGCCGACTTCGACCTCGCCGGCCATCCGTCGTTCGGCGCATCGAATTACGATGCCCATAGCGATGGCGCCGGCGTTTGCTACTCGAGCCGGCTGCGGCCGATCCTCAACCTGCGCCCGAAGCATCGCACGGCCGGCGTTGGCATACCCTGGCAGTTCCCCGCCGACCTCTCGATCATCTACTGGCTCGAAACCAAGGGCTACGACTACGACGTCATCACCGACGAGGATCTTCACCAGGAAGGCGTCGCGTGCCTCACGCCTTACAACGTGGTGATCAACGGCACCCACGCCGAGTACTACTCGGAGCCCATGATGGATGCCACCGAGGACTATTTGGCCGGTGGCGGGCGCATCATGTATCTCTCCGGCAACGGCTATTACTGGGTCGTCGGGTTCCGCGACGGCGATCCCACCTGCATGGAGATGCGCCGGCTCGAATCGGGCTCGCGCGCCTGGCAGGCGTCGGCCGGCGAGCACTACATGGCGAGCAATGCCGAGCGGGGCGGCCTTTGGCGGAGTCGCGGTCGGGCACCGCAGAAGCTCGTCGGCACCGGCTTCACGTCTGAGGGAATGGACGAATCGAAGCCCTATCGCCGCATGCCCGATGCCGACGATCCATCGGTTGCGTGGATCCTCGATGGGGTCGATGGAGAGACCTTCGGCGCCGAGGGGCTCGCCCTCGGCGGAGCGGCCGGCGTCGAGATCGACCGCTACGACCTTGCGCTTGGCACGCCGCCGCAAACCAAGGTGATCGCCTCGTCGGAGGGCCATTCGGACAACTATCCGCTGGTGGTGGAGGACATCTGGTTCAACCTGCCCGGCTTGGGCGGCACGCAGGATCACCGTGTGCGCGCCGACATGACCTATTTCACCACACCCAACAACGGGGCCGTGTGGTCCGCGAGCTCGATTGCCTGGGGCCAGGCGTTGCCGTGCAACGATGGCGACAACGATGTGTCGCGCGTCATGGCCAATGTGCTCGATGCCTTCATGAAGGACGGTCCGCTGCCCGGCTCGGACTAACGTCGGTCGACGCGCGGGGACTGTGCGAGACAGAGGTACCATGCACGCCGAGCCCGAGCAGGGACCGGCTACGGTTTCGGCGTCCGTCCCGATCCGCCTCCTCCTCCGGGAGGCCGGTGCGCATCCTCTGCGCGTGGCGCGGCTTGTTGTGGTCTTGGTCGGTGTTGCAACCGGCGTATGCTTGAGCTGGCTCGAGCCGCTGCCCATCCTCATGATCCGGGAGCTCATCTGGGACCGCTTCGTCGAGCTCGACCCGCGGAATTACGACCCCGCGCTCAACGTGCGTATCGTCGACATAGACGAGGCGAGCCTCGATGCGCACGGGCAATGGCCCTGGCCGCGCACGCGGATCGCCCGCCTGATCGATACCCTCGCGGATTACGAGGCGCGGGTGGTGGCCTTCGACGTGATCTTCGCCGAGCCAGACGGTCGCGCCCTCGCTCAGGTGTTCGACGCGTTGCAGGCCGACCTGCCGGGCTATGTTCCGCCGATCGATGCCGAGGCCCTCGCGGCGCAACCCGACAATGACGGCATCATGGCGGCGGCGATGGCGCGCGTTCCAGTCGTGCTGGGTCTGACCCTCGAAAAAAAGACCACCGGCGCCGCGGCCGAGGCGCCGCAGATCGAAAATTTGCCGCGCGTGACGTTTGAGCGGCGCAAGGATCAGCGCTATGTGCCGCGGCGATCGAACGCGGTGACCAGCCTGCCGCGCCTGCAGGAAGCCGCGGCCGCGAACGCGGCGCTCGACATGCGCGCGGACCCGGACGGCGTGACCCGCCGGGTGCCGATGCTCTTCAAGGTCGGCAAGCGCACCGTGCCGTCGCTCGCCGCCGCCATCGTGGTCATCGCTGAAAATGGCGCCCTCGAAGCGCGCACCCGGCGCCCTGGATTTGCCTCGCTGACCATCGGCGGCCACACCGTGCCGACCGACCGATACGCGCAGATGCGCCTTTACGACAGTGGCTCCATCCGCGCGCGCTATGTTTCAGCCGCCGATGTTCTCGCGGGTCGCATCCCGCGCGAGCAGCTGGCGGATGCCATCGTGATCGTGGGTACCGGTGCCGAAGGCCTGCACGACCTCCGTCTCACGCCGTTGGAGCGGTGGGTACCGGGGATGGAAACCCACGCGCAGGCGGTCGAGCAGATCTTGGCCGGCACCTTCTTGGAGCGCCCCGAGTGGGGGGTCGACGCGGAGGCGTCGATGTGCCTTTTCGTGGGCCTCATTCTCCTTGCGGCGACGCGATGGCGCTTGCCCTATGCGCCACCCTGGGCGATCGCGGTCGGGGTGACTGCGTGCCTCTGGGTCGTGAGCTGGGGCGTTTTTCAGGCCTACGGATTGCTTCTCGATCCGCTGATCCCGGCGATTGCGCTCCTGCTCGCGGCGACCCTCGAGCGGTTCTTGCTCGCGGTGGAGCTTCGCCGCGAGCGGAGCGCGGTGCGGAACGCGTTCTCTCGCTACCTAGCGCCGGCCGTGGTCGAGCAGCTGGCCGACGACCCCGATCGTCTCGCGCTCGGTGGCGAGATGCGCGGTATGACCTTTTTGTTCTGTGACATTCGCGGCTTCACGGCGATCTCAGAGCGCTACGAAGACGACCCCGAGGGGCTGGTCAGGCTCATCAACCGGTTCCTCACGCCCATGACCGACGCGATCCTGGAGCGTCACGGGTGCATCGACAAGTATATGGGCGATTGCATCATGGCATTCTGGAATGCGCCGCTGGACGACAGCGAGCACGCCTCCCATGCCTGCGATGCTGCGCTCGCGATGGATGATGCGCTGGCCACGCTCAACGCTGAGCTTGCCGCCGAGGCCAGGGCGAATGGCCAAGAGCCCTTTGCGCTGCGAATCGGGATTGGCCTCAACACGGGCCAGTGTGTCGTGGGCAACATGGGCTCGGAACGCCGCTTTGACTATTCGGTGCTGGGCGATCCCGTCAATCTCGCCTCGCGTCTGGAGGGTCAATCGAAGACCTATGGTGTGGACAAGCTGATCGGCGAGGGCACGAAAGCCAGAGCCCCGGGTCATGCCGCGCTCGAGCTCGATCTCGTCGCGGTGAAGGGCCGGGCCGGGGCCGCGCGCATCTATGCGTTGCTCGGCGGCGAAGCCGTTCTGGCCGATCCGACGTTTCACGCGCTCGTCGACGCCCAGGAGCAGTTGCTCGCGGCCTATCGTGCCCAGGCGTGGGAAGCGGCGCGGGCCCAGCTCCCGCGCTGCCGCAAGCTGGCCAAGGCCGACTGGGAGCTCGGCACCTATTACGACCTGATGACGGCGCGCATTGCGGTCTACGAGAAGGCCCCGCCAGGCGAGGATTGGGACGGCGTTTTTGTCGCCGAGACCAAATAGCGGCCGTCGGCCTGGCTCAATCGAGGCCGCGTGCGAGCCTTCCGGAGAGGTAGGTGTCCCGGTCCTGGCCGGCCGCCGCAAGACACACCTGGAGGTGGGCACGGCTGCCGCTGTCGTAGCAGCGGTCGAGATAGCTGGTCACCGCGGCGTGGTCGCCAGCGGCGCGGTGGACCTTGATCGCATAGGGTGCAATCCCGAGCGGCTCGCCGAACTGCCGGTCGGCCCGCGTCACCGTGCCGACGGCCCCGCGCGTGTCGCCGGTGCCGAGCTGTAGCTCCGCGTAGCTGCGGTAGATCTGCCAGGGCGCGTCATCGCGCGCGAGAATAGCTTCCAGATCCTTGAAGGCGGCCTGTCGCTGACCTTGCTTCAACAGAACCTCGGCGTGGGCAAGCCGGGGATAGGCGTGGTGCGCGTAGCGTCCGTCTATCCCGGCATCGGCCTTCTTCCGTGCGTCGTTGATGTTGCCGCCGCCGAACACCGCGCGCCGCGCCTCCGCCGCCAAACGATAGTGGGCGAACGTCGCGCCGCTCTCTCCGCGGGAAAGCACAGCGTCCCAAGGTTCGGCCGCGTACGACCGCCGGCGATGTTGCTTGTGGTGCTCCTTGACGTAATCGGCCACCTCTTCCTTGCGCTCTTCGGCCGGCCGGTGCTCCTCCTCGTCCGACCCTTCGAGCAGACCGGTCGTGATGTCGGCGACCGAGCTGACGATATCCCAGGTGTCGTTGGGATTGGTGGAGGCGGCGGTGTCGAGAAGCGAGCCCTCCATGCTCTCCTGATGCAGCTTGTCGCGTTCCGCGGCGACCTTGGCGGCCTGCGCTTCGTGCGCCTTGATGACCTCCATGATCGCCGTCATCGCCCGGGGGTTGTAGCCGGCGGCAACGATGAGGTCGGTCCCCAGGAGATCCGCCTCGTCCTCCTGATCCCGGGTCCAGGCCGGCGCAATCATGCTCTCGCTCACGCCGTGGACCGCGCCGCCCACCGAGGTCACCGTGTCGACCTTCCGGCTGAGGCCGGGATCGACCATGCCGAGCAACTGGCCACCCGCCGCGTTCGCCGTCTCGAGGCCCTTGAGAACCTTGTCCTGGTTCGAAACGAAGCTATCGCTCGAGTGGTGATCGAGCAGGATGTGGGAGAGCTCGTGCGCCAAGAGCGCCGCGACCTCGTCCTCGTTCTTCAGATTGCGCAGGAAGCCGAGCGCCACCAGGATGCCGCCGTCGCTCAGCGCCACCGCTTGGGCGGCGGCGTGCGGCGTGACGTGCACGGTCACCCGGCAGTTCGGCACGGAAACCGCGACGAGCTTGTCCAGCACGCCTTGAAGGTAACGGTCGAGGGCGGGATCGCCCACGACGCCGAGGCCTTGCTCGACGCGCGCGTTGAGCAAGGTGGCGCGGCCGTCGCCACCACAGCGGCGGGGTTGGTTCTCGGTGAGGCGGTCGAGATGGGTCGTATCGGCGCCATCCGATTCGAACATCTCGCCGACGTCGTCGAAGAAATCGGCCGCGCTCTCGTGCGATATCACGGCGCCGAGCGTCAGGGCCGCGAGGCCCGCGAGCAGTGTCCGCATCATTCGCAGTCCTCCCCGGCGCCACGCTTGCCGTGCGTCACAATATCGCCGGCGAGCTGGGGTTCGCATGAGGTGTCGATCGCGCGCACCGCGTCAGATCGCACGTCGTCGGTGATCACCCAATAGTCCGCGCCGTTGTGGCGCAGCTTGAACATGCCGTTGTCGGAGACGTCCAAGATGTCCGTCGGAAACGCCAACGCATCCGCACCGAGCACATGGGCGGGATCCTCCGCGTCGGGCGTTTCATAGAGCTCGAGCTCGTCGATGTCCTCGGACAGGCCCAATATCGAGCCGCCGCTTGCCAGCGCCGGCAACGCCATCCCAAAGACAAGTATCAACGTTGCGAGAACACTCAATCTCATGGCAATTCCCCGCTCATCTCGATCATCGCAGACGAGTCTATCGCCGAATCGTTTGCCAGCCTGTGACGATTGCACAAAATACCGCGCCATTTTCGCCGAAGCGACGTTCAATGCGCGCCACCCGGCAGGAGGGCCGATCTGCGACGGCTGGAAGGACCGTCGGCGACCGCGCTCGGAGGCACGCCTTCGTGATGGCGGCGCGGGCCGCACGCGCGGACCGTGCTATGCCGCCGCGCCGACCTTGAAGCCCTCGTCAACATGGGTCGCCTGCCACGCCGGTAGCTGCTCGACGCGCTCCGACATCCAACGTGACAGGTTTGCGTGCGGGTCGAGCGGGAGCTTGGCCCACGCGTGGAGGTGCATCGGCGCCGCGACGGCGATATCGGCGATGGTCGGGCCGTCGCCGCAGAGCCACGGCGCTTGGCCGAGCCGGTCATCCAAGATACCGGCGAGCTTGTGGAAATTGTCCGCCTCGCCGGCGATCACCGCCGGATCGGGCGCATCGCCGAGGAGCGGTTTCACACAATTTTCGACGAGGTAGATGTAGCACGTGCCGAACCACGCGGACGCCTCCCATAGGAGCCAGCGGTTCACATCGGCGCGTGTCGCGAGGTCAGTCGGGTAGAACGCCTCCTTGCAGAGCTTGTCGGCCACGTATTGCAGAATCGCGTTCGATTCCCAGAGCACCAGATCGCCATCCTTCATCGCCGGCAGCGCCGCGTTGGGATTGAGCGCCGTGAAGGCGGCGCCTTTGTGCTCGCCCTTGAAGTAGTCGACCTTGACGAGCGTGTAGTCAGCGCCGAGCAGGCCCAGACCAGCCAGCACTTTGCGGCAATTGACGGTGATCGGATCGGCGTAGATTTCCACGGGTCTCTCCCTCTTTGCGCAGATCGATTGTCCGGCGCCGCCTCGTTGATGCGGGCGGGCCGTTGACAAGCGCGCGATCTTACTCTGTCGAGAAGAGGCGTGCTATCCATGGCGGCGAAGCTGAAGACACGCGTGGTCAAAGGGATCGGCACGACATGAGCGCGACGGAAGACCCCACGGCAGGTGCGGCCGGAACCGGCACGTTCAACTACCTCAGCGCGGCCGCGGAGCACTCGCTGTTTCGCAACGGCAAAGTGCTCACGCGGCGCGACCACGATGGGAGCGACGCCCGGTGGGAAGGTGTCGATCTGGTGCCCTACGACATGCGGGTGCAGGATGCCCGGGCCTCATCGGCGGTGCGCGCGCCCACCCTGTTCGCGAACGGTTTCGCGCTCGAGGCTGCGCCGCTCGAGCGCGACGATCTCGATTTCCTCAACCATGAGGCCGTCGTGCGCACCTACTATCCCCAGTGCGAGGCGGTCATTCGCGCGGCGAGCGGCGCGCGGAGGGTGGCGGCGTTCGATCACAACGTCCGCTCCGCGGTTGGGAAGAACAGCAAGCGGAGGATCGAAGGCGGCCAGCAGGTACAGGGGCCCGCGCGGGTCGTACACGGCGACTACACGCTCACCAGCGCGCCGCAGCGGCTGCGTGATCTGACCCGGCCGCCGACCGGCAACGACACCCTCCGCACCCTGTTGGGCGAGAACGAGGCGCTGCTCGACGCGGCCGAGGTCGACGCCGTCATCGACGGCGGGCGCTTCGCCATCATCAACCTCTGGCGCAACATCGCCGCCGAGCCGGTCGCGACCCATCCGCTCGGGCTCTGCGATGCCGAGAGCGTGCACCCGGAGGACTTGGTCGTCTTCGAGATCCACTACCGAGACCGAATTGGCGAGAACTATTTTGCGAAGCATGCCGATCGCCACCGTTGGTACTTTTATCCCGCGCTCACCCGCGACGAAGCGCTGCTGATCAAGCAATGGGATTCGCGCGGCGCGCTGGCGCGCACGAACGGTGCACAGGGCGACGAGGAGGGCGCCGGCGGGCCTTGCACCTTCAGCTTTCACACCGCGTTTGAGGACCCGACGACACCGCCCGATGCGCCGGACAGGTGGAGCATCGAGGTGCGCTGCGTCGCGCTCTACGCCTAGGCGGCGGCAATGCTCACTCCGCAAGGCCGCGTGGTCATGGTGTCGGGCGCGAACCGCGGCATCGGGCGTGCCATCGCGCAAGCCCTTTACGGCGCCGGCTATTCGGTGAGCCTCGGCGCGCGCGATCCGGCGGCACTCGCGGATGTCACGGCCGGGTGGGCCGCGAAACGCGTGCAGGCGGCGCGCTACGATGCCGAGGATCAGGCGACACACCGACGGTGGGTGGCGGAGACCCTGGCGCAGTTCGGCCGCATCGACGGTCTGGTCAACAATGCCGGCATGGTCGTGCGCGTCACGGTGGAGGATGAGAAAGACGATGATCTCGACCGTATGTGGGCGGTCAATGTGAAGGCGCCGCTCTCGATGATCCGCACGGCCCTGCCGCATCTGCGCGCGAGCGGTGCGGGGCGCATCGTCAATGTCTCGTCGATCGCGGGCAAGGCCGTCTACAACAACAATGCGGGCTATGCGATGACCAAGTTCGCAGCCGTCGCGCTCTCCCACGCAACGCGCCGCGCGGGCTTCGACGACGGCGTGCGCTGCACCGCCCTTTGCCCCGGCTTCGTCGCGACCGACATGACTGCCGATGTCGACACCTACCCGATCGCCGAGATGATGGATCCCGCCGACATCGCCGACGTGGTGCTGATGCTGATCGGGCTTTCCAACAAGGCCTCGATTGCCGAGTTGATCGTCAACTGTCGCGACGACGTCATGATCTGAGGGGCGGTGTCGCGGCGCCATGGCAGAGACCTTCGATATCATCGTGATCGGTGGCGGCGTGGTCGGCGCGTCGACCGCCTACCACCTGGCCGCGCGCGGCGCCCGCTCGGTCGCGTTGGTCGAGCGCGGGGCGATCTGCTCCGGCGGAACGGCACGCTCCTGCGCGATCGTGCGCACCCACTACTCGGTACCGAGCAACACGGCTCTCACCGTGAAAAGCCTCGAGATGTTCGACGACCTTGCGCGCTATCTCGACGCGCCGGAGGCCACGAGCGGTTTCGTGCGCTCCGGCTATCTCATCCTCGCCGGCGAGGGTGAGACGAGCGACATGCTCGTCGAGAACATGCGTATGCAGGAGGCGATGGGTGCGGAGACCTATGCGGTTTCGCACGCAGACGCTCTGGCGCTGCATCCGCGCCTCGATCTCGCCGGGATTGGCGCAATCGGCCATGAGCCGCGGTCGGGCTATGCCGACCCCTATCTCACGACAACCGCGTTCGCGAGCGCCGCGCGACGGCGCGGTGTCACGGTGATGACCGAGCGGCCGGTGCGTCGGTTGATGGCGGCCGGCATGCGCGTGACGGGGGTCGAGACCGATCAGGGCCCGGTCGGCGCGGCCCATGTCGTTCTTGCGCTCGGCCCTTGGTGCGGTGCGCTGCTGGATCCGCTCGGGATCGAACCGTATCTCGCGGTGTCCCGGCACATCGTGCTGACCCTCCGCGCGGAGGAGGCCTATGATCGCGACTTGCCGGTGATCAAAGACCTTTCGACGGCGAACAAGATGTATTTTCGCCCCGCGACCGGCGGCGTTGTGCTGGTGGGCACGGGCGATCATGGCGATCCCGTGGCAGACCCCGACGCCATGAGCGAGGCGGTCAGCGACGATTTCGTGCTGCTGCAAGGCGGGCAGCTGGCCCGCCGGATGCCGAGCTTCGCCGACGCCGCGCTCACCGACAGCTGGGTCGGTGCCTATGACATCACGCCGGACTGGAACCCGGTGCTCGGCGCACCAGACGGGTGGGACGGCCTTTCGCTTGCCTACGGCTTCTCCGGGCATGGCTTCAAGATGGCGCCTGCCGTCGGCAAGATGCTGGCCGACGTGATCCTCGGCCGGAGCCCCGAGGTCGACATCACCCCCTATCGCTACGGTCGTTTCGCCGACGACGCGCGTCTCTGCGGCGCCTATGGCATCGGATCGATCTCGTAACGATGTCCCCGTAAACGAGATAGGGGTTGGGCCCTCACGACCCAACCCCTATGGGATTTGGCTCCCCGGGCCGGACTCGAACCAGCGACCCAGCGGTTAACAGCCGCTTGCTCTACCAACTGAGCTACCGGGGATCGGTAGCCCCGATCGGTTTGCCGATCAGGGCCCGTATCCGCATGTTCAGCGCGCCTTATAACACCCGTCCCGCAGGCGTTCCAGAGCGCCGATGCGGAGGATAAGACGCGCCCCTCAAGCCACCGTTAACGGGCGTGGCGCAACCGGCCTCAAGGCTCTCCCGGACGGTCCGGCGTGCGCAGCCAGACGGGCAGCTGGTCGGCCTCGAAGTGCTCGGCCGCCTCCGCCAGCCGCTTGCGGGCGATCTCGCGAAACTCTTCGGCCATCTCGGGATGATCCTCCAGCAAGCGGTCGAGATCGCGGCCCTCCAGGACGAGCATCTGACACTCGGTGATCGAGATGACGGTCGCGACGCGCGGGCCTCGGTGGAGCAGCGCCAGCTCGCCGAAGAAATCGCCGGACGAGAGATGGAGCGGGTGTGGCGGGATCTCGACCTCGACATCTCCGGCGACGATGAAATACATGCATGTCGCCGGCTCGCCACGGCGCACGATGGTGTAGCGGGCGGGCACCGTCTTCGGGGTGAGAAGGTGCGTGATTTCGGCGATGTCGTTGGCGTCGAGCTTGGCGAAGATCGGCACGTTCGCGACGAGCCCCCAGGTCACCACGAACTGTCGCTTGCCGATCTCCTGCATGAATCCGGACGCGAGGATCGCCGCCGGCAGCGCGTACATGCCGAGCCCGAGTATGGTCACGAAGCCGCCGAGGACCTTGCCGAGCGGCGTGTGCGGGACGACATCGCCATAGCCGACCGTCGTGAGCGTGACGAGCGCCCACCACATGGCCGTCGGAATGTCGGCAAACGCCTCCGGCTGGACATCGTGCTCGACCAGGTACATGACGCTGGAGGAGACCAGAAGCATCAGCACCATGAGCATGGCCACGACCAGGAAGGTGCGGCGCTGGTTGGCGATCACCGTCGCCAGCGTTTCCCAGGCGCCGGAGTAGCGGGTGAGCTTGAGCACGCGTAGCAGCCTGAGCACGCGCAGGAAACGCAGGTCGATCCCGATGAAGACGCTCAAATAGAATGGCAGCACCACCGCGAGATCGATGAGCGCCATCGGCGTCACCATGTAGCGGAGGCGGCCGAGGATCGAGTGCGCGAAGCGATCGTCTGGCGCTTCGACGCACGACCACACGCGCGCGAGATACTCGAGCGTGAAGATGCCGACGGAGGCCATCTCGAACGCCGCGAAATAAGGTTCGTAGGGCGCGCCGATGGACTCCATCGTCTCGATGATCGCGGCGACCACGTTGAGGATGATCAGGCAGATCAGCGCACGGTCGACGATACGGCTGAAACGATCGCCGGTGTGCTCCACCTCGAGGATTTGGTGGGCGCGGGCTCGGATTCTCGCGATCACGTGTGAATCGGCGGCTCGTGAAATATCGATGATCTCCGGTGACGAATCGCGTTTCAAGCCCCACATATCAGAGGTGGCGCGGGTTAACGAGGTGTGACCGTGGTCATACACCGGCCCGGCGCGTTGCGGCAGGCTGACCCCGTCCGAGCCCTTCGAAGGAGGCGCCTATGGTGCGGCGACGAATCGGGTTCGCGCCGGTCGGTATCACCACGGCTGTCATGCTGGCCTGTGGCATCGCGTTGGCCGCGTGCCAGCCCTCGCACTATGCGGTGACCCAGGATCGCGCGTACAGCCCGAGCGAATTTCACTATGCGACGGCAAACAAGGATGTTCGCACGGTGATCCGCGGAAACCCGTTCGACGGCCCGAAGGACCGGCTGGAGGCGGTGATTCTCGACGCGATGCAGCCCGTGAATTGGGGCTTCGAGGGTCCTTACACACCGCGCACACGCTTCACGACCCAGCCCGATGGTTCAGCCAATGAGAACTATCGCATCGAGGTGAGCTTTCGGCGCGACGATCTTGCGGCACCTGCCGCGATTTGCGCGGGCGGCGGCGGCGGCGACTCGTCGTCTCCGAGCACCGCCATCGTCGCGCGCATGGCGTTCTGCTACCAAGACCGGCTTCTTTCGACGACGGTCGGCCATCTCGACAGTCCCGAGGGCGTGTACGATCCGCGCTTCCACCGGTTGATCGCCCGGATGACGCGCGATCTCTTTCCGCAACGCGACTTCCGTGAAGGCGATGTCGCCCGGCGAAACGCGCGGTTCGGCTTGCCGTGAGGCCACGCCGCGTTGCTTGTCGCGGCGTGCGTTGCAAGCGGCCTCCGGATGCCCGGCGATCGGCGGAGCGCCCGGGTCTCGAAAGGAATTGGAGGCCGAGGCCGGAATCGAACCGGCGTACACGGATTTGCAGTCCGCTGCATAGCCACTCTGCCACCCGGCCTGAGGGTGGGGCACCGGGACGGTGCCCACGGGACCGGCGCCATTTAGGGCGAGCCACTGCGCTGGGTCAACCTTCGGATAACCTTTCGATAACGAACCGGCAGCCATTGTCAATCGCAGGTCGCTCACTATAGTGACAGCGCGTCGCCACGACGCTCCGAACAACCCACGGCACGCCACCCATGGTCGACTACGCAGCCGCCCGCCTCAACATGGTCGAGAGCCAGGTTCGCACCAACAAGGTGACGGACGAAGCACTGCTCGCGGCGCTCGGTGAGATCGAGCGCGAGAGGTTCGTGCCCAATCGGTTGAGCGGGGTGGCCTATGTCGACGAGGATCTCGAGATCGCGCCGGGGCGCTATCTGATGGAGCCCATGGTGCTCGCGCGCATGCTTCACGTGGCGCGGATCGGGCCCGAGGATGTGGTGCTCGATGTCGGCTGCGGCACGGGATATGCCTCGGCCGTGATGGCGCGGCTTGCGGGCACCGTGGTGGCTTTGGAGGCCGATCAAGCGCTCGCCGACGAAGCGACCCGCACGCTGAGCGAGGTCGGCGCCGACAACGCGATCGTGGTGACCGGTCCGCTCGCGCAGGGGTTTGCGCGCCAGGGACCCTACGACGTGATCCTTTTCGGCGGTGCGATCCACGACCTGCCCGCCCTGTTCGTCGATCAGCTCGCCGAGGGCGGCCGGATCGTCGCGGTGCGGCGGGGATCGAACGGACTTGGTGAGGCGGTGCTGTGGGCGAAGCTTAGGGGCACGCTGTCGAGCCGCGCGCTGTTCGAAGCGGCGGTGCCGCCGCTTCCCGAATTCGCCCCAGCGCCGGCGTTCGAATTTTGATGGGCCGGAGACGAGCGGGTGGACGTGCCACAAATGTCGGTTGAGGCGTTCGCCGAGCTCCGCGCGAGCGAGGAGGTCTATCAACTTCTCGACGTTCGCGAGCCGTGGGAGGTCGCGCTTGCGCGCCTGCCCGAGGCGCTCACGATCCCGATGCCCGAGATCGTGTCCCGTACCGCGGACCTCGCGCATGACAAGCCGCTGGTCGTGATGTGCCACCACGGCCAACGGAGCATGCAGGTCGCAGCCTGGCTCAGGCAACAGGGATTTGGCAACGCCATCAACCTTGCCGGCGGGATCGACGCGTGGTCGCGCGTCGTGGATATGTCGGTGCCGGCCTATTGAGGGGGGCTGACATGGCCGCACAGCGTTATCTGGGTCGTCGCTGCCGCATCGTCACCGGTGCCGCTCTCTGCGGGCTGGCTTTCATGGCACTCGGCCACGGTGTGGTGCAGGGCGGGACGCTGACGGAAGCACTTGCACTTGCCTATCAGAACAACCCGACCCTCCTCGCCGAGCGCGCCAACTTGCGCGCCGCAGACGAAGAGGTCTCGCAGGCCGTCGCCGGCTGGCGCCCGACGATTCAATTCACCGGCGAGGCGGGGATCTCCGACGTTTCGACGGTCAGCAATTTTGGTGGCGGCACGACCGAAACTTCCGACACGCTTCGCCCCTATTCCTACTCAGTGTCGATCGTCGAGCCGCTCTACCGGGGCGGCCGCACCGTCGCCGAGACCGAATCCGCGGAGAACTTGGTTCTCGCCGGTCGTTCGCAGGTGCTCGTCGTCGAGCAGCGGGTGATGTTGGATGGGGTGACCGCCTATGTGGACGTTCTGCGGAACCAATCGGAGGTCGAACTCAATCGCAACAATGAGCGGGTTCTGAAGCGTCAACTCGAGGCCGCACAGGATCGCTTCGACGTCGGCGAGGTCACCCGCACCGACGTCGCGCAGGCCGAGGCCCGCCTGGCGCAGGCTGAGGCGGATCGCGTCGCGGCCGAAGGCAGCTTGATCTCGGCGCGTGCCATTTACCGTCAGGTCATCGGCGAGCTTCCGGAAGACCTGGAATGGCCGGCCTTGCCGTCGGGCCTTCCGGCATCCGAGGGCGAGACCTTGCAGCTTGCGGCGCGCGACAATCCGGCGATCATCGCGGCCACGTTCGTCGAGCGCTCGGCGAGCGCCGATGTCGACGTCGCGCTCTCGGTCCTGCTGCCACAGCTCTCGGTGCGCGGCTCCTACACCGAGCAGTTTGACGTTTCCGCGTTCACCGACGAGACCTCGACGGCCTCGCTGACAGCCAATATCACAGTGCCGCTCTATCAGAGTGGCGCCGAGCACTCGGAGGTACGCCGATCGAAGGAGATCGCGAGCCGGCGCCGTCTCGATGTCGACCAGACGCGGCGGGACGTTCTCGAGGAGGTGACGCGCGCATGGGAGGCGCTGGTGACGGCGCAAGCCCAAATCGCCGCCTTCGAGAGCCAGGTCCGCGCCGCCGAGATTGCGCTCGAAGGCGTTGAGCAGGAGGTGCTGGTCGGGCTCAGAACCACGCTCGACCTGCTGGACGCCGAACAGGAGCTATTCGAGGCACGCGTCAATCTCGTGCGGGCGGAGCGGGACGAGGTGGTCTCGGCTTACTGGGTCAAATCGACGATCGGCGAGCTCACGGCCAAACGCCTCGGCCTTCCCGTCGACTACTACAATGTCGAGGAGCACTACGAACGTGTGCGCGGCAAGCTTTTCGGTCTCTCGATTGATTGAGGGCCCGGTGCCGCCCCTGCCGACGCGCCGGCCTGCGCTGGCAATTTCGCGCCGTTTATCCTAGTGTCGACACACCCTTAGCATAAGAGCGCGCCCAGGCCATGGCCGATCCGAAATCCCAAGACGAGCCGTCGATGGAGGAGATCCTGGCGTCGATACGCCGGATCATCTCGGAGGACGAACAAGAGGGCGGTGACGAGAAGGCCGAGGAGGCCGACGCCCAGGCCGAGGCCGAGGATTCCTTGGTCGACGTTCTTGATGAAGAGGCCGACACGCCAGCCGCGGCCGCCGAGGCAGAGGAGCCGGAACAGGCGGAAGACGATGTCCTGGAGCTGACCGACATGGTCGACGACGACGGCAATGTCGTCGCGCTGCAGGATGACGCGGAGGAGCCCGCGCCGGCCGAGGAGACCGAGCCCGAGCCCGAGGATGAGGTCGAGCTCGAGCTTGAAGAAAAACTCGAAGAGCCCGTCGAGACGGCGGATGACCGCTTGGTCTCGGATGGGACCGAGGGTTTGGTCGCGGCGGCACTCCAAAGCCTTGACCGCACGGTCTCCCCCGCATCCCCCGATCCGGGGGGCCAGCGCGTGTCCGCTGGCGGGCGGACGATCGAAGAGTTGGTGATCGAGATGCTCCGGCCCATGCTGAAGGAATGGTTGGACGAGAACCTACCGCAGGTCGTGCAGCGCCTCGTCCAGCGTGAGATCGACCGGATCTCGCGCAACGTGGACCCCGTCTAGCCGCCGTCATTTTCGTGGCGCCGGCGGCGGTTCTCGGATCGCGTGCCCACAATCTTCAACCTTTTGACCGGCGGGCCTCTCCGTCTCGGTGAGCCCAAGAGCTGAGCGATGCTAGACAAGACCTATCGCCCCTCAGAATTCGAAGACGCGCTGTACGCCGCATGGGAGCGCGCGGGCGCTTTCTCACCCCCGATGGAGGGAGCTCAGCCGCCCTATTGCGTGATGATGCCGCCACCCAACGTCACCGGCAGCCTCCACATGGGCCATGCGCTCAACAACACCCTGCAGGACATTTTGACGCGCTACCGGCGCAAGTCGGGCCGCAAGGCACTTTGGCAGCCGGGCATGGATCATGCCGGGATCGCGACGCAGATGGTCGTCGAGCGGCAGCTCGGAGAGGAGGGTGTCGATCGGCGCGACCTCGGACGCGAGGCCTTCGTCGAGCGGGTTTGGTCGTGGAAGGCTGAATCCGGCGGCACCATCGCACATCAGCTGCGCCGCCTCGGCGCCTCGCCCGATTGGTCGCGTGACCGCTTCACCATGGACGAGGGGCTGTCGCAGGCCGTGCTCAAGGTGTTCGTCTCGCTCTACCGCGAGGGGCTCATCTACCGCGACAAGCGGCTCGTCAATTGGGACCCAAAGCTGCTCACGGCGATCTCCGATCTCGAGGTCGAACAGCGGGAGATGCGCGGCGGCAAGCTTTGGTACTTTCGCTATCCGCTCGAAGACGCACCCGATCGCCACGTCATCGTCGCCACCACCCGGCCGGAGACGATGCTCGGCGATACCGGCGTCGCGGTTCACCCAGAAGACCCACGCTACGCCGACCTGATCGGCAAGGCGGCCGTTCTTCCCCTCGTCGGCCGGCGCCTCACGATCGTCGCGGACGAGCACGCCGACCCGACGCAGGGCTCCGGCGCGGTCAAGATCACGCCGGCGCACGACTTCAACGACTTCGAAGTGGGCCGGCGGCACGGGCTCGAGATGGTCAACATCTTCGATGCGCACGCGCGCATCAACGACAACGCGCCGGCGGCCTATCGGGGGCTCGATCGGTTCGAGGCGCGCGCGCGGGTGGTCGCCGATCTCGAGGCGCAGGGACTCCTGGAGAAGGTCGAGGACCATGTCCACACCGTGCCTCACGGGGATCGCTCGGGCGCGGTGATCGAGCCATGGCTCACCGACCAGTGGTATGTCGACGCGAAGACGCTCGCCGCGCCTGCGATCGCGGCGGTCGAGGACGGTCGCATCCGCTTCGTGCCGAAGCGGTGGGAGAACACCTATTTCGAGTGGATGCGCAACATCCAACCTTGGTGCATCTCGCGGCAACTCTGGTGGGGCCACCAAATCCCGGCCTGGTACGGGCCCGATGGCACGGTCTTCGTTGCGGCGACGGAGGAGGAAGCCAAGGCCGATGCCGCGCAGCACTATGGGGGCGAGGCCGCGCTGACCCGCGATCCCGACGTGCTCGACACCTGGTTCAGCTCCGGCCTCTGGCCTTTCTCAACGCTCGGCTGGCCCGAGCAAACGCCCGCGCTCGAGACGTTCTATCCCAACGACGACCTGATCACGGGATTCGACATCATCTTCTTCTGGGTCGCGCGGATGATCATGCTCGGCATGCATTTCGCGGGCGATGTGCCGTTCCATACCGTCTACGTGCACGCCCTGGTCCGCGACGCGAAGGGCCAGAAGATGTCGAAGAGCCGCGGCAATGTGATCGATCCGTTGGAGCTCGTCGGCAAATATGGCGCCGATGCGTTGCGCTTCACGCTGGCCGCGATGGAGGCGCAGGGCCGCGACATCAAGCTCTCGGAGAGCCGCGTCGAGGGCTATCGCAATTTCGCGACCAAGCTCTGGAACGCCGCCCGCTTCTGCGAGGCAAACGGGTGCCGCCCGGATCCCTCGTTCGAACCGGCGACGGCGCAGGATGTCGTGAACCGCTGGATCATCGGTGAGGCGACGCGCGCGGCGGAGGAAACCACGGCCGCGCTCGAGGCCTATCGGTTCAACGAGGCGGCGGGCGCGATCTATCAGTTCACGTGGGGCGTCTTTTGCGATTGGTACCTTGAGTTCTCCAAGCCGGGCTTGAGTGGCCCCGACGCCGCGGCGAAGGACGAAACGCGCGCCACCGCGGCATGGGTCCTGGATGTGATCCTCGGTTTGCTGCACCCGCTCATGCCGTTCGTCACGGAGGAGCTTTGGGGGCGCCTCGCAGATAGCCGATCCACGCCGCTCATCACCGCCCCATGGCCTCGCGCCGACGCCGCGCTGATCGACCCCGCCGCAGAGGCGGAGATGAATTGGGTGGTGCGCTTGGTCTCAGAGGTACGTGCGGTTCGCGCCGAGATGAACGTGCCAGCCGGCGCGCGGATCGACCTTTGGCTTGCCGGCGCGCGCGATGAGACGGTTGCGCGTATGGCGCGCCACAAGGAGGTGATCGGTCGTCTCGCACGGCTTGAACGGGCGGAGCCGCTCGACGGTTCCGTCCCCGCCGGTTCGGTGCAAGCCGTTCTCGACGAGGCGACGATCATTCTGCCGCTTGGCGATGTCATCGAGATCGAGACGGAGCGCGCGCGCCTCGAGAAGCAGCTCGGCAAGCTTGCGCAGGATGTCGCGAAGCTCGAGAAGAAGCTCAAAAACGCGGATTTCGTGAGCCGGGCGCCGGCGCATGTGGTCGAGGAGCAGAAAGAGCGCCTCGACGAGGCCCGCGACGGGCATGGCCGTCTCGAAAGCGCCCTCGCGCGGCTGAAGGCGGCCGGCTAGCGCGCGTTCGCGCGCAGATGCATGCGGCGCCCTGGACAGCGCGCTTTCGCCGTGGGATCTAGTAGGTTGAAGATGCGGGAGAAAGGTCTCGCCGCGGGGGATTCGAAGGAAGGCCGATGAGCGCGAAGTTCGACAAATCCAAGCTGCCCAGCCGTCACATCACCGAAGGGCCCAAGAGCGCCGCGCACCGCGCGTTCTTCTACGCGATGGGGGTGTCGCGCGAGGCGATGAGCCGGCCTATCGTCGGCGTTGCGACCACCTGGAACGAGACCGCGCCTTGCAACATTACGCTGCGCCGCCAGGCGCAAGCCGCGAAGTCGGGGGTTGATGAGGGGGGTGGCACGCCGCGCGAGTTCACCACCATCACGGTGACCGACGGCATCGCGATGGGCCATCAGGGCATGAAATCGTCGTTGGTCTCGCGCGATGTCATCGCCGATTCGGTCGAGCTCACCATGCGCGGCCACTCCTATGACGCGCTCGTCGGCATCGCGGGCTGCGACAAGTCGCTCCCCGGCATGATGATGGCGATCGTGCGCCTCAACGTGCCGGCGGTGTTCCTCTACGGTGGCTCGATCCTTCCCGGCCGCTTCCGTGGCCGCGACGTCACGGTGATGGATGTCTATGAATATTACGGCAAGCTCAACGAGGGCGATGTCACGGAGGCGGACCTTGCCGAGATCGAGGCGGTCGCATGCCCCTCGGGCGGCTCCTGCGGTGGCCAGTTCACCGCGAACACCATGGCCTGCGTCTCGGAGGCGATCGGACTCGCGCTGCCGCATTCGGCCGGCGCGCCGGCGGTCTATGAATCGCGCGACGAGTTCGCGGTCGCCTCGGGCAAGACCGTGATGTCGTTGATCGAGAACAACATCCGCCCGCGCGACATCGTCACGCGCGAGGCCTTGGAGAACGCGGCGACGATCGTCGCCGCGACGGGTGGCTCGACCAACGCCGGTCTTCACTTGCCTGCGATTGCGCACGAAGCGGGTATCGATTTCGATCTCGCCGCGGTCGCCGACGTGTTCCGCCGCACGCCCTACATCGCCGACCTAAAGCCCGGCGGCCGCTATGTCGCGAAGGACCTGTTCGAGGCCGGCGGCGTGCCGATCGTCCTCAAAGCGCTCCTCGACGGCGGCTACCTGCACGGCGACTGCCTGACCGTCACCGGCAAGACCCTGGCCGAAAACCTCGCCGATGTGGCGTTGCCGGACAATCAGGACGTTGTGCTGCCGACCAACGCACCGCTCTCGCCGACCGGCGGCGTGGTCGGGCTCAAGGGCAACCTCGCGCCGGAAGGGGCGATCGTGAAGGTAGCGGGGTTGAGCAGGCATCGTCACGTCGGACCCGCGCGCTGCTTCGACACCGAGGAAGAGGCCATGAAGGCCATCGTCAGCCGCGACTACCAGTCCGGCGACGTGATCGTGATCCGCTATGAGGGCCCGAAGGGCGGTCCCGGCATGCGCGAGATGCTCGCCGTGACCTCGCAGATCTATGGCCAAGGCAAAGGCGAGGAGGTCGCGCTGATCACCGATGGGCGCTTCTCCGGTGCGACGCGCGGCTTTTGCATCGGTCATGTTGGGCCCGAAGCGGCCGTCGGCGGGCCGATCGCTCTCCTCCAGGATGGCGATGAGGTGACGATCGACGCGGACACCGGCGAGCTCAGCGTCGCCCTTTCGGACGAGGTGCTGGCTGAGCGTCGCAATGCCTGGCAGCCGCGCGAGACCGACTATCGCTCCGGCGTGTTGTGGAAATACGCGGCGACCGTTGGCCCGGCCTATCGCGGCGCCATCACCCACCCGGGGGGTGCTGCCGAGACGAGCTGCTTCGCCGACGTCTGACCTGCGGCGGCAGTCGCGGGCGACATGCGCATCGCGGTCGGCGGGTTTCAGCACGAAACCAACACCTTCGCACCTGTCGGTGCCGACTTTGCCGCGTTCGAGCAGGCCGACAGCTGGCCCGCGCTGAGCCGTGCCGAGGCATTGTTCGATGCGGTGGCCGGCATCAACCTGCCGATTGCCGGCTTCATCGAGGCCGCGCGCGCGGCCGGACACACGCTCGTTCCCCTCACCTGGTGCGCGGCGACGCCCTCCGCCCAGGTGACCGAGGACGCCTTCGAGCGTGTCTCGGCGCTGCTGCTCGAAGACCTCGCGCACGCGGACGTGGATGCGGTCTATCTCGACCTCCACGGCGCGATGGTCGCGGCGCATGTCGACGACGGGGAAGGCGAGGTTCTGCGACGTGTGCGGGCGGCGATCGGCGCGCGCCCCCTCGTCGCGAGCCTCGATCTCCACGCGAACATCACGGAGGAGATGGCGGCCGAGGCCTCGGGCCTTGTCGTTTATCGCACCTATCCGCATGTCGACATGGCGGAGACCGGCGCCCGCGCCGCGCGGCTTGTCGCGGGGCTCGCCGAACATGGCGCGCCGGCCGCGCGCGCGCTCCACAAGTTCGATTTCCTCGTGCCCCTGGTCGGGCAATGCACCATGGTCGAGCCCGCGGCCGGGCTCTACGGGATGCTCGACGCCGAGACGGCGTGGCCGGATGTTCTTAGCCTTTCGCTTGCGATGGGATTTCCCGCGGCGGACATCGCGGCCTGCGGGCCGAGTGTCTATGGGGTTGGGCAAGCGCAAGGCGCGGTCGACGCAGCGGTCGAGCGGGTTGCCGCCGCGGTCGCCGCGCAGGAGCACGCGTTTGCCGGTGCGCTGCTCACACCCGATGAGGCGGTGCAGCAGGCGATGGCGGAGTCGTGCGGCGCCGGGCCGGTCGTCATCGCTGACACGCAAGACAATCCGGGCGGCGGCGGCCCCTCCGACACGGTCGGCATGCTCGAGGCCCTCGTGCGCAACGGCGCGACGGGTGCCGTGCTCGCGCTGATGCAGGACCCGGCGGTTGCGGCGGAGGCAAAGGCGGCGGGTGAGGGCGCGGTGATCGAGGCGGGGCTCGGCGCGAAATCGGGCTTTCCCGGCGAGGCGCCGTTTGCGGGCCGCTTCGCCGTCGAGCGTGTCGTCACCGGCCGGTTCACCGCCACCGGCCCGGTGTGGCGCGGCAGCCGCATGGATCTCGGCCCGATGGCCCTGCTTCGCGTCGTCGAGCCGGCGGGCTGTGATGTGCGCGTGATCGTCGGCAGCCGTAAGTTTCAGGCGGCAGACCAAGCCCTGTTCCGCCATGTGGGGATCGAGCCGCGCGCGGCGCGTATTCTCGTGCTCAAGAGTTCGGTCCATTTCCGCGCCGACTTGCAGCCGATCGCCTCGAAGGTGCTGGTGGCCGTGGCACCCGGCCCGAACCTCGCCAACCCGGCCGACTACGACTACCGCAAGCTGCGCGCCGGGGTGCGCCTCGAGCCGCGTGGCGCGCCGTTTCGGCCGCCGGATCGCTGATCGGCCTATTCGGCGGCGCTGCGCTCGGCCTGCGGCGCAGCGGGCGGCGCGAAGGCGCGGTCGTGCTGCAACGCAGGGATCGTGCCGCGCGCTTCCGCGACGCGCGCAAGGTCGAGGTCAGCCACGGTCACGCCGACGCCATCGCCGCCATCCGCCAGCACTACACCCCACGGATCGATGATCAGCGAATGACCGTAGGTCTCGCGCCCGCCCGAATGGCTCCCCCACATGCAGGGCGCGATCACGAACGAGCCCGTCTCGATCGCCCGCGCGCGCAGCAGGACGTGCCAGTGGGCCTGGCCCGTGTGGCGCGTGAACGCGGCCGGCACGGCGAGAATGCTCGCACCCGCATGCGCGAGCGCCCGGTAAAGCTGCGGGAAGCGGAGGTCGTAGCAGACCGTCATGCCAAGCCGGCACCAGGGCAGATCGGCAACGACCGCACGATCGCCGGGCCGAAACACCTCGCTCTCGCGGAAGCTCTCGCCGGTCGGGAGGTCGACGTCGAACATGTGGATCTTGTCGTAGCTTGTCACCGCGGCGCCGTCCGAATTGAGCAGCACCGATCGGTTGGCGACGCGTCCGTCGCCCGCGTCCGAGGCGATGGAGCCGACCAGGATCCAAGCCCCGGTCTCGCGCGCGATCATGCTGAAATGCGCGATCGCCGGATGCGCATCGAGTGGCGCGCCGCTCGCTTGGAGCTCCGGCGTTCGGTGTTCCATAAGTGCGACGTTTTCCGGCAGGGCAATCAGGCGGGCACCCTTGTCGGCAGCGTCGTGGACGAGCGCGCCCACGGCGCGCAGATTTTCCGCCATGTCCTGGCCGGAGGAGGGTTGGACACAGGCAACCCGCAGCGTGTCAGTCATCGGAAAGACCCAAGCGTTGATCCAGCTCACCCGTGATCTCGAGCGCCATCAGCTCGTCGGAGCCGCCGATCGGTGCGCCGTCGATGAAGATTTGCGGCACGGTCATCCCGCCTCCGGACCGTTCCGTCATCTCGCGGCGAAGCGTCGGTTTGCCCGAGATGTCGATGTCTTCGTAGGCGACGCCTTTCATGTCGAGCAGGCGCTTCGCGCGCACGCAAAACGGGCAGAACGGCGTTGTGTAGAGGACGACCTCGGCCATGCAGCGCTCCTTCGATCACACGTGCCGATCATGGCCCCGGCAAGGCGGTTCGGGCAAGGGTGACGACGTCCACTGCCCTGGCGCCGGCGCGCTTCAGGGCGTGCGCGCAGGCGCCGGCCGTCGCGCCGGAGGTCATAACGTCGTCGACCAGGAGCACGCGCCGGCCCGCGATCACAGCGCGGCGTCTCTCGCGAACCATGAACGCCCCGCGCACGTTGCGCCGCCGCTCCGCCGCCGAGAGGCTCGCTTGCGGCGTGGTTCGCCGCGTGCGCTCCATCAGATCCACGGCAAGCGGATGCCCGCTTTCGCCCGAGAGCCCCCGCGCCAGCAGTGCCGACTGGTTGAAGCGCCGCGCGAATAGGCGCCGGCGATGGAGCGGGACGGGCGCGATCACGTCGGCCTCGGGGAGCAACGGCGCCGCGGCGCGGCGAAGCATGTCGGCCAGCGCCGGCGCGAGCCAGGTACGATCGGCCATCTTGAAGGCGAGAACCAGGTCGCGCCCCACGCCTTCGTAGAGGAAGGCAGCGCGGGCGCGGTCGAAGCGCGACGGCAGGCGGGCGCAGCGCCCGCAGAGCGCGCGCCGCCCGCTCGAAAGCTCGAACGGCAGCCCGCATTGCGCGCATAGGGGCTCGCCGATGAACGTGATCTGCTCCCAGCAGGCGAGGCACATGCGGCCTTGAACATCGACTGGCTGGTCACATGCGAGGCAGCGCGGCGGGAGCACCGCGTCGATCCCCATTCGCGCCCAATCGCGCGCGCGCCGCTTCCACTGGGCCCCTTGGACGAGAGACGAGAACTCCACGCCGATCACCGTCATTTTCGCCATTAGCCCGATCATGTCATAACGAGTGCCGGTATGGCGAAACCCGACCAACCGAACCATCGGATCTTCGACCGCGCGCTGCTCCGCAAGCGCCGCGATCGTGCTGCCGCGTCGCTCGACGATCACGATTTTCTGCTCCGCGAGGTCGGCGCGCGGCTGATCGAGCGGCTCGACGACGTGACGCGCCGGTTTGGCCGCGTGCTCGACCTTGGATGCCATACGGGCCAGCTCTCGACCCTGCTGGCCTCGCGTGCCGGCGTCGAGCTTCTGGTTTCCGCGGACCTCTCGCCGCGCATGGTCGCACACGCACCCCGTGTGCGATTGGCGGCCGATGAAGAATGGCTCCCGATCGGGGACGGCGCCCTCGATCTCGTGACGAGCCTCTTGAGCCTGCACTGGGTCAACGATCTTCCCGGTGCCCTTCTGCAGATCCGCCGCGCCCTGCGGCCGGATGGGCTCTTTCTGGCGGCGCTTCTCGGCGGTGACACGCTGACCGAGCTACGCCAAGCTCTCTTGCAGGCGGAGGCAGAGCGCGAAGGCGGTGTGAGCCCGCGCGTCTCGCCGTTTGCCGACGTGCAGGATTGCGGTGCGCTGCTGCAGCGTGCCGGTTTCGCCCTGCCGGTCGTGGACACAGATCGGATCACCGCGACCTATCCGGACGCGTTCGCCCTGATGCGCGAGCTGCGCGGCATGGGCGAGACCAATGCGCTGGTCCAGCGGGATGGCGGCCGGCTGTCGCGGCAGACGTTGCTGCACGCGGCGGCCCGCTATCAAGAGATGTTCGCGGAGCCTGACGGCCGCATCCCCGCGACGTTCCAGATCATCTACCTCACGGGCTGGTGTCCGCACGAATCGCAGCAGAAGCCCGCGCGCCGCGGCAGCGGTCAGGTGCACCTCGCCGATGCCTTGAGCGATCGCACGCGGCCCGACGGCGCGCGCCAAACCTAGAGCATTTCACGCTCGCCTATGCTCACGCGCAATGCTCTGCCTGGTTGACATTGACGCAAATGCGTCGTCGCAGGTGATGTCACCTGCTCGGGATTTGCTCTCTAAAGCAGGTCGCGCAGCACCGAGATCAGCGGCGCGTCCGCGGGCGGCATGGGCAGGTCGCGCATGTCGCGCGGGCGCACCCATTTGAGCCGCTGACCCTCGCGCGCGCGGGGTGCGCCGCGCCAGATGCGGCAGACATAGAGCGGCATGAGAAGGTGGAAGGCGTCGTAGCTGTGTGACGCGAAGCTGAGCGGCGCCAGGCAGCTCCGCTCCACATCGATCCCGAGCTCCTCCTCGAGCTCGCGTATCAGCGCTTGCTCGGGGGTCTCGCCGGGCTGCACCTTGCCGCCGGGAAACTCCCAAAGACCCGCCATGCTCTTGCCCGTCGGGCGCTCGGCCAAAAGCACGCGCCCGTCGGCATCGACCAGCGCGACCGCGGCGACCAGCAGCGTCTCCCGCCCGGTGTCAGGAGCGGTAGTCGGCATTGATGTCGATGTAGGCGTGCGTCAGGTCGCAGGTCCAAACCGTCGCGGCGCGGGCGCCGAGGCCCAAATCCAGGCGGATGGAGACCTCATCGCCCCTCATGTGCTCCGCGGCGCGTGGCTCCCGGTAAGCCGGGTTGAGAGCCCCGTTGCGCGCCGCCTGCTCGTCGCCGATCCAAATCGCGAGCTTGTCGGGATCGATCGGGGGCTGCGCTTTTCCGACGGCCGCGACGATCCGCCCCCAATTCGGATCGGCACCGGCGATCGCGGTCTTGACCAAGGGCGAGTTGGCGACCGTGAGACCGACGTCGCGGGCTTCCTCCTCAGACCGCGCACCTTCGACGGTAATGGTGACGAAGGTCTGGATGCCTTCGCCGTCGCGCGCGATTTGTTTCGCGAGGTCCACCAGCACAGCTTCGAAGGCTTTGTCGAACGGGTCCAGCTGCGGATCGGAGGCATCCGCGATGGCGGGATGCGTCGCGCCGGCGCCGGTCGCGAAGGCCAGGCAGGTGTCGCTGGTCGACGTGTCGCTATCGACGGTGATGGCGTTGAAGGAGCGCGGGACCGATCGCTGCAGCAGCGCGTGCAGCACAGCGGCGGGCAGCGCCGCGTCGGTGAAGACGAAGGCAAGCATCGTCGCCATGTTCGGCGCGATCATGCCCGATCCCTTGGCGATGCCGTTGATCGTGACGGGCACGCCGCCGATCGCGGCCTGCCGCGTCGCGCCCTTGGGGAACGTGTCGGTGGTCATGATCGCGCGGGCGGCATCTTCCCAGGCGTCGGGCCTGAGCGCGGCGTGAAGCCCCGGCAGCGCGGCGACGATCCGCTCACCCGGAAGCGGCTCGCCGATCACCCCGGTGGATGAAACGAAAACGTCGTCGGCGCGACACCCGACCGCGGCGGCCGCGGCCTCGGCCGTGTGCCTCACGACCTCGAGTCCGGCGGTGCCGGTCGCGACGTTGGCGTTGCCGGCGTTGACGACGAGGGCACGCGCGCGGCCGGCGCTCAGGCGCTCCCGGCACCACAGCACGGGGGCCCCTGGCGTCTGCGAGCGGGTCAGAACCCCGGCGCTGGTGGTGCCCTCGGCCATCTCCGCGAGCATGACGTCGAGGCGGTCGCGATAGCGCACGCCGGCCTCGGCGGCGCTCAGACGCAGGCCGCCGAGCGCCGGCAGGGCTGGAAACTGGTCAGGTGCAAACCGCGAAATGGCTGTCATGGCGGGCGCTCCGGCGCGCAGATCTCGCCCCGATCCGGGGCGTGGCGCCGCCACGGGCGCCGTGGCGCCGGGCGGCATCGCAAGGCATTAACCATATCGGTGGTAAATCGGCAAGGTGGCCTCCGGGGGGCGCGTTGACACTCCAGGGGCCGTCGCTTATCTGTCTGACAACGCGATCGGCTGCGGCGGTCGGCGCGGGGCCAAGGACACCCATCCATGCTGCAGGGACTGACCAAGCGTTTCTTTGGAACGGTCAATGACCGTGTGATTCGCGCCTACGCCAAGGAGGTTGGCGCGATCAACCAGCTCGAGCCCGAGCTCGAGCGACTTTCGGATGCCGACCTTAAGGCGCGCACCGAGATACTCCGCCTGCGTCTTCGCGACGGCGAGTCCCTCGAGGATATTCTGGTCGAGGCCTTCGCGACGGTGCGGGAGGGCGCCAAACGCACGCTCGGCCAGCGCCACTACGACGTTCAGCTGATTGGCGGGATGGTGCTGCACGAGGGGCAAATCGCCGAAATGGCGACGGGCGAAGGCAAAACCCTCGTCGCGACGCTCGCGGTCTACCTCAACGCGCTTGAAGGCAAAGGTGTCCACGTCATCACGGTGAACGACTATCTGGCGCGGCGCGATGCCGCCTGGATGGGCGAGATCTACGAGTTTCTGGGGCTCACGGTCGGTTGCATCGTGCCCGGCCTCGACGACGACGAGCGGCGCGAGCAATACGCGCGTGATGTTACCTACGGCACGAACAACGAGTTCGGCTTCGACTATTTGCGCGACAACATGAAGTTCACGCTCGAGAGCATGGTGCAGCGTGAATTCAACTTCGCCATCGTCGACGAGGTCGACAGCATTCTGATCGACGAGGCGCGCACCCCGCTCATCATCTCCGGGCCGTCGGAGGACAGCTCCGATCTCTATCAAAAGGTCGACACCGTCATCCCCGCTCTCCAAGAGGGTGATTACGAGATCGACGAGAAGGCGCGTGCCGCGACGCTCACCGATGAAGGGGCCGAGAACGCCGAGGTGGAGCTCGCCAAGCTCGACTTGTTGAAGAGCCCGAACCTCTACGACATCGAGAATGTCTCGGTGGTCCATCACGTGAACCAGGCGCTCCGCGCGCACAAGCTCTTCGAGCGCGACACCGACTACATCGTCAAGGATGGCCGCATCGTGATCATCGACGAGTTCACGGGGCGCATGATGCCGGGGCGGCGCTATTCGGAGGGGCTGCACCAGGCACTCGAGGCCAAGGAGCACGTGGCGGTGCAGCGCGAGAACCAGACCCTCGCGTCGATCACGTTCCAGAACTATTTTCGGATGTACCCGAAGCTCGCCGGCATGACCGGCACGGCATCCACGGAGGCTGCCGAGTTTGCGGATATCTACGGGCTCGGCGTCACCGAAGTGCCAACCAACGAGCCGTGCATCCGCAAGGACAATGACGACGAGGTTTACCGCACGGCGCGCGAGAAATGGGTCGCGATCATCGAGCGGATCGAGGACTGTCAAAAGCGCGGCCAGCCGGTGCTTGTCGGCACGACGAGCATCGAGAAATCGGAACATCTCTCGACCATGCTCAAGGAGCACAAGATCACGCATGAGGTGCTCAACGCGCGCTACCACGAGCAGGAGGCGCGTATCATCGCGCAAGCCGGGCGAAGCGGCGCGTTGACCATCGCGACCAATATGGCGGGCCGGGGCACCGATATTCAGCTCGGCGGCAACGCCGAGTTCCGCATCCATGACGAGCTTGCGGAAATCGAGGATGAAGCGGAGCGCGCCCGCGGCGAGGCGCGCATTCGCGACGAAGTCGCCGAGGAGCGTCAGCGTGTCCTTGCGGCGGGCGGCTTGCTCGTCGTGGGTAGCGAGCGCCACGAGGCACGACGCATCGACAATCAGCTGCGCGGTCGCTCCGGCCGCCAGGGCGATCCCGGCGCCTCGAACTTCTTCCTGTCGCTCGAGGACGACCTGATGCGGATCTTTGGGTCCGAGCGCATCGACACCATGCTCGGCAAGCTCGGCCTCAAGGAGGGCGAGGCCATCGTCCATCCGTGGATCAACAAGGCGCTCGAGAAGGCGCAGCAGAAGGTCGAGGCCCGCAACTACGAGATCCGCAAGAACCTCCTGCGCTTCGATGACGTGATGAACGACCAGCGCAAGGTGATCTACGAGCAGCGCAAGGATCTCATGCGCACCGATGACGTGTCGGACACCGTCGTCGACATGCGCCGGCAGGTGATCGACGACATCGTCGACAACCACATCCCCGAGAAGGCCTATCCGGAGGAGTGGGACACCGACGGCCTGCATGAGGAAGGCCGCCGTCTGCTGTCGCTCGACCTGCCGATCAAGGATTGGGCGGCGGAGGAGGGGATCGCCGATGAGGAGATCCTCGAGCGCATCACCGCCGAGGCGGATCGGCACATGGCGGCCAAGGTGGCGAATTATGGCGCCGAAGTGTGGCGCTTGGCGGAGAAGAGCTTGCTGCTACAGCTCTTGGATCAGTGCTGGAAGGATCACCTCCTTACCCTCGATCATCTGCGCCAAGGCATCGGCCTGCGCGCCTACGGACAACGCGACCCGTTGAACGAGTACAAGCGCGAGGCTTTCAGCATGTTCGAGGGCATGCTCGACGGCCTGCGCGAGCAGGTGACGCAGCTCTTGTCGCATGTCGAGCTACGCGCGGCCGAACCGCCGGTCGCGTTGACCGACCAGCCGGCACCGGAGATGCACGAAACGCGGCAGGACCCGGCATTCGCGGGCGGTGGCCCACCGCCCGACGACGAAGAGCTCGCGTCGCTTGCGGCCGGCCGCGCCAGTGGAGCCGGCGAAGCCGCGGGTCAGGTCGACGCGCCGGAGGGAGACGAGCCGGCCGGCCGCACCGTGCGCCACGCGGCCTTCGACGAGAACGATCCCGCCACGTGGACCAATGTGGGCCGCAACGCCCCTTGCCCCTGCGGGTCGGGGAAGAAGTTCAAGCGCTGCCACGGAAGGCTCGCTTAGACCAAAGCCAAGCGAGCCGTTCTCGGCCAGATGGGACGGGCGTCGGGTGTTAGAGCCTTTCACGCTCGCCTATGCTCACGCGAATGCTCTATCTGGTTGAACTTGACGCAAATGCGTCGTCGCAGGTGATTCCACCTGCTCGGGATTTGCTCTAGGCGAGGCCCGCCTTGCCGATTTCGAGATACTTGTCCCGCCGGCGGCTGCGGAGCTCGCCGGCGGCCACGCCATGCAGGTCCTCGAACGCGGATTCGATCGCATCACCGACGGCTTGGGCCATCCATGTCGGATCTCGATGCGCGCCACCCACCGGCTCTTTGATGATGCCGTCGATGACGCCGAGCTTCTCGAGGTCTTCGGCGGTCATCCGGAGCGCTTCGGCGGCCTCCTCGGCGTGATCAGCACTGCGCCATAGAATCGACGCGCAGCCCTCCGGCGAAATCACCGAGTAGATCGCGTGCTCGAGCATGAGCACCTTGTTGGCGGCTGCGAGCGCGATCGCTCCGCCCGAACCGCCCTCGCCGATCACCACCGAGACGAACGGGATCCGCACGTCGAGGCAGGTCTCGATGCTGCGCGCAATGGCCTCGGCCTGTCCGCGCTGTTCGGCGCCGACGCCCGGATGAGCGCCCGGCGTATCGATGAGCGAGAGCGCCGGCAGGCCGAAGCGTTCCGCGAGGCGCAGCAGGCGCACGGCCTTGCGGTAGCCTTCCGGATTGGGCATGCCGAAATTGTGGCTCACCCGGCTCTCCGTGTCGGCGCCCTTCTCGTGGCCCAGAATCATCAATGTCTGGCCGCGGAACCGGCCGAGGCCGCCGACGATCGCACGATCCTCGCCGAACGAACGGTCACCCGCGAGCGGGGTGAAATCCTCGACGAGGGCCTTCGCATAGTCGGAGAAACGCGGCCGATGCTGATGGCGCGCGACGAGCGCCTTCTGCCAAGGCGTGGAGCCGGCTGTAGGTTTGCCGCAACAGGCGGTCGACCTTGCCCTGCAGGCGCGAAACCTCGTCGACGATGTTGACGCCACTGTCGTCGCTCAGGTGGCGAAGCTCTTGGATCTTCCCTTCGATCTCGGCGATCGGCTTTTCGAAATCGAGATATCCGTTCATCGCAGGATGGTCACGCACACATAAGAGCTGGGCCGCCCAGCATTACCAAAGTCCTAACGGTCAGAGCTTGACACAACATTAACTCCCGACTCGGGAGGTCACCGTCCTGTAACATATAATCGCGCGGTTTCAGGCCGCCTAGGGGCTATTCGTCGGACGCGCTCGGCGTTCGCGGGTTGCGTGCCAGCGGATGATGGGTGGTCACCAGAGCGCGCAGCCGTTCGTCCATGACGTGGGTGTAGATCTGCGTCGTGGCGATATCGGCATGACCGAGCATCTTCTGCACTGCACGCAGGTCGGCGCCGCCGGCAAGCAAATGGCTTGCGAAGGCATGGCGGAGCGCGTGAGG
>CBDCGS010000008.1:0-331758 GCA_965216915.1 Alphaproteobacteria bacterium
GTCGTCGTGACGGGGCTCGGCGTGGTCTCGCCTCTCGGGACCACGGCCGACCGGTCTTGGGCGCGCCTGTGCGCGGGCGAAAGCGCGATCGGTCCGCTGACCATCATTCCGACCGATGACCTCAAAGTGACCATTGCGGCCGAGATCGCCGATTTCGATGGCGCCGCCCATTTCGAGCCGTCGACGCTCGCGACCCTGGACCGCTTCGCCCAGTTTGCCGTGGTTGCCGCGCGGGAGGCGGTGGCGGACGCCGGCCTCGTGCTCGCCGAGACGGACCCGGCGCGAACGGCGACGATCATCGGCTCCGGTGTGGGCGGGCAGAGCACCGAGGATGAGAGCTACCAGCGGGTCTATGGCGAGAACGCAAAGCGTCTCCATCCCTTTACGATCCCACGCTTGATGATCAACGCGGCGGCGAGCGCGATCACGATGGATCAGGGCATCATCGGCCCATCCTTCACGGTCGCGAGCGCCTGCGCCTCCGCGGCGCATGCCATCGGCACCGCGTTGCACATGGTGCGCGGCGGTGCCGTCGATCGCGCCATCGCCGGGGGGACCGAGGCTTGCATCACATACGGCACGATGAAGGGCTGGGAGGCGCTCAGGGTCATGGCGTCGGACACCTGCCGGCCGTTCAGCAAGGACCGCACCGGGATGGTGTTAGGCGAGGGTGCGGCGATCTTCGTCCTGGAGACGGCGGAGGCCGCGGCGCGGCGTGGCGCAACCGCCTATGCCGAGCTCGCCGGCGTCGGGATGAGCGCGGATGCTGCCGATCTGGTGCAGCCCTCCGCGGCGGGCGCGGCCCAGGCGATGCGCAGCGCGCTCGACGATGCGGGCCTGCCGCCGCACGCGATCGCTTACGTCAACGCCCACGGCACCGGCACGGCGGCGAACGATGTCACGGAGACCGCAGCGATCCGCGCCGTGTTCGGGCCCGCGGCCGATCGCCTTGCGGTCTCGTCGACGAAATCCATGCACGGCCACGCGATGGGCGCGTCACCCGCGCTGGAGTTCGCGGCAACCCTGCTCGCGGTCCGCCATGGCATCGTGCCGCCGACCGCCAACTACCGCGAGCCGGACCCAGCCTGTGATCTGGACTATGTGCCGGGCGCGGCGCGCGCGATGCCCATCAGGGCCGCGCTCAGCAATGCCTTCGCGTTCGGCGGGTTGAACGCGACGCTCGCGGTGAAGCGGCTCGAGGCCTGACACCCGGGCCGGGGTGGCGACCGGGCGGTCGCTATTCGTACAGCAGCCGATCGGCGAGCTGGCGCAGCAGATCGATGGGGCCGCGTGGGCCGCTCTGTCCCCGCGCGTTCTTGGCGCGGTTGTCGAGCAGAGCGTGGCGCCCGGTCTTCTGCGCGATGTGCTCGGCATCCGGCGGCGGCCCGTTGACCATGATCCGCAGATAGGGATTCTCGTACGAGAGGAGAAGCGTGCGCTCGCCGAGCGCATCGAGCGAGTAATAGACGATCCGCTCGATGCGCTTGTCGGCGTGGCATTTGTCGTCGGCGTCTTGGCGCGCCTGCTCGCGTGTGCCGATCTCAGGCCGCAACTCGACGATGGCCTCTTCGAGGCTCTGCCCGCGTTGACAATAATAAGCTTCGGTCGTGACTGGCATGGCTGCCGGCCGATCATGATGGCATTTCGTTCCTGATCGAATTTTACAGGAACGGTGGTGAACCGCGCGTAATCGCTCTTGGTAAAGAGCGCGCTTAGAGCATGTCACGCTCACTCATACTCACGCGACATGCTCTCTCTCATAGGAATTGACGCAAATACGTCGCCGCAGGTGATCCTACCTGCGCGGGATTTGCTCTAGAACGAGGAATCTGGTTCCTGCAAGAAGGCGAGCTCCTCGGGCGTCGACAGGCGCCCGAGCACCATGTTGCGATGCGGATAGCGGCCGAACCGGTCGATGATCGCCTTGTGCTTGAGCTCATAGTCGAGGCTGTTGGCATCGCCGAGAGCCTCGAAAATCGCCACTGCTTCGCCGTGGATCAGCGCGGATTCGCTGTGCTGGTAAGGCATGTAGACGAATTGGCGCCGTTCCTTCGGGAGACCGCGGTCCGCCCCGAGGCGCACCGCCTCCTGAGCCAACGCCAGCGCCATGCCATCGCAGGCGAAGGCCCGCGCATCGTCACGAAATAGGTTCCGCGAGAATTGGTCGAGAACGATGATCTCGGCCAACCGGCCCTCGGGACGGTCGCGCCATGCAAACAGCTCGCCCGCGGCCGCGCGTCCGTGAAGCGTCTCGAAATTGGCACGAATTTCGGCGTCGAAGCTCGGGTTTCTGGTCCACCACATGTCAGGCCCGTGCCGTTCGAACCAGAAATCGAGAACGTCGTTTACGGCAGCCATGCTTGTTCCTGGGGTCTGTGGCGTGCCCTAGGCGCGCGAGCGCCGCGCGGGCTGCGAGCGATCGGCCATCACGCGCACGATCTCATCCTTGACATGCAGCTTGCGCCGTTTGAGCGCGGTGAGCGACAGCCCATCGGGTGCCGGCCGGCCGGCCTCATCCTGAATCTTCTTCTCCAGGCCCGCATGGCGCGCGGCGAGGCTCGCGACATAGTCGTCGAGCCCAATCTCAGACGTTGTGACGAGAGGATCGAGCCGCGAGTACATGTGTCGGTGTGACGATCTCTGCCGTGTTGTCGACCGCGCCTACGGCCCCCGGCAAATCGCCACGAGGACCGCAGCGCCGCGGCACCGAAACCGCGTCATCAATTTGCCACATTGGCCCTCCGTTTTCCACCATATGGGCGCGCGTCGGTCGCGGGCCGTTAAACCATCAGTGCGCGCCTCGCATCGTCCGACGAGCCAAGGTCGAACGCGGCGGTGAGCACGGTCGTCAAGTCCTCCAGCGACTGGGCGCTCGGCGTGGACTCCAGCCGGGAGGCATAGCGTATGAGGTGGCGCGCGGCGCACGCGAGCCCGGCCTCCTGCGCGGGCGTTGTGGGTGTGGCGAGCCGGGCAAGCGCGGTCTGCTCGAGCCGCTCCGCCTCCCGCTCCGCGGCCACGATTTGCTGCCGCAGCGCGCGAAGGGCCGCGCGCTCGCCATCGCCGCCGGCATCGGCCGCCTCGATCCGGGTCTTGAGGGTGCGCCGCGCGCGGCGCAGGGGCGTCACGACGGTGTCTTGCCACAGCTTGCTCTGCGCCATGCAGAGATCCAAGTCCAGGTCTGCGCCGTGGTGCCCCGCCCAACAGCACAAAAGCAGCACATTGACGTCTGCGCCGAGTCGGTCCTGCAAGGCGATCGCGGCCGTCGCAAGCCCACCGCGGCCGTAAACCGCAAGTGAGAAATTCCAAAAGGATTCAGATGGTTCCGATGAGTCTTGAAAGTTATTCATCGCCCGATCTATCCGATTTTTCGCGGTCGTTTTTCGCCCGCGGTTCTGTTAAACTTGGGTGTGCTGACCGTCGGCAGGCTTTTTAACTGGATGGAATATGGACCGGAAAGTGGCGGAGCAACGACTGATCGATTTACGCACCGAACATCGTGACCTGGATGAGGTCATCAACCGCCTCTCGGCGGACCTCGATTCTGACGAGATTCAGGTCCGGCGGCTCAAGAAACGAAAACTCGCACTCAAGGATGAAATCGCGCAGCTCGAAAGCGCTCTGGTCCCTGACCTAATCGCGTGAGCACCGGCGTTGGCGCGCCTTTCGGTGCGCCACCTGGCGCGCCGTCGTCGCAGGACGTGTCGCCCTAGCTGCTCCCCGATTCCCCGCGCCGGCGCGCGTACATCGCCTGGTCCGCGGCTTCGAGCGCGGCATCCGCGTCCTCACGTCCGGTGAAGGTGTGGGCACCGAACGACACCGACATCGGGAAGGTCTCATCGTTGTATTGCACGGGTTCGGCGCCAATCGCGTCGACAAGCTGGTGGGCTTTCTGCAGCCCGACGGTCTCGTCGGCGCGGAAGAGAATGACGCCGAATTCGTCGCCCCCGAGACGCCCGACGATGTCGGATTCGCGCACCTGCTCGGCCAGCACGTCGGCGACGCGCCGCAATGCGAGATCGCCTGCGGCGTGTCCCAGCCGGTCGTTGATCGCCTTCATCCCAACCACGTCGAAATAGAGCACTGTGCTCGGCGTGCCGTAGCGTTCTGCGATGGAGATCACCCGCGTGAGTTCGCGCACGAAGGCGCGGCGGTTGTGCACGGGCAGAAGTGAGTCTTGATCGGCGAGGCGCTCGAGATACTCGATGCGCTGGTGGCTGCGCCGGAGCTCGTCGCGGAGTGCGGCGACCTCTTCCATGAGCCCCATGATGGCCGCGCGTACCTTCGGCGTGAGCTCCGCCTCGGGAATGCCGAGGATCGCCGTGGTATCGGCGATGTGGCGGCCTTCGGTCGCGCTCGTCGACCCACGCACGCGCTCAACCGGGCGGGCGGCGCGGACCGGGGCAAGCTTGGGTCCCTCGACTTTCATCGATACACGCGAATAGTCAAATTCCTTTTGCGACCCTAGTTATTGTCGATTAACAAAGTTTGTACCACAGGCCGGAGTTATCGGCCATATGAGCGGCGGAGAGGCCGATGCAGGATCGAAGCGACGCCGACGTCGGAATCATCATGGGGAGCCAGTCCGACTGGCAGACCATGCGGCATGCCGCCGAGACCCTCGAGGCGCTCGGCGTCGCCGTCGAGACGCGGATCGTCTCGGCCCACCGCACGCCGAAGCGGCTCTACGACTACGCGAGCAGGGCGCGCGAGCGTGGGCTCAAGGTGATCATCGCAGGCGCGGGCGGTGCAGCGCATCTGCCGGGCATGGCGGCGGCCATGACGTCGCTTCCGGTGCTCGGCGTGCCGGTCGAGAGCAAGAGCTTGAGCGGCCTCGATAGTTTGCTGTCGATCGTGCAGATGCCGGGCGGCATTCCGGTCGGGACGCTCGCGATCGGGCGGGCCGGCGCAATCAATGCCGCGTTGCTCGCGGCCGCCATCCTCGCGCTCGACGATGAGGCCGTGCGCAGCGCGCTCGACGCGTGGCGCGCGCGGCAAACCGAGGCCGTCGCGGCGGCGCCCGAGGACGAGGGGTGATCGCGCCCGGTGCGACGATCGGCATCCTGGGCGGCGGCCAGCTTGGCAGGATGCTGGCTCACGCCGCCGCCGATCTCGGCTATCGCTGCCACATTTACTGTCCCGAGCCCGATGCTCCGGCCGCGCAGGTGTCGGATGGCGCGACGGTTGCAGGCTATGACGATCGCGCCGCGCTCGAGGCGTTCGCGCGTGCGGTCGATGTCGCCACCTTCGAATTCGAGAACATTCCGCTCGATGCGGTCGAAACGGTCGCGGCGATCGTTCCGACGCGGCCGGGCATCGCGCCCCTCAAGGTGGCGCAGAACCGGGTGAGCGAGAAGACCTTCGTGCGTGGCCTCGGCATTGCCACCGCCGACTTCGCGCCGGTTGCGGATGACGAGACCCTGGCCGCCGCCGACGCCGCGATCCCGCGGCCCGCGATCCTCAAGACCCAGACACTCGGCTACGACGGCAAGGGGCAGGTGCCGCTCGCCGACGGGGCGAGCCTCGCGGAGGCCTGGCACTCGCTCGGCGCGCGCCCCGCGATCCTCGAGGCTCGCGTCGCCTTCGAGCGCGAGCTCTCGGTGGTGATCGCCCGCGCCGATGACGGTGCGACCGCGGCCTTCGACGCCGTCGAGAACACCCACAAGGATGGCATCCTGGATGTGACCCTGGCGCCTGCCCCGGTCGCGCCGGATGTCGCGGCCGCCGCCGGGGAGGTCGCGCGGGCCGTTGCCGCCGCCCTCGGTCACGTCGGGGTGTTGTGCGTCGAGCTATTCCAAACGCCGGAGGGCGCGTTGCTGGTCAATGAGATCGCGCCGCGTGTGCACAATTCAGGCCACTGGACGATCGAGGGGTGCGATGCCAGCCAGTTCGCCCAGCACATCCGCGCGATCTGCGGCTTGCCCCTCGGCGCGGCGGCGCGGCGGGCCAACGCGGCCATGAAGAACCTGGTCGGCGCGGAGGCGGCGCAGTGGCCGGCGCTCGTCGCCGACCCCACAGCTCACCTTCATCTCTACGGCAAGGCGGAAATCCGTCCGGGCCGCAAGATGGGCCACGTGACCTGGCTCTTCCCGACCGACACGCACCCGGCGGTGCCGCGTTAAGTTGGCCGAGGTCGTGGCTTCGCGGAGAAACCCGACCCGCGGCGTCAATCCTCTCTCAGGCGATAGCGGCGGGCATGGGGGTCGTAGGCGCGCCACGGCGTCGCTTTGTCGGCGAGCACCGCGCGCATGTCGTCGAGGACCGCGGGGTTGAGCCGGTAGTACTGGTGGTTCGTCAGGTCGGAATCCTGCCCGAGCACGTCCGACACGTCGATGGCGTCGATCTTGTCCGGCAGGTCGCGGTTGTTGAGGGGCCCGTCGGAGCCCAACCGGTCGCGATTGCCCTTCGTGCCGTCGCTCACCCAAAGCGCCCGATCGCGAGACGTGTGGTAGACGCTGATCTTCTCCGAGATCTGCGTCAGGAACGCCAGCTTGTCCGCCTCGGACAAGGCGTCGTCGTCGGCATCGGCCGCCATCAGAAGCACCTTGTCGAACAATTTCACCTGTTGCCCGCGGAAGTCGTTGCGCAGGGCGACGACGCCATGGCGGAACGCATAGTTGCCCATGGAATGGGCGACCACGTGGATCTTCTGCTCGCAGGGGCCCACCGCGACCCCGTCGCCGGCCAGGAGCGCGCGCCTGATGTCCCGCCGATCCTCCGGCGTGGTCATGGAATGAATGAAGCGCGCCAGGATGCGGATGGCCCGCCCCATCGCCGCGCCGGAGGCCTCAGCGTCCTCGCGGTCGCGCATATAGGGCGAGTACAGGAAGACCTCGCCGTCCGACGGCCAGGAGAACACCCCGACATTGGCGTTGACGCCGAGCTGGTGCTTCAGCTCGGCCGCGCGCACGACCGAGCTCTCGAAGCTATTGGCAAAGCCGTGGATGTAGAGGATCGAGTCACGCCCGCGCTTGATCATTTTCTTGCGAACGTGGTCGAGCACCTCGTCGCTGCCGAACACGAAATTGTCCGAGGTCGGCTCCTCCGCGCGCGAGGTCAGCCGTTCCCTGGCGACCCGGATCGAGACGTTGCTCGCATCGACATCGGCGCCCTTGCCCTCCTTGAACACCAAATCGACATCGGCGTAGCCAAACCGAAGATCGAGCCCCTCGTGCGAGCTCAGCTTGCGGCCGAACCCGGTGGGTGACGAGCCGCCGATCGGATTGCGGTTGGTGACGAAATAGACGGTGACGGTCATGTCGCGTTGCCCGGTTTGTTGCCTCAACACATCGCGCGTGATCGCGAAGACGATCGCCTGCGGTCGTCACGCGCCGACGCGGCGATCCCGTGGGACGGCATGCGGATGGACGTTCGGTTCGCCATGGCTCCCTCCCTGTCGCATTCATTCGTTCTTGTGTGTGCACCTAGCGACAGGTCGGATGATAGGCGGCTTTGGTCGACGCGTTAAGCGTGGTGTCGGCGCTTCCGCCGGCTTCCGGAGCGCGGTTTGGAGGGCCATCCCCTCGAGGCAGCGCCTATGCGCTGGGTGCGGGACCAGGCGCAGGAGGCTCCGGCGGCGGGCCGGGGCGCATGGTGCCGCGGCGCAGCAGGTCGAGCAGGCTCGCGCCCGGCGGGCGAAAGCGCGAGAGGCGCCCGCGGGCCTTTTGAATGCGCATGACGTCCGCGATCCGCCGATCGAGAAACGCCCACGTGTCGGCGGCGCCCTCGGAGGTGTCGTTGAGCCAGACCAGGAGGGTCGACAGGTAGACGCCCGCGAGCAGGCCGCGCTTGGTGTAAAAATTGAAGTCGGTCGTGCGGTCGCCGATCGCGAACCAGATCGTGTCGACCGTGCGATAGAGCGCGCGCAGCGCGCGGGGGCCGTTGATCGGCTGCGCGAGGAGCGGCAGCGCGCGCCGGATCGCCTCGCGATGCTCCGCGTTCTGCTCCAGCCGCAGGCGCACGGCATGGGCAATGCGCTCGCGGATGCGCAAGCCCGAGAGGTCCTCTCCCTTGAGCGTCTCGTCGAGCCGCCGGTCCGCGGCCGCCGCGTGGTACTCGATCAACGAGATCGCCCCGCCGGGAAAGGCTTGACGCGCCTCGTCCGCGCTCAAGCCGAGGTCGGCCGCGCCGGCCCGCAGCGCGCCGTCGCCCCAGCCGTCGAAAGGGACGTGCGCCAGCGTCGCGGCGAGCAAGCGGTCGCGGGTGTCGTCTTGGGGAAGAACACGCCACATGGTCATTGTCCTCCTTCGGCATCGTCCGCGGCGGGTGGGCCCTCGTCGCGCGCGCGGCCAAGCTCGGTCGTGAAGGTGAGTGTCGAGAGATCGCGCATCCGCATCGGATAGAGCACGCCGTCGAGATGGTCGCATTCGTGCTGCACCACGCGGGCATGAAACCCCTCCGCCTCGGCCTCGTGGGACGCGCCGTCGAGGTCGAGCCAGCGGTAGCGGATACGCCGGTGCCGGGGCACGATGCCGGCAAGACCAGGCACCGAGAGGCAGGCCTCGAGGCCGTCGACCAGCGCGTCGTCGAGGGCCTCGACCTCGGGATTGACCAGCACGGTCAGCGCTTGGCCGCCGGTGGCCGCATCGTCGCCCTCGGCCGCGGCCCGCTCCGCCGGCACGTGGAACAGCACGAGGCGAAGCGGCACGTGCACCTGCGGCGCGGCGAGCCCGGCGCCCTCAGCGTCCTGCAGCGTCTCGAGCATGTCGGCGGCGAGTTGGCGGACCGCCGGCGCCGTCGGGTCTTCGATCGGCGCGGCGCGGCACTTCAGGATGGGGTGGCCCATTCGGGCAATTTTTAGGATGGCCATGGCATCTATATGGCGCTTGCCGGCGGATCGTTAAACGCCGCGCGAGCCTTCACAGGGGGGAGGGGACGTGCTAAGACCGCCCGTCTTGCTCCAAACCCCGCACGAATGGAGGTTCAAGGGTCGGTTGGTAAACGTTGTCGTTCGTGAGAACAATGTCGATCAGGCGTTGAAAGCGCTCAAGAAAAAGATGCAGCGCGAGGGGATCTTCCGCGAAATGAAGATGCGGCGCCACTACGAAAAGCCGTCTGAGCGGCGTGCCCGCGAGAAGGCGGAGGCGATCCGCCGGGCCCGCAAGCTCGCGCGCAAGCGCGCCCAACGGGAAGACTAAGCGCCGTCGCAACGCGGCCTGCTGGTCGCGTTTCTCCACCACCTGAGACCCGCGCTCGGAGCGCTCATCCGGGCGACGGCCCCACTCGTCCCCCGGTCGATCATTCAACAGGTTGCGCCGTGGCCGGCCCGCCCATCCTCGGCGGCTGCGCGCCTCAGGCCGCCGCCGCGTCTTCCGCACCGAGCCAGGCTGCAAGAGCGGCGCGGGCGCGGCGTGCCATCGCCGGCTTGCGCTCGCGCTTCGGCGTGCGCTCCTCGAGCGGCGGCAGCAGGCCGAAGTTGATGTTCATCGGCTGGAACGACGCACCATGAACGAGATGGCCGCCGGCGACATGGGCGAGCAGCGCGCCGAGGGCGGTCGTCGGCGGTGGTGGCCGGTGCGCGCGCCCCGCTTCGTCATCGGCGGCGAAACGGCCCGCGAGCAGGCCGATCGCCGCGCTCTCGACATAGCCCTCGACGCCCGTGACCTGACCGGCGAGCCGAATGTGCGGTGCCTGCGTCATGCGGAGCGCGCCATCCAGAATCTTGGGGCTGTTGACGAAGGTGTTGCGGTGGATGCCGCCGAGGCGTGCGAAGCGGGCGTTCTCGAGGCCCGGAATCATCCGAAACACGCGTTTTTGCTCGGCATGCCGCAGCTTGGTCTGGAAGCCGACCATATTGAAGAGCGTGCCGAGCGCGTTGTCCTGGCGCAGCTGCACGACGGCACGGGCGCGCGCGCCGGTGTGGGGGTTGGTGAGACCGACCGGCTTCATCGGTCCGAAGCGGAGCGTGTCGGGTCCGCGCTCGGCCATCACTTCGATCGGTAGGCAGCCCTCGAAATAGGGCGTGTCGGTCTCCCAGCTCTTGAACGCGCCGCGATCGGCCGCGAGGAGCGCGGCGATGAAGGCGTCATACTGCGCGGCGTCGAGCGGGCAGTTGAGATAGGCCGCCGCGTCGCCCCCGGGCCCGGGCTTGTCGTAGCGCGACTGGAACCAGGCGACGCGCATGTCGACGCTCTCGCGATAGACGATGGGCGCGATCGCGTCGAAGAAGGCGAGCGCGTCCTGGCCGGTGAGCGCGCCGAGCGCCTCCGAGAGCGCGGGTGAGGTGAGGGGCCCGGTCGCGATGATCGCGGGACCGTCATCGGCGGCCGGCAGCGCCGTCATCTCGGCGCGCCGAAGCGTGATGCGGGGCTCCGCCTCGATTGCGGCTTGAACCGCCGCCGCAAATCCCGCGCGGTCGACCGCCAGCGCCGCGCCCGCCGGCACCTTGTGCGCGTCGGCGGTTGCCATGATCAAGGAGCCGCAGCGGCGCATCTCCTCGTGCAGGAGGCCGACGGCGCTGCGCTCAGCGTCGTCCGAGCGGAACGAGTTGGAGCAGACGAGCTCGCACAGCCGGTCGGTGACATGCGCGTCGGTGCCGCGCGTCGGGCGCATCTCCCAAAGCTCGGCCGCTGCGCCGCGGCGCGCGACCTGCCACGCCGCCTCGCAGCCCGCGAGGCCGCCGCCGATGATGCGGATCGTGCGGCTCATTCCGTCTGCGCCTCCCGATCGACGGCCGCGCGGATCTTGGCGAGCCAGCCGAGGACACGCTTGGCGTTGGTGCCGAGATCGCTGTAGCCGACGCGCGAGCGGCTATAGATCGCGAGCGCTGCGCCGCCATCCGCCGGCACGACCTCGATCGTGACGTCGTCCGCGAAGCGCAGGAGGGGGGTGCGTTGCACCACCTCGAGCCGGCGCGCCGCGGCATCCTCTGTGCCGATGTGCGTGCGCGGTTCGGCACCGACCACCCTGCTCACCAGCTCGAACAGCCGCTCCGGCGGCAGCGCGAAGGTCGGGCTCTGCGCGTCCGGCGTCTCGCTGCCGAAGCCGGCGGGCAGGACCAGGAATTGGTTGGGCTTGGCGTGCTTCTTCAGGGTACTGAGGTCGGGCACGGGGCACCTGATCGTCGTCCGTCGAGGAGCGGCGCTCGCCGCAATGCCGAATGATGGGGGCGCCCGCGCCCGGAGGCAATGGCGATCGCAAAGGCCTCGTTGCGCGGCGCGTGGCCCTGTGGATTTCAGAGGCCGCTTCGCCATAATGCGCGCGCCACGATCGGTGGGGCGCATGCTCGAACACGACGCCGAGGGACCATTCCCGGCCTACAAGGCGCATTGCATGGAGGACGGGTTCACGCTCGATCCCGCCCAGCTCGCCGTCGCCGAGCGCCTCCAGGCGCTTTACGTGGCGCTGCGGCGCTTCGCCGAAGCACCGCGGCCCAAGAAGCGCCGCCGTTGGTTCGGCGGCCAGGACGCGCCGGCCCGGCCGGACGCACGCGGCGTCTACATCCATGGCGGCGTCGGGCGCGGCAAGACCATGCTGATGGATCTCTTCTTCGATGCCGTGCCGCTGCCGAGCAAACGACGGGTGCACTATCACAGCTTCATGCAGGAGGTGCATCGCGAGATCAATCTCGCGGGCGTCAGCGGCGGTCGCAACGCGGATGATCCCATCACCCCGCTCGCCGCGCGCCTCGCCCGCGACGCCGCGTTGCTCTGCTTCGATGAGTTTCACGTCACCGATATCGGCGACGCGATGATCCTCGGTCGTCTCTTCGACGGCCTGTTCGCGGCCGGGGTGATCCCCGTCATGACCTCCAACCGCGCGCCCGACGGTCTCTACGAGGGCGGCATCAACCGGCAGAACTTCGTGCCGTTCATCGAGCTCGTGAAGCAGCGGATGGACGTCGTCGAGCTCGCGAGCCCGCAGGATTACCGCCAGCTCTTTCTCAAGGAGGCGCGGCTTTACCACACGCCCTTGTCCGCCCAAGCCGACGCCGCCTTGATGCGCGCGTTCGAGCGGCTGACCGGCGGCGCCACGCCGGCGCCGGTCGAGCTTTCCGTCCAGGGACGCACGGTGACGATCGCGCGGGCCGCCAAGGGCGTCGCGATGGCGAGCTTCGAGGAGCTCTGCGCGCGGCCGCTCGGCAGCCCGGACTATCTGGCGCTCGAGGCGGCGTTCCACACGATCATTCTCAACGGCATTCCGCGCATGACCGCCGATCTCCGCAACGAGGCGAAGCGCTTCGTGACCCTGATCGACATTCTCTACGAGCATCGGGTGCATCTGATCTGCGCGGCGGACGCACCGCCCTCGCAGCTCTACACCGAAGGCACCGGCGCCTTCGAGTTCGAGCGCACGGCCTCGCGCCTGGTCGAGATGCAGTCCGAGGACTATGTCTCGCAAGTGCACAAGCCCTGAGGCGGAGGGAGCGATGTTCGACGGGTTCGCGCGCACGGAGATCACGGTCGAGGGCGTGCGCATCAATTTGGTTTGGGGCGGCGCCGGGCCGCCGGTTCTGCTGCTCCATGGCTATCCGCAGAGCCACGCGATGTGGCACGCCGTCGCGCCGCGCCTGGCGGCGCACCACACGGTGGTCGCGCCCGATCTCCGTGGCTACGGCGACAGCGCGAAGCCGCCGGGTGGGGCGGATCATGCAGGCTATGCGAAGCGCGCGATGGCGCTCGACCAAGTCGGCGTCATGGCGGCGCTCGGCTTCGAGCGCTTCGCGGTGGTCGGCCATGACCGCGGCGCGCGCGTCGCGCATCGGATGGCTCTCGATCATGCGGAGCGGGTGGCCAAGCTCGCGGTGCTCGACATCGTGCCGACGCTCACCGCCTTCGAGGAGACCGATCAGGACAAGGCGACCGGCTACTATCACTGGTTCTTCCTGAGCCAACCCTATGACATGCCGGAGCGGCTTATCGGCAACGATCCGGTGTTCTATCTGCGCTGGTGTCTCGAGACCTGGGGCGGGGGTCGGCTGGATTATTTCGCGCCCGAGGCGCTCGCGGCCTATGAGCGCGCGTTTCGGTTGCCCGAGACGATCCACGCGACGTGCGAGGACTATCGCGCGGCCGCGACCATCGATCTCGCGCACGACCGCGCGGATCTCGACACCAAGATCACCTGTCCGCTGCTCGCGCTCTGGGGCGAATGGAACCGGCTCGAGAAGTGGTACGACGTCGGCGCGGTCTGGCGCGCCCGCGCGACGCAGGTCACCGGGCGCGCGCTGCCGACGGCGCACTTTCTTCCGGAGCAGGACCCGGAGACGGTGAGCCGGCTTCTTTTGGAGTTCCTCGCTTAGAGCAAATCCCGAGCAGGTGGAATCACCTGCGACGACGCATTTGCGTTAAGTCCCATGAGAGAGAGCACTTCGCGTGCGCATGAGTGAACGCGAAATGCTCTCGAGCACGAAGAACGCACCCGGGCCGAGGCCGGCCCGGGTGGCTGCGTCTACTGCTTGTGGCCCTCGGCCTCGATCACCAGCGTGATCTCGCTGCCGATGCCGCCGACCCCGTACTGCATCCCCCACTCGGTGCGATCGAGGGTGCCGCGCGCCGAGAAGCCGGCGATGAACACGTTCGGGTCGAACGCGAACGGGGAGGCCTCGTTGAAGGTGACGTCGAGCGTGACGGCGTTGGTCACGCCGAGGAGCGTGAGGTCGCCCGTCATTTTCGCGGTCCGTTCTCCGGTCGATTCGAAGGACGTGCTCTTGAACGACATCTCCGGGAACTCTTGGGCGTTGAAGAAATCCGGGCTGCGCAGATGATTGTCGCGCGCTTCGTGGCGGGTGTTGACGCTCGCCGTCTGGACCGTGATGTCGACGGAGGCGCCATCGGTGCTCGAGCCGTCGAAGGTGAACCCGCCGGAGAAGTCGTTGAAGTTGCCGATCATCTTCGAATAGCCGAAATGCGCGACTTCGAAGCCGACATAGGTGTGGCCGGCGTCGAGATTGTACTGGTCCGCCGCGTCGGCGCTGGCGATCCCAGCTGTCATGCCCAATGCGATGAGACCTACGAACAGTTTCGAATGCTTCACTGTTTCCTCCCAGGACGTTCTTATTCCGTGCGCTGTCAGTATGGCGAGCCCGCCCCCGGATCGGCCGTGAGATAGGCGATGCCGATCGCGAGCAGAGCCGGGATGAGGCACGCTCCGCCAAGAACGATGGGTTTGAGGGCGCGTCCAATCAAGCCCTCGCCCAAACGAATTCTATTGGCTGCGTAGTCGCCGAAAAACACTAGAACGAGTATTCCAAGGGGAATCGGGTTGGTATCGGTGAAGAGCGCCAGCCAGAAGATGATCCCGGCGAGCGCCGTGCCCGCGCCGAGCAGCAGCACGGCGCCGTGCGGGTAGCGGTGCACGGGCCAATTCCACAGCATGAAGCCGGCAAGCGCGGTGGCGAGCGCGAACGCAAGCTGGGCGATCGAGGCGGAGCTGCCGCTGAGCTCCGCGATCACCCCGGTCGCGAGCGCCGCGATGAAGAGCTTGATTTGCGGGTTGAGCCCCTCGTTGCGACCCGCCTCGACCCGCCAGAGGGCGATCAGCACGCCGGCCCAGAGCGCGACGCCGCCGGCGAGCGTCAGCGCGTCGGCGTTGGGGTATTTGCGCGCGCCGAACCAATAGAGCGTCGCAGCCATGCCGACGCCGAACAGCACCCAGCGGATCAGCGCGGGCGTGCGCACATAGTCGAGCACGAACCCCACCACCAGCCCGCCGAGCACCGCATAGGCGAGCTTATCCTTGGTTTGCACGGGAGGCAGGGTCGGGAGACCGAGGATGATCCAATAGGCGATCAGGAACCCAACGGCCACCGCAGCGCCCGAGACGCGTGGGCCCCGCTCCCGCCCATTGGCGAAGCGCACGGCCCCCGTCAGAACGAGGCTCGCGACGATCGGCACCAACGCGCTCTGAAAGAGCGGGTTTGCAAGCAACCCGTCGATGACCCCCTCCGCGCTTTATCCAGCGTCGTTCTTCATAAAGTCGAACACACGCCGTCCGGTTTCAAGTCCCGTTTCGTCATTGGCTTGCTGGGGCAGGGGCCATCGGCGATACTGCGGCCGGCTTGAGCGAGGACATCCGGGCGCTGGGGCATTGCACGCTCGCCTATGCGCACGCGCGTGCTCTATCTGGTTGAAATGGAAGCAAATGCGTCGTCGTAGGTGGGCTCACCTGCGCGGGATTTGCTCTAAACACAAAGGGAGATCGGGGATCATGGCGACGGCGACCGCTGAAATCGTCAAGGGCGTCCACCTGCAGGACGCCAAGCTCTTCCGCCAGCAATGCTACGTCGACGGCACGTGGTTGGATGCCGAATCGCGCAAGGCGATCGACGTCAACAACCCGGCCGACGGCCAGGTGATCGGCACGGTTCCGTCCTTCACCGCCGCGGAGGCGCGGCGCGCGGTCAACGCCGCCAACAAGGCCTTTCCCGCCTGGCGCGCGAAGACCGCCAAGGAACGCGCGGCCATCCTCAAGAAATGGCATGAGCTGATGCTCGCGCACCAGGAGGATCTCGCGATCATCATGACCGCCGAGCAGGGCAAGCCGATGGCGGAATCGCGCGGGGAGATCATCTATGGCGGCTCGTTCATCGAGTGGTTCGCCGAGGAGGGCAAGCGCGCCTATGGCGACGTGATTCCCACGCCGCTCAATGACCGGCGCATCGTCGTCACCAAGGAGCCGGTGGGAGTGGTGGCGATGATCACGCCCTGGAACTTCCCGAACGCGATGATCACGCGCAAGGCCGGCCCGGCACTCGCGGCGGGTTGCACCGTCGTGGCGCGGCCCGCGACCTCGACGCCTTTCTCGGCGCTCGCCCTTGCCGAGCTTGCCGAGCGCGCGGGCTTCCCGCCCGGCGTGTTCAACGTCGTCACCGGGCCGTCGGGCGAGGTCGGCACCGAGCTCACCACCAACCCGATCGTGCGCAAGCTCTCGTTTACCGGCTCGACCGAGGTCGGCAAGGTGCTGCTGGGCCAGGCCGCGCAAACCGTGAAGAAGGTCTCGATGGAGCTCGGCGGCAACGCGCCGTTCATCGTGTTCGACGACGCCGACATGGATGCCGCGATCGATGGCGCCATCGCCTCGAAATATCGCAACACCGGCCAAACTTGCGTGTGCGCCAACCGCTTCTTGGTGCAGGGCGGCGTTTATGACGAGTTCTCGGGCCGGCTTGCCGAGGCGACCCAGCAGCTCAAGGTCGGTCCGGGCCTTGAGGGCGAGACGCAGCAGGGGCCGCTCATCGACGAAGCGGCGGTCGAGAAGGTCGAGGAGCACATCCAGGACGCGCTCGACAATGGCGGCCGTGTGATCGCCGGCGGCAAGCGCCACGAGCTCGGCGGCACCTTCTTCGAGCCGACCGTGATCGCCGATGTGAACACGCAGATGAAGGTGGCCCGCGAGGAGACCTTCGGCCCGGTCGCGCCGCTCTTCCGCTTCGAAACCGACGATGAGGCGGTGCAGCTCGCCAACGACACCGAGTTCGGGCTCGCTGCCTACTTCTATAGCCGCGACATCGGGCGCATCTGGCGGGTGTCGGAGCAGCTCGAATACGGCATCGTGGGCGTGAATGTCGGCATCATCTCGACCGAGGTCGCGCCCTTCGGCGGCATGAAGGAATCGGGCATCGGCCGCGAGGGCTCGCATTACGGCCTCGATGAGTTTCTCGAGGTCAAATATGTCTGCATGGGCGGGGTCGACAGCTAGGCGCGGGCGCGTGGCGTATCCCGGGCTCGGAGGGGCCCGCGCCTCTGCCTAGGCTGCCCACCCGCGCGCGGCCGGCCGCATGAACCGCGCCGCGGCAGCCGCTCCGCGCAAACGGCTCGACCTCGTCGCGCTGGCGCTCCTCGTGAGCGTCGGGGGCATCTGGGGCGGGCAAACCGTGATCGCGAAGATCGTCACGGTGGCGGGTGTGCCGGCCTTCGGCTACGCGTTCTGGCAGACCTTCGGCGCGGGCCTGATCCTGGCGCTGGTCGGCGTTGTGCGGCGCAATCCGCCGCCGCTCGCGCCGAAGATCCTGCTGTTCTATGCCGTCGTCGGCTGGACGGGGAGCGGCATTCCCACGGCCAACATGTACGTCGCCTTGGAGCGCATCCCGGTCGGCTTGATGGCGCTGATCCTGACCACCGCGCCGCTCGTCACCTACAGCCTCGCGCTCGGCATCCGGCTGGAGCGGCTCGATCTCGGGCGCGCCGCCGGCATCGGACTCGGCTTCGCGGGCGGGCTGCTGATCCTCCTGCCGAAGGGGAGCCTGCCGGCCGCCGAGATGCTGCCCTTCGTGCTACTCGCATTCGTAACGCCGCTCTTCTACGCAATCTCGGCCGTCTATGCGAGCACACGCCGCCCGGCGGAGCTCGACCCTTTGCACACCGCCGCCGGCATGCTGCTCGCGGCGAGCGCGCTGCTTTTGCCGGCCTCGCTCGGCACCGGCACGTTCCATCCGCTTTGGCGCGCCTTCGGCCTCGCGAACGGCCTGATCGTGCTGCAAATTTTCACGACCGCGCTCTCGTTCTATCTCTACTTCCGGCTGCTCCGGCGCGCCGGCCCGGTCTATTTCAGCCAGGTCGCCTATCTCGTGACCGTCACGGCGGTCGTGCTTGGCATCATTCTGTTCGACGAGCGCCACAGCCTGTTCGTGTGGGGCGCCATGGCACTGGTCTTTATCGGCGTCGCGCTCGTCAACTGGCCGGCCGGCAACGCGCGGGCCGCCTCCAGTTCCGATTGACCGATCCTCGGGAGAAAGCCAATGAAGCACACACCAGTTCTGATCCTCGCCGCCGCGATCGTGTTCGGCGCGGCGCTCATCAGCGGCCATGTGACCCTCGGCCCGAAAGGTGTCACCGCCCAAACCGGCGACCCCTTGGAGGCGCCGGTGCGCATGGTCATGTCGTCCGCGCCCGAAGCCGTGTTCCAGGGCTACCCGGTGTGGGTGCTCGCCAAGGACGCGCCGAGCGGGGCGCTGCGGCTCTATCTCTGCCGGGCGACGCAGGGCGAGCCGCCGAAGGGCTCCTGCACCCACATCGACGACCTTCCCTAAAGAGAGCGAACGACCGGAGCCCATGGCGAGACGCTCGTCTGCCGCCCTGCGCTCGTGGGCAGACGCATCATGCGTGTTCGCGCACCGGGCGGGGCCGCTCCGCCCGGTGCGGCGTTTGCCGGTTGTTCTGGTGCGACGTTTGCCGGTTGTTAACGACCGCGTGGCAGCCTTGACACATGATCGCCACCAATACCTACGGACGCCACGTGAGCACCGGCCGCGCCATCGTGATCATCGGCTGGGTGCTGCTCGGCGTGGTGTACGTGACCGCCCGAGAGATCGCGGGGCTTGTCTTCGGTCGGCTGATCGAGCGGCTGCGCGGAGGCCGCCCGACGCACCGGGTGCGCGGCGCACCGCTTCGCCAGGCCTAAGGGCCAGGCCTAAGGGGGCGTCCGCGGGTGCGTGTGCTTACGCGGCGCTCGGGAGGGTGCCGGTGACCGCGTAGCGGAGCAGGCCGACCACTTGCTCGGGCGTTTCAGCCGTCGCGAGCGCGGCGCCGTCCACTTCCTTCAGCGCATGGGTCAGCCCCGGGTCGTGCAGGGTGATCACCGGCTTGCCGAGCGCCGCCGCGAAGCCGGCATCGAAGGCCGCGTTCCATTGACGGTATTTCTCGCCGAACCGGACCACCACGACGTCGGCGCGCTGGATCAGCGTGCGGTTGCGGATCGCGTTGACCTTCGCGCCCTTGTGGTCGTGCCAGAAGGAATTGTCCTCGGCGCCGAGGATCGTGACGCCGCAATCGTCGCTCGCGTCATGATCGGTGACCGGTGAGACGAAGGTGAGGTCGAGCCCGGCCGCGCCGGCGCCCTCGACGATGCGCTCGCGCCAGTCGGTGTGAATCTCGCCTGAGAGAAAGATGGTCCAGCCGTTCTCGGCCATGTGCCGGTCCTCCGCGCGGTGTTGCCGCGGAGACCTTGGCGCACGGGGCCGGGCCGGGTCAAGAACCTCGGCCGCAGCAGATCCGCCGCGGCCGAAGCGTGATGGCTACGAGACGCTGTCGTCCGTTTCGGGCATGTCGGTCCAGTTCTGACCGGCCGCCGTGATGCAGCTCATGCCGTTGTTCAGCGTCATCAGGATCGTCCAGCTGCCTTTCTGGCTAACAAAGATCTCGATGACCGACTTCTGGTCCTGGCCAAGCCCCATCGCGACGACGCGCTCCTCGAAGCGCTTCTGGAGCTTGTCCACCGCGTCCTGGTGGGGCATGCAGAAATAGCGCGCTTGCGCGACTGCGGATTCCTGCGCCTGGCCGGGCGCGGCCCACGTTGATACGACGATGGTGCCCGCCGCGATCAATCCGGCAGAGAGGATCGAGAACAACTTCATGGTCGCACTCCTCATCACAGGAAGTGTGTCGTCCTCTCCGATTCCGCCGGGCCCAAACGTTTCACACGTTTGCGTAAGAAAGCCCGGCCTTTTGCTCCGGCGGTTCTCGCCCACACTCAACGCGCATCATGCGCCCATGACCGGAGTCTGAGCCCGGGCCCGCTAACAAACGGTTAATGGGTGGCCGCAGCGCTAATATTGCACGCGGTTGGTGAGCGCGCCGTCGACCACGATGTTGGTGCCTGTGATGAAGGTCGCGCGCGGGCTGGCCAGGAACACGGTGGCGTTCGCGACCTCTTCGGCGGTCGCCATGCGGCCGCTTTTGTTGAGGCTGAGCGCGTGCTTGAAGAAATCGGGCTGGTCGCGCTCGATCATCTGCCAGACGCCGCCCTCGAAGTAGGTGTTGCCGGGCGAGACCGAGTTGGCGCGGATCCCCTTCGGCGCGAGCTGACAGGCGAGGCCTGCCGCATAGTGGATGAGCGCGGCCTTGAAGGCACCGTAGGGACCGGCCGCGAAGTCGATCTCGACGCCCGAGACGCTCGAGATCACCACGATCGAGCCCGCGTCCGATGTCTCGAGATGGGGCAGCGCCGCCTCCACCGTGTTGACGGTGTGCAGCATGTCGACCTCGAACTCCTGCCGCCAGGCCTCCTCGCTGGAGGGGATGGCGAGCGCGCTGACGTTGGGCACGACGATGTCGAGCCCGCCGAACTCCTGCGCCACATCGTCGACCCATTGGCGGAGCGCCGGCCCGTCCGCGACATCGAGGGCGCGCCCGCTCGCGCGCACACCCTTGCCTGCGAGCGCGCTCACGGCCTGCTCGACTGCCGCATGGTCGCGCGCGCAGATCGCGACGTCCGCGCCCTCGTCCGCGAGCAGGTCGGCGATCGCGCGGCCAATGCCCTTGGTGCCGCCGGTGATCAGCGCCTTCCGGCCCTTCAATTGCAGATCCATCGTCTTCTCCCTGATCGATTGATGGTGATGAAGCCGGCTAATCGTCGCCGGCCATGAACCGATTGAGCGTGCCGAAGCTCGCCGCTTCGTCGGCGAATGTGAAGGTGCCGTGGTCTTTGATCTCGCGCGCAGCGGCCATGAACGAGCCGAGCGCGGCGCGCGAGAGCGCCGAGCCGAGGCTGATGCGCTTGGCTCCGGCTGCGGAGAGCGCCTCCGCCGAGTGCAGCGAGCCCACCATGAGCACGTTGACGGGTTTGGAGAGCGCACGGCAGACCGCGCCGATCTGATCGAGCTCACGCAGGCCCGGCGCATAGAGCACGTCGGCGCCCGCGGCCTCGAACGCCTGGAGGCGCGTGATCGTGTCGTCGAGGTCGGGGCGCCCATGAAGAAAATTCTCGGCGCGCGCCGTCAGCGTGAAGGGGAAGGGCAGGGCGCGCGCGGCCTCCACGGCCGCGGCAACACGCTCGATCGCGACGCCGTGTTCGTAGATGGGTGTGGCGCGCCGGCCGGTCGCATCCTCGATCGACGCGCCGACCAGCCCGACCGCCGCGGCGCCTCTGATGGTCTCAGCCACGTCCTCAGGTGTATCGGCGAGCCCGTCCTCCAGATCGGCGGAGACGGGCAGCGGCGTCGCGTCGACGATGGTGCGCGCGTGTGCCAACGCTTCCTCCCGCGAGACCGCGCGCACGCCGTCTCGGCGCCCGATCGAGAAGGCAAATCCGGCGCTCGTCGTCGCCAGAGCCTCGAAGCCGAGGCCAGCGAGGATCCGGGCCGTCCCGATGTCCCACGGATTCGGGATCACGAACGCGCCGGGCCCCTCGTGAAGGGCGCAGAAGCGCGCGGCTTTCTCGTGTTGTGACGTGGTGGTCATGCGCAGGCGACGGGAGTCACTGCGCCGCGGCGTCGTGGTAGACCGCCAGGGCATGCTCGAGGCCGGAGCGCGGGCTGGTCAGAATGGGGATGCCGACATCGCCGCATTGCGCCAGGGCAGGCGCCATCGAGGCTTGTGCCAGCACGATCACGTCGGCGCCCGTGGCGGCGTCGCGCAAGCCCTCCGCGACGAGCGCGACATAGCCCTCCGTGTCGCCCGCGACGAACTTGGCGCGCGCCGCCTCGAACACGACCGGCGTAAGCGCGACCTCCTTGCCGGCCTCGCGCGCGACCTCCGCGAGGAGGTCCATCGTCGGCGGCAGGGTGGTGTCGAGCGAGGCGGCGACCTTGATGCGCCGCCCGATGCGCACCGCTTGCTCGGCCATCGGGCGGTCGACGCGCAGCACCGGGATCGGCGCGCCGCGCGCCGCATCGTCCGCGCCCGGGCCGATGGTCGAGCAGGTGCAGAGCAGCACCGTCGCGCCGCCTGCCGCCTCCGCCGCGATCGCCTCCTGCGCGCGTCGGCGGATCTCATCGGTGAGAGCGCCCGCATCGAGGGCGTCCGAGAGCAGGTCGGGCCGGAGCGTGTGGCTGGTCTCGAGATCGGGCGCGAGCTCGGCCATCAGGCCGTTGAACGTTTCCACCAGGGCCGGCGCCGTGTGAAAGAAGGCGAAGTCAGGCGCGCTGCTGCGGGTCGCGTCGGTCATGCCACCATCCCGATCGTGAGGCTAGGCGTCGTAGTCGATCGGCGTGCCGTCCCAGCCCTCGTCGTGCCGCCGCCAATAGAGGTCCTTGAGGTTTTGCGAGAGTGGTCCGATGTGGCCGTCCGAGACCGGCTCGTTGTCGATCTTGGTGACCGGCAGAATCCCTCCGGCGGTGCTGGTGAGGAACACCTCGTCGGCGCCGCGCAGGTCATCCGGAGAGACGGCGGCGATTTCCGTCTTCACGTTCATCTCCTTGAGGAGGTCGAGCGCGGTTTGCCGCGTGATGCCCTCGAGGCAGGTGCCGCCCGGCGTGCTGACCGTGCCACCGCGCACGGCGAACACGTTGAAGCCCGGCCCCTCGGCGATGTTGCCGTCGTCGTCCACCACGACCGGCATGTCGCAGCCCTTCTCGTAGGACGCGAAGAGCGCCCGCACCATGTCGCCCCAGTGAAAATTCTTGATCGTGGGATCGACCGAGTCGGGCGAGATGCGCCGGAACGAGCTGATGTGCAGATTGATGCCGCGCTCGCGCATCTCCTCGTCGGCGATCCAGACGAAGGGAACCGCGAAGGCGATGAAGCGGTTCTCGCAGAGCCGCGGGTCGCGTGAGCCCTTGGGCGGCATGCCTCGGGTGCAGAGCACCTCGACATAGGCATTGCGCAAGCCCGTCAGGCGCATCAGCGTCATGAGGATGTCGACGACCTCGGGGCGCGTATGCGGGATCGTCATGTGGACGCCGGCAAGGCTCTTTTCGAACCGGTCGAGATGATGGTCGAGCCGAAAAAAACGGCCGTTCCACGCATGAACCACGTCGTAGGTGACGTCGGAGCGCACGAAGCCCCAGTCGAGAATGGGCAGCCTCGCCTCGGCGATGGGCACGTATTCCCCGTCGATGAACGCGGCGCCATCGGCATAGATGTTGATGTCTTCCTCCGGTGCGCGGCTAACCGCGGCGGGGTTCGTCATGGCCCTTCCTTCCACATCACAACCGTCCGAGGCGCCATTATGCCGTGGACTCGGGCGCTCGGGATAGGGCCGAAGCGCGCCTAGCGGAGTGCGCCGAGCCGTGTGAGAAGCGCGCCGCAAAGCCCGCGGAGCGCGCCTTGGAAGGCGGTGACCGCGGCCGCCGGGCTGATGTCGGTCGCGGGGGCCTCGATGGTGAGGCGCTCTTGCATGACGAGGCCGCCGCGGTTGCGCTCGGAGAGCGAGATGTCGATCGCGATGTGCGCCCGCGCCGCGCCGCCTGCGTTGATGGTTTGCTCGAACGCGCGCAGCTCGCCCGCCAGCACGAGATCGGTCTCACCACGCTCGTAAGGGTAGGCGACCAGCGAGAACGCATCCGCGCTGCGCAGGCAAGAGACGATGTGGTCCTGAACGATGCGGGGCGGCGCCTGGTTCCACAGATGCTTGCTGTAGGTGTGGATTTCGTTGGGCGTGGCCGCCTCACGCCAGGCGAGCGCACGATGCGCGAGCACGCTGTCCGCCCGAAAGCCATCGACCAGCACGGCATCGCCCCAGCGCGGGCCGTCCGCGGCGGGCGCGACCTGCGTCAATGGCAACGAGTAGGTGGTCGGCTCGCTCGGCCCGCCGCAGGCGACGGCGCCGATGAGCAGCGCCGCGAGGGGCACGAGGCGGACGAGCGGTCGTGTCATCGCGCGGGCCTCCGCTCCGCGCCCTCGACGCCGATCAGCACCGCCGGGTTGGCGCGGAGCTCGGCGAGCAGCCCCGCCAGATCCTCCGTCGCCCGCTCGAGGTTGAGCAGGATCGTGTTGAGGCGCGGGCTCGCCGTTTGGATGGCGTAGCGCGCGTCGCCCGCGAGCGTCTGCATGTCGGGTCCCGTCTCCTCGATCAACTTGCCGGTGCCGACGACCACTTGGTCGGCGTTGGCGAGCAGCGTTTCGGCGGCGGCAAGCACACCGGTGATGCTGTCTGCGGCATCGTTGAGCGTCGTCATGGTCGCGTTGATGCGCTCGATCTCAATCGCGTCCACCGCGTCGGTCAAGCGTGTGCCGATCGCGCCGAGATCGGCCTGGACCTGCAGCACGACGCCGTCGACGCGCGCGACCACGCGTTCGATGCGCGAGACCAGGAGCCTGGCGTCGTAGAGGATGGGCGGCAGATTGTCTTCCAGGTGCGCAGAAATCCCGGTGGTAGCGGCGTTCAGGTTCGTGAGGAGGGGGGTGACCTGGTCCTCGACGAGACGGGTGACCGTGCCGAGCAGACCGGAGATCTCGCCCTCCAAGCCGGCCGCCTCCGCCGTCGCGATCACGGCGCCCGGCTCCAGCACCGAGGGGCTTCCCCCGAGCTGAAGCGCGATGATGGGGGCGGCGACGGGGTTTGGGCGGCTCAGCGTCACCGTCGTGTCTCCGGGGAGCCGCCATTGGGACTGGAGCGAGAGCTCAACCTGGAAGCGCGGCCCGCCCGCGGCCGCGAACACCGGCTCGATCGCCGCGACCGACCCGATCCGATAGCCGGCGATCTCGACGTTCGCGCCGGTGCGCAGCCCGCTGACATTCTGGAGGTGCGTGTAATAGGCGGTGCGGCCGGCGATGCCGGTGAAGCTGGTCACCGCCCACAGGACCACGATACCGATCCCGATGAGGAGGAAGATCCCCCCGCCGATCGCCGCGCGCCGGTGCGAGCCTAGGTTGACGAACTCCATTAGGTCGGTCCCGCGTAAAGCTGATCCATCGAGGCCTCGCCCGACGCAGCCATCGGATCCCCACCGGCGAGAAACTCGAACACCGCCTCCGACTCGCGAATCTCCTCGACCGGGCCGCTCGCGAGGATGCCGCCCTCGTGAAGGAGCGCGACACGGTCGCCCAGATTGAGCGCGATGTCGAACTGGCTGGTCAACACCACCACCGTCATCGAGAACGCATCGCGCAGCATGTGGATCAGCTCGATCAGCTCGAGCTGGGCGCGTCCGTCCAGACCGGAGAAGATGTCGTCGCAAATCAGGAGCTGCGGGTCGAGCGCGATGGCGCGCGCGATCGTCGCGCGCCGCGTCATCGCGGCGGAAAGCGCGTCGGGCTTCAAATGGGCGAATTGCAGGAGCTCGACCTGTTGCAGTTTCATACGCGCGACGATGTCGATGGTCTCGCGGTCGAGCTTGGCGAGCTCGACGAGCGGAAACATCACGTTTTCGAGGAGGCTGAGCGAGGCGAAGAGCGCGCCCTCCTGGTAGGCCGCGCCGACCCGACGCCTGAGCGCGATCCGCCGCCGCGTGCTGAGGCGACCGATGCGCTCGCCGAACATCCGCACCCTGCCGGCGTGCGGGCGGGTCAGGCCGAGCAGCAGGCGGAAGAGGGTCGTCTTGCCGGCGCCGCCATGGGCCGCGATGGCGAGGATCTCGCCGCGCGCGACCGCGAGGTCGATCCCGCTCAGCACGGCCCGGTCCTCGAAGGCATAGCCGAGCCGGGCGGCCTCGAGGTCCGGCGCGCGCCGGGTGCCGGTGTCAGCGGGTGATGATGGTGACGGCGGCATTGGCGACCAGGACCAGTCCGATGGTGACGACGCCGGCGCGCGTGAGCGTGCGGCCGATATCGCCCGGCGTGCCGAGCAGCCCGAGCCCATAGCCGCTCGGTACGATCGCGATGATCCCCGCGAACAGCACGCCCTTGGCGAGGCATTGGGCGGTGTCGGCGACCGTCACATAGTCGAGCGATGCGGCGAGCACGAGTTGCCATGTGAAGCCCGAGGCCGCGCTCGCAATGAGGCTGAGCGTGATCAGCACCACGACCACGAGGATCAGATTGAGCATCGGCACAGCGATCAGGAGGCCCACGAACGCCGGCGCGACCAGGTAGCGGATCGGCTCGACGCCGATGCCGACCAGGGCGTCGACCTCTTGGCGCGATTGCATGCGGGCGAGCGCGCCGACCAAGGCGGTCCCGGTGCGCGTTGCGACCAGGATGCCCATGAGCAGCGGCGCCACCTGGCTCATCAGCGCCGAGACCAGGCCCTCCAGAAACGGCCCGAGCACGTCGGCAAGCTCCAGCAGCGTCGCGAGCTGGATGCCCATTACGATGCCGATGGTGATGCCGAACAGCGCCGTGAGCGGCAGCGAGCCGATGCCGGCGTCCGAAATTTGGCGTAGCACGGCGCCGAACTGTACGCGATGGGGCTGCACCCAGCCCGCGGTCAACCAGAACACGGTTTCTCCCAGAAGCGCGCTCACCCGCGCGAGCCAGAGCCAGAGCCCGACCACCGGCCGGCCGAGCAGCGCGAGACCGGGCGCGAGCGCGTGCAGCATCACTCGGCCAGCAATTCGCGCTCGAGGCGCGAGACGCGGAGAACGCGGCGCACCTGCTCGCTCGCACCCACCAGCTTCAGAGCTTTCCCGGCCTTGCGCGCGCGCTGGCTGCCCTCGACGAGATGGGCGATGCCGGAGCTGTCGACATAGGTTGTCTCGCTGAGATCGACGTGCAGGTCACCCGGGCGCTTGAGCGCCGCGAGCACGGCGCGGCGCGCCGCCTTCGCATTGGAGAGATCGACCCGGCCCGTGAAGGTCAGAACCGTCGCGTCCCCCCTGCGGTCAGTCTTGTACGACGCGCTGGCCACGTCTTGTGTCGTCTATCAATTTGCGCCCCGCGGGCAGTCGATCCGATGCGGGGCTTTCTCCCGATAATGATCGACCGTATCACGCACGCCTGGGGGCGCCAATTCGGAAAGGCGCGAGGCCCCAACGCCGGCCGGTACGGCGTGCCGGCTCAGTCGACCGAGGCCGCGAGGATGCGGCTGATCTGGCCGCGCTCGAGCCCGCACTCCGCCGCCCAGGCGTTGAACGCCTGCTGAACGGCGAGCTGCGCGCGCTTGCCCTTCGGCTCGCCGTCGAAGCCGCCCCAGCGGTTGAGCGCCTTGATCACGTCGGGAGTGAGCATGAACGTGTCCTTGCCGACCATGCGCAGGAAAACCGCGCCTGAGCGTCCGCCGAGCTGGGTGAAGCGTTTCTGCAGCGCGTGCCACAGGCCGACGACATCGTCGCCCGGCCAATCGGCGAGCCAGCGGCCGAAGGAGCCGTGCTCGGCGATCACCTCGCACATCGCCGCGGCGTTGGTGCGCGTCGCCTTGATCTTGCCCCAGTGGCGGATGATCCGCGTCTCGTTGAGCAAGGCCTCGAGGGCCTCGTCGCTCATCGCGCGCACACGCTCTGGCGCAAAGCCCAGGAACACCTCCTCAAAGGCGGGCCACTTGGCCTCGACCATGCTTTGCCGGAGTCCCGCCGAGAACACGCGGAACGACATCTGCGAGAGGTAGCGGTCGTCGGGCTCGGCGGCGAGCGCTTGGGCCGAGCGCGCATGCGGCAGCCTCTCGTTGAGCGCGGCCTCGCCCCCAAGGCGCGCCAGCGCGGTCTCCCGAATCGTCTCGAAGCGTTCCACCTTCGCACTCCCGCCATGCCGTGACCCTCTCCGCGCATGCTAGACTTCGCCGCAACAACGCAGCAAGCGGGGAGAGCCCACCCATGCCCGTGATCAACCGAATCGCCGCGATGCACGACGAGCTGACGGCGTGGCGCCGCGATATTCATGCCCATCCCGAGCTCGGCTTTGAGGAACACCGCACCGCCGATCTGGTTGCCGAGCGGCTCGAGGCCTTCGGGATCACGGTGCATCGCGGGCTCGCGCGCACTGGCGTCGTCGGCGTGCTCGAGGGGCGCCCCGGAGACCGCCGGATCGCGCTCCGCGCCGACATGGACGCGCTGCCCATCCTCGAGGTCGAGGGCCGCGCCCACCGCTCGACCCATGACGGCTGCATGCACGCCTGCGGTCATGACGGCCACACCACGATGCTGCTCGGGGCGGCGAAATATCTCGCCGAGACGCGCAACTTCGCGGGCACGGTCTACTTCGTGTTTCAGCCGGCGGAAGAGGGACTCGGCGGCGGGCGCGAGATGGTCGAGGACGGCCTCTTCGATCAATTCCCGGCAACCGAGGTCTATGGCATGCACAACTGGCCGGGCCTGCCGGTCGGCGAGATCGCCGTGCGCACGGGCCCGATGATGGCGGCCTGCGACGAGTTCGAGATCGTGATCGAGGGCACCGGCGCCCACGCCGCGATGCCCCATCTCGGCACCGATCCCGTGGTCGCCGCGGCGCAGGTGGTCACCGCGCTGCAATCGATCGTGAGCCGCACGCTCGACCCGCTCGAATCCGGCGTCGTGAGCGTCACCACCGTGCATGGCGGCGATGCCTTCAACGTGATCCCCGAGCGCGTGACGCTCGGCGGCACGGTGCGCACCTTCCGCGCCGAGGTGCAGGACACGATCGAGGCCTCGATCGGCCGCATCGCCACCGAGGTGGCGCGCGCCTACGGTGCCCGCGCGTCGTTCACCTTCGACAAGCGGTTCCCCGCGACGGTGAACACCGCCACCGAGACCGACCACGCCGCGGCGGCGGCCGCCGACGTGCTCGGCGCCGATCACGTGCACCACGATCTCGCCCCCTGCATGGGCTCGGAGGATTTCGCCTACATGCTGCAGGCGCGCCCGGGCAGCTACATCTGGATCGGAAACGGCGATGCACCGGGCGGCTGCTTCCTGCACAACCCCGGCTACGACTTCAACGACGAGGTGCTGCCCGTCGGCGCGAGCTATTGGGCGCGCCTCGTCGAAAGCCGGCTGATGGGCGCCTGAGCGGCACGCGGAGGGGCGGTTGGGCGAGCGGGAGGCCAAGGCCGGCTGCATCCTGTGCGGCGCGCGCTTCGGCTTCGCGCCGCACGCCTATCACGGGCATTGGGTGGACGCCTGGGGCGTTTCCATCTGCCACGCCTGCCTCGGCGCGAATTCGGAGGGCGTTGCCTTGGGCCGCTATCCGAGGCTGGCGGCGCATCTCGAGGCGCGCGGGATCGAGATCCGCCTCAACGAAAAGGGCTGGTTGCCGATCCCGCGCTAGGCGCCCGCTCCGCGGGCCGTGGCGTGCGCGCTTGACAAGGCGTGCCATTCCCATGTTTCTTCGCCGTCGCCCACATGGAGCAGACGGGTTTGCGGCTGTGGCGGAACTGGTAGACGCGCAGCGTTGAGGGCGCTGTGGGGGCAACCCCGTGGAGGTTCAAGTCCTCTCAGCCGCACCACCGCTTGCCTCCGGGCGGTCGTGGCGGAATTGGTAGACGCGCTAGCCTCAGGAGCTAGTGGGGGCAACCCCGTGGAGGTTCGAGTCCTCTCGACCGCACCACCCTCCTCTCGTGGAAGGGCGCCGTGCCGACGGTCGACGTCTACTACTCGTTCCGCAGCCCCTACTGCTACCTGCTGACGCCGCGCTTGGCGGCGCTCGCGGCCGAATGGGCGGTCGAGGTCGCGATCCGCCCGGTCTATCCGATCGCCGTGCGCGCGCCCGACTTCTTCACGCGCGTCGATCCGCTCTATCGCTCGTACCACCTGCGCGATTCCGCGCGGCTCGCGGCCTTCCTCGGCATGCCCTACCGCAGGCCGGCGCCGGACCCGATCGTGCAAGATCTCGAGACCGGGGCGATCGCCGCCGCGCAGCCCTATATCCGCCGCATCACCCGCCTCGGCATGGCCGCCGCCGAGGCCGGCGCGGGCCTCGCCTTCGTGCAAGCCGTGATGCCGGTGCTGTGGGATGGCAGCACCGACGACTGGCACGAGGGCAGCCACCTCGCCGAGGCCATGACCCGCGCCGGCTTCGACGCCGCCGCCCTCGAGCGCCGCGCCGGGGAGGAGGCCGCCGCCCTCGACGCCGCGATCGCCACCAACGAGGCGGCGCAACGCGAAGCCGGCCATTGGGGCGTGCCGCTCATGGTCTTCGAGGGCGAGCCCTTCTACGGCCAAGACCGCTATCCGCATCTGCTTTGGCGGCTGGAGCAGGCCAGGGTCGCACGGCGTTAGAGAGCCAACTACAGGGGAGTCTAGGCTCAACGCAATATTTCTCGCTTCGGAGGAAACGATGGGTGGTGTCTGGCATTCGAGGAGATGGTTCAGAGCGAAAGAACGGTGGCCGTGGCAGAGGAGGCGATGGTTGCCATGGGTAGGCTGGTTCGGGCTGGTCGCGGTGGTGGTCGCGGTGTTCCAATTCCTCCTGGATAATTACATTTATCGGCCGGTCGATCGGGCAACGACAAATGCGCAGCTTCTGGCGCAACTCGCCGAACTACAGGGAGAAACTAAGGACGGCAAGCGGTCCGCCATTCGGGGTCTTCTGACGTTACTAGTGGACCAGGGAGTTTCTCTGGCCGGCGGTAGTTTTGTTGGCCTGGACCTTTCCGGCTCTGACCTGGCGGGCGCGAAACTCGCGGGTGCGAACCTCGAAGGTGCAAATCTTGAGGGCGCCAACCTCAAAGGTGCTGATCTCGCGCGTGCTGGGCTTACGGGCACCAACCTCGACGGTGCCAACCTTAAAGGCGCCAATCTCGTCGGCGCTGGCTTCACGCAAGCCAGGCTCAAGGGCGCGACACTAGAGGGTGCCCACCTCGAGGAGGCAGGCTTCTGGGGTGCCGATCTGAGGGACGCGAATCTGAGCAATACAGATCTAACATATGCGCGCACCGAAGATACCGATGCCCGCGGCGCGTCGTTTCAGCGTGCCTATTTTGGTAATACCGTTCTAATGGGTAACAAATTTCAAAAGGCTGACTTCCGTGGCGCTGAATTCGAGGGCGCGAAGCTCTGGGGGTCCAATCTAAAAGACGCTCACGTCGCGGATGCCGACTTTCGCGCTCTGGTTCTTTGGGATTCTAACCTGGAGGGCGTCGACCTTGGCGCCGTGAAAAACTTACTCCCTAAGGCACTCAGTGAAGCCTGTACTTGGGGAGAACAACCGACATTGCCCACCAGCCTGAAGATCGAGCTGCCACAATGTTCCGAGCAACGCACGGTCCGATGAGAGGAGGAACCCGGCCTACAGGCCCGAACCAATTGATCCCGAAACACCGGTTAGAAAGTGCAGATCCAAGGCCCCCAGACTAGGATATCCGTTTCGCGGGTGTGGCGGCCCTCATGAATCCGCGCGGACCATGCCGATTCATCTTCGGTTAGCCAATCCAAATCGATCTTAAAGGACGGTAAGCCTTTTAGTGGTTTCTTGGTTCCCTCGGGGGGCGCATGTCCTTGCCGGACAGTCAGTTATGCCGGCAGCGAGGGTCCGGAAGGGCAGGCGTCGATCCGAGTTCGTTCGACAAGAACTGGTGTCGAGCCCGCACGAAATGCCAGCGGCAAAGCCACGCAAAACCGAGCCGTCGAAAGAGGCGAAGGAAAAGCCGCCGAGCGCGATTCCTTTGGATCTGGGCCACACTTTGCCCAAGAGCCAAAAGCGCTCCCGGCTCGTCGTTCGCGTCGGGCAATTGCCGGCGGGCGCGGCGCTTTCTCACGGCAAGAACAATGGCGACGGGAGCTGGTCCCTCAAGCCCGACGAGCTTGAGGAGCTTCGCTACGTTCCGCCCGAGGGCGGCAGCCGGCGGCGCCACGTTTTGCGGGTCAGCGTGCTCGATGTCGATGACGATGGCGCGACGACGCTGGTCGATTTCGACATGCCGGTCTCGCCGCCGGCGAAAGGCAGAAAGAAGCGCGGCGCGGCGCCGGCCGCATCGCTGCTCGCCGCCAAGGGTGACGCGGAGCCCTCCGATACCGAGCCCGCCGAGGAAGTTGCGATTAGCCTCGGCGTCGGCGAGGACGCCCGCGCGCTCAGCCAGCGCATGGCGGCCGGACGGCAGTCCTACCGCAAGAAGTTCGCCGATGGTCCGCCGTCGAAGCCGCCGGACGACGACGCCGAGTCGGCTGATTCCCAGGTGCGCGGGGGCGAGGATCCCGACGAGAATGACGTGCTCAACGCGCGCATCGACGAGCTGCAATCGGCCCTGGAAACCGCGCAGAAGGCGCTCATCGCCCGCGACGGCGAGATCGATGCGGCGCGGGCCGAGATCGAGAAGGCCGTTCGCGCCGAGCTTGACGGTGAACTGCAGGCCCTGACCAAGGAGCTGAAAGCGGCGAAATCCGCGCAAGCGGCGGGCGGCTCGGGGGCGAAAGCACAGCGCGGCAAGCAGCAGAAGGCCGCTCGGGACAAGCAGGACCGTCAGATGAAGGCGCTGGCGGACGAGCTCGAAGCGACGAAATTGGCGCTCGCGGCGCGTGAGGACGAGCTCAAGAAGGCTCGGCGCGACACCGAAAAGACCGTCCATGCCGAGCTCGATGGCGAAATCGACGCGCTCACCGCGCAGCTCGAGGCTGCGAATGAGGCGCTCGCGGCGCGGGAGCAGGAGCTCGCGAGCGCGCGCAGCGAGACCGAGCACGTCGTCCGTTCGGAGGTCGACGGACAGGTGCAAACCCTGACCGAGGAGCTCGAGGCTGCGCGCGCCTCGTTGGCTGCCCGAGAGGGAGAGGTTGCGGAAGCGCGCGCGGAGACCGAGCGCGCCGTGCGCGCCGAACTGGATGGACAGATCCAGGCGCTCAAGGCCGGGCTCGAGACCGCAACATCGACCCTCGAGGCACGCTCGGGCGAGATCGATGCGGCGCGCGCGGAGACGGAGAAGGCGGTTCGCGCGGAGCTCGACGAGCAGATGCGCACGCTCGCGGACGGCCTCGACGGCGCCAAAGCGGCTCTCACCCGCTACGAAGCGGATGTCGAGGCGGCCCGGGCCGAGGGCGAGCGCTCCGCGCGGACGGCGCTCGAGGAGGAGATGAGCCCGCTTCGTGAGGAGCTGGCCGAGGTCAAAGCCACGCTCGAAGCGAAGGACGAGGATATCGAGGCCGCCCGTGCCGCGGCCGCCGAAGCGGATGCGGCGCGGGACCAGGCCGCGGACGCGGTTCGCGCGGAGCTTGGCGGCCAGATCGACGCCCTGACGGCGGAGCTCGAGGAGACGAAATCGGCGCTCAGCGCGCGCGATGACGAGGTCGAGGCGGTCCGCCGCGAGACAGAGGAGACCGTCCTCGCTCAGCTGGACGAAGAGATACGCTCGCTCACCGCCGACTTGGAAGCAGCCAACGAGGCGCTCGCGGCGCGCGACGGTGAGGTCGACGCAGCCCGACGCGCAGCCGAGCAGAGCGTCCGCGATGAGCTCGAGGCCGAGCTCAGTGGGGTCAAGGAAGAGCTCGCCCGCGCGACGGAATCGCTCGACTCGCGCGACGAGGCAGCCGATGCGGCACGCGAGGATGCGGTCGAGGCGTTGCAGGCAGCCCATGACGAGGCCATGCGGGCGCTAACTGAGGAATTGGGCGAGGCGAAGGCTGCTCTCGCCGCCCGCGACACCGAGATCGAGGCCGCGCGGTCTCAAACGGAGACCGCCGTGCGTGGCGCGCTCGAAGGCGAGATGCAGGCGTTGACCAAGGAGCTTGCGGCCGCCGAGGCTTCGCTCGCGGCGCAGGAGGCCGCGGCCGAGGCGGCTGCGGCACGCGGCGAGAGCGGCGGCGCAGACCGTCGGGAGCTCGAGTCTCAGCTGCGTACGCTCACCGAACAGCTTGGCGCCGCGAAATCGGAGCTCGAGTCCCGCGAAGACGACATCGCCGCGGCGCGCGCGGACGGTGAGCGCGCCGTTAGCGCGAAGCTGGACAGCGAGCTCGAATACTACAAGGCCGAGCTTACGGCCGCGAAGGACCTGCTCGCGAAGCAGGACAAGGCACTCGAAACCGCGAAGGAAGATGGCGCGTCCGGTGCCAGGAAGGAGCTCGAGGACAAGGTTCAGGAGCTCACGATCGAGCTTGCCGCGGCGCATGCGTTGCTCGCCGCGGCCGACACGAAAGCGGCGCGGCGCGCCAACGCGGGAAGCGTCGACAATTTGCGGGAGCGCACGCAGCGCCCGCTGCCGGCCGCCGCCCAGCGGGCCGGACCGCCCGAGCGGAAGCACGCGCGGATCAAGTGGATCGGCGGCGGCCTCGCCGTGGCTGCGGTGATCGTCGTCGGCGCGGTCGTCGCGTTGCCGACGATCCAGCAATCCGTTTCAGGCCTGTTCGCGGGTTCGCCGCCCGAAATCGAGCCCGTTGGACCACCCGGCACCCTGCAAGTCCGCGTCGGCGCCGCGAACATGCGTGGTGGTCCGTCGATGGGCTCCGACGTGATCGACGTCGTGGCGAAGGGCGCGCCTGCGGAAGTGCTCGAAGAGATCGACGGCTGGCTCAGGGTGCGCATTTACGACGATGCGGGCGTGCCGACCACCGAAGGCTGGATGCACGAATCGCTCCTCGAGCCGCGATCCTAGCGCAGTTCACTGCGCCAGCGGGCTGAAGGCTGTTGTCTTCTCGTCTTAAAGGGATCGCGGCGGGGGCGGCAGCGATGTGCCGCGAACGGCGCGGAAGGCGCCGCTAACCGCCCGAGACGCGTCGCGCTGCCGCTGCGCCATCGGGCTGCATCGCCTTCATCAGCATGTCGCCGAGCCCGAAATACTCGGCCTTGTCCATGAAGCTCGGCCGGAAGCCGGTGCAGACGAAGCGCTCATCGTCGGTACGCGCGGAATAGTTGATGTGGAATAGCTCGTTCAGCGTCACGACGTCGTTCTCGAGGCCCACGATCTCCGACACATGGGTGATTCGCCGCTTGCCGTCGCGCATCCGCGCGACCTGAACCAACAGGTCGAGCGCGGAGGCGACTTGGCGCCTGATCCCGAGCACCGAGAAGTTCGAGCGGTCGTAGGTGACGAGATCCTCGAGGCGCGACAGCGCGTCGCGCGGTGTGTTCGCGTGGATCGTGCTGAGCGAGCCATCGTGGCCGGTGTTCATCGCCTGGAGCATGTCGTTGGCTTCACCGCCGCGCACCTCGCCGACGATGATGCGATCGGGCCGCATGCGGAGACTGTTGATCAAAAGGTCCCGCATCGTGACCTTGCCCGTGCCCTCGACGCTCGCGTTCCGTGTCTCGAGGGTCAGCACATGGGGCTGCTGGAGCTGAAGCTCGGCCGCATCCTCGATGGTGACGATGCGCTCGCGGTGATCGATCTCGCGCGACAGGGCGTTGAGCACGGTTGTCTTGCCCGCGCCGGTGCCGCCGGACACCAGGATGTTGAGGCGGCAGCGCGCCGCGATCTTGAGCACGGTCGCCATTTGCGACGAAATCGATCCGTTCTTCGCCATCACGTCGAAGGTGATGGACTTGGTTGAGAACTTACGGATCGAGATGGCCGGGCCTTTGACCGACAGCGGCGGAATGATCACGTTCACGCGGCTGCCGTCCTCGAGACGGGCGTCGACCATCGGCGAGCTCGTGTCGATGCGGCGTCCGACGCGCGTCACGATGCGGTCGATCACCTTGTCGAGCTGCGGGCGGTCGCGAAAGCGCGCGGACGACACCTCGAGATGGCCGTTGCGCTCGACATAGATCTGATCGATCCCGTTGACGAGGATGTCGGTCACGGACTTGTCGCGCAACAAGGGCTCCAGCGGGCCGAGTCCGACCATCTCCTCCACGACCATCATCAGGAGCGCCTCGATCTCGGAGGCGTTCAGGCTGATGCGAAACTCGTCGAGGACCTCGGTCAGAAGCGGCCGGACGGCGGTCGGGAGCTGCTCCTTCGGGATCTTCGCCGCGGCTTCGGGCTCGATCCGTTGCGCAAGCGGCGAATAGATCACGTCCATGACGTCGAGCAGCTGCGAGCGCACTGGCGCCTCGATGGCCTTGGGCTCGCTCGTGTCCGGCACCTGGGCGACCGGGCCCGTCCCACTGCGGATCGATTCGGACATTTCCTCGAACAGATCCGAGCAGACGTCGAACATTTCTCCCTCGGCGAGCTCGGCGCGGTTCTTGCGAACGATGCCCGCGACGACTTCCTCGATCACCTTGTGGATCGTGGGCCCGGGGATCTCGGTGGCGACCAGCGAGCCGAGCTTGGCCGAGATGTCGTGCGCGGCGATCGTCTTGAGCGCGCGCACTCGCGCCGCCGCGAAGTCGGCGAACTCGAGCGCGACGCGGTTTTGCCGGACGCTGATGACCTCGGTGATGAGCTCGCCGAGGTCGTCATTGATGATGGTCACCTGCTGCTTCAGGCTCGGAGGCGGGCCATCGATGTTGACGCAGACACCCCTCAGGGAGATGTCGGTGATGATTCCGTTGACACTCTCGCCGTCGATGACGACCTCGACGTCCTCGGACCAGTTCTGGCGCGTCGAGACGCGGTTATCGAGCGCGTAGGTTTTTAGGTGTTCGGCTTCGGCGCGCCTTTCGGCAGGCTGTGGCGTCGACATGGTCAGGTTCTCACGTCCGGAAGCGGGCGAGGTTCAGGCAGCGCTCAGTCGGCGATCAAGCACTGGTTCAGGTTCTGGGGCACCTTTTGTGCCTCCGCGAGGTTCGTGCCGCGGAGGTCGACGCGCCGGGTTTCCCCGGTGAAGGAACGGTCCGCGCGCCGCATGACGACGGGGTCCAGAAGTGCATTGCTGAAATTGGTGAAGCGAAGGTTGGCGTTGTTCAAGCTCGCGCCCGAGAGGTTCGCATCGGCGAGATTGGCGCCGCTCAGATCGGCACCCTTGAACTCGGCCAGCACCAGCGTGCTACCGCTCAGGTCGGCGCCGCTCAGATTGCAGCCATTGAACTTGAAGCCGCTCAAATCGCGGCTGGTCAGGTCGTAGCGCTCGAGGCTTGTGTCGGAGAGCTCGCCCATGCTGCCTTGCTCGCCCGCCGTCTCGAGCCAAAGCTGATGCCCGTCCAAGGCCTCGATCGCCTCCTCGGAAAAATTCTCTTCCGACACGAGCTGGGTCTCGGGATCGAGCTCGCAGATGGCCGGATCGATGGTTCCCTTCTGGGCGTCGCTCAACTCGACGCCGTGAAGCACCGCGCCCTCGACCGCCGCGTCGTCGAGCACCGCGCCGCTAAGATTGGCTTCGTTGAGCAAGGCGCGCTCCATCGCCGCGGTGGAGAGATCGACGCCACGGAGGTTTGCCTTGGACAGATCGGCGTCGCGCAGGTTCACGCCGGTCATCACGGCGCCTTCGAGGTTCGCCTCGATCAGGCACGCGCCGCTGAAATTGGCTTTGGTCAGGCGCGCCCGCCCGAGGTTTGCCCGATCGAGCCGGGCATGACTGAGATCGGTCGAGAGCCGCGCGCCGATCCCGCCGATCATGCTGTCGCCGCCGAGGTTGGCGAGCGTCAGGTCGGCGCCCTTGAGATTCGCATAGCGGAAGCTCGCGCCGCGCAGGTCCGCGTTTCTCAGCTTTGCCGAGGCCAAATCGGCGCTTGAGAAATTGGCGCCAAAGAGGTCCGAGCCGCTGAAGTCGGCATCGGTCAGATTGGATTCGCTGAAGTCGCAGCCGACCAGGTTGCATCCGACGAGCCGAATACCCGACAGGTCGAGGCGGCGCCAGTTCTTATGCCGCGGCTGAGGCTCCAGGGAGGAGAGAACCTCGGATTCACCGAGTTCGGTCTCCGGGGGGGACTGCTTCAGATTCTGCATGGGTCCGAGCGCGCTGGTTGATCTCGCCCACTAGTCTCGGCGAGAACCGTTAATTTGCGGCAAACATATCCGTTAACCGAAGTTCGCCGCTTCGCTGACCGGGGAAGGCGCATCCTGCACCTCCTCCAGCTCGCTCGCCTGAATCAGCTGCGATATTCGGTTGACCAGGTCGAGCTGCTCGCTCGGCTCCATGGCGAACATCAAGCCGGCACGGTTGTTGCGCCGCCGCGCCACGACCGTCGGCATGGTGCCGAGGTTGGCGATGGAGAGGTTCACGCGGGTGCCAGCCGGAGGCAAGTCATCGCCGGTGAGACCGATGCCGGCCGCGGAAATGTCGGTCACCTGACAACGCACGACGCCGGCATCGCAATCGAGCGTGGCTTCGGCCGCGAAATCCCACCGCGGGTGGCGGCGCCGATCGCTGTTGCGGGCGGCTTCTGCCTCCGGCTGCTCGCCGGCGATGCCGCCGACGCGCGAGAGCAGGTATTTCCAGAGCTTGCGGTATTGCTCGGTCATCGGCGGGACGTCGTGGGCGGCGTCATCGCGCGCGCTATCGACATTGTCGCCGAGGAGGATCGGGCAGATCGTGCCGAATTGCGCGAGCGCGATCGCTGCGGCCGACGTATCGGGCGAATCGGGATTGGCGTCGTTGATCAGGAAGATGAAGGGCTTCGAGCGCTTCTCGATCCAATTGACCAGCGCCGACAGGTTGCGGAAATTGCTCTCCACCGGGCGGATCGGCAAGACCACCAGGTCGGCCGCGAGAACCGAGAGCTCAAAGCCCTCGCTGGAGACCGACGGAACGTCGAGAATGGCGACCTGTGCGCCGCGGCCGGCAAGGGTGCTCAGGTCGTTGGTCAGGCTCTCGGCGGTCGATCGGACGTGCTGCTCGGACACGTTTCCGGCCTGCGGGCTGTCGTCACCCTTCGAGCGGTGCAAGCACTCGACCAACGCGACGGTTCCGCCCTCCAGCAGCTTGCCATGGGAGACCATATTGGCGGCCGTGCTGGACTCCTCCGCGCTGAGCGCGGGTGAAACGAACGAAATCACACGCATGAAACGTCTCCGGTGGGCTCGATCACGATCAAGTCACAACACTTTGGCGTCTCAGCAGTTCGAGAATTGTTAACGCGGTTACGTCAAAATTAGCCAAACTGGTTGAAGGTCAGTCACAGGTCCCCGCCCATGCCCTCCGACATCCTGCTTCGGGAATTCGTTAAGAAAATGCGCCCCGACATCGCGGCGACCCTCGCCGAGGTCGATCGCGCCCGCGCAACCGGGAACGCCACCGAGCTCCAGCGCTATGTGAAGATCTTGGAGCGACACGAGGCCACGGCCAATTTCGTTGGCATGACGCGCCTTGCCGCGCTGATCAACTCGCTCGGCGCCGCGACGAAACGGGAGCCGATCACCGAGTCCCAGTGGTTTCTGATTCGGGACGGGCTCGTGCGGATCGAGAGCATCCTCGACCGCATCGCCAATCAACCGATGGCGGATCCCGAGGAGGCTTCGCCAATCCGGGAGCTTCTCGGTCTTCCGGCCGAGCAGGAGGAGGCCGAGCAAGAGGAGGCCGGAGAGGCGGAACCGGCGTCGAAGAAGCCGATGATCGACCTCTCCAGCGAGCCCGCCGCCGAGCCGGCCGCCGAGACCGGCGCCCGCGAGGGCATCGTCTCGCTCCCGGTCGACACGATCGAGATCGGCTCCCGGCTCCGGCGCCTCAAGCCCGCCGCGGTGACGATGCTGGCGGATTCGGTGCGCGATATCGGCTTGCGCACGCCCATCACGGTGGCGGTCATCGGCGACGCCAAGCCGCTGCTCGTGAGCGGGCTCCACCGCCTGGAGGCCGCGAAGTCGCTTGGCCACAAGACCATCGATTGCTTGGTCCTCGATGACGAGGGCCTTGAGCGCGAGATTTGGGAAATCGACGAGAACCTTGCGCGCTGCGAGCTCACCCAGCTCGAGCGTGACCGCAGCCTCGCGCGCCGCAAGGAAATCTTCGACGCCCGCTATGCCGAGCGCGAAGGGCGTGCGGCGTCGAGCGCGGGCGGCCGCGGCAACAAGGGTTTCGCGACCGAGACCGGCGCGCAACTCGGTCTCTCGAAGCGCCGGATCAACGCCTCGCTCATGCGCTCGCGCAAGATCGCGAGCCATATCCAAGACGCGATCAAGGATATGCCGGCCGCCAGATCGGCAGTTGAGCTCGACGCTCTCGCAGAGCTCGACGACCGTGGGCAGGCCCGCGCGCTCCGCGACGTCGTGGAGGGCCGCGCCGCGAATTTCCGCGAGGCCCGCGATCGCATCCTCAATCGGACGCTCGGCTACAAGGCAGAGCAGAAGCTGAAGAAGCTCAAGACCGCGTGGCTCTCCGCAGACGATGCTGCGCGTGAGGCGTTCCTGGTGTGGCTCAGCGCCGAGTATGGGATCGCGCCCGACGGCAGCAAGGTCGCCGACAAAAGCAAGGCCGCGTGACGGCCCGCGACATTGGAATTGACGCAAATGCGTCATCGCAGGTGATGCCACCTGCGCGGGATTTGCTCAGCGCAGCAGTGCCCCGATCAGCGAGACGATTTTTTCCGCCGCGGCGCCGTCGCCATATTCGGTGATATCGCGGCGCGGCGCATAGTCGGGGCCGCGCCACAACCGGTTCCAGCCCGCCTCGACCGTTTCCGTCCACTCGGTCTCGCTGCGCAGGGTCACGCACGGCACACGGTGGAAATAGGCCTCCTTCTGCACCCCGCCTGAATCCGTCAGCACGGCCTCCGCGCCCCGCAAGAGGGCGTGCAGGTCGAAATAGCCGAGCGGCTCGCAGACGATCAAGCCGGTCAGATCGAGACCGTGCCGCTCGACCGCCTGCCGGGTGCGCGGATGGAGCGGCAGCACGAGGCCTCGGTCTTGTGCGGCATCCTTCAGATAATCGATCACGGCGCGCAGTTGATCGGCGTCGTCGACATTCTCGGCGCGGTGCACGGTCGCGAGCGCATAGCGCCGATCGGCAATGCCGAGGCGTTTGCGAAGCGCCATCGCGTCGCCCGCCCGTTCGCCGGCCGCGAGCGCGGCGTCGTACATCACATCGCCGACATGATGCACGCCACTCTCGATGCCTTCGCGCGCGAGAAGCGCGACGGCGCCGGGGGTCGAGCAGAGAAGAAGATCGCTCGCGTGGTCGGTCAGCACGCGGTTGAGCTCCTCCGGCATGCGCCGGTTGAAGGAGCGCATTCCCGCTTCGACGTGCACCACCGGGATGTGCAGCTTGGCCGCGGCGAGCGCGCCGGCGAGCGTCGAGTTGGTATCGCCGTAGACGAGCACGGCCGCGGGCCGCTCGTCGAGGAAGGTCGCCTCGAGCCGCTCGAGCATGCGTCCCGTCATGGCGCCATGGCCGCCGCCATGGATCCCGAGGTCGTGAGCCGGCGGCGGAATCGCCAGCTCCTCGAAGAAGACGGCCGACATCTCACGGTCGAAGTGTTGCCCGGTGTGGACCATCACTTCGGAGAGGTCGCGATGCGCCGCGAGCGCCCGGCTCACCGGCGCGGCCTTGATGAACTGCGGACGCGCGCCGACGACCGTCGCGATCTTGCGGCTCATCGCCGGGACGGCGCGGCGCGCTCCCGCGTCGCCGGCCTAGTCCTCATTCTGGACGAGGTGGGTGAAGGTCTGCTCGACGCCGTATTTCTCGTAATAGGTGATCGCCTGCGCGACGCCGTCGTTGAGCGCGGTCGATGTCGACCAATCGAAGTCGGCGTTGGTGCGCGTCGGATCGAGCAGGATCGATGCCGCGTCATCCGGGTTGCGCGGGCGCACTTCGACCTCCTGCTCGAGATTGATGCGGAGCGCGCGGACGACGGCATCGAACAGCTCCTTGATCGACACGTCGGCGCCGGAGGAGATGTGGTAGGGGCCGTGTCCCTTACCCGCGACCGCGCCCATGACGCAGTCCATCACGTCTTCGACGAACACGAAGTCGCGCCGCGTGTCCATCACGAAGCAGGGCTTGCCCGTCGTGAGGCGCTGGAAGAACGTCGGCAGCGGGCCACTCAGATTGCGCGGCCCATAGACGTTGGCGAGGCGAAAGCTCACATAGTCGATGCCCGAGAGCATGATGTATTGCTCGCCCGCGGTCTTGCTGATCGCATAGCTGGAATCGCCCGGGCGGATCGGGTGATCGAGCGTGATCGGATGCTGCTCGGGCTTGACGCCATAGCAGAGCGCGGTCTGGAAATAGATGATCCGCTGGCTGCCGACCTCCTTCGCCCCTTGGGCTACGTTGGCGGTGCCGACGACGTTGGTGAGCGCATCGCCATGCCAGTTGTCGGGGTCCTTGTAGGACGCCGCGGCATGAACCACGAGCTCGGGCTTCGTGTCGGCGAAGAGCCCGGCCATGAAGGCGCCGTCGCTGATCGAGCCTTCGATCACCGTGAGGCCGTCGCGCGGCTCCAGATTGTCGCGCCGGCCGGTCTCGTAATTGTCGATGACGACGACATCGTCGCCACGCGCGAGCAGGCGCTCGGCCAGATGGGAGCCGATAAACCCGGCGCCCCCCGTAATCATCACCCTCATGCGGTTACCCCAACCATGCTGTTCTCCATGTCCTGTCGAGATCGTGGCGCGGCGTCGGTGCGACGCAGCGCGCGATAATGGCTCGCGCGATCGTGGAACTGGCGGTGCCACACCTCGAGGCTGATCAGGCCCCAGAGCTTGCGGCCGAATTGCTTCGGGTTGCCCATCGCGGCGCGCACGGCTTCGATGTTGATGAAGGGCCGCGTCTTGGCCGCTTCGCTATGGAAGAGATCGTGCGCGAAGTCGCTGATCTCGTCCGTGAGCCATTCGCTGAGCGGCACGGGAAAGCCCATCTTGTCGCGCCGCTCGAGGAGCGCATCCGGGATGACGTCGCCGTAGGCCTCCTTGAGCAGGAGCTTCATGCGCCCGTCCTTGAACTTGACGTCGGCGGGCACCGTCGCGACGAAATCGATCACCGGATGGTCGAGAAACGGCAGCCGGCTCTCCAGCCCGTGCGCCATGCTCATGCGATCCTCGACATGCAGGAGCGCCGGCAGCAGGCATTTGAGGTCGAAGTGCGTCATGCTGTCGAAGTAGGCCTCGTGTCGCACGTTGCGCGTCGAGTTGAAGATCTTCGTGAAATTCTCGAACACGATGCCCTTGTCGAAGCACTCCCAGCGCACCTCGCTCGACATGTCGGCCGAGCGGTCGACGAGCCTGAAGTAGCGCTTGTCGATGGTCTCGAACAGGCCGTCGCGCCAGAACATCTTGATCAGCGGCTTGTACTCACGCAGCACGCCGAGGTTCGGGATGATCGATTCCGGCGTGACGACGAAATTGCCATTTTTATAGGTGCCGTCGATCGCGGCCTTGAGGCATTGCTCGAAATAGGCCAGCAGATAGCGCGCGTAGCCGCCGAAGATCTCGTCGCCGCCTTGCCCGCCCAGCACGACCTTCACGTGGCGCGCGGCGAGCTTGGAGACCATGTATTGCGGGAAGGAGCCCGGCCCCGCGATCGGATGATCGAGGTGATAGATGACCTTCTCGATGTTCTCGAGAAAATCGGTCGCAGTGATATCCGCCTGGTGGAGCGTCTTGCCCGCATCCTTGGCGACGATCGCGGCGTAGCGGCTCTCGTCGTAGCCCGGGTGGCAGGTGAACTTGCCGTGATAGGTGCCGTTGTCGCCGGCGTCGTGCTGGCTCGAGAGCAGCGCCACGAGGCTCGAATCGATGCCGCCCGAAAGATAGCTGCCCACCGGTACGTCGCTTCGCAGATGCACGCGCACGGCATCGTCGATCAGCTCGCGCGTGCGGCGGTGGAAGTAGGCGGGGCTGTGGTCGAAGTCGATGTCGTAGTGGACGTCCCAATAGCGGCTCGTCCGGTGCTGGCCGTTCTCGACCACGATCTGATGCGCCGGCGACAGCTGCCGCACGCCCTTGAACAGGGTTTCCTGCCCGAGCGGGTATTGGAACACGAGATATTCGCCGAGCGCCGCCATATCGGTCTCGATCTCGGGCAGGAAGGGCAGCAGCGCCTTGACCTCGGAGGCGAAGTAGAAGCGCTGGCCGATGACCGCGTAGTAGAACGGCTTGAGACCGAGGCGGTCGCGCGCGCAGAGCAGGCGTTGGTTCGCCTCGTCCCAGAGCGCGAAGGCGAACATGCCGCGCAGATGCTTGACGCACTCGGTGCCGTAGCGGTCGTAGGCGGCGAGGATGGTCTCGGTGTCGGAGCTGGTGCGGAAGGTCCAGCCGTCCCGGAGGGCCTCGCGGAGCTCGACATAATTGTAGATCTCGCCGTTGAAGGAGACGACAGTGCCCGCGGGCGAGACCATCGGTTGGTTGCCAGTCGCTTCCAAGTCGATGATCGAGAGGCGCCGGTGCGCGAGGCCGGCCTGCTCGTCGCCGGCGCACCACATGCCTTCGCCGTCCGGGCCGCGATGTGCCAGGAGCTCGTTCATCAGGCGGAGTTCGCCGCGCAGGCCGCTCACCGGCTCACCGCGTAGATCCAGGATCCCTGCTATTCCGCACATCGTCGTTTCCCGCGCGTTGGGGGCGTTGTCGGCGCGTTACGTAGCATTGTGAGCCGAGTCGGTCCTTGCCTGAGGCGCCCACGCCGCGCGAGGCGTTCTCAGGGTCGGGCGGTCTCGGCGGGCGCAGTTTAAGCCGAGTGCGGCCGAAACGGGAGTCCAAGCGCCGCGAAACGCGCGCTCACGGGGCTTTTCGCTCAATCGTCGCGACCAGCGCGTCGAGGCGCCGCGCATAGGTGTGGTGCGCGTGCACGTGGTCGTAGGCCTCGTCCACCATGCGGCGGCGAAATGCGAGGTCGCAGAGCTTCTCGACGACCTCCGCGGCGTTCGAAAAATCCGGCGCCAGCGCGAGGTAGTGCCGGTCTGCCTCGAGGATGTCGTTGAAGCGGCCCGGGAACATGATCTGCAGCGTCTTGGTGCCGATCGCGTCGAAATGGCGCGATGAGATGCACTTGCCATAGGCCGGGCAGCGCGGCTTGTCGCGGAAGAAGCGCTCGTAGATCTCGTCGAAGGCGACGCGTTCGTCGGCGACGCCCTCGTAGCGGATCGGCCCTTGCCGCAACAGCTGCCTCAGCACGGCCTTGACGGGGTAGGGCAGGCGATGAGCGAGGCGCTTCAGGCCGGTGTCGGCCGAGAGCGTGATGCCCCGGCGCCCGCCCGCGAGATAGGCGCGGATCGCGTTGACCGTGGCGTCGTCGCGTTCGATGTACCACGAGCCTGCCTCGGTCGCGATCGTCGCTTTGCAGCGGTTGAGGAAATCGGCCCAGCCGCCGCCGTCGAAGCGGTGGTCGGTGCTCATGTCGACGGCGAGGCCGAGCGCGCCCGCGTTCGCCTGGAAATAATCGAAGATGCGGTTGCGGTCGTCGTCGCCGAGCATCGCGAGATAGCGATAGCTGCGCGCGCCGATATCGATCGCGCGGTCGTCGAGCGCACGGGTCGGGCGAAAGGCCTCCGGATTGAGCGCATGTGGCACCGCGATCACCGCCTCGGCGCACTCCTCGTAGAGAAACGCGCCGGCCTCGAGCGGCAACTGGGTCGCGACGAAATCCGGCCGCACCGAGGCGAGAAACGCGATCTTCGGCGCCATCGGCGATGATGGCAGGTTGACCTCGTTGCCGACGAACGACAAGAGCCGCCCGCGCCGTGCCTGCAGCGCCGCGGCGAGCGGCTCGATGTAGAGGAGGGAATCCGCGGTGCACGAATGCAGCAGCACGACGAGGTCGTAATCCCCGATGATGCGCCGGACGCGCCGCCGGGCGCCGGTGCGAAAGATGTTCACGGTCTCGGCCGCAAACGCCGGATGCGCCTCAAACGCCTGCTGCCAATCCTGATAGTAGGACGCGCGGCTCGGATAGGAGACCGTGAGAACGAGGGTCCTGAGTGCCACCAACGATGCCTTCCAAGAAAAACGCGCCGCAGTCTAGCGCCGCGGCGCGGAAGCGTGCAGGGCAATCGCTGCACGCCGAATCGAGGCCTGCTATGCGCTGGGGGCGGTCATGCTGCGGAGGAAATCGAGGAAGTGGGGGCGGTTCCACTGGTAGGTGCCGTCGACGCCCATGTAGAACACGGCGACCGGTCCGGTCCGACCCTCGAAGAACACGATCTCGGTGTGAATCCGCGTGGCGTCGTCGAAGCCCTTGTAGGCGCTGAAGCCGGCGATCTCGATCGGACGCGCAGCGGCGGTTGGCGGAATCCCGCCGCGCGGGCGCCAAAAGTCCTCGAACGCGGCCAGGCTCTGGCTTTGCGACGACAAGATCATGAGCGTCGCCTGGGAAAACCCCGGCCGGCCCTGATGGTGGCCGAAGCCCGTCGAGACGGTCGCGATCTGCGTCGGTGCGCCCGCGTTCGACACGAATTCTTGCAGCCGCCACACCATGAAGTGATAGGGGAAGGAGACGCGCCAGTCCGCGGTGTGCGAGGAGAGCGTGAAGTAGCCGCGCTCGAGCGAAAGCCCAAAGGTGGGCGGCACCGCGGTGCGCGCCGGGATGGCGCCCGGGTCGGTCGCCACGGTGTCGCGCGCGTCGGCCGCGCCATAGACCCCGAGCTGGTCGGCCCAGAAGAACAGTCTCTCCAGAAAGTCATTGTCGGATGCCGCGACGATCGAGCCGTTTCGTGCGAAGAGCTGCTTCACCTCCCAGTCGATCAGCGAAAACAGAGTTTCACGGATGTACTGCGTCTGCTCGGCGTCGAGGCGTTGGGCATTGCCGTTGAGCCAGTTGTTGAGCCCCACGAACTCGACCGGCACCTTGGCCGGATCGAGCGGGCTCTCGCGGAGCGGGTCGGTGGCGTATTCGGCCACCGCCTCCGGGGCGTGTTCGACCGCGTCTTCGTCCCGCGCCTCACCTGGCTTGGTCGCCGTGGCCGTGATGGCGGCCACGCACATAAGGGTGATCAGGATTTGCCTTAAGGGAATGCCCATCGTTTGTAAGCCGATCGAAGTGTCAAATCATCCGATCAGAGTATCCGCGAGAAGCCTGTAGGGAGCGTAAAGGGCGCCGGCGGAACGAAGGCGGCCGGCCTCAAGGCGCGGCGTGCGCTTGCTCCCAGTCGAGGGCGAAGCGGGCGAGGTATTTGCGGAGGCGGTCGGCGTCGTTGGCGCTTTTCTTGCGCCGGCGCGAGGCGGCGAAGAGGGTGCGGCCGGCCGCCGAGAGCGAGGGGGATTGCCGGCACGCCTCGACCACGGCGGCGAGCTGCACGCGGTCGAACGGGTCGATCGCGGCGAGCGCCTCCTCACCAATGAGCGGCGCGAGGAGCGCCTCGGGACCCGCTGCAGCTGGCGCCCGCCAGAGGGTGCGCAGCCGGGCGATTTCGCGCTCGACCGTCTGCCCGTCGATGCGGCCGGCGCCGGCGAACGTCGCCATGCGCGTCACCGAGCCCGCGAGATCGCGGAAGTTGCCGGTCCAGCGCGCTTCGGCGCTGGTCGCGAAGGCGAGATAGCGCCGCCGCGCCTCCTTGTTGAAGGTGACGCGCGCGCCCTCGGTCTCCGCAAAGCGGGCGAGCTCGTGGTCGAGGTTGGGTTCGATGTCCTCCGGCCGCTCCGTCAGCCCCGGCAGCCGAAAGGTCCAGAGATTGAGCCGGGCGAAGAGATCCTCGCGAAATCGGCCGGCGCCCACCTCCGCGATCAGGTCCCGGTTGGTGCCGGCGATGAGCTGGAAGTCGCTGTGCACCTCGACGTCCGCGCCGACCGGCAGGAAGCGCCCCTCCTCGACCGCGCGGAGCACAACCGCCTGCTCGTCGAGGCCGAGCTCGCCGATCTCGTCGAGGAAGAGCGTGCCGCCATCGGCGGCGCGCAGCAGCCCGGCGCGGTCCGCCTGCGCGCCGGTGAAGGCGCCCTTCTTGTGCCCGAAGAGCGCGGACATGGCGGTCGCGCCCCGGAGCGTCGCGCAGTTGACCTCGACGAACGGCCCCTGCACCAGGTGCCGGAGCTTCTTCAGCTCGTAGATGCGCCGGGCGAGCTGCGACTTGCCCGCGCCCGTCGGCCCCATCAAGAGGACGGGCGCACGCGTGCGGAGCGCCACCTGCTCGATCTCGTCGATCATCCGGTTGAAAGGCGCGTTGCGCGTCGGAATCCCCGATTTGAGGAAGGAGGTCGCCTCCAGCTGCTCCGCACGGAAGCGGGCGGCGATGCCGTCATAGCGCGAGAGGTCGAGGTCGACGATCGCGTACCCGCCGGGGCTCCCCTTCTCCCTGCGCGGCGGCGCGGCCTGGAGCAGCCGGCCCGGCAGATAGCGCGCCTCGGTCAGGAGGAACATACAAATCTGCGCCACGTGGGTGCCCGTGGTCAGGTGGATCAGATAGTCCTCGGCGTCAGGGTCGAAGCGGTAGCCGAGGGCAAAGGCGTGCAGCGCCGAATAGACCTCCTCGAAGTCCCAGGGATCGTCGAGCGGCATCGCCCACGGCCGCACCGTGGTCTCGGGCGAGACGCTCACGATGTCGTCCATCACACGCTCCAGCAGCGTGGCGTGCCCGCCGTCGTGAATGAGCTCGAGCCGGTCCAGCAACAGCGTGTCGTGCTGGAAGAGGCTCACCGTCGGGCGCCAGCGCCGCCAGCGCTCGGGCCCGCGCCCGGCGTCCATCACCGTCCCCAGAAAACCGATGCACACGGTGCGTTTCATCGCTCGTCGCCGCCGTGGCTAAGATAGGAAAGTATACATTCTTATATGAAAATATAATATGGGAGCCGGGCGGGCCAACCCTGCGCCGCGCGCCGCCCGCCGCGGAGAGAAGAAATACGAACATAAAATCAACCTATTACACGAAATCTCATGCACCGCCGCCATCACTTGGCACGCAATCTGCATTGTCTCCATCGTGAACGAAGAAAGGTGAGAGACAGTGGCAAACAAATCCGTGTTTGCATCGACGGTTGGACGGCTGCTCCCGCGGCCGGATAGTCGGAACCACGAGGGCGCTCCGGCCTACGCCTTTCGGCCCCAGCATGCGCTGGCGCAGGCGGCGGTGACCGGGTGCCTGAGCGACACCTTCTATGCGGATGCGCGGGAGCAGCTTGGGGCGATCACCGAGCTCTGCGACACCGTGGAGCCGGCGTTCATCGCCCAGACGGCGATCTATTGCCGCGAGCGCGGCTACATGAAGGACATGCCGGCGCTCCTCACGGCCATCCTGACGCGGGTGGGCCCGACGGAGGTCGAGCCTGTGTTTCGCCGGGTCATCGACAATGGCCGCATGCTGCGTAGCTTCGTGCAGATCATGCGCTCCGGCGCGGTCGGGCGGAAGTCGCTCGGAAGCCGGCCGAAGAGGTTGGTCCGCGACTGGCTGGCTGGCGCCTCGGATGCCCAATTGATCCGGGCGTCGGTCGGCCGCACGCCCTCGCTCGCGGACATCATCAAGATGGTGCACCCGAAGCCCGCGACGGCGGCGCGCGAGGCGCTCTTCGGCTACCTGATCGGGCGCGCTTGCGACCCCGCGAAGCTGCCGGACGTGGTGCGCCAGTTCGAAGCGTTCAAGGCCGGCGAGACGCGTGCCGTGCCGGCCGTGCCGTTCCAGATGCTCACCGCGCTCGACCTCGATCGCGCGGCGTGGACCGCGATCGCCCGCCAAGTCGGTTGGCAGGCGCTGCGCATGAATCTGAACACGTTCGCCCGGCATGGCGTGTTCGACGAGCGAACCCTGGTGGCGGACGTCGCGGCCCGGCTGCGCGATCCGGACGAGGTGCGGCGCGCGCGCGTGTTTCCGTACCAGCTCATGATGGCCTATCGCGCCGCCGGCAAATCCGTGCCGGCGGAGATCCGCGCGGCTTTGCAGGATGCGATGGAGATCGCGATCGCCAATGTGCCGCGGTTCGCCGGCACGATCGCCGTCTGTCCGGACGTCTCCGGCTCGATGCATGCGCCGATCACGGGGTGGCGCCGCGGCGCGACGAGCGCCGTGCGCTGTGTCGACGTCGCCGCCTTGATCGGCGCGGCCGTGCTGCGTCGCTCCGCGGGCGCGGTGATCCTGCCGTTCGACGGCGCGGTTCACGAAGCGCTCGAGAACCCGCGCGACAGCGTGATGACGAACGCCGCGCGGCTCGCCGCGCTCGGCGGCGGCGGGACCGATTGCTCGGCGCCGCTGCGCGCGCTCAACGCAAGCGGGGCCGATGTCGATACGGTGATCATCGTGTCGGACTATGAGTCGTGGATCGACGCCGCACGCGGCCATGACACGGGCGTCATGCGCGAGTGGAGCCGGCTGAAGCGGCGTTGTCCGGCGGCGAAGCTGGTCTGTATCGACCTACAGCCCTACGCGACCACGCAGGCGCTCGAGCGCCCCGACATTCTGAACGTCGGCGGCTTCTCCGATGCCGTGTTCGACATCGTCGCCGCGTTCGCGGACGGAACGCTCGGGCCCGATCATTGGATCGGCCAAATTGAGGAGATCGAGATCTGATAAATGGGTCAGGAAGATAGGTGTTTGGTGATATCCTGTGAAGACATCGCAGGCAGGCTGTGCCGATCCGATCGTTGACACCCGCGGCGAATGCGGGCGGGACTACATTGACCTTCAGGTGGTGGGTTCGACTCCCACCGGTGCCGGTTCGCCGGCGCCGTAGCTCAGCGGTAGAGCAGAAGTCCGTGTCTCGCCAAACACTTGTCGCCGCGACCGAAATGGTAAGCCACGACGAGACACGCGACGAATGCCCGTGGAACTACATGGACTAGACTCCCCAGGTCGCGGGTTCGACTCCCGCCAGGCCCATCGCGGGCCTGTAGCTCAGCGGTAGAGCAGGACGTTTCACACCCACTTGTCGTCGCGTGGCCCGGTTGGGCCGGAGGAAAGGATGATGCGCGAGCAGACCTATGACGTGATCGCAGACGATGCCGGCAGCCCGATCAAGCTCTGGACGCGCGGCGTGCCGGTGGACGAGGGCGCCAAGGAGCAGCTCCAGAAGACCGCGCGCCTGCCCTTCATCCACAAGTGGCTCGCGGTGATGCCCGACGTGCACAAGGGCATCGGCTCGACGATCGGTAGCGTGATTCCAACCAAAGGCGCGATCATTCCGGCTGCCGTCGGCGTCGACATCGGCTGCGGCATGATGGCGGTGCGCACCTCGTTGGTCGCCGACGATCTCCCCGACAATCTGCGCGCGCTTCGCCTCGCCATCGAGACCGCCGTGCCGCACGGGCGCTCGCGTAGCCATGCGGGACGCGATAAGGGCGCGTGGCAGGAGCCGCCGGCGCGCACGGTCGCCGCGTGGCGCGACCTCGAAACCCGGTTCACCCACATCACCGAGCGCTATCCCAAACTCGAAGCCGCCAACCATGTCGTGCATCTCGGCACGCTCGGCACCGGCAACCACTTCATCGAGGTGTGTCTCGACCAGGCGAACCGCGTTTGGTTCATGCTGCATTCGGGCTCGCGCGGGATCGGCAATCTGATCGGCCGCACCTTCATCGAGCTCGCCAAGGAGGACATGCGCCGCTGGTTCATCAACCTGCCCGATGCCAACCTCGCTTATTTCCCCGAGGGCACCGAGCATTTCGACGACTATGTGCGGGCGGTCGATTGGGCGCAGGATTTCGCGCTCGCCAACCGCCAGGTGATGATGGCGAACGTCATCGAGGCTGCGCGGGAGGTTCTGCCGAAGCCCTTCGAGGCCGAGGTGGAGGCGGTGAACTGCCACCACAACTACGTCACGCGCGAGCATCATTTCGGCGCGAACGTGTTCGTCACGCGCAAGGGCGCGGTGCGCGCACGCGCCGACGACATGGGCATTATCCCGGGCTCGATGGGCGCGCGCTCCTACATCGTGCGCGGGCTCGGCAACCCCGAGAGCTTCCACAGCTGCTCGCACGGCGCGGGGCGCGTGATGTCGCGCACCGAGGCGAAGAAGCGGATCAGCCTCGAGGAGCATGCGGCGGCGGTCGAAGGCGTCGAATGCCGCACCGACGAGAGCGTGATCGACGAGACGCCGGCGGCCTACAAGTCGATCGACGCCGTGATGGAGGCCCAGGCCGATCTCGTCGAGATCGTCCACACGCTGCGCCAGGTGGTCTGCGTGAAGGGCTGAGGGCGCGGCTCGGGTCGCGCGGTTTCGGATGGGCGTGATGGCGCAGGATCTGATTCGGATCGATGGGGCGGAGGGCGAGGGCGGCGGCCAGATCCTGCGCAGCGCCCTGTCGCTCGCTATGGTCACGGGCCGCGCGTTCCGCATCGAGAATATCCGCGCCAACCGGAAACGGCCCGGCCTGCTGCGTCAGCACCTCACTGCGGTGCGCGCGGCGCGGGCGATCTCGGGCGCCAGGGTCGAGGGCGCGGACCTCGGCGCGGCGTGCCTCACCTTTGCGCCGGGCGTCGTGGTCGGCGGTGAGTATCATTTCGCGATCGGCACCGCCGGCAGCACCTCGCTCGTCGCGCAAACCGTGCTGCCGGCTCTGATGCGCGCCGCCGGGCCGTCCACCATCGTGCTCGAGGGCGGCACGCACAACCCCTCCGCGCCGCCCTTCGAGTGTCTCGAGCGCGCCTTCCTGCCGTTGCTCCGGCGGATGGGCGCCAAGGTCGAGGCAACGCTGCAGCGCCCGGGCTTCTATCCCGCGGGCGGCGGCCGCGTCGTGTTCACGATCGAACCCTCAGGCGGCCTCGTGCCGCTCGTCCTCACCGAGCGCGGGGCCCCGCGTGGCACACGCGCCGAGGTGCTGGTCGCGCACCTCGAGGCGGGCGTCGCCGCGCGCGAGCGTGCGGTCCTCGGCGCCAAGCTTCGCTGGCCCGAGGACTGTGTCGTCACGCGCGACGAGACGCGGAGCGCCGGGCCCGGCAACGCGGTCATCGCGACGCTCGATTTCGCGCAAGTGACCGAGGTGATGGCGAGCTTCGGCCAGCCACGCGTCTCGGCGGAAGCGGTCGCCAACAGCGTGGTCCAGGCGGTGCAACGCTATCTGAAGCGGCCGGTCGCGGTCGGGCCCTATCTCGCCGACCAGCTCATCCTGCCGCTCGCGCTCGCGGGCGGCGGCCGCTTCACCACCTCGGCCCCGTCGCTCCACACGCGCACCAACATCGCCACCGTCGAGCGCTTCTTGCCGGTGCGCGTGCGCCAGGAGGAGGGCGCGGGCGGCGTCTGGACCATCACAGTCGAGCCCCGCTAGCGTCGCCGCCACGTCGACCGACGCCTTCTTCTTCGCCCTTATTTGAGCGTGAGGTCCATGACCTTGAATTGATCTGCGACACCTGGCGGTAGATTGAGCTCTTTCACGTTCAGTTTGAAGGTGAGTTTTGTTGTCCCTTTGACCGCGTCGTCGACTTTTGCTTTCAACGAATAGAAACAGAGCCTCGGCGCGGTCGCATCGGCCCGCCGGCAGACCGCGCCGTGCTTGTCGGGCTTCGGGTTTAGCGAAAGCTTCGCGTCGTCGTGCGAGGTGAGGGTGAAACCGTTTCGCCCCTCACCAATCGCTTGGCCCCACGACGCGAAGGCTTCGTAGGCGTTCTCCGGGAGCTTGAAGGCAATCGTGACAGGGTCATTGGTCGCTTTGTTGAGAGCCGCGGCGGTTACGCTCGCAGCCGCCCCCTTATCGTCTACCACCGTGATCGCCGTCGCGGCCGCGTTTTTATAGTGCACCAGCAGATTCTTCGATTGGGCTTCCTTCGGGCCGTCGACGATGCTTGCTTCGTAGCCGAGCGTCACGAGGAACATGCGCCCGTTCGACAGCGTGCCGAGTGACGGTTTGGCCCAATAGACCACGCCCGAACTCTCGACCTTGGGCTTGCCGAACTTCGTGCGATCTGCGAGCCACGTCACCGGGCTGCCGTGCGTGCGATTGTCGGCCAAGACCTGCGTCGCAGCGAGAGTGAGCTTGGCGAACGCGTTCTTGGAGAGTGTGCCATTGAGCACCACGCCGAAGGACTGGCCGGGATAGACGATGGGATAGATCGGCTCGACCGTGAGCGCATCGGGTGTGCCGGCGCCTTGCCCGGTGCAGCTTGTGACACGGACGCTCGCTTCGCTCACGCCACCGTTCGTGACGTAGACGAACGGCACAATCGAGCGGCCTGCCGCAAACCCGTTCGGGAGCACGAAGGTCACTTGACTTGCCCTGTCGGAACCACTCGGTGTCGGCTGACCGGTCGCGCCGGCGAGCACCGCCGCGGTTCCGGTGCCCGTGGCCAAGTTCTCGCCGACCACGGTGAAGGTCTGGCGCTTGATGCACGCGTTGATCGTCGACGGAAAGAGGCTCTTGATGCGCGGCGCGCCTCGTTTCTCGGTCGCGCGCGCCAAATCGAAGCCACCGGCGCGCTCGACGCCGCAGTCGGCATTCGTCCCGGTGCGGTGTCCCGTCAGGCGAATCCTGTAGAAGTCCGAGCCGTCGCGCGTCGAGACGGTCATGCTCAGCGGCGTCCGTGTCGCCGCGCGATGCGGCAGTTTGCTGATGTCGAATTCGGCGCGCACGCCCTCCATATCCGGCAACACCTCGATCTTCGCCGGATTTGCCTGAAGCCCGCCGAGTGTCACCTCGGTGCTGCGCCAAACCTCTTGCCCATAGATCAGGAACGACATTGTTTCCGCGCAAGCCGAGATCGTGTTCGGCTCGACGTAGGCGATGCTGGTCGGGCGGAGCGTCGGCATGTTTCTTGCCCGCGCCACGACGCTGGTGAGGCCATCGAGGTCGGCCCGATTGAGCGGAAGAACGATCTTGCGCAGCTCCCTGTGGCGCGCTCGATCCGTCTGCACCTTGATGGCGTCGCCCGTCGCATGCCAGCCCCCGGCCCAAGCCGTCTCGACGAGCGCGTTGACTTCCGGCCACCAGCCCGGCACGGAAAGGTCGGCGAAGACGCTGTGGTTCACGACGGTGTGGCGGAGCGCAAGCTCGTCCTCGCCCTTGACTCGGACCGGGGGTCCGAAAACCCAACCGAAGCTCGGTGCTGCGCGGGCCTCGTGATGATCGGAAAAGCCGACGACGATGGGCACCCGCTCGAGCGCATCGATGCGTCCGGCCGTCTCCCGCAAATAGGAGAGCGTGTCATCGACATCGAGGCCCTCTTTCTGCAGCGCGACGGAGAGGGCGAAGCTGAGCTCGAGGCTGCGCGCGGCCGCGGCACGCGTGGAGACACGCTGTGCCCGCTCGATCGGCCCCGTCGCGTAGGTGTACCCTTCGCCCTTCGCGATCGAGATCGACACGATCTTAAATCTGTCTTTGTTGCCCGGCATCGCGGTCCACGAACCGGTGGAAAGCGCCTCGTCGTTCAACGCCTTCGTGATCGTGGCTGCGGCGGCGCGCTTCACGGACCTTGACCGAAGCGCGCGGTCAACCATGACGCGCGCCCGGGTTGCGATGTCGTCGTCGACGCTCTCGAGATCTCGGCCGAGGGCGAGGAACAAATGCGTGCGGAGCCGGCTGTCGGTTTCGATCAGCTCGGTCGCCGGGCCGCGCGACATCTCGCCGCCGGCCCGCGCAACCCATCTGGCGAAGGACCGTTTCCCCGCCTCGGTCATCTCCACACGCGCCCAAGACCTAGGCATCGTCAGTGCGTCCTTGAAGGGCTTAATATTGAACGCGAATGGGCTTGTCTCAAACGTGAAAAGGTTATTGCCCCCGGTCGCGCCGCACCCACGACCGGCGTGCTCTATTCTCCTCACCGTCGCAGCGAGTCGCGCACGAATTTCTTCGGGAACTTGGCGCCATTCACCGAGGCCATGGAATGTCGCCAATCCAACAAGCGCCGCGATCTGGCATTGAGCCTGTTCTATCGTAAATTTAGATCCGAAAGTCCTAACTGCAAATTGTGATGCCTCAGTTTCGTCTGTAAATGTTCGTTCAAAACGACTCTCCAAATATTTTGTTATTGTTACGTCGCCATGGTAAAAAAGCTCTTCAAGTGATCCTTTTGCGCCCGGCGGAACGGCAACTGAAATAAACGAGCAACTTTCCAAATCGGGGGCGTCGGGTGTCTCCTCGGCGTCGGATAGTTTAGTAGCTTCTCTTCTTGAGCAGTCATCCGGAAAGCCAAGTCCCGTCTTGCGGTCGTCGTCCCCGGTGGGCTCGGCGTTTGGGTCGTAAGCCAGCCGCGCGATCTCGAACACTCCGCTGGCGGCCAGGACCTCGACCTGCTTGAGCGCTTCGATACGGCCGTCGCCGACGTCGCGGTTGAGGCGGCTGGTCAGGTGTGCGAGCCAGGCGACGTAGAGCTGCCGGATGTCATCGTCCGTCAGCTCGGGCGGCTCGACGGTGACGCGCGCGATGCCGAACTTGTCGCGCTTGTCGCCGGGAAGCACGGTCGCCCGGAATTGCAGGCGATAGAGGGAATGGCCGTTGGCGTCGTGCAGATCGTCCAGGCTCACCGCCGCCCGCGCTGCGCGGATTTCCTGACGATAGGCTTGGCGGTCGCGGAACCGATCAAAGGGCGACGATCCGACGTTGTCGACCTGATCGACCTTGCCGACGAGAGAGCCCTCGCCGGTTGCCAACTCCGCCTTGAGCGCGGCGATCGCCTCCTTGTTCCTCGCGATGTCCGCCGCGAGGCGCTTTTCAAGCTCGGTCTCCTCGCGCTCGGCCTTGAGCGCATCGATTTCCCTCTGCTGCGCGGCGGTCTGCTCCTCGAGTTGCGCCAGCTTCTCCGCCGTCGCTGCATCTTGACCCCCATCACCGCCACCCTCCTCGGAGTCCTCGGAGGCCGGTTCATCGAGGGTCGCAAGCCGTTCGCGCCGGGTGATCTCCCGGTCGAGCAAAGCGATCTCGTGGTCGCGCCGTGCGAGCTCCTCTTCCCGTGTTGCGGCCAAGCCTTGGGCTTGATCGAGAGAGATGCTCAGGTGGTTCTTTAACGCTTCGAGTGTGCGGAGATTGCGCGCGAGGTCCGCGCCGAACGTTTGGGTTTCGCTGTCTTCGAGAACTTCGTCGAGATAGGCGAGTTCTTGCCGTCTGTCGTTGACGAGCGCCTCGCGCGAGTAGATTTGGGGATCACTCAGCTGGATCGCCGCGGGAACCTGAGGGCGTGACAGATCGACGTCATCCACCCCGAGCCCGAAGGGCGCCTTGAAAAAGCTGCATCCGGCGAGGCCGAGCGGCACCATAAGAGTGGCGACCGTGACGACGGTTCGTAGAACGGAGCCTCGACCGAGGCGAGGCCATTGGCCCACGCCCATATCCCCCTCCCTCTCTTATTCTTCTTGCGCCGTTGTTGTACCGGACCTGATCAGCTCCCCAAGGAAGCGTCGACCCGACGGCATTTCTCATAGTGTCTATGTTGAGGACGGTATGGTCAAGAGGCCTATAACCCCATCAAATTCATGGACACTACCTCAGACGCGATAGGTGTCAGCGGTCGTGCACCTTGGAGGTCGTCGATTGACTTGGCGAGACCCACACTGGCGTCATCGCGGACGGGAGCGCCGCCGCGCGCCTAGGCCGCGTCTTCCGCCTTTGCCGCAAGGCCGAGCTTGCTGGCGAGGCCGTCATAGCCGAGCTCGGCGAGCATGTGGCCGCGCTCGCGGGCGGCGTCACGGGGCGTGTTGACGCCGAGGCCCGCCGTGTAGCGGTTGAAGAAGCTGAAGATGCCGCAGACCGAGACCGCATCGTGCAGCGCCTGCTCGTCCCAGCCGGCGGCATAGACCGCCTCGGCGTCGGCCTGGGTCATGCGGCTCGGGGTGAGCGTCAGCTTCTTGACGTAGCGCAGCAGCGCCTTGGTCTCCTCGTCGAGCGTCACCGGCTCGATGTCGCTCACCAGATCCGCAAGCATGCCCTCGGGCACGCCGAACGCCTCGGCGGTTCCCGTGTGGGTGCCGTAGCAGTGGGAACAATCGTTGAGGCCGGAGGTGAAGGCCGCGATCAATTCGCGTTGCTTGACCGAGAGCGGCGAGGGGCCGCGCATGATGAGCTCCGCATAGTTCAGCAGGGCGAGGGATTTGTCGGGCTGGCTCACGAATATCTCGGAAAGCCCGCCCTCGCCGAGGCTCTGCAGGTACAACATCGCGCGCTCCTTCGCTCTGCATCCGGATGGCCGAGCACCCATAGTGCGGAGCGCGCAGCCGCCGCTCAAGCGTTTCGGCGGCGCGCCGCGGAGTACACAACCAAACTCGTTTGGGCCGTCGGGAAGCGGTGGAAAGCGCCTTCAACCATTTCTATATGACCCTTGGTCCATAGTTGGTGGTTGGTGCGGAAAGGCAAGGTGCGCACACAATGCCGAGGGTCGGCCGGCTGCTCTTACGTGTGATGTCGCTATGGACGCCCACCGTCCGGCGATGGGTACTCGTGCTGGCGACTCTGGCCGCTCTACCGCTGGGCGTGCTTCTCGGATTCAAGAGCTGTGAGCACGATCAACTGCGGACTGTGGCTGTGGGGCAGAGCAAGGATGAGGTGTTCGACGCCTTGGTCGCAGATCCCATCGTTGATGGAGTTGGTGTTGACGTTGAGCACACCATTATCAGACCTCGGACGATCGACGACCTCCCCGCACTCTTGGATAGCGAAGGTATCTATCTAGTCGCCCGCAAACCGAGAGAAAATTCCTTCGGTGTTCGAATCGTATTCGAGGGCGATTTGATCACAAACGTCGCATACTCGTACTGGGCAGAGCGGTCCGGATGGTCGGATACTCTTGGTTTCGCGGTCGGCCAGTCGCGAGAGACCGCTTTGGAGCGTATACGAGACGCTTTCATGACCTACGGAACATCGTACGAGATGCATGCGACAAACATCATCGTCGGGCGCCGCTACGTCAGTTTCACAGAAATAGCTGATGCAGATAGGGAGTATTTATTCAGATACGATATATGGGAATACAGACTTGACGTTAATGAAGAAACCTGGTTTTTCGATCAAGTAGATCATAATGTCGATTTGTATTTTGACGAAAACCGTCTAAGTATTATCAGAGCGCTTACGGTTATTCCTAAATGATGATATGTGCTAACGGGGACGCATTGTTCAAAGGAACGAATCTCCCGGCACACAGGTTTGCATAAGGGCTGGTTGTTTGCTTCGACAGCCCCGCCGCCGCTAACCCGTCTCCTCCAGCCCCGCCTTGTGCAACCCCTCCATCAGGTGCGCGAGGTCGTCCGGCGCGGTGTTCCATTTTTCGAGCTCGGCGCGGGGGTCGACGTCGGGTTTGAGCGCGCGCATGCGTGCGAGCGCGTCGGCCGCCGCCGGGTCGCCAAGCTGACCGAGCGCGGCGGCGCCGAACAGGTGGCTCCAGTAGAAGTGCGGCATGCCGATGCGCGCGACGTCGGCGGCCGCCGCCGCATAGTCGCGCTGGTCGTAGTGGTAGCGCGCCGCGCTGAAGTGATACCAGCCGGGATAGAGCGGGTTGAGCCGCTTGGCCCGCTCAGAGAGCGCCACACCGCGCGCGAATTGCCCCATGAAGGCGTAGAAATGGCCGATGTCGGCGAGCGTCTCCGGGTCGTTGGGGTTGAGCGCCAGCGCGCGCTCCGCCTCGGCCTCGAACATCGCGTTCTCGTGGCGGAAGAAGTGGACGATGGCGAGCCAGCAGCGCGCATAGGCGTTCTGCGGGTCGAGGCGCACGGCGGTCTCGGCCATGGCGAGCGCGCGTCCGATGGGATCGGGGCGCGGGTTGGCGTCGAAGCGATGCTCGGCGAGATAAACGTTCGCGAGCAGCGCATGCGCCTCGGCCGAGCGCGGGTCGCGCGCGACCGCGGCCTCCAGGAGGTCGCGCGCCTCCGCATGGGCTTCGGCGCTGAGGTCGGCGGTGTAGCGGCGCGCGCGAAGCACGCTGTCATAGGCGTCGAGCGCGGCCGGGCTTTTGCTCAACGCGCGCTGCAGGCCGGCGTCCTGCACCTTGATGCCGAGCGTCGTCGCGATCGTCGTGGTCACCTCGTCCTGCACCGCGAAGATGTCCTCGAGGTCGCGGTCATAGTGCTCGGCCCAGAGGGTCACGCCCGTCGCGGCGTCGACGAGCTGGGCGCTGATGCGCACGCGGCCCGCCGCGCGGCGCACGCTGCCGGTGACGACATAGGCCGCATGCAGCTCCGCGCTCAGCGCCGCCAAGCTCGCCTCGCTCCCCTTGAAGCGAAATGTCGAGGTGCGCGCGATCACCTGTAGGTCGCGGAAGCGGGCGAGGTTGGTGATGATGTCCTCGGTCAGGCCGTCCGCGAAATACTCGTCGAAATCGGCGCTTTGGTTCTTTAAGGGCAAGACCGCGATCACCGGGCCCTCGGCGGCGCCCACGCCCGGTGCACCGACACTCGGCGCACCCGGCGCGACCGTGGTGACGGGATTTGGCGGAGCGGCTGCCGGCGCCTCGGCGCTTGCTGTGGCGGCGCTTGCATCATCGCCGGCCTCAACCGAGCCGATGAAGCGGAAGCCGCGCCCGCGCACCGTCTTGATTAGGGCTTGGTGGTCGCCGCTGTCGCCGAGCGCCTTGCGCGCCGATTTGACGCAGCTCGAGACCGTGGCATCCGACACGACGCGGCCGCCCCACACCTGATCGATGATCTCGTCCCGGGTCACGACGCGGCCTGCATGCACGACGAGCAGGGAGATCAGGTCGAAGACGAGCGGCTCGACCGGCAGCGCGGCACCGTCGCGGCGCAGCTCGAACTGGCCCGTGTCGACCTCGAACGCATCGAAGCGATAGATCATCGCGCGCTTGCTCCCTGGTGCCGGCAGCTCCGCGCTGGCGCCGGCCGACCGGCCGTTCGCGCGAATCCCCGGCTCGTCCCCACAAAGATCGCAGGCTCTCCCCGCGCTGTCATCAAGCGGGCGTCCGCGGGCCCGGGCATGGTGTCACCATCACATTGACCCGCCACATGGTGAAAGGACGACCGATGAACATCGCAGCCACTGAAACCGCAACGCCCGACTACGCGGCGATCAAGGCCAAGCAGAACGCCACCTGGGCCTCCGGCGACTACGCGCAGATCGGCGTGACGCTCCAGATCGTCGGCGAGCAGCTCGCCGAGACGATGGATCTTCCGGCGGGCGCGACGGTGCTCGACGTCGCGGCCGGCAACGGCAATGCGACGCTGGCCTTCGCGCGGCGCTGGTGCCGCGTCACCTCGACGGACTATGTCGACGCCCTGCTCGCCAAGGGCCGCGCGCGGGCGGAGGCCGAGGGCCTTCAGATCGCCTTCGAGATCGCGGATGCCGAGGCGCTTCCCTATGCCTCCGGCTCGTTTGACGCCGTCGCTTCGACCTTCGGCGTGATGTTCGCGCCCAATCAGGCCAAGGCCGCCTCCGAGCTGGTGCGCGTGTGCGGCGCCGGCGGCAAGATCGGGCTCGCCAACTGGACGCCCGCGGGCTTCATCGGCCATCTGTTCAAGACGCTCGGCGGCCATATCGCGCCACCAGCGGGCGTTCAGTCGCCGGCCCAGTGGGGACGGCGCGACTGGCTCGACACGACGTTCGACGCGCAGGCGTCTTCGATCGACGTGACCGAGCGCGATTTCATGTTCCGCTACAAATCTGCCGCGCATTTCGTCGAGGTGTTCCGCACCCTCTACGGCCCGGTGCACAAGGCGTTCCTCGCGTTGCCCGAAGATCAGCAGCGGGCACTCGACGCCGATCTGCATGAGACGATCGCGCGCTTCAACACGGCGACCGACGGCACGATGCGCGTGCCCTCGCGCTATGCCGAGGTCGTCATCACGAAGGCTTAGGGCGCGACGTGCCCGGCCGGTGCTTCCCTCCCGGGCGCCGGCCGGGCCGCTAGAGCGGCCAGACGAGCAGGATGAGCGGCACCGAGGCGGCGACGATCAGCACCTCGAGCGGCAGGCCCATGCGCCAATAATCGCTAAAGCGGTAGCCGCCCGGACCCATCACCAGCGTGTTGTTCTGGTGGCCGATCGGCGTGAGGAACGCGCAGGAGGCGCCGACCGCAACCGCCATGAGGAAGGGGTCCGCGTTGACGCCGAGGCGGTCGGCGAGGCCGACCCCGATCGGCGCCATGATCACCGCCGTCGCCGCGTTGTTGACGATGTCCGAGAGCGTCATCGTCACGATCAACAGCACCGTCAGCACGATCACCGGCGAAAGCGCCGCGCCTTGGCCGAGAATCACCTGGGTGATCAGCTCGGTCGTCTTGGTGGTCTCGAGCGCGCCGCCGATCGGGATCATCGCGCCGAGCAGGATGATGACCGGCCAGTTGATGCTGTCATAGGCCTCGCGCAGCGAGATCACGCGCATGAAGAGCATCGCCATCGCGGCAAGCCCGAGCGCGATCGGCGCCGACACCAGGCCCGCCGAGGTGCAGGCGATGGCGCCCACGAAGACGCCGATCGGCAGCCAGTCGCGCTGCGCGCCGCGCATCTGGATATCGCGCGCGGCGAGCGGCAGGCAGCCGAGGGTCGAGAGCGTCGCCGCCATCGGCTCCTCCGGGCCTTGCAGCAGCATCACGTCGCCCGCCTGAAAGCGGAAGTTGCGGAGCCGGCTGCGCATGGGACGGCCCTGGCGCGAGACGGCGAGCAAATTGACGCCGTAGCGCGTGCGCAGCGCGATCGCGCCGGCGGTGCGCCCCTCGATCATGCCGGCTGGCGAGACCACGGCCTCGACGATCGCGAGATCCTCCGAGCGCAGATCCTTGGCGACCTCGCGGTCGGCACCCACCAGCTCCACGCCGAGCGCGCGCACCACCTCGTTGATGGCGTCGGGCGCGGCCTCGACCAAGAGAATATCGTCGGCGCGTACGCGCCCGCGCCAGGTCGCGGTGTGGATGCGCTGGTCCGCGCGAATCAGGCCGACCAGCTGGGCGTCCTGGCCCTCGATGGCGCTTTCGAGCTGCACGCGGCCCTTGCCGATGAGCTCCGCCTCCTCGGGCACGCGCACCTCGGTGACGTAGTCGTCGATGTCGATGATCTCGCTCGCCGCCCCGCCCTCGCGCCGCGCCCGCGGGATCAGGCGCCAGCCGATCAGCGTGACGAAGAGGATGCCGAGCAGCGCGACCGGGAACCCGACCGGCGCGAAATCGAACATACCGAACGCCGCGCCGGTGGTTTCCGCGCGGAAGGTCGCGATGATGATGTTGGGCGGCGTGCCGATCAGCGTCACGAGCCCGCCGAGGATTGCGGCGAAGGCGAGCGGCATGAGCACCAATCCCGGCGCATAGTTGCCGCGGCGGGCCGACTTGAGCGCGACCGGCATGAAGAGCGCGAGCGCGCCGACATTGTTGATGAAGGCGGAGAGCGCGGCCGTGATGCCGCCGAGCGCGCCCATCTGCACCGCCGGCCGGTCGCCCGTGCGCGCGCCGAGCTCGTTGGAGAGACGGTTGATCAGGCTCAGCCCGCCGAGCGCGCGGCTCAGCACAAGCACGGCCGCGACGGTCACGACCGCCGGGTGGCCGAAGCCGACGAAGGCCTCCGCGGGCTTGACCAACCCGACCACAACGGCGACGAGCAGGCCCGTGAAGGCGATTAGGTCGTAGCGCCAGCGCCCCCAGATGAACAGCACCAGGATGACGACGATGAGCGCGACCATCGTCATTTGATCAGCGGTCATGGCGGGCTTATTTACGCGACATTCGCGCGGCGGGATAGCGCGGAGACGCCAAGAGCTTGGATCGGCCCGCGTGCGAGCCGGCGTTGCGCCCGGCGCGCGGGCGTCGGAAGATGGTGGCGGCTGCGAGGGGGAGGGCGAGGCATGATCCTGCTGACAGGGGCAACCGGCACAACCGGGCGCGAGACCGTGCGCCAACTGCGCGCGACCGGTGCGCCGTTTCGTGTGATGAGCCGCGATGTTGCGCGCGCCAAGGCGCAGCTCGGTGATGATCTCGACTGTGTTGCGGGCGATTTCGCCGCGCCCGAGTCGTTGGCGGCGGCGTTCGACGGCATCGAGCGGCTCTCGCTGCTGTGCGCATCCGTGCCGGGGATCGTCGAGCTCGAGCTCAATGCCGTGGCTGCGGCGAAGCGGGCGGGCATCAAGCTCATCGTCAAGATGTCGGCGATCCAATCCGCGCCCGACGCGCCGACCACGATCCGCCGTTGGCATGGCGCGATCGAGCAGCGCATCGCGGAGTCCGGAATCGCCTACACCCATCTCTGGCCGAACGCCTTCATGCAGAACTTCACGCGCTTTGCGCCCTTCATCCGCGACCAGGGCGTGTTCTACGCGCCGCTCGGCGATGCGCGCATCTCGCTGGTCGACGTGGTCGACGTTGCCGCCGTCACCGTCGCCGCGCTCACGGAGGACGGGCACGCCGGCCAAACCTACGAGCTGACCGGCCCCGAGGCGCTCACCTACGCCGATTGCGCGGCAATCCTGACGCGCGCGCTCGACAAGCCCGTCCGCTACGAATCGGTGGACGATGCGGCGGCGCGTCAAGCGCTTGCGGATGCCGGCATCGCGCCGGTGCTGGCCGAGGCGCTCGTCGAGATCGACGGCTTGTTCCGCGATGGCTTCGGCGCGCCGGTCACCGATCTCGTCGAGCGCATCACCGGGCGCGCGCCGCGCAGCTTCGAGGCCTTCGCGCGCGACAATCTCGCGCTTTTCCGCTAGCGCATGTCACGCGCGCCTATGCTCACGCGAATGCTCTATCCCACTGAAATTGACGCAAATGCGTCGTCGCAGGTGGTCCCACTTGCTCGGGATTTGCTCTAGCGTCGAAGGGAGACCGAACGATGAGCGAAGCCTATCCGCGCGACATGGTCGGCTATGGCCGCAACCCGCCCCATCCCGACTGGCCGGGCGGCGCGCGCATCGCCGTGCAGCTCGTGATCAACTACGAGGAAGGCGCCGAGAACAACATCCTGCATGGCGATGCGGGCTCGGAGACGCTGCTCACCGAGTTCGGCTTCGCGGAACCGCACCTCGGCGAGCGGGCGCTGCCGATCGAATCGATGTACGAATTTGGCAGCCGCGTCGGCTTCTGGCGGCTACACCGCGAATTCACCGCGCGCGGCATCCCGATCACCGTGTTCGGCGTGGCGATGGCGCTCGCCCGCAACCCGGATGCGGTGGCCGCGATGGGTGACGCGGGCTGGGAGATCGCGAGCCACGGCTATCGCTGGATCGACCATCACGGCATGCCCGAGGCCGAGGAGCGCGAACACATCGCGAAGGCGATCGCGCTGCAGACCGAGGTCGCGGGTGCGCGCCCGCTCGGCTACTTCCTCGGCCGGCGCAGCGCCAACACGGTGCGCCTCGTCGCGGAGGAGGGCGGCTTCCTCTATAGCCAAGACAGCTACGCCGACGAGATCCCCTATTGGGTGCGCGAGGCGGGCCGGCCGTTCCTGCTCATCCCCTACACCGCCGACCACAACGACCACCGCTTCGCCACCACGCCGGGCTTCGACTGGGGCGAGCCCTTCTTCGCCTATCTGCGCGACGCTTTCGACGTGCTTTATGCCGAGGGTGCGGCGCGCCCACGCCTCATGAACATCGGCCTCCATTGCCGCCTGGTCGGCCGCCCCGGCCGCATGGCCGCGCTGCAACGCTTCCTCGACCACGCCCAAGGCCATGAGGGTGTGTGGTTCTGCCGCGGCATCGACATCGCCGAGCACTGGCACGAACGCTTCCCGCCGGAGGCCTAGGCCGAACGCCGCTCCCCGCTCACTGTAAACCCGGCGCGCCGCCCCCGCCGTCGGCCGCATCGCCCTTGAGCCCGAAGGTGGTGCTGGCCGCCGCATGGCTCTGCCGCGCGCATGAGCGCGGGAGGCCAACGGCCGCGTGGCGTTCGATGCCGTGGCACGGTCGCCGACACCGGCGTCGGACGTCGGCACGCGGTCGATGGCAACCCGACGGGCGGCGGCACCAACACTCTGGCCGCTCGACGTCGACGGGCGTTACGCCGTCTATGCGCTGGAGCGCGCATGCCGACCGCAACGCCACCGCGGATTACACGGCGCACCACGCGGGCGGCACGACCACGGTCACCTACAACCAGCAGACCGACGGCGGCGCGTGGAAGCCGTTCGGGGTCTACGACATCGAGACAGCCGAAAACCACCCCGTGGTGCTCGCCGACACCGGCGCCGGCGACACGATCAATGGCATTGACGCAAGCCTCGTCGCAGGTGATGCCACCTGCGCGGGATTTGCCTAGCGTGCCAGGCGGGTGACCTCGGTGGCGGCGATGACTTTGCCGTTCTTGACGTACTCTTCGTGGTTCTTCTCGATGGTCTTGAGGTCGTAGAGATAGTTGACCAGGAGCCCCGCGGCGCTCTTGATCCCGCGCGGCGAGAGGTCGCCCTGCCAGTTGATCCGCTCGAGCCGCGCGCCGTTGCGCAAATGAAAGCGTGCGACGGGATCCAACGGCTGGCCGTCGTCGCTCGCATGCACGAGGTAGCGCGCGCAGAGCCGCATCAGCGGCCCTTTCATCGCCTCGCCGAGCTGCGCATCGCGCTCCCAGCCGGCCGCATCCAGGCCCGTCAAGGCCGCGGCGTCCCGCTCGGAGATCGCGTCGTCGGCTTGGGCGAGCCGCGCGGCCAGCCACCGGCGGAAGCCGGGCACGGGCGAGAGTGTCGCGAACGTCTTGAGGTGCGGCAGATCGCGCCGCAGCTCGAGCACCACCTGCTTGATGAGGAAGTTGCCGAACGAGATGCCGCGCAAGCCCGCCTGGCAATTGTTGATGGAATAGAAGATCGCGGTGTCGGCGTCGGTCGGATGAACCGGATCGTCGTCGCGGTCGAGAATCGCGCGAATGGTGCGTGCCATGCCGCGCACCAGCGCGACCTCGACGAAGATCAGCGGCTCATCCGGCAATGCGGGATGAAAGAAGGCAAAGCATCGGCGATCGGCGGCGAGGCGGCGGCGCAGATCATCCCAGCCCTCCATGCGGTGCACGGTTTCATAGGCCATGACCTTCGCGAGAATCGAGGCCGACGTGTCCCAATCGATCTGTTGAAAATAGAGGAAGCCCCGGTTGAACCAGGATGCGAGCAGGTGTTTGAGATCGGCGTCGACGGCACGAAGCGTCGGGTGGGCAGGGAGGAGACGCAGGATGTCCTCGCGCATGCCGACCAGCGTCGCGGTGCCGTTGGGCGCCATGTTGATCCGGCGGAAGAGCTCCTGCCGGGGCGCTTCCACGGCGTCTGTGAGGGCCATGAGCGCTGCGAAGTCGCGCGTCTTGTCGTAGGTCCGGGCCACGTTGGTGACGGCCTCGGGGTCGACGCCGAAGTCCGCCTCGAGCATTAGGAAGAATTGCAGGCGCTCCTCGTCGGTCTGCGCGTCGAAGGCATCGCAGATCTCGCGCGCGATCGCTGTGCCCGAGGCTTCGCCGCGCGTCGACAAGAGCGCCCGGCAGAGCGCGCCGATGGGCTCGGTTTGCGATCGCGCACCGGCGGAGCCCCGCCGCAACAGCTCGCGTCCGGCATCGGCAACCGAATTGAGCAGCTGATTGAGCCGCCCCGAGGTGAGCGGCGTGCGTCCGCGCAGCGGCCCCGTCGCGGCTGCGGCAGATCTCGGGGAGCCCGCCGGATCGTCGTCGCGCGCCGGCGCGGCGGCGGCAGGCTCCGAAACGGCCGCGGATCTCCCGTGCCCTGATCCGTCCGACGGGACGGGCGCGGCGCCGGGTGGCTCGGTCTGCTCGCTCATGATCTCCCGTTTCGCGCAACCCGGCGGCTGTCCGCATCCGTACCGAAGCGCCGGGTGGCAGCCCCATCAACGCGCTGATCGCGGCTCAGTGTAGCATGAGACGCGTGGACAGGCTCCGCGCCCCCTTGCTCGGCAACGCTGTCGACGCTGGTGGCGAGGGTGAGACGCAGCGGCGCTCTGAACGGCGCCCGGGCGTGCAGGCTGAGGTCGGGTCACACTGGCCCGTGTCGCGGGCGCCGCCGACCAAGCCGTGGTCTATCGCTTGGCGCTTGCGATGCAGAAGGCCTCGGCGCCCCTCAGGGCCGCAGATGCGGCAACGTGTTGGTCAATGCATCAGTGCCCTTAGCAGGCAAGCACCGCCAAGGCCCCCTTCGCGTGTTTCCCAGAGGCCACGATCGCGGGCTCAGTGCTCGCCGACATCGCCCTAATCTATTTGATTTGACGCGTGTTGTTTTGTTGCCGAGACGGAGAATACCCCCGCGCTGCCGGGATCTCCGGGATCACCCCAAACGCTTAATTAAGATCACGGCGCTACCGTACAAAGAGGCGCTGTTAAGTATCGCATCCATTACACGTCAAAGTGCGAGGCGACCGATGAAGGGCGTTATTTTCACAGAATTTCTTGAGATGGTTTCTAGCAAGTTCGGCGACGAGATTGTCGAAGAAATCATAGATAGATCGAATCTCCCTTCGGGGGGCGCCTACACCACCGTCGGCACGTACAATTATCGCGAAATCGTCAGCTTATCGACCAACCTCAGCGCAGCCACAAACATTCCGCTGCCGGACCTCCTGAACCATTTCGGCCGCCACCTATTCGCCCGGTTCGTCGAGCTCTATCCGGGTTTCTTTGAATCCGTAAACGGAAGCCTGGCGTTTTTGGACTCGGTGGAAACTTATATTCATGTAGAAGTCAAAAAACTATATACTGACGCAGAACTTCCAAGATTTGAAAGTATTCAGGATGACGACAATGAGATGAAATTAACATATTTTTCGTGCCGGCCGCTGGGCGATCTATGCCATGGCTTGATCGAGGGTTGTCTTGCGCACTTCAACGATGGATTCGTTTGCGAGCGCGTGTCTGAAACAGCGGATGTTGATGCTGGCACCACCTTTTATTTAAGACGTGCCGCGTGACATCATGGATCGCATCGAAATTCTTGAGAAGCGTCTCACTCGCGAGCGCCGTGCTCGAAAGGAGGCAGAATCGCTTCTGGAAACCAAGAGTTTTGAGCTCTATGAGGTCAACAAAGCGCTGACGGCTGCGAGCCAAGCGAAATCCGAATTCCTTGCCAATGTGAGCCACGAACTTCGGACGCCGATGAATGGTGTGCTGGGGATGGCGGGATTGCTATTGAGGAGCGATCTCACTCAACAACAAAGGAATCAGGCGGAAAAAATTCAACAATCCGGCGAAGCACTTCTTCATCTTCTCAACAATATTCTTGACCTTTCCAAAATAGAAGCCGGACATGTCGAGCTAGAGACTGTCGATTTCGACCTTGATCAGGTGGTCGGGGGCGCGACGGGGGTGATGGAGTCTCGAGCTCAGCAAAAAGGGCTCAAGCTGAGTTATGACATACACCCTGACGTGCCGCTCAACCTAAAAGGGGATTATCTTCGTCTTCAGCAAATTCTTTATAACTTGATCGGCAACGCGATTAAGTTCACCGAAGAGGGCCGTATCGAAGTCCGACTGACCTGTCCGACCAGCGCCGAAGCGAAAACGAAGATTCGGTTCGAGGTTTCCGATACCGGAATCGGCATCCACGAAGAAGCCATCGCCTCGATATTCGATTCGTTCTCGCAGGCCGACAGTTCGACGACACGCCTCTACGGCGGTACCGGCCTCGGGCTGTCGATCTGCAAGCAGCTCGTGGAGTCCCTGGGCGGGGAAATTGGGGTCGCAAGCACCGTGGGCGTCGGCTCGACTTTCTGGTTTACGATCGCGTGTGAACGGGGAACGGGCGCGCGACCAAGCACCGACGGCGATCCCCCGGCCGAGGTCGACACCAGCGTCGGCCGGCCCTTGCGGATCTTGGTCGCCGACGACAACGTCGTGAATCAGGAAGTCATCGCCATGACGCTGGAGTATGACGGTCATTCGGTCATTTGCGTCAGCAATGGCGCCGAGGCGGTGAAAGCGGTTCAGCAGACCGCCTACGACGTGGTCCTCATGGACATTCAAATGCCCGAGATGGACGGTCTCGTCGCCACCAAACAGATTCGCGCATTGCCGGGTGACGTCGCAAACATCCCCATCATGGCGCTGACAGCCAACGCCATGGTCGGCGATCGGGAAAGCTACCTAGCGGCCGGAATGGACGAATACGCCTCCAAGCCCGTCGATTCCACAGAGATTCTGGGTAAGATCCGCACGTTGGTGGCAGGCTCCTAACGATCTCCTCGCCGAGAGCCCATCGATTGGCTGCTGTGAGCCCCTTGGGGTCCCCCAGCCATGAGTTTGCACATGCGCCGCACGCCGCTCCCTAGAGCAAATCCCGAGCAGGTGGAATCATCTGCGACGACGCATTTGCGTCAATTCCAACCAGATCGAGCATTCGCGTGAGCATAGGCGAGCGCGAAATGCTCTAGCGGCTCTCCACCACCGTCACGTGGGGGAAGGTGCGTTGCACCGTTTCGAGGCGGAGGGGCAGGTGGATGTAGTCGTGGGCCTGCCAGAGCGCGACCTGGTCGATGAAGGTGTCGCTGTTGAGCCAGCCGTCCTGGCCGCCGAGCAGCACGAAATAGTTGGCGTCGGGGTCCGCCATGTCGGAGATGTGGCGGGCCTGCGAGCCGTAGCCGGCGCGGTGCTTCTCGTCGCTCGGCGCGGCGTTGGTCTTCATCACGGTCTGGCGCGCGCCCGCGGCCGGGAGGTCCGCGAAGCGGTAACGCGCGCCGATCAGCGGGATCTGGCTCATCGGGTGGCCGAGCGTGAGGCGATGCATCTCGCCCCAGCTGGCGAAGGCCTCGAGCGCGGGTGCGGCCTCGGCGAGCGCCGCGGGGATGATGCGGCGGAGCCTGGCGTCGGGCGTCGCGGCGAGCGCGCGCGGCACCATCACGCCGAGATGCGCGACACCCGTGAAGCGCGTGCGCGTGCCATCGGGAAAGCGCGGCGCGTAGAGCCCCTCGAGCAGGTGGTGGAGGAAGGCCTCGTAGGCGACGGGCCCGCGCGCCTCGATTCGGTAGTGCCCATCCCATGCGCGCATCGCGTCGAGCACGGCGCGTTGGCGCGCGTCGAGCCGCTCCTCGAGGCCGAGGCGCGTCGCGATCTCCTGCACGGCGTCGCGAATGGTGAGGGAGGAGGGTTGGAAGACATCCGTCTGGATCGCGATCGCGTCCGCCAGGTCCAACCGCTCATTCTCGCCGAGCAGCGCGCTCAGCCGCGCGATGCGATCATCCGATGAGAAGAAGTAGCCGACCGGCACGATGGTCTCGGCCGGCCGGTTGTTGGCCGAGGCGAGGAAGCCCTGCGGCGGGTTGAAGCTCGTGGGGAACTCGGTCGCGGTGACGATGCGCTTCCAGGCCGCGCCGCCCCCAACGGTCGACTGCACGAGCACCGGCGCGTCGTCCGCCCGCGCCGGCACCTGCACCGCCATGACTTGCCCGATGTTGCCGCGATCGTCGGCGTAGAGCATGTTCTGCGCCGAGACGGCGAAGCTCTCGAAGGCGCCGCGGAAGCCCGCCCAATCGGTGGCACGGTTGGCCGCGAGCATGGCGCTGAATTCGTCGGTCGCGTCGTGGCCGAGCCAGCGCAGCGCGATCATGTCGGCGGGGTCGGTCTCGAGCAGCGGAATGTCGGAGATCACCGGGCCGAACGGCGTCGTGCGCACGGTCGCCTCGGAATCGAACCACCAGCGCACGCCGATCTCCTCCGTGCGCGTCTCGATGGCCTCGGGCGGGAGGTCCGAGACGTCGAAGAGGTCGCTGCTCGCGGCGCGCATGTTGGTGCCGCCCCAGGCGATATGCGGATTGCGCCCGACGGCGATGAAGGGGAGCCCCGGCACCATCAGCCCGACCATGTGGTACGAGGGCGACTTGACGCCTGCCATCAGCCAGACGTTGGGCAGCAGGAAGCCGAGATGCGGGTCGTTCGCGATCAGCGCGTGGCCGCTCTCGGTGCGCGAGCCGTGGACCGCGAAGGAGTTGCTGCCGTTGCGGCCGTAGCCGCCGAGGAGCGCCGCGAGGCGTTCGCGGTCTCCCTCGGCGGCGGCGAAGCTCGTCATCGACGCGCTGCCCGCCTCGGCAAGCTCGCGCCAAATCTCCGGCCAATCCTCGCGCTCGCGCAGCGTCCAGACCTGGAACCAGACGAACCAATTGACGTCGACCGCAGCGAGGCGGCCGATGGTGACGAGATCGTGCAGGGTCCAGGGTTCGCGCTCGAGGCCGAGCACGGTGAACTCGTGGGGCAACGTCTCGGCGGTTTCGACATAGTGGTTGAGGCCGTCGAGGAAGCGCGCGAGCCAGGCGCGCGTGTCATCCGGCAAGCGCGCCTCGATGCCCGGCGCCGCGCGGCCGAGGTCGAGCACGCGGAGCGCGTGATCGATGTCGGTGCCGAGCGGGCCGACCATCTCCGAGAGCCGCCCCTGGCTGATGCGGCGCACGGCCTCGAGCTGGCCGAGTCTAAGATGGGCGTGCACGAGGCCGAGCGCGAAGGCGGCGTCGCCATCGCTCTCCGCGACGATGAAGGGCACCTGGTGTGCGTTCCAGTGGATCTTGACCGGCCCGTCGAGGCCCGGGGCGGCTTTCGGGAAGGCGGCGAGGCGGCCTTCGAGCGTCGAGCGCGGTGGCAGCGGCTGCAGCACGGAGCAGCCCGCGAGAGCGAGCAGGATGGCGATACCGATCAGGGACACACGGCCGCGCCGCCGGCGGACGCGTCTTGGGTGGGTGGCGCTCATTCCCGAGAAACCTGTGCGCGCGCGCGCCCGATTGCAAGGGCCTCGCGCATTTGGTCGGTATGGCCGGAGGGCGTAGACTCCGCAGCTGGCGCGACCAGGAGGAAGGACCGATGGCGAAGGGCAAGAAGTGGAAATGGGGGATTCTGTTTTCGGGCGATAATCTGACGCTGGACGAGACGATCCGTTATGCGCGCATGGCTGAGGACGCGGGCGCCGAGAGCCTGTGGACCACAGAGCTCGGACGCGACGCTTTCGTCCCGCTTGCCGGTATGGCGAACGCCTGCAGCCGGGCCCGGCTCGGCACGGGTGTCGCGACCTTCGCGCGCCCGGTCGCCTATACCGACATCACCGCGATGTCGATGGCCGAGCTTTGCGACAACCGTTTCGTGCTCGGCCTCGGCACCGCGCCGCCCGTCTGGAACGAGAACTGGCACGGGCTTCCCTACCGCAAGCCGGTCGAGCGCATGCGCGAATACATCGAGTGCCTGCGCCGCATGTGGACGGCGAGCCCGACCAACCCGATCGAGTATGAAGGCGAGCACATCACGGTGCGCGACTACCGGCGCATCATGGCGCCGCCTTTTCCCTCGCTGCCGGTCTATCTCGCGGCGGTGCAGCCACGCATGCTTCGGCTCACGGGCGAGGTCGCCGACGGCTTGCTCGCCAACCTCCTCAACACGCCGCGCTACTTCACCGACATCGTGCACCCCAACATCAAGGCGGGGCTCGATCGCGCGGGCCGTTCCGCGAGCAGCCTCGAGCTGTGCTCGCTCAAGGTGTGCTCGGTCGACAAGGACCGCGCGCGGGCACGCCGCAACGCGCGCAACCCGATCGCGTTCTACGCCAACCTGCCCTATTTCGATCAGGTGCTCGATCCGGCGGGCTTCGAAAAGCCGAAGCGCGCGATCCGCGCGGCGATGGCGCGGAACGACGTCGACGGCGCGCGCGATCTTGTGACGGAAGAGATGATCGATGCCCTCGTGCTCGCCGGCACACCCGACGAGGTGCGCGGCCAGCTCGACAAGTTCGAGGGCCTGTTCGAGACCGTGCTGCTCTATTGCCCGATGCCCTGGATGGCGCCCGAGGACAGCAAGGCCAACCACCTGGCCATGATCGAGGCGTTCGCGGATTAGCGCGTCTCGGGCTCCGCACACAATCGGCGCCGCCGCCGCCGAGCGTCATCCGCGGGTCAAGCCCGCGTATGACGGGAAGAGGATGGCGCCCGCGGAGGGGCCCGCGGGCCGAGCCCTCAGAGGGCGGAGAGCACGGGCGTGTAATGTTTCTTGGCGTTTCCGATGACCGGCGCGCCGTGGGCTGGCATCAGATGCTCGAAGTCGTTGTCGAGGAGCCGCTTGACCTCGGCGCGGTCAGGCTTGGCGAAACGGAGCCAGCCCGGCCCGACATTGTGGGGCTTGATGAAGCCCATCCCCTTCATGGCGATGCGCGCGACGACATTGAAATGCTCGTCCGCGCGATGCCAATTCTGCAGCGCGTCGCCCGAGATCATCACCCCGCCGTCACGCTCGAGGAGGAGCAGCGCCTCGCGCGGGCTCGCCGATTCGATCACGATGAAGCGCGCGTTCGCGATGGGCGGCGCCGTCGACGCGCTGATCCCGTGGTCGGGATCCAGGTAGGACGTCACCGCGCTCAGATCCTTCGGGAAGCCCGTCGCATAGGGCGCGTCAACCGACCAGATCTCCGCGCCGTAGCGGTCCTTGTAGAAGGGGTCGTCCATGCCATGAAAGCCGGCGAGGCGGATCACATGGCGAACCGTGCCCAGCGCCTCGAGCCGCTTGAGCCCCGCCTCACCGAGGCGCATGCTGTTGACCAGCGTGAGCTGATCGCCCTCGCGCACGATCGTCATGTTGCGACTGGCGCGGAGCGGCAATGCAACCGGTATCTTGATGGTGCCCGAGACGAGGAACAGGTCCGGGAGAATCTCCCGGATCTCACCGTGCTTTGCCGCTTTCGGAAATGTCGCCATCGCCCGTCCCTCCGCGCGCATCGTCAGGGAAGGCTACGACCTCGCGGGCGCGCGCGCAAACATGATGCGTTTCAGTCCGAGGCATGCGTGACCCATGCGGGATTCTCGAGCGGTAGGATCGGTTCCGAGAATTGGACAATTGAAGCTCACAAGCGAAAAGATGGGTCGTGATAACGTCGGGCATCACCCTTGTTCAACCCGAGTCTTTATCGCGGCGAATTGCTCGATACTCTCGTGGTCATGGGGGTTGATTCGCGTAGAAAACCGATTGGCGTAGCTGGACAACACTGGAGCGATTGCGCCTCCGACCAAAGCGCCCGGGATATCGCCGATCGCAGCCCCCACTGCGCTCCCAAACGCGCTAACGAAAATATTGACACCGAGCGTCGACTTGCCCCTCCACTTCGCACGCCGTTGCGCCGCCCCGATGCGCGCCGAAATATCACTTGCTTTGTCGCGAAGATGCTCCCTGAACGCCCGGGCGTTTCTGTCGCTGTCGAGATCCAAGTTTATCAACAAACCATCTAGCAAAGATGTTATATGTTTTCTGACGTCGGCAAAATTATCTCGAATATCTTTGAATTCATTCACCGAAATCTGAGATATATTTTCCGGTATCGAAATATCGAGTGTTAATGATAAAAGCTCTGCTCTTTGTTCTCGCGCCGTGATTTCTCCGTCAAATAGGCAGTCCTCTATTCCGATTTCATTTGGCGCCACCGGCGGTATTCTTTCAGAACTCGCGATATGTCGGGCCAGTCTTGAGAGCACAAAATCCCCAAGACGCGGGTGGATGAGAACGGGTAATTCCTCGCACTCGATTGATGGAACCCGGGCAGCTAGCCTTAGGTCAAACAGTTTTTCTAAAGCATCGAATGGAAATTTCTGATAGGCTAGGTAATTCCAGCCTGCTTCGACCAATACATTTTCCGGATTCTCACAATCATCATGAGGAATTGCATATCCATACTGATCCAATTTTATTTTAGAAACGAGTTCCTTTGATTTTTTCGTTTCTGAAGTTTTACGAGCGATGTTTTGAAATTTCTTCTGAGTGCCGGGTTGGTCAAACCACTCGGTGTATTGCCATGTGGGGTCAAAAAACCCCAAGGAATCAGAGGGAAGAGCGGAAATTATCTCTTTCGCTTCTGCGCGATTCTTCACTTTATTCTGATCAATACCAGGAACAATTGTGGATACGCGATCATATACGAGAAAATAGGCTCTTAGATCCCGTTTCTCCGGCAGGTAATTGGGGAACGAAAGGGCGTGGGTCAATCCGGCAGCCTCTCATGTTTGTCCCGGATGGTGACACCAAATGTTTTCAAACGCAAACGACCACGACTACCGTCCTATGATAAAGGGAAAGTTTGCGTGGCGCGCGAAGCGGGCTGCTTAGTAGTAGGCGACGCCGGTTTCCTTGTTGAAGACGTGCGCCTGGTTCATCTCGATGCCGAGCGAGCAACGCGCGCCCGGCTCGCCCATCGCACCGATCTTGGTCTTCACGGTCAGCCGGTCGTCGCCGACATTGGCCTCGACCACCATGTCGCCGCCGAGCGGCTCGACGACGAAGATCTCGCCGTCGAAGGCGAGCGCGTCGTTCATGCTGATCAAGAGGTTGTCGGGACGGATGCCCATGCGCACCTCCGGCTCCGCCGCCTGCTCCTCGAGAATGCGCGCCTGCTGCTCGGTGACCGGCACGCTGAAGCCGGAGTGCACGAGGTTGATGCCTGCGTTGCTGCGCTCGAGGCGGCAATTGAGGAAGTTCATCGGCGGCTCGCCGACGAAGCCGGCGACGAACTCGTTGACTGGATGGTTGTAGATCTCGCCCGGTGTGCCGAGCTGCTGCAGCACGCCCTCGTGCATGACCGCGATGCGGTCGGCCATCGACATGCCCTCGAGCTGGTCGTGGGTGACGTAGATGGTGGTGGTCTCGAGGCTGCGCTGAAGATGCTTGAGCTCGCCGCGCATATGCGAGCGGAGCTTGGCATCGAGATGCGCGATCGGCTCGTCGAAAAGAAACACCTTCGGCTCGCGCACGATCGCGCGGCCGATCGCCGTGCGCTGCTTTTGTCCGCCGCTGAGCTCGACCGGTTTGCGCTTGAGCAGCGGCTCGATCTCGAGGATCTCGGCGGCGCGCCGCACGCGCCGCTCGATCTCGGCCTTCGGCGTCTTCCTGAGCTTGAGCGGGTTGGCCATGTTCTCGAACACGGTCTTGTGCGGGTAAAGGGCGTAGTTCTCGAACACCATGGCGATGTCGCGGTCGCGCGGCGGAATGTCGTTGACACGCTGGTCGTCGAAATAAACGTCGCCCGACGAGATGAACTCGAGACCCGCGAGCATGCGCAGCGTCGAGGACTTGCCGCAGCCCGACGGTCCCAGGATGCACATGAACTCGTTATTGTGGATCTCGAGATTGAGCTCCTTCACCGCGACCGTCTTGCCGTAGTACTTCCAGACGTCGTTGAGCGTCACCGATGCCATCTTTGACGCGCCTCCCTTCGTCCCGCTATTCGCGCACCGCGCCCATGGTCAGTCCCGTCACCAGGTAGCGACGGATCAAGAGCCCGAGGAACATCATCGGCGCCGTCGTGATGACGCCTGCCGCCATGATCGAGCCCCACTGGATCTTGACTGGCTGCACCAGCTCCGCGGTCGCCACCGGCAGGGTCTTGGCGCCGCCCGAGCCGATGATCGATGCGAATAGGAAGTCGTTCCAGCCGAACAGCACGCATAGCACGAGAAACGCGCCGATCCCGGGTGCGGCGAGTGGCAGGATCATGCGAAACGCCTGCCAGCGCGTGCAACCATCGCATTGCGCCGCCTCCTCGATTGCGTAGGGCACGTTGTCGAAGAAGCCTTTGAGGATCCAGATCGCGAACGGCAGGTTGAAGGTCGTGTAGGCGAGGATGAGCCCCGGCAGCGTGCCGACCAGCCCCGACGAGCGGAAGATCACGTAGAGCGGCACCATGACCGCGACGACGGGCGCCATGCGCGTGGAGATGATCCAGAACAAAAGGTCGCGCTTGCCGCGGAACGTCGCGCGCGAGAGCGCATAGGCCGCCATCGCGCCCAGGGTCACCGAGATCGCGGCCGAGCCGAGCGAGGCGATGAGGCTGTTGCGCAGATAGGTCCCGAAGTTCTTGTCGGTGAAGAGGTCGACGTAGTGATCCCCGGTCGGCTCGAAGTCGAACATCACGCCGACCCCGCCCCAATCGCCGACCGCGGGCAGTTGGAACGCGTCCAGCAGATCCTTGAACGATGAGACCACCATGATGAAGAGCGGCAGCACCGTCCAAACGAAGAAGAACACCAGGAATATGGCGGACGCGATCTTGAGCGCCGTGCGCGTCGGCGAGCGATATTGGACGATCTCGCGCGATGCCATCTCTAGCCGTCACGATCCGTGCGGATCTTGCGGGTCGGATCCTCGAACACTTTCGTGAGCACGAGGCCGAGCAAGATCGTGAGGAGGAGCAGCGTGAACGCGATCGCAGCACCGCGGCCAAGCTCGAAGAACTTGAACGACACGTCGAAGAGATAGGTCGGCAGGATCTTCGTCGCGTTTGCCGGGCCACCACCGGTCAAGATCAGGATCGTGTCGATGAACCTGAAGTTGTCCATGAAGCGGAGCAGGATCGCGATCAGCAGGAACGGATAGAGGTTGGGCAGCGCGACGCTGAAGAAGTTGCGGATGGGCCCGGCGCCGTCGACCATGTGTGCTTCGAGCTGGTCTTGCGGCACGCGCTTGAGGCCCGCGAGCGTGATGAGCGCGATCAGCGGCGTCCATTGCCACACGTCGGTCGCGACGACCGCGAACATCGCCCAGAACTTGTTGCCGAGAACTGAGCCGCCTTCGAGCAGGCCGAGGCTCTGCAGCAGCCAGAAATACCAGCCGAAGGTTCCGTTGTAGAGAAACATGTAGAGGAAGCCGGCGATGACCGGGGCCATCATCATCGGCATCAGGAAGATCGTGACCAGGATCTTCTCGAAGCGTGAATTGTTGAGGATGACCGCGACGAGCACGCCGAGGCCGATCTCGATGGAGAGGCAGAGCGCGCTGTATTTGAACAGCGTGATCCAACCATGTGCGAACTTCTTGTCGCTCGCCAGGCGTTCGAAATTGTCGATGCCCGCCCAGACGTCGGATTTGCCGGGCGCGAGCTGCACTTCGTGCAGGCTCATATAGATGAGCCAGACGAACGGGTAGAGAGAGATCGCGGCCAGCAGCAGGATGGCCGGTAGCATCAGCCAGAGCAGGTAATAGCGCGCCGGCTGCCTGTTGAAAGAGTTTGGGTCGTGGTCGATCCGGCGAACGCCGCGGAACAGCGCGTCGTCCGCGACGACGTCATGTTCGGTTCGCGCGACCATCTGCCGCTTTCACCCCTCCACTTGAAACAGCGTTGGTCGGATTGGCTGCGAGACAGAGACCCCGGCGCGGGGCCGGGGTCTCTTGGACTACTCGCTTAGACGTCGTGGATTGCGTTGAGCTCGTCGCGAATGGACTCGCAGGCTTCCTGAGCGGAAAGCTCGCCCGAGATGCATTGCTGCGTGCCGACGCGAACGATCTCGTGATACTCATTCGCCTTCGGCAGCTTCGGCCCGAGCACCATGTTGGGTGTGCGGATGCCCTTGTCGTAGACCGCCTCGAAGGTGAGGGCGTTGGGCATCGCGGTCGGGCGCTTGCGCGCATCGACGACCTCTTGGACGTCGAGGACCGACTTGCGGGTCGGAGTGCCACCGACGCCCTGAAGCACCATGAGCTGCGTTTCATGGCTGCAGGCCCAGCTCGCGAAGATGAAGGCCGCGCGCTGCAGATCCATCGAGGCGCCGGCGTTAATGCCGATGCCCCCGATGCCGCAGTTGGTGGCGTTCACGACATTGGTGCCGCCGTCGACGTTCCAGGACGGATCGCCTTTCGGGCCCATCGCGTAGGCGGTCTTGCCGCCGGCCGCGACCGACTGCTCCGAATCTTCGACCGACGCGGCGAACTCGTGATACTGGATTTGCATCGCGACGCCGCCGGCCGCGTACACCGTGTTGAGCTGCAGCGTGCCGTTGGTGAGGTTGTCGGGATGCGAGACGTCGGCGAGCGCCTTGTAGCCCTCCATCGCCTTGACCGACTGCGCGTCGCCCCAATTGGTCGCGCCGGGGTTCTTCGAGCCGAGCGTGTCGTCGACCGCGAAGTCGAGCCACTGGTTCTGCGCATACATGTGGCGCTGGATGTCGAGCTGGGTGGTCCAGCCGAAATCGCCGTGGTGCTGCGCGTAGCCATAGGGGATCGATGAATCGCGCTCGTGCATCTTTCCGAAGAACTCGACAATGTCGACCATGTTCTTGTAGGTCGTGTCGTCGGTGAACTCGAGGCGATAGCCGTAGTCGGCTTCGAAGTCCTTGGTCAGCCTCTCGAAGAGATCCTGGCGGTAGAACGTGCACGAAACCGCGCAGTCATACGGGAACGCACGGATCGGGCCGCGCTCGTAGTAGACGCCGCAAGCGTCGAGATAGTTCTCGAACCAGACGTCGTCGCCGTAGCCCTGCGGGTCGAGCGGCAGCGTCTCGTCGGCGGTGAACTCGTTGAGGTCGGCGTAGAAATCGGCGAACGGTGAGCCGATCGGCTTGTCCTGCACGTAGTTGAGATGGTAGTCGGCCTGGCCGCTTCTGAGGTCGATGCCGACCTTCTGCTGCACGGTCGGCAGGCCGTCGGTGAGGATCTCGACTTCGATGCCGGTGAGATCGTAGAACGCCTGGATGTTGTCGCGGATCGCGAAGGAAGGCGGCGTGTTCTCCGACATGAACACGAGCTTGGAGCCCTCATATTGCCGCCACTTCGCGTCGTCCGACGACGACGCATAGACCGGCCGGCGCGTGATCATCGAGTTCATGCCGACCGCGACCGAACCGACGCCGAGCGCAGTCGCGACGCCGCCGCCGAGTTCGAGGAACTTGCGGCGACTGATCGGCTTGTAGAGAGCCTTCTTTGGTGTGGAAAACATGCTGTTCTTCCTCCCGTTCTTGTGAGAATGGCGCAAGTTCGATACGCGCGGCGCGATCTTTCACGCGCTCGGCGCATTTTTTTCTATGTGTCGCCCTGTTCGTGGACGAGCTACCTAATCGCGGGTGGCGTGCCGAGTCAACGCCCGCGAACCGTGCGGCGGCGGCTGCCTCGCTCGGGCCTAGCGCGAGCGGCGCGGCCGCTGATAAGTTGGGCGCTTGGGCGCGGCACGCCTCATGTCAGGACTGCGGGAACCGGCCGCACCCACGACGACGTACGGGCGAGGGTCACACCATGGGGATCGCGGTCGGCCTTGGCCTGATGCGCTTTCCGTTCTCCGGCGCCAAACCCTTTTGGCGCTGGGTCGCGCTCTGCGAGGAGGGCGGGGTCGATTCGCTCTGGCAGACGGACCGCCTCGTCTCCGACGAGCCAATTCTTGAATGCATGAGCGCGATGGCCGCGCTTGCGGGCGCGACCAAGCGGCTCAAGTTCGGCATGAACGTGGCCTCCGTCGGCCTGCGCGACCCGCTCATCCTTGCGAAGGCCTGCGCGACCATCGACATGCTGAGCGAGGGGCGTCTCCTGCCCGCCTTCGGCATCGGCAGCATTCGCGCGCCGGATTGGGCAGCCACGGGGCGCGACACCAAGGGCCGCGGCGCCCGCACCAACGAAGCGTTGGAGTTGATCGCGCGGCTGTGGCGCGAAGAGTCGGTCGATTTCGACGGCGTGTACTTTCAGTATCGCGGCGCCTCAATCGCGCCGAAGCCGGTGCAAGAGAACTTGCCACTTTGGATCGGCGGCGCCACCCGGCCCGCGATCCGGCGCACTGCGCGGCTTGGCACTGGTTGGCAGGCCGGGCTCGAGACGCCGGCCGAGGTCGCCCCTGTGATCAAGGCCATCAAGGCCGCGCTGGTGGAGGAGGGCCGGCACATCGCCGACGATCACTATGGCGGCGGCTTCGACTTTCGCTTCGGCTCCTGGATCGACGCACCGGTGCGGCGCGCGACGAAGGGTTACAAGGAGCGCTTCAACCGGGAACCGAGCGACGGCATCGTGGTGGGCGACAAGGACGACATGATGGCGCAAATCCAGGCGTTCGTGGAGGCGGGCGTCTCGAAATTCATCTTGCGCCCGATCGGCGGCGATGACGAGGATGTCATGGCCCAGACGCGTCGGTTGATCGACGAGGTGCTGCCCGCCGTCGAGCGCTTGAACGCCGAGGTGAAAACGCGACAAACCGCTTGAGCGGTAAAACATAAGGGAGAGGCTTCATGGCACGTGCGAGACATGTGAGACAGATATCGGCGCCCGCGGACAAGGTGTTCGGCATCGTTGCCGGCTGGGCGAACCTGACGACCACCATGCGCGGCACGGTGAAAAAGAGCGTGCTCGACGACGCCGGCTACATCCGCAGCCTCACCCTCCCGGATGGCTCGATCCTCCGCGAACGGCTGCTGCGCTACGATGCGGCGCGGCGCATCCAGGAGTACGAAATCATCGACGAGCGTGACAACGGTGTGCCGATGAAGAACTACGTCGCGCGCATCAAGGTCACGCCGGAAGGCACGCGGAGGTGCGTGGTCAATTGGTCGAGCACATTCGAGCCCAAGCGCGGCAAAACCGCCGACGAGTGCCGGGAAATGATCTTAGGCGTCTACACCCTCGGCTGCGATAGCACCGAACGTCTCGTCAAGAACCGCTAGGCGCCGCGATGCCCGAGAGCGAACGACCTGCAGGCGCCGCGTCGGACGACGCGGCGCCGTGGCGTGATTTCCTCGCTTTGGCCCATCGCCTCGCCGATGCCTCGGGCGGCGTGATCGAGCGGTATTTCCGGCAGACGCTCGATGTCGAGGACAAGGCGGTCGATCCGCGCTTCTCCCCCGTGACCATCGCCGATCGCGAAGCGGAGGCGGTGATCAGGGCGCTGATCGTCGAGGCTTATCCCGATCACGGTATTCTCGGCGAAGAGCACGGTCACGAGCGGCCGGATGCGCGTTTCACCTGGGTGATCGATCCGATCGACGGCACGAAGAACTTCATCGCCGGCATGCCGATGTGGGGCACGCTGATCGCCCTCTCCGACACCGGCCGCACGGTCGTGGGTGTGATGAACCAGCCATTTACCAAAGAGCGGTTCGTCGGCTGCCCCGACGGCAGTTTTCTCGGCGAGCGCCGGTTGGTGACCCGCCGCGGCCTCACCCTCGATGCTGCGTGCCTCTATTGCACCGAGCCCGAGATGTATACCGATCCCGCCGATATGGCGGCGTTCGAGGCGCTCGCGGCGCGCGTCGGCTATCGGCGCTACGGCGGCGATTGCTATGCGTACGCGATGCTCGCGATGGGGTTCGTCGACCTCGTGGTCGAGGCGGGTCTCAACCCGTGGGACATTCAGGCGCTGATCCCGATCGTCGAGGGCGCGGGCGGCGCCGTGACCGGCTGGGATGGCGGTCCGATCGACGAGAGCGGCAAGGTCATCGCCGCCGGGGACCCGGCCCTCCACGCGGAGGCTGTCGCGATGCTGCGTGGCGCAGCCTAGGTCGGGTTCGGTTGGCGGCGTGCGAAAAGCTTTAGCCCGCGGCTGAAGTTGAAGGCGATGCGCACGTCGTCGAAACCATGTTTGCGCAGCATCCTGCGCATGTTGGCGGGCGAGAAATAGAGCTTGTGGTCCGGCGCACCGAAGTTGCGCCACGACGCGGGTTGCCCGCGCGCCGTGTATTCGCGGAGCGCCGGTGTTGTGAGATAGAGCGCGGCTCCAGGCGACATGACGGCGGCCATTCGCGCGAGGAAGTCGTTGCTGTCGACGACATGCTCGATCACCTCGGAGCAATAGACACCGTCGAAGGCGGCGGTCGGGAAATCCACCTCCTCGAACGCGCCGACGACGAACCGGCCATGCGGATAAAGCCGGCGGGCCTCCTCCACGAGTATCGGGTTGATCTCGATGCCCGTCGCATCGAGCCCCAGCGCGGCACCGGCGCCCACCAGGCAACCGATGTTCGAGCCGATATCGAGCAGCCGCGGGCCGCGCATTCGGCGCTTGAGCCCGCGTGCGCGCCGCCGGGAGCGGCGCATCTTGCTTTCGAGCTTCCTGAGATAGCCCGCGATATAGGCATCGCCCCTCGCCGTGTCCTGGACGGCGTGAGCCTCCGCCATGCTGGGCATCGGCGACAGCCACGCGAAGCGGCAGCCTGCGCACTGGACCCATCGGTGCGGCGGCTGTTCGACGAGAGGACGGGGCGCGCCGCGGCTGCACACTTGACAAATGTCGCTCATCGCCACTCGCGGGTCAGAAGCACGTAGCCCTCGCCGCGCACGGTTTGCAGGAACCTCGGGTTGCGCGCGTCGGCTTCGATCTTGCGGCGGAGCCGGGTCACTTGCACATCGATCGTGCGCGCGCCGGCGCCGCTTCGCTCCGACAGGCGCTCGCGGGAGATGGTGATGCCCGGATTGCGGGCGAATACCTCAAGAAGTTGTGCTTCCCGCGTGGTCAGCGGGATTCGTACGCCCTCGCGCAGCAACTCCATGCGCTCGGAATCGAAGGTGAACGGGCCGAAGTGCGCGACCGTTGTCTCGGCGCGCGCGGCTTCGCTTCGGCGTAAGATGCTCTTGATGCGCAACATCAGCTCGCGCGGATCGAACGGCTTCGAGAGATAGTCGTCCGCACCGACCTCGAGCCCCGCGATGCGGTCGTCCCGGTGCCCGCGGGCCGTCAGCATGATCACCGGAACGCCGACCCTCTCGCGGACACGCTTGGTGAAACTGATCCCGTCCTCGCCCGGCATCATCACATCCACCGTCATCAGGTCGAAAGTAAGGCTTTTGAGCTTGGCTTCGGCCTCGGCGGCGTTTTCGGCCGTGCTCACGAGGAAGCCATGGTCCATGAGATATTTCTGGAGGAGCTGGCGGAGGCGTCGATCGTCATCGACCACCAAGATGTGCGGAACATCTGCGCTCATGGCGCCCCCGCGTGCGAGGGGACCGGCGGCATCCATCCACTTAGCGCCAAGGAGCAACCGAGACCGATCATTGCAGACCACACGCCACAGTTCGGAGTTTCGTCGCACACGATGGCGTGGAGCCCGGATGGGCGCAAGCGCGGGCGGGACCCACGCGGGTTCGGCGCGGTCGCCCGCCGTCTCCCTCCCGCGCCAAGGTGGCCCGCTCCGCATGTCGGTCACTTGGTGCCGATGGGAGACAGGGTCCGCGGCGGTCGATCTGGTCCAAGGCTAGTTGTCCGGTCAAATAAAAAAGTCAAATTTTGTTATAATTCAGTTGGTTAGAAACGTCCGATACGAAGCGGTCTGCGATGCTGGTAAGGGCTTGCTAAGGGTCGCCGCATAGACTGCATCGCGCCCGGCTTCACATCACTGCCCATTGGCGCATCGATGCAATACCCAGAGACGCTGGAGCAATCCAAGGACTTCGCCCGTGCGGCTATTCGCACGATGCAGCAGCACCAGATTGCGCCGAACCCCGTTAATTACACGATTTGGTACACCTACGAGACAGGCGCTCGGCCTGACCTCGAGCGGACGGTCGACGGAATCGTGGAGGGCGGCACGGACTTCAGCGAGGAGCAATGCCAGGAGCTCTATCGCCGTTTCTTTTCGTTCGAGACCGAGAACGACGAGGTCAACAAGACGAGCGAGAGGATCCAAGACGCGGTTAGCAAGGTTCTGGAGTTCTTCGACGCCGCCCAGTCGGACGCCAACGATTTCGGCCGCACACTCGAAGGTGTCTCCGAGCAAATCTCCGGAAGCCACAGTGTCGACGAAATCGGCGACCTTGTGCGCAGCATCGTGACCGAAACCGATCAGATGGTGCAGCGCAGCCAGCGGCTGGAAGCGGAGATCGCCCAATCATCGCAACAAGTAAACGAGTTACGCGAACATCTTCGTGAAGTGCGTCAAGAGGCGATGACCGATCCGCTGACCGGCATCGCCAACCGGAAATGCTTCGATGCGCGGCTGCGGGCGGCCGCCAGCGAGTCGGATGAGACCGGTGAGCCGATGTGTCTGCTGATCGCCGACATTGACCACTTCAAGGCGTTTAACGACACCTTCGGGCACCCGGTTGGTGACAAGGTGCTGCGCACGGTTGCGCGCGCGCTGCGCGACGGTCTCAAGGGGCGCGATACCTCGGCGCGCTATGGTGGCGAGGAGTTTGCGATCGTTCTGCCGCAGACGGCGCTCAACAATGCGGCGACGGTGGCCGACCAAATCCGCGGCACGCTGGCCAATCATCAAATCGTTAACCGCGAATCGGGCGAAATTTTTGGCACGGTCACCCTCTCGATCGGTGTCGCGCGCTATCGTTCCGGCGAGCCGCTCAGCGCGCTCATTCAGCGTGCGGATGCGGCGCTCTACCGGGCCAAGGCGAACGGGCGAAACCGGGTCGAGGTCGAGGGCGAGGCGAGCCTGAGCGTGGTGCAATAGCGCCCGTCTCCGAGATCGGCCACGGGGCTTGGGACCGATCGTCCGCCGAAGCCGCGCGGACCCCGCGTCAATTAATGATTTTTCGGAAAAACCTGGCCTGAGCAAACCATATGCGGGGCGGCGGTTTGGCCCGAGCCCCGCCGGCCAAGAGACTGGGGCTTAACGCGGATTTAGCGTTTCTACTCTACCTAGGAAAGCGGCGGCCCAGCGCGGCGAATTGTCCGGGCGTCTGGGCGGCCACCTGCGAGGAAGATCTCGCGCAACGGGAACCATCGAGGCCGACGGCGTGATGGAGCAGCAGCGCGCTCAGCTCAAGAAGCTGGAAGAGGCTCTGGCGGAAGACCGCCGCGCCGAGCCGCCGCTCGTGAGCGACGTCAAACCGCCCGAGGGGGCCGACAGCGCCCACTATTTCGACCCGCTCACGGGTCTTCCCAACCGCAAATATTTTCAGCAGCAGCTCGCCGATTTCATCGCGTTGGCGCGGCGCGAGCACCGGCCGCTCTCGGTCATGCTGCTCAACTTCAACCGCTTCCGCGAGATCAACAACACGCTCGGCCATGACGCCGGCGACGACCTGCTCAAGGAGGTCTCGCAGCGCGTGTGCCGCACGCTTCGCGAATCTGACATTGCGGCGCGCTTCGGTGCCGACGAGTTCGCCGTCATGCTGCCGACCACCCACTCGCTCGCGGGCGCACAGGTTGTCGCCGGCAAGGTGATCGAGGCGGTCGAGCGCCCCTTCTACGTGCGCGGCCACCGGCTCCTAATGGGCGTGAGCGTCGGCATCGCCATGTACCCCGACCACGGTCCGGACGATCACGCGGTGATGCAGCAGGCGGATCGCGCGATGGGGCTGGCCAAGCGCGCGGGCGGCGGTTGCGTCACGCCCGACGTCGACGCCGAGGGGAGCAAATCCTCCGGGCGTCTGGTTCTAGCGGGCGATCTTCGCGAAGCGATCGAGCGCAAAGAGCTCGTCATGCACTACCAGCCGAAGGTCGCGCTCGCGACCGGCGAGGTGATCGGCGGCGAGGCCCTGGTGCGCTGGCAACATCCCACCGACGGGCTGATCTTCCCGGACAAATTCATCCCCGTGATCGAGAACACGCGGGTCATCGACCATCTCACGCACGAGGTGCTCGACATGGCGCTCGCATGGGCGAGCGGCTGGCGCACCGAAGGGCGGGCCTGCAACGTGTCAGTGAACCTCTCTGCGCGCACCCTCCATGATGGCGGTCTGCCCAATCGGATCGGCGCGCTGCTCGAGGCCCACGCCTTGCCGCCCGAGGCGCTCGTGCTGGAGATCACCGAAGGCGCGATCATGATCGACGCGGAGCGCGCCATGCAGGTCGTGACGACGCTCGCCGAACTCGGAGTCGGAATCGCGATCGACGACTTTGGCACCGGTTACTCGTCGCTCGCCTACCTGCGGCGTCTTCCGGCGACCGAGATCAAGATCGATCGGTCGTTCGTGATGGCGATGGAGTCGAACCCCGAGGATGTCGCGATCGTCCGCTCCGTCGTCGATCTGGGCAGCAGCCTCGGCAAGCAGGTGGTCGCCGAAGGCATCGAGACGGCCGAGGCGATGCAAATGCTCGCCGATATGGGGTGCCACGCCGGGCAAGGCTACTTCATCAGCCGGCCCGTCCCGGCCGACGGTTTCCGCGCTTGGCTCGAGGCGAGACAAGCGTAGTCAGCCGCCGCCGGCCGTGCTGCCGGCTCCTGCCGTTTCAAATCCCTTCATGCTGACGACAGATGCCGGCCCATTGGGTCATGCCAGCGTTGTGGCTCCGTTGCAGAGGATCGTCGTGCGGACGGTCCTGGCGCTGACGGTCGCCACAGCAGGGAGCTACGGCGTCTGGCCTTCGGCAAGCACATGATCCGCGGGTGCGCGGAAAAAGGAGTCTGCCGTTGCTTCCGCGTTCGAGGTCAGGGGCGCGTGCGGCGCGCGCACCCACCCGGCGATATCCGACAGCGGTGTCGCCGCGTTGAGATCGCGGAGCAGCATGTGGTAGCCCGCCTCATAGACGGCGATGCGAGCACGATCGCCGAGGCGTGCGACCAGGGCGGCGGTCGGCTCCCGCGGGATCAGCTCATCGTGCGCGCCATAGGTCAGCAGGAGCGGCGGGCGGGTGCCGGCGGCGCCCTCGAGCGCGGCATCCATGAGGTTGACCAAGCCCCACACCGCGTCGAACCGCGTGCTCTTGATCACCAGCGGATCATTCTGGAGGCCGCGGATCATCTCGACATTGTCGCTGGCGACGATGCCCAGTCCCTCGCCGGTCGCCTCCATCCAGGGGAAGAGGTGGGCGGTGACCCACAGCGCGCCGCGATAGAGCGGGTTCATCGTCGCGCGCCCCCGCACCGCGGGCGCAACCAGGACCATCCCGTCGACCGCGAGTGCGCCGGTTCCTGCGGCGGCGAGCAGCACCGCGCCGCCCATGCTCTCACCGAGGAGGTAAAGCGGCTGATCGGGAAAGCGCCGCCGGGCGAGCGCGACGACGTCCTCGAGGTCCGAGACCAGCGCGGCCGTGCCCGGCCAGATGCCGGCCCGCGCCGTCGCGCCGAAGCCACGCTGGTCGTAGGCGAGCGTGGCGATCCCGTGGTCGGCCCAGAAGGAGGCCGGCCCGTCAAACGCGTTGCTGTAGTCGTTGAAGCCGTGCAGCGCGACGATCAGCGCGTCTGGCGGCCTCTCCGCCGGAAGCCACAGGCGCAGCGGCAGCCGCGCGCCATCGGCCATCACTGCGTGGTCGGCCGCGAGACGCGGCTCGCCGACGAGCGGGCCGCGCTCCTGGCTCATGGGTGCGCAGGCGGCGAGCAGCAGCAGCGCGCCCAGCGCGAGGCGCGTCAGCGCGTGCGCGCGCAGGGCGCCCGTGGCACGGCCGTCACGCAGCGGAAACGGCAAGCGAGTCAGCTCGCGGGCCCGCCGCTTTGCCGGATCACATCCTGCCGGTCGAGCCGCGTGCGCACTGCGGTCAACAACTCATCCACCGTATAGGGTTTAGTGATGTAGTCGTCGGCGCCGAGCTCCATGCCACGGCGCATGTCGGCGCGGCTCGCGGCGGCGGTGAGGAAAATCACCGGAACCGGCGCCGTGCGCTGATCAGCCCGGATCGCCTCGAGCGTGCCATAGCCGTTCAGCTCCGGCATCAGAACGTCGCAGATGATCAGGTCGGGCACGTCGGCTTGGGCCGCTTGAACGCCGCTCCGCCCATCGTCCGCGCCGGCCACGTCGTAGCCTTCGAGACGCAGCACCGTTTCGATCTTCTCACGGATCGGCGCCTCGTCCTCGATTACCAGGATCTTCGTCATATCCAATGCGCCTGCTGAAATGCCGTATGCGGCGTGCATTCTAACCCCGATCGCGCCGCCGAAACCAGCAGCCCCCTATCCCGCCGCTTCGATCGGCCCGAGATAGCGCTCGAGGGTCTCGCGCGGGTGAGCGCCCTCGCGGAGCAGCCGCGGTCGGGCTCCCGAGAGATCGATCACCGTTGAGGCCACCGGCGACGGGGCGGGGCCGCCATCGATGACGAGCGCGAGGGCCGAGCCGAGGGTCCGCGCCACCGCGTCGGCCGTGGTCGGCGGGGGCGCGCCGCTCGGGTTCGCGCTCGGCGCCGTGAGCGGCCGGGCGGCGGCCGCGATCAGGCGGCGCGTGATCGCGTTCGCCGGAACCCGGAGCGCGATCGTGTCGCCGGCCGGATTGACGTGGGCCGACAAGGGGCTCGTCGCGCGGCGCGGCAGAACGAGGGTGAGCGGGCCGGGCCACAAGGCCGCTGCCGCCCGGCGCACCTCCGGCGCGAGATCGGCGTAGATCTCTGCCTCTGCGAGCGAGGCGATCAGCACGATCAGCGGTTTGTCGGGCGGTCGGCCCTTGGCGGCGAACACGCGCAACACCGCGTCATCATTCGTCGCGTCGGCGCCGAGGCCGTAGACCGTATCGGTCGGGAAGCCGATCAGCTGGCCGGCCCGAATCGCCTCGGCAGCAGTCGCGATCGCGCGCTCGGTCGCGGGGAGGCAGGCGGGCGCGGTCATGAGCGTCGGTCAGCTAGGTCGCGCCGCGGGCGATGAAGGATGGGTTCGCGAAATCCGCCTTGCCATAAAGGAGATCGCTGCCGTCGAGGCACCGCACACTGCCGCCCGCCGCGGAGAGGATCGCGTGTCCGGCGGCCGTGTCCCATTCCATGGTGCGTCCGAAGCGCGGATAGAGGTCGGCCGCGCCACGCGCGACCAGGCCGAACTTGAGCGCGCTGCCGGCGCTGGTGACGTCGCTGACCCCGTTCGCCGCGATGAAAGCATCGGTTTCCGGGTCGCGATGCGAGCGGCTTGCCACCGCGATCACGCCCTCTGCCGGCACGGGGCGCGCGCGAATGGGCGCAGGCGCGCCGCCGTCGACCACGACGCGGGCGCCCTCGACGGGATCCGCCAGGTAAGTCTCGTCGCGTGCCGGCACGTGTAGCACGCCGAGCACGGGCCGGCGGTCTTCGATGAGCGCAATATTGACAGTGAACTCACCGGTGTGGCGCAGGAACTCCTTGGTGCCGTCGAGCGGATCGACGAGCCAAAAGCGCGGCGCGCCGGTGGCGTCGCCGTTCAGGGTGGCCACGCTTTCCTCCGAGACGACCAAGATATCCGGGCTTGCCGCGCGCAGGCCCGCGACGATCGTGCGGTCGGCGATTTCGTCGGCTTCCGTGACGGGCGAGGCATCATCCTTGACGCGCATGTCGACGTCGGTTCGGTAGAGGCGCATGATCGCGCGGCCGGCCTCGACGGCCAGTCGATGGGCGGCGTGCGTCAGGGCGGCGTAGTCGGGGGACCCCATGGCAATGTCCGAATGTCGTTGAACACCAGTTGCAGCGCCACCGCTCACCCCGATGCTAGCACACTCGGGTGGTGAGCCGTGGCGCCGGTTGAGTGTGGATCAACGGGTCTTGCCGCTCTGTTAAGCGATGTCCGCGCGTGCACCGTTTGCGCGCACGCGCTTCCGCTCGGGCCGCGGCCCATCGTGCAGGTCGCGCCCGGCGCGCGCGTTCTCATCATCGGCCAAGCGCCGGCGCGCCGGGTGCATGAGAGTGGCGTGCCCTTCGACGACCCATCGGGCGATCGCCTGCGCGCGTGGCTCGGCATCGACCGAGCGGTGTTCTACTCGGAGCGGGTCGCGCTCTTGCCGATGGGGTTCTGCTATCCCGGCCGGGGCACGGGCGGGGATCTGCCGCCGCGGAAGGAATGCGCACCCCTCTGGCACGCACGCCTGTTGGCGGCGATGCCGGCGCTCCGGCTCAGGGTGCTGATCGGTCGTCACGCGCTCGCTGGCTATTTGCCCGGCCGGCGGCCGCGCTCGCTGACAGACGCGGTGCGCCGGGCCGCGTCCTATTTGCCGGAGCACCTCCCGCTGCCCCACCCCTCGCCGCGCAACACCCCCTGGTTTCGACGGCACCCGTGGTTTGAGGAGGAGGTCCTTCCGCTCGCCCGAGCGGCTGTGGAACGAGCGGTCTCAATAGGATAGCCCCGATCAAGACCGATCACATTCTCGCGATGGCGGGGGGAAAAGCCCTTTTTTCGGGATGCGGGTTCCACCATTATCTGAGCGGCAACGGCCGCCGCCGAGCGGCCCACAAGCACTCGGTCGACCTTATGAGGAGATTGTCATGATCAAGGAAACTGTTGTTGCCGTTACCGTTGTCACGATGGCCGCCGGCGCGGCCCTGGCCCCGACTGCGGTCTCGGCTGACAACAAGCCCTTCCAGATTGCCGCTTGCAATCCCTGCAATCCGTGCAATCCGTGTAACCCCTGCAATCCGTGTAACCCGTGCAATCCTTGCAATCCGTGCAATCCTTGCGCGGCCGGGTAAGCTGAGGGTCACAGTCGAACCGGGCGATCCACTGGGTCGCCCGGCTCGAAACGAAAACCGCCCCGATGCTCGGGGCGGTTTTTTCTTGCCGGCCTCGGCGCGGACCTGCGCTAGCTCGCTTTGGCGTCGCGCTGCTCGATCGCCGCGCGCACGGCGGCGATCTGCGCGTCGACCGATACCTCGGCTTGGGAGGTGACCTCGAGCGCGCGGTCCTCCAGCACGTCCTGGTCGGGACTGCCGGCTTGCCAATCCGCGATCACCGTGTCGCGCGCCTTCAAGAGCATGATGATTTGCGGCCAAAACAGCCGCACCATGCCACTGACCCACCGATTGGTCGGCCAGGAGGGCTGCGCGTGATCGATCACGAAGCGCTCGATCACGCTGCACACATCGCTCGCCTTGTACCAGGTTTCGCCCGTGACCCAGCGGTTGGTGGTGAAAAGACGGAGGGGCAAGCCCTTTTCGTCCATCGAGATGCCGACGATGTGGGTGAGGGCATCATCGCCCTTCGGCCACTGCGAGGTGTCGCTGTGCTTCTTGGGCCGCATGCCGCGCGGCATGCCCTTGGCGCGCACGAAGGTGTGGAAATGGCCATGCTCCCGGTCGCGCAGACCCCCCGGATGGGCGTGGTAAAAATATTGGGCGTGGCTCCCCCAGTCGTAGACGTCGCCCTTCGGGTAATGGTCCCACTCGTAAAAGGTGCCTTGGTTGCGCAGAATCTCGCCCACCACGTTGCTGTCGGTCTTGCCGAGCACGCGGTGGATCTCGAGGATATCCTCGCCCGCCGCGAGCATCATGCGCAGCCGTTTGGGCGGCTGGGTTGCCAGATCGAGCTGGCGGGCTTCCTCTCTCCGCTCCGCGACGCGGGCGCCAGCTTGGGCCACGGCGACCTCCTCTAGTCTGGGTACGGATCTCCCGAAAGATAGAGCGACACGCTCCGGTGGACCAGGGTTTAGCGCACCTCCCGGACCAGGCGGAACCCAATGAGAATGTGCTTGATCTCGGCCGGGCGGGCATGGCGCGCCGCGCTACGGCAAACCCCGCAGCCTTTGTCGTCCCACGAGCCACCCTTCACGACGAAGCGTCCGGGGTTGCCCGGCGAGGCGGTCCATTCGAACACCTGGCCCGCCATGTCGCGGACGCCGAAGGGGCTTTCCCCGGCGGGAAAGCTGCCGACCGGTAGGGTATCGAAGGGGCCGCGGTCGTGGCTGTTGAGCAGCGTCGGCTCGAAGGTATCGCCCCACGGGAAAGCCCGCCCGTCGGTGCCGCGCGCCGCCTTTTCCCACTCGAGCTCGGTGGGCAGGCGCCAGCGGCGGCCGGTCCGGGAAGAGAGCCAGCGGGCATAGGCCTCGGCGTCGGCATGAGAGACCAGCACGACCGGATGATCCGCGCGTCCCGCCGGCGGCCGACCGTCGGCCCAGGCGTGGCGGCGCGTGCGCGCGTAAGGGTGAACGAGCCGATAGCCGCGCCAGGTCTCGGCATCGACATCCGGTGCAGGATGACCGGTCTCCTCGACGAAGGCCTGGTACGCCCGGTTGGTCACGGGCGTCACCATGATCGCGTAGGCGGGCAGCGTCGCGCGGCCTCTCGGGCGCTCGCGGGCGTACCATCGACCGGTCCGGGTGCGGCTGTGGCCATAGGCGGTCTCGTCGAGCCGGTAGCCGCGCTCGCGCTCATCGGCGTCGGAGCCGTTCACGAACGCGCCGGCCGGGATGTCCACGGTCATTGGCGGGGCGAGCTCGGCGCCACCGGCAACGGCGGCCGCGCTCCAGGGGTCCGCCAGGGCAATCAGCGCTGCGGCCGCGAGCGCCCGAATGAGCCGTGCTGCGATCATCGACCGAACGCTAGCGGAACCCCATTCGCACGCGAAGTCACAACAATTTGAGGCAAAGAGCGTTGCCCTCTTGCCAGGCGGCCCCAACAATCCCCATCAGGAGAGTGCTTACCCAAAGGGAGCTTCATGATGCCGCTCAAGAACAAATTAATCTCGGGGACGGTGGTGACCGTCGTGATCGGCGTGAGCGTCGCGGTAGCCGCTGGCGGCACGGCTGCGACGAGCAAGCCGAAAGGCGACAATCCAACCGCCATTCCGCACGCCCAGAATGGGACATTCCAGCTCGCCGCGTCGCACAACGCGTGCAATCCCTGCAACCCGTGCAATCCCTGTAGTCCGTGTAGTCCCTGCAGTCCGTGTAGTCCCTGCAGTCCGTGTAATCCGTGCAACCCCTGCAATCCGTGTAATCCCTGCAATCCGTGTAATCCCTGCAATCCGTGTAATCCCTGCAATCCGTGCAACCCGTGCAATCCGTGTAACCCGTGCAATCCCTGCGCAGCTGGGGCAGGAGGCGGGTCCGATTGCGTCGTTCCACGGTTGGCATCGGCGAGCAATCCCTGCAATCCGTGCAATCCCTGCAATCCCTGCAATCCCTGCAATCCCTGCAATCCCTGCAATCCCTGCAATCCCTGCAATCCGTGCAACCCCTGCAACCCTTGCAACCCCTGCAACCCTTGCAATCCCTGCGCAGCGGGCGCAGCGGCTGAGCTGACGGCGGCGGAGGCCAAGGCTGCCTATGCTTGCATCCAGGCGACGTTGAAGGCGGGCTACGAGAAATCCGGGAACGCAGCCGCTGCGGTCTACACGAGCTGGAAGAACTACGCGACGCAGCCCTATGTCTCGGACACGCATGGCGGCCGGTACGTCAACAACTACGCGAACGCGCGCGGGTCGAATTATGGCCTTTACGAACAGGCCGGACCGGCGCCCGAGGGCACCGTGCTCGCGAAAGACAGTTTCGGGATCAAGAACGGCAAGGTAAGCCCCGGCCCGCTGTTCCTGATGGAGAAGATGGCGGCGGGATTCAATGCGGAAAGCCAGGATTGGCGCTATACGTTGATCCTACCCAACGGCAAGGTCCTGGGCGCCACCGGTGGCGAGGGCTCGAGCAAGGTGGGCTTTTGCATCGACTGCCACATCGCTGTGGAGGAGCAGGATAGTCGGTTCTATCTTGATGAAGCCTATCGGGTGAATTAACCCGGTCTCCGACAGTGTCGCATATCGGCCCCGGGGGCGCCCCCGGGGCCGATCTCCTTTCCAGGGTGGCATGCCGGCCGGCTTGAACGGCGCCCGCAGCCACCCTATCCTGCGGCGACAACGTGCTCATGGAGGTTATAGATGCGCGGACGAAACCTGGTCGCGACGGTTCTCGCGGCAAGCTTGATGATGGCGGGTGGCGCCGCCTTGGCCGGCGACGGTGATGCCGATGCCGGCAAGAAGGTCTTCAAGAAATGCAAGGCCTGCCACACCGTTGAAGAGGGCGGCAAGCACAAGATTGGGCCGAACCTCTATGGTGTGATGGGGCGCGAATCCGGCATGGCCGACGGCTTCAAGAAATATTCGAAGGCCATGAAGGAAGCGGCGATCGTGTGGACCGACGAGACGCTCGGGGAGTACCTCGCCGATCCGAAGGGCTATATCCCGAAGAACAAGATGGCCTTCAAAGGCCTGAAGAAGGAGAAGGACCGCGTCAACGTCATCGCCTACATCAAGCAACACGGTTCGTAGTCGCCCGAGGAGGCGCCGACGTGCTGGAATTTGAGGCCGACGGCCGCGAGGCGCGGATCGCGCTGCGCGATCTCGATCTGCGGGATCACATCCGGCAAATCCCGGATTTCCCGAAGCCGGGGATCTTGTTCTACGATCTGTCGACCTTGCTGGCCGATGCCGGCGCGTGGGCGGAGACGATCGATCGCCTGGCCCACATCGTCGAGCGGGACGAGCCCGACGTGCTCGCCGGGATCGAGTCGCGCGGCTTTCTGGTCGCGGCGCCGCTCGCCTACAAGCTCGGCTGCGGCTTCCTCATGGTGCGCAAGCGGGGCAAGCTTCCGGGTGACACCATCGGTCACGAATATGCGCTGGAATATGGCACCGATCGTGTCGAGGTGCAGGCCGATGCCATCACGCCGGGCCAGCGCGTCGTGCTGCTGGATGATCTCCTCGCGACCGGCGGCACGGCGGCGGCGGCCGAGGCGCTGCTCCGCCGGGTCGGTGCCGAGGTGATCGGCGCCGCCTTCATCATCGAGCTGACGTTCCTCGGCGGGCGCGCGCGCCTGGACCTCCCGGTGACCTCGCTCGTGCGCTACGACGAGTAGCGATCGAGCGGGCCGGGCGCCGGCGCCGCCGCGCGCGGGTCCGGCGTTTGCGCGATGGTGAAGAGCGTCCATTCCACGAGTTCGCGCATCACCCGTCCAAGCGCGGCATCGAAGCTCGCGATCACCGGTTCCATCGCGCTCGAGGTGGCGCGAAGGCGTGTCTCGCTGGTGCGCGAGGCGATGATGTTGCGTCGCCGCGATGCTACGAGCTTGGCATTGAGGCGCACGCGCGCAGTCGGTGGGCCGTCGCCGGTATATTCCGCCTGAAATTCGCGCAGCTCGGTTTTGAGGTGGTAGTCGGCCCGCAGATCCGTGCCGTCGCGCGCGACCGAGACGATGCGCCGCGTGTTTTCGAAGGATTCCACCAACAGCGTCTGCACCAGGCGCGGCGCCCGCTCGGTCCAGCGCGCACCGGCGAAATAGTCGAGCGTGAGCGGCGTGCGGCGCAGCGCGATGCGGTGCGTGTCCAAGCCTTCCGAGGCGACCGGCACTTCGATGACCAGCTGATGGGTGATCTCCGGCAGGTCCTCCCGAAACGTGCTCTTCGGGGTGAGCACGAAGAGCTGGGGCGCTTCCTCCCGGCCCAGGTCGACGAGCGTGCAGCCCGCGGCGGCGGGAAGCACCGCGAGCGCCGCCATGCCACGAAAGGCCTGGCGACGGGTGAGGGGCCGGATCGGCAAGTCGGTCATTGCGCCTCGAATCCCTCTTCGTCGGTTCCGAACAAAAAGCCAGGCGCGTCGCTCTCGAGCTGATCCGAGACCCGCGACAGGCTTGCCACCAGCGTGCGCATCTCGGCGACGAGGCGCGTCAGGTCATAAAGTCCGTCGTTCGAGAAATCCCGGAACGGCTCACGCGTCTCGGCGACGAGGCCGCCGATCTCATCGCTCGTCCGGGTGAGCGAATCCGCGGTGCCACGGATGTCGGCGATCAAAAGGCCGAGGTCTTGCGACAGCGTGTCGAGATTGCGCCGCGTGGCCTGGATCAGTCCCCGCGCGTCGCCGGCCAAGCCTTGGATGTCGCCGCGCGTGCCCTCGGTGAAGGCGCGGATCTCCGCGGCGGCGCCGCTGAGCTCCTCGGCGACCGCCGAGGCATCCGCGATCATCAGGTCGATGTTTCCCGAGTTCGCCGCGAGCGTCCCCGTGAGGATTTCGAGATGGGCGAGCGTGTTCGCGATCGCCGTCTGATTTTCTTCGCCAAAGAGCGCCGACACGTCGCTCACCAGGCCGACCGCGTTCTCGATCAGCTCGGGCGTGCTTGCGAACAGCTCCTCGAGCGCGCTCCGCCGCGATGCCAGCACCGGAATTTCCTCGCCGTCCGACGCGACGAGATCCGGCGCGGCGTTGCTGCCGCCGCTAATCTGCACGAAGGAGACCCCGGTGATGCCCTGAAACTCGATGGCCGCGACCGAATCGGTCTTGATCGGCGTTTCGGCTGCGATCTCCAGCGTCACCCGCACCCGCTCGACATCGCTCGGGTCGATCCGGATGTCGGTCACGGTGCCGATCGGGATGCCGCGATAGCGCACCTCGCTTGCCGTGCTCAAGCCGGAGACCGAGCCCGTGAAGTAGGTGTAGTAGAACTTGGTCGAGGTGGCTTCGATGTCGCTCTTGACCGTCCAGATGATGAAGCCGACGAGCGCGGCCACGAGCAGGAGCACGAACCCGCCGACGAACAGATGGTTGGTGCGCGTTTCCATGGGTCAGCCGGTGCCGCGCGGTTGAGCGGCGCGGCCGCGTGGCCCGTGGAAATAGTCCTTGATCCAGGGATGATCGTTGCGCAAGAGCTCGTCCATCGCGCCGACAACGATAACACGGCGCTCACCGAGCACCGCGATGCGGTCGCAAATCGCGTGCAGGCTGTCGAGATCGTGGGTCACCATGAACACGGTGAGCGCAAGGTTGTCGTGCAGGCTCCTGATCAGGTTGTCGAACGCGGCCGCGCCGATCGGGTCGAGGCCGGCGGTCGGCTCGTCGAGAAACAGGATCTCTGGATCGAGCGCAAGCGCGCGGGCGAGGGCGGCGCGTTTGCGCATGCCGCCCGAAAGCTCCGACGGATATTTTGTGGCGGTATCGAGCGGCAGCCCGACGAGCCCGAGCTTGATCGCGCAGAGCTCGTCGATCACGTCGAGCGGCAGCGTGGTGTGCTCGCGCATCGGCAGCTCGACATTCTGGCCCACCGTGAGCGAGCTGAAGAGCGCGCCGTTCTGAAACAGAATGCCCCAGCGCTGCTCAAGCCGGCGTCGCTCCGCCTCGCGGAGCGTGCCCACATTTTGGCCGAGCACCTCGACGGCGCCGCGCGTGCGCTTGACAAGCCCGACGATCGTGCGCAAGAGCACCGATTTTCCGGCGCCCGATGGGCCGACGAACCCGAGGATCTCGCCGCGCTGGACGTCGAGGTCGAGGTTTTCGAGCACGTTCTGCGCGCCAAAGGCGACGGTCACGCCGCGTGCGCGGATGGCGATGTCATCCGAGCCCGGATGCGCCATCTCAAATCCCCAAATAGGCGAAGAAGATGGAGAAGAGGGCGTCGATCACGATCACCATGAAGATCGCGTGGACGACCGCGCGCGTCGTGTAGCGCCCGACGCTCTCCGCGCTGCCGGTCACCTTCATGCCCATGTAGCAGCCCGTGAGCGCGATGACGGCGGCGAAGACCGGCGCCTTGATCAGCCCGACGCCGAGGGTCCAGGGCAGGACCGCATCGTCCAAGCGCTCGAGATATTGACCGGGCGAGATGCCGAGGCTGACGCTCGCCATGACGCCCCCGCCGAGCAGGCCCATGACATCGGCGAGGAACCCGAGGAGCGGCAGCGTGATCGCAAGCGCGATGAACCGGGGCACCACGAGGATCTGCATCGGGTCGAGGCCGAGGGTGCGCATCGCGTCGACCTCCTCGTTGATTTTCATCGCGCCGATCTGTGCGGTGTAGGCGCTGCCCGAACGACCCGCCACGATGATCGCGGTCAGCATGATGCCAAGCTCACGCAGCACGGAGACGGCGACGAGATCCACCACGAAGATTTCCGCGCCGAACTGGCGCAGCTGGATCACCCCCTGATAGGCGATGACGATGCCGATCAAAAACGAGATCAGCGCCACGATCGGGATCGCATTGAGCCCGGATTGCTCGACATGCCAGATGATCGCGGAGACGCGTGCCCGCCGTGGGTGCAAGGCGATTCGGCCGAGGCTGACCATCGTGAGGCCGAAAAAGGCGATGCTCTCGCGCACCTCGTCGGCGATCGCCACCGTCGCCTCGCCGACATGCTCGGCGACTGCGACGATCGGGTTCACCGGTGGCGGCTCGATGGCGCAGTGGTGCGCCAGGCTCTCGAGGCGCGCGATCAGCTCGCGCTGGCTTGGCTTGGCGTTTTCAAAGGTGACGGCGACGCCTTCGCCGCGGAGCCGGGCCGCCAACCGGCAGAGGAGCCACGCGCCCGCGGTGTCGAGGCTCTCCACCTGGTCGAGGTCGAGCGTGACGGCATGACCGCGGGGCGGCGCGAGATGGCGGAGTTCCGCCTCGAAGCGCTGTGCGCTCGCCATGTCCCAACGGCCGGCGAGGCTCAGCAACAGGTGATCGGCGCGCTCGCGCCGGTTCAAGCTGCCGGATGCGCCATCCGCGGGCACCGCCGGAGCTGACATGGCTTGCGCCTCGCGCCCGCTCCGCTCAGGGCTTCAGGGGCAGGCAGGAATCGCCCCGCCGCTTGATTTCGTCGCAGATCGCGCGCGCCCGATCCGCCGAATCGAGGGGGCCGGCCTCGAGGCGATAGAACACGCCCTTTTCCGCACCAAGGTCGACCCGCGCGACCGTGTGGTCGAGCGTGCCGAGGAGGTCGCTGTGCTTGTCGTGCAGGAGCTTCCAGCCTCGCTCGGCATTGGCTTGCTCACGATAGGCCGCGAGCCGCACGCGATGCCCACTCAGCACGCTGTCGGCACGCGGGGCGGCGGATGTGCCGACCGCGCCATCGGCCGAGGCCGTTTGCACCGGCGCCTCACCCGCGTCCGCGGCGGGGGTGGCCGTGTCTTGTGCCGTGGTCGCGGTGGTATCGGCCTCCGCGGTCGAGGCCGCCGCCTCGCCGCTCGACGGGCTGACGTCGGCGAGCTCGCTCTCGGTCTCGGCGAACTTGACGCTGCCGGGGGTGCCGGGCTCGGCCGGTACGACGCCTTCCGCGAGCAGCGAGACGAGCCGCTCTTGCGCCAGCGTCACGCCCCGGTCGGCCGCCCGGCGATACCAGGCCGCCGCGAGCGAGAGGTTCTTGGTCACGCCGACGCCGCGCTCGTAGGCGGCGCCGAGATAGAATTGCGCCTGCCCGAAATCTTGCAGTGCCGCTTTGCGGTACCAGAACACCGCGGTGGTCACGTCCTTCTCGATGCCCGAGCCAATCTCATAGGAGAAGCCGAGATTGACTTGCGCATGCGGCATGCCTTGCTCGGCCGCGCGCTTGAACCACTGCACCGCCTCGCTCGCGTCGCGCTCGACCCCTTTGCCGTTCAAATAGAGGTTGCCCAGATTGAACTGGGCGTCGGCCAAGCCCTGCTCGGCGGCTTGCCGATACCAGCCCGCCGCGACCGCCTCGTTGCGCAGCACACCCCGGCCGTTTTCATAGGCGAGGCCCATGCCGAACTGCGCGGCGGCGAGCCCCGCCTCGGCGAGCGGCCGCCAGACGTCGAGGGCGGTCGCATAGTCCTCATCGAGATAGGCGCGCACCCCGTCGTCGAACGACGCGTGCGCGCGGTCGGATGTCGAAAGCACGGCCGCAAAGAGGACCGCGCCGATCATCGCCGCTAATCGTCTGCCCCGCAACACGCTCCGCCCCCTTCGGATCGTCGCCAATCGCGCCGACTCGGCAAACCCACAATCGCCGCATATTGCAGACCCAGCGCCGATTCGTGAAGCGCTTACCGTTCGTTGACAGCCGAGAGACCGTCCTGTTACGCCGACGCCCCGGTTGGAGAGCGCCCCGCCATGTCACACGCACGTCACCTCGGGCCGCTCGTCGCGATCGTCGCCTGCTTCGGCGCCGTGTTCGTGATGAGCCAGTTCTATCGCGGCTCGAACGCCGTGATCGCGAAAGACCTTGCGCGCGTCTTCGACTTGTCGCCGGAAGCGCTCGGTCTCCTCACCGGCGCATTCTTTCTCACCTTCGGCGCGGCGCAGATCCCCGTCGGCATGCTGTTCGACCGGTTCGGCGCGCGCCGTGTCGTGCCGCTCGTGCTGAGTGTCGCGATCCTCGGCGCGCTGCTGTTCGGCGCCGCGGACGGCTTCGGGATGCTGCTCGCGGGACGCGTGTTCCTCGGCATCGGCGTCTCAGGCGTGCTCATGGGCGCGCTCTTTACTCTTCGGCCGTTGGGCGGAGCCCGCGAGCTTCGCCACCTGGATGGGGCGCATGATCGCGATCGGCGGCGCGGGCAGCCTGCTCTCCACGACGCCGCTCGCCATGGTCACCGAGAGCATGGGCTGGCGCGTCGCCTTCTATGGCGCGGCCGGGCTCACGGCCCTCGGCGCGCTCGCGATCTTCACCTTCGTGCGCGATACCCCGGCAGACCGCGCCGACCTGGTGCGCACGCCCGAGACGGTGCGCGAGAGCCTGCGCGGCGTGCGCGCGGCCTTGGCGACGCCCGGAATTCCGCGCCTTCTCGGCATGGGCCTTGCCTCCTATCCGGTGGTGATCACCGTGCTCGGGCTCTGGGGCGGGCCCTATCTCATCGACGCGCACGGGCTCGACGCGGTCGAGGCCGGCAACGGGCTGCTCATCATGGCCGTCACGCTGATCGTCGCCAACCTGATCCTCGGGCCCATCGAGCAGCGGCTCGACACGCGCAAGGGCGTCGTCCTCGGCTGCGCCGGCACGGTGCTCGTGGCGCTCGTGGTGCTCGCCTGCGCGCCTGCACTTGCCACCTGGCAGGCCATAGCGCTGTTCGCGGTGATCGGCGCCTGCGGCTCGTTCAACATCGTGCTCGCAGGCCAGGCGCGCGCGCTCTTCCCGCATCGCCTTGCCGGGCGGGGCATGGCGCTCATGGCCATCGCGTTCATGGGCGGGCCGGCGGTATTGCAATCGATCACCGGGCTGATCGTCGGCGCGGTGCCGGCGGAGGGGGAGGCGGCGCCGCTGCTTGCCTATCGCGCATTGTTCGGGTTTCTCGCGCTGGTCGTCGGCGTCGCGCTTCTCGGCTACGCACGCTTGCCCGACGCACGACCGAGCGCCGGCTTCGCGCGTGACGATGCCCCTTGAGCCTAGCTGGTCGCCTTGGCGCTTTGCTCGCTCCGTCGCTTGCGCCGGGCCAATGCGCCGGCACCGCCGATCTTGATCTCCGGAAGGTCGAGCGCCCGCTCGATGGCGCGCACCGCGATCGGCTGGGTGCGGCCGCGCACCGTGAGCTGGTGCAGCGGATGGGCCGAGAGGTCGACGCCCGCGCGTTTCGCGAGCTCCTCGGAGACCACGAGCTGACACTTGAAGGTCTTCGTCTCGGTCTCGAGGCGGCTCGCCGTGTTGACCGCATCGCCGATCGCGGTGAACGAGGTCGCGCGCGCGAAGCCCATCTCACCGACGATCACGGTGCCGAGGTGAATGCCGATGCCGATGCGCAGCGGCTCCGAGAGCTCGTTTCTGAGCGAGCTGTTAAGGTCGTCGAGCGCCGCGCCCATCTCGCGCGCGGCGACCAGCGCCCGGCGGCAGGCCTCCTCGGGCGGCGTGTCCGCTCCGAAGAGCGCCATCACACCATCGCCGATGAACTTGTCGAGCTCGCCGCCTGCGCGCATCACGGCCTGACCCATCGAGCGGAAATAGCGGTTGAGCACGAACACGACGTCGTAGGGCAGCTTCTTCTCGGCGAACTGCGTGAACGAGCGGATGTCGGCGAAAAGGATCGCGACCTCGCGCTCGGCGCCTTGGAGGTAGGAGGGCTTGCGCATGGCATCGCGCGGCGTCGCGTTGGCGGGCAGCAGCAGCGTGACCTCGAGATCGTGGGTCGGGCGCAGCTGGCAGGCGAGGCGCACCTGCTCCGGCATGCCGACGCGCCTGAGCACCTTGAGCTCTTCCGGGCTCGGCTCCGGGAGAAGCTCGTGGCCGGCGCCGACGCGCACGCGGCAGGTCGAGCACCGTCCCCGGCCGCCGCATACCGAGGCGTGGGGAATGCCCGCGTCGCGGCTCGCCTCGAGCACGGTGATCGGCGGGCGCGCCTTGATGGTTTGTCCGCCCGAATAGGTCAGCCGAATGACGCCGGCGCGCTGCTCGAGCGCGAGCCGCGCGTAGCGCGCCGCCATCACCAAGCCGAGGACGCCGCCGATCGCGATCCACGCGCGAAGGCGCCAGGTTTCGTACCAGGCGAGCGCGTCTTCGCCCGGCCAGTTGAGCGCGGCCAGGGTGTCCTCGAGCCAAAACGGATCCTCCCGCGCGAGCAGCGCAATCTCGCGCCCGCTCGCGACGAACCCGAAGGTCGCCGTGAGCGGCAGCACGATGGCAAGGACCAGGAGGTAGGGCGCGGCCGGGCGGTACCACGGCTTCAGCTTGAGCCAGAAGTGCAGGCTGATGCAGCCGTGGCCCCAGGCGACCGCGAGGAGGACGATTTGCACGGCGCCGATCTCCGGCAGGAACACCCAGAGCGTGAGGATCTCGTAGGTGTAGTCGTCGATCGTGCCGAAAAACTCATGCATCCCCCGTGTGCCCAGCACGTGCATGACCAGGAGCATCGGAATCGCGATGCCGAGCGCCATCTGGGCCATCTCGAGCGGCTTGAGCCGGAGCGTGCGGCGCTGGTAGGTGCCCCAGAGCACAACGAGAAAATGCGCGAGCAGCGCGCCGTAAAGCGCGATCGTGCCGGGCCAGCTGCGCCACGCGGTGACGAACACCTCGCGTGCGACGGCGAGCGCATCGAGCGAATGCAGGCCCCAAGCGTGATTGACGAGGTGTGTCGCCACATAGACGAACAGCACCAGCCCCGACATCAGCCTTATGCGTTTGAGCAAAGGCGCCCCCGCGTTGTCGGCGCGGATCATGGCAGGAATTCCGGCAAAAATCTTGGCGTTTGCGGCGCGCGCGCGGCGCGGCGCGCGGTCATGTTGCCAGGCCGGGCCCCCTTCCATACATTCGGCATTGGCGCCGCGGGCGCGGGGTAGAGCGCATCAAACGAACGAGGGAGCTTGGGATGCCAAAGAAAGAGATCTTCGTGGGGATCGGCGTCGACGTCGACGCCGTCGCCGGCCAAATCGGCTCGTACGCGGGTGGTGATTCGCCGAGCGACATTTCGCGTGGCGTGTTCGCGGCCGAGGTCGGCTCGCCGCGTATGCTCAAGCTTTTCGACAAGTTCGGCCTGCAAACGAGCTGGTACATCCCGGGGCATTCGATCGAGACCTTTCCGAAGCAGATGAAGGAGGTCGCAGCCGCGGGCCACGAGATCGGCCTGCACGGCTACACGCATGAGAACCCGATCGCGATGACGCCCGAGCAAGAGGCCGACGTGCTCGACAAGACGATGGATCTCGTGACCAAGCTCTCGGGCAAGAGCCCGCGTGGCTACGTCGCGCCTTGGTGGGAGATGAGCGCCTACACGCCGCACCTCCTGATGGAGCGCGGCATCAAGTACGACCACAGCCAGATGCACCACGACTTCGAGCCCTATTGGATGCGGATCAACGAGGAGTGGACGCTGATCGACTACTCGAAGCCGGCGAAGACCTGGATGAAGCCCATGAAGAAGGGCACCACCTTCCCGATCGTGCAGATCCCTGGCAGCTGGTATCTCGACGACCTCCCGCCGATGATGTTCATGAAGAAGGTGCCGAACTCGGGCGGCTGGACCAACCCGCGCGACATCGAGGATTGGTGGCGCGACCAGTTCGACTGGGTCTATCGCGAGATGGATTACGCGGTCTACACACTGACCATCCATCCCGATATCTCCGGCCGGCCCCAGACCCTGCTCATGCTGGAGCGCATCATCAGCTACATCAGCAGCCACGACGGCGTGCGCTGGGCGACCTTCGAAGAGATCGCCGACGACTTCGCCAAGCGACGCCCGTTCAGGGGCAAGAAGCCGACAGCGCCCAAATCCAGGAAGAAGTAGCCGCCGGGTGCGCGGGCGATGTGCGCGGTTTGCGGCGTGTTGATGGACGGCCCGCATTGGACCGAGGCAGGCACCAATGCGGGCCGCGCCGAGGCGGCGCGCGCCGGCCATGACCGCTATCTCGACCGCGCGCGGCGCCTCGCGCTCCTCAACCGCGTTCTCGCGGCCTATGGCTGCACCGCCGATGACTGGGCCGGGACGCAATACATCGTGCGCAACCGAAGCGGCGGTGCCGCCGACGTGGTTGTCAACCTGCCGCAGCTTTGGCAATCGCTCGAGATGCTGATCCGCCGCGTGCCCGACCCCCTCGACCCGGCGCTTGTCGCCGGCTTCGAGGCGGCGGCGGCCGACTAGGCGCGCCATGGTCGCCTACGCCCGCCTGCTCCCCGTGTTCGTCGTCACGGGCTTTCTCGGCAGCGGCAAGACGACGCTGCTCAACCGCATGCTCAAACATCCTTCGCTAAAGGATGCGGCGGTGCTGGTGAACGAGTTCGGCGAGGTCGGGCTCGACCATTTTCTCGTCGAGGCGATGGACGAGAACACAGTGCTGCTGGAGAGCGGTTGCCTCTGCTGCACCATCCGCGACGACCTCAAGCAGGCGATCATCGAGCTCAACAGCAAGCGCGAGCGGGGCGACGTGCCGCGTTATAAGCGCCTCATCGTCGAGACCACGGGGCTCGCCGATCCGACGCCCATCCTCCACACGCTGAGCGCCGATACCGTGATCAAGCATCACTACCGCATCGGCACCGTGATCACGACGGTGGACTGCGTGAACGGCCTCCGCCAGCTCAAGCGCCACCCGGAATCGGTAAAGCAGGCGAGCGTTGCCGACCGCATCGTGCTGACCAAGTCGGACATCGCCAAGGCCGACACGGTGGCGCGCCTCAGGGCCAAGCTCACGCGCCTCAACCCAACCGCGGAGTACATCATCGCGGTCGACGGCGCGGTCGATGTGCCGCGCTTGCTGCGCGCCGACGTCTACAATCCGCGCACCAAGGGCGCCGAGGTGACGCGATGGCTCGCCCAGGAGGCGGAGCGCGCGGCGGCCGAGGCGGGCCATGCGCACCACCATGACGTCAACCGGCACGATGCGAGCATCCACTCCTTCACGCTCACCTTCGAGACCCCGCTCGATTGGACGATGTTCGGCATTTGGCTGACGATGTTCCTGCACAGCCACGGCGAGCGGGTGCTGCGGGTGAAGGGGCTGCTCAATGTCGAGGGCGTCGACGCGCCGGTGGTGATCAACGGCGTGCAGCACACCATCCACCCGCCCATCCATCTCGCCACATGGCCGGGCGAGGACCGCCGCTCGCATATCGTCTTCATCGTGGACGGGCTGGAGCGTGCTGCGATCGAGCGCTCGCTCGCGGCCTTCAACCGGATCGGCGCGGCGGCGGCCTGAGGAGGCAGCATGGCAGGACACATCGCAATCGTCGGCGCCGGCTTGGTCGGCAGCGCCTGGGCCATCGTTTTCGCCCGAGCGGGCCACCAGGTGCGGCTTTATGATGACGAGGCGGCGCAATGCGAGGCGGCGCTTGCGCGCATCGCCACCAACACCGCCGCGCTCGAGCGGCACGGTCTGATCGACGATCCCGCGGCCGCTGCGGCACGGGTCGCCGTGGCGGGCGACCTCGCCGACGCGCTGGCCGGCGCAGCCTATGTCCAGGAAAGCGTGTTCGAACGCGCCGACGTCAAGCAGGCGGTCTATGCGGAGATCGACCGGGTGGCGGGCCCGGACCTCGTGATCGGCTCGTCGTCGTCGGGCATCCCAAGCTCGGTCTTCACCGAGGGCCTCGGCATCGCACCGCGCTGTCTCATCGCGCATCCCATCAATCCGCCCTATGTGATCCCGCTGGTCGAGGTCGTGCCGTCACCGTGGACGGCGGAGGCCACCGTCACGCGGGTTTGGGATCTGATGACCGCCGTCGGCATGGAGCCGGTGCGCCTCAACCGCGAGATCGACGGCTTCATCGCCAACCGCCTGCAGGCGGTTCTTCTGTGGGAGGCGTTTCGCCTGCTCGATGCCGGCATCGCGAGCGCCGAGGATATCGACAAGACCATCTCGGCCGGGCTTGGCCGGCGCTGGTCGTTCATCGGCCCCTTCGAGACCATCGACCTCAACGCGCCGCAGGGGCTCGCGGATTTCGTGGCGCGTCTCGGCGATGGCTTCTTCGCGTTCGTCAAACAGGGCGAGCCGGCGGAGCCGCTCCCGGAATCGGCGGTGAGCAAGGCGCACGGCGAACGCCGAGAACGCCTGCCGATGCAGGGTCACGGCGCGCGCCAGGCATGGCGGGACGAGCGTTTGATGGCGCTCGCCGCGCATTTCCGGGCCGCGGAGCGCGACATCGATGGCTAGCCCGTCAGCCATGCGCGGCCGCCACCTCACGGTCGGCGACGTGCGCATTCACTATCTCGAGCATGCGGGCGAGGGACCGCCGCTCGTGCTGCTGCCCGGTATCACGAGCCCCGCGATCCTCTGGGCGTTCGTCTCAGAGCGGCTCGCCGCGTTCAGCCATGTCTACACCCTCGACAATCGCGGGCGCGGCCTCTCTTCCTCGGGCGACGCGCTGGACTATTGGCTGGCCGACTATGCCGCCGACACGGCGGGCGTGATCGCGCAGCTCGGCCTCGAGCGTCCCCTCATCCTCGGCCACTCGATGGGCGGGCGCATCGCGCTCAGGCTCGCAAACGATTTCCCGGAGAGCGTCGGGCGCATGATCTTGGCCGACCCGCCCGTCTCGGGCCCCGGGCGGCGGGATTACCCGATCCCCCTACAGTGGTATCTCGATGGCCTCGATGCCGCGTGCCGTGGCGTCGAGAGCGACGCCACCGGCCCGATCCTAAAGAATTGGACGCGCGCACAAATCGCGCTCCGCGACGAATGGCTGCCGACCTGCGGCGTCAAGGCGATCGCGCAATCGCACCAGTCTTTCCAGGAAGAAGACATCCATGCGCTGATGCCCGGCGTCGCGGTCGAGACCTTGCTGCTCTATGCGGAGCTTGGCGGCACGATCACCGAAGAGGACGCCGCCGAGATCACGGGCCTCATCCCCACCTGCCGCGCGGAACGGATCGACGGCGTCGGCCACATGCTTCCCTGGGACAATCTCGACGCCTTCGTCGACGCCGTGCGCCGCTTCGTCGGCTAGTCCAGGCGTGAGACGGTCGCGGGTGTCAAGAAGCCTTACACTCATCGATCGGCGCTAACAGACTGATTCTGCAGAATAATTATCGCTGCATCCAACAATTTGTTGGTTAAGGCTGGGCTCTGCGGTGTCAAGATCCGTGACACCACGACAGTTAATTCTCCGCAGGTCTACTGATAAATCATTGGAATCGATCGGTTTTCATTTCGTGGCACGCTTCTTGCGCTGTCTCTCATAAGCAACAACAAGAAAACATCAGCGAAAACGCCACCGCGGATTTGCGTCGCTCCAAGGGCTCGCTGATCCCGGTCGACCATGGCGGACGGGAGCGGCTCTCGGTCGGTCCCGCCGCTTCGGTTGCCACCGCCGCTGGCGCTGGCTTTCGGCGGTCGGCGAGGCGCGACAGGAGAGACAGGATGCGTGGATCGCCCGGCGCCGCGGGCGCTAGCCAACTCATCGATCGGGTCAGCGGAGGCCGGGCGATGGGAACTGGAGCGGTTCTGGCCGCTTCCTCTGCACTCGGTTGAGCGGGCTCATCCGATGACGGCGGTCGCGGCCTATCGCGCATCACCGCACGCCGCGGCGGCGGACCACAGGGTGGTGTTGGCATGAGCGACATCGCGACAGCAACGCGCGCGGCGACGATGCCCGCCGAGCGGCGCCGTGCCTGGGCGCGGACGCTGATCCTCGTCGGCTGCGGCCTCACGATGGTGCTGTTCGTGCATCAGGAGAGCGCGCGGGCCGCGGTCGAAACGTGGCTCCGCTCGGCGCACCATGGACACGCCTGGCTGGTGCTCCCGGCGTTCGCCTATTTGATGTGGCACCACCGCCGGCGCTTTGCCGGGCTTCCGGTCAATGGGAGCCTGCTCGGTGTCGGCGCGGCCTTCCTCGCGGCGGCGCTCTGGGCGCTGAGCGATCTCCTCAACCTCGATGAGGGGCGCCAGCTCGCCGTGGTCGCGGCCGCCGGCGCGATCGTCTTCGCGGTGGCCGGCTGGTCCGCCTTCCGCACGCTTGCGCCGTTCTTGGTGCTTCTGGTGTTTCTGGTGCCGACCGGCGGCTTCCTCATTCCGGCGCTCAAGGAGGCGACCGCCGGGTTCATCGAGATATTCGCGCGGCTCGCCGCGTTGCCGCTCGAGCGCGACGGCTTTGCGCTCTTCGTCGACGGGCGGCGCTATGTCGTGATCGATGACTGCGCCGGTCTGCCCTTCGTCATGACGGGCTTGTTCATCGGGCTGACGCTTGCGCTTCTGAACCAACGGCGTTGGTGGCGGATCGCGGCCTTCACCGCGCTCGGCGGCGCCCTCGGCGTCCTCGCCAACGGGCTTCGCGTGATCGGGGTCGTGGGCTACGACCATGCGAACGACACCGTGCTTTCGCTCTCCGAACACACCCTCTTCGAATTCCCGGCGATCGGGCTTGCGCTCGTCGTGCTGCTCGTCGCGTTCAGCCTCCTGCGGGCCGATCCGCCACCGCCGGCGCGAGCGCCCGCCGTGCAGGCTTCCGATGCGTGGCTCAAGCAAGGGGCGATGATGCTCGCGGCGGTCTCGCTGCTCGTCTCCGCGCCGTCGCTGCTGCGCGCGCCCTATGCCGACGCGCCGCTCGGCACGCCGCAGGCGCTCCTGCCGGACCGGGTCGGCGTTTGGACCAGGACGGAGGCCGCCTTCGACTGGACGCCGCGCGGTGGCACCATGACGGCCCTCGGCACCTACGCTGACGGCCGCGAGACGATCGCGGTCTTCGTGAACGAAGCGCGCTCGCCGCGGGAAAAGGTCGGCGGCGGTGCGGTGTCTCTCGCGGGTGATGGCGCGTGGTTCCCCGCGCGAACCGAGCGCGTGCGCACCTGCGGTGTCGCGCACTGCTTCGAGATCACCGACCAGCTGTTCGTGCTCGGCGGACGCGAGCGCGTGCGGCACGTCTACACGGCCTTTGCCCTCGGGCGCGAGACCACGGCGTCGCTGTTCGACTTCCGGCTTCGGCGCGCCTGGGCGCGGGTCAGGGGCGTCTATGCACCGGCGCGGCTGATCGCCATCGCGTCGGATCGGCCCGATGGCCTCGATGGCGCGACGCTCGCCGCGCTATTCGAAAGCCTGACGGCGCCCCAGCCTCTCGACTATGACGGCGAGCAGTCGCTCGCCTCACACGGCGCCGTCGACCACGACATCCAGAAGCACCGGCTCTGAGGCCGCCAGCGCATCGGCGAAGGCCGCCTCGAACGCCGCGCCGTTCTCGACGCGGTGCGCGCGCAGACCGAAGCCCTCGGCGAGCGTTGCGACGTTGATCGACGGGTTCTTGAAGTCCATGCCAATGAACCGGTCGTTGTCATGGAACGCCTTGAGGCGCTGCTTCAGGATGCGGTAGCCGCCGTTATCACAAATCACGAAAATCACCGGCAGGTTCTGATTGGCGGCGCTCCAGAGCGCTTGAATGCTGTACATCGCGCTGCCGTCGCCGAGCAGCGCGACGACACGCCGCGCCGGCTGGGCGAGCTGCACGCCGACCGCCGCGGCGATTCCCCAACCGATGCCGCCGCTGACATTGCCGAAATAGCTGTGGCGGTCACGGCACGACAGATAGCGGTTGAGGTTGAAGGTGCTCGTGATCCCCTCGTCGACGACGATGGCGTCATCCGGTAGCAATGCCGCGAGGCGCATCATGAGCCAATCCGGATTGATCGGCACCGCGTCACGTTTTTCTTCCGCCGCGGCGCGGCACGCGCCGCGCACGGCCGACCACACGCGCTCGGCAAGCGCGGCGCGCATCGCTTCCGCGCGCGCGGCGAGAGTGGCACCACCTGCGGCCGCAAGCAGCGGCGTCAACACACCGAGCGTTTCCTTGACATCAGCCCTCAGCGCGAGCGCCGTCGGATAGTTCTTGCCGATCTCCCAGTCGCGCTGGCCGATGTGGATGACTTCCATGGCGGGCGGCAGCGGCGAGACAGCGTTGTAGACCGACATCTGCAAGAGGTCGGCGCCGACGCAGACCAGCGTGTCGTAGGCACCCAGCGTCTCGCGCACGCGCGGCTGGTCGCGCGATAGCTCCCCGAGGTAGAGCGGATGCTCGCGCGGGAAGTGGGCGCCGCTCACCACGGTCTGGTCATAGACCGGCGCGCCGAGGACGTCGGCGAAGGCCGCGATCTCGCCGAACGCATCGCTCGTCACGATTTCGCTGCCGACCATGAGCACGGGCCGGTCGGCCGCGGCGAGGCGGGCGGCGAGCGCGCTGAGCGCCGCGTCGCTCGGGCGGCTCGCGGCATCGATGCGGGTCGGCGCGGCGAGATCGATCGCGCCGAAGGCGTTGAGGATGTCGCCCGGCAATGAGATGAACACCGGCCCTGTCGGCGGTGTCAGCGCGATCTTTGCCGCGCGGCGCAGGATGCGCGGCAGGTCGTCGAGCCGCGTCACCTCGGTCGCCCATTTGACCACCGGCGCAGCGATCGGCACGAGCGGCGCGTAGAGCAACGGCTCGGTGAGCCCATGGCCCTGCTCCTGCTGGCCGGCGGTGACGATGATCGGGCTGCCCGAGACATGCGCGGTGTAGAGCGCGCCGATGGCGTTACCGAGGCCGGGCGCGACGTGCACGTTGCAGGCGGCGAGCTTGCCGGATGCGCGCGTGTAGCCGTCGGCCATGCCGAGCACGATCGATTCCTGCAGGCCGAGCACATAGCCCATGTCCGGATGGTCGGAGAGCGCGTGCATGATCGGCAGCTCGGTGGTCCCCGGATTGCCGAAGATCTGCCCGACGCCCTCGCTTTTCAGGAGCTCGAGAAAAGCCGAGCGCCCGCTGATCTGGTTGGCTGTCACGGCGCTGGCGCCCGCTAGAGGTCTGCAATGGCCTCGAGGGCGCTCATGTCGGGCGCGCCCCCGCCGGCCGGGTCGAGCGGCTGCACGCAGACGTGCGAAGCGCCGGCATCGAGGTGCGCCTGAATCCGCGCGCGCACCTCGCTCGCCGTGCCCGAGGCCACCATGGCGTCGAGGAAGCGGTCGCTGCCGCGGCCCGAAAGCTCCTCCTCCGAGAAGCCGAGGCTGAGCCAGTTGTTGCGATAGTTCGGCCAGGGCAAGTAGAGCTCGAGCACGCTCGCGGCGATGGCGCGCGCCTGCGCCCCATCGCCCGTGAGGCACACCTTCTGCTCGACGCAGAGCCAGGCGTCGGGCCCGAGAATCTCGCGTGCCCGCGCGGTGTGCTCGGGCGTGACGTTGTAGGGATGCGCGCCGCGCGTCCGCTCGCCCGCGAGCGCGATCATCTTCGGGCCAAGCGCCGCGAGCACGATGTTCGCCTCGCGCGTCGGGATGCTGAGCTCGGTCGCGTCCATCGCGTCGAGATAGGCGCGCATGGTCGTCACCGGCTTGCCGTAGTTGTGGCCCCGGAAGCCCTCGACGAGCGGCACGTGCGAGACGCCGAGCCCCATGATGAAGCGATCGTCGTAGAGCGCGTTGAGCGTGTCGTGCCCGGCCCGCGCGGTGACGGCGTCGCGCGCGTAGATGTTGGCGATCCCGCTCGCGGCGCAGAGCCGGTCGGTCTCGCCGAGTACGAAGCCCGCGAAGCTGAGCGTTTCGAAGCCGATCCCCTCCGGGTACCAAAGTACGTCATAGCCGAGGCCCTCGACGCGCTGCGCCGTGTCGGCGATCTCCGTGGCGGAAAGGGAATCCGGCACCAGCCAGACGCCGAGCTTGCCGATTTGCTTCATGGGACGCGATCTCCCGTTTCGATATAGTGCTCCCGGATTTGCGGGGGAGAGTAGCATGGCTCGGCGCTCGTGATGCTGCGCTGCATGTGCCTGGCGCTCGGCGTGGTGATCGGCCTCGGTCTCGGCGGCGCGGCCGGCGCGGTCGAGTTCGGCCGCTATCACGCGCTCGTCATCGGCAACAACGCCTATCAGCATCTCACGCCGCTCGAGACGGCGGTGCGCGACGCCAACGCGGTCGCGGCGGTGCTGCGCGAGCGCTATGGCTTCGAGGTGACCGTGCTCACCGACGCCAACCGCTACGAGATGGTCTCCGCGCTCGATCAATACCGCCGCACGCTCACGCCGAACGACAATCTCCTGGTCTACTACGCCGGCCACGGCATCCTCGACGAGGTGACCGACACCGGCTATTGGCTGCCGGTCGACGCCGAGACCGATGGCAGCGCCAACTGGGTCTCCAACAGCACCATCACCGACGCGCTGGAGGCGATCGCGGCGCGCCACGTGATGGTGGTCGCCGATAGCTGCTATTCGGGCTCGCTCACGCGCACGGCTGAGGTCGACTTTGGCGACGCGGGCGACCGCGCCGCGTGGCTGGACCGTATGGCGCTGAAACGCTCGCGCACGGTGCTCGCCTCGGGCGGTCTCGAGCCGGTCGCCGATGGCGGCGGTGGCGATCATTCGGTGTTCGCGCGCGAGTTTATCGAGGTGCTGGCGGGCACGAACGACATCCTCGATGGCCAAAGCCTCTACGACCGGCTCAAGCATCAGGTCGTGGTCAACGCCGATCAGACGCCGCGCTACGACAACATCCGCAAGGCGGGCCACGACGGCGGCGATTTTTTGTTCGTGCCGCTCACGGTCAACCTCACCGTCAACCTCGGCGGCGAGGGAGGGGCGGCGGGCGCGGCCGCGTCCGACGATGCGGTCTTTTGGCAAAGCATCCAGGGCAGCGACGACCCCAGGGTCTTCGAGGCCTACCTGGCGCAGTTTCCGAACGGCAAGTTCCGGGCGCTCGCGGCGTTGAAGCTCGACGCGTTGGCAGGCGCGCCATCGGCCGCGCCGGCACCCGAGGCGACGCCCCAGGCGGCGCCCGGCACGGTGTTCCGCGATTGCGCCGAGTGCCCCGAGATGGTCGTGCTGCCCGCCGGAACGTTCGCGATGGGCTCGGCGCGCGGCGAGGACGAGCGCCTGCCGAACGAGGGGCCGGTGCGCCAGGTCACCATCGCGGCGCCGCTCGCGATCGGCAAGTACGAGGTGACGCGCGCCGAGTTCGCGCGCTTCGTCGCGGAGACGGGCCACGACGCCATGGCGGGCTGCTGGTATTGGCAGCTGATCTTCATCTTCGACACCGCACGCAGCTGGCGCAACCCGGGCTACGAGCAAGGCGATGACCACCCGGTTGCCTGCGTCAACTGGCATGATGCAGAGGCCTACGCCGCCTGGCTTTCGGAGAAGACCGGCAAGGCCTACCGGCTACCCTCGGAGGCGGAGTGGGAGTATGCGGCGCGCGCGGGCAGCCGCACGCCGCGCTACTGGGGCGACGACCCGAACGAGGCCTGCCGATACGAGAACGTCTACGACCGCGCGGGCGCGGAGACGCACACGTTCCCCTGGGCGCATGTCGAATGCGACGACGGCCATGCTTTTTCGGCGCCGGTCGGACGCTTCGCGCCCAACCCCTTCGGGCTCCACGACATGCTCGGCAACGCGCCCGAATGGGTGATGGATTGCTACCACGACGCCTATGACGTCGCGTCGACCGATGCGACGCCGATCATCGACGCGCCCTGCGACACACGCGTGCTGCGCGGCGGGACCTGGGCCAACTGGCCCGCCATCGCCCGCGCCGCCAACCGCCTCGCCGACGAGCCCTACGAACGCTCCGACATCTACGGCTTCCGCGTGGTGCGTGTGATGGATTGAGCGGCGGAATCATCTGCGGTAGAGCCGACACCGGCTTTGGCCTCGATCGACTCAGCCAATCAAGCTGCCGACCGATCGATGTGTCGCAAGAAACGTGGTCTTGCGTGTCGTGGATCGGCTCGAGACGCGACCGACCGTCGGATAGGACCAGGTTGACGCCCGACCTGAATTCATTTGGTATATGATGAAATAGTTGCATATGTTCTTCCCGGGGTAGCTCAACTGGCGAGAGCACTCGGCTCCGGACCGAGAGGGTGCTGGTTCGATTCCAGCCCCCGGGCCAGATCTTCGGCGGAACCATGGTGGTCGAACGCAAGTCGCGAGGCGCTGGCCGACGGGTCGAAATCGGACTCGACTATCCGACCTTTCAACTCGTCAAGGCATTGCGGAATCGGCGGCGGCCCGGGACGCTCGATGAAACGGGCGGCGCAAAGGTCGAGCAATGGCACAGCGTCGTCGAGCGCATGTTTTCTGGCGCATTGACGATTGGGGCGCGGACACCCGTCAAAGACGTCCCGCCCTGGGTCACTCTCGAGGTCGTCACCGGCGGGTTCGCCACCGGAGAGATGCTCGCGGGCGGCGCGCTCACCGTGTACGAAAGAGGGCTGGCACGCGAATTAGGAATGCCGGAAGACGGCATGGTGCGCGCCGCTCTCAACGCGTACTTCCTGAGCGAGCCGGGCCAGTCTCGCCTCCGCAAGATGCTCGCGAACGGGCGATATCGCGTCGAGGTGCCGGAGGAGGGAGCGCTACTCGTAGTGGCGTGGCTGATCGACCACGGCGACATTCCCGGTGTGCGGTCCGTTCTCGATACGGTGATGCCCTTCTTCGATCGTCTGCGGTTTTTCCCCGAGCCGTCGGATGTGCCCGCCGCGAGCGAGACGGAGGTGTGTCTCCGCTCTGTCGGTGATACAGCGGCGGCCCTGAGCCGGGTGTCGCAGCGGCGCCGGCCGGACGCGCAGGCCGAGGCGATCGAGGTTTGGACGCCGCTCTATGACCGAGCCATCGAGCTGTTGCTGGAAACGGTGGACGGCGCTCCGCCGCACGTCGATGTGGACCCGTCCGGCAAGCCGATCCGCGATCCCAATGGGAACTATCGGGTTCGGGGCGGCGACCCCTGCAGGGTGCGCACCCCCAATTGGGATGGACGCGCGATCGAGCTTCTGGACGACTATCGCGAGGCAATCGCTCGACATGGTCATTGCAAGAGATGGCACCGGCCGAACAAACCCTTCCGCCGATTCCTTGCGGCAATCGAAACGCTGGCAGCCGACGACGACGTTGCGGATGCGGAACGGCGCTATCTGCGTATTGCGATCGCGCGCATTGTTGCCAAAAGGGGCCTGCCGGACTCGGCGACCTACGCGGATCGCCGCGCTCAGCAAAGCCAGCAATGCGCTGGCGCTCGCCATCACGAAATCGCGGGCGTCCTCATTCGGCGCCTGGATGCGTTACCCGCGACCGACGGGCTGCGGGACATGTCGATCGCTCGGGCACCCGTCACGGCAGAAGAGGCGACAGGGTCGGTTCGCGCGGGAACGGTCATCCCTGGCTATTTGACGCGTAAGGTTGGCCGTGCCCAGGTGGCCACTGTTCGTGAGCTGGTCGATGCCGGCTACATCACATCGGCTGATGTATTGGCCGACGTGTTGCCTCAGGTCACATCACACATTAGCGCTTCGGGCATCGTCGATCCGGACCTCCGCCGTCTCTATGCGCTTCTCTACCGCGTGTTCCGTCGCCGCCGTTCGCTCTTGCTGCTCAACCTGCAATCACAGGTGAAGCTTGACGAGCTTCCGTGGGTGTCCGTCCTCGACCGGCATCGGGAGGAGGCCGTTTCGGACCGACGTCTGGCGCAGATCGCGCTGCGCGACCTGCTCGCCATGACGCTGACGCATTTTGCCTATGCGATACTGCCGAACAAGCTGGTGCAGGAACTCGACGCTCTGTCAAAGCAGGCCGGCCTCGATGTGCCATTTGTCAAGGAAATCGCGGCCGACATTTTCATGGGCGCCTTCGCGCCGAGTTTCGAGAGGGCGGCTCTAGTGGCTGCGGACCTCTTGGAGGGCACGCTGTATGAACGCTATTACGGCATCAGCTTTGCCGAAGTGAGGTCGATCGTCAGTCGGCCCGTTAATGGGGAGGCGTCTCTTCTCGCGAGGCTCTGGGCACGCCGTTTCAGAAAGCGTCAAGCTTCAGAGGCAGCGCACGAGGGCTTCGCGGAGTTGTGCGTCCGCTTGGCGGAGCCAAAGGCCGGCGGCTGGAGTGTTGCCGCAAACGGCTTGGTGCTCGAGCAGTCGCAGATCATAACCACGCAGAATTTGGCCGTTGCATTCAGGGATCTAGATGTCGGGACCTTGCTTGCGCCGCAGCTCGAAGATCTGGCGAAGTCCTGCTTCGCATGGATTTGCGCACGACAGCAACGACCGCTATCCGAATATCGTGCGCGGCTAAGGATGGTCAAAAATACGGCGTACGCATGGCGACAAATGATTTTCTATCTCTCCCTGGTCGATTCAGAAAAACAGACAGCGTTGATGCGTTGGATGGACGCGCATCTTTCGGAACAATCTGCCGCGCTCCAAACACGATTCGATCCGGCCATGAAGGGCCTTTGGGCGGTGGCCGAGGGCAAAGATGTCTCCGCGGAGGGCGGACGACGTTTCCTGGGCTGGACGATTGGGCCACACTGGCTGCTGGCGGGCGAGCATTCAAGACAGTGACCGGGCTCCGTCGAGCGGGTTTGGCACGGTCATCGGGCCTCGCTGCATAGGCGTGCGTCCGCGTCGCGCGATCATGTGGTGGTTGTCGTCGGCAGCTTGGCTATGGGCTTTACGCGAGATCGCGCACAAGACAGCGAGCAGAGCGTCGCCCACCTCGCCGTAATCGGAAGGGTCTGTTTGATAGATTCGTCGCGCGCTACCAATGTCTTAACCTTGAAGTTGGTACGGTCTTCCTCGAAACGACGATGTTCGCGTTGGCATGGCGGCCACCCATCGAATCTCCATCATCTGCGGCGCATTTCCGCTCGTGGCGGGCACGGCAATCTTCATTGGGTGGATTGCCGTCCCCGTGAGCCATCTCGAGTTCGCTGGTCTGCTGCTGATCATTCTAGGCGGGGTGCTTTTCGCGGTTGGGCTCGGCGACATCGCTTCGGATCTGATGTTCGCGAGACGCACCGGCCGGCCGCCGGCACGGCACACCGCCAAGGCGCTCATCCTTTTGCTCGCCAATCCTCCCCTTTGCGTCCTCTACGTCGTGATATGGGGTGTCGTCAGCAACCAAGTCTTGGTGACTGTTCGAAATGCGTCGGCCGATCCGATCGCGAACCTGCGCCTCACCGTGGCGCGCGAAATCCTCCAGCCGATTGCGCCGATCCCGTCGGGCCAAACGCGGGTCATATGCGCCAGTGGCAACGAGGGTGACGTCAAGTACGCATTCGACATCGGCGTCGAGACGCGCGCCGGCATCATCGCGGGCTACGTCGCATCCGGTGGCAGGTTCGAGCTGCACCTCTCGAAGGACCGTGACGTCGATATCTGGGCAGATGAGGCGTCGACCACGCTTGCCGACTATCTGCGCCATTGCATCTGAAGGGGACGCGACCAGTCGGTCCGGCCGGAAAGCTGGGATCCATCGCCGAGAGGCGCTTTCCTTGGCTCATAGCCACCGGCGCTTGGGCCGGGCTATCCGCTGTGCTGCGGGTCGCTAAGCGCTGCCCTTCGGTGGCTCGCCCGTGAGCGAGGCGGCGAGGTGGGTGAGGAGGGCGGCGGCTTTTTCAGGCCCGATGGCGTTGGCGAGCCAGCCGGCGCTCGAGACGCAGAAGGCCGAGTGCAGCATCACCGGGTCGACGCCATCATCCTCGGCGCGGGTCGCGACCTCCTCGAGCGCGGCGTCGGCGAGCTGCTGAACGCGAAGCGCATCTTCGGGGCTCGGCCCGCTCATCCACTCGCCTTGGCACCGCCCGCATCGCCGCCCGCGCCGCCGCGCGCGGGCACGATCACCCCGGGGTTCATGATGCCCGCCGGATCGAGCGCGTCCTTTGCCGCGGCGAGCGCGGCGCCGAAGAGCGCGGGGCGCTGCTGCTCGTACCAGGGCATGTGATCGCGCCCGACCGCGTGGTGATGGGTGATGGTGCCGCCGGCGGCGATCAGCGCATCCGAGGCGGCGGCCTTGATCGCGCGCCATTGCTCCAGCTCCGCCCCGGGCGCGGGCTTCGCGTGGTAGGTGAAATAAGGCGCCGGGCCATCGGGATAGACGTGGGTGAAGCGGCAGGTCACATGCCCCGGGCTCCCCGTGACGCGTTCGATCGCGTCCGCGGTCGCGCCTTTGACCGCTGCGTGGAATGCGGGCAGACGGTCCCACGTGATCGCGGTCTCGAAGGTGTCGTGCATGATGCCGTTGGCGATTAGCCCCTCGCGGGCGTAGGGCGCGTTGATGAAGGCCTCGCGCCAGGCATCGGCCGTCGCATCGCGCGTTTGGCCGGCCGCCTCGACGCCGCTTTGCGCGCCGTGATCGGCCATGCATTCGAGCGCGCGGGCCATCCACGCATCGACCGGATGGTCGGCGCTCTCGAAGGCGAGCACGGCGAGGTGGAAGCTGCCGTCGCCCGCGCCGGCGATGCGCGCCTCCTCGGCATCGACCAGGCGGAGGTTGGTCGGGTAGAGCCCGGCTTGGCCCACCGCGCGGAGTGCCTCCGCGGCCTGGTAGAAATCGTCGAACGTGAGCGCGGCCGAGGCGCGATGGCTTGGCCGGTCCTGCAGGCGCATCCAGGCGTCGGTGATGATGCCGAGCGCGCCTTCCGAGCCGATCATGAACCGGTCGGGGCTCGGGCCCGCGCCGGAGCCAGGCAGGCGCCGGCTTTCCAGCGTGCCGGCCGGCGTCACCACGCGGAGCGATTCGACGAACTCGTCGATGTGGGTGTAAAGCGTTGCGTAGTGCCCGCCCGAGCGCGTCGCGATCCATCCGCCGAGCGTCGAGAACTCGTAGGATTGCGGGAAATGCCGGAGCGTGAGCCCCGCCTCCTTGAGCTGGTGCTCGAGCACCGGGCCCCGCGCGCCGCCCTGGATGCGCGCCGCCCGCGATGCGCGGTCGATCTCGAGCACGCTGTCCATGCGCCTGAGATCGAGGGTCAGAGTCGCCGCGAATCCATCCCCGACCGCGGGTTCGACGCCGCCGACGACGGTCGAGCCGCAGCCGAAGGGGATCACCGCGAGCCCGGCATCGGCGGCCCAATCGAGCAGATGCACGATTTGGCTTTCCTCCTCGGGGAAGGCGACGAGATCGGGCGCGGCCGCGAAATCGCGCGCGAAGGCCCGCACATAGTCCGGATAGGACTTGCCGTAGGTGTGCGACGCGCGCCCGTGCGCGCTCCCGTCGAAGAGGGGCGCGAGGCTCGCCGGCGGTGTCGCGCGGGGCGCGGCGAGGCTGATCTCGTCGATCTCGGGCGGTGCGGTGTAGTCGCCCGGCGCAACGCCGGTGATGCCGCCGACTCGCTGCGCGATCGCGCGCGCGTCGGCCTCGCTCAGGGTTTGCGACTCCCAGCCCCAACCCCAGAATTTCAGGCGTTCGTCAGCCATGCCCCCTCCGCCATGTGGACCGTCGTCATTCCTCGCCGAGGTCGCTTTCGCTCATCAGCGCGGAGAATCGCACGGGCAAAATCTCTTCCGTGGCGATCCGCCCCTCGTCGTCCTTGGTGACGAGGAGCAGGCGCTGATCCTCCTCGAGCCCCGCCGGGATGATCATCCGCCCGCTTGGCTTGAGCTGCTGCAGCAGCGCCGGCGGCATCAGGTCGGGCGCGGCGGTGGCGATGATCCGGTCGTAGGGTCCATGGTCCGGCCAGCCGAGCGAGCCGTCGCCGATGCGGAAGCTGATGTTCTCATAGCCGAGGCGGCGCAGCCGGCGCGAGCCCTCGGCACCCAACTCCTCGATGATCTCGACGGTGAACACCTCATCAGCCAGCTCGGCGAGCAGGGCCGCCTGGTAGCCGAGCCCAGTGCCGATCTCGAGCACGCGATGGCTGCGGTTGACCTCGAGGAGGTCGGTCATCAGCGCGACGATGAAGGGTTGCGAGATGGTCTTGCCGAAGCCGATCGGAAGCGGTGAATCCACATAGGCATAAAGCGTCATCTCGACCGGCACGAAGGCGTGGCGCGGCACCTTGCGCAGCACGTCCATGACCGGCTCGGCGATGGCGCCCCGGCCGGTCTTCTCGGTCACCTGGTGCGCATGAAACGCGACCTGATCGACCATCGTGTCGCGGAGAGACGCGAATTCGGCCTCGATCCCGCTCGATTCGGTCATCGCATCCTCTTCGTCCCCAGGCGGCTCGGCGCCCGGGGGCATTGGCGCTCGCTTTCATGTATTTTAGCCCACATCGCCCGAGCGACGGTGATCACTTTTAGGGGCGGTGCGCGATTCGATGGGCATGGTTAACGCAGCCTGCCGAGACTGCCGGTTCGAGGGTGCGGATGCCGCGTCGGCCTGCCCGGCATGCGGCTCCGAGCGCCTCATTCGCCACCCGGAGCTCGGCGGCCTCACGGTGGCTCATCTCGATTGCGATGCCTTCTACGCCGCGGTCGAGAAGCGGGACGACCCGTCACTTGTCGACAAGCCGGTGGTCGTGGGCGGCGCCAAGCGGGGCGTGGTGGCGGCATGCTGCTACGTCGCACGGCGCTACGGCATCCACTCGGCGATGCCCATGTTCAAAGCGCTCCGCGCCTGCCCCCATGCCGTGGTGATCCGGCCCGACATGGAGAAATACGTCGCGGTCGGGCGTGTCGTCCGCGCGATGATGCAAGACGTGACGCCGCTCGTGGAGCCGCTCTCGATCGACGAGGCGTTTCTCGACCTTGCGGGCACTGAGGCCGTGCATGGTGGCAGCGCGGCGCGCACGCTCGCGGGCCTCGCGCGGCGCATCGAGGCGGAGGTGCGCATCACGGTCTCGATCGGGCTCAGCTACAACAAGTCGCTCGCCAAGATCGCCTCCGACCTCGAGAAGCCCCGCGGCTTCGCCGTGATCGGGCGGACGGAGGCGCAGGGCTTTCTCGCGGACAAGCCGGTCGGCCTGATTTTCGGTGTCGGCCAGGCCTTCGAGCGCCGGCTCAAGCGCGACGGCTATCACCGCATCGGCGACCTCGCGGCGACGCCGGAGCGCGATCTCACGGCGCGCTACGGCGCGATCGGCACGCGCCTCGCGGCCTTCGCGCGCGGCGAGGACGCGCGCAAGGTGACGCCCGGCCGGCGCGCCAAGAGCGTCTCGTCCGAGACCACCTTCGGCGAGGACACGGCGGATCTCGCCGTGCTCAGGACCAAGTTATGGCGGCAATGCGAGCGCGTCGCGCGGCGCCTCCGCGAGAAGGATCTGGCCGGGCGCACGGTGACGCTCAAGCTCAAGACCCACAACTTCCGCATCCTCACGCGCCGGCGCACGCTCGCCGTGCCGACGCAGCTCGCCGCCGTCCTGTTCGAGGCGGCTGCGCCGCTGCTCGAGGCGGAGGCGCACGGCGGTCCCTATCGTCTGCTCGGTGTCGGCGCGAGTGATCTCGTCCCCGGCGGCGAGGCCGACGGTTGGGATCTCTTCGGTGCCGACCGCCGGCGCACCGCGGCGTTGGAGCGCACGATGGACGATCTCCGCGCACGCTTCGGCGAGCACGCACCCGTCAAGGGCCGCGCGCTCGACCGCCGCGCAGTGCCTCCCAAACGCTGAGGGCAATGTTGGATTAGGGTGTGTCGGCGGCGCTTTCGATCGGCGTGTCGGCGCGGCCGGCCCATTCGGTCCAGGAGCCGTCATAGACCGCGACGTCGGTGATGCCGACCGTATGCAAACCGAGGGAGAGCAGGCAGGCGCTGATCCCCGAGCCACAGCTCGTCACGATTGGCTTTTCGAGCGACACGCCGGCACTCGTGAACGCGGTGCAGAGCCCCTCGGCATCGCGGAGCGTCCCCTCATCGGTGAGCAGAGCCTGATAGGGCACGTTGAAGCTGCCGGGCATGTGTCCGCCGCGGAGGCCGGGCCGGGGCTCGGGCTCGCTGCCGGCGAAGCGGCCCGGCGAGCGGGCATCGACGATCTGCGCTGCGCCGCTCGCAAGCGTGTTGCGCACGTCTGCAAGGGAGCGCACGAGGCTCGGATCGAGGGTCGCTTCGAAGGTCGCGGGCTCAGGCCTCGCCGGGCCGAAATCGAGCGACCGATCCTCGCTCTTCCACGCCGGTAGGCCGCCGCCGAGAACCGACACCTGCGTATGGCCGAAGGCGCGGAACATCCACCACGCGCGCGGCGCGCTGAACAGGCCGACGCTGTCGTAGGCCACCACGTGGGAGGCGTTGTCGATGCCGAGCGCGCCCACCGCGGCGCCAAATGCCTCGGCGCTCGGCAGCATGTGGGGCAGCGGCGACGCTGGGTCCGAGATGCCGTCGATGTCGAAGAACAGGGCGCCCGGAATGTGCGCCGCGATGAACTCCTGCGCCGGGTCCCGCTCCGCCGCCGGCATGTGCCACGAGGCATCGACCACGCGCACGGCGGGATTGTCCAGCTGGCTGCTGAGCCAACGCGTGGTCACGATCGGCGGCACCGCCATCGTCGTCAGCCGTCCGCGAAGCCGAGCGAGATCCGCCGGTTCTGCTTGCCCTTGCTCTCGATCTTGCGCACGAGCACGGAGCCGATCTCGCCGGTGCGGGCGACATGCGTGCCGCCGCAGGGCTGCACGTCGACGCCCTCGACCTCCATGAGCCTCACGCGGCCTTGGCCCATGGGCGGCTTCACCTTCATGGTTCGCACCAGCTCGGGCTGGGCGGCAAGCGCGTCGTCGTCGATCCAGCGCGCAGCGACCGGACGGTCCTCGGCGATGAGCGCATTCAGCCGTTCGGCGATCGCAGCCTTGTCCATCTCGAGCGTCGGGAGATCGAAGTCGAGCCGGCCTTTGTCCGCGCTGAGCTGCCCGCCGGTCACGGGCGCATCGATCACCGCGGTGAGCAAGTGCATGCAGGTGTGCATGCGCATGTGGCGGTAGCGCCGCTCCCAATCGATCTCCGCCTCGACGGTGCTGCCGACATCGGGGAGCGTGGCGCCGTCGGCTGCGATGTGCACGACATCGTCGAGGCTCGCGCCCTTGCGCGCGTCGGTGATCGTGACGGTCGATCCGTCTGTGAGGTGAAGCACGCCGGTATCGCCCGGTTGGCCGCCGCCCATCGGATAGAAGACGGTGCGGTCGAGACGAATGCCGTCGGGCCCGACGGCGGTCACCTCCGCCGCGCAACGCCGCGCATAGGCGTCGTCGCGGAAGACCAGCTCAGTCATGATCGAGCCATTGCGGGAAGGGCAGGTCGCGCTCTTTCAGGAACGCGGGGTTGTAGAGCTTGCTCATATAGCGGGAGCCGTAGTCGCAGAGCACCGTGACGATGGTGTGGCCCGGGCCGAGCTCGCGGGCGAGGCGGATCGCGCCCGCCACATTGATGCCGCTCGAGCCGCCGAGCACGTGGCCCTCTTTTTGCGCCAGATCGAAAATGACGGGCAGCGCCTCCTCGTCCGGAATTTGGAAGGGAATGTCGATCTCGGCACCTTCGAGGTTGGCGGTGATGCGGCCCTGGCCGATGCCCTCGGTGATGGAGTTGCCCTCCGCCTTGAGCTCGCCGTTCTGGTAAAAATTGTAGAGCGCGGCGCCCATCGGGTCGGCAAGGCCGATCTTGACGTCGCGATTCCGCTCCTTAAGGGCCATGCTGACGCCGGCGAGCGTGCCGCCCGTGCCCACGGCGCAGATGAAGCCGTCGACGCGGCCCTCGGTCTGCTCCCAAATCTCCGGCCCCGTGGTCTCGATGTGGGCTTGCCGGTTGGCGACATTGTCAAACTGGTTGGCCCAAATCGCGCCGCTCGGCTCCTTCGCCGCGATCTCCTCGGCGAGGCGGCCGGAATATTTGACATAGTTGTTGGGGTCCCGGTAGGGCACGGCCGGGACCTGCACGAGCTCGGCGCCGCTCAGCTCGAGCATGTCCTTCTTCTCTTGGCTCTGGGTCTCGGGGATCACGATCACCGAGCGATAGCCGAGCGCGTTGCCGACGAGCGCGAGGCCGATGCCGGTGTTGCCGGCGGTGCCCTCGACGATCACGCCGCCGGGCTTGAGCGCGCCGCGTGCTTCGGCGTCGCGCACGATGAAGAGCGCCGCGCGATCCTTGACCGAGCCGCCGGGGTTCAGGAACTCGCATTTTCCGAGGATCTCGCAGCCGGTCGCCTCGGATGCCTGATTGAGCCTGACCAGTGGGGTGTTGCCGATCAGGTCCACGAAGCCGGAATGGATCGTCATGGTGCTCGCCGCCGCCTTTTCGCCCGCTCAACCGCGGCGGCACCGTAGCCCGCGGCGCGGGACGGGATCAAGCGCGGTGCGCCAGACGCCGTCGCTTGCGCCCCGTGGGGCGGATCGGAGAGACTGCGCCAGACCATCGCGGGGACAGGCATGAGCGACCACGGCGAAATTCGGCACCCCTATCTGTTGTTTCTCGGCGACGCACACGACGATCTCGCCGCCAAGACGGCGCGCGGCATCGTCGCCTGGCGCCCCGACTGGTGCCTCGGGCAGCTCCGCCTCGATGGCTGCCAGACCACGGTCGACGTGCCCGACATGACGATCGCCGATGCCGTCGACGCAGGGGCGAAGACGTTGATCGTCGGCGTCGCCAACCGGGGCGGCGTGGTCAGCGAAAGCTGGACCGAGACGCTGCTCGCGGCGCTCGACGGCGGCCTCGACATCGCGAGCGGCCTGCATACCCGGCTCACCGAGGTCGCGCCGATCCGCGCGCGGGCTGAGGCGCTCGGCCGCCGCCTCATCGACGTGCGTCATCCGACGCGGGAGTTTTCGGTCGGGAGCGGCAAGAAACGCACGGGCAAGCGGCTCTTGACCGTCGGCACCGACGCCTCCGTCGGCAAGATGTACACGACGCTCGCCATCGAGGCGGCGCTGCGCAAGCGGGGCGTGCGCTGCACCTTCCGCGCGACCGGGCAGACCGGGATCTTCATCGCGGGCGCCGGTGTCTCGGTCGACGCGGTGGTCGCCGATTTCATCTCAGGCGCTGCGGAATGGCTGACGCCGGAAAACACGCCCGATCACTGGGACCTCGTCGAAGGGCAGGGCTCGCTCTTCCACCCCTCCTTCGCGGGCGTGACGCTCGGCCTGATCCACGGCGCCCAGCCCGACGCGCTCGTTATGTGTCATGAGCCGACGCGCACCGGCATGCGTGGCATTCCGGAATGGCCGCTGCCCGATCTCGGCGAATGCATCGAGGCCAACCTCGCCGCCGCGCGGCTCACCAACCCCGCCGTGCGGTGCGTCGGTATCGCGATCAACACGCAACGCCTCACCGAGGACGCTGCGCACACGGTGCTCGCGCGCACCGCCGCCGCGCACGATCTGCCCTGCGTCGATCCCGTGCGCACGGGCGTCGAGTCGATCGTCAACCAGATCGTCTGACCATGCGCCGCCTCAGGGCCACGCGCGAGGCCTGGCCGCTTCGGGGAACCTTCCGCATTTCCCGCGGCGCGAAGACCGAGACCGTGGTCACGCTCGTCGAGATTGCCGATGGTGACGCGATCGGTCGGGGCGAAAGCGTGCCCTATCCCCGTTATGACGAGACCCCCGAAAGCGTTCTGGCGCAGATCAAGAGCGTGGCCGCCCTGATCGCCGACGGCCTCGATCGCGCGGCGCTCATGAACGCGCTGCCGCCCGGCGCTGCGCGCAACGCCGTCGATTGCGCGCTGTGGGACCTTGCGGCGAAGCAGGCGGGCGTTCGCGCGTGGGAGCTTGCGGGCATTCCGGCGCCGGCTCCTTGCGAGACGGCGATGACGCTTGGCCTCGACACCCCGGAGGCCATGGGGCGCGCCGCCGCGGCGCATGCGACGCTGCCGCTCCTCAAGCTCAAGGTCGCGGGCGAGGACGATCTCGCGCGGGTCGAGGCCGTGAGGGAAAACGCGCCTGACGCCCGCCTCATCGTCGATGCCAACGAAGCCTGGACGCCCAATCTCCTCGCGCCGCTCTTATCCGGCCTCGCCGCGCTCGGCGTGGAGATGGTGGAGCAGCCGCTCCCGGCGGGCGCGGACGCCGCGCTCGTCGGGCTCACCCCGCCGATGCCGATCTGCGCCGACGAAAGCTGCCACACCCGCGCCGACCTGCCGGGCCTCGTCGACCGCTACCAGATGGTCAACGTCAAGCTCGACAAGGCGGGCGGCCTCACCGAGGCGCTCGCGCTCGCCAAGGCCGCGACCGAGGCCGGGCTCGGCCTCATGATCGGCTGCATGGTCGGCACCTCGCTTGCCATGGCGCCGGCGACGCTGCTCACTCGCGGCGCGCGCATCGTCGACCTCGATGGCCCCCTGCTCACGGCGCGCGACCGCGAGCCCGGCCTCGTCTACCGCGGCGCGGTGCTCGAGCCGCCCGCCGCCGCACTCTGGGGCTGAGCGGCCGTTCATTGACGGTCAACGGGGCGTCGCGCATACTTTTTCGCAGGTGCGAAAGGATGCGACATGGCTGATTTTCCCCGGACGAGCGCGGCTGACTGGGCCGCGCTCGTCGCCAAGGAGCTGAAGGGGCGCGAGCCGGAAACCCTCCATTGGGAGACGCCCGAGGGCATCACCGTCAAGCCGCTCTACACCGCCGACGATCTCGCGGCGATGGAGGCCGATCCGGGCCTGCCGGGCTTCGCGCCGTTCACGCGCGGCGTGCGCGCCTCGATGTATGCGAACCGCCCGTGGACCATCCGGCAATATGCCGGCTTCGCCACGGCCGAGGAATCGAACGCGTTCTACAAGCGCAACCTCGCGGGCGGCCAAAAGGGGCTGTCGGTGGCCTTCGATCTCGCCACCCATCGGGGCTATGACAGCGACCACCCCCGGGTGCGCGGCGATGTCGGCAAGGCGGGTGTCGCGATCGACACCGTCGAGGACATGAAGATCCTGTTCGACGGTATCAAGCTTTCGGACGTCAGCGTCTCGATGACCATGAACGGGGCGGTGCTGCCGGTGATGGCGGCCTTTGTCGTCGCAGCGGAGGAGCAGGGGGTCGGCCAGGACGCGCTCTCAGGGACGATCCAGAACGACATCCTCAAGGAGTTCATGGTCCGCAACACCTATATCTACCCGCCCGAGCCGAGCATGCGCATCGTGGCCGACATCATCGCGCACAGCGCGAAGCACATGCCGCGCTTCAACTCGGTCTCGATCTCCGGCTACCACATGCAGGAGGCGGGTGCGACGCTGGTGCAAGAGCTCGCCTTCACGCTTGCCGACGGCCTCGAATATGTGCGCGCGGCACGCTCGCGCGGCCTCGCGATCGATGCCTTCGCGCCGCGCCTTTCGTTCTTCTTCTGCATCGGCATGAACTTCTTCATGGAGATCGCCAAGCTGCGCGCCGCCCGCACCCTTTGGGCCAACCTGATGCAGCCGTTCGAGCCTAAAGACGCGCGTTCGCTCATGCTGCGCACGCATTGCCAAACCTCCGGGGTCTCGCTCACCGAGCAGGACCCCTACAACAACGTCATCCGCACCGCCTATGAGGCGCTCGCCGCTGTGCTCGGGGGCACCCAGTCTCTCCACACCAACGCGCTCGACGAGGCGGTCGCGCTACCCACCGATTTCTCGGCGCGCATCGCGCGCAACACCCAGCTCATCCTCGCGGAGGAGACCGGCGTGCCGCGCGTGGTCGATCCGCTCGGTGGCTCCTACTATGTCGAATCGCTCACGCGCTCGATGGTCGAGGCGGCCGGTGCGCTGATCGACGAGGTCGAGGCGCTCGGCGGCATGACCAAGGCGGTCGCCGCCGGCATGCCGAAGCTCCGCATCGAGGAGGCGGCGACGCGCCGGCAGGCGCGCCTCGACCGCGGCGAGGACACGATCGTCGGCGTCAACAAGTACGAGGCCGGCGCTGGCGACATGCCCGAGCTGCTCGACATCGACAATCGCGCCGTCCGTGAAGCGCAGATCGCGCGCCTCCAGGCGGTGCGCGCGGCGCGCGACGAGGCGGCCTGCCAAGCGGCGCTCGCGCGGCTCACCGAGGGCACCGGCGGTGACGCCAATTTGCTCGCGCTCTCCATTGAGGCGATGCGCGCGCGCGCGACGGTGGGCGAGGTCTCCGATGCGCTGGAGCAAGTCTTCACGCGCCACCGGGCCGAGGTGCGGGCGGTCTCGGGGGTCTACGGCGCGGCCTACGCCGATGATGACGAGTTTCACCGCATTCAGCGCGAGATCGAGGGCTTCGCCCGCGCCGAGGGGCGGCGCCCGCGCATGCTGGTGGTCAAGCTCGGCCAGGATGGGCACGACCGCGGCGCCAAGGTGATCGCGACGGCCTTCGCGGATATCGGCTTCGACGTCGATGTCGGTCCGCTCTTCCAAACGCCAGAGGAAGCCGCGCGCGAGGCGGTCGAGAACGACGTGCATGTGGTCGGCGTGTCGAGCCAGGCGGCGGGTCATCGCACGCTGGTGCCGGAGCTGATCGCCGCGCTCAAGGCCGCGGGCGCGGGCGAGGTGCTGGTGATCTGCGGTGGCGTGATTCCGCCGAAGGATCACGCCACGCTCAAGGCCGCCGGTGTCGCCGCGGTCTATGGGCCTGGCACCAACATTCCGCGCGCGGCCGCCGAGATCGTCTCGCTCATCCGGCGGCGCGAAAAGGCCGCATGACCCGGCGCCGACGCTCGGGCACAATTGACCCCACGACGCCGCCTCCCCATGTGAGGCCTTAGGGCCCCGCCCGGGGCGCAACGACAACAGGCAGCACACCACATGGTTTCCCTCCAGCGGGAAGCGCGCCAACATCCGCGCGGCTCGCGGTCCCACCTCCACACGATCCGCACGTTGCTGCCCTATCTCTGGCCGCGCGGCTCCCTGGAGATGCGCGGGCGCGTGGCGCTCGCAATCCTGCTGCTCATCGGCGCCAAGGTGGCGAACGTCTATGTGCCGATCCTCTACAAGGAGGCGGTCGACATCCTCTCCGGCGACACGGCGGCGGTCATCGTCGTGCCGATCGGCATCTTGCTGGCCTATGGCGCGATCCGCGTGCTCACGGTGGCCTTCGGCGAGCTGCGCGATGCCGTGTTCGCCAAGGTCGCCGAACGCGCCATCCGCACGGTCGCGCTGCAGGTGTTCCGTCATCTGCACCGGCTCTCGCTCCGCTTCCACATCGAGCGGCGCACGGGCGGCCTGAGCCGCGCGATCGAGCGCGGCACGAAGGGCATCGAGTTCCTCCTCACCTTCATGCTCTTCAACGTGCTGCCGACGCTGGTCGAGATCACACTGGTCTGCGGCATCCTCTGGGGCCTCTACGGTGTGGTCTACGCGGCGATCACGTTCGTCACCATCGCCACCTACATCTTCTTCACGCTGGCCGTCACCGAGTGGCGCATCAAGTTCCGCCGCCGCATGAACGAGAAGGACAGCGAGGCCAACACCAAGGCGATCGACAGCCTGCTCAACTACGAGACCGTGAAATATTTCGGCAACGAGGCGCATGAGGCGGCGCGCTTCGACGTCTCGCGCCGGCAATATGAGCGCGCCGCGGTGCAGAGCAAGACGAGCCTCTCGCTGCTCAACATCGGCCAAGGCGCGATCATCGCGATCGGGCTCACGGGCATCACGATCATGGCGGGCAACGAGGTCGCGGCCGGCACGATGACGATCGGCGACTTCGTGCTCGTCAACACCTACCTCATTCAGCTCTACATTCCGCTCAACTTCCTCGGCTTCGTCTACCGCGAGATCAAGCAATCGCTTACGGACATGGAATCCATGTTCGAGATCATGCACGTCAACACCGAGGTGGAGGATAAGCCCGGCGCGCCGCCGCTCAGCGTGACCGAGGGCGGGATCCGCTTCGAGAACGTGCGCTTCAGCTACGAGGCCAACCGGCGCATCCTGACCGACGTGTCGTTCGACGTGCCGCCGGGCGAGACGGTGGCGATCGTCGGCGCGAGCGGCGCCGGCAAGTCGACCATCTCGCGCATCCTCTTTCGCTTCTACGACATCGAATCGGGTGCCGTGCTGATCGATGGGCAAGACATCCGCGACGTCCAACAAACAAGCCTGCGCAGCGCCATCGGCATCGTTCCGCAAGACACGGTGCTCTTCAACGACACGATCTACTACAACATCGCCTATGGCAGGTCCGAGGCGACCCAGGCCGCTGTCGAGGACGCCGCCCGCCTCGCTCACATTCACGACTTCATCGAGAGCCTGCCCGAGGGCTACGAGACGGTCGTCGGGGAACGCGGGCTCAAGCTCTCCGGCGGCGAGAAGCAGCGCGTCGCGATCGCGCGCACCATCCTCAAGGACCCGAAGATCCTGCTCTTCGACGAGGCGACGTCGGCGCTCGACTCGCGCACGGAGAAGGAGATCCAGGCCAACCTCCGCGAGGTGAGCCGCGACCGCTCGACGCTCATAATCGCGCATCGCCTCTCGACGATCATCGACGCCGATCAGATCCTCGTGCTCGACGGTGGCGAAGTCGTCGAGCGTGGCCGCCACGCCGAGCTCTTGGAGCGCGACGGCCGCTACGCCGAAATGTGGCGGCGCCAGCAGGAGACCGCGGAGCTCAAGGAAGAGCTGGAGCAGCGCCTCGCGGCCGAGGGCGCGCGGGCGGAGGAGCCGGCGGGCGCGTAGACCGCCGCCCGCGGATGGCCGCGTGGACGGGCGGCGCGGCAAGGCATAGATTCGGCTGGCGATCGGCTGGGAAGGGTTGATGGCGGAGAGGATCGAGCGGCGGCTTGCGGCGATATTGAGCGCCGATGTCGTCGGCTATTCACGCCTCATGGAGGCGGACGAGAGCGCCACGCTCGCCAAGCTGCGCGCGCACCGGCAGGAGGTGTTCGACCCTCTCGTCGCGCAGCATCGCGGGCGGGTGGTCAAGCTCATGGGCGACGGCGCGCTCGTCGAGTTCGCGAGCGTCGTCGATGCCGTGGCCTGTGCCGTTGCCGTGCAGACCGCGCTCGCCGCGCGGAACGAGGCTCTGCCGCTTGACGAGTGCATCGTGCTGCGCGTCGGCGTCAACCTCGGCGACGTCATGATCGAGGGCGGTGACCTCTATGGCGACGGGGTGAACGTCGCGGCGCGCCTTCAGGCGCTCGCGGAGCCGGGCTCGGTCTATGTCTCCGGCGATGTTCACCGCCAAGTGCAGCGCAAGCTCGATCTCACCTTCGAGGATCACGGAACCCACAACCTCAAGAACATCGACGAGCCGGTCCATGTCTGGCGCTGGTCGCCGGAGCGCGCGGCTGGGGAGGGGGCGCACACGCCTGCGGCCGAGCCGTCGGCGCCCGATCGCCCGTCGATTGCCGTGCTGCCCTTCGACAATATGAGCGCCGATGCCGAGCAGGATTACTTCGCCGACGGCATCACCGAGGACATCATCACCGATCTCTCCAAGGTATCGGGCCTGTTCGTGATCGCCCGCAACTCCGTGTTCACCTACAAGGGCCGGGCGGTGCGCATAGATCAGGCATGCCGCGAGCTCGGCGTGCGCTATGCTGTCGAGGGCAGCGTGCGCAAGGCCGGCAATCGGGTGCGCGTCACCGCGCAGCTCATCGACGGCACCGACGGCGGTCATGTTTGGGCCGAGCGCTACGATCGCGATCTCGACGACATCTTCGCGGTGCAGGACGATCTCTCGCGCAACATCGTCGAGGCGCTCAAGGTCACGCTGACCGCGGGCGAGGCCGCGCGTCTCGTCCAGCGTGGGACCGCGAACATCGAGGCCTATGACTGCTTCCTGCGCGCGCGCGAATTGATGGTGCGGTTCACAAAGACGGACAACACCGAAGCCCGGCAGCTTCTCCGCAAGGCGCTCGCGCTCGATCCCGGCTACGCCGTCGCGCTGGCCGCGCTTGCCAATTCGTACCTTCAGGAATGGACGATGGGCCGCAGCGCGTCACCGGAGGAGACGCTCGAGCGCGCGTGCGAATTGGCGCGGGGCGCCGTGGCGCTCGACGACAACCTTGCCGAAGCGCACAGCGTCCTCGGCTTTGCGCTGCTGTGGAAGAAGGATCACGCGGGCGCGCTGGCGGAAGGCGCGAAGGGGGTCGCGCTCGATCCGAACGCAGCGTTCGCGCGCTATTTCCACTCCATGACCTTGTCTTACTCGGGGCGTCCCGACGAGGGATTGAGCGAGGCGCGGCTCGCGGCCCGTCTCGACCCAAGCAACGAGGGAGCGCTCGTGTTCGCCGCCGGCCATGCGCTGTACATGCTCGGCGACTATGTCGATGCGCTTGCGGCATTCGACGAGATGATCCGACACGCGCCGGGCTTCATGCCGGCCTACATTTACGCGGCGATTTGCCACGAGAAGCTCGGACAGAACGGCCCCGCCCGGGAGGCGCTGCAATCCGCGCTCGCGAAGACGCCGTCGCTCTCGGCCGGCTGGGCGAGAGACGCGCTGCCCTACGAGAGCGCCGCCGCCCTCGACGACTTCACTGCCACGGCGCAGGCGATCGGCCTACCGGAGTAGCGCCCAATCTCTCCGTTGATGTGTGGCAAGCCGCCGGCCGAGCGCGCCGGCAGGGCCCACCGGCGCCGATATCGCGTGCCTCAGTTTCCCTGAAAGTCGAAGGTGATCAAAACGTCAGGCTCGGTTCGTGATGGCGCCTTGCCCGAGGCCTCGCAGGCGTCAGTGCACGGGAATTGCCCGGTCGCCTGCAACGCCAAGGCGGGCGCAAGGGGAACCGCGGACACCTCGATCTCGGCGGCGGGCGCGGTGGTCAGTCTCGGCGTGACGAGGATGATGAGCTCGGCGCCCTGAACCTCCTGCATGTCCGAGGCCGATAGCGGACCCGCCGCCACGCCGCCCAGCAGGGTGAATTCACGGTCCGTTGCCGTCGGGTCGCCGGCCTGAGCGGTGGCGGCAAACGCCATCGCAACGAGCGATGCCGCAACAATCGCGTGTCTCATGGGCTGTCTCCTAATGTTCGGCCCGCGCGATTTGGGCCGGCGGGCTGCCGCCAATGGCGCTTCCCATTGAGCACCCTCGCTCGCAGCCACGCAAGAGTGGTTGGTCCCCGGTGCCACAACTTCGCGCAACCATACGGTGATTGCGCGCATCTCTCGGCAGGGGTGGACTTTCCGCCTCCGGACCGTCGCGACGCGCAAGCGCTCTCGGCTACCACGAGCGTGGCGGGCCCCAAAAAAAAGACCCCACAACAGCGGGGCCTTTTTCGATGCGGTGCTGCGCGGGGGCTCAGTGGAGCTTGGCGCGCACTTCCTTGATCGATTCCTCCACCATGCTGTCGGCGCGGCTCTCGTCCATCGACTCCTGGATGAGCTGGCGCGCGGCCTGCACGGCAAGTGTCGCGGCGAGCTGGCGCACCTCGCGCATCGCTTCGTCCTCGGCGCGCGCGATCCGTTGCTCGGCGGCCGCGGCGTGGCGCTGCATCGTCTCCTCGAGCACGGTGCGGGCACGCTCGGCCTGGCGCTCGGCCTCGGCGCGCGCATGCTCGACCATCTCGCGTGCTTCTTCCTCGGCAGCGGCGCGCTTGCGCTCATAGTCGGCGAGCAACGCCTGCGCTTCCTCCTTCAAGTGCTGCGCCTCCTCGAGCTCGCGGCGGATCTTGTCGGCACGGTCGTCGAGCACCTGCTTGATGCGCCTCCACGCCGCCCGTCCAAAGCCGAGCGAGAAGGTGATGAAGGCGATGAGGATCCAGAAGTTCGCCGATTCGGTGATGACGTGGCCGACCACGACGAAGATGATGGCGACGACGAAGACCCAAAACTCGGGCACCCGTGCCATGCGACCGAGGCGCTTCATCACTCAGCCCTCGCGCCCGCCGAGCGCGCTGTCGACCGCGCTGCCGCTTGCCTGCTCGCTCGGTTCCACCCCGATCAGCCGTGCCGTCGCCGCGCGCGCCGCCTCGGAGGCGACCGCGCGCACGTTGGCGAGCGCCTGCTCGCGGGCATCCCGAATACGGCCCTCCGCCGCGCTCATGCGCTCGGCAAGCTCGGCATCGAGCGTGGCGCGGCGCTCCGCTGCCTCGGCCGCGAGCGTCGCCTGGGTCTCGGCCACGAGTGCGTGCGCCTTGGCGCGCGCGTCCGCCAACGCCTTTTCGTAGGCCTTGAGCGCTTGCTCGGCCTCGGCGCGCAGCGTCTCCGCCTGCTCCAAATCGCCGGAGATGCGGTCCTGGCGGGCTTCCAGCACCTTGCGCACCCGTGGCAGGCCGACCCGCCACATCAAGAGCAGCAAGATGACGAAGCTGACGACCAGCCAGAAGATCTGCGGCGGATAGGCCGCCATGTCCAGCTGCGGCATGGTCCCTCCTCGCGCCCCTCAAGCGGGCCGCGCGTGGTGTGCCGGGCTCAGCTGCCGAACAGGATGATGAAGGCCATGACGAGCGCGAAGAGCGCGATCGCCTCGGTTAGCGCGAAGCCGAGCAGTACGTTGCCGAAAAGCTTCGGCGCCGCCGCCGGGTTGCGCCCTGCAGCCGTCACATAGTTGCCGAAGATCAGGCCGATGCCGACACCCGATCCCGCGACGCCGATGGTCGCGAGACCACCGCCGATGAGCTGGCCTAAGAGCTTTGCCGCTTCCGCATCCATTGTCTTTGTCCTCTCGTTGAACCCGTTGCGTTAGTGGACCGCCCGATCAGTGATGCAGGTAGATCGCATCACGGATGTAGAGGCAGGTCAGGATGGCGAACACATAGGCCTGGAGCACCGCCACCAGGATCTCGAGGCCATACAGTGCGACGATGAAGGCAAACGGCAGGAAGCCGAAATAGCCCAAGATGAAAACAAAGCCGCCGAACACGTGCAGGATCGCGTGCCCCGCCATCATGTTGGCGAACAGGCGAACCGACAGGCTGATCGGCCGCGCCACGTAAGAGACGATCTCGATCGGCACCAGAAGCGGCGCCATCCAGAGCGGCACGCCGGGCGGCAGGAAAAAGCCCAGGAATTTCTGTTTGTGAATGGCGATCGCGAGGATCGTGACGCCGAAGAACACCACGAGCGCGAAAATCAGGGTGACGATGATGTGGCTCGTGAAGGTGAAGCTGTAGGGCACCAGCCCGAGCAGGTTGCCGAGCAGCAGGAAGGTGAACAGGCTGAACACGAAGGGGAAGAACTTCTCGGCGCCCTTGCCGCCGACGACGTCGCCCAACATTCGAGCCACAAGCTCGTATGTCATCTCCACAACGGACTGGAGGCGCCCCGGCACGAGCCGCCCGCGGCCCATGCCCACGGTCGTCAGCAACGTGATGATGGCGACGGTCACCACCATCATCATCGCCGAGTTGGAGAAGGACGCGTCAAAACCGCCGAGGTCGATCTCCACCCAGCGATTGATTGCGAACTGATCTAGCGGGCCGTGATGTTCGCCGCCGTTTCCCGCTTCAGCCACCGGCCCGTCGCTCCCCTCGATGTGTTATCCCGTCGGCCCATCGGTACCGCCGTCTTCCTTCTTCCTCTCAACTTCGGCTTCGTATTGTTTGGCCAGCCGAAAGGCGTTCCTCACGGCGGCGCCGACGCCAAGAAAGACAAAAACGATCAGAAGCCAAGGTTTGGTGCCGAGCCAGTGATCAAGGAACCAGCCTAGCCCCACCCCCACGGCCAGGCTCGCTGCCATTTCGATCGCGAGGTGCAGCGCGCGTCCGAAGCTGCTGTCCGGAACCCGACCCCACCGCGATGCGGTCGTCTCCCGGTCTTTGCGAACCTTCCTCAGACGAGAGTCGAGGTCGTCGAGCGAAGGCGGCCGTTCGTCTTGTGACATGCCAACCCGCGCCGAAACCCGGCTCCCACGCAAGCCCGCGGTCGAAAAGCGCGTGCACCATAAGGGCTGCCCTATGCCCTGTCAAGGCGGAACGGTCACCATATAATTCGTTGAAAATAAGGGGAAAACACTGCTCGCCGCGCGGCTCGCTCAGGCGCTGTCGCGAAGCCTTTCCGCATCCGCGAGATCGACCGAAACGACCTGCGACACACCGCGCTCGACCATCGTCACGCCGAACAAGCGGTCGACGCGGGACATGGTCATGCGGTGGTGGGTGACGACCACGAAGCGCGTGTCGGTCTCGTGCGCGATCTCCGTGATCAGCGTGCAAAACCGGTCGACATTGCTGTCGTCCAGCGGCGCGTCGACCTCGTCGAGCACGCAGACCGGCGCCGGGTTGGTGAGAAACGCCGCGAAGAGGAGGGCGATCGCGGTGAGCGCCTTCTCACCGCCCGAGAGCAGCGAAAGCGATTGCAGGCGCTTGCCAGGCGGGCTTGCCATGATCTCGAGGCCCGCTTCAAGCGGGTCGTCGGCGTCGACCAGCTCGAGATGGGCGCTCCCGCCGTTGAAGAGGCGCGCGAAGAGACGCTGGAAATGCGCGTCGATGGCGGTGAAGGCCGACAGAATCCGTTCGCGCCCCTCGCGATTGAGGCCGGCGATGCCCTGGCGGAGCCGCGCAATCGCGGCCTGCAGATCGGCCCGCTCCGAGATCAATCCCGCGATCTCTTCCTCGAGCTCAGCCGCCTCCGCCTCCGCGCGCAGATTGACCGGGCCGATATTCTCCCGCTCGCGGGTGAGCCGATGCAGCTTGGCTTCGATCTGCTCCGCTTCGGGCGTCGCGGCGCCGGGCTCGACGCCGGCGAGCGCGCGGGCCTCCTCGATGCTGACATTGAGGCGCTCGGCGATTTGCTCGCGCGCATGGGTTTCGGCCTGCTCCGCCTGGGCTACCACGCCCTCGCAGCGCGCGCGCGCTTCGCGGGTCTCGGCGAGCGCTTGCTCGGCCGCCTTGAGCGCGCGGTCGCTCGCGCCCGCCTTGGCCTCGGCGTCGGCGAGCGCGTCGGCCGCGCTTTGGCGTGTGGCCTCGGCCGCCTCGAGCTCCGTCATGAGGGCTTGCCGGCGCTCCTCGATCTCCGCCGGCCGCGCGGTCAACGCCTCGCGCTCCGCCTCCGCCGCCTCGCGGCGCGCGGTCAGCTCGGCGAGCCGGCTCTCGGCGCTCGTCGCGCGCATGCCCCAGCTCGCCCGCTCGCGCGCGACCTCGTTCAAGCGCGCGCTCCGTTCCGCCGCCTCGCGCGCAATCCGGTCGTGCCGCCGGAAGCGCTCGTCATAGCTTTCGCGCAGGCCCGCAAGCGATTCCTCCAGTTTGCTCACCTCGTCGTCGCTGGCATCCGGCGGGGCGAGCGCCGCGGCGCCCTCGGTAGCGTCGCGCTTTGCCAGTGCCGCCTCGTCCCGCTCGGTCTCGAGGCGCGCGACGGTGTGTTGCAAATGCTCCGCCTCCACTTTCGCCTGGGCTGCCGTGGTGGCGCAGCCCGCGCAACGCTGGCGCGCGAAATCGAGCCGCTGCGAGGCCGAGTCGCGCGCGGTGCGTGCATCGCTGGCGCGGCGGCGGGCCGCCTTGAGAGCACCGGCGGCCTCCTCGGCGCGCGTCTCCACCTGCTCGCGCGACTCCCAAATCTCGGCATCCTCGGCATCCAGCACGGCGATCCGGCCGCGCGCTTCGAGCCGACGGCCGGCCGTCGTGGGCGCGTCGGCGGTGGTGACGAGCCCGTCCCAACGCCACATCGCGCCGGCGCGGTCCACCAGCCGCTGCCCGGGCGCGAGCTTTTTCTGCAGCGCGGATCCGTTCCCGGATTCGACCACGCCGGTCAGCGCCAGGCGGCGCGCGAGCGGCGCCGGCGCACGCACGACATCGGCGAGCGGCGTCGTGCCCTTGGGCAGGGCCGGCGGAGTCTCCAGGCGCGAGAGCGCGGTCCAATGGATCGGCGCCGCGTTATCGGCCGGTGCCAGCAGGTCATCGCCGAGGGCGGCAGCGAGCGCGGCTTCGTAGCCCTCGTCGACCTCGACCTCGTCGATGACCCCGGTCTCTTCCTCATCTTCGCTGATCAGGATCTCGAGGGCGCTCCGGGCCGCCTCGATCCGTGCGAGGGAGGCGTCGACCTCCTGAATCGCTTCGCGCGCGATCCGCTGATCGCGCTCGGCGATGGCCAGCGCCCGCTCGCTGGCCGCGGCCTGCTGGCGGGTTTGCTCGAACTCGCCTTCCGCCTGGCGGACCGCGGCTTCGGCCGCCTCGAGCCCGCGCTCGCCCTGATCGGTCGCGGCGCGTTCCTCCAAGGCGGTGCGACAACGCGCGATCTCGTCATCGAGGCGCCCGATGCGGGCCGCCGCTTCCTCGGCTTGCCGCGCGAGGGCGCGTTTCTCGGCTTCGACCCGCGCCCGTTCCTGGGCGAGCTCGGCAAGGCGCTGCTCGACCGCCTCGACGGCCTGGCGCGCGTCCTCCATCGCTTGGCGCGCGGTCTCCTCGGCATCGGGGTCGGTGTCGCCGTCCGCGACGAGACGATCATGCAGCTCGGCGAAGCGTTCCATCGCGGCTTGGGCGTCGGAGGCGAGTGCGGTTTCACGCTCCACGTCCGTCTCGATCTGCGCGCGCCGGGCGGTGTTCGCGTCCTTCGCGCGCGCGAGCCGCTCGGCCTCGTCGTCGAGGCGATCCTGCTCGACGGTCAACCGGCGGAGTGCCGCTGCGGCCTCTGCCTCGGCCTCGCGCAGCGCCGGCAGCCCGGTCGCCGCATCCGCCTGGTGCTTTGCCGCGCTCGCGGCCTCGCGTGCCCGCTCGGTGACCGTGTGCTCCGCGCCCGAGAGGGCCGCGGCCGCGGCCTCGGCTTGCGTGCGCGCGGTCTCCCAGCGGAGATAGAGGAGCAGGGCCTCGGTCTCGCGCAGCTGCTCAGAGATGCGCCGGTAGCGGTTGGCCTGGCGCGATTGACGCTTGAGGCTCTGCAGCTGGCCCTCGAGCGCAGTGATCAGGTCGTCGAGGCGCTCCAGGTTGGCCTCCGCCGCGCGCAGCTTGAGCTCGGCCTCGTGGCGGCGCGCGTGCAGGCCCGTGATGCCCGCCGCCTCCTCCAAGAGCCCGCGGCGATGGGCGGGCTTGGCGTTGATGATGTCGTTGATGCGGCCCTGGCCGACGAGCGCGGAGCTATGCGCTCCCGTCGAGACATCGGCGAACAGGAGCTGCACGTCGCGCGCGCGCACCTCTTGGGTGTTCACCACGTAGGTCGAGCCTTCGCCGCGCGCGATGCGGCGCGTCACCTCGATGTCGGTGGCGTCGTTGAAGCCGGCCACCGCGCGACGCTCGGCGTTGTCGAGGCAAAGGGTGACCTCCGCGATGTTGCGGGCCGGGCGCGCGGCGGTGCCGTTGAAGATCATGTCGTCCATCGCGCCGGCCCGCACCTGGCGCGGCGCGGTCTCGCCCATCACCCAGCGCAGACCCTCGACGATGTTGGACTTGCCGCAGCCGTTCGGCCCGACAATGCCGGTGAGGCCGGGCTCGATGGGGAGCTCGGTCGGTTCGACGAAAGATTTGAAGCCCGTGAGCTTGAGCTTCGTCAGATGCACGCGCGGAGGCCCCGCCTAGGATTGCGACAGTATTTCGTCGATGATCTCGGAGAAGCCTTCGAAGGTTCGGCCGCCGACATGGGTCTCGCCGTTCACCACGAAGGTCGGCGTCGACCCCACCTCATACTCGACCTGGGCTTCCATGATGGATTGGATGACTTTGGCTTCGGCGGCTCGATCGTTGAGGCACGCGAGGACCGCGTCCTCGTCGAAGCCGTCCTCCTCGAAGAGGTCGGCGAACTCTTCAGCGATCTCCGGCTTGAAGTCGGCGTCGAGATAGTCCTGAAACTCGGCACGCTCCTCGGCCGAGTTGCCGCGGCGCCGCCATTTCTGATCCAGGCTCAAGTTCCAGCGCGCTCGGGTCTCGAAGAGCTTGGTGATGAGATCGAAGTAGGCCTCGGGCTGAGCACAGCGGGCGAGCATCGCCGCGTAGAGCGCCGCATAGTTGAGCGGGAAATCGCGCATGACGAAGCGCACCTTGCCCGTGTCGACATAGGCCGAGCGGAGCTGCGGGAAGGTCTCCTCGTGGAACGTCGCGCAGTGTCCGCAGCTCAACGAGAAGTATTCGATCACGGTGACCGGCGCGTCCGGGGAGCCGAGCACCTTGTCGCCGGGTTTTTCCCACGGCTCCGCGCGCGCGGGCGTCACACCGATCGTGAGCGGCGAGCCCACCAAGCCAAACCCGGCGAGGGCAGCCGCGCTCCGGATCAAGAATCGGCGTGAAATCATTGCTAGCTCCCGCAAATCGCTGACTCAAAGTATAGGGTTGCCGACGGGCCGTCTCAAGCGAGCGCCGAACACAAGCGCGCGACACGATCGCAGAGCGATCGGAAACATCGTTTTAACGCAGGAGGTTATTCGTCAGGTGCCGGGGCGCGGACGGCCCGGCCGAGGCCGCCGAGTGCCCGCTTGAGGCCGTCATCGCGGATTTGGCGCACCGCATGATCGACAGATCGGGCGCCCGTCGAGTCGATCTCGGGGCGCCGGCGCGGCAGCCGCGGCGCGGCTTTCTCCAGCGTGCCGCGGACGAAGGTGAGGCGGCGCACCGCGCGATAGCCGTAATAGGTTGCGATGCGCTCGAGGATCTCCGGCTCGCGATGCTGCAGCTCCAGCGCGATCGGCCCCTCCACGCGGAGTCGCAATGTGCCGTCGCGGCGCAAGCGCTCCGGCGCGGTGCAGGCCGCCAGATCCTCGCCGACGATGATCGGCCATTCGGTGAGAATCGCTGCGGCGGCGAAGCCCCGCCTCTTGAACGTTTTCGCGGTGACCTTGCGCAGCGCTGCGGCAAGCGGCCTCGCGGCGCCTCTTCTACGCGTCGCCATGGCGTTGGTGCGATCTCGTCGGCCTGGTGTATGGCTTAGGTGTACGCAGAATCCGTGCGCGTGAAAATGGGAAAGGCGCGTCATGGCCCGACGCTTGGAGCCCGCGGAGCTCGCCGAGACGCTGCTCGCCTGGTACGACCGGCACCGCCGCCGGTTGCCCTGGCGGGCCGCCCCCGGCGCCGTGCCCGATCCCTACCATGTTTGGCTCAGCGAGATCATGCTGCAGCAGACCACCGTGCCGGTGGTCGGCCGCTATTTCGCGCATTTCCTCGCGCGCTGGCCGACGCTCGCGGCGCTCGCGGCCGCCGACCTCGACGACGTGCTGCATGCCTGGCAAGGCCTCGGCTACTACGCCCGCGCGCGCAACCTGCACACATGTGCGCGCGTGCTGATCGCGGAGCATGGCGGCCGCTTCCCCGACAGCGAGGCGGCGCTGCGCAAGCTTCCGGGGATCGGTCGCTACACCGCGGCCGCGATCGCGGCGATCGCCTTCGACCGGCCGGCAACCGTGGTGGACGGCAATGTCGAGCGTGTGATCGCCAGGCTGCGCGCGATCGAGGCGCCGCTCCCGGGGGCCAAATCCGCGCTGTATGAGGCCGCCGCGGAGATTGCGCCGGTGTCGCGCGCGGGCGACTACGCGCAGGCGCTGATGGATCTCGGCGCGACGGTGTGCACACCCACCCAGCCGGGCTGCCTCGGCTGCCCCTGGCGCACGCCTTGCGCCGCGCGCGCCGCCGGGATCGCCGATACCTTGCCGCGCAAGGCGCCGAAGAAGGCGCGGCCGCTGCGCCACGGCGTCGCGTTCTGGCTGGTCCGCGCGGACGGCGCGGTGCTTTTGCGCCGGCGGCCGGAGGCGGGGCTGCTCGGAGGCATGATGGAGGTGCCGTCGACGCCCTGGCGCGATGACCCGTGGTCGGCGGATGAGGCGCTCGCCTTCGCGCCCCAGGATGTCGCCTGGCAGCCCGTGCCCGAGGCCGTGCAGCACGGCTTCACCCATTTCGAGATCACCCTCGCGCTGCTCGCCGGGCGCGCGGCGAGCGACGCGGCCGAGGGCGTTTGGTGCCCGCCGGGCGGCTTCGGCGATTTCGCGCTGCCCTCGCTCACCAAGAAGGTGGTGCGCCACGCGCAGGCGCGCGCCGCCTTGTCGCACGAGGGACGCGGCGGCTCCGCCTAGAACATCGCGGGTTCGGCGCTGAGGCAGGTCGTGTCGATGCGCGCGAGCAGGTCGATCGTCGGACCGGTCTGGGCGAGCTCGTAGCGGTAGAAATAGCGGCACGCGGCGAGCTTGCCGCGATAGAACGCGTCGTCGTCGGGGCTGAGATCGGCGGCAAGGGCGGCGGACGCGACGCGCGCCTGCCGCAGCCAGAGCCACGCGACCACGATATGGCCGAGCGTGTTGAGGTAGAGCGTCGCGTTGGCGAGCGCGGCGCCAACGCGGCGGTTGGCCTGCTCGACGGCGATCGCGGTGGTCGCCATCTCGATGGCATCGCAGGCGCCGCGGAGCGCGGTGGTGTATTCCGCGAGCGAGGGCACCGCGGCGGCCTCGGCGCATTCGGCGCGGATCTCATCCATTAAGGCGTCGAAGGCGCGGCCGTCGTCGAGGCGCACCTTGCGGCCCAAAAGGTCGAGCGCCTGGATGCCGTTGGTGCCCTCGTGGATCGCGTTCAACCGGTTGTCGCGGTAAAGCCGCTCGACCGGAAAATCGCGCGTGTAGCCGTAGCCGCCATGCACCTGGATCGCGAGCCTGTTGGCCTCGAGGCAATAGTCCGACGGCCAGGCCTTGGCGATCGGGGTGAGAATGTCGAGCAGCGCGTGCGCATGGGCGCGCGCGCCTTCCTCCGTCGCGGTCTGCGCATCGTCGAGGAAGCGCGCACAAGCGAGGCAGAGCGCGAGCCCGCCTTCCACATAGGCCTTCTGCTGCAGCAGCATGCGCCGCACATCGGCATGCCTGATGATGGGGACCGGCGGGCTCGCCGGGTCCTTCTGGTCGACCGGACGGCCCTGGCGGCGCTCCGTCGCGTAGTGCAACGCCTGGCGATAGCCGGCATAGCCCTGCATCGCCGCGCCGATCCCGACACCGACGCGCGCCTCGTTCATCATGTGGAACATGCAGGCGAGGCCGCCATGGGGCGGGCCGACGAGGTGCGCTTCGCACCGATCGTTCTCACCGAAATTGAGCAGGCAGTTCGAGATCGCGCGATAGCCCATCTTATGATTGAGGCCGGCGACCGCGACATCGTTGGGCGCGCCGAGCGAGCCGTCGGCGTTGACCCGGATCTTCGGTACGATGAAGAGCGAGATGCCCTTCACGCCCGGCGGTGCGTCGGGGAGCCTGGCGAGCACGAGGTGGACGATGTTCTCGGAGACGTCTTGATCGCCGCCCGAGATCCACATCTTGTTGCCGCGCAGGCGATAAGTGCCGTCGCCGGCGGGCTCGGCGCGCGTGCGCATATCGCCCAAGGAGGAGCCGACATCGGGCTCCGAGAGGCACATCGTGCCGAAATAGCGGCCCTCATGGAGCGGCGCCATATAGAGCCGCTTTTGCTCATCGGTGCCGTGCGCGTCCAGCAAATTGGCGGCCGCCTTGGTCAGCATCAGGTAGCCGACGGTCGGGCAATCGGCGGCCTTGAGCACGCCGAGGCAGGCCTGCGCGACGGTCGCCGGAAGCTGCATGCCGCCGCGCGCATAGTCGAGGCTTGCGGCGAGGAAGCCGGCCTCGCGCACCGCGGCGAGCCCGGTGTGCACTGCGCGTGGCACGCGCACCTGGCCGTTGACCAGCGCCGGCTCCTCGCGGTCACCGATAGCGGCGTTCGGCCAGAGCACGTCGTCGGCGAGGCGAATCGCAAGGTCGAGCGCGGCCTGGAAGGACTCGCGATCATGATCGCGGTAGCGCGGCCGCGCGGTCAGCGCCTCGCTCTCGAAAACCTCGAACAAGAGGAACGAAAGATCGCGCGGATTGACGACGGGGTTCTCCATGGCCTTGCCATGATGCCTGATTCGGCCGGCTCGCCGAATGGTGATTGCGATGCCGCGCGCGCCGGCGGAGTATGCCGCGTCATCCCCAACCCTTGCGATTGCGTACCGGGAGCGTCATGACGAGCTTGTTCGATCTTTGCGGCAAAACCGCCGTCGTCACCGGCTCGACGAAGGGCATCGGCCGGGCCATCGCCCGCGCCCTCGCGCAGCATGGTGCCCGTGTGGTGGTGTCGAGCCGGGATGTCGCGCGCGTCGCGGAGACCGAGCGCGCGCTCGCCGCCGAGGGGCTCTCCGTACGCGGCATCCCGTGCAATGTCGGGCGCAAGGAGGAGTTGCAGGCGTTGATCGAGCGCACGCGCGAGGCCTACGGCGCGATCGACATCGTGGTCGGTAACGCGGCGATCAACCCGCACTATGGCTCCGCCATGGAGATCGCCGACAACACCTTCGCCAAGATCATGGCGACGAACGTCCAGTCCAACCTCTGGCTCGCACAGCTGGTCGCGGACGAGATGCGCGCCCGAAAGGACGGCGCGATCATTTACGTTTCCTCGATCGGCGGCTTGTTAGGCTCGGCGGTGATCGGCGCCTACTGCATCTCGAAGGCCGCCGATTTTCAGCTCGCGCGCAATCTCGCGACGGAGTTTGGGCCGGACAATATCCGCGTCAATTGCATCGCGCCCGGCCTGGTGCGCACCGATTTCGCCCGCAAGCTCTGGGAGGACCCGGAGCGCGCGGCGGAGCGCATCGCGCAGACGCCGCTCCGGCGCCTCGGCGAGCCCGACGATATCGCGGGGATCGCCGTCTACCTCGCATCGGCGGCTGGGCGGTGGACGACCGGGCAGACCTTCGTCGTCGACGGCGGCATCTCGATCGCCCACTGACGGGCGCCGACCCGGGGCGCGCCGCTGGCCTCAGAGCGTGCGGTCCGCCGCCGCGATCGGCACGTCGTTGGCTGAGACGTCGAGCAGGGATTGCAGCCCGTCCGCCGCGAAGGCCCAATGCTCGTTGCCGTGGGTGCGGAACCACTCGCCCGTGTCGCGGTGCTGCCACTCGCTGATGAAGCGCACCGAGATGCGCGCGGCGCCGAAGGCCCAGAGCTCTTTCTTGAGACGATAGTGCTGCTGGATGGGCCAGCGCTCCTCGAGGAAGGGCACGATCGCCGCGCGTCCCTCGAGAAAGGCGTCGCGGTAGCGCCAGCGCGTGTCGGCCGTGTAATCCTCCGGGATCGCGGCGATGACCCGCCGGTTCCACTTGTCCTCGGCGCCCTGGACGATGGCGCGCGCGCCCGTCTCGTCGAATGGCGGCGTGATGCGGCTCATCCGCGGCGCCTCAGTAGCTGTAGTTGAGCTGCAGCTCGATGAAGCTGTCGCGGCGCAGGTCGTTCAACGGATCGGCGGGGTCGATATTCATGAACAGGCTTCCCTCGGCCTCGATCGACCAATTGTCGTCGAGGCGGCGGCTCGATTCGACGCGAAATGTGCGGCTGCCGTTTCGATAGTCCTGAATGACGCCGATCAGAAGGTCGGTGTCGAAGGCGTCGTTGGCGGCGAAGCGCGTGCCGATGAAGATGTCGTGTTCCGTCGGGTTGGTCGCGGCATCGCCGCGCTCGTCATAGAGGATCTCGGCGAGCGCGCCGATATCCCAACCGGTTTCGAGCACATCGAAGAAGGTGTATTCGAACCCCGCGACGATGGCGGCGTAGGGCTCCTCGACCCCCCGGGCGTTGCGCTCGCCCGCGCGCCCATAGCCTTCGAATTTGAGCAGCCATGCGCCGGTCGTGACCTGGGCATCGACGCTCACTTGCTGGATCTGGTCGTATTCCGGCACCAGCACCGGTGAGCCGCCGGCATCGACGCCGAGCACCAAGGCGGGCTCGCGGTTGGTGCCCACAAAGGCCGAGACGCCGAAATCGACGATGTCGATCGAATGGCTGTAGCGCGCCGCGACGTCCTGGTGCCACTCGTCGGCGCTGCTCTCATAGCGCGCTTGCTCGGTGTCGACCTGAAGCGCGGTGCGAAGCCGACCGCTTCTGCCGGGGAAGGTGCGCTCGCGGAAGAACGGCAACCAGAACGCTTCAAAGGTGCCGTAGTCGGTGAGCACCGTGGCGTGGAACATCGGCTGGCCGAGCTTGTCCTCCTGGTCGGGATCCTCGACTAGATCGGTCTGGTTGATGATGTCGACGAGATGGCGCGACTCCGCGACCCCCCAGAACACCTTGTCGACGCCGATGCGAAGCTCCCATTCCGACGCGGGGCCGATGTCGCCGAAGAACAACGCATAGGCCTCGCGGATGTCGGCATGGGTGCGCCGTGGATCGGTGCGGTCATAGCGGAAGAACGGGCTGAAGGCGAAGCTGTAGCCCTCCTCGGTCTCGAGGTAGAGCTCGGGCTCGAGGGCGAAGGAGAGCGCGTGGTCGCGTTGGCCGGCATGCTGCGCGTCCTCCGGGAACCAGCGTCCCTCGAGCGAGAGATCGGCGGAGAACGTGACATTGTCGAGGAAGCCGTCTTCGGCCGCGGCGGGGACGGCGAGCATGGAGCCGGCGAGGAGCACGCCGGCCAGCCAGCCGGCGCGCGGAGATGCCGAGGTCATCAGCGCGCGCGCTTCAGGCTCACCTGCGTGAAGTCGTTTTCGCTGAGCGCGGTGCGGAACGCGTAGTTCGTCCAGGTGAGCAGGGTGCTCTTCCCGGTCTGGTGGTTCTCCATCAGCATGCGCTGGGCTCGCCAATATTTGTCCAAATGAAGTTCGTAACCGTCGATGGTCAGCGTCTTGAGGAGGGCGTTTTTGCGATCGTAGGAATCGACCTTCCACACACGATACTCATCTTTGTCGATCCACGTCACCTGCCTCGTATAACCCGAATCCTTGTCGACTGGATAACGCTCCATGACGAAGCACGTCAAGTCGCCGCAGGGCTCCTCACCCAGATATTTGTACGTGTACTTCTCGACTTCCTGGCTGGTGAGATCTTCGTAGGCGAACTCGCTGCCCATGAACGAGCCCGACTTGTTGGACGAGCTAATGCGCTTGACGCGCTTGAGCGCGGGCAGGAAGAGCCACTGATCGTCGTCGTCGACCTTGTGGGTGTGGGTGAGGAGCGCGGTGCCTTTCACGTCGCGCGGTCGGTCGAAGATGATCAGGCTCTTGTCGCCATCGTCCGCGCCCTCCAGCACCTTGATGCGCATGTTGCGCGTGCTCTCCTTGCCCGAGCGGTTGCGCAGCACCATCACTTGCTCGGCCGTATAGTTCTCGAAGCCGACGTCGCGGCGGTCCGCCTCCTGGGCGATGGCGAGGCCCTTTTCCTCGTCCGTCTCCGCGAGGGCGGGCGCGGCCGTCAGGGTTGCGAGAGCGAACGCCGCGGCGGCCAGCATGCCGGCGCGTAGCAAGTGGGTTCTCATGTCGATTTCGCCTTTCTCCGTTCGATCGCGAGCAGCAGGGGGGGCAAGAACAGGAAGTCCGCGACGAGCGCCATGATGATGGTGAGCATGGTCAAGAGGCCGAGGCTCCAATTCACCTCGAAGCCCGACGTCGCAAGCACGGCGAAGCCGGCCGCGAGCACCGCGGTGGTCGTCCAGAGCGCATGGCCGACTGTCTTGAAGGCATAGCGCACAGCGTCGGGTGCATCGAACCCTTGCTCGCGGCGGGCGCGCAGATATTTGCTGAGGAAGTGGATGGTATCGTCGACCACGATGCCGAAGGTCACCGCCGTGACCACCGCGGCCGCGACGCCGACCTGGGTGATCGAATAACCCCACAAGCCGAAGCCCATGGCGGCCGGCGCGAAGTTCGGGATGAGGCTGAGCAGGCCGATCTTAACGCTCCTGAGCGCGAAGATCAGTATCAGCGAGATGATCGCCATCGCGATGATGGTGCCGCGCAGCATGCCCTCGATGTTCCGTTTCGAGATATGCGCGAACATGATGCTGAGGCCCGAGGCCTCCTGGGCCATCTCGGGCGTGGCGTTCTCAGCGAGCCAGGCGACCGCGCGCTTGTCGAGCTCGCGCTGGTCCTTTGCCGACATGTCGCGGCCGACGGCCGTGAGCCGGGTCGCCGATTTGCCGACATCGATCTGATCGTTCAGGTTGAGGCCGAAGGGGAGCGAAAGCTCGTAGAGCAGGAGGTATTGCGCGGCGAGCTCGCGATCGTCGGGGATGCGTTCGTACGCCGGATCGTCGCCATGCATGTTCTTGTTGAGCCGCTTCATCACGTCGGCGAGGGACCAGACGTGGGCGATCTTGGGCTGCTCGCGGTACCACTCGGCGAAGGCGTCGAGGCGCTTGAGATAGTCGGGCTCGGTGATGCCGCCTTCCTCGCCGGCGCTGAGCGTGTACTCGAGCCCGTCGAGACCGGTGAGGTTCTCCGCGATGAAATCGGTATCGGTGCGGAAAGAATAGCGGTCGTCGAAATAGCGCACCCAATTGTCGTCGAGCTCGATGCGCGGAATGCCGGCCGCGAGGACGATGATGATCGCTCCCATGCAGACGAGCAGCGGCGTGCGGCGGTTCACGACCATGCCGCCGAACCAATCGAAGAAGCCGCGTTGCGTTTCTGGGACCGCGCGTACGCGCACCGGCATGAATGACATGAAGGCGGGCAGGAACGTCATCGAGAAGACGAACGCTGAGACCACGCCGAGCGCCACGAGATTGCCGAGATCGTGGAACGGCGGCGCATCCGAGAAATTCATGCTCAGAAAGCCGATCGCCGTCGTCACCGTGGTCAGAAACACGGGGTGCACGTTGATGCGGAGGGACTCGGTGATGGCTTGCTCTTTGGTGAGCCCCCGTCGCATGCCTTGGAACATGGTGCTGATGATGTGCACGCTGTGCGCGACGGCGACTGTCATGACGATCGTCGGCGTGCCCGCGGAGCCCGGGCTCAGCACGATGCCGACCCAACCCGCGAAGCCCATCGCCGTGATCGCCGCGAACACCACCACGCTGAGCGCGCCGAGCGTGCCCGACACCGAGCGTAGGAGCAGCGCCATCACAATGATGATCACGGCGATGATGATCGGGCCGAGCTGGAATACGTCGTCGAGCGTGGCATCGCCGAAGGCTTTGCTCGTGGCGACCGTGCCCGTGATGTAGAAGTCGATCGCGGGGTAGGCGGCGCGGGCCTCGTCGACGAACGTATTGACGTCACCCATGATCTCGTTGACCGCGAGATCGGAGTTCTCGGGCATCACGAAGTTGATGCTGACGCCCGCGACATGGCCCTCCGGCGAGATCAATCGGTTGACCAGCGTCACCTCGGAGAGCGCGACCTCGCGCACGCGCGCGAGGTCCGGTTCCGTCAGCGCTGCCGCATCGTCTACCAGGCTTTCGACGACGAGGTCATCGTCGCGCGACCAGGTGTGGGAGAAATTGGTGACGGAATCGACCCGGCTCGAATGGGGCACGAGCCAGCCGCGTTCGGTGAGCGCTTCGATGGCGCGCAGCGTGTCGCGGCTGAACACATTGCCATCTTTCGGCGCGACCGCGATGAGCACGTTGTTGGTCTCGCTGAAGGTCGATTCCATCGCCTCGAGCGCGAGCAGCTGGGGATTGTCCTCGCTGAAGAACACGCGGCTGTCGTTGGTGATGCGCAAATTCTGCCCGCCGGCTGCCATCAGCAGAACGAGCGCGCACGAGGCCGCGAGAACGAACCAGCGGTACCGCTGGACGAAGCTGCCGTAGCGAACGATTCGGGGAATGCTGGTCGCGCCGCTGCTCATCGCGCCGGCTCCGTGGGCCCGTCACCCCTCTTCGGCGAGGGGGATTTGAGCCCGGTCGCCACGTTGCGCGGCTCCATGCCCGACACCAAGAGGCGGACAACGGCACGTGCATCCGCTTCCAGCACCGCCTCGTCGGCCATCGTCAAGAGCGGCGGGTAGTCGAAGGTGATGCAGGCCAACCGGAACGTGTGCGCCGTCGTCTCGACGTCGTCGACAGCAAGCTCACCACTGGCGTTGCCGTCCTCCAGGATCTCGATCACGATGGCCTGCATGGCCGCGATGTGGGCGTCGAGAATGTCGCGCCGCTCGAGGCAGATAAAATCGACCATCTCTTGAATGCGCGGCTTGTCACGGCAGGCCTCGAGCGTGAACCGGCAGATCGCGAGCGTGAAGCTCTCCAACCGCGCGGCCGCCGGCGCCGATCGCTCAGCCACGGCACGGCGCGCCACCTCTTGCGCGGCCGCGAACCAGGACTGCCCGACCGCTGCACCGATATCCGATTTGCTCTCGAAGAAGCGGTAGAGATTGCCGGCCGACATGCCGCAGTCGCGCGCGATCTCGGCCATGGTCGTCTTGCCATAACCGAAATGACGGAAACGCTCGGTCGCCGCGTCGATGATTCGCGCCTGGGTGTCTTGGACTTGCGCCGCGGCGATACCGGACATTGGTGGTCTCTCCGGCGTGGTTGGGAGGGCGGTGATGGGGCACATCGTGATCGATGAACGCCGAACATTGATCACTGAACAATTGCTATTTCGTTCAATATTGCACGACGCGGGGCGAAATCAAGCCGCGCGCGCGGCACGGGGCTTCCGGCGTGGGGCTTTCGACGACCGTCCGGGCGGCCGCCTTGATGCCCATCATTGCCTCGGTGGGGCGATCGCCCGATACTCCGCGCATCGGGATCGAACGCGCGGTCCCAAGCCATGTTGAGGGAAGGAGACGAACGGATGGTGCAGCGGATCGACGTTACCCCACAGACGATGGAGCAGGAGCGGGTCGCGCGCTACAAGGATTTGAAATCGAGCGCCAAGGCGTTCGTGGATGCGCTCATTCCCGGCTATGAGCGCGATATCTACAACATCATCGGCCGTGGTGTGGTCGAGGACAAGGAGCTCAAGCCGCCGATCACCGACAACCGGGATTTCAACGTCGGGCTCATCAAGTGCGAGCCGGGCAAGGGCGCCTCGCTGCACATCCACGAGACCAACGAGGTGTTCATCCCCCTGACCGGCAAGTGGGCGATCTATTGGCAGAATTCCGATGGCACGCGCCATGAGGTCGCGCTCGAGCCCTATGACACGGTGTCGGTGCCGATCGGCCTGAGCCGCGGCTTCCGCAACGCGAGCGATGAGACGGCGCTCATGCTCGCCGTGGTTGGCGGCACGGACCCGGGCAGGGTGCACTGGCCGGAGGAAACCATCGAGGAGGCCCGCAACCACGGCATCGGTCTTGACGACCAGGGCGACCTCGTTGTGCTCGAGAAGGCGGCCGGTTGACCCTCCGTGTGACGCTGCTGGGCCGGTCGCGGGAGGGCGCGCTCAGCGCCCGCGCTCGGCGTCCGGCCCGCTCGGGCTAAGGCCATGAGCGGCTCCGCGTTGCAGGGGCGCCGGGCGGTCGTGACCGGCGGTGCTCAGGGCATCGGTCGGGCGATCGCCGAGCGGCTCCACGCCGACGGCGCCCATGTCTGCCTCTGGGATGCGGACGAGGCGGCCCTTGCTCACGCGCGCGAAACCGGTTGCGCCGGTACGCGCTGGGAGAGCGCTTGCCTCGACGTCACGGACGCCGAGGCGGTCGCCGCGTCCGCCGCCACGCCGACCGACATCTTGATCAACAATGCCGGGATCGCGGGTCCCAACGCGCCGACCTGGGAATATGACGTCGACGCGTGGCGGCAGGTCATCGAGATCGATTTGACCGGCCCGTTCATCGTGAGCCGGGCCTTCGTGCCCGGCATGCGCGCGGCGGGTTACGGGCGCATCGTCAACATCGCCTCGGTTGCCGGCAAGGAGGGCAATCCCAACGCGCCGGCCTATAGCGCCGCGAAGGCCGGCGTGATCGCGCTCACCAAGAGCCTCGGCAAGGAGCTTGCGAGCAGCGGCGTGATCGTCAATTGCGTGACGCCCGCCGCAGTGCGCACCCGCATTTTCGACCAGATGAGCCAGCAGCACATCGACTACATGCTGTCCAAGATCCCGCTCGGCCGCTTCGGCGAGGCGGCGGAGATCGCGGCGCTCGTCGCGTGGCTCAGTTCCGACGAATGCTCGTTCTCCACAGGCGCCGTGTTCGATCTGTCGGGTGGCCGGGCCACGTATTGACCATGCGGCATCGCTGGGCAGGTTGGTTGAACGGCGCGGGCGCCGCCGCGCGCACCGCCGAGGCCGCCGCCGATGTGCCGCCCGCGATGCACCGCAACGTCATCATCCTGGCTGTTTGTCAGGCCTTCTTCATCACCGCGACCTCGGCGATCGTCGTCTCGGCCGGGTTGATCGGCCATAGCCTCGCCGAGACCAAGGCGCTCGCGACGCTGCCCCTCGGCGCGCAGTTTGGCGCCATGATGATTGCGACCATGCCGGCCTCACTCCTGATGCGGCGCATCGGGCGGCGCGACGGCTTCACCGTCGGCGCGATGATCGGGCTCGCGGGCGCCTTGGTTGCCATGAAGGCGGTGCTCGACGGCGACTTCGCCCTGTTTTGCCTCGGCTCGGCGTTGATCGGCGCCTTCAACGGCTTTGCGCAGTATTACCGGTTTGCCGCGGCTGACGCGGCGAACGAAGCTTTCAAGAGCCGCGCCATCTCCTACGTGCTGGCGGGCGGCGTGATCGCCTCGGTGGGTCCGCTCTTCGCCGATTTCTCGAAGGACATGCTGGCGCCGATCCCCTTCGCCGGGGTCTATGTCACGGTCGCCGTGTTCTACCTGGCGACGCTGGTCGCGCTCCGCTTCGTCACGATCCCACCGCCGGCGGGCGAGGAGCGGACCGGTCGCGGCCGCTCGTTGTCCGAAATCATGCGCCAGCCGGTGTTCATCGTTGCCGCGCTCGCCGGCATCGTGAGCTACGCGATGATGTCGCTCGTGATGACCGCGACGCCGCTCGCGATGAAATATTGCGGCCTCGGTTTTTCCGACAGCGCCACGGTCTTGCAATGGCATGTCTTCGGCATGTTCGCACCGGCCTTCTTCAGTGGACAGTTGATCAAGCGGTTCGGCACGCTCAACGTCATGGCGGCCGGCGCGATCATCATCGCGCTCTGCGCCGTCGCCAATCTGCAAGGCATCGGTCTCGCCAATTTCTGGGCCGGCGGCATGCTGCTCGGGATCGGCTGGAATTTCCTGTTCGTCGGGGCGACCACGCTGGTCACCGAAGCTTACACACCCGCCGAGAAGGCCAAGACCCAAGCGGCCAACGATTTCCTCGTGTTCGGGTCGGTGGCGGCGGCGGCGCTGCTCTCGGGCGTGCTTCACGAGACGGTCGGCTGGCAGGCGATGAACTATGCGGTGCTGCCGTTCATCGGTCTCGTGCTGGCCGCCATCATCTGGCTCGGTCGTGTGCGGCGTCATGAGGCCGCCCTCTCCACGAACGCCTAAACAGCCGCCGCCGGCTTTGCCTGGCCAGCGGGTTCAATTATCATGCGGCAAGAGACGAACGCGCGCCCGTGGAGGACATCGCCATGCCCCTGCTCGACCTGCATCACGTCACGATCAAGTCCGAAGATGTCGACGAAACCGTCAGTTTCTACTGCAACGTTCTCGGGATGAGGCAGGTAGAGCGGCCGGAATTTCCGTTCCCGGGCGCCTGGCTCCAGATGGAAGAGACCATGTTCCACATCTATGGCGGCGAGCCGGCGAAGACCACCAACGGTGACTACGCCTACAACCAGGCGGCCTCGCCGGTGGACCACATCGCCTTGCGGGCGACCGGCTTCGACGCGATGCGCAAGATCTTCGTCGACAAGGGCTGCGAATGGCGCCAACAGAGCATTCCGGATTTCAAGCTCTGGCAGCTATTCGTGCTCGACCCGAGCGGCGTGGTCATCGAGCTCAACTACGACGCGACGCAGGAGCCCGATGGCAGCGCCGGCCCCGACAGCACGAACGTCTACGACGCCGGCACTTTCGGCCATTAGCGCCGATCGCCCGCGTGCCATCTGACCGGGCGGTCGGTGCGGGCTCAAGTCTTCGTCGGCGTGCCGACGGGGACGGTTGCTGTGGTGATGTCGGCCGGGCGCTCCAGGAGCCGCGCGAGCGCGCTGAGCGCGGTCTCGACCTTGCCCGCGATCAGCGGCTGGAGGCTCGTCGGGACCGAAAGCGTGATCCGCTCGCGCGCCACACGCAGCGCCACCGTGCGCAAGATCTCCGGATCGCCGCATGACAAGCGCTCGGCCAGCCGCATCGCGAGACCGATGGTGCGCGCGGCGAGCCGCTGCTCGGGCGTGAGCAGGCGTTCGACCGTCGCAGTGGCGCCGGCCGGCGCCCGCGATTCGTAGCGATAGGCGACGGCGAGCGCGGCGAACGCGCGCTCGTGATGGTCGATGGCGACGAAGGGCGCGAGGGCGATTTGCGAGAATGCATGCTCGGCGCGGAAGTCCGGATGATCGAGCCATGCGATTTCGGAGAGAAGCGCAGCGGCCCGCACGAGGCGCGGCGCGAAGCCCCCGCGCGGCAGCCCGGCCGCCTCGATCCAGCTGCTCAGCGCCTCGCCGTAACGCTCTGAGCGGCCGAGTTTTTCCGAGAGAGCGGCACTCGCCGCGAGCAACGGATCGGCGGCGCGCAGCTCGGTCGCCAGCCGGTCGTGCAGCAAGCCCTCCCGCAAGCCATAGGCCGAGAAGAGAACCTCGCTCGGCCGCACCACCCGGATCATTGCGCGCAGCACCGTGCTCGAATAGGGGACGGTTTCGAGGCGTCGACGCGCAAGCGTCGGCATGACCTCTCGGAGCGCCATAGGGTCGCTGGCGGCAAACATCGACGCGACGGAGGGGGCTTCCTGGCGGTCGAGGCGGAAATGCTGGACGATGCGGATCGGGTGGTCGCGGCGCGCCATCTCCAGCCTGGCGAGCGCGCGCCAGGCGCCGCCGACGAGGTAGAAGGGCTGGTCGGCGCACTCCTCGAGCCAGCCTACCGCACGAAGAAGCGAGGTCGCGCTCGCCGCCTGCTTCTTGGTCGACGGCGCATCTGCGCGGAGCGCGCCGAGCGGCAGCGTCGCATGGTCGGCCGGCGTGCCCTGGTCGAGCCGCACCAGCTCGAGGCTGCCGCCGCCGAGGTCAGCCGCCAAGCCGTGGGCGCTCGGAAAGGCGGCGGTGACGCCAAGCGCCGAAAGCCTGGCCTCCTCGGTGCCGGGCAGTACGTGCACCGTGAGCCCCGTCTCGGCGGCGACCCGTGCGAGGAACGCCTCGCCGTCCGCCGCCTCGCGCACGGCCGCGGTGGCGACGACGTCCATGACGCCGACGCCGAGCGTGGCGGCGGCCGTCGCGAAGCGCCTCAGCGTCTCGAGGGCGGGGTCGACCGCATCCTCCGCGAGGCGCCCGGTCTCGGCGAGGCCGCGCCCGAGCCCGCAAAGCGTGCGCTCGTTGAAGATCGCTGTCGGCACGCGCGAGAGGCGCTCGTAGACCACCAGCCGCACGCTGTTCGACCCGATGTCGAGCACGCCATAGGGCTTCGACGCATCGTGCGGATCGGCCGGCGCCGCCTCCACCTCGTGGACGCGGGGTGCGCCGCGGTTGGGCGCGTCTGGTCGACCCGGCTCACGGGCCGCCTGGCTCATGCGCGCTTTAGTCGCTGACCGCAGCGAGCGTCGCGTGTCGTGCGCTGCCGCGACCGGATAGCGAGGGGTTGGTCATGAAGAACCGGTGTGCGTTGAACGGTTCAGCATCGTGGGTGATGCGGCTGTATACCCCGTCCGGTCCGAGCGTCCAACTCTGCTCGTTGTCCTTGAGATTGGCGTCCATGATTTGATCGAGAATCTGTTCATGCACGGTCGGATTCTCGATCGGAATCAACGCCTCGACCCGCCAATCGAGATTACGCGGCATCCAATCCGCCGACGAGATGAACACCTTGGCCTCGGGCGAGGGCAAGCCGTGCCCGGCGCCGAAGCAGGCGATGCGCGAGTGCTCGAGAAAGCGGCCGACGATGCTCTTCACCCGGATGTTTTCCGAGACGCCGGGCACGCCCGGTCGCAGGCAGCACACCCCACGCACCACGAGATCGATCGAGACGCCCGCCTTCGAGGCATCGATGAGCGCGTCGATCACCTTCGAGTCGACCAGCGAGTTGAGCTTCGCCCAGATTGCCGCGGGGCGGCCCGCTCGCGCGTGGGCGGCTTCTTCCTCGATCAGATCGAGCAGGCGCGAGCGGAGCGTCAGCGGCGCCACGGAAATCTTCTCAAAGCCCTCCGGCGGCGTGCCGCCCGTGAGGTAGTTGAAGAGGTGCGCGGCATCGCGGCAGAGCGCCGGCTCGCAGGTGAAGAACGACAGGTCGGTGTACACCTTGGCGGTGACCGGGTGGTAGTTGCCGGTGCCGTAGTGCACGTAGGAGCGTAACCCTTCGGCCTCGCGGCGCACCACCAACGAGGCCTTGGCGTGGGTCTTGAGGTTGACGAAGCCGAACACCACCTGCGCGCCGGCGCGCTCGAGATCGCGCGCCCAGCGGATGTTGGCCTCCTCGTCGAAGCGCGCCTTGAGCTCGACCAGCGCGGTCACCGATTTGCCGGCCTCGGCGGCCTCGATCAGCGCGCGCACGATCGGCGAATCGTTGCTCGTGCGGTAGAGCGTCTGCTTGATGGCGATCACATCCGGATCGCGCGCGGCCTGGGTGAGGAACTGGACGACGACGTCGAAGCTCTCATAGGGGTGGTGCACGACGAAGTCCTTGGCGCGGATCGCGGCGAAGCAATCGCCGCCATAGTCGCGCACGCGCTCGGGGAAGCGTGGCCGGTAGCTGCGGAACAGGAACTCGGAGCGCCCGCCTTTGATCAGCATGGCGGTGTCACTCAGGCCGAGAATGCCGTCTGAGGTGACCATGCAGTCGGGCTCGACGCGCAGATTGGCCTGCACGAAATCCCGCAGCGCGGGTGGCATGCCGGCGTTCACCTCGAGGCGGATGACGCTGCCGCGACGGCGGCGCTTGAGCGCCGTTTCGAACGAGCGCACGAGGTCCTCGGCCTCGTCCTCGAGCTCGATGTCGCTGTCGCGGATCACCCGGAACTGGCCGACCGCGTGGATTCCATAACCCGGAAATAGCCGCTCGATGAACATTTCGACCGCATCCTCGAGCGCGAAAAATCGTTGTTCGCCCACGGTATCGGACGGGAGCTTGATAAAGCGGTCGACCTGGCGCGGGATTCTCACGAGCGCGGGAAGCCGCTTCTTGTCCTGGCGCCGCGCAAGCTCCAAGACGAGCGAGAAGCCGAGATTGGGGATGAACGGGAAGGGGTGCGCCGGGTCGATCGCAAGCGGCGTGAGCACCGGAAAGAGCCGGTCGATGAAATAGCGTTCGAGCCAGCCCGCTTCCTCCTCGGTCAGCTCCGCTTGATCGAGGATGACGATGCCGCCCTCGCGGAGCTCCCGGCACAGCGCGATCCAGCGCTTCTGCTGCTTGCGCATGAGGCGGTTGGCGTACTCGTTGATCGCGTCGAGCTGCTCGTCGGGCGTCATGCCGTCCTGCGAGACATCCGCGATCCCCGCGTCGATCTGGCCGTGAATGCCGGCGACGCGCACCATGTAGAACTCATCGAGATTGGAGCCGGAGATCGAGAGAAAGCGTAGGCGCTCGAGCAACGGGTAGGTCGGGTTCTCGGCCTCCTCGACCACGCGCTCGTTGAAGGCGAGCCAGCTCAGCTCGCGGTTGATAAACCTGTTGGACGGGCCGAACGCAACCGCTTCGACCGACGCTTTCGCTTTCGCCATGTTAGCCCCCGCGCGGCCCGCATGCCGCGCGACCGCTCTCAGACTCTCGCGCTAGCATAGGAGCGTTGCCGAAGTGTGACAAAGGGTGGCTGGTGCGCCGGGGCAGCCCGGGGTGTTACGCGTCGGTGACCTTGGCGGCCTTCGGGCTTTCATCGCCCGTGAGGCCCAGCACGGTGCGGGCGAACGGCACGGTGATCGGGCGGCGCTCGGCGAAGGCGGCGCGGTTGAGGGTGGCGACGGCGGCGTGCGCCGCCGCGAAGCTCCGCTCGATGCGGGGCACGAGATAGGCGACGACCGCGCTCGGCGGCGTGATCTCGCGCTCGGCGAAGAGCTTGATCAAGAGCGCGCCGAGCAAGCGGTCGTCCGGCATGGCGAGCGCGACCGAGGGGGCCGCGCGGGTGCGCGAGACGAGGTCGGCCAGACCGAGGCGCCACGCAGCGGCCGGCGTGCTCGCCGTCAGCAAGACGTGGCCCCCGCGCTCGGCGGCGACGTTCAGCAGGTGAAGCAACGCGGTCTCGTCGACGCCCGGCGCGACATCCTCCACGATCGTCTGCGCCACCCCCTCATCCGCGAACCGCGCGGCCTGCGCGGCCGAGAGCGCGCCCGCTTCGAGGCGGCTTGCCCCCGTGCGCCGGCGCCACACCTCGGCGAGGTGAGTTTTGCCTGCCCCGGGCGGGCCGTGCAGGACGAGCGTCGTGCCCGGCCAATCCGGCCAGCGGTCGATGAGCGCGACGGCCGCCGCGTTACAGGGCGCCACCAGAAAATCGCTGCGCCCGAGCGCCGGCCGCGATGCCAGGTCGAAAGCGAGCTGGCCGGGTGGTTTGGCGGGTGTCGTCATGGTTCGGCCTTGCGGCCATGCGCCGCGGTGGGCTTCCAGAGGGACGCCGCGCTAGGGCGCTGGTGACGGTGTGGCGTCCGGCGCGTCGAGCGGCTCGGCGCCGAGGCCGGCATCGGGATCACGTTCGGGGGCAACGGCGGCCCGCAGGCTTTCCTCGGTGCGCAGCGTCCACCGGTCGACATCGAACGACAGCACGAGGTCCGCTTGCTTCAGCGCGAGGTTGAGCTGCGCAGGCGTGCCGAAATAGCGCAGCGTCACGTCGGCCTCGGCACGGCTCAGCGAGGCCAGCTCGACGCCTGCGACGATCGGCAGGCGGGCGAGGCGCTCGCGCACGGCGACCCAGTCCCCGAGCGTGGAGAGGGGCACCGCGAGCGCCAGCTCGGTCTCCTGGTCGAAGCGGACGAGGTTGGCGCTTTTCCATTCACCCTCAAGTGCTTCGACCACCTGGTTGATCGCACGATAGAAGAGCGCTCGCTGGGTTTCGCCGGCCTCTCCGGCGAGCCGGTAGTCGCGCCGATCATTGTGCGCCGGGCCGACGCGCCGGACCGAAACCGAGAGGCCGACGCCTTGCGCAGGCGCGTCCGCGGCACCGAGATTGGGCATCTCGGCGACCGTCACGATGATCTCGTCGGTGTTGTAGCGCTCGGCGAGCGCGGAGAGCGCGTCCCGGTCGGGGGCGAGGGCTTGCGCGGCGTCGAGCGTCGAGAGATCGATGATGTCGCCGAGCGGCATCACGAGCGGCACCAGGCCACCCCGCGGCGGTCGCTCGAGCCACGCCCGGCGCCAGGGGTTCCCGTCGTCCCAGACGGTCGCGCCCGCGCCGGCGCCGAAGACCGCGATCACGAGCTGCGGCTTGCTCTCCGTCTCGGCATAGGCGACGCCGCTTTCGCGCAAGAACCGCCGCACCGCCTCGGGCGCGAAATCCACGCTCAGCTCCGCCCGGTAGCGGGTCGGCGCGACCAGCTCGTCGGTGAGCGAGAAGCCGTTGACCATGGCGGTCAGCAGGTCCGCGCTGGGTGGCTCGGGCAGGAGCGCGGGATCGACCACGGTCAGCCGGCGCATCAGCGCGGTGAGCGCCTCGCGCTGGCCCGCCCCGATCGCGGCTTGCCGCGCCGCGGTCGCGCTGTTGGCCTGTGCGTCGATCGCGATGCCGCGCACCGTGAAGACCGATTCCGCCTGCGCCGCGCCGATCCCCACCAGGAGTGCCAGCATGAGCGCGCCACCGGCGCGCGACGGGGCGGCCGAAACGGCGCGCCAGAGAACGATTACAGCGTCAGGCATTTCGCTTATGGTCTCGCGATTGCGTGGCCCGGCAGGCGGCCCGACGTTAGCACGGCGGGGCCGGGGCGGAAAATGGCACGGGAGCACCATGGCACGGCTTCGGCTCGGCGTCCTCATCTCCGGCAGCGGCACCAATCTGCAGGCGCTGATCGATGCCTGCGCCGCGGCGGATTTCGGCGCCGAGATCGTCGCGGTCATCAGCAACCGGGCTGAGGCGGGCGGTCTCGGGCGTGCCGCGAGCGCCGGCATTCCAACGGTGGTGATCGACCATCGCGACTTCGCCGACCGGCCCGCCTTCGATCGCGCGCTCACCGGGGCGCTCGAGGCCGCGCGGGTCGAGCTCGTGTGCCTCGCGGGCTTCATGCGCGTCCTGACCGAGGGCTTCGTCGCGCACTGGTTGGATCGCCTGATCAACATCCACCCCTCGCTCTTGCCGGCGTTCAAGGGCTTGGACACGCACGCCCGCGCGCTCGCGCGCGGCGCCCGCTTCTCGGGTTGCACGGTGCATTACGTGCGCGCCGCCGTCGATGCCGGGCCGATCATCGTGCAGGCGGCCGTGCCCATCCGCCCCGACGACACGGCCGAGAGCCTCGCCGCCCGCGTGCTGGCGGAGGAGCACCGCTGCTATCCGCTCGCGGTGCGCCTGATCGCGGCCGGCCGCGTGCGGGTGGTCGGCGAGCGCGTCGAGATCGCGGGCGCCGCCGCGCCCGACACCGCGCTGATCAATCCGGCGTCGCCGTGACGGGGCGGGCTGCTCGGTGGGTGCGGTACGGGCTTTCCGGTCGCGTGAGGGGAGCGGGTCTTGCCGGCGGGTTCGATCCTTTAGGGGTTCATGCGTTCTAGTTAGCATTCGTTATACCTAAAACCGATAGGGTATCTGCGTCTGACGCCGGTCAGCAGAGGATGCAGAACCGTGAACAGTTTCGCCCGCCTTTCGGTGATTGCCGGTGTCTGCGCCATCGCTTGCCTGAGCGCGTTTGTTGGCGTGGAGGTGCTTATCGCGCCAACGGGCGCCGATGCCGACATCAACGGCACGAGCCATCGCAATCAGACAATCCCGGTGATCACGACGGGCACCATCCGGAAAGAGGGCGCCAGCGCGGCGGCGAAAGTGGCTGAGGCGGAGAGCGATAGCACGGAGGCTTCGCAACCCGGCGACCATGTCGACCCACGGGCGCTCGCGGCGCTCCTCAGGCGCGGCGCGTTCGATACGCTGGAGGCGCGGCTCTTGGCGGACCAAGAGGCCTTCGATCGCGGGGAGCTCCCCGAGGGGAAGCTCACCCAGGCCTATGCGGCGTTCGAGAACTCCGATCCAGCCTTGCGGGCCAAGCTCGACGAATGGGTGGCGCACAGCCCGAAATCGTTCGTGCCGCTTCTCGCCCGGGGGACGTACTTCCGGCACAGCGGATGGATCGCGCGGGGCGAATCGTGGGTACGCGACACACCGCCCGAGCGGCTTATGCGACTGGCCCTGCTCCACAAAGCAGCCAAACGGGATTTGCAAGCGGCGCTCGCGATCCATCCGGGTCTTTCGATCGCCTATGCGGGCTTGATCAGCATCGCAACATCCAGCGGCGGCAATACCCGCGCGTGGCTCGATGCCGGGCTGGCGGCGGTTCCGCACTCCTCTACGATTCGGTGGCGATTTGTCTGGGCGCTGAGCCCGCAATGGGCGTCTGGCAGCACCTCCCAGAAGCGGCGCGCGCGCCGGGCCTTCTTTCGTCAGCTCGAGGAAGACGCGGCGGACTATCCGGCGGCGTTGTGGTGGGTGCCGGGCATTGAAGACTACGAGCGCGGGTTTCAGGCATATATCGAGGGTGATCTGGAAGAGGCCATCGCGCATCTCAACGCGGCACTCGAGAAATCGGCCGGCGGGGCAACCTATCAGCTGCGGGGCGAGGTCTACGGTCGCCTGTCCAAGCCTGAAAAGGCGCTCGCCGACGCCAACACAGTGTTGGCGCTCTGGCCGCATAGTCGTGGTGCTCTGCAGCTTCGCGCCTACGTCTATAGGGCACGCGGGGAGATGGAGCGCGCGCTCGCCGACTGGGAGCACTTCATGGCGCTCGATTCGCACGATCCGCGCTACCTGCTCGACATGGTCGAGACGATCCGCTTGGCCTCCAGGGACGTGGGCCGTACCGACCGAGAGAACGGCGTGGCGCCGGCCATGCGGCCGCCCTGCTTGCCGGACGATGTGTCCCTGCATCGGCCTGTCACCTTTCGAATCGACAACCCGACACCGGCCCAGTGGGAGATGTTGTGCTCGGTTGGCGCAGCACTCGACCGAGCAATGGTCTACGGCGCCGAGATGCCGCGGGTGCGCGCCGAACGCGGACGGTTTTTTCTCTTTACCGCGCGCTGGCCCGCACGCGCGCTCGAGGAGTATCGCGCCGCCGCGGCGCTCGATCCGGACAATCCCAAATACCGCAACCAGATTGCGGTGATGCTGCGCGAGCTCGACGACTGCGATGCGACCGAGGCCTACCGCGAATTTCTCGCGATGTGCGAGGCCGGCACCGAATGCAACAGCACCGAAGTGTATATGGCCGAGCTGCGGCTCGAAAACGATGCGCGCGAAGGCTGGTGCGCCCCCGAGGCGGACGCAGGCGGCACCTCTCACTCGTGAGGCCGCGCCGGACACGCGCGCGATGGTGCGCCCTCCAGGACTCGAACCTGGGACCCACGGCTTAGAAGGCCGTTGCTCTATCCACCTGAGCTAAGGGCGCCCTGCGGCGGTGGAGTTTAGCATCTCCGGGGTGCAACGTGCCTGAACAACATTTAGGGAGAGCAGGCGGTGAGCCTCAAGGACATTCGGAACTTCGACTATGTCGTTCTACTCTGTGATCGGATCGTGGAGACGCGCGCGTTCTATCGAGATGTGATGGGCTTTCCGCTCGTCCACGATTCCGAGAGCTGGGTCAGCTTTCAGGTCGGCGCGACTCTGCTGACGCTCAAACCGCGGGGCCCGTCGGTCGCGTGGGACGACGGGCCGAGTGTTCCGGGCTCGGCCGCCGTTCAGCTCGCTTTCCGTGTGCCGCCGCCTGCGGTCGATCGCTGCCACGATGAACTCGTAGCGAACGGCGTCCCCATCATCCAGCCGCCGAGCGAGCTTGCTGATTGGCGCCACCGCACGGTGTTCTTCCGCGACCCGGAGAACAATGTGATCGAGATCTACGCGGAATATTGAGCTGGGGCCGGGCGGCGCGCCGTCGGCGACTCCCGGCTGCACCCGCTATTCCCGCCCACGGCTTTGCGGCCGCTGGGGCCGATCGGGCGATGCTCGGTCTCGGCCACGACATCAAGGCGCTCACCGCGCCGCGGCGGAGAGCCCCTCAACTGACTGGTGCCGTTAAGGGACCTGCGATATGGTTCAGCGCTCTTTTGCGCGATTCAATGGAGAGGTGGGGGCTCCTGATGCGTTTTCGCACCGTCGTTCTCGCGACCGCCCTGGTGGGGCTGACCGCGGCCTGTTCGCAGAGCGGGCACAACAACATCGACACCACGATCGAGCTCGGCGGCGGCTGGGTGCGGGCGAGCTCCGTGCAGACCTTGGCCGAGGGCGGCGATCCCGTGGCGCAGCGCGTGCTCGGCAACTTGCACTATTGGGGCGAGACCCACGAGTGGGGCGAGGGCGGCGTCGAGCAGGACGACCAGAAGGCGCTCGACTGGTGGCGCCGCGCGGCGCAGAACGGCGATGAGGAGGCGACCCGCAATCTCGAGCGCGTCGCCGCCGGCCTGCCGATCGACGGCGCGCTGCACGCCTCGGTCGGCCGCGACTTTTGGGACGAAGCCAACAGCGCCGTCGAGGCCGCCTGGGACGACATGTAGGGTCGGCCTCGGCCGGCGCGCGGGGGCGCCAACACGCCTTCGCGGATGCGCCGTGCTGAACGGGTGTTTCGGATCCCCGGAGCGTGCGCCGGCTGGAGCATCCCACGCTCGCCAATGCTCACGTGAAAGCTCTATCTAGTTAAGATTGACGCCAATGCGTCGTCGCAGGTGTTCCCACCTGCTCGGGATTTGCTTTAGGTGCGGCGGATGAAGTTGTCGGCGTAGGATTTCGGGCGGATGCGGCGGGTTTGCGGCTCCTCCACCACATAAGCGAGCTTCTTCTGGCGCGCATAGGCCACCGCTTCCTCCTTGCTCGGGAAGCTGAGCTTCACCTGCGCACGCATGTCGCCGGAGCCGGTCCAGCCCATCAGGTCGTCGATCTCGCGCCGCCCGGCGGGCTCGAACTCCAGCACCCAGCGCTGCGTGTTGGCGCGGCCCGATTGGGTCGCCGTCTTGGCCGGTCTATAGATGCGCGCGTCCATCGCTCTCGCCGTTCGTCTCGCTCTCGCTCGGCCATGCTCTTACCGCCGCCGCCGCGCGCGGGCAAGACCTCTCTCTGGCGGCGGCGCCGTGTGGCCCGCGCGTTAACCGGCGCCGAGGAAGGGCTGGCCGGGGCGCGGGCTTTCGAGTAAACACGCGCCAATTCCATGCGGCGCCCGAGTCTCACCTTTGTCTTCTGCCTCTGCCTGTTCCTGGCCCCGCCTGCGCTGGCGGGCGCTGGCGACGAGGCGTTTCTCGCGGCGGTCAAGGCCGGCGATGTCGCGGCCGTCGCACAGTGCCTCGACGCGGGCGCCGACCCCGACACCAAGGATTGGGCTGGCTGGAGCGCGCTGGCCTGGGCCGCGCTTCTGCTCGAGACCGAGGTGGCGGCGCAGCTCATCGATGCCGGGGCCGACATCGAGCATCTCTCCAAGGGCGGCAAGAACAGCGGGCGACCGCTCATGATGGCGGCGAAGAAATATGGCGGGCTCGAGACGGTGACGCTGCTCGTCGCGCGCGGCGCCGACGTCAACGGCACCGACCAGTTCGGCCGCACGGCACTCTGGATGGCGGCGCGCTACGGCCGCCTCGAGACGATCGACTTCCTGCTCGCGAACGGCGCCGACCCGACGCGCGTCAGCCGCTTCGGCAAGACCAAGACCGCGCTTGCGATCGCCCGCGCGCGCGGGCATGAGGCCGCCGCCGCCCGCCTGATGGCCGCGGGTGCCACGGAATGAACGACCACCTGATCACCGATACCGACACGCTCGCCACCCTCTGCAAAAGCTGGCACGGGCTCGATTACCTGACCGTCGACACCGAGTTCATGCGCGTCGACACCTATTGGCCGAAGCTCTGCCTCGTCCAGGTCGGCGCACCGGCGAAGGCCGTCGCCATCGATCCGTTGGCGGACGGCCTCGCGCTCGATCCGCTCTTCGAGCTGCTGCTGCGTGACCCGCTGCTCAAGGTGTTTCACGCGGCACGTCAGGATGTCGAGGTGCTCCTGCATCTCACGGGCGGCATTCCGCAGCCGCTCTTCGACACGCAGATCGCCGCGACCGTCTGCGGCTTCGGCGATTCGGTGGGCTACGAGACGCTTGCGGCCGAGCTTGCCGGCGCGCGCATCGACAAGACCATGCGCTTCACCGATTGGGCGCGGCGTCCGCTCAACGAGCGCCAGATCCGCTATGCGCTCGACGACGTGACGCATCTGCGCCAGATCTACGAGACGCTCGCGGCGCGCCTCGACACCGAAGGCCGGCGCGACTGGCTCGCCGAGGAACACACCATCCTCACCGACCCCGCGACCTACGAGACCGCGCCCGAGGAGGCCTGGCGCCGCATCAAGCTCAGGAGCGGCAACCGCCGCTTCCTCGCGATCCTGCGCGAGCTCGCGGCCTGGCGCGAGCGCGAGGCCCAGGCGCGCGACGTGCCGCGCGGGCGCGTGCTCAAGGATCAGGCGCTCACCGAGGTCGCCGCGCAACGCCCGGCCGGGGTGAAGGAGCTCGCGGCGCTGCGCACCGTGAGCGAGCGTGCGGCCAACGGCGCCACGGGCCGGGCATTGCTCGCCGCCGTGAAGCGCGGCCTCGCCGTGCCCGACGAGGATTGTCCGAGCCCCGCGAAGAAGCTCGAGAAGCCGCATGGCACCGGTCCGATCGTCGACCTCCTCAAGGTGCTGCTCAAGATGCGCTGCGAGGAGGCAGGCGTCGCCCAGCGCATCGTCGCGACCGTCGCCGACCTCGAGCGCATCGCCATCGGCGACGACGCCGAGGTGCTGGCGCTGCAAGGCTGGCGCAAGACCCTCTTCGGCGACGACGCCCACGCGCTCCGCGACGGCCGCCTCGCGCTTTCGGTGACGAACGGCAAAGTCACTGCGCTCACCCGCGCCGAGGACGACACCTTGACGCCGGTGCCCAAGCCGCAGCGCCCCGCGCGCCGCCGGCGGCGACGGAAAAGTGCGGCGGCGAAAGGAGAGGCGGCGGATTAGCGGCTGAAGCGACGAGCCGTCTAAGCAAGCCCTTCGAGTGCGACCACCTGCGCGGCGAGATAGGGATGGGCATTCGCGATGGCGAAAAAGCGCTGATCCGCGGTCACGACCGGCCTTTTGTTGAAGGGTTCGGCGACGATTTGGTGCGCGTCTTCATAGACGACGTAACCGGGGCGGGCGCTTTTGATCATTTGGACACGGTGCCCATGGTTCTCGAGGATCTCCGTCAGCGCACGCACCTTGCCGACGTGGATATGTGCCGAAGCCTTGAACCAGGAAATCCCTTTGGAATCGCGCCGCCAAAAGCCCTTTGATCGCGTCCGATTGAACCGAGAGGGAATGGGCAGGTTCTCCTCGAACCAACGCAAAAGCGCATCGAGCGCGGCAGCTTCGTAGTCGTGCAGGCCGCCCTCCTCCTGCAGCGCGTAGGCGGCTTCAAAGATCCCGTCTCTGACATTGCTGCAGGGGTTGACGCTCGGCAGCACGAAGCGAAGGTACATCCGACAGGGGAGGCGGTTTCGACTCCAGGACGTGGAGAGCTTCCGCCGAAAGGCCTAATGCCATATTAGCGCGGCGACGGCGAAGGCCCGGGCGGGCCGCCTACTGCTCCCACTCCAACCCCCCGCAGACCCCGATGCACTGCCCGGTGATGCGCCGCGCCCCATCTGAGGCGAGGAAGTAGGCGGTGTCGGCGACCTCGTCGACGTCGATCCAGCTTCTGAGCGAGACGTAGCTGAAGTAGTCGCGCTCGGCCTCCTCGAAGGTTTGGCCGCGCTCGGCGGCGAGGCGCTCGACGAGCCGGCGGCCGCGCGGGTTGTCGATGATGCCGGGCAGGATCGCGTTGCAGCGGATGTTGTCGGGGCCGAGCTCGCGCGCGAGGTTTTGCGTCATGCCGTCGACTGCCGCCTTCGAGGTGATGTAGGCGGTCCGCCGCATCATGCCGGTGCGCGTCGAGGCGGTGGAGATGTTGATGATGCTGCCGCCTGCGGCGCCATTGGCCTTGAGCGCCGGCACGGCAAGGCGTGTGCAATAGAACATACCGTTGACGTTGACCTGCATCGTGCGGTCCCAGTCGGCCAGCGCGACCTCTTCCGGCGGCGCGACGGGGCCCGAGATGCCGGCATTGTTGACCAGCACGTCGAGCCCGCCGAGCGCCTCGAGCCCTTGCGTCATGAACGCCTCGACCGCCGCGGCGTCGCCGACATCCGCGACCATGCCGGTCATGCCGGGGTTGGCCGCGAGCGTCTCGGCCCGCGAGGCCTCGGTCGCGCAGCACATATGCACGGCCGCGCCGGCGCGGTGAAAACGCTCGGCGATCGCGCGCCCGATGCTCCGCCCCGCGCCGGTCACGATCACCCGTTGTCTCGCCTCGCTCATGCTGTGCTCCGTTTGCGCGCCGCGCGGCTAAGGCAGGCCCTTCAAACGCTCGAAGAAATAGTCCGAGAGCGCGGCCGCGCCGACATCGGTGGTGTGGACATAGTCGTAGCAATCGCCGGGCTCGAAGGCGAACTCGCGGTGCAGCGGCACGCACATCTCGCCTTCCGCCTCGCAGAAGCGCAGCATCGCATCGCCGAAGGCCATCAGCTCCAGATGCGCGTGGACCTCCGACGGGTCCTCGACCAGCAGACGCTCGCCATCGACGAGGCGCGCGCCGCAGCGTATCTGGCTCACATAGATCGGCGTGCTGCCGAAATTACGGATGCGCTTGTTCAGGATTGCGAGGCGTTCGCTGAACGCGGCGAGGCGCGCCGCGTGGCCCTCGGGCAGCGCGACCGTCTCGGGCGTGCCGATCCAGGTCTTCGCCGTCCAGTCGACACCGCTCTCGTGCACCACGCGCAGGCGGCGCGCCGCGATGTGGCCGCGGATCGTCGTCACCAGGCGCACCAGCGCGCTGTTGTTGGTGATGAACTTGCGGATGCGCCGGCTCAGATCGGCATACGCAAGCGGATCCTCCTGGCGGATGGCGTCCGGCGAGACGCCGACATCGTTGATGCCGACATAGACCAGCATGTATTTCGGCGCGAGGCCGGGGACTTTGGGGAACCAGTCCTCGAGGCTTCGGATGTGCGCGACGCTGGAGTGGCCGTCATGGCCAGCGTTGGCGATGACATGCGGCGTGCCTGCCTCCGCCAGCTTGCGACCGAGCCGGTGCGTCCAGGTCTTGTCCTCGCTGACCCATCGCTCGTTGGTGGTGCTGCCGCCGATCGCGAGGATCGTGACGTCCGATGGCGCACCGTAGGCGCCGCGCAGCCCGTGGCGGTCGCGGATGAACTCGACGGGTTCGTCGTGGGGATAGAGCTCCGAGACGTCATGCAGGTCGTGGATGTCGCGCTTGATCGCGAGGCTGCCGAGGCTCTCCTCGCTCAGCCACGAGCCGAAGATCAGCTCCGCGACGACCAGGAGTCCGAGCACGACCCCGATGTTCCAAACCGCGATCTGAAATATGCGCCGCCGCCGGGTTACCGCCATCGTCAGACGCTCTGCGCCCCGCACACCTTAAGAGACCGAGATCGGCTCGTCGATGTGCATGACGTAGGTTTGCGGCTTCGGCTTGTCTTGGTCCTCCGCGCGCACATAGGTGATGGAACGCTGGCCCTTGAGCGCGGCTGGCAGGATCATGACCCGGACGAAGCGCGTCGGTACACGGGCGTCGGCGGCCGCGAACACCGGCTCGGGCCCGCTCTCGAACCAGGGCTCGCCCGGCCCATGGCGCGTGCGCGTACCCGCGCACTCGATCTCGATCGAGCCCTCTGCGATGCAGCGGATGCCGGGGCCGCGATGGACGTGGGTGTAGGCGCAGCCACCCGGCGGAAACGACACGGCATCGCAGCGCATGAGCCACGGCGGGTCCGGCGCGGTGGCAAGCGGCCGGGAGAGGCGCGCACCCGCAGCCGCCGCCTCCTGCGTCAGCTCCCAGCGCCAGATCGCGGCGCCGTCTGGACCGGGCGCGAGGGTCAACGCCGCGGCGCTGTGGCGCGCGTCGTCGGCGCCGACGCTCTCGCCCGCCTCGGTGGTGACGGTGCCCTGCGCGAGATAGATCACCCGGTTGCAGGCGGGCAGCGCGAGCGGGGGCGCATCGGGCACGAGCGCGTCCTGAAAGAAGTGGAGGTGGACCATGGGCGTTCCTTCGGGCCTTCGGGTCTACTCAATGGAAGTAGGCGCCACCGTCGACGACGAGGGTTTGGCCGGTGATGAAGGCCGCGCCGTCGCCGGCGAAGAACACGACCGCGCCGGCGAGATCCTCCGGCACTTGGTCGCGCTGCAGCACGCGGGCATTGCGCGAGACCTCGGCGAGCGCGTCCGACTGGTCGGGATTGGCCATGACCCCGTCCGAGAGCGTGAAGCCGGGCGCGATCGCGTTGACCAGGATGCCGTCGCCGCCGAGCTCCTTCGCGAGCGCCTTGGTGATGGCGTTCACGGCCCCTTTGCTGGCGACATAGTGCAGCATGTAGGGCACGCCCTTGAACGGCGTGCCCGAGGAGACGTTGATGATGCGGCCGGCCCCTTGCTGACGCATCGGGTCCACCACCGCCTTGCAGCAGAGAAAGAGGCCGATCACGTTGACGTCGAGCACGCGCCGCCATTCGGTGGCGTCCTGCGCTTCGAAGGGGCCGGGCACCAGGTCCGCATAGATCCCGGCGTTGTTGACCAGCACGTCGATGCGGCCGAACCGGTCGAGCGTCTCGGCCGCCATGCGTTGTGTGTCGTCCTCCGATGACACGTCGCAGGCGAGGCCGAGCGCCGCGCTGCCTTGAGCGGCGAGTGCGGCGGCGGCCTCGTCGACGCCCGCGCGATCGGCGATCACGACCTGCGCGCCCGCGGCCGCCAGCGCGTTGGCCATGGCCCGGCCGATGCCCATCGCACCGCCGGTGACAATCGCTGTTCGTCCGTCCAAGCTCATGCGCATCACCCGATTTGCTGCGCCGGCCCCCTCGGGCGGGGGTGCGGCAAGATCGTTTCTGGGGTAAGAAGAGGGTACCGCATAAGAGCGGCGTTCGCCGAGACAACGGCGACGCGCACGATCCAATCAGGGGGATGTCCCATGCCCGAGCTTCTCCGGCCGCAAACCGCGGGCGAGGCCGCGAGCCTTGTCGCTGAGCACGGCGCGGCGCTGACCATTCTCGCGGGCGGCACCGGCGTCATGCGCACGCTGAGCCGTGCCGACGAGGGCTATGTCATGGCGCTCGACGGCCTCGGCCTGACCGAGGTGTCGCCGCGCGACGGGGGCTGGCGCATCGGCGCCGGCGTCACGATGAGCGGCCTGCGCGCCGCGATCGACTTGCCGGTGCTCGCCGAGGCGACGCGCCGGGTCGGTGGTGTCGCCGTGCAGAACATGGCGACCGTCGGCGGCAACCTCTACGCGCAGGCACCCTATGGCGATCTCGCCGTGCTCATGCTGGCGCTCGGTGCGACGCTTCGCTTTGAGACGGCCGACGGCGAGATCACGCGGTCGATCGAGGAGTTTTACGACGCCTGGAGCGGCGGTGCGCCGCCCGACGCGGGTGTTCTGACGGCGGTGGACGTCGCCGCACCCCAGGGCGCGGTCGCGTTCATCAAATGCGCGCGCCGCCAGTTCGCGAGCCCGGCGGTGGTGACCGTCGCGGCGCAGCTCGTGATGGAGGGCGGCTCCGTGAGCGACGCGCGGATCGCGCTCGGCGGCGCCGGCCCGCATCCGGCCCGCTGTGCGCCGGCCGAGGCGGCGGTGGTCGGATCGTCGCTCGATGCCGAAAGCATCGCCAAGGCCGCGGCCGCGGCGAGCGAAGCTGCCGATCCCGCGACCGATACGATCGCGACCGCCTGGTACCGCAAGCGCATGGCCGGCGTCTTCGTGCAACGCGCGCTCGCGCAGCTCGCCTAGCGCGACGGCGACAAGGAGACGACCATGAAACCAACCCTGATCCACCTCACCATCAACGGGCGCGACGAGCATGTCGTCGTGGATCCGCTGTCGCGCCTGCAGGACGTGCTGCGCGACGAGCTCGCGATGACCTCGGTGAAAAGCGGTTGCGCACAGGGCGGCTGCGCGAGCTGCGGCGTTCTGGTCGACGGCGAGGTGCGCCTCTCGTGCCTCACGCCGGTCGCGAGTGTCGAGGGCCGAGAGATCACCACGCTCGAAGGGCTGCACGAGAGCGGCGCGATCGCGCGCCTCCAGGAACGCTTCGTCGAGACCTACGCAGCCCAGTGCGGCTTCTGCACCTCGGGCATGCTGATCGCGGCCGTCGCCCTACTCGCGCGCAACCCGAGGCCGAGCCGCGACGAAATCGCCGAGGCGCTCGCCGGCAACGTCTGCAGATGCACCGGCTTCAGCCCGATCATCGACGCGATCGAGCAGGCGGCGGCGGACGGCGCGGGCGAGAAGGCCGCGTAGCGCGAAAGGAGCTGAGCCATGTCCATGAAAGACCTCAACGTCGTCGGCCAGCCGGTCAAGCTACGCGACCTCGAGACCCATGTGCGCGGGCAGACGACCTATTACGAGGACCATTCCTACCCGCGGATGCTGCATCTCAAGATGTATCGGAGCCCGCATCCGCACGCGAAGATCAAGCGCATCGACACATCCGAGGCGACCGCGAGCCCCGGCGTGGTCTGCGTGCTGACGCATGAGGATCTGCCCGGCAAGAAGAATTGGAACGCGCTTGCCGCGGTCGGCGTCGGGCCCGAGGACGAGCCCGTTCTCGCCTACGAAAAGGTGTGTTGGCGCGGCGAGGCGATCGCCGCGGTGATCGGCGAAACGCCGGATCTCGCGGCCGCCGGCGCGGCCAAGGTCAAGGTCGATTTCGAGCCGCTCGAGCCCGTGTTCGACGTCGAGGAGGCGATCGCCGAGGGCGCGCCCAACCTGACGCCGCATTGGCCGCGCAACCATTACATCTATCCCGACAACCACCCGGCGGCACAGATCCGCTATGGCGATGTCGAGGCGGCCTTCGCCTCCGCCGACCACATCGTCGAGGACAGCTACCAGACCCGACCGATCGAGCAGGCGCCGCTCGAGACCACGGGCTGTATCGCGAAGCCCGAGGGCAACGGGCGCATCGTGGTGCACTCCAACATCCAGGCGCTTCAGTTCGCGCTCGACAACACGGCCGCGATTCTCGGCGTGGATCCCGGGCGGCTCCGCTTCCTCGGCGGCACGGTGGGCGGCGGCTTCGGCGGCAAGGTCGACATCCAGGTCGAGCCGATCACGACCCTCGCCGCGATGAAGACGGGCCGGCCCGTCAAGTTCAAATACACCCGCGAGGAGGAGATGTGCGTCTCCTCCACCCGCTCGGCCTGGCGCCTCAGGATCAAGGACGGGGTGATGAACGACGGGCGCATCGTCGCGCGCAAGATCACCTCGTTTCAGGATTCGGGCGCCTACCTGCGCTTCAGCTCCTACGGCTCCATGAAGCACGCGGGCCACATGCCGGGGCCCTACACGATCCCGAATGTTTGGGTGGATGCCTATGTCGTGTTCACCAACCGGCCGCCGTCGAGCGCGATGCGCGGCTTCGGCGTGATGGCGGGCTCGTTCGGCATCGAGCTGCAGATGGAGAAGATCGCCGAGACCATCGGCATGGACCCATGGGAGCTTAGGCTGCGCAACGCCTACCGCAACGGCGACATGAAGGCGCACCAGAAGGAGGCCGAGGACGCCGCGATGGTCGAGACCATCCAGGCCGCGGCGCGGCTTTCCGGCAAGGCGCTCTCGCCGGAGCTTGACGCGATGACCTCATTCGACCGGGAGGCGAGCCATGGCTAAAGTGAGAGGCACCGGCATGGCGGCGGTCAACTACCCGACCGGCATGCATCTCGGCGGCGACCCGACCCAGGCGTTGGTGCACATGACCACGGCGGGGCGTTTCGTCGTCACGATGTCGAGCGTGGACTTGGGGCAGGGTCTCAAGACGATCCTCGCGCAAATCGCGGCCGAGGCGCTCGGCGTGCCGTTCGACTCCGTCATTGTGGAGACCGGTGATACGGACACCGGCCCCCACTGCACCGGCACCTTCGCAAGCCGCACCACCCATCGCGCGGGCAACGCCGTCGTGATGGCGGCGGGCGAGGCGCGCAAGGCGATGCTTGAGGTCGCCGCCGACAAGCTCGAGGTGAGCCCCGATGACCTCGAGACCGATGGCGCGGGCAACATCCACGTCAAGGGTGTGACCGAGAAGTCGATCTCGGTGGCCGACACGGCGGTCGCGGCGCATTTCGAGCTGGGCAAGACGATCTCGGGGCGCGGCATCTTCCTCAAGCCGCCGAGCCCGATGGACCCGGAGACCGGCGCGTGCGATCCGGACTCGACACAGGCGCATGCGTGCACCGTTGCCGAGGTCGAGGTCGATACCGAGACCGGCGAGGTCGAAGTGCTGGACGTGAAAAGCGTCTACGAGGTCGGCCAGCAGATGAACCCCGAGCTGGTGCGCGGCCAGATCGTCGGCGGCGCCTGGATGGGCATTGCGCACGCACTCTACGAGACGACCGCGCCGCAGTACCCGGCGGTCGACCCTGCGCCGACCGACTTCACGAGCTACTTGCTGCCGGGACCGGCGGAGATGCCGCCGGTCGAATGCGAGGTGCTGGAGTTCCCGGCCGCCTCAGGACCCTTCGGTGGCAAAGGTGTCGGCGAGATGGTGACGAACAGCCCGATCCCGGCGATCGTCAACGCCATCAACAATGCGCTTGGCGTGCGCATCACCGAGATCCCGGTGACCCCCGAGGTCGTGCTGCGCGCGCTCGACGAAAAGTCCGCCGCCGGCGATTAGGCCCCGGGGCCGCGGACTCATCGGATGCCCCGGCCCCCGCGCCGGAGAAACTGACAGGGATTGGCGGCGGGAGCGGGAAGGGCGCCGCACCACGCTTGAAGGCGGCATCGCGGCTGCCCGGCGGGTGCTATCTCTGACGCAGGGCGAGGGCGGCCGCGCCGACCATGCCGGCGTCGTTGCCGAGCGCGGCGCGCACGATCCGCGTCGCGCCGGGTGGGGGGAGTGTCGCTCGCTCGGCCGCGCGCTCGGCCGCCGGCGCAAAGTGGCTGAAGTGCGCGGCGCCGAGACCGCCACCAATGACGATCACCTCCGGCGTGATCGTGTGCAGCAAGGTCCAAACACCCGTCGCGAGCGCGGCGACCGCGCGCTCGACGATCGCGCACGCGGAGGCCTCGCCCCGCGCGGCGCCTGCGAAAACGGCGCGCGCATCGGCATAGCCGCGCGCCGCGCCCGCGCGCGCGATCGCCGGGCCGGCCGCGAGCGATTCGAGGCAACCGGCGGTGCCGCAATAGCAATCCGGCCCGCTCGGATCGATCGGAATATGGCCGACCTCGGGATGCGCGCCGCCGGCGCCCTGGTGCAGCACACCGTTGAGATAGGTGGCACCGCCGATGCCCGTGCCGATGGTGAGCATCGCGGCAATTGCTGCACCCTTGGCGGCACCCGCCATCACCTCGCCGAGCAGCGCGACATCGGCGTCGTTCGCCATGGTCACCGGCTTGCCGAAGCGACGCGCGAGCGGGGTGACCACATCGGTGCCGTCCCAGCCGGGAAGCGTGTACCAATTGAGCACGAGCCCCGTGTCTGGATCGACGGGCCCCGGACAACCGATGCCGATGCCCGCAAGGTCGTCGGCGTGCCACCCGGTTTCGGAGAGGAGCGCATCGATCGCCGCGCCGATGCGCCGGAGTGCGCCGGGGGCGCCGTCGCCCGCATCCGTGGGCAAGGTGCGTGAGGCCGCGATCACGCCGGCGCCGTCGACCGCGCCGATCGCGATCTTCGTGCCGCCGATGTCGACCCCGATCGCCTTAGCCATCGGGGAGGTCGAGGTCTGCGGCGGCCGCCGCGTCGCAAATCACCTCGGCGGCGCGGTGCAGCCACAGGAAAGACGCGGGGGCGGCCGTCTCGATGCGGCGCGACGCGAGGCGGGCAAGCGGCCCGCGCTTCTCGGGCCCGCTGATGAGAAGCAACACGCGCCGCGCCTGCAAGATCTCGGCGAGCCCGAGCGTCATCCCCTCGCTCACCGTCGCGCCGGTCTCGGTGAGCATCGGATGCATCCGCGAGCCGGGCGCAAGCGTCGCGACGTGGCAGAAGGGCGAGAGCGCCCGTGCGGGCTCGTTCAAGGCGATGTGGCCGTTGCGTCCGAGGCCTAGGATGCAGAGATCGATCGGGCCGGCCTCGGCGAGCGCGGCGCGCACGCGCGCGCACTCCGCCTCGTGATCGGGCGCATCGGCGCGAAAGCCGATGTAACGCGCTGCCGGGATGCCGAGCGGGTCGAGCAGCGTGCGCCGCAAATAGTGCTCGCAGGTCGCGGGATGATCCATCGGCAGGCCCGCCCACTCATCGAGCTTGATCACGCGCATGGCGGCGAACACGGCGGGCGTCGCGGCGAGCGCGGCGTAGGTGTCGGTCGGCGTGCCGCCGCTCGCGGCGCAGAGCAGAAGCGCGGGCGTCGCCTCCGCCACCTCCCGCACGCGCGCGGCGGCGGCCCGGCTCATCGCCGTGTGGTCGGGCACGATGGAGAAACGCACGGCGGCGACCGGCCTATTGCCCGCCCCACAGGTCCCAGGGCTTGGCGGCGTCGCTCTTGAAGGGCAGGGCGACCTTGCGCCCCGTACGCGCCGATTCGTAGGCCGCGAACAAGACCTCCATCACGGCGCGCGCGTCCTCGCCGGTGACGAGCGGCGTGGTGTCGTTGCGCACGCAGTCGACGAAGTGGTCGAACTCGCCCCAGAAGCCGTAGTTCCACTCTTCCTCGTAGATGGTGAAGCTCCAGCCGCGCGTGTCGCCCGCCTTCTCGACCGCGTAGTCATAGCCGCCCCTGCTGTAGGTCGTGATCGAGTTGCCGTGCAGCAGATCGGCATAGGCGACGCCGGCCGAGCCGTGGACCTCGGCCTTGTCGTCCATGCCGCCTGGCTTGGTCCAGCTCGTCTCGTTGAGAAAGAGGCAACCGCCCTCGAACTCGAGGATCATCAGCGCATTGTCCTCGCCCCGCGTCGTCTCGCCGTGCACCTGGGTCGAGAGATGGGCGTAGACCGAGGTGATCGCCGCATTGTCGAGCATCCAGCGCGCGAAGGCGGCACCGTGGCAGCCCATGTCCATCAGCACGCCGCCGCCCGCACGGTCGACATCCCAGAAATGCGGCGCATGAGGGCCGTCATGCTTCTCGGACTGCTTGAGGAGCGTCGGCGAGCCGAGCGCGCCGCTGTCGAGAAGCTGCTTCATGCGCACATATTTCGGCGCGAAGCAGAGCTCCTCCGCGTACATGAACTTCACGCCCGCATCGCGGCAGGCGTCGACCATACGGTCCGCCTCGGCAAGGCTGAGGCACATCGGCTTCTCGAGCACGACATGCTTGCCGGCCGCGGCGGCATCGAGCGTGAGCGCACAATGCGTGTCGTTGGGCGTGCCGATCACCACCATGTCGACGTCGTCGCGCGCGAGCAGGCCGCGGTGATCGGTGAAGTGATGCGGAATGTCGAATTGTTCCGCGAAGCGCGCGGCGTGGCCGGCCGTCGGCGAGGCCACCGCAATGCACGCCGCATGTGGATTGCGGACGAGCGCGCGCGCATGGATTGTGCTCACGAACTGAGAGCCGAGAAACCCGATTCCGACTTTGTCCGTCATGTGTCGATCTCTTCTACGGTTGTTGCGCCGCGCGGATCATATGCCAGAGGCGATCAGGACGCAGCGGGAGAGAGGTGATCTCGATGCCGAAAGGGCTCAGCGCGTCGCAAACCGCGTTGGCGAGCGCGCCCGGCACGGGGCCCGGAATGCCCTCGCCCATGCCGCGCGAGCCGAGCGGGGTGTGGGGGCAGGGCGTGCTGGCGTGGTGCACCGCGATCGGCGGCACGTCGGCGGCGGTCGCGAGCTTGTAGGTCTCGAAATCGGCGGTGATCTGCTGGCCCGTCTCCACGTCATAGACGAACTCCTCGAAGAGCGCGTTCGAGAGACCCTGCACGACACCGCCTTGCACCTGTCCCTCGACCGTGAGCGGGTTGATCACCGTGCCCACGTCCTCGCAGGTGAGATAGCGCTCGAGCGTGATCGCGCCGGTTTGGGCGCTCACCTCGAGGATGACGGCGTGCGCTGAGAACGCAATCATCGGCTTGGCCGCCTCGAAGAACGCCGTGTGCTCGAGCCCGCCCGACACGCCCTCCGGCAGGTCGATCGGCGCCATGATGATGCGCTCGACGATATCGCAGAAGCGCGCTTGGAACGCCGGCTGGGCAGCGCTCGTGACGGCGCCGTCGGCGAAGCGCAGGTCGTCGGGCGGCTGCGCCACGCCGCGGTCGTGCGCCAGCACGTGCGCGATCTTCGCCTTGAGCACGCGGCAAGCCTCGACCGCCGCGCTCACCGTGTAGGAGCTGCCGCGCGAGCCGATCGTCCCGGCACCGAAGGGTGTCGAGCCCGTGTCGCCGAGTTGGACGGAGACATCGTCGGGTGTGATTCCGAACTCTTGCGCCACCGCCTGCGCCACGACCGTCTCGTGGCCTTGGCCTTGCGCGCTATCGCCGATGAAGACGAGCGCCTTGCCGCGCGGGTCGACCCGCACGGTCGCCGCGCCGTAGCCGGGCTGGCCTTGGTTCGGCACGAGGATCTCGGAGGAGACGCCCGAAAGCTCCGCGCCACAGGCGACGCCGAGCCCCAGATAGCGTCCGCCGGCGCGCGCCTCTTTCTGCCGCGCGCGGAAGGCCGGCAGATCGACCGCTGCGACGAGCGTGTCGAGCACCTTGACGAAGTCGCCGCTGTCATAGTGCACGCCGGTCGCCGTCGTGTGGGGAAACTGGCGCACGAGGTTGCGACGGCGGAGCTCGACGGGCTCCATGCCGAGCTTGCACGCCAGTATGTCGATCGCCCGCTCCAGCGCGAAGCGCGTCGGGTATGCGCCGATCGCGCGCGCCGGCGACAGCGCGGATTTGTTGGTGAAGGCGACGCGCACGCTGATGTCGCAATCGGGCAGGTCGTAGGCGTTGGGAAACATCGCGCCGCCGAGGATCGGCATGAGGCAGCCCCAGTAGTAGCCGGCACAGCCGTCTCCGCAGTCGGCGAGACCGCGTGTGCGCAGCGCCACCAGATCGCCGTCGCGCGTCGCGGCGAGCGTGAGGTGGTGGCTCTGGTCGCGCTCCTGGCTCACCGCCATCAGATGTTCCTGCCGGCTCTCGATCCAGCGGATCGGCCGGCCGAGCCGCCGCGCGAGGTGACAGACCAGAATCGGCTCTCGGTAGAAGGGCCCCTTGACGCCGAAGCCGCCACCCTGGTCGCGCGGCGCGATGACGCGCACCTGCGTCGAATCGAGGCCGAGCACGTCGGCGAGCGCGAGCCGGTCCATATGCGGGCGCTGCGTGGTGAGCCAGCAGGTGAGGCCGTCGCTCGTATCCCAGAGGGCAAGCGCGCCGCGGGTCTCGAGCGGGGTGACGCCGCAGCGATGCACGCTGAACCGCTCATCGATCACGACATCGGCCGTGCGGATCAGGCCGTCGATCTGTGTCGAGTGGTCCGCCGGTGCGTCGCCACCGGTGAAGTCGACGGCGCACTGCTCGTTATCGGCCCATGCCTCGTGCACGGGTGGCGCGCCTTCCGCGAGCGCGGCCTCCGCGCTCCCGACATAGGGCAGGTCCTCGTAGTCGATCGCGACCGCCTCCGCTGCATCCTCGGCGCAATAGCGATCCCGTGCGACGACCGCCGCGACCGGCTCGCCGTGAAAGCGCACCCGGTCTCGCGCGAGCGGCCAATGGGTCGGGAACTTCGCTTCGAGCCCGAGCGTCACCACCGGTTGCGGCAATGGTTTGATCGCCTCGGCGATGTCGGCCCAGGTCACGACCGTGACGACGCCGGGCATGGCGCGCGCCTCGGCCGTGTCGATCGCGCGGATGTGGGCGTGCGCGCGCTCGCTTCGCACGAACACGACGGCAAGCGCGCCCGGCAGCGCGAGATCGGCGAGGAATTGGCCGCGCCCGATGAGCAGCCGGTGATCCTCCTTGCGCGGAACGCTGCGTCCGACCCAGCCCGTCTGTGTCATGCTGGCGGCATTCCCGCGGCCTCGGAGGCGGCATGGCGCAGCGAAACCGCGTCGATCCCCATGGCGCGCTCATCGAAACGAGCGCGCGCGGTCTCTTCATGGGCAATCGCGGCATTTTGCACGACGCCGCGGGGCGCCTGACGAAGCGTCGCTGGACGAGCCGCGCCTGGATCATCTGCCTGCTCGCCTACAAAGGCTGGCACCGCGAGATCTTGCAGCCCAACACCTACACCGAGCTCTTCTTCCTCGACGAGGCGACCGCGCTCGCGGCCGGCCATCGCCCCTGCGCGCTCTGCCAGCGGGATCGCTTCAACGCCTTCCGCGCGGCCTGGCCCGCGGGTGGAGCCGCGCGCGCACCCGAAATCGACCGGTGCTTGCACGCCGAGCGGCTGACCGCCGCGCGCACCAAGCGCACCCATCCGATGACGTTCGGCGCGCTGCCGGAGGGCACGATGATTGTGCACCCCGCCGCGCCGGAACAAGCCGCGCTCGTCGCGCGCGGCAGGCTCTTCGCGTGGTGTCCCGACGGCTATGCCGCGTTGCCGACGCTTGCCCCGCAATGCGCGGTCGACGTGCTCTCGCCGCCCGCGACGGTTTCGGTGCTCCGGGCGGGCTACCGTCCGGTGCTCCACCCAAGCCTCTACCGGCTTTAGTCGGCCGCTTGCTTCGCCCGGGCGTCCTGGATCTGGTGCCAGAGCGTGTTCGGGCGCAACGGCAGCTCGGTGATCTCGATGCCGAACGGCGCCAGCGCATCCACGATCGCGTTGCAGAGCGCACCGGGCACGTCGCTCGGCCGGCCCTCACCGATGCCGCGCGAGCCGAGCGGCGTGTGCGGACAGGGCGTCGGCGCGTGCGTGACCTCGATATCCGGCACGTCGGCCGCCGTCGCGAGCTTGTAATTCTCGAAGTCCGCGGTGAGCTGCTGGCCGTTCTCGTCGTAGACGAACTCCTCGAACATGGTGTTCGACAAGCCCTGCACGATGGCGCCCTGCATTTGCCCTTCGACGATCTGTGGGTTGATGATCTGCCCGACGTCCTCCGACGTGACCCAGCGCGTGATCTCGAACTGGCCGGTATTGATGTCCACCTCGACGGTGCAGAAATCGGCGTTGAAGGCGATCATCGGCGTCGCGGCCTCGAAGAACGCGGTGTGCTCGAGGCCGCCGGATTCGCCTTCCGGCAGGTTGATCGGCGCCATGATGATGCGCTCGACCGCCTCGCGGAACGTCTTCTTGATGTTGCTGTCCTTGATGTAGGTGACGAAGCCGTCCTTGAAGGTGAAGTCGTCGGGCACGGCGCCCGTAAGCTCGAGATCGTGGGCCATGATGCGCGCGATCTTTTCCTTCAGCTCTTCGCACGCCTGCACGGCGGCGCTGACGAAATAGGAGCCCGCGCGCGCGCCGATGGTGCCGGAGCCGAAGGGCGTGGTGCCCGTGTCGCCATGCTGCACGACGACATCGTTCGGGTGGATGCCGAAACTGTGGGCAACCGCTTGGGCGACGGTGGTCTCGTGCCCCTGGCCGCCGGGCGCATCGCCCTCGAAGACGAGCACCTTGCCGCGCGGATCGAGCCGCACAGTTGCGGCGCCATAACCCGGCTGGTTCTCCATCGGCACCAACAGCTCGGAGGCGACGCCGGAAAGCTCGACGCCAAGGCCGAAACCGATGCCGATATAGCGGCCTTCCTTGCGCGCCGCTTCCTGCTTTCTGCGGAAGCCCGGGAGGTCGGCTTGGGCCATGAGGTTGTCCCAGACCTTGATGAAGTCGCCGCTGTCGAAATACTCGTTGGTGATCGAGGTGTGCGGCAGCTCGCTCACCAGGTTCTTGCGCCGGATGTCGGCGGGCTCGATGCCGCATTCCTTGGCGACCATGTCGATCGCGCGCTCCATGGCGAAGCGGGTCGGCAGCTCGCCGAAGGCGCGTGCCGGCGAAAGCGCCGATTTGTTGGTGGCGGCGACCCGCACCTTCACGTCGCCGATTGGCCAGTCATAGGCGTTGGGTAGCTCGACACTGCCGAGGAACGGCATAAGGAAGCCCCAATAGACACCCTCGCAGGCATCGCCGCAATCGGCGATACCGCGGTTGCGGAGCGCGAGCAACGTGCCGTCCTTCTTGGCGGCGACCTCGATGTCGTGGGTCTGGTCGCGCTCCTGGCTGACGGCCATCAGATGCTCTTGGCGCGATTCGACCCAACGCACGGGGCGCCCGAGTTCGCGCGCCATGTGGCCGACGAGCATCGGCTCGCGATAGAAGGGCGCCTTCACGCCAAACCCGCCGCCCTGGTCGCGCGGCGCGATGACGCGGAGCTTCTCGGCCGGGATCTCGAGAATGTCCGAGAGCGCGAGCCGGTCGATATGCGGCCGTTGCGTGGTGACCCATGCGGTCATGCCATCGGACTCGTCCCACTTGAACACGGCGCCGCGGGTTTCCATCGGCGTCACGCCGCAGCGGTGGCAAACGAAGCGCTGGCGCACCACCACCTCGGCGCTCTGAAAGATCTTCTCCACCTCGGCGTCGTTCTTGTCGGGCTCTTCGCCGCCGGTGAAGGTCATCTCGAAGACGACATTGTCGTCCCAATCCTCGTGGACCTTCTGGGCACCCGGCGCGAGCGCGGTCTCGGCGTCGCCGATATAGGGCAGCGGGTCGTAGTCTATCTCGATGGTCTCGACGGCATCCTCCGCGACATAGGGATCGCGTGCGACGACGGCGGCCACCGGCTCGCCGTGCCACTTCACCTTGCCGACCGCGAGCGGCCAGTGCTTGGGGAAGTTCCCGGGCAGCGCGGGCACGACCACCGGCTGCGGCATGGGCAGGATCTTGTCCTTGATGTCCTCGCCGGTGACCACGGCGACCACGCCGGGCATCGCCTTCGCCGCGCTGACATCGATGCTCTTGATGCGCGCATGCGCGTGGTCGCTCCGCTTGAAGACCAGGTGCAGCATGCCGGGCAGCATCAGGTCCGCCAGATATTGGCCCTTGCCGGTGGTCAGCCGGTGATCTTCCTTGCGGTTGAACTTGCTGCCGACCCAGCCGTCGTTTTGCTCTGTCATGTTCGCTCGTCCTTACGATCGGTGCGCGCTCAGCGCGTCTCTTTGGCAGCCGCGCGCACGGCGTCGACGATGTGGGCGTAGCCGGTGCAGCGGCAGAGGTTGCCGACGAGCCCGTGGCGGATCTCCTCGTCAGACGGATCCGGATGGTCGCGGAGGAACTCCTCCATGTTCATCAGGATACCCGGCGTACAATAACCGCACTGCAACGCGTGATGCTCGTTGAAGGCCTTCTGCAGCGGCGATAACTCTGCGCCGTTGGCGAGCCCCTCGACGGTGGTGATCTCATGCCCGTCGGCCTGCGCGGCCAGCATGAGGCAGGACTTCACGGCCTCGCCGTCGATTTGCACGGTGCAGGCGCCGCAAACGCCCTCATAGGTGCAACCCACATGCGTGCCGGTCAGATGCAGCCGGTCGCGCAACAGGTCGACCAGAAGCATGCGCACGGGCACGGTCTCCTCATAGACCTCGCCGTTGACGGTGATCTTGACGGTGGTGGTGCTCATCGTCTTCGGCCCTCCTCACCCATTTGCGCGGGCGAACGCGGTCGCGGTGACCTCGGCGCCCAGCGAGCGGATCAATTGCTTGCGATAGTCACTGTCGGCCCACAGATCGTCGTGGGTCTCGATCTCGGCGGCCGCCGCATCCATGGCGGCCGCGATACCGGCGTCGTCGCCTGCAGCCTTGCCGACGAGCGCGGCCTCGGCGGCCGATGACCGCTTGGGCCCGCTCGCGAGACCGCCGATCGCGACGCGTGCGCTGGTGCAGGCGCCGCCGTCGACCGTGAGCGCGACACAGACACCGATCACCGGCAGCGCGTCGGTGATGAGCCCCCATTTCTTGTAGGCGCTGCCCGCGTTCGCTTGGGGCGCCGGCAGGCTCAACTGCGTCACAATCTCGTTGTCCTCGCGCGCCGTCTCGAGCGGGCCTTGAATGAAGTCGTCCGCCGCGACATCGCGCGTGCCGCCCGAGGAGGCGAGGGTGAGCGTCACGCCAAGGCCGACAGCCGTCGGCGGCATACAGGCCGCGACATAGTTCCAGCAGAGGCTGCCGCCGATGGTGCCGCGGTTGCGCACCTGGCGGTCGCCGACCCGCGCCGCGGCGTCGCGCAGCGCTTGGTAGGCGCCGTTCAGCCGCTCATCGGCCGCGATCTCTCGGTAGCGCGTCGTCGGGCCGATCTTGACGCCGTCGGCGCCGACCTCGATGCCACGCAAGCCGTCGATGGCCTGCAAATCAACCAGGCAACGCGGCCGCACCAGACGCGCCTTGACCGCTTGCATGAGGCTCTGCCCGCCGGCGATGAAGAGCGCGTCGCCCTCATCGTGGCGCGCGAGCGCCTGCAGGGCGTCCTCCACCGTCGTTGGCCGGACATATTCGTCAATCGGTGCCGGATACATGGCGCCTCCCTAGGTCTTCACTAAGTGGTCATTCGCGGCCCATCGACCGCCTGTCAACCGATCATTCAATTGGCGCCGGCCTCAGCCGGCAAACCGCGGCTCGGGCACACCGCGCACGCCGAGCCCGGTGACCGCGAACAGCCCGCCCGCGAGAAATTGCGGCTTCGCTTCCTCCGCGAAGCGGTCGTGCACGGCGGGGTGCTGCACGCGCGCCATGGAGGTGACGTAAAGCACGTCCAAATCGTCGCCGCCGAACATCACGCTCGTCACATTCTTCACCGGCATGCCGACCCGGCGCTCGACCGAGCCGTCGGGGGCATAACGCACCAGCTCGCCGCCGATCACCTGCGCGTTCCACATGCAGCCTTCCTCGTCGACCGTCGAGCCGTCGGCGACACCCGCATCGTCCTTGGTCGTCGCGAACACGCGCTTGTTGCTGAGTGTGCCGGTCTCGATGTCGTAATCGTAGGCCCAGAACTCCTCCTGGAACGTGTCGGCGAAGTAGAAGGTGCGGTCGTCGGGGCTCCAACAAGGTCCATTTGAGCAGATGATGCCCTCATCGACCTTTGTCGTGCTTAGATCTGGATCAAGCCGCCAGAGCCCGCACATCTTGAGCTCTTCCTTGTCGTCCATGCCACCCGCGAAGAAGCGTCCGCGCCGGTCGCACTTGCCGTCATTGAGGCGCGAGCGCGGCTGGTCCTCCTCGATCTTGGTGATCAACTCGAGCGAGGCGGTGTCGTAGTCCCAAAAATAGAAGCCGTCCGCCAGCGCCATCACCGCGCCGCCGTCCTTGCGCAGCGCGATCGCGCCGACATCATGGTCGAGTGACCAGCTCTCGACCTTGCCGCTCTTCGGGTCCATGCGCCAGAGCGCAGGCTTGCCGACCCGCCGGCCCGTTCCGTCGACCCAATAGAGCCGGCCCTCCTCGACGTCCCAAATGGGGCTTTCGCCGAGATGGTTCTCGCATTCGAGGATGCATTCGATCGTCACGCTCATTCTGCTTTTGGACCCTCCCGCAATGTGGCGCCGATCCTGCCCGCGCGATCCCTCCTGTGCAACGGCTAATCCTGGGAAAACGATCTGCCGTTGCCAGGCACGGGGGGCGCCGCTATGAGAGACGGCTCGTTCGACCGAAGGAATGGCCGATGGGGACGATCGACCTCGCGGGGCTCGCCCGCCATGACACGCCCACCGTGTGCAACGCGCTCGCGGCCGTCGTGCCTGGCGCGCAGCATCACACCCGGGCGCCGCTCGCCTGCGCGCTGCCTGCGCGCGCGCCGATCGTCGGCTTCGCACGCACCGCGATCTATCGCACACTCGGGCCGAGCGCCGCCGACAGGCCGGCGAGAGAGGCCGCCGACGCCGCTTATGTCGACTATGTCGCCGCCGGCGAGGGCCCGCGCATCGTCGTGATCCAAGACGGCGATTCCCCGGTGACAGCGAGCCACGCGCTCTTCGGCGACGTGATGAGCCATATGCACGCGGCGCTCGGTTGCCTCGGCCTCGTGACGAACGGCGCTGTGCGCGATGTCGCGGGCATGGCGGACGGCTTTCAGGTGCTTCACGCCGGTGTCGCGCCGGCGCGCGGTCACCACCATCGCGCGGCGTTCGACTGCGAGGTCAACGTCGCGGGCATGTATGCGCGCACCGACGATGTGATCCACGCCGATCGCAACGGCGCCGCGGTTGTGCCGCGGGATCGGATTGCTGAGGTGGTGGAGGCCGCCGACGCCATCGCGCACGCCGAGCAGGCGCTCATCGACTATTGCCAGAGCGCCGCGTTCACCGTCGATGGGCTCAAGGACCGCTTTGCGAAAAGGTAGCCGGCCAATGAAAATCCTCGTTCTTCAAAACCACGCCAACTCGGGCCTCGGCTATCTCGAGGAGCCCGCGGCCCAACATGGCGCGGCTGTCACGGTCTGCCAGCCGAACGTGATCGAGACCGACCGCATTCCGGCGGGACACGCGGGCTATGACGGCTTCGTCCTCATGGGCGGCGCCATGAATGCCGGCGAGGTCGACAAGCACCCGTGGCTCGAGGATGCGGCGCACCTGGTGCAGCGCTTCAACGAGGCCGAGAAGCCGGTGCTCGGCATCTGCCTCGGCTCGCAGATCATCGCCCGGGCGAGCGGCGCGCGCGTCTACGACCTGCCACGGCCCGAGGTCGGCTTCGTCTCGCTCTCGCTGACAGACACCGCGGCCGGCGACCCGCTGCTCGGCCAGGGCTTCGCGAACCCCATCACGCTCGCCGAGTTCCACGGCCAAACCTTCGACATTCCCTCGGGCGCGACCCAGCTCATGGCGGGCGCGGTGTGCGCCAACCAGGCCTTCCGCATCGGGGCCGCGACCTACGCCTTCCAGCCCCATTTCGAGGTGACGCCCGAGATGATGACCCACTGGGTCAGCATTTCCGAGGAGATGGTGCCCAAACACGAGCCCGACCTGCCCGAGCGCCTGCCCCACCTCCTCAAGCTCCACCACTACGGCTCGCACGATTTCTGCTACCGCGTCGGCAGCGCGTGGTTCGAGCTCGTGGCGGCGAGAATGGCGCAAGGATAGCGCCCTAACTCTCTTAAAATTCAGCCTTTTATGGTGGCGGATTTTTATGAGCCGCACGAGGCGCGGCAGTGGATCTTCGCGCGGCAGCGGCTTCTCGACGGCCGCTCGCCCGCCGAGCTGATCCAGGAGGGGCGCATCGAGGATGTGCAGCACCTCGTGAATCAGATGCGCGAAGCGGTGCATATGTAGCGGCGGTCGCGGCTCCGGCTGTGAAACTCGACCAGACGCTTCTTGAGCGGATCGCCGAAACTGAAACGCGTCCTGAGGGTGGAATTGCGTATCGCGTAACGTGGGCGAGCGCCGATCCACTCGCGCCCTCGCTGAATGGCGGACGATGGGCACCGCGGCCCAACGCGAACCGGGTTTCCAAGTGCTCTATACGAGCCTGGAACGAGATGTTGCTCTCGCCGAGGTCGCCTCGTACCTGGCTTTGCTCCAACCGATGCCGAGCAAGCCGCTGGTCGTGCACAAGATCGTTTTCACAACGCGCAGAACGATTACGCTTACGATGTCGGGTCTGGAAATGCTCGGCGTCGATCCGTCGCGATACGGTGACCGCAATTACGCCGAGACCCAGATCATCGGGACCGCGATCAACTACCTGGGGCTAGACGGGCTCGTCTCACCCTCTGCCCGGTGGGACTGCGACAACCTGACATTATTCATGGCGAACCGCGCCTTGGGCGAGAAACTACAGGTCGTCGCGAGCGAAGAGGTCGATTGGCGGGAATGGACGGAGCGTGCGCGCATCATTGAGCCTCACTAACGCGGGCGCCTTTCTCGATGCCCATAACACTCGTCCCGACACCACCCCGCCGTGACTCGCTTCTACCCCTTTGCTACGCTGCCGGCGATGGCCCGGGCCCTGCAAATGGGGGCGGGGCGCGGAGTTTCGGGGGTGCGGGATGATCGTTCAATCGTTGCCCAAGGGGCAGGACAAAGGCCCCTATTTCTGCCTCAAGCTCGAAGAGCATCTGCAGACGGTCGGGCAGCTCAGCGAGGCGTTCGGCAACGACACGTTCGCAGCGCCCGAGCCGCGCGAGGAGTTTCTCTATGCCGCGCGCTGGCACGACAAGGGCTGGAAGGATCTCGACGACAATCCCCCCCTCAACCCCAAGAGCGGGCTTCCCTACAACCTGGTGGAGACGCCGATCCCGGTGATCGCGCTCACCGGCGCCCGCTCGCCCGAATACAACGAGGCCCATCACGCCTATTGCGGGCTGCTCGACAGCATGCACATCTGGGGCCTCTACAACGGGCGCTACGGGCTCTCGGACAAGGTGCTGATCGACATGGTGCCCGACGAGCATCGGCTCATCGCCGACACCATGCTCGACACCGAGCGGCAGCGCCAGAGACGCCTCACCGCCGACCTCGCAGCCGATAAGGCGACGGCGGGCTGGGTCGAGGAGGCGCAGCTTTTCAACAACTACAAGCTCCTCCAGTTCTTCGACACCTTCGCGCTCTACTTCAATTGCACGCACGCGACGCAGCGCGGCGAGACGGTGTTTCCCAACGTACCGCGCGCGCTCGGCGACGATGTCGCGATCCGGGTTTGGCCGGAGGACGAGGAGACCTATGGCGTCTCGCCCTATCCCTTCCGCGAGGATGGGCTCGAGATCTCCTATCCGGGCCGCTATCTCACGCCCGCCGAGCCGGGCGAGGCGCCGGACATGGCGGCCGTGATGCGGGAGACGCCGCTCACCCGCCAGCACGCCCGCCTCGTCGCCGGCTAGCGTCGGGCGCTTCATGGCAAAGACCACGCGGAGCGGCCCCGTCGCGGTGCGCGGCCTCGATCACATCGTGCTGCGGGTTGCCGACATCGACACCGCGATCGACTGGTACACGCGCGTGCTCGGCGCGACGGTCGAGCGGCGCATCGCCTCGTTCGGGCTCTACCAGCTGCGGCTCGGCGCGAGCCTGATAGACCTCGTGCCGGTGAAGAGCAAGGCGGGCCGCGCGGGCGGCGGCGCGCCGGGAAAGACGAAGCGCAACCTCGACCATTTCGCGGTCCAGCTGGAGGCCTTCGATGCGCGCAAGATCCGCGCCTATCTCAGGCGGCGCGGCGTCGCGCCGGGCGAGATTGCGCGCCGCTACGGCGCCGAGGGCCACGGACCCTCGATGTACCTCACCGACCCCGACGGCAACACGGTCGAGCTCAAGGGGCCGCCCGATCCGGACCAAACCGAGCGCGTCGAGGATGCCGACTATCCGAGCGGCCCGGCGCCACGCATCAAACGGAGAAAGAAACGATGAAGGCGGTCGTGATCCATCGCCACGGCGGACCCGAGGAGCTCGTCTACGAAGACATCGCGACCCCCGAGATCGGCCCCTCCGACGTGCTGATCAACCTCAAGGCCGTCGGGCTCAATCACTTCGACCTCGATGTCTGCGGCGGCATCTCCGGCTATCTCTCGCTCGACATGCCGCACATCTTGGGCGTCGAGGGCGCGGGCGAGGTGGCGGCGGTCGGCGAGGCGGTGACAGCGTTCAAGCCCGGCGACCGGGTGATGCCGTACCTCACCATCTCGTCGGGGCTCTGCCGGCACCGGGTCTGCAACTGCGCGCGCGGCATGGACAATATCTGCCTCGATTTCGACAAGCTCGGCGTCACCATGTGGGGCACCTATGCGGAGTATGTGAAGGTCACGCACTTCAACGTGCTGCGCATCCCGGACGGGCTCTCCGACCTCGATGCCGCGGCCGCGCAGGTCGCCTTCGCGACCGCCTATGAGCTCGTCGTGAAGAAGGCGAAGGTGCGTCAGGGCGAGGACGTGCTGGTCAACGCCGCCGGCAGCGGCGTCGGCTCCGCGGCGATCCAGTGCGCGCATCTCGCGGGCGCGCGGGTGATCGCGACCGCGGGCTCCGATGCCAAGCTCGAGCGCGCCCGGGCGCTCGGTGCCGACGAGGTGATCAACTACAACACGACGAACGATCTCGGCGAGGCGGTGCGATCGCTCACGGACGGCCGCGGCGTCGACGTCTGCATCGAGATGGTGGGTGGCACCGTGTTGCAGCAGAGCCTCGATGCGCTCGCGATCAACGGGCGGCTCGCCACCTGTGGCGCGCATGCCGGCGAGCGGGTGGAGATCGACATGATCGAGTTCTTCCGCAAGCAGATCACCATGTCGAGTTGCCACTTCGCGCCCAAATCGACCAACCACGAGGTGCTCGATCTGGTCGCGCAGGGCAAATTGAAACCGGTCATTGCCGAGGTCTTTCCGCTCAAGGACATGCGCGCGGCGCACGAGCTTCTCGCGAGCCGCGATTTCTTCGGCAAGGTCGTTCTCGAAGTTTGATCCCGCGGCGTATGCGGGGCGCGCCATGACGGGTGCGGATGTCGTCCTGCGCGGGGTAACGCGCTATCTCCGCAAGGACATGGTGCTCGACGATGTCGACGTGACCATGCCGGCCGGCAAGCTCAGCGTGCTGCTCGGCGACGCCAAGGCGTGCGGGCGCACCATGCTGAAGGCGATCGCCGGGGTCGACAAGATCCACTACGGCGCCATTCTCGTCGGCGGGCGCGACGTCACCAAGGTCAAGGCGGGACGGCGCGATGTCGCGATGGTGTTTCGCTCGGACTCGTTGCTCCCGCACAAGACGGTCTATCACAACATCGCCTTTCCGCTGCGCCTCGCCGAATTCGACAAGCGCACCATCGACGAGCGGGTGCGCGACGTCGCAGCTTATTTCGGCTTCGACGATCTGCTCGACAAGAAACCGAAAAGGCTCTCCGAGCTGCAGCGCTACCGCATCAGCATCGCGCGCGCTCTGGTGCGCGATCCCGCGGTCTATCTCTTCGAGCGCCCGACGCCCGATCATGCCGACGCGGTCGCGCTCGTGACCGGCGAGATGCGGCGCCTGCGCGAGGAGCATGGCCGCACGGTGGTCTACGCGACCGATCGGCTCGACGAGGCGCGCGCGCTCGGCGAGTGGGTCGTGGTGCTCGACGGCATCACGGTCGCGCAGGCCGGCACGCTCGACGACATTCACGCGCGGCCGGCGACGGTGGATGTCGCCTCGATGTTCGAGGCGCGTCTCAGGCGGGGCGTGATCACCGAGGTCGACGGCGGGCGCGCGTCGGTGCGGCTGAAAGGCGGCGTCACGCTGAGCCTGCCGATCGATCCGCAAGGCGCGCTCGCGGGCGAGCGGGTGACGCTCAGCGAATGGCCGGACGAGATGGGCCAGACGACCCGAGACGGCGCGCCCGATCCCGCGCGCTGCCACCTCTTCGACGAGACCGGCGCGACCCTCGCGCGCGGTCCCTAGCGGAGCGCCCGGCATGGTAGCGCCGACGGGAAAGGACGGTCACGACCCGGTCTTGACGGCAGTGCTCGCCAATCGCTTCGACGCGATCGTCCGCGAGATGTCGAACACGCTGCTCCGCGCCGCGCGCTCGACCGTGATCGCAGCCGCCAAGGATTTTTCGTGTGCCATCGTCAGTGCCGATGACGCACTGATCTCTGCCGCGGATGGGCTGCCGGTGCACATTCTCGGCGCTTCGCTGCAGACGGCGGCAATGCGCGCGCTCCACGACGATCTCGCCGAGGGTGACGCCTTTCTCCACAACGACCCCTATCTCGGCAACAGCCACGCCGCCGACCACGCGCTGCTGGTGCCGGTGTTCATCGACGGCACGCATATGTTCACCGTCTGCGCGAAGGCGCATCAGGCCGACATCGGCAACAGCGCGCCGACGACCTATCACGCCTTTGCCAAGGATGTGTACGAGGAAGGCGCGCTCATCTTCCCCTGCGTGCGGGTGCAGCGGGGCTACGAGACGATCGACGACATCGTGCGCATGTGCCGCCGGCGCATCCGCGTGCCCGAGCAATGGCATGGCGACTTTCTGGCCCTGATCGGCGCGGCGCGCATTGGCGAGCAGCGCCTCAAGGCGCTTTGCGCGCGCTATGGCGCTGCGGCGATCGCCGCGTTCGTCACGCGCTGGCTCGACTATGGCGAGGCGCGGATGGCCGAGGCGATCCGCGCGCTGCCTGCGGCCCGCTTGGAGGCCGAGGGTGCGCACGACCCGATTGAGCCGATCCTGCCCGAGGGCATTCCGGTGAAGGTGGCGGTGACCGTCGACCCCGCCGCCGCGTACATCGAGGTGGACCTCAGGGACAACGTCGATTGCGTGGATTGCGGCCTGAATCAGACCGAGGCGTGTTGCCACGCTCATGTGCTGACGGCGGTGTTCAATTGCTTGGCGGACGAGGTTCCGCACAATGCCGGCGCCTTTCGGCGCGTGCGCATCTTGCTGCGCGAGGGCTGCGTGGTCGGCCGGCCGCGCTTTCCGCATAGCTGCTCGGTCGCGACGACCAACGTCGCCGAGCGGATCATCTATGCAATCCACAGCGCCTTCGCCCAGCTCGGCGATGGCCATGGCCTCGCCGAGGGGGCGGCGAGCATGGGTGCGGCGATGGCGGTGATCTCCGGCTGCGACGCCCGGCGCGACGATGCGCCCTACGTCAACCAGCTTTTTCTCGGGCTTGGCGGGGGGCCTGCCGGTCCGAGCGCGGATGGCTGGGTCACCTATTGCCTCCCGACGGCAGCGGGGCTGGTGCGGTTGGATAGTGTTGAGCTCGACGAGGCGCGCTACCCGATCGCCGTGCGCTCCGTGCGCCTCCTTGGGGGAACAGGCGGGGCCGGCCGCACGCGCGGCGCGCCGGCGATCGAGGTGATCTACGGTCCGACGGATGCGCCGATGACCGTCGTGGTGCCCTCCGACGGCCACCATGTCGCACCGCGTGGCGTCCGAGGCGGCGCGGACGGCCATCTCGGCGCCACCTATCGGCAAGACCGGCGGGGCAATGAGACCAGGCTCCCCAACTTCCTCGTGACGGAGCTTCGCCCCGGCGAGCGCCTCAGAGCCGTGGAGGGAGGCGGCGCGGGCTATGGCTCGCCGCTCGAACGCGCGGCGGCACGCGTCGTGCATGATGTGCTGGAGGGCTGGGAGACGCCCGAACGCGCGCGCGATGTCTATGGCGTGGTTCTTTCGGGCTCGGTCGCGGACGACTCGTTGACGCTCGACCGCGCACGCTCCGCGGCGCGCCGGAAGCGCCTCGGAGCAGCACCCTAAAGCATGTCACGCTCGCCCGCGCTCACGTGAACGCTCGCTCTGATTGGCATTGACGCGAGTGCGTCGTTGCAGGTGATTTCACCTGCTCGCGATTTGCTTTAGCGGCACATCTTAAGAATTCGGAAACGCCGCTCGCCTAGCTTGGCGGAGCCGGAAATCCGGCCAGATCACGCGAGGCGAGATGGAGCAAACGCAAAAACAGGGATCGCAACGCGACTGCCTTCGCGTGCTGTTCGTCGACGACAATCGCGGCGACTATGAACTCACGCGGCTTGCGCTTTCGGAGCTGCAGTCTCCCTGTTTCGAGCTCGATTGGGCACCGTCCTATGACGATGCGCTTGCGGCCGTGCGCGCCGGACACTACGACGCCTGCCTCGTCGACTACCGCTTGGGGCCCGACGACGGCATCGCGCTCATCGGCGAGATCGCCGGGATCGTCTCATCGCTTCCGCTCATCGTGGTCACCGGCGTCGACGACCGCGAGGCCGATCGGCGCGCCCAGGCGGCGGGCGCCATGGACTATCTCGTCAAGGGCCAAGCCGATGCCCATGTGATCGAGCGCACGATCCGCTATGCGATCGACCGTCGCCAGAGCGAGCTTCACCTATCGACGCTTGCGCGCACCGATCCGTTGACCGGTCTTGCCAACCGCACGGCGCTCGCTGAGCAGCTCGACCACGCCATGGCCTCCGCGGCGCGCCAAAGCCAAAATCTCGCTCTCCTCTTCATCGACTTGGATGGCTTCAAGGCCGTCAATGATTCGCTCGGCCACGATGCGGGAGACGAGGTGCTCAAGCTCGTCGGCGAGCGTCTCACCGGCTGTTGCCGGCGGAGCGATTTCGTCGCGCGCATGGGCGGCGACGAGTTCGCCGTCATCGCCAACAACATCACGCGGCGCCAGGACGCGGCCACGCTCGCCGAAAAGATCGTTCGCACCGTGTCGGATCAAATCGCGCTCTCGGAGCAGGTGGTGTCGATTGGCGCGAGCGTCGGGATCGCCACTTACCCGAACGACACCGACGACGCCGAAACGCTCGTTCGATACGCCGATCTCGCCGCCTATCGCGCCAAGCGCCGCGGCCGTGGCCGGCATAGCTTCTTCGACGAAACGCTCCAGCAGGAAATCGAGCACCAGAACCAGGCGACTCAGACCGTCCGGCACGCCGTGGCCAATGACCTGTTCGACCCGCATTTCCAACCAATCGTGGACCTGCACGAACGCCGCATCGTTTCGATGGAGGCGCTGCTGCGCTGGCCGAACGAGTCGGAGAGCAACCTGGAACCGATGCAAGCGATCGCAATGGCCGAATCGTCCGGGCAGATCGATCTCTTGAGCGAGCAAATGCTGCGCAAGGCGTGCCAGGCCTGTCGCACCTGGCAAGCGGAAGGTCTTGCGGGCGTCTCGGTCGCGGTCAACGTCTCCCCGCCACATTTCCGATCCGAGGCGTTCGTCGCTTCGGTGGTGAAGACGCTCGAGCGCGTGAGCTTGCCGCATGAGCTCCTTGAGGTCGAGATCACCGAGCAGTGCATGCTCGAGATCGTCGAGGTATCGGCCGCGCGCATCCGGCAACTCAGCGAGCTCGGGATCCGGGTCGCCATCGATGATTTTGGTACCGGACATTCGTCGTTGGCGTGTCTCGCTGAGCTCCCGGTGCACCAAATCAAAATCGACCAGCGGTTCGTCTCCCGTTTGGATCAATCGGAGCAGGGCCGCGACCGGACGATCGTCCGGGCGATCGTCGGCCTGGCGGCCAACCTCGACCTTGGCGTGACGGCCGAGGGGATCGAGACCGAACAACAGCTCCAAATCCTGGCTGAAGAGGGCTGTCGCATGGGCCAAGGATTCCTCATCGCACGCCCCGCGCCCCTTGCGGAGGTCCGCCGGACGTTCGAAGCATGGCGGCGCGATGGTGCGGATCGTGACTCGCTCGACGGCTCACGGTCCGCGGACCCCCAGGCCGCGGCCTAGCGGAGTGCCGCCCGTGACGTCGACAAATGGTATCCGGGTGCCGCTATTCATCGGCGCGCTGTTCGTCGCGCTGGCGGTTGGTTTGTGGCACATGCTGGACGCGCGCGAACGGGCCGGGCTCGACGCGCGCGTCGCGGTTGCCGCGCAAGATCTCTCGCTCGTCGTTCGGCAAGCGCTCGATGATCGCACGCGCGCGCTCGATCGCATGGCTGGCCGCTGGGAGTCGCGCGGCGGCACACCCCGCGCCGAATGGGAAGCAGATGCTGCCCGCCACATCACCGATCAGCCGGGCTATCGCGCCATCGAATGGGTCGATCGCTCATTTCATGTGAGATGGATCGTGCCGCGCGCCGGCAACGAGCAGGCCGAAGGGCTCGATCTGGCCTCCGAGCCACGCCGTCGTGCCGCGCTCGAGGAAGCGCGTGACACGCGCACCGTCGCACTAACCCGGGCGGTCGACCTCGTGCAGGGGGGCAAGGGGTTTCTCGCCTTCGTGCCGGTCTATACCCAAGACACGTTCGAGGGCTTCATTCTTGGCGTGTTCAAAGTCGACGGTCTCTTGGAGACGATCGCCGCCCAAGCGCCGGACTATCGGCTGCAGGTGTTTGACGGCGCGCAACGCATTTACGGCACCGACGATGCGGAGGTGTTGCCGGCGTCCGCAGATTCCATGCTGCTCTACCACGGCCTGGAATGGCACCTTCATGTTGCCGCTACGAAAGCGTTCGCGGAACGTCTTCTCTCGCCGCTTCCAGAGGTCGTGCTCGGGAGCGTTCTGATGATCGCGTTGCTCGCGGGCATCGGCACCGCCCTGGCATTGTCGGCGCGCCGGCGCGAGCGCGCACATCGTGACAGCGAGGCCCGCCTCGCGGAGCGAGAAGCACTTCTCGCGCGCGCCGAGCGGATGGCGGGGCTTGGAAGCTGGGAGCTGGACTTTGTGACCCAACGGGTGGTCTGGTCAGACCAGTCGTTCCGCACATTGGGGGTCGATCCTGCGACCTTCGACGGACGCCAGGAAACCTTTATGGAGCGTGTGCATCCGGAAGACCGCGCCCGTGTGCAGCAGCATATCGACGAGATCATGGAGAAAGGCATCGCCTACGATCTCGAATTCAGGATCGTGCGCGCCACCGACGGCGAGACCCGTCATGTCCACGCCCGCGGGGAGATCACCCACGATCAAAGCGGCCGGCCCGCGCTTGTCGCCGGCACGACCCTGGACATCACGGAACGGGTGAGAGCGCGCGAGGCCATCGCTGACCGCGAGCGCAAGCTCCGCCTCATCACCAACAATGTGCCGGCGCTGATCGCCCATGTGGATCGCGATCGCCGGTACACGTTCGCCAATGAGGAGTATCACCGCTGGGCGGGTTGCGATGTGGTGGTTGGTCGCACGATCGACGAAGTTCTCGGCGATCGTCAGGGTCCGGCGGTCATGGCGGATGTAGAACGGGTGTTTGCAGGTGAACGGGTCGACCGCCAGCGCAAATATGCGGTGGCCGGGGTCGATCGCGAATTCCGGGTTTCGCTCGTCCCCGATCGTGATGCCGCGGGCGACGTGCTCGGCATCTACGTTTTTGCCGTGGACATCTCGGAGCTCCACGCGCTCACCGAGCGCCTTGAGCGCTCCAACAAGGAGCTGGAGAGCTTCGCCTATGTGGCATCGCACGATCTTCAGGAGCCGCTGCGCATGGTGGAGAGCTTCTGCGAGCTTCTGGCGCGGCGCTATGGTGACCAGCTCGACGCGGACGCCAACGAGTTCATCGGATTCGCGGTGGACGGCGCGCGGCGCATGCGTGCGCTGATCACCGACCTTCTCGACTATTCGCGGGCTCAACGCCGCGAGTTCATCTTCGAGGAGACCGATCTCCGCCGGGTGGTCGACGATGCGATCGCGAACCTCAAGGCCGCCATCGACGAGAGTGGTGCGACGATCGAGATCGGCCCCCTGCCGGTGATCGCGGGCGATGGCTCGCAGCTGACCCGGCTGTTCGCCAACCTCATCGGCAACGCAATCAAGTTCGTCGGGGCGCGGGCGCCCGTGGTCACGGTGTCGGCCGAGGAGATGGATGGGGGCTGGGAGATCGCCGTCGCCGACAACGGGATCGGCATCAAGCCCGAGCATCGGGAGCGTATCTTCGGCATTTTCCAGCGCCTTCATGCGCAAAACGAGTACGCCGGCACCGGGATCGGCCTGACGATCTCGCGCCAGATCGCGCTGCGGCATGGCGGGGACATTCGGGTTGAATCGACGCCCGGCGAAGGCACCACCTTTTTCGTCCGATTGCGTGCGGTCGCTCCAGGCGTTTCGCCCGCTCCGGGCAATGCGCGCACGCAGGACGCCAAGGGGCTGGCGGCATGACCGGCGCTCCCCGCAATAGGCCGCTGCCGCCCGTCGAGATCTTGCTCGTTGAGGATTCCCCGGGCGACGTGCGGCTCACCCAGGAGGGGCTGCGCGATTCGGCCGTGGAGAACACGCTCCACGTGGTCAACGACGGTGAAGCGGCGCTCGACTTCCTGCGCGAGCGGCGCGATGGCAACCAACCGCTGCCCGATCTCATTCTGCTCGATCTCAACTTGCCGCGGATGGACGGGCGCGAGGTGCTTGCGTCGATCAAAGGCGATCCGGCGCTCGCGATGATCCCGGTCGTGGTGCTGACCACCTCCAATGCCGAGCAAGACATCCGCCAGGCCTACGCCCTTCAAGCCAACTGCTACATCACGAAGCCAACGGGCTTCGACGGCTTCGTCGCCGCGATCGAGGCGATTGAAATGTTCTGGCTCTCCATCGCCCAGTTGCCCCGGCGCGCCTGCCAAGAGGCGATGGGCTAACGAGCGCTGGCGCGCCGCTGGCGGCCGCCGCTGGTCTAGTCTCGCGACGGCGAGCCATCCGAGCCGTAAGTGTCGATCAAGCCGCGCCGTCCGCGTAGGGCCGTCTTGTCGAGCGCATGCCACGCTTTCCGGTCTCCACTCAGCCCGGCTGCCGCGAGAATGTCGCGCGAGGCGACAATCGGCCAACCGACTTGTTTCGTCTGCTCCTGCAATCGCGCAGCGATGTTCACCGAGTCGCCGAGGACGGAGTATTCGAGGCGTGTGTCATCGCCGATCGCCCCGCAAAACACCTCACCCCAGTGGACCCCGATGCCAACCTCGACGGCGTCTTCCCCCGCTTGCTTGCGCTGCTTTCCCCATTCCGCGACCTCCGACAGGATCAGGTTTGCGCATCTCAGCGCCGCGGCGGCGTCGTTCTCCGAAGGCCGAACGAGACCGAACACGACCATGGCAGCGTCGCCGATGAACTTGTCGATCGTTCCGTCACACGCGTCGACGGCCCGCGTGATGCGGCGTCTGAACTCCGTGACGAAGGCACTGAGCGCCTCGGGCGGCATCGCCTCGGAGAGCGGTGTAAAACCCCGAATGTCCACGAACAATATGGCCGCATTCTGCCGCCTGCCGCGACGAAGCTCATCGAGCCCAGCCTCCGCCAGGCGATCGGCGATTTGTTGCGGTAAGTAGCGGGTCAGATTGATGCCACGATGCGTCTCGCTGATTGCTCGGGTCAGCAGGGCGCGGGCGCGGATGGCCGCAACCACCAGAACGAGACCGGCTAGCGCAAGCATGGCCAGCCGCATGACGTTCGGCGGTACAGCGAAGAACAGGCTGAGGACGTTCGGCGGCGCCGCGTCCAGCTCATAGTCCCAGCTGGCGCCAAACAGCGCTATGGCCATCAGGCCGAGGATCAAGAGCCCGACTAGATAGCCCTGCAAGGCGGGATTGAACCTCAACGCCCCGAAACTAAGCGCCACCGGCGCCAACCAGATCGGCGGCAGACTGATGACGTAATTCGCGGGCAGGCCGGTGTTGATCAGGCCGAGCCAGACGTTCGCCAGGAGGAAGGCACAATCGCCGGTGACCGCGAGCCAAGCCATCCACGGTCGGTACGCGCCCCGTGCGCTGACCAGAAAGGATGCCACGCCCAGCAGCAAGTACGCGAACATCGTGCCCCCTGCGAACATCCATTGCCTGGAGAGCATGGGTTGGTCGTCGGGCGCGATCCGCAAAACCGCCACCACGAAGACCACGATGAGCGCAACGGCAATGAGGATTCGCAACAACCCCACCGTTCGCTCGGCACGCATCTCCGCTTGAGCGAAGAGCGCCTCGGAGCGCGGCAGCAAAGTCGTGTTTTGCATCTTCTCGCGACCTCTTAGAAAGCTCCGCGCGATGGTTGAGAGTTGGGGGAGATTCAGCCTCTAGGTCCTTACCACCCGCGTACCCGCTCGAATAGGAGGCGGTCTGCCTGCGCGCGCGGCTGGCGGCGCAGCCGAGCGCATGCTCGGCGAGTGGCGAGATCTCTCCAACACCGAGCGGCCCGCTGTGCCCCCGATGGCCGAACCTCGGCCGCGGCCCAGGGGCCGACAGCAGCAGCAAACCAGATCAAAAGGGTTCAGACGGTGCGTCCAGACCGCGGAACACGCTTTGGCACCGTCGCTAGATCGTCCAAAGATTCAGGATGGCTCACTAGTCGCCGACGGCGGCGCGCGTCTGCGGCTCGCCCAAGATCCGGAGCGCCTCCGCCCGAAGCTCGTGCTTTTGCACCTTGCCGCTCGCCGTCATGGGCAGGCTCTCGACCACGAGCACGTGGCGCGGGATCTTGAAGCTCGCGATCTTGCCTTTGCAATGCGCCGCGAGCGCGTCCGTCGTCACCGCCTTGTCTGCGCGCGGCACGACGAACGCGAGGGCGACCTCGGTCAGCCGCGGATCGGGATAGCCGACCACGGCGACCTGGTCGACAGACGGGTGGCCCATGAGAAAGGCCTCGACCTCCGCCGGCGAGACGTTCTCGCCGCCGACCTTGAGCTGATCCTTGAAGCGGCCGATGAAGCGCACATGCCCGTCCGCGCGGATGGCGGCGGTGTCACCGGTATGCAGCCAGCCCTCGGCATCGATCGCCTCGGCGGTTTCCTTGGGCTTGTTGTAATAGCCGCGCGTGATCATGTAGGCGCGCACGAGAAGCTCGCCCTGCTCGCCGATCGGCTTGTCGGCGCCGGTCTCCGGGTCGACCACACGATACTCGAAGCCCGGCGCCGGGAAGCCCGACGCCTCGGCCCGCTGCTCGGCGGTCGAGTTCTGGAACGAGACCGTCGCGAAGGTGAACGTCTCGGTCATCCCCCAGCCCGAGAGCGTCGGGCACATCTCCTCCTGCACACGATGGGCGATCGGCGCCGTGCTCGACATGCCGGCCGGGAGCGTGCCGAAGCGCAGGCTGGAGAGGTCGCGCGGGGTGCGCGCCTTGGCGTCGAGGTAATCCTTGTAGTGCGTGTCGAAGCCGTGGGTGATGGTTGCGCGCTCCGCTTCGATCAGGCGCAGGCATTCGTCGGCGTCGAAACCGTCTAGCAGGATGTGGCGGCAGCCGGTCACCAGTGGGATGAGCGCACCTTCGCTAAAACCGTACATGTGGAACAACGGCAGCGGATTGAGAACCGCGTCGTCGTGGGTCAAACCGATCCGGCTCGCGCGGTCGCGGAGGTTGCGCACCATGATGTGGCTGTGCAGCGCGCCCTTTGGATGGCCCGTCGTGCCGGAGGTGTAGCCGATCATCACCGGATCGTCGGGGTCGACCGAGGCCGCGCGCGCGGCGAGTTCTGCTTCGCTCACGGTCTCCCCGCGCGCCATCATCGCGGCCCATGGCAAGGTGCCTTGCTCCGGCTGGTCTCCGACAAGCACCAAGTGTCTGAGGCGAGGGAAGCCGTCGATCGATAGCGCGCACGGATCCTGCGCGCCGAGGTTGGGCAGCACCTCGCGCAGCATCGCCGCATAGTCGACCGGGCCCGAGCGGTCGATGCTGATCCAGGTTGCGCTATCCGATTGCTGCACGGTGTAGGCGACGTCGGCAGTGCGGTATCGCGTGTTCAGCGGCACGAGGACGCCGCCGACCTTGGCGATCGCGAACGCGAGGAACACCCATTCCGGGCGGTTGGTCATCCAGAGCGCGACATGCTCGCCCCTCTCGACGCCGATGGCCATCAGCCCCTTGGCGACGCGGTCGACCTCCCGATTGAGCGCGTCGTAGCGCCACCGCTGGCCCGCGAAGTAGAGCGCCTCGCGCTCGCCCCAGAGCGCAGCCGCCTGCGCCGGCAGATCGCCGAGCCGCTCTTTCGGATACCACGCGCTCATGGAGTTGCGGCCCCTCTCAACGGTCGCGGCCGGCCGGCAGGTTGCACGGATGGTGCGGCCGCTCGCCCGCGAGCACGCGCACGACCTCTTCGCTGGCGCGCCGGCGCAGCTCCGCGAGCGACGCATCCGACGAGAACGCGACATGCGGCGTCACGATCACGTCGTCGCGGGCGACCAGGGCCGCCGGCGGATTGGGCTCGCCCTCGACGACGTCGAGGCCGGCGCCCGCCAACGAGCCGGTGTCGAGCGCTGCGATCAGCGCCTCGCTGTCCACCACTGGGCCGCGGCTCACATTGATCAGGAAGGCACCTGGCTTGAGCGCGCCGAGAAACGCACTGTCGACCAGGTGATGGGTGTCGGGCGTGAGCGGCAGGTGAATGATCATGATATCGGCTTCGCGGCAGAGCGCTTCGCGGCTCACGAGGCGCGCGGGGGCGGGATCGGCGGGGGGCGCGATGTCGTGGGCGATCACCGTCATGCCGAGGCCCGCCAGCTTGCGCGCGGTGGCGCGTCCGATGCGTCCGAGGCCCAGAATGCCGGCGGTCATGGTCGCGCCACGTCTGAGCGCTGCGGCGGCGGGGTCCCAGGTGCCGTGCTTGACCGCGCGGTCGAAGGCGACGATGCCACGGAACCAGCCGAGCGCGAGCGCGATCGCGTGGTCCGACACCTCCTCAACACAGTAGTCGGGAACGTTGGCGACCCAGGCGCCGCGCGCCGTCGCGGCCTCGACCGCGATGTTGTCGAGCCCAACCCCGATGCGTTGAACAATGTGGAGCGTCGCGGGCGATTCGACAGCCGCCGCCGACACCTGGGCCCAGCATGTCATGATCGCCGCGGGATCGTGCTCGGCGACGAGCCGCTCGATCTCTTCCGGCGGGCTCGCCTCCGAGGGACCATGAACCAGCCGGTGCCCGGCGCCCTCGATGACGGCGCGTTCGATCTCGATATCCGGCCAGGCGTAGTCAGTTTCAAGCACGGTTGCCATGGCGTCGCCTCGACGGTGCGCGGGAGGATGGTTTGGCGCGATCGTCGCACAGGCCGGTGGTGCCGCGCACGATCAAATGAGGCGCAAACGGCACGCGCTGCGGCACGAACGACCCGGCCTTGACGGTTGCGCGCTCGCGAATTCGCTGTAGCAGCATCGACGTGGTGGTCGCCGCGATCTCGCGGGCCGGCAAGTTGACGGTCGTCAACCCCGGTCCCCAGAGCCGATACCAATCCGGGTCGCCATAAGCGACGAGTGAAATTCGGTTCGGCGGCTCGATGGCGGCTGCGCGCAAGGCGTCGAGCGCGCCGACCGTGAGCCGCGAGCTCGCGATCACCAACGCGGTGGGCCCCTGGTCCATCTCCAACAGGGCGGCCACCGCTTCACGCCCGAAGCTCGACCGATTGGGCCGGCGCACCAGAAGCGCCTCGCCGACGGCGATGCCCGCTTCGCACAGCGCCTGGCGAAATCCGTCGAACCGGTCCGCGCTGACGCTCCCCGACGTAGCTGGCCCCACGAACGCGATGCGTCTGTGGCCGAGGCTGATCAGATGCCCGACGGCGGTGCGCATGCCGGAGATCTCATCCAGGCCAACATAATCGGCCTCGAGGTCGACATGATCCCGGCCGACCTGCACGACGGGAAGCGTTCGCAGCGCTTCAAACGCCTCGCGCATGGGTGCCGCGCTGGGGGTGACCACGACACCGGCGACCCCGGCCCGGATCAGGGCCGCGACCTGGCGGCTTTCATTGACGGAATCGTCGTTGCTCACCGCGACCACCACCTGCAGACGTTCGAGAAAACAACCCTCGGTCATGACCATCGCGAACGTGCAGTAGAAGTGGTTCAGGTCGGGGATGATGAGGCCGACCGTCTGCTGATCAAAGGCCCCACCGTGATCGGCCGCCAAAGCGCCGCCCTGCGCGCGGAATTCCTGTGTGTCAGTCACCTTGATCGCCCACGATCAGCTGCAGGGAACCGCCTGGCCGCTCATTTGGTTCGTCGGCGGCGACTGTAACCTTAGCAAGTGGCGCGCAAGGGAGTAAGATCGCGCATCGGTGGCACCGAGCAAGCTGCCGGCGGCGGCAAGCGCCACACACCGAGGCCGCCACCGGGTTCGCTCACGATGAGAGGCAGGGACGATGGCGAAAACACTCTTCAAGAACGTGATGATCTTCGACGGCAACAGCAAGCGTACCTATGCGGGCGAGGTGCTCTTGCAGGGCAACATGATCAACAAGGTTGCCAAGGGGAAAGGCAAGATCAAGGCGAGCGGCGTGGCCGTGGTCGATGGCGAGGGCGCGACTCTGATGCCGGGCTTGGTCGAGCCCCATGCGCATGTCTGCTACACCGACTGCGTCAATCTGCCGGACATCGGCCGGCTTCCCGTCGAGGAGCACATGGTGCTCGCGCTCGACAATGCGCGCACGATGCTCGACCAGGGCTTCACGAGTCTGTTCTCGGCGGCGGGCATCGGCGAGTCCAAGCTTCGCGTGGAGCCGGTGCTTCGCGACGTGATCGCGGCCGGGCGCTACCCCGGCCCCCGTATAAAGGCGGCCTCGCCCGAGATCACGGCGACCGGTGGCCTCGGCGATGAGCGCCAGCACCACATGTATCACGAATCGGTCGGCTACATCGCCGACGGCCCGGACGAGGTGCGCCGCGCGTGCCGCGTCTGCGTGCGCGAGGGCTGCGACAACCTCAAGATCAACATCTCGGGCGATGAGTTCGTGCGCCCCGGCCAGTCGGAGCGCCTCACCTACAACGATGCCGAGGTCGCGGCCGCGGCCGACGTCGCGCACGAATCGGGCGTCAACATCATCACCCACGCGCGCGCCGACAAGGCGGTGCGGCTCGCCCTCAAGCACGGCATCAACATCATCTATCACGCGGACTATGCGAGCAATAAGACGCTCGACGCGCTCGAGGCGAAGAAGAAGGAGGTGTACCTCGCGCCTGCCGTCGGCATCGTCTACACGTTGGCGTACGAGGCCAGTGAATGGGGCTTCACCCGCGAGACCGCCGAGAACATGAACCTGTTCTACAAGATGGAGAACACGGTTCGCGTCTACAAAGAGGCGCGCAAGCGCGGCATCCGCGCGATGCCTGGCGGCGACTACGGCTTTGCGTGGAACCCGATCGGCTCGAACGCCCGCGACCTCGAGCACTTCGTCAACCTGTTCGGTTATTCGCCGGCCGAGGCGCTCATCGGCGCCACGAAGTGGGCCGGCGAGCTGATGGGGCCCAACATCGGCCAGGTCAAGGAGGGTTATCTCGCCGACCTGCTGTTGGTCGACGGCGACCCCACCAAGGACGTCTCGATCATGCAGGACCGCGACAACCTCCTGATGATCATGAAGGACGGCCAGTACCACAAGGCGCCCGATGCCGACAGCCTGGCACGCCGCCGCCAGGTCGCCGCGCCCGCGGCCGCCGAGTAGCGCGGCGCGCGACAAGCCATCCGCCGGATCGGACCGCGCCGCCCAAGGCGCGGTCCCTTCCGGCGCCTACTCTAGTGCGAGGCTCGCCTTAAGGTGCGATGCCGCCGCCGCGTGAGAGCGGCGGGGCGACCTCGCCGCCGTCGAACAGCACCGTCGCGATCAGCTCGACCGAATGGTTGACCGCGAGCCCGCGGCAGCCGATGGCAGCCCGGGTCGGCATCGCCGTGTCGCCGCACACCTCGACGAGAAGGTCGACCGCGCCGTTGATCACGCGCGGTTGATCCGCGAAGGTCGGGCCGGAGTTCACGTAGCCGACGAGGTGCAGCATGCGCTCGATCCGGTCCAGATCACCGAGCGCGTATTTGATCATGCCGAGATAGCAGAGCATCGCCTGCCGCGCGGCCTCTTGGCCCTGCTCGATGGTGAGGTCCTCGCCGAGGATGCCTGTCATATAGGGTTTGCCGTCCTTGGTCGGCGTGCAGCCTGAGAGGTAGAGCACGCGGTCGACCGCGTAATGCGAGACATATTTCGCGCCCGACGGATTGTTCCGATAGCTCTCCGCAAGGTCCGGCATCACCAGACCCATCTCCTCGATTTTTCGCTCGATCTGCACCGGCATTGCTCCCTGGTTGTGCCTGCAACAGTATTATGCTCCCACCCGCTAGTCGCCCGCGTCGCTCCAGGTCCAGTCCTCGAAGCGCTCGCGGAGCGCCGACTTGAGGAACTTGCCGGTCGAGGTGCGCGGGATCTCGTCGATGAAGACGTAATCGTTGGGCAGCCACCATTTGGCGAATGAGGCCGCGAGATAATCGTTGAGCTCGCTGGCCGTCGCCACCGCGCCGTCGGCGAGCACGACCGCCGCGAGCGGGCGCTCGTCCCATTTTGGATGCGGCACTGCGATCACCGCGGCCTCCTTGACCGCCGGGTGGCCCATCAGCGCGTTCTCGAGGTCGACCGAGCTGATCCACTCGCCGCCCGATTTGATCAGGTCCTTGGTGCGGTCCATGATCTTCATGAAGCCATCGGCATCGATGGTCGCGACATCGCCCGTGCCGAACCAGCCGTCCTCAGTCCACTTGTCGCTGGGCTCGTCCGGGTTGTAGTAGGAGGACGCAACCCACGGGCCCCGCACCTGCAGCTCGCCCATGGTCTCGCCGTCCCAGGGCGCGATGCCCTCGTCGTTGACCACGCGCATCTCCACCAGGCTCGCCGGCGGCCCCTGCTTGGCGCGGACCTGGTATTGCGTGTCCTCGTCGAGATCGGCTTGCGTTCGGCGCAGATTGGAGACGGCGCCGAGTGGTGTCATCTCGGTCATGCCCCAGGCATGAATGGTGCGGATGCCGTGCCTGTCAAAGCCGCGGATCATGCCTTCGCTCGCCGCCGATCCGCCGACCACGGTGCGGAGCGCGGGGCTGAGCCGCCAGCCATCCGGATTGCGGTCGAGTTCGGCGAGGATGCCGATCCAGATCGTCGGCACGCCCGCCGCGAGCGTCACTTGCTCGGTCTGGGCGAGGTCGAGCAGGCTGAGGGCGTCGAGATGGGGGCCGGGCATGACGCAGCGCGCGCCGGCCATCACGGTGGCGAAGGGGAGGCCCCAGGCATTGGCGTGGAACATCGGCACGACCGCCATGATCGTGTCGTTCTCGCTGAGCGCGCACATGTCTGTGGCGAGGAGCCCGAGGGTGTGCAACACCAGCGCGCGATGGGAGTAGGCGACTCCCTTGGGGCGCCCCGTGGTGCCGGAGGTGTAGCACATGCCGCAGGCTTGGCGCTCATCGAGGTTGGGGTAGGCGAAGTCGTCGGTGCCGGTCGCAAGAAACGCCTCGTAGTCTTCGTAGCCGTCGGGCACCGGCGCACCGGTGAGCGAGACCACGAACACACGCTCGGGCTTGATCGCGTCGCGAAATTTCTCGAAGAGCGGCAGCAGGACGTCGTCGACGATGATAAAGCGATCATTCGCGTGGTTAACGATGTAGGTCATGTCGTTGGGATGAAGCCGAAAATTCAGTGTGTGATAGACGCCGCCCGCGCATGGCGCGCCGAAATAAACCTCAAGATGGGCGTAGTGGTTCCACATCATCGTGGCGACCCGGTCGCCTTTCTTCAATCCCGCGCGCTGAAGCGCTGAGGCGAGGCGACACGAGCGCGTGTGCAAATCCGAATAGATTTTCTTGTCCAGTGATTTATCGGCCATTCTTGAAACCACATCGGCGGTCGGGAACAGACGTCCCGCGCGCTCCAGGATGTGCCGCAGCGTGAGCGGATAATCCATGATCGTGCTGTCCATCGCCTCCCTCCCTGGCTCGAGCCCGCGGGCCTATGCCACACCGGCTGTCGGCTGATCATGCCCAACCGTCGGGCGCGCAGCAACGCCCGCGGGCTCCGCTTGTGCACGGCCGGGCGATCTGAAATTCTAGCGCGGTGTTTCAGGGGTTAAGCCGCGCGGCCCGGACCGTGCGCGGAAGGGGTGCCGGATGAGCCGGATCGTGATGTTGGGACGGCGGATCGAGCTGGTCTCGATGGACAAGCTATTCCACGAGATCTCGATCGGGCTCTATGAAGACGCCGACGCGACGGGCGGCGCGGTCTTCGCGGTCCATAGCTACAGCGGGCACGCCGGGACTGCCGGGCGCCTCGCCTTCATCGCCGAGGCGATGCGCGTGCTCGGTGGCATGGAGCCCGCGGCCGGTGGTGAGGGGCGCCTGCGCTTCGCCTGTGGCGCCTCCCACCGGCGCGCGGTGCAGCGCCTCTTCATCGAGGTCGCCAAGCTCGAGACGGGGAGCCCGCTCGCGGCGCGCCCGATGGCGACGGTCGACAAGAAGAGCGGGCTCGCGATCTCGGTTGTGAGCGAGGGCGCGGGGTGCTACCGGGTCGCGGCCGAGGGCGAGGCCGAGGGCGCGGAGCGGCGCATCGTCGCGGTGAGCAAGGGCCTCGCGAGGCTCGCCGAGCTCGAGCCGCTCGAGACCGACGACCGCGTGCGCTTTCCGTGCGGCCATGCGCATGATCCGCTGATCGGGCTGCTCCTCGTGCGCGCGCTCAACGTGCGGGCGGCGATGCGCGAGGCCGAGGCGGCGGCCGCGCGCGGTATTCTGATGGCGCCGAGCGCGCAGCAGCAGCCCTGACGGTGGGGCGTGGAGAACGAGGGATGAGCGAGGCAGTACCGATCGAGACCATGACCAGTCGCGCGCGCGTGTTGGCGGCGCTCAGGCGCGAGCCGGTCGACCGCACGCCGGTCTGCAACCCGACCTCGGTTGCGACGGTCGAGCTGATGGATCTGGTGGAAGCGCCGTTTCCGGCCGCGAACCGCGATCCGGAGCTGATGGCCGCGCTCGCGGCGACGAGCTACACCGAGCTCGGCTTCGACAGCGTCATGCCGGTCTTCTCGATCATCCAGGAATCCTCGGCCCTTGGCTGCGTGATGCAGTGGGAGCAGAAGGACAACTGGCCGACCGTGCGCATGCGCGAGCCCATCTGGCGGGACGTCGATGACATTCGCATCCCGAACGATTTTCTCGACCACCCGGACATGCGCTGCGTCACCGAGGCGATCCGCATTTTGCGGCGCGAGCTCGGGCCCGATGTCGCGATCATCGGCAAGACGATGGGCCCCTGGACGCTCGGCTATCACTGCTTCGGGGTCGAGCCCTTTCTCCTCATGTCCCTCGACGATCCCGCGAAGACGCGCGAGGCGCTCGAACGCATGAAGGTCGCGACGATTCTGTTCGGCGAAGCGCAGATCGAGGCGGGCGCCGACGCGCTGACCCTGCCCGATCACGCGACCGGCGATCTCGTCAGCGCGGATTATTACGAGCGCTATCTCAAGGATCTCCACATCGAGTTCGCCGAGCGCCTGCCGGTGCCGCTGATCCTGCATATCTGCGGGCGCACGGTGGACCGCATGGGCTTTATCGCCGAGACCGGCATGGCCGCCTTCCATTTCGACTCCCGCAATGCGCCGCAGGAATCGATGGACGTGGTGAAGGAGCGCATCTCGTTGGTCGGCAACATCAACAATCCCGAGACCCTCTTTGCCAAGGGGCCGGAGGCGGTGCGCGCGGAGGTCAACGCCAATCTCGAAGCCGGCGTTCATGCCGTCGGGCCGGAATGCGCGATCCCGCTGCAAACCTCGATCGAGAACCTGCTCGAGATTCCCCGCGCCGTGAAGGATTGGCACGCCGCGCGCGCCAAGGCGCATTAGCACTCACTGGAAAGCAGCAGACATGCCAGAGCTCTCTGACATCGCCAACGAGGTCGTGCGCCGCGAGATCGAGGAATTTGTCGAGCGGCCCGAGGAGATCGCGCGGAGCATCGCGCTCTTCGCGGCTGCGCGGCCGGCGATGCAAGACATCGCCGCCGCCCTCATCGAGGGCGATCACCACACGGTCGACGCGCTGACCAAGCAGGCCCTCGCGAACGGCATCGAAGCGCTCGAGATCATGGACGCCGGCCTGATCGCGGGCATGAGCATCGTCGGCATCAAGTTCCGCGAGAACTTCATCTTCGTGCCCGAGGTGCTCGCTTGCGCGCGCGCGATGAAGGCCGGCATGGCGCATATCGAGCCGATCCTTTCGGCGTCGGGTGTGAAGCCGGCAGGCAAGGTGATCATGGGCACCGTGAAGGGCGATCTCCACGACATCGGCAAGAACCTCTGCATCATGATGCTGCGTGGCGCGGGCTTCGAAGTGGTTGATCTCGGCGTCGACACCTCCGAGGATGAATTCATCGATGCGATCGAGGAGCATGGCGCGCCCATCGTCGGAATGTCCGCGCTGCTCACCACCACCATGCCCAACATGGGCAAGACCATCGAGGCGCTGATCGATGCCGACATCCGCGATGATGTGCAGGTGATGGTCGGCGGCGCGCCGGTGACGCAGGAGTTCGCCGACGACATGGGCGCCGACGGCTATGGCAAGGATGCGCTCGCCTGCGTCGCGCTCGCCAAGGAGCTCATGGGCGCGCAGCAGCGCGCATGAGGGCGGCACCGTGGCGAAGATCAGCCAAGAGGATTATCAGAAGCGGATCGATCGGCTCACCGAGATCTTCTCGGACATCGTCTCGCACGCCGACGACAGCGCGCGCACACGCTGTCCCTACCGCGACCGCTTCGACCGCTGCACCGCGGCCTTCCGCTGCCGCAATCAGACCGTGCCGGCCGAGGAGGGCGCGGCCGCCGGCTGCGCGCACGACGGCACCTTCGATTATCGCCAGGCATGGGAAAGCGATCCCGCTCACCATGGCCGCGCCAAGAAGAAGCTCGCCGACGTGAAGCGCGATGCCGCCGAGCGCCGCAAGGACGGAGCGCGAAAGCCGCGCGGGTGAGCACGATCACGCACGACGGCGACGTGCGTCCGGCCGTGGTCGGGCAAACGCTGTTTGACCATGCGGACGCGCTCGCCGTCGAGGTGGCGACCTCGTGCCATCGCAACGGCCGCTGCCACGAGTGCATCGTCGAGGTCACCCGGGGCGCCGCGGCGTTGAGCGCGCCGACCGAGGCCGAATCCTTCCTACGCGGCGCCTTTCGACTGGCGTGCCAGGCACGGATCGAGCGCGACGATCTCGACATCGCCTTCGCCCCGCTGCGGCGGCGCCCGCGCATCCTCGTCTCATCGCCGCTCGCGCCCGGCGCGGCACATGATCCGATGGTGCATCGCGACGCGGGCCGTGTGTTCTATGGCGACGAGCCCATCGACGAGGACCGCGGACGGGTGCTCGGCATCGCGGTCGACCTCGGCACCACCACCGTCGTGCTCGACGTGGTCGACCTCGAGGCGGGCGAGAGCGTGCACACCGCGGCTTTCGAGAACCCGCAGCGTTTCGGCGGCAGCGATGTGATGCACCGCATCTCCTATGACGGCAGGCCGACCCATCGGGGTGAGCTGCGCAAGGCGATCGTCGCGGCGCTCAACCGCGCCATTGACGAGGCCTGCACGGCACTTTCCGTGCCGCGCGCGGTGATCTACGAGGTCGTCGTCGCGGCGAACACGACCATGCGCGACATCCTCTTCAAGCTCGACGTCCAGGCGATCGGCCAGCGCCCCTACAAATCGCTCACCGAGCACGCGTTGATCGCCGGCGAGCGGCCGCACACCGCGCTTGAGGCGCTGGCGCGGCGCCTTGGCCTTACCCTCAACCCGGCCGCGCGCGCCTATGGCCTGCCGCTGATCGCGAGCCACGCGGGCGGCGATGCGGCCGCTGACATCGTCGCGGTCGGCCTCGACGATGGCGGCGACGAGACCGTGATGCTCGTCGACATGGGCACCAACACCGAGGTCGTGCTGCGCCATCGCGGCCGCTTGCTCGCGACATCCTGCCCCGCGGGACCCGCGTTCGAGGGCGGGCTCGTCAAGTATGGCATGCCGGCGAGCGACGGCGCGATCGAGCAACTCCGCTATGTCGGCGACGAGGCGGTCTACCGAACCATCGGCGCGGGCCCGCCGGTCGGTCTCTGCGGCTCGGGCCTCATCGATCTGCTGGCGGCGCTCCGCCGCGCCGAGCGCCTGTCTGCCAAGGGCGTGTTCATCGCCGACCGCAAGCAGTTCGCGATGACCGTCGTGCCCGAGGCGGGCATCACCATCTCCAAGGAGGACGTGAGCAACCTCGGCCAGGCGAAGGCCGCGAACTATTGCGGCCAATACATCGCAATGCGCGCGCTCGGCGTCGACCCGGCCTCGGTCGACCGGCTCTACCTCGCCGGCGGCTTCGCCAACTATGTCGACGTGAGCAACGCGATCGCGATCGGGCTCCTCGCGCCGGTGCCCGAGGAGCGCATCGTCAAGGTCGGCAACGCGGCGGCCGAGGGGGCGCGCGCCCTCCTGCTGTCGCGGCGCAAGCGGCGCGCGCTCGAGCGATTCGTGCAGGGCATCGGCCACATCGAGCTCGAGACCACGCCCGATTTCTTCGAGATTTTCGTCGATGGCTGCCAGTTCGACCCGATGCCGCGTATCATCCCGCCTGCGCCTGACGGCGCATTGGCGGCGGAGCGCGACAGGAGCACGGCATGACCGAGGCGAGCGAGCTGATCATCATCGGCGAGAACATCCACGCGACCCGCGTGTTTCTGCGCAAAGGCAAGCGCGTGGCCGCCGTCGGCGACCTCGAGGTGGTGCATTACGAAGACGAGGAGGGCGCCGCGCGGCGCCTCGTGATCCCGGACGCCGTCAAGGCCACGAAGGATTACGAGGAGGGCCGCGTCAAGCACATGCAGGTCGCGCTCGAAACCGCGATGGGCACGATCGGCGACGATCCGGACGAGGGCATGCGCTATCTGCGCGCGCTCACCCGCCATCAGGAGCGCGCCGGCGCCGCCTTTCTCGATCTCAACGTCGACGAGATTTCGCCCAAGCTCGATGTGCAGACCGCGGCGATGGCCTGGCTGGTGGGTGCGATCCAGGCGATGACCGCGCTGCCGCTCTCGGTCGATTCATCGAGCGTCGACGTGATCCGCGCGGGCCTGGAGGCGCACGATCCGAGCCGCGCGCGCCCGCTTCTCAACTCGGCCTCGCTCGAGCGCCTCGACGCGCTCGATCTCGCACACGCCCACAACGCTCGGGTTGTCGTAACGGCGGCGGGCGAGAAAGGCATGCCCGACGGGCCCGACGAGCGGGTCGAAAACGCGACGCGCATGGTCGAGGCGGCGCGCGCGCGCGGCTTCGCGCCCGATGACATCCACATCGATCCCCTGGTCTTTCCGGTTTCGGTGGACACGATCTACGGGCACCACTGCCTCGATGCCATCCGCATGCTGCGCGCCATGCTCGGCCCCGAGATCCACATCACGGGCGGCATCAGCAATGTGTCGTTCGGGCTGCCGAAACGTCAACTCCTGAACGAGGTCTTCATGCTGCTCGCGCTGGAGGCGGGCGCCGACGGCGGCATCATGGATCCCGTCGTGAGCGGACCGGAAAAGCTCCGGACGCTCGATCGCGATGCGAAGCCCTACAAGATGGCCGAGGACGTGATCCTCGATCGCGACGAGCATTGCATGGCCTACATCCGCGCCTGGCGCAAAGGCGAGCTCGCATGACCGACCAACCGATCTATCGGCACTACACGAAAGACGCGCTCGACGCGCAATACAACAACCGCAAGCGCATGCCGCACTATGTCGACTATTTCGCGGAGTGGGAGGCCTGGAGCGCGGAGACGCGGCGCAACTTGCCGGCGCGCCTCGACGTGGCCTACGGCGACGATCCGATGGAGACGCTCGACATCTTCCCGGCGGAGGAGCCCGGCGCGCCGATCCAGATCATGATCCACGGTGGCTACTGGTATTCGCTCGACAAGCATCACGACAGCTTCGTCGCCGAAGGCCTGCGCCCCCACGGCATCACGACCGTCGTGCCCAACTACGGCCTCGCGCCGGATTACGCCATGGACGAAATCGTGCGCCAGAACCGGGCCGCCGCCGCGTGGGTCTGGCGGCACGCCCGCGACGTGGGCGGTGACCCGGCGCGCATCTATTCGGTCGGCCAGTCCGCGGGCGGTCATCTCGTCGCGATGCTGCTCGCCACCGACTGGCCGGCATTCGGAGAGGGCTTGCCGGCCGATCTCGTGAAGGGCGGGATCTCCATCTCGGGGATCTACGACCTGGAGCCGATCCGGCTTTGCTATCTCAATGACAAGGTGCGCATGGACGAGGCCGAGGCCCGGCGCAACAGCCCGATCGCCCAGCGCTACCCCGTGCCCGCGCCGCTCATGCTGGTCTCGGGCGAGATCGAATCGGAGGAATATGCGCGACAGGCCGACGCCATGGCGGCCGTGTGGCAGGCGCACGGCTATCCGCTCGGGCATCTGTCGCTCCCAGGCTACAACCACTTCACCATGGCGAACCAGCTGCGCGAGCCAACATCTGAGCTGACCCGCGCGCTCCTCCGCCAGATGGAGCTCGGGCAGCCTCGCTCATGAGCAGCGGCCGTCGGCGGGCCGCGAAAGCGCCGTCGCTTGGCCGGCGTCGATAGAAAAAGGGGAGCCGCGCATGGCAGGCAGCCGCATCGCCGTCTTGGGAACCGGGGCAAGTGGCGCGTCGATCGGGGCCGATCTGACACGCGCCGGGCTTGACGTCACCCTGATCGATCAGTGGCCATCGCACGTCGCGGCCATGCGCACCAAGGGCATTCGGATCGAAATGTCCGAGGAAACCCAGACGACGCCTGTTCGTGCGTTCGATCTTTGCGAGGTGGCCACGTTGCGGGACACGTTCGACGTCGTCCTCATCGTCGTGAAGGCCTATGACACGCGCTGGGTTTGCGAGCTGATCAAGCCTCTGACGAGCCCCCACGGGCTCGTGGTCGGCCTCCAGAACGGCATGACGATGGACGATATCGCTTCGATCATGGGCCCCGAGCGCACGCTCGGCGCCGTCGTCGAAATCGCGTCCAACATGTTCGAGCCCGGGATCGTCAATCGGCAGACGCCGCCGGCCGGAACTTGGTTCGCCATCGGGGCCTACGACGCCGCGACGCGGGGGCGTGAGGCCGAGGTGGTCGATCTGCTACGTCACGCCGGCAAGGCCGAAATCTCGGATGACATTCGTTCTGCGAAATGGATGAAGCTCGTGGTCAACGCTGCGGAATGTCTGCCGTCCGCGATCCTGAATTTGCCGCTCAGAGAGGCGGTCGAGGCGCCCGGAATCCGTGAGGTCATGGCGGCGGCGGGCAACGAGGCGATCACCACGGCACTCGCCCGCGGCCACAAGCTCGTACCGATATTCGGGCGCTCACAGGTCGAGGAAAATGATCCACGTCACTACGCGACCACGCTGCTCGACACGGTCCTGTCGGAATGGACGCTGCCCAACACAAGGGTGGCCCATCTACAGGATTGGATGAAGGGGCGGCGCGCCGAGGTCGACGAGATCAATGGCCATGTCGTCGCCGAGCAGCGGACGTTGGGTGGGGCGGCCCCGGTCAACGCGAAGCTGGTCGAGATCGCCCGTCAAATTGAAAGGGGCGAGCTGAAGGCCGATCCGTCGAACGCCCCCCTGTTGCGCTCGATGCTTCAGGCCGGGTGAGCCTTGCTTCGCCGGACCGGACACACGGTCGCTCTATCGCGGCGGAGCCGGTGGGTGCTAGCGTGACCGTATGCGGTCTCGGCTCGGTTGGCTTGCATCGCTCGTCTGCCTTGCGGCGCTCTTGGGCGCCTGCACGGACGCACCGCGGCTCACGCAGCAGGATGACGCGCCGCAGACGCATCTGATCCACGTCACCAGCAATGGGTGGCACACGGCCATCGTGGCCGCGCGCGCGCAGATCGTCGAGACGGGCGCTCTGCCCGAAGCTGATGACTTTCCGCGCGCCGCCTTCCTCGAGTTCGGCTGGGGCGATCGCGAGTATTATCCATCGAAGGAAAAGACCATTGGCATGGCGGTTGCCGCCGCGCTCACGCCCACGCCATCGGTGGTCCACATGGCCGGTCGCGCGCGGCCACCGCAATCGACCGACGGCTCCAACATCGTGATATCCGTGCCGCTCACCGAGCGCGGCTTTGCCCGTCTGGTCCAAGCAATCGCCGACGAGTTTGCGCGCCCGGAGGCCGGCGGCGCGGCTGAGCCCGTCTCGCGCGGCCTCTACGCCGACAGCAACTTCTACGACGGCCGTAGTGAGTTCCACTTGTTCAACACCTGCAACACCTGGACCGCCCGCACGCTTCGCGCCGGCGGCGTCGACATCTCCCCGGGCGGCATCGTGACAGCCGACGAGCTGGTCGAGCGCCTCCGCGCGACGCTCGAGGGCGCGCAGGCCCGGCCTCCCCGCTAGCGGGGAGGTTCGCCGCGACTCTCGTCAATCGCGGCCTGCTCGGCCTGCCGGCGTTCCTCAACCAGGGAGCGGGCGGTTTGCTCCGGCACGCCCGCGCCGACCAGCACCATCTCGCTCAGCTGCAAGCTCGCCTCGGTCGTCTCCGGGACCGCGTGGTTCGCGCCTTGTCCGATAAGATGCGTGGCATGCGTGACGTCGCGGGCCCGCGCGTAGATCGAGAGTTTGGGCCAGTGCCGGCGCGCCACCGCGACCACGCGCTCCGCCGCGTCTGGACTGTCCATCGTGATGACCAGGGCGGCGGCGCTCGCGGCGCCGAACCTGCGGAGGATCTCCGGGCGCGTCGCGTCGCCGTAGAAGAGGCTCGCGCCGGCCTTGCGCTGCCGGTGGACGAGATCGGCATCACGATCGATCGCGATCGAGGGCAGCGCCTCGTTGTCCAGGAAGTCGCAAAGCATGCGACCCACGCGGCCGAAGCCGACAACGATCACGTGGCTCGTCATGTCTTGCGCGAGGTCGGCGGTGCTCTGGCCATGGCGCGCTTCCCAGGCTTGCATGGTGCGCCCAATATGCCTGGCGCCCCAGGCGACACCCGGCGTCGCGATCATCGTCACGCCGGCGACGATCAGCATGAATTGCGCCATGGGGTCCGGTATCAAGCCCAGGCTCCACGCGAGGCCGACGATCACGAAGGCAAACTCGCCGCCTTGGCCGAGCAAGAGCCCCGATTCGAGGGCGACCGAGCGCGCCGCGCCGAAGAGCCTGGCGAGGCCATAGATGATCGGCGCCTTGACCAAGAACAACCCGATCACCGAGAGGAAGAGCCACACCGGGTTGCGAACGATCTCCATCACGTCGATCGCCATGCCGACGGACAGGAAGAAGAGACCCAGCAACAGCCCCTTGAAGGGCTCGATGTCGACCTCGATCTCGTGCCGATACTCGGTCTCGGCGAACAGCAGGCCGGCGAGGAAGGCGCCGAGCGCCATCGAGAGCCCGACCTGTTGGGTGGCGAGCGCGGTGCCGATGATCACGAGCAGTACGAGCGCAATGAACATCTCCCGGCTCGCGGTGCTGCCGATGAAGCGAAAGAGCGGGCGCAGCACGAGGCGCCCCACCACCAAGATGACGGCGACCGCGATCAGCGCCTGGCCGATTGCCCAGGCGAACGAGCCCAGCGCCGAGCGCTCCGCCTCCTGATTGAGCGCACCCACCATGAAGAGAATCGGCAACACCGCGAGATCCTGGAACAGCAGGATCGCGAAGCTAGTGCGACCGGTTGCGGTGCCGAGCCTGCGGTTCTCGGCGAGGAGCTGCATCACGATCGCCGTCGACGACAAGGCGAACGCGGCGCCAAAGATCATCGCCACCGTGAGGGTATTGTCGAAGAGCGTGGCGATGCCCGTGATCACGCCGCCCGAGATGATCACTTGCGCGCCGCCGAGGCCGAACACCAGCCGCCGCATGGCCCACAAGCGCGGCAGCGAGAGCTCGAGCCCGATCATGAACAAGAGGAAGACGACGCCGAGTTCGGCGAGCGCGCGCACGCCTTCGACGTCGTCGATGACGACGTAGCGGAGCCAGGGGACCGTGTCGACGACTTGCGCCAACCCGTGTGGTCCGATGGCGACTCCGATCGCGAGAAAGCCGAGCACCGGGCTCACGCGCAGCCGATGGAAGAGCGGCACGACGACGCCGGCCGCGACCAAGAACACGACGACCTCGCGCAGGTTCAGAGTCTCGATGTGCACGCTATCGGCCTTGGCGCGCGCCCGCGTGGGCTGCCCTGGTGTGGCCGGCCGCGCGGGCGCCGGGGTGGAGCGAGCGCCTCCGCGCTCGGCTGAGCGGACGAGGCGGGCGCCTCAAAGACCCATCAGGCGGAGCGTCGCCTGCGTGAGCGGCGCGTCGGCGAGGCCGAGCTCGTTGACGACGTTGAAATGGTGGAGGCCCGGAACCTCCATCACCTCGACCGGCCCGCCGGCGGCGCCCCAGGCCTCGGCGAAGCGCCGGTTTTGATCGAGAAAGCCCGGCGTCTCCTCGGCGCCGACCGCGGCGATAATCGGTGTGCCGACGCGCGCCGGAAGCTGGTGGAGCGGGCTCGCCTCGCGGGCGCTCTCGGCATTAAGGCGGGCGTCATCGTTGATGCTGGTCTCGATGATCGGCGCGAGGTCGAAGATGCCGGAGATGGGCACCGCACCCTTGATCACGTCGGGCGCAAGGCCGCGCGCGCGCCAATCCGTGCACAGCATCATCCCGGTGAGGTGACCGCCGGCGGAATGGCCGGAGACGAAGAGCCGGTCCGGGTCGCCGTTCAGCCTGCCCGCGTTCGCGACCGTCCATGCTATCGCCGTCTGCGTCTGCGCGACGATGTCGGCGATCGTGACAGCGGGCGCGAGGGTGTAGTTGATCGAGACGAAGGCCGCGCCGGCGGCGACGAACGGCTCGGCCGGATAGGAGAAGTCGGACTTGTCCATCGCGCGCCAGTAGCCGCCATGAATGAAGAAGAAGATGGGGCTGCGCGGCGAGGGAGCCGGAAAGAGGTCGAGCGTCATGGCCGTTGCCGTGCCATAGCGAACGTCGCATTCGCACGCGACGGCATCCCGAACACGCGCGCTTTCGTCCGCCCAGACCGCGAAATAGTCGGCGAAATCCGCGTGCCGAAGGCGGAGATTGTAGTCGGCCTCGTTGGCCAGTTTGCGCTCGCTCACCGTGGTGCCCCCTCCCCATGCGTCCGTCCGGCCTCGGGCGTGAAAGATACATCGGATTCCCGTTCGTCTATATTGATCTTGCACGGAGCAACGTCCGCGAACGGTGATGGACGCTTCCAGGCACGACGCACGCGGCCCGGCCGCAGCGCTCACCGATGACTTGCCGGCACGCGGCGACCCGATCGTCGTGCAAGAGCTTGTGCTGAGCCATGCGCGACGGCAGCGCGCGGCCGTCGGCCTCCACTTGGTCGGCCCGCCGTTGGTCGCGGCGGTGGTATGGAGCGAGGTGCCGCACACGCCGCTAATGGTGTGGGCGGGCGCGGTCATGCTGTTCGGGCTGTTTCGCCTTGCAGTCTATCTGCACGCGCGCTTCGGTCGCGTATCGGCGTGGCTTGCGGCCGTCGATCGCGCCCGCGGCGCGACGGTGACCGCGGCCGCTGGCGGCCTCTTGTGGGTCGTCGGCGCGGTGCTTGTGATCCTGACGACGGATCGCCTCGCGGACCATGCGTTCATCGCCGGACTTGTCGCGATTTTCGGCGCAGGCGCGACAGTGACGCTTTCAAGCTACTTATCGGCCTTCTACGCCGGAATCTTGCCCATGTTGGGCGCCGCGGCGGCGGCGTTGATGTCGGTCGGCGAGACGACGCAGCTCGCGATGGGGGGCGCGCTCCTTCTGTTCGCGTTACCGCTGAGCGCGAGCGCGCGTCTCGGCCACAAATCGGTCGTGCGCAGCGCCCAATTGAAGAGCCAAAACGAAAACCTCGTGCGGCGTCTCGCCGCCGAGCGCGATGCGGCGGACGCCCGCGTGGTCAGTCAAACGGCGGAGCTCCAGTTGGCGAACATGGAACTCGAGCGAAGGATTCGGGAACTCACGACGGTGCAGCGCGTTTATGGCGATCGTGAGATGCAACTCCGCATGATTGCGGACCATCTCCCGGTGCTCGTCCGCTTCGTCGATCGCGGCCTCACCATTCGCTACGTGAACCGCCATTGCAGCACGCTCTACGGCGTCGACGCCGCGAGCCTGATCGGTCGTCCCGCATGGGAGATGGAGGGCGAGGACGCGTTCGCGCGCACGCGGTCACACCTCGACCAGGTGTTCGCCGGCGAGAGCGTGATCTTCAACGAGATGCACCAGGGCCCGAACGGCTGGCGCGAGATGCACGTCCAAGTCGTGCCGCATTTCGCGACCGATGGCTCGGTCTTCGGCTTTGTCGACGTGCGTCAGGATCGCACGGAGGAGCGCGCGCACGAGCGCGCCTTGACGGAGAGCGAGGAGCGCCTGCGGAGCGTGATCCAAAACATGCCCGTGATGATGTCGGCAATGGATAGCGCTGGCAACGTGATCGTTTGGAACCGCGAGTGCGAGCGCGTCACGGGCTATAGCGCCGAGGAGATCGTCGGCAAGGAGAACGGGCTTGCGTTGCTCTATCGCGACCCCGCTTATCGTGAGCAGGTCAAGCGCGCCATGTTGGTGCACAGCGACTATCGCGATTGGGAGTGGGATCTCAATTGCCGGGACGGCACGGTCAAGACCGTCTCCTGGTTCAACATCTCGAGCCACTTTCCGGTGCCGGGCTGGGCGAGCTGGGAAATGGGCTTCGACGTGAGCGACCGCCGACGCACCCAGCTCAAGCTCGAAGAGGCCTTGGCGCACGAGCGGGAGCTTGGCGAGCTCAAGTCGCGCTTCGTCGCGATGGCCTCGCATGAATTCCGCACGCCGCTCACCACGATCCAGGCGGCGGTCGATCTGTTGCTCCGCTACGGCGATCGCCTCGCCGAGGAGCAGAAGACGAGAAACTTGGACGAGATCCGCCGCGAGGTCGGCACCATCAACGATCTGCTGGACGCCGTGCTGACCATCGGCCAGGCGGAGGCGGGCAAGCTTCGGTTCCATCCCCGGCCGACCGACCTGCGTAGCCTATGCGCTGATCTTCTCGAGAAAGCGAAGCTCGACGCGCTGCCCTCTCACGCGTTCTCCTTCGATTGTCAGGGCGCCTGCACGAGCGCGACCGTGGATCCGCAGCTGGTGCGGCACATCATCACGAACCTGCTCTCGAACGCGGTGAAGTACTCGCCCGATGGCGGGGCGATCGCGCTCATGCTGCGCTGCGATCCGGACGGCGTTGTGCTCGAGGTTGCCGACCGCGGCATCGGCGTGCCCGAGGCGGGCCGAGAACATTTGTTCGAAGCCTTCCACCGCTTTGACAATGTCGGCACGATCTCCGGCACCGGCCTCGGCCTCGCCATCGTCGCCCGCGCCGTCGAGCAGCATGGCGGCACGGTGGATTTCGAGAGCGAGCCGGGTGTTGGCACGACCGTCCGCGTCCGCCTGCCGACAGCGGCCCCGGCAGAGGCTTAGGACGCGCGGCTCCGACGAGGACGCGCGGCTCGCCGGCTCACGCCCCGATCGGCGGGGTCCTCACCGTGATCTTGCCGCGGAGGCCGGCCGGCGTGTCATCGTCCGCGACATCGCCGTCCGTCTGGGCGGCATAGGCGCGCGCGTAGGCGAGGAGGTCGGCGGCGTTGTCGGGCGTAAGGTGGCTGAAGCGGACGTGGTGCTTGCCGCGCGCGCGGAACGCCACGTTGCAGGGGCTCTTGCAGCCGTTGAGACAAAACACCGCGCGCAGGTTGGTGCCCTCGGGCAGCGGGTCGGCGGTGACCAAGGCGTTGACCGCCTCGAAAAGGAACGTGCCTTGCCGCTTGCCCTCCCGCTCGCGCGCCTCTTCCGACCAGACGCAGGAGCGGCAGACATACACCGTGCAATCGGCGGGCACATAGCCCGGCTGCGACGCGCGCGCCGGGCGTTTCGTCGCCGCTAGGCCGGCCGCGCTCTTCTTCTTGTGCTTGCCGCTGCGGCGCGGTTTCGCGGTCGGGCGTTTGGGGGTGGGGCGCGCCACGAGGTCAGCCGGGATTGCGGCTCAGCCGAAATAGAAGTTGAAAAGCGCTTCGTTGACCGCGGCGGGCTTTTCGATCGGCGTCCAGTGACCACAGCCGCCGAGCGTGACGACCTTGGCACCGGCGATCGCCTGGCCGAGGCGCTGAACGGCGGGCGGCGGCGAGACGCCGTCCTCGTCGCCGGTGATGAGTAGCGTCGGGCAGCCGATGCGCGCGGCGTCCGCGGCGGTCGCGTCGGCCAAGGCCTCGCAGGTCGCGGCGTAGCCTTCCGCATCCTGGCGCATCAGAATCTCCCGAACCAGCGCGACCACCGCCGGTCGGTGCGCCTTGGTTTCGGCCGAGATTGCCACCTGGAGCAGCGTCTCGGCGATCGGGACCATGCCCTCGGCGCGCGCCAGCGCCGCGCGATCGCGGATCGCGCCGCGCGCAGGCTCCGGCGGCTCGGCGAGCGGGCCAAGCAGCGCGAGCGAGCGCACCCGGTCGGGCTGCGCCGCGGCCAGGTGCTGACACACGATCGTGCCCATGGAGTGGCCGACGAGGTGGGCCGCCGCGATGTCGAGCTGGTCCATGACCGCGAGCGTGTCGGCGGCGAACGAGGCGATGGACGTCGCGCCGGTGAGAGGCGATCGACCGGAGCCCTCGAGGTCGAGGCGCACCACGCGGAAGAAGCGGGCGAGCGCCGCCGCCTGCGGCTGGAACGCGTTCGCAGTGCCGCCCAGGCCGTGCACCATCACGACGGCGTCGGCGGCCTCGCCGAGGCTTTCCACCGCGATGGTCTTGCCGTTGATCTCCATGCCGGTTCTCCCTTGCCCGCCGGGCTTATTCGACCGTGTTCTCGAGCCGCCCGATGCCCTCGACCTCGATAGTAACCCGGTCGCCTGGGGCGAGAAACCGCGGTGGGTCGAAACCGATCCCGACACCGGCCGGGGTGCCGGTCGAGATGATGTCCCCTGGCTCGAGGGTCATGCCCGCCGACAACGTCTCGATCAACGTCGGGATGTCGAAGATGAGATCGCGCGTGTTGGCGTCCTGGCGCAGCTCGTCGTTGACCCAGCAGCGGATGTCGAGCGCCGTCGCGTCGACCTCGTCTGCGGTCACCACCCAGGGACCCATCGGACAGGCGCCATCCAGCGACTTGCCGATGAACCATTGCCGATGCTTCAGCTGCAGATCACGGGCGGTCACATCGTTGGCGATCGTGTAGCCGAAGACGTGATCGAAGGCGGCGGCACGCGCGATGCCCCGTCCGCGGCGTCCGATGACGACGGCGAGCTCGGCCTCGTAGTCCAGTTGCTTCGTGAGGTCGGCGTGGTTCGGGATCGGCGCGCCGGGGCCCACCACGGTGTTCGACGCCTTGGTGAAGATGATGGGATCGTCCGGCACATGGTCGCCGGCCTTGCTCGTCGCATCGAAGCCGCTTTGGGTGAACTCCTTGGCGTGCTCCCGATAGTTCTTGCCCACGCAGAGGATGTTGCGCAGCGGCGCCGGGAAGGGCGCCCGCAGCGTCACCGCCGCCAGCGGGATGCCCTCGCCCTCGGGCTGGAGGGTGCCGCGGAGCTGCTCATACGCGCGCACGACGCTCAGCATGTCGGCCGGCTCGGCGAGCGGCCAAGCCCGCCCGGCAGCGGGATCGACGATGCCGATCGCCGTCGTCCCCTTGTAGTCGAACGTCGCGAATTTCATGATCGCCCCAGGCGTTTCGTCGGGGCGCGGATCATTGCCCTTGACCCGACGAGCGTCAAGCGGGGCGGAGGGGGTGGGTGCTAGAGCAAATCCCGAGCAGGTGGGATCACCTGCGACGACGCATTTGCGTCAATCCCGATGAGAGAGAGCATGTCGCGTGAGCATGAGTGAACGTGACATGCTTTAGCCGCTAGGCCTGGGCGAGGCGTTCCTCGGCCATGGCATCCGCGACGGCGGCGGTGCTTCGTTTCTCCTCGGCGGCGCGGTTGAAGATCGCCATCGCCGTGTCATAGATCTTCGCAGTCTCGCCCATCGCCCGGTCGCGGTCATAGCCCTGCCGCTCGCAGGACACGTTGATGATGCCGCCGGCATTGATCACATAATCCGGCGCGTAGAGGATGCCCCGCGCGGCAAGCGCGTCGGCGTCTTCGTCCGTCGCGAGCTGATTGTTGGCGGCGCCGGCGATCACCTTGGCCTTGAGACGCGGGATGGTCGAGCCGTTGAGCGTGCCGCCGAGCGCGCAGGGAGCGAAGACGTCGGCGTCCGCGCTGTAGATCGCATCGGGCGCCGTCGCCGTGGCCGCGCAGCGCCGCGCCGCGTCGAGCACGCGATCCGCATCGATATCCGCGACCACGAGCGTGGCGCCGGCCTCGTGGAGCAGGTCGCAAAGCGCCTGGCCGACATGGCCGAGGCCCTGCACCGCGATGATCACGCCTTCTAGGCTGTCGCGCGCGAGCTGATATTTGACGGCAGCCCGCAGGCCCATGAAGACGCCGTAGGCCGTGACCGGCGAGGGATCGCCGCTGCCGCCGGTCGCCTCCGGCGTGCCGAGCACGTGTGCGGTCTCTTCGCGCACCAGGCTCATGTCCTCGACCGTCGTGCCGACGTCTTCTGCGACCAGGTAGCGCCCGCCGGCGCGCTCGACCATGCGCCCGAACGCGCGCATCAGCGCCGGGGTTTTGTCGGACCGCGGGTTGCCGATGATCACCGATTTGCCGCCGCCGTGGGGAATCTCGGCGATCGCCTGCTTGTAGGACATCGCCCGCGAGAGTCGCAGCACGTCCGTCAGCGCGGCGGCGGGATTGTCGTAGGGCCACATCCGGCAGCCGCCGATCGCCGGGCCGAGCCGGGTGTCGTGGATCGCGATGATGGCCTTGAGGCCACTCGCCGCGTCATGTGCGAACAGCACTTCCTCATGGCCGGCGAAGCTCGGCGCGTCGAACACGGCGCTCGGCGCCGGGGGCACGCCCTTTGGCGCGCACGGCGCGCCTCCGTCCGCCGACGGTGTGGAGATCGTGGAGGGTTGGGTCGCCCGCGCCATCGAACACCCCGCGCGATTCGGCTTCTTGTTGGCTCTCCACCATGGTCTCAGCGAAATGTCAGCATTTGGTGTATGTGCCGCTGATTATTGCCATTCGCCCGAGATCAAGACTTGGTTAACCATCGGTCACCTAGAGTCATGGGCGGAAAAAAACGCGAAGAAATTCGGAGTCATTCCGTAGGGCGGCTGAGAGACGGACGGACCACAGGTCGAATGAAGCGGTAGGAAAGGGTATGGCCTCACTCGTCGCGCGCGTCGCGGAGCGGTTCTCCGGCGCGAGACCTCAGGAAGAGAGCGCCGACGCGTCCAAGGCCGCCCAGCCTCCGCACACGTCACCAAGCTCGACGTTCGCTGCGCTGGAACGTGCCCTCGAGGGCCGCGAAGCACCGCGCCGCCGCTTTCCCTTTCTCCTGGTTTTTCGGTTCGCGCTGATCAACATGGTCGGCCTCGCGCTCCTCGGCGCCGCGCATTTCCACGGCTGGGTGGGTCTGGTGGTGGCTGGCGATCGCACTGGGATCGTCCTGCTGATCGGCGGGCTTTTCCTGTTCGGTCTTGCAATCTGCGGCTGGCGGATCGTGCAGACCGCGCGCGAGCTCAACCTGATCCGCGAGTTTGACCCGTTGCGGCCCTCGCGCGTGGCGGCCTATCTGGAAGCCGTGCGGGCACGCTCCGCCGACAGTCGCGCGATCTCCGCCGATGCATTGCGGCTCAAGCTCTCCACGCGGATCGGCATCGTTCGCCATATCGCCAATACTTTGGTGTTCTTCGGGCTGATCGGCACCGTGGTCGGTTTCATCATCGCGCTGTCGGGGGTCCAGCCGAACCTCGCGAGCGACGTCAAGGCGGTCGGGCCGATGGTCTCGACACTGATCCAGGGGATGTCGGTCGCGCTTTACACCACGCTGGTCGGCGCCGTGCTCAACGTCTGGCTGATGGCGAACTACCGGCTTTTGCTCAGCGGCACGGTCAACCTGATCACTGCAATTGTCGAACTTGGAGAGCGCCATGCGCGGGATTGACGCGTTCGACGAGGACGAGAGCGGTGGCACCGTCTTTCGTGATGTGGTGATGCTGGCGTTGGCCGGCTTCGTCGTGATCGTGATGCTGATGCTGCCCCATCTCAATCCGCCGGTTCAGGCCGCGAAGGAGGACGTCAACGCGCCCGGCAATGTGCTGGTGGAGGCGCGCTGGCCGGATCCGCTCGACACCGACGTGGACCTTTGGGTGCAGGCGCCGGGCGACGTCCCGGTCGGCTATTCCAACAAGGGCGGCGCCGTGTTCAACCTGCTGCGCGATGATCGCGGGCATCTGCACGACGTCAGCAGGGTGAATTACGAGGTGAGCTACAGCCGCGGCATGCCGGACGGCGAATATGCCGTGAACCTCCACCTTTACACGACACGCACCGCGCTCAGCGAGCCGGTCCCCGTGACCGTCGTGGTCAGCGTGAAGCCGAACCAATCGACCGGCGCCACCCAGATCCTCTCGCGCGACCTGACGCTCGCGCGGGTCGGCGAGGAGATCACCGTGTTCCGCTTCAAGCTGGACGAGAACGGTGGCCTCAATCGGGAAAGCGTCCACGACGTCTTCAAGCCGCTGCGTGCTAGGCGCAACAGTGGATAGCCTCCTCTATCTCTTTGTCGGCGTGGTCGCCGCGGGTGCCGTGCTCGCGGCGATCTGCATCTGGTCGCAAACCCGCTTGTGGGCCAAGGTTTGCGCGCTCATGGCGACGGGCGCGCTGTTCACTCTCGGCTACGCGGGTCTCGCCGAATTGATGAGCAAGCCGAAGCCCGTCCATCTCGAATGGGCGCTCGGCGCGGTCGAGGAGGCCGAGGTGGTGGCGTCACGCGCGCATGAGGGCGAGGCGATCTATCTCTGGCTCTCGTTCGATCATGTGCGGGAGCCCCGCGCCTACGAAATCCCGTGGAGCCAGAACCTCGCGCAGCAGCTGCAAGACGCGATGCGCGCTGCTGAGGAGACCCAGCGCGGCGTCATGATGCGCAATCCCTTCCGCCGGCACCTGGCGCTCGAGGAGGAGGAACGCGTGTTCTACACGCCGCCGCAAGAGGGGGCGCCCCCAAAGGCGCCGCGCGCCCGGCCCTACCAGTTCGGCCAGCAAGGCTAGTGCACCGGTCGCCGCGCCCCGGGGCAAGCGGGGCGAGCACGCACCGCGTCATGCGGCGCGTTCACATGGCCCTAGCGCTGTGGTTAGATTGGCCGCGGCAAGCCACCCTGAGGGCGTCGGATGAGAGCAATCCTGGTTGCTGTAATCGCGCTGGTCGCGCTCGGCGCGACGACCGTCGCGACCGCTGAGGAGCTCGTCTTCGGCGATCAGTGGCGCGCGTTCTATAAGACGCTCTCGACGGAAGAGCCCAAGATCATGCCGCCGGGATGGCGCGACACGATCAGCGTGCCGCCGCCGCCCGACGATCCCTTCACGCGCGCCGAGGTTGCCCACATCATCGCGCTCAAGCCGCTGCGGAAGCTCTATCAGCCGGCCATCGAGAAGCAGAAAACCGACGTCGTGCACCCGTTCACCGACAGCCTCGGCCTCAGCGCGGCGCAGGTCGAGGAGCTGCGGGCCTTCTGGACGGTGGTGGTGCCCGACATCACGCGGGTGCACATGCATTTCAAGGCCAAGTTCGACCGCGCGCGGCCGCGCCAATATTCGGACGAGGTCGCGCCCTCGATCGACCCGCCGGGCCATCCGGCCTATCCGAGCGGCCATTCGACCGACGCCCATACGCTCGCGCTCATCCTCGGCGATATTTGGCCGGACAAATCGACCCATCTCCTCAGCATTGCCTACCAGATTGCCCTCAACCGCGAGATCGCGGGCGTGCACTATCGCTCCGACACCTCCGCGGGCTTCGTTCTTGCGCTGCAAATCTACGCTCTGATGAAGCGTGACCCCAAGGTGAGCCGGGCGCTCGACCACCTCAAGACGGAGCTGACCCGAGGCTAGGCCCTAGTCGATTGAAATAGGGGACAATTTTCGCGGGCCGGCGGCGCCTCAAAAAAAATCACACAAAGGTCCTTGACCCGCCTCCGGGCATGCCTATATTGCAGTGCAGCAAATGCTGCATCGCAGCATGGGCAATGGATGACCCGCTTTGAAGGATGGGACGATGACCAAGGCGAAGACCAACGGCAACGGCGCCGTGAATGGTGATTGGGAGACGCGCTTCTCCTACGACAAGATCGCTGACGAGAGCCGCGAGACGTTCGAGAGCATGGTGCGGGCCGCGACGATCGCGACCGAGGGCTATGGCGCGATCGGGCAAATTTGGGCCGGATACACCAAGCAGGCGTTCGAGCAGGGCGCCGCGGCGGCCAAGACCTTGATTGCCGCGCGCACCTTCGACGACGTCGTCGGGGTTCAGGCCGACTACGCCAAGGCCTCGCTCGACCGCTATGCGGTCGAGAGCGGCAAGGCGACCGACCTCGCGATCAAGACCGCCCAGGATGCCATGGCGCCGCTCCAGGCGCGCGCGGCCGCGGCGGCCAAGCGTTTCGGGCTGAACGCCTGACCCAGCGCACGCTTGCCTGAACCGAGTAAGTCCCGGGACACCGTCCCGGGACTTTACTCTTTTCGGGCGGGCGCCCCCTTAGCCTAGGCTTCCGTGGCAAGGGGCCGTGGATGCTCGTGATCCAAACGGAGCGGACGCCCCGACCAGATGGGCCGGATCAGCGGAATAGATCATGTCGCGGTGACCGTCTCGGATCTCGAGCAGGCGACCCGGTTCTATCGGCATGTGCTCGCAGCCGAAACGGCCCGAGAGCACATCGAAAGCGGCGCCATCCTGATCCGACAGGTGGTGATCGGTGGGGCGCTGCTCAGTTTGCATCAGCAAGGGAACGGGTTTCCGCTCGTCGCGGAAGCGCCGACGGTCGGCGCGGTCGATCTCTGCTTTACCTGGGAGGGCGGCATCGAGAGCGCGGTGGCGTTGCTCCGAGACAAGGGGATCGCGCTCGTCGAGGGGCCGGTCGCACGCCACACTGCGGGCGGGGTGCCGAGCCAGTCCGTGTATTTCCGTGATCCAGACGGCAACCTCATTGAGCTGATGGCAGCCGATCCCCAGCGCGGCGAGGTCAAATCCGTCTCAGCCTGCACAGTATGAAAAACTGAACCACGCCGAACACGATCATTGGGCCGATCACCTCGTAGAAAGCCATTTACCGAGGCCGCCGCTGCATGCACACCAAGAGCGGGAGGACGGATGGCGTCAACTGACCGAGATCGTTCGCGGTTGCGTTTCTTTCCTTTTTGGAAGCGTGAGTGTGAGAACGCCCCCTCCATCTTCGCATCGATCCCCTCGCGGTCGATCATGTGCGACACGCTTAACGCTCGCGAGTAGTGACCGAGGCCATACCAAGGGCCGATCCGTTGAAAAAATGACGGTTGCCGTGTGCTGCGCAGCCGTGCGCCACGAGTTCGACTTGGTGGTGGCGTGGGGCGTCGGACAGGCTCTAGTGGCGGCCGCGGGCGTCGATCGGCCAGATATCGACCAGCGTGTCGCCGCGCACGCAGTGATAATGATCGTAGAGGTTCACCGTCGGGTCGCAGTGCGAGACGATGCACTCGACCGCAGCGCCGACCGCGAGGCGCTCGTTGGTGCCCTCGAAGCTCACGCGCCCGTGCTCGTCGCCGAAATAGTCGTAGACCGCGCCGATCGGCGCGCCGCTGGCGAAGCGGGGCAGCGGGCCGTCGGTGGCGAAGCATTTGAGGCCGGCATCGAGGGTCGCGAGGCCGTCGTGGTTCGCTGAAACCACCGTCGCGCGCACGGTGAGCGCGGGCGCGAAGCGCCAGTCGCCCGCGTCGCGACAATGCACGTCGAGATATTCGACGTCCATCACGACATAGGAGCCGACCTGCAGCTCGGTGAGGAGCCCGAGCTCCGGATCGATGTCGTGGGTGCCCGTGCCCGCGCCGGAGACGAGCGGCAGGGCGACGCCACGCGCCTTGAGGGCCGCGCAGGTCTCGGCGAGCGGCGCGAGGTCGTTGTGCGAGGTGGCGCGGCGCTCGGCGAAATCCTCGATGTGCTGCACGTGACCGGCATAGCCCTGGAGGCCGGCGAAGTGCAGGCGCTCGCTCGCCACCGCCGCGTCCACCAGCGCCACGGCGGCCGCGGCATCGGCCGTGCCCGTGCGGTGCAGGCCGACATCGACATCGACGACCACCTGGAGCGGCGCGCCCTGCGCCGCCTGCTCCAACGTGCGCAGGTTGGCCATGTCGTCGACCACGACCATGAGCGAATCCGCGCGCGCTTGCAGCGCCATCAGACGCTCGATCTTGGCCGGCGCGACGATGGGGGAGGTGATCAGGAGCCCGCCGATGCCGCCCGCGGCCAGGGCCTCGGCCTCCCCGAGCGTCGCGCAGCAAATCCCGAGCGCGCCGGCCTCGAGCTGGCGGCGCGCAATCTGCACGCTTTTGTGGGTCTTGGCGTGGGGGCGCAGGCTCACGCCGTTCGCCTCGGCGAAGGCGCGCATGTCCTCGATGTTGCGCTCCATCACATCCAAATCGAGGACGAGCGCCGGCGTGGTCAGTTGCCGGCGTGAGTCGGCTTGCCCGATGAGAGGGGTATTCGGTCCGAGATCGGTCATCGCTCTGCCTTGCGCAATCGCTAAGTCTGAGTCCCGACGATAGGGGCGGCGCACGGCCCGGATCAACCGCGTTGTGGGATGCGCGCCTCACGCACGGGCGAACCGCTCAAAACCGCCCGCGAGGTCGTCGATGAGATCGGCCGGATCTTCGAGGCCGGCATGGAAGCGGAGGCAGGGCTGTGCCGGATCCCAATGCGTGACGGCGCGCATCTTGTGCGGTGCCGTGGGGACTACGAGGCTTTCGTAGCCGCCCCACGAATAGCCGAGCCCGAACAACGCGAGCCCGTCGAGAAATGCCGCGACGGCCTGTTCCGATACCGGATGAAGCACGACACCGAACAGCCCGCATGCGCCCGAGAAATCGCGCTTCCAAAGCGCATGGCCCGGATCATCCTCCAGCGCCGGATGGAGCACACGGGCGACCTCCGACTGGGCGCGGAACCAGCGTGCGAGCGCGAGCCCGACCTCTTGATGGCGGCGCAGACGCACCGCGAGCGTGCGCAAGCCACGCAGCGCGAGGTAGCAATCGTCCGGGCCGGGGGCGGCGCCGAGCTCCTCGAAGATCGCCTTGACGCGCTCGGAGCAGCGCTCGTTGGCGGTGACGATGCCGAGCATGGCATCCGAATGGCCGACGATATATTTCGTCGCCGCCTGGATCGAGACGTCGGCGCCGAGCCGGAGCGGCTGGCAGAACAGGGGCGACGCCCAGGTGTTGTCGACCATCAGGATGGCGCCGGCATCGTGGGCGACCGCGGCAAGCGCCGGAAGGTCCTGCACCTCGAAGGTCACCGAGCCGGGCGATTCCGCGAACACCACCCGGGTGTTGGGCCGTATCTGGGCGGCGAGGTCGCTCCCGATGCAGGGGTCGAAGAACTCGGTCTCGATCCCGGCGCGGGCGAGCAGGCCGCGCGTCAGCTGGCGCGTCGGGCCATAGGCGCTATCGGTGATCAGCACGTGATCGCCGCTCTGCAGGAAGGCGAGGAGCGCGGCGACGATCGCCGCCTTGCCGGAGCCGAACACGAAGGCGCGATGGCCGCCTTCGAGCGTCGCGACCGCGTCTTGCAGGGCGAAGGTGGTGGGTGTGCCGAAGCGGCCATACACCGTCTTGCCGTAGTCGCGCGCCTCCGCCTCCTTGAGTGCGGCGACGGTCGGATGGATGACGGTCGACGCGTGGTAGACGGGCGGGTTGACGATCCCGTGATTGGCCTCGGGGGCGCGGCCCAGCACGGAAAGCAACGTGTCGGGCCGGTAGTCGCGGTCTCGGCTCATGGTTGGACCATCTTGGGCGCGGATGACAGACCGCGGCACGTTACCGCGAATCGCCGCCAGCGCATATCCGAGTGCCGGTCGAAGAACACAACGCCCCGTGGGGAGCCGCGCGGTTCGCGACGCCACTTCGCTCTTGTTGTGAACTCGCACCAGTCATGATTTAGTCCTCTCATGGAGAGAACTGACATCGCCCGTCTCTTTCGCGAGCGGTTGGATACGGCGATCGCAGCCAGTGGCGTATCCCGTGCAACGTTGGCGCGCGACGCCGGGGTTGACCGCTCGACACTCTCGCAGCTTCTCTCCGGCGAGGGTGACCGTTTGCCGCGCGCCGACACGGTGGCCGCCATCGCCGCCCGCCTCAAGGTGAGCCTCGATTGGTTGCTCGGGCTCAGCCACGAGAACCGCCTCGGCGCCGACATTCTTCACGAATCGCTGCAGATCACGCCGACCGAGCGCGCGCCCCACGACGATCGCCTGGTCGACTGGTACGAGGAAGCGCGCGGCTACAAGATCCGCTACGTGCCCTCGACCCTGCCGGATCTTGCGAAGACCGATGCCGTGATCCGCCATGAATGCGAGGACTTCGTCACCCGCTCGCCCTCGCTCGTCGCGACCGCCAGCGCCGAAAAGCTCGCCTACACCCGCATGCCCGAGACCGATCTCGAGATCTGCATGCCGGTGCAGGACCTGCGGATCTTCGCGCGGGGGGAGGGGCTGTGGGAGGGTCTTCCGCTCACCGCGCGGCGCGAGCAGCTCAATCATCTGATCAGGCTCACCGACGAGCTCTATCCGAGCCTGCGGCTTTACCTCTTCGACGGGCGCACCCACTTCTCGGTGCCCGTGACCGTGTTCGGCTCGCTGCGCGCGGCGATCTACGTCGGCCAGATGTTCTTCGTGTTCAACACACTCGAGCATATCCGTGTGGTCACGCGGCATTTCGACAACCTGATCCGCGCCGCAGTCGTGCAGGCGGCTGACATGCCGACCTTCCTGCGTTCGCTCGAGTGCACCGAGCGGCGCGCGGCGTGAGCCGCTCTCAATGACGGATGAGGTGAAGGCGCTCGCCTTCGACGTCTTCGGCACCGTGGTCGATTGGCGCGGCTCGATCATCAAGATGGGGCCCGCCTTCGGCGCGGCGCATGGCCTCTCCCTCGATTGGGTGGCCTTTGCCGATGCCTGGCGCGCCGAGTATCAACCGTCCATGGAGCGCGTGCGTTCGGGCGAGACCGGCTTCGTGCCGCTCGACATGCTGCACCGGCAGAACCTGGAGACGGTGCTGCGCGATTTCGGCGTGGCTTCGTTGTCGGATGCGGTGCTCGCCGATCTCAACCGCATGTGGCATCGGCTCGACCCGTGGCCGGACGCGGTGGCCGGGCTGACGCGTCTCAAGACGACGTACATTCTGGCGACGCTCTCCAACGGCAACGTATCGCTGATCGTCAACATGGCGAAGCGCGCCGGGCTGCCCTGGGACGTCGTGCTCGGTGCCGAGATTGCGGGCCAGTACAAGCCCGCGCCCGCGGTCTACCGCAACGCGGCCGCGCTGCTGGATCTTGCGCCCGCGGAGGTCATGATGGTGGCGGCGCACAATGGCGATCTGGTGGCGGCACGCACCGTCGGGCTGCGCACCGCGTTCGTCGTGCGACCGCACGAATATGGGCCCGGCCAAACCACGGACCTCGCGCCCGAGCACGACTTCGATATCGTCGCGCGCGATTTCAACGATCTCGCAGACGCGCTCGGCACCTGAGCGCGGGCGTCTAGGCCGTCGCGCGTTGGCGCATCGCGTGAACGCTGAAGAGGGCGTCGTCGTCGATCCAGGTTGCGCTGATCGTCCAGCCGGCCCGCTCGGCCACCTGGCGAAAGCGCTCGACCGAATATTTGTGCGAGCTTTCAGTGTGGATGGTCTCGCCGGGCGCGAAATCGAAGCGGTGATCGCCGATCGTGACGCTCTGCCGGCGCTTGCTCACGAGATGCATCTCGATGCGCGCAGCCGCCGCGTTGTACCAGGCGTGGTGGGCGAAGCCCGCCAGGTCGATCTCCGCGCCGAGCTCGTTCTCGATACGGTGCAGCAGATTGAGGTTGAACGCGGCGGTCACGCCCTTCGCGTCGTTGTAGGCAGCGTTGAGGATCGCGGGATCCTTCTCCAGATCGACGCCGATGAGGAAGCGGCTCGTCGGCCCAAGCGAGCGCGCTGCGCTGGCGAGGAATTCCACCGCTTCGTCGGGTGTGAAGTTGCCGATGGTCGATCCCGGGAAAAACCCGACGCGCGGCCCCTCATCGAGCGCGGGCAGCTCGAACGGCTTGGTGTAGTCCGCGCACACGGGAACGACGGCGAGGTCCGGATAGTCGCCGGCGAGCGGCGCCGTCGCCTCGATCATGTGCTCGCGCGAGATGTCGACCGGCACATAGGCGCGCGGCTCGGCGAGCGCGTCGAGCAGCAGGCGGACCTTGACGCTCGCGCCGCTGCCGAACTCGACGAGCGTCGCGCCCGCGCCGATCGTCTCGGCCATGGCGCGCGCATGGTCGCGCAGCAGTGCGGTCTCGGTGCGGGTCGGATAGTACTCGTCGAGGGTGCAAATTTGCTCGAAGAGCGCCGAGCCGCGCGCGTCGTAGAAATATTTGCACGGGAGCGTGCGGGGCCGGGCGCTCAGGCCGGCGATCACGTCCTGCCGGAACGCGGTGCCGGAGGGATCCAGGACATCGTGAAAGTCGTCGAACTGCGCGAGGCCGATTGCGCCGCGGCTGCCGCTCATGCCGCGTCCTCGGCGAGCCGGAGACCGGTGAACTGCCAGCGTTGGTGGGGGTAGAAGAAGTTACGGTAGGTCGCGCGCGTGTGGTGATCCGGTGTCGCGCAGGAGCCACCGCGCAGCACGATCTGGCTGCTCATGAACTTGCCGTTGTACTCACCCACCGCGCCGGCCGCCGGGCGGAAGCCGGGGTAGGGGGTGAAGGCGCTTTGGGTGAACTCCCAGACGTCGCCGAAGAGCTGTTGAAGCGGTTCGTCCGCGTCGTCGCCGGCCGGAACCGGCCGCAGGTGGCCGGTGCCCGCCCAGTTGCCGCGGAGCGGCGCGTCGCGGGCCGCGACCTCCCACTCGGCTTCGGTCGGTAGGCGCTTGCCCGCCCAACGGGCGAACGCATCCGCCTCGTAATGGCTCATATGGGAGACCGGTGCCTCGGGGTCGATCGGCCGCATGCCCGAGAGCGTCATCTGCCACCAGTCGCCGTCGCGCTCCTCCCAGTAGAGCGGCGCCTGCCAGCCTTCGGCCGCGACCGTCGCCCAACCGTCCGAGAGCCAATGCGCCGCCTCGTGGTAGCCGCCGTCCGCCATGAAGTTCAGCCACTCGCGGTTGGTGACGGGACGCGAGGCGATGCGGAAGTCGCGCAGCAGCACTTCGTGGCGCGGGCCCTCGTGGTCGAAGGCGAAGCCGTCGCCCGCATGGCCAATTTCGTGGATGCCGCCGGGCACCTCGACCCAGGCGAGCGGCGCGGCCGTCCGCGTGGCGAGCGGCGGCGGCTCGCGAAACGCCGGCTTCAGTGGGTTACACGAGAACATGTGCAAGATGTCGGTGAGCATCAGCTCCTGATGCTGCTCCTCGTGGTGCAGACCGAGACCGATCAGCGGCGCGGCCTCCGCCCAGCGTTCGTCCGGGCAGTCGACGATCAGTGCGAGCATCGCCTCGTCGACGGCGCGGCGGTAGGCGCGCACGCGCTCAAGGCCGGGCCGCGTGATGAGGCCGCGGTTCGGACGGGGGTGCCGCGGGCCCGCGGCCTCGTAGTAGGAGTTGAAGAGATAGGCGAACGCCGGGTCGAAGGCGCGATAGTCCGCGCCCTGCGCCGCTAGAAGGAACGTTTCGAAGAACCAGGTCGTGTGCCCGAGATGCCACTTCATCGGACTCGCATCCGGCATCGACTGCACGACCTGGTCTTCGGCCGGCACGCCGGCGCTCAGCGCCTCGCTCGCCGCGCGCACGGTTTGATAGTGCCGCGCTGCGGCATGTCGCGCATCCTCGCCAGGTTCGGAAATGCGCAGCTTTGGCTCTGCCGCCATTGCCTGTTCCCCCTCAACGCCGCGAATTGTCATGAAACCTTGGCATGATGGTGTGACAAATCAATATCTGTTTCGAGATTTCAACAGGTGGCGCGACAAAAAGCCGCGCTCGGACAGCACGGCCGGCCGTCGGGCCGCCACGCACGACGCGCCCGCGGTTGGTCGTGCGTTCTCCTGCGAGCGAAATGGTGCCTGAGCGTACCGGCGGCTAAAGCAATTCCCGCGCAGGTGGGATCACCTGCGGCGACGCATTTGCGTCAATGCCAATGAGGGAGGGCCTGTCGCGTGAGCATGAGTGAACGCGACATGGTCTAACGGCCGCGGGCGCGCTCCATGCAAGCGCGGGCGGCGGCGTCGAGGATCGCGTCGCTGTCGATCTCGTGCTTGCGGTAGAGGTCCGGGATGTCGCCCGATTCGCCGAAGCGCGCCACCCCGAGCGGATAGGGGCGGTGTCCGAACACCGCGCCGAGCCAGGAGAGCGCGGCCGGATGACCGTCGAGCACGGTGACGAGCGCGGCCCTCGCGGGCAGCCGCGCGAGCAAGGTTTCGACGTGCGCGGCCATGCGCGGCGCGCAGGGTGTGCCGCGGCGCGCCGCGAGCCACTCGGTGTAAAGCCGGTCCGGCGAGGTCACGACCAAGAGGCCGGTGCCGGGCAGATCCTCGCGCAAGGCCTCGAGCGCCGCCTGCGCCTCGGGCGCGACCGCGCCAGAGAAGGCGATGGCGAGCTCAGCATCGGGCGCGGGCTCGACCAGCCAATAGCCGCCCGCGAGCACATCCTCCCGCAGCGTGCCGTCGAGCGCACGCTCGGGCTGGTCGATCGCGCGCGTGGTCAGGCGGAGGTAGACCGAGCCGCCGTCATCGTCCTGCATGTGGCCGAAGCCCCAACGCATGATCGCCGCGAGCTCGTCGGCGAACGCCGGCTCGTAGGACGTGAGGCCGGGCTGGGCGAGGCCGATCAGCGGCGTGCCGACCGATTGGTGCGCGCCCCCCTCGGGCGCGAGCGTGATGCCCGATGGGGTGCCGGCGAGCATGAAGCGCGCATCCTGGTAGCTCGCATATGTCAGCGCGTCGAGCCCGCGGGCGATGAAGGGATCGTAGACCGTGCCGATCGGCAAGAGGCGTGTGCCGAAGAGCGGGCCGGCGAGCCCGAAGGCGGCGAGCATGAGAAACAGGTTATTCTCGGCGATGCCGAGCTCGACATGCTGACCGTTGCGGCTGAGCGCCCATTTCTGCATGGAGACGACCTTCTCCGAGCGAAACACGTCGTCCCGGTCGGCGCGGTCGAAGATGCCGCGTTGGTTCACCCAGCCGCCGAGGTTGGTGGAGACCGTGACGTCGGGCGAGGTCGTGACGATACGCTCGGCGAGCGGGCTCTTCTCCTTGCCGAGCTCGTTGAGGATGCGTCCGAACGCCTCCTGCGTCGACAGCGTCGCCGCGCTGCGCAGCGGCAGCGCGTCGGGCAGGGGGATGCGGTCGTTTGCCTTGCGGCGCGCCGGCCCGGCGTGCAGCGCCGTGGCTTCGATAAACTCCTGGAGCCTGTCCGCATCGACGGCGAGGCCCGCCAGCGGCGACCACTCGTCCCCGTCGGCAATGTTCATCTTGGCCTTGAAGTCCGCCATCTGGTCTTGGTTCATCAGGCCGGCGTGATTGTCCTTGTGGCCTGCGAAGGGAAGGCCGAAGCCCTTGATGGTGTAGACGATGAAGCAATGCGGCACATCGTCGTCGACGGCATTCAGCGCCTCGAGCACGGCCTCCATGTCGTGGCCGGCGAGGTTGGTCATCAGGTCTTGCAGCGCCGCATCGTCGTGCTCGTCGAGCAGCGCCTTGATGCCGGGCTTGTCGCCGAGATCGCGCGTCAGACGCTCCCGCCAGGCGGCGCCGCCCTTGAAGGTGAGCGCGCAGTAGAGTTCGTTCGGGCACGCGTCGATCCACTCCCGCAGGGCCTCGCCGCCGGGGCGCGCGAAGGCCGCCTGCTGACGGTAGCCATATTTGAGAATGACGACTTTCCAGCCAACCGCTTGGAAGAAATCCTTGATCTTTTGAAAGAGCTGATCCGAGACCACCCGATCGAGGCTTTGGCGGTTGTAGTCGATGATCCACCAAAGGTTTCGGACATCGTGCTTCCAACCCTCCAGCAGGGCCTCGAACACGTTGCCTTCATCGAGCTCGGCATCGCCCATGATGGCGATCATGCGCCCGCTCTCCGGACGCTCCTCGGCGAACTTGTGGAAGCGCACATAGTCCTGCGCGATCGAGGCGAACAAGGTCATGCCGACCCCGAGCCCGACCGAGCCGGTCGAGAAGTCGACGTCGTCGGAATCCTTCGTGCGCGAGGGATAGGATTGGGCGCCGCCGAGGCCGCGGAAGTGCTCGAGCTTCTCGCGCGTCTGGTTGCCGAGGAGATACTGGATGGCATGGAACACCGGGCTCGCATGCGGTTTGACGGCGACGCGGTCCTCAGGCCGGAGCACATCGAAATAGAGCGCCGTCATCAGCGTCGCGATCGACGCGCAGGAGGCCTGATGGCCGCCCACCTTGAGCCCGTCGCGGGCCTCGCGGACGTGGTTGGCGTTGTGGATCGTCCACGCCGCAAGCCAAAGGACCTTCTGCTCGAGCGCGGTGAGGCAACCGAGCCGTTCTGGCTCGATGGGTGGCCGGTTCGGGATCGCGTCCATGGCTGGCTCCGCGCCGTTAGGAACAGAGGAGTCTAAGGGAAGAGCGGCCCGGCGCGAAGCCGCACGCGCAGTTTGGCGTTCATCCCCAGGAGCGCCCCGAGGCGGCAATCACGATCGTGACGAGGCCGAGCGCGAGATTGATCCGGATGATCTGACGGATCTGGTCGAGCGCCTTCGCCGCCGCGGGCGGCTCGCCGGCGTCGAGGGCGCGTCGAAAGCGCCGATAGGGGGCGGCGATGAGGTGCAGGAACAGCAGGATCATGACCCAGCCGATGCCCTGCATGATGTGGACATGCAGCCCGGCCTCCGCAAAGCCCCCAAGCTCGGCGCTCACCATCACATACCCGGTCGCCACGAGGGCGACGATGGCACCCCCGACCCAGGGGAAGAACCGCGCGAACACGCCACGCCAGAGCGCGAGGCGCTGGGGCGGCGGCTCGAGCAGGCCGACCGACGGCCGCAGCATCACAAACGCAAAGAACATGCCGCCGACCCAAATCACCACCGCGAGGAGGTGAATCGTGAGGAGATAGGCCACCGCGCCCCCTACGGGCTTAGAAGGTGATGACGCTGCGGATCGACTCGCCCTCATGCATGAGGTGGAAGGCGTCGTTGATCGACTCGATCGGCAGGGTGTGGGTGATCATCGGGTCGATCTCGATCTTGCCCTCCATGTACCAGTCGACGATGTTCGGCACCTCGGTGCGTCCCTTGGCGCCGCCGAAGGCGGAGCCGCGCCAAACCCGCCCGGTGACCAGCTGGAAGGGGCGGGTCGAAATCTCCTGGCCCGCGCCCGCGACCCCGATGATCGTGCTCTCGCCCCAGCCCTTGTGGCAGCATTCGAGGGCCTGGCGCATCGTATGGACATTGCCGATGCACTCGAAACTGTGATCGGCGCCGCCCTCGGTGAGGTGCACGAGATAGGGCACGAGATCTCCTTCGACCTCTGCCGGGTTGACGAAGTGGGTCATGCCGAAGCGTTCCGCGAGCGCCCGCTTCTTGGGGTTGACGTCGATGCCGACGATCATGTTGGCGCCGGCGAGGCGCGCGCCTTGGATGACGTTGAGGCCGATGCCGCCGAGCCCGAAGACGATCACATTGTCGCCCGCCTGCACCTTCGCGGTGTTGACCACGGCGCCGATTCCGGTCGTCACGCCGCAGCCGATGTAGCAGATCTTGTCGAACGGGGCGTCCTCGCGCACCTTGGCGAGGGAGATCTCCGGCAGCACGGTGTAGTTGGCGAAGGTCGAGGTGCCCATATAGTGGTGCAGTGGCTCGCCACCGAGCGAAAAACGACTCGAGCCGTCGGGCATCACGCCGCGCCCCTGGGTCTCGCGAATCGCCTGGCAAAGGTTGGTCTTGCCGCTGAGACAGTATTCACAGGTGCGGCACTCGGGAACGTAAAGCGGGATCACGTGGTCACCCGGTTTGACGCTCGCCACCCCCGGGCCGACCTCGGCCACGATGCCGGCGCCTTCATGCCCGAGAATCGCCGGAAAGAGGCCTTCCGGGTCTTCGCCGGAGAGCGTGAACGCGTCGGTGTGGCACACCCCGGTCGCCTTGATCTCGACGAGCACCTCACCGCCCTTGGGGCCTTCGAGGGTGACCGACTCAACGCTGAGCGGGCGGCCTGCTGCGCTCGCGACGGCTGCGCGGACCTCCATGTGGTCAAATCTCCGGGTTGTTGCTACGTGCCAAACCACCACTCTCTCATTGCCGCCGACATCAAGCAAGCAGTGGCGCGATAGGGCCTAAAAAGTTGCGCCATATGGCAGTTCGGTGATTGCTTCGGGCGCCGGTCCGTGTGCTATGCTCATGCCAAGCGCGGGCGTGTCGCGGCGGCGGAGACGATGACGTCGGACGGGCCCGAGCAGGGGTCCGGCGGCGTCGAGGGCGTGCCCGGACATGTGACGGAACAAGGAGCGGGAGGCACCCAATGATCTGGTTCCACAAGAAGAAGCAAACCAAAAAGCAGCGCTTCGACGAGGAGATGAGAGCCCAGGGCGGCATTGTCGATCCGTTGAACCCGACACGGCGCGGCTTCATGTCGACCGCGGCATCGGCAGCGATCGGCGCAGCGGGTGTCGCGGGCGCGGGCACCATCGCGGCGATCAACAACGGCGCGAAGGCCGACGGCGACCCCATTCCGATTGGCGCCATGCTTCCCTACACCGGTTGGGGCGCGGACGATGCCCGGAACTTCGAATATGGCCTGACGCTCGCGGCCGAAGAGATCAACGCGGCGGGCGGCATTCTCGGGCGTCCGATCGAGTTCCACTACGAAGACACCAAGGAAATCACGGCCGAGACCGTGACCTCGGCGGCGCGGCGTCTGATCGACCGCGTCGGTGTGCATGCCATCATCAATGGCTACAATTCGCTGTCGGTGCGCGCGGAGTACGACACCATCGCGGACGCGGGCATCCCCTACGTCCACGACAACACACAGTACGGCCATCAGTTCGCGGTGCGCGACAACATGGACCGCTACTACTGCATCTTCCAGGATGACCCGTCCGAGTACTATTACGGCCCGGGCTTGATCTACTTCCTGGACGAGCTTGAGAAAACCGGCAAGTGGACGCGGCCGAACAACAAGATCGCGCTTCTCTCCGGGAGCATCGACTACGCGATCACCATCGCGAAGGGCGTGCGCGACACTGCCGCCCAGTTCGGATGGGAACTCGCCATCGACGACGTGGTTACGCAGCCCGTCGACGACTGGGGTCCGGCGCTCGTTCGCGTGCGCGATCTTCAGCCGGCGCTGGTCGCGACGACGCACGGCGTTCCCTCGGATCAGACCGGTCTCGTCACCGGCTTCGCCGAGAACCCGATCAACAGCCTGGTCTACGTGCAGTACGCGCTTCAACTGCGTTCGTTCCTCGACATTGTCAAGGACACGGGCCATGGCGTGTTCTGCTCGACCACCATCGGCACGCTTCAGGACGAGATCGGCAACGCGTTCGCCAAGGTCGTACGCGATCGCTGGGGTCAGGACGCGACGCCGATGGTCGCGGGTCAGGTCTACGACTCGGTGTACCTCTGGGCGATCGCGGCGTGCCGCGCCGGTGGCACGGGCGAGCCGTTCGACGGGATCGATCAGAACAAGAAGGTCTGCGACTTCATGCGGCAGTCGATCTACCGCGGCGTGGTCGGGACCATTCGGTTCATGTGGGGCCAGGCGGCGACGCCTTATCCTGCGGAGACCAACGATCCGTCGCTCGGCATGCCGACGATCATCATGCAGTGCCAGGACTGGACGAAGGACGTCACGATCATCGGTCCGCAGCCTTATGCTGTGGGCGATTGGATGACGCCGCCGTGGCTCTCCTAGCGATCTGACAGTTCAACTCTAAGAGCCAGTTCATGGCCGAGGAGGGAACTCAACCGCTGCTGGCGTGCCGAAACGTCTTCAAATATTTCGGTGCGCTGGCTGCGGTGAATGACTTCGACCTCGATGTCTATCCCGGGGACATTATCGGCATTGGCGGCCCGAACGGCGCCGGCAAAACGACGTTCCTGGATGTGATTTCGGGGATCAACGCCGCGACCAGCGGTGAGATCAAGCTCGAGGGGCGCGATGTTGCGACCCTCGAGCCTCACGTCATCTGCCATCGCGGGATGGCGCGCACCTTCCAGCTCAACGCCGGCTTCGATTCGATGACGATCCGCGAGAACGTGCTCGTCGGGTCTGCGTTCGGGCTCGGCGATCACGGCGTTCCCGCGATGACCTTCTCGCGCGAGATGCGTGAGCGGGTCGATTGGGCGCTCGAGCTCTGCAGCCTGAGCGATCGTTCGCATCTGATCGCGAGCGAGATCCCCGTGCTCGACCGCAAGCTCTTGATGCTGGCGAGCGCGGTCGCCACCAAGCCAAAGCTCCTTCTGATCGACGAGCCGGTCGGTGGCCTCAACCCGCACGAGATCGACGACGTGATGGAGATCGTGCACGGCCTGATCGATGCCGGCATGACGATCATCCTGATCGAGCACGTCATGCGGTTTCTCGTGCAGCTCTCGAAACGCATCGTGATCATGCATCACGGCGAGAAGATCTTCGAGGGCGACGCCAAGGGCTTTTTGAGCGACCGGCGTGTCGTCGAGGTTTATCTCGGCGAGGGCACCGCCGATCGCCTTCAACACATGCTGGCGGAGCGCGCGGGCAATGGCTGAGGCGCTCTTATCCGTCCGCAACCTGCACGCGGGCTACCAGGGACAGAACGTCCTCAATGACGTCACCTTCGACGTGCCCGAGGGCTCGCTGATTTGCCTGCTCGGCCCCAACGGCCACGGCAAGACCACCCTTCTTCGCTGCATTTCGGGCCTCATGAAGCCGACGAGCGGCGAGATCAGCTTCGCGGGTAGGCGCATCGACGGCATGGAGGCCGAGCGCGTCGTCAGTCTCGGCGTCGTGATGATCCCGCAGGGAGACCTCCTGTTCCCGGAGATGAGCGTCTACGACAACCTCAAGATGGGGGCCTACCACCCGCGGGTGCGCAAGACCTTCGAGCAGGATGTCGAGCGCATCTACACGCTGCTGCCGCGGCTCAAGGAGCGCACGACGCAGCTCGCGCGCACACTCTCGGGCGGCGAGCGGCGCATGCTCGCGATTGGCCGCGGCCTGCTTTCGGGCGGCGATATTCTGATGATGGACGAGCCTTCGCTCGGCCTCGCGCCGATCGTCATCGATCAGATCTACGGCATCATCAACGACCTGCAGCAGGAGGGGCGGACCATCCTCCTCGTCGAGGAGAATGCGAGCCGGATCGTCGATATCGCCGACCGCATTCACCTGATCGACACGGGCCAGATCGTCTGGGAGGGCGACGGCAACGAGCTGCACTCCAACCAGCAAATTCTCGAAACCTACCTCGGCGGCTAAGGGGGCGGGACCCGAGGCATGAACTTTTTTGTCCAGATCATCGTGAGCGGCCTGACCTTCGGCGCAATGTACGCGCTCGCGGCGGTCGGGCTCGCGCTGGTCTGGGGCGCGTTCAACATGCTCAACATGGCGCACGGCATCATCATGACGCTCGGCGCCTATTTCGCGCTGCTGTGGGCCGATATCTGGGGCATGCCGCTATTCTTCGCCGCGCCGTTTGCGGCGATCTGCGGTGGGGGCTTCGGCGTGCTCGTCTACTTCATCTCGGCGCACTGGATGCTGCGCCAGCGCAATTTCGAGGTGACGATCATCATCGCCACCTTCGGGCTCGGCATGGCGGCCGAGGCGGGGCTGCTCAAGTTCCTGCGCGAGGAGTTCCGCACGGCGCCCTATTCGCAGCCGCTTTCGCTGGGCGCGGATTCGTTCCTCATCGGCGATGTGCCGGTGAGCTATCAGCGCATCGTCGTCTGGGCCGTGGCGCTCGTCCTGATCCTACTCGTTGGCGTGTTCCTGACGCGCACCAATGTCGGCCGCGCGATCCGGGCGACCGCGCAGAACCGCGATGCCGCGCGCCTCATGGGCATTCCCGTACGACGAATCTACGTCATGGTGCTGGCGCTCGCGAGCGCGCTTGCCGCGATCTCGGGCATCATGCTGTCCTCTTTCAAGGACGTGCACCCGCTGATGGGCGGCGATCCGATGCTCAAGGCGTTCATCGTGATCGTGCTCGCGGGCCTCGGCAACATGGTGGGCGCGCTCTACGCCGCGCTCCTGGTGGGCATGGTCGAGGCGACCGTCAAGGTCATGCTCGCCGACAAGTACGGCTTCACGGCTATTCTCGTGCTCGTGATCATCGCACTCATTTGGCGACCGGCTGGCCTCTTCGGCCAGCGCACGGTGGCGCGGCAGTAACCCCATGAAGCACCGCGACATCATCATCTTTCTGATCCTGCTCGGGATCGCGATCGCCTTCCCCTATATGGGCGTGAAGCGCTACCTCATCGCGAGCGCGCTCATCATGTTCTGCTACGCCACGGTGGTGAGCCAGTGGAACCTGGTGTTCGGCATGGCCGGCATCTTCTCGCTGGCGCAGGTCGCGATCTTCGCCTTCGGCGCCTACACCACCGCCGTGCTCGGGCGCTACCTCGAGTGGTCGCTGTGGTACGCCTTCCCGGTCGCGGGTGCCGCGGGCATGGTGTTCAGCGTGTTCATCGGGCTTGCCTGCCTCAGGCTCCGCGGCATCTACGTCGCCCTGCTTACGCTCGCCATCTCGCAGGTCATGTTCGTGCTCATACAGACGGACTCTGTCTGCAGTCCGCTGAATCAGAAGATCAACCCGGCGACCTGCGTCTCCTTCACGGGTGGCGCGCAGGGGCTCGGCGGTTTCGGCAACTTCGGCTGGCGCGAGGTGCTCGGCGGGCGCAACTGGATGCTCGGCGACTACTACACGATGCTCGGGCTCCTCGTAGTCGGCCTCGTCGTGATGTACCTCGTGACGAAGAGCCGCATCGGCCTTGCCTTCAAGGCGCTCCGCGACAATGAGGAGCTGGCGCGCTCGCGCGGCATCAGCATGTTCAAATATCAGCTGATCGTGTTCGCGCTCTCCGCTTTCCTAACCTCGGTTGCGGGCGGCTTCTACGCCGCGCATTTCGGTTCGGTCGGCTCCAACCTCGTCGCCTTCCCGCTGCTCTTGTTCCTGATCTCGATGCTCGTGGTGGGCGGCATCGGCCGGCTCTGGGGGCCGCTGCTCGGCGCCTTCCTCCTGATGGCGGCCGACGAGGTGTTTAAGGAGTTCTCGGACTGGCGCAACATCGGCCTCGGCATGATCGTGCTCGTGTTCATGATCTTCTTGCCTGAGGGTGTGGCGGGCGCGATCGAGAGCCTCTCCAACCGCGTGCTAAGGGTCTGGGCCTTCATCCGCGGTCGCGGTCGCCGCAACACGGCCGCCGCCGAGTAGCACGCGCGCACCTGATCGGTGTCCCGGCCTCCCGGCGCCTGCGCCGGGGTGACCAGCGTGGCGGTGCGTCAGTCGCTATGCTGAGAACCCGAGCGTGGTGCGGAATTCGCGGGCGGCGGTCTTGGCCGCCTCGGCGCCGTCTGGATTGTCCGGCAGCGCGGCGCAGTAGGCGTCGATCGCCGCGTCGCCGAGCGCCGCCCACTTTGCGACCCAATCCGCAAGAACCGCATCGTTGCCGTCCGTCTGACGCGCGAAGTCAACCAGCGCCTTGGTCCAGCGCCGGCAGCGCTCGCTGTCGATCCACTGCGCGTCGAGCAGCTGGGCGAGCAGCGTGTCGGCGTTGCGGCGGGCGGATTGGCCGAGCTGGCGGATGAACGCCTCGTCGAGCGCCGGCTTCGCGACGAGATTGAGCGCGACGAAGTGCTCGGCCCAGTCGTAGGTAGCGAGCGCACGCTCCATGAGTTCGCGGAAGCCCTGCCAGCACGCGTCGTCCTCCCAATAGCCTCGCTCCCGCTCGATGAAGCCCGCCTCTGGATAGGCGTCGGCGAGCTCCTTCGTCCGATAGGCGACGCGCGAGACCCAGCGCAGCTGATCGGCAGCCTGGAACATGGCGCAGTTCTCGATCGTCGACGACGGCACGATTTGCACGAGATAGGACGAGCCCATCTGCAACGCGTGAAGCGGATAGCGCGCCGGCGTATAGAGCCGCCCGAGCGCCGCGACCCACTCGGCCGAAAGCCCGCTGTCATGCTCGTTGCGGCTGTGCTCCTCGAGCAGGCCGTCCACATAGGTCTCCTGCCCGTCCTGCATCACATTGTAGGTGCGATAGATCATCTGATCGGGATCGCGGAACGCATCCCAATCCTCGTGGCGGAGCGCGCTCTCGTTGCGGTACTTGATGTACCACTTGTTCATCGGGATCTCGGGGCTTAGCGCCCAGGGCGTCGGATCGTCGGTGCTCCAGAGCAGATTGGTCGAGACGATCTCGTACTCGCTGGGCTTCCGCCGCTGCTTGGCGAGATGGCTCCACGTCTTGAGCGGCTTCGACAGATCGGACGTGTCGGTCATGGCTGTGGTCCCAAGGGTTGAGAGCGGGCCAAGCGGCAGTGTGAAGGCCCGGGGCCGCCGGCGCAACCGCGACGCATCAGCCGTGCGCGCCGCCCTCGAGCGCGGTCGGCAGCGGTGCGACGCGCTGTCGCTCCACCGCCGGCTCCACGCACTGAAGCAAGAGGTCGGGCCCGATGTCGGCGACCCGTCCGATGCCGCAAAGCCCCATCGCGCGGTCGATCTCCGTGCGCATGATCTCGAGCGCATGGGCGATGCCGGGCCCGCCTGCGACCGCGAGCCCGAAGAGCTGAGCGCGGCCGAGGAGACAGGCGCGCGCGCCGAGCGCGAGCGCCTTCACCACATCGGCACCACGGCGCACGCCGCCGTCGAGCAGCACCTCGAGCCGCCCGTCGGCGGCCTCGACGATGCCGGGAAGCGCCTCGATCGAGGACGCCGCGCCGTCGAGCTGCCGCCCGCCATGGTTCGAGACGATGACGCCGTCGACGCCCCGCGCCGCCGCCTCCGCCGCCTCGCGCGGGTGCATGACGCCCTTGATCAGAAGCGGCCCCCGCCAAACCTCGCGCAGCCGGTCGATGTCATCCCACGATGCGCCGGGATCGATCAGCGAGACCATGCGCTCGGCGAGCTTGGTGAGATCGGCGCCCTCGCCCGGTCGTCGGTAGTTGCCGAAGGTGATGCCGCGGAGCGCATGGCGCATCCGGAAGAGCCAGGGCAGCTTGAGCGACATGGCGGCGATAGTGGCCGGTGAGAAACGCGGCGGGATGGTGAAGCCGTTGGCGGTGTCGCGTTCGCGGTGTCCAAGCACCTGCGTGTCGATGGTGACGACGAGGCCGTCATAACCCGCCGCTGCCGCACGCGCGGCGAGCTCGTGCGAAAAACCACGGTCCTTGTAGACGTGGATTTGCATCCAGCGTGGCGACGCGCCGGTCTCGGCGAGCTCCTCGATGTTGCAGACCGAGCCATGGCTCAGGCAATAGACGGTGCCGGCCGCCGCCGCCGCGCGTGCAGAAACGCGTTCGCCATCGGGCCAAAGTAGGCCCGCGAGCCCGGTCGGCGCCACCAGAACCGGCATCGAGAGCGTGCGGCCGAAGAGCTCGACCGTGAGATCGCGCTCGCCTGCGCCATCGAGCGGCCGCGGCAGGAGCGAGACGAGGTCGAACCCCGATTCGTTGCGCCTGAGCGTCCACTCGTCCTCGGCACCGCCGTCGACAAAATCGAACACCGGGCGCGGCAGAACACGCCTCGCCTCCGCGCGGAGCGTCGCGATGTTGTAGCAGCGCCGCTTCCAGCGCGGCCCGCCTTGTGCTTGCGCGGCCATTGGCTCACCCGACCCGATCGTACCCTGCGATAGCCTACCGCGCGCGCGGGCTTTGGGCGAGCCTCGCGGCCCATCGTCCATAGTAAGATCACGCCCTGCGCAGACCACGAGAGGATAGCCATGGCGATGACCGACGTCGACGCGATCGTCGAGGAGAGCGTCGCGGGAACGACGATCGTGCGCACCTTCGATCGCACGTTCAGGCTGGCAGCGCTCAAGCCCATGCCCGCCCTCGGCCGCGCGCAACATGAGCGTGCGGTCCGCGCCCTCGAGGAACGGCTACGGCTGATCCAGCTCGCCTATGCACGCGAGGAGCGGAGCGGCATCGTCGTCTTTCAGGGCTGGGACGCGTCGGGTAAGGGCGGCACGATCCGGCGCATGACCTCCCGGCTCGATCCGCGCGCCTGCTTGGTGTGGCCGATCGGTGCGCCGGAGCCTGCCGAGGCGGGACGGCACTACCTCTATCGCTTCGCGATCCGTCTGCCCGACACGGGACAGCTCGCGGTGTTCGACCGCTCTTGGTATGGCCGCGTGCTGGTGGAGCGGGTGGAGGAGCTCGTGCCGCGCGCGATATGGCGGCGCGCCTATCGCGAGATCAACGGGCTCGAGCGCGCGCTCACCGACGATCGCACGCGCGTCGTCAAGATCTTCCTGCATATTTCGGCCGCCGAGCAGCTGCGCCGCTTCAAGAAGCGCGCGGAGCATCCCCTCAATCGCTGGAAGCTCACGGCGGAGGATTTCCGCAACCGCGCCAAGTGGCCCGCCTACGAAGCCGCCGTCGACGAGATGGTCGCGCGCACCTCGCGGCCGGCCGCGCCCTGGACGGTGGTGTACTCCAACGACAAGAAACGCGCGCGGGTCGCCGCGCTCGGCGCGATAGCGGCCCAGCTCGGCGAAGGCATCGACCTCGCCATTCCGCCACTCGACCCAGCGGTCGCGCGCTTGCTGAAGAAGGCTTTGGCCGGCTGATTGATAACTAATAGGAGACGATGTCGGTCGCGAGCGGCGCATCGCCGGCGATCTCGGTCACCACCGCGTAGCCCTCGCCGGTGCCGTCGTCGAAATAGACGGTGCCCGTGAAGTCGACCACGACATGCGCGACGCCAGGGGCCGCGCCCGCATTGGTGCCGTCGAACGGCCCATCGAGAATGAACAGCGTGGTGCCAAGCTCGAGCGGACCGTCGAGGCCAAAGGCCTTCGCGTCGAGAACCACCCGATCGACACCGGCTTCGAAATCGAGAATGAGATCGTGTTGGCCGTCACCGAGCGGCGCCATGCCGTCGGTGGCGAAGGCCACGCTCTCGGCCGGGTCACCGAACACGAACCGATCGGCGCCGTCGCCGCCGGCCATGATATCGACGCCAGGGCCGCCCTCTAGAATGTCGTCGCCCGGCCCCCCGAAGGACGCCGCCGCCGTGAGATCGTCCGCGGGATCGAGCGCGCTCATCAGCATCTCTTCCGCCGCGCCTGTCGGCGGCGCCTCCGTCCCGCCGCTCGCGGGCGCGATCGCGGCAAGCGCTTCGGCGGCCGCCTCGGGAGCCTCGGGTGCCGCGGGCGCGACCGGCGGGACGGATGCATCGCCTGCGGTGCCTGCGCGCGCGGCAACGTCGTCGGAGCCGAGCGCCGCGCCAAATTCGGCGGCGAGCCCCGGCGGATCAATCAGCGCAAAGTACCCAACAACGACCACGACCGAGCCGTCGGCCATGATCATCTCGAGGTCGTCGCCAGCCCGGTTGAAGGTGGCCTCGGCCAGGTCGATCGGCATCGGCAAGGTCAGCGTGCCATCGACCACAACCACCTCGCCGCCCTCCGGCAAGACGCGGTCCGCAACAACCTTGACCGGTGGCGCATGCGCCACACGCGGATCAATGCTCAACGCCGCCTCCCTGCGGATGTTCTCACGACCAACGGCCAAGACCGGCCGCCCGGCAATCTTGGGCGCGATCTCTTAAAAGGGCCTCAAAACAATCGGTTAACCGGGGAGATGCGCAGCATAGTTAAGGAACACCAGCCTCTCAGCCGGTTGCGCATCCGCTTACGGTTGCTGTTCTATGGCAGGTGAAGAAGGGAGACGCGGATGGAACTGGCGCTCGACGGCCTCACGTCCGGATATGGCGGCATCCCGATCGTGCGCGGCGTCTCCTTTGACGTCGCAGCCGGCGAGATCGTCGCGATCGTTGGTCGAAACGGCGTCGGCAAGACTACGCTGATCAACACAATCGGCGGTCTGGTGGGCGTGATGGATGGAACGATCACCTACCGCGATCGCGACGTGACCGCGGTCGACGCCAAAGATCTCGCGCGCATGGGCATGGGCTACGTGCCGCAGGGGCGCGGCATCTTTTCGCGGCTCACGGTCGAGGAGAACCTGCGGATGGGCGAGCTGGTCGGCCGCCCGCGCGCCAAGGGCGCGTTCGCGCGCGTGTATGACTGGTTTCCTCGCCTGAAGGAGCGGCGCCGGCAGCGCGCCGGCACATTGAGTGGCGGAGAGCAGCAGATGCTCGCTATCGGTCGCATCTTGGTCGGCGATCCGAACATCTTGCTTCTGGATGAACCCTCCGAAGGTATCCAACCGAACATCGTCGCGCAAATCGCCGACGTCATCCTGCGGCTCAACCGCGACATCGCGATGACGGTTCTGCTCGTCGAGCAGAACATCGACCTGGTTTGCGCCACGGCACACCGCTGCATCGTGCTCGACAAGGGCGCCGTGGTCGCGACCGTTTCGCCGCAAGAACTCGCCGATCCAGAGGTTGCTCGGAGATACCTCGCGATCTAGCCGCGAGCGACGCGGCGTCTCGCGTCGAACCGTTCACCCATGCTACCGTCGGCGGTGTGGTCAATCAAAAAGAGGGAGGTGGACAGTGCAGTACAAACGCACGTTTCAACGTTCTTTCGCAGTGGCCCTGATGGCAGCTGCCGTAACGACGATCGGGCTGACCGCGCCGAGCCCGGCGGCTGCAGACATCACAATCTGCGTCATCGACGACCACTCCGGGGACTTCGCGCTCCCCAACATCCCAAAGACGCACGGCGCCGAGCTGGCCGTGGAACAGATCAACGCGGCAGGCGGCGTCAACGGCGAGCAGCTAACGCTGATCCACTATGACGGCCAATCGGATGTGAAGCGCTATCAGGAGCTCGCCAACAAGTGCATCCTCGATGACGAGGCCGATGTCGTGATGGCGGGCTACACGAGTTCTGAGCGCGAAGCAGCACGCGCCGTGGCCGTGAAGAACAAGACGATCTTCTGGCACAACAATCAGGGCGAAGGCGGAATTGCCGATAAGTATTCCTTCTTCACCGGCCCGATCCCGGAGCAGCAGATCCTCACCGGGGTCGAGTACATGATCAACAAATACGGACCGAAGATGTACGTGCTCGCCGCCGACTATGGCTTCGGTCAGGTGAGCGCGCTGTGGACCCATGTGGCAGCCGGCCTTTACGGCGGTGAGATCGTCGGCGAGGAGTTCATCCCGCTCGGCAACTCCGAATTCGCAGCCTCAATCGCGAACGTTCAGAAAGCCAAGCCGGACTTCATGGTTCATTACCTCGTGGGGGCGAACCAGTCCCAGTTCTATCCCCAGGCGCAGGCGGTCAATCTCGGCCTACCGGCCGTCTCGACCGTGAACCTGCAGCAGGGTTACGAGCACAAGCAGTTCTCGCCGCCCTCGCTCGCCAACATGTACATCCCGGTCGCCTATATCGAAGAGATCCCGACCGACGCCAACAAGGCGTTCCTCGATGCGTGGCATGCGAAATGGCCGGACGAGCCCTACGTCAACCAGCCGGCCCGGTGCTCCTACACGGCGGTGCACATCATGGCGGAGGCCTGGCGGCGCGCCGGCACGACCGACACCGACGCCGTGATCGCGGCGCTCGAATCCGGCATCACCTTCGACGCGCCGGAGGGCCGCGTGCTGCTCGACCCGGCGACGCACCACCTGACCATGAACATCCGCATGGCCCATGTCGACGAGGGCCACAATATTTCGTGGGTGCATGATTTCGGCCCCGTTGAGCCGTGGTGGCTGCGCACGCTCGGCGTGAACCTGGTGCGGCAGAACGACGGGCGGCAATTCCTCCCGTGGGACGACCCGCGCTACGCAAAATACAAGAAGGAATAGCGGTCCAATCACTCGAGCGGCCCGGCAGGTGTGGTTAGCCAGCCGGGCCGCGCTCGCTTAATCGCTGACGGTCGGCACGATGGAGATCATCTCTTTCATCGTTAGCCTGCTCTACCAATACGCCGACACGATCGGGCTCCTCGCGCTCTCCGCGATCGGGCTCATCATCATTTTCGGCATGATGGGCGTCATCAACATGGCGCACGGCGAGATGATGATGGTCGGCGCCTACATCACCTCGTTCGCCTATTTCGCGGGCGTTCCGAGCGGGATTGCGGTGATTTTCGGTGCGGTCGGCGCGGGCCTCGCCGGCGTCGTGCTGGAACGTCTTGTCATTCGACGATTCTACGGCCAGCTCTTGTCGTCGCTCGTCGCGACCTGGGGGCTCAGCCTGCTGCTGAGCCAAGGAGCGCTCCTCATATTCGGTCCGCAGATCAAGAGCGTCCCGACGCCGTTTGGCAGCTTCGAACTCGCCGAGCTCTCCTATTCCTACTACCGGCTGTTCATGCTGGGGATTGCGCTCTTGACGATCGCAGGCCTCTGGGCGCTCTTCCGCTACACGCGGTTCGGCGTGCAGGCGCGCGCCACCATGGAGAACCCGCGCATGGCGCGCGCGCTCGGCGTCGATACCGCGCGCATCTACGCCGCGACATTCGGGCTCGGCACCATGCTGGCCGGCTTCGCGGGCGGGCTCTTGGCGTTGACCGCCAATATCGGGCCGTTCTACGGCATGAGCTACACGCCGCAGGCGTTCATCACTGTGGTGGTCGGCGGCGGCGCTGACGTGATCTCGGGTCTGCTCGCGAGCGTGCTCTCGCTCGGCGCGGCCAAGACCATCGTCATGAACCAGTTCAACATCTTGCTCGGTCATGTCGCGATGCTCGCGCTGGCGTTCGTGATCATCCGCTTGATGCCGGCCGGCATCTCGGAGTGGATCGAGCGCCGTCGCGTGAGCGTGCGGAGCCGCTGATGCGGGGGTTCGCGAAGGGCTTCGTTGGCCCGCACGAGATGGGGCGTCACTGGAGCTTCTGGGTCGGCGTTCTCGTGGTGATAGCGGCAGGCGCGGCGGCACCGGACTATCTGTCGCGCTACGAGCTGCTCAACTTCTCCAACTTCCTGACCAGCACCTTCCTTGCGCTCGGTCTTTGCGTGATGTGGGGCTTTTGCGGCATCCTCAGCCTCGGCCAAGGCGCCTTCTTGGGGCTCGGCGGCTATGCCTATGGGGTCGCGGGCATCAACTTCATCGAAAGCCACGGTCATACTTGGGCCGCGCTCGGAATCGGCCTCGTCTTCCCCGTCGCGGTCGCAGCGCTGCTCGGCTTCATCATGTTTTATGCACGCCTGCGGGGTGTTTACGTCGCAATCCTCATGCTCGTCGTGACGTTGCTGCTCGAGACCTTTCTCAATCAGACGGCAGGCCAAGGCTGGTTCATCGGCGAAGCCCATCTCGGCGGCAACAACGGTCTCGGCCGCTTCTCCGGCGTGATCCGCGAACCACCGGGTCTCGATTTCGGCTTTTCCGACGTCGAGTTCAACGGGCGCACGCGCGCCTTCTATTATCTGACCTTCGGGCTCATGGTCGTGACCTATATGGGACTGCGGTGGCTCGTGAACTCGAGGGTCGGCCGCGTGTTGATTGCGATCCGCGAGGACGCCTCGCGCACCGAAGCGCTCGGCTACGATATCCGTCTCATCCAGCTCGGCGTGTTTTGCCTCGGCGCCTTCCTCGCCGGGCTCTCGGGCATCCTCTATGTGTCGTGGGAGAGCTTCATTACGCCGACGGTTTTTGGCGTTCAGAACAATATTCTGCCGGTCATCTGGGTGGCGGTCGCTGGACGCAAGAGCCTCACAGCAACGTTGATCGGCACGGTTGTCCTCTTGTGGCTTTCGCAAAAGCTCGCCGTCCAGGGCAACTACGCGTTGGTCGTTCAAGGCGCCATCCTGATCCTGGTGATGATGCTTCTCCCGCAGGGCGCCATCACCGGGCTGGTCGACAAGGTCGGCGCGCTTCGGCGCTTGATGGCACGGCGGGCGGCGGCGTGAGCGCGCAAGCCTCAGCCCCGCTCCTCGAAACACGCGGCCTCGCCAAGGCCTTCGGCGGCGTGCGTGCGGTCGATGGCGTCGACTTCGCCCTCGAGCCGGGCTCGCTCCGCTGCATCATCGGCCCCAACGGCGCCGGCAAGAGCACTTTCTTCAAGCTCCTGCTCGGTGCCATCAAACCCGACAAAGGCAAGATCCGGTTTAAGGGCCAGGACGTCACACGGGCCGAGCCGCACCGCCGCGCGCATATGGGAATCGGCGTGAAGTTCCAGCATCTCGGCGTCTATCAGGCGCTCACGGTGCGGCACAATCTGCAGCTGCCACTGCAACACACGCTCGGCGGGCAAGCGATGGACGAGGAGATTGCTCGTTTGCTGGCGCGGCTCAATCTCAGCGGGCTTGAGGACGAGCGCGCGGGCGCCCTCGCTCATGGTCAGAAGCAATGGCTCGCCATCGGCATGGCGCTCGCGATGCGACCGGTTCTCCTGCTGCTCGACGAGCCGACGGCAGGGATGGGCCCGGAGGAGACGCGCGAGACCGGCGACCTCGTCGCCGCGCTCCATGCCGAGGGCACCACCATCGTCGTGGTGGAGCACGACATGGCGTTCGTGCGCCAGCTCGAGGCGCCGATCACGGTGCTCCATTTCGGTCGTGTGTTCGCGGAGGGCACGCTGAGCGAGATCGAAAACAACGAGGACGTGCGCAACATTTATCTCGGCACGTCGAACATGGCGGCCCATGATGGCCGTCAGGCAACGCAAACAAGGTGAGCCGATGCAACGAATCAATCGGGGCGACATACCCAGCAAATATGCCTTCGACTGGGAGGACGAGCCGGTACTGCGCGTTGCCCAGGATGAGGCCTTTCAGCTCGAGACCGACGATGCGCTCTCGGGCCTGATCGCAGACGACAGCGACAACCCAACCGTCCACGATTTCACGGGCGAGCATGTGGTGAGCCTGCAATCGGTGTGGCCGCCCAAATACAACCCGGTGGTCGGGCCGATCTATGTCGAGGGCTGCGCGCGCGGCGACACCCTCGCGGTCACCATCGACTGGATCGACCCGTGGCGCTACGGCTTCTCGGGTATCCTGCCGGGCATCGGCCCGCTCGGCGATTCGCTCCGCTGGCGCGAATGCGCGGAGCCGCATGTCCAGGTGATCGAGCATTTCCCGGGGCCGAGCGGCCACACGCGCGACGGCACCGGAAAATATTCCGACAAGCTCACCTGGGACCTGATGCCCTTCTGCGGCACGCTGGCCTGCGCGCCGGAGCGCGAGGTCTTCACCTCGCTGCTCGGCCAAGGCCCGTTCGGCGGCAATATCGACTGCCGCGACATCCGCGCCGGCCACACGATCCTGCTCAACAGCTATCACGAGGGCGGTCTTCTCTATGTCGGCGACATGCATGGCGGCCAGGGCGACACCGAGTTCACCGGGATCGCCGACGAGACCCGCGCGACGGTGCAGCTCAGTTGCCGCGTGATCAAGAACCGGCACGCGCCCTGCGTGCGCATCGTCAAGCCGGACAGCCTGGTCGCGGTCGGCATCAACTTGCCGATGGAGCACGCGGTCTATGACGCCTGCGACAACATGATGCAGTGGCTCCGCGACGACTACGACATCTCGGGCAAGGACATGTACATCCGCATGTCGTGCGACCCGGCCTTCCGCATCCGCACCTACCAGATGGTGCGCGCGGTGACGATCCAGCATGTCGTCGGCGCGGAGTATCCGAAAGAGCGCCTGATCCCGGCGTTCTAACGAGGAGGCAACGCGATGGAGCTTGGACTGGACGGCAAGGTGGCCGTCGTCACGGCGGCGAGCCTCGGGCTCGGGCGCGCGATGGCAGAGGAGTTCGCGCGCGAGGGCGCGAAGGTCGCGATTTGCGCGCGCCGCGAGGGGCCGCTCGCCGAGGCGGCGCAGGTGCTGGAGGCGGCGGGTGCGGAGGTGTTCGCGGAACCTGCGGACATGACGGACGCGGCCGCCATCGCACGCTTCATCGAGGGCGCGGCGGCGGCGCTCGGCGGCATCGACATTCTCGTGAACAATGCGGGCGATGCCGCGGTCGGCCACACGGTCGAGGATGCGGACGAGGTGTGGGCCGAGACCTACACCATCAACCTCTGGAGCGCGCTCCGCGCGACGCGCGCCGCGGTGCCGCACATCAGGGCACGCGGCGGCGGCAGCATCGTCAACATCGCCTCGGTCAGCGGGCACAGCGGCATCGGCGGCATGGCGGACTACAACTCCGCCAAGGCCGCGATGCTCGCGATGACGAAGACCCTCGCGCAGGACCTCGCGGGCGACAACATCCGGGTCAACGCGGTCAACCCGGCGCTGATCCACACCCCGCTCTGGGAGCGCATCGCAGCCGACAACTTCGTCGGCGAGGTGGGCGAGAGCGTCGACGAGGTGTTCGACACGCTCGCCAAGCAGTTCCTGCTGATTCCGCGCTACGGCCGGCCGGACGAGGTCTCGGGCGTCGTCGCCTTCCTGGCCTCGGAGCGCGCGAGCTTCGTCACCGGCGCGTGCTGGAACGTCGACGGCGGCTTCACGAAGTTCCTCACCTGACCGGGCGTGCTGAGAACACACCCATGGCCGGCATGATCGACGCGCACCACCACATCTGGCGCAAGGCCGACCTGCCGTGGCTCGAGGGACCGATGCAGCCGCGCATCTTCGGGCCCTACGAGCCGATCCGCCGCGACTATCTGATCGAGGAATATCTCGCCGACGCGCGCGCCTGCGGTATTGCGAAATCGGTCTACGTCCAAGCCAACTGGGCGGCGGAGCGCGCGCTCGACGAGGTCGCCTGGGTGCAGGCGGTCGCCGATGCGCATGGCTTTCCCCACGCCATCGTGGGCTATGCGGATTTCCGCCGTCCCGACGTCGGCCAGCTGCTCGATCGGCAGGCGCAACACCCGCTGATGCGCGGCATCCGCATGCAGCTGCATTGGCACGAGAACCCGCAATACCGCTTCGCCGACGGGCCGGCGGTGATGAACGAATCCGCCTTTCGCCGCAATTTCGCCTTGCTCGGCGAGCGTGATTGGCTGTTCGAGCTGCAGCTCTTCACCAGTCAAATGCGCGATGGCGCGGCCTTCGCGCGCGCCTTCCGCCACATCCCGATGGTGCTCACCCACTGCGGCATGCCCGAGGACCCTTCGGCCGAGGGCTTGCTCGCCTGGCGAGACGGCATGGCCGCGCTTGCCGCGTGTCCCAATGTCCACGTCAAGCTTTCGGGGCTTGGCACCTTCGTGCACGAGATCGACCAAGCCCTGATCACGGACATCGTCGGCGAAACCATCGGCTTTTTCGGCGCCGAGCGCTGCCTCTTCGGCAGCAACTTCCCGATCGAGAAGCTCTGGACCGACTATGCGCGCCTGCTCGCCGCCTACCGGCAAGCCACGGCGACATTGAGTGAACGGGAGCAGCGGCTCATCTTCCACGACACCGCCGCGAGGCTCTACAAGATCGACGGTTGATCAAACCCGGCGCTCTGTGGAATACGTGCTGAGAACGAGAACGCGGGAGGTGGGAATGAAAATGGAGCGGGTGCTTACACCCCATGTGGGCGAGCCCGAGCCCGGGCTCTGGTCAAACTGCATGCGTGTCGGCAACCAGGTCTACATCGCGGGCTTCGTCGCCTGGGACGGCAAGACCGTGCTCGCGCCGGGCGACCCGGGCGAGCAAACGCGCATCATCTTCCGCAACATCCAACACTATCTGGAGGCCGCGGGCGGCAAGCTCGGCGATGTCGTGCGCATGCGCATCTATATGACCGACATTCGCCAGCGCCCGGCCGTGCTCGCGGCGCGGCGCGAATTCTTTTCCGGCGACATGCCGTGCTCGACGCTGGTCGAGGTCGCAAAGCTCGTCGACCCCGCCATGCTCGTCGAAGTCGACGCGGATGCGGTGATCGGCGCCGGCGCCGACTAAGCCACGATCCGATCGATCCAAGAACGACCAAAAGGGGAGACGAACCATGGCCATCGAGGTCAATTCCGCCAAACTGCTCGACCTGATCGCCGAAGACGCCGACGTCGAGCAGGTCGCGACCGGCTTCAAGTTCACCGAGGGGCCCGTCTGGAACCCGCGCGAGGGCTGCCTCTACTTCAGTGACATTCCGGCCGGCATTCGCCGCCGCTGGAGCGAGGCCGACGGCATCGTCGAGGTGCGCAACCCGAGCCACAAGTGCAACGGCATGACCTATGACGGTGACCTCAACCTCTATGTCTGCGAGCACGAGACGAGCGCGCTGATCCGCGAGACGCCGGGCGGCGAGCGTCAGGTGCTGGCGACCCATTGGGAGGGCAGGGAGCTCAACAGCCCGAACGACGTCGTCGTGAAATCGGACGGCGCCGTCTACTTCTCGGACCCGACCTACGGCCGCATGCCGGTGTTCGGCCTCGAGCGCGAGCAGGACCTCGACTTCCAGGCCATCTACCGCATCGCGCCCGACGGCAGCCTCTCCTGCCCGGTCAACGATTTCGACCAGCCGAACGGGCTTTGCTTCTCGCCCGACGAGAGCCTGCTCTATGTCAACGACACGACACGCGCGCACATCCGCGTGTTCGATGTGGCGGCCGACGGCTCGCTCGCCAACGGCCGCATGTTCGCCGAGAACATCGGCACCGGAAAGCTCGAGGACGGCGTGGTCGACGGCATGAAGTGCGACGAGCACGGCAACATCTACGTTACGGGCCCGCGCGGCTTCTGGGTTTACGCGCCCGATGGTGAGTTCCTCGGCGTGATCGGCATGCCCGAGCACTCCGCCAACCTCAACTGGGGCGGTGCCGACTGGAACGACCTCTACTGCACCTGCTCCACCTCGGTCTATCGTGTTCGCCTCAAGGTCTCGGGCAACCGCCTGAGCTACATGGGCTGAGGGAGGGCCGAACGATGGCGATCGAGATCGATCCCAAGACGAGCGCGCTGATCATCCAGGATCTGCAAAACGACGTGATCATCGAAGGGGGTGCCTTCGCCGAGTCGGGCGCGCCGGCGCACGCGAAGTCGCAGAACGTCGTCGAGAACGTGAAGGGGCTCGCGGCGGCTGCGCGCAAGGCCGGCATGGCGGTGATCCACGTCTTCTACATCGTCGAGCCGGGCGCGCCCGGCCTCAAGCTCAACGCGCCGCTCTTCCAAGGCGTGAAAGAGGCGAACGCGCTGGTGCGCGGCACCTGGGGCGCGGCGCCGGCCGAGGGGCTGGAGCCGCAGGAGGGTGACCTCGTCGTCGAGAAGATGCGCATGAACGGCTTCCACGGCACATCGCTCGAGACCATCCTCACCGGCCTCGGCGTCGAGACGCTGGTGATCTCGGGCGCCTGGACCAACTTCTCGATCGAGCACACCGCCCGCCACGCGGCGGATGCCGGCTACCGCGCGGTAGTGGTGACCGACGGCACCTCGACGGTCAACGACGAGTGGCACAACGCGGCCCTCAACTACGCCCTCGAGAACATCGCCGAGCGCGTCACCTGCGCCGAGGTTTCGGCGGCGATCGGGTAGCGGGCGTAGCGCGCTCGCGCAACACCCCGCATGCTCCGGCGGGAGAGCCGGGGTCCGTGGGCGGATGCGGGCGTTTGTCTTTCCGATGGGTTCCGGCGCGGGGGCCGGGACATCCGGCAGCGATGCGGTGCGGGCGTTGCGCGCGGGGCACGATGCGCGCCCCCGCATGCGCTCGCACCATGCGTGCTCACGGTGAACGCAAGATTTCTCGCGTCTCGTCGGGGTCGGTGAAGACGTCGGTGCCGAGGCGCGCGCGCCACGCAGGACCGTGGCCGACCGCCTTGGCGGGGAGGTGGATCGCGATCGCCTGTCCGGGCTTCAGGCGGTCGCGGAGGATCGTCTTGCCGGCCTCCTCGCGCACGAACCAGTGCGGTAGCAGGGCGAGGTCGGCGTGCTTCGCATCCCAGTGGGCCTGAAGCGGGGCGAAGGCCGCGTCGCCCGCACCCGCGTCGCCGAGATGCATGACGGTCGGCCAGTCGCCAAGGCTGACGCGGAAGATCAGGTTGTCGATGTCCTTGAAGCGCGCGCCGCCGGCATGGGGCACCGCGACGACATCGATCGCAAGCGGCCCGAAGGTCGCCGTGACCGGGGGATCGCCGGGGTCCAGGTCGAACGGCACCAGGCGGGCGAGCACGGGATCGGACGGGTCCGCGACGAGCGCGCGGATCTTGTCCGTCGCTTCTTCCGGCGCGAAGAGCCGCACCGCGGGGTGGGCGCGCAGATAGGTGAGTGTCGGCGCGGCCGTGAAGTGGTCGCCATGGTCGTGCGAGACGAAGATCGCGTCGACCCCGTCATAGGGTGGTGTGCCTGCCAGGACCGCCGCCTTGATCGCCTCGGGGACCAGCAGCAGGGATCCGTAATTGTGGCTGTAGAAGGCGTCGAACAGCACCTTGATGTCGCCATGGATGACCAGGACCGCTTCGTTGGCAAGAAAATGGGCGTCCGCCGGCTCATCATGCGCGGCGCCGTCGGCGGCGGGCCAGATCGCCAGCGCGGCAAGGAGCGTGGTGCGGGCAAGCAAGCGGCGCATGGGTCCTCCAGGCTGTGTGCGCAGAGAACTTGGTGCGCCCGAGGCGTTTCGGCAAGCGACGCCGAAGAGATGATGCTGCGATCCGGGGCGAGCCCGCGAGCGATGGCACGCTCGACCTGCGCTTAGCGCAGGTCGACGCGTTACCGGCCGACGGCCTCATCACCGCGACCGAGATAGAGACCAAGCGCGCCGTGATCCTGCGCTGCTCGTCGCGCGGACCAGGCGTGCCGCGGCGGCTACTCCCCGAGCAGGTCGTCCACCGCGTCGCCGATGCCGCCGACGGCATCTCCGACGCCTTCCGTCACCGCATCTGCTTCCTCGGCGACCGCATCGACACTCTCCGTGACCGCCTCGCCGGCAAATTTTTCGAGTTCGGCCGGGAGCGTCTCGATGCCTTCGACCACGCTCGACAGGTCGAGCCCCGACACGAAGCCGCTGATCTCGCTGGTCACGGCGGCCATGATGACCTCCGCGATCTCGGCGGGGTCCGCGCCACCCTCCGAATCGCGGCCGATATCGGTGAGGTGGATCTCCGGCAATGAGACACCCATGGTTTTGCCGCCCAGGGGCACCGCGGTCACGTTGACCTGCCCGTCGCGGATGTAGAGATGGTCGATGATCACCTTCGGCCCCTCGCTGTCGCTGCTGTCGCTCGAGCCGCCGCCACCGTGCGACGCGACGTTGCGCTGTAGCGCGTCGAAGTTGCTGCCGTTCTCGCCGAATTCGTAGGTCACCTCGGGCCGGTTGACGACGATCTCGTTAATCACCAGCGCGTCCTTGCCGATGGTCGAGGTGTCGACCTTGGCCGTGATATTGCCGAGCGTGAAGGCGTTGTCGCTCTCAAAGCCCGGGGGATTGTCGACGATCAGGCCGCTGAGCGCGGCCGTGCCCTCGAGGATATCCACGTCGGCCTCGTCGAGCGTGACCTCGACTTGCGTCACGTCGGAGCCTGATTTCTCGACGATCGCCTTGACGATGTCATCCAGGCCCAAAACCACGACCAGAACTACCGCGACGACGATCACCGCAACGGCGCCGCCGCCATAGAGCGCGATCTTCTTCATCGACATCGATTTCTCCGAAAATGCTGCCACGCGACGCCACCGAGCCTAACGCCGCCTTTGCAACATCGTGGCCGCCAACCGTTAAGATTTGTAAACGGCGCGGGCGTCCGTTGGCCCGAGGCGCACAGGAGGGAGCGATGAAAGAACCGCCAAAACCCGTGGTGATCGATGAGGCGACATGCGCATGGGAGGCGTGGGATGATCCAGCGGTCGCGGCCAAGAGCCGCATCCGCTGGAAAGTGCTCGTCGCCGGTGAGCGCATCGGGAGCCGCGAGCTGGTGCTTGGGCTGGTCGAGATCCCGCCAGGTGAGGTGCTTCTGCCGCATCACCATGCGCCGGCCGAGACCTATTATGTGCTGCGCGGCTGCGGCGATCTCAGGATCGACGATCTGAGCCGCACCGTCGCGCCGGGCATGGCGGTCTACATTCCGGCCGACGCGCCGCATACGGTCCGCGCCACCGGCGCCGAGCCACTGACGCTCATTTTCAACTTCGCCCGCGACCGGTTCCATGAGATCGCCTATCACTTCGACGTCGACTGGTGATGGATATCGGCACCGGCGAACCGTAAATTTGTGCGCATGCGCTAATGAAAAGCGAACCTGCATTATTTTGTTGTTTTTCTGATATAAAATATAGAGAAGATTACGTTGCGGAAGTATTAACACTAAGAAAGAATAAAGATGACTTCATGTCGAAGTATCGGCATCATCCCTCGCATCAAAACTTGAAATCCTTGGGAGACGACGGCAATGCGTAAGATTATCCTCCTGGCGAGCGCCGCCACCTTTGCGCTCGGCGCGATCGCGGCCCCGATCAGCCTCAGCACGAGCGGTGTTGACCTCACGACCGCGCAGGCGGCTGGCAGCGGAGACGGCGGCAGCACCGGCAAGGGCGGCGCCGGCGGCGGCAGCGGCGAAGGCGTCATCGGCGGTGGCCCCCACGCGGGCGAGACCGTTGGCGGCGGCGGTGGCGGCGGCGGCGGCGAAGGGATCGGTGGATCCGGCGGCGGCGGCGGCACCGGGCCCGGTGGCGTCGGTGGTGGCGGCGCCGGTGGCGGTGGCCCGCGCTAATCCAAGCCGACAAAGAAGACCCCTCACTGGAACGGGCCGGGCGACAATCGCCCGGCCCGTTTTGCGTGTGGCGTCGATCGCGTCGCGTTGCGCGGGTTGGCGCCACCACCATCGCCTCGCGCCGCCTGAATCGCGGCACCCGGGTTGCACCTGAGGGGCGTCCGGTCAACGCCAGGTTGCTCGTGGGTAGGCGTCCCTTTTTCTCTAATTTCAGAGGTACTTAACCCTACCGGACTATTGAGTGTCACACGGCATCTTTTAGACGGGGACCAGTGTGGCCCAGCAGCCCGAGTTCGCGCGCCACGAGGCGAGTCAAGCGCCGCATGGCGCGTCCGCTGCGCAGCGCGACGAGAGCGAGTTTCGTGACAATCTCGGCATCGTGGTTGGGCCGATGCCGGAGACCGATTTCGCGGGGCTTGGGGTTCGCTTGACCGCGGACCCCGACGAGCCCTTCGGCCTGATCATGCTCTTGCCCGGCGGCGACCTCCGGGGATTTTTCGAGACCGCCGGTTCGCGCCGGCGTGCCCTCGTGATGCCGGTGGCCGATTTTTCGGGCACTAACCATCCGCGCGCCGAGTTCGGGGCGGCGGACCTCAATCTGGAGACCGTCGCGACGGCCTTCGAGCAGACCCAGGATATTCGCAACCGGCTTCGGCGTATCCCGGCGCCGCGGGACGCCCGCGAGCGCGAGCCGCTGCTGGCGCTCGCGATGGCGGCGAGCCGGAACACATCGATCGACGCACGCTGGACGGCGAGCCTGCAGGAGCTCGTCGGTTATCCCTTGCTGGACGGCTTCAAGCGTCCGCGCTCCCTGCTCGAGCGATTGGCGCAAGCCGGGCTGCTCAAGCGACGCTTTTTCGATCGGCTGCATGTGTGCGGTGATTGTGGCTCCTCGAGGCTTGCTGCGCGGGAGGTGTGCACCGGCTGCGAGAGCCCGAGGCTGCGCGACGAGCCGCTGATCCACCACTATCGCTGCGGCTACCAGGGCCCCCGATCGCAATACGAGGACGAGCGCTCGCTCGTTTGCCCCAAGTGCAACCGTGTGCTCCGGCATTACGGCCTCGACTATGACGCGCCGGGGCACATCAAGCTCTGTGGTCAATGCGGCGTTTCCTCGAGCGAGCCGCTCGTCAACTTCAGATGCGCGGATTGCCAGCGCGACACAGCGGGAGACGATATCGGGTCGATCGATTGGCATCACTACGACGTGACGCCGGCCGGCGAGGCGGCCGTGATCGAGGCGCGCCTGCCCGGCTGGGGCGTGCACCGGCTGGCCGAGGGCATGGCGGGACATCGCAGCCCGCGCGATTTCGCGATGATGGTCGAGTTCGCGGCCAAGCTTAACCGCCGCTACGAGAGGCCGTTCTCCGTCATCCTGATCAACCTCTTGCGGCCCGCCGACGAGACCTCGGCCGATCAGGATCGGGCGGAGCTCTTGGTCGAGGACATCGTGAAAGGCGTGGTCCGCGACACCGATTTCGTGGCGGGCCTCGAGCATCAGCTCGCGCTCTTTCTGCCGGAGACGCCGATGAGCGGCGCCGAGATTCTCGCCGGCCGCCTGAACGAACGCGTCGGCGAGGCGATGGGGCAGGTGGGGCGCATCAAGGCGGAGGTCATCGAGCCGGAGAAGATCCAGGCGCTGGTCGACCTCATGAGGCAGCAATAGCCATGGGCGAGGGGATCAACCTCCTGCTAAGCCTGGATTTCAACGGGCTGCTGAGCCTCTTTTGGTTCTATTTCATCTTCGAGCTGCCGCGGTACACGTTCTCGACGCTCGCGGTCGGCTGGCGCGCCGTGTTCGAGCCCCGGCTTCCCGATCCCGACCCGGAGCTCCCCGTCAGCGTCCTCTTGGTCGGCCACAATGAGGGCTCGGTGCTGGCGCGCTCCGTCCGCGCCCTCGCCGAGCAGACGCAGAAGAACTTGCAGATCGTCGTGGTCGACGATGGCTCGACCGACAACACGGCCGAGGTCGGCACGGATCTTCGGCGCGCCGGTGAGATCGACACCTTCGTCTCGACCGGGCTGCGCGGCGGCAAGGCGGCGGCGCTCAATCTCGGCCTCCAATATTGCCGACACGAGATTCTCATCGTGGTCGACATCGACACCTCAATTGATCGCGACGCGGTGAGCCGGATCATCGCGCCTCTCCTCGCGGAGCCCGATTGCGGCGGCGTGGCCGGCAACCTCGCCGTGCGCAATCCGGATCGGACCATCCTGACGAAGATGCAGGCGATCGAATACGTCACGAGCATCTCGCTCGGTCGTCAGTTCACTGCGATGATCGGCATTCTCGTGATCATCTCGGGGGCGTTCGGCGCCTTTCGCGCCTCGGCGATTCGCGCGGTCGGCGGCTGGGACGTCGGACCCGGCGACGATTCGAATCTGACCACCAAGCTCCGGCGCTCGGGATGGTCGATACGCTTCGCGGAGGACGCCTGGGCCTTCACCGACGTGCCCGAGGCCCACGGCGCTTTCGTGCGCCAGCGGCTTCGTTGGAGCCGCAGCGTGATCCGCAACCGGCTGCGGAAGTTCTTCGTGGTCTTCGACCCGCGCCAATCGAACTTCGCGGCCCGCGACGTGTTGGCCACGCTCAACGTGCTTTGGTTCAACGTCGGCTTGTCGATTGCCTTCGTCGTCTATCTCGTCCGGCTGTTCATGGAGTATGGCAGCCTCGCCTTTCCGGTGATCGTGGCGGTTTACATTCTGGGCATGATGGGCGATCTGCTTGAGTTCTTCCTGGCCATCATTCTGGTTCGGCGGCTTCGCGTGACGCGATTTTTTCCCTACCTTTTCGGATTCACGTTTTTCGTGAGCTATTACCAGCGCGTCATTCGCCTCGTCGCCTACGCGAGCGAGATCGGCCTGCGGCGTTCCTACGACGATCCGTTCTACCCGACCAAAGTGCGCCAAGCGCAGGATCAGTTCTGATGCGGCGGCTTCGCTCTCGGGGTCGGCGTATCGACCAGCTGCGCAGCGAGGCCAGGCCCAAGCGCCGCGGGCGCATGGGCAAGCTGGTCTATCTCACATTGCTGCTATGCCTCGCGCTGGTGTTGTTCGATGTTCTCGCCGGCGATCTCGTCTACCTGCGCGGCAAGGGGATGGTGAGTCGCGATGTTGCCATCGTCTCGCCCGAATTTTCCGCGGTGGTGCTGGACGTCACGGTCGACGCCGGCGACCAGGTCACGACCGGCCAACCGCTCACGCACCTCCGCTCGCAAAGCACGCTCAAGGACATCGCACGTCTCACCTCCGAGCTCGCTGTGGTCGAGGCGCGGCGCAGCGAGATGCGCATTCGCCAGCGCAAGCTCGAGAAGCTGATGCCGCTTGCCCAGGACCGCGCGGCGCTCGCGACGAAGCAGCGCGAGCAGGTCTCGCTCCTCCACACCACGGGATTGGCGACCGTGGGCGAGAACACGAGCGCAATCGAAAAAGCCTTCGACGCGTTGTCCGCTCTGGAGGAGCTCGAGGCCGATGCCGAGTTCGTCGACGGGGAGCTCGCGCGCCTCTCGCAGGCGGTTGCGCGGGCGCAGGAAACGCTCGATGCGCTCGAGGATGCCTATGCCGAGGGCGTGCTGACTTCCTCGGTGGATGGCGTCGTGGGGTCGATCACCGTCTCGCCGGGTGAGGGTGTGAAAGAGGGCCAGCGGCTGATGGACCTGTTCCACGGCCCCTATTACGTGCTCGCCTACGTGCCGGCAGGCGCCCTCTACGAGATCGAGCCGGACGACAAGGTCGTGCTCCGCTACGGATTGCGCACCGTCGCCGGCCGGGTCGAGGAGCGCCTCCCTCTTGCCTACCGGCTACCCCAGGAGTTTCAGCAAGCGTTCCAGACAGTGGAGCGTCAGCAGCTAGTGCGGATCACTCTGGATGTCGACGAGGACCCGCCGCCGCTCTTTACGGAGGTGGAGGTCACCCGCTCGCTGAGCGTCCGCGTCGCTTTCGTCGAGGCCATGGATGCCGCCGACCTCGCCATTGATACGGTCGGGCTGGCCTTCGGTTTCGCCTGGCGCTGGGTCGTGGACACCATCGCGCCCGATGACGCGGCGCGCGGCGGAAGCGAGGCGGCGAGCGAGGCCGGCGCGGTCAGCGCCGGCGCAGCCTAGAGCATGTCCCGTTCACTCATGCTCACGCGACATGCTCTCACTCGTTAGCATTGACGCAAATGCGTCGTCGCGGGTGATGCCACCTGCTCGGGATTTGCTCTAGCGCTTCTTGTCGGCCACGGTGTCCGTCACCGTGTGACGGGCAGCACCACCCGTGTCGCCGGTATTCTCGTCGCGGTTGACGCGGCCTCGCCCCGATTCGGCAGAGTGCCTCGCGTCGGCGACGGCCTCCTTGGCGTATTCGGCCTCCGATTTCACTTTCGCGGGATCGAACGGTTTCGGGTCCGGTCGTGCCATGAATGCTCCCCCCTCATCGCCTCAGGCATGGATGAGGAATCGATAGGCCAGCACGCCGCGCGGGGCAAGCGTTTGTGGCGCGCGCCTCCGGTCTACACGGTGGCCTTTCAGTGTGCTAGCCTCGATGTTGACAGTCTGACCAAGCATCGGGCACGGCTCCACGATTGGTCGGCACCATCAAATTTGGGAGGCATCCTCATGGGCATCAAGATTACACGACGGCAAGCCCTGAAAGCCGGTGCCGCGGGCCTCGTGCTCACGTCGCCGATCGGAATCGCACCGAAATTCATTCGCCCGGCGCGCGCCGCGGGCCTCGCGCCTGGAATGACCGGCGGTCCGACAGGATTCGATGGTGCGGAGCGCTACCAGTACAACGAAGGCATGTCCGAGGGCCGCGCGATCGAGGCCGTGAAGAAGCTCAAGGCCGAGGGCAAGGCGCCGGAGAAGCTCAACATCCTCATGACGGATGGCGCGATCGGCCATTTCACGAAGCCCTGGCCGGAGAACGGGCCGACGCTGCAATCCATTTGGGAGGCGGAGACCGGCGTGAAGCTCGAGTTCTTCAGCGTCTCGCCCGAGGAGCAGTTCAACAAGGTGATCCAAGACGTGACCACCGGCTCCGGGGCCTATGACGTCTACACCTTCGGCTACGCCGCCATGGGAGATCTCTCGGAGGCCAACGGCATCGCGCCGCTCGGCGAATGGATCGAGAGGCACGGCGCCGACTTTGCGGATCCGGAGCGCGGCATGCCGACGCCGGAATCCTACGACATGCTCTACAAATATGGCGGGGAGCCGCGCTCGGTCTGCTACGACGGCGACGCGCAGGTTTGGGTCTATCGCAAGGACCTCGCCGACGACCCGCAGAACAAGAAGGAGTTCGGCGATCGCTACGGTTGGGAGCTCGGCCCGCCGCGCACCTGGGAGGAGACCGACCAGCTGGCGGAGTTCTTCACCTCCAAGGGCATGCTCGGCAACGGCAACATGATGAGCGCGTTCTGGGGCATCAGCACCTGGTACAACCGCTACGTCAGCATGGACAACCCCAACCAGCACCTGTTCGACAATGAGGGCAACCCGCTGATCGACACCGATGCCGGTGTCGCCGCGACCGAGGCGCACATCAAGAGTCTCGACTGGTCGGACAAGGGCGGCCTCGCGTGGAGCTGGAGCGAATATTACGGCTCCATGGCCGAGGGCAACTCCTACATGCTCGGCACGTTCTCGAACTGTCCCAAGTTCCTCGACACGCCGGGCTCCAAGATCGAAGGCAAGATGGGCTCGTTCCTGCCGCCGGGGCGCCAGTTCGGCGACGACCTCGTGCGCCGCTCGACCATCTACCTCGGCAACAATGGCGGCGTCTCGACCCAGAGCCAGTACCAAGAGGTGGCCTATCTCTGGCTGCAATGGTCGGGCTCGACGCGGATCTTCAGCCTGTTGACCGGCAATCCGGGCGGCTTCTTCGATCCGTTCCAGAAGGCCAACTTCCAGGATCCGCTGGTGATCCAGTCCTATCATGACTACCACGTGCCGATCATTGAGGGCACGGTGGCGCGCGCGGTGCCGACGCTCGCCGTCCCGGGCCAGTTCGCGATGCACAACACGCTGAGCGAGAACCTGGTCGCGGCCATGGTGGGCGAGATCACGGCCAAGGAGGCGATGGAGAACACCGCCGACTCCTGGCGCAAGCACCTTCGGAAGAAGGGCGAGGACAAGATGATCGAGCTGATCAACGCAGCCAAGTCCGGCTGGTCGACGGTCATCGATCAGGCCTGATCCAGCCTAAGTCCATGTTTGCGGGCGGGCAGCGTGCTCTTCGGCGCAGTGCCCGCCCGTATTCTCCTCGGCCCGTGACCGCGGGTCGCTCGCGAACCCTGAGCCTGCCGACCCTGCCCGCCTAGCCCATGCCCGCAACCCTCTATCGCTACGCTTGGCGCTATGCGCTGATCATCATCGCCGTCGCGTTGGTGCTGCTGCCCGTTGTGTGGATGGGCACGATGGCCTTCAAGCCGCACACCGAATGGATCTCGACCGCCGGCGATTTGCACTGGCTGCCGAGGGACGGCACCTGGGGCAATTTCGAGTACATCTTCACCGGCCAGACCGAGGCGCTCTCCATCACCCATGAGCGCACCGCGACCCGGCCCATCATCGCGAGCCTCGTCACCTCGATCCTCGGCACGCTGATCGCGGTCGTGGCCGGCACGCTCGGCGCCTACGCCGTCTCCCGCTTCGGCGTCGGCAGCAACTTGCCGCTCGGGGTCTTGCAGCTCCGGCTCTTCCCGCCGCTCGCCGTCATGATCCCGGTGATGATCATGTGGGCGTTTCTCGGGGCGATGGATTCCTGGTGGGGGCTTTCGCTGATCTACGGCATCGTCACCTTGCCCTTCGCCTTCTGGCTGATGAAGACCTTCTTCGACGAGATACCCCGCGAGATCGAGGAGGCCGCGCTCGTCGAGGGCTGTAGCTGGTTCCGCGTCTTCTGGAAGATCACGCTGCCCATGGTCAAGGCGGCGCTCGCCTCGACCACGCTGCTCGTCTTCATCCTCAATTGGAGCGATTACGTCATCGCGCTCCTGCTCACCCGCAAGGAATGGGTGACCATCCCGGTCTACATGAACTCGCTGTCGTCGGCGATGTCGGGCCAGATGTATGGCGCCAAGGCGGCGCTCGGCCTCATCGCGGCGCTGCCGCCGGTGATCCTCGGCATCGCGATCCAGAAATATCTGGTGCGCGGGCTTACCTTCGGGGCGCTCAAGCAATGACCGACCAGGCCGCTCAGCCGATGCCGCGCCGTGCGCGCAAGGCCAGGAAACAGCGCGCCGCGCTGACGCCCGTGGAGCGCGAGGGCAAGCGCCTCGGCTTCTACATGACGTTGCCGGCGCAGCTTCTCCTGCTCTTCATCGTCGCCTTCCCACTGCTCATGCAGCTCTATGTGAGCTTCACCTGGTGGGGGCCGCTCGACGGCAAGCCTTGGTACTACGCCTACGAATCCGCCAACCTGTTCGGCAACTACGGCGACATCTTCTCGGACGGCAAGCTCTGGGGCTCGATCGGGCGCACCTTCCTCATCGTCGCGGTGGTCGTGCCGATCGAATTTCTGCTCGGCCTCGGGCTCGCGATCCTGTTCGCGGAGAAGCTGCCCGGCAAGCGCGTCTTCTATTCGATCATGCTGATGCCGATGATGATCGTGCCCGCGGTCGCCGGCTACATGTTCTTCATGCTGTTCCAGAGCTCGGGCCCGATCAACGATCTGCTCAGCCGGATCTCGGGCGGCGACGTCGAGATCCTTTGGCTCGCCGATCCGACGCTCGCCATGATCTCGGTGATGATCGCCGACATCTGGCAGTGGACGCCGCTCATGTTCCTGATCCTGCTCGCAGGGATGATGGGGGTGCCCGAGGACCAGATGAAGGCGGCGACGCTGCTCGGGGCCAACGCCTGGCAGCGCTTTTGGCGCGTCGTCCTGCCGCGCATGAAGACGGTGATGATCATCGCGCTGGTGATCCGCACGATCGAGTGCATCAAGATCTTCGACATTCTCTATGTCATGACCGGCGGCGGCCCCGGCACAGCCACCAAGTCGATCTCGGTCTACATCCTCGACTTGACCTTCAAGGACCTCGAATGGTCCTACGTCGCCGCGCTCGGCCTCTTCATCCTGGTCTGCCTCAGCGTCTTCGCGGTGGTCGGCCTCATCCTCATGGCCCGCGCCCAACGCCGCCGCGAGATGACGCCGGCGTGAGCGGCGCGGCTCCGCCGGGTTGCATGGTCGGTCGGATCGCTACCTCTTCAGGCACAAGACCTGATAGGCCACGGTGATTCTCGACGACCGCGGGTTGCCGAAGACAAACCTCCAACCGTCCGGGTTTCGTTGGTTGCTGGGTTCCATTTGTCCGGGGATCGCATCGGATCCGCTTCGATAGCCACCTGAAATCGCCAGATCACCCCGATCGCAATGCGCCGTCACATTGCGGGCTTCGCGACCCGGTATGTCGACCCGCTTTTCGATCACGTAGGTTTCGGCCTGATGGGCCGAGGCCGGTTGAACCGATGCGAGGCCCGCTGAGATCAGCACGACCACCAAGGGGTATCCAACCAACGCACGCGCGTCTCGCAGATTGCCCATTTCGCTCTCCCTTGCTCAGCTTGCGCGCATTGCCAGATGAAACCAAACGCGCCAAGGGCTCTCGGTCAAGAACGGAAAGGGGAGGGGGGCCGGCGCCTCGATCATCAACGCGTCGCGATGCACCGTGTGAACGGCAAATGAACGTCCGCTTCAGCGAGCGTTCAGCGAGGCCCCGCCATCGTCCCGCTCGTCATCCACAAGAGGGAAGCAGTCGCCGTAGAGATACGGGACAAATAGGAGACGAGACAATGGCAACAAAGCTTGGGAACACCGCTCGCGTCTTGGGCATGAGCATCGTGGCGCTGTCGGCAACGTCGGCGTTTGCGCCAGGCATCTCCGCCGCTGATCCGGAGTTGACCGTGGTGGTCGATGTTGTTCGCGGTATCGGCACATTCGATCATCGAGAAGGATCATCGGCCGGCGGCCCGGAAAAGGACCCTGACTTCTATTCGGTGGTGACGATCGATGGCGCCCGCCACAAATCCCTGACCGTTCGGAACCGGGTTCGGTCCAATCCGGCTTGGCGGTTCACGAAGTCGGTGACCCGCCGGACCGTGCCGATCGTGGTTGAGCTTCGGGAGGAAGACTACCGAGGTGCTCGCCTGGTCGGGCAGGATGCCACCCCGAGCACGCGCGTTGACATCAACCCGCGTGCGGGAAAGCGGCGCTTGCGCTTGAATCTGGATACGCACGATTGCCGCTTGACCGGCGAAAGCAATCGGGTCATCCCGGCGGTACTCACAGACAACGGCTGTGGGTTTCGCTTCAAGAAAACGGGCAACAATCCAAGGAAAGGTGCGGAGGTCGTCATGAGTGTCACATTTCGCCGGTGACATCCCCTCTCGCGGAGAGCCCACCGTCCGCGCCGACAGGAAGGAGTTGATCTCGTGAATGCCCCGAGCCCCGTCGTGCGCGGCCATGTGACACGTCTCTTTCGTCCGACCGAGCGCGATGCGGTGCTGCAGCTGCTGCAGAGAGACTGCGGCGCGGCGCTGCCCGGCGCGGAGCACGCGCCGCCGGAATTTTTCGAGCGGATCCACTGTGCCGTGCTGAAGCTGAGCGCGGGGCGCATGGACAAGCTTCGCGATGCCATCGCTCTGGCCCAGACCGACTGGCGTGATCTTTTGGTCGCGGCAGGTTTTTCTGCAGACGTCCAGGCACACAGCACGTGGACCGGGTGACCGGCCGGTGGTCCCTGTCGTGAGCGGAACCGCAGGAGCGCCGGCCGGCTGCGGGGTGTCGTCGGACGCGGGCTGACGCACCCGAATTCTCCTTGCCGCCTGCCGGCCATCGCCGCCAGACTCCGTTGCCTGGGCAACTTGCGGCCGGCGCGCGCACAGCGCGTGGGTCGCTGAAAACGGAAAGGGCGAACGCGGTGCCTCGGTTCGAGCGACTTCTGATCACCGGCGCGGCCGGCAACCTGGGCGACGTGCTGCGGCGCGGCTTGGTGCCGCTCGCGACGACGCTGCGGCTCAGCGACCGCGAGCCCATGGGCGCGGCGGCGCCGCACGAGGAACTCGTGCCTGCCGAGCTTGGCGACTTCGACGCCGTGATGGCGATGGTGGCGGGGTGCGATGCGGTGGTTCACTTCGGCGCCGCGCCCGGTGAGCGGCCGTGGGCCGAGATCCTCGACTCATCGATCAAGGGCGGCTACCACGTCTACGAGGCGGCGCGCCGGCATGGCATCAAGCGCATCGTCTATGCGAGCTCGATCCACGCCGTCGGCTACGCGCGCCGCGAGGCGGGCGCCGACACCGATACGCCGCACCGTCCGAATTCGCTCTACGGGGTCTCGAAATGCTTCGTCGAGGATTTGGCGAAGCTCTACTTCGACAAGTTCGGCATCGAGTCCGCGTGCCTCAGGATCAACACCTGCAACGCCGAACCGCTCGACCGTCGTCACCTCGCGACCTGGCTGAGCCACGACGATCTCGTGCGCCTCGTCACGCGTTGTCTGCTCGCCGAGCGCATCGGCCACACGGTGGTCTACGGCATCTCCGACAATGTCGAGGCCTTCTTTTCCAACCAAAAGGCGGCGCACCTCGGTTATCGCCCGCGCGACAGCGCGGAGGCCTATCGCGCCGCGGTCGAGGCCAAGGTCCCGCCCGGCGATCCGTTCGACCCGACGATCGAGTTTGTCGGCGGGTTTATGTGCGGCCTCGGCCACCCGGACGACGAAGCCTGACCAGCGAGAGGACGCCGGCAAAGCCGATGCCCGCGAGCGCGAGCGTGCCGGGCGCCGCAACGCCCACAACATTCCGGAGGATCGCAGTGCCGCACGCCGTCCGCACCGACGGGCGCCGCATCACGTGCGCGACGATGGAGGAGAAGGGCAACGAGTTCGACATCGTGACGTTCTAGGCGGGGCGCTAACGGTCTCAGGTCGCGGCCGGCCGGCCCCGCGGGCCTGCACGGACTCCCACCGGCGACCGAGCGAACGTCGCGGTGCCGCTCGTGTCCCCGCTCCGCCGGTGCAGGCCTGCCGAGGAGGGTGCTGGCAGCGTAGGACAAAACCGGGCTAGGCGTTTGGAAACATCAATAGAGTTGCTGTAAGGCAGTTCAAGCCCATATCGCACGATCGTATCACAAAACAACAATATTGGTGCGTGCACTTACATATCGGATTTGGCGTATTTCACTGCTAATGTGATCCCTGTCACGGCGGCCAACGCGCTGCTCGGCATAGTTAACAATATTGATTCAACGGTAACTCACTTGGGGAGACACGCTGATGAGACTCAAGACATGTGCGGTTGCAGCCATTTTGGCGGTGGCGGTTGCTGGCGGCTCGGCCCACGCGGCCGATGATTTTTCGACGCTGAACGCGGTGCCGGGCGCGCCGTTGACCGCGGGGGAGATGGGGGAGGTCGTCGGCATGGCGTCGCTGACGCTCGCAACCCCAACGACCACGTGCACGACGCTCACATGCACCCAAAGGCTTTCGACGAGCAGCTTCAGCACCTCATCGTCGTTCAACATCTCGGGCGGTCTCGCCCTTCCGCACCCGGCCTGCCCCGGGACGGTTTGCGGCAAGAGCGGGAAGGGAAAGCTGATCGGCTGGTCCGCGAGCGGTCCCGCCCTTTAGGCCGTGTCAGGCGGCTCCTCGAGGCTCTTCGCCGCCGGGGCCGAAGCTTGAGAGCGAGAAGGGGGTGCAGATCAGGCACCCCTTTCTTTGCCGAGCCAATTGTCGGGTTCGCCCGGCACGTGTTGTTCAAAGTCCACTGGTCACACGACGGGGGTCCATTGAAGAGCCAACCCGGTGTGGGTTGTTACCACCAACGATCGGCGCTCCGCGGCGGACGCTGGCGGCCTTTGGGATGTTCAAAGACCCTGCATTCGGCCGCTAACGTCGCGCGGCGGAAGGCACCCGCGGTTGACGATCGGCGCTCCTCGACGGCGGCAGCCACCGTTCGAGGATCGATTGCAATGACGCGAGGTCGAACGGCTTCGAAAGGAAATCGTCCATACCCACCCCGAGGCAACGCTGCCGGTCCTCCTCCAAAACGTGCGCGGTCAAGGCGATGATCGGGATGCGTCCGCCGGTGCCTTTCTGCTTTTCCTGGGTTCGGATCATCGCGGTCGTTTCGAGGCCATCCATTTGCGGCATCTGACAATCCATCAGAATCAGATCCAACGGCGCGGCCTTCCATTTCTCGAACGCATCGAGCCCGTCGATCGCCACGATGACGTCGCAGCCGAGCTGCGACAGAGCCTCGCACGCGACCTCTTGATTCACGGCGTTGTCTTCCGCCAGCAACACCGTCGCGCTGAACAGGGTGTCCGCGCCCTTTTCGCCGTCCGCCGCGCCGTCGGGCTCCGTGGGGGCGTGCTCGGTCGCGATCGGAAAGGCCACACTGAGGACGAACGTCGAACCCCGACCGACCTCGCTTCGCGCCTCGATCCGCCCGCCCATCGCGTCAGCAAGGCCGGCGACGATCGCCAAACCGAGGCCGGTTCCACCGTAGCGGCGCGACGTGGAGCTGTCGGCTTGCTCGAAGGGTTCGAACAAACGGTCGAGCTGAGCTTGCTCTATTCCGACACCCGTGTCTTCGACTTCGAATGTGAGCGAAATACACTCGTCGTTTTGCGCGATGGTGGTGGTACGGATGTCGACGCGTCCCCCGCCATTGGTGAATTTGACCGCGTTGCTCACCAAGTTGGTGAGAATTTGCCGCAGGCGCGTCGGGTCGCCGCTCACGGCACGTGGCAAATCATCTGAAAAGGTGGCTGCGAGCAGAACCGATCGGGCGCTTGCCGTCTCGGCGAATAGCTCAACGACGTCTGTGACGGCCGAGCGCAAATCGAAGGGCACGTTTTCCAGAACCACCTTTCCGACCTCGATCTTGGAAAGGTCCAATATGTCGTTGATGACGGTCATGAGGGTCTGGCCGGACCCGCGAATGATTTGCACGCGGCGGCTTTGGCTCGCGGACAGGTCAGATTGCGCGAGCAGCTCGGCCATGCCGAGCACACCGTTCAACGGTGTGCGGATCTCGTGGCTCATGTTCGCGAGGAACTGCGACTTGGCGCGCGCCGCCGCTTCGGCTTGGTTCTTCGCAACGGCGAGCTCTTGCTCGATTTGATCCCGCCTGACGAGCTCGCGACTCAGCTCGTGGCGGAGGCGCATATTGCTGACGAGCGTCCGGTTGCTGCGTTTGGTGAGCGAAAAGAGCACCCCGACGAAAACCACACAGAGAATGCCGAGCGGCGTCAAGAACTCGTCACCGGTCAGCAGCATCATTGCGGCGAAAGGGAGCGCCATGAGCGCCACACCAAGCAGAGCGGCCGGTGCATAGGCGTTGAGAAGCGACTGGTTCGCGGCGGCGACGCTCAGCAACATGATCGCGAGGAAGCTCAATTGGTGCGGTGAGTCCGCCGCAAAGAAAATGATCCCCGCGCTGCCCCAAATCGCGGCTTGAGCGGCCGCCAACACAGTAAAGAGCAGCAGACCTCGCCGTGGGTCGTGTTGCATCCAGCCCCGATGTTTCATTCCGCGCCACAACACGAAACGAGCCACGTTGCTTGCGACGATGGCCGCGAGCCAGCCGGCCATCGCCACACTCGCGGCGACATCCCAGAAAACCCACGCCACCATCGCCGCGACGATCATTCCGCCGATGCCGCTCGAGGGCCATTGGCGGACGAGCTCGTCCAGTTGATCCCGCGCGGTATCGAGGGCGGAACGGGCGTCGGGCCTTGGCGTGGTCAAGGGAGAGGCTGCCATCAAAGCATTGGAGGGTGTCGAGTGGGATCGGGGGCTGATTTGCCCCGATCCCGCCACGACCTTAGAGGCAGCCGATTACCAATCGATTTAGTCTCTTGGCCGGCTGAGCAGTTCCCCGCGTTGGTTCGCGCAGGAGCCGATGATCAGGCGCCTAAGGCGATAGAGGCAGAGGCCAGAGATCGATTCGGCCATCGCACGGCCAATCGGAACGCGAGCGCGAAGCCTTCAAATGGGACCCAATTCGTGGGGCCAGGCATGGCCGCTGAGCCCGAGCGTGGCCAATTATCATGAGGGAACAACATGATATCGGGAAGATTGGCGTCCCCACGGGGACTCGAACCCCGGTTTCCGGCGTGAGAGGCCGGTGTCCTAGGCCACTAGACGATGGGGACTCGCCTGAGCGCGTCAATTAAGCGCAAATATCGCACAAATTCAACAGGCTGGCGGTCCGCATTAACCGTTCCTCAAGCGCGTTGTGGTGGACTCGTTGCGGGCGAATACGCGCCCTCGCGAACGAGGCCTTTGCCAATGCGCATTTTCGGGAGCCCTGAGCAACGCGGCGTACCGGCCGGTAGCCAGCTCATCTACAGCATCGCCGTGGTCACCGGCCTCAGCCTGTTCCTCGCGCTTGGTAGCGGCTGTGCCCTCTACCCCGACGCCAAGCAGTGGGTCAAGGAAGCCACCGTCGGCAAGGACGTGCCGAGCGACCAAGAGCTCGTCGAGAAATCCGAGGTCGCGATCGAGCACAACGACTATTCGCTCGCCGAGATCTATCTCGACGCCGCGCTCCAGGTGAACCCCACCAACCCCTTCGCGCTCACCAATCTCGGCATCGTCTACAAGAACACAGGCCGGGAGGCGGAGGCCCGCGCGCTCTTCACCGAGGTGATCCGCGAGGGCTCGATGGCGATCGCCGACGAGCATGGCGACGTCGAGGAGCGCAAGACTGTGGTGCTGAAGGCCGCCGAGCAGCTCGCTCAGCTCGATCGCGTGGTGGTCGCCGACACCATGCGCGGCCTGCTCGACCCGGTGCCGACCGCGATCCCGGCGCATCCGGTGCACAACCTCCAATCCGATTGGCGCGAGCGCATGGACACGCGGATCGCCATCCTGCAGGACCTTCGCGCCCGCCAATACATCACCGAGGACGAGCTCGTCGCGCGCGTCGGCGGCGCCTGGCTCAAGGCCCATGCCGAGCCCGCGCCGAACCCGGACGACGTGCTGCAGCGTCTCAATCTGCTCGAATCCATGCAGCGCCGCGGCCTGCTCGCGCCGAGCGCCTATGCCGTCGAGCGCGCGCGCATCCTCGATGCGCTGGCGCCCGTGAAGGCGCTGCCCGAGACCGAGATGCTGGCGCGCGCCGCGCGCGCCCACGATGCGCAGCGCCATTTCGTCGCCGCCTCGCCGCCGCTCGCCGTCAGCGCCGAGCCGATGGCGCCCATGTCCGCCGATCCGGCGCTCGCCAATGCGGCACCGATGCGCCACGACGCCCACGCCACCACACTGCCCCCCGCGCCGCCCAAGCCCCGCTGGGCCGATGGCGGCGGCGCTGCGGGACCGGCGCACGCGCCCGAACTGCCGATGGCGACCGGCGGTGAGATGGCCGCGCACGGCGCGCAGGACGGCCATGCCGCGCCGATGCACGAGGCGCCCGGCAACCCGATGATCCACCAGGCTTCGCTGCGCGCAGGCGAGGAGGGGCCAGGCGAGGAGAGGTATGGGGCGGCCGCGGCCGGCGGTCATGAGAGCTCGCTGCCTGCCTCCGTACAGGAGCGCATTCGCGACATCCTGCCACCCGACCACGGCCCGCTGGTGCATCTCGCCTCCTACCGCACCGAGCAGGGCGCCCGGAAGGCATGGGACAACCTGGTGCGCACCAACGGCGACCTGCTTCAAGGGGTTCCGCCGATGATCCAGCGCGTCGACCTCGGGCCGGGCCAAGGCGTGCACTACCGCGTGCATGGCGGCCCGATCGCCGATCCAGCCGCGGCCGAGGCGCTCTGCGCCAAGTTCCGCGCACGCAACCTGTTCTGCGCGGTCTCCGGATAGGCACGTCCGGGCGCGCTGCTTAGGCGGCGCGCGCCAGCCGATCGATCGCCGCGAGAAGGGCGTCGACGTCCGCCGCGGCCGTGTCGTGCCGCGTGACGAGGCGGATCGTCGTGGTCGCCGGATCGGTCTCCGGCCAGGGATAGAAGCCGAAGCCCTCTTTGGTCAGCCCGTCGATCACGCGCCGCGGCAAGGTGGCGAAAATCTCGTTTGCCTGCGCCGGACCAACGAGCGCGGCATGGGGCGAGGCGCGCAAGCCGTCGGCGAGGCGCTTGCCCATGGCATTGGCCTGGCGGGCGAGGGCGAGCCAGAGGCCGTCGGCGAGATAGGCGTGCAGCTGGGCGGAGACCAGACGCATCTTGGAGAGAAGCTGGCCCGCGCGCTTGTGCCGAAAGGTGAGATCCTCGGCGCGCGCAAGATCGAACAGCACGATCGCCTCGGCGATGAACCCGCCGTTCTTGGTCGCGCCGAAGGAGAGCACGTCCACACCGGCCTGCCACGTGAGCGCCGACGGGCTCGCACCGCTCGCGACCACCGCATTGGCAAAGCGCGCGCCGTCCATGTGGACGGCGAGCGTGTGGCGCTTGGCGACCGCGGTGAGCGCGGCGATCTCGTCCGCACCATAGACGGCGCCTTGCTCGGTCGCCTGCGTCAGGCTGAGCAGCGCGGGTTGTGGCCAATGCACCTCGCCGCGGCCCGCACTGCGGAGCGCGGCGTCGAGCGTGGCCGGGTCGAGCTTGCCGTCGGGCGCGGGCAGCGTCTGCACCTTGGCGCCGCCGGTCATCAGCTCGGGCGCGCCGCACTCGTCGACCGCGATATGCGCGCCCTCGGCGGCATAGATCACACCATAGGGTGGGGTGAACGGGGAGACGGCGAGCGCGTTTGCGGCCGTACCGGTCACCGCCGGGAACACCCGCACCGGCGTTTCGAACAAAGCCGAAAACGCCTCGTCGAGGCCGGTGCTCAGCGCATCGTCGCCATAGGCCCCGGCGTTGGAGCGGCCCGCCGCGACGATCGCATCGAGAATGGCGGGCGCCACGCTCGCCACATTGTCGCTCCGGAAATCCCGTGCGCTCTCGATTTCGGTGTTCATGGGGCGTCCTTTATATACAAAGCGACGGGCGCGAAGCCGCTGCGGTCCGGCTTCGGGACGTGCGCCGTGGTCTCGGTGGCGATGCCGTCGGCGACCGCTGTGATGAGCCAGACGAGCGCGAGGTCGAAGATCATCTTCGTGTCGGTCTCGGAGGGGACGGCGGGGCCGTCGGGGTGCGAATGGTAGACGCCGATCACCGCCTCCGGCGCATCGCGCAAGCGGCGCTCGAGTTCGATCCGCAGCACCGGGTCGACCTCGAAGCGGCGCGTGCGCGGCGGCCGCGCCACGTTCTTGGAGGGCGCGATGGCGTTCACCCAATGCCCGCGCGCCGGATCGCTCGCCCCGATCAAGAGGCCGCAGGCTTCCTCCGGATAGGCCGCCTCGGCTGCTGCCTCGATCTCGGCGAGATGGTCCGGCGCCAGGTGCACCGCCCCGCCGTTCACTGCCGCGCCGGTCACGGCCCGCCCACGCGCGGCGCCTCGAGCGCGATCGAGCCGATCACGCCGCCGCTCGCGAGGTCGACGATGATGATGCGCTCGCCCGCCTCGGGCACGCGGACGTTCAGCACCAGCCGGTCGCGGGTGGTCGTCATCGAGAGCACGCGCGCGCCCTCGGGCAGGCCGAGGTCGCTCACCTGCCGCGGCACGACCGGCGGTGCCGCGGGGGCCGCCGCCGGTTCGTCCTTGGCCTCGGCGTCGGCGGCCTCGTTCTCGGCGACCGCCTCCGCGAGCTCGCCCGTGCCCTCGGCGAGCTTGTAGCCGATCACGGCGACACCGGCTGCGATCAGCACGCCGAGGGAGATGACGATAATCTTGAGATAGGTGATCATGTCCCGCGTTGGCCGTGAGCGATATTTCTGAGACACACCACCGCGTGCGCGTGGCCGCGCAGCACGACCAAGCGCGTCTCGACCGTTGCTTGGCCGACGGGCTGCCCGCGCTCTCGCGCACACGGCTCAAGGCGTTGATCGAGGACGGTCGGGTCTCGATTGGCGGCGAGACGATAGCGGAGCCCTCATACCGGGTCAAACGAGGCCAAGACATCACCGTGCGGGTGCCGCCGCCCGCGGATGAGACGCCGCGTGGTGAGGCGATCCCGCTCGCGATCGTTTACGAGGACGACGACGTCATCGTCGTCGACAAGCCGGCCGGCCTCGTGGTGCACCCGGCGCCCGGCCATCGTGCGCACACGTTGGTCAATGCGCTGATCGCCCATTGCGGCGCGACCCTCTCGGGGATCGGCGGTGTACGCCGACCCGGCATCGTGCATCGGCTCGACAAGGATACGAGCGGCCTCCTCGTCGCGGCCAAGCACGACGTGGCGCACCGCGGGCTTGCCGATCAGTTCGCGGCCCGCGCGTTGAGCCGGGCCTATTTGGCGATCGTCTGGGGCCGCCCCAGCCCGGCCCAGGGCGAGATATCCGGGGCCATCGGGCGAAGCCCGCGCAACCGCAAAAAGATGGCGGTGGTCCAGGCGGGCGGAAAGCCGGCGTTGACGCGCTATCGCCTGATCCGCCCGCTCGGGGAGGCTTGGAGCCTGGTGCGCTGTGACCTCGCCTCCGGGCGCACCCACCAGATCCGCGTCCACATGGCGTCGCGGGGGCATCCAGTCGTCGGTGATGCGCTTTATGGCGGCGTCCGCGGGCGCGGTCGCCTCACAGAGGACGAGGCGGCGGCCCTCGCGTCCTGCCAGCGCCAGGCCCTGCACGCGTTTCGGCTCCGTTTTACGCATCCGGTGAGCGGCGAATTATGCCGTTTTGAGAGTGCATTGCCGTCTGATCTTGAGAGGTTGCTTCGTGTTGGAGACGGGGGCGATACGGCGCCCGGGCCCCCGACGATCACCTCTTGAATCCGTGCAGATGCATCCTTACATGATCATGGTATTAACGAGTTCTTGACGCACGACCGCCTCCCATGTGGGTCGGACGCGCGTGGAAGACCGTCCGGGGCAACCGAAGGACCGAAGGCCATGGCTGGCACCACACCGCTTCCAGCAATCGGCGACGAGAGCGGCGTCTCGCGCTACCTCCGCGAGATCCGGCGCTTTCCGATGCTCGAGGCGGAGCAGGAGTTCATGCTCGCCAAACGGTGGCGTGAGCATGACGACGCGGATGCCGCCCATCAGCTCGTGACGAGCCATCTGCGCCTCGTCGCCAAGATCGCCATGGGCTATCGCGGCTACGGCCTCCCGGTCGGTGAGTTGATCTCGGAGGGCAATGTCGGCCTGATGCAGGCAGTGAAGCGCTTCGATCCCGATCGCGGCTTTCGGCTCGCCACCTACGCGATGTGGTGGATCCGCGCCTCGATTCAGGAATACATCCTGCACTCCTGGTCGCTCGTGAAGATGGGCACGACGGCGGCCCAGAAGAAGCTCTTCTTCAATCTGCGCCGCCTCAAGGGCCAAATCGAGGCGATCGATGACGGCGATCTTTCGCCCGAGCACGTCGCCCACATCGCGAACGCGCTCAACGTCTCCGAGAACGACGTGATCTCGATGAACCGGCGGATGATCGGGCCGGACCAATCGCTCAACACCCCGGTGCGGGAGGAGAGCGGCGGCGAGTGGCAGGATTGGCTGGTCGATCCGGGCGAGGATCACGAGACCGTGTTCGCTGAGGAGAGCGAGCTCGCCCATCGGCGCGCGCTGTTCGAGGCCTCGCTCGACGTGCTCAACGAGCGCGAGAAGCACATTCTGTTCGAGCGCCGGCTCAAGGAGGAGCCGTCGACCCTGGAGCAGCTCAGCCAGGAATACGGCATCTCGCGCGAGCGCGTGCGCCAGATCGAGGCGCGGGCGTTCGAGAAGTTGCAGAAGGCGATGCGGCAGGCCGCACGCGAGCAGCACGAGGAATCCTTGGCCCGTCGCGAGGACGCGGGCGCGGCGTAGAGGGGCCGTTCGTCCAGCCAGGACGCGCCCGCCCGAAAAGAAGAAGGAGGGGAGCGCGCGTATGCCCAAGATCGAGATCGACGCCGTGCCCGAGCGGGTCGGCGGCATCTATCCCGCACCGTTCGACGCGGTGGTGGCGAAACGCGCCAAGCGCGCGCTCGGCGACGCCGGTGGGCTCGACCAGTTCGGCGTCAACCTGACGCGCCTGCCGCCCGGGGCGGCCTCGGCGCTCCGCCACTGGCACGAGGCCGAGGACGAGTTCATCTATGTCGTCGAGGGCGAGCTCGTGCTGATCGAGGACGATGGCCCCGTGACCTTGCGCCCGGGCGATGCGGCTGCGTTCAAGGCGGGTGTGCAGAACGGCCATCACCTGGTGAACCGCTCCGACGCGGACGCGCTCTACCTGGAGATCGGCGGCCGCGCGCCGCGCGAGCGCGGCGTCTATCCCGATGACGATATTCTCTACGAGAAGACCGACGGCGCCGTGCGCTTCACCAACCGCGCGGGCGAGGTGCTGGGCTGACCCGTCGTGACGGATCGGCGAACAATGAAACGCCCGGATGCAAGGCACCCGGGCGTTTCGATTGTCCGTCCCTTTTTCTTGCCGCGGGCCGTCGCGCGTTCGCATAATCGCCGCGCGTTTGACCCTTTGGTCTAGGACGTCGCCGCTCTTTCCGTGGCGCGCGGCCGCTGGGGGCCGGCGTCGAAAGCCGGGCACCGATAGGGCTCCGCCGTCACCGAGAGCTTGGTCGCGCCGTGATCGAAGCGCACACCGCGGGGCGCCGCAGGGTCCTCCGTCTCAACGCGCGTGGCTTGCGCTTGCGCGACCATATCGCCTCCTCCCGAAATTGTTCCGCAACGCCGTTCTTCAAACGGCAATTATTTGACTCCACGCGACAGTACAAAAAAATTTCGGAAAAATCAAAGAGAAAACGAAGTAAATTATTTACCGTTGCAACAAAATGGTAAATTAACTCGATCAATTAACTTAATGCCATACTCATGCACAAGAGGCTATCGGATGGCGCCAGTGCCGCGTGCGGCCGCGTGAACGGTGTTGTCTCAGCTTCGACATCGCGTTGTAATCGGCCTGCCGCTGAAACGGGGCCCCGGCCGGCGGCGCACACGGGGGCTGGAGGGAGCAACGATGGCATACGAAATCACGGAGAAGGACCTGGAGGTCGTCGCCGAGTTCATGGAGCGGCCGGTCGGTCACCACAGCCCCGAGCTGCAGCGGGTCTTGAACACGATGCGGGGCGCGAGCCTCGAGAACAAGCACTGCCTCGTGTGCACCAAGCCGGGGCGCGAATGGCGTCTCGCGCAGTTCTCCGGCGTGCGCGGCAAGCCGGTCAAGCTTCTCAACAAGGTGTTCACCGACCTTGATGAGGCGGAGCGCCATGTCTTCCGCCTTCGGTGGAAGCAGTACACCGGCAAGAACCTACCCGCCTAACGAGGCCGCACCAGGCCGAGCCAGTCGCGAAGCCCGCGGGTCCACCGCGCGGCACGGGAGACAATTTCATGATGAATATCACCGGCTATGCCGATCGCTTCAGCGCCTGCCCGGGCGAGACCATCAACTTCATGGTCAGCTGCGATGAGAAATCCTACAAGGCCGACGTCGTGCGCATCATCTGCGGCGACGAGAACCCCGAAGGGCCGGGCTTCAAGGAGAAGGTGGTCCGCACGCCCGCGAGCGGCACCTACAAGGGACGCAAGCAGATTTGCTACGCCGGCTCCTTCGTCGAGGTTCCGAACGGGCCGCAGTTCCAAGCGCTGAAGAGCTTCACCTTCCAGGCGTTCATCTGGCCGACCACGCCGGAGAAGGGGGAGACCCAGGCGATCATCTCCAACTGGCGCGACAAGGATAAGGCCGGAGCCGCGCTCATCATCACAAAGCAAGACGGCTCGCTGGCGCTGGCGCTCGGCAACGGCAAGAACAAGTTCGAGATCATCAAGACCGGCGTGCCGCTGATCTCGCGGCGCTGGTATTTCGTGGCCGCCTCCTACGATGCTGACACCAAGGCCGTGACCCTGGTCCAAGAGCCGCTGGTGACCGATCCCGGCGGCATGAAGGCGAAGACCGTCCGTACCAAGTCGAAGCTCAGCGGTCGGGTCGCGCAGCATGACGCGCCGGTCGTCACGATGGGTGCCTATTTCACCAAGGTCGACAAGGGGCGCACCGTCTGCACGGGCTTCCTCAACGGCAAGATCGACAGCCCGCGGATCGCCAATCGCGTGCTCAACGAGGCCGAGCGCGAGGCGCTGAAGAGCTGGCCGCCCAACGGCGCGCTCGTGAACGACGTGGTCGCCGCCTGGGATTTCTCGGCCGACATTACGAGCATCCGCGTCACCGACCGCTCCGAAAACCGGCTGCACGGCGAGACCGTGAACATGCCGGCGCGCGCGATGACCGGTTGGAACTGGGATGGCGCGGAGATGAACTGGCAGAACGCGCCCGGGCAATATGGCGCGATCCATTTCCACGACGACGACCTTTATGACGCGCGTTGGGAGGTCGACGTTTCGCTGACCGTGCCGAACCGCTTGAAGAGCGGGCTCTATGCGCTCCGTCTGCGCACCAAGGACGGCGAGGATCACATCCCCTTCGCGGTGCGCCCGCCGCGCGGCACGGTCACCGCCAAGGCCTGCTTCCTGCTGCCGACGCAGAGCTACATGGCTTATGCGAACGAGCACATGAACACCGATGCCGGCGTCGGCCAGCTGCTCGCCGGCCGGCTCGTCGTGCTCGGCAAGCAGGACCTGCACCGCAACCTGCACCGCGAATATGGCGGCTCGCTCTACGATTCCCATTCGGACGGGAGCGGCGTCTGCTACTCATCCAGGCTCCGCCCGATCCTCAACATGCGGCCGAAATGCCTCTCCTGGATCGGCGGCACGGAATCGACGCTCTGGCAGTTCAACGCCGACACCCACCTCACCGATTGGCTCGAGGCGATGGGCATCGACTTCGACGTCGTGACCGACGAGGACCTGCACTACGAGGGCCTCTCGCTGATCGAGAAATACAACGTGGTCATGACCGGCACGCACCCCGAGTATCACACCAAAGAGACCCTCGATGCGCTGCACACCTACACGCGCGCCGGCGGCCGGCTGATGTATCTCGGCGCCAACGGCTTCTACTGGCGTATCGCCTATCACACCGAGGTGCCGGGCTGCATCGAGGTGCGCCGCGCGGAGGATGGTATCCGCACCTGGGCCGCCGTGCCGGGCGAGTACTACCACTCGTTCACGGGCGAGTATGGCGGGCTCTGGCGGCGCAACGGCCGCCCGCCGCAGGAGCTCGCGGGCACCGGCTTCACCGCGCAGGGCTTCGACATCTCCTCCTACTATGTGCGCAAGCCCGACAGCTTCAAGCCGGAGGTCGCGTGGATCTTCAAGGGCGTCGGCAAGGACGAGCGCATCGGCGACTTCGGGCTGATCGGGGGTGCCGCCGCCGGCCTCGAGCTCGATCGTGCGGATCACGATCTCGGCACGCCGACCAACACCTACCTGCTCGCCTCCTCGGAGGATCACACCGACATCTACCTCGTGGTGACCGAGGAGATCCTGGTCAACCAGCCCGATCTCGGCGGCCAGGAGCACCCCTTCGTGCGCGCGGACATGACCTATTTCAAGACCACGAGTGGCGGCGGCGTGTTCTCGACCAGCTCGATCGCCTGGTGCGGCAGCCTGGCGCACAACAACTACAAGAACAACGTCTCGAAGATCACCGGCAACGTGCTGCGTCGCTTCATGGACCCGAAGCCGCTCTAGGCTGCGCGGGAGGAGGAGAGCGATGAGCAAGCCATCGGTTTTGATCACGGGCGCCGGCATCGGCATCGGTGAAGCGACGGCGCTCGCCTTCGCCAAGGCGGGCTACCACGTCCACGTCACCGACATCCTCGAGGAGGAGGGCCAGGGCACGGTCGGGGCGATCGAGGCGGCGGGCGGCAGCGCCGGCTTTCAGCGCCTCGATGTCACCGACACCGCCAATGTCGATGCCGTCGTCGCGGCGGCCGAGGCGGAGACGGGCGCGCTCGACGCGGTGGTCGCAAACGCGGGCATCGCGCACAAGGTGCTGCTCGACGAGATGAGCGACGAGAAGTGGGCGCACACGCTCGACGTCGATCTGAGCGGCGTCTTCCGTGTCTGCCGCGCCGCGTCGCCCGCCATGCGCCAGGCCAAGAAGGGCGCGGTCGTCGCGGTCTCCTCGGTGATGGGCACGACCTATGGCTGGCACGACCACGTGCAATACAACGCCGCGAAGTCGGGCGTGGTTGGCCTGGTGCGCGGGCTCGCCTGCGACCTCGGCGGCGACGGCATCCGCGTCAACGGCATCGCGCCGGGCTTCATCAAGACCGCGCAGGCGCTCTCGACCGTGCACTCGGTCGGCCTCGCGGGCCTCGAGGCGGCGTCGGCCTACATCCCGCTCGGCCGCTACGGGGAGGCCGACGACATCGCCGACGTGATCCTCTTCCTCTGCTCCGAGGGTGCCCGCTACGTCTCCGGCCAGACCATCATCGTCGACGGCGGGCTTACGGTGGGGCGGTATTAGCGGCGCGCGCTTCGGGCAGCGAGATAGGTAGTCGGTGCGTGTGAGCCAGGCGTATGCGAAACCCGAACGCCAGGCAAGTTGGGAGTGGCTCGTATCAGCGACGCCATGATGCGACCCGGTGGCGATATCCGTGCAAGAGTTCACTTTTTCGCAGAGGGCGGGCGCGCCGGTCCGACCCCGCCCGAATTTCTCGGCTGCATCTTCTCTCTCGAGGGCGAACTCTTCGACTGCCGCCTCTATCTGCACGAGGTCGGGTCAGTTGCCCCGGGGCAAACCGTGGAAATCCCGATCGCGTTCTTGTATCGGGACCTCGTGCTACGGCGGTTTCGTGTAGGCGGCAGGTTTTTTCTGAGGGACATGAGGTTGATCGCCGAAGGCGAGGTGTCGGCCATTCTCGCTGACTGATCGCTCCGTCTCATTGGAATCTCAGCCATAACAGCTATAACAGCCATATGAGAACGATCTCCGCTCTCGACGCGAAGAACCGGTTTGGCCAGCTTGTGGATACGGCGCAGCGCGAGCCCGTCACGGTCACCAAGAAGGGGAGGCCGGCCGCGATCGTGTTGTCCGTCAAGGACTATGAGCGCATCCGCGGCGCGACGGCGGTTGCTTGCCACCCTCGAGCAAACGCAACAGGACGCCGCGGCGGCGGGCATGACCGAGGATGTGCTGGATCAGCTCCTAAGCGACGAGAGCTGAGCGCGCGGTTCTCGACACCAACGTCCTGATCAGCGCCTTTTTGACCCGCGGCACGCCGCTTCAGGTCCTCCACTGGATTCTAGACCATGGCGTTCTGATCTTCTCCGACGCGACATTCGACGAGCTGGCGAGCCGCTTCCAGAAACCGAAATTCGATCGGTATGTGAGCCAGGAGCGCAGGCGGGCGCTACTGGCGGACCTCCATGCCGTCGCGGAATGGATAACAATCACGGGAGCACTCCAAGTCTGCGCCGACCCGGACGACGACAAGTTCATCGAGACGGCGCTCGCCGCTCAGGCCGATTGCCTGGTGAGCGGCGATGGCGACCTGCTCGCGCTCGGCCCGTTCGACCACTTGGGCATCGTGACGCCCGCCGGGCTTATGGAAGCGGTGTCAGATTAGCCGGCACCGCTGCGCGTTCCGCCCGCATCGGCGCGATCGCGCTCGAGCACGAAGGGGCGAGGGTGAGGCCGTTACCGCCGCGCGCCGACGGGGTGCTCGGCATCCGCCAACTCGTCATCCGCGGGCTTGACCCGCGGATCCAGGAACACGGATCCAGCAGGCTCCCGACCGTCGGTGTGCATTGGCTCTCGGGTCGAGCCCGAGGACGAAGGGAACGTCTGTGCGTTTACCAGTGCCGCCCGGCGCGCCAGCGCCAGCCGCGCCGTCTCAATTCCGCGCGAGCAGGGTGAGCGGGTCGCGGGGGTCGCCGTTGCGGCGGATTTCGAAATGGGCTTGCGGGCGGGAGACGCGGCCGCTCCTGCCGGCGTGCGAGATGGTTTGGCCGCGCCTGACCAGGTCGCCGCGGTCCACCAGCAGCGTTTCGTTGTGCGCATAGGCCGTCATCCAGCCGTCGGCGTGGCGGATCAGGACGAGGTTGCCATAGCCGCGTAGCTCGTTGCCGGCGTAGGCGACGACGCCATCCTCGGCAGCGCGCACGGGCGTGCCGAGCGGCACCGCAATGTTGATGCCGTCATTGTGGAGGCCACCGGGTTTCGGGCCGAACCGCGAGATGATCTCGCCATCGACCGGCCACAGGAAGGGTTGCCCGCTGCGGGGCGGCGGGCTCGGCGGCAACACGCGTGCGTCCGCGCGCACCGTTTCCACGGGCGCCGGGGCCGCATCCCGCCGCGGACCGGTTGTTTGGGCCGGCACGCGAAGGCGCGTCCCGGCTTGGACGCGGTAGGGCGCCGGGATGTCGTTCGCGCGCACCAGCTGGTTCATCGCGACGCCGTAGCGCCGCGAGATGCCGTAGAGCGTCTCGCCGTCCGCAACCTCGTGAAAGCGCGCCGAGGGGAGGCGCAGCCGCTGGCCGATTTGCAGCTGGTAGGGCGCCGCGAGGCCGTTGAGCTCGATGATCGCGCGGGGCGAGCTGTCGTGCCGGCGTGCGATGGCATAGACCGTGTCACCGCTGCCGACGATCACGACGAACGGCGCGGCGGCAATCGCGCGGCTCCGCACGGTGCGCGGCTTGCGCAGGGGACGAAAGGCCGGTGCATCCGCGGCGGCTGCGGCCGCGGTGCCCGGCGCAGGCAACGGGCTCTCGGAGAGCGTGCTCACGCTCACCTCGGGTGGGGGCGCCGCCACGACGCGCATCTTGGCGCGCGTGCCGTCGGAGACCGGCGGCGGCGCCTCGGCCTGCGGCTGCTGCGCCGGTTGGTTGAGCTCGACCGGCGCGGGTTTCTGCGTGCAGGCACCGAGCAAGAGCGCCGCGCCGGCGATCCCGAGCGCCGCGGCGCGCCATCGGCGCATGATCCGCGGGCGCACGGCTAGGCGCTCCGCGCGGCCGGGCGCTCGTCCGACACCAGCGGCACGAACCGCGCCGCCATCAGCGTCTCGCGCGCGACGGTGTCGCCTGTGCGTGTCAGGCGCACGATCTCGCCGCCGCCGCTCCCGGTCACGGGTGCGACCAGCACACCACCGTCGCCGAGCTGGGCGACGAGGGCCTCCGGCACATCGTCGCCGGCCGCGGCCACGATGATGCGGTGAAACGGCGCCTGCGCCGGCCAGCCGACGGTGCCGTCACCGACCTGCGGCACGATGTTGGGGATGCGGAGCGCGCGAAAGCGTTTCTCGGCGGCGAGCCCGAGGGTGCGATGGCGCTCGACCGTGTAGACGCGTCGGCAGAGATGGGAGAGCACGGCCGCCTGATAGCCCGAGCCGGTGCCGACCTCGAGCACCTTCATGCGCGGGCCCACTGCGAGCGCGGAGATCATCGCGGCGACCACCGAGGGCTGGCTGATGGTCTGGCCGGCATCGATCGGAAGCGCGATGTTCTCGTAGGCCTGGTCCTGAAACGCCTGCGGCACGAAGACATGCCGCGGCACGCGCTCGATCGCCGACAGCACGGCGGTGTCGGCAAAGCCGAGCCGGCGCAGCTCCATCACGAGCCGGATCTTGCGCGCGTCGTCGGTGGCCTGGTCGGTCACGGGAAGGCCTTTCGCAGCGCGCGGAGTGTCGCACGGTGTGTGAGGTCGAGGTGGAGCGGCGTCACCGAGATGTAGCCTTCGTTGGTCGCGCGCAGATCGGTGCCGCGGCCACCGAGATCCTCGAACGGTGGGGCTGCAGCGACCCAATAATAGGTGCGGCCGCGCGGGTCGATGCGCTCCTCGAAGCTGTCGCCGACCTCGTGCAGGCCCTGGCGCACCGCGCGGATGCCCTGAACCCTGGTGGCCGGAACGTCCGGAAAGTTGACGTTGATGAGCACGCGCTCGGGCCACCCTTCGTTGAGCAGCGCACGCACGACGCGCGGCGTCCAGCGCTCGGCCGTCGCCCATTTCACGCGCTCGCCATTGTCGTAGGCTTGGCTGAACGCCATGGCCGGCACGCCGAGCAGCGTCGCCTCCATCGCGGCGGCGATCGTGCCCGAATAAGTGACATCCTCGCCGACGTTGGAGCCGTTGTTGACGCCGGAGAGCACGAGGTCGGGCGGTCCGGACGCCAGGATCTTGTTCAGCGCGAGGTAGATGCAGTCGGTCGGCGTGCCGTTGACGGCAAAGCGCCGCCGCGCGAGGCGGCGCAGGCGGAGCGGGCGATGCAGCGTCAGTGAGTGCGAGGCCGCGCTCTGCTCGGTCTCGGGCGCGACGATCCAGACATCGTTCGTAAGCTTGCGCGCGGCGCGCTCGAGCACCTTGATACCGGGCGCATGGATCCCGTCGTCATTGGAGACGAGGATGCGCATCTAGCCGATCGCCTCCGCGCCGCCGAGGTGGGGCCGGAGCGCCTCGGGCACGGTGACGCTGCCGTCGGGGTTCTGGTAGGTCTCGAGCACGGCGACCAGCGTGCGGCCCACGGCCAGGCCCGAGCCGTTCAACGTGTGCACGAAATCGGTCTGCGATCCGCCCGCCTGCCGGTAGCGCGCATTCATGCGCCGAGCCTGGAAGGCGCCGCAGTTCGAGCAGCTCGAGATTTCGCGGAACAGGCCTTGCCCCGGCAGCCAGACCTCGAGGTCGTAGGTCTTGCGCGCGGAAAAGCCCATGTCGCCGGCGCTCAGGAGCACGACGCGATAGTGCAGGTCGAGGCGGCGCAGAATCTCCTCCGCGCAGGCGGTCATGCGCTCGTGCTCGTCGTCGGAGGCCTCGGGCGTCGTGATGCTGACGAGCTCGACCTTCGAGAACTGGTGCTGACGGATCATCCCGCGCGTGTCCTTGCCGGCGGCACCGGCCTCGGCGCGGAAGCAGGGGGTGTAGGCGGTGAAGCGGAGCGGCAGGTCGGCAGCGTCCAAAATCTCACCGGCCACAAGATTGGTGAGCGGCATCTCGGCGGTCGGGATCAGCCAATAGCCGTCGGTGGTCTGGAACAGATCCTCGGCGAACTTGGGCAGGTTGCCGGTGCCATAGGCGGTTTGCTCGCGCACCAGGAAAGGCGGCGCAACCTCGGTATAGCCGAACTCGCGCGTATGGATATCGAGCATGAAGGCCGCAAGCGCGCGCTCGAGGCGCGCGAGTTGGCCCGAGAGCACCACGAAGCGCGCGCCGGAGAGCTTCGAGGCGCGCTCGAAGTCCATCAGCCCGAGCGCCTCGCCGATCTCGAAATGCTGCTTCGCCTCGCCGTCGACCGCGGCCGGCGTGCCCCACTGCCGAAGCTCGACGTTGGTGCTTTCGTCGAGGCCGTCCGGCACCGCGTCGTCCGGCAGGTTGGGCAGGCCGCACAGGGTCTTTTCCAGCGCGGCGGCGGCCTCGCGGTCGCGCTTCTCCAACTCCTGCGCCTGATCCTTGAGGCCCGCGACCTCGCGGATCAACTCGTCCGCATCCTCGCCGCGGCCCTTCGCCGCGCCGATCTCCTTGGAAAGCGCGTTGCGCCGTTTCTGAACATCCTGAAACTCGGTCTGAAGCTTCCGGCGCGCCGCATCGCGCTCGAGCACTTGCGCGGCGGTGGGTTCAAGCCCCCGCCGCGCGAGCCCGGCATCGAAGGCATCGGGATGCTCGCGAATCCATTTGAGGTTAAACATCAGACCGCGCTTGTAGCCGCAAACGTCGCGGAAGTCGAATGATCTTCGATCCAAGGATTACCTTGGGCCGGAAGAACTCCGCCAGCGCGACTCTAGCAGGGGGAGAGACTAGCGACCGTAGTTGAAATCGGTTTCTTCGCTGTCTTCGTGGTCGTTGAGAAGCTCGTCGAGCTCCTCATAGTACGCCTCTTCCTCGGCTTGCTTTTTCGCCCGCTTCTTCTCGATCAGGCTCACCGAGAGGATCGAGAGCTCGTAGAGCGCGATCAGCGGGATGCCGAGGCCGACCTGGCTGAAGAGGTCGGGCGGTGTGAGGATGGCGGCCGCGATGAACACGATGACGATCGCGTATTTCCGCTTGCGCCGGAGGCCGGCCGAGGTCGCCATGCCCGCGCGTCCCAGCAGGGTGAGCAGAACCGGCAGCTGGAAGGCGATGCCGAAGGCGAAGATCAGCTTCATCACGAGCGAAAGATATTCGCCGATCTTCGGCAACAGCTCGAGGCCGAGCTCGTTCACTTCCGCGCCATGCTGGAACGAGATGAAGAAGCGGAAGGCCTGCGGGAAGATGAAGTAGTAAACCAGCGCGCCGCCCGCGAAAAACAGGATCGGGGTGACGAACAGGAAGGGTAGCACCGCCTTCTTTTCGTTGCGGTAGAGGCCGGGGGCGACGAACAGCCAGAACTGAATCGAGATCAGCGGGAAGGCGACGAAGAAGGCGCCCCAAAACGCGATCTTGAGTTGCGTGAAGAAGGCCTCGAGCAGGTGGGTGTAGACGAGCGAGGTGTGCTCGTAGCCCTCGTTCAGCAGCACAACCCGCAGCGGCTCGACCAGGAAATTAAAGATGTCGTCTGCGACGTACCAGCAGCCGAGGAACGCGATCACGATGCCGATCATCGCGATGCCGATGCGGCGCCGCAGCTCGACCAGGTGGTCGATCAGCGGTGCCCGCGATTGTTCGACGCTATCGACCACCGCCTTAAGCGCTCGCCGGTTGGTTCGGTGGGGTCTTCGGCTCCTCCTCGCTGCCCGTGGCGGCTTGCGTTCCCGTGCCGCCGCTCGGCGCGTTGTCGGAGGCGGGCGCTTGCGGCGGCTCGATGGGTCCGCCGGTGCCGTTCGATGCCGAGGGGCTCGCCGGGTTCGCGGCAGCCGTCGGGGCGGGGGAGACCGCGCCCGCGCTCGCCGGCTTGACGCCGCGCTCCGCCATCTCGAGCTCTTCGTTGACCTCGCGCACCGTTTCCTCGGTGCTTGCCGTCACGTCGCGCCGCGCGCTCGCGAGCTCTTTGTTGGCTTCCTCGATCTCCTTCCGCACGGCGTCGATCTCGGTGACGTCGGCGGCTTCCTCGATCGTGCGCTGGAAATCACGCGCGTAGGCGCGCGCCTTGCCCATCCACTGGCCGGCCGTGCGCACGACGCGCGGCAAATCCTTCGGGCCGACGATCAAGACCGCGATCAGCAGGATGATGAGGAGCTCTTGCCACCCCAAATCGAACATGTCTCGGCCCGCCCGCCACGCGGGCGTTCTCCCTGTTGTACAGCCGCTCGGTGCGCTTAGCCTTTCGCGGCTTCGTCCTTCTTGACCGTTGTGGCGTCAACGGTGGTGGCGTGATCCTGATCGATGACCTTGGGCTCCTCGGGGGTTTCCGCAGGGCTCGCCGACTGGGCAGGCGGCGCTGTTTCACCCTCCCGCATGCCGGATTTGAAGCTCTTGATACCCTTCGCGAAATCGCCCATGAGCCGCGGCAGCTTGCCGGCTCCGAACAGGAGCACGACAACCAAGACGATCAACAGGATCTGCCAGATTGAAATACCCATTCTGTGACTCCCGTCTCCAAATTGAATCGATGGCAGAGGGCGCCATCAGCCGTGCCCGCTGCAAACTCGCATCGCGCCCCGCCGCCTTCGATTACAAGTCTTGGCTAGCAGGGAACACAAAAGTGCGGCTGGGGTCAAGCTGAATGCGCACGCGCTGCGTCCCCTGAGGCACGATTCTGTCAACTGCCCGAATGGTTAAGCGCAAATCGGTGCCATCCGGGATGACCGTCAGCAGGCTGGTCACGCCGAGCAACCGGCTCTCCACGATACTGGCGGGCACCCAGCCTTCCGTGCCGGGCGCATCCGCCGGCGCAACCGAAACGCCGTCGGGGCGGGAAAAGACCCGCACGGCGCAGCCCTCGCTCGCCCCGGTCGGGACGGCGCCGATCGGCGTTTCCACCCGGCCGCCGCGGGCGCGGCCATCGAAGATCATCGGCGCGCCGAAGAAACGTGCCACGAAGGGGCTCGCCGGCCGCAGGTAAAGCGCGCGCGGCGCGCCAGCTTGCACGATTTCGCCGGCGCGCATCAAAGCGATGCGGTCGGCGATGAGCAGCGCCTCGTCGGCGTCGTGGGTGACGAGAAGCGTCGGCACGCCCTCCTCCTTGAGGAGCCGCGCGGTGTCGTCGCGCACACGTTCGCGCAGGGCTTGATCGAGGCCGGAAAAGGGTTCGTCCAGTAGCATCGCGTCCGGGTGCGGCGCCAGCGCACGTGCGAGGGCGACGCGTTGCTGCTCACCGCCGGAGAGCGTGTGCGGATAGGCGTCGGCAAGGTGGCCGAGGTCGAGGCGGGCAAGCAGCGCCTCGGCGCTCAACCGTCGCGCGCTGCGGTCGCGCCCGACGAGGCCGAACGCGACATTGTCGATCACGCGCAGATGCGGAAAGAGCGCATAGTCCTGGAACATGAGGCCGACCCGGCGGTCCTCGGGCGCCAGAAACACGCCGTCCCCCGCCACCTCGCGCCCGCCGATCCAGACGCGCCCGGCGCTCTGTCGCTCGAGACCGGCCGCGATGCGCAGTGTCGTGGTCTTGCCGCAGCCCGACGGGCCGAGCAGGCACACGATCTCGCCCGAGCCGACCGCGAGGTCGAGGCCGCGCACCACCGGCAGGCGCTCATAGCTGTGCTCGATGCCCTCCAGCACGAGGCCGGCTTTGGTGGGAGCGTTTGGCTTGGACATAATCGTTCAGGTCGCCTGGCTCGTGATGGTCGCCCACCCCGGACGCGCCCGCGAAATCGCGAGGCTCAAGAGAATAACCGGGACGAGGCCGACGGCGACAATCGTGAGCGCCGGTGTGGCCGCCGCGGCGAGCTGCTCGTCGGAGGCGCGCTCGAAGGCCTGAATGGCGAGGGTGTCGAAATTGAAGGGGCGCAGGATCAGCGTCGCGGGCAGCTCCTTCATGACGTCGACGAACACCAGGAGGCCCGCGGTCAGCAGGCTGCTCGCAATCATCGGCACATGAACCTGCATCACGGTGCGTGTCGGCCGGGCGCCGAGCGTGCGGGCGGCGCCGTCCACGGCCGGCGTCACCTTGGCGAGGCTCGCCTCGACCGTGTTCAGCGAGACCGCGAGGAAGCGCACCAGATAGGCGAAGATGAGCGCGATGATGGTGCCGCTGAAGAGGAGGCCGATGGTGACGCCGAGGGCATCGTTGAGCCAGGCGTTGAGGCCGCGGTCCAGCCAGGCGAGGGGGATAAGCACGCCGACCGCGATCACCGAGCCCGGCACGGCATAGCCGAGGGCGGCGAGGCGCGCGGCACCGCGTGCGACGGCGCTTGGCCGGAGCCGCTTGCCATACGCGATGGCGAGCGCCACGGCGACGGCGAGCGCCGCGGCGAGCGCGGCCAGCAACACGCTGTTCGCCGCGGCTCCACCCAGGCGCAGCGCGCCGTCGCCTCCCGCTTCAACCACCCATGCGAGGAGCTGGCCCGCCGGGATGCCGAAGCCGAGCGCCAGCGGCAAGAGGCAGGCGAGGGCGGCCAGCACCGCGCGCCAGCCGCGCAGATCGAAATGCGGCAGCACGCGGTAGCGGCGCGAGGTATGGAAATAGCGCCGCCGACCGCGCGAGAACCGCTCCAACGCGATCAACACGAAGACGAAGCCGAGCAGGATTGCGGCGAGTTTCGTGGCGGCGATCGGGTCACCGAGGCCGAACCAGGTGCGGTAGATCCCCGTCGTGAAGGTGTCGACACCAAAATGCTGCACCGCGCCGAAATCGCTGAGCGTCTCCATCAAAGCCAGCGCCACGCCGGTCGCGATCGCCGGGCGGGCGAGCGGGATCGCGATCTCGGTGAAGATGCGCCGGGGCGAGCGGCCGAGCGTGCGCCCGATCTCCAGCACGCACACCGATTGCTCCAAGAACGCCGCGCGCGCCAGCATGTAGACATAAGGGTAGAGGACGAGCGAGAGGACGAGCGCGGCGCCGCCCACCGAGCGGATCTCCGGGAACCAATAGTCCGTCCGCTGCCAGCCAAACCAGCCGCGCAAGCCCGATTGCACGGGCCCGGCATAGTCGAGAAGCCCGGCATAGGTATAGGCGATCGCGTAGGCCGGCATGGCGAGCGGCACGATCAACGCCCATTCGAACACCGCGCGTCCGGGAAAGCAGCACATCGTGACGAGCCACGCCGTGCCGACGCCGAGGACGAACGTGCCGATCCCGACGCCGAACACCAGCCAGATCGTGTTGATCAGGTAGTGCGGCAGCACCGTCTCGGTCAGGTGGCCCCAGACGTCGCTCGACGGCAACACGCCATGGGCGAGCACGACGGCGACCGGCACCGCGACGAGCAGCGCCATCACGACGGGCGCCACCGCCCAGCCACTCGGCCGTCGGAAGCGGGCGCGGGGCCATCCTCCGCGGCCGATGTCGAGCAAGGTCATGGCGTGTCAGATCGGTCCGTGCGGCGCGCGCCCCGCACACACATCGGCCAGGCGCGCCGCCTGGCCGGAGCGTCTGCAAGTGCAAATCATTATCATTGCTGGAACTCTAGCGCGGGCTCCCTGTCCGTGTCGAGCGCGTCGCCGCCCCGAGGTGCGGCGGCCTGCGCAGCGCGGCCGTGTGGAGAGCGCGGCGCGCACTCCCTAGGCTACCACCCCAGCGCATGTGCAGGGGGGCACAGGTACGCAGGTTCGGCGCAGGCGCGCAAGGGCGTTGCAGGAAACCGCGCACACAACGTGATTGATCGCCGGCGCGCGCCACCGCCCGGTGTGCGCGCCTTAAGCGCTGCGCGGCAGCGCGGCGAGCTCGGGGGGTGTGTCGTCCGTTGCGGTTGCGCCGAGGCCGCCATTGTCGTCCGCATCATCCCCATCGTCCGCAGTGTCTTCAGCGGTTGGGAAGGGAAGCGGCAGCACGTCGTCGCCGGCGTCGTCGGCGCGCTCGCCGATGCGGGCGTCGGCGAGGTCGAGGAGGCCCGCGGCCTTCAGCTCGTCGACGCCCGGCAGGTCGTCGAGCGAGGCGAGGCCGAAATGCTCGAGAAAGGCAGGGGTGGTGACCCACGTGACCGGCCGCCCCGGCGAGCGACGGCGGCCCTTCGGCGCGATCCACTCCGCCTCGAGCAGCAGGTCGAGCGTGCCGCGGCTCAAGCCGACGCCGCGGATCTCCTCGATCTCGGCGCGCGTGACGGGTTGGTGGTAGGCGATGATCGCAAGCGTCTCGAGCGCAGCGCGCGAGAGCTTGCGGCGCACCACGCGGCGCACGGTCAGCCGGTCGGCGAGATCGGGCGCGGTGCGAAAGGCAAAGCCCCCCGCCACCTCGATCAGGTTGACGCCGCGATGACGGTAGAGCGCGGCAAGGTCGGCTAGCAGGTCGTCGATCTCGGTGGTGGAGCGGACCTGCACCGCGAGGGTGGTGCGATCGAGCGGATGGTCGGCGGAGAAGATCAACGCTTCGAGGACCCTGAGATCCGTCGCGCGGCGTTCCGCCGCCTCCGTCGGCTCGTCGGCGGCTGCGGCCGGGTGGTCGGCCGTGCTGGCTGGCATGTCACTCATGCGAGCTCCTTTCGGCGAAGATAGATGGCCCCGAAGGGCTTCGACTGGCGGAGGCTGAGCTTGCCCTCGCGCGCGAGCTCGAGGCTTGCCGCGAGCGTGCTCGCGAGGGCCGAGCGTTGACGCGCGCGGTCGCCCTGCTCGTCGGGCAGGAAGCGTGTGAGCGATTCCCAGTCCGGCACGCTGCCCAACAGGCCTGTGAGCCGGCGGTACGCGCTTTCCATCGAGTAATAGTGCGAGGCTTCGACGATCAGCGCGCGGGGCGCACGCTTGGTGCGGTGGCGGGCATAGGCGTCGAGCAGCTCGAAGAGGCTCGCATGATAGACGGGCGTCGTCTCGACCGAGAGGCCCTCCGGCGCGCCACCCGCGAACACCTCCTGCCCGAGCTGCGGGCGCGCCATCAGGCGGCCGGCAACATCGCGCATGGCCTCGAGCCGGCGCAGCCGGTGGGCCAGCGCCTCGGCCATCTCGGCGGCCGACGGCTCATCCTCCTCGCTCTCCACCTCGGGCAGCAGCAAGCGGGATTTGAGATAGGCGAGCCACGCGGCCATCACCAGATATTCCGCGGCGATCTCCAAGCGCAGCTGGCGCGCACTGCCGATGAAGGCGAGATATTGCTCGGCCAGCTGCAGGATGGAGATACGCGCGAGATCGACCTTCTGCGAGCGCGCGAGGGTCAGCAGAACGTCGAGCGGGCCCTCATAGCCGTCGAGATCGAGGATCAGCGCGCCCTCATTGTCGCGCACCTCCTCGAATGGCGTCTCGTCGCGGGTCACAATCGCGGTAGCTCCAAGCCGAACACCCAGCCGATCACCTGCACGATCGCACGCACCGGCGGGAAGATGATCTCAGCGAGCGGGCTGAAATAGGTCCCGAACTCCTGGGCGATCAGCGGCACGACGATCAGCAGCACCAACAGCACCACGATGCCAAACCGTTCGAGTCGTGCAAAGACCCGCGCTTGGCGGAGCGGCAAGATGCCCACCAGCACGCGTCCACCGTCGAGCGGCGGCAGCGGGATCAGGTTGAACACCGCGAGTACGACGTTGAGGAAGATCCCGATAAAGAAGGTGTGGTACCACCAGGCGCCGAAGCCCGCGGGAAAAAGGGGCGCCGCATGCAACAACAGGGCAGCGAGGCACGCCAAGAGGATGTTCGCGGCCGGGCCGGCCAAGGCGACCCAAATCATGTCGCGGCGCGGGTTGCGTAGACGCGCCGGGTTGACCGGTACCGGTTTCGCAAAGCCGAACACGAACGGCGCCTTCAAGAGGATCAAGAGCGCCGGCAGCACGATCGTGCCGAACGGGTGGATGTGCTTGAGTGGGTTGAACGTGACGCGCCCAAGCTCGTAGGCCGTGGTGTCGCCGAGCTGCTTCGCCATCCAGCCATGCGCCGCCTCGTGCAGGGTGATGGCGAACAAGATCGGGATCACCCAGACCGACGCCTGCAGCATGAAGTCGGCAATGTCACTCACCCAGGAGCTCCGCGAGCGCGCGGCTGGCCCCGACCGGATCGAAGGGTTCCGGCGGTTCCACCATTGCCGTCGCACGGCCATAGCGCATGGACGCATCGGCGGTGAGCGGCTTGACTGACCGCGCCACGTCCGTCATCTCGTCCCAATCGCCATTACAGTGCAGCGCGACATCGCAACCCGCGGCCAGCGCGGCGGCCGCCCGCTCCCCGACCGTGCCGGAGAGCGCGCCCATAGAGAGATCGTCGGTGAAGAGCAGTCCGTCGAAGCCGATCGCGCCCCTGATGGCATCGGCGATCACGATGGGCGAGAGGGTCGCCGGACGATCCGGGTCGATCGCCGTGTAGCAAACATGGGCCGTGATCCCGAGCGGCATGTCGTTGAGTGCACGAAAGGGCACGTAGTCATTGGCGTCGAGGTCCGCAAGGCTGGCGGTGACCACCGGGAGCGAGAGGTGGCTATCTACCGCTGCGCGACCGTGGCCCGGCATGTGCTTGATCACCGGCAGCACGGCGCCGGCGAAAAAGCCCTCGCACGCCGCGCGCCCGAGCTGGGCGACCAGGGCCGGGGAGGCCCCGAGCGCGCGGTCGCCGACCACGCGATCGGCGCCGGCGAACCCAAGATCCAGAACCGGCGCGCAGTTGATCGTGATCCCGACACCCGCGAGGTCATGCGCGATCAGCTGCGCGTTGAGCCTGACCGCGCGCAGTGCGGCGGCCTCGCTCTCGACCGCGAGCGCGCCGAGCCGCGCCGGTGCCGGCGGCGCCCGCCAATGGGGCGCGCCCATGCGCACCACGCGCCCGCCTTCCTGGTCGATCAGAACCGGCGCGTCCGCGCGGCCGACGCTGGCGCGCAGATCGTCGATCAGGGTGCGCAGCTGATCCGGGTTCTCGCAATTGCGTTTGAACAGGATGAAGCCGAGCGGTTGCACGTCGGCGAACAGGCGCCGCTCTTCCCGGCCGAGCGTCGCGCCCGCGCAGCCGAAGACGACCGCGCTCGAGGGACCGTTTTTGCTGGTGCTCACGCGTGCCTATGGCTCAGTTGGCGACGACGAAGCAGCCGACATCCTGGGTCTTGAGACGCCGGCAAACGTCCTCGGCGCCGGCGCGGCTGGTGAACGGTCCTGCGCGAAGCCTGTACCAGGTGCCGGTGTCGCTGTTGTCGGCCCGCACGACGATCGGGCTGAGCCGTCCGAGGATCGCGCCCTGGTTCGCGCTCAACCGCCGCCACTCCGCGCGCGCCGCGGGCTCCGAGCGGGAGGCGACGAGCTGCACGAGGAAGCGGCCGGAGAGCGCCGAGGGATGGCTCGCCCCGGTCGCGCGCGTTGCGGCATCGGCTGTGCGCGTCGCGCGTGAAAGGGCTGCGATGCGCACGGGCTTGGCGCGTGGCCGCGGCGGTGCCGCCTCCGGCGCTCGCGCGGCCGCGGCGGCCGTCTCAGCTGGAGCCGGGTCGAGGGCGGCGAGCATCGGCGCCGGCTCGTCCGCGCGCGCGGCAGGCGCTCCGCCCGCGGGGTCGGGGAGCGCTTCGAGCGCGACCTCGGGCGCCGGCGCGGCCGTGACCCGGTCGGACGCGCGGTCCGGCGTCTCGGCAGTGCCGGCCGCAGGGCTCACGCGATCGAGCGTCTCCGCCGCGTCGGCGATGGCCTCAGGCTCCGGCGGTGCCACCGGTTCCTCGGGTGGCGGCAGGAGCTGCTCCGTGTCGGGCACCGGCGCCTCGCCCTCGCTCAGGCTCTGATAGATCAGCCTGCCGCGGTCCGGCACCTCGATGCCGCCGGGATCGGCGGGTCGGACCTTGAAGGGGCGTGCGTCGGCGGTCACGAGCGGCACCGGCAGGGTCGCATCCGATGTCGTGAAGATGTGGTCGGTCAGCGCCCACGCGATGCTCGCCGCGCCCATCGCGCCCAACAGCGCGACGACCGGCACCATCGGCGGCCGCCGTCGTCTGGCGTCGCCCTGGTCGATGCTCGCGGGATCATCGCCTCTGGTGGCGCGGGGCTGCCCGTCACCCGTGCCTTCGCTCATCGCATCTCCTCGGCAGGCTCGACTCCGAACAGGAGAAGCCCCTCAGAAATAACCATCTTCACCGCGCTGATCAATGCGAGCCGTGCGCGCGTGCGCTCCTGCGCGTCGGCGTCGATGAAGCGGAGAGAGGGCTCGTCGTTGCCACGGTTCCAGAGCAGGTGGAAGGCCGCCGCAAGCTCTTGAAGATAGAACGCGATGCGATGGGGCTCATGCGCGAGTGCGGCGCCGGTGACGGTGCCGGGCCAGGCGGCGAGGCGCTTGATCAGATCGAGCTCGCCCGGATCGCGCAGAGGGTCGAGCGGGGCGTCGGCCAGCGCGTCCGGCGCGCGATCGACATCGGGCAGCGCCTCGGCCGCATTGCGCAGCACCGAGCAGATGCGCGCATGGGCGTACTGCACGTAGAAAACGGGATTGTCCTTAGACTGCTCGGTCACGCGCGTGAGGTCGAAATCGAGCGGCGCGTCGTTGCGCCGCGTCAGCATGATGAAGCGCACGACGTCCTTGCCGACGCGGTCGACCACGTCGCGGAGCGTGACGAACTGGCCCGCGCGCTTCGACATGGTGACCGGCGTGCCGTCGTCGAGCAGCTTGACCATTTGGCAAAGCTTCACGTCCAGTTGCGCCGCGCGCTCGGAGAGTGCGGCAACCGCCGCCTGCATGCGCTTGACGTAACCCCCATGGTCGGCGCCCCACACGTCGATCATGTCGGTGAAGCCGCGCTCGATCTTGTCGCGGTGATAGGCGATGTCGGTCGCGAAATAGGTCCAGCTGCCGTCGGATTTGCGGAGCGGCCGGTCGACGTCGTCGCCGAACGCGGTGGCACGGAACAGGCTCTGCGGGCGGGGCTCCCAGTCGTCGGGGTTGGGCTTGCCCTTCGGGGGCTCGAGCACGCCGGTGTAGATCAGCTCTTCGCTCTCCAGCGCGCCGAAGGCGTCGTCGACCTGCCCGGCCTCGACCAGCTCGCGCTCCGAGCGGAACACGTCGTGGGCCACGCCGAGCGCCGCGAGGTCGTCGCGGATCAGCGCCATCATCGCCTCGATCGCAAACGCGCGCGTCGCCGGCAGCCAGTCCGCCTCGTCGGCGTCCATCCAGCGCGCGCCGTCTCGCGCCGCAAGCGCTCGGCCTACGGGCACGAGGTAGTCGCCGGGGTAGAGCCCCTCGGGGATCGCCTCGATGGTTTCGCCCTGGGCCTCGCGGTAGCGTAGATAGACCGAGCGCGCGAGCGCATCGACCTGCGCGCCCGCGTCGTTGATGTAGTACTCGCGCGTCACCGCGAAGCCGACATGGGCCAGCAGATGCGCGAGCGCGTCGCCCACCACGGCGCCCCGCGCATGGCCGACATGGAGCGGCCCGGTGGGGTTGGCCGAGACATATTCGACGTTGACGGCGCGCCCTTCGCCGATGTCGCTCCGGCCATAGGCCCCGTCGGCGCGCAAGATGTCGACGAGGCGCGCCCGCCAATGCGCGTCGGTCAAACGCAGGTTGAGAAAGCCCGGGCCCGCGACCTCGACCGCGGCGATCGCTTCGTGCGCCCCCAAGCCCTCGGCGAGCAGGGCCGCGAGATCGCGCGGTTTCATACGCGCCTGCTTGGCGAGCACCAACGCCACGTTGCTCGCGGCATCGCCATGCGCCGCCTCGCGGGGCGCCTCCACCGTCACGGCCCCGAGGTTGAGGTCGCCCGGCAGGTCGCCGCGCGCACGGAGCGCCTCGACCGCGGCGACCACCAGCGCCCTCAGCTCGTCGAACACGCTCACTGCTCGGCCGCCACGTCGAAGAGGGTGCGGTGCTCTTGAAAGGCGGAGCGATCAGTCATGCCCGCGATGTAATCCGCGATCACCCGCGCGGTCGCCGTCGCGTCGTCGGCATCGCAGCGTGCGCGCCATTCCGCCGGCAGGCAGTGGGGCTCCGCCATGAAGAGCGCGAAGAGATCGCGCACCACACGCCGCGCCTTGCTCGCCATGCGGTTGACGCGGTGATGCCGGTACATGCGCTCGTAGAGAAAATCCTTGAGCGCGCGGTCGTGCGCGCGCATCTCCGTCGAGAACGCGATCACCGGGCCGTCGAGCGCGCGCACCGCCTCGGCGCTCGACGGCGCCGCGGCGGAGAGCCTGCGGCGGCTCTCCGCCAGCACGTCGTCCACCATGGCGCCGATCATGCGCCGCACGGCCTCGTGGATCAAACGGCTTTCGTCGAGGCCGGGGTGGCTTTCCATCACGTCCGCGAAGATCGGGCCGACCAGCGGCACCGTGCGCAGATCCGCGATGGCGAAAAGCCCGGCGCGGAGCCCGTCGTCGACATCGTGATTGTTGTAGGCGATGTCATCGGCGAGCGCGGCGACCTGGGCTTCGGGGCCCGGCTGCGTGTCGAGCTCGAGGTCGTGTGCGGCGTTGTAGCGCGCGATGATCTCCGGCAGCGTGCCGGGCAGCAGCGGGCCGTTGTGCTTGGCGATGCCCTCGAGCGTCTCCCAGGTGAGGTTGAGCCCGTCGAAATCGGCATAGCGCTGCTCGAGCGCGGTGAGAATGCGGAGCGTCTGGGCGTTGTGGTCGAAGCCCCCATGAGGTGCCATCGCCTCGGCGAGCGCGTCCTCGCCGGCGTGGCCGAAGGGCGTGTGGCCGAGGTCGTGGGCGAGCGCCAGCGCCTCCGCTAGATCCTCGTCGAGGCCGAGCACGCGCGAGATCGAGCGCGCGATCTGCGCCGCTTCGAGGCTATGGGTGAGGCGCGTCCGGTAATAGTCGCCCTCGTGATAGACGAACACCTGGGTCTTGTACTCGAGCCGGCGGAAGGCCGCGCTGTGGATGATGCGGTCGCGGTCGCGCTGGAAGGCCGTGCGCGTCGCGCTCTCGGGCTCGGCGTGGAAGCGCCCGCGGCTCGCTGCCGGGTCGGTCGCGTAGGCGGCGCGGTCGGCGCGTGCCGCCGGTGCCGGGGAGGGCGCGCGCGCGGCCATTACAAATGGCTCTCCGGGCCGCGGATCGGCTCGAGCCGCTTCTCCGGCAGCAGGATCGGCGGCTCGACGGCGTAGAAGGTCGCGACATCGGGCGCGCTCTCGCCCTCGGCCTCGCCCTCGGCGGTGTCGTCGCCGGGGAGCCGCATCGCGACCTCCTGGCCGGAGCGGCGCGTCTCGCGCATCGCCGATTGCAGCTCCTGGGCGAGGCGGGTGTCCCAGTCCATGACGAAGAAGCGCGGCTCCTCGTCGATCTTGAGCCAGAGGTAGATCGCCTCGTCCTCACGCAGCGCCGCGCCGATGACGCGCGCCGCGCTCAGATCCTCGGTCGCCATGGTGACCGGCTTGGGACGCGAAAGAAGCTCGCTATGGGCGAAATAGCCGAGCGCGATCGCGCCCGCGAACAGCGCCACCGCGGCGGTCTTCCAGCGCGTTCTCCGGCGCGACCACACCGCGATCCCGGCGAGCGCGGCCCCGATCAGCGCGAGCGCCACATAGAAATAGGAGAAGCTATCCACCGCCTTGCGCCGCCCCCGCTTGCTGGCTGTCCGCATATTCCTTGATCAGAGAGCGCTGGATATCATTGATGCTGTCGTGGATCAGGCTGCCTTTCGCGGTCAAAGCGAAGCGGACGACGGTCAGCTCCTGGCGGTGGAACGTCACCTCCACCTCCTTCTCGATGATCTGCACAGGCCGTTCGTCACCCTCGCGCTTCACGCTCACCACCACCTTCGCCGGGATCGGGCTCGGCTGGTAGATGTCCTGGATGCGATAGGCCTGCAGGTTGACGATCCATTCGCCCGGCACGATGCCACGGCTGTAGACGATCTCATAGTTGATGTCGGTGACGTCGTAGAGGTGGCCGAGGTCGTCGCGCAAGAGGTTGATGACGGCGTTGCCCTTGTTGGGGAAGCCGACCGGCACATGGTCCGGCGCCTTGACCCAGAGGTCGAGGTCGGCGTCGATCTCGGGCGGCCACAGCACTTCGACGATGACGTTGCCGGGATCGGAGATGCTGGTCTCCTCCATCTCGGCCTCGGCGCCCGGATTGATGAAGGGCAGCAGCATCAGCACCATCGCGACGAAGGCCGCGAGCGCGAGCAGCGTCACGTCACGAAAGATCGTGCCGCTGTCGTCGTCAAAGTCTTCCATTGACCGATAAGATCTCGCTGTAGAGCGTCGAGGTGCCGGTTGCCAGAATCCGGTGATTGACCGTGAGCCAGAGACCGAGCACGGCGCCCTCGAGGGTGGTGTAGAGCGCGACCGACATGCCGGTGATCAGCTCCGAGATCATCGGCTGCACCGCCGCGAGGTCGCCGGCGTCCTCCGCCGAGACGCCCGAGAGTGCGATGATGAAGCCGGCCACCGTGCCGATCAGGCCGAGCACGACGAGCGCGCTCGCGAATTGGCGGATCACCAGGATGCGGCTGAAGAGCTTCGCCTTGAGCGCTTCGGCCATCAGCTCGGGCCGGCCCTCTGCGTAGGCGCGCGCCCGTTCCGAGGCGTCGGTGCCGCCTGCCTTGACGCGGTTGAGCTCGCGGCTGGTCTTGATCAGCTTGTGGGCGCAAAGCGCGAGGCCGACCACGAAGACGCCGAAGATGACGTAAACCAGGCCGGTCGGGTCGGCATCGATCAGGCTCGCGATCCAGCCCCGCGCGGCGGCCAGCCCGAGCAGCGCCACGCCGACTAGGTTGACCACGATAAAACGGTACAGAAGCAGATAGTTGCGCACCGATCTTTCCCTATCCGCTGCGCGTGGTAACGCACTCCGCCGGCCCTGTCGATGCTTTCGGCCTCGGCGGAAAGCGATGATTGACAGAACCGTGCTATGCTCTACCTAACGCATGTGGCAACAAATTCGAGACGACGCGCGCCATGGCTCAACCGATTGAATTTGCGGCACCCGAGAGTGATATCGGCGAGATCGGCCTCTCGGCGAGCGCTGCCAAGCGGATCGCGACGCTCATCGCGGCCGAGGACAAGCCGGAGCTGATGCTGCGGGTCACGGTCTCGGGCGGCGGCTGCTCGGGCTTTCAATATGGCTTCGATTTCGACAGCGAGCGGCGGCTCGACGACATCGCCATCGAGCGCGACGGCGTGACCGTGCTGATCGACACCGTCTCGGCCGGCTATATGGCGGGCTCCGAGATCGACTATGTCGAGGACCTGATCGGCGCCTCCTTCCGCATCAATAACCCGAACGCCGTCTCAGCCTGCGGCTGCGGCACCTCGTTCTCGCTCGTCTGAGCGCTGGCACGAGCGGGGAGGGGGCGGGGCTGCGGTGAAAATCGCGACCTGGAACGTCAACTCCATCAAGGCGCGGTTGCCCAACGTTCTGGCCTGGCTCGAGGGCTTCGGGCCCGATGTCGCGCTCTTGCAGGAGACCAAGTGCATCGACGAGAACTTTCCGCGCCTCGAGATCGAGGACCGCGGCTACAACGTCGCTGTCCACGGCCAGAAGAGCTACAACGGCGTCGCCATCCTCAGCAAGCGGCCGCTCGAGGATGTGAGCTATGGCCTCGCGGGCGACGAGAGCGACGCGCAGGCGCGCTATGTCGAGGCAGTGACCGGCGGTGTGCGCGTCGCGTCGATCTATCTGCCGAACGGCAATCCCGTCGCCTCCGACAAGTATCCCTACAAGCTCGCCTGGATGGATCGGCTCGCGGCGCACGCCGAGGTCCTGCTCGGCTATGAGGAGCCGGTCGTGCTCGGCGGCGACTACAACATCGTGCCGGCCGACCGCGACGTCTACGACCCGAAGGCCTGGGCCGATGACGCGCTCTGCCAAACCGATTCGCGCGCCCGCTTTCGCATGTTGCTCCACATGGGCTACACCGAGGCGTTCCGCGCGCTCCATCCCGAGGTCGCCCCAGCCTATACGTTCTGGGACTATCAGAAGGGCCGGTGGCAGCGCGGCGAGGGCCTGCGCATCGACCATTTGCTGCTGTCGCCCGAGGCTGCCGACCGCCTCGCCGCCTGCGAGATCGACAGCGGCCCCCGCGGCGAGCCCAAGGCCTCCGACCACGCACCCATTTGGTGCGAGCTGAGAGAATGAGCGAGAGCATGGCGTTCGAAGGCGGCTGCCATTGCGGCGCGGTGCGCTTCCGCGTCGAGGGCAAGCCGCTCTGGGTGGTGCATTGCCATTGCGACGATTGCCGCAACACCTCCGCTGCGCCGGTCTCGACCTTCGTCGGCGTGCGGGACACGGACTTCACGGTGACCAAGGGCGAGCGCCGGGCCTATGCCTCCTCGCCGGGCGTCGCGCGGAGCTTTTGCGCGGCCTGCGGCACGCCGCTCACCTACGAAGGGGCGCGGTTTCCCGGTGAGGTCCATATCCTGATCGGTGCCCTCGACGAGCCCGCGCGCTTCACGCCGCGGGCCCACGTCCACACGGTCGACCAGCTGCCCTGGCTCAAGATGGACGACGGCCTGAAGCGCTTTACGCACAGCTCATAGTGCGCAGCTGTGCTGCCGTGGGCCCCACGCACGCCGCGCTGCACGATCCATACCGGCCGCTCCTTCCCCACCCGGATCTTCATTTCAGACCATTATCCTCGGTTCGAGCCCGAGGATGAGGGTGATGGTGCGTCCCTGGTGGGAGGCCGCGCAAGCGGCGGCGCCCGCTTAGCCCTCCAGCAGCGCGAAGCCGACGGTGAAGCCGGGGCCGAGGCTCGACATCAGGCGGCGCGGGCTGGCCATGCCGTTGGCGCGCGCGAGCGATTGCTCGAGCACGAACATCACAGTTGCGGCGGACATGTTGCCGTAGTCGCGCAGCACGGCGCGCGGCAGGTCGAGCGCGCCGTTGCCGGCATCGAGCGCGCTCTCCAGCGCATCGAGCACCTTGGTGCCGCCCGGGTGGCATACCAGCTCGTCGATGTCGCCGAGCGTTAGGTTCTCTCCGGCCAAGAACGTGTCGACCGCCTCGCGCATGCGGGTGCGCACGATCTGCGGGATCTCGCGGGAGAACAGCACGCCGAAGCCGTCGTCCTCCATGCGCCAGCCCATCACGTCGAGCGAGTTGGGCCAGGTATGCTCGCCCCACGCCGTGAGCGCGGGGCCCGCCGCTTCGGTCGAGAGCAGGGCCGCCGCGGCGCCGTCACCGAACAGCGCGGTCGCAACCAGATTGGCGGTCGAGCGATCCTGCTTGCGGAAGGTGAGCCCGCACAGCTCGACGACGAGAAAGAGCACCTTGGCGCCCGGCATTGCCTGGGCGAGCGCGGCGGCGCGCGCCATCCCGATCACGCCGCCGGCGCAGCCGAGGCCGAAAATGGGGAGCCTCTGCACGTCGCGCCGAAACGCCATGCGCTCGACAAGCAGCGCATCGAGGCTCGGCGTGGCGATCCCGGTGGTCGAGGCGACGACGAGCATGTCGATCGCCTCCGCGCCGAGCCCCGCCTCGTCGAGGCAGCGCCCGGCGGCCTCCTCGAGCAGCGCCACCGCGTTCTCGACGTAGAGGTCGTTGCGCTCAGCGAAGGGGTGCGAGTCGAGGTACCAGGTGAAGGGCACGCAGGAACGGCGGGTGTGGATATCCGCGTTCTGGAAGATCGCTTTGAGGCGCTGCGTGTCGGCGAAGGCGCCGCCCCAATGGCGTGCCGCCTCGCGCACGGCGTCGTCTTGGCTGATCACGTGGGACGGCACCGCGGTCGCCACCGCCTCGAGGCGCGCGCGATCGGTCATGGTGTTCCTCTCTCAGGCTTCGTCGCGCAGCACGCGGATCACTTCGTCGCGGATGTGGCGCGTGAGCGCGCGGCCGTCGGTGAACCGCACGCCGGGCGCTGCGTCCGCGGTCGCGATGCGCGCGGCGGCAAATCCGTCGGCTTTCAGGGCCGCGAGCGCCTCGTCGGCGCGCGTTTCCGGAAAGCCGGCGAGCAGCGCGCCCGAGGCGAGCAAGCCCCACGCATCGATCCCGAGCGCATCCGCGAGCGCGCGTCCGGGCTCGAACCACAGCACGGCGGCTTCGTCGACCACCAAGCCGATGGCCGAGGCATCCGCCATCTCGTGCAGGCCGGCCGAGAGGCCGCCCTCGGTGGGATCATGCATCGTGGACGCGCCGAGCGCCGTGGCGCGCAGGGCGGCGTCGACCACCGAGATTCCCGGCGTGGCGAGGGCGCCCCGCGCTGCATCGAGCAGCGGCGCGGGCACGCGCCCGGCGAGGCGCGCCGCCGCCTCCGCCGCCAGCACGGCGGCGCCTTCGACGGGCGCCGGACCGATTTGAAGCACCGCATCGCCCGGTTCCAGGCCAGCCGTCCGCACGTAATGCCCGTCCGTGGCCAAGCCCATCATGCTGCCCACCACCACCGGCTGACGCACCACATCGGTCACCTCGATATGTCCGCCGATGAGCACGATATCGAGGCGGTGCAGGGCGTCGTGCATGTCGGCGAACAGTGCGCGCACATCGCCCGGCGTGGTGCCGCACGGGAGCAGCACGGTCGCGCTGAACCAGCGCGGGCGCGCGCCCATGACCGCGATGTCGTTGGCGTTGACCACCACCGCGTGGGCGCCGACGTCTTGGCCGGTCAGCGTCACCGGATCGCTCGCCGCGACCAGCATGCCGTCCGGCAGCGCGATCACGCCGGCGTCCTCGCCGATGGTGGGCGGCAGCGCAAGGTCGGGCGGCGGCGGGCGTCCTGGATCGAGCACCTCGGCCAGCAATGCGCTCGGCAGCTTACCGATCTCGAGCGGCGCGTCGTCGCGCGCGTGCTTGGGGGTGTCGGCGTTCATGCGCGTCAAGCGGGGCGGTTCAGCCGCTGTCGAAGGCGCCACGGGCGCATCGTTCCGCCGCGGTCTTGAGGTCGCTGAGCGCGTCTTCCAGGGCGGGCGGCACCGCCGCGCCGCGGGCGGCTGCACTCTCCAGTTCGCGATATTCGGCGAGACTGAAGTGCTGACTGACGAAATCGACCACGCAGGCGCAATAGACGTCGCAGCGCGCCGGCTCCGCCGGGCAGCGCGACGCGCATTTCGCGACCTCGACGTGCTTCACGACGCTGCCCGTGTCGGTCGACGGGGCGGCGCCGGCCGGCGCGCCGAGCAGGCTCACGCCGATCACCGTGGCGACCACGGCCCACCACCGCGCGCGCGTCGTCATCAGGGGTAATCGCACTGGTTGGCCGTGACGAGCACGAAGCCGCGCGGACCTTCCGTGATCGTGAAGCGATGCTCCGTATCGCCCACGACGACCGAATGGTGAATCGGCAATTTTCCTTCCGCTTGAATTGCTTCCCCGCCGATCTTCGTAAAGCGCACGCGTACCGGCCGCGCCGGATCAAACCAGCCGGCGGCGCCCTGTGCGGTCTGTGTTGCGGCGCCATCGGCGGTCACGGTGATCGAGCCGTTGGCAAAGCCGACGGCGCTGTTTGCGCGGTCGCTATTGACGGGCGTCATGACGATGAAGCGCTTGGTCTGGGTTTCGCCCGCGCAGTTGCGCTTGTTCTTGACCGCGTTGATCACGAAGGCGAGGCGCTCATGGTCGACGCCGTCCGCGAGCCGCGTCTTGGCGAGCTCGAGGATGCGCCGCTCGTCCTCGGTGGGCACGTCGCGGCTGTAGCGGGTTTCCCAATCCTTGTTCTCGGCCTTGAGCGTCGAGACCACCGAGACCAGGGTTTGGATCTCCTGGTTCATGTCGGTGTTCTCCTGGCGCAGCTCGTCGATGGTGTCTTCCAGCTCGTAGACCGGCCGCTCGGCACTGTAGATGCCGAGCCGGTAGCCGACCACCCCCGCCGCGACCAGAATGAGCAGCGAGAGCAGCACGCGCATCGAGCGCTTGCGCCGTTGCGAGCGGCGTCGCTGGTCGCTGAGGCCTAGTGTCATGGTCCAACGCGCCTTAAGCCGCGCCGCCCATCATCGCGTCCGCGTGCTATTCGCATCGCTCGAGAGCTTCTCCCTCCAACCGTCGGGCGAGACCCCGTTCGGCCGGCGCCCGACGCTCCTTAGTTATCACAATCGTGCGAGGGCGGTCACCGGGCGGGATGACATCATGCGGCATCGACCGGACACGGCGGGATACCAACGCTGCCGGAACGGTGGAACGGCCCACGGGGAATACGATCGGCTTAGTCGCCGCGCCCGACGACCGCTGTGGCAAGGCCCGCGCCGATCACGACGCTGCCGCCCGCCCGCGTCAGCACCTTGAGCGCACCGGGGCGCCTGACCGTTTCCCGCAGCCGCCCGGCGAGCAGCGCCCACAGCGTCACCGTGGCTGCGGCGAGCCCGAGAAACGTCGCCTCCATGATCGCGAGCTGGGGCAGGAGCGGCCTCGCCGGATCGATGAACTGGGGCACGAAGGCGACGAAGAACACGATGCTTTTCGGGTTGAGCGCGGTCACGACGAAGGCGTTCCAGAACATCGCGCTCTTCGGCGAGTCGACCGGCGCGCCGAGTTGACCGAACGTGCCCTGTGTGCGCCACATCTGGATGCCGAGCCAGATCAGATAGGCAGCGCCGGCATATTTCAGGACCGCGAAGAGCGTCGCAGACGCGGCGAGGAGCGCGCCGGCGCCGGCGAGCGAGGCCGTCATCGCCACGAAGTCGCCGGCCACAACGCCCGGCACCGTCGCCCAGCCCGAGCCCCGGCCGCGGCCCAGCGCATAGCTCACGACGAGAAGCACCGTCGGTCCCGGAATCACGAGGATCACGATGGTCGCGCCGGTGAAGGCGAGCCAGAGCTCAAGCGACATCATTCGCGCTCGTCATCGGTCCGGGTGGGTGGGCCGGATGTGCCCGTGCGTCGAGGGCTCATGGCGCATCGCCTCCGTCGTCGAGGCGCGACGGGCCGAAATGCTCGAGGCGGTTGGCCTCGGGCAGGGCCATCACCGTGCGCAGATGGCCGGCCAGGCGCGCGGCCCACGCATCGGCGCCGGCATCGTCGCGGATGCCGTCGTTGCGAATCTCGAAAAGAACATGGGGCAGGCCGCGCCGCTCCGCATGCGCCGGAATCGTGTAGTCGGTGAGCGGGCCGAAGGCATAGGGCTCGTTGTCGCCCACCATGAGGCCGTCGGCGCGCAACAGCGCGATCATCGGCGTCGAGAGGCGACGGTCGCGGTCCCAGCAGATCGCGATTTCCCAGGGGCGCGGTGCGCCGTCGGCCATGCTGGGCGTGAAGCTGTGCACGGCGACGAAGAGCGGGATCGTGCCATCCGCGCTCATCGCATCGAGCGTCTCTGCGATGGCCGCCTGATAGGGGCGGAAGATCGCGGCGATGCGCGCCTCGACGGCTTCGTCGTCGAGATCTTGGTTGCCGGGGATGGGCACGTCATCGCTTGCGGTCGGAACGCGGTCGGGCGCGGCCTCCGGACGGTTGCAGTCGATCACGAGGCGCGAATAGCCGCAGAGGATGGCCGGCGCATCGAGCAGTGCGGCGAGCCGGCGTGTGACGGCGGCGGCGCCGATGTCCCAACCGATGTGATCGGTCCGTGCCGCCTCGTCGAGGCCGAGCGTGCCGAGGGTTGCGGGGATGGCGCAGCTCGCATGGTCGCACACCAGCAGTACGCGTGAGGCGCCGTTCGGGTTGACCTGCTCGACCACCGGCGGGTCGTGCGGGCCGAGCAGCGGGGCGGAGGCCATGGCGTTCGCTACAGCTTGTAGATGCGGCGCGCGTTCTCGTGCCCGATCAAGCCCATGATGCGTGGTGCCTCGGCGGCAGCGAGCTCGTCGGCCTCGACCCAGCGATCGAGCGCGCGGCGCAAGCTGGTCCGAAAACGGAGTGCGCCGAGATAGTAGAGCTCTGAGAGTGCGAACGCGTCCGAGCTATAGAGCTGCTTGGTGAAGGGTGCGAGCTCGAGCGCCTCGTCCATGATGCGCTGGTAGCTCGGGCCCACCCAATTGAGCACGAAGCCGACATCGAAATAGACGCACGGAAAGTTCTCGGCGATCAGCCCTGCCTCGCGGTGGAACGGGTAGCAGTGAAGGAGCGTGATCGGGAAGCCCCAGGGTTCGACCGCGTTGATGAAGGGTGTGAGGTGGCTGGGATCGACCTTGTGCAGCTCGATGTCGGGGTCGCCGATGCCGATGTGGAACTGCAGCGGAAAGTTGCGCTCGCGCGCGATGGTGGCCCCGGTCCAGATGAGGTGGCGCTCGAGCACCGGGTCGGTGATGCGCACGACGCCGGTCGCCTCGATCTCCGCAAGCCATTGGCCGGCCGCATATTCAACGGCACCCGGAGACGGCGCCTCGTAGTCGACCTGCAGCGTGGCGCGATAGGCGAGCACCGACTTGAGGCCCGCGACCGTATCGTGGAGGCTTGCGCGGAGCGCCGCCTCGAAGTCGTTCGCGAAACCCGCTGCGCTCGTGCCCTCCGCCGCGACCCGCTCGGCGACCGATTCCATGCGCACGACCTCGACGCTCGTGGCATCCGCCATCGCGCCGAGCTCCTCGACCGTGCAGAGCTCGTCCGGGCGGTTGCCGGAATCGACGACGTAGGTGTTGATCTCCGCGGCGTGCAACATGCGCCGGTTCACCTCGGCGGCGCCGAGCTCCAAACGGCGCGCCACATAGTCGCGCCCGGGCGCGAAGGGCGGCAAATCGAGCAGCGGCGCGCACCAGCGGCGAATGCCGAGGGCGGCCGGCTTGTCCCAATGGCTGGTGCCGGGCGGCGCGGGCGCGAAGGCCTCGCTCAACCCGGCGGCAAAGCGCTCCTCCGAGAGATCACCCGGCGCCACGCCGTGGCAGTGATGGTCGATCAGTGGAACGGCAGGCTCAGTAGACATCGCGATATCTCCGGATCGTCGCATCGGGGTCGAGGCCGGCCACGGCGTGCAGCTCGTCCCACTTGACGCTGAAATACGCGTCCCAAAAGGTCGGTGGGAACCAGGTGCGCGCCGCCTCGTCGGCCTGGGCCGTTTTCAGCGCCTCGTCGAGCGAGCGCGGCAGCCATTTGACGCCAAGTGCCTCTCGCTCCGCGTCGCTCATCGTCGAGGGGTCGCGATCGACCAGCGGCGGTGTCGCCAAGCTCTCGCGAAGCCCGGCCAAGCCCGCATGCACAAGCACGCCGAGCGTCAAGTGCGGTGAGGCGGCGGCGTCAGCCGGCCGGAACTCGACATTGTACTGGGCGGCGACATCGTGGTCCCCGGTCATCATGCCACGGCAGACCCGCACCGCCGCCTCGCGGTTGTCGAGCGAGAACAATGTCGCCGCGCCACACCAATGGCCGGGCGCGAGGCGGTGATAAGAGATCGGCGAGGGCGCGGTGAACGCAGTAAGCGTCGGCAGGGCGTTGAGAATGCCGGCGACGAAACTTCCCGTGGCGGCGGCGACACCGCCCGGCGCCGCGCTGTCATAGGAGACGGGGCGGCCCTCCAAATCCTCTAGGCTGAGATGCACGTGCACGCCGTTGCCGAAGCCCGCTTGCGCGACCATCGGGATGAAGGTCGCGCGATAGCCGGACCGTGCGGCCACCGCGCGCGCGATCTCGCGTAGGAGCAGGGCACGATCGGCCGCGGTGACGCCGAGCGCCGGGCGACAGTTCGCCTCATATTGACCGGGCCCACCCTCGGCCTCGAAGGTCTCCGGCTCGAGGCCGGCCGCCCGCAGCGCGGCGACGAGGAGCGAGCCGAATTGCGCCACCTGGTCGTGGGCGCCGAAGGAATAGTTGGGCGCCGGCCGCTCGAGCCCCTCGACCAGATAGAACTCCTGCTCGAAGGCGGCGCGGACCCTGAGGCCGAACTCACCCGCCAGCGTGTCGAGCGCGTTGCGGAGGAAGGTGCGGTGGCAGGCTTCCCACGGGGTGCCATCGGGTGCGACGCCGTCGCACACATAGAGGTGGATCGGCGGCGTGTCGTCCCAAAGATCGACGCGCGCGCCGGCCGCGGGGTCGGGCTTCAGCCACACATCGCCGAGCGGCCCCCAGGGGCTCGGCGCAAGCGTCGAGAGCGGCGTGATCGCCTGGGCCACCGGCACCCAGCCGATGCCACTCTTCAGGCGCGCGTCGAGATCGGCGGCAGGGAAGCCCCGGCCGCGCATCAAGCCCGCAATGTCCGGCCACCCGAAAAAGACCAGCTCCTCGCCCTGCACGAACGCTCCTCTCGGCGCAAGAAACAAGAAAATGAGCGCTGCAACTCTATGCGCAGCTGCCGCGCCTGTCGACGGACGGACGGCCCGCACGCGCCATGCTATCGTCGTCGACGACCCAGACGAGCGGGGAGAACCGAGATGGCGATCACACTCGAGGGCAAGGCCGCGATCGTGACCGGCGCGGGCCGGGGCATCGGCAAGGGCATCGCCGCGGTGCTGGCGCGCGAAGGGGCGCGGGTGCTGGTGGTGAACCGGAGCATCGAGGCCGGTGAGGCGAGCGCGGCGGAGATCGAGGCGGCCGGCGGCACCGCGTCGTTCTTCCAGGCGGATGTCCCGAAGCCCGACGACATGGCGGCGATGGCGGAAGCCTGCGTGGCGCGCTACGGCGCCATCGACGTCCTCTGCCTGAATGCCGGGATCTACCCGACCTCTCACATCATCGATTTGAGCGAGGAGATGTGGGATGAGGTGCTCGACACCAACCTCAAGGGCGTGTTTCTCGGCGTGAAGGCGTGCGCGCCGCAGATGATCGCCCAGGCGGGCGGACGCATCGTCGTGATTTCCTCGATAACGGGCCCCAATGTCGGTTGGCCGGGCCTTAGCCACTACATGGCCTCCAAGGGCGGGGCCAACGCCTTCGTGCGCGGCGCCGCGCTCGAATTCGCCAAGCACAACATCACGGTCAACGGGGTGAGCCCCGGCAGCATCATGACCGAGGGGCTGCAGGAGCTGGGCGGCGAGCAGGTCGCCGAGATCGAGGCCGTGATCCCGGCCGGCTATATCGGCGATCCCGAGGATATCGCGTACGCGGTGGTTTATTTCGCCTCCGACCAGGCGCGTTTCGTCACGGGCCAGATCCTCGTGCTCGACGGCGGTCAGATCCTGCCGGAGCATCCCGGCGCGCTCGCAGACGCGTGAGCAGACCATGACCGCTCGCAACCTCGGGCTACGGGAACGCGACGCAGCTGCCATCGCCGGGATTCAGAAACTCCACTTCAACCCGCTCGCGGCGCGCGGCGGTGCGGGCTCCTACCTGGTTAATGATGATGGTCGACGCATCCTCGATCTCTCGGCGTCGGCGACCGCGGCAAGCTTGGGCTACGGCCACCCGGCGGTCGTCGAGGCGGTGAACGAGGCGGTCGCGGGTGCCGCGGGTGCGAGCCTGCTGATGTACCCCAACGAGGCGGCCGCGGGCCTTGCCGAGGCGCTTCTCGCCGCGGTGCCGGGCGAGGGCGAACGGCGGGTCTGGTTCGGCCATTCGGGCTCCGACGCGAACGACGCCGCGGCGCGCGTGATCGAGGCGGCGACCGGGCGCCATCGCTTCATCTCGTTCGTCGGCTCCTATCACGGCTGCCTCGCCGGCTCGATGGCGATCTCGGGGCACACCGCGATGACCCACACGCTGCCGCGCCCGGGCCTCCTGCTGTTGCCCTACCCCGATCCCTACCGGCCGCGGTTCTCCGCCGATGCGGTGCTCGACATGCTCGATTTCCAGTTCGAGACGAGCTGCCCGCCGGAGCAGGTGGCGGCCCTGTTTATCGAGCCGATCATGTCCGATGGCGGTCTCATCGTGCCGCCGCCCGGCTTTCTAAAGGCGCTCGAGGCGCGCTGCCGCCGCCACGGCATCCTCACCGTGGTCGACGAGGTCAAGGTCGGGCTCGGCCGCTCGGGCCTGCTGCACGCCTATGCGCATGAGGGCCTCGCGCCGGACCTGATCGTCTTCGGCAAGGGGCTCGGCGGCGGCCTGCCGCTCTCCGCGCTGGTTGGGCCGGCGGACATCCTGGATCACCAACCGGCCTTCGCGATGCAGACCACAGCCGGAAATCCGGTGTGCTGCGCGGCCGGGCGGGCCGTCTTGCGCACCATCATCGACGACGGGCTGGCGGCGCGCGCCGCGACGCTCGGTGAGGCGCTGAGCGCCGGTTTCCGCCGGCTCGCGGAGCACCATGAGATCATCGGCGACGTGCGCGGCCGCGGTCTCGCGATCGGGGTGGAACTCGTCGAGAACCGCGAGACGCGGGCGCCCGTGCCGGCCACCAAGACGGCCAAGGTCATCCTGCGCGCGTTTGAGCTCGGCGCGAGCTTCATCTATGTCGGGCTCAACGCGAACGTGCTCGAGATCACGCCACCGCTGGTGCTCAGCGAGGCCGAGCTCGCCGAAGGCCTCTCGATCGTCGATCAGGCCCTGATCGACGTGCGCAACGGCGCCGTGCCGGACGAGGCGGTGCAAGAGTTCATGAATTGGTGAGCGAATTAACCATGCCGCGGGTCTTGGCGTCGCACGATAGTCATCGCGGCGTGTCTGTGGTTTAATGGAATTAGCTGTGACCACACTTTCGTGGAGAACGGTTTGTCCCTATTTCCGAGCGGCGACGGGGCGTCTCGGGAGACCTGTGAGCCAAGCGCGCAATCAACAACGCGCGTAGCAACGAGGAGACGAAGATGAGTGAGGAGAAACTTCTAAAGCACCTGCTTCGGAATGATCCGGTGCGGGGCGCCCGGGCCACGCGGCGTGACGTGCTCAAGGGCATTGGCGCCGGCGCGCTGGCGACCGCGGCGAGCGGTGCGTTCGCAAGCCAAGCGAGCGCCGCGCGCAATCTCGCCATGCTGACCTGGGACGGCTATGTCGACCCGCGCGTGCTGGACGGCTTCACCGATCAGTACGGCAGCGGCATCGACTATGAACTGCATACCTCGGATCCGGATTCGGTGAACAAGCTGCGCGCCGGCCAGACCGAGATTTGGGACATCATCAATCTGAACAACCCGTGGGCGCGCGAGATGATGTGGCCGGAGGGCCTCATTGTGGAGCTCGACCGGGCTCGCTTCGACCCCTATTTCGAGAACATGCTGCCGATGTTCAAGCCGCCCTATAAGTGGGCGATGAGCCTCGACAACGAGCATCTCCTCGGCGTCTGCCAGCGTGTCGACACCTTCGATTTCGTCGTCAACACCGACGTCATCTCCGCCGAGATGGGCAAGGATGAAGGCTGGGATCTCTTCAACAATCCCGACATGAAGGGCCGTTACGGCATTCTCGCCTACGACAACTGGAACATCATGCACATGTGCATGGGCGCCGGCCTCCATCCGTTCAAGGAGAAGACCGACGAGCAGGTTGCCACGTTCGAGGAGACCGCACGGCGCTGGATCAACGGCGCGAAGATGATCTCCGACGATTTCGTCGCCATCAACCTCGCCCTGATCAATGGCGAGATCGACATGTACTTCGGCGGCGGCACCTACTCGATCTCGGCCGCCCGTCTCGACGGCCTGACGAACCTCTATCACGTCGTGCCGAAGAGCGGCCCGGCGGATGGCAAAGGCGGGATCAACTGGATCGAGCTCAACTCGGTCGTCAACAACCCCAACCTGCATCCGCAGGCGATGGATTGGATGGAGTACATCCTCCAGCCTGAGACCTCCTACTGGGTGGCGACCGCGGGTGGCTTCCTCCTGCCCGTCGGCCAGATGTCTCAGCCCGAGCTCCTCGGCAAGTTCACCAAGGAAGAGCTCGATTCCTTCCAGTGGGACGAGTTCGACTATCGTATCGCCAACTCGGTCGAGTACGACGTCGTGCCCGACTACAACCGGCTCTACGACATCTACACGGCTGCGCTCCGCGAAAAGTCATCCTAAGCATCGAGCGCACACACCAACACGACGCCGCGCGGAGCTTGTCTCCGCGCGGTTCGTTTTAGAGAATGCGTCTCGCACCGTCGCGATCCATCGTGGCAGTGCGGTCGGTTGGATAAGATGAAGCGCCGCCGCCGGTGAGGTGAGCGGTGAACGGGGGACGGTCGACCCGGCGCAGGAGGCAACCGGGATCGGCGGACAACGGCAGAGGACGACGGCGAAGAGATGGCGGAGCGCGCTCCCATCCTGCGGATGGTCAACCTGACCAAGCAGTTCGGACGGCTGCTGGCGGTGAACGACGTCTCGCTCGACATCGAGGAAGGCGAGTTTTTCACGATCGTCGGGCCATCGGGCAGCGGCAAGACCACGCTGTTGCGCATGCTCGCTGGCCTCGAAAAGCCAACGGTCGGCGAGATCTTTCTGCGCGATCAGTTGGTCAACAAGGTGCCCGCGAACCGGCGGCCGACCTGCATGGTCTTTCAGTCGCTCGCGCTCTTCAATCATCGCTCGGTCGGCCAGAACATCGAGTTCTCGCTCAAGATGCGCGGCACCGCACGCAAGACCCGGCGCGAGCGGGGCATGGCGCTGATGAAGGTGGTTCAGCTTCCCGACGACTATTACGACAAGCCCGTCACCAAATGCTCGGGCGGCGAGCGGCAGCGCGTCGCGCTCGCCCGCGCGCTCGCGTCCGACCCCGACATTCTGTTTTTCGACGAGCCGCTGTCGGCGATCGACTATCGGTTGCGCAAGCTGCTCGAGGTCGAGCTGAAGGATTTGCACCGCACCACCGGCAAGACCTTCGTCTACATCACCCATTCGCTCGAGGAGGCGATGGTGATGAGCGACCGCATCGGCATCATGCAAGAGGGGCGGCTCATTCAGATCGGTTCGCCGCACGAGATCTACCTCAAGCCGCGCAACAAGTTCGTCTCGGAGTTCATGGGCGAGGTCAACACGCTCGCCGTCTCCGCGGGCGCCGACGGCACGCTCGACTGCCCGGAGTTCGGCGTGACGCTGACCAGCCCGCCGCGGCCCAACGGCTTCACCGACGGGTATTTGGTGATCCGCCCGGAATCGATGCGCTTTCTCAACGGACCGGCGGACGCCGAGAACCACATCACGGGCTCGCTCTTCAACGAATATGCCCTCGGATCTCGCGTGCAATATCACGTGCGTGCCGGCGAGCAGATGTTCGTGGTGGAGAAGCTGCGCGAGCAGGCCTATCGGGGCGCGCTCAACGACGAGGTGCTGATCGGCTGGGACGCGCGCGACAGCGTGCTCGTCAGCGACTGATGGCAAGCCAGGCCGAACACCAACACGCGCCGGTGCTCACGCCGCCCGGCCCGCTCGCCGTGGTGCGCGATTGGCTGCGCCATCCGGGCTTTCTCACCGCCTCGCCGATCCTCGTCTTCTTCGTCATCGGCTTCGTCGGGCCGCTCGTCATCGTGCTCGGCTTCAGCTTCCTGCCCGAGCGCACGTTCGGCTTCCACGGCGAATGGAGCACGGAGAACTACGAGCACATCATTTCGGAGAGCTACTACATCTCCTTCGCGTGGTCCTTCGCGCTTGCGGCGTTGACGACGATGTTCACGCTCGCGATTGGCTATCCCATCTCCTACGGCCTGGCGCGGCTCTTCGGACGCTGGGCGGCGCCGGTGATGCTGCTGCTCGTGATCCCGCTCTTCGTCTCCGAGAACGTGCGGCTCTTCGGGTGGGTGGTCTTTCTGCTCAAGGGCGGCGGCATCCTCGCCGGCGGCATGAAGACCGCCTTTGGCTTCGAGACGGGCACGCTGCTCTATGAGCCGGGCACCATCCTCTTCGCGATGATCTACGTCTACCTGCCGTTCACGCTCTTCCCGATGGCGCTCGGGCTTTCGCTCGTGCCGCGCGACCAGATGGACGCCGCGAGTGATCTCGGCGCCAACCGCTGGCAGATCTTCCGCGAGGTCGAGCTGCCGATCGCGATGCCCGGCATTCTAATCGGCGCGCTGCTCACCTTCGTGCTCTCGATCGGTGCGATCGCCGAGGCCAAGCTCTTGGGCGGCGCCAACATCGTGGTGATCGCGCATGCCATCCAGCACGAGTTCACCTATGCGCAGAACTGGCCACTCGGCTCGGCCATTTCGATCATCGCGATCGCGATCACGGGTGTGCTCGTGGTCTTTGTGATGGGTCGGATCGATATCGACCGGCTGCTGGGGCGACGCTGATGCAGCCGACCAAGCGTTGGATGATCGCGCTGATCGCGGTTTGGACCGGGGTGGTCATCCTCTTTCTCTACATCCCGATCTTCTCCGGCATCACCTCGTCGTTCAGCAAGTCGCGCTACTTCCGCTTCCCGGTCAAAAACTGGAGCACCAAGTGGTACGACGAGACCTTCGGCGCAAACCTCACCGTCGACCTGCACGTCACCTCCTTCTATGTCGCCGGCTGCGTCGCGGGCATCGCAGTGGTGCTCGGCTTTTTCGGCGCGCTCGCCTTCGCACGCTATGATTGGAAGGGGCGGCGGCTCTTCCAGCGACTGATCATGCTGCCGATCTTCTTCCCGCAGGCGGTGCTCGGCCTCGCGCTCCTGCTCTGGTTCACCTATGTCGGCGTGCTGCCGAGCTGGGAGGCTGCGGTCTTTGCCCATCTCGTCTGGATCGTGCCGATCGTCACCCTCGTCATCTCGATCCAGGTCTATGGCTTCGACGCGTCGCAGGAAGAGGCGGCGTTCGATCTCGGCGCGAACCGCTTCCAGGTGTTTCGCGAGGTGACGCTGCCGGCGCTCGCGCCCGGGCTTTTCTCCGGCGCGCTCTTCGCTTTCCTCCTCTCGTGGGGCAATTTCCCGCTCTCGACCTACACCACGGGCGCCGACAGCACGGTCACCGAGTGGCTCTACACCAAGATGGGCAGCGGATACACGCCGATGATTCCGACGATGGGCGCGCTCTCGGTGTTCGGTGCGGTTGTCATCCTGTTTGGCGGCTATATGTTCCTGGTGCTGCGCCGGCGGCGCGCCCGCACGCAAGGCTAGCGGCCGCGGCGCGCATCTGCGCTGATTGTTGGCTTGTTGCCTGCGTGCCAGCGCAGGAAACCCGCGCGATCGGACGGCGCGGAAAGAGGGAGACGCCGCTGTGACCGACCACATCCTCGATCAGCCCATCCGTGCCATTGCCGCGGCGCTGCGCGACGGCGCGACCACGGCCGAGGCGTTGATGGACGAGGTGAACGCGCGCCAGGAGGCGCTCGGCGAGCGGCTCAACGTCTACAAGCATTTCGACGGCGCGCGCGCGCGGGCCGAGGCGCGGGCGATCGACGGGCTGCGCGCCTGCCACCTCGACACCGGGCCGCTCATGGGGCTCCCGGTCTCGGTGAAGGATCTCTTCGGCGTCAACGGTATGCCGACCCATGGCGGCACGCCCGCCGAGCTTCCGCGCGAATGGCGCACGGAGGGCCCGGTGGTGCGGGCGCTGCGCGGCGCGCTCGGCGTCATCGTCGGCAAGTCGCACACCGTCGAGTTCGCATTTTCGGCGGTCGGCGGCAACCGGCATTGGGGCACGCCCTGGAACCCGTGGGACCCTGCGGCTCACCGCGCGCCGGGCGGCTCGTCGTCGGGCGCCGGCGTCAGCCTCTGCCAAGGCACCGCCGTCGTCGCCATGGGCACCGATACCGGCGGCTCGGTGCGTATCCCGGCGAGCGTCACCGGCAATGTCGGCCTCAAGGTGACGAGCGGGCGCTGGTCGCTCGACGGCATCGTGCCGCTCAGCAGTACCTTCGACACGCCCGGCCCGCTCACCCGCACGGTCGAGGATGCGATCGTCGCCTTCGCCACCATCGACCCCGCGCACGACGACGCGGATGCGCTGGTCGGACGGCTGAGCGGGCTCGAGGCGGCGGATCTCACGCTCGGCATCTGCGACGAGCACTTCTGGGACGGCTGCGAGCCCAGCATCGAGGCCGCCGTGCGCGGCGCCATTGGCGAGCTCGAGGCGGCGGGTGCGCGGCTCAAGCAGCTGACATTCGGCGAGGCGACAGAGGCGCGTGCCCATGGCTGGCGCGCGGCCCTCATGAGCGTCGAGGGGGTGAGCTTCATCGAGGAGGGATATCCGGAGCGCTTCGCGACCATCGATCCCGATGTCGGCACCCGCTTCGATGCCGGGCGCAGCATCGAGGCGACCAGCTATGTGACCGAGCGCCGGGCTTTGCAGCGGCTGGCCCGCGTTGCCGATGACAAGCTGCGCCACGTCGATGCGCTGGCCACGCCGACGCTCGGGGTGACCCCGCCGGTTCTCGAACGCATCGAGGACCCCGAGATCCATGCGCGCTACCGCGGGGACATGCCGAACAACACGCAGCCCGTGAACATGCTCGGCCTTTGCGCGATCACACTGCCGGTGGCGCTCGATGCCGCGGGCATGCCGGTCGGGCTGCAGCTGATCACGCGCGCCAACCGGGAGGAGCAGCTGCTCGCGGTCGCCCGCGCCTGCGAGACGGCGCTCGGGACAGGCCGGCAGCGCATCGGCGTCGCGCCGATGTGCCGGCGCTAGCGGCGACCGCGCCCTAGATCCCGGGCCCAGCGATGGCGACACCCGCGGGCGGCGCGGGCCCTGCCGCGCCGCTCCGTCCCAAGCGCCGCTTGCCGGGGCCGTCGCGCGGCTTGCTGCTGCTTCTCTCGATCAGCATCGTCTGGGGCTTCAACTGGCCGGTCTTGAAGATCGGCATGGCGGAAATCCCACCCTTCACCTTCCGCGGCGGGCTCTTCGTCGTCGGCGGCTTCGGGCTCCTGCTCTTCTGCCGCGCGCTCGGCTATTCGCTCGCCGTGCCGCGGCGCCATTGGCCAGCACTCGCCCTGATGACGCTGCTGATGGCCGCGATCCAGGTGCTCTCAGGCTATGGCGTGCTGCACACGAGCGCCGGCCGGGCTGCGGTGATCGTCTACACCATGCCGGTCTGGGGCTTGGTGTTCGGCGTTCTCCTCTTGCGCGAGGCGGTCACCTGGCGGGCCACGGTCAGCCTGGTGCTCGCGCTCGGCGGCCTCGGCGCGTTGATCGCGGACGATGTCGCGGCGCTCAGCGCAGCGCCGGTGGGCTTCCTCTTCATGATCGCGACCGCGGTGAGCTGGGGCCTCGCGACCGTGGTTCAAAAGAAGGTCGATTGGGGCGTGCCGACGCTTGTTCTGGTCACGTGGCAAGCCGTGCTGGGGAGCTTGCCGCTCGCGATCGGCGCGGCGATTCTCGACCACGACCAGGTGCAGGTTCCCGGCATTTGGGCGATCCTCGCGTTTCTCTACAACGTCGTGCCGGCGCTGATCTTCGGTTTCTACGCCTACTTCGAGGCCGTGCGCCTGTTCCCGGTCGCAATCACGACGATCGGCGTCATGCTCACCCCGGTGATCGGCGTCATCTCAGGCGCGCTCGTGCTGGGCGAGCCCATCGGCACCCCCGAAATCGTCGCGTTGCTGCTGGTGATCGCCGCGATCGGGGTGCCCGTGTTCACCCGCGCGCGGGCGATCCCGCCATGATGCTGCGCCCGGCTAGGGTTTGCGCAGGATGCAGAAGAGCCAGCCCTGCAGGACGTTGAGCGGGCCGATGGCCTCGATGGTTTTGCCGTAAAGGCAACCGAGGTAGAAGAGCGGGCGCGAGAACTTCAGGTAGCTCGGATACTGGTTCATGTAGTCGAGCCGTTCGACCGCGAAGCCATGGCGCGCGGCGAGCCGGCGCACGGCGGTCTTGGTGTTGGAGCGGTAGAAGGCGGGGAACACGTCCTCCTCGGCGCGCCCCTCGGTGCGGCGCACGATCCCGCCATGAAACCGGTTGGGCACGAGGTAGGAGATGATCGAGGCGTAGTCCCAGAAGTTGGGCGTGAGGAAGATGTAACGCCCCTCTGAGCGGAGCACGCGATGGATCTCGGCATAGGCCCTGTCCATCTCCTCGATATGCTCCATCACCGAGCGCGAGTAGGCGAGGTCGATCGTGCCGTCGTCGATACCGGCGAGATCGGTGACGCTCGTCTGCACGAGCGTGAGATCGGGCCGTTCGATGGTGAAGGGCACGAGGTCGATGCCGTAGAGCGCGCGGGCCTTGCCGGCGAGCCGCACGAGGTTGGGCGCGGTCCGTCCGCAGCCGATATCGAGCACCGCGGTCTCCGGCGTGACGAACCGCTCGATCGTGCTTTCGAGGATCTGATAGGGATGGCGCTCCGGCGGGTAGAACGCGAAGATCTGATCCTGAACGGGGGAGAACGGCCAGATCACAGGGCGCTCATCGCGGCGAGGATCGGGTTCGGCGGTGCTGGACATGGGGACCGGGTGCCGTTGGTGTGCGCAGGGCCGGACCCGGCGTCGCGTCGCTCAGCCGTCCGGCAGGGCAAGACAACGGCTCTCGGGTAAAAAGAGTCTAAAGAGGGACAGCCGCGCCATCACGCCGGGGCCGCGAGCGGGGCGGTCAGGTCGTTGTTGGCCTGCAGAAAGTTGATCACCACCCGCATGTTTTCCTCGGTGTTGTCGAAGAGCGTCGAGTGGTTGGAGCCCCTGATGACATATTTAAGGGCGCCTGGAATGTTCTCGGCAAGCCAGGTCTGCCCGGCACCGTCGGGACCGACGTCCCAGGGGGTCATGATGTCCTCATCCCCGCCGATCACGAGCGTCGGCGCTTTGATGGCTTTGGCATAGGGTCGCAGGTCCATCTGCATCATGGCGCGGCAGGCACGCTGATAGACCTCCTTGCGGTTCGAGCGCTCGAGGATGTTCTGGATCATGTCGATGGCACCGGCTCCGTCGGGCCCATCGAGGAAGCGGCGGGAGAGCGCCTGGACCGCGATCAGCTCCGCGAGCGTGCGGCTGCCGCAGCCGTTCATCTCCGAAATGTCGATCCAGTTCTGGAAAGTGAGGCGGCCTGCGCGGTCGAGCTTGGCCGCCGAGCAGTTGATGATGAGGCGCTCGGTGCGGTCCGCATATTTCGCGCCGAACACCTGCGCGATCATGCCGCCCATCGAGGTGCCGTGGATGTGCGCGCGCGCAACGCCGAGATGATCCATGAGCCCGGCGACGTCGTCGGCCCAGACCTCCATGTCGTAGTCCTGGATCGGCTGGTCCGACTGACCGTAGCCACGCATGTCGAAATCGATACACTGGAAATATTGCGATGCGATGGGGGTCGCCGTCGCAAAGTTGAAATGGCCGAAGCCGGCGCCATGAATGTGGATGACCGGCGCGCCCTCTCCGGTCACCTGGTGCCAGAGCTTGACGCCGTTGACCTCTGCGAACGCCATCGCTTTTCCTTTCGCGTGGACCATCGGCTGCGCGGGCGATCTTAGGGCGTCGGCCGGGGAGCGCCAAGGGAGCCAGTCGGGCTTGACCCCCGGGCACGTTCGGCACTAACGAGGGACGCGAGAAGCGGCGCGGGGCAAAAGATGACGGATTTGACCGACAAGATCGTTTTGGTGACGGGCGCGGCCCGCGGCATCGGCGCGGCCACCGCACGCGCCGTCTTGGCCGCGGGCGGCTCGGTGGTTCTGCACTACAACACGCGCCGCGACGGCGTGGAGGAGATCGCCGAGACGGCGCCGGAGCGCTGCCACATCGTCGCGGCCGATCTCGCCGACCCCGCGGCGCCCGCAGCCCTCATCGAGGCGGCGCTCGGTTGGCAGGGCCGCTTCGACGTGCTCGTCAACAACGCCGCGATCTACGAGCCGGACGGCGACGAGGTCGCGGCGTGGCGCGCCGCATGGCACCGCACCCTCCAGGTCAATCTGATCGCGCCGGCCGAGCTCTCCGAGGCGGCGATCCGCCACTTCCTCGCGCGCGGCGCGGGGGGCACCCTGATCCACATCTCGAGCCGCGGCGCCCACCGCGGCGAGACGCTTGGTCACGCCTCCTACGCAGCGTCGAAGGGTGGGCTTAACTCTTTCAGCCATACCATCGCGCGCGCCCATGCCAAGGACGGCATTCTCTCCTACGCGATCGCGCCGGGCTGGGTCGGCACCGACATGGCCTGGGACTACATCGAGCAGACCGGCGATCGCAGCATGATGAAAGACATTCCCATGCAGGATTTCGTGCCACCGGAAGAGGTCGCCAACATCGTGGTGTTCCTCGCCTCGGGCGCCGCGCGGCACGCCACGGGCACGATCGTCGACATCAACGGCGCATCGTTTCCGCGTTGACCGCCGATCCGTCAGACCACTGGCACGAGGGCGCGGTCCTTCGGGGCAAGCGCGTTCTCTTCCTCGCGCTGCTGACGGCGGGGGTCGGCCAGTCCTTCCTCTTCGCCGTCCTGCCGCCGCTCGGCCGCGAGATGGGGCTCTCCGAGGTGTGGATCGGCACGATCGTGACGGTCTCGGCGCTCGTCTTCGTGGTCACCTCGCCGGCATGGGGGGTGGTGAGCGAGCGCTGGGGGCGGCGCGCCGTGATCATCCTCGGCCTCTGCTTCTCGAGCGCCATGACCGCGCTGTTCGCCGGCGTCATCGAGATGCGCCTCGCCGGCATGATCTCCGTCGGCCTCACCTTCGCGCTGATGATCATCGCCCGCTCGATCTTCTCGGCGACCGCGAGCGGTGTGTTCCCGGCCGTGCAAGCCTACATTGCCGATGTCACGCCGCCCGATCGGCGCACCGCGGGCTTCACCATCATCGGCGCGGCCTTCGGCCTCGGCATGATCGGCGGCCCCGGTCTTGCGTGGGCGATGGCGGAGGTGAGCTTGGTCGCGCCGTTCTTCGGCATTGCGGCGCTCGGCGGCGTGGCCGCGGTCTCCGCCGTGATCTGGCTGCGCGAGCCCGCGCGCCATGTCACCGCGCCGGCGGCCGACGGGGCGAGCCTCGATGTGGTCCGCGCGCTGCCCTATCTCGCGATCGGGACGCTGACCATGGCGACTCTCGCCACCGTGCAGCAGGTGACCGGCTTTCGCGTGCAGGATCTCTACGGCCTCAGCGCGGAAGAGACCGCGGCCTACGCCGGCGCAGGCCTGATTACGCTTGCGGGCGCGTCGATCGTCGCTCAGGTCGCGATGGTGCGCCGCTCGGGCTTCTCGCCGCTGGTCCTGATCAGGACCGGCTCGCTCGTGGCCCTGCTCGCGACAGCGATGCTGTTTCAGCTCGAGGCCTTCGAGTCGCTTCTCATCGCGATGGCGCTCCTCGGGATCGGGCTCGGATTGATCTTCCCGGGCTTCATGGCGGCGATGAGCCTGGTTGCGGGGCCCGATGCGCAGGGACGGGTGGCGGGCCTCAACGCCTCGGCGCAGGGTCTCGGGTTTGTCGCAGGCCCCATCGCGGGCGCGTCGATCTATCAGCAGGAGCCGGCCGCGGCCTATCTCTTCGCCCTCGCCTTGGTCGCCATGGTCTCCGTCATTGCCTTCACCCGCCGCGCCCCCTCGCTGGCGCTGGACTGAGCGGCGATGCCGGCGCCAGACGCGCCCGTGGAGCGTGTGACCGATGACATCTGACGGCGAATCCGCCGCCGAGCGGCGCCTCCTCGCGATCTTGGAGGCGAGCCCCGTCGCAGTCGCCATGGCGCACATCGACGGCGGTAAGATCGCCTACGTCAATGAACGCTGGCGCACCCTGCACCGTGTCGGCGCGGAGGACGTGACGACCGATCGGGCGACGAGCTTCTATGCCGACCCGACCGACCGCGAGACCCTGCTCGCACGCCTCGCGCGCGAGGGCGAGGTGCGCGATGTCGAGGTGAAGCTGCGCGCGCGCGACGGCACCGAATTTTGGGGGCTCGTCTCGCTCTTCCCCTACGACCTCGAGGGCGAGCCCGCCGTGCTCGTCTGGATCTACGACATATCAGCCCGCAAGGCCGCCGAGCAGGAGATCGCACGCCAGGTGGTGATCACCCGCAACATCCTCGAGACCATGGACGAGGGTGTGATCATGGTCGACAACGACATGCGGGTCGTCGCCTACAACAGCCGCTACGCGGAGCTCTACGAGTTTTCGCAGGCGTTTCTCGACACCCGCCCGGATTTCCACGAGCTCGTGATGCGATGGTACCGCGAGCGCGGCTCCGACCACATGACGCTGGCGCGCTCGCTCGAGGGCGCCAAATCGCCGACCCCGTTCCAATATGAATGGTCCTTCGCGGACGAGCGCATCATCGAGGTGCGCCACCTGCCGCGCGAGGACGGCTGGTTCGTGCGCGTGTTCACCGACATCACCGAGCGGCGGCGCGCACAGGAAGCGCTGCGAGCGCAAACCAACGCCGTTGCCTTGCTGCACAAAACGGCCGCCATTGCGAACCAGGCGCAGACGATCGAGGAGGCGGTGCGGCTCTGCCTGGAGGACGTATGCGCCTATTTGGGCTGGCCGGTGGGCCACGCCTTCGTGCGCGCACAAGAGGAGCCAGGCGCGATCGTGAAGCCGGGCTACTGGTACCTCGCCGATCCCGTGCGCCTGGCGCCGTTCCGCGAAGCGACCGCCGGGCAACGCTTCGAGGCCGGCGTCGGCCTGATCGGGCTCGTCATGCGGACGGGCGAACCACGCTGGGTTCCGGAGGTTGCCGAGGATCCGTCGTTCGTGCGCGCGGCCGGCGCCAAGGCGGTGGGTCTACGAGCCGGCTTCGCCGTGCCGGTGGTGGTCGGGCCGCGCGTCGAGGCCGTGCTCGAGTTCTTTTCGACCGACGTGCATCCGCGCGATGACGATGTGCTCCAGCTCGTCACCAGCATCGGGACGCAGCTCGGCCGTGTGATCGAGCGCATGACCGCCGAAGACGAGATGCGGCGCGCGAAAGAGGCCGCAGAGCAGGCGAGCCGCGCGAAGTCCTCGTTTCTCGCGAGCATGAGCCACGAGCTGCGCACCCCGCTCAGCTCCATCATCGGTTTCACACAGCTGCTCGGGCTCAAGGGCGATGATGCGCTCTCGGAGAAACAGAGGCGCTATGTCGACATCGTTTCCGAGAACGCCCAGCATCTGCTGGCGCTGATCAACGACCTGCTCGACCTCGCGCGCGTCGAGGCGGGCAAGATCGACATCTCATTCGATACCGTCGCGACCGACGATCTGGTCGAGGAGTGCATCAGCCTGATCCAGCCGCTCGCGAGCCAGCACGGCATCATGCTGGTCGACACGCGGCGCGATGGTGGTCTGCCGCGCGTGCGGGCCGATGCGACGCGTCTGAAGCAGGTGCTGCTCAACCTGCTCTCCAACGCCATCAAGTACAACCGCAAGAACGGACGGGTGACGCTCGACTATGCGGTGCTCGACACGGGCGTGCTCCGCATCAGCGTCGTCGATACCGGCCCGGGCATCCCCCCGGAGCGCCAGGCGGCGCTCTTTCAGCGGTTCGAGCGGCTGGGCGCGGAGACCGGGCAGATCGAGGGCACCGGAATCGGCCTGGTGCTCGCCAAGCAGCTCGTCGCCTTGATGGGTGGCACGCTCGATTTCGAATCGGTGGTCGGTGAGGGCTCGACCTTCTGGATCGACATGCCGATCGACGATCGGCCCGGCTCAGCCCCGAGCGACACGAGCGTCGCGCTCGAGGATGTGCGCTGGACCCATGCGCGGCCCGGCGGCTACACGCTGCTCTACGTCGAGGACAGCAGCTACAGTATCAGCCTCATGCGCGAGCTGGTGGAGCGGCTCGACGGGCTGACGCTCATCACGAGCGAAACCGCGACGGTGGGCTTCAAGCTCGCCCTCGAAGAGACGCCGGATGTGATCATCCTCGACATCAACCTGCCCGACATGGATGGCTACGCGCTGCGCCGCCTGCTGGCCAGCGATGAGCGCACCCGCGAGATCCCGGTTCTCGCGCTCAGTGCGGGCGCGATGAAGAGCGACATCGAACGCGGGCGGCGGGAAGGCTTTCGCGAGTACCTCACCAAGCCGATCGACCTCAGGCAGCTCGCCGCCGCGCTCGACCGCGTGCTTTCGGAGTTGCCGTAGCGCGTCTATCATCGCGCCGGCGGGTCGTGGCGATCGCGCCAATGCCGTGGAGACGAGAGCGCGATGGATCAGCCAGCGCATCTCCTCGTCGTCGATGACGATGAGGACATCCGATTTCTGCTCAGCGAGTTCTTCGGCGGTGTCGGCTATCGCGTGACGGCCGTCAGCTCGGGCGCTGCGCTGCGCGAGGCGGTCACGGCCGGCGGGATCGACCTCGTGTTGCTCGACATGAGCCTGCCCGACGAGAGCGGCCTCGCGCTCGCGGGCGCCGTGTTGGCCCCGGGCGGCATCCCGTTCGTCTTCGTCACCGGCAAGGACGATACGGCCGAGCGCGACGAGGGCCTCGCGGCCGGCGCGCTCGACTATGTGGTCAAGCCCTTCAACCTCGCCGCGCTGCTGGAGATGGTGCAAAGCGCGCTCGGCTAGACCGGAAAAACCGGACGCGGCCGCACACCACGCCTGCCTGGCGTGCGGCCGCCTAAATGCTCGGCCGCTGGCTCCACGGGTTGGTGGCGCCTTCGAAGGCGGCGGCGGCGCGGAAGACGCTGGCGTCGTCGAAGGGGCGGCCGACGATCTGCATGCCGGTCGGCACGCCGTAGGACGAGAAGCCGGTCGGCACGCTCATCACCGGGCACTGGCTCACCAGGTTGAAGCCGTGGGTCATCACCCAGCCCACATAGGCCTGCACGACGCGCCCGTTGATGCGGTAGTCGGGATCGGCGTCGTCGTGGTCCGCCTTCACCGCGGGCACCGCGAGGGTCGGGCAGATCATGGCGTTGTACTTCTTGAGCACGGGCTGAAGCTGCTGCCACATCCAACCGCGGAAGGTGTAGCACTGGTAGATGCGCGCCGCGCTGTGGCGGAGGCCGTTCTCGAGCAGGCGCACGACATAGGGGTCCATCTCATACTGCCAGCGCGGCAGATACTGGCCCGCAATGCCGGCGAAGAGGCCCTCCCACCAGGTCATCCAGCAATCGAGCACGCCCCAGTTCCAGCCGAGATCGATCTCGTCGACCTCGGCGCCGAGGCCGCGCAGCGTCTCGACCGCGGCGCGCGTGTTGCGCTGCACCTCGGGGTGCACCTCGACATAGCCGAGGTCCTTCGTGAAGGCGATCTTCCAGCCCTTGATCCCCTCGTAGCTCGTCGGCAAGCGGACGCGGCCCGGCAGCGTGCAGAGATCCTCCGGATGGGGCCCGGACATGACGTTCTGCATCAGCGCGGCATCGGCGACGCTCCGCACCATCGGGCCATAGTGGAGGATCGTCTCCATCGGATGGTCGCGATCGAGCGGGTTGCGGCCGAAGGGCGGCTTGTAGCCGAAAATGCCACAGGCCGAGGCGGGAATGCGGATCGAGCCGCCGCCATCGGTGCCGTCTGCGAGCGTGGTCATGCCGCCCGCCACCGCAGCACCCGCGCCGCCGGAGGAGCCGCCCGAGGTGTATTCGAGGTTCCACGGGTTCGGCGTGATGCCGAAGAGCGGGCTGTGCGTCGCGCCCGAATAGGCGAACTCGGGCGTCGTCGTGCGCATGTGCATGATCGCGCCGGCGCGCAGCAGGCGGTCGACCGTCGGCGCCGAATAGTCCGGCCGGTGATGCTCGAAGATCTTCGAGCCGAAGGTCGTGATCTCGCCCTTGACGGGGTGGAAATCCTTGATCGCAACCGGCACGCCCTCGAGCGCGCGCAGGCGGCCGTCGGTCTTGCCGTAGCGTTCCTCGGCCTTTTTCGCTTGCTCCCGCGCGCGGTCGAAAAAGTCGTAGGTGATCGCGTTGACCTTGGGGTTGATCGCTTGCGCGCGCGCGATCAGCGCATCGAGCAGCTCGACCGGCGAAAGCGTGCGGGCCCGGAAGCTCGCGAGCGCCTCGCTGGCGGTCATGTAGCAAAGCTCGAGATCGGGGGTCGCCATGGTTTCCTCCCGTCGATCAGTGTTGTCGTTATCGTTGCGGGCCGGCGGCCTGGCTAGAGGTGCACCACCGCTTGCGTGCGAATGCTCTCGTCGGCCGCGAGCACGATGCGCAGGCTGTTGACGGCGCTCTCCATGTGCTCGCTCAGGTCGACGTCCTCCTGGATCGCCTTGAGCAGAAACTCTTGCTCGCGGTCGCAGAGCTGCTGGTGGTCGGGCTCGTCGGCCATGCTGACCCATTCGTCCTCGCGCACGAAATTGTTCGCCGCGTCGATCTCGCTCGAGTGGCAGAGCAGCGCGTTGGTTTTGGTGTGGGAATCGATGTCGTCGGAGGCGGCGTGGTCCTGGCCCTCCTGCGGCATCACGATGCTCACCGAGCCTTTCGGTCCCACCACGTCCTTCACGAAGAACGAGACCTCGCTCATCATCGGGCCCCAGCCGGCCTCGTACCAGCCCACCGACCCGTCGTCGAATTCGACATGGAGATGGCCGTAGTTCTGCATCTTGGTCTGGTCGGTGAGCTTGGCGCCGATGCCGTGCACGCGGATCGGCTTGGCGCCGGTCATCTGGCACATCACGTCGACATAGTGGACGCCGCAATCGACGATCGGGGTGAGCGATTCCATCAGGTTGCGGTGCCAGTTCCAGGCCTCGCCGCGGCTCTGCTGGTTGAGGTTCATGCGCATGACGAGCGGCTTGCCAAGGCCTTGCGCGCGCCTGATGAACTCCTGCCACGCCGGGTGGACGCGCAGGATGTAGCCGATCACGAGCTTCTTGTTCGCAGCGCGCGCCTTGTCGACGATCGCCTGCGCGTCCTCGACCGTGGTCGCGAGCGGCTTCTCCGTGAACACGTGGCAGCCCGCGTCGAAGGCCTTGGCGCACATCTCGGCATGCGTGTCGGGCCAGGTGTTGATCGAAACGACGTCGGGCTTCGCCGCGGCGAGCGCGTCGTCATAGTTGTCGTAGCGTGCCACATCGGCCATCTCGGCCGGCAGGTCGTTCCGCCCCATGATGTTGCGGCTGCACAGGCCGACCAGCTCGTAGCCATCGATCTTGGCGTAGGCCTTGGCGTGGCTCAGACCCATATTGCCGACACCGACCACCAACACGCGCAAGCTCATTCCCGCCTCCTTCGTCTCGTGTTTGTCTGAACGTTACACGCCGGGCGCGGCGCCGTTAAGCGCGTTCCCGCCTGAGCGCGCGGCCCGGGCGCGCGCCCGTCCACGCGCCACCCTCGCGGATCACGCTGCCGTTGACCATGACGAGGTCGATCCCGGCGGCCGGCTCCTTCGGCTGCTCGAAGGTCGCGCGCGCGGCGATCGTCTCGGCGTCGAAAATCACGATGTCGGCGAACGCGCCTTCGCGGATCTCGCCGCGGTCGGCGAGGCCGAACTGCCCGGCGCTGAGGCCGGTCATGCGGCGCACGGCTTCCTCGAGGGTGAAAAGCCCCTCGTCGCGTGCATAGTGGCCGAGCACGCGCGGGAAGGTGCCCCAGAGCCTGGGGTGCGGATGCGCATCGTGGGGCAGGCCGTCGGAGCCGATCATGCTGTGCGGGTAGGCGAGGATGCGGCGCACGTCGGCCTCGTCCATCATGAAATAGATCGCGCCACCGGGGCGCAGCGCGGCGGCGGTGTCAA
>CBDCGS010000009.1:0-397095 GCA_965216915.1 Alphaproteobacteria bacterium
AAGCGCCGAAACGCCGGCATAGACCGGCGCGCCCTCGAGGGCGCTTCTCAGCGCGTCGGCGATCGCCTCATGATCGGTCGTGCGAATCACGAGAAGGCTTCCCTGAGCCGGCCAGGCCGCCGCGGCCGCCGCTTTGTCGGCGAATGTCGATCCGGCGACGCCGTAACGCTCCATCGCGAGAAGCGCGCCGTCGGGCCGTGCCACGCGCACCAGCGCCTCGAAGCGGTCGAAGGGCGCGGGCCAAGCCCTTCGGGTCATGCTGAGAGAAGCTCTCGCTCGCGAGCACGGTGGCGCCCGGCGCCGCCGTGATCTCGAGCTGCGATTCAAGCCGCGCCTCCGGGGAAGAGGATCAATGGATCCGGGAGATATTCGAGCAGCGCCCCCGGTGCGGCGTCGATCGTGGTCGACTGCCGCGCACCCCACTGCGGCGTGCGGTGCACGATCGTCGCGGCTTGCGTCGTGACGTGGGCTTCGGCGTTTTCGTCCGCCGTCAGATCGAGGCGCAGGTCCTCGCCGTCGTAAATGCCGCCGGAGACCGACTGGAGATAGAGCGTCAGCGCGCCGGCGGGCGCGGTGTCGAGCATGAACGGGCGCGTGATGTGGAAGGGATAGCCGACCCGCTGTCGGCCGATATAGCTCACGCCGTCGGGTGAGCGCGTGAACCGCAGCGCGGCTTGCGGCTCGGGTTCGTTTGCGGCGCGCAACGGCCCGTGGCCATCGCTCGGTCTTCTCGGTGTCGGTGTCGGCGCCGCGCTAGCGCAGGAAGTAGCTCGGCCCGAGCGTGATCGTGCTGATCGGATCGCAGGTCGCGAGCTCGCCGTCGACGAACACCTCGAAGGTCTGCGGGTCGACGCGAATATCGGGGCAGGCGTCGTTGTGCAGCATGTCCTTCTTGGAGAGCTTGGTGAAGCTGCCGATCGGCAGGATCGGCTTGTTCACACCGAGGCGGCCTGCGAGATCGACATCGAGCGCACGCTGATGCGCGAAGGTCGCGCTCAGCGTTTGCGGCGCGCGGCCGTGATGGCCGAACTGCGAGCGCATGATCACCGGCTGGGTTTGGAAGAAGCTGCCGGAGGCATCGCCGCTGAGCCCCCAGGCGACGAAGCCGCCCTTGATCACGCCGAAGGGCTTGGCGCCGAAGAATGACGGCTGCCAGGTGACGATGTCCGCCATCTTGCCGGGCTCGAGCGAGCCGATATAGCCGTCGATGCCGAACGCGCGCGCGGGATTGATCGTGTATTTGGCGATGTAGCGCTTGATGCGCTCGTTGTCGGCCTTCTTGGTTTTTTTCTTCCGCAAGCCGGCCGCGCTGGTCGCGCATCTTGCTCGCGAGCTGCCAGCAGCGCGTGATCACCTCGTTGATCCGGCCCATGCCCTGGCTGTCGGAGCCGAACATCGAGACGGCGCCGATGTCGTGCAGCACGTCCTCGGCCGCGATCGTGCCATGGCGCACGCGGCTCTCGGCGAACGCCACGTCCTCCGGCAGATCGAAGCGCAGCAGATGGCACGCCATCGTCATGTCGAGCTGCTCGTCGAAGACGTTGTCGGTGTAGGGGTTGGTCGGGTTGGTCGACGAGGGCAGGCAGTGCGGCTCGCCATTGCAGCGGATGATGTCGGGCGCGTGGCCGCCGCCCGACCCTTCCGTGTGATACATGTGGATCGGGCGCCCCGCGATCGCGCGCATCGTGTCCTTCGTAGAAGCCCGATTCGTTGAGCGTGTCGGTGTGGATCTGCACCGGGAAGTCATACTCGGCCGATGCGCGCAGGCACGCGTCGATGGTTGCCGGCATCGCGCCATAGTCCTCGTGGATCTTCACGCCGCAGATGCCGCCGTCGAGATGCTCGACGATGGTGCGGGGGTCGTGCGAGGAGCCACGGCCGAAAAAGCCGAAATTGAGCGGCCAATGCTCGGCCGCCTCGATCATGCGCGAGCTGTTCCACGGGCCGCCGCAATCGATGGCGAAGAGGGGGCCCATCGTGCCGCCGATCATCGTGGTCAGCCCGCTTGCGATCGCGTGGTCGCATTGCACGGCACCGACATCCAGTGGACGTGCACGTCGATGCCGCCCGCCGTCACGATCAGGCCGCCGGCCGGGTAGTAGGTCGTGTTGGGGCCACAGACGAGGTTGGGGTGAACACCATCCTGCCACGTTCGGGTTGCCGGCCTTGCCGATGCCCGCGATCTTGCCGTCTTTGACGCCGATGTCGGCTTTGATGATGCAGAGCACGGGGTCGATGATGGTGGCGTTCTCGATCAGCATGTCGATCGCGCCGTCGGCTGCGGAGGTGTGGGCGTCATAGGCCCATGCCCGTCGCGCATCACGCCGCCCGGCGCCGGTCCAGCACTCCTCGCCGTAGACCGTGTGGTCGTGTTCGATCTCGGCGATCAGCGAGGTGGTTGCCGAGGCGGATCGTGTCGCCCTTGGTCGGGGCCGTAATAGCGGGCGTAGGTCTCACGCGGAATTTTCACCATCGCTCATGCTCCCTTGAAGCCGCGCTCTTTGGCGCGGGCGACCCGCCTGGTCCTTGACCGCCGGTGCGTCAATCATTCCCTCGGTGAGATTGTTGAAGCCGCTGATCCGGCCGCGGCCGCCGACCTCGACGAGCGTCACCCTCCTTCGATTGGCCGGGCTCGAAGCGCACGGCCGTGCCCGACGGGATGTCGAGACGCATGCCGAAGGTCGCTTCGCGGTCAAACTCGAGCGGCGCGGTTGGTCTCGAAGAAGTGGAAGTGGGAGCCGACCTGCACCGGCCTGTCGCCGGTGTTGGTGACATGCACGGTTGCGGTGCGGCGGCCGGCGTTGAGCTCGACGTCCTTGTTCGGGCCGTATCGATACCGCCGGCGCGCGGGATCTTGGCGACCTTCTTCTTGCCCGGGGCGGATTGGCTGGTGGACCGAGATGAGCTTCACGCCGTCCGGGAACATCGCCTCGACGAGGATCACCGGGGATAAGCTCCGCGACGCCATCCATCACATCGTCCGGTGGTCAGGATCTCCGCGCCTGCGCCCATGAGCTCCTTGAGCGAGCGTCCCGGCGCGTGCCCCCATGAGGAGTTCGTCGCAGATCAGCGCGATCGCTTCCGGATGGCTGAGCTTGATGCCGCGCTCCCGATGCGCGCGCGCAAGCTGCGCTGCGTTGAAGATATTGAGCCGTTCGAGTTCCGTCGGAGTGAGATTCATCGCCTCGATTCCCTCGCGCGCCGCCCTGTCGTGGATCAGGACGGAGGTTAACGTCGCGCGGGGATCGAGGTACAGCCGAAATCGGCTGAGTCAGACGGCGGCGGCCTCCGTGGCCTGTGCGGGGCGCGGCGTCGTCGTCGTAGTACAGGCCAAACCGGTTGGCCTCGAAGCGTTCGAGCGAGGCCATCTCTTGGGCGACGAAGCCGGCTTGCGGCAACACCCCATCGAACATCATGTCGAGCATCGCGCAGGCGCCCGCGGCGGTCGTGACCTGAATGGCGCTCAAGGCCTCGCCGCCGACGGTCTGCGGATAGATCTTGCGGGCCAGGGTCTCCTGCTTGAGCTGCTCGTCGCGCTGGCCCGACACGGTGACGAAGACGAGCACGACGTCTTGGTCGGTGCCCGGCACCGCCTGCTCCAGCACCTCGCGAAACAGCTCGCGGCGGTCGCCGAGGCGAAGGTCGCGCGTCAGAAATTTCACCAGATCGCGGTGGCCGGGGTAGCGCACGGTCTTGTAGTCGAGCGTGCGCACCCGCCCGGCCAGCGTCTCGCAGAGCGTGCCGAGCCCGCCCGATGTGTTGAAGGCTTCGTAGGTGACGCCGTCGAGCGAGAAGCGCTCGTAGCCGTCGAGCGCGCGTGCCTCCACGCGGACACCGTCATAGATCGCCTCGCATGGGTTGCAATACTCGTTGATCAGCCCGTCGGTGCTCCAGGTGAGGTTGTACATGAGCGCGTTCGAGGGATATTGCGGCAGCGCGCCGACCCGCATCTGCACCGTTTCGGCGGGGTCGAAGCGTTGGGCCAGCGAGTGCGCTGCGATGCCGACGAACCCGGGCGCGAGACCGCATTGCGGCACGAAGGCGGTCTTCGCGTCTTGCGCGAGCTCGCGGATGCGGCGGGTCGTCTCGACGTCCTCGGTGAGGTCGAAATAGTGGGTCGCGGAGGCCTTGGCCACCTCCGCGACACAAACGTTGAGGTAGTAGGGGAGCGCGCTGACGACCGCGTCGCTCTGGCTCATGAGCTTGCCGAGCGCGGCCGGATCAGTCACGTCGAGCACCGTGCGCGGTAGCGCGCCGAAGGCCGCCGCGTCGAGGGCATCGGGGCGCGCATCGGCGATCCGCACCGCAAAGTCATCATGTTCGCTGAGGAGGGTGACGAGCGCCGCGCCGATCTTTCCGGCGCCGAGCACGAGAACGTTTCGCATGGCCGCGACTCCTGCTGGATATCAAGGTTGTAGCGCGGCTTGTTCACAATTCGGTTAACGGATTGATCGAAGATCTATTACGCGTTTGATATCAATCTATTGCGAGAAATTTCTAACCTGTATCCACAGCTATCTGGACGGGCATCGTCTGGCGGGTCGTCGCGTCGGTTGCGGCCCGGCTGGCGGGCGCGATGCGAAATCGGCGTCGGTGATGTTGGCGTCGTCGGGTGGCGGTCCGCATGCATCACGCGCGACCATGTTTGCGGCGGATGAACCACATCGCCGAGACCCGCGCACGAGGACCCATCGGAGCGGCTGGTGCCCTCCGCCATGGGCTCCGCGCGGAGGGCCGGGGCAGCATCCGTGGATCCGGTCCCGCCCCTCCGATGAGCGATGGGGAGCGTTCTAGCCTAGCCGCCGTAGAACACGTTGTCGCCGAGCTCCTTCATGTGCAGGCCGGCTTCGTCCGGGCGCCCGTCGATCGGCCCGGCGGCGTGGGCGTCGACGACCTCGCCAACCACGATGTGGTGGTCGCCCTGCTCGACGATGTGCACCACCTTGCACTCGACGCAAGCGGGCGCCGCTTCGAGCACCGGCGAGCCGGTCGAGCCCTCGCGGTAGGCCTCGCCGCTGATCGTCCCGCCTTCCGCCTCGGCCGGCTTGAAGAAGGTGAAGGCCAGGCCCTGCTGGCCTTTGCCGAGAAAATTGAGCGCGAAGGTGCCGGCTTTCTTGACCACATCGTAGGTTCCCGAATCGACCTTGACGCCGATCGCCACAAGCGGCGGCGCGAAGGAGGTTTGGGTGACCCAATTGACCGTGGCCGCCGCGATGGCGCCGTCGGCCGCTTTCGTCGTCATCACGTAGATCCCGTAGGGGATCATCCGCAATGTGGCCTTCTTGACATCCGCATCCATGGATCGCTTCTCCCTCTCTGGTCCGATCGAATTGGCGGAACGCTACCAACCGCGCGTGCGGCCGGCAACGCGTCGCGTCGCCACTAGATGACGACGCGGGCGGTTGCGTTGTTGATTGCTCGGATCATGCTGAGCGCGGTGACGGCCGAGGTCTTGGGGTTGTCCGGCATAGGCTGGCCGCGCATCTCGAGCGTCATGTGGCCGAAGCGCCCGACCGCGTCGATCTGGCCGCGGTTGATCACGGCGCCGGGGTCGGCGACGAGGCGCACGATCGTGTCGGCGAACCCCATGCCGGCGAGCGCGACCGTCGCCGCGATGTTGGCGTTCTTCGGATAGAGGCGGGCCGCCTGGTCGGCCGGGCCCTCATAGAGAACGGTCGGCTCCGTCAGGCTTTCGAGGTCGAAGTTTTTTTCGCCCGGCGTTCCTCTCCAGGCATGCGAGGGCTTGGTCGAGGTGTAGGTGACCGATTTGAGCCCGCCCGCGCTGAGCGCGCCGAGGCCGTCGATGCCCGCGATGGCGCCGGCCGGCAGAAACATGCGGGCACCGCCGGCTTCGGCCGCCGCTTCGAGCCGCGCGCGGATCGCGGCATCGGCGAAGGCGCCGGTCGCGATGATCATCAGGTCGAGGCCCGCGGCGAGCAGGTCCGGGCCATATTGCTCGACCGAGCCTTGGCCCGCGCACTCGACCACCAGGTCCGGCCGCGCCGCGATCACGCCCGGCGCGTCGGTGACCACCGCGGTCTCGGCGCCGAACGCCGCGCGCGTCGCCTCCAGATAGGTCTCGCGCACGAGCACTGCCCCGATCGTCGCCGCGAGCTCGCCGCGTCCGTGTGCCTCGACGATCATTTGCGCGATGGCGCCATAGCCGATGAGCGCGATCTTCATGGTCTCCTCCGCCTTAGCGTGTGAGCGCGCGCATCGCTTGGTCGAGCCCTTCGAGCGAAAGCGGGTACATGCGCCCCTCCAGCATCGCCCGGATCATGTTGATCGAGGGTCCGGCGCGCCAATAGGTTTCGGGAATCGGGTTCAGCCACACCGCGCGCGGATAGGTGTCGAGGAGGCGGCGTAGCCAGACCTCGCCCGGCTCGGCGTTGAAATGCTCGACGCTGCCGCCAGGGTGGGTCAACTCGTAGGGGCTCATATAGGCATCGCCAACGAACACGAGCTTGTAGTCCGCCGCGTAGGTGTGCATGAGCTGCCAGGTGTCCACGGCGTCGGCCCGCTGGCGGTTGTCGCGCCAGAGCGCCTCGTAGACGCAATTGTGGAAATAGTAGTGCTCCAGATGCTTGAACTCGGCGCGCGCGGCGGAGAACAGCTCCTCGCACATGCGCACGTGGGGGTCCATCGAGCCGCCGACATCGAGCAGCAGCAGCACCTTCACGGCGTTGTGCCGCTCCGGCACCATCCGGATATCGAGCCAGCCGGCGTTGCGCGCGGTCGAGCGGATCGTGTCGTCGAGATCGAGCTCGGTCGCCGCCCCTTCGCGCGCAAAGCGACGGAGCCGCCGGAGTGCGAGCTTGATGTTGCGGGTGCCGAGCTCGACCTCGCCGTCGAGATCCTTGAACTGGCGCTTGTCCCACACCTTGACGGCACGATTGTTGCGGTTGCCGTGCTGGCCGATGCGCACGCCCTCCGGGTTGTAGCCATAGGCACCGAAGGGCGAAGTGCCGGCGGTGCCGATCCACTTGGAGCCGCCTTCGTGGCGCTTCTGCTGCTCCTCCAGGCGTTTGCGCAGCGCCTCCATGAGCGCGTCCCAGCCGCCGAGCGCCTCGATCTCGGCCTTCTCCTCCTCGGTGAGCACGAGCTCGGAGAGCTTCTTGAGCCATTCGCCGGGGATCTCGACGGTCTCTTCCTCGCCCGCCGGAGCCTCCAGGCCCCTGAAGACGTGGCCGAACACGCGATCGAAGCGGTCGAAATACTGCTCGTCCTTCACGAGCGTCGCGCGCGCGAGATAGTAGAAATCGTCGACCTTGTAGCGCGCGATCCCGGCGTCCATCGCGCCCATCAAGTCGAGATACTCCTTGAGGGAGACCGGCACCTTGGCGCGCCGCAATTCCTCGAAGAGCGTGTGGAACATCGCGCGTGGCCTCAGCGCCGCTCGCGCCGGTTGAGGAAGGCGAGCCGCTCGAAGAGCTGCACGTCCTGCTCGCTCTTGAGGAGCGCGCCGTAAAGCGGCGGGATGAGCGCGTCGGGATCATTGCCGCGCAGCACCTCGGGTGCAATGTCCTCGGCAAGGAGAAGCTTGAGCCAGTCGAGCAGCTCTGAGGTCGATGGCTTTTTCTTCAGGCCGGGGGCATCGCGGATTTCGTAGAACACGGTCAGCGCCTCGCGCACCAGCTTCCGCTTGATGTCGGGGAAGTGCACCGCGACGATCTGCTCCATCGTCTCGATGTCGGGGAAGCGGATGTAGTGGAAGAAGCAGCGCCGAAGGAAGGCATCGGGCAGCTCCTTCTCGTTGTTAGAGGTGATGACGACGATCGGCCGGTGCTTCGCCACGATGGTCTCGCGCGTCTCGTAGACGTGGAACTCCATGCGGTCCAGCTCGAGCAGCAAGTCGTTCGGGAACTCGATGTCGGCCTTGTCGATCTCGTCGATGAGCAGCACCGGTTGCTCGTCGGCGGTGAAGGCCTGCCAGAGCTTGCCGGGCACGATGTAGTTCGCGATCGTCTGGACCCGCTCGTCGCCGAGCTGACCGTCGCGCAGACGCGCGACCGCGTCATATTCATAGAGGCCGTGCTGGGCCTTGGTGGTCGACTTGACGTGCCATTCGATAAGCGGCCGCCCGAGGGCGCGGGCAACCTCGATCGCCAGCATGGTCTTGCCGGTGCCTGGCTCGCCCTTCACGAGCAGCGGGCGGGCGAGCGTGACCGCGGCGTTGACCGCGACGCGGAGGTCCTCTGTCGTCACATAGCTGTCGGTGCCCTCGAAGCGCACGGCTGATCTCCCGTTTCTTGTGTGGCCGGAGTGTGCCAGAAACGCCGCGACGGACAAGCCGCGTTCTATTCGGACGCGATCACGTAGCGGCGCCCGATCTTCTTGCAGACCGGCACCGGTGCGGCGGCCGAAAGGGGAAGCCCCTCCGGTAGTAGGCGGGCAAGCTCCGCGAGCACCAACGCCGTGATCCGCGGAATGGGCAGCGCCGTCGCGTCGGGCAAGGACACCCAGCGGAGGTCGAGCAGCTCGCCATTGCCCCCGAGCGTGCCGGCGAGGCCGCTGCCGTCGGCGACGAAAAAGCGGGCATCGAAGCGGCGCGGTTGGCCCGGCGGGGTCACCGCGCGATAGATGTAGTCGAGCCGGTCGAGTGCGGGCGCCAGGCCGGCCGCGTGGAAGGGCTGCCATTCCGGGCGCACGGCTCCGCGCGGCGGGGTGCTCGGCGCCGCGAGCATCAGCCCCGTCTCCTCGAAGGTCTCCCGAATGGCGGCTGCGCCGAGCGAGCGGGCGCGGGCCGGCGAGCACGCTTTCGCGAGGCGCGCCGCGACCGCGGGGCGGAGCTCGGCCGCGGGTTTGACCCAGCGATCGCTCGCATCGACCCGACCGCCGGGAAACACATACTGGTCGGGCATGAAGGCTTGGCGTTGGGGCCGTCGGCCCATCAGAATCTCAGGCGCGCCGGCGGCTCGGGTGCGGACGAGGATGAGAGTCGCGGCGTCTTTCGGCCGCAAGCGCGGAGAATCGGGCATCGCGCCACTCTAGCGTACCCGTGTGACGGATTGGCGGTTGGTGTTGCCGGTGGCACGCGAGTATGATCGATGGGTCCGGTATCCGGGGGAGGCCGGGCCCATTGGGCGATCGACGAACCGTCACGAATCACGGCCGCCGACCCGCGCGGCGCGCCGCGCGGGAGACATCATGACTGGCCAATCTCAGATCAAATTCCGTCGTCTGCTGGTCGCAAACCGGAGTGAGATCGCGATCCGTGCGATTCGCGCCGCGATGGAGCTTGGGCTGCGCACGATCGCCATCTACTCGACCGAAGACCGCTTCGCCCTGCATCGCTTCAAGGCGGACGAGGCCTATCTGGTGGGTGAGGGATGCGGGCCGATCGAGGCCTATCTCAACATCGAGGACGTGATCCGGATCGCCCGCGAGGCTCAGGCCGACGCGATCCATCCCGGCTATGGCCTCCTCTCGGAGAATCCCGAATTCGCCGATGCCTGCGCCGAGGCGGGGGTCGCCTTCGTCGGGCCGCGGCCGGAGATCATGCGGCGCCTCGGCAACAAGGTGCAGGCGCGCGCCCTGGCGGAGGAGGCCGACGTTCCCGTCGTCCCGGCAACGGGTCCGCTGCCGCGCGATCCGGCGGAGACGGCGCGGCTCGCCGGCGAGATCGGCTATCCCCTCATGCTGAAGGCGAGCTGGGGCGGCGGCGGCCGCGGCATGCGCGTGATCGAGCACGAGGGCGAGCTTGCCGATCGGGTGGAGGCCTCGCGGCGCGAATCGAAAGCCGCCTTCGGCAATGACGAGGTCTATCTCGAGAAGCTCGTGCGCCGCGCCCGGCACGTCGAGGTGCAGATCATCGGCGACGGCTACGGCAACTTGGTCCACCTTCACGAGCGCGATTGCTCGGTGCAGCGGCGCAACCAGAAGGTCGTCGAGCGCGCGCCGGCGCCCTATCTCGATGCGGCCACGCGGGCCGCGATCCACGAGGCCGCGCTCAAGATCGGGCGCGCCGTCGATTACAACAATGCCGGCACGGTCGAGTTCCTCATGGATGACGACACCGGCGCGTTCTACTTCATCGAGGTCAATCCGCGCATTCAGGTCGAGCACACGGTCACCGAGGTTGTCACCGGGATCGATCTCGTGAAGGCGCAGATTCGCATCGCGGCCGGCGCGCGGGTTGGCGTGGAAGCGGACAGCGGCGTGCCGCCGCAGGACGAGATCGGCGTGCGCGGTCATGCCTTGCAATGCCGTGTGACCACCGAAGACCCCGAGAACAACTTCATCCCGGACTACGGCACGCTCAGCGCCTATCGCGGTGCAACCGGGTTCGGCGTGCGGCTCGACGGCGGCACGGCCTATTCAGGCGCGCGCATCACGCCGTTCTACGATTCGCTGCTCGAGAAGGTGACCACCTGGGCGCCGAGCGAGCATGAGGCGATCCTGCGCATGGATCGCGCACTCCGCGAGTTCCGCATTCGCGGTGTCACCACCAACCTCGCGTTCCTCGAGAACGTGATCGGGCATCCGGATTTTCAAAGCGGCAGCTACACCACGCGCTTCATCGATGAGACGCCGGAGCTGTTCAATTTCGGCAAGAAGCGCGACCGGGCGACACGCCTGCTGCGCTATCTCGGCGAGATCAACGTCAACGGCAACCCCGCGGTCGAAGGGCGCGCGCTGCCCCCGACCCGGGCGATTGCCAAGGCGCCGAGCGATCTGCCGGCCGCGGTGCCGGACGGCTCCAGGCAACGGCTCGACGCGCTCGGCGCCGAGGGCTTCGCGCGCTGGATGGCCGAGCAAAAGCAGGTGCTGATCACCGACACGACGATGCGCGACGCCCACCAGTCGCTGCTCGCGACCCGCATGCGCACCCACGACATGGTTGCCATTGCGCCGGCCTACGCGCGCCTCCTGCCGCAGCTGCTCTCCGTCGAGTGCTGGGGCGGGGCGACGTTCGACGTGTCGATGCGCTTCCTCAACGAGTGCCCGTGGGAGCGGCTGGCGCAGTTCCGCGAGCTGATGCCGAACCTCCTCACCCAAATGCTGCTCCGCGCGTCAAACGGTGTCGGCTACACCAACTATCCCGACAATGTGGTGCGCTATTTCGTGCAGCAATCGGCCGATGCGGGCATGGACCTGTTCCGCGTGTTCGATTCGCTGAATTGGGTGGAGAACATGCGCATGGCGATCGATGCCGTGTGCGAGACCGGCAAGCTCTGCGAGGCGGCGATCTGCTACACCGGCGACATCACCGATCCGAACCGCCCGAAATACGACCTCAACTACTATGTCTCGCTCGCCAAGGAGCTTGAGGCAGCCGGCGCGCATATCCTCGGGATCAAGGACATGGCGGGGCTCTGCAAGCCGGCGGCGGCACGCAAGCTCGTCACCACGCTCAAGCAGGAAATTGGCCTACCCATCCACTTCCACACGCATGACACGAGCGGTATCGCGGCGGCGAGCGTGCTCGCGGCCGTCGAGGCGGGCGTTGACGCGGTCGACGTTGCCATGGATTCGATGAGCGGGCTGACCTCCCAGCCGAACTTCGGCTCGGTCAATGCCGCTCTTCGCCATTTGGACCGAGACCCCGGGATCGATCCGGCGGTGGTCACGTTGATCTCGGGTTATTGGGAGCAGGTGCGCCGGTCCTACCGCGCATTCGAGAGCGATTTCCGCGCCGGCACATCGGATGTCTACAACCACGAGATCCCCGGCGGCCAATACACCAACCTGCGCGAGCAGGCGCGCGGCCTCGGCATCGACGACGACCGTTGGCCCGAGGTCTCTAAGGCCTATGCCGAGGTCAATCAGATGTTCGGCGACATCGTCAAGGTCACACCTTCGTCCAAGGTGGTGGGTGACATGGCGCTCATGATGGTGACGAGCGGGCTCAGCGCCGAAGACGTCGCCTGCGTGGACCGCGAGATCGCCTTTCCGGAGTCCGTCGTGTCGCTGTTCGCGGGCGAGCTGGGTCAGCCGCACGGCGGGTTTCCCGAAACGCTGCAACGCAAGGTGCTGAAGGAGCGCGAGGCGATCACGGTGCGCCCCGGCTCCGTCATGCCGGCGGCGGATCTGGCGGCGGAACGGGAGGAGGCCGAGCGCAAAGCCGCGCGCCATGTCTCGGATGCCGAGTTCGCGTCCTACCTGATGTATCCCAAGGTCTTCATCGACTACGCGGCGGCGCGGCGCACTTACGGCGACCTCAGCGTGCTGCCGACGCCGGCCTACTTCTATGGCATGGAGCCGGGCGAGGAGGTCACGGTCGACATCGAGCATGGCCGCACGCTGATCATTCGCTATCTCGCGCGGAGCGAAACCGACCGCAAAGGCAAGTGCACCGTCTTCTTCGAGTTGAACGGCCAGCCGCGCACGGTGCGCGTCGTCGACCAAAGCTCCGCGGCGAGCCAGACCGCGCTGCCAAAGGCCGAGGAGGGCAACGCGGCGCAGGTCGGCGCGCCCATGCCGGGCATGGTGGTCAAGGTGTTCTACGGCGAGGGTGAGGCAGTGGAGCGCGGCGACGTCGTCGTCGCCATCGAGGCGATGAAGATGGAGACCTCGGTGCACGCGGAGAAGGCGGGCGTCATCGAGCGCGTGGTCGCGCCGGCCGGCACCACCGTCGACACGAAGGATCTGCTGGTGACGATCGCCGACGCGTGAATCTGATCCGCTGGTCCCGCAGAATCCCGAATGCTACGGTTCTAGGAGACAAGCCGACCACCAACGGGAGTGCATCAGAATGGAAGCGACAGAGACCGCCGAGACAAAGCAAGTGTGGCATTTCTCTGAAATCGGGACCGACGAAGAGACAAAGCGGTTGATGCCGGGCTTCGAGATCCAATATGTGATCACCGATGAGACCACCCAGGGCAACGACCAGACCGTCTTCGGCCATTGCGTGTTCCCGCCGCGCTCTCAGCATTTCCCGCACAGGCACAAGGTCGCCGCCGAGGTGGTCTATGTCATCAAGGGCCGCGTGGTGAACGGCTCGGTGGACGAGAACGGCGTGATGACCGAGCAAGAGTGCGGCCCCGGCACCGCATGCTTCGTGAAACAGGGCCAGATCCACTGGACCCGAAACCCCTATGATGAACCGTGCGAGTTCGTGTTCGCCTATTACGGCACACCGAGCCTCCACAAGAGCGGCTATGTCGACCTCAAGGACGAGATCCCGGTCGAGAATGTCGCGGTGAGCGGACAGCTGACGCTTGACCACGTGGTTGACAAAAGCTTGCTCTAGAGGCGCCGGGCGGCCCCGCGGCCGGTCATAGCGGAGACCGGCGAGGCGCGCTTGGCGCGTTTAACGTCCCGGCTTTTTCGGTGTTCGCACGACAAACGCGTCACCCGCGTCGTTGGCTTGCGCGCGGGGAAAGGCGCTTGCGCGGCGGTTTCGGCCGCCGAGAGAGCATGCGTCACGATTGACGCGAAACATCTGTATTTTCCGAACAATAAGTAAAAATAGAAAATTGTTTCAAATTTCTTCAAGATGTTTACGAATAATTATCGTTAATTTTGTTTTGCGTTGAATTTTGTTTATTTCTAATCGATAGTGTCTTCGCCCCAAAGAGCCGGAACGGCTCAGGGCGAACAGACGCAACGAAATCAGGGAATATCGTGAGCAAGCGACTGAACGATGTCGACGGTTCGACTGTGGGTGAGATCATCCCGATGCGCGGCGATCGCGAGACCGTCATCGACGCGCAGGAGGGTTCCGGTTCCGCCGCGAAGCGGATCACCGTGCCGCACCGGACGTTGCTGCTCGATGCGCGTTACGCCCGGGATGGCGAGGATCTGACGCTCACCGCGCGGCGCGGCCCGGATTTCGTCGTGCGCGGCTATTTCGCCACGTGTGAACCCGGCCCGCTGGAGACCGCGTGCGGCGTGCGCCTTGCGCCGGAGCTCGTGACTCTGCTGGCCGGCGGACCGTTCGAGCCGGGTCGGCTGCTGCGGCCGATCGCGCGGATCACGCGCGCCCAGGGCACCGTCACCTTTTCTCGCTGCGCGGCCGAGCGCGTCGCGGCGCCGGACACGGTGCTATGCGCCGGCGACCTCATCGAAGCGGCCGACCGCTCGAGCGTCGTGCTCGAGTTCGTCGACGGCACGGTCCTGGAGGTCGGGCCGCGCGCACGCTTGGCCCTCGAGGCCTACGAGTTCGATCACGAGGCACAACGCGGCCGATATGCTCTCGTGGTGCTCCGCGGCACCTTCAGCGCCATGGCGGGCGCCATCGCCGCGGGTGATCCGGGCGCGGCGCAGATCCGAACGCCGCTGGCGACGCTCACCGCGCGCGGACACGGCACGCTTCTGGCCGCCACCACCGATGGCCACGAAGATCGCGTGCACCTCTTGGGTGGCGATGGTCGCGTCGTCGTGGGAACGGACGCGGGTTTCGTGGTGTTGACCCGCCCCAACCAGATCACGATCGTCTCCGATCCGTCCCTCGAGCCGCCCGACCCGATTCCCTGCACGGCCTTCGAGCCTGCGCGGGCCGGCTTCGCGTCACGCTGACACGCGCGCCGATCTGGTCGAGGCCGCCGGGGAGGCCGTGTCAGCTCCTGGCGGGGAGATGACGCTGATACCAATCCCGCGTCGCATCCATGACCTCGCTGAACGCGGGCTCCGCATAGACCTCGTAGTGACCGTAGCCCTTTAGGACCACGAGCTTTTTCGGCTCGCCGGCGCGTGCGTAGAGCTGTCCGGATTCCTCCGGCGGCACCAGACGGTCGTCATCGCTGGTGATGAAAAGGACCGGCCGCGGGGCGATCTTGTCGACCACCCAATCGGCGTGGAAGCTCAAGGTCTCGTCGATGAACTCGAGCGGCAGCGTGCTGACGGCTGCCGGGTTTGCCTTGCGCGCGGCCGCGGAAAGTGCGGCGGACTGGCGGTCCGGCAGCAGGATCTCGTCGCGTTCGGCAAACGTGGAGTCGCCGCTGAGCGCGGCGGTCTCGCGATCTGCCGCGCTCAGCTCGAGCAAATCGTGCCACTCATCGGGTCGGCGCACGCTCCGCATCCAGCGCCGCCCGTCTCCAACGCCCACCACGCTCACGACGCATTGCACGCGCTGGTCGAGCGCCGCCGCCCAGACGACCGTCGCGCCGCCGTAGCTCGTGCCGTAAAGGCCGATGCTCTCGGCCGCGACCTCGCGCTGCGCGGCGAGGAATGTCACCGCGGCGCGCACGTCCGCGACCCGGCTGAAAGGGGCAAGCCGGCTGCGCGCACCCTCGCTCTCGCCCCAGCCCTTGTAGTCGAAGGTGAGCACGACATAGCCGGCATCGACGAGCACGCGTGCATTGTCGGGCAGATAGAGATCCTTCACGCCGGTATAGCCGTGGCACAGCACCACGCCCGCTCGTGTGTCATCCGGCGCGAGATCGGACGGCGCGTAGAGATCGCCGACCAGCTTGAGGCCTTCGCTGAAAAAATGGATCGGCCGCTTGATCACGGCGATCGTCCTGCGTCTAGCGACCGAACAGGCCGTGGCCGATGCGCCGGTTCTTCTCGAAATATTGCTGGTGGTAGTCCTCGGCCATCCAAAAGTCGCCGGCCGGTTCGATCGCGGTCGCGATCGGCCGTCCGAACCGGCCGCCCGCGTCTTGCGCGGCCTTGCCCGCCTCGGCGGCCTGCCGCTGCGCTTCCGAGTGGTAGAAGATCACCGAGCGATATTGTGTGCCGACATCGGGGCCCTGGCGGTTCACTTGGGTTGGATCGTGGACTTCCCAGAACACGCCGAGCAGCGCGTCAAAGCTGACGCGTGCGGGGTCGAAGGTCACCCGCACGACCTCCGCATGGCCGGTGCGGCCGGAGCAAACGGCGCGATAATCCGGGTTGGGCGTGTCGCCGCCGCTATAGCCGACGGCCGTCTCGATGACGCCGTCGATCCGGCGGAACGTCGCCTCGACGCCCCAAAAGCAGCCGGCGCCGAAGGTTGCGATTTCAGCCATCGGTCTCTCCATCGGTTCGCGGCCGGCGTCCGTGCGGCGGCCGGGTTCGTGCTGCGGCAGTATGTGTTAGATAGCGTTTCAAGGCGAGGGAGGAACGGAGGGTGTGATGGCCGATCAAGAGATTTGCGCGAGCGCGGCGGAGATCGCGGCGCGGGTGCGTGAAGGCCGGTCGAGCGCGCTGGCGGAGGCCGAGGCGGCGCTCGCGCGCATCGACGCGCGCGAGGACGAGGTGCGGGCCTGGCAATATCTCGATCCGGCGCGTGTGCGTGCCGAGGCCGCGGCCCGCGATGAGGGCGGCGCCGCGGGGCCGCTCGCCGGCGTTCCGGTCGGGATCAAGGACATCATCGACACTGCCGATCAGCCGACCGAGAACGGCGTCGCGACCGATGTGGGCCGACAGCCGGATGCGGATGCGATCGTCCTCACGCGGCTGCGCGAGGCCGGCGCGGTGATCCTCGGCAAGACCGTGACGACGGAGTGTGCCTATTTCCCGCCGGGCAAGACGCGCAACCCGCACGACACCGGCCGCACGCCGGGCGGCTCCTCGAGCGGCTCGGGCGCGGCGGTCGGCGGCGGGATGATCCCGCTCGCGCTCGGCTCGCAGACCGTGGGCTCCGTGCTGCGGCCGGCCGCCTTCTGCGGTGCCTGGGGCATGAAGCCGACCTACGGCACCATTCCGCGGACCGGCGTGTTGCTGATCTCCCACACGCTGGATCATGTCGGCGTGTTCGGGCGGTCGCCGGCCGATCTCGCGCTCGCGATCGACGCGATGTCCGGCGACGACGGCATCGATCCGGCAAGCGCCGGGAAACCGGCGACGCGGCTCGCGGCCACGCTCGAGGCGCCGCTCGCCGCGCCCCGGCTCGCGTTGGTGAAGGACTATGCGTGGCCCGAGATCGAGCCGCATGGCGCGGACCTCATCGAGGGCGCCGCCAAGCAGCTCGGCGCGGAGGAGCGGCCCCTGCCTGATGTGCTCGACGGGATCTTTCCGGTGCAGCAGGCGGTCATGGCGACGGAGATGGCGCACTATCTGGGAGCCCGCTACGACGGGGGTAAGGAAAAGCTGAGTGAGCGCCTGCGCTCCTGGATCGAGGAGGGGCGCGCGGTAAGCGCGACGCACTATCTCGGCGCGCTCGACCAGTTGGCTGCGATGCGCATCGCCGCCGGGACGCTGCTCTCGGACGTCGACGCGGCGATCACCGCTGTCGCGCCCGGTGAAGCGCCGGAGGGTCATGCGGCGACCGGCAACCCGAAGTTCTGCCTGATGTGGACCGCGCTCGGCGTGCCAGCGGTCACGGTCCCCGCGTTCAAGGGACCGGCCGGCATGCCGATCGGCCTCCAGGTGATCGGCGCGCGCGGCAACGACGCGGGCGTGCTGCGCGCGGCCGCGTGGATCGCGCAGGAGCTCGGCGCCTCGCCCGCGTGAGCCTTAGCTCACCCGGTGGCGCGCGACGAAGTCCTCGTTGATCGTGACGCCGAGGCCGGGGCGGTCTGGAATCTCGACCATCCCGTCGACCACGGGAAAGCGCTCCTCGACGAGATCGTGCAACATCGGGTTCGCGCCGAGCGAATACTCGACGATGATCGAAGCCGGCGAGACGGCCATCATCTGGAGGCCCGCGGAGAAGTTGAGGGCGCCGCCCCAGAGGTGCGCCGCGATCGCGATCTGATGGGTCTCGGCCAGCGCCGCGATGCGTTGCGCTTCTGTGATGCCGCCGCAGATCGCCAGGTCGGGCTGGAAGATGTCGACGGCCGCATGGTCGATGAGTTCCTGGAAATCGTGCCGCGTGAACTCGCTCTCTCCCGCTGAGATCGGAACCGCGGTCGCCGCGCGTACCTCGCCATAGCCGCGCTTGTTGTCGGCGGTCACCGGCTCCTCGAACCAGGCGAGGCGGCACGCCTCGACCGCGCGCGCGAAGCGAATGGCCTCGCGCACGGAGTAGGTGCCGTGGGCGTCCGCCATGATGTCGATCTCCTCGCCGAGATGCTTGCGCGCCGCCTCGACACGGCGCACCGAGGTCATGAGATCGCCGTCGCCGGCGCCAACACGCATCTTCACCGCGCGAAAGCCGCCTTGCTGTGTGTAGCCCTCGAGCTGCTCGCCGATCTTGTCCGCCGGCGCCCAGCCGCCGGATGCGTAGGCCGGCAGGCTGTCGCGGCACTTGCCGCCGAGGAGGCGGTGCACGGGCTGACCCATCGAGCGACCGAGGATGTCCCAGAGCGCCATATCGATCGCGCCGATCGCCGAGATGTGGAAGCCGCGCCGCGAGAGCACCGGGAAGCTCCGCCCGCGGCTCAGCGCATGGTGGGTCCGAGCGCCGTTGTAGCCGGTTTCCCACAGACGACGGATCGCGCGGGCGTCCTCGCCGATGATGGCAGGGCCCAGCTCGTCATTGATGAGCGCGGCGACCGCGGCGTTGTTGCCCTGGCTGCCGACGCTCGCCTTGGCCTCGCCATGGCCGATAGGCCCGTCTTCGGTCTCGACGCGCACGAGCGTCACATCGAAATGGCTGGCGACCCCGAGGTCGCTCCGATGCTGTCGCGCCTCCGGGATGGGCACGTGGAGCCAGCTCGCCTCGACCGAACGGATTTTCATGGCCGTCACCTCTCTCGCTAACCGCGCTGTGCAGGATGCGATAGCATGGCGCGGCGCCGCACGCGAGCAGGCGCCAAGGGGAGGACCGATGACGATCACGATCGAGACCGACGCCGACTACGAGGCCTATCGCAAACGCGTGTTTGATTTTCTGTGGAACGAGGTCGAGCCGCGCGCCAGCGAGATCGAGCGGAACGGCGTGTTTCCACAAGACGAGTTCTTCCCGAAGTTCCGGGAGCACGGCCTCTGGGGTCTCCTGGTGCCGCGGGACTATGGCGGGCTCGGCCTCACGACGGCGCAGTATCTTCCGTTTCTCGCCGAGTTCTCCAAGGTGGCGGGCGTCGTCCGCGTGCTGCTGCACGTCCATGCCACGACCGCGCGCGCGGTCGTGGCCTACGGCACGCCGGCACAGAAGGAGATGCTGCTGCCCGCGATCGCGCGGGGTGATTCGTCGGTGACCCTCGCCCTCACCGAGCCAAATGCCGGCAGCGGCATGGATGTCGCGACCACGGCCACGCGGGACGGCAATGGCTGGGTCGTCAACGGCACCAAGCACTACATCACCAACGCGGCGTTCGCGGATCTTCACATGGTCTGCGCGCGCACCGGCGAGCGCGGCGACCGCCGGGGACTTTCGGCCCTCATGGTGCCCACCGACACGCCGGGTTTCACCATCGAGCCGATGCCCGACCTGATGGGCAACAACGGGCCGCATCATGGCATCCTGCGCTTCGACAATGCGCGCATTCCGATCGACAGCATGATCGGCGCGGAGGGCGACGGGCTCGAGGTGTTTCTCGGCGAGCTCGAGCCGAGCCGCGTGTTTGTCGCGGCTAGCTCGCTCGGCACCGCGGAGCGTGCGCTCGAGATCGCGCTCGATTTCGCGAAGCGGCGCGTGACCTTCGGGCGTACCATCGCCGAACGGGCCCCGGTGCAATCAGAGCTCGCCGAGATGGCGCGCGATATCTACGGGCTCCGCCTCATGCTCGAGGATATCGCCCGCAAGATCGATCGCGGCGAGCGCTGTGCGCTCGAGGCATCGATCGTCAAGCTTTTCGGCCTCGAGGCCGTGATGCGGGTGACCGATAAGGCGCTCGACGTGGTCGGCGGCCGCGCTTATTTCCAGGACTATCCCTATCCGCTCGAGCGGCTCTATCGCGAGTGTCGCATCAACCTGCTCGAGGAGGGGACGCCCTCGATCCAGCGACTTGTGATTGCGCGCGCGGCGCTCGAGGAATCGGCGCCGCTGACCATCGGCACGCTCGGAACGCCCTATCAGCCTGCCGGCACCGATCCCGCGCTCGGCAAGCGCGAACCGCAGGATTTGACCTACGCGCATCAGGGCGGGAACGACTGAACGGGCGACGCGCGCGTGCCGTGAGACCGCTCGGGAGTTGGCGGCGGCACGGGCGTGCTCTCGTGCTGGTCCCACTCTTCGCGCCCGCCGTGATGCCGTCGATGCCGTCGGCGCATGAATGCCGCACGCCGTCGAGTGTGATGCGCGCGGCGGAGGCGGGGGACCCGCCGGGCGTGGTGTTCGTCCACATCGTCGAGCGCACGGCGACGGTGTTTCTCTGGCTGCTGGCGGAGGAGGACGGCGTGGCGCTCGACGGCGACGAGGTGGTCGTCGTCGGCACTGCGGCGACGGCGCGGCGTGCGACGATCGTGACGTTCGCCAACGGCTGCGCCCTTGCGGCGCGCGCAACGCTCGAATCACGCCGGCTTGAATCACTCGTCGATGACGCCTACCGGCGAAGCGCTGTCGGCGCCTACGATTTCGACGACTAGAGCAAATCCCGAGCAGGTGGAATCACCTGCGACGACGCATTTGCGTCAATTCCAATGAGAGAGAGCAAATCCCGAGCAGGTGGAATCACCTGCGACGACGCATTTGCGTCAATTCCAATGAGAGAGAGCATGTCGCGTGAGCATGAGTGAGCGCGAAATGCTCTAGCATCCCCTAATCGAACACGACGAGCGGCAGGTAGCAGGAAACCACCCAGTTCGGCTGATCGACGATCTCGCTGATGCGGAGATCGGCACACACGCTGCACAGCATGTAGGCGTGATCGGCGCTGAGGCCGTGAGTTTTGCCCAATTGGTCGATCATGCCACGCACGGCGTTCTTGCTGGCTTCCATCAGGTCGGGGCCGATGCCGGTGGTCACCGAATAGCCTTTGGCGTCGAGGTGGCGCGTCACCGGACCGGCGGTCTCGAAGCGCGGGAAGCGGAGATTTTCGCCCTTCACGAGATCGATCGTCGCGCTCACGCCCATCGGCGATTCGATCGCGGTACCGCACACCTCGCCGTCGCCCTGGGCGCAGTGCGGATCGCCGATCGAGAACAAGGCGCCCGGCACCTTGACCGGCAGATAGAGATCGACGCCGATCGTGAGATCGCGGATATCCATATTGCCGCCGGTGGCGTAGGGCGGGATGGTGCTAAAGCCGCCGGCCTCGGCATGCGCCACCCCCGTGGTGCCGCAGAACGGCTTCAGCGGGATTTTCGCGAAGCTCGAAAAGGCGGCCGGCGTGCCGAAGCCGGTGTCGTAGGACCAGATGTTGAGCGCGGGCTCGGGAAAGTCATCCGCGAGCAGGCCGAAGCCCGGCACGATCGCGGTCCAAGCCCAGCCGGAGGGCGCGAAATCGACCAGCGTGACCTTGAGCGCATCACCCGGTTCGGCGCCGTCGACATAGACCGGGCCTGCGATGGGGTTGACCCGCGCGAAATCGAGCACGCCGATGTCTGCGGCGGTCGAGTTGGGAGAGAGCTGGCCACACACGGCGTCGATCTCCTCGAACGTCACGGTCTCGCCGGGCGCGATGGTGAGCGCCGGCTCGCGGGCGTTGTCCCACGTCATGTGCTGGTGATGCGCGTGAATCGTGTGACCCTTGGCTTGGCTCATGGTCCGACTCCCCCGTTGGTTCCGCGGCCGACAGCGTAGCAGGCGACGCGCCCGTTCCCTAAGATGAAGCGTAGCGGGAAGGGAGCCGCCATGCCCAGAATCTCGGTGCTGCCGAAGGAAGACGCGACCAACGGTTGGAGCCGCATCCTGCCGCCGCGTCAGCCGAACCCGCCTCTTGCGGCGGATACCCGGGCCGATTGGGTCGTGATCGGGGCGGGCTTCGCGGGCCTCGCAGCGGCACGCCGGCTCGCCGTCAATCGGCCGAGCGACAAGATCATCCTGCTCGAGGCGCACGAGGTGGGCGAGGGGGCGTCCGGGCGCAACTCGGGTTTCGCGATCGACTTGCCGCACAATGTCGGCAGCGCGTTCGAGGAGCTCGACAACTCACGGCGCTTCATGCGGCTCAGCCGCGCGGCGATCGCCTACCTCGATGATTGCATCAGCGCCGGCAAGATCGACTGCGACTGGAGCCCGCGCGGCAAGTACCACGCGGCGGCCTCGCCCAAGGGGCATGAGATGGCGATCGCGCCGTTTGCGCGCGAGCTCGAGGCGCTGGGGGAGCCCTACCGCCTGTTGGATCGCGACACGTTGAAGGAAGAAATCGGCACCACCTATTTCCACTCTGCCGTGCATACGCCGGGCGGCTATCTGATGAACCCGGCCGCGCTCACACGCGGGCTCGCCGCGACCCTGCCCGAGAATGTCGCGTTGTACGAGCGCACCCCGGTCACCCACGCGCGATTCGAGAACGGCGTCGCGCTCACGACCCCGAAGGGTGTCGTCAACGCGCCGACCGCGGTGCTCGCGGTCAACGGCTATGCCACGCAGTTCGGCTTCTTGCGGCGGTCTCTCCTGGTGTTCGCGGCCTATGGTAGCCTCTCGCGCCGCCTTACGGCGGAGGAGCGCGAGGCTCTCGGCGGGGTGGATGACTGGGGCCTCACCCCCGCCAATTCCTTCGCCGGCGTCACCATGCGCCTGACCCAGGATCACCGGATCCTGATCCGCCAGCGCTTTCGCTACGCTCCCTCGTTCCGCCGCTCGGAGCAGGAGGCGGCAACGGTGCGGCGCGAGCATCAGCGGCTTTTCGCGGCACGCTTTCCGATGTTGCCCGCGGTCACCATCGAGCACACCTGGCGCGGCTTCGTCTGCCTTTCGCGCAATCACGCGCCGGGCTTCGGACGCCTTGGCCCGCACACCTTCGGCGCGGTTTGCCAAAACGCCGTCGGCGTCACCAAGGGCACGATCTCGGGCGTGCTCGCCGCCGACATGGCGTGTGGCGAGGACAATCCGCTCATCGCCGACATGGAGGCGCAAGGTACGCCCGAGCGCCTGCCGCCCCGCCCCTTCCTCGACCTGGGCGTGCAGCTGCGCTTCGCCGCCGAGCTGTGGCGTGGCCGAGCGGAGCGCTAAGCCTTGATGCGCGCGTTGGTTGGATCGTAGAGGGGCTTGAGAGACGTGGTCGCGGCATAGCGCGTGCCGGCGACCTCGATCTCATAGGCCGCCCCGAGCACATCGCCGTCCGCCGGCACGTCGACATAGCCAAGGCCCACCGCGCCGCCGAGTGTGTGGCCATACATGCCGGAGCGGACGTACCCGGCGATCTCGTCGCCGCGCCAAATCGGCTCGTTGTGATAGAGCATCGGCGCGGGATCATCGAGGCGGAACTGCACGAGGCGCGTGCCGAGGCCCTGTTCTTTCTGCCGCGCCAGCGCATCGCGCCCGATGAAGCCGCCGGGCTTGTCGAGCTTCACCGCGAAGCCGAGGCCCGCCTCGAGGGGCGTGTCCGCATCGGTGATGTCGTGGCCATAGTGCCGGTAGGCCTTCTCGATGCGGAGCGAGTTCATCGCGTGCATGCCGACATGGTGAAGGCCACTCGCTTCTCCGGCGGCCACGATCGTTTCGTAGACCCCGAGCGCGAACTCGGTTGGGATGTAAAGCTCCCAGCCGAGCTCGCCGACATAGGTGATGCGGGTCGCGCGCACCAGCGCGTAGCCGAGCTCGATCTCGCGGCTCACGCCGAAGGGAAACGCATCGTTGGAAAGGTCGTCGGGCGTCAGCGGTTGGAGTAGCGCGCGGGCGTTGGGGCCCATGATCCCGAGCACCGCGTGGCCCGAGGTGACGTCGGTGACGGTGGCGCGCGCGTCGTCCGGAATGTGGCGGCGGAGCCAGTCGAAATCGCGCACCTGGAATTCGCCGGAGGTGACGACCAGATAGTCGTCCTCGGCGAGGCGCGTCACGGTGAGGTCGGCCTCGATGCCGCCGCGCTCGTTGAGCCACTGCGTATAAACGACGCGGTCGGGCGGCACCGCGATGTCGTTCGCGCAGATCCGGCCGAGCACGCGCGCCGCGTCTTGCCCCTGGACGCGGAACTTCGCGAACGACGTTTGGTCGAGCAAACCCACGGCCTCGCGCACCGCACGATGCTCGGCGGCCGAGGCGTCGAACCAGTTTTGCCGGCCGTAGCTATAACCGTAGGATGGCTCCGAGCCGGGCGTGCCGTACCAGTTGGGCCGTTCCCACCCGAACGCGACGCCATGGCAGGCGCCGCGCGCGGCGAGGCGGTCGTGAAACGGCGAGCGGCGCACATTGCGCGCCGTGCGGAATTGATAGAACGGCCAGTGCATCGCATAGAGCAGGCCGAGCGCCTCGCGCGCGCGGTCGTGCAAGTAAGATCGGTTGCCCTGAAACGGAAGGTTGCGGCGGATGTCGACCTCCCAGAGGTCGGGCGGCGGTTCGCCGTCGCGCATCCATTCCGCGAGCACCTTGCCGATGCCGCCCGCCGATTGAATGCCGATCGAGTTGAGCCCGGCGGCGACGAAGCAGCCCGCGAGGCCCGGGGCTTCGCCGAGATGGTAGCGATTGTCGGGCGTGAAGCTCTCCGGCCCACAGAAGAATGTCTGGATGCCGAGATCGGCGAGCACCGGCATGCGCGTCATCGCCTGCTCGAGGATCGGCTCGAAATGAGCGACATCTTCGGGCAGTTGGTCGAAGCAGAAATCCTCCGGAATGCCGTCCATGCCCCAGGGCTTGGCCTCGGGCTCGAACGCGCCGAGCAGGATTTTTCCCGCATCCTCCTTGTAGTAGGCGCAGGCGTCGTAATCACGTAGCACGGGAAGGTCGCGCGGCACGAGATCCGACGGCTCGGTGACGATGTAGAAATGCTCGCAGGCCTGGAGCGGCACGGTGACGCCCACCGATGCGGCAAGCTCGCGCGTCCACATGCCCGCGCAGAGCACGACCTGGTCCGCGCTGATCTCACCGGCCTCGGTCCGCACGCCGGTGACCCGGGCGCCATCATGCTCGATCGCCGTGACCTTCACGTTCTCGAAGATCTGTGCCCCGCCCCGGCGAGCGCCTTTGGCGAGGGCTTGCGTGATATCGATCGGGTTGGCTTGGCCGTCGGAAGGGATGTGCACCGCGCCCACGACGTCATCGACCGCGATGAGCGGATACATCGCCTTCACGTCGGACGGGCCCAGCACGTCGACCCGCAGATCGAAGACCTTGGCCATCGATGCGTTGCGCCGCAACTCCTCGAAGCGCTCGGCGTGCGTCGCGAGCGAGATCGAGCCGTTTTGCTTGAACCCGGTGGCCTGGCCCGTTTCGGCTTCGAGGCCGTGGTAAAGCTCGGCCGTGTATTTGGCGAGCTGGGTCATGCGCTGCGAGGGGCGCAGCTGGCCGATCAGGCCGGCGGCGTGCCAGGTCGTGCCCGAGGTGAGCTGCTTCCGTTCGAGCAGGACGACATCGGACCAGCCGATCTTGGTCAGGTGGTAGGCGACGGAGCAGCCGATCACGCCGCCGCCGACGATGACCGCGCGCGCCTGAGTCGGGAGGGGGCCCGCCATGGCGCGCTCAGCGGGGCGTCGATGCCGGCAGCTGGCGCAGCTCGCCGAGGGTCGATTCCAAATCGCGCACCTCGGCCCACCCGACACGCATCATCTCGATCGCCGGATCGTGGAGGTGCGGCATGGTCGTGCCCGTGCACTCCTCGATCACGATGGATTTGAAATCACGGAACGTCGCGTCCTTAGAGGTCGCGGCAACGCATTGGTTGGTGAGCACGCCGGTAAACAGCACGGTCTCCGCATCGAGGGCGCGCAGCAGCGCTTCCAGATTCGTCTGGAAGAACGCGCTGAGCCGGGTCTTCTCGACATACCAGTCCTCCGCGCGCGGCCCGAGGTCGGCGAGCACCTCGTAGCCCCATGTGCCTTGGCGCAGGCCGCCTTCCTTGAGAAAGGGGCGCAGCCGCATGAAGGGGCCGCCATCCACCAAGCCGCGCGTGCCGTGGCGCGTCCAAATGACGGGGATGTTCTTGTTGCGCGCCTCCGCGAGCAACGCCTTGAGCGGCTCGATGCAGCGCTGCATGTGACTGATGTCGATGCCCTTCTGGGCATACCAGCCTTCGTCGTGGAGGAAGTCGTTCTGCGGATCGATGACCACGAGGACGGTTCTATCCGGCACCAGGTCGAAATGGACTTCGGCGAAGGGCGTGAGACCGGGCATGTCGGCGGATGTCATGTCATGTGCTCCGTTGCTCGAGTTGTCGCGGATCAGTCGGTTTGGCCGACGATCTCCTGCCCGACACGCTTGATTTGGTCGAAGGCTCCATTGAGGTAGGCGGAGGAAAGCTCGGTGACGCCGAGGCCGGCGAGCTCGTCCAGGCGTGCGCGGCAATGCGCGCCGTTTCCCGCGATGGCGAAGGTGTCGATCAACTCATCGGTGAGAAAATCGGTGTGGTCGGCGGACGAATCGAGGTGGCCTTCATAGTAGTCGTAATGCTCCCGCTTAACGGCCACGATCTCCGTCAGTTCGGCGGGCATGCCATGATCCGGGACCCGGCTCACCACGTCGTCGAGGTGGTTCGCGGCGCACGCCGCCGACCAGCGCGTCTTGTCGAGCGCCTCGTCGCGATCGTCCGAGACCCACAGGCCGCACAGAAGCGCGATCTCGACATCGCCGGGCGAGCGCCCCGCGGCTTCGGCGCCCGCATGCACGTGGTCGATGGCCCAACGCACCGCCGCGGGATGGGTCCCCACCTGGAGCATGACGATATCGGCGAGGGCGCCGCCGAGACGCAAATTGCGCGGACCGGTCGCCGCATACATCAGCGGCACATGCTCGTTGGCCCACCGGATGCGCACCTCCATGCCGCCCTCGTCGACGGTCTCCCCCGCCATCAGCGCCTTGATCTTGTGCATCGCGGTTTCCATCTTCGCCGTCGCGAGCTGTTTGTAGCCGAGCGTGCGGATGGCGCTGTCGCCCCGTCCGAGACCCAAGATGGCGCGGCCGGGATGCAGCTTCGCGAGCGTCGCCGCGGTGCTGGCGCACACCGAATAGTGGCGGGTGATGGTGTTGCTGACGGCTGTGCCGAACTGGATGCGATCGGTCGCCGCGAGCCCATGCGCCATGTAGACGAAGCCGTCTTCCCACAGCATTTGGGAATCGACCAGCCACGCGCGGTCATAGCCGCTCGCCTCGATCGCCTTCACCGATTCAATGAAGTCGGCAAAATCCTCGCACAGGAAATGGGCGCCCAGCTTCATTAGATTTTCTCCCGTAGCGCTTGCGATCCCGTCGTGGTCTGAAACCTACGACGCGCCACCCTCGTTCCAAAGCGCCAACCTACGACGCGTCGCCCTCGTTACAAAGCTTTACGAAAAGGCACAGGGCGATATCCGAAGCGTCGTATGCGGCGCCTACACTAGGGACAGGCGTCTCAAAGGCGCTCTCGGGCCCTGGCGGCACCCTCCCCCCCTTTCCCTTGTGCAGCTGGGTCCTGAGGAAGACGAGGCCCGTCGCATGTTTTGCGACGGGCCTTTTCTTCGCGCCGGGGAGGGGCGGCCGCGGTCAGCGGCCGGCGCGGAGAGGGAGGTGGGGGGTCTCGTGCCGGTTCGGGCGGTGCCAGGGGCGTCGGGCCCCCATGGACCAAGCGCCAACCAGAACGCCCAGCGAGGCAAAGATTGCTGCGCCGACCAATAAGCCCGATACGAAACTCATCTCTTTGGTCTCCTTTGGTCCTGCCCCGATCGTCGTGGTGGCTGGGGCGCCAAGTTCATGGTGAAGACCATAGAGCCGATCTGTAACGGCCCAATGTCGCGAAAGGTTTCTTTTGTTTCGATCGATGAAGGCAGATGTTTGAAACAAAAGAAACATTCGGGGTGTTCCGGATTGTGGCGACGGCACTCGTTAAGGCTTTGCCGCTACGCTGTAGTCAACGGACGGAACGGGCCATCATGGAACCTCAAGAGCATTTCTTGCGCCACGGCTATGCGGTGGTCCGCAGCCTTTTCGGGCCGCGCGAGCGACGCGCGATCGCGCGCGCCTTCGACCGCATCTATGCCCGCGGGATGGGCTACCGCGCGAGCTTTCGCCGCCAAAACGTGCTCTTTCGGATCGCCCCCGACGCCGCGCTGGGGCGGGTCGTGCGCATGGTCCAATGGCCGAGCTACTTCGACCCGCTGCTCGACAAGGTGCGGCGCGATCCGCGGCTCCTTGCCCTGGTCTCGCCGCTGATCGGACGTGACCTCAAGCAGATCATCAACCAGATGCACTGGAAGCCGCCCGGCGCGGCCATGGTCGAGTTCGGCTACCACCAGGATTGTCATTTCCGCCGTCCGGCCGCCGCCTACCGCGCGCTCGAAACCTCCTACGTGCAAACCGGTATCGCGCTCGATCCGCACACCGTGGAGAGCGGCGCGATGACGGTCTATCCGGGGAGCCACCGCCTCGGCCCGGTCGAGCTCAGCCAGACCGGCCGTGTGATGGATACGCGGCGCGATGTCGCCACGCTCGAGGCGCTAGGGCTCGATCCGGCTGACATGGTCACACTCGAGATGGCGCCGGGTGATGTCGCGTTGTGGCACCCCTGCACCATCCACGGCTCCGGCCCCAACCATGCCGACCATGACCGCAGGCTCTATATCAACGGGTACGTCACCGCGGCGAATTGCGAGCGGGGCGTTTGGACCTTCCGCAACGGTGCGCCGTGCCCCATCGGTCCGCCGGTGCTGATTCACTATGAGGACCTGTTCGCCCGCCCGGCGCCGCATTATGTCGACGAGCCCAGCGCGCCAAACGCCTCGCGCGCGGCTGCCTAGGACGAGCCGGCCTCCTCCGTCATCAAACGCTCGAGCGTCTCCAAGCGCTCCGCCTCGCGCACGGGCTTGTCCCAGCGGATGCGATGGATGCGCGGGAAGCGCATGGCGACGCCCGACTTGTGGCGTTTGGAGCGATGCACTGAATCGAAGGCGACTTCCAGGACGAGCGCGGGCTCGACCGCCCGCACGGGGCCGAAGCGCTCGACCGTGTGGTTGCGCACCCAGCGGTCGAGGCGCCGCAGCTCCTCGTCGGTGAAACCTGAATAGGCCTTGCCGACGGGCACCAGGGCATCGCGTCCGCCATCCTCGGTGCGCCAGGCGCCGAAGGTGTAGTCCGAATAAAAGGACGAGCGCTTGCCGTGGCCACGCTGGGCGTACATCAACACGAGATCGAGCGTGAGGGCGTCGCGCTTCCATTTGAACCACGGGCCCTTCGGGCGCCCGGCCACATAGACGCTGTCCGCCCGCTTCAGCATCAACCCTTCCATGCCCTCGGCGCGGGCCTCGGCGCGAAGCGTGGCCAGCGCCTCCAGCGAGCGCACCGGGAGCAGCGGCGACAGATCGAAGCGGGCCGGCGCGTTGCGCGTGTACCAGGCCTCGAGCCGTGCCCGCCGGGTCGCGAAATCAAGCCCGCGCAGGTCATCCGCGCCGTCGAACAGGATGTCATAGAGACGCACATGCGCGGGGTGATCTGCGCGCATGCGCTTGCTGACGGTCTTGCGGTTGAGGCGCTGTTGCAGATCGTTGAACGGCGCGACCACGCCGTCGCGCATCACGAGGAGCTCACCGTCGAGGACGGCGTGAAAGCGCACCGCCTCGAGGATATCGGGAAAGGCGCCACCGATGTCGTCGCCCGAGCGCGAGTAGAGCCGCGCCTCGCCGTCGCGTGCAGCCACCTGCACGCGAATGCCGTCCCACTTCCATTCGACCTGATAAGCCTCGAGGTCGAGGTTCCCCACCTCGGCGTCGTCCAGCGGGTTCGCCAGCATGAGTGGGCGAAAGGCGAGGGCGAGGCCGACTTCGGGGCGCGGCGCGCGCCCATCGAGCCAGGCGAAGAGCGCGGCATAGGGCGGCGCGAGCGTGTGCCACACCTCCTCGACCTCGGCGAGCGGCACGTCGCCGAAACGCGCGAGCGCCGTCTTGGCGAGGCGCGTCGAAACCCCGATGCGCAGCGCACCCGTGATCAGCTTGAGAAGCGCCCACCGGCCGGTGGCATCCAGCCGGTCGAGCCATGCGGCCAGCAGCGCGGGCACATCTTCGCGGCGCACCGCGCCAAGCGCGTCCACCACGTCGGCGAGGCGCGGCGGGTCGTCGTCGGTCTCGGCTTCGGGCCAGATCAGCGCCGTCGTCTCGGCGAGATCGCCGACATAATCATACGACAGCGCAAACAGCACCGGATCGATGCGGGTCTTCACGAGATCGCGGATCACCGCCGGCTTGGCGTGCGGGAAATCCAGGGCGCCGGTGAGAGCGGCGAGCGCATGGCCACGATCCGGATCGGGCGCGGTGGCAAAGTAAGCTTCGAGCAGGCGAAGCTTGCCGTTGCGCGCGGGCGTGTAGCTCAGCGAATCGAGAAGGGCCGCGAAACGCCTCACGTCTCGCCATCCTCGTCGTCGCGGCCGGTGAGCGCCAACACGCGCGGGCGCATGCCGCGCGACGCCGCGTGGTGGGCGAGCGCCTCCTCGCGCCCATGCGTGATCCACACCTCCTCTGGCGCGATCTCGTCGAGCGTCGCGGTGAGCTCGTCCCAGTCGGCATGGTCGGAGATGACGAGGGGAAGCTCCGCGCCCCGCTGACGCGCGCGGGCGCGCACGCGCATCCAGCCGGAGGCGCCGGCGGGAAGCGGGTCGGGTAGGCGGCGCGACCAGCGATCCGCCATCGCCGAGGGCGGCGCCAGCACGATCTCGCCCTGCAGGTCAGCCTTCGCCATGCCGGAGACGGGGCGAAGGGCGCCGAGTGCCACACCCTGCGCCTCGTAGAGGGCGCAAAGTCGTTCGAGCGCGCCATGGAGGTAGAGCGGGCGGTCATAACCCGCCTCGCGCAGCAGCGCGATCACGCGCTGGCATTTGCCGAGCGCATAGACGCCGACGAGGTGACAGCGTTCCGGGAACAAGCGCTGCGACGCGAGCAAGCGCGCGATCTCGGTCTCCGCCGGCGGATGGCGAAAGACCGGCAAGGCGAAGGTCGCTTCGGTGATGAAGAGATCGCACGGCACCGGCTCGAAGGGAAGGCACGTCGGATCGCGCCGTCGCTTGTAGTCGCCCGAGGCAACGACCCGCGTGCCCGCGTGGCTCAGCGCCACCTGGGCGCTGCCGAGCACGTGCCCAGCCGGCGCCAGCGAAAGCGTCACGCCGTCGAGCATCAGCGCCTCGCCGTGGCGTAGCGCTTGGTAGCTGGTCTCACCGTCGCCGAAGCGCGCGCGCATAATCGCGATGGTCGCCGGCGTTGCCAGCACCGCGCCATGGCCGGGCCTCGCGTGGTCGCCATGGCCGTGCGTGATGATGGCCCGCGCGACCGGCCTCGACGGATCGATGTAGGCGTCCGCCGGCACGCAATAGAGCCCCTTGGGCCTGACCTGAAGCCAGAATGGTGGCTCTGCGGGCGGAATCGACATAGGTCTCTGGAACGGCGCGGCTCAGACGGTGTGCGGGGGGTACGAAACGGGACCATGGCGACTCGGCCATCCGAGGTCAATTCGCTCCCGCCGGCGTTCGCCGATTGGTTCGCGGCGCGCGGCTGGCAGCCGTTTCCGCACCAGCTCGAGATGCTTGCGGCGGCGGAGGCGGGCAAGAGCGCGCTCCTCGTCGCGCCGACCGGCGCCGGCAAGACGCTCGCGGGGTTTCTGCCGACGCTCGCGGAGCTGATCGCGCGGCCGCAGCGGGGCATTCACACGCTCTACGTCTCGCCGCTCAAGGCGCTCGCCGTCGATATCCAGCGCAATCTCGCGACGCCGGTCGCCGAGATGGGCTTGCAGATAAGCCTCGACAGCCGCACCGGCGACACCACCATCGCGCGCCGGCAGCGCCAGCGGCGGCGCCCGCCCAATATCCTGCTGACGACACCGGAATCGCTCGCGCTGATGCTCTCCTACCACGACACGGCGCGCACCTTTGCGGGTCTCCACGCGGTCGTGGTCGACGAGCTGCACGCGCTTGCCGATAACAAACGCGGCGATCTGCTCGCGCTCGGCCTCGCCCGGCTCGCCAAGCTCGCGCCGCGCGCGCGGCGTGTCGGCCTCTCGGCCACGGTCGCCGACGCACCGGCGCTCGCCGCCTATCTGTCACCGAGCGGGCGGCATGACCCGACGCGGGTCGAGGTCATTCGCGGCCCGGACGGCGCGGAGCCCGAGATCGACATCCTGATTGCGGGCGCGCGGCTTCCCTGGTCGGGCCATATGGCGCGCTACGCGCTGCCCGAGGTCTACGAGCTGATCCGGGGCGCCGGCACGACCATCGTGTTCGTCAACACGCGCGCGCAGGCGGAGATCACCTTCCACGAGCTGTGGCGGCTGAACGAGGACGGGCTGGCGATCGCGTTGCACCACGGCAGCCTCGGGCGCGAGCAGCGCAAGAAGGTCGAGGGAGCGATGGCGGCGGGCACGCTGCGCGCGATCGTCGCCACCTCCTCGCTCGACCTCGGGGTGGATTGGGGCGCGGTGGACCTCGTCGTGCAGCTCGGCGCGCCCAAGGGAGCAAGCCGGTTGTTGCAAAGAATCGGTCGCTCCAATCACCGCCTCGATCAGCCGAGCCGCGCGGTGCTGGTGCCCGGCAACCGCTTCGAGGTGCTGGAATGCCGCGCCGCGAAGGAGGCCGTGCACGCCCGTGCCCTCGATCGCGCGCCTTCGCGACCGGGCGCGCTCGACGTGCTCGCGCAGCACATTTGGGGCACTGCCTGCGCCGGCCCCTTCGCCGCCGACGCGCTCTATGACGAGGTCACCACCGCGGCTCCCTATGCCGCGCTGAGCCGCACCGATTTCGACGACTGCCTGTCCTTCGTGGTGGACGGCGGCTACGCGCTCAAGGTCTATGACCGCTACAAGCGCCTCGCGTGCGACCGCGACGGGCTCTATCGTCTGGTGCGGCCGGCGCAGGCGCGGCGCTACCGGATGAACGCCGGCGTGATCGTCACGCTGCCGATGCTCAAGGTGCGCTTCGGGCGGGGCCGGGTGCTGGGCGAGGTGGAGGAGCATTTCGTGCGTGGGCTGACGCCGGGCGATACCTTCGCCTTCGCCGGGCGCATTCTCCGGTTCGAGCGGATCCGCGAACTCTCCGTCGAGGTGAGCAGGGTCACCAAGGCGGAGAACCCGCGCGTGCCGACCTATGGCGGCGGCCGCTTTCCGCTGACGACGAACCTCGCGGACCGGGTGCGTGCGCTGATCGCCGATCCGGAGAACTGGCCGCGTTTTCCCGAGCCCGTGCGCGAATGGCTGGACCTGCAGCGCGCCCGTTCGGTTCTGCCGCACGCCGATGGGCTGCTCGTCGAGACCTTTCCGCGGGGGCAGAAGGCGTTTCTCGTCGCCTATTGCTTCGAGGGCCGCAACGCGCATCAAACGCTCGGCATGCTGCTGACCCGACGCATGGAGCGTGCCGGCCTCGGGCCGCTCGGCTTCGTCGCCTCAGACTATGCGATCGCGGTCTGGAGCCTGCATCCGGCCGAGGATATGGCGCGCCTCTTCGATCAAGATATGATGGGCGACGATCTCGAGGCGTGGATGGCGGAATCGACTCTGCTCAAGCGCACTTTCCGCAATTGCGCCGTCATCGCGGGGCTGATCGAGCGCCGACATCCCGGCGAGGAGCTCTCGGGCCGTCAGATCACCTTCAACGCCGATCTCATCTACGACGTGCTGCGCAGCCATCAGCCTGATCACGTCCTTCTACGCGCGACACGGGCGGACGCGGCGAGCGGCCTCACCGACATCCGCCGCTTGAGCGGGATGCTCGCGCGCGTCAAAGGCAAGATCACCCACCACCGGCTCGACCGGGTGTCGCCGCTCGCCGTCCCGGTGCTGCTCAGCATCGGTCGCGAGGGGGTCACCGGCGATGCCGTCGATGAACTCCTTGACGAGAGCGCGCAGAGCTTGATCCAAGAGGCGATGGGCAGTGAAATCGAGTCGAGACGCCGACGCAAATGAGCCAAATCGCACTCAACGGCGAAACACTGATCGCCGATGCTTCCGGCGCGCTGCTCTGGCCCGCGCGCGAGACCCTCGTCGTTGCCGATCTCCACTTCGAGAAGGGATCGCGCTACGCCGGCGAAGGCCACCTCTTGCCGCCCTACGACACCGCGGCCACGCTGACCCTGCTCACGGGCGTCCTCCGGCGCACCGGCGCGCGGCGCGTGATCTGCCTCGGCGATAGCTTCGACGACAACGATGGGCCGGGTCGCCTCGCGCCCGCGGATGCGGCCGCGATCCGCGCGTTGACCGCCGCGCATGCGTGGATTTGGGTCTCCGGCAATCACGATCCCGACCCACCGGCTGCGCTTGGTGGCACGGCCAGCGATCACGTGGAGGACGGCGCGCTCGCGTTTCGCCATCGCGCTGCGGGTGATTCGAACGGCCACGAGCTCTCGGGTCACTTCCACCCCAAGGCGCGGGTTCGGCTTCGCACGCGCAATCTCACTGCGCGCTGCTTTGTCGGCGACGGCAACCGGCTTATCCTGCCCGCCTTTGGTGCATTTACGGGCGGGCTCAACGTGTTGGATCCGGCGATCGATGGGTTGTTTCCCGATGGCTTTCGCGCGCATGTGATCGGCCGCAAGGCGATCTATCGCTTCGACCGCGCGTCCCTGCTGCCCGGCGTCACGCCGATCGTGGACACATGAACGAGAGAAACGCCGACACGCAAAAGCCTTTCGATTGGCGCGCCCTTGCCCCGGAGGCGCTCGAGCGCCACTACAATCCGCGAGCCGCGCTCAGCGAGGAATGGGTCGCAGGCCACCTTGCGGACTATGCGGCGCGTTCGGCGGCGACCAGTGCCAGGCACACCCCGCGTGTCGATATTCGCTATGGCGACCGCCCGAAGGAGACCTTCGACCTGTTCGCGCCGGCGACCGAGGTGCCCGCGCCCGCGCTGATCTTCATCCATGGCGGCTATTGGCGGGCGATGGACAAGAGCGACGTCAGCTTCGTCCTGGAGCCCGTCGTCGCGGCCGGGGCGGTCGGCATCAACGCCAACTACGACCTCTGCCCCGACGTCACGCTCGACATCATCGTGCAGGAGATGCGCCGCCTCGTCGCCCATGTGATCCGCGAGGCCGGCGCGCTTGGTGTCGATCCCGCGCGCCTCTATCTGACGGGCCATTCGGCCGGAGCCCATCTCTCCGCCATGTTGCTCGCCCATGACTGGGCGGCGGAGGGCTTGCCGGCGCGCCCGTTCAAAGGCGCGAGCCTCATCAGCGGGATCTACGAGCCCGAGATCGTGCGGCACATCTCGGTGAACGCCGACGTGCGGCTCACCGAGGAGATGGCGCAGCGCAACGATTGTCTCGCCCGGCCGCCGCGCTACGACCTGCCGGTGTTTCTCTCCGTCGGCGGCGAAGAGCCGGAAGGCTGGATCGCCCAGTCGGAGGCTTATCGCGCCGCCTGTCGGCGCGCGGGCGTTGACGCGGTGCTCCACATCGCCCCCGGCGCGGATCACTTCGGCCTGCTGACCGAGCCGCTGGCGCCCGCCGGCGCGTTCGCACCCGACATCGCGCTCTGAGCGTGGCGGCGCCGCGCGAAACCTGGTCGGTGCGCAAACCCGCTGTCGAGAGCGCGGGTGGCTTGATTGCGACCCAGCACGACGCGGCATCCGCGGTCGGCGCGGCGGTGCTCGCGCGGGGCGGCAACGCGGTGGACGCGGCGATTGCTGCCGGTTTCGCGATCGCGGCGGTCGAGCCCTGGATGAGCGGTCTGGGTGGCGGCGGCTTCATGACCGTGAAGCCCGCCGGCGATGCGCCCGCCCAGGTGGTCGATTTCGGCATGGTCGCACCGGCCGCGCTCGACCCGGCGGATTATCCGCTTTCCGGCGAGACCGGCGGCGACATGTTCGGCTGGCCGGCCGTGGTCGACGATCGCAACATCCGGGGCTATCACGCGATCGCCGTGCCGGGCCAGGTGGCGGGTCTCGGGCGCGCGCATGAGCGCTTCGGTACCCAACCCTGGCGCGACCTGTTGCAGCCCGCAATCGCGCTCGCAGAGGCGGGCATGGAGGTCGATTGGTACGCGACGGTCGCAATCGCGGCCGCCGCGGCGGATCTCGCGCGGACCGAACCCGCGGCCTCCATCTACCTCCCCGACGGCCGCGTGCCGGCGGGCGAATGGAGCGGGCAGGCGCCCTGCGTCACGCTCGCCAAGCTTGGCGAGACGCTGGGCCGGTTGGCGAGCGCCGGCGCGCGCGACTTTTACGAAGGGGAGGTCGCGCAGACGCTGGTCCGTGATCTCGCGGTCGGAGGCTCGCGCCTCTCGGCCGATGATCTTGCGGGTTACGACGCACGCATCGTCGAAGCGACCGCCGCATCTTATCGCGATGCGACGGTCTGGGTGGCGCCCGGCCTCACGGCGGGGCCGACCCTCCAGCACGCGCTCTCGATCCTCGCTCAGCACGCACCGACCGGCGCGGCACCAGACGGCGCGGCCTACTGCGCGATCGCGGCATCGCTCCGCGAGGCGACAGCCGAACGTCTCGCCACCATGGGCGATACCGAGCAGCCGGAGCAGGCGAGCTGCACCACGCATATCAGCGTGGTCGATCGGGACGGCATGGCGGTCGCGCTCACGCAAACGCTGCTTTCGCCCTTCGGCTCAAAGGTCGTGTTGCCCGAGACCGGGATTCTCATGAACAACGGCATCATGTGGTTCGACCCGCGCCCGGGCCGGCCCAACGCGATCGGCCCGGGCAAGCGGCCGCTCTCCAACATGTGCCCGACCGTCATCGAGCGGGCCGACGGCTTTCGCGTCGCGCTCGGGGCCTCGGGCGGGCGGCGCATCATGCCGTCGGTGTTTCAGCTGATCGCGTTTCTGGTCGACCACGGCATGACCCTCGACGAGGCGATCCATTGCCCGCGCGTCGACACCAGCACCGACATCGTTGCAGTGAACGACCGTCTTTCGCGCGACATCATCGAGGCGCTGCGCGCGCGCTTCACCGTCGAGGAGACCGGTGACCGCGTCTATCCGGTGATGTTCGCCTGCCCCAACGGCGCCGGGCGAAACCTCAAGACCGGCTGGTCGTCGGGCGCCGCCTTTGTCATGTCGCCACGGGCGAGCGTGCGCGCGGCGTGATACAACGGCAGCCACCTTTGAACCCGAGGGGAGAGCGGCTATGAAAGCGGCAGTCCTACACGGCTATGACGAGCATCTCGAGGCGGAGAGCTTCGTGACCCACGAGGACGTGGCGGACCCGGAGATCGCGAAGCCGACCGACGTGGTCGTGCGGATCGGCGGCGCCGGTGTTTGCCGGACCGACCTGCATATCGTCGAGGGCGTGTGGCGTGAGCATGTACCGCTCGAATTTCCCCACATCATGGGGCACGAGAACGCCGGCTGGGTCGAGGCCGTCGGCACGGGCGTCGAGAGCGTCAAGGTCGGCGATCCCGTGATCTGCCATCCGCTCGTCACCAGCGGCCATTGTCTGGCGTGTCGGCGGGGTGACGACATGCACGCGGCCGAGAGCGCCTTTCCGGGCATCAATGCGCCGGGCGGCTATGCCGATTATCTGCTGACCGGCGAGCGCGCGCTCATCAAGCTGCCGCAGAGCCTCGCGCCGAAGGAGGTCGCGCCTTACACCGACGCCGGCCTCACCGCCTATCGCGCGGCGAAGAAGGCGGCGGCGCATCTGGTGCCGGGTGAGTTCGCGGTAATCATCGGTGCGGGCGGCCTCGGCCATATCGGCATCCAGGTGCTCGCGGCGCTTTCGGCGGCCGAGATCATCGTGCTCGACCAGTCCGATCTCGCGCTCGGTCTCGCCAAGGAGTGCGGCGCGCATCACACGGTGAAGGCCGATGACGGCGCGCTCGACGCGGTGATGTCGCTCACCGGGGGCCACGGCGCGGAGGCGGTGATCGACTTCGTCGGCGAGGGTAACGCCATCGAGACCGGCCTCGCGATGACGCGCAACGCCGGCTTTTATTACATCGTGGGCTATGGCGGGCGCATCCAGATCCCCGCGATCGACATGATCATCACCGAGAAGACGATCGTCGGAAACCTGGTCGGCACCTACGCCGAGCTGGTCGAGCTAATGGCGCTCGCCGACCGTGGCCTTGTGACGCTCGCGACCCGCGAATACACGCTCGCCGACGCCAACCAGGCCCTCCACGACCTCAACGCCGGCACCGTCAAGGGCCGCGCGGTGCTGATTCCTTAGGGACTATCCCCCGAACCGCCCGCCACTCTCCGCCAGCTCGACAAGGCGCGCGGCCGGCTTCCACGCGTCGCCATGCTCGCTCTGGTAGCGGCGGATGGCGGTGAGGATGTGGGCGAGACCGCGTTGGTCGGCGTAGAACATCGGGCCGCCGCGGTAGTCCGGGAAGCCGTAGCCGGTGATCCAGACGATGTCGATGTCACTCGCCCTGAGCGCGATGCCCTCCTCCAGGATCTTGGCGCCTTCGTTGATTAGCGGGTAGAGGCAGCGCTCGAGGATCTCGTCATTGCCGATCGCGCGGCGCGTGATGCCGAGCTCGCGTGAGGCCTCGACGATGAGGCTTTCGACCGCCTCGTCGCGCTCGGGCCTGCGGCTGCCTTCTTCGTAGCGGTAGTAGCCGGCCTGCGTTTTCTGCCCGAAGCGGCCTTGCTCGCAGAGACGGTCGGCGACGATGGCATAGCGCTCGTTGGGGTCGCGTGTCGCGGCGGCAGCCTTGCGCTTGCGCCAGCCGATGTCGAGGCCCGCGAGATCGCTTACGGCGAAGGGGCCCATCGCCATGCCGAACTCGGTCATCACGCGGTCGACGTCGTGGGGCAGCGCACCCTCCTCGATGAGGAAGGCCGCCTCGCGCAGATAGCCCTCGAGCATCCGGTTGCCGATGAAGCCATGGCAGACGCCCGAGACCACACCGACCTTGCGCATGCGCTTGGCGAGCGCCATCACGGTCGCGAGCGTCTCGTCGCTGCATGTTTCGGTGCGCACGATCTCGAGGAGGCGCATCACGTTCGCGGGGCTGAAAAAGTGCATGCCGAGCACGCTACCGGTGCGGCCCGTCTCGGCAACCAGCGCATCGACATCGAGGTAGGAGGTGTTGCTCGCGATGATGGCATCTGCCTTGCAGAGGCCGTCGAGCTTGCGGAACATCTCCTTTTTCAGCGGCATGTCCTCGAACACCGCTTCCACCACCATGTCGGCGTTGCCGGCCGCGGCGAGTTCGAGCGAGCCGGTGATGAGCCCGAGGCGCCGGGTCATCTCGGCTTCGGCGAGGCGGCCCTTGCTCACGGTCGCGGCGTAGTTGCGCTCGACGGTGGCGAGGCCGCGGTCGAGCGCGGCTTGGTCGTTGTCGATGAGGGTGACCGGGATGCCGGCATTGGCGAAGTTCATGCTGATCCCGACGCCCATGGTGCCGGCCCCGACCACGGCGGCGCGTTCGATCGCGCGGGGCCGCACGTCCTTCGCGAGGCCCGGGATCTTGTTGGCCTGGCGCTCGGCGAAGAAGACATGGCGCATCGCCGCCGATTCCTCGGAGGCGACGCACGCCTCGAAGATCTCACGTTCGCGCGCCAAGCCTGCGCGGAACGGCAGCGCCGCGGCAGCCTCCAGGCACTCCAGGCACGCATAGGGCGCGCGGCGACCGCGCGCGCGCCGCGCGATGGCGCTGCGGGTCTGCTCGAAGAGCGCCGGGTCTTCGAGCGTGACGGGTCGATCGCCGACGATCTGATGGCTCGTGCGCTCGGCCACCATGCGTTCGGCGAACGCCACCGCGCCGGCGACGAGATCATCCTCGATGATCGCGTCGATCAGGCCGAGCGCGTGGCCCTCCGAGGCCTTGATGGGTGCGCCGCCGATCACCATGTCGATCGCCTTCTGCATGCCGACGAGGCGCGGCAGGCGCTGCGTGCCGCCCGCGCCCGGCGGGAAGCCAAGCTTGATTTCCGGCTGTCCGAGGTTGGCGTCGGCCACGGCGACACGGTAGTGGCAGCCCATCGCGACCTCCAGACCGCCGCCAAGCGCGTTGCCGTGGATCGCCGCGACCACCGGTTTGTGCGAAGCCTCGAGCGCATCGATGGTATCCAGGGCCGATGGCTCGCCCGGCGGATGGGGCTTGCCGAACTCGCGGATGTCCGCCCCGGCGATAAAGCCCCGTCCCGCGCCCTGCAGCACAAATGCAGCCACGGCGTCGTCGGCGTTGCCGCGGGCGAGGCCCTCGACGATGCCGCGCGGCACGCCGATGCTCAGCGCATTGACCGGCGGATTGTCGACCGTGATGACCGCGACCGATCCCTCGACCGCGTAGTTGACCAACGACATGTGTTCTCCTCTCCCCAAGCCTCGCGTCACTCCGCGAGGGCGCGCACCACGCGGAAGCCGGCCCCGCTGTTGTTGAACTGGTGGATGAGGCTGATGCGATCGGCGAGGCGCACCGAATTGGGCACGTCCGCCCAAGAGCCGCCGCGCAGCACGCGAAACTCGCAATTGCCACCCGCCCAAACGCTGCCGTCGGTGGGCGCACCCTCATAATTGTCGTGCGGGCAATCCTCAACCCATTCCCACACATTGCCGAGCATGTCGTGGAGGCCGAAGCCATTGGCCGCGTAGGAGCCGACGGGCGCGGTGTTGGTGTGCGCATCGGAGCACGCGGCGGTCCTGAAATCCGGAAAGAGGTCCTCGGCTTCTTCATCAGCCGTGTTGGCGTGGTGGCAAACGCTGGTGAGCGACGAGCCCCAGGGGCGCGCCCCCGTGGTACCGGCCCGCGCGGCATACTCCCATTCCGCCTCGCTTGGCAGGCGATAGGTATGGCCGGTCGCGCGGCTCAGCCAGGCCACATAGTCCTGCGCATCCTGCCATGTCACATTGATGACGGGCCGGGTGTCGCGGCCCCAACCTTCGTCGTCGGGGGTGCGCCCGCATGCGCCGGCATCGATGCAGGCATCCCACTCGGCGAAAGTCACCTCGTATTTGCCGATCGCGAACGGCGCGGCGAACGAGACCTCGTGCTGTGGTGCCTCCCGTCCGAGATGCCCCTCCTCGGTGTCGGGCGAGCCCATGGTGAAACTGCCCGCCGGGATCACCACCATCTCAGGGCAGGCCTCGCAGTCGCGAAAGGTCTCGCCCGGTTCCGCGACGGCGGCGGGTGCGGCCGCGAGCGCCAGCCCAGCCGCGGCGCAGGCCGCGATCAGAGATCGTGGGGCCATTGCTTTGGTCTCCCGTTCCGGGATTTCGCGTTCAATGCGCCGCGCCACCCGTTATGTTTGCGACGCGATGAAAATAGACGAGCGCTTCATCGTCAATGCCCCGATCGCGCGGGTGTGGGCGTTCATCAACGATCCGGAACAGATTGGGCCCTGCGTGCCGGGATGCGGCGCGATCGAGCTTATCGGCGCGCGGCGGTATCGCGCGAGCGTGCGGCTCGCCGTCGGGCCGATCAAGACGGTCTTCACGGTGGAGGTCGAGGTGACCGAGGAGACGCCACCCGAACGCCTCGCCTCGGTCACCCGCGGCGAGGAAGGGGGACGCGCGAGCTCGCTCACGGCGAATAGCCTGCTCGCGCTGACGCCGCTGGACGGGGATGCTACCGAGGTGCATTACGAATCCGAGGTCTCGGTGGTCGGGCGGCTCGGCAAGTTCGGCCTCGGCGTGATGCGCAAGAAGGTGAAGTCCCTGGGCGAGGCGTTCGCGGCCGCCCTCAAGGAGCGTGTGGAGGCGGCGTAGCGTCCCCTCACTCGAGGTGCTGTTCTAGGCACCCCACAGGCGCTTGGAGGCGACGCGCGCGCCGGCGCTCAGCATTTCCATCTTCTTCCAGGCGACGTCTGCCGGCACCATCACCCAGCCGGCGAAGGTCGAGAAGCCGCAGTCGCAACCCGCGATGACGCGCTCGCGATCGCCTATGACGTCGACGAACTGGCAAATGCGGTCGGCCACGACCTCCGGGTGCTCGAGATAGTTGGTGGTCACGTCGATCACACCGGGGATCAGCGCCATCGACTCGGGCAGAGGATGGGCCTTGAACTGCTTCCAATCGTGCTGGTGGCGCGGGTTGGCGCAGGCCAGGCTGAGCGCGCCGACCCGTGCCTCGTAGAGCAGCGGCAGAAGCGGCTCGAGCTCGATATCGTCGATATGCGGGCCATCCCAATTGCCCCAACAGACATGCATCCTGACCTTCTCCGGGGGGATGTCGGCGAGCGCGAGGTTGAGCGCCTCGATGTGCAGCGCGACCCGTTCGAGGAAGGCGTCCAGGGGTTGGTCCAGGAACATGATCTGGCGCTCGAGCGCCAGGTCGGGCGCGTCGATCTGCAGAATGTGCCCCTTCGAGACGATGAGGTCGTACTCCTTCTTCAGCTCCGCCGCGAGGGCGAGCACGTAGTCGCGGTCGCTCGCGTAGGTCGGGTGGTCTTCGGCGCGGAGCAGGGTGGTCGAGATGATCCCGGGCGAGGCGGCGGTCACGAAGGTCTCGGTGAAGCGGTCGCGCGTGCCGCTCATATCGAGCCCTTCGTCGAACAGCGCCATCTCCTGGTTGGCCGCGGCGAGCGTCTCGTCGTAGCGGACGGCGTCTTGCGCCTCCGGCATTTCGTAGAGCGATGCGGTTGCGGTGACGTCGCCATCGTCGTTCTGCGCGCCCCGCAAGGCCGCCATCTTGAGCGCCGCGTAGCCTGGGAACTTCGCGAAGTCGGTCACCGTGCCACGCTGCGCGACGCCGCCGAAGCCGCTCATCCGATCTTTCACATAGAACGAGAAGCCGATGCGCGGCAGCTCGCCGTCGCCGGCGACATCGACGCCGGATTCCGCCTGGTGACGCAGGATGTCGACCATGTCGGCCGCCACCTGATCGCGAAACGCGCCTGCATCGACGGTCTCGCCCTGTTCCAGCTTGAGAAGCAGGCCCAGAAGCGGCTCACTGCGCGGCAGGCTGCCCACATGCGTGGTGAGAATGCGCGTTTCGCTCAGCTTCATGTGGCGTCTCCCCAATCTTTCGGCTCTTGGCGAACCTTCGCGTAACCCGTTACGATACCTGCCAACCGCAGGCTACCGGCCCGGCTGTGGCAGAGGCGGGCCGTGCCGGTCAGTTCGCGCGGACGGTCACTACTCTAAGGCAGGGAGAACGTCGATGAGAAGACTATGCACGGCTGTCGCCGCTGGCGCGTTGGCCGCGACGGTGAGTTGGGGTGCCGAGGCCGTGAAGGCCGACGACACCGTGATGGTGGGTGCGGCGGTCGCGCTGAGCGGCTTCGTCGCGCCTTATGATGAGCCGCACAAGGCCGCGATGCTCGCGATCGAGCACATCAACGCCCAGGGCGGCGTGCTCGGCAAGCAGATCGAGTGGGTTGCGGTCGACACGAAATCCGACATGGCACAGGGCGCCAACTCGGCGGTCGAGGTGCTGGAGCAGGGCGCGCAGCTTCTGATCGTGACCTGCGATTTCGACTTCGGCAGCGCGGCCGCGATCACCGCCCAGAGCCGGGGCGTGCTTTCGTTCTCGCTCTGCGCGGGCGATCCCAAGTTCGGTGTCCAGGGCATCGGCGACCTCGCGTTCACGATGGGCACGGGCACGCCTGGCGAGGGCGCGATCATGGCCGAGTGGGCGCACCAGCAGGGCTGGCGCAAACCCTTCCTGCTGAAGGACACGCAGGTCGAGTACACGAAGAAGCTCGCCGACTATTTCCGTGCGCGTTGGGAAGACGGGCTCGGCAGCCTCGCCGGCGAGGACACCTATCACGGCCAGAACGACACCAACGTCGCCGGCCAGATCACGCGCATCAAGGAATCGGGCGCTGACTTCATCGCCACCTCCGGCGCGGCGGCGATCGGCGGCGCGGCCGTCATCAAGCAGATCCGTGCGGCCGGCATCGACATCCCGATCATCGGCGGCGTTGCGATGGACGGCGCCTATTGGCTCGAAGCCGTACCCGGCCTCAGCAACTTCTACAACGTCAACTACAGCTCGATTCACGGCGACGACCCGAACCCGGCGGTGCAGGAATTCTTGAGCGAGTTCACCGAGAAGCACGGTCCGGCGGTGGTCGGGTTCAACGTCACCGGCTACTCGATCATCCAGGCCTGGGCGCGGGCCGTGGAGCGCGCCGGCACCTTCGACTCGGCGGCGGTCGCCGACGAGCTCGAGAAGTTCAAGGACGAGCCGCTCCTCGTCGGTGCGACGAGCTTCTCGGAGGAATGGCACATCAACTTCTCGACGCCTCTCCTGATCACCCAGGTGCAGGATGGCAATCGCAGCTCGGTGGAGCGTTTCGCTCCGAGCAAGGTCCCGCCGGTGGACTTCTAGCCGGCGCGGTCACCCGTCGCGGTGGCTGAGCAATCGGCCGAAGAGACCCTCGAGACCGACGGCGTCACCGTCCGTTTCGGGGGTCTCGCGGCGCTCAAGGATCTGAGCATTCGGCTGGTCCGCGGCGAGGTTCTCGGCCTGATCGGCCCGAACGGCGCCGGGAAGAGCACCGCAATCAACGTGCTCTCGGGGTTTCAGCGTCCGAGCGAGGGGCGTGTCAGCCTGCGCGGCAAAGACATCACCGGGCGCGCGCCGCATCAAATCTCGCGGCTCGGCGTCGCGCGCACGTTTCAGGCGGTGCGCCTGTTTCCGGGCCTCACCGTGCTCGAGAACGTGGCGGCGGGGTTCACGGGACGGCCGGTCTCGCGCAAGGCGGCCCGCGTCCGGGCGCGCGAGATCGTCGAATGGATGGGCCTCGGCGATCGGGCCGATCTTCCGGCCGGCACGTTGCCCTATGGCGACGAGCGGCGCGTCGGCATCGCCCGCGCGCTGGCGACGCAGCCGGCGTTTCTTCTGCTCGACGAGCCGGCAGCGGGCACCAACGAAGCCGAGCTTCCGGCCCTGATGCAGACGGTCGCGCGCATCCGGGACGACTATGGCTGCGGGCTCCTGGTGGTCGAGCACAATATGGGGCTGATCATGCGCCTCTGCGAGCGTGTCCAGGTGATCGACCACGGCCAAACGATCGCGGTCGGCACGCCCGATGAGGTGCAACGCGATGCCGAGGTCAGGCGTGCCTATCTCGGCGACGATGCGGCGTAGCGTTGCTCGCGGTCCGTGATCTTCAGGTCCGCTATGGGCCGATCGCTGCGCTCCGCGCGGTCACGCTCGAGGTCGGCGCGGGCGAGATCGTCGGCGTCGTCGGGCCGAACGGCGCGGGCAAGTCGTCGCTGCTGCTCACGATCTCCGGCGCCGTGCGGCCGGCCGGCGGCGACGTGATCTTCGAGGATGAAGCCGTGCAAGGCCTCGCGCCCGAGGATGTCGTGCGCCGCGGCCTCGCCCTCGTCCCCGAGGGCCGCGAGATCTTCGGCGAGCTGACGGTCGAGGAGAATTTGCGCCTTGGCGCGACGCCCCGGCGGGACCGGCGCGCCGTCGAGGACGACGTGGCGGCGCAGATGGAGGCCTTCCCGATCTTGCATGAGCGGCGGCGCGCGCGTGCCGAGAAGCTTTCGGGCGGCGAGCAGCAGATGCTCGCGATCGCCCGTGCTCTGATGGCCCGGCCACGCCTCCTGCTGCTCGATGAGCCGTCGCTCGGCCTGGCGCCGCTGATCACGGCCCAGGTCTACGAAACCCTGGTGCGGCTCAACGGGGAGGGGATGACGATCCTGGTGGTGGAGCAGAACCCGGCGCGCATCATGGATGTCGCGGGCCGCGTCTACGTGCTGCGCTCCGGGCGCATCGTGACATCGGGCCCGGCGAGCATCCTCAATCGGCGGGAGGAGATGGACGAGGCTTATTTCGGTTTCGAAAGCCGCGGCGAGGGCGGATGACCACGGCGATTCAAGTCATCGTCGATGCACTGAGCGTCGGCAGCCTCTACGCGCTGGTTGCGCTCGGCATCGGCCTCATCTTCGGGATCATGCGCCTGATCAACTTCGCCTATGGCGAGTTCATCATGATCGGCGCCTACATGCTGATGCTCATCGTCGCGCAATATGTCCCGCTCGCGATCATCGTCAGCATGGCGATCGTCATCGCGGTGTCGCTGCTCTCGGATCGCATCGCCTTCAAGCCGGTGCGCAACGCCAACCCGACCACGATGCTGATCACGAGCTTCGCGCTCAGTTACTTCCTGCAATATCTCTTCGTCATGCTCGTCGGCGCGCGCGCCAAGGGCTTCACCATCCTGACCGAGCTCGCCGAGCCTTTCGTGATCGGCGCGGTGCGGGTGCCGAAGGTCAACCTCGTGATCGTCGGGCTCACCGCGGTGCTGCTGATCGGGCTCGCGCTCTTCCTCAGGAAAACACGGTTCGGTGTGCAGATGCGGGCCGCCGCGCTCAACTTCCGCATGGCGCGCCTGCTCGGTGTGCGGGCGAACCGCGTGATCGCCGTCGCGTTCGCGCTGAGCGGGCTGCTTGCCGGCGTCGTGGCGGTGCTCGTGGTGGTGCAGAACGGCACGCTCGCGCCCGCGATGGGCGTGCAGCTCGCCCTCATCGGCTTCGTCGCGACCGTCATCGGCGGCATGGGAAGCCTGGTGGGCGCGGTGCTCGGGGGCTACTTCGTCGGCATCATCACGACGCTGATGCAGCTTTGGCTGCCGCTCGAGATGAGGCCGTTCCGTGAGGCCTTCGTGTTTGCCGCCGTGATCATGGTTCTGCTCGCGCGGCCGCAGGGGCTCTTCCGCGGCGCCGAGACGCGCGAGCGGGTGTGATGACCGCGGGGATGCGCCATTGGCTCGGTGGAGAGGTTCGCGCGTTCTGGCCTTACCTCTCGCTCGGCGCCGGGCTCGTCGTCCTCGTCGTCTTGCTTTCCTTCGGTGGCGTGGTCATCGAGCGGGTGACGACCGATGCGCTCATCACGCTCGTCATGGTGGTCGGGCTCTACATTTTCGTCGGCAATTCGGGCGTGCTCAGCTTCGGCCATGCCTCGTTCATGATGCTCGCGGCCTATGGCGCCGCCTGGCTCGACGTGCCGGTCCGCTACAAGGCGATCTTGATGGACGAGCTACCGCAGTTCTTGGCGCAAGCCGAGTTTCATCCGGCCTTTGCGGCCCTTGCGGGCATGGGATGGGCCGGCGCCTTCGCGGTCCTGGTGGGTATTCCACTCATGCGCCTCTCGGGCATCGGCGCCGCCATCGGCACGTTCTCGTGGCTCGTCATCGTCTTCGTTGTGCATGGCAATTGGGATGCGATGACGGGTGGCACCGGCGCGCTCAACGGGCTGCCGGTCTATGTCGACCTCTGGGTCGCGCTGATCGCCGCGGTGTGCGTGATGTTCATTGCGTTTCTCTTCCAGCGCTCGAAGCTCGGCCTCGCGCTTCGCGCGAGCCGCGAGGATGCGGTGGCGGCGCGGGCGATCGGCGTCAACGTGACCTGGGCTCGCCTCGTCGCCTTCGTGCTGAGTGCGATGGTGGTCGGCCTCGGCGGCATCTTGAAAGGGCATTTCCTCGGCACGATCAACGTCAACCAGTTCTATTTCGGCATCACCTTCATCACGATCGCGATGCTGGTGATCGGCGGCACCGGAAGCCTCGCAGGCGCGGTGAGCGGCGTGGTGGTGGTGTCCGTGGTCGCCGAACTGCTGCGTCAGCTGGAGAAGGGGTTCATGGTGGGCGAGGCGATGATCGCGGCGCCCGCGGGCCTGCGCGAGGTCGGCCTCGCGCTCGTCATGCTGCTGATCCTGCTGTTCCGCCCGGCCGGCGTCACGGGTGGACGCGAGGTGCCGCTCCCGCCGCTCCTGGACCGGTGGCTCCCGAGCGATCGGCCGCGATAGAGCTAGAGCAAATCCCGAGCAGGTGGATTCACCTGCGACGACGCATTTGCGTCAATGTCAATCAGATAGAGCATTCGCGTGAGCATAGGCGAGCGTGGAATGCTCTAGCCGGAGCGAGCGGCGCTCACAGACCCAGATAGTGTGCCTTGATCGTCGGGTCCTCGAGCAGCGTGCGGCCTGCGCCCTCGCGCGCGATGCTGCCGTTTTCGAGGACGTAGGCGTGGTCGGCAATCTCGAGCGTGGCGCGCAGGTTTTGCTCGACGATGAGCAGCGTGACGCCGCGCGCGCGGATCTCGGCGATCATCTCGAACATCAACGCCACCATTTGCGGCGCAAGCCCGAGGCTCGGCTCGTCGAGGATCAGGAGCTTGGGGTCCGACATCACGCCGCGGGCGAGCGCGAGCATCTGCTGCTCGCCGCCCGAGAGCGTGCGCGCGTGCTGTCTGCGGCGTTCCAGAAGCCGCGGAAAAAGTGCGTACATCTCGGCGAACCGCGCGTCACGGCCCGGCCGGGCGCGCTTTGCGTAGGCACCGAGGCGGAGATTTTGTTCGACCGTGAGATCGGGAAACACCAGGCGCCCCTCGGGCACCAGCGCAACGCCGCGCTCGACGCGTTCGTTCGAGGCGATGTCGGTGATCGCGGCGCCCTCGAACGTTACCGTTCCCGCGCCCGCCGGCAGAAGGCCCGCGATCACCCGCGTCAGGGTCGTCTTGCCCGCGCCGTTCGCCCCGAGCAACGCGGTGATCGACCCCGGTGCCACGGCGAGCGAGACGCCGTGGAGCGCGCGCACCTCGCCGTAGGAGGCGTCGAGGTCGGCCACGGTGAGGAGCGGCCCGGTCATACCGCCGTCCCGAGATAGGCCTCGATCACCGCGGGGTCTTCGGCGACCGCCGCCGGGACATCCTCCGCGATACGCACGCCGTGATGCAGCACCAGGATGCGGTCACACAACTCCATGAGCGCGCCCATGACGTGCTCGATCACGAGCAGCGTGAGGCCCTCGCGCGCATGGATCGCGCGGATCATCTCGAGCGCCTCGGCCACCTCCGTCGCCGTGAGCCCGGCGAGCACCTCGTCCAGCATGAGAAGGCGCGGACCCGTCGCGAGCGTGCGGGCGACCTCGAGGCGCTTGCGGCCCGCGAGCGTCAGCGCGCTCGCAAGGTCGTCCGCGCGCGCGGCGAGCCCGACGGTTTCGAGCACGGCATCGGCGCGCGCGGCGGCGATGGGCAGGGAGCGCTCGCGCGTCGCACCGAAGAGCGCACCCACCATCACATTTTCCCGCACCGTCATGCCCGCGAACGGGCGCACGATCTGATAGGTGCGGGCAATGCCGCGGCGGCAAACCCGATCCGGCCGCCGCCGGTCGATCCGCTCGCCGCGGAATGTGATGCGGCCGGCGCTCGGGCGTTCGTTGCCCGCGATGAGGCTGAAGAGCGTCGTCTTACCGGCGCCGTTCGCACCCATGACGCCGTAGATCGCGCCCTCCTCGACGGCGAAGCTCACATCCTGCAGCGCGCTCACGCCGCCGAAGCGCTTGCTGAGACCTTCGACCATGAGCAGGCTCATCGCGCGCGCCTCCTGCCGAGCGCGGCAAGGCGGCCATAGAGCCCGTCGGGCGCCCAGAGCACGAAGCCGACGAGGAGCGCGCCGAGGATGATCATGTAAGCCTGCGGCATGCTCGCCCAAAGCAGCTCCGAGACGATGACGAGCGAGATCGCGCCGAGGAGCGGGCCCGGCGCGTCATCGCTGCCGCCGATGATCGCCATCGAGACGATGGTGAAGGAGACCACCGGATTGAACGACTGGAGCGGCTCGAAATAGGTGATGCGCAGCACCATGACCGCGCCGACCATCCCCGGAATGATCGCCGAGAGCGCGAAGGCGGCGATCTTGTAGCGCGCGACCGGCACGCCGAGCGTCTCGGCCGCCTCCTCGTTCTCGCGGATCGCGCGGAGCCCGGTTCCGAAGCGCGAGCGTCTGACCCAATAGGTGAGCGCGATCGCGCAGCCGGCGAGCGGGATCATGATGTAGTAGAGCGTCTCGAGGCTTGGCGCGCCGAAGAGCAGGCGGCCCGCCTTGCCGAGACCTGCCTCGATGTTGACGACGCAAAACTTCACGAGCTCCGCGATCCCGAAGGTGAGGATCACGAAATAGGGGCCGCGCACGCGAAGCACGGGATAGCCCATCACAAGCGCGATCAGGCCTGCCCCCGCGCCGCCCAGGATCACCGCGAGCCAAAGCGGCACGACGCCCCAGCCGAGGACCGCGATGTAGGAGCCGAGGCCGAAGAAGACCGCGTGTCCGAGCGAGATGTAGCCGGTCAGGCCGGAGAGAAGCACCCAGCTCTCGGTGAGCGCGATCCACATGAAGAGCGTCAGGCCGACGCCGATCAGATAGTCGCTGCCCGCGCTCGGCAGCAGCGCCGCGAGGCCGAGCACGACAACGAGGCCGGCGCCGCCGACGCCGTGGCGGGAGGCGAGCGCGCTGATCATCCGCGCGATCTCCGTGTGCCGAACATTCCCTGCGGGTGCCACATGAGCACCGCGATGAAGACGCCATAGATCAGGATCGAACGATAGCTCGCCGAGGTCAGCGCGACGCCGTAGGTCTCGAGAAAGCCGAGCACCATGCCGCCGATCAGGCTGCCGCCGAGATTGCCGAGCCCGCCGAGCACGATCACCACGAACGCCGCGATGGTGAAGGGAAAGCCCATGAAGGGCGTGGTTTGGACCAGCATGCTGATGAGTGCGCCGGCGAGGCCGGCCGCCCCGAAGCCGAGGCAAAAGCTGATCAGTTGCACGCGGTCGATGTTGATCCCGACGACGGCGGCGGCCTCGCGACTCTGAATCAACGCCTTGATCGCGAGCCCGGTGGTGGTGAGCCGGAAATAGAGGAGCACGCCGACGCAGGCGACAAGCGCGATGCCGAGCGCGACCAGCCGGTTGGTCACGATGCCGACCTCGCCGATGCGGATCACCGTGTCGAGATATTGGTAGCCGCGCGGGTTCGCCGTGAAGGCGAGCGAGACGAGGTTTTGCAGAATGACCGAGATGCCGAAGAAGAGGAGGAGCGAGTTCGCCTCGAGACGCGCCAGCAACGTCGATGAGGCGAGGACGCGGCGGAAGAGGCCGTAATAGGCGGCGACGCCGAGCGCCGTCGTGAGCGCCACGGCGACGAACACCGCGCCGACGGTGCCGATGCCTGCGAGCGTGAACAGCCAGTAGCCGACATAGGCGCCGAGCATCACCAGCTCGCCATGGGCCACGTTGAGCAGCCGCATGGTGCCGTAGATCAGGTTGAGGCCGAGCGCGACGAGCGCATAGAGCGCGCCCGTCACGATGGCGGCGACGAGAAGCTGTCCCGATCCGAGAGCGTCCATCGGCTGCCGCGATCACACGGGGAGAAGGGGCGCGCGCAGCGGCCGCGCGCGCCCCGCGTCGATCACTGTCCGGGCCAGGCGGGCTTTGCGATGTAGTCTGCGGTGACCTCGGATGGCGGCCAGATGATCTGCGCCTCGCCGCCTTGCAGCTGCAGGAACATGGTCGGCGTGGTCGCGTTCTGCACGCCCTCGAAGCGCACGGGCCCGTTGATCGTGTCGAAGGTCGTGCTTGCGATCTTGGCGCGGAGCTTCTCCCGATCGAGGCCGGCTTCGGCGACGGCCTGCTCGAGAATTTCGAGCGACATGTAGGCCAACGCGGAATCGAGGTAATCGGGCCGCTGCCCGAAGGTCTCGACATAGGCGTCGAAGAACGGCCTGGCACGCGGCCATTTGTCCTGATGCGGGCTCCAATGCCCCACCGTGACGATGCCATCGGTGGCCGCGCCGAACATCTTGCCGAAGAAATCGATGGTCGGGCCGATCAGCACGAGCTGGAACGGGGCGTCGATGCCGATCTCCTGCGCCTGCTGCATGTAGAGAATCGAATCCGGCGGGTAGGAGAGCGACAGCATGGCGTCCGGATTGGCGCTCTTCACCTCGCTCAGGATAGCCGTCATGTCGGCGATGCCTGGCGGATAGTCGTTCTCGGCGACCACCGTGATGCCCTCCTTCTCGAGGGCCGGCATGAGGAACGATTTCACCTCGAGCGAGAACGGAAGCTGCAGGGTCGAGACGGCGACCGTCTTCGCGTTCTGCGCCTTGAGGAGCTTTGCAAGCTCGAGCCCGATGATGTCCGGAATGGCCGAGGTCGGGAACCACACATAGCCGGCTTCAACCTCGCGCAGATGTACGGAGGCGGCGGAGTTGCCGACCATCGGGAACTTGTAGCGCTCGAGAACGCCGGTGATCGCGAGGTGGAACGGCGTGCCCCAGGGCGCGATCAAAAGATCGACCTTGTCGTCGGTGATCAGCTTCTCGTAGATCTTGACCGCCTCGCCGGGATCGGAGCGGTCGTCATAGACCACGAACTCGACCGGCCGCTTCTCGCCCGCGACGTCGAGGCCGCCGCTGGCGTTTACCTGATCGCGCCACATCTCGTAGACGGTGGATTGCGTCGGCGTGACCTGCGCGAACATGCCGGTCTGCGAGATCGAGTAGCCGATGCGCACCGGATCGGCCGCCTCGACCACCGACACGAGGCCAAGAGCCGCGAAAGCGACGGCGCCAGCCAATAATCCTTTCCAGGTCATGATGTCCTCCCGGGTGTTTTTTGAACCGATTTAGGGGCCATTGTGTCAGCGCGCGGCCATCCAGGCCAGCGCGCGCGGCAGCCACGCGGCATCGGCGTCGGCGCAGGCATAGCTCGCGCCGAGATGATCGCAGCCGGCGAGCACGAGCCGCTCAACCGGTCCGCCCGCCGCGGCGAGCACGCGCTCCATGGCGATGGCCTGCTCCACGAGATGGGGGAAATCCGCATCACCATGGGCGATCAGAAAGGGCGGCGGCGTGCCGGTGAGTGCGTGCAGCGGGCTTGCGTCGCGCTCGTTGCCGGAGGGACCCAGGAAGCGCGGTCGCATCGAGAGCCCGGACGTCTCGGTGAAATCGAACACGCCCGAGACGGGGAGGCAGCCGCGGACCACGGTCCGCGGCAATCCGCGCGGCTCTTGCCACCCGTCGCTGACCGCCAGCAGTGCCGCATAATGCCCGCCCGCGGAATGCCCGCCGACGAAGATCCGCGCCGGATCGCCGCCGTGCGCCGCGGCTTCTCTGTGCAAAAGGGCCAGCGCGTCCGCCGCATCCTCGAAGCCCGCCGGAAACACGGTTTGCGGGGCCAAGCGATAGCCGATGCTCGCGAAAAGAATGCCCTCGGCGGTCAGCGGCGGCGCCATGAAGGCCATCCATTCCTTGTAACCGTTGGTCCAGCCCCCGCCATGCATGAAGGCGAGCACGGTGCCGTTGGGTGTGGGCGGCACGTGGAGCGCGATCGCCTGGTAGGGGTCCGCGCCGTAGGCGATCTCGATCGCCGCGCCGCCTGCGCGGGCCATCACGGCGGCGTGATAGGCCTCGCCGATCGCCGTGAAGGGCTCTTGCGGCGGATAGTCCTCAATCCGCATCGGCGCTCTCTCGGGCAAGCACCGCGTCGAGCACCCGTTCGGGGGTCAGCGGAAGGGTCCGCAATCGTTCGCCGGTCGCCGCGTGGACCGCGTTTGCGATCGCGGGCGCGACGGCGCAAATCGGGATCTCGCCGATGCCCTTGGCACCGAACGGACCGTCCGGCTCGGGCTCCTCGACGACGATGGCGTGGATCGCGTGGGGTGTGTCCAGGCTGGTCGGCACCTTGTAGTCCATGAGGCTCGGGTTCGCGAGGCGCCCGCCATCCCACACCAGCTCTTCGTGGAGCGCGAAGCCGAGGCCTTGCACCGTGCCGCCCTCGATCTGCCCTTCGACCGCGCGCGGATTGATGGCCTTGCCGACGTCGCAGGCTTGCCAGGCCTCGCGGAGCGCGACCTGGCCCGACGCCTCATCGATCTCGACGTCGCAGACGATTGCGGCGAAGTTGAAGACGCCGATTTGCGGAAACGGGAGGCCCGAGACGACGGTGCGCTTGGGGTCGACGGTCGGCCGGTCGTAGACCAGCGTGTCGCTCGCGACGATCGGGCCGCCCACCGCCCAGTGGCTTCGCATCGCAACGTCGCGAAACCCGATCTCGGCAGCCGGCACGCCGCGGATGCCGACCTTGCCGCCCTCCCGCAGCTCGAGATCGGCGGCGGCGCATTCGAGCATCTCAGCGGCATGCCGCTTGATCTCCGCTTCGACCTTCTGCGCGGCCGCCACGATCGCGCGGCCCGCCATGTAGGTCACCCGGCTCGCGGTGGTGCCCCAGTTGTAGGGCGAGCCGTCGGTGTCGGGGCTTGCGACGCTCACCTGCTCGATCGGGATCTTGAGCGCCTCGGCGCAGATCTGCGTCAGCACGGTGTCCGAGCCTTGACCGATGTCGACGCAACCCGTGTTGAGAACGACGCTCCCGTCCTCCAGCAGCCGGATGATCGCACCGGTCGACAGCAGCCCGGAGATGTGGGCCGCGCAGGCGACGCCGCTGGCGCGCCGCACGCCGCGCGGCGCGGCGTCGGCGCGGACCTTGCGGTCGTCCCAGGCGCTCGCGGCGCGTGTTTGCTCGAGCACCCGAACGAAGCCGTCGGAGCTGACCGCGCCGCCGCCGAGCCAGGTGTCACCCTTGCGAACCGCGTTTTTCAGGCGGAGATCGAAGGGGTCCATCCGCAAACGCGCGGCGATCTCGTCGATCTGGGTCTCGGTCGCGAAGGCTACCTGCGGATTGCCGAAGCCGCGAAAGGCGCCGAAGCGCATGCGGTTGGTGTAGGCGAGCGTGCCGGACGCGCGGCAGTGGGGGATGCGGTAGGGCCCGCGCGCCATGAGCAGCGAGAAGCCCATCACGCCCGGGCTGTCGTCGCCATAGGCGCCCGCGTCGACGACGACCTCGACCTCGCGGGCGAGCAGCGTGCCGTCCTCGCGCGCACCGGTCTTGGCGCGGATCCAATAGGGGTGCCGGTGGCGGACGGTCTCGAAATCCTCCGCGCGGCTCAGGATCATCTTGACCGGGCGGCCGGTGCGCATGGCGAGCGCCACGCACATCGCCTGCACGTGCAGCTCCATCTTGTTGCCGAAGCCGCCGCCGACCCGCGGCGTTTGGCAACGAATGCGCGCCATCGGCAGGCCGAGAAGCTCGCTCACGTTCGATTGCACGCGGAAAACCGACTGGTTGGCCGACCAAAGGGTGATCCGCCCCTGCGCATCCTCGAAGGCGAGCGCGCCACAGGGCTCCAGCGCGACGTGCGCCTGCGCCTGGGTTTCGAACGCACCCTCGACGATCACGTCGCAGTCCGCCCACGCCGCATCGACGTCGCCTTCGGCGAAGAGCGTGCGCCAGGCGACGTTGCCGGTGATCTCGGTGTCGAAGATGCGCAGGTTCTCGGCGTTGTCTTCATGCACGAGGGCCGCGCCCTCGGCGAGCGCCGCGGCGGGCGTCAGCACCGCGGGCAGCTCCTCATAGTCGACCTCGATCAGGCGCACGGCGGCCCGGGCCGTCGCCTCATCCTCGGCTGCGACGATCGCCACCGGCTCGCCGACATAGCGCACCTTGTCCTTGGCGAGCACCCATTCGTCCTTGATGAAGGGGCCACTCTTGCCCGCGCCGATATCGGCGCCGGTCAGCACCGCGTGCACGCCCGGGACGGCAAGGGCGGCCGTGGCGTCGTAGCGACGGATGCGCGCATGCGCGTAGGGGCTTTGCAGAATTGCGCCATGCAGCATGCCCGGCATCGTCATGTCGGCGATGTATTGGGCGCGCCCCGTGAGCTTCTCGCGGGTCTCGAAGCGCGGGACGCTCCGCCCGACGGCGGTGTGCGTGCTCATCCGGCCTTGCCTCCGCTTGCGTCGAGCACCGCGTCGACGATCTGCTTGTAGCCCGAGCAGCGGCAGAGATTGCCCGACAATGCCGCGCGCACCTCATCGACGCTGGGTGTCGGGTTCTGTCTGAGCAGCCAATGCACCGTGACCAAGATGCCGGACGCACAAAAGCCGCATTGGATCGCGCCAGCGTCCGCGAAGGTCTGCTGAATATCCGTGAGTGTGGACGCTTCGCCGAGGCCCTCGACGGTGGTGACCTCGGCGTCGCGCGCCGAGACGGCGAGCGTGAGGCAGCTGCGCACCGGCAGGCCATCGACGAGCACCGTGCAGGCGCCGCAGACGCCTTGGTTGCAGCCGGTCTTGGTGCCGGTCAAGCCAAGCCCATCGCGGAGCACCGAGAGCAGGGTCGCGCGCGGGGTGACCGCGACCTGCCGCGCCACGCCGTTGACGGTGAGGGGCACCGGCGCGCTCATGCCGCCTCGCGGGCGCCCGCCGCCCGCTCGATCGCCTTCGCGAGCAAACGTGGGATCACGCGGCGCCGGTAGTCGGCGGAGCCGCGGACATCGTCGAGAGGATCGGCCGCCTCGGCCAGCAGCGCGCCCGCCCGCGCCACCGTCTCCCCATCGAGCGCACTGCCGACGAGCAATGCGTCGGCCTCCGCGAGCCGGAGCGGCCACGGCCCGCAGCCGCCGATCGCAACCTGAGCGGCGCTGCAATGGCGGCCATCGAAGGTGAGCACGAGGCCGACCGAGACCGTCGCGAAATCGCCCGAGACGCGCGCGAGCTTTTCGTAGTGGCCGATCGAGCCAGGCGGCGCGGGCGGCACCTTGATGCGAGTGATGATCTCGGCGTCGCCGAGCGCCGTTTCGTACCAGTCGGTGCCGAAGTCGGCGACCGGCAGCCAGCGGGCGCCGTGGGGGCCGACGATCTCGATCGCGGCGCCGGCGGCTACCAGCGCGCACGGGTAATCGGCGGCCGGATCGGCGAAGGCGATGGAGCCGCCCATGGTGCCCATGTTGCGCACCGGCATGTTGGCGATTTGCCGCGCGGCGGCCGGCACGGCGGCTTGGCCGTCCACGAAATCAGGCGATGAGGCGGTCTCGGCATGCCGCGTCATCGCGCCGATCATGACCGCGCCGTCGTCATCGCGCGTGATGCCGCGCAGCGCGGCGATGCGCCTGAGGCTTACCAGCGTTTCCGGCTCGACGAGGCCGGCGTTCATCATCGCCACCAGGGTCGCACCGCCCGCGAGGCAGCGCGCATCCTCGCGCGCGGCGAGCAGCGCGACGGCGTCTTCGACGCTCTCGGGCTCGAGAAATTCCATGGGCTCGGGACGGGCCGCCCGCGGCCTCAGAGCATGACGCGCTCGACCACCATGTTGGGGTCGACGATGTTGCCGCGATCGATGATCGTCTCGTTATCGAGCATGACGGTGCAATCGCGCATCGGCACGTCGTAGTGGCCGCGCGTGTTGCGCTTGCCGCCACCTTGCGTGTTGGGACCGGTCGAGAACAGGAAGTTGCCGGGGAAGGTGCGCGCGGCTGCGCGGCTGCGCTCGGGCTCATCGCCATTGAGCGCGATACTGTACCAGAGCGCCTGCGGGTTCATGCCCCAACCGAGATGCGAGATGGCGTAGGGATCCATGTCGTCGTCGGAGGCCTTGTTGTCGACCAGCCAATCATGCATCAGCTTGGCGTCGAGGCCGCCCCCGATCTTTCGAATGAAGCCGTCGTGGATCTCGAGGTGGACGGGATCCTGGACATAGCGGCAATAGGGCAGGATGACGATGTCGCCGGGCTGGAGCACGACCGTCCCATTGGCCGTGCCTTCGTTCGGAAAGGTGTGGATGTGGCCGGCGCCCCAATGGTCGAAGTGGCCCGGCTCGTCGGCATAGCCCCACTGGATCATCACGGGATATTCGCCGCAGCGCCAGGTGAGGTCGGTGCCGGCATCATTCACGACGCGCGCCTCGCTGGTCTTGGCATAGCGGTCGTGGGCGTGCTTCATCGCCTCCTTGAGGCCGGGGGGCGACATGAGCTGCTCGAGATCATCGGGCGCATCGATGATCATGAGGACGCGCACGCCGGCCTGCATCACCTCCTTGAGCCATTTGGTGAACAACGGCACGTGGAAGATCACGATCATGTCGGCGGCCTTCGCGGCCTCGAGCGTGCCCTTGCACCGGCCCACCGTGCCGACGCCGACCTTGGTCCAGGAGGGGATGTCGTTGACGCACATCTCATAGGCATCGGCGCCCTGGGCCTCAGCGGCCGCGAAGGCCGCCTGGATGTATTCCCGGCGGGTCGAGAGGTCTGAGATGCAAAGGATGGTCTCGCCCCGCTTCACGGTGCATAGCTCGAACTCCTTGTGGAAGAGCATCGTGAGCCTGGCCGGATTGAGTTCCTGGGCCCGAAAAGCCGCCTGCGTCATCGGTTCGCTCCCCGCCATGCGATCGTGATTGGAGCGGGATTATGGCGCAGGCAGCGCGGGCATTCCATGCCGCTTCTCCGCTTCGCGGCCGACTTGACCTGGAGGCGCGCCGGCCGCTACCGTCGCTCGGCGGATCGACGCAAGGAGACCCCCATGGGCACGCCCGAGGATCGATATTTTCATAGCCCCGAGGGCGAGATCAGCTTGCTGCCGCCGATCGATGTGCAATGGGGGCGCACCGCATTGGTCATCATCGACATGCAGTATCACGACGCCCACGCGGAGCAGGGCGTCGTCGCGGCGCTCGAAAAGCTCTATCCCGGCTCGACGGCCTATTACGCCGCGCGCCTCGACACCGTCGTGCCGGCGATCCGTCGGCTGCTCGATTACGCCCGTGCCGGCGGGCTCGAGATCATTCACCTGGTGGTCGGCTCGGACTATCAGGACCTGCGCGATTTCAATGCCCGCATGCGCGCGTGGATTCTCGATCTTCAAGAGCGCGCGGGGATGGCTGATTTCTATTGGACGCAATCGCCGACCTACCGAATTCTCGAGCCGCTTGCGCCGGCCGAGGGCGAGACGGTGTTCCGCAAGCGCAGCTTCGGCGCGTTCAACAGCACCAACTTCGAAAATCTGTTGCGCGAGATGGGCATCGACACGCTGCTGGTGACGGGCTGCGTGACGAACTACTGCGTCGAGACGACGGTGCGCGACGCGGCCGATCGCGGCTTTTCTTGCGTCGTGGTCGACGAGGCCGTCGCCGGGTTCAGCCAAGACTCGCACGACGCGACGCTCGCCTCGTTTCGAGGCGGCTTCGCCGCCGTCGTTCGCAGCGCGGACGATATGATCGCATTGCTCGAGGAGAAGCGCGGCGCGGGACGCGCCGCCGCAGAGTAGCCTACGCGATGTACCCTGCGCCTATCGAGGCCTATTACGCGCCGGCCACGGTCGAGGAGGCTCTGGTTTGCTTCGCCGAAGCCGGTGAGGACGCGGTGTTCATCGCGGGCGGCATGAGCCTGATGCAGGCGATGAAGGCGCGCCTCGTCCAGCCGCGCGCGATCATCGATCTGAACGGGGTCGAGGAGCTGGCGGGCATCGCCAAGAGCACGCACACGCTCACGATCCGTCCGATGACGCGATACCGCGAGCTCGCGAACACGTCCGTGCTCTCGGGTGCGATGCAGGCGCTCGGCGACGCCGCGAGCACCGTGGGCGATCGGCAGGTGCGCAACGCCGGCACCATTGGCGGCAGCGTCTGCTGGAACTATGTCGCGGCCTGCATGCCCAACGTCTGCCTGTGCCTCGGCGCGACCATGCAGCTCGCCGCGGCCGGCGGCGAGACACGCGACGTCCCGATCGAGGAGTTTCTGCTTGGGCCGATGGAAACCGCGCGTCGCGACGACGAGCTTTTGGTCGCGATCAACTTTCCCGCGCCGGCGCTGGTCGGCGCCGGCAGCGCCTATCGGAAGTATGGCGGGGTCGTCGACGGCTTGCCGATCATCGGGGTCGCGGCCTCGCTCGCGGTCGACGATGCCGGCCGCTGTCTCGACACGCGCCTCAGCGTCGGCGGTATTCTCCCGACGGCGCAACGCTTCGGCGGCATCGGCGGCGTCCTCGATGGCCGCGCCGGCGAGGAGGCTGCGTTTTCCGAGGCCGCCGACGCCGCGGCCGCGGCGACCGAAACGCAGAGCGACCACCTCGCCAGCGCCGATTATCGGAAGGTGTTGATCCGCACGTTGGCGCGGGCGGTGCTGGCCGAGGCATATGCGCGTGCCGTCAAGAGGTAGCCTGTGGAAAAGACCATCACCATCACGATCAACGGAACGCCCTACACCCGCCGTGTGCCGCTTCGCATGCTGCTGGTCGATTTCATCCGCGACGAATGCGCGCTCACGGGCACCCATGTCGGGTGCACCTATGAGGGCCGCTGCGGCGCCTGCACCGTGCGGATCGCGGGCCGCGCGCACAAATCCTGCATGAAGCTCGCCGTGCAGCTCGACGGCAAGGATGTGACGACCATCGAAGGCCTCGGCACGCGCGACAAGCTGCACAAACTGCAGGAGGCGTTCAGCCGTTATCACGCGCTGCAATGCGGCTACTGCACGGCAGGGATTCTGATGAATGCGGCGGATTTCCTCGAGGAGAACCTCAACCCGACCGAGGCGGAGGTGCGCCGCGCCTTGGTCGGCAATCTCTGCCGCTGCACCGGCTACGCCCATATCGTCGAGGCGATCCTCGCGGCCTCGGCAATGCGCCACGGGCTGAAACCGAACCCGCCACCGGCCGCCACCGAGGATCGGCCATGACGACGCACAGCGAGAGCTGGCTCGGTCGCTCGCTGGCGCGGCCGGAGGATGTGCGCCTGCTGACCGGGTACGGTGAATACCTCGCCGACGTGCGCGTGCCGGATTGTCTGCATCTTTGCTTCGTCCGGTCCACGCATGCGCATGCGAAGCTGAGGGAGGTCGACCTGGCCGCTGCGCTCGCCCTGCCGGGGGTCGTCGGTGCGATCACGGGCAGCGAGCTTGCCGGCGAGATGCAGGGGCAGAAGATCCCGGTGCTGATCCCCGCCTTTCCGGCGAAATATCGCCAATATTGGCCGCTCGCGGTCGACGAGGTCTATTGGCACGGCGAGCCCGTGGCCGCGATCGTCGCCGAGGACAAATATGTCGCGGAAGATGCCGCGGCCGCCGTCATGGTCGACTACGAGCCGCTGCCGGTGGTGACCGATCCCGAAGCGGCGCTCGCGCCCGGCGCGGACCGGGTCTACGCCGATTGGGACGACAACGAGATTTTCGCCACCAGCTACACCGGCGGCTTCGACCCGGAGGGCATTGCCGCAAACGATGCCGCGGTCGAGGCGATCTTCGCCGAGGCTCCCGTGGTGCTGACGGAGCGCTTCCGCACCCAGCGCTGCGGCGTTTGCCCCATGGAACCGCGCGGCGCGCTCGCGATCTGGCGCGATGCCGATGGGCTGACCCTTCACTTGACCACGCAGCGGCCGCATATCGAGCGGCTTGCGCTCGCGGATCTCCTGGAGCTTTCGACCAGCCAGGTCCGCGTGATCGCGCCGCGCGATCAGGGCGGCGGCTTCGGCGTGAAGGCGCCGTTCTACCGCGAGCACGTGGTCGTGTGTCATCTCGCGCGCAAGCTCGGCCGGCCGGTGCGCTGGGTCGAGACGCGCGAGGAGCACCTGATGACGGTGAGCCAGGAGCGCGACCAGATCCACGACCTCGAGATCGCCGCCGACGAGGAGGGCCGAATCCTGGCGCTCCGAAACCGGGGCATCGCCGACATCGGCGACGGGCGCGAAGGCGTCTATTGGGGCTTTGTGATGCCGTCGCTCGGCTCGGTCATGCTGCCCAACGCCTATGGAATCACAAACGCCGACATCAAGCTCCGCTGCGCCGTCACCAACAAGACCTGTCTCAGCCCCTCGCGCTCGTTCGGAGCGTTTCCGACGCGCTTCGCGCTCGAGCGCGCGCTCGACATGCTGGCGCGCCGGCTCGGCATGGAGACGTCAGCGCTCAAGCGCAAGAACCTCGTGCGCGACTTTCCCTTCACCAGCGTCACCGGCGTCTTCCACGACAGCGGTGACTATGTGAAGGCGTGGGACACGCTCATCGACAAGGTCGATCTCGCCGGGTTCCGCGCGGCGCAGAAGGCCGCGCGCGACGAGGGCCGCTATGTCGGCATCGGCTTCGCCTGCGGGGCCGAGTTCTCGGGCATTCCCTCCGACGTGCTGGTGCCTCTCGAGAACCAGCCGGGCTATGGCGTCGTCACGATGCGCATCGACCCGCGCGGCAAGATCGCGATCTACGAGGGTGACGCGCCTCAAGGCCAAAGCCACGAGACCACGATGGCGCAGGTCGCCGCGGAGGCTTTCGGCATCCACCCAGCCGACGTCATCGTCCGCCATGGCGACACCGAGGTCACGCCGCTGAGCTCGGGCACGGTCGGCGCGCGCGGCGCCTCCTACACGGTGGCCGCGATCGCAACCGCGGCGGATGCGCTCAAGGCCAAGATGGCGCGCTACATGATTCACGACCATGGCCTCGAGGACGCGAGCCCCGACGATTTCACCTTCCGCGGCGGTACGGTCATCTACCGGAAGGACGACAACATCCAGAAAAGCTTCAGCGCCCTTGCGGACCGCATCGTCATGGGCTCGGTCAACCTGCCGCCGGGCGAGACGGCCGGCCTCGATCACACCGCCTACTTCGAGGCGTCGACGCCCATGATCTGCTTCACGGCGCAGGCGGCGAAGGTCGAGGTCGACATCGAGACCGGGCAATTCACGATCCTCGACTACGTCACCTGCGAGGATGTCGGCACCGTGATCAACCCGATCGTGGTCGAGGGACAGGTGCAGGGCGGCGTCGTCCAAGGCATGTCGAACGCGCTGTTCGAGGCGTTTCTCTACGACGAGAACGGCCAGCAGCTCACCGCCGATTTCGAGAACTACAAGCTCGCCTCGGCTGCCGACGTGCCCACCGTCACCGTCACCCACTCACCGACGCCATGCCCGGCGCATCCGCTCGGCGTGCGCGCGGTCGGGGAGGGCCGGCCGGGGCCCGTGCCCGGCGCGCTCGCCAATGCGATCTGCGACGCGCTGAGCCCCTTCGGCGTCGAGATCACGACGCTTCCGCTGAAGCCCGAGATGATTCTCGCGCTGATCGAGGCCAGGCGGACCGAGGGCAATTAGGCTAGGAGAGACGCGCGATCTCCGTTGGGACGCGCTCGTGCCAGTCCGTCTCCATCTGATAGCGGTGGCCGAGGCGGAGCAGCGTGGCCTCTGAGAAGGGCGGCCCGACGAGCTGGAATGAGGTCGGCATGCCCTCACTGGTGCTGCCGCAGGTGACGCTCAGCGCAGGCAGTCCGAAAAAATTGACGACACGGGTATTGCGCGTGAGCGAGACCACCATCTCGAGGTAGCGCGGGCCGTCCTCGTAGCTGGTTTGGGCGAGGGTCGGCGTCGGGATTGGCAGCACCGGCGTGTGAAGAACGTCGACCGACGAGAACACATCACGCGAGAACGTGTCTGCAACACGCGCGCGGTACTGCAGCGCATTGATGTAGTCCGTCGCGGGAATGAAGAAGCCGGCTTGGAGGCGAAGCCCGACCTCGTCCGAATAGTCCTGGTCTCGCGCTCTCTTCCAAGGTCCGTGATTGGCCGCGCCCTCGGCCTTCATCACGAGCGGGTGGATGCGCGAGACGGTGTCCATGAAGTCCGGCATCGCGACCGGCACGAGCTTAGCCCCGCACTCCGCCAGCACGTCCAAGCTACGCGCGACCACCGCCGCGACATCGGCGTCGAGGTCGTCGTCGAAGTAGCCGCGCGGAACGCCGATCTTGAGACCGCGGATCGATTGCTCAAGTCGGCCTTCATAGTCCTCGACCGGCGCATCGACACTGGTCGCGTCCATCGGGTCGTGGCCCGCGATGACGCGGAGGATGCGCGCGCAGTCCCTGACTGTGCGCGCGAGAGGGCCTACCACGTCGAGTGACCACGACATCGGCATCGCGCCGTAGCGGCTGACCCGTCCGTAGGTCGGCATCAACCCGACGATGCCGTTTGCGGCCGCGGGGCAGCGGATCGAGCCGCCCGTATCGGAGCCGAGCGCCGCGTGGACGAGACGGCCGGCGACCGCCGTGCCCGATCCGCTTGATGAGCCGCACGGCACGCGCTCGAAGTCCCAGGTGTTGCGGCAACGCGGCAAGTGGGCGTTATAGCCATGCGGGCCCATCGCGAATTCGACCATCGCGAGCCCACCGACATCGATCGCGCCCGCCGCATCGAGCCGGCGCAGCACCATCGCGGTATCTCCGCCGTGAAAGGTTTTGCGAATGGTCGAGCCGCAGGTCGACGCGCGCTCGGGGCGGTAGAACATATCCTTGTGCGCCATCGGCACGCCGTGGAGCGCGCCGAGCCGCTCGCCGCGTCCCTGCGCGGTGTCGAGCGCGCGGGCACGCTCCGTGGCGGCGTCAGCATCGATATGGATGAACGCATGGAGCGTCGGGTCCAAACGCTCGATCCGCGCGAGCGCGGCTTCCAGAACGTCGCTCGCGGAGATCTGGCCGGCGGCGATCGCATCCGCCACTTCCGCAACACCCAACGCTGTCGGGTCGTCGGTCGAGACAACCTCGCCCCGCACCGGCTCGGGCGTACCTTCTGCGGCAACTGGATCAGCTCCCCGTAGCGTGCGCCGAAAGTCCGCGGGGTCGCAATCGAAGTCGTGGCTGGCACGCGCCTCCTGCGCCACGCCGTGGAGCTGATTGAGTTCGACCGGTAGTTCGCTCACGCGTTTTTCCGTGAGTGGGATGCCCTGAAGCGTCTCGTTGATCGCTTGGACGGCTCGGGACGTGACCGTCATGGGATCACCTCGCAAGTGAGTGTTTGGGCGTGCAGCCCGCCGGTCGCGCTCAGCCGCGCAGGCGCTGGATCGTGCCCGTGGTGCTGTAGCCCGGCTCGTTCTCGGCGAGCAGGATCTTGCCGCCGTTGGCCTGCACGATGTCGGCGCCGACGACCTCGTCCAGCGCGTAGTCGTCGCCCTTCACGAGCAGGTCGGGCCGAAGCGCCTCGATGAGACGGACCGGCGTGTCGTCGCCAAAGAGCACGACCAGGTCGACCGTCTCGAGCGAGGCGAGCACCTGTGCGCGGGCGGCGTCGGTCTGCACCGGGCGATCCGGGCCCTTCAGGCGCCTGACCGAGGCATCGCTGTTGAGGCCGACGATCAGCCGGTCGCAAGCCTGCCGTGCTTGGCGAAGCAGGGAAATGTGCCCCGGATGCAGCAAATCGAAGCAACCGTTGGTGAAGCCGACGCAAAGCCCCTCGGCGTGCCAGCGCGCGGCGTGATCGAGCGCGGTCGGCAGTGGCACCACCTTGGCCTCCGAGCTCGATAGGTCGCTCGCGCGTACGGCGCGCAGCAGGTCCGCCGCGTGCACGACCGCCGTCCCCGCCTTGCCGACCACCACGCCGGCGGCGGTATTGGCAAGCGCGGCCGCGGCGACGAGATCGACTTGCTGACCAAGGGCCGCGGCGAGTGTCGCCACCACGGTGTCGCCGGCGCCTGAGACGTCGAAGACCTCACGCGCGACCGCCGTGAGATGCTCGACCTCTCCGTCCGCAGTGACGAGCGTCATGCCTTCGTGGCTTCGCGTCACCAGCACCGCGCCGATGTCGTTTTCGGCCATCACCGTGCGCGCGGCGGCGACGATCGCGTCAGCCGTGTCGAGGGTTTCGCCGACCGCGTGCCCGAGCTCGGTCCGGTTGGGGGTGATCACGGTGGCGCCCCGATAGCGCCCGAATTCGCGCCCCTTCGGGTCGACGATCACGGGCCGGCCGGCTGTGCGCGCCGCGTCGATCAAGGCGGCGGTCAGCCCCGGCGTGAGGCAACCCTTGGCGTAGTCGGAGAGCGCGATGACGTGGCACGTCGCGAGGGCGTCCTCGGCGAGACGCGTCAGGCTCTCGACCGCCTGGTCGGTGACCGGATCGGTGGTCTCCGCATCGACGCGGATGAGCTGCTGGCTGCCGGCGACGAAACGGGTTTTCTCGGTCGACGGCCGGCCCGTCTGGACCAGAAGGTGCGGCTCCACGCGCTCCTCGCGCCCCACCATGCCGGTCAGGCGCCGGCCCACCTCGTCATCGCCGACGACCGACAGCAGCGTTGCGCGGGCGCCGAGGGAGATCAGGTTGCGCACGACGTTGCCGACACCGCCGAGCATGAAGACATCATGATCGATGCGCAGCACCGGGACGGGCGCCTCGGGCGAAGTCCGCTCGACCCGTCCGTAGACGAAACGGTCGAGCATGAGGTCGCCGACGCAGGCGACCCGGCTGTCGCCGAGCGCTTCGATATGGGAGGCGAGAGCGGAGGGATCGGTCATACTGATCACCGACAAAAGCGCGCCGCACGGTACAGGAATATCGCCGCAACACAAGGGCGCACGCGGCTTGCCCGCGGGCTCGGCCCGCGCAAGAATTCGGCGCTCGCCGCAGGAGGCCTTCCGTCATGACAAGCCGTTACGAAGAGATCTACGCCCGCTCGCTCGACGACCCCGAGGCCTTCTGGGCCGAGGCTGCCGCGGGGATCGATTGGGTCGAACCATGGGAGCGCGTGCTCGACGACACCCAGGCGCCGATCTACCGCTGGTTCAGCGGCGGCGTGGTCAACACCTGCCACAACGCGCTCGATCGGCACGTCGCGAACGGGCGCGCCGACCAGCTCGCGCTGATCTACGACAGCCCCGTCACGGACACGATCCGACGCTTCACCTACGCAGAGATGCGTGACCTCGTGGCGCGCTTCGCGGGCGCCCTTCGCGCCCACGGCGTCGAGACCGGCGACCGGGTCATCATCTACATGCCCATGGTGCCGGAGGCCGCCGTCGCGATGCTCGCTTGCGCGCGCATCGGCGCCGTGCACTCGGTCGTGTTTGGCGGCTTCGCGGCGAACGAGCTCGCGACACGCATCGACGACGCCAAGCCAAAGCTGATCGTCTCGGGCTCCTGTGGCATCGAGGTCAACCGCGTGATCGCCTACAAGCCGCTCCTCGACAAGGCGATCGAGCTCGCGCAGCACAAGCCCGATGCCTGCATCATCTTCCAGCGGCCGGAAGAGACCGCCGACCTGGTGCCGGGGCGCGATGTCGACTGGCAGGACGCGATGGCGGGCGCGGCGGCGGTCGATTGCGTGCCCGTCGCCGCCACCGATCCGCTCTATGTGCTCTACACCTCCGGCACGACGGGCGAGCCAAAGGGCGTCGTGCGCGACAATGGGGGGCATCTCGTCGCGCTCGATTGGAGCATGCGCAACGTCTATGGCATGGCGCCCGGCGAGGTGTGGTGGGCGGCCTCCGACATCGGTTGGGTGGTCGGGCACTCCTACATCGTCTACGGACCGCTGATCGCGGGCTGCACCTCCATCTTGTTCGAAGGCAAGCCGGTGGGCACGCCCGATGCCGGCGCTTACTGGCGCCTGATCGCGGCGCACGGCGTTCGGCGCATGTTCACCGCGCCGACCGCTTTCCGCGCCATCAAGCGTGAAGATCCGGACGCCAAGCTCCTCGCGCAGTACGACATGTCGTGCTTCGACACCCTGTTCCTGGCCGGCGAGCGCACCGACCCCGATACGCTCGAATGGGCGCAATCCGCGCTCAAGGTGCCGGTCTACGATCACTGGTGGCAGACCGAATCCGGCTGGCCGATGGGGGCGAACTGCACTGGGCTCGGCCCGCTTCCGGTGAAGCCCGGCTCGCCGACCAAACCCGTGCCCGGCTATCACATCGACGTGGTCGACGACGAGGGGGCGGTGGTATCGCCGGAGACGATCGGCGCCATCGTCGTGAAGCTGCCGATGCCGCCCGGTTGCCTGCCGACGCTTTGGAACAATGACGCGCGCTACAAGGACTCCTACCTCACGCGCTTCCCGGGCTACTACCTGACCGGCGACGCCGGCTACATCGACGAGGACGGCTATCTCTGGATCATGAGCCGGACCGACGACATCATCAATGTCGCGGGCCACAGGCTCTCGACCGGCGCGATGGAGGAGGTGCTGGCCCGTCACCCGGACGTCGCGGAATGCGCGGTGATTGGGGTCGCCGATCAGCTCAAAGGCCAGCTGCCGCTCGGTTTCGTCGTTCTCAAGGCAGGCGTCAACCGGCCCGCCGATCAAATCGTGCCGGAGCTCGTGCAGATGGTGCGTGAGAGCATCGGGCCGGTCGCGGCCTTCAAGCAAGCGGCCGTGGTGGAGCGATTGCCCAAAACGCGCTCCGGCAAGATCTTGCGCGGCACGATGGTGAAGATTGCCGACGGTGCCTCCTACACCGTGCCGGCCACGATCGACGATTCTGTCATTCTCGATGAGATCACGGCTGCGTTGGAGCCGCTTGGGTACGCCAGGCGGTGATCGGCGCCCTTAGCGCATGTCGCGCTCACTCATGCTCGCGCGACATGCTCTCTCTCATTGGCATTGACGCAAATGCATCGTCGCAGGTGATCCCACCTGCTCGGGATTTCCCTAGTCCTGCCCGAACTCGCGCTTCACGTCGCGCTCGGGCGCGTTTTCTTCTGCCGATGGCGGCGGTGCCGGATCAGCCGGCGCGTGTCCCGGCTCCTGCGGCACGGGCTCCGACGGCGTGGCCTCGGGCGCTGTGGACTCGGGCACCGCGGATTCGGGCGCTGTAGGCGTCGGCGGTGTGGGCTCGGGCGGTGCATGCCCGGCCTCGTGCGGTGCCGGCGCCGGGTCGCTTGGATCGCTCGGCGCCGCCTCCGTTTGGTCCGACTCTGCTATGGCAGCGTCGTTTTTCGCCTCGGCAGCGGCGCGACGCTCGGCCGCGGCGGCCCGGCGCGCCTCACGCTGCGCAGCGCGCTCCAGCCGCGCTTCGGATTTGCGGACGGCCTCGAGCAGCTCTGCCTCGGTGCAGATACCGAGCAGCAGCGGATCCTGCGGCGAAATGTTCTGGGTGTTCCAGTGCGTGCGGTCGCGCACGGCGTTGATCGTCGCCTTGGTCGTCCCGAGCAGCTTGCTGATTTCGGGATCGCCGAGCGCCGGATAGTTCTTGAGCAGCCACGCGATCGCGTTGGGACGGTCTTGCCGCTTGCTGACCGGTGTGTAGCGCGCGCGCCGGGTGCGCTGCGGCACCTTCGCGCTGCGTTCCGACAGCGCCAGGGTCAGTTTCGAGTCGGCCTCGCAGCGCTCGATCTCCTCGCGCGTGAGCTGGCCGCTCGCGATCGGATCGAGTCCGCGGATCCCTATCGCGACCTCGCCATCGGCGATGCCCTGCACTTCGAGCCTATGCAGCCCACAAAACCCGGCGATCTGCTCAAACGTCAGCGACGTGTTGTCGACCAACCAAACCGCCGTCGCCTTGGGCATGAGCGGCTCTGACATTCTTCTTCCTCCAAGAACGGCCGCGGAGATCTCGGTCCAAGGGTGGTTTGGCCGCGTCCCGTTCTTGCCATGAGTGCTTCAAAGCAGGGAGATATAGCTTGTCGGCTCCGCGAGCGCAAAGGCGCTTTTATCGTGCACGCTGATCAAGGCGTTGAGTGCGCGGGCAAAAGCAGGATCTTGCCGATATGTCCGCTCTCCTCCATGCGCGCGTGGGCCTCGGCCGCCTCGTGCAGCGGGAACCGGCTGTCGATCAGGGGCAACAACGCCCGCGATTCGATGAGCGGCCAGACGCGGCGCTCGACGGCGGCCGCGATCCGGGCTTTGCTTTGCACGCTTTGCGGCCTGAGTGTCGAGCCGGTGATGGTCAGCCGCTTGAGCATGAGGGGCATGAGGTCGAGCGTGGCCTCGGCGCCCTCCAGAAACGCAATCTGGATCAGGCGGCCCTCGGTTCGCAGGGCACTCAGATTGCGCTGAAAGTAAGGGCCGCCGACCATGTCGAGCACGACGTCGACCCCTTCACCGCCAGTCAGATCGGTGACCGCCGTGACGAAGTCGTCCTCCCGGTAGTTGATCGCGTGCTCCGCGCCCAAGCGCTCGCACGCCGCGCACTTTTCCGCCGATCCCGCCGTCGCGAATACGCGCACACCCAACAGCGAGGCCAGCTGGATCGCCATGGTTCCGATCCCGCTCGAGCCGCCATGGACCAGTAGGCGCTCGCCGGCGCGCAGCCGGCCGCGCTCGAACAGGTTCGTCCAAACCGTGAACACGGTTTCCGGCAGCCCCGCCGCATCCGCGACATCGAGCCCCGCGGGGATGGGGAGCGATTGGGCTTCGGGCGCGGTTGCATATTCGGCATAGCCGCCGCCGGCCACCAAGGCGCAGACCGTGTCGCCGACCTGGTAGCGCCGGACCCCGGGTCCCGCATCCACGACGGTGCCCGCGATCTCGAGACCGGGGATGTCGCTTGCGCCAGGCGGCGTCGGATAGCCGCCCCGGCGCTGCAGCACGTCGGGCCGGTTGACGCCCGCCGCCGCGACCGCGATGAGTATTTCCGCAGCACCGGGCTCCGGCACCGCGCGCCGGGCAGGCCGCAGCACCTCGGGCCCGCCCGGCGTCGTGATCTCGATCGCCATCATCTCTTGTGGCGGTTGCATTGCGCGTCCTCCCAATTCGGCGACTATAATGCGTTGCCTCGACGCCGGGGAGGGGACCGATGGACGAAGAAATCAAACCGCCGCAGCCGGAAGAGACATTTCCGCGACCGCTCGACGACATGTCGATCGACGCGCTTCACGACTATGTTGGTGCGCTGGAGGCGGAGATCGCCCGCGTGCGCCAGGAGATCGCGGCCAAGGAGGGGCATCGGGACGCCGCGGCCTCTGTGTTCCGCAGCTAAGCGGCGGGCGATCTCTGGTCCTCATCTGCCGCGAAAACGGCAGTCGGCAACTTTTTTCGACCCGACGAATTTTTTCGGTAACCGTTAACCTTTTGTTAGGAGATCAGGCTTAGGTTGATTATCACGATATTTCGGTAATCCCGAATATCGTGCACTAGTCCTCCCTGATTGTTCCGTCTCCCTGTTTACTAGCGCCGCCGGTTCTCCGGCGGCGCTTTTTTCTTTTGCGTCAGGGTGATCCGCCATTTTCGCCGCCGTGCCCTCCGCCGCCGCCGACACGGTTTGTTAAGGCGGCGTGCGCACGATATAGGCTCTCCGCTACCGCAATCGTGATGGTGAGGCGCGTGTCCAGCAACGGATTGGCCGGGACCACATTTTTCGGCCGGACCTACGATGAGGCGCTCGCGCTCACCGTCGAAACCCGCAACTACCTCGCGGCGACGTTGCACGGGTCCGATTGGCGTAGCGACGCGCGCGACCAGTTGGCGCGCGACTGCGAGACGCTTCGCCTGACCACGCGTCTCGCCCAGGTGATGGCCTGGCTGCTCGCGCAACGTGCCCTTCATGCGGGCGAGATCTCGCTTGAGGAAGCGCGCAGCGACGAATATCGGCTCTCCGGGAGCGATGTTTGCCTCGAGCAGGACCCCGAGGTCTTGGCGACGCTGCCGAAAGAGCTTCGGATACTGATGGAAAAGAGCTTGGCGCTTTATCAGCGCGTTGCCCGGCTCGACCAGATGGTGCGCCGCGACAAAGCCTGAGCGTTCGCTCCGCCGCGGGCGTCTGCGGCAACCGGCTTTCCAGACACTGACAGCTGACCGATAATCGGCGCGCGGAGTGGCGGCGGCGTAAGGCGGCTGGGAGGCACAGGATGAGCAACACGCACTTTACGAACGTACGGGTCTTCGACGGCACGGGCGCCGAGCCCTTCGAGGGTGAGGTTCTGGTCCAGGGCAACCGGATCAAGGAGGTCGCTGCGGCACCCGAGCGCCTTGACCCAAAGGGTGCAGAGACAGTCGACGGCGGCGGCGCGACGCTCATGCCCGGCCTGATCAATGGCCATTGCCACATGAGCTACACCGGCAACGCCTACACCAGCGCCACGCGCATGGGCGATATTCCGGTTGAGGAGCACATGCTCATCACGGCCTATCAAGCCAAGGTGCTGCTCGATGCCGGCTTCACCGCGTGTGTCGGCGCCGGCGCCGCGAAGCCGAGGCTCGACATCGTCATCCGAAACGAGATCGATGCCGGGCGCGTGCCGGGCCCCCGATACCGCGCGGCCTCGCCCGAGATCACCGTCACCGGCGGGCTCGGCGATGAGCGCAAGTGCCACATCGAGCACAACGACCTTTCGCTCTTCGTCGATGGTCCGGAGGAGGTTCGCCAAACCTGCCGCTGGCTCATCCGGGAGGGCGTTGACACGATCAAGCTGATGATCTCGGGCGACAACCTGATCCCGGGCCATTGCGCGGCCGATCAGCTCGCGATGGATGAGGACGAGGTGGCGGCCGGCAGCCGCGTCGCGCACCAGCGCGGCAGGGCGCTCGCCGCCCACGCACGCTCGCCGGAATCGATCAAGCTTTGCGTGAAATACGGCATCGAGCGGATCTATCACGGCACGCTCGCCGACGAGGAATCGCTCGATCTGCTCGAATCGCGCAAGGACGAGTTCTTCGTCGTGCCGGCGCTGGGCTTCACCTATGCCACGGCGTTCGAAGCCGCCGAGTATGGCATCACGCCTGCGATGGCCGAATCATGGGGCTTCACGGCGGAATACGGCATCGCCTGCGAGACCATGCGCAAGATGCACGCGCGCGGCATCCGGGTGCTGCCGTTCGGCGACTACGGCTTTCCCTGGACGCCGCACGGCACCGATACGCGCGACTTCGAGATCTTCCGCGACGAGCTCGGCTTCACGCCGGCGGAGATCTTGCGGGCGGCGACGATGTATGGCGGCCAAATCTTCCGCGCGGGCGACGAACTTGGCCAGATCAAGCAAGGCCACTTCGCCGACATGATCATGATCGACGGCGATCCGCTTGCCGATCTCTCGCTGTTCCGCGATCCGGACCACATTCTCATGGTCATGAAAGACGGCAGCTTCCACAAAGCTCCCACCGCACGGGGCGAAGCGGAGCGCCAAGCGGCCGCGGCGGAATAGCGCCGCCGGCGCGCGATCGCCGTTCGGGGGCCTGGCGCCGTGGCCGCGCTGCCGCTCCTTCCCACCGTCGGCGTCGGCAGCTATGCGGCGCCCGGCTGGTTCGTCGCAGGCCAGCGCGCGGCGCGCGCCGATGGCTGGGGTGCACACGATGTCGCGGAGCTTGAGCAGGATGCGACCCTTGTCGCGGTCGCGGACCAGCGTGCGGCCGGTGTCGATATCCTGACGAGCGGGGAGCTGACGCGGCAGCGTTTCGTGTTCGACTCCCTCGGCGCGTTCGACGGCCTGCGCCGCGTCCCGGCGACGCGGCGCCTCGGCATCACGGGCTACGACCGCGCGCCCCATTTCGAACGGATCGCGCCGCTCACCGCGGCGCGCGGCCTCGGCATCGTCGACGAGTTCACCCTGCTGCGCCGCATCGCGGGATCGGACCTGCCGCTCAAGGTCGCGCTCCCGGGCGCGTTGACCTTCGCGAGCTTCATCGACGCACCGGCGGACGCGGGGGCGGCGCTGGTCGACGAGCTGACCGCGCTGGTGCGCCGGGAGGTGATGGCGCTCGCCGAAGCCGGCGCCGACTACATCCAAATCGATGAGCCGGGCTTGCCCTGTCCGCCCCATGGTCTGTCGCTGGAAGACGCCGCGGCGGTCGTGAACCGCACGTTGGCGGACGCCCCAGCACGGCGCGCCGTCCATGTCTGCTTCGGCAACAACGCGGGGCGTCCGTTCGCCGACCGGCGCATGCCGCGCCTCATGCCGGCGCTCGAGGCGCTTGCGTGCGAGGAGCTGGTGCTCGAGTTCGCCAACCGCGAGATGGCGGATGTCGGCCTCTTGGCACCGCTCGGCACACGGTTCGATATCGCGGCGGGCGTCATCGACGTGAAGAACTTCTACCTGGAAACCCCTGACATGGTGGCAGATCGCATCACCCAGTGCCTCGCGTTTGTCGCGCCCGAGAAGCTGCGCGTCACCGCCGATTGCGGGTTTTCGGCGCTGCCTCGCTATCTCGCCCGCCAAAAGATGGAAGCGATGGTCGAAGGCGCTCGATTAGTGCGAATGAAAAATAGTAAATAATCCCTATATTATATATAGTTGAAACGATTTTCTGAGAAATAAGATTATCTCTGGGCTCGGTTGAGCGAGGGTGGGCCGTACGCTATCGTCGGGTCCCGGCTCGCAGAGGAAAGACCGATGACCGACCCCGCCAACAAGATCGACCCGATCACGCTTCAGGTGATCGGGGGCGCGCTGCACACGATCGCGAAGGAGATGGGGCATGTGCTCTACCGCATGTCCTATTCGTCGATCATCCGGGAATCCGAGGATCTGGGCGCCGGGCTCTTCGACCGCGCCTTCAACACGCTCTGCGAATCCGATTCGACGCCGATGCACATCGGCTCGATCCCGGCTTATCTGCGGGGCATCGACGCGACGCTGCACGACCCCTGGGAGCCGGGCGACATCGTGATCCACAACCACCCTTACTACGGCGCGAGCCATTCGCCGGACATCGCGATCGTGGCGCCGGTCTTCTACGAGGGCGAGCTTGTGGGGTTCTCGGGCAACACGGCGCACCATGTGGACATCGGTGCGGCGACGCCCGGCTTGATCATCGACGTGCCGGACGTGTTTGCGGAGGGGATGCTGTTCAAGGGGGTGAAGCTCTACGAGCGGGGCACGCTCAACCGGGCGCTTTGGCAGTTCATCGAGACCAACACGCGCGTGCCGAGCCAGGTGCTGGGCGACATCGAGGCGCAGGTCGCGGCGGCCGAGCTTGGGGTGAAGCGCTTCGGCGAGCTGCTCGACCAATATGGCAAAGAGACGCTGCTCGCCGCCTGCGACGAGCTGATGGACTATTCGGAGCGCATGCTGCGCCGCCAGATTGCGGCGATCCCCGACGGGACCTACCGCGCCGAGGGCTTCCTCGACGATGACGGCCGCAACCGCGGCGCGCCGCTGCCGGTGAAGGTGACCGTGCGCATTGCGGGCGATTCGGCCGAGGTCGACCTCACCGGCTCCTCGCCGCAGGTGCCGACCGCGTTCAACGTGCCCTTCGAGGGCTCGACCAAGGTGGCCTGCTATTTCGCCTTCCGCGCGTTGCTGCTCGATACGGCGACGACCAGCGAGCACGTGCCGCAAAACGAGGGCACCTTTCGCCCCATCACGGTTACCGCGCCGAAGGGCTCGATCTTCAATCCGGACTATCCGGCGGCCGCGGAGGCGCGCTTCAACCAGATTCAACGCGTCGTCGACTGCATCATGAAGGCGCTCTCGCCGGTGATCCCCGACAAGATCACCGCCGGCTCGTCGGCCGATGTCTCCGCGATCGCCTATTCCGGCGTGCGGCCGAGTGGCGACTATTGGGTGTTCATCGAGGTCAACGAGGGCGCTTGCGGCGGCAGGCCCTACTCCGACGGGCCGGACACGATCGAGGAGCTGATGCGCAACACGCGCAACAACCCGATCGAGGATCTGGGCATGCATCTGCCGCTGATTTGCGATCGCTACGAGCTGCGCGACGATGCCATGCCCGGCGCGGGCAAGCATCGCGGCGGGATCGGCGTGATCAAGGTGCAGCGTTACCTGACGCCGGGCTTCCTCACCCATGAGGCCGACCGCCACGAGGACGCGCCGTGGGGCTTCCAGGGCGGCCACGCGGGAAGGGGCGGGCGGCTCATCAAATACAATGTGGCCAACCCCGAGGCGGTTCAGGAGCTACCGGCCAAGGTCCACGGGCTTCGCAACGAGGCCGGCGATTGCATCGGCTTCATCGGCCCGTGCGGCGGCGGCTACGGCGACCCGCTGGAGCGCACGCCCGAACAGGTGCGCGACGACGTGCTCGACGATTTCTGCACCGTGGCGCACGCCTATGACGCCTACGGCGTCGTGCTCGACGAGACGACCCTCGCGATCGACGAGGCCGCGACCGAACGGCGCCGCGCCGCGATGCGTGAGGCCCTCACTTAACCGTCTGCTCTGCCGACGGCGCTCTTCCGTCGGAATAAGGTCGAAGGCGACCTCCGTCTGGGGGCGGCGCCGCGGCACACCCCCAGAGGCGTCGCTTCCTTAGGCCGCCGCGAGATTTTGGGCGGCGAACTCCCAGTTCGCGAGCTTCTCGATGAAGGTCGAGAGGTAGTCGGGCCGGCGGTTCTGGAAGTCGAGATAGTAGGCGTGCTCCCAGACGTCGATGGTGAGAAGCGCGGTTTGCCCGTGCACCATCGGTGTGTCGGCGTTGGGTGTCTTCGTGACCTTGAGCGTGCCGCCTTCGACGACGAGCCAGGCCCAGCCGCTGCCGAACTGGGTCGCGCCGGCGGTCTTCAGCTGCTCGACGAGGCTGTCGAAGCCGCCGAGATCGGAGTCGATCTTCGCCGCGAGGTCGCCCGACGGCGTGCCGCCACCGCCCGGCGACATCGAGTTCCAATAGAACGTGTGGTTCCAAATCTGCGCGGCGTTGTTGAACACGCCGGCCTTGGCGGCATCGCCGGCGGAGGCCTTGATCACGTCCTCGAGGGAGGCGTCGGCCTGCGGCGTGTCCTTGAGCAGGTTGTTCAGATTGTTGACATAGGTGGCGTGGTGCTTGCCATGGTGGAACTCGAGCGTGCGCTCGGAGATGTGCGGGTCGAGCGCGTTCTTTGCGTAAGGCAGGTCGGGCAGGCTAAACGGCATGATGGGTCCCCCCTTCATCGTGTGGTGTGGCGCTGGGCGGCAGAAAGCCGATTGGGCGGCCGCTTGTCAACGGCCAAGCGGTGCCCTCCGCGGCACGCAGCAAGCCGCGCCTAGGTCGGCGGAAGCAACGCGGCCGCCACGCGGCGATCCTCCGCCATGAGCACGTTGTAGGTTCGGCACGCCGCGCCGGTGTCCATACACTCGACCGAGATGCCGCGCTCACTCAATGAACGCTTCAGCGCGCCCGGGATCATACGGAAGCGATCGCCGCCGCCGACCAAGAGGATCTCGATTGGCGGCTCCGCGGTGAAGAGCGTCGCAAAGGTTTCCTCTGAGAGAGTTTCGATGGCGGCCGCGGGCCACGCCTCCACGCTCTCGGGCCAAATGAGAATGGCACCCTCGTGGCGGGCGCCGTTCACCCGGAAGCCGGCGCCGCTATAGCTCTCGATAACCTGCCGGCCGTCCGGGACCCGCGGGGTGATGTCCATCGCGTCACCGCCCGCGCCGGCGCGTCTGCCGCCGCTTGCGCCGCGCACGCGCGGAGCTCGCGCGCCGTTTCTTGCGGCTCTCCGACGCACTGTCGTCGGGCAACGGCTCGTCTTCGGGGAGCGGTTCGCTGTCGGGCTCCTGCGGCACCGTCTCGGCCTGCTCGAGGAGCGGTGTGTCGATCTCCGGCGTGTCGATCGCCGTCGCGGTGCGCTCCGCCTCGCCGACCCCCGCCTTGTCGGCCTTCGCGCCACGCTCGGGGCGCACATAGAGCAGGGTGGCACCGGCGATGAACACCGAGGAATAGGTGCCGATGACAACGCCCCAGATCATCGCAAAGCTGAAGCCGCGGATCACCTCGCCGCCGAAGATGAAGAGCGCGAGCAGCGCGAGGAGCGTCGTCAGCGAGGTGATGACCGTGCGCGCCAGCGTGTCGTTCACGCTGCGGTTGAGCAGGTCGAACAGCGGCATGGTCTTGTACTTGCGCAAGTTCTCGCGCACGCGGTCGTAGACGACGACCGTGTCGTTCATCGAGTAGCCGACGATCAGCAGGATCGCCGCGACGATCGCCAAGTTGAACTCGAGCCCGAGCGCCGCGAACATGCCGAGCGTGAGCAGCACGTCGTGGGCGAGCGCGATCACCGCGCCGATCGCGAAGGGCAGCTCGAAGCGGAACCAAATATAGACGAGCATCAGCGCGATCGAGACGACGACCGCGATGATGCCGGCTTGGATCAGCTCCGCGCCGACCTTTGGTCCCACGAACTCGACCCGTCGATAGGTCAGCGTGTCGCTATAACTCTCTGCGAGCGCCTCGCGCACCACCGTCACCGCGGCCTGCTGCGCGTCGGCATCGCCGGGCTGGCGCTCGACGCGAATCAGGACCTCCGTCGCCGAGCCGAATTCCTGCAGCGCGACCTCGCCGAGCTGGAGGCCGGAGAGCGCGCCCCGCATTCGCGCGATATCGGCGTCCTGCTCCGTCCCGACCTCGATCAGGATGCCGCCTGCGAAGTCGATGCCGAAGTTGAGCCCCCGCCCGATCAGCAAGATCACCGATGCGACCGCGAGCACGATCGAGAGCACGAAAAACGCGCGCCGCAGGCGCAGGAACGGGATGTTCGTGCGGTCGGGGATGAAGCGAAGGCGCCACATGGTCGCCGCCTCAGATCGGCAACGCCGAAGGCCGCCGCCGCCGCAGCCAGGCGACGAGGATCATGCGGCTGACCAGCATCGCGGTGAACATCGAGGTCACGATGCCGATGGCGAGGGTCACCGCAAACCCGCGCACGGGGCCCGAGCCGATGATGAACAGGATGATCGCGGCGATCAGCGTCGTCAGGTTGGAGTCGATGATGGTGGTGAAGGCGCGCTTGTAGCCCGCCTCCATCGCCGAGAAGGGCGCGCGGCCGGCGCGCGCCTCCTCGCGTATGCGCTCGAAGATCAGCACGTTGGCGTCGACCGCCATGCCGATGGTCAGCACGATCCCGGCGATCCCCGGCAGCGTCAGCGTCGCTTGGAGCAGCGAAAGCACGCCGACGATGATCACGAGATTGAGGAGGAGCGCGAAGTCGGCGATGAGGCCGAAAAAGCCGTAATAGATCGCCATGAACACGATGACCGCGACGAGCCCGATGATGCAGGCGATCTGACCCGCGCGGATCGAATCGGCGCCGAGATCGGGGCCGACCGTGCGCTCCTCGAGAATCTTCATCGCGGCAGGCAGCGCGCCCGCGCGCAGGAGCAGCGCGAGATCGGTCACCTCCTCGACCGTGAAGCTGCCGCTGATCACGCCGGAGCCACCGAGGATCGGCTCGCGGATCACCGGTGCGCTGATGACGCGGCCATCGAGCACGATCGCGAACGGCCGGTCGACGTTTTCCTGCGTGACCTTGCCGAACTTGCGCGCGCCGGAGGTGTTGAAGCGGAAGCTCACCACCGGCGCGCCGTCCTGGAAGGTCGGCTGGGCATCGACGAGCTCGTCGCCGCTCACCATCACGCGCTTGCGGACGACGTATTGCAGCGCATTGCCGAACTCGTCGAGGTCGTCCGACGGCAAGCGAACCGAGCCCGGCGGCACCCGACCGCTTTGCGCCTGCTGCTGTGTCACCGTGGGGTCGACGAGGTGGAAGGTGAGCTTCGCGGTTCGACCGAGCAGCTGCTTCACGCGCTCCGGATCGTCGATGCCCGGCAGCTGCACGAGGATTCGGTCGGTGCCCTGACGCTGGATGGTGGGCTCGCGCACGCCGGTCTCGTCGATCCGCCGCCGGATGATCTCGATCGATTGGCTCACCGCGGAGCGCTGGCGCTCCTCGATCGCCTCATCGGTCAGGATCACGCGAAAGGCGCCGCCGGCATCGCTTTCGACATCGATCTCGCTGTCGAGATCCTCCAGCAGGTCCTCTGTGCGATCACGATCCGCGGGATCGACCAGTCGAAACACCACGCGGTTCGCTTCCGAGCCGATCCCCGTGTAGCCGATCGGCGGATCGGCGCCGCGCAGGGTGCGCCGTGTGTCGTCCACCAGTGTAGTGAGGCGCTCGCGCACGATCTCGGCCACCTGTACCTCGAGCAACAGGTGCGAGCCGCCTTGGAGATCAAGGCCAAGGCTCACCTGGCTGCTGGGCAGCCACGACGGGTAGTCGGTCAGCGCCTTTTGGCTGAAGACGTTGGGCAGCGCGAAGAGAATCGCGGCGACGCCAACCACCGCAACGAGAACATATTGCCAAATCGGCAGGCGAAGCATCGGACGGTCAGCGGCGGCCGAGGGCTAGCGCCGGCGTCCCTGTGTGTCCCTCTCCTCGGCTTCGGAGTCGGCGTCGGTCTCGTCCTCCGCCTCGTGCTCCTCGGCGTCGGCCTCGGGGTCGCGCTCCTCGTCGCCCTCGTCCTCGTAATAGTCTTCCTCGTCCTCTTCGTCGTCTTCGTCGAAGTCCGCCCGGCGCATGACCTCCGAGATCATGTTGCGCATCACGCGCACGCGCACGTCGGGCGCGATCTCGACGAGGAGCGCGTCGTCGCGGCCGACCTTCACGACGTGACCGACGATGCCGCCATTGGTCACGATGTCGTCGCCCCGATGAACGTTCTGAAGCATCTCGCGGTGCGCCTTCTGCTTCTTCTGCTGCGGGCGGATCAGAAGGAAGTAGAAGACGACAAAAATCAGGATGAGCGGCAGGATCGACATGAGCATGTCGCCGCCGCCACCACCAGCACCCTCCGCGCCGCCTTGCTGGCCCGGTGGCGGGCACCCGGCGAGCGTCACCGCGACGAGCGCGAGCACGCTAAGTTTCCCGACCAAGTGCATCGTTCCGTCTCCTAACTATGTGTTGAGTATGCTGGGCGCGGAAAAATCGCCCGCACGATAGGCCCAAACGCGTAGCCGGGCAACGGTTATACCAGCCCGCGCGTTGACCGGTCTCCCCGGTATGCTAGGGTCCGGCGCTCTTCGCGAGATGGCGAATTCTCAATGCCCGACGCAGACTTAGCAGCACTTCTCCGGCGTATCGCGGACGCGCTCGATCGTCTTGCGCCGGTGACGCCCGCAGATGCCGCCCTGACCGACGCGGACGGATTCATCTGGCATGCCGAGGACGCGCGTCTCGAGGCGGTGCCGCGCATCAACCGACTCGACCTCGATCTCCTCAAGGGGATCGACCAGGTGCGCGGCATCCTGCTAGAGAACACGCGCCGTTTCGCCGACGGCCGCCCCGCCAACAACGCCCTGCTTTGGGGCGCACGCGGCATGGGGAAGAGCTCGCTGATCAAGGCCGTGCACGCGCGGGTTCTCGAGGAGCGACCGAAGAGCCTCGCGCTGATCGAGATCCACCGCGAGGAGATCCCGAGCCTGCCGCATCTGTTGGCGCGGCTCAGGAGCGCGTCGCGGCGCTGCATTCTGTTTTGCGACGATCTCTCGTTCGAGGCCAACGACACGACCTACAAGTCGCTCAAGGCGGTGCTCGAAGGGGGGATCGAGGGGCGGCCGGACAATGTCGTGTTCTACGCGACCTCGAACCGGCGTCATCTGATGTCGCGGCAGGCGGTCGAGAACGAGCGATCGACCGCGCTGCATCCGGGCGAGGCGGTCGAGGAATCGGTCTCCCTCTCCGACCGTTTCGGGCTTTGGCTCGGCTTCCACGCCTGCACGCAGGAGACCTTCCTCGCCATGGTCGATGCCTATGCCGCGCACTTCGCGCTGACCATGGACCGCGCTGCGCTCCACGCCGAGGCGATCGAATGGAGTATGACGCGCGGCGCCCGCTCGGGCCGCGTCGCCTGGCAGTTCGTGCAGGAGCTGTTGGGGCGGCGCGGGAGCGCACCGCCGCCCGAGGCCTAGACGCCGACCCCGTACGCGCGCGCCCAGCCGATGCCCGCCTCGGTGCCGTCTTTCGGCCGGTATTCGCAGCCGACCCAACCGTCATAGCCGAGCCTGTCCATGGTCTCGAACAGGTAGGGGTAATTGATCTCGCCGACATCCGGCTCATGGCGGCCCGGCACGCCCGCGATTTGGATATGGCCGATCCGCTCGAACAGGCGCTCCATGCGGCGCGCGAGATCACCTTCCATGATCTGGAGGTGATAGACGTCGAACTGAAGCGCGAGGTTGGCGCTGCCGACCGCATCGATGATGCGGCAGGCCTGCGCCGAGCCCGAGAGCAGGTAGCCCGGCATGTCGATGTTGTTGAGCGGCTCGATGAGCGCACGCACGCCGTGCGCGCCGAGGGTGTCGGCCGCATGCTGCAGGTTCTTGATGTAGGTCTCCTCGTAGGGCGCGGGATCGGCGCCATCGGGCACGAGGCCCGCCATCACATGCACCTTGGGGCAGCCGAGCGCCTCGGCGTAGCGCGCCGCTTGATCGATGGCGGCCCGAAATGCATCCTCCCGGCCCGGCAAGGCGGCCAAGCCGCGTTCGCCGGCCTCCCAATCGCCGGGACTTGCGTTGAAGAGCGCTTGCGTCAGTCCGTTCGCATCGAGACGCGCCTTGATGTCGGCTGGTTCGTGGGCGTAGGGGAACAGATATTCGACCGCCTTGAAGCCGAGCGAGGCCGCCGCGTCGAAGCGCGCCAGAAACGCGTGCTCTTGAAACAGGAAGCTGAGGTTGGCGGCGAAATTCGGCATGGCGTCCCCCGATGTCAGCGCACGCCAAGCCTAGCACGACGCGCGCGCGAGGGTCGTGCTCCGCGTGGCGCGCGCCGTTTTCGAGGTTTCGCGAAGCCGCTATGCTCGCGGTTCTCACGCGCGGGCGCGAAGAGCGAGACATGGCGGGCGGCGACCCACCGCGCGAGCAGGGAGATGGCCTATGAGCATCACCGACGCATCGGCCGGCGGAGGCTTGCGCCAGGTTTGGGAGCCGCTGGAGATCGGCCCGACACGCGTGCGCAACCGCATCATGATGACCGCGATGGGCGTGTTCTACGGCGAGAACAACCTGCTGAGCGACCGCCACATCGCGTTTTACCGGGAGCGGGCGCGCGGCGGCCTCGGGCTCATGATCACCGAGCAGCAGGCCGGCCATCGGTTCTCCAAGGGCTCGTTTCACGATGGCTGCACGGCGTGGGAGAAGCGGGTGATCCCGCAATATGAGAAGCTCGCCGATGCCGTTCATGCCGAGGGCGCCAAGCAGTTCGTGCAACTCTTCGGCTGCGGCGTGCACGACAAGGGCACCACGATCTTCGACGAATGGCACCCGCTTTGGGGTGTCTCCGCGATCCCCTCGATCGTGCATCGCGAGATTCCGATGGTGATGGATGAGGCCGCGATTGCCGATGTCGTGAAGGGTTTCGGCGAATCGGCCCTCAACGTGAAGGTCGCCGGCCTCGACGGCGTCGAGCTTCATGCCGCGCACAGCTACCTGCTCGGCCAGTTCTTGAGCCCCACCTACAATGACCGCACCGACCGTTACGGCGGCTCGCCGGTCAAGCGTGCGCAGATCCTGATCGAGCTCGGCGAGGAGGTGCGGCGCCGGGTCGGCGACGACATCACCGTCGGCGTGCGCATCTCCTACGACGAGTTCATGGGCGAGGCCGGCACCACGCCGGCGCAAGCCGAGGAGCAGCTCGAGGCGCTGTCGGCGACCGGGCTCTTCGACTACTTCAACATCTCGGGCGGTGCCTACCACACGCTGCACATGGCGGTCGCGCCCATGCAAGTCGAGCATGGCCACATGACCGGCTTCGCCAAGCGGGCGAAGGCCGTGGTCGGCAACCGCGCGAAGGTCTTCACGGTCGGGCGCATCACCGACCTCCACATCGCCGAGCGTGTGCTGCGCGAGGGCTGCGCCGACATGGTGGCGATGACCCGTGCGCAGTTCGCCGATCCCCATCTCGTGCGCAAGACCCGCGAGGGGCGCGAGACCGAGATTCACTACTGCATCGGCGCGAACGAATGCATCTCGCGCATCTTCGACCAACGCCCGGCCGCCTGTATCGTGAACCCGGTTACGGGGCGCGAGCGCCAGTGGGGGCCGGGCACCCTGGTCCCGGTTGGGCCCGACGACGCCAAGCGCATCGTCGTGGTCGGCGGCGGTTTCGGCGGCATGAAGACGGCGGCGGTCGCAGCCGAGCGCGAACACGATGTCGTGCTGTTCGAACGGGAGGAGGTGCTCGGCGGCCACATCAACCGGCTCAAGGCGCTGCCGACGCGTGCCGGCTGGGGCGTCGCGATCGACAACCTGGCGCGCGCGATGGCTGTGCGCGGCGTCGACGTGCGCCTCGGCACGGAGGCGACGGTTGAGACCATCCAGGCGGAGGCGCCGGACCATGTCGTCATCGCGACGGGCGCGCACTGGACCAAGGACGGGCGCAGCCCGTGGCGGCCCGGCATGGCGGCGCTGCCGGGCACCGAAGCGGATCACGTGCTCGATCTCGGCGCCGCAACCGACCGCGCTCTCGCCGAGCCGCAAGCTCTCGGCGCGCGCGTGGTGATCCTCGACGAGACCGGGATCTATCTGCCGCTCGGGCTTGCCGAGCTGCTCGCGGATGCGGGCGTCGACGTCGAGGTGATCACGCCAGACGCGATCGCAGGCGGCGAGATCTACAAGACCGGCGATCTCTCGCACCTCATGCCGCGCCTGATCGAGGCCGGCGTGCGCACCACGACGCAGCATGCGGCGCGCGCGATCGCGAATGGCGGCGTCGAGGTCGGTTTCGTCTGGGGCGGCCCGACGCGCACCATCGAGCCGGTCGACACGGTGGTGATGTCGATGATGCGCGCGCCCGACGACAGGCTCTTCCACGCGCTGAGCGGGACGGATATCGCGTGCGACCGGGTCGGCGATGCTCTCGCGCCGCGCAAGCCCATCCAGGTGATGTACGAGGCCGAGGAGCTCGGCCGGGCGCTCTGAGGGATCGAGGGCCGTGCCCGCGGCGCCCAACCGGGTCAGTCGCGCGGCCAGTGGCGCAGGCCCTCTGATTCGATGGTGCCGTCGGGCATCACCGTGCCGTCGAGGTTGGCCTCGCCGAAGAAGGCGTCCGTGATCTCGGCCTCGCGAAAATCGGTGCGTGTGAGGTCGGCGCCGCGGAAGTTGGCTTCGCGCAGGTTGGCGCCGTGACAATCGGCGCCGGCGAGGTGGGCCCGGCGGAAGCTGGTGCCGGTGGCGGTGGCTTCGCGGAGGTTCGCGCCGATGAGGTTCGCCTCCTCGAGCTTGGCGAGGCGCATGTCGGCACGGCCCAGATTGGCGTCGGCAAGATTGGCGAGGCGCAGGTCGGCGCAATAGAGCTCGGCCTCGCTTAGATTGGCGCCCGTGCAGTTGGCGCCCGCGAGCTCCGCCTGCGCCAGGTTGCAGCCGGCGAGGATGGCGCGCTCGAGGCGGGCGATCTTCAGATCCGCGCTCCAGAGGTCCGAGCCGCTCAGCCGCGCGTTCTCGAGATTGGCGCCCTTGAGCGTGGCGAGGCGAAGCTTGGTGCCCGTGAGATCCGCGCCGACCATGTTGGCGCCCCAGAAATCGATCTCGCGCAGGTCGCTGCCTTCGAACGTCGCGTTGCGCAGGTCGGCCCGCCGAAAGCTGAAGCCGCGCAGATCGAACCCTGAGAGATCGGCCTCCGCCAGCCGACCGGCCCTGATCTGGTCTCCGTTGGGACGCCATCGCGCCATCGGCGTGCTCCTCAGCCGTCATCGATGGCCACGATCGCGCCGACCGCGAGCCCGAGCGCTTCGTCCGCGCGGCCCTGGTTCACGGCGATCTCGACCAGGCCGTTCGCGTTCTCGTACCAGAAGGCCTCACCAGGCGCGACATCGGAGAAGGTGCGGGCGCGGCCGAGGGTGCATCCGCCCGCTGACAGGCGCGCATCGTCGGAGATCTTGGCCGCGCGCAGCCCCGTCATCGCGTTGCCGTAGTGGTCGACATAGACGACCGCGGGCAGGTCGTCGGGCCATCCGGCTCCGACGATGTCGGACCCATCGCGCGGAGACATCGGGAGCGGTGCGCCGGTCGCGAGGCGTGCCGCGGCGGGTGCGAACAAATCACGCCCGTGGAAGGATGCCGAGAGCCGTTCGGGGCGCCAGTCGATGGTGAAGCCGCGGAGGTCAGCGGCGTGGCGCCCCGCAATGGCGAGCAGGCCATTGTCCGGGCCTACGAACCAGCGCCCGTCCGCCTCGAGCGCAAGCGGCAGGCGTGCGCCGCCGACCCCTGGGTCGACCACGCAGAGGAAGACCGCGCCGGCGGTGAATTCGGCGGCGAGCGCCGGCAGGAGGTAGGCCGCGGCCTTGGGCGCGAAGGGCGGCAGATCGGCGATGAGGTCGATCACTGGAACGCCGGGCGCCGCGCGGGCCAGTACGGCCTTCATTTGGCCGACATAGGGACCTTCCAAGCCGAAGTCGGTGGCAAGTAGAATCACGGCTGCGCTCGATCCTTTGTGCGTGGTGACACATCCGAGGGTAAGGCGATCGGGGCCGCTTTGGTATCACGCACGGAACGATCGGGTCCGTGCCGGGCGAAAAAAGGCCCGGCGCCGAAGCGCCGGGCCAATCGATCCGCGCCGTTGCTTGGAGGGGGACGCGGCGGCGCGGACATGCCGAGGGGATCGCGCAGATGATGTTGCCCAGGTGGACGGTTTAGCACCGTCCGTCGACTGTCCCGGGCCCGCCATCTGCCGCACCCGTCTGAGTAAGACTTTATACACTCTTTCGACCTTTGTGTAAACGCCGTTTACTTGGTTAATCCGAGGCCAACTTGGTTAATGCCTTCATGGGGTCTATCGCCCTCCTTAACGTTTTTTAGGAGCGACGCGGAGGGGTTTGCGAGGTCTTAACGTCTGCTCTGCAAAATGACCGACCTGAGGTCGGAATACGTTCAGTCGTGAGGGTGAGCGTGAAGGAGCGCAGCGACAACGCAGCGGCCCTCGAGGCTGCCGCCGAAGATCTAAGCGAACAGCGCGGGCACCGGGTCGGTGCGCGCGATCGCGGATTGATCGCGACCGGCGTCTCCACGATGCTTTCGGACGCTGTGGCCCTGAACGAGGCGGAGCGGAAAATCGCGCTCGATATCGTTGCCGTTCTCGCCCAGGACGTGGCCGACAACGTTCGCATCGCCCTTGCCGAACACATAAAGAAGAGCCCCTATCTCCCTCGGGAAATAGCGAAAAATCTCGCGAGCGACATCGAATCGGTGGCGGTGCCGATCATCGAGGTCTCGGCTGCGCTGAGCGATCGCGACCTGATCGAGATCGTGCGCGACGGCGCGGCCGCGAAGCAGGTTGCCGTGGCGCGGCGGCCGTCCGTGTCCGCCGAGGTGTCCTCCGCTCTGGCCGGGACCGAGCGCAAACCGGTGGTGCAGACATTGTTGGCCAACGATGGTGCGCGGATCGACGAAGAGACCTTCCACACGCTGCTCGGCACGTTCGCGGAGGAAAATGAGGTTCTCGGCATGATGGTCGACCGCGGAACCCTCCCGCTTTCCGTCAAGGAGCGGCTGATCGGCCAGATCTCCACCGAGCTGCGCGACCGCCTGGTCCAGCAGCACGACCTCCCGCGTCATCTCGCGGAGGAGATGTCCACCCAGGCGCGCGAGCGCAGCCTCGTCGCATCGATCGGCTCCGAGCTGGATTCCGGCTCGATCGAGAGGCTGGTCGCGACGCTTTACGCCGACGGGTCGCTGACGCCGACGCTGGTGCTCCGCGCCCTCTGCCAGGGCGACTACTATTTCTTCCAAGCGGCCATGGCCGTCCTGTCGAACCATACAATCGCGACCGTGCGCGACCTCCTGCACCACCGGGGCGCGGGTGGCTTCAAGAGGCTCTACCGGGCCGCGGCGCTGCCGGAGCATCTGTTCCGGGCGTTTCGGGTTGCTTTGGACGTGACCCGCGAGCGCTGGGGCACGGCGCACCCGAGCGGCTCCCAGGCCGGGATCGAGGATGTCATTGGGCGGATCGTGCGCGAATATCGCGACATTTGCCCAGCCGACATCGAAGGCCTCTTGAGCCAATTGTCGCAGCGGCTCCCAGCGGCCGAGGCGCTTTCCATCCGCCCCAATCTGCGGCCCGACTACGACGATCAGAAAGAAAGCGAATCAAGCGCCACAACACGCTAATTTCGGGCTATTTTTTGAGGTCCGAGATAGCGTGGATAGGCGACATGTTCATGGCAATGCGGCTCTGGGTTGGGCTCGCTGTGCTCCTCGTGGTGGCGCTTGCGAGCGACCTCGCGGCCGCCGACCGCACCATCGCGGAGCTCTACCGCACCGGCGATTTGCGGCGGTTCGGGAGGCCGTGCAGCCCCGCGCGGATGCCGGCGACGCAGAGGCCCAGTTTTGGTTGGGCCGGCTGTTCGATGCCGGCGAGGGCGTTCCGCAGGATGCGGCCGCAGCGTTCGACTGGTTTCACCGGGCAGCCGCGCAGGGGCACGCGGAGGCCCAGCGCATCGTCGGCATCTATCACGAGGAAGGCAAAGCCGTCGAACAGAGTTATGAAACCGCCGCGCTGTGGTACGAGCGCGCCGCGAACAACGGAAACGCCAAGGCCGCGCGCAATCTCGGCACGCTCTATTTCGACGGCAAGGGCGTCGGGGTCGACCGGGAGAAGGCGGTTCAGCTGTTCATCACGGCGGCGGCGCAGGGCAGCATCAAGGCGCTGCGCAACCTCGGCTATGCGTATTATTTCGGTGCCGGCGTTCCCCGCGACCTGGAGAGGGCGCGCGAATATTTCACCGAAGCCGACGCCCGCGGCACCGATCGCGCCAGCTTCGATCTTGGCCGCCTCTACTATCGGGGCGAAGGCGTCGAGCGTGACCTGGCGAAAGCGGCGTCTCTCTTCGCGGACGCGGCGGCGCATGGCCATGCCGGCGCCCAGCTCTTCCTCGGGCGAATGTACCTAAAGGGCGAGGGTGTCCAGCCGGATCCCGCGTCGGCCTACTATTGGCTGAGCCTCGCGGCGCTGCAGCGGCCCAAGGACGCGCGCTCGCTGCTGGAGAGCAGCGCAAGCGCGCTCGGCGAGGCGGAGCGTGCCGCGCTCGACCAGAGGGTTCGCGATTTTCGCCCCCGCTGAGCGCCGCACGCCCGCGAACCCCGCAAGCGACGTCGCGCTGGACAGGCCCGCCGCCCTCACGTAGGTATCGCGCCCGAAACGGGCGCCAGTCGGGAGAGCGGACCATGACCGAGGCGGAGCAACGCAACCTCGCCATCATCACCGAGGTTTGCGACGCGTTTAACAATCACGATGTCGAGGGCATCCTGCGCCACTTCACGGATGACGCGGTCTGGCTCGTCTCGCGCGGCGTGCCGCCCGAGGGCGGCCGTGCGGACGGCATCGACGCCATTCGCGCCATGCTAGAGCGGCGTTTCCGCAGCATCCCCGACATGGCCTGGGAGATCCGCGCCCATTGGGTCGGCGGCAACCGCGGCTGCTCCGAGTGGCTCGTGAGCGGCACGGAGAGCAACGGCAACCGCCTCAATTGGCTCGGCTGCGACCTCTGGGAGCTCGACGACGCCGGACGGATCGTCGTCAAGGACACCTACTGGAAGTACCGCGGCGAGGAAGCGCCGGCGTAGCGACGCCTATTCCGCCGCCTCGGATTGCACCGGCGTGGCGAGGCCGACCTCCGCAATCCGCTCCTGGGTGTAGACGTTGCTCCACATGTTGTAGGAGAACTCGGAGCGGATCCGGCGCGCGCCCGGGTTGATCGCCGGTGAGACCGCCTGGCCGTCGAGATAGATGGCGCGGATCCGCGATCGATCCTGCAAGACGCTGATGTCGGCGAGCGGATCGCCATCCATCACGAGCACATCGGCGAGCTGCCCTTCGACCAAGCTGCCGACGGTGCCCGCCTCGCGCACGAACTGGCCGTTGTTGACCGTCGCGCAGCGGATCGCCTCCGCCGGCGTGAACCCGAGATAGCGGACGTAGATCTCGAGCTCGCGCGCATGCCACTCGCCATAGGGCGTGACGGCGAAGCCCGCGTCGGTGCCCGACATGAAGGTGACGCCGGCATCCCGCGCCTTGCCGAGCGCCCGCTGCGCCGATTCCAATTCACGCTTATGCGCATCGGGGAAATCGGGATAGCAGCCGTCGCCCGGGCGTGTGAAATCGATGTCGTTGACCACCAGGCTGAGCGTCGGGCAGAGAACGCAGCCGTTCTCGATCACGGCCGCAAGCCCTTCATCATCCATCCAGGAGCCGTGCAGAATGACATCCACGCCGGCGCGGGCGGAGTAGAGGATGGCTTCGGCGCCCCGCGCGTGGACCATCACCTTCTTGCCGAGTCGATGGGCCTCGGCGACCATGGCGGTGGCCTCTTCCTGCGTGTAGCCGGAGATCAGCCCCGTGCTGGGATTCATCGCGTCGCCGTCCATCGCGATCTTGATAAAATCCACGCCGTCCTTCGCTTGCAGCCTGATCTCGGCGATGCCTTCGGCGGCATTGCGTGCGAGCACCCCGATCGAGGTCTCCGGCACGCCGATCCAGCTCGGATACCAATCCGACAGGCCTTGCCGGTTGGTGATTTGCCGTCCCGATGTGGTGATCCGGGGCCCAAGGAATAGCCCGCCGTCGATCGCATCGCGAATGGCGGGGGTGACGCGGCCCGTGGTGGCCGGGTCGGCCAGCGACGTGAAGCCCGCCGCCAGCACGCGCTGCGCCGCCTCCATGCCGCGCAGCGCCCGGAACTCGACCGGGGCGTAGAGATCGATGTCCTCCTCGGTGAGGGCGTTGCCGTAGGAGAGGTGGACGTGCGCGTCGATCAGCCCGGGCAGCACGAAATGATCGCTATGGTCGATCACCTCATCATCGGGTGAGGGCGCCGGCGCGCCGTCAGCCGGGCCGACATAGGCGATCTTGTTGTCGTCGATCACCAGCGACTGGTTCGTCTCGGCGCGGTCGCCGCGACCGTCGAAGAGCTTTCCGCATGTGATGTGTTTACGCATGACCAACCCTCATCCTCTTGTTTTCTCAACCAAATAACGAACGCGCTATGGCGAGCAGCTTGTCGGGGTGCTCGAGCGCGGGCGAATGTCCGCAGCGTGCCAACACGGTCATGTCGGCGTTGGGCATCAAAGGCGCGAGCTTCAGCGTGTTCTCCGCCCAGGGAAATGGCCGGTCGTCGCGACCATGCACCATGGCGACGTCGCAATCGAGGCGCGCCAGCGCTTCCGGATTGAGCGCGGCGGCGTCGACATAGGACTGCTTGTCGCCGGCAAACATGCTTTTGAAATAGGGGCCGTAGACCCCATCGTGGAGAATCTTGATGCGGTTCTCGAGGAACGGCTCCGTGATAACCGACTGGTCGAAGACCAGGGTCTCGAGCGCGCCCCGCAGGTCGTCCTTCGTCTCCGGAAAGGACCAGCACCGCACCGTGTCGTCGTTGACCGTGAAATAGGCACCCATCGCGCCCGTGGTCAGCACCTTCGTGACCCGCGGATTGGCGATCGCGAGGCGCAAGGCCAGGCTTGCCGACAGCGAATGCCCGATGATCCCGACCGGGCCATCCGACAGGCGATCGAGCACGGCCTGCGCCTGGCTTTGCCAGAGGCCCAGGTCGAAGTAAGGCGTTTCCGACTTGCGGCCTGATTCGCCGAAGCCGATCAGATCGGTTGCCGCGACCCGGTAATCTCCCGAGAGCGGCTCCATCACCAGTCGCCAATTGCCGATCGTGCCCGCACCGGGGCCCGAGCCATGCAGCATGAGAATGGGAAAGCCCTTTCCACCTTCCCAAACGTGGATCGTGTGACCTTGGTGGGCGATATCGTGCTCGGTGAAGCTCATGGTCCTAGGCGGCGATGTCGGACGCGTCGATCACGCCGACCCCAAGTTTTTCGAACGCCGCCTCCGTAGCCTCCAAGGAGCCGTCGAGACCCACCGCGCGCGACGCATCGCGGATCACGAACGATCCAAAGCCGGAGCGCATGGCATCCTCGGCCGAGTAGCGGACGCACACATCGTAGGCCAATCCCGCCGCGAACACACGGCGAAATCCGCGGTCGCGCAAATAGCCGGCAAGGCCGGTCGGCGTGCTCCGGTCGTTTTCGAAGAATGCCGAGTAACTATCTATGTTTTTTCGAAAACCCTTGCGCACGATCAGCTCGGGGCTGACGACATCCAGCGCCGGGTGGAAGGTGGCACCGGGCGTTCCCTGAACGCAGTGGTCGGGCCATAGCGTCTGCGCGCCATAGGCAACCTCGATGGTCTCGAACGCCGCGCGTCCGGCATGGGAGGACGCGAAAGAGAGGTGGCCGGTCGGATGCCAATCCTGAGTCATGACCACATGATCGAAGCGGGTGGCGAGCCGGTTGATCGGCGCAACCACCTCGTCGCCTCCGCCGACGGCAAGCGAGCCGCCGGGGCAGAAGTCATTCTGGACGTCGACCACGAGCAGGACGTCGGTCGGCGCGATCTCGATCGCTTGACCCACGATGGATCTCCGTCTGCGTCGGTGTCTCGTCTTACGCCGCCGCCCGCGGCGCCGCAAGGCCGGCGACGCCTCAGGCCGACGCCGGCGCGCCCTCCCCAAGCACGGCAAGCAGATCATCGAGCACGCGGCTCGCGCCGATGCGAAAGGTGGCGGGGCTTGCCCATCCGGCGCCCATCGTTTGATCGGCGAGAGCCAGGTAGCGCGCCGCATCGACCGCGGTTCGGATGCCGCCCGACGCTTTGAAACCGAGCGGGCGGCGTGTGGGGGCTTGCGGCGCGGCTGCGATCGCATCGAGAAGGGCCTGCGCGGCCTCGGGCGTCGCGCTCGGCGGCCGCTTGCCGGTCGAGGTCTTGAGGAAATCGGCGCCCGCCGCGATCACGACATCGGCCGCGTTGCGGATCGCCGCGGGGGAGGGGAATGCGCCGGTCTCGAGAATGACCTTCAGGCAAATCGCCGGCCCGCACGCCTCGCGGCACTCGGCGACGAAATCGCTGACCGCGCCCGTCTCTCCGGCGAGCCAACGTCCATAGGGCATGACCGCATCGACGTCGTCCGCACCATCATCGACAAGGCGCGCGATCTCGTCGCGCACTGTCTCGAGACGCGCGGTGCCCAGCGGAAAGTTCGCGACCGCCGCCACGCGCACCCCCGTCCCCGCAAGCGCCCGGCGCGCCCGGCGGACGAACCGGGGCCAGAGACAAACCGCGGCGACCGGTCCGTGCGGCGTGGCGGCGCGTGCGCAGAGCGCATCGGTCGTCTCTAGGCTTTCGCCGTCGCCGAGCGCCGTGAGGTCGAGCGATGCCAGGCAGCGCCTGGCCGCATCCGCCACCACCGATGACTCCCCTCGAGGTTTGCAGCGGGCCCGTTAGTCCGCTGCATCCAGTGTCCAAAGGCCCCTGATATGGCCTTCGCACATGTGGGAGTCGACAAAAAATTTCGGTGCCCAGTTGAGATACTCGAAGGGGCCATAACCGCCGTCGACCGGGAATGAGCCCTTGATCCCGCCGCGCTGATCGTCGGGACCGTCGAGCGCCATCGTGCGCCGCACATATTCGTTGGCAAGGAACCCGGCGTCCCTATAGCGCGCGTCGCCGGTGGCGGAGAAAAGCAGAAGCCAGGAGTGGGCGATCTGCACCGTGCCCGTGAGGCAGGCCCATCTCTCGTCGCTCCGCCAATCGGCGCGCAGCTGGCCGGGTAGAAAGCCGTCGGGCCCGAGGGCGGTCATGAGGCCATCGGCGGTCCGCCGCGCGGCTTCGAGGAAAAAGCCGTCCTCGCTGAAGCGGTAGGCCTCGACAATGCCGCGGAGCGCGTAGCCGAGGGTGTGGGTGAGCGGGTAGGCGGGGTCGGTCAGGCAGCACCGCTCGAGCCAACCATTCGGCTGCTGCGCCTTGAGCGCCCAGCGAACGTTGGCCAAGCCGGCTTCGCCGTAGCCCGCGTCGGGCGCGACGCGCGCCGCCTCCAGCAATCCCCAGGCGACGTGGGTCTCGTAGACCTTTTCGCCGGGCTTGGCGAAAGGCGTCGGAAAGCGCCGCCAGCAGCCGTCATCGTCCATCGTCTCGACGAGCCAGTCGGCCGCGCGGCGCATGGGGTCGGTGTAGCGGTCGGGCCAGTGCGCCGCGCCTGCGGCGAGGCCAAGCAGGATCTGCCCGGTGTTGAAGGTGACCGGCACGACCGGCTCCGCGTCGATCCGCCCGCCCTGAAAGGCGCCCTCGGGCAATTGAATGGCGACGAGCCAATCGAGCATGCGGCGCGCGCGCGCGATCGTGGGCTCATGGTTGCGCCAGAGGCCGTGCGTGAGCATGGTCGGCACGATGTAGCCCGTGGTCTCGGGATAGGAGGTCGCCCAGCCCTTGATCAGGCTGAAGTCGCGGGCGACGCCGCCGTCAGCCGAGCGCGAGCGGTCCTGCGCGCGACCGAGCCATGCGATCGCCTCCTCGACCGCGCGCTCGAGATCGGGTGCCGTCGCTGCAGGTCCGCGGCGATCGCGCCGCGCCTCCGCGCGCGCAGCCGGTGGCAGGCGGAGCCGGTCGATCGCGGGGAGGAGTGGCCCGAGCGCCTTCTTGATGGCCTGTTTCATCACGATCAGTCCGCTGCCGTCGTTCAACCGGGCCGTTGGCGACGCGCGAGGCCAAGCCTGCGCGCCAACCGATCGAAGCGGTGACCCCGGCCGAGAAAATACCAAAGCTCTAGACCAAGAACGCCGAGCGACGCCGGGATCTCGGCGCGCGTCTCGTAGTCGAGCGCGGCGAGCATGTCGTTCGCCACACGCTCGAACACGTTCCGCTTGCCTGCGCTCATCTTGGTCTTCCAGCGATAGGTGTTGGTGCGGTCGGGCGCCTTGTCGAGACTCGGCCACAGCCAGCGCCGGGATTCGGGCACCTTCTTGGACACCATCTGGGGATAGTCGAGCATGGCCTCCGAATAGCCGACGGCCAGAAAATCGCAGAGGCGTCGTAGCGTCGGCTCCGGCTCCAGCACGAGATCCTCGTATCGAAGGACGAGGTAGCGCTCGGGGCCGAGGATGCTGCCCATCTTCAGGTTCGTGTGCAGCGCGTTGATCCATTGCTCCGCACACTCGGCCGCGTTCGACGCGCCGTAGGCATAGCGCTCGTGCGAGAGCGCCACGTCGCGGCCGTCGCGCACGATGTGGACGAACCGCGCATCGTCGAACCACCGGCTCGCCAAATCCATGTCGAACAGTGTGGCGATGTCGATGCTGCCCCAGTGCGCCTTGCCCTTGTGCTTTGCGTATGCCGCGTGGAACGCCGCGACGACGCTGCCGAAGTCGCCCGGTCTGACGGCGTTCATGATCTCCTCTTGCTCGAGGGACTCGTCCCAGAGCTGGATGCGCTCTTCGGCCAGCAGATCGGCGACCAGGCGCGCGCACTGCTCACCGTCGGCGAGCTCGCCATAGGACTCGCGCTTGCGCCAGTAGCGATACCAGAGGCCCGTCGTGGAGAACGGCACGGCGATCTCGGGATGCGCACCGACCATCATGGAGAGCAGTGTCGTCCCGCTGCGCTCGAAGCCAAACATGAAGAACGGAGGCACCGGCATCGCTTACGCGGTCCGTGCGGGCGCGGCGCGATCGTCAGGCATCGACGCGAGCCAGCCCTCGAGGCGCTCGACGCGCTTGTCCCAGGTGCCTTCCACGGCGCGCGCGCGGCGCTGCTCGGGCGTCCCGACGCCCTCTCCGCCGATCGCGCGCTCGAGCGCCTGAACCCAGTCATCGGGTCCCTCGGCGAGCGCCAAGACATCGGCGAACGGCACGACGGTCTCGAGACCCGTGCTCACGATCGGTTTGGCGACCGCCAGATATTCATGGAGCTTCAGCGGATAACCGGCGCGCCACCAGCCCTCCTCGTCGGTCCGATAGCACATGACGTTGACGTCGACATGGGCGATGTAGCCGGCAACCTCGGCGCGGCTTTTCTCGCCGAGATAGTGCACGTTGGCTCGCGCCGTGCAGCGCTGCCAAAGCGCATCGAGTGCGGATTCACGCTTGAAGCGGCCGCTGCCGCCCTCGCCCACGCTGCCCGTCAGCACCCAATGCCACGCCGGCCGCCGCTCGGCGACGGCGTCGATGATCGAGAAATCGACCTTGTAGTTGAGCCGCCCGCAATAGCCGATGCGGGGGTGCGGAATGGCGGCGAGATCGGCCGGCTCCGTTGCATCGAGCGCGTCCACGAAGCGGCTTAGGTCGACCCCGTGGGGCAACACCTGCGCCTTTTCCGCGACGGCAGGCGGCAACCCTGCGGTCATGCCTTCGGCCACGACGATCAGCAGATCCGCCGCCGCGGCGAGCGCGGCGTGATCGGCGAAAACGTCGTCGGACCAGCCGTGCGCCGGATCGGGTGCGTCATACACATAGTAGACGAGGCGGGCCGGCCGGAGGTGGCGCAGGTAGGGACGAAAGCGCGGATGGCAGAGAAAAGCGATGGGCGCTTGCCCGCCACGCGCGCGCGCGGCATTGACCAGCCGACGCGCGTGACGCCACTGCCCGGCACCGCGCAGCAGCGCGGTTCGCCGCCATCGCACGCCGAGGCGGCCGGGCCGGCAGACGTTGATGGCGTCGCGCTCATCAAAGGCGTCGAAGAGCCCGGCGGCCTTCCAACGGGCCGAGCCCCGTTCCCACGGGTTGAGAGCCCCGGCGGTGTAGATGACGGGCCAGCCGCGACGCCCGAGACCGTGAAGCAGATGCTGGCGGCCGGTCCACATGCCCTCCCATTGGCGCGGCCCGAAGGCGATGATGGGCGGGCGCGCGAGATCGTTGTCCATCGCAGCGGATGTGAGATTGCTCATTTGTTTTTCAATGAGATAGCCGCCGAAGTCTGCCAAATGATGGTGAACGAAATACCAACGCGAACCCCCGTGCGACGCTACGTCAACCTGCATGGCGGGGCAATCGTGCGCGATCGAATCCCGGCGCGACTGCGAAAAATGGGGCGGCCCGGGGGCCGCCCCATAGCTTGTCGTTGTCCGGCCGGCTGAGAGAGGGGGAGGGTTGGCGCGCCGACCGAACGTGGGGAAGGTTTTCTATAGGGTCCGATTGTGGCGAAAAAAGGACACGGGTTCGTGCCCGCGCCCGGCCAGACCGCGTTGCGACTGGAACACCACCGCGATCGCCGCGCCGCTGCTGGCCAAAGTGGGTGCGCTCGAAGCCGGCAGGGATCTTTTTTTTTGAGCAGCGGAGACGAACCGAACTGGATCGGCAATAATGCCGATAAGTTGCTTGGGAAGGACGGCCAAAAGGGGAGATCGCTGATGAAGCCGCCACCATTCGACTATCATGATCCGAACACCCTGGACGACGCGTTGGCGCTGCTCGCGCAGCACGGCGATGACTGCAAGGTGATCGCCGGCGGTCAGAGCTTGGTGCCGATGATGAACTTGCGCGTCGTCCGGCCCGACGTGCTGGTCGACATCAATGGTCTACCCGACCTCGACTACATTCGCGTCGACGGCGGCCAGGTCAGGATCGGCGCGCTCACCCGCCACGCGACTCTGATGGAGTCGAACGAGATCGCGGAGGCCTGCCCGCTCATGGCCGAGGCCTATCAGCTGGTGGCGCACGGGCCCATCCGTAACCGCGGAACGCTCGCTGGCAACCTTTGCCACGCCGACCCCGCATCGGAGATGCCGGCGGTCGCGCTCGCGACCGAGGCCGAGATCACGCTGCGCAGCACGCGCGGCGAGCGGACGGTCGCGGCGGCGGACTTTTTCACCGGCGCGCTCGAAACGGTGGTCGCGGCCGATGAACTGGTTGTCGAGGTCTGCGTGCCCGTGGCGCCTGCGGGTCAAGGCTGGTCGTTTCAAGAGGTGAGCGGGCGCAAGGGGGATTTCGCCTACGTCGCCGTCGGTGCGACGCTCCTGGTCGAGGGTGGGGCGTGCCAAGACGCGCGCATCGTCTGTGCCGGTGTCGGCGATCATGCCTTCAGGGCGCGCGAAGCGGAGGCTGCGCTCACGGGCCAAGCGCCCGACGACGCGCAGTTCGTCGCCGCGGCGGAGATCGCGAGCAACGCGGTCGAGCCCAATGTCGACTATCACGCCGATGCGGCCTACCGCCGCGACCTGGTGAAGGCGCTGACCCGGCGCGTTCTGGCGCAAGCGGCCTCGCGGTGCGGCTAGGGAGAGGGGACATGGCATCAAAAACAATCGAAGTCACGGTCAATGGGGAGCGGTTTGAGCGCACGATCGAGCCGCGCATGCTGCTCAGCGACTTTTTGCGCGACGAACTGAATCTCACGGGCACGCATGTTGGGTGCGAGCATGGCGTGTGCGGCACATGCACGGTGATCGCCGACGGGAAGACCGTGCGGTCGTGCCTGATGTTCGCGGTTCAGGCGAACGGGATGGAGCTTCGCACGATCGAGGGTCTCGGCACGATCGACGACATGCACCCGTTGCAGGATGCGTTCTGGGAGAAGCACGGCCTGCAATGCGGCTTCTGCACACCCGGCATGCTGATGTGCGCGGCTGAGCTTTTGGAAGCGAACCCCGATGCGAACCGTGAGGAGATTCGAGAAGCGCTGTCATCGAATCTTTGTCGGTGCACGGGCTATCAAACGGTCGTCGATGCCGTCGAAGCGGCGGCGGAGCGGATGAGGGGAGGCGCGTCATGAGCGAACGGCCACGGCACTACATTCCGAAAAGCCGGCAGCGCGAGGCGCCGAAATCGGCCTATCACGCGATCGGCAAGAGCATGCGGCGGGTCGAGGACCCGCGCCTACTCACCGGGGCCGGCCAATATGCCGACGACGTGAAGCTGCCCAACATGGCGCATGCCGCGGTGCTCAGGAGCCCGCATGCGCACGCGCGCATCAAGAGCATCGACAAGAGCAAGGCAGAGGCGCTGCCGGGTGTCGTCTTGGTTATGACGGGCGCGGAGGCGGCCGAGGTCACAGGACCCTGCGCGGATTTCTCGAGCCCGCCGACCACGCAATATTGCATCGCGACGGATCGCGTGCGGCACGTCGGCGAGACGGTGGCCGCGGTGGTGGCGGAAACCCGCTACATCGCTGAGGACGCGTGCGACCTCATCGAGGTCGAGTACGAACCGCTGCCGGCTGTGGTCGATCCGGAGGCGGCCGTCCACGCGACGGGCGATGCCGTGCTGCACCCCGAGCGGGGCGAGACGAACGTCGCGTTGGCGCGCACGATCACCTTCGGACCGGTCGAGGAGGATTTCGCGGCCGCCGATCTCGTGGTCAAGCGGCGGCTGCGCTGGCCGCGTTCGGGCGGAACCCCGATCGAGACCACCGGCGCAGTCGCGTCATATGAGCGGGGCGAAGGCAAGTTCACGATCTACGCCAACACCTCGATGTACAACTATATCGGGTGGTTGATGGCGGCCTCGCTTGGTGTTGCGCCCAACAAGCTCAACATCGTGCCGACGCTGGCCGGCGGCAGCTTCGGCGCCAAGCTCTTCTGCCACAAGGTCTGCACGCTCGCCGGCACGCTGGCGCGCGCAGCCGGGCGGCCGGTCAAGTATCTCGAGGATCGCATCGACAACATGACGAGTTGTGATGCCCACGGCTCCGACCGGATCTACGACGCCGAGCTTGCGCTCAAGCGCGACGGCACGATGACGAGCCTCAAGCTGCGGGTCATCGACGATTACGGCGCCTATTTTCAGTACGGTGTCGGCCAGCACGGCAACGCGATGGGGCAGGTCGTCGGACCGTATCGTATCGGCAGCTGCGAGGTCGATGTCACGGCGGTCTTCACGAACAAGTGCCAGCAAGGCGCCTATCGCGGTTTCGGCTCCGAGGTCGGCAATTTCGTGATCGAGCGCATGGTCGATGCGGCCGTCGAGGAGCTCGAGATGGATCCCGTCGCGTTCCGGCGGCAGAACTTCATCAAGCCGGAGCAGTTCCCCTACATCATCCCGACCGGCAACATGTACGATAGCGGCAACTACGAGGCCGTGCTCGACAAGGCGCTCGGCATGATCGACCTCGACGATTGGCGCAAGAAGCAGGCCGAGGCCCGCAAGGAGGGCCGCTACATCGGCATCGGTGTTTCCACCTGCCAGGAACGAAGCGTCTTCTCGGCGACCGAGTTTTGGATGTGGAACCCGAACGAGTCCCCGGGCTTCACGCTCAGCAGCTCGCCTGAGAGCGTCGCCGTCAACATCGATCCGACGGGCAAGGCCTACATCACGCTGAACGCGCCCTTCTGGGGCAACAGCCCGGAGACGATGGCCGTGCAGGTGCTCGCCGAGCAACTCGAGATGGACCCCGCCGACATTTCGGTGAGCTACGCCGATAGCGATAAAGGCTTCAACTCATCGGGGCCGGGCGGCAGCCGCTTCACGGTGATGGTGGCGGGTGCCGTGGTCGGCGCGGCCGCGCAGATCAAGGACAAGATGCTGCGTGTCGCGGGCCACATGCTCGAGGCCGATCCGCGCGATCTCGAATTCCGCGCCGGCAAGATCGGCGTCAAGGGCGCGCCGGGGCAGGAGAAGACGATCGCCGAGGTGGCGCTGCATGCGCACTATTTCCGGCTGTCGATGCCCGAGGATGACGATCTGACGAGCGGCATCGATGCGAGCTACGTCTACGACCACCCGGTCACGACGCTGCCGTCGGAGGACCGCACCGATCTCGGCATCTTCTATCCGATCATGGGCCACATGTGTCACATCCCGGTGGTCGAGGTCGACGCCGAGACGGGCAAGGTCGCGTTCCTCGACTATGTCGCGGTGCATGACGCCGGCACGATGGTGAACCCGATGACGCTTGCGGGCCATATCCGTGGCGGCACGGTCAACGGGATCGGCACGGCGCTCTACGAGCAGTACTACTATGACGAGAACGGGCAGCCTCTGAACACGCTGCTCACCGAGTACCAGCATCCGACGCTCATGGAGACGCCGGCCGACATTCGTGTCGGGCACGTGGAGACGCCCTCGCCTTTCACCGAATATGGCATCAAGGGTGGCGGCGAGGGCGGGCGCATGGGTGCGCCGCCAGCGATCGCGACCGCCGTCGAGGACGCGCTCCGCCCGCTCGGGGTGAAGATCGACGCGCTCCCGCTCACCCCACGCAAGCTCCGCGAGATGATCCGCGAGGCCGAGGCGCGCGGGACCGCGTAGCACCGGGAGACGCTTGCGCCTACAAAAGGGCGCCCGACGGCCAGGGCCCAGGAGTGCCATGAGCGAGCGCGTCGAGCGGAGGCTCGCGGCGATACTGAGCGCCGACGTCGTCGCCTACAGCCGGCTGATGGAGGCCGACGAGAGCGGCACGCTCGCGCGCCTCACCGCCAACCGACGGGAGCTCTTCGAGCCCGAGATCGCGCGCCACAACGGGCGCACGGTCAAGCTCATGGGCGACGGCTTGCTCGCCGAGTTCGCGAGCGTCATCGATGCGGTCGCCTGCGCGGTCGCGATCCAGCGCGGCATGGCCCATCGCCACGTCGTGACCGCCGAGAGCCAGCGCATCGAATGGCGCATCGGGATCAATCTCGGCGACGTGATCGTCGAGGGCGACGACATTTACGGCGATGGGGTCAACATCAGCGCGCGCCTGCAGGCGATGGCGCCGCCCAACGGCCTGTGCGTTTCCGACATCGTATATCAGAGCATCGACGGCAAGCTCGATCTCGCGTTCGAGAGCCTCGGCAAGCAAACGATGAAAAACATCACGCGACCGGTCGATGTTTGGCGGTGGCGCGATGATCGGGGGGCGGGAGACATCCGCGACGAGGCCGCGCCGGAGATCACCCAAGAAATCCGGTTCTGCGAGAGCGACGATGGCGTGCAGCTTGCCATCGCCACCGCCGGCGCCGGCACGCCGCTGATCAAGACGCCGAATTGGATGAATCATCTCGAATATGACTGGGACAGCCCGGTCTTCCGCCCGCTTCTCGTGCCGCTCGCGCAACACCATCTGCTCATCCGCTACGATCAACGCGGACATGGCCTGTCGGATTGGACCGACGAGCGGCTTTCACTCGATGACTGGGTGCGCGATCTCGAGGCGGTCGTCGAGGCCGTCGGCGTCGAGCGTTTCGCCCTTCTCGGCATCTCCCAAGGATGTCCGGTCTCGATTGCCTACGCCGCGCGCCATCCCGAGCGCGTGACCCGCCTCTTGCTCCACGGCGGCACGGCGCGCGGGTGGATGCACGCGCCGACGCCGGAGGTCGCCGAGCAGCACGCGGCGATGCTCACGCTGATCCGCCGTGGCTGGGGCAAGGACACCTCGGGCCTGCGCCAGCTGTTCACCTCGCTCTTCATACCGGGCGCGACCACGGCCGAGGGACGATGGTTTGACGAGGTGCAGCGCGTCACCAGCAACCCCGAGAACGCGGCGCGGCTCTACGACACCTTCGGTCACACCGACGTCGTCGACCTCGCGCGGCAGGTCAAGGCGCCGACGCTGGTGACCCATAGCCGCGGCGATCTCGTCGTGCCCCACAAGGCCGGGCGTGCGATGGCCGCGCAGATACCGGGCGCGCGGTTCGTGACGATCGAAAGCGACAATCACGTGTTGCTGGAAGAGGAGCCCGCGTTCGCGCGCTTTGTCGACGAGGTCACGGGCTTTCTCGGAGCGGACGCGGGCTGATCGTCCCCGCACCCCGCTTCGTGGTAGCGTGCCGTTACAGAGAGACCGCAAGGCGGGGGAGGTGACGTCATGGACATGGTGACGATGAACATCATCGATTCGACGATGGTGTCGATCTGCCGCGAGATGGGCATCACCATGATGAAGACGTCCTATTCGACGATCTTCAACGAGGGCATGGATTTCACCTGCGGCCTCGGCAACACGCGTGGCGATATGATCGCGGTCGCCGAGTTCAATCCGTCGCAGATCGGCGGCATGCCCCTCGTGCTGCAGACCACGGCCGAGGAGATCCCCGCCGAGGCCCTCGAGGAGGGCGATGTCATCGTCCACAACGATCCCTATCGCGGCGGCATGCATACGCCCGAGCACACCTTCATCAAGCCGGTGTTCGTCGACGATGTGCTCTATGGCTTCGCCGTCGCGATCGGCCATGTCGCCGAGGTGGGCGGCATGGTGCCGGGCGGCTTCGCGGGCGAGGCGACCGAGATCTTCCACGAAGGCATGCGCGTGCCGCCGGTCAAGATCAAGAGTCGCGGCGAGGACGTCGTGGAGGTGTGGAAGCTTCTGCTCGCCAATTACCGCACGCCGCGCGCGAACTATGGCGACTTCCGCGCGATGATCAGCGCTGTCGATGTGGGCGAAAAACGCCTGAAAACGCTGATCGAGAAATATGGCGGCGATGTCTTCCGCGACACCTGCGATGCGCTCATGGACTACTCGGAGACGCGCATGCGCGCCGAGCTGAGCGATTTCGCGGACGGCGTCTACAGCTTCGAGGACTTCATGGAGGACGACGGGATCGAGGACAAGCAATACAAGATCCACGTCGACGTCCATGTCCAGGACGACGAGGTCGTCGTCGACTACACCGGCACCGACGCCCAGGCGCGCGGGCCGATCAACGCCGTCCTCTCGGTCGCCTGGTCATCGGCCTACAACGCGATCCTGCATCTCACCGATCCTTCCATCCCGAAGAACTCCGGCTGCTTCCGGCCGATCAAGATCGTCGCGCCGCGCGGCTCTCTGGTGAACGCGGACTACCCCGCGACCTGCGTCGGCGGCAACACCGAGACCCACATCCGCATCGCCTACACGATCATCGGCGCGCTCTCGAACTGCGTGCCGGAGCGTGCGTTCGCAACCGACGGCGGCACCCATAGCAACTTCCTCTTCGGTGCGCATGACCCGCGCTCGGACGAGTATGTGGTCTGCTACGACTTCACCTGCGCGGCCTGGGGCGGCCGCCCGTTCGCCGATGGCAACGAGGTGATCAACTGCATCAACGGCAACTCGCGCATGGTGCCGATCGAGGTCTTCGAGGTGCGCTACCCCTGGCACATCGAGGAGATCAGGCTGCTGCCGGATACCGCAGGCCCCGGCCGCTACCGCGGCGCGCACGCGCTCTCGAAAACAATGCGCTGCGAGAACACCGAGATCACCGTGAGCTCGGTCTCCGATCGGCACAAGAACAAACCCTGGGGGCTCCTCGGGGGCGGGCCGGGGGCCAACGGCGCGCTCCTCTACAACCAGGCCGGCACGGAGAGCTGGCAACCCTTCACGGCCGCGTTCGACAAGGTTTCGCCGAGCAAGTTCTCCAACGCGACGATCGGCCCGGGCGATCGGGTCCGCCTCATCGCGCCCGGCGCCGGCGGCTATGGCGACGCCCACGAACGCGATCCCCGCTTGGTTGCCGAGGATCTTCGCGAGGGTTGGGTAAGCCCGGACGGCGCCCGGCGCGACTATGGCTACGCGGAGGGTGACGACTGAACGTGGCGCAACGCCCGATCATGGCGCGTTGTGGGAGTGAGGCGCGCGCAACCCGAGGCGCTCACCGCAAGCCGTGCGGCCACCCGGCCTGAGATGTGCGGCTGGCCGGTCGATGGATGACTGTCGGCACAACGGTGCGCCCGGCTATCCCGTATCGGTCTCGTCGAACTGCTGAAGGTCGATCCACTCGGTCTTCAGAACCGTCCAGAAATCGCGCGCCAGGCCATTGCGGATGTATGCGTATGGCAGGAATCCGTAGCCCCCGACACCCCATCCGGTTCCCCATGAATTGCGGATGATCAGGGACGGGCATTTTGTGCCGTCGGGCAGCTTATGGTTGTCGTCATAGCCGACGGCCATCACCGCGTGGCCCCCTTCGAGGCGGTCGTTCTGGGTTGGGTACGGAATGTCGGGCTCGGTCTCCAGCGATGAATAGACCGAGAAACCGAACACCACACCCAAGCCGATCGAGAGCACCCGTTTGATCTCTTGCTCGACGTCTTTCGGCGACCGGTCGGGCGTATCGATGCGCACATATTTGAGGAACTGATAGTTCTGCGCATAGGAATAGAGGAATGCCGACGGCTCGTCTTCGAATTGCTCGACGATGTACGGAAAGTGCTCTTCCGGCGGGATGCCGAATGTCGCGACAGCCTGAATCGCCGTCCTCAAATAGGCGCCGGTATCGCCGGTCCAGCCCATGAGCTTTCGTGTCACCTTGTAGACGAAGAGCCTCGAGCCATCGACATGGCGAACGCCGGCCCGGCGCTGCATGTACTCGGCGAGGCTGACCACGGCCTGGGCGGTGCAAGATCCGAGATCGCCCTGATCCTCGATCGGCGAGCACCATCTGAGATTGGCGACGCGCTTGGGCGGCGCCGCGCTCCATTTCTTGCCGACGCTCTTGGCCGCGATCGCAAACCGCCGCTGAGCGCCGCTCCGATCGCCCCGCTTGTCGCGCATGTCGGGCATGTCGGGGTGCCAGCCCAAGGTCACACCGGCTCGCCCACCCGGGCTATCCAGGGCGCTCATCCGTGCGCGCAAGGCGCCTCGATAACCGTTCCGGTAGCCATTCCGATAGCCACCGCGGGCCGAGAGCACGGTCTCCGCTCCGGCCATGACACTGCGATCCTTGTTCAAGAACGGCCAAAGCGCACCGCTCTCGTTTGCTGACTGTCTCGCCATGTCGCGCTCCTTGGTGAGGGGCGGCGCCCGGGTCACCGGTTGTTGAAGGCGGTCAAATCGCTGATCAGCAAGTCCATCTTCGCCGCGAGGGTGTTGAACTTGCGCTCGAGGCTCCGGTAGCGCTCGACCTCCGTTTGCGCGCGGAGGTGCGCGCTGTCCAAATCGTTGAGTATGATGCCGCGCTGCCGGGGGTCGGGCTCGTTCTGCGCCCGGCGCGCGAGGTCGATCTGTTGGCGTTCAATCGTGGCGAGCGCACCCCGAGCGCTGTCGGCGCTCGTTCCCTCGAATGTGTCGGTGTCTTCGTCTCGGGCGCGCGCCGCTTGCCGTTCCAGGTCCGCCTTTCGATCCTGCAGCGCCTTTTGCTGCGTTTGGTGCTTCGCCTTTTCCTCGCCGGCGAGGCCATCCGGCGGATCGTTCGGACCGGCCGTGTTCGCGAGTTCGGCAAGCCGCAGCTTCGCCACGGCATAGGCGGCCCTCGCGCGGTCGAAGTCCAGGGTCGGCAGAATATGGCCGCTGCCGCCGCTTCGCAGGGCGAGACGCACATCGCGATCACCCGCCGCCGCGGCCGGCAGAGACTGCCCCCTGATCTCCACGACCACGGCCTTGCACGCCGCCTTGCCCGGCTCGTCCGCGATACGCTCGCATTGCGATAGTGCGGAGGCCATCGCCGAGGCGGCTCTCGCGCGCGCTTCGATCCCGCTTATTTCCTGCGCGCGCTGCTCGAGCGTGAGACGTTGCGCGTCCAAGGTCGCATTGGTCGCATAGACCGTGTTCGCCACTTGAGGGAGATAGGTTCGACAATATTCGAACAACCCGGTCCGCTCGGTTTTTAGCGCCAAATAGGCCAGATCCCGCGCCCCATCGTCTCCCAGGGTCTCGCGTTCCTCTTCTTTGGCCTTGGTCATGAGGGTCTCTGCGGTCTCCATGAACAACGCGGTCGTCTCAGCGTCGGCGTTCCACATCCCGAGCTCCACGAGGCACGCTTCGATGAGCGCGTGGCCGGGATCGCGGTCGATATAGGTGTTTTGCATGGTGGCCAGAACCGCGGCGGTCGCGGCATCGGGCTTGCCGGTGATCGCACCGCCCGCGGTCACCGTCGCGATCTCACCGGCCGCCGTCGCCGACGTATCGAGCTTGAGTTGCAGCTGCTCCTTGAGCACGTCACGCCTCGCCTCGGCGGCATCGCGCTCCGCCTTTGCGGCCTTCACCTCGTCGTCGTCCTCGCCCTTTTCCTCCTTCAGCTTGACGTAGCTGGCATCGGCGGTACGGAAGTCCGTCTCGGCGGCGGCCAGCGCATCGGTCGCCTGGCTGATGTCCTCGAGCGCGCCGGCGAAGCCCGCCATGGTGGCTTCCGCGCTGGCCGAGGCCTTGCCGCCGAGTGCGCCGAGCGAGCGCCCGAAGGCACCCCCGGCGGTCTCTCCGAGCAGCAACGTGACCATGGTCTCCGTAATGCGGCTCATCAGGAGCGAGTAGGTGGTTCCGGTGATGGCCCCGTTCGCATAGGCCTCGCACGCCCGGTACATTTGATCGCGCATGAGCTGGATCGATGCCGTGCGCTCCGCGAGCTCCAACAACCCTTCGCTCGTCTGCGCCGAGAGCGAGCCGCTCCCCTGCCCGAGCAGGCTGATCCCGGTGCCGAAGGATGTTGCGAGCGCCATCCCGACATCGGGGCTCGGTTCGGCGCAGACGATGCTGTCCGGGTTCACGAGCCCGGGCCTGCTGGCCAGCTGGGGCCGGCGTGTGAGAATGGCTCGTTGCCGGGCACCTGTGGTGACCGACTGGTGTTTGTCATTGATATCGAAGACCCGGAAGATCCCGCCGGGTTCCGTCGTGCAGGCGGCAAGCAAGAGCACGCCCGCGACGGCGCCACATCGCGCCCACATCATCGAGTTTCCCCCCTGCGTCAGCAGCGCCTTCCTTGCTCGGCTGACGACGCCAGCCCCGCACTCAAGCGGGTTCGAAGCGTCTTATATCTTATCGGGAGGATATAGGTCCGTAAGATATATGTCAATTAGTCTATAATCGAAGTCAAAGGCCCTTCAGCGCCAACCGGGCGGCCTTGACGCCCGAGCGGATGGCGCCCTCGATCGTTGCGGGGAGGCCCGTGTCGGTCCAGTCGCCGGCGAGGAAGAGGTTGCGCCAGCGTGTGTGCGCGGGTGGGCGGAGCGCGAGCGAGGCCGGCGTTTGCGCGAAGGTCGCGCGGCGCTCCTTGACGATACGCGCGGGTGGACGCGGCGCTTCGGGCAGGTCGAGCGCGTGCGCCACGTCGTGCCAGATGAGCGCGCTGAGCTCATCCGCATCGCGATCCACGAGGTCTGCCGCCGCGCTCACGGTCACCGACGCGATGTCGCCGCGCGCGAAGATCCACTGCGCGGCGCCACCGCCGATCACGCCGAGGATCGCGCTGCCGCCCGGCAGGGGCGGCGGCCCGTCGAGGCGGAAATGCGCGTTGACGATGGGACGCGTCTCGAGCGGCGCCGGGACGTCGGGGAGAAGCTGGTGGCAGGCTTGCGGCGGCACCGCGAGCACCACGCGATCGCCGGCGGCGACGTCCACGGTGCTTTCGCCGAAGGCGAGCGCGCGGACGAGATCGCCCGCCTGCTCGATTTGGCGCAGGCGTTGGCTATGGTGGATCTGCCCGCCCGCGCGCGTCACATAGGCGACGGCCGGGTCGACCAGGTTGGGGCCGAGCCCATCGCGCGCGACATAGGCGCGGCAGGCCTTTTCGCCCCGCCCGAAGGTGAGGCGCACCACCGGCCAAAGCAGGCGCGCCGCGCCTTCCTCGACCGAGGTGTTGAGCACGGCGACGGTGAGCGGCTCCCACAGGCGCTCCATCAGGGGGCCGGTGCCCGTCAGCGCCTGGCGCACGGTCGCGTCTTCGTGCGCGAACGCGAGCTTGAGCCCGGCGAGATAGTGCCGGAGCCGGCTATCGGGGACGCGGCGCGCCGGCGCGAGGACCCACCAGGGCACGACGCCCGCGTTCGGCCGCACGACCCAGCGCTGGCCGGTGCGCAGGTCGACGAAGGGAAAGGCCGCGCGCTCCTGTCCGAGGAGGCCGTCGCGCGCACCGATCGCCTCAAGATAGGCGAACACGGCCGGATTGGCGCCGAGCATCAGGTGGTTGCCATTGTCGATCACGCGCCCGATTGTCGGGTCGTGGAAGGAGCGGCAGCGGCCGCCGGCGCGGGGCGCGGCCTCCCAGAGCGTGACGGCGCGCCCGGCCTTGGTCATCTCGACCGCGGCGGCGAGCCCGGCCATGCCGGCGCCGATCACGTGAATGCGCGGCATGGGCCTCGTCAACGCTCCGCTGCTCGTCTAGACATCGCGCGCCGCTGCGCGCCATTTGCATGTATATGGACCCACTGCGTCCGGGTAAACGATGGAGCGCGCCGCCGGGACCGTGACGGACAACGAGATCGCAACGCTTGCGCGCCTCGCGCGGCACGCCGACTACGACCGCTACCTCTGCGCGCTGTTCGCGCCGGCGCGGCGGCGCGGCGCATTGTTCACGCTGATCGCGTTCAACCACGAGGTCGCGCGCATTCGCGACGTGGTGAGCGAGCCGATGCTCGGGCTTATCCGTCTGCAGTGGTGGCGCGAGGTGATCGAGACGGCATATACGGACGCGCCCGCGCGCCGGCACGAGGTCGCCGCGCCGCTGACCGACGTCATCCGCGCGCAAGGCCTCTCGCGCGCGCATTTCGATCGTCTGCTGGATGCGCGCGAGCACGACATGGAGGACGCGCCGCATGAGACGCTCGCGGCGCTCACCGACTATGCGCGCGCCACCGCCGGCGGCATGACCAGGCTGATGCTGGAGGCGCTCGGGGCCGACGACGACGCATCGGCGAAAGCGGGCGCGGCTGTGGGGGTCGCGTGGGCGCTGGTCGGCCTCCTCCGGGCGCTGCCGTTTCACGCGAGCGGCGGGCGCGTGATGCTGCCGACGGCGCTTTTTCGCGAGGCTGGCCTGGCGCCCGAGGACTTGCCGCAGGGGCTGCCGCATCCCGGCGTCGCCCCTGTGGTGGAGACCGTGGCGGCGGCGGCGCGCGAGTCTCTCGCCAGCGCGCGGCGCGAGCGGGTGCCGCGCGGCGCGCTGGCGCCGCTGCTGCAAGCGCGCCTCGCGACACTCTACCTCGCCAAGCTACGCCGGCTGAACCACGACCCCTTCGCCGCGCCCGTGTCGCTCAGCATGACCAGGCGCCAACTCGCTCTGATGGGGGCGATGCTCACCGGGCGTATTTGAGCGCGGTCGGCGTCTGGCTCGTCCGCACCAGCTCGCGGAGGCGCTATCGCTGGGTCAGCTTGAGTTCGATGCGGCGGTTGCGCCGGTAGGCGATCTCGTCGTCGCGTTCGTCGATGGGCTGGAACTCGCCGTAACCGGTGGCGCTCAGGCGTTGCGGCGGAATGCCGGCGGCGATCAGGTAGTTCACGACCGAAATGGCGCGCGCCGCCGAGAGCTCCCAATTCGATGGGAAGCGCTCGTTTTGGATCGGGATGCGATCGGTGTGGCCGTCGACTTGAAGGATCCAGGGCAGGTCCGGCGGGATGCGCGCCATCACCTCCCGGAGTGTCGCGGCAAAGGTTGCGAGCCGCTCCTGGCCCGCGGCCTCGAGCTCATCCGAGGCGCTGGCGAAGAGCACCTCGGACTGGAACACGAAGCGGTCGCCGATGATTGTGAAGTCCCGCCGGTCGCTCAGCACCTCGCGCAGGCGGCCGAAAAATTCCGAGCGATAGGCGGCAAGCTCCTCAACCTTGGCGGCGAGCGCCAGGTTGAGGCGCCGCCCCAGGTCGGCAATCACCACCTCCTGCTCGGCGGTCTTGGTCTCGGAGGCTTGGAGCGCAAGCTCGATGCGCTGAAGCTGCTCCCGGAGTGAGGCGATCTGTTGGTTCAGGAGCGCGATCTGCTCGCGGCTGCGCTGCTCGAGAGCGCTCACCTCGGAGAGGGAGGATTCGCTCTCGTCGAGCGAGCTTTGGGTTTGGAGATAGAGGTCCTGCAGTTCGCGCAGCCGTGTCTCGCGTTCCTCGAGCTCGGTCTGCGCGAGCGCGGTGCGCTCCTGCTCGCTGGCAAGCCGCGCCTCGAGCTCGGTGGCCGCGTCCCGCACCACGGTGAACTCCTCGTTGAGCGCGGCAAGCTCGCCGTCGCGCGCGGCGATCTCGTCATCGCGCTCGGCGAGCGCCGCGGCCATTTGGCTGACGCGTGCCTCCAAATCGGTGCGCACAGCCTGGAGCGCCTCGATGTCGCGCCGAAGCCGCTCGACATCCGCCAGCAGCACACGGATCCGCTCCTCGCCCGCTTCCGCGCGGATCGCCGCCTCGGCGAGCTCTTGCTTCGAGGTCGCGGCCTCTGCCAGCGCCGTCTGCGCCTCGGAGGTCATTTCGCGCAGCCTGAGGCGCAGCGTGTCGCGCTCGCCGAGGGCGATCGACAGCTCGTTGCTCAAGCGGTCACGGATGGAGATCGAGGTTTGAAGCTGGGCCGAGAGCTGGGCGATGTTGAGACGCAGATCGGCGTTCGCCTGGCGTTCGAGCGCGAGCATCTCCGAAAGCTCGTTGACCTGCAGCGTCAGCTCATCGAGCGCCTGGGTCCGCTCCGTCACCGTGCGCTGCAAGAAATATTGCGCCAGCATGTAGACGACGAGCAGGAAGATCATCACCAGGAGAAGCGTCGACAACACGTCGACGAAGCCGGGCCAGTAGTCGGTGCCTCCCCGGCCGCGGCGTCTGGTGCGTGACAGGGCGGTCATGCGTCCGCCGGCGCGCGCCTAGCGGCGCCCGTCGTCCGCGACGGCGGCGATGGTGCGGGCCAGAAGCTTGATCTCGCCGCGCAGCTCGCTGACGCTCTGTTCGCGCCCCGCGACGAGCTCCTCGAGCAGGCGTGAGACATAGACGTCTAGGTTGCGCAGGTGGGCGCGGCTGGATTCGTCGAGGCCGGTCGGTCTGCTCGCGGCCTGCGCGAGGCGCTCGAGAATCGGTCGCACCTCCATCTGGTTCTCGACCAGCTTGACCATCAGATCCTGCTCGGAGCGCATCTGATCGGTCAGGGTCGCCAGCCTCTCGGTGAGAGAGAGCATGTTGGTCGACGAGGCGATGCGGTTCTCCTCGCCGCGCGCGAGCGTTCGTTGCAGCTCCTCCACGCTGTCGGCGGTTTTCTCCAACAGCGCGCTGACATAGGCGGGAACGGATTGGTCGCCCTCGGTGCCGATCGTGCTGCCCGTGAGCCGCGTGTAGGAGGAGAGCCAGTCCTCGAGCTCGTTGTAGAAGCGGTTTTGCGCCTGGCTCGCCTGGAGCTCGAGGAAACCGAGGATGAGCGAGCCGGCAAGGCCGAAGAGCGAGGAGCTGAAGGCCGTCCCCATGCCCGAGAGCGGCGCCTCGAGACCCGACTTCAGATCATCGAAGACCGTGACCAGGTCCTGATTGCCGACCGATAGATCGTCGATCGCGTCGCCCACCGACGTCACCGTCTGAAGCAGGCCCCAAAATGTGCCGAGCAGGCCGAGGAAGATCAGAAGGCCGATCATGTAGCGCGAGAGGTCGCGCGATTCGTCGAGGCGCGAGCCGATGCCGTCGAGCACGCTCCGCATCGAGACCGCGGTCAGCGTGACCCGTCCCTGGCGTTCCGCCAGCATGGTGGCGAGCGGCGCGAGGAGGCGCGGCTGGCGTGGCACCGATCCCAACGATTGGGCGCGCTGGACGGCCGCGAGCCACGCCGTGTCCGGCGCCAGCATGATCACCTGACGGAAGATGTAGACGATGCCGAGAACCAGCACGCCGAGAATGCCGCCGTTCAGCGCCGGGTTGGCCGCGAAGGCATCGACCAGAGTCGAGCTCAGCGCAACGCATATGCCGACCACGAACACCAGAAAGATGCTCATGCGGATCAGGAAGGGGCGCTGGCCGCTCACGAACGCTCCATCGTCGAGGCTGCCGTTTCCTAACGCGCCATCAGATTGACATCAACCCGGTCGCTCGGTCCGTCCTCGACACGATTGCCGAGCGCGCGCACGTCGATGCGTGTGCTGCGCACGCCTTGTTCGATGAAAAACGATCGGACCGCGAGTGCCCGCGAAAGCGATAGGCGGCGCGCCTGGCTCGCGGAATTGGCATCGCCCCCGGCATAGGCGCGCAGTTGCAGGCGAAGCGAGTCGTCGGTCTGGAGAAGCGCGGAAACCGCGCCGAGCGGGCCGGTCGCCTCCGCCGGCAGCTCCGCATCGCCCGGCGGAAACGCGATCCGCATGGTGTCGCCCGGGCCTTGCGGCAGGTCGCTCGGGTCGATCGCGGCGACCACGGTTTCCGCGGCTGGCTCCGTCGTCGCCGCCGGTGCGGAGGGTTCCGCCGGGCCCGGCTCCGCGGCGGCCGGCTCGGAGGCGGCGGGTTCCGGCACGACCGGGTCCGCGGAAACGGGCTCGGGGGGCGGCTCCGGCGGGGCCTCGGCCGGCTCGATCTTTGCGGTCGCCTCCGCCATGGCGACGGTGATCGGCTCCGGTTCGGGTGCGGGCTCGGGTTCGGACGCCGCGACCTGCCTCGGGGCGGGTTCGCGATCCGGCGTCGCGACCGCTCTTGCCATGGCCGGCTTGCGCACCGGTCGCGGCGGCGGCTCGGCGGCGCTCTCTCGGTGTGTCGCGCGGGGTGCCTCGCGCGCCAACGAGGGCTCCGTGCCGCCGGCTCTGCGCGGCTTGGGGATCGGGCGGGCGGTGGCGCGCGTCGCTCCGGGCGGACGGAGCGTGATCGGCCCCGCCGCCTCCCGATCTCCCGGATGCCGCAACCCGATTTCGCCTGGCCTCGAGTCGGGCCGGAGGGCGTCGAGCACGTCGAGATTGATCACCACAGAGGAGTCGCGGTCGCCGCCGACATAGATGGTTTCCTGGGCGGCGGCTTCGCCCGCCGGCAGCGCGATGAGCGCCAGGCACCCGGCGAGAAACGCCAACGCAGCCGGGGGCGCGCAGCGGGAGGCGCGCGCGCGACGCAGCGCGCGTTTCGGCGCGTTGGCGCCAGCGGTGTTGTTGCGCATTACGGGGCTCAGCACGACGATCACATTAGTATAGGGGGGTGGCGCCGACAACCAGCGCGGCCCCCTGGCGGGTCATCGCGCCGCGGCCTTGAGCACGTCTCCGAGCGCACCGTGCAGGTGGCCGTTGGAAGCGAGCACATCGCCGCTCGCCATCATGTCGGCGCCGCCGTCGATCTCGCTCACGATGCCACCCGCTTCGCGCACGATGACGATGCCGGCCGCGATGTCCCATGCGGAGAGCGCGAACTCGAAGAACCCGTCGAAGCGCCCCGCGGCGACGTAGGCGAGGTCAAGCGCCGCCGATCCGAAGCGCCGCACGCCGGCTGTTTCATTCCACACCCGATCGAGCATCGCCGGATAGTCCGGATGGCTCGTCCGCCCCTTATAGGGCATGCCGGTGGCGATCAGCGCGTCCGGGAGCGCACGCCGGCTCGAGACGCGCAGGCGCTGGTCGTTGAGAAACGCGCCGTTGCCGCTCTCCGCCCAGAAGAGCTCGTCGCGCACCGGCTCGTAGATCACCCCGGCATAGGGACGTGCGTCCCGCTCGAGCGCAATCGAGATCGCAAAATGCGGGATTCCGTGCAGAAAGTTGGTGGTGCCGTCCAGCGGGTCGACGATCCACCGGTTGGAGGTGTCCTCGCCCTCGACGGTGCCGCTCTCCTCGAGGAGCAGGCCGAAACGTGGGCGCGCGTGCTGGAGCTCGCGCATGAGAACCTCCTCGGCCCGATGATCGGCCGCCGAGACGAAATCGGCCGGGCCTTTCTTCGAGACCTGGAGCTTTTCGACCTCGCCGAAATCGCGCACGAGGCCACGCGCGGCCTTGTAGGCGGCCTGGGACATGACCGTGATCAGCGGGGAACGGCGTGACATGGCGGTGCTCCGAGACGCGGCGGGCGTCGGTCCTTTGGCCGCCAGCGCCCGTCTATCAGTCGCGTGCGCGCTCGACGTAGCTCGATTCGGCGGTGTCGACCACCACGCGCTCGCCCTCCGAGATATGGGGCGGGACCATGATGCGCACGCCATTGTCGAGCAGCGCCGGCTTGTAGGAGGCGGCCGCGGTCTGCCCCTTCACGACGGGCTCCGTTTCGGTGACGGTCAGCGTCACCGTGTCGGGCAGGGCGATGCTCAGCGGACTGCCTTCGTAGGATTCGATCGTCACCACCGCATCCTCTTGAAGGAACACGATTCCTTCGCCCACGAGCTCCTTGTTGAGGCTGATTTGCTCGTAGGATTCCTCATCCATGAAGGTGAGGAGGTCGCCGTCGGCATAGAGGTATCGGTACGGCTTTTGGTCGAGGCGCACGCGCTCGACATTCTCCGAAGCGCGGAAGCGCTCGTTGAGCTTGGTGCCGTCTCGGATGTCCTTGAGCTCGACCTGGAGGTAGGCACCGCCCTTTCCCGGCTGGGTATGCTGAATCTTGACCGCGACCCAGAGACGATCCTGATGCTCGATGACCATGCCGGGTCGGATGGCGTTGCCGTTGATCTTCATGGGCGATCCGTCGCGCGTTGCGGTGTCGCGCGGCCTATATCAAGCCCCGCCGGCGCTGGCAATGGCACGCTCGAACGCACGCACGCCGGCTGCCGGCCCGTCCGGGTGATCCCATACCGCCGAGATGACCGCGAGAAAGTCGGCGCCCGCCTCGACAAGGGGGGCGCAGTTCGCCGGCGTGATGCCGCCGATCGCGACGCACGGCACCTCGATCAGCTCGCTCCACCAGGTGAGGAGCGCCGTGGTGGCGCGCGCACGCGGCGTCTTGGTCTGTGTCGGAAAGAACGCGCCGAAGGCGACATAGCTCGCGCCGGCCTCGGCCGCCTCGATGGCCCGGTGACGCGAGTCGTAGCAGCTCACGCCGACGATCGCGGCGTCGCCGACGGCTGCGCGCGCCCGCGCGTAGTCCGCATCGTCCGCGCCGACATGCACGCCGTCGGCCCCGACGGCGGCCGCGATCGCCGGATCATCGTTGATCACGAGCGCGACGTCGCGGCCATGGCAGATCGGCAGAAGCCGCTCCGCCGCGCGTCGGATCTCGCTCTCCTCCGTGTCTTTCAGGCGAAGCTGGACGCACGCCACGTCCCCGCCATCGAGCGCCTGTGCCAGGAGATCCGGGAACCGGTCGAGCGCGATTTGCGCCGGCGTGATGAGATAGAGGCGGCTGTGCGGGCTCACGAGAGGCGCGCGGCGCTCGAATCGCGCCTGCCGATGCTTTGAAAATTGCGAAAACGGCTCATATGTATGCCGAGGCCTCGCCCAAGGGAGCCCGACCATGACCGCGACCGCCGTGCCGATCAAGCCCGCTGCGCTCGATCAGGATTCACTCGTCAATTGGCTCGTCACGCAGGGCCTCGAGGGCGCGCCCAGCGCCGACGTGTTCGCCGGGTTTTGTGATCGCCTGGGTGCCATGATGTCGATGCTGCGCGGCTATTGCGGCATGCGCGTCATCCATCCCCATTACACGGGGTTTGGCCATGTTTGGCGCCGTGGCGAGGGGGTTGTCGAGGAGACCTACGAGCAATCGACCTCCGAAAGCGATGCGTGGATGAGGAGCCCGCTCAGGCTGATGGTCGAGGAGGGCAACCCGGAGATCCGCCTCGATCCGACGGATCCGGCAGTCTGCGAGGCGTTTCCCATCTTGGACGATCTCCGCCAACAAGGCGCGACCGATTATCACGGCCGGATCTATCGCTATGCCGTGTTTGGTGACGAAAACAGGACGTTCGGCGTCGCCTTCACCTTGACGACCGACAAGAGCGGCGGCTTTTCCGACGCGGATATCGCCCTCTTGGCCCACGCGTTGCCGGTGCTCGCCCTCACCATGCGCGTGTCGATCAATCAGCTGATCGGGCGAAGCATCGCGCGCGCCTATCTCGGACACGATGCCGCCGACCGCGTGCTTGCGGGGGCCGTTCAGCGCGGGCACGTCGAGACCATCTCGGCCGTGCTTCTATACGGTGATCTGAGCGGCTTCACCGCGCTCGGCGAGGCTCTGCCGACCGAGACGGTGGTCGCGATGCTCAACGACTATCTCACCTGCATGGCCGAGCCGGTTGAGGCGCGCGGCGGGCAGGTGCTCAAGTTCATGGGCGACGGCATGCTCAGCACCTTCAGGATCGCGCCCGAGCATGTGACCGACAATGGCTGCAGCGTCTGCATCGACGCCCTGGATGCGGCCATCGAGGCCTTGCAGCGCATCGCGGCGCTCAACGAGGGCCGTCGCGACGCCGGTCTGCCGACCATGCCGCTCAACATCGCGCTCCACCGCGGCGAAGTGCTCTACGGCAACGTCGGCTCCACCAACCGGCTCGACTTCACGATGATCGGGCCCGCGGTCAACCAGGCGAGCCGCATCGAGGGCATGTGCGGCCCGCTGGAGCGTAACCTCCTGATCTCCGATGCCTTCGCGGATGTCATGCCGAAGCACACGGTCGAACTCCTGCCGCTCGGCAAGCATGGTTTGCGCAGCGTGCGCGAGCCGGTGAGCCTCTACACGGTGGCGGATCTGCCCGAGCTCTGACGGGCGCCGGTGCGCGCCGGCTCAGGCCTTGCCCTGGTAGATGCGGATGATCATGTCGAGCATCGCCAGCGCGTCCTCACGCGGGCGTTGGAAGGTGTTGCGCCCGATGATCGAGCCGTTGCCCCCACCGTCGCGGATCGCACGGACCTCGTCATAGAGGCCGTCCAACCCCTTCGCCGCGCCGCCCGAGAACACGACGATGCGCTTGCCGTCGAAGGCCGATTGCATGACATGCGCGATGCGCTCTGAGAGCGTGGCGCGCGGGATACCCTGCGCCTCGTAGACCTTGGCGGCCGCATCCAGCTCGAGGTGCTCGCTCGGCGGCTTCACCTTGATGATGTGGGCGCCGATGAGCGCCGCCATATGGGCCGCGTAGGCGCAGATGTCGACCGCGGTTTCGCCCTCCTTGGAGAGCGTGCCGCCGCGCGGATAGGACCACACCACGACGGCGAGACCGCACGCCTTGGCCTCCGCGGCGAGCGCGCGGATCTCCTCGATCATCTCGAACTGGTCTTCGGAGGCCGGATAGATCGTGAAGCCGATCGCGGCGCAGCCGAGGCGCAGCGCGTCATCGACTGTGGCCGTGACCGCCTGGTCCTTGTTGGTGGCGAGCGAGTTCGCGCTGTTGACCTTGAGGATGGTGGGAATGGCGCCGGCGAAGGTGTCGGCGCCCGCCTCGATCATGCCGAGGGGGCTTGCGAAGGCGTTCAGCCCGGCGTCGATCGCGAGCTTCCAATGGTAATGCGGATCGTAGGCCGGCGGGTTGGGCGCGAAGCTCCGCGCCGGACCGTGCTCGAAGCCCTGATCGACCGGGAGGATCACGACACGGCCGCTGCCACCAAGGCGCCCCTGCATGAGGATGCGCGCGAGATTGCCTTTGGTCCCCGGATTGTCGCTCTCATACCAAGAGAGGATTTTCTTGACCCGCTGCGTGATTTTCATGGCTCGGGCTCCGGACCGCTGCGTTGGGAGGATCGCGCGGCGCCGCGACGGTGCGCGCGCGTTTCTTTGGATAGCGTAGGGACGATGGGCTTGTAAACGTCTGCCTAACTTAGCGGGCGCCAGACGAACGGCTGGTTAACAGATCGGCGCAATCGCGCGCTGGGTTCGCGGAGTCCCGAAGGTCGAGCGCGCCTTTGGGCGGCGCCCCGATCACGAGCGCGGCGCCTGATTGCGATGCGATGTCGGCGAGCTTGGCGCCGAGCGAACGGCCGCCGCTGAACGCGATGCGCCGGATGCCGAGCCGAAGCGCCTCATGGGCGAGCGCCGCGTCGTCTCCGCAGTCGATGATCGCGTCGTGCGCCGCCTCCGGCTCGGCCTCGGCCGCTGCCTCGAAGAGCGTGCGGAGGAAGCCGAGGCCCGCATAGTGGGCGGCGCCGGGCGCGGAGCGGAGTGTCACGGCGCGCTCCGCCGCGCGTGCGGCACCCAGCGCGGCCAAGGCTTGCGCCAAATCGTGCACGATGATGGTTGGCTGGCTTGCCGCCATGGCGGTTTCCGTCGGCCGCCGCCGCTTAAGCTTGTGCGCTCCGCTCCAGCGCGGCGACGCCTGGGAGCGACTTGCCCTCGAGCCATTCGAGGAAGGCGCCGCCGGCCGTCGAGATGTAGCTGAATTGCTCGATCACGCCGGCGTGGCGCAGCGCCGCCACCGTGTCGCCGCCGCCGGCGATCGACTCGAGCGTGCCGGCATCGGTGAGTGCGGCGGCGTGGCGTGCGGCGGCCACCGTCGCGCGGTCGAACGGCGGAACCTCGAAGGCGCCGAGCGGGCCGTTCCACACCAGCGTGCGCGCCCCGTCGAGCGCTTGGTTGATCGCGGCCGTGGTGTCGGGGCCGAGATCGAGGATCATCGCTTCATCGGGGACGGTCTCGATCGCGACCGTCTCGGTGGCCGCGCCTTCCTTGAACTCGCGCGCGATCACGGCATCGCTCGGAAGCAGGATGGCGCAGCGCGCGGCCTCGGCATCGCGCATGACCGCGCGCGCCGTGTCGCTCATCTCCGCCTCGCAGAGCGAACGCCCGATGCTGAGGCCCTTTGCGTGGAGGAACGTGTTCGCCATGCCGCCGCCGATGATCAGGCTGTCGACGCGCTGAATCAGGTTGCCGAGCAGGTCGAGCTTGGTCGAGACCTTGGCGCCGCCGACCACCGCCGCCAGCGGACGCTTCGGCTCGTCGAGCGCGCGCCCGAGCGCCTCCAGCTCCGCCTGCATGAGGAGGCCGGCCGCCGAGGGCAGCAACGCGGCGATGCCGGCCGTCGACGCATGGGCCCGATGGGCGGCGGAAAACGCGTCATTGACATAGAGATCGCCGAGATCCGCCAGCGCCGCCGCAAACGCCGGATCGTTCGCCTCCTCGCCTGCGTGGTAGCGCAGGTTTTCGAGCAGCGCGATCGCGCCGTCGCTAAGCTCCGCGATCACCTCGGCGGCCTCGGCGCCCACGCAATCCGGCGCGAAGCGCACGGGCGTGCTGCCGAGCGCCTCCGAGAGCGCGGGCGCGAGCGGGGCGAGCGACATCGCCGGCACGCGCTTGCCCTTGGGCCGGCCGAAGTGCGAGAGCGCGATGACGCGTGCGCCACGCGCGGCGAGCGCCGCGAGCGTCGGCGCGACGCGGGCAATCCGCGTGGTGTCGCCGATCTCGCCGTCGCGCATGGGCACGTTGAGGTCGACGCGCACCAAAACCCGACGCCCGCGGACGTCGAGCGTGTCGATCGTGTTGAAGCGGGCCATCGCGGCCAAACCGCGTGCGGCTAGAGGCGCCCCAGATGGGCGGCGACGTCGCCCATGCGGTTGGAGAAGCCCCACTCGTTGTCGTACCAGGAGAGTACGCGGCAGAGCGTGCCGTCGATCACCGTGGTTTCGCTGGCGTCGACGGTGGAGCTTTCGGCGCAGTGGTTGAAGTCGGTCGAGACCAGCGGCAGCGTGGAATAGCCCAACACGCCCTTGAGCGGGCCGTCCGCCGCGGTTTCCAGCGCGTCGTTGATCTCGCTCGCCGAGGTGCTGCGCTCGGCGACGAAGGTGAGATCGATCATCGAGACGTTCGCGGTGGGCACACGAACCGCGGTGCCGTCGAGCTTGCCTTTGAGCTCGGGCAGCACCAGCCCGACGGCCCGCGCAGCACCGGTCGAGGTCGGGATCATCGAGCTCGCCGCGGCGCGCGCCCGGCGCAGATCCTTGTGCAGCGTGTCGAGCACCGGCTGATCCAAGGTGTAGGCATGCACCGTGGTCATGAAGCCGTGTTTGAGCCCGACGGCATCGTTGACCACCGCGGCCACCGGCGCGAGGCAGTTGGTGGTGCACGACGCGTTGGAGATCACGGTGTGCTCTTGCGTGAGCTTCTCGTGATTGACGCCGTAGACCACGGTGAGATCCGCATCGGCGCCGGGTGCCGAGATCAAGACCTTGCGCGCGCCGGCCTCGACATGCGCCGCGGCCGCCTCGCGCTTGGTGAAGATGCCCGTGCATTCGAGCGCGATGTCGACGCCGAGCTCGCGCCACGGAAGCTTGGCGGGGTCGCGCTCGGCAAGCACCTTGATGGGGCCGCTGCCGACATCGATCGTGTCGCCGTCCACGGTGACCGTGCCGGGGAAGCGGCCGTGCACGGAGTCGTAGCGCAGGAGGTGGGCATTCGTTTCGACCGGGCCGAGGTCGTTGACCGCAGCCACCGTGATGTCGTCGCGCCCCGATTCGTGGAGGGCACGCAGCACATTGCGGCCGATCCGGCCGAACCCATTGATCGCGACGCGAACGCTCATGACAGTCTCCAGTTTCTAGACGGGGCGTTGCTGATTACCGGTCCACGCTGTTCGAGCCGAGGCGGTCCGTGACGGCGCCGACGACGGCATCGGCCGTTATACCAAAATGGCCGTAGAGATCCTCGGCGGGCGCGGAGGCACCGAAGCCCGACATTCCGATGAAGATGCCGTCGCGGCCGATATAGCGCTCCCATCCGAGCGACGCCGCCGCTTCGATCGCGACGCGCACCGTGCCGGGCCCGCCGAGCAGGGCCTCGCGGTGGTCTTCCGGTTGGGCGTCAAAAAGCTCCCAACACGGAAGCGATATCAGGCGCGTCGCCACGCCATCGGCTTCGAGCGCGGCCCGTGCCTCGCGCGCGAGGGCGACCTCGGAGCCGGTGGCAAGCAGTACCGCGCGCGGCGCGCCGCCGGTCGCCTCATCGACGATGTAGCCGCCCGCCGCGCACCGGTTCTCGTCGCTCGCTGCCGCGCGCAGGCACGGGACGCCCTGGCGCGTGAGCGCGAGCAGGGATGGCCCGTCGCGGTATTCGAGGGCGAGCTGCCAGCATTCGGCGGTTTCGACGGCGTCCGCCGGTCGGAACACGCGCAGACCCGGAATCGCGCGCAGGCTGGCGAGGTGCTCGACCGGTTGATGGGTCGGGCCGTCCTCGCCAAGCCCGATCGAATCGTGGGTCATGATGTAGATGACGCGAAGCCCCATCAGCGCCGAAAGACGAATCGAGGGACGGCAATAGTCCGTGAAGGCGAGGAAGGTTCCGCCGAATGGGATGACGCCGCCGTGCAGCGCCATGCCGTTCATCAGAGCGGCCATCGCATGCTCGCGCACGCCGAAGTGAATGTAGCGCCCGCCATAGGTGCCGGCCGAGACGGGCTCGAGCGCCTCCGTCTTGGTGCCGTTCGAGCCGGTGAGATCCGCCGAGCCCCCGATCAGCTCGGGCAACGCCGCGGCGATCGCGCCGATCGCGCGTTGGCTCGCGACCCGCGTCGCCCAGCCGGGCTGCTCATCGATCACCGCCGCCTCATGGGCCGAAAACGCCGCCGCGAGATCCTCAGGCAGTTCACCATCGACGACCCGGTTGAACTCGTCCCGCGTCGCTCCGTCGCGCGCGGCAAGCCGCTCCTGCCAGGCCGCGCGGGCCGCCCCGCCGCGTACGCCCACCGTGCGCCACGCCGCGAGGATCTCCGGCGGAATCACGAACGGATCATGCGTCCATGCGAGTGCCGCGCGCGCGCCTTTGATCTCGCCGTCTCCCAGCGGCGCGCCGTGGCTCGACGCCTTGCCCGCCTTCGTCGGCGCGCCGTACCCGATCGTGGTGCGGCATTCGATGAGCGACGGCCGGTCGCTCGCGCGGGCCGCGTCGATCGCGGCGGCGATCGCCTCCGGATCGTGGCCGTCGACCTGCCACGTGTCCCAGCCCGCCGCCTCGAAGCGCTGCCGAGCGTTCTCGGAGTAGGCGAGGTCGAGCGGGCCGTCGATCGAGATGTCGTTGCTGTCGTAAAGCGCGATCAGGCGCGAGAGCTTGAGGTGGCCGGCGAGCGAGATCGCCTCCTGGCTGATGCCCTCCATCAGACAGCCGTCTCCCACCATCACATAGGTGTGGTGATCGACGAGGTCGCTGCCGAAGCGCGCCGCCATGTTGCGCTCGGCGAGCGCCATGCCGACGGCGTTGGCGAGCCCCTGGCCGAGCGGGCCGGTGGTGGTTTCGACACCGGCGGCATGGCCATATTCCGGGTGGCCGGCGGTCCGCGAGCCGAGCTGGCGGAACTCTTTGATCTGCTCGATGTCGATGTCGGGGTAGCCGGTCAGGTAGAGCAGCGCATAGAGCAGCATCGAGCCGTGCCCGTTGGAGAGCACGAAGCGGTCGCGGTCGGGCCAGGCGGGATCGGCCGGATCGAACGTCAGGAAGCGGGAGAAAAGCACGGTCGCGATGTCGGCAACGCCCATCGGCATGCCGGGATGTCCCGACTTTGCCTGCTCCACGGCATCCATCGAGAGCGCGCGAATGGCGTTCGCCATCTCGCGGTGGCTCACGCCGGCGCTTTCCGGTGGTTGGGACGTCGGCATGCCGCGAAGACCATTTCTTGTGGGCAGATGTTGGCGCGCAACATGCCGAGCGCCATGGAACCCGTCAACCGCTTCGGTCGCTTCTAAACCGCGCCGATGGTCACTTCGACGCCGTGGACGCAGGTGCTCTCTCCCATGTCGGACTTGAGGCCCGGGTTGAGCACGTTAACGTTGGCGCGTGTCGCGCCCTCCTGGCGGGGCCAGCGCCCCTTGTGGCTGAGCGCGACGCCGCGCGGCACCATGTCTGAGACCGCGAGCGTCAGCGGCAGCCGGCCGGTTTCGTTCGTCAACATGACCGCCTGGCCGTCCGCAAGACCGAGAGCTGCGGCATCCTCAGGATGGAGCGTCACCGATGCGTCGCCGAGCTGCGCCGCGACCTTCGGATCGTTGGCGTAGGAATCGTTCATGAGCCACGCCGATGCGGGCGTCAGCAGGCGGAAGCGCCCGTCCGCCGGCCGCGTGTCGACCTCGGCGGTGGGCGCGCGCGGATGGCCGTCGGCGGCGGCGCGCTCGGAGGCGATCTCGATCTTGCCGCTCGGCGTCGGGAATTTGAGATCCTCGAACTGCAGGACCGGATCCGGGAAAGGTTGCACGGTGCCCTTGGCCTTGAGCGCGTCGAGGCTCTCGTCGATGCCGACCTGGCTCAGCACATTGCCGATGATCTCGGCGTCGCTCTCGAAGAGCTCCGGCTCGTCGAAGCCCATGGCCCGCGCGAGCCTGCGGAAGATCTCCTGATTGGGGAGCGAGTCGCCGAGCGGCTCCTGCACCTTGGCCTGCGCGGAGAAGGAGAGGTTGAAATAGCCGGACACCAGGTCGTCGAACTCGAGGAAGCTCGCCGCCGGCAGCACGTAGTCGGCATGGTCGGCCGTGTCGGTCTGGAAGATGTCGACCACCACGGTGAAGAGATCCTCGCGCTTGAGCGCGGTGTTGAGGCGCGCTTGCTCCGGGCTCGAGGCGGCCGGGTTGATGTTCCAGCAGAGGAAGGCCTCGATGTCGTTCGGGTCCTCGAGGCGCGCGGCGAGCTCCATCTGGCTGAAGCTCGGGGGGCTCTGGCTGAGGTGCGGGGCGACGAGGTAGCGCCCGTCCACCCCCTTGCGCCCGGAACCATTGAGGTACAGCAATCCGGCGCCGGGCTTGCCGAAATTCCCGGTCGCGGCGGGCAGGAGCGCGCATGCGCGCATGACATTGCCGCCGCGGTGCTGGCGTTGCAGGCCCTGGCCGAGCCAGAGCAGCGACGGCCCGCGACCATAGGTCTTGGCGGCTTCGATGATCTGCGCCTCCGGTACGCCGGTTTGCGCGGCGCCCCAGGCCGGCGTCGCCTCGGCGACGGCGGGCGCCACCTCGTCCCAGCCGATGGTATGCGCCTCGATGAAGGCGCGGTCGGTGAGGCCTTCGCGCTCCATCACATGCAGCATCGAGAAGGCGAGCGCCGCGTCGGTGCCGGGGAAAGGCTGGAGATGCAGATCGGCGGCAGCGGCGGTCGGATGGCGAACGGGATCGACGACGATCACCGTGCCGGGCGCCTCAGGCAGCCAGTGCTTGTGCTGATGCGGCGCCGAGGCCGAGGGATTGGCGCCCCAGACCAGGATGCAGTTCGCGTCTTTCGCGGTGCGCGGGTCGAAGCCCACCGCCGACGTGCCGATGACGTAGCCGAGCGCGACGTGGCCTGCCATGTTGCACACGGTGTCGGGCTCCACCTCGCGCGCGCCGAGGCGGCCGAGAAAGCGCATCGGAAAGTTGCTCGCGATCAGCGAGCAGGTGCCGGTGTAGTGGGCATGGACGATCCGCTCGGCGCCGGGGCCCGCGGCGATGGCACCGAGCTTCTCGGCGATCGCGCCGAGCGCCTCGTCCCACGAAACCGGCTCGAATTCACCCGCACCCTTGGGGCCGACCCGCTTCAACGGCTGAAGCAGACGCGCCTCCGGATCGCGGAATACGCCGTTATAGGCAAGCGCGCACTTGCCGCAGAGCGCGCCCCGGCTCACATAGTGGTCAGGGTCGCCGAGCACCTTGGTGATCGCGCCGCCGCGCTTGATCACCGCGATGCCGCAGGCGTCGTAGCAATCACGCGGACAGGTCGTCTTGAGGATCTCTTTGTCGCCGGCCATGGCCCATCTCCCGCTTCACGAACGCCGAGCCTACGCGAGGGGCCGAATGCTGGGAAGCCCGCGCGATGCCGGCTAAGGCCGCAAATATGCGCCGGCAAGATTCGCCGACGATCCACTCGATCGGCCACTCCAACCATCCGATCGAGCGTTTCATCGAACTGCTCGCGCGCCATGGCATCGCCTGCCTCGTCGACGTGCGCTCCTACCCGGGCTCGCGCTGGGCACCGCAGTTCGGCCGCCATCGCCTGGCGGCGGCGCTCGGCGGTGCGGGAATCGACTATGTCTGGCTCGGCCGGGCGCTCGGCGGTAAGCGCGACGACCCGGCGCTGCTCACCGCAGACGGCAAGCCCGATTACGACAAGATCGCGGCGCGCCCTGATTTCGCCGAGGGTCTCGAGGCGTTGATCGCGCGACTATACGCACGGCCGACGGCCATGATGTGCGCGGAGGAAGATCCTGCGCGCTGCCACCGCACCCATTTGGTGGGCGCCGCTTTGGTTGCACGCGGCGTGGGTGTGCGCCATATCCGCCGAGACGGGCGTGTCGAGGAGAGCGGCGCACCCGCGCAGGGCATGCTTTTCGATTGACCAGCCGGAGGGAGCAATGATGCAAGAGAACCCGAGCATCTTGTCGCACGTTTCGATCGGGACGAATGATTTCGACCGCGCCATCGCCTTCTACGACGCCGCGCGCTCGAGCCTCTTGGCGGCAAGCGGATGTTCGAGCACCCGGGCGCCGTCGCCTACGGCAGCAATTTCCCGAGTTTTGGGTGCAGGGGCCGATCGACGGCGCCCCCGCAACCGTCGGCAACGGGACGCATCTAGCATTCTTCGCGACCTCACGAGAGGCGGTGGATGCTTTCCACGCCGCGGCGTTGGAGGCCGGCGCGACGGACGACGGCGCGCCCGGCCCGCGCCCGGAATACGGCGCACCCTACTATGGCTGCTTCGTGCGCGACCCCGACGGCCACAAGATCGAAGCCACCTTTTGGGACCACGCGTTGGCGGCCGGTGGCGGCTAAGCGCTCAGGCTAGCTCGGCACCTTCTTCTTCGCGCGGTGCAGGAACTCGATGGTCGAGGCGATGGTCTTCTCCGGACACTCGACCAGGTCGGCGTGACCGATGTCGTCGTAGACGATCACCTCGCAGCCCGGCACGTTGTCGGCGACCCATTGCGCGCCGGCGCCCGAGGAGCCGGTCTCCATCGGCGTCAGCATGTCCTTGCGCGCGGTGATCACGAGCGTCGGGTTCTGGATCTTCTTGCAGTCCTCGCGGAGGTCCATGCTCTCCATCGCGAGGCAGGCCTGCACCACCGTCTCGACCGAGTTGAGGCCGACGACGGTGCGCACCATCTCGACCAGGGCGTCGCCGTTTGGCCCATCGAGATAGTCCGCGCCGACCGCTTGGGTGATCACGTGATCCGCCATCTCGGGCCCGCAGCCCCAGGTCTGCGCCATGTGGCGCCAGGTGCGGAACATGATGCGCCGCATGCGGTCGCACTTCGCGAAGGCGCAGTCGCTCACCACGCCGATGCAGCGCTCCGGATATTTGGCCGCGAACTTGAGCGCGATCATGCCGCCGGCGGAGGTGCCCATCACGTGCGCACGGTCGATGCCGAGCTCGCCGAGCAGCGCGTTGAGGTCGTCGGCCCAGAGGTCGAGGTCGTAGATCATGAGCGGCCGGTCGGTCTGGCCGTAGCCGCGCTGGTCGTAGCTGATGAGCTTGAATTCCTGGGCGAGGCCCTCCCAGACCATGCCGAAATTCTGGCGGCCGAAGAGTGAGCCGCCGATCAGCGCGAGTGGATCGCCGTCACCCATGAACTCGTAGAAGATGTTGATTCCGTTCGCCTCGACCTTCGGCATCGTGTCCTCCCATCGCTCGCGCGGCGCTCCGTTGCGGCGCCGGCGCCCATCATCGATCAAACACGGCGCTCAGGCCACCGCGCGTCTCAAGTCGCCCGCGAGCGCCGCATCGAGGATTTGCGCGAGCGCCGCGCGGTCCACCGGGCGCGGGTTGCCGCCGCAGGCCTGGTCGATGACGGCGCGGTCGAGCACCGCGTCGGTCTGCGCGCCATCCACGCCGATGTCGCCGAGCGTGTGTGGAATGCCGATCTCCTCGCGCAAGCCGAGCGTCCAGTCGATCACGGACTGCGCGCCCGTCCCGGGCAGATCGAGATAGCGCGCGAGCGCGGCGAGCTTCTCCTCGGTCTCCGCACGGTTGAACGCCAGCACGTAGGGCATGAACACGGCGTTCGTCAGTCCGTGGTGGGTGTCGTAGAGCGCGCCGATCGGATGGCTGAGCGCGTGGATCGCGCCGAGACCCTTCTGAAAGGCCGTCGCACCCATCGTGGAGGCGATCATCATATGCGCGCGCGCCTCTAGGTTGGCGCCATCGGCAACCGCGCTCGGCAGCCACGTCTTGATCAGCTGCATGCCCTCGAGCGCGATGCCGTCGGCCATCGGGTGGTAGCCGGGGGCGCAAAAGGCCTCGAGATTGTGCGCGAGCGCATCCATGCCCGTCGCCGCCGTCAGGTGCGCCGGCAGGCCGACCGTGAGCGCCGGATCGGCGAGCACCGCGCCCGGCATCATGTTGGGGTGGAAAATCAGCTTCTTGGTCCGCTCGCCTTCATCGGTCACGACGGAGACCCGCCCGACCTCGGCACCGGTGCCGGCGGTGGTCGGGACGGCGACCACGGGCCGCATCCCTGCGACGTCGACCCGCGTGTACCAATCCTCGCGGTCCTCGAAATCCCAGATCGGTCGTGATTGGCCGACCATCAGCGCGATCGCCTTGCCGACGTCGATCGCGCTCCCGCCGCCGAACGCGATCACACCGTCATGGCCGCCGTCGCGGAACGCCGTGAGACCGGCATCGACGTCGCCTCCGACGGGATTGGGCCGGAGCTCCGAAAAAACGCCGATCGGCATGGCGGCGCCGCGCACGGCCGATAACGCGGCCGCGACGATCTCGCTCTCCGCCAATCCCGGGTCGGTGACGAGGAGCGGCGCGGCGATCCCGACGCTCCGGCAGGTCTCGGGCAATTCCGCGATGCGGCCCGCACCGAAGCGGATCGCCGTCGGGTAGCTCCAATTTCCGCGCAGGTGGTCTGCGGCGCCCATCAAACACACGCCTCCGCTCGGCGCCGCCCGGCTGCCAAGTGCGCGCCCTCGATCATGATGGGGAGATCCGGCTAGTGAGATCCGGTCTGCGAACCCGTATCCGCGTCTAAGCCCTCTTCCCGCCGCGGATCGAACATGAGCTTCCGCGCCGACCAGTAGATCGCGAAGAACAGGATGAACGTCACCAGCACGACGAGAAGCGGGAGGCCGAGATCCCAATGCATTGCCAACAGTCCTTTGCTAACCCGCGGGTGACATAGCGAACAGCGCCGCGGGCGTCAACCACCGCCCGCCACGCGCGTTTCCAAGAACGCGGCGACCGCCGCGATGCCGCTTGCCCAATTCTCGGCCTCCGTGAGGCCCGATGCCTTGCGTGGCTTGAAGCTATGGTCGCCGTCCTCGAGCCAGGCGAGCGCGATCGCATCGGAGAGAGCGTAGCCGGCGACGTCGTCGCGGCTGCCGAGGGCGTCGCGCGTGCCCTGCACGATGAGGGTCGGGGTGCGAAGGCTCTCCAGATGCGCGGTGCGCGTCTTTTCGGGGCGGCCGGGCGGATGAAACGGATAGCCGAGGCACACGAGGCCCGCGACGCCCGCCTCATCGGCGATCAGGCTCGCCATGCGCCCGCCCATCGACTTGCCCCCGATCACGAGCCGCGCGCCGCCGCCGAGCGCCTCGATCACCGCGCGATAGTGGTCGAGCAGCGCGGGACCGCGGTCCGGCGGCCGGCGTTTTCCGTCGGCCCGGCGCTTCTGCATATAGGGGAACTCGAAGCGCGCGACGCGGACGCCGTGCGCCGCAACCCCCTCGGCGAAGGCCGCCATGAAGGGCGAATCCATCGGCGCGCCCGCGCCATGGGCGAGAACCAGCGTGAGCGGCGCGTCCGCGGGTCCGTCGAAGAGGAATTCCATGCGCCGAGTCTAGCTTGGGCCGGCCGGTTTCTTAACTCTTCCTTGCCACACTCTTGCGGATCGCCGGAGGCGCGTGAGGGTGTGCGATGCCAAGTTTGCTCGGGGCGGTTGGGGTGCTGTGGCGTGGCGCTTTGGGCGCCGGCGTCGCCGCCGCGTGCCTTGGGCTCGTCGCGAGCACGGCGCTCGCCGAAGCGCTCCCCGCCTTCAGCGGTGAGATTGCCTATACCCGCTACAAGGGTGCGGGCGAGAACGTCAAGAAGGTGCCCTACCGCTATGAGAACGGCGTGCTCAGCCTCGGCACGCCAGTTCCCCTCGCCGCGACGCACGGCGCCAATGGCATCACGCGGACGCCCGATGGCGGGCTCGTGGTCGGTGGGCAGGGCAACCGGATCCATCTGGTTATCCCCGATGGCTCGGGCGCTCACGTCACGGTCGGCGCGAGCGGCGCGCAGGCGCATCATGTCACGCTCGCGCCGGGCGGCACCCATGCATGGGCTGGCGGCGCGCCCGGCGCACCGACCGAGGTGCCGCTCGCGCCCTTTGGCGAGGGGCGCCTGCGCCCCGTCACCGGCGATGACGACCTGATCACCGAGATTGCCTTCGACGCGGCCGGCCGTGCTTATTACACGACCGGCGATTACGACGGATGGGGCCATTTCGGGCGGATCGATCTCGCCCGCATGACGACCCAGCGCCTGATCGCCGATATCGAGGCCGCGCACGGCATCACCTTCGATCCCTTCACCGGCGATCTCTTCCTGTTCGGCGGCGACGAGATCGTGCAGATCGATCCGGACCGTCCGCGCCACGTGAAGTCGCGCGTTCGGGTGACGCGCGACTCGCAGTTCGACATCGGGCGCACGGATGGCCACGGCCATCTCTTCGCGACCCGCAACGATGGCTATCTCGTGTTCGTGGACTACACCGGCGCCGGGCTGATCGGCGATCCCGCGAACGCGGTTCGCGTGGTCTACCTCGATTCCCATCTCGACGGCGTCGCCCTGTTGTCTGCGCCGGAGCTGGCGGAAGAGGCGGCTGCGGGTCCCGCCCGCACGGCCGCCGCCGACGACCCGGCCGGCGGTTCGGGCGGTGGCGCCGGTTCCGGTGGCAACGGTTCCGGCAGCAACGGATCAGGCGGCTCTGGTTCGGGCGGCAACGGTTCGGGCGGCAACGGTTCGGGCGGCTCTGGTTCCGGCGGCTCTGGCGCGGGCGGTGCGGGCTCGGGCGGCCCGGAGGGAGCCGGAACTGACGGAGCCGGTGGGGCGGGCAATGAAACGCCCGATGCGCGTCTCGCCCGCGTCGGTGGCGCGCCGGGCCAAATCGCGCTTGCCGGCGCGCCGACGCCCGCGACGCCCGCGACGCACGCGCCGCCCGACGCCGTGGACGAGGCGGCCTCGTCTCCCGCGGCACCGGCGCTGGCGCCTGGCCTTCTGAGCGTCGCCGCCGTGGTTGCCGCCGCCGCGGGCTTGGCACGCGCGCTGCGGCGGCGCGCGGGCCGGCCACTGCCGGCCGGCGCGCTCGTGATCATCGGTGCCGCGCTCGCGGTTGGTGCCGCCTACGCCGCGCATGCAAACTTCGCCGGAGCCGATGTCGCTCCAGGTCTCGCGACCGCGGCGCTCTTGCTCGCGGCCGCGCTGGCCCTGGTGCATGCAAGCGGCGCGCTGCCGGCCATGGCGGCCGGGGCGCTCGGCGGCGCGCAACCGGGCTCGGGCGCGACGGACTCGCTCGCCGCGGCTGGACCTGCCGTGTCGTCGGCGCTTGCGGCGGCCTCAGCATCGGTCGTGCCGTTGGAGCCTGCGCCGTTTTCGCCCGGATCGGGCGGGGGATCGGTCGTCATGGGCGAGGGCCCAACCGAGGCCGGCCGCCTCGGCGCGCCCGCCCAAGCCGCCGAGCCGGCACCGCCGGATGCGTCGGGCAGCGCCACGATCGCGATGGGCGAGGGCGCGATGGACGACGCGCACGACGCGGAAATCGCGGCGGGCTTCAGCGGCTGGTGGGGACTTCCGCCCTTGCTGTGGATGGCGCGGGGTGGCTGGAAGGCCCGCACGCCGCCCATCCATCGGGAGGCGGGCACGTCGGAGGACTTCCGGGAGCCGCACGAGAGCAGCATCTTGCGGGAGGGCTTGCGGGGTGCGGACGAGGCCGCGCCGCCCAAGACCTATCTCAGCATGACCGTCGAGGAGGTGGTGGCGCAGCTCAAGGTGCGCGAGCCGGCGGCCCCCGATGTGATCGAGATCGCGCCCGCCCTCGTCGTCGCGGCCCCGCTCGAGACGCTGCGGCCGGTGGTGCGCGCGCTGCTCACCCACGCGTGGCGTCGCACGGCGACCCGCGCGGAGGGCCATATCGCGTTCGGCGTCGCGCCCGACGGAAAGAGCTTCGTCGTGCGCGACAATGGCAGCGCGCCGCTGGCAGGCGGTTGGCCGGTGACCGACGAGGTCGGCGGCGGCGCGGAGCGCCTCGACGCCGCGCGGCGTCTTGTCGAGCGGGTCGGCGGCAAGCTCTGGGCCGAGGCCGCGCCCGGCGGCGGCGCTGCCGTCCACTTCAGCCTCGGCGAGACCGCATAGCGCACCGCTCCCGCCCGCGCGACGGTTGGAGTGCCGCCACGCCGCCGCTATTGTGCGCCCACACTGGGAGGCAACTGGCAAGGAGCGGAGGCCAATGAGCGAGGCGACGACCGGCCCCGTGCGGTTCACGGGCGATGAGTCGGAGGTGATGGCGTGGCTGCGCGCACAGAATGTCGCGCGGGTGCGAGTCGAATATTGCGACTTCGGCGGGGTCGCCCGCGGCAAGGCCATGGACCTCAACCATTTCGAGCATGCGCTCGGCCACGGCATCGGGTTTTGCGCGACCGTGATGGCCTTCGACATCTCGGCCAACGTCGTGCCGGGCACCGACTACGCCGAGTCGATCGGCTATGGCGACTTCATCTGCAAGCCGGATCTCTCGAGCCTTCGCGTGTTGCGCCACGAGCCCAACACCGCGCTCGTGATGTCGCGCATCGAATGGCCCGACGGCCGCCTGATGGAGAGCGATCCGCGCAACGTGCTGCATCGCGTCGTCGGCCAGATGGAGGCGATGGGCTACTCCGCCCAATGCGCGCCGGAGTTCGAGTTCATCCTGCTCGACGATGCGCACGACATGCTCGACGACGGCCTGCAATGCTACTCCATGCAAAAGCGCACCGAGTTTCTGAGCGAGGAATATTCGCTCTTGCACGCGGCGGCCGCGCACGCCCAGCTCGAGTGCAGCCACTATGAATGGGGCCCCGGTCAATACGAGGTGAGCATCCGCCACGAGGACGTGCGCGCGATGGCTGACACCGGCCATCTGTTCCGCGCCACCATGAAGGAGGCGGCGATGCAGATCGGCCGGCGCATCACCTTCATGGCCAAGCCCTTCGACGGCAAGACCGGCAACTCCTGCCACATGCACCTGTCGCTCCGCACGCCCGACGGCGCCAACGCCTTCGCCGCACCCGACCAGCCGCATCACATCAGCGAGACCTGTCGGCACTTCATGGGCGGGGTGCTCGCGCATCTGCCGGAGCTCACGGCGGTTTTCTTCCCGAATTCCAACTCCTACCGGCGGCTGGTGCCGGCCTTCTTCGCGCCGATCACGCTGGCCTGGGGCGTCGACAACCGCACCGCCGCGGTGCGCCTGATCAACGAGACGCCGGCGGCGACGCGGCCGGAGCTGCGCGTCTGCGGCGGCGACGTCAACGTCTACCTCGCCTTCGCCGCCTATCTCGCGGCCGGCCTCGACGGCGTGAAGAACAAGATCGATCCGGGTCCGGCCGCCGAGGGCGATCTCGACGAGGATGCGGGCGCCAAGCGCCTGCCCGACGATTGGGGTGCGGCGCTCGATGCCTTCGACGCGTCCTCATGGGTCAAGCAGGCCTTCGGCGACGAGTTCTGCCGCAACTACAGCCTCGTCAAGCGCTACGAGTACGATGCCTTCCGCCGCACCGTGCCCGAGACCGAGCGCAACCTCTATGTGGAGTGGCTTTAAGCGCAGGCGCCCGTCACATCAACGACCCCCGAATGTGTTAGGTTGCGGCGTGATTCGGGGCGTTGGCAGGGCATGACCATGGCGGAGGTAGAGGCAGCACGGCGGAAGAGCGTCGGCGTGCGCGTCGGTCCGGTGCAGATCGGCGGCGGCGCGCCGATCGTCGTGCAATCGATGACCAACACCGACACCGCGGATGCCAAGTCGACCGCCGCGCAGGCGCGCGCGTTGGCGGAGGCGGGCTCGGAACTCGTGCGCATCACGGTCGACACGCCGGCCGCCGCCGCCGCGGTGCCACACATCCGCGAGGCGCTCGATGCCGCGGGCTGCCACGTGCCGCTGATCGGCGATTTCCACTACAACGGCCACCGCCTTCTCACCGAGCATCCGGCCTGCGCCGAGGCGCTCGCGAAATACCGCATCAACCCCGGCAATGTCGGCTTCCGCGAGAAGCGCGACACGCAGTTCCAGACCATGATCGAGGTCGCGCTCAAATACGACCGCCCGGTGCGCATCGGCGTCAATTGGGGGAGCCTCGACCAGGAGCTGCTCGCCGAGCTGATGGACGCGAACGCGGCGAAGGCTGAGCCCGCGGACGCGCAAGCGGTGATGCGCGCGGCGCTCGTCGAATCCGGCATCCGGAGCGCGGAGCTTGCCGAGCAGCTCGGCATGGCGCGCGACAAGATTGTGATCTCGGCCAAGGTCTCCCAGGTGCAGGACCTCATCCGCGTCTACCGCGACCTCGCGGCGCGCGGCGACTATGCGCTGCATCTCGGGCTCACCGAGGCGGGCATGGGCTCGAAGGGCATCGTCGCTTCGACGGCGGGCATCGCCGTGCTGCTGCAGCAGGGCATCGGCGACACCATCCGCATCTCGCTGACGCCCGAGCCCGGCGGCGACCGCACGCAGGAGGTGATCGTCGCGCAGGAGATCCTGCAGACCATGGGGCTCCGCTCCTTCACGCCGCTGGTCGCAGCCTGCCCCGGCTGCGGGCGCACGACCAGCACCGTCTTCCAGGAGCTTGCCGGGCGCATTCAGGCTTATGTGCGCGCGCAAATGCCGGTCTGGCGCGAGGCTTATGAGGGCGTCGAGGCCATGCAGCTCGCCGTGATGGGCTGCATCGTCAATGGTCCGGGCGAAAGCAAGCACGCCAATATCGGCATTAGCTTGCCGGGCACCGGCGAGGCGCCGGCCGCGCCCGTCTTCATCGACGGCAAGAAGGTGACGACGCTCCGCGGCGAAGGCATCGCCGAAGAGTTTCAGGAGATCGTCGCCGATTATGTCGCGCGCACCTACCCCAAGCGCGGTGACGCCGGCCCGGACGCGGCGCGCGACGCGCCGAAGGCCGCCGCGGGCTGATGCGTTGCGGCAATTGCCGCACCCGGTTCCGTTGCGGCAATTCGCCGCACCCGATTCCGACGCCGTCCGCCTGACCCGATCCGCTATGGTGCGCCGATGGCCCAAGTGATCGGAGAGAGCGCCGCCGCGCGGCCCCATGCGCGCCCGGCCGCGACGCGCGCGATCACCGTTTGGCTGCTCGCGATGGCGGCGCTGGTCTTGGCGATGGTCGTGCTCGGCGGCGTCACGCGGCTCACCCAATCCGGCCTCTCGATGGTCGAGTGGCAGCCGATCATGGGCGTGCTGCCGCCGCTCTCCGAGGCGGCCTGGCAAGAGGCCTTCGCGAAATACCGAGAGTTCCCGGAATACCAGCAGATCAACCGCGGCATGGCGCTCGCAGAATTCAAGACGATCTTCTGGTTCGAATATGCCCACCGCGTGCTCGGCCGCGCGGTCGGCGTGGTGTTCATCCTGCCCTTCCTCTGGTTCCTGGTGCGCCGGCGCATCCCGGCGGGCCTCACGCCGAAGCTCTTCGTGATGCTCGCGCTCGGCGGGCTGCAGGGCGTGCTCGGCTGGTACATGGTGCAAAGCGGCCTGGTCGACCGGCCCGACGTCAGCGCCTACCGCCTCACCGCGCATCTCGGCCTCGCGGTGGTGATCTACGGCTACATCCTCTGGACCGCGCTCGGCCTCCTCCTGCCGCGCCCCACGGACACCACCCACGCCTCCCACGCCGCCGCCCCGCCACGGGCGCTGAGCGCCCCGCCCGGCTGGTATCGCATCGGGCTCTTCGGCGTGCTGGGCTTGGTCTTCGTGACGCTGCTCTCGGGCGGCTTCGTCGCGGGCAACGACGCGGGCCTCGCCTACAACACTTTCCCGCTGATGAACGGCGCGATCATCCCGCCCGACCTCTTCGAGCTCGAGCCCCTCTGGCGCAACTTCTTCGAGCACCTGCCGCTCGTCCAGCTCGACCACCGCCTGCTCGCGATGCTCACGGTGGCGGCCGTGCTCGTCCTCTGGCTCGCCAGCTGGTGGGCGCCGGCCAGCGGGCGCCTCCGCACCGCGACCCACATCCTCGCGGTCCTCGCGATCGCCCAGCTCGGCCTCGGCATCGCGACCCTCCTGACCTACGTCCCGGTGCCGCTCGGCGCCGCCCACCAAATCGGCGCGATGGCGACCCTCACGGCCGCGCTGGTCGCCTGCCGCCTCGTGGTGGCGGAGGGGCGGGTGCGGCGCGCGGTGTAGGCGGCGTAGGCGGAGACCAACCCCACAAGTTCGCACCGCCGCTCACCACGCCTCCGGCCTCATCCGCGGGCTTGACCCGCGGATCTAGGCACACGGAACGGCGTATGGAGCATCCAACCCGCGGTGTTCATAGGTCCGCGGGTCAAGCCCGCGGATGAAGGGCATTGTTGGGAACGGGCCGGGCCGCCACGGTTCCGCGATCGGCGCCGCGCCCGCTACGCGTCAAACTCCTCGTCGAGCGTCGCAACCAAATCCGGCCGGTCGATCCGCGTCCACATCTCCCGTGCCCGCGCGACATGCGCGGCCCGCGCATCGCCCTCGGCAATCCGCGCGAGCCGCCGGTGCGCCCAGCCGATGGAGTAGGGCTCGGGAATGCGCTCGTAGAGCGCCAGCGCTGACTCCCACTGACCTTTCGCTGTGTCGCTATCGCCTTCGGCGCGCGCGATGTCGCCGAGTCTCTGGATGCAGTTTGCCTCACCGAGCACGTCGCCGACCTTGCGATAGAGGGGCAGTGCCTCCTCATAGGCCTCGCGGGCGGCGCCGTGGTCGGAGCGTGCGAGCGCGATTTCGCCGAGTCTCAGGATGCAGTTTGCCTCGCCGCGCACGGCGCCGATCTTGCGATAGAGGGGCAGCGCCTTCTCATAGGCCTCGCGGGCGGCGTCGTGGTCCGAGCGTCGGAGCGCGATGTCGCCGAGGCCCTGGATGCAGTTTGCCTCGCCGAGCACGGCGCCGACCTTGCGATAGAGGGGCAGCGCCTGCTCATAGGCCTCGCGGGCGGCGTCGTGGTCCGAGCGCTCGAGCGCGATGTCGCCGAGGCTCTGGATGCAGTTTGCCTCGCCGAGCGCGTCGCCGACCTTGCGATAGAGTGGCAGCGCCTCCTCATAGGCCTTGCGCGCGGCGTTGTGGTCCGAGCGCTCGAGCGCGATGTCGCCGAGTCTCCGGATGCAGTTTGCCTCGCCGAGCACGTCGCCGACCTTGCGATAGAGGGGCAGGGCCGCCTCATAGGCTTCGCGGGCGGCGTCGTGGTCCGAGCGTCGGAGCGCGATGTCGCCGAGGCTCTTGATGCAGTTTGCCTCGCCGAGCACGGCGCCGACCTTGCGATAGAGGGGCAGCGCCTTCTCATAGGCCTCGCGGGCGGCGTCGTGGTCCGAGCGTCGGAGCGCGATGTCGCCGAGTCTCCGGATGCAGTTTGCCTCGCCGAGCACGTCGCCGACCTTGCGATAGAGGGGCAGCGCCTCCTCATAGGCCTTGCGCGCGGCGTCGTGGTCCGAGCGCTCGAGCGCGATGTCGCCGAGGCTCTTGATGCAGTTTGCCTCACCGAGCACGGCGCCGATCTTGCGATAGAGGGGCAGCGCCTCCTCATAGGCCTTGCGCGCGGCGTCATGGTCGGAGCGTGCGAGCGCGATGTCGCCGAGGCTCTGGATGCAGTTTGCCTCGCCGAGCGCGTCGCCGACCTTGCGCGCGGCGTTGGCAGCCGCTCGGATGATGGAAGGCCCGCCTGCGCCCGTGAACCTGATCAGTCGGCCTAAACCGCGCGCGGCGGGGACCGCAGCCTCCAACTCACTGACCTCCAACGCGTCGGCGATCGCGGTTTCGAGGTTGGCGAGAGCCGGCACCAGACGGGACGCGACACCTCCTCCCTCGGTGGTGCCGAGCTTGCCCGCATCCACGGCGGCGAGCCGCAGAAAATGGGTGCGCCAGCGGTCGCGGTCCTCGTCTTCGGGCGGGTATTGCCGCGTTGCGAAATCGCGGATCGGGGGTAGAAGGTCGAGGCTATGCGGGCCGTCGAAGGCCAAGCCGACGGTGCGGAGTTGGCCTGCCGCGTCAAATGCGTCGTTGCCGAGCAGCGTCTCCCGATCGTCGTCGTCGAGCCCGGCGGGTGAACAACCGAGGAGAGCAAACAGCCGCTTTGCGGGTTCCTGCAGCAGCGGGCTTTCGAGGGAGAGCGCGATCGATGTTTCGAGCGAGGTCAGCGCGTCAGCCTCGATCCCGGGACGCTTCGCCAACTCGACGCCGACTGCATCCCACCGCGTGCGAATCTCGTGGAGGTTTGCGACGCCCGCCGTGCGCAAGCCCACCAGCTCGATCGCCAAGGGAATGCCGCCGAGCGCGTCGAGCAGCGGGCGGAGGTCGGGATCGTCCGCCGGCACCTGCTGCGCGATCGAGCGGAAGAGCGCCGCATCGTCAGGCGCCGTCAGCGGCTCGACGGGGACGATGTCGTGCCAGCCGAGCGCCGGCTGACGCGCGCCGCGGATCGAGGCGACGACACGAAGCCCCGGTACCGCCGAGAGTGCGAGCAACCGCTGCTCGATTTCCGCAGGCGTGCGGTCCCAAGCCGTTTCGAGATTGTCGAGCACCAGCACGCCGGGCGCTCGGCCGAGCCAATCGAGAAGTGCCTGAAAGCGCGTTTGCGCTGGGTCGAGGCCGACAGCGGTGGTGACTGCCGCCTCGAACGCCTCCACATCGCCCGCCGTCGCGAGCGCCGCGAACCAGCGCCGCTCGCCGAGTGTGTCCACGCAGCCCGCATCGTTAAGCGCCGCAAGCGTCAGCGTCGTCTTGCCGATCCCGCCCGCGCCTTGCACCAGCACCGGTGACGCACCGTCTTGAATAAGCCCGACGAGCCGGGCTACCAGCGCATCGCGCCCAAGCACCGCGCGTGCGGGGCGTGGAAGGCTCGCGGGCGCTCTCCGGTCCGCCGTATCGTTTCGCCCTCCCCATGTTCTGGTGCGCGCCTCGCGCAGCTCGCGGCGCCACGCCGCATAGGCCTCGTTCTCGCCGAAGAGCACGCGCTCGATCGTGCCCGAATCGCTCGGCGGGTTCCGGTCGTTTCGCCAGTTGCGCACCGAGCGCTCGTGGTTGCCCGTGGCGAGCGCGAACGCCTGGTTTGACCAGTGCGTGCCCGGCGCTTCCGGCGTTCCCTCCGGGCGCGTGCCCTGATCGAGGTGCCAGCTCAAGAGCTTGCCGAAGCTCCAGTTGGCGCGATCTTGCTCTCCCATTTCCACCGATTTCCGCGCGTTTCCACGCATTTACCGCCTTGCCGTCACTGGTGCAGTGCTTTCCAGCGACCTGATGAATCTAGGAGGCCGGCTTAACACCACGAGGGTCGGCACCATGATCGACACGCTAGCACTTATGGTCAATCCGACGGTCCAACTCTACTGCTTGATTGCGCTCACCTACGGCACGGCGTCACGCTGTGCGGGGCAGGACGGGCACTGCCAGCTCGCCCGCTGTTATGGCGCGAGCGCGCTCTTGCATGCGCTCCTTGGCCTCGCGCATTTCTTCCACATCTAGCGAAACGAGGTAGGAGCGGCGGCGTCTTACGCCGTCTCCTGCTTCCCTCGCCTAAAGCGTTTGATCAGGCGGGGGAGGAAGCCGATGAGCGCCAGGGCTGCGAGCCCCAGGAGGGCTTTTTGGATCAGGTCCTCGTCGCCGCTCGCGACCTCGCGGCCGGCATAGCCGAGATAGGCGTAAGCCGCACCGCCCGGCGCCATGAAGAGGAAGGAGGCGAGCGTGTAGTGGCCGACGGGGATGCGGGTCAGGCCGAGCACGTAATTGAGCGCGTTGAAGGGGATGAAGGGCATGAGCCGGGTCAGCGCCACGAAGCGCCAGCCCTCCGCCTCGACGCCCGCGATCACCTGGCGCACGCGCTCGGGCGAGCGGTTGGCGACCCAGTCGGAGAGCGCGTAGCGCGCCACCATGAAGGCGATGGTGGCGCCGGCAGTCGCGCCGATCAGGCTGTAGAGCGTGCCGTACCAGGGGCCGAAGAGCGCGCCCGCCGCGAGCGTGAACAAGAGCCCCGGCAGGAAGAACACCGTCGCGAGGACATAGGCGCAGATGAAGACGGCGGGCGCCCACGGGCCGAAGCCCGTCACCCAGGCCTCGAGCGCGGCGGCATCGATGTGCTCGCGGTGCGTCACCATGAGGCCGATGCCGGCGAGCACGAGCGCGACCACGCCGAGACGGCCGGTGAGCCGCAGCGCGCGGCGCCGCGTGGGCGTCGGCGCGGGGGCGGACGTGGTGGGCACGCTCATGCGCGGGCCTCCGGCGCCGGCGCAGATGTGGCGCGTGCGACGGGGAGGCCGAAATAGGGACGGAGGGCGATGCCGAGCGCGGTGCCGAGGAGCGCGAAAATGATCCAGAGCCAGCCATGCAGGCTGCCCGAGGCAACGCCGCTGAAGAAGGCGCCGATGTTGCAGCCGAAGGCGAGACGCGCGCCATAGCCGAGCAGCAGGCCGCCGATCACCGCCGCCGCGAGCGCACCCGGCGGGATGCGCTTGCGCGGGGCGAAGCGGCCCGCGAGGCCGGCGGCGAGCAGCGCGCCGAGCACGATGCCGATGTTCATGGTCGAGACCGTGTCGGCGGCGAGCGTGGCGTCGAGCGCGCGCGCCGGGCCCGGCCATTGCCAGAAGGTCCAGTCGCGGATCGCGAAACCGAGACCGTCGGCGACCTTGCCGCCCCAGAGCGTGAAGCCCCAGGTGACGCTCCAGGGGTGGCCGGCGAGCAAGAGCGTCGCGACGTTGAGAGCCGCGAGCGCCAGCGCCCCCCAGGCGAGCGGCCAGCCGCCGCGGCCGAGCCGCACGAGCGCGTCGCGCCAGCCCGCCGCGCGCGGGCCGTGCTCCAAGCCGCCATGGCGCCGCCATTCGAGCCAGAGGGTGAGCCACACGAGCGCCGCGATGACGGCGATCTGCAGCGCCATGCCGCCGCCCCAGCCGAGGCTCCCGTAGAGGGAGACCGGCGCGACACGCGGCTGGTCGAGCCACCAGGGCAGGTGCGCGGTCGCGAGCGTCGCGCCGGCGACGAAGCCCGCGAGCGTCACCACCATGCGCGTGCTGCCGCCGCCGACGGTGAAGAGCGTGCCCGACGCGCAGGCGCCGCCGAGCTGCATGCCGATGCCGAAGAGAAAGGCGCCGACGATCACCGAGACGCCGAGCGGCGCGAGCGCGGCCCCGAGCGTGAGCCCGAAGGCCTCGCCGCCGGCGAGCAAGGGCGCGAAGGCGAGGCTCGCGAGCCCGAGCATGAGGAGCTGCGCGCGCACGCCGGCGCCCCGGCGCTCCACGAGCAGGCGCCTGTAGGCACCCGCGAAGCCGAAGATCGCGTGATAGAGCGAGAGCCCGATCGCGACCGCGACCACGAGCAGCGCCGCGTCGCGCCAGCCGATGGCCTCGGCGAGGTAGCCGACGCCGGCGGCGATCAGAAGGCCTGCGCCGCCCGCGACCACCGGCTGCGGGCGTGGCAGGGCCACGGGCGCTGCGGGAGTCAGCGTGATGCTCATGCTCTAACTATCGGGAGCCGAGCGCTCGCGAACCAATAACTTTGTGTTGAGCCGGCCGCGTTCGCGGGTGTCCGCCATGGCTCTACCAAGCGAAGGTGGGCGTCGCGAACTGGGGCGAGACGTCGACCTCCTGGCAGGCATCCTCGAGCGCGGCGGGGTCGGGCTTCGCGCCGAAGTCGTGGCCGAGCGCGTCCGCGAGGAGCCCGCTCGTCACCAGCAGCGAATCGAGGCTGGCGCGGTTGGCGCCTCGAATGTCGGTCTCGAGCCCGTCCCCGACCGCGAGGATCTCGCGCGGCGCGAGGCCGAGCGCTTCGTGGCAGAGCGCATAGACCGCGGGGTAGGGCTTGCCGAAATAGTGCACGGTGCCGCCGAGCGCGGCATAGCGCGCGGCGATGGCGCCGGCACAGAGCTCCGCCTTGCCGAGCCGAATGACGAGCTTGTCCGGGTTGACGCAGACCATGGGCAGGGCGCAGGCCTGCGCCTCGCGAAGCATCGGGTCGTGGGCTTCGACGGTGCCACGGTCGCGCTGAAACCCGATCGCGAGCATGAAGTCGGCATCCGCGAGCCGGTCGGTTCGCTCGTAGCCGAGGCCATCGAGCAGGTCGTCGTCGGCGTGCGGCCCGAACAGGACGTAGCGCCGCCCGAGGTTGGCTGCGGGCGCCTCGGCGCGTGCCGCAAAGGCGCGGCGCGTGGCCTCGCCGGAGGACAGCACGGCGTCATAGTCGCCAGGGCTCACGCCTTTGTCCTGGAGGACGGCGGCGACACGCTCGGCGCGCCGGGGCGCGTTCGAGAGAAAGACGACCCGCTTGCCGGCGGCGCGCAGGCGCCGGACGCAGGCGAGCGCCTCGGGGTAGGCCGCGCCGCCTTGGTGCATCACGCCCCAGACGTCGAGGATGAAACCCTCGTAGCGGTCGGCAAGTTCGGCGAGGCCAGGGATCAACGGGATCGGCATGGCGATCCTTGTGTCACAGGCCTCGGCGCTTGCAAAGCTCAGGTGCGCACCAGGCTCTCGCGCGGCTCGCCGAACAAGTAGCCCTGTCCGAAATCCGCGCGATAGTCCAAGAGCTCGACGAGCTCGCGCTCGGTCTCCATCTTCTCGACGATCAGCGAGATCCCGGCCTCCAACATCTCGTCCTGCAACGCGGTGAACTGGCCGATCCCGGCATCGTCCTTGATCAGCTCGAGGAGGGTGCCGGTGTCGACCTTGACGAAGCGGAAGTGCCGGCGCGCAAGCCCGCCATAGTTGAGATCGAGCCGGCTCAGATGATCGAGCGAGAAGCGGAAGCCGAGCTCGGCGAGCTGCTCGAGATTCTCGGCGAAGTCGTCATAGTCGATGCCGACGTCGGGCTCGTGAAACTCGAAGATCATGTCGGAGGCGAGCTCCATGTTCTCGCCAAGAAACTCGACGAACTGCGGGAAGAATGCGGTGTCGCGCAGCGTATGGGGCGAGACGTTGCAGAAGAACGGGTAGCTCTTGTTGTGGCGCCGCACGCGGCGGACGAGCTGCACGCAGCGGAACAGGAGGTTGTTGTCGATCGCGGTGATCAGCCCGCTCCGCTCGGCCGCCTCGATGTAGCTCCCCGGCAGGATCACGTTGCCGTCGCTGTCCTTGATGCGGGAGAACGCTTCGTAGAACGCCACCTTGCGCGTGGGCAGCTGCACGATCGGCTGCAGATAGAGGCTGACACGCGCGCGCTCCAGAGCATCGCGCATCAGGTCCAGAATTTCGTCGTCTTCGTAATGGGGCGCCGCGACCTCGCCGAAGCGCGGCATCGGCTCGGCACGTTGTGCGAGACCGCCGATGGGACCGGACGGACGCTGCGAGGCGCGGTCGGCGTCCTCCGCCCAGGCGGCGCGGTAGCTGGACTTGGGCGCAACCGGCTCGGGCGCATAGCCAAACACGGTCTCGTCGTCGTCCAGCATCGTCGATTCTTCGCCGCCGCCGAGGGTCAGCACGTCATCATCCTCAGGGACGCCCCGTATGTCCCGCTGGTCGGTCGTGCGCTTCGGTGAGCCGGGCGACAATTGGCCGAGCAGCGTCCGCAGCATGCGAATCTCGCCCACGACCTCGCGGTACGGCGAGCCCGTATCCTCCGGGGCCAGCCCGTCGTTCTGGCGGTTCGCGCTTTGGCGAAGCTCGTGCAGCGCGCCGCGGGTCTCGGCAAGACCGCGCTGGATGCCCGCGGTGGCCCGCGCGACGGTCTGGAGCTCGGCGCTCACGCGGCGGCTGCGGACATACTGGCTGATGAAGCCGTGCGCCGCGGCGCAGGTCAGCAACACGGTGCCGCCCACCACCATCGCGAGGGTCGGCTCGACCGCCGCAGTGCTGTTGGGCAGGGCAAAGGTCACCACCGCCGCGAGGGCGGCGTAGGTGAGTGCAATGACGATGTGGAAGATGATTGTCATGACGCCTGCAGGGGACCCGGTGACTCGGCAGGCATGAGGCTCTCGGTTTTCGGTTGACGATCCGTTAAGGCCGCCGCCAAGTGGTTGCAATCATGCCAAAACCGGCGACTGCGGTGGCCTGTGTGCACGGGCCGGCCGCTTTTCAGCCATCCGGCGATCGGATAAGATTCTTCGACCGCCGGAAACGTGGCGCGCATCGGGATCGGAACGGGTCGGAAGGATCGCTTTGGCTCGCGGCGGTTACATCGCCCTCATCGTCGGGATCGCGTTGGTCATAGGCTTGGTCGCCTATCAGGGCGCGGGTGCGGTCACGGCTGCGATTGCGGCGACCGGCTGGGCATTGGTGCTGGTCGTTCTGTCACGCTTGGTGCCGATCGCGCTCGACGGCTATGTCTGGCGCCTGTTGTTCACCGAGGATCATCGACCGCCCGTCCGAACCGCGCTTTGGGCCCGCTGGATCGGCGAATCGGTGAACACCCTGGTGCCGGCATTTCAGGTCGGCGGCGCGCTCGTGCGGGCGCGCCTCATGGTGGTGTACGGCATCCCCGGGCGCGTCGCGGGGGCGAGCGTCGTGGTCGATCTCACGCTGAGCACGCTCACCCAGCTCCTGTTCACGCTCGTCGGGATTGGCCTGCTGCTCGCGCTTTACGGCAACAACGACATTGCCATGGCCGCCGGCCTCGGCGTCGGCATCGGGCTCGCGATGGTGATCGCGTTCTTCTTCTTTCAGCATCACGGTTTGTTCGGCCTGGTCATTCGCACGCTCGCGCGGATCGTGAAGCGGCGAGACTGGGTCGAGGCGGTGGGCAATGCGGAGGCCCTGGACGAGGCGATCCGCGCGCTCTACCGGCGGCGCGGGCTGCTTGCCATGAACTCCGTCGGCCAGCTCGCCGCCTGGATCCTGGGTGCGGCCGAGATCTGGCTGGCGCTCCATTTCATGGGTCATCCGGTCACGATCGCCGATGCGCTTCTGATGGAGAGCCTCGTGCTCGCGGTGCGCACGGCGGCGTTTTTCGTGCCGGGCGCGCTCGGCGTGCAAGAGGGCGTGTTCCTCTTGCTCGGCGCGGTCATCGGGATCAGCCCCGAGGTGGCACTGGCGCTCTCGCTGATCAAGCGCGTACGCGAGCTCGCGATCGGCATTCCCGGCCTGGTCGCGTGGCAAATCGCCGAGGGCAAAACCCTGTTCGGCGTCGGCCGGCGCACGCGCACCACCGCCACGGACGGCGAGGAACCCGCAGACGGGAGCTAGCGGTCGCACACCGCGCCACGCTCAAAGCGACAGCGCGAGGCGGTGGCCCTCGTGGATCGCGGAGGCAGGGTCGCGCGGCAGCCGGGCATCGCCGATACGGTGCACCGGGACGGGCGCGTCGGCCAGAGCGTCCGCGAGCGCCGCTCGTGGCGCGCGCGGTGTCGCATAGACGAGCTGGGCGACGTCGTCGATCTGGGCCTCCGCGCCGGTGATGACGTGACGGGTCGTGACCGTGCCGGCGCGCCATGCGATCGGCTCCGTCAAGCGCATGATCTCGATGCCGCGCTCCGCGAGCCGCCGGTCGACACCCATGCGCGACATCAGATTGATCGGTCGCGCGATCTCGGCCGCCGGGGTGAGAAGGATCACGCGCTGGTAGCGGTCAGCGAGGAGCTCCGCCCCCGCATAGGTCGCGAGCGTCTGGTCCATGTCGAACAGTACGGCGGTGCCCGGCGACTGTCCGTCCGCCGGTCGCGCGACCAGCGCCCGAAGCGAGAGCGCGTCGCTGCCGGCCGCGAGTGACGGCGGCGCGCGCATCGCCGCGCCGGTCGCGATGACGATGGTGTCGGGTTCGCTCGCCAGCACGTCGTCCGCGGTCGCTTCCGTCCCGAGCCTGAGCTCGACGCCACCCTCGGCGCATTTCGCGCGCTGGAAGACGATGGTTTTCGCGACATCGGCGCGCCCCGGCAACGCGGCCTCGAGCCGCGCCGCGCCGCCGACCGCATCCTGCGCCCCAAAGAGCGTGACCTGGTGGCCGCGCGCGGCGGCGACCCACGCGGCTTCGAGGCCGGCGAGTCCCGCGCCGACGATGGTCACCCGTTTGGGCGCGGCGGCCGGCGGCGGGCGCCAGTCGGCCTCGTCGTCGGCGCCGAGCTCCGGGTTTTGGAAGCAGCGGATCGGCCGGCCCATCGCGATCTCGCCCCAGCAGTGGTTGCAATAGGTGCAGACGCGGAGATCGGCTTCACGGCCCTGCCGCACCTTGTCGGGCCACGCGGCGTCGGAGATCAGCATGCGGCTGAAGCCCACCAGATCGCAGGTTCCCTCCGCGAGCGCGGCTTCGGCGGCCGCCGCCGTGTCGAAGCGCCCGAGACCCATGACGGGGAGGCCACCCGCGGCAGCGCGCATGCGCCCGTGGAGCGCGAGAAAGGGGCGCGGCGGATAATGCATGTCGGGCAGGTGGCTGTCGAAGGCCGGGCCAAAGGTGCCCTGGCTGAACGCCAGATAGTCGAGCGTGTCCGTCTCGGCCGCGACCGCGGCGATGCGCAGGGCTTCATCCGGGTCGATGCCGCCACGCACCTTTTCGTCGGCCGGGAGCTTGATGCCGACGATGAAGTCGCGCCCGCAGGCGTCGCGCACCGCGGCCAACGCTTCGCGCATGAAGCGGGTGCGGCGCGCGAAGTCGCCGCCATAGCCGTCCGTTCGGTCGTTGCAGGCCGGCGAGAGAAATTGTGCGATGAGGTAGCCGTGCGCGCCGTGCAGCTCGACCCCGCTGAAGCCTGCGCGCTGCAGGCGGAGCGCCGTGTCTCGGTAGCCCGCGATGATGGCGGGGATCTCGTCCTCGGCGAGGGGGCGCGCGGTGTTCCAGTAAAGCCCGTCGGGCTGCGACGATGCGCTCACCGGCACCGAATCGAGCCCCCAAAGCTGCTGGCGGCCGACATGGCCAAGCTGGCCGACGAGGCGACAGCCGGCGCTCTCGACGGCATCGGCCCACCGTTTGAACCCGTCGAAATTCGCCTCGTCGTCGCCGCTCACCAGGATCGGCGCGGCGCGGCTCGTCGGGTGCACATTGAGCAGCTCGGTCACGATCATGCCGGCGCCACCCTCGGCGCGCGCCCGGTGGTAGGCGATGAGCCTGTCGGTCACCCGCCGCTCGCGCCCGAGCGCGGTCACCGTCGCGACGTGGACGATGCGGTTGCGCAGGCTGCGCGCGCCAAGCTCGATCGGGCTGAACAGCGTGTCGTAGGGCATTGGGGATCGCCTCGGGTTGACCGGTCGGCCATCCTAGTGCATTGGCGGGCCGTAAGCCGCCCTCGAACGCGGCGCGAGAGAGAGGACGTGTGGCGGAGGCGTGTGATTTTCTGATCGTCGGCGCGGGAACGGCGGGTTGCGTGCTTGCCAACCGCCTGTCGGAGGATCCGGCCAACCGCGTGGTCGTGCTGGAGGCCGGGGGCAAGGATTGGCATCCGGCGTTGCGCGTGCCCGTGATGGCCGGCCTCGCCTATTTCGTCCGCTCGACGAACTGGAACTATCAAAGCGAGCCTGAGCCCCACCTCGACGGGCGGCGCATCCCGTGGCCGCGCGGCAAGGTGCTGGGCGGCACCTCCTCGATCAACGGCATGATGTACATGCGCGGCAACCGGCGCGACTACGACGACTGGCGCCAGCGCGGCCTCGAGGGCTGGGACTATGCGAGCGTGCTGCCCTACTTCAAGCGCGCCGAGGGCCACACCGGCCGGCGCGACGATCCCTACCATGGCACCGACGGCCCGCTTCGCGTGAGCCGCGCGCGCTCGACCAACCCGCTCTACAGCGCCTTCGTGGAATCGGGCCGTGCCGCGGGCTACCCCGCGAACGACGACTTCAACGGTGCGACCCAGGAAGGCGTCGGCCGGCAGGATTTCTGCATCCATCGCGGCCGGCGCGAAAGTGCGGCGACATCGTTCCTCGCGCAGGCGCGCGGGCGGGCCAATCTCCGCATCGTGTCGCGCGCCGAGACGGAGAGGGTGATCGTCGAGGACGGACGCGCCGTCGGCGTCATCTACCGCCGCGGCGGCTCGCGCCATACGCTGCGCGCCCGCCGCGAGGTGGTGCTTTCGGCGGGCACGATCAATTCTCCCGCACTGCTCGAGCGGTCGGGTATTGGCGATCCGGAGCGGCTGCGCGCACTCGGGATCGAGGTGGTTCTCGCGCGTCCCGCGGTCGGCGAGAACCTGCAGGACCATGCGGGCGTCTATGTGCAATATGCCTGCACGCAACCGATCACCCTCTATCGCCTGTTCCGGGCCGATCGGGCGCTCTTGGCCGGCCTCGGCGCCTATCTGTTCGGCGTTGGGCCCGGCAGCTCGGTGCCGCTCGAAGGCGGCGGGTTCCTGCGCACCGACGACGCGCTCGACGCCCCCGATGTGCAGGTCACCTTCATGCCGGGGCTCAACCTCGAGACGACGCGCAAGAAGCAGGGACGCCACGGCTTCCTCACCCATTGCTACCAGCTCCGCCCCGAGAGCCGCGGCCGCATCCATATCGCCGCGGCCGACCCCACGGCCGCGCCCAAGATCGAGCCCAACACGCTCGCGGCGGAGCGCGATCGGGCCGTCATGCGGGGCGGGGTGCGCCTCGCGCGGCGCATCGTCGCGCAGGCCCCGCTCGCGCCCTATCGCGGCCGCGAGATCGCACCCGGCGAGGGCGTGCAGAGCGACGACGAGATCGACGCCTGGGTGCGCGCCAATGGAACGACGGTGTGGCACCCCGTCGGCACCTGCCGCGCCGGCATCGACGACGACGCCGTGGTCGACGCGGCGCTCCGTGTGCGCGGCCTCGAAGGCTTGCGCGTGGTCGACGCCTCGGTGATGCCGGCCATCACGAGCAGCAACACGGCAGCTCCCACCATCATGATCGCCGAGAAGGCCGCCGACATGATCCTCGGCCGCTCTCCGCTCGCCGCCGAGGAGCCTTGGGCTTAGCCGTCCCTATTCGGTCAAGGTCAACCGACGCCGAGCTTCTCGGCTGCCATCCGCGTGCCCTTCACCCGGTTCGCGATCTTTTGGAATGCCACGTCGCGGGCGAATTCGGGCGTGCCGTGGTTCGGTTTCACATCGATGCTGAACGGTGAGAAGCCGCAATCATCGGTCGAGCCCAGCCGCTCCTTCGGGATGTAGTTCGCCGCGGCGACCAGCTGCTCGCAGATTTCCTCGGCCGTCTCGACGCGCGGGTTCTGGGTCACCGTGACGCCGATATAGGCCATTTGCGCGACGCCGTTGGCGTCATCGCGCAGGCTTTCGGCGATGTTCTTGTAGACCTGTTGGCGGTTGCGCTCGCTCGCGAGCTGGATCAGGAAGTAGCCCGCGTTGATTTGGAACAGGCTCGGCAGGAGGTCGTTGTAGGGCACGTCCGCGCTGTGCACGGAATCGCAGTCGCCGCCCGGGCAGGTGTGCACGCCGATGTTTTCCCGCTCCTCGGCCGTGAACCGATCGAGCACGCGATTGTTGAGCTCGACGAAATGCGGAAGCATGTTGCGGCCGGTCCACGGGTTGCGCGGATCAGCGCGGCAGGCGAGGCGTCCCTCCGTGAAATCGACCGAGACGCGTGCCGCGCCGGTGGCGAACGCTTGGCGGATGTCCTTCTCGCATTCGTCGCAGAGATCATCCTCGAACTGCTGGCGCGCGTAGCCGGACAACTCATCGTCCAGCGGGTAGAGGAGCGCGAGCATCGAGGGCGCGATCACCGCCTGCTTCATGGGCTTCGATGCAAGCTTGATCGATTTCTCGAGCGACTCCGAGGCGAAGGTCTTGTAGCGAAACGGGCCGCTTTCGAGGCGCGGCAGCTGCCGGTGATGCCCGTCGGCGAAGATCGCGAAAAACTGCCCGTCGCCGGCGAGATGCTCGGCGAGGCCGGTGCCAGCGAGCGTGTCGGTGATCGGGTAGGTCGCGAAGCTCGACCACCGCTGCTCACCGTCCGAGACGATCGGCGAGCCCGTCGCCTCCATGCGTTCGATCGAATCGCGCGCAGCGGCCTCCTGCGCGGTCTCCAGCTGCGCCTTGCTGATGCCGTTGGCATCGTAGGCGGCGTAGGCCTCCTGAAGCACCGTCGGCCGTGGCAGCGAGCCGACCGGCTCTGTGGGAATTCCCGTCGCGGTCCTCGGATCGTATGACATTGCTCATCCCTCCCTACGCCCTGTCGTTGTCAGGGCTCTTGTCGCCATAGGTAGAGAGGGTAGCGCTGTTTGCCAGCAACCAAAAGAGTGCGCATGCGCACCCGAAGCTACTTATGCGTGTGCTTTGGTGGCCGCACCGCGTCGTTTCAATTGCACAGATGGTCCATCGGCTGGGTGAGCACGCCGCGCACGATCGGGGTCGTGCGTGGCTCGAACGCTTGGACGACCTCGTGACCGGCGTCCGCGACCAGGTCCAAGAAGCGGTCGAGATGCCGCATCGCGTTGACGGTGTTGCCATCCGGGTAGCCCGCGATGTCGTGCAGGATGAGGTTGGTCCAAGGGCGTTGATCGAGCGCCGCGAGGCCGCGCTCGATCCAGCCCTCGGCATCTTCCCAGTCGCGTGTCACGGCATCGAACATCACGCAGGTGTAGCCGCCCTCTCGGAGGCGCGCGACGTGCTCTTTCTTGAAGACCCGGTGGTCGACGATGCCGGCGTTGCAGAAGGGCCGGAAATAGCGGTCCGGGTGGGAAAGGTCGCCGATCAGGTCTTGCGCTCGGGTGACCTCGTCGTCGAAGACGGACGGGTCGTCGCTGTCGCCGAGCGAAACGCTGTGGCTGTAGGAGTGATTGGCGATCCAATGCCCCTCGGCGTGGGCGCGCTCGGCGGCGGCGCGCCCCTCGGTCGTCGCAAGCTTCTTGCCGATGACGAAGAAGGTGGTCTTGATGTCACGCGTCGCCAGCGTGTCGAGCACATGGTGCGTGACCTCGGGCTCCGGGCCGTTGTCGAAGGTGAGCGTCATTGTCGCCATGAGAGGTCTCCCGTCGCGCTCGCTCGGCCGGCCGTGCCGGCGGGGCCCGGGCCGCGCTCGGCGGGCGTGACGCCCAAGGTCTTATCCCTCACAGCGCTCGCCGTAGAGCATTGTGACGTTGACGCGCCGGTTCGCATAGCCGGGGCGGAAGCGCACGGCGCCGCTCTCGTGAATCAGGCTCGAATCGAAAATGACAGCGCGGTTGCATTGGTAGGGCACGACCGTTGGCCGCCTGGCGTGGGCAGCGACCTCGCGCTCGAGCGCGGCATCGTCCACGTTGTAGCGGTCGAAGCGCCAGCTCGACGGCGCGGCGACGTCGTAGATCGTCATGCCGCTCGCCGCGGGGGCGCGGCACGCCTCGTCGGGCGTGATCCAGAGGTTGATGTTGATCGCGGCCTTGTCGGCGTGCTTGCGCGTGCCGCGGCCCTCGTGGCTGTACTTGAACGCCCACATTTGCGCCAGGCCATGGCGGCGGAGGATGCCGGGGAAACGGTCCGGCAATGCCTCGGCCAACCCGATCAAGACCCGGTGATCGAAGCCCTCGTGCAGATAGGCCCCGAGGTAGCCGCCGTGCTCCTTGCAATCGAACCACATCGTGGTCTCGAGGCAGGCCCGCTGGAGGAGCGCGAGTGCATCGGGTGTCAGGAGGTCGTCCACCACCGCGATCGACGGATCGGCGTTTTGATAGCGCGCCGTCACCGCCGCGGCGTCGAGGGCCGGGTCGATCACCGGCGCGGGCGCATCGTCGTCGGGCATGCGGTGGTAGACCCGCCCGAAGGTCGCGCCGATGGCACTGCGCGCGGGCGGGTCCAGCGGCTCGGGATGATCCAGCGGGCCGTCGCCAAGCGCTGCAAGCACGTCGTCATAGTGCGCAGGCTCCGCGCCGAGCGCGGGATCGACCGCACGGCGCTCCAAGAGATAGGCGAGCTGCTCCGCATCGTGTGTCAACCTGGCGCGCGAAGCCCGCTCGCTATCCGCATGCGGCGCGGTTGGGGGCACGCCCCACCAGCGCGAGCCGCGGGTCAACGCGAGGCCCGCGCGGAACGCCTCGACGGCTTCCGCGAGACGTCCTTGGCGCTTCAGTGCCGTGCCGAGATTGGTGTGTGCCGGCGCGGCGTTCGGATCCCGCGCGAGCGCGGCGCGGAAATGCGCCTCGGCCGCCACGTCATCGCCTGCCGCGAGCGCGAGCGTGCCGGCGGTGATGCGGAAGTTCGTACGCTCCGGTGCAAGCGCAAGCGCCGTGTCGAGCGCCTCGCGGGCGTCCGCCAGCGCGCCGAGCGCCTCGCGCGCGACGCCGAGCACATAGTGTGCGCCCGCGTCCTTGGGCGTCGCCGCGACGATGGTCTCGCAGATCGCCGCGGCCGCAGCGTGGTCTCCCGCGCGGAACGCCGCCATCGCGCGCCGGAGCGGCGGCGCGCCGGCGGCCGGGGCCTTCGGGCTATGCGGGTTCCTCGAGGCCAGAGCGGGTCACCTTGAAGCCGGCGCGTTCGCTATCCCAGGTCGCCGGCGTGATGGCTTCGGCACGCAGTTCGGTCTTGCGCACCTTCTGGGTCGGGGTGCGTGGCAAATCGTCTTTGAACTCGATGAAGCGCGGCACCATGAAGTAGGGCATTTCGTCGACGCAGTAGCGGAGCAGCGCTTCGGCGCCGAGCGTCGTGCCGGGCGTGCGCACCACCACCACCTTCACCTCGTCCTCGCCGATCTCGGCCGGCAGCGCGACCGCCGCGACTTCGGCGACCTCGTCGTGCTTGTTGATGATACGCTCCACCTCGAACGACGAGATGTTCTCGCCGCGCCGGCGGATCGCGTCCTTCATGCGATCGAGAAAGAAGAGATAGCCGTTCTCGTCCATCACCCCGCGGTCGCCGGAGTGGAACCAGAGGCTGCGGAACGCCTCGATCGACTTTTCGGGCAGGCCGTAATAGCCCTCCATCAGGATATTCGCGTGCTTGGGCCGCACCACGATCTCTCCGGACGTGCCGGGCGGCACGGGGCGATCGTTCTCGTCGACCACGCGCACCTCATATGCGGGGCCCGCCCGGCCGCAGGAGCCCTGCGGCGTTGCCTCGCCGGGACGGGTGTAGGCGACGATGTTGGCCTCGGTCGAGCCGTAGCCTTCGGTCAGCTCCACACCGAAACGCGCCTTGAAATCGTCCAGCACGTCGTGCGGGTTGGGGACCGAGTAGATCATGCGAAGCGGATTGTCGGCATCGTCGGTGCGCCGCGGCTGCGCATAGAGCATGTGGCAGATGCCGCCGACGGCGACCGTGACCGTGACGCCGTGGGCGCGCACGTCGTCCCAGAACCGCTCAACGCTGAAGCGCGGCCTGAGCAGCATGCGGCCATTCGTGATCATCGTGCTGAGCAGCACGAACTTGCCGGCGATGTGGAAGAAGGGGAGGAAGTTGTAGGTCACGTCGTCGCCGGTGAGCGCGACGATGTCGTTGAACACGAGCGAGAACGAGAGCTCGAACGCGTGGTTGACGATCACTCCTTTCGACGGGCCTGTGGTGCCCGAGGTGAACAGGATGCAGGCCATGTCGGTGGCGGCGACCGCGCGCTCGGGGTTGGCGCCGTCACCGGTCTCGATGTCGGCGAGGCGCGCGCTTTCCGCCGCGAGCCCCGCCGCAGCCTCGGCGGAGCCGTTGACGATCACCTGCGCGAGCGCGGGACAGTCCGCCTCGATCGCTTGGATGGCCGGCACGAATTCAGCATCGACCACCGCGATCGAGGCGCCGGCGCTGTTCAGGATGTGCGCGAGCAGGTCGCCCTTGTAGGCGGTGTTGATCGGCACCTCGACGGCGCCGAGCTTCGTCGCGCCGAACCAGACGCTGAGATAGGCGGGCGCGCTCTGCATCATCACCGCGACACGATCGCCGTGGCCGAGGCCGCGCGCCGCGAGCCCTGCCGCCACGCGGTTTGCGGCGCGGTTCATCTCGTCATAGGTGTGGTCGCGGCCCTCCCAATGCATGAGCGGGTGGGCCGGTGTTTCGGCCGCGCGGCTCTCAAGCAGGCGGCCGACCACCCAGCGCTCGTCGAAGGGATCGCCGATTTGCGGCATGGGCGAGCGCGACGGCGCGCCTAGGGCGCGGCTGCGCCGGCGCGTTGGCGGAACGAGGTGGCGCCCGCGACATCTCCTTGCGCGGGCTTGAACCAGCGCAGGATTTCACGCGCGATGGTTTCCGGCGAATCGCCGTCCGTGCGATACCACGCCAGCGTCCAGTTCATCGCGCCGACGAGCGCGAGTCGGAGATACTTGCGGTTGCACCCGGGGTCGAGTGGAAGGTCGTCGATGAGCGTGCGGAAGATCTTCTCGTAGTCGTTGCGCTGCGCGATCATCGTGTCGCGCAGCGCGCTGGCGTGGCGCGAGGGCAGCTCGGTCGCCACCACGCTGCCATACTCCTTGTTTTCCAGCATCGCGGCGACGTGGGCGACGCAGGCGGCCTCGAGGCGCTCCCACGGATCTGCCTGGTCGGTGATCGCGGCCAGCACGGTCTCCTTGACGCGCGCGATGGCGACCTCGTGGACCGCGGCGAGCAGCTCCTCCTTCGAGGCGAAGTGGTAGTACATCGAGCCCGGCAACATGTCGGCAGCGGTTGCGATGTCGCGCACCGATGTGCCGCTATATCCGGACACGCTAAACTGCGCGGCCGCCGCGTTGAGGATCCGGGCCCGTCGGTTATCCTTCCGCCTTCGCGGCTTGTCGCTCACGCCGGCACCTTCCCTTGTCACACCGCGCCGTCGGGCGTGCGACCGCGCCAGCCCGATCATTCCGGAGATGCCTTAGCCAAGCAAGCGTTTGCTTGGATTTTCTGGTTCAGCGCACCGCTTGGGCGGCGATCGCGGCGAAGAGGGCATCGAGCTCGGCCGCCATCGCGTCGAGATCGGCCGAGCCGTAGGGCGCGAAGACGCTCGACGGCGGCACATAGGTGAGCGTTGCGGTGCCGTCCGCCTCTTCCGTCACGTAATAGCGGATCGGCGCCTCGATGCCGGCGGGCACGCTCGCCTCGAGCATGCGCACCGCAAAGTCGTTGCGGTAGACGCCGACCACCATGTTGCCGGGAATGGTGACGCCGCGCTTCTTGGCCCCGACGCTGGCGCTCGCACGCGTCACCACGAACATGCCGTTGGCCTTGACGGCCTCGTCCAGGCTCTTGACCAGGGCGTCGAAGCTCTTGCCCGTCGGCATCACCTTGGTCGTGGGATCCGGCCACTCGCCGGCGGCGAGGGGTGGGGCGACGGCGAGCGCGAGAAATCCGACCATCGCGATCGCCGCGAGGCCGTGTAAGATTCGTCCGGTGATGCACACACAATGGGTCACGATGCCTATCCTCTCTGCGGTGGTCTCGGGGCGTTCTCGACAGGCTAGCCGCGCGCACCCGCAGACGACAAGCGCCTGATGGCCGAGGCGGCGCGGCGAGACGCGCTCATCGATAGGATCGATGAGCGGCGCATCGTGGAGACCCTGGCGGCGACGGTCGAGGCGGGCGCCGCGTCCTGCCCGTTGCTTGGCTCCGCGGCCGCGGCGGCGCTCGTCGAAGCGGCGGCGGCGCTCACCTACCGGCGCGCCCGGCCCGTGATCGGCGAGGGTGACCGCGCGGTCCATCAGGACTTCGAGATCTGCATGGGCGTGCCTGAGACGAGCGTGTTCCGGCAGGTCGCGCGCGAGCTCGAGGCGGCGCTCGACGCGGGCCTGGCGCGCCTCAACCCGCGTCCGCTCGCGCGCTTTCGCATCAACGACATCGTGCTGCAGCGCTATCACCCGGGCTCGCGTGGCATCACCGCGCACCGCGACCACATCCGCTATGTCGGGCTGGTCGCCATCATCCAGCTGAGCGGCGACGGCGTGTTCGCCCTTTGCGACAACCGCGCCGGCACGAACCTGCGCGTGATCCCGTGCGGGCCGGGCGATCTCCTCCTGATGCGCGCCCCGCGCTACGCGGGGCGCACCGATCGCCCGTTCCATCTGGTCCGCGCGATCGGCGTTGAGCGATATAGCCTCGGCTTGCGCGAGGATAGCCGGGCGGGGGAAGGGTAGGCGGCATAGAGCATGTCACGACCACTCATGCTCACGCGACATGCTCTCTCTCATTGGCATTGACGCAAAAGCGTCGTCGCAGCTGGTGCCACCTGCTCGGGATGTGCTCTAGCCGCTGCACGCGGCTCACTCGTTGGAGCAGCCGGTGCCGCCGATCCCGTCGTCGTCATCGGGCTCGTTGGGATCGCACTCTTGGCTTGGCGCCACCGCGGCGGGGGCGTCGGTGCTTCGGGATCGTTGGTCCCCGAGCCCGCTTGCGCACGCCGCGACGCCCAAGAGCGCGAGAGCGAGGCACGCCGCGGTGATCCCGGTCCTCATCTGCTCTCCTCGTCCTCGTGATAGAAATATCCGCCGGCGCGAAACCGGACGGGCGCGCCGGTCGCTTTGTTTTGTCGTTTCATCCGGGCGGCCTTGGCGCTGAGGGTCTTGAGCAGCGTCATTTGGCGCGCGCGGTAGTCGCGTTCGAGTTCCGCGACCTGGTCCTGCGTGAGCGTCGAATAGTGAACCGCCCGCTCAAAATAGGCCCGCGTCGGCATGACGACGTTGTCGGTGGCTGCCGCGAGGTGATCACCCACATTGTTGGCCAGATAGGCCAGCTGGTCCTCCGATCCTGACAGCGGCTGGTAGGAGGTCTCGACGAGCCGCACGTGCTGGCTCTCCGGGACGAGCTCCACGGTGCCGGACGCGACGAGCGTGTCGAGCATGGTGCGGGGATGGACATCGCGACGAACGGTCCGCGCCAGCGCCTCGAAGGACGGCGCCGGGCCGCTCCTAGGCAGCGCGATCGGCTTGCCCGACCGCCGATAGCCGCGCTCGGTCTGCCAGAGGGCGACCAGGCGGGACAAATGCGTGTGCTGGCGCGCCTTGGGACGAAGGTCCCGCAGGCGCGCGATGTCGCGCCGCTGCAAGCCCGTCAGAACCGAGAGACGGCTGTCGGTGGCCCGGCCGCCGGCCGCGCTCTTGGCCGCCTCGACATAGTGGATCTTGAGGCGCTCGACGAGCTCGGGAAAGGGGATCCCGCGCGCGACCATCAAGCGGGCAAGCGGCGCCAGGAGCGCATCGAATACAGCGATCATTGATGTGCAAAATACACATTTTCGTTGACGAGAACATTGTGGATTGCAAAAATGTGTAAAATACACATTTTTCGGGAGTCCCGCGATGTATGCTCGATCGCTCCATCGAACCCTGTCCGGCGGATCGTCCGTCGCACTTGCAGCGCTCGCCGGCCTGGTCTTGCTCGCGGGCTGCGGCTCCGTGCCGCATCAGCGGATGCCGCAAGGCGGGGCATTGCCAGCCACCGAGGCCTTTGCCCACGCCGATCCGAATCCGGTGAAAAGCGTCTCCCAGGAGCCCGTCTCGACCTTCTCCATCGATGTCGACGATGCGAGCTACGCCATCGTCCGTTCATCGCTTCTGGCCGGCGCGCTGCCACCTCAAGAGGCGATCCGAGTCGAGGAGATGATCAATTATTTCCCCTATGCGTATCCGCCCCCGGGCGCGCATGAGGCTCCCTTCAAGCCCCAGGTCGCGGTGTTCGGCGCGCCGTGGGACCCGGACCGCTGGCTCGTGCATATCGCGCTCCAGGGGCGGCGCCCCGCGACCGATGACCGTCCGCCGCTCAACCTCGTGTTCTTGGTGGATCGGTCGGGCTCGATGCGGGATGCCAACAAGCTCCCGCTGCTGAAGCAGTCGTTCCGCCTGCTGCTCGCTCACCTGCGCGCGCAAGACCGGGTCGCGATCGTCGCCTATGCCGCCACGGCCGAGGTGGTTTTGGCGCCAACCGCGGCGAGGAACGAACGCGCCATCCTTTGGGCCCTGCAGGGCTTGCAGGCGCGGGGTTCGACGGCCGGGGAGGAGGGGTTGCAGCTGGCCTACCGGGTGGCCGAGCGGATGCGCGACGACGACGGGGCGGTGACCCGCGTGGTGCTCGCCACGGACGGCGACTTCAACGTCGGCATCAGCGACCCGCACGACCTCGAGGCGTTTGTCGCAAGAAAGCGGGATTCGGGGGTCTATCTCTCGGTTCTCGGATACGGACGCGGCAATCTCGATGACGCGACCATGCAGGCACTCGCGCAAAGCGGCAACGGACACGCCGCCTATATCGACACGCTGTCGGAGGCCCAGAAGGCCCTGGTCGACCAGCTTGCCGGTGCGATGTTCCCGATCGCGAACGATGTAAAGATCCAGGTGGAGTTCAACCCGGCCGTCGTGGCCGACTATCGGTTGATCGGATACGAGACGCGCGTCCTGCGCCGGAGGGATTTCAAGAACGATCGGGTCGATTCCGGGGATATCGGCGCGGGGCGGCAGGTCACCGCGCTCTATGAGGTGACGCCCGCCGCGTCATCCGCGATGCTGAACGATCCGCTGCGCTATGCGGCGAGCCACACGAGCGACGCCCTGGCGCCCGCGCCGCCCGAAAGCGAGGTGTCCACCGAGCTCGGCTACGTGACGCTTCGGTACAAGGAGCCCGGCGAGCGGGCGAGCAGGGTGATCGCGATGCCGATCCTTGCTGAGCCGCGAGAGCCGGATGAGGAGGCGCGCTTCGCCGTCGCGATCGCCGGATTCGGCGAACTCCTCCGCGGGTCGATCCACCTCGGCGCATGGGGCTGGGATGACGCGATCGACCTCGCATCCGCGGCCAAAGGCTCCGACCCCTATGGATACCGGGCGGAGGCCGTGCGGTTGATGCGGCTCGCGCAAAGCCTCTCGCGCTAGACATCGCGCCGCGAATCCCCGCCGGGCTGCCGGCGGGCGGTGCCGCCGCTAGGCCGCGCGCTCGGCGACCTTGATGATGAGCTTGCCCTTGTTCGTTCCGTCGAAGAGCTTGTTGAGGGCGCCCGGCGCGTGTTCGAGACCGTCGACCACGTCGAGGCGATAGGTGAGGCGGCCCTCCGCGAGCCAGCGGCCGAGCTCGCCGAACGCCTCGGGGAAGCGCTCCACGAAATCGGTGACGATGAACCCCTGAACCTTGGCGCGCTTCATCAGGATCTGCGCGAAGCGGTAGGGGCCTGGCACCGGCCGTTCGGCGTTGTACTGGGCGATGAGCCCGCAGATCACGATGCGGGCATTGAGGTTGATCAGCGCGAGGCTGGCATCGAGCTGGGCACCGCCGACATTCTCGAACACGACGTCGACGCCGTCCGGGCAACGCGTGCGCAGCGCTTCCTCCAAGGGCTCGGTCTTATAGTTGATCGCCGCGTCGAAACCGAGCTCGTCGACGATCCAGCGGCATTTCTCGTCCGAGCCGGCGACGCCGATCACGCGGCAGCCGTCGATCTTGCCGATCTGCCCTGCGATCGAGCCGACCGCGCCGCCGGCGGTGGTCACGACCATGGTTTCGCCGGGCTGCGGGGCGCCGATGTCGCGCACGCCGAAATAGGCGGTGGCGCCGATGAAGCCGAGCGGGCCCATGTGCGCGGCGAGCGGCACGCCGGGTTGCGGCTGCAGCATGGCGAGGGTTTCGGGCTCGTCGACCAGCGTGAAATCCTGCCAGCCCATGAGACCGATCACCAAGTCACCCGGGGTGAAGGCGGGCACGGTCGATTCGACCACCTCGGCAATCGCGCCGGCGCGCATGACCGCGCCGATTTCCACCGGCGGCATGTATTGATCCATATCGCTCGCCCAGATCCGGTGAGTCGGATCGAGGGAGACATAGAGCGTGCGGACCAGAACCTGGCCCGGCCCGACCGTCGGCACCGGTTCCGTGCACCATTCGAAATCCGAGTCTTTGAGAAGGCCCGTCGGCCGCGCTTTGAGGCGCCACACGCGGTTGCTGTTCCGGTTCATAGCCTCCCTTTCGTCTCATCGCAGCGTTGCGGCGACCGCCGTTCGATCGCGCCGTGCAGGAGCATGGCAATGCCCGCGGCGCATCATCGGCTCGACGGGGGGCGCGGAGCAAGGCAGGATCGGGCCGGAATCAGGATCGGCGGCGAACACACGGGAGCAGGCTATGAGCGCCACCAAAATGAGCCAAGGCGAGAACACGCTGTCACACGATGCCCATCGCGTCCTGCCGGCGGGCGGCTTCGGCAATCTCGGCTTCGAGGCGGTCATCCGCGAAGGGCGCGGCAGCCGCGTGTGGGACGCCGACGGCAACGAATATATCGACTACCTGATGGGCTCGGGCCCGATGATCCTCGGTCACGCGCACCCCGAGGTGACCGAGGCCGTGATGGCGCAGGTGCCCCGTGGCACGACGTTCTTTGCCGACAACGAGCCCGCGATCGCGCTCGCCGCCGAGATCGTCGATGCCGTCGCCTGTGCCGACAAGGTGCGTTTCGTGAGCACCGGATCGGAGGCGACGTTCTACGCCATGCGCGTCGCCCGCGCCTATCGGGGGCGCGACAAGATCCTCAAGTTCGAAGGCGGCTTCCACGGCATGAGCGATTATGCACTCATGAGCATGGCGCCCGCGCAGCCGGGCAATTTCCCGCAGGCCACTCCCGATGCGGCGGGCATTCCCGAGTCGCTCCGCGATGAGATGCTGATCGCGCCGTTCAACGATGCGGAGACCGTGAAGAGCCTCATCAAGGAACACCACGACGAACTCGGGGGCGTGATCGTCGAGCCGTTTCAGCGGCTCATCCCGCCGGCCCCGGGCTTCCTGCAGGCGCTGCGCGACGTCACGGCCGACTACGACGTGCCGCTCATCTTCGATGAGGTGGTCACGGGCTTTCGCTTCGCCTATGGCGGCGCCCAGGCCTATTACGGTGTCACGCCCGACCTCTGCGCGCTCGGCAAGACCATCGGCGGCGGCTTCCCCTTGGCCGCGATCGCCGGCTCCGACGCGATCATGGCGCACTTCGACAAGAGGGCCGCGCCGGAGGGTCGCTTCGTGCCCATGATCGGCACGCTGAGCGGCAACCCGGTCGCCGCCGTCGCCGGCCTCGCGACACTCGCGGTGCTCAAGCGTCCGGGCGCCTACGACCAGCTCTTCGAGACCGGTCGTGCAATCAAAGAGGGTTTGGCCGCGATCCTGCGCGGCGCCGGCATCACCGCCGTCGTGTCGGGCGACGACCCGCTTTTCGACGTCATCTTCGGCGTCGAGGCAGCACACGACTACCGCAGCGCCGCGAAAGGCGACGCCGCCACGCTCACACGCTTCAACGCGCTCTTGCGCGAGCGCGGCGTCTTCAAGGGCGATTCGAAATTCTACGTGTCGCTTGCCCACACCGACGCCGATGTGGGCGAAACGCTGGAGGCATGCGAGTCCGCGGTCGGGGCGTTATAGGGGCGGCCCCGCCTTGGGCGCGGGGTTTCTCGGGCCCTATTTCAATTTGGTCCTGCAGTACTTGCTCGCCTCGTCCTTGAGCGCCTTTCCGGCGGTGAAACGCGGCTGCAGCGTCGCCGGTTTGGCCTTGAAGGTGGTCGGCTCGCCGGTGAAGGGGTTCGTGCCCTTGCGCGCCTTGGTCGCGGCCTTGTAGCGCATCTTGAGACGACCCATCTGCCCGAGCGGCACACTGCCGGGGGTGCGCTTCCTGGTGTCCTTGAGCGCGAGCTGGGAGATGACCGGCCACAGGAGATCCATGAACTGGCTCGCGTCCCGACGGCTGAACTCGCAGTCCCATTTTTTACCGAGCTCCTTGGTCAGGGCTGCGGCATAGGCGTCTGCTAGCTGGGTTTTCGTGACGGTCATGTGCTTTCCTTCGTGCTTGGCTTCGAGAGAGATCACTCAACAAGTCCGGACGATGCTGGGCACGTCCGGTTCCGCGTCCATACGCACCCGATGGTTAACAGAACGTAAACTCATCGCGGTGCGGCAACCACGCGACGCCCTTCGCCGTGCGGTTTGAGCGGTGATTCAGCCACAAAGAAAGGCGACTCGCGACGGCGCCAATCGATATCGCAAGGTTGCGTGAAGCGCCAGACGATTTCGACGCGGCGCCCCCTAGCCCGCGTTTTCGATCCAATGACGCGCGATCTGCTCGCGGGTGGCGAACCAGACGCCTTCATGGCCCTTCGCGTAGTCGATGAAGCGGCGGAGTGCGCCGATGCGGCCGGGGCGGCCGATCATGCGGGCGTGAAGGCCGACCGACATCATCTTCGGATGCGTCGCCGCCTCGGCGTAGAGCGTGTCGAAGCTGTCGCGCATGTACTGGAAGAAATGCTCCGCGGTGATGAAGCCGGGCGACGTCCAGAAGCGGAAATCGTTGATGTCGCCGGCATAGGGCACCACGAGGTGGCGCGTCCCGTTGACCTCGACGAAATAGGGCACGTCGTCGTTGTAGGCATCCGAATCGTAGAGAAAGCCGCCCTCCTCGACGACCAGTTCTCGGGTGTGCACGCTTGGGCCAAAGCGGCAATACCAGCCGACCGGGCGCGTGCCCGTGGTGCGCTTGAAGGACTCAACCGCGCGCCTGATGCGCTCACGCTCCTCCTCGCGCGAATAGCGGAACACCTCCTCCCAGCGGTAGCCGTGGCTGCACACCTCGTGGCCGCCGTCGACCACGGCGCGGGCGACCGCCGGGTTCTGCTCGAAGGCGACGGCGCAGGCGTAGAAGGTGGAGGGCACGCCGGTCTCCTCCAGGGTCCGCAAGACGCGCCAGACGCCGGCGCGCGAACCATATTCGTACATCGATTCCATCGCGAGGTTGCGGATCTCGGGCGCCACCGCGTAGGCGCCGAACTCGGTCACCGCCTCTTGGTCGGTGTCGCCCATCGCGTGGCAATATTCCGAGCCTTCCTCGTAGTTGACCACGACGGAGACCGCGAGCCGCGCGCCGCCGGGCCAGGCGATCGTGGGTGGCTGGGCGCCGTGGCCCACGAGGTCTCGTTCAACCGTGCCTGCCATTGATTTGCCTCCCCGCGTCAGGCCGGCGGAAGACGCTGCCGGCGCGCCATTATAGGATGGCGCAAGAGACGGGACGACGATGGCAAACGCTTTGCCCGAGCTGCCGGTTGCCGAGGCGACCGGCATTGAGAAGGCGATCTTCGCGGAGATCGTCGCGACCAACCGCGTGCCGATGGTCGCGCTGATCTACCGGCATCTCGGCGCCCTGCCGGGGACGCTCGCTTGGGCGTGGTCCGCGCTCGGCCCGGCGATGCGCGACGGGACGGTCGCCGCAGCCGCGGATACGCTGGCCGAGGGGCCGACCGCATTGCCGGCGCTCGCATTGCCGGCGGCGGCCGCACTCGATCTCCGCCCGATCGACGTCGCGGCAATCCGCTATGTCGCCGCTGCGTTCAACACCGCCAATCCGCAAAACCTCATCGCGGCACGCACCCTGCGGCGCCTGCTGGAAGCGCCCGAGGCCGCGCGCGCGGGCGCGCCCGAGGCGGTGACGGGCGGGATCACGATCGCGGCGCGCTATCCGGCGCTGCCGCCGATGGTCGCCTACGCCGACATGCCGGATGCGCTGCAGGCGCGCCTGCGGCCGTTGCTTGGCGCGACGCCCGCGATCGTGCCGAGCCTCTATCGCCATCTCGCCCATTGGCCGGCGTTTCTCGCCGCCGCCGCCGAGGCGATCGCGCCGGTGCTCGCCGACGGGGCGTTCGCGGCCGCCGTCGAGGATTTGAGCCGCCGCGCGGACGGGCCGGTCGCCGCGCTCGAAGCGCGCGCACGTGAGACGGATTTCGCGGCCGGCCGGCCGGCGCCGCCCGACGCGATGAGGCTGCGCGAGACGCTCGACGATTTCGCGCGGGTGATCCCCGAGATGATCGTGATCGGCGGGCTGATCGCGCGCGGCTTTGACGAGCGCTAGTCTAAGACTCGAACACGACCGATGCTTCGCCGAGGCCCTCGATCGCGACGCGCACGTGGTCGCCGGGTCCGACCCAATGGGTCTCGACAACGCTGCCGGTGAGCACGATTGCGCCGGCCTCGAGCGCGATGCCGCGTTCGGCGAGGCTCGAGGCGAGCCAGGCGAGCGCCCGAAACGGGTGGCCCATGACGTCCGCAGCGGTGCCGCGGCCGACCTCGGTGCCGTTGATCGTCATCCTGCCCGCAAGCGCCGGGATATCCGGCGCGCGCCAATCGGTGCGCGCCTCACCGATGACCGACGCCGCGTTGAAGAAGTCGTCGGCGACGAGTGTCGGCGTGTCGAGCGCGCGATAGTCGACGTAGCGGTCGTCGACGATCTCGATCGCGGCCATGCACCCTTCGACGGCGCGCGCGATCGCCGCGTCGTCGAACGGCGCGTCCGCCGGTGCGAGTGTCGTGCCGATGCGCACCGCGATCTCGCACTCCACGCCCGGGCGCACGAACGCCGCATGCGGCAGGTGCGCCTCGCCGGTGTGCTGCTGGCCCGCGTGCAGCACGCCGGCGCAAGGATGGGGGATCTCGAGATAGGCCTGCATCACCGGCGTCGTGCAGCCGATCTTGTAGCCGCAGACCGCGCCGAGCGGCGCGGCGAGGCGGTCCGCGAGCGCCGCTTGGATGTGGTAGGCGCCGGCGAGGTCGGGCGGGCGGCAGCGCGGCGGGAGCGCGTCGATGCGCGTTCGCTCGAGCCGGGCGCGCGCGAAGGTCGTGCTGGCTTCGCTGATCGCATCGGGTGTCATGCCGGCCTCGCGTGGATCATGCCGGCGCGGATGATACCCGCGGCTAGGGCTTGAAGTCGACGAGCGCCGTCCGCACCGTGCCGATCAGGCTCGCCCAGTCACCGGGTTCCGGCTGCCGAAAGACCCGCATGGTCGGATACCAGATGCTGTCTCTCCGATTGCGCATGTAGCGCCAATCGCCGCCATAGGAGAGCATCGTCCAGACCGGCTTGCCGAGCGCACCGGCAAGATGGGCGACGGCGGTGTCGATCGTGATCACGAGGTCGAGATCGGCGATCACGGCCGCCGTGTCGGCGAAGTCATCGATGCGCGCGGAGAGATCGATAACCCGCTCGCCGAGGCCCGCCGCGGCCAGGTCGCCCGCATTCGGGCCGATCTGAAGATTGTAGAACGCGACGTCGGGCACCTCGAGCAGGCGCGCGAGGGCGCCCGGCGGGCAGGAGCGGCGGCGGTTGATCCGGTTCGCCATGCCCCCGGCCCATGCGAGGCCGACCTTGAGGCGTGCATCGGCGGGCGCCTCGAGCGGCGCGGCATCGGCCGGCGCGCTCAGATAGGGGGCATCCGCGGGCACCATGTCGAGGGTCGTGCCGAGGATCGCGGGCAGGCTCGCGATGGGCGCGTGCGTATCAAAGGGCGGCACGGGATCGTCGAAGCTCACCACGGTCTCGATCTCGGGCATGGATTGGAGGAGGCGTTTCAGCGGGGGCTGGCAGGCGACCAGCACGCGGCCGCCTTGCTTCACCACGCGCGGGACGAAGCGGATGAACTGGATGGTGTCGCCATAGCCCTGCTCGGCGTGCAGCAAGATCGTCTTGCCGGCGAGCCGGTCGCCATTCCACATCGGCGCGCTGAAGCGGCTCGTCGCGTCCGAGCCGAGCGAGAGCCGCGCTTCGTAGGCGGCGAAGCCCTCGGCGTAGGCGCCCCTGGTCAGGAGCGCGAGCGCCTGATTGTAGCGCGCCGGCGCGTGATCGGGATTGATCGCAAGCGCGGCCTCCGCCGCGGCGAGCGCTTCATCCGCGCGGCCGAGCGCATCGAGACAGGCGGCGAGCGTGGTCTTCCCCTCGAGCGAGTCCGGCGTGATCTGGAGCGCGCGCTGCGTGGCGGTCAGGGCCTCTGTCGGCTGGCCGAGCACGAGCAAGCTCGCGCCGAGATTGAGCCAAGCCGAGGCGAATTCGGGCACGAGCTCGATCGCGCGCCAAGCATGCTGCGTCGATTCCTCCGGTTCATCGCGTAGAAGCAAGACATGGGCGAGGTTGCTATGGGCCTCGGCGAGGGCCGGATTGATCGCCAGCGCGCGCCGCAGGGCGGCCTCCGCCTCATCCTGTGCGCCAGTCTCGGTGAGCGCGATGCCAAGGCTGTTGTGAGCCTCCGCGCGATCGGGCATGCAGGTCGCGGCATCGCGGAGCCAGACGAGCGCGGCCTCCAGCTCGCCGCTGAGAAGATAGGCCTCGCCGAGGGTCAGGCGCGGCTCGGGAAGGTGCGGCTCGAGGTCGAGGGCGCGCCGGCCCTCGGATATCGCCGTTTTTAGCTCGCCGCACGCCAGGGAGACCGCGGCAAGCGCGCCATGCGCGACACCGGATGCCGGGGCCAGCAGGGTGGCTTCGCGCGCATGCCGCTCGGCATCCGCGGGCGCTCCCGTCTCGAGCAGGGCGACGGCGAGGTTGATGTGCGCGTCCGCGAACGCGGGGTCGACGCCGAGCGCCTCTCGATAGGCTGCGATCGCCTCGTCGGTGCGGCCGCCGGCGCGGAGCACGTTGGCCAAATTGTAATGGGCGCCCGCATAGAGCGGGCGGCTCGCAATTGCCCGGCGCAGGGTCGCCTCGGCCTCGGCGATCCGGCGATCGCCCAGCTGCGCGGTGCCGAGATTGTTGAGGTAGGTCGCGTTGTCGGGATCGACCGCGAGCGCGCTCTCCAGAAGCTCGATCGCCTCGGCGGTTGCGCCGCGGCGCTGCGCGACGACGCCGAGCATATGGAGCGCCTCGGGCTGCGCGGGTTCTTGCGCGATCACGCCTTCGAAGGCGCGTGCCGAGGCATCCAGATCGCCGGACTGAAACAACTGAATCCCGCGTTCGATTTCATCGCGCAGGGTGTCGGACAGGGCGGCGTCCGTCGGGGTTTCGAGGGGTGCGGCTTCAGGCATGCGGCTCGCTCCAGGGATGTGGGCGTCGCATGCTAGGAGCCACCGGCTTACCGCGTGGTTAACAAAGGGCAAATCGCGCCGGCGCGCGGCCGCGGCTCAAGCGGCGTTGACGCGATGGGCCGCGCTCTCGTTGCGATGCTTCTTGAGGTAGGCCATGAAGGGCGTGCCGGCGGTCCCGACCTCGGTGGGGTTGGCGCTGTCGGTCTCGGCCTGGGCATGGATATAGCGCGCGGCGAACTCCAGGTGGACGGTGCGGAACGCGTCGAGCCCGTCGATGCAATGGTTGTAGGCGTCACCGAGGGCGCCGTCGTCCGGTGCCGCCTCCTCGACGAAGCTGCGCACCGGGTCGGCGGTCTCGACGGCGCCGATCAGCGCGCGATGCGCGGGCGGCATGTAGGCGCGCATTTCCCGCAGATAGGCGCGCAGGGGATCGTCGGCATGCGATACCCCGAGCAGCGCGTCGATGACCGGAACGATGGCGCTTTGGGCCCCCGATTCACCGCGGAACCGCTGGGCGGAGCCGCCCAAGGCCTCGACGCCCTCGTAGATCACCCCATCGGGCAGCGCCGGATGGTTCTTCCAGCCGTGAATATAGGGTCTGACACGGTGATAGTAGACGTAAGGGTCGCATTGCTCCGGCATGCGCTTCAGCACCGCGACCATGCCGGCGAGCGCCGCGCCGACCGTGGCGAGGGCTTCGGTGAGCTGCGCGGTGTCTTGACGTGACACGGCAGCGAGCGCCGACGGGACGGCGGCGAGCAGCGGCGCGGCCTTGGCCTCGATGTCGACATGAACGGCGATGAACCAGTCCTCGTCGGCACCCCCGAGAAAATTCTGCTGGATCGCGATATTGCCGAGAGCGACCGGGCCGGTCGGATCGATACGCCGCCAATTGTCCAGCGCATAGGAGGCGTAGGAGAGAACCGGCGGGCGGCCGAGCCGCGTGGCCACCGCGCACCAGGGCACCGCAAGGCCCGCCGGAATGTGCGTGGCGGGCGGCTCGTCGCCCCAAACATAGGCGTGACCCAAATACGAAAGCACCATCATCGCGCGGCGGAGCGCGGCCGGCTCGCGCAGCTGATCGACCGGAAACGCGGGCAGCGGTTCGAGGCGGGCGCGGATGCCGCCGGCCGAGAGCAGTTTCGGCAGCGTGGCGGCGGTCTCGTCCCAGGCCGCGAAGGCGGCGGGCAAAGACGTCGCCGGGTCGGGCGACGGCAAGAAGCCGTGCTCCGGGCTTACGTCGAAGGCGGCGAGATCCAGATAGTCTTGATGCTGGGTGGCGGCGGGCATGGCTCTCCTCCAGTACGTCCCTGAAGGTCGATGTCCGCCTGCGTGGTTTATTCGACTGCGCGAGTCTCGCGCGCAATCGGTTGAAGAGTGGTGAACGGACGCGTCGTGGCTCAGTCTGGAACGGCCGTGGCGTCCGGGAAGAGCGCGGCAAACCCGGCCTCGGCGGCCTTGGGATCGCGCCGCCGCTCTAGTTAGGGCCTCAAACGCGGCTGCAGGACGCTCCGCCGAGCACTGATGGAGCTGCTGCCACGGGAGTAGGAGAGCACGGTTGCGCGATCACGCCAGGGGTTCGCGCGCCGCCGCTCTCAAACGCCGATAGGCGATGATGGCCAGACCGAGACCCAGCAGAGCCAACGAAGAGGGCTCCGGAATCTCAACACCCTTGCTCTCATCGAATGCCAGACCGGTCGTGCTGAAGGGTGCCAACACATCGATCGGTGAGAAAAACACGTCGGCGGTGTTGTTGGCAGCGAGGTCCGCAAGGGTATCGTAGGTCTGGAAACCGACCTCGGAGCCTCCCGCCGCATCTAGGTCCCGCTCAAACTGGATGATGTATTGATTGCCATCGAATGCCAGCCCGGTCGTGCTGAAGGGTGCCAACACATCGATCGGTGAAAAAAACACGTCGGCGGTGTTGTTGGCAGCGAGGTCCGCAAGGGTATCGTAGGTCTGGAAACCGACCTCGGAGCCTCCCGCCGCATCTAGGTCCCGCTCAAACTGGATGATGTATTGATTGCCATCGAATGCCAGTCCGGTCGTGCTGAAGGGTGCCAACACATCGATCGGTGAGAAAAACACGTCGGCGGTGTTGTTGGCAGCGAGGTCCGCAAGGGTATCGTAGGTCTGGAAACCGACCTCGGAGCCTCCCGCCGCATCTAGGTCCCGCTCAAACTGGATGATGTATTGATTGCCATCGAATGCCAGACCGGTCGTGCTGAAGGGTGCCAACACATCGATCGGTGAGAAAAACACGTCGGCGGTGTTGTTGGCAGCAAGGTCCGCAAGGGTATCGTAGGTCTGGAAACCGACCTCGGAGCCTCCCGCCGCATCTAGGTCCCGCTCAAACTGGATGATGAAGTCGGCCTTGGATTGAAGGGGCGATAGCACGCTGACCAACAGAAAACCGGCGCACAGGACTCCCAATCTCCATCCCGCCCCCGTTTTATGAGCCGAACCGCGAAAGAGCTTCACTCCCGATCGCGCAGTTCGGCCTAGACCCATGTGACTGAGCATAATTGTGGGTTCTCCCGCTCTCGCTCCGTGGACCCGTTCCTCGGGTTTCGTGGCCTATGTTGCTTCCGTGGCTTTGACTCCCACCAAGAATGAAGCATTGGCTAGATGTTTTGTCGAGTCATTATCCCTTCGTAAGATCTCATCGATTTACTGTGCGTAAGCAATTAGCATGTCTTTTGTAGCAGTATTGCGGTAATTTATCGGCGGCGCTTCCTTCGACGCGCTTTTGGGGCCCGCTCAGTCGCTCTTGGTCTCGTCGCGCACGTCGCTCTTGACCGTGACCAGCTCGTCGTAGCTGAAGATCAGTCCCGCGGCATCGAAGCCGCCATCGACATTGACCACAGTGCCGGTCATGTAGGCGGCATCGTCGCCCGCCAGGAACACCGCGACCCCCGCGATGTCGCGCGCGAGGCCGAAGCGCTCGAGCGGGATGCGCTCCAAATAGCGCCGCTCCTGGTCGGGCCCGAAGGTGGTGATGCCGGTGTCGATCGGGCCGGGCGCGATCGTGTTGACCGTGATGCCGCGCGGGCCAAGCTCGACCGCCATGATGCGGGTGAGCTGATGGATGCCGGCCTTGGCGACGCCGTAGGCGGTGCGGCCATAGCTCCCGCGTTGTCCGGATATCGAGCCGATGTTGATGATCCGTCCCGCGCCCTGCCCGACCATGATGCGCGCCGCCGCCTGGCCGCACAGAAACACGCTCGTCAGGTTGTTGCGCAGCAGCCTTTCCCAGTCTGCCAAGGGCAGCTCGAGGAACGCGCCATGGTGGGCGATCCCCGCATTGTTCACGAGCACGTCGAGGCGGCCGTCGAACACCGTCCGTGCGGTGTCGAAGAGGCCCGCAACCGCAGCCGGATCGCCGACGTCGGCGGCAGCTGCCGCGGCTTGGCCACCTGTATCGCGGATCTCGCGCGCCGCGGTTTCCGCCCGCTCGCTGTCGAGATCGGCGACCAGCACATGGGCGCCCGCCGCGGCAAGCCGGCGCGCGATCTCGCGTCCGATACCGCGGCCGGCGCCCGTGACGATCACGGTCTTGCCGGCGCATGCCATTCCGTCGCTCCGTTGCCCGCTTCCGCTCTTCTCGCCTATCGTTTGTGCCTCGCGCGAGTCAACCGCTTCCAGGCCGCCGTCGTGTTAGGGCAGGCCCGGAAGGCGAACCAAGAGGGGACGGGCGCATGCGGCTCGACAGCAAACGGGTGATCATCACGGGCGCGGCCTCCGGCATCGGCCAGGCGACCGCGTTGCGCTTTGCCGAGGAGGGCGCCCAGGTCGCGTGCGTCGACGTGCAAGCCGATGAGAACCGCGCGACGGTCGGCCAGATCGAGGCCGCCGGCGGCCGCGCCGTGGCCATCACCGCCGATGTCATGCGTGACGACGACGTCGCCGCGATGATCGCGCGGGCAATCGAGGCGCTCGGGCATGTTGACGTGCTCATCAACAATGCCGGGCAAGCGGTCGTCGGCACCCTCACCGATGTCGACGGCGCGGACTGGGACCGCCAGCTCGATGTCAACGTGAAGAGCATCTATCGGGCCTCGAAGGCGATCTGGCCGCACCTCGAGGCGCGCGGCGGCGGCGTGATCCTGAACACCGCCTCGATCGCGGGGCTCATCGGCACACCGGGGCAGGTCGCCTACGGTGCCTCGAAGGGCGCTGCCGTGATGCTCACCAAGTGCATGGCCCTCGACGGCGCGGCGCACAACATCCGTGTGAACTGCGTTTGCCCGGGGTGGACGCCGACGCCGATGGTCGCCTACCACATGTCGCAGCTCGACGATCCGGACGCGTTCATGGCCAAGCTCGAGAAGGCGCATCCCCTCGGGTTGGGCGAACCGCGCCACATCGCCAACGGCTTTCTTTATCTCGCCTCCGACGAGGCCAGCTGGATCACGGGGATCGCGCTCACGATCGACGGCGGCCTGACCTGCGGGCTGCCGCCCGGCTAGCGGCCACGCCGCCTCGTCGGTGAGAATTCTCAGTTGATCCGGGCGGGACCGGCCCGCACAAGAAGACGGCGCGACGCGTGGCGCCGGGCGGCCGGTGGCGCGCGGTTGGATGGGTGCGTCGCGCTCGTCTGTTGCCGGTTGCGCGGATGATCAGATCCAGCGGTCTCTCGGCAGCCGGGGCCCGACGAGGTTGCCGCGCCGCGGGCGATGCGATAGGGGAGGTGCTGCTCCGGGCGAGCCAGGCTCGCAGGGGGTGCGCTGAGGGGAGACCAGTCGGTGGCGCTGCTTGAGGTCAAGAACCTCACCAAGGTGTTCAACGTCGGCAAGGATGCCGATTTGATCGCGGTCAACAACGTGTCCTTCTCGCTTGAGCGGGGCGAGACGCTGGGCTTGGTGGGCGAAAGCGGATCGGGCAAGACCACGGTCGGCCGCTGCGTGCTGCGCCTGATCGAACCCACCGAGGGGTCGGTTACGCTCGACGGTGTGGAGATCAGCGGGCTCGGGCCGAGCGAGCTTCGGGTCCTACGCGCCCGCATGCAGCTCGTGTTTCAGGATCCGTTCGGCTCGCTCAACCCGCGCCTCACGGTCTCGCAGACCGTCGACGAGCCGCTCGCGCTGCACGGTGTCGAGCGCGCGGAGCGACAAACACGGGTCGGCGAGATGCTCGAGCGCGTCGGGCTGGAGAGCCACGTGTTCAGCTACTATCCGGCTGATTTGACGGCGAGCGAGCAGCAACGCGTCGGGGTCGCGCGCGCGCTCGTGACCCGGCCGGAATTCGTGGTGCTCGACGAGCCGACCTCCATGCTCGACCCCTCGGCGCGGTCGGAAATTCTGGACCTGCTGCGCGCGATCCAGACGGAGACCGAGACCGCCTACATCTTCATCTCGCACGACCTCACCTCGGTCGCGAAGATCAGCCACCGCATCGCGATCATGTATCTCGGGCACATCATCGAGCACGCGCCGACCGAGGTCATCATGGACGATCAGCGCCATCCCTATAGCCGGGCGCTGCTCTCCGCGGTGCTGTTTCCCGATCCGCGACGGCGCCCCGACCCCTATGTGATCGAGGGGGAGATCCCGACCGCGATCAACCCGAAGCCCGAGTGCCCGCTCTACGGGCGCTGTCCGATCCGCGAGACGCCGTGCCAGGATGCGGTGCCGCCCCTGGTCGAGGTCGAGGCGCGGCATTTTTCGGCGTGCCGGCGCTGGGATCAGGTGGCCGCATCGATGGGCGCCGGTGCGCGCGCGGGCTGAGCGACCCCTCGCTGGGCCGCTTGAGTTAACGAGCGTTTGTTTTAGGATGCGCCGACGATGCGTGCTGCGCGCGCCAGGGCGGCCATGGCTGGTCGATCCTGCAACGAATGAAACATAGCTGGGAGACGACGATGACACTGGGAGGTATCGCGAAGCTTGGGCTCGGCTCGATTGCGGCCGCGGCGCTGCTTGCTGCGGCGGCATTGACGTCCGCGCCGGCTGCGGCCAAGGACACGATGGTGATTGCCATCCCGGGCCTGCCGCAAGGGATCGACCTCGACAAACATGTGAGCCCGCAGACCTGGTCGATGGGCGCCCAGGTTCTCGAGGACGGGATGAGCTGGGAATGGGTCGATTTCCCCTATTCGACCGGCGCGTCCTGGGACCCCTCGACGATCCCGGGCTTCAAATATCCCGACTATCAGGGGCAGGCGAAACTCGAGCCGGGCATCATCGAGAAATGCGAGCTGGAGCCAGGCGGCAAGCGCGCCATCTATCACATTCGCAAGGGCGTGATCTCGCCATGGGGCAACGAGTTTACCGCCGACGACATTCTGTGGCGGATCGAGCGCGGCAAGGCGACCGGCGCGATCAACAACTTCCTCGAGTTCCTGCTCAACATGCCGGGGCAGACCATCAATCCGCCCGAGAGCGGCGGCTACGCGAAGATCGACCAATACACCGTCGAAGTGACCTCGTCGGCCGGCATGCCGCTCGCCTGCAAGGGCCTGACCAACTACTACAATGCCTGGCTCGATTCGACCGAGATCATGAAGAACGCGACCGAAGACGACCCCTGGGGCGACAAGTGGGTCGCGACCAATGGCGGCGGCTTCGGGGCCTATCGGGTGACCGAATGGACCGCCGGCAAGCGCGTCGTGATGGAGGCCAACGAGAACTACTGGCGTGGCGCGCCCGAGATCAAGCGCATCATCTATGTCGTCGTGCCGGAATCGGCGAACCGCGTCTCGCTGCTCAAGCAAGGCAAGGTCGACATGGCCGAGGGTCTGACGCCCGACGAGATCAAGGCGCTCTCGGACGATCCCAACGCCCGCGGTGTCGCGGTGCGCGGCAACCAGTCCATGTGGGTGATGATCAACAACACCCTGCCGCCCTACGACAACGTCAAGGTGCGCCAGGCGATCAACCACCTCATCAACCGTGATGCCATCATCAAGGACATCTATCACGGCATGATGAACCATTGGCAGGGCCCGATGCCGAGCACCTATCCGGGTTACGAGGGTCATTTGAAGTATGACTACAACCCGGCGAAGGCGAAGGCGTTGCTGGCGGAGGCCGGCTTCCCGGATGGCTTCGATGCCGAGCTCGAGTTCAACGCGGGCGATGCGACGCAGGAAGCGATCTCGATCCTTCTACAGAGCTCCTTCAAGGAGGCGGGCATCAACCTCTCGCTGAAGAAGCTCCCCGTCGCGGCGCATTCGGACAAGGTCATGAGCAAGCAGGGCTCGCTCGCGATCTGGACCGACATGCCGATCCAGCCCGACATCAACTACGCGTTGAAGCTGGTGTGGCCGACCGGCGCGCTCGTCAACTACCACAACTTCTCCGATCCGAAGGTCGACCAGATCCTGAAGGACGCGGAAGGCGTGGTGGATGCCGAGGCGCGCATCGCGGCCCATGCCGGCATCCAGGAGCATATTCACGACCTGGCCGGCGTGGGCTGGATCGGCGAGCACTACTTCGCCGTCGGTCTCTCGCGCAAGGTGAGCAATTTCCGCTGGTACACGACGCAGTACTATCACGTCGGCGAAATGTCGATCGCCGACTGACGGCATCGGTCAAGGCGCCTCGGCGGGGGAACGAGCGCGCATGACCGCGGTCTTTCCGAGCGGCGGCACCCGGGTGTCGCCGCTCGCCCTTTCTGCCGAGCACCGGCTCCACTCTGCGTAGCGCCGGATCGTCATGCGCCTCGCAATCTATATCGGCCGCCGCTTTCTCTTCCTCATTCCCCAGGTCTTTCTGATCTCGTTCATCACCTTCGTGCTGGTCCGGCTTCTGCCGGGTGATCCGGCGCGCCTCTCGCTCGGACCGCTGGCCCCCGAATCCTCGGTGCAAGCGCTGCGCGAGAAGATGTACCTGGATCGGCCGATCCACGAGCAGTACGTGATCTGGCTCGAAAACGCGTTTCAGGGCGATCTCGGCGAGTCGTGGGTCAACGGCACCCAAGTCATCGACGATTTGATCAACCGTATCCCGGTGACCCTCGAGCTCATCGTGCTCGCGCTGGTCCTGGTGTTCATCGTGCTCGTGCCGCTCGCGATCATCACCGCGAGCCGCACGCGCAGCTGGCTCGTGCGCGTGCCGAAATACATCACCTTCGGCTACGGCATGCTGGCCGGTGCGCTCCCCGACTTCTTGCTGGGCCTCGTGCTCATCTTCTGCTTGTTCGCGGGCGCGGGCGGCCTCTGGGCGCCGGAGATCCTGCCGGGGCCGGAGGGCCGGCTCGGCATTCTCGATTTCGAGCCGCCGTTCGTGACCGGCTCGATCCTGATCGACTCGCTGATCGCAGGCGACATGGAGGTGTTCACCTCAGGCCTGCTGCATCTGATCATGCCGGTCTTCACGCTCGCCTTCGTCTACGGCGCGCCGATCTTCAAGATGCTGCGCAGCCAGATGGAGAACGCGCTCAAGGCGGATTTCACGACCTACGCCGAGGCCATAGGCCTCGCGCCGCGCGTCGTCCTGGTGCGCGCCGCGCGGGTCGCCGCCGGGCCGACGCTCGTGATCACCGGCGTGGTCGTGATGTTCTTGCTCGGCGGCGCGGTTCTGGTCGAGCGGGTGTTCAACTACACCGGGCTCGGGCAGTACGCGGTCAACGCGATCGTCACCGCCGATTACGCGCCGATCCAGGGCTTCGTCTGCTTCGCGGCGATCTTCACGATGCTGGTCTACCTTGCGGTCGACCTGGTCCATTTCGCGATGGATCCGCGCATCAAGATCGGCGCGACGCAGGGCTAGCGGGGCGGTCGAGGCAATGCTGCGCCGGATCGAACGCTTGCTCCGCTCGCTGCCTTGGTGGCAGCTGGTGCTGCAGCTTCTGGTCCTCTTCATCTTCTTCGGCATCATCATCCTCACCATCATCGGCCCGTGGGTTGCACCGTTTCCGACCGAGATCGCGGATCCGGCCAACCGGCTTCTGCCGCCCGGGCCGAAGCATTGGTTCGGCACGGACGAGAACGGCATCGACATCTTTTCGCGCGTGCTCGCCGCACCCCGCACCGATGTCGTGATCGGCGTCGTCGCGACCGCGATCTCGGTGTTCCTCGGCGCGCCCCTCGGGGTGATCGTCGCGCTCTACGAAAGCCGCGGCGGTGCCCGCTCGACCGCCTTCGCCGAAGTGTTCATGCGCGTGCTGGAGGTGATCCAGTCGTTCCCCGTGTTCGTCTTCGCGATGGTGCTCGTCGCGGTCTTCGGGGGCAATATCGTCAACATCATCATTGCCATCGCATTCGTGAACACGCCCGTCTTCGTCAGAATCGTGCGCTCGGACGTGCTCTCTTTGGTGCAGCGCCCCTTTGCGGAGGCCGCCAAGGCGGTCGGCAACAAGGAGGTGCGGATCGGCTTCCGCCACGTTTTGCCGAACGCCGTGCCGACCGTAATCGTGCAGGTCTCGGTAACTGTCGGCTTCGCGATCCTGCTCACGGCGGGGCTGAGCTTCGTCGGCGCCGGCGTCAAGCCGCCGACGCCCGAGCTCGGTGCGATGATCGCCTCCGGCGCGAAATATCTCGAGATCGGCCAGTGGTGGCCCGCGCTGATCCCCGGCCTCATGCTCGGCGTCGTGGTGTTCTCCTTCGGCGTCTTCGGCGAGATTCTGACCCAGGCGATGGAGCCGCGCGCCGTGCGCAAGGACGACGACCGGCGGCGCACCGCCGCGCTCGAGGTCGGCGGCGACGACGATGTGGCCGCCAGGCGCGAGGCCCCGACCGTGCTGCTGAAGGAGGGGCCGGAGCCGGTTCTGCGGGTCGAGCGTTTGGGTGTCGCGGCGTTCGACAGCAAGGCGGCGTTGCTCAGCGACATCGATATCGGTCTCGGTGCGGGCGAGAGCATGGGCATCGTCGGTGAATCGGGCTCTGGCAAGTCGGTCCTCGTCCGCTCTGTCTTGCAGCTCTTGCCGCCCGAGCTGATCGTGACCGACGGTGAGGTGCGCTATCTCGACAGGGATCTCCTGCGCATGGAAAAGCGCGCGCTGCGAGCGCTCCGCACCACGGAGATCGCGGCGATCCTGCCCAACGCAAAGTCGCAGCTCAACCCGCTCACCAATGTCGGCGACATGCTACGGAGCGCGCTTCAGGCGCACGAGAAGATCGGTCGCAAGGACGCGGAGAGACGCGCGGTGGAGCTATTGGAGATGGTCGGGATCACGGACCCGGCGCAGCGCCTCTCGGCCTTCCCGCACGAGCTGAGTGGCGGGATGGCGCAGCGCGTCTGCCTCGCGATGGCGCTCATGTATCAGCCGCGGCTTCTAATCGCGGATGAGCCTACAGCGGGCCTCGATGTCACGATCCAGCGCCAGGTGCTCGACCTCACGCGCGCGCTCGCCGAGAGCGCGGGCACGGCGCGCCTGATCATCACGGGTGATCTCGGTATCGCGGCGCACTATTGCGACAAGGTGGCCGTCATGCGCGCCGGGCGCATCGTCGAGGTCAACGACACCGACGCACTGTTCGCGACGCCGAGGCACCCCTACACCCAGCACCTGCTCGACTGCGTCCGCGTCTAGCGCAAATCCCGCGCAGGCGGGATCACCTGCGACGGCGCATTTGCGCCAATAGGCCGACTAGAACGGCTCCTTGTGGGTCCTGAGGTCGATCTCCTGGGTCCAGGCGTTGCGGGGCTGGCGATAGAGGAAGCGGTAGGTTTCGGCGAGGCCGTCGAGGCCGATCAGGCCGTCGGCGCCCACTCGCTCGACATAGTCGGGCGCGCGGCTCTTCATGCGCTCGCCGTCGATGCCGCCATCGACGACCACGTGTGCGACATGGATGCCCTGTGGGCTGAACTCGCGCGCGAGGGACTGGCCGAGGGCACGCAGGCCCGCTTTCGCGGTGGTGAAAGCGGCGAACCGCGGCTTGCCTCGCATCGACGCGCTGGCGCCGGTGATGAGCAGCGTGCCCTGACCCCGCGGCGCCATGCAGCGCAGCGCCTCGCGGCAGAACAAGAACCCGCCAAAGCAGCCGATGCGCCAGCAGGTCTCGAAATAATCGGCGTCCATCTCCAGGAAGGGGCCCGGCATGTTGTTGCCGGTATTGAACACTGCGAGATCGATCGGCCCCGCTGCCTCGGCGGCGGCGACGAACGCCGCGACCGACGCTTCGTTCGTGGTGTCGGCCTCGACCGCCGTCGCGCGCCCACCGCTTTCGCGAATCGCTGCAGCCACCGCTGCGACCTTTGCGTCCGTGCGGCCACCGACGAACACGTGCAGGCCCTCGCTGGCGGCCATGCGGCAGATCGCCGCACCGAGCCCCTCTTCGGCGCCGACGCCGATCACGATCGCGGTCTTGGTCATCGCATGCTCCCCCAGTTTGCGTCCGGCAACACTATAGGGGTGAACGAGCTAAATCACGCGGTGGGACGCACCGCGCGCGTTAACGATTGGCAGGATCAGCGCAGGAAGATAAGCGGAACGAACGCGGCCCGACTCGGCGCGGGCTTAACACTTTGACGCGACGTGTGCTCGGCTTTCGGGCCGGATGTACCGGCGCCGGCGGACGTCCCGAGACTCGGGCCGCCAAAGGTTGAGGCTCGGGCTGGGGCGGGGACCACCGGCCCGAGGCGATCGTGCCTAGGCTGCGGCCTTTTGTGGTTCCTGTGGTTCGGCTTCGGGTGCTTGAGCCTCGGACGTCGTGTCGCTGTTGCCGCGACCGGGCGCCTTCGTGGTGTACAGATTGTCGAGCGCGAATTTGACCCGCTCGACCGAATATTCCGGCGGGACACCCTCATATTTGCAGGTCGATATGATCTGATCGACGATGAAGCGCGGCTGATAGCAGGCGAGTGTGAAGCTGTTGCGTACGGTCAGCTCCTCGAGGACGTATTGGAAAATCTCGTCCGGGAGCTCAAGCCCTTCGCGCGTCGAGACATCACGGAAGATGGCGTGGAAGCCCTCGGGATCCGGGCCCATCGTCTCGAGCTTGTAGGGGATCCGGCGCAGGAAGGCCGGGTCCATCAGATCCTGCGGATCCATGTTGGTGGAGAAGATGACGAGTTCGTCGAACGGAATCTCGAAGCTTTTGCCGGTGTGGAGCTTGAGATAGTCGATGCGGCTCTGCAGCGGCACGATCCAGCGGTTCAAGAGGTCCTCGGGTTGGACGAGCTGCCGGCCGAAATCGTCGATGATGAACGTGCCGCCGAGCGCTTTGACGTGGAGCGGCGCCTCGTAGAAGCGCGCATGCTCGTTGAACTTGAGATCGAGCATCTCCAGCGTCAGCTCGCCGCCGGTCACCACGATGGGGCGCTTGCAGGGCACCCAGCGGCGGTCGAACTCCTCGCGCCGCAGCGTGACCGCGCGGGCACTTTCCTTCTGGCGCGGGATCGCTTCGTGCACCGACGGATCGAACACCTTGATGATCTGGCCTTCGACCTCGACGCAATAGGGGATGTAGATGATGTCGGAGAAGATGCGTCCGATCTTCTCGGCGATCGTCGTCTTGCCGTTGCCAGGCGGGCCATAGAGGAGCATCGCGCGGCCTGAGTTGATGCCCGGGCCGAGGCGTTTGACGAAATCATTCGTCATGATGAGGTCGGTAAAGGCGTCGGCGACGCGATCACGGCTCACGGTTTCGCCGGTGATCCGCTGCGACTGCACCCGGGTGCAAAAATCCTCGAGCCTGACCGGCGCGGGGCCGACATACTGGCTAACCTCGAGCGCTTCGCCCGCGCGCTTGCGGCCTTGCTCCGTGAGCTGAAACCGAAGCTCCGATCCGCTGGCCGAAGAGTCCGTACCGAGCGCCTCGACGAGCATGCGTGTCGTCGCGTTCTGGATCGCCTCCTCGACCACCTGGGTGGTCAGCTTGAGCTCTTGGCAGAGCTGCGAGATCCGGTCGAACTTGCCGGTGTAAAGCGTCTTCAGCATCAACGTGATGACGTTGGGCTCGCCGAGCCCGGTCTCCTCGATGTTGCGGGGCGCGACCGGCATCGACTGGAGGACGTGGTAGATCGCCGAGGCGTCGACCAGGCCGAGCATCTCGAGGCTGTCTTCGAGCCGGCCGCCGGTCTTGGCTTGATACGCGACCGCTCGCTCCATGTGTTCGGGGCGAACGAGGTTGGAAGCGACCAGAATGTCGGAAAGCAGCATGACCACAACTCGCGACGCGTTGGACCGTTAAGAAGCAACCGATGCTAGTCAGTCAGGGCTAAAGAACTGTCAAGAAATGGTGGTGAACGCCGGCTGTGGGCGGCGTGGGGCCCGTGAGGATCGTCGGCCGAGACCCGGAAATCGTGTCGTTGAAGCCATTTGTCCGGTTAATGCGGGGAGACGGCGCGGCGACGGGGCGGCCGCGCGCCGGGTGCGCGCGGCGCGATACGATGTGCGATCGGGCGCTTGGGGCCGTGCGGCCGCCGGTTCGGCCCTAGGCGCGGGGCGCCTGGCGGCGGTTCGCTTCGTCCAAACTGTCGCGCAGCACGCCGACGAAATTGTCGATGTGGCGCTCGAACCAGGTGTCGTGATCGCCGGGCACCACGTGGACCTCGGCCCCACCGTCGCAGCGATCCGCCCAGGGCTTGTTCAAATCGGCGGATGTCTTGACCGGGCTGAACTCGGTGCGGACGATCGTGGCCTTGCCGCGGTAGCGCCCACGCGGCCGATATTTGTTGAGCGCGCGCAGAATGACGTACTCGATGTACTCATGCTTGAGCAGCACCTTGAGCGCCTGCAAGCCTGAGTTCCTTAGCGCGCCGCCGGTGATCATGTAGCGCAGCTGACGCGCGATCATGTAGGGCGCGGACTTTTGCAGGATGAACCCGTTCGCGACGCGGAGCGGCGGCGGGATCCACATGACAAGGCAATCCACGTCGTCGCCCTGCTCCTGAAGCTGCAGCGCCATCTCGAAGGCGACATAGGCGCCCTCGCAACCCCCGCCGAGATGGTAAGGGCCCTTGGGCTGGACCCGCCTGAGGTCCTTCAGGTAGTGGCGCGCCATCTCCTCGACGCTCTTGATCGGCGGCAGCCCGTCCGCCATGCGCTGGGACTGCAGCGCATAGATGTCGAGCTGGTAGATCGGCTGCTCATCGCCGAGCTTGGTGGCGATCTCGGCATATTTGGGATGACTGCCGCCGGCGAAGAAGGGCGTGTCGGTGCCATCGGTCTTGAGCGGAACGAAGCCGCTCTCGGTTTGCGCGTCCTCGTCTCCGCCGATGATGCGGGCGACGAACTCGATCGTGCGGCCCTGAAGGAGCGCCGCGAGGGAGACGCGTTTCTTGGTCTTCTGCTCGATCGCCGAGACCAGGCGCACCGCGAGCAGCGAATGGCCGCCGATCTCGAAGAAATCGTCGCGCACGCCGATCGGCGAAATGCCGAGCAGATCCTGCCAGATCTGCTGCAAGGTGCGCTCGGCATCGTTTCGCGGCGCGACGAACGCGGATGCGGTCTCCTGCCGCTCGCCCTTCGGCTCGGGGAGCGCGCGACGGTCGATCTTGCCGTTCGGCGTCAGCGGCATCTCGTCGAGAATCATGCAGACGCTCGGTGTCATGTAGTGGGGCAGCTTCTCTTCGAGCTTGGCGAGAAGGTCGCCCGCCGTCGGCGTGCTCCCGGCCGCCGGAACGACGTAGGCGACGAGGCGCGTGTCGCCGGGTCCATAGTCCCAGGTGATCGCCACCGATTGGGCGACCTCGGGGAGGTCATCGAGGAGCGACTCGATCTCGCCGAGCTCGATGCGGAAGCCGCGGAGCTTGATCTGATGGTCGGTGCGCCCCAGGCACTCGAGGGTGCCATCGGCGAGATAGCGCGCGAGGTCGCCGGTGCGGTAGAGCTTTCCGGTGCCGCTGAACTCCGAAGGCCGATCGATGAAGCGCTCGGCCGTCAGCTCGGGCCGGTTGAGATAGCCGAGCGCAACGCCGCGGCCGCCGATGCAAAGCTCGCCCACCGCGCCGACCGGCACGGTGTTGCCGTGCGCATCGAGGATGTGGATATCGGTGTTGTGGATCGGCGTGCCGATGGGCACGAGGCCGCCTTGCCCTTCCATCTTGTGGACCGTGGACCAGATCGTGGTCTCGGTCGGGCCGTACATGTTCCAGAGCGCCTTGACGCGGCCGACCAGCTGATCGGCGAGCACGCGGGGCAGCGCCTCGCCGCCGCAGAGCGCGGTGAGGGCTTGATCGCCCGGCCAGTTGGAATCGATGAGCATCTGCCACGTGGTCGGCGTCGCCTGCATCACCGTCGCGCCGGTCTCGCGCAGATGCGCGGCGAGCGCCTCGCCGTTCATCGCGACGTCGCGGCTGCACACGATCACCCGTCCGCCGACGATCAGCGGCAGGTAAAGCTCGAGGCCCGCGATGTCGAACGAGAGGGTGGTGACCGCCATCAAGCGGTCCTCCGCCGCGAGCCCCGGACGCTCGCGCATCGCGCAGAGGAAGTTAACCAGCGCGCGATGCGGGATCTGCACGCCCTTCGGCCGGCCGGTCGAGCCGGAGGTGTAGATGACGTAGGCGCGGCTCTCGGGCGTGAGGGCAGGCGGCTCGGCCAAGGTCTCCGGCGCCTGCGCGATGGCCGCGGCGTCTTGGTCGAGGCGAACGAGTGTCATCCCGTCGCGCGCCATGGGCTCGCCGAGATCCTTCTCGGTGACCAGGATCGAGATCGCCGCATCCTCGACCATGAACTGCTGGCGATCGGCCGGGAACATCGGGTCGATCGGCACATAGGCGCCGCCGGCCTTGAGGATGCCGAGGAGCCCGATCACCATGGTCTCGGAGCGCTCGACGCAAAGCCCGACGAGCATGTCCGGACCCACGCCTTGCGCGCGCAGATGGTTGGCGAGCTTGTTGGAGCGCGTGTCGAGCTCGGCGTAGCTGAGCGCGGTCCCGTCGCACGCGACCGCGACGGCGGTCGGCGTGGCCGCGGCCTGGGCTGCGACCATTTCGTGCACGTAGGCATCGGCCGGGAACGCAGCGCCCGTGTCGTTCCACCCGGCGATGAGCGTGCGGTGCTCTGCCACCGTGTCCAGCGCAAGCTCGGAGATCCGCTTCGAGGGATCGGCGACAAAGCCGCGCAGCAGCGCCTTGTAGTGCTCGATCATCCGCGCAATCGTGCTCGTCTCGAACAGATCGGTGTTGTGCTCCCAGATCATCGTGAGGCCGTCATTCTCCGATCCCGGCTCGAGGCCGAGGACCTGCGAGGAATGCGGAATGCCGATCACGCCGAGGTCGAACTTTGACGAGCCGTTGCTGAGCACCGGCGTCACCTTGACGTCGAGGCCCGGCATGCCGTGCTCGGGCATGGGCTCGTCATGGAAGCTGAACATGAGCTGGAACAGCGGGTTCACGCCGAGATCGCGCTGCGGCTGGACCGCCTCGACCACGCGGTCGAAGGGCACGTCCTGATGATCGGCGCCCTCCAGCACGAGGCCGCGCACCTGCTGGATCAGCTCGCTCACCGTCGGGTCGGCATCGAGCGCTGTGCGGATGACGACATTGTTGAGGATCATGCCGATCAAGTGCTCGGATTCACGCGCACGCCGGTTGGCGAAGAAGGTGCCGACCGGAATGTCGACCTCGCCGGTGTAGCGATGCAGCAGGGCGAAGTGGCCGGCCAGCATCGTCATGAAGAGGGTCGCGCCCTCGTCTCGGCTCAGCGCCCTGAGACCCGCGCAGAGGTCCAAGGGGATCTCCGGGCGGAGCGAGGTGCCGCGAAATGTCTGCTCGGCCGGACGCGGTCCCTTCGTCGGAAGCTCGAGCACCGGCGGGATCGTCTGGAATTTCTTCTTCCAGTAGGCGAGCTGGCGATCCGAAACCTCGCCTTGCATCCATTGGTGCTGCCACGTCGCGAACTCGGCGAACTGCACGGGAAGCTCCGGAAGAGGAGAGGGCTCGCCCTTGGAGAAGGCCGCATAGAGATCGACCAGCTCGCGCAGGAAGATGTTGAAGGACCACCCGTCGTGAACCAGGTGGTGCTCCATGTGGATGAGGATGTGGTCTTCCTCGCTCATACGGAACAGCGTCCAGAGCACGAGCGGAATCTTGGCGAGATCGAAGCGGAGCTGAAACTCCTCCGCACACCAGGCGTCGTAGGCGGCGCGCTGCTCCTCCGGGCTCTTGTCGGAGAAGTCGATGATGCGAAGCGTGTAGCCCTCGTAAGCGTGAACGATCTCGACGGGACGGCCGTCGACCGTCGGGAACGAGGTGCGATAGCTCTCGTGGCGCCGGAGGATTTCGCCGAGCGTCCGTTCGAGCGCGTCGACATCCAACGGGCCCTTGAGCGAGATGCTCGAATGGAAGTTGTAGGCGAGGTTTTGCGGATTGAGCTGGTGGATGAACCAGACCCGCTCTTGCGCGAAGGAGAGCGGGATCTCGTCGCCGCGCTTGACCTCGGCGAGGGGCAGCTCCTTGACGCCGCCGCCGGCCGCCTCGAGTGACTCGATGACCGGCAGCAGCCCGGTGACCGTCGCGTGCTCGAAGATCGAGCGCAGCGGCACGTCGACGCCGAAGCGGTCGCGGAGGCGGGTCGCCATCTGCGCGACCTTGAGCGAATCGCCGCCGAGCTCGAAGAAGTCGTCATTGACGCCGACCTGATCGACCCGCAGCACGTCGCTCCAGATGTCGGCGAGCATCGTCTCGCGCTCGGTGCTCGGCGCGACGAACTCTTCGAACAGCTCCGGGCGCTGCAGATCCGGTTTGGGGAGCGCCTTGCGGTCCACCTTGCCGTTCGGCGTGAGGGGAAACGCATCCATGAACTGGAAGAGGCCGGGCACCATGTAGTCCGGCAGGGTCTCGGCCAACGCCGCGCGCAGCGCGCGCACCGAGGGGGGCTCGTCCGACGCGGGGATCACATACGCCACGAGCCGCTTTTCGCCGGGCACATCCTCGCGTGCCAGCACGACCGATTGTCGCACCGCCTCCATACGATCGAGACCGGCCTCGATCTCGCCGAGCTCGATCCTGAAGCCGCGCACCTTCACCTGGAAATCGAGGCGCCCCATGTGGTGCAGCGTGCCGTCGGGCAGCTGCTTCGCGAGATCGCCCGTGCGGTAGAGCCGCGCGCCCGGGTTGGTGGGGTGCGCGATGAAACGCTCGGCCGTCAACTCGGGCCGCTTGAAATAGCCGTCGGCGAGGCCGTCGCCGCCGATGCAGAGCTCACCCGGCGTGTCATCGGCAACCGGCTTGCCGTCGTCGTCGAGGATGACGATGTCGGTGTTCGCGATCGGGTGGCCGATCGAGACCGGGCCTTCGCCGCTTTCGACGCGGTGGACCGTCGACCAGATCGTCGTCTCCGTTGGCCCGTAGAGATTCCAGAGCTCGGCGCAGCGCGGCAAGAGCTGCTCGGCAAGCTCGCGGGTGAGCGTTTCGCCGCCGCAAAAGATCCGGAGCGCGCCGCCGGCCCAATCGCTTTCGAGAAGCAGCCGCCATGTCGCGGGTGTCGCCTGCATGACCGTGACGTCGTGTGCGGCCAAGGTCTTCGATAGCAATGTGCCGTCGCCGGCGGTCGTTCGGCTCGCGATGATCAGCTCGGCGCCGACCAGCAGCGGCAGATAGAGCTCGAGGCCGGAGATGTCGAAGGAAAGCGTAGTGACCGCAAGCAGCCGGTCGTCGGGACCGAGGCCCGGCTCCTCCCGCATGCTCTGCAGAAAGTTGATGAGGGCGCGGTGCGAAATGTCCACGCCCTTCGGGCGGCCGGTCGAGCCGGAGGTGTAGATGGTGTAGGCGAGGTCACCCGCCTCCGGGGCGTCCTCGAGCGGCTGATCGGATGCACGGGCGATCACCGGCCAGTCGGTGTCCAAACGCACGACCTCGGCGCCGCTCTCCGGCAGCGCGGCCGCGAGCGCCCCCTGGGTCAGCACGAACTTCGCCTCCGAATCCTCCAGCATGTAGGTGATGCGGTCGGAGGGATAAGCCGGGTCCAGGGGCACGTAGGCGCCGCCCGCCTTGAGCACGCCCAGCAGCCCGACCAACATGTCGAGCGATCTCTCGACACAGAGGCCGACCCGCACGCCGGTGCGCACGCCCCTGTCCCGCAAATGATGCGCAAGCTGGTTCGAGCGGCACTCGAGCGCGTGATAAGTGATCCTCTCGTTCTCAAAGACCGCCGCGGTCTTGTCCGGCAGCTTGGCGGCGGTCTCCGCGATCAACTGGGTGAGTGTTGCGGCTTCGAGCGCCGGTCTGGGCGAACGTTGTACCGGCTCGGTCGGACCACCGTGCCCGTTAGAGTTCGCGATGTCCGTCTGATGATCGCTAACCATCGGTCTCCCACAGCGTCGGCGCGCCGTGCCCTGTTAAAATGCGATTTGTCGCAGTGAGTTATGTCGTCCCCGATCCGATTCGGCTTGTCGGATTTGCAGCCCAGCTGATTGGAGTGTGACGACAAATACTATAGAGGTTCAAGACCTCTTTTGCCAAGATTTTTTGAGAAGCAGGCAATTAGCCCGCCACGTTAGTTAACAAAGATCACAGTTAAATGACAGATCCATCCGGATCAAAGAGCAAAGTAGTCTGTTCCTTGTCGGGGAAGGGGCCGTTAATATTACTTGCGGACGGTGCGTGGTGCCTGTCGTCACGGAAATCAGGATTAGAAAAAGGCACGCAGCCACGATTCACAATTCACGATGCGCCACATGGGCGGGCTATTCGCCGGCTTGGTCTCGTAATAGTCGTCGATGAACGCCGCGAGCGGGCCGGGCTCCAGAAAATTTGCAAGCCGCGCGGTCTTTTCGTCGCGGATCGAAAGGGCAAAGGGCTTGAGCGGGCCGTTGAGCCACTCGGGCCCGGGGCCGGAGAATTGGATCTTGCGCGAATCGTCGAGGATGCTCGACGGCAAACGATCGCGCTTGGCTTCCCGCAGCACGTATTTTGTCACGCCATTGCGAATCTTGAGATCATTGGCGAGGCCGAACGCGAACTCCATGAGCCGGTAATCCAAGAACGGCGACCGGCAGATGATCCGGTTGGCCATGCTGACATTGTCGCCCATGTGCAGCCAGCGCGGCGTGTTGTCCCGCAGCAGAGCATCCCTTAGCTCGCGTTCCAGCTTGCCCGCGCCGCCGGCCTCGCGCCGCCCAAGGTCTCGCGTCTCCACCTCGTGACGAAACAGGTTGTTGTCCCAGCGCGGCGCCTGGCCGCGCAGCAGCCGCGTCGCGACATCGACGTAGCCGGGGAAGGCGTCGGGAAGCAGGGCCCGCACGATTTCCTTGAGCAGGTTCCGACCGTGTCGCGTGCGCATCCCGCTCAGGTTGCGCCACGCGTCGCCGAAGCGCAGTCCTCTGCAGGCGTCCTTGACCGCAAGCGGCAAATACCAGTCGTAGCCGCCGAAGAGCTCGTCGGCGGCCTGGCCATCGAGGACGATCTGCACGTCCGTGGAGGCGATCAGCTTCATTAGAGAATCGTGCACGATGACCACTGGAGACCAGAACGGCGCTTCCACCGTGCGGGAGACATCGAGAAGGCGCTGCTCGAGACGCTCCTGCTCGAGGGGAAAGACCTTGTGGGTGGCGATATCGATGCGCCGACACAAGTCCTCGACCTTGTCGGTCTCGTCGTTTTCAAGACCGGGGAAGCTCGCGGTGAAGGCTTGCAGGTGGTCGCCGATGGAGCGCCCCTCGTCGATTCGGTCGGAGAGGAGTTCGGCGATCGACGAGATGACGCTGGTGGAATCGACGCCGCCGCTCAGCATGGCACCGACCCGCAGGTCGCCGCGCAGCCGCACCTTGACGGCATCCGTCAGGAGCCAGCGCAGCTCGTCGATGACGGCGGCTTCGTCGTGGCGCGGCGCGACCTGGAGCGCGTCGAGATCCCAATAGCGCGTTGTCGAGATCGTGCTGTTGTTGACCGTGATGAAAGTTCCCGGCTCGACCGAGCGAATGCCGGCGAAGAAGGTCTGCCCTGTCACAGGATTGGCGCCGTTGGCGATGAAGCGGACGATCGACTGCTCGTTGGGCTGGGCGCTGACGCGCGGGTGGCAGAGCAGCGCCTTGACCTCCGAGGCGAAGATCCAATCGCCATCGACCTCGGTGTAGACCAGCGGCTTCTCGCCGATCCGGTCGCGCGAAGCCACGAGCTCCTTGCGCTCATTGTCCCAAACCACGATCGCCCAGGCGCCGTTCAGCCGCGCGAAGCAGCCGCTGCCCCAGTGCTCGTAGGCGGCGAGCAGAACCTCTGTGTCGCAGTCGGTGTGGAAGGCGAAGCCGTGCTGGCGGAGCTCGTCGCGCAGCTCGACGTAATTGTAGATCTCCCCGTTGAACACCAGGCAGTGGCGTCCCCGAGGCGCTCACATAGGGCTGTCGTCCCGCCTCCGAGAGATCGAAGATGCTGTAGCGACGATGCCCCATCGCCACGCCGACATCGGCGAGCGGGGGCGGCGGGTTGCCGTTGCGCCACATGATGGGACCGTCGGATCCGACGAAGCAGTGCCCGTGATCGTCGCGGCCGCGATGCTCGATGGCGCGCGTCATCCCCTCGATCAGGCCGGCCTCGACGGGGCGCCCGGGCGTGGTCTTGTAGTAGGCAATCAATCCACACATGTGTCGCTGATCTCGGAATGCTCAGGCTTGCTGCGGGCCCCTCTGCGTGACCATCGCGTGGACCGGGTGGGGCATGTCACGTTAACGGCAACGAGGCCACGTTATCATAGCGTTCCGCTATCAAACCGTTTACGTGGCCTTACGGTCACAGAGGTCAGCGCCGCGATGCGAACCTCCGACGAGCCCATCAGAGTGACTGTGCGCTGGTATGCCGGCGGCACGGCGGCTGCCCTCGACCGGTTGGCCGCCGATCTCGACGCGGGCGAACGCCGCCATCTCGCGCGGTTGCGTCAGGCCAAGGACCGCTGGGCCTACGCGGCCGCGCATGCGTTGATCCGCCGGATGCTCTCCGACCGTTACGGTGCCCCGCCGCAATCATGGCGCTTCACGAAGGACGCACATGACCGGCCGCATATGGACCAATCATTCCACACCGGGTTTGATCCGCCGTTCAGCGTCAGCCACACCGAAGGGCTTGCGATCTGCGCTCTGGTGGCAGATGCGGCGGGAGGCAACGCGATCCGCGTCGGGGTCGACGCCGAAGCCCGCGGCGACGCCGAGATCGAGGAGCACGAGATCGCCGCGCGTTTTTTTGCGCCGCGTGAAGTCGCGCTCCTGCGTGCGCAGCCGCCTACGCATCAGCGCGACGCGTTCTACGACCTTTGGACTCTGAAGGAAGCGATTGCCAAGGCGGTCGGGCTCGGCCTCACCCTGAGCCTCTCGAGCTTCGCGTGCTGCCTGACCCCGCCGACGGTGGCATCCACCGATCCGGCGTTGCAGCCGATTGCTGGCTGGACGCTCCGCATGCTCGATCTCGGTGCCGGACATGCGGGCGCGCTGGCGATCAAGCATGCGCCGGGCCAGGCGATCGATATTCGATGCGCCGCCGCCGGAGACGGCTCCGCGCCATAGGCGCGCACGTTCAGGCATCAATCCAGCACGGATGATGCGCGGCGAGCCGCCGCGCGATAGGCACTTTTAAACGATCCTCCCGTACGGTCGCCGCGGTCCAACTGGGGCGGCGCGTGTCGCGCACGCCATGCCGACGACGGGGGAGAAAGATCGGTGATCGCGAAGTCGATAAACGGCGTTTTCTCAATGAATCGACGGTTTAAGGAAGATCATCGCTATCTCATTAAATACTATTCATTCAATATAGCTGCATTTCTAGTAATTCTTATTATACTCCTGGCCTTAAAGGCGCCAGACGCTGAGATGTTTGCGCTCTTTATTCCGGCGTTCGTCCTCGCCGTGTCGAGCCGCTTCGCCAACATCGTTGCGGCATTCGTCTACTCGGTCGTCATTGTGGTGGTCGTTCTCGGTGCGCCTTCGCCCTGGCTTTACATCGGATGCCTGGCCGTCGTGCCGATCGCGACGATCTGGGCGACAACGTTCTTGCACAACGCCTCCCACAACAACTTCAAGCATCCGCTGCTCTCGCGGATCGTCGGAGAGGCATGCGCGGCGTTCCAGCTCGTCGGGTTTCCCGACTGGCACGTCGTGCACAATCTGCACCACCGGAATTCCGACGACGTGGAGCGCGACCCTCATCCGCCGAGAGATCTGTCTTACTGGGCGTTTCTGCTGACGATGAGGAAATCGATTGGCCGCGTCCTCACGAACTCATACATGGATCACCACGGAGAGAGCTCCGGCGCGGTGCGCGCCTGGAGGTCCCTCGCTTATGTCGTGCCGGCGAGCCTGCTGCTGCGTCTCGTGTGCTGGTATCTGCTGCTTGGCCCGGAGATCTTCGCGTTCTTCCTTCTGGCCTCGCTCGTCGCCAAGAGCCTGAGCTACGCCCATTTCAATCACAGCACCCATGAGTGGGTCGATGGCGATGTGGAGATCCGCAACCTCGACCACAATCTGTTCTATCGGTGCGTCAATATCGTGGCCTTCGGGCTTTACTATCACCGGAACCACCACGACAAGCCGAACCTCTTCGATCCGCGGCGCATGCCCGAGCCTGTGGCGGTCGCACCCGCGCCCGCTCTTGCGCCCGAGGCGGTGACGCGGTCCGCGCTCGAGCAATAGCCGCGCGCCCGCGTTCCCACTCGCCCCCGATCGACGAGACCGCCGAGCGCGCTTGGCGAACCATCGGCGTGCTCACGATGGCGCGCTCTCGCCGCCGCCGCCGCCCGACAGCAGGCGCTCCAAGAGGGCGGCCGCGGTCTCCGGTCCGTTCGCGGCTTGCATTTGCGCCCGCGTGCGTGCCAGCTGAGCGCGCATCGCCTGGTCGGTGAGCAAGGTGTCGACCGCACGCAAGAGGTCCTCGTCGCGCCAGTCGTAGCGGTGGAGCTTGAGTCCGTGGCCGGTTTCGGCGACCCGCGTCGCGTTGTCGTGGCCATCCCAGACATAGGGCATGATCAAGGCCGGCTTTCCGAAATAGAGGCACTCGGTGAAGCTGTTGTTGCCGCCATGGTGGATCACCGCATCGACCTCGGGAATTACCGATGGCTGCGGATACCAGCCCGCGAGGTGCACGTTGGGCGGCGGCGCCTCGTAGGCATCGAGATAGTCGCCGACATTGACGAGCACGCGATAGGGCTTGTTGGCGAGCGCCGCGATCACCCGTTTCATGAGGTCGGTGTCGCCGGCGCCGAGGCTGCCGAAGCTGACATAGATGAGCGGCGCCCCCTCGGCGGCCGCGAAGTGCGGCACGGCGTAGGGCTCCTCCTCGCGCACGCAGCCCTCGAGGAAATGAAACCGTTCGGGGTCGAGCGGTCTGCTCCGCGCATATTGCACGGCGGAGGGGTAGAGCAGCAGATTGAGGTGGGGTGAGGCCTCGAAGAACTCGCCGAGCGGGTAGGGCGCCTCGCCACAGTCGGCGAGAAAGGCGTTGAAGCGTTCGTGGATCGGCGCGATCACCTCCTTGAAGCGGGCGTCGAACGCCGCGAAGCACGCGCGATCGTCGGCGCCGCAGCCCGAGAGATGCGGCGGGATCGCGGGATCGGGAATCTCGTTCTCACTGCAGGAGATGATGCGCACCCACGGCACGCCATAGTGCTTGGTCGCCGGGAAGAGGATCACATTGTCGATGCAGATGAGATCGGGCGCGATGCGCGCCAGGATGTCGGGCAGCTCCTTCTGTGCCCACACCGCCGTGTCGACGATCGCGTCCCAGCATTCCTTCACATAGTTGTCGAGCTGCTCGAGCGGGCTCTTGCGGAAGTTGGGGATGTGCCCGTTGATGAAGTCCGACCAGTATTTGGCCATCTCCTCGGGCGGCATCGGCTCCGACATGTTCACCGGAAACTCCTCGAAGCCATAGTTCGCGAAGACGCCCGTGAAGCCGGGATCGCAGATGAACACGACACGATGCCCGCGCGCCCGGCAGGCTTGCCCGATGCCCACCGAATTGAGCGCTGGTCCGAAGGCGGCCTCGGGAAAGAAGGCGATGGTCTTCTGCTCGCTCATGGTCTCTGCTCGTGTGCTGTGGTCGGATCGTGCGGCTCACCCGGATGGCGCGGCGCCGAGTTGGGGGCTGCCATCGGATGGTCGCCCCCGCGATCCGGTGATGCAGGCTGAGATACTGGCCCGCACGGGCGATGTCCACCACCCCAACGCCGAAAAACGCAGCCTGCCGGCACGACCGAGATGCGCGTGCCGGCCGCCAGAGAGTGCGCCGTGATGTGGATCAATAGGGAAGACGCAGTGCCGGCTAGAGTATAAAGGTTGGCTATGCTCGCATCGCGCGGCCCAATGACGTTTGTGTGAAGGAGCCGAACGCCATGTATCCAATCATCGCGATCTTCCTGGGCGGTGACGCCGGCGACGGGGTGCGGTTTGACGTCGCCCGAAAGATTGCGTCTTCTTCCGGCCGGGTCGTGGGCGTGCATGTCGTACCCACCTTTCCGCCGCACTGGGGGCTGAGCGTCAAGAGCGTGTACGAGCCCCTCGTCGAGATGCAGCAGCGCTACAACACGGCGATGCTGGAGCGCTCGGACGAGGTGCATCGCTCGTTCGAGGCCGCGCTTTCGGATCGCGTGGCGACGCTCGAGTGGCGCTTCGCTTTCGGCGACATCGCGCCGACCGTTGCCGGCCAAGCGCGCTGCGCCGACATCCTCGTCGCGGGCCCTGCCGGGATGGATAAAGGCGGTGCGCGTTCGTCGGAGGATCTGCCGGCGCAGATCGCCATCGAGGCGGGCCGGCCCGTGTTGGCCGTTCCCGCCGAACCCGATCTCGATGCGCTCTCGCGATGCGTCGTCGTGGCGTGGAACGGCAGCCGGGAGTCGGCACGCGCGATCGCCGATGCGATGCCAATCCTCAAGAAGGCGGAGCGCGTGATCCTGCTGCACATTGTCGACGGCGACGCTGAGCCGCCGCTTGATGATGTGGCTGCCTATCTCGCCGGGCACGGCGTCGCCGTGATCATGGAGGACGCGCAAACGCGCGCCTCCGTCGATGATGCGATCTTGACCCATGCCGCGAACCGCAGCGCCGGCCTCATCGTGATGGGCGCCTATGGCCATTCCCGCTTGCGCGAAACCGTCCTCGGCGGTGCCACGCGCGATGTCCTGCGGTACACGACCGTGCCGGTGCTTCTGTCGCACTAGCAAATCCCGAGCAGGTGGGAACACCTGCGACGGTGCATTTGCGGTAATGCCAAGAGAGCAAATCCCGCGCAGGTGGCATCACCCGCGACGACGCATTTGCGTCGATGCCAAAGAGGGAGAGCATGTCGCGTGAGCATGGGCGATCGCGACATGCTCCAGTCTCGCCTCCCCGCAGCGGCGGGCGAGATCCGGGCGGCGGCCGAGGTTGATCTGTCTCAAGTTCGAGCGTGTTGCCGTGGATTACCGTCAACCATCAACTCATCGAAATGATTGCTGTTTGGAGACCATGATGGTGGAAAAAAGCCATACCGCCGGGTCGGGAAATCAATTTACGCATTTGCTCGATCCTCTGCGCGGGATTGGACAGAAAGTCGCGGAGTTTTTCGCACCCAGCGCCGATGCGGCCGATGCGGACGACGCCTACGAGATCAACGTCGAGCTGCCCGGTGTTGCACCCAAGGACATCAGTGTGTCGATGCACGACAACACGCTGGTCCTGAGCGGTGAGAAACGCTGGTCGCGGGAAGAGAGCGACAAATCGTATTTTTTCTCTGAGCGATCCTACGGCGCGTTCCATCGGGCGTTTCGCTTGCCGCCGGACGTCGCAGAGGACAAGATTGAGGCCGACTTCAAAGACGGTGTGCTGACGATCAGGATTCCCAAGGCAGGACGGTCCGCAGACAGCGTGCGGAAGATCGAGGTGCGTCATGGCTAGCCCGTCCGCGTGCCCGCGCTTTGCGACACCGGACCGGAGGGCGATCGTGCGCGCCGCCGGCTGAGGCCGCGGCGAGGTGTATCGCATTCGCTTCCACGGGCGCGGCGGTCAAGGCATCAAGACCGCGAGCCGTATCCTGGGCTCAGCATTCTTCCTCGGCGGCTACGAGGTGCAAGACGCCCCGCTTTACGGCGCCGAGAGACGTGGTGCGCCGATCTTCGCCACCGTGCGCGCCGATCACCGGCCCATCACGGAGCGCGGTCCCATCCGAGATCCCGATCTCGTCGCCGTCGCCGACGACACGCTGATCGGTGTGCCGGCGGCGGGGGTCCTTTCGGGACTGTCGCCACGAACCGTGCTCTTGATCGAGGGGAGCCAGGCCGTCGACGAGTGGGCGCGCCGGCTCAACATCGAGAACCGCATTCTCGTGCTGCCCCGCCCACCCAGCGAGCTTGGGAGCCAATTTGTGGGCGCGGCGTGCGCCGGTGCCGCTTGCGCGCTCACCGGCGTCATCGCGCGCGACACGCTGGAGCGCGCCGTCGGAGAGGAGTTCGGGCCGGCCGGTCCCGAGATCGTGGCGACCAACCTGCGGGTCGTCCTCGGGGCCTTCGATCGGATGGTTGCGAGCGGCGTGCGCATCACGATGCCGAAAGACGCGGTGCGCCCTGCCGACAGAGGCGAGGTCGGCTGGATCGAGCTGCCGCGCGAGGGCGCGGATGTTTCGGCGCCCGCGATCCATGGCGAGGTCACCAGCGTTGAAGTGCGCACAGGTCTCTGGCGTACGATGCGGCCGGTCATCGACCACGAACGCTGCCGCCGCTGCTGGTGGGTCTGCAGCACATTTTGCCCGGACGATGCGATCTCGGTCTCCGGGGATGGAGAGCCGATCATTGACTACGATCACTGCAAGGGCTGCATGATCTGCGTGGCCCAATGTCCGCCGCACGCGATCGAGGCCATTCCCGAATCGACGGCCCGCATCGCGGATGCCGATCCGGGCCGCCCAGGAGCGTCGCGCAATGAGTAGATCGCTCCTCACCGGCAACGCCGCGGCGGCCTGGGGAGCGAGGCTCGCATCGGTCGATTACGTCCCCGCCTTTCCGATCACGCCGCAGACCGAGATTATCGAGACGCTGAGCCGCTGGATCGATCTCGGCGATATGCCGGCGCGCATGGTGATGCTCGAATCGGAGCACTCGATGATCACCGCGGCGGGGGCGGCGTCGGCGACCGGCGTCAGAGTCTTTTCCGCGACGTCGAGCCAAGGTCTGCTCTACGCGATGGAGATGCTCTACACGATCAGCGGCTGGCGCACTCCGATCGTGCTCGTGAATGTGTCGCGGGCGCTCGCGGCGCCAATCACCCTCGGGCCGGACCACAACGACATCATGGCCGCGCGCGATTGTGGTGCGCTCCAAATCCACTGCGCGACATGTCAGGAAATTCTCGATGCGATCCTGATCGCCTATCGGTTGGGCGAGGACCCGGCGGTGCGGTTGCCGGTGATCGTCAACTTTGACGGGTTTTTTCTCTCCTTCACGCGAGAGCCGGTGGCGATCCCAGACGCCGCGGAGGCGCAGCGCTTCGTCGGCACGTTCGATCCCGGAAGCTTGCGGTTCCGCGCCAGCCAGCCGATCAGCCAGGCCGTGGCGGTGATGAGCGGAAGTCTCTATTCCTATTTCCGCTACGAGTGCGAGCTCGCGGCGCAGGCCGCCTTGGGCGTGTATGACGCGACGGCGGCTGCGTTCGCCGACGCCTTCGGGCGCTCCCACCCCGCGGTCGACACCTATCGCCTCGACGATGCCGAGGACGTGTTCGTGATGATGGGATCGTTCGCGACGAAGGGCATCGCGGCCGTCGATCGCCTCCGCCAAGCCGGCCGCAAGGTTGGGTTGGTGCGGCCGCGCTTGTTTCGGCCATTCCCGGCCGCACGATTGCGCGACGTGCTCCGGGGCAAGCGCAGCGCGGCCGTGATCGACCAGAACCTCTCGATCGGCAGCGGCGGCGTGCTCCACACGGAGCTTTCGGCGGCGCTCTGTGGTCATGCCGCGATGCCGATGCTGGCGAGTTTCGTCGGCGGCTTGGGCGGGCGCGACATCGCCGACGATGAGTTCGCGGCCATGCTGACGAGCCTCGATCGCGCGGTTCGAGAGGGCACGCCGCCCGAACCGCGCTTGATGTTCACGGAGAACGAGCTGCGCGAGGTGCGCAAGATGCAGGCGATCGCCGCGGTCGAGCGCCATGACTTGGAGGCCAATGCGTGAGCGAGCACCACATCGAGCGAATGAAGGACCTGCCGTCGACCCACCTGATGGGAAGCGGCACACCGCTTTGCGCCGGATGCGGGGGCGTTCAGGCGATCAAGGAGGCCTACGATATCGCGGGACGGAAGGCGGTGTTCGTGAACGCCGCGGGGTGCATGACGCTGTCGAGCGTCTACCCCTTCACGCCGTTTCGAAGCTCGTGGCTCTACACCGCCATGGCGTCGGCGCCCGCGGGCGCGCAGGGTGTTCGCGATGCCCTCGACATCCTCTCAGACCGTGGAGAGCTCTCGCCCGAGGACGACATGGAGGTGTTCGTGCTCACCGGAGACGGCTCGGCCAATGGCATGGGTCTCTCGGCGACATCCGGCGCGATCGAGCGCGGCTTGAATTTCGTCTATCTCTGCTACGACAACGAGGGGTATGGCAACACGGGCCAGCAAGCCTCCGCCGCGACGCCGCTCGGCGCCCGCACGGCGACGACCGCGGTCGGTCAGGGCGCGCAGGCCGAAAAAAAGGATTTGTTTTCAATCTGGGCGGCGCACCGTCCCACCTATGTGGCGACCGTCGTCGGCGCGGAGCCGCTCGACCTCGCGCGCAAATTCGAGACGGTGCGCACGCTCGAAGGGCCGCGCCTCGTCATCGCGCTCGCACCGTGTCCGACCGGCTGGTTGTTCGATCCCGAGCACACGGTCGAGATCGGCAGGCTTGCGGTGCGCACCGGGATTTGGCCGCTCAAGGAATATCGGGATGGGCGGGTGGTGCACACGCGCGTTCCGCATCCGCGCCGCCCGGTGGAGGAATATCTCTCCCTGCAAGGCCGCTTCGCTCATTTGTTCAAGCCGACGCGCAATGATGCGCTGATCGCGGAGATCCAACGCCGGGTCGACGACTACTGGGCCGCCGTCGAGGCGGCCCAAACCGATGGAGAGAGCGGCGCGCGCTAACTAGAAAGTCCGGCCGAGCGCCATCGCCGCGCGAACCCGCTCTTCGGCGAGCTGAAGCGCCACATCGCGCGGCGGTCGGTTTTCTGATCGCGCACGTTCGAGTACGACGGTCGCGTTCGAGCGGATCTTGTCCTCGATCGTTGGAAAGGCCCGTGCTTCGGTGCCGCCGTGATACTCCACGGCCGCGCAGATCACGCCACCGGCATTGGCAACGAAATCGGGCACCACGACCACCCCTCGATCGTGAAGCAGCGGCTCGGCCTCGGCGGTCACCGCGATGTTGGCGCCGGGCAGGACGACCTTCGCTTTGAGCTCCCAGAGATTGTCCGAGCGGATCGCGTCCGGGCGGGCCGCCGGGATCCAGATGTCGCAATCGACACCGATCAAGTCGCTTGGCGCGCCGGCCTCGCCCGCGCCGAATTCGCCGACCGGGCGACCCGACTCCTTGGTTGCGATCAGGGCCGCAACGTCGAGGCCCTCTCCGTCCGCGATCATCGTGCGTGAATCGGAAACCGCGACGATGCGACATCCCCGCTCCGCCAGGAAGCGCGCCGCGTGGAGTCCAACCGAGCCGAAGCCTTGGATGGCGACCCGCGCGCCCTCGAGCGGCATCTCGTGGACCGCCGAGACGACCTCGGCCGACACCGCGAGCCCGTAGGCCGTCGCGCCGATCTCATCCAGCGGAATCCCGCCAAGCACGCGCGGCAGGCCGACCGAGCGTTCGATCTCGTCGTGAATCCACGCCATGCAGCGCTCGTCCGTTCCCATGTCGGGGCCGGGGATATAGTCCTTCACGTCCCGGATCGCGCCCGCAAACGCGCGAATGAGCCGTTCCTTTTCCTCTGGCGGCATCGCAGGATCGCCGAAAATCACGGATTTGCCGCCACCATGCGCCAGCCCGGCCGCCGCGTTCTTGAAGGTCATCGCGCGCGCCAGGCGAAACGCTTCCTCCGTGCTCACGTCCGGTGCCAGCCGAATCCCCCCAATCGCGGGCCCCGCCGCGACGTTGTCGACGGCGACCACCGCCTTGAGCCCGGCCTGCGGGTTGTGAATGTGGATGATCTTCGCGGGACCGAGGTCGTCGGCGAAGCAGAACGCCTCCTCCCGCGTCCCCGTTTCGTCTTCTGGCGTCACGTTCATGCACTCTCTTTCTGTGGTGCGCTCAACTCCTTGGTCATGCGCTCGCGCATGACATATTTTTGCACCTTGCCGGTAATCGTCATCGGGAACTCATCGACGAACTTGATGTAGCGCGGGATCTTGAAATGGGCGATCTGCCCTTTGCAATAGGCCTTGATCTCCTCGGCGCTCGCCGTCTCGCCTTCGCGTAGCCTGATCCAGGCACAAACCTCCTCGCCATAAATCTCGTCGGGAACGCCGATCACCTCGACCTCCTCGATCTTCGGGTGGCGGTAGAGGAACTCCTCGATCTCCCGCGGATAGATGTTCTCGCCGCCCCGGATGATCATGTCCTTGGTGCGGCCGACGATGCGGCAATAGCCCTCCTCATCGAGGGTGGCGAGGTCGCCGCTTGCGATCCAGCGTGCCGCGTCGATGGCCTTCGCGGTGCGCTCGGGATCGCCCCAATAGCCCGGCATCACGCAATAGCCGCGCGTCAGAAGCTCGCCGGTCTCGCCGCGTCGCACGACACGGCCGGCCTCGTCAACGATCTTGATCTCGGTATGCGGCAGGACGCGGCCCACCGTGTCCACCCGGCGGTCCACGGGATCGTCGACCGCGGTTTGAAAGCTCACCGGCCCGGTCTCCGTCATTCCGTAGGCGATGGTGATCTGCTCGGCGTGCATGTCGCTCATGACGCGTTTCATCAACGCCGCCGGACACGGCGCGCCGGCCATGATGCCGGTTCGAAGCGCGCTTAGGTCGAACCGGTCGAAATCCGGCTCGTCGAGCGCCGCGATGAACATCGTCGGAACGCCATGCAGCGCGGTGCACCGCTCGGCGTCGATCGTCTCCAGCACCGCGCGCGGCTCGAAGCCTTCCGACGGAAACACCATGGTCGCGCCGTAGACGACGCAAACCAGGGTCCCCATGACCATCGCGAAACAGTGATACATGGGGACTGGAATGCACAGCCGGTCTTCCGCGCTGAAGCGCATTTGGCGGCCCACGAAGAGCGCGTTGTTGACGATATTGTGGTGCGTAAGGGTGGCGGCTTTCGGTGTTCCGGTGGTTCCGCTGGTGAACTGAATGTTGATCGGGTCGTCGAACTGCAGCGCGTCGGCAAGGGCGGCGAGGTGCCGATGGTCCGCGGCACCGCGCTTCGTTGTCAGGTCGCCATAGCTCAACATCCCCGCCGTTTGCGTGTCGTCCAAGCGAATGACCGCGCGCAGCGATGGCACGCGCGCCGCCTGCAGAGCGCCGGGCGGGCAGTCGGCGAGTTCGGGAAGGAGAGATTGCAGCATCTCGACATATCGGCTCGTCTTGAAGGCCTCGATGGTGAGAAGCGCTTTGCAGCCCGTGGCGTTCAGCGCGTGCTCGAGCTCCGCCACGCGATAGGCCGGATTGATGTTGACGAGCACGAGCCCGGCCTTGGCGGTCGCGAACTGCGTGACCACCCATTCGGCGCGGTTGGTCGACCAAATGCCGACGCGATCGCCCGGCTCGAGCCCGCGCGCGAGAAACCCGGCCGCCAACGCATCGACTTGGGATTTCAGATCACGCCAGGTCCAGCGGACGTCTTGGTGCCGGACGACGAGCGCCTCGCCATCTGGATCGCGTGCCGCCGCGCGGTCTAGGCATTCGCCAACCGTTGCCCCTGAAAGCGCGATCGAACTCGTTCCGTGAACATAGCTCCTCGATGCGGCAACCATGGCGCAGCTCCTTTGAACGGCCTCGCCAATTCGAACCACGCGCGCGGCATGGGCGTGTTGATGTGGCTCAACGAGCCTGTGCCGCGGCGGCGAAGGCCTGCCCAACACCCGGACGAGACCGTTCGCGACCCGTCACGGCCGTTGATCGAGGTCATCGAGCCGACGCGGATTTGTTGCCAGTCTTTGCGCGCCCGTTGTGCACGCGCGGGCCGAGCCGCTATCGTCCGGCGGGTGGTCTGAAGCGAGGGTCGATCATGACACCAGAGGAAGCCCGTAGGGCTGCCGGGGAGCACGGTTTGGCGCTGCGCTTCGATCATGAGACGAAGAGTTGGTTGTTGGGGCCCTCAAAGGCTGGGGGCCGCGAGGCAAGCATTGCGATCGCGCCCCAAGTCCTCCGCGATCTCTCGCTTGGCCGCTTCGAAGGCCATTACATCAAAGAGGCGCTCGCGCGCGCGGACGGGCCGGAGGCCAGCGACGATGATTGAAGGGATTTTCCTCTACGGCCTTTCTCCGGCTGATCGGGATCGGCGCAAAGAGGGCGACGAATGACGCGTTTACGCAGTTGGGTGGGACGTTGATATGAGATGGCTTGCTTTGAGTGTTGTCTTGCTTGGCGTCCTCGCGAGTGGCTCGACGCTTGCCCAGGATGTTGCCCTCGGGCGGGACATTGCGGAGACATGGTGTGCCCAGTGCCACATCATCGCGCCTGGCCGTTCCGGCCCTGACGCGGCACCGCCTTTTCCTTCCGTGGCCAACGACCCGAATTACTCGCGGGCGCGCGTTTCCGCATGGCTTGCGGATCCACATCCGCCGATGCCGAAGTTCGATCTCTCACGTGCCGAAATCGACACTCTCATCGCCTACATCGAGAGCCTCAGGGAGGCTCCGACACCCTGATCGGCGCGGTTGGTCACCCGCCTCCGGCCTTGAGCGAGCGGGGGTCACGCGGCGATGGCCTCAACGGACGAGCAGCACCGAGCAGCGAAGCTTTTCCAGCAAAGGTGCGCCCGCAACCCCAGCGAGGCTCGGGCTGTCGGCGTTGACGATCAGCAAATCGGAGCCCGTTCGCTCCAATTGCTGACCCACGTCGTCGAGGTCGAGCTCGGTCACATGGATCCATTCGGCATTGACGCGGTCCGAACCGGCCAACTCCGCGACCCGCACCTTCAGCTGATCCATCGTCGTGCCCGCGGGCCCGACAACCAGAAGCGTCGCCTTGTTGCCGGGCGCTTCGGCGAGTTTCAAGGCAACCTGGAGCGCGCGATCGGTCCGCTCCGAAACATCGTCGCAAATCACGAGGGGGCGGCCCTCGATGGTCGCGCCCGGGTGCATCAAGAGGACCGACCGGGGCGCCCGTTCGGCCGCTGCAAGCGCGGTTGATCCGGGGCGCTTGCTCAGGCTCGCGGGCCGGCCAAACGCACCGAGCACGAGCAGATCGCCGCCCGATGCGGCGGTGATGACCTCGCTGGCGACGCGCCCGCGAACCACCCGAAAGTTGGTTTGGACGCGCTCTCGACTGGCAAAATCGATCAGGGCGCGGCGCGTTCGGGCGGCCTCCGCCTTGAGCTGGCTTTCGACATCCGCTTGATCGAAGGTGCGCGCGACGCCTGAGATCGTTTGGACCTCTCGAACGAACTCGTGGCCCGCAACGTCGACCAGGTCGAGATCCTCGACAAACAGGCCCTCGATCTCCGCCCGAAAGCGCGCGCCGAGCGCGACGGCCGCCGCCATCGCCGTCTTCCCCTCTTTGGAGCAATCGGCCGCGACGATGATGCGCCGCACCGAAAAGTCTCTCTTCGCCGATGTCGTCACGGCTTCGCCCCTTCGTCGGTGCGAAACGCAAACGATCGCGCGCGCTCGGCGAAGGCCTCGAGCTCGTCTTGCACCGCCTGGTTGACCGTGCCCTCGGGGTAGCGCCCGTCGATGTCGCGCTCGCCCGCCCGCACGCCGGTCAAGAGCTCGATGCCCTGATCGATCGATGAGATGGGATAGACATGAAATCGTCCCGCGTCGACGGCCTCCACCACGTCCTCGCGCAACATCAGATGCTTGATGTTGGCCTGCGGAATGAGCACGCCCTGCTCACCGGTCAGGCCTCGCGCCCGGCAGATGTCGAAGAACCCCTCGACCTTCTCGTTGACGCCGCCAATCGGCTGGACCTCACCATGCTGATTGACGGAGCCGGTCACCGCATAGCTCTGCTTAAGCGGGATCCGGGAGATTGCCGACAGCAGCGCATAAAGCTCGGCGGAGGACGCGCTGTCGCCTTCGACGCCGCCATAGGACTGCTCGAAGACGATACTGGCGGAGATGGCGAGGGGGAGCTCGCGCCCGAACCGTTCTCCCAGGAAGCCTGAGAGAATGAGCACGCCTTTGGAATGGATGGGTCCGCCAAGCGTCACCTCGCGCTCGATATCGACGACCTCGCCACGCCCCAACCGAATCCGCGCCGTGATACGGCTTGGCCGCCCGAACCAAAAGTCTCCGATCCGCAAGACCGACAGTCCGTTCACCTGACCGCAGGTCTCGCCCTCGGTCGAGATGAGGATCATGCCGCGTTTGATCTCTTCTTGGTCGCGCTCACGCAGGCGGCTCAGGCGGCGCAGCCGGGCATCGATCGCGCGCTGCACATGCGCGGCCGTCACCAGCGGCTCACCAAGGTCCTCGGCCCAATAGTCCGCTTCGCGCAGGAGGTCGAGAATGAGACGCAGGCGAAGCGAAAGCTTTTCCGAATCGTCCGCCAGGCGTGACGCGTGGTCGATGATGCGCGCGACCGCGCCGGCGTCGAATGGCTTCAGCGCCTCCTGGTCGATCATCGTGGCAATGAGGCGCGAAAAAAGAATGTCGTTCTCGGCGGTCCGATCCAGACGGTCGTCGAAGTCGATGGGGACCTTGAACAGGCTGGAGAAGTCCGGATCGAGCGCGCTCAACAGATGATGGATCGAGCGATCGCCGAGCAGGATGACCTTGACGTCGAGCGGGATGGGCTCGGGCTCCAGGGTGACCGTGCTCGCCATTCCAAGCGCCTCGGCGATGCCGGCAATGCGAATCTCCTTGGAGCGGATGGCGCGCTTTAGCTCCTCCCACGCGTAGGGCTGCATCAACAGCCGCCGCGCATCGAGGATCAGGTAGCCGCCGTTCGCTCTGTGCAGTGCACCGGGTTTGATCAGGTTGAAATCGGTCATCAGGGCGCCAAACTGGGCGAGGTGCTCGATGCGCCCGACAAGGTTCGGGTGGGTTGGATGATCTTCGTAGACGATGGGCGCCGATTCATCTTCGCCATGGTCGACGATGACATTTGCTTGATAGCGGCGAAACGAGGGCGGGCCGGAAAGCGCGCTCCGCAAAGACAGCGTAGGACTGCCCTCGGCGCCGTCATCGCCTGATCCGGTGCTGATGAAGTCCCGCGCGTTTTCGATCACGTTCTTTTCGACCTCGTTCAGAAAGCCCAGAACCTGATCGAGGCCGGCATAGCGCGTGCGGAGCCTATCCATCAGGTGGCCAACGGCGAACTCGGTGACCTCTTTGTTCAATCCGTCGATCTTCTCGCGCAGCTCACGCTGAGACTGAGGCATCTGCTTGAGAAGCTTCTGCAGCTCGACCTCGAGCTCCGACACCGCTTTCTTGACGCGCGCCTGTCGCTCCTTCGGCCATCGTCGAAACTGATCCGGCCTCACGACCTCGCCGGCGTGGGTGGGCGCGAACGCAAATCCGACGGGCGTTCTGATCAGCGCGGTTTCCCGCGCATTCGCGCGCGCCTGGAGATCGCCGAAGGCCTTCTCGTGGCGCTCACTCTGTTCTTGCTCGATCGCCTGCCTTCGGGCCTGGTAGTCATCACTTTCGAAGGCTGACGAGATCGCCGCTTGCAGATCCTCCACAAGCTGCTCCATGTCGGTGCGTAGCTGCACCGAGCGGCCGGCGGGAAGGCGCAAGGCCCGTGGCTTGTGGGGCTCTGCGAAGTTGTTGACGTACACCCATTCGTCCGGGACCGGCGCGCGCCGCGCATTTTCTTCGACGTAGCGCTTGACCAGGGTGCTCTTACCGGTGCCGGGCGAGCCAAACGCGAAGAGGTTGTACCCCTCCCGTCGGATCCCGACCCCGAAGCGGACGGCCTCGACGGCACGGTCCTGCCCGATGTTGTCGTCCAGCAAGGTAAGATCTGCGGTGGTTTCGAAACCCAGTTTCTCGGCGTCGCATCGCCTCCGCAGCGCGTCTCCCGATAGTGAGATCGGTTCCGCCATGTTCCGCTCCGCCGCTAACGCCCCAGGATTGCACGAGGGATCGCTTGGATTGCACGAACCCGCGATCGATCAATCCTAGGGACGATGATCCGCGCCTCCGTTGATCGAGCTCAGCCGCGCGACCGGACAAAGGCTATTCGTCTTCGCCAAATCGATCCGGTGCCGCGACCATGCCGGGCGCCGCTCGCCGGCGGCTGGCTTATTCTGCCGGCTCGTCGGCGGTCTCCTCATGACCGTCATAGGGCGCGATCGGCTCGTCAACGAAGGCGCGTTGCATGACCTCGGGCACGTCGTCGATGGTGAAGTCGGACTGGGCTGCGCTGCTGCCGAGAAAGGCGACGATATCCGCGAGCTCCTTGCCGGTGAACGCGATCTGAAATCCGAGCTGCCACTCCTGAAGCGCAAGCATCGGGATGGCGCCGCGCCACATGCGCGCCGTGAACTCGAACAGATCGATCGGCGCACCGCGATACGTGTCGAGAGGGGGAGCCAGCCGTCCGCCAACCTCGTTGATGGTATGGCAAAGAACACAGCCCTTTTTCACATAAAGCGCGCGCCCTCTCGTGGCGTCCATCGCGGGCACGGCGATCATGGCCCGATCAGCCTGCGCCGGCTGATCGTCCGCCATGGACACGGTCGGAAGACCGAGCAACAACGCCACGCCAAATCCAAGGGCCACGAGCCGCCGGAGCAACGATCGGCGTCGGTGGCTGGCGGTCTCCTCGTCAACGGTTGCGGTCGCGTCGTGCATCTCGATAACCCTCTTCGGTCGATTCATCGACAACTGTACCAGAGGCTACGACCGGTGCGGGCCAGAGACCATGGTCGCGGTTTGTCGACGATCGACGATGCGTCGGTTTCGTGAGAGACGTCGGGCGTTGAACGCGCGATGATCCCGCCGCGCGGGCGCGGGCGCGGGCGCGGCGCGGCGGCGCCACGCCAGGTCAGGTCTCCGGGCTAATCCTGGAGGCCGTATTTTTGGATGAGCCGGTAGGTGTTTCGTTCGCTGATGCCCAGCGCTTTTGCGATCGTGGAGCGATGGCCGCAATATTTCGTCAGGAGTTGCTCGAGGTAACGCTGCTTCATTTCCTCAAGTGTCGGCTCGTGGTCAAACGATATGCTCGTGATTTCGTTTCCAGCCTCGCCGTTTGCCGCGAACACCAGCTGCTCGGCAGAAATTTGCGCGTTGTCGGCGGACAGGATAATGGCGCGTTCGATGACGTTCTTGAGCTCCCGAACGTTTCCCGGCCAGTCATAGAGCATCAGCTTTTTCAGTGCCGACGATGAGACCCTCTTGTTGATCCGTCTCGAAAAATCATGATGGCTCAGAAAGTGATCCACGAGATCGGGAATATCCTCCCGCCGCTCCCTCAGAGGCGGCACCTCGATGACAAACGTGCTCAGACGATAGAACAGATCGGTACGGAAACTGCCGTCCTGGCGCATATCATCAAGATTGGCGTTCGTTGCCGCCACGACGCGCGCATTGTGCGTCAAATCCTTCGTGCCGCCGATTCGGCGAAAGTGACCGGTCTCGAGAACGCGGAGCAGCTTGGCTTGAACCGGAGGCGGGATCTCGCCAATTTCGTCGAGAAAGAGCGTTCCGCCCGCCGCACTTTCAATCAGGCCTTTCTTCTGGCGATCCGCGCCGGTGAAAGAGCCGCGTTCATGACCAAATAGCTCGGATTCAAAGAGCGCTTCGGGGAGCGTGCAGCAATCCAGCGCGACGAAATTGCGTTCGCTGCGGGCGCTGTTCTCATGGACCTCGCGCGCGACCAGCTCCTTCCCGACGCCGCTTTCGCCTCTGATCAGGACGGTGACATCCGTCGGTGCAACGGCCCGAATATGCGATTCGACCTTTGCGAGCGTATCGCTTCGACCAACAAGAATAGAGTGGCGCCGGTTCCTGAGTTGATTTCTGAGAAACTGGCTCTCCTCTCGAAGCTCGGCGGTTTCGAGAACCCGCCCGACGACGACTTCGAGCTCTTCCGGATTGACCGGTTTGACCATGAAGTCCGCCGCGCCCGCCTTCATCGCCGCGACGGCGCATTGGACGGAGCCGTGCGCCGTCAACACGATGACGGGGTGATGCGCGACCAGCTCTGGCAGCAGGTCGTAACCGTCCGCATCCGGCAGCCGCGGATCGAGCAGAACCAAGTTGGGCTCCTGCTCGGCCAAGTGTTTCTTCGCGTCCGCCCAGCAGTAGAGACCGTGCGGCTCATATCCACAGTCCCGCAGGTGGGCGACAATCAGTTGGTTGAGAACTTGATCGTCCTCGACGACCGCGATTGTTCGTTTAATCATCCTTCCGCTCCCTTCGAGCGACCGCCTCCTCGGCATTGGGAAATCCAACGACGAACCAGGTTCCCCGACCAAGATGACTTTCGACCTCGATATATCCGCCGTACCGCTCGACGATCGCCTTGCAAATCGTCAGGCCGAGCCCGGTCCCTTCGACGCTGTCGGCGCGCCGGCTGAAAAATGGGTCATAAATATAGGGAAGATCGTCTGGCCGGATGCCAACGCCACTATCCTCGAAACGAAGCTCCACGACCTTCCCGCGGTCGCGACTTTCAATGAGGAGCCGGCCGCCGGACGGCATCGCGTGGAACGCGTTTTGCACAAAATTGAGTACCGCCATCCGGATCTCGCTGTCACTCGCGAGGACCCGCGGGTCGGCGGGATCGAGCTTGAGCTCGACCGTCACGTTCTTGTCCTCCGCTTCAAAGGCAAGAAGCGACAGGGTCTCGGTGATCGCCGCGTTGACCGGCACGAGGGTGGGTTTTTCGCTCGGCGGCACGCTTAATTTCAACAACCGATCGGTGATCTCGACGCATTGATCGATCTCGCCATCCATTGTTTTCAGCTGATCATACAGCTTGTCGCGGCTCCTCGCGCCCGCGGAACGGATTGCCGCATTCAACGTGAAGCGGATCGCGGCGAGCGGGTTGCGAATTTCGTGAGCGACCCCCGTCGCCAATTGCCCGAGCTCGGACAGCCTCTGTTCCTGGGAAATCCGCGCTTGGCTCGAAAGGTCACGGATCGATTCGACGAAGAGCGGTCCACCCGAAGCGCTCGATAGGTCTTGGAGCGGTGCGGCGTAGACTTCGACACGGCGCTGACCACCGTCACCACGCGTGTGCTGCTGCAGCGTTCTCAATTGTCGACCCGTCCGCACGATCTCATGGACCGGACAAACCATGAGGGTGGGCGGGCAGCGCTCGGTGCGCCCATGGCTCGACTGGTAGCAGGTCGACGCGAGCACATCGGCCATCTCGCGACCGATCTGGCGACAATAGGCTTGGTTGGCCAGGACGATTCTGAACTGCTCGTCGATCACTCTGACGCCATCGGGAACCGCATCGACGAGCGCTTGGAGAAATGCCTTCCGCTGCTCGGCATCTTGCATGGTTCGCTGCAAGTTTTTCGCCATGTCATTGAACGTGCCGGCGAGGTCGGCGAGCTCATCTCGCCCCCTTACCTCGACGCGCGCATTCAGATCGCCGGTGGACAATGCGCGGCTCGCGTGCGCCAGCCGGCCGACGGGGCGTAGGACGAAGCTACGCATCAGGCTCCAAGCGCCGATGACCAGGCCGAAAATGACGATCCCCCCGGTGCCACTGAGGATGAGGGCGCTGGTCGTGGCTCTTTCGCGTATCGCGGCGCCGTCATAGTCGACGAATAAGACGCCGTTCACGGGATTGTCTTCGACCGAACCGTGACAGCCCGTGCAGGGTGCCTTGTTGCGAACGGGATTGACGCTTCGCAACACCTCGTGCCCCTGCTCGTTGGTCATGAATGCCGTGGCTTCGGTGGCAGCGGCGCCGGCGACGTGACACGCCGTGCAGGCATCGTCAGTGGCCCGCGCGAAACGATGTCCGAACGATTGCTCCTGCGAGGCGAAGCGGATCTCATCGTCCCGGTTGATGATCATGACGCTGCGAATGCCATCCTGCTCGCCCAGGCGCCGCACGATCTCCCGCAAGCCGGCCAGATCCCGTTTCAGCATCGCGTTCTCGAGCGACGCCTGAAGCAATTGATTCACCTGAAGCGACGCCTGGCTGCGTTCCTCTTCAAGCTGCGTCTCATAAATGCTGATGAACAGGGCAAGGAACGCCGCCGACGCGATGATCAGGCCGGCGGCGAGCGCAAACCCGAACTTTCGGGTCAGGCTTGACGTGATCCATCGAAGCATTTCGCTTCAATCTTCGCCCGCAATCGGAGACTCTCGCGCGCAGGCTTCGCCGCCAGCCGAGGAGGGCGTCGCCAGGCAATCACCGAAACGCGTCTCAACCACGGCCCACCACGCGTCAATCGAGCACCTGATAAAGCGCTCTGAAATGGCCGCGGCTCTCGCACACCGCGCATAGCTCGCTCACCGGTCGCTTGCCTTGCGGCGTGCGAAACGAATTCCCACACCCGCGACAACGCGTCTCGTCGAGGAGAACCTCGGTCCGGCTCGGCACACGCCAGCGACCCACCTCTACCGCGTTCTCGTCGCAGACGTCCTCGCACAGTCCGCAACCCGTGCACGCTGCCGCGTCCACGCGGTAGGCGCATTGAGCGGCGTCAAAAACGATGGCCCCATGCGAACAAATTTTGACGCAGGCATCGCAAGCGTCGCATCCGTCCGGGTCGATCACCGGCACATGCGGAAGCGGATCGCCGGCGCGCACTGGGGGCAGGATCTGACCCGGAGCCAAGAAGTCGTCGGCGTTGTCCTCGACTGGTTTGACCAGCCGGAGGCCTTCTTCCGCCGCCCGCCCCAGCGCATGGCGCAGGAAATTGCGTCGGCTCATCGCGGGACCCGGCGCCGCGTCCCGATGCTCCGACAAGAGCGCGCGCCACCGCGCAGGCGGATGCTCGCGCAGTGCGATCGGATGAAGCGTGCGGGCGGAGAGGGCCGCGTTGAGCTCCATCACCAGCTGGTCCAGGCCGGCGGCGCGCCCACGCGGACAAGAAGAGCATGCGCCACGCGCCACGACGAGGCGGCGCACACCGGTCCGATATAGCCGCAAGAGGTCGTGCAGCCCGAAGCCGTGAAGACACGGCACGACGCCCTCTTCCTCGCGCAGGCCGCTCGCATCACAAGCGAGAAATGCCACGGCCCCATGTCGCCCTCTCCGCAGGGCGGGTTCGAAGGCGTGACGGATGGCGCCGTCCGGACAGACCGGCGCGCAGAGGCCGCAGCCGTCGCACGCCTCCGTGTCGAGCTCCAACGCCTCGTCGTTGAGGCGCCAGGCCCCGTTGGGACAGGCGTCGACACAGTTGCGGCAGCGAGCGACCTCGGTCCGCGCATGCACGCACCGCTCGCCCACAATCGCCAGGGACTCGGGTTCGTGTCGTGGAAGCTGGCTTGTTTGGGGCGCCGCCTCAGCCATGACCCGGCAGCGGCGTCAACGCGGTCTGTTGGTCCGGCTCCGGCCAATCTTTGGGCGGATCGGGCCTCTCAGGTTTGGGAGCTGGGCGGGGCTCGTCCAACAGGAGGGCGAGGAGATCGCGCAGCTCCTCGACATAAGCCGCGGTGAGCAACGCCAACCCGACAAAAAAGGAGCTGCCACAGTTGGCTGCGACGGTCACCGCAAAGCCGCCGATCCAGCGCAAGAGATGCTCGTCCAGAAACTGTGCAACCTCGCGAAGACGCGCTTCGTCGTCGGCATTCTTGAGCAGATGGGCGACGAACTGGAGCTGCAACACGACGTGGTCGTCGGCTCTCTCGCGCCAGTTCTCCGATTGTAGGCCGTGGCGCTGATAGTAGGCGCGCACACGGAACATCGGCTCCTGGCGCTCCAGATTGTCCTTGTCGAGCCAGACGGATTCGTAGGGCGAGGCGCGACAGCGATGGGTCAGATAGATGTCCGCAAACGCCACCGAGAGGCCGTCGAGCTGCTCGTCGTCGAGGGGGTCGGGTAGCGCCTCGATCGCCTGGCTCATGAGGGTGGCCGCTTCTCTTCGCCGTGCCGAACTCAAGCGCAGGGCGAGGCCGTCAGGAAACGCCGCGCGCCGCAAGTCGGCGATCAGCTGCACCGTCGGCTCGCGGCCATGCAAGACGGCGAAACCGAGCAGATCCTCGGCGACCGCCTCGCAGAATTCCCCGAGCGTTTCCTCCGGGGCCCCATCGCCTGCGCGAACCGTCATCTGTCGACGCGACCCTTCGGATGCGGCACGAACGCGATGGAAGGCTTGGTCAAGGCGGGATCTGCCATGTTCTTGACTTGGCGGACGATGGGCTCTCCCGCCGCGTGCGCCTTGGTTTCGTAGGTGCCTTCCGCCAGCCGATCAATCGGCCCGATATCCAGCACCCGCATCAAGCAAGCCATCACGCAATAGGGCTTACGGCCGGCATCGATCTCGTCGACGCACATGTTGCATTTCTTGACGAGATCATCCTCCGGGTCGTACTGCGGAGCGCCGTAGGGGCATGCGGCTTCGCAGCGGCGACAGCCGATGCAAAGCGTCGAATCGATGTCGACGATGCCGTCTTTCTGACGCTTGAAGATTGCGCCCGTGGGGCACGCCGGCAGACATGCAGGCTTCTCGCAGTGATTGCAGGACATGTTGACCTTGTATGCGAAGACGTCGGGGTAGGTTCCCCCTTCGACTTGCATGACCCTGCGAAAGCGCGGTCCCGGCGGCAGCCCGTTCTTGTCTTTGCACGCGATTTCGCATGCCCGACAACCGATGCAATCCATGTTGTTGTGGATGAAGCCCAGCTGGGTATCCGGCACGACGGGCGTATAGACTTCCCGCTTGCGGCGCCTTACCGCTTCTTTGATTTTCGTCTTGTCAGTCGCCATGCTGCTCCTCGTTCCACTCAGTAGTCGCGCCGGAAGACGTGGCTGCGAGCCGTGGCCAACTTGTCCCAGCCCGGCCGATGCTCCAGTCGGGATTTCCCGATGTTCACGAGTGCTGTGTTGTACGCGAAGGCTCCGGCCGGGCTCGGGTAGTCGGCCGTGAGGAAATCCGGGTTGCCGCCGCGATCGACGCCTTCCGTGTCCCGGTCCATCCACGCGCCTTCATAGACGACGAGCACGCCGGGCCGGCATCGCTCGGTGACGTAGGCTGGGCAGACGATGCGGCCCCGGTCATTCCAGATATCCACGGCATCGCCGGTCTTGATGCCGAGGCGCGCGGCGTCGGACGCGTTGATCGTCACTTCCTGCTCGTAGGTCTCTCGAAGCCAGGGGATGTTGTTGAAGATCGAGTGCGTCCGGTAGCGCGGGTGCGGGCTGACCAGATGGAAGGGGTAGGTCTCGGTCTTCGGACTCCCCAAGTATTCCCAAGGCTCGATCCATTTGGGAATGAAGGGAATCGGGTAGCCGAATTGCGTCTTGGTCCAGTCGGGAACGGTCGCGAGCTGCGTTGAGAAAATCTCGATCTTGCCGGTCGGCGTGGTGAACGGCACGCCCTTCTCGATATTGTCTTGAAAGGCGACATGGGGGCGCGGCAGGCGGAACTTATAGATGCCGCGCCGCTTGAACTCGTCCCAGGGCATTTGGACGCCCTGATTTCCCATCACGCGGGTTTCCCACCAGGTCCGGAGGTACGCCTCATCGACCTCGTCGTCGCGGTGAAAGTAATCGCGTGGGGCGCGCGGGTTGAAGACCGGTCCAAAACCGAGCCTGTAGGCGAGCTCCGTGAAGATCTGAAAGTCGGTCTTGCTCTCACCCAGCGGGGCGATGACTCGCGGCCGGTGAATATAGTAGTGGCCCTTGTACCAAGGCAGAGCGACATCGTGCCGCTCGAAGTGGGTCGCGACCGGCAGCAAGACATCGGCCCAGATTCCCGACGGCGTGATCGTCGAATCCTGACAAATGACCAGGTCGAGCTTTTGAATCGCTTCGATTGCCCGATTGATGTTGGGCAGCTGATTGAACCAATCCGAGCCCTGCCACCAGATGGCGCGAATGTTGGGTATCAGCCCGTCGATACCCTCGGCCTCTTTCGGCCACAGGCCGATCTCTTCGCGACGCACACGCGGAAAGTTGAGGACGCAATGCGCCCAGCGATCCGACTTGATGGCCGCCCAGTGAACATTGCGGAACTCATCGTAGGGACCGGCGACGGCCTCGGAGTGCCAGCCTTTCCCCACGCCCTCGGCCGAGCCACCCAACACGCCGATATTGCCGGTCATGGCTTGCAGCGCCGCCGCCATGCGGTTGTACTGCTCGCCGAACGCGGCGCGCCCCGGGCTCCACGACGCCTTGAGCGCCGCCGGCTTCGTGGTCGCGTACATGTGAGCCAGTTTCTTGATGTCGTCGGCGTCGACGCCGCAGATCGGCGCGGCCCATTCGGGTGACTTGGGCTGGCCGTCGTACCGACCCAGAATGTAGTCCTTGAAGTTCTCGTGACCTTGCGCCCAAGCCGGCATCGTCGCCGCGTCCATGCCGGAGCAAAAGCGATCGATGAACCGTTGATCCTGCAAGTTGTTCGTGAAGATATGAAACGCCATCGCGGCCAACATGGCGGCGTCCGTGTTGGGCTTGATGGGTATCCACCAGGCATCGTACGAGGCAGCCGAATCAGTGTATTGGGGATCGACGACAACGAATTTGCAGCCTCGCTGCTTGGCGATCCGCATGTAGTAGAACGTGTTGCCGCCGTGGAAGGAGTAGGCGGGGTTCCAGCCCCACATGATGATCAGCTTTGAGTGGGCGAACGCGTCGTCCTCGTTGCCGTCCTCGATCGTGCCAAAGGTCATCTGCGAGCTGAAGGTTGTCCCCTGATAAGAGGGGACAGACCACGAGACGGTGCGACATCCAAAAATGCCCAGGAATCGCCCAAGAAGCCCCTCGATCTGATCGGACTTATGGAGCACGCCCCACGAGGCGCCCGCGTAGCTCTGGTCGAGAATTGCGGTGGGCCCGAAATTCTGCTTCAGGTGAACCATGCGCTCGGCGATGAAATCGAGCGCATAGTCCCAGGACGCCCGCTTGAACTTGCCTTCTCCGCGTTCGCCGACGCGGATCATCGGGTAAAGAAGGCGCTCGGGCGAATAGAGGCGCGAACGATAGGAGCGGCCGCGCGGACACGCCCGCACCTGCGGGACCTCCTCCGTGTCGGTGCCAAACGGGTCGCCTTGGTAGCGACCGTCGTCGGTCGACAAGCGCACGATGACATCGCCCTTCTTGTGGGCGACCAACATGTGGCGCGCCCCACAATTATGCGCGCAGCTCGTGACGACCGTGGTGAGCTCGTCATCCGTGTAATAGGGTTCGTAGGCGTGGCCGGCAGCCTCTTTGGCGGAGTCCATCTGCACGAGCCCCGCGGCCGACGCTGCGGCCGCGCCTTTTAGAAAGCTCCGCCTCGAAACGTTTAGAGCGGACGCGATGGGCTCCGTACGCAGGGTCTCATTCATTAACCTGCCTCCAGTTCTTGTTGCCGTGCGCCACGAACGTCATTCACTCGACACCTGCGAGGAAGCGATCGTCGGATTTACTTGGCCTGTCCTTCGCCCAGTCAGGCGTTTCTTCGGGCATGTCCGGCCAGGGGTGACGTGGATAGGGATAGGATGTCGCATACCAGGCTCGGCCGCCGTGACAGCCCAAACAAACATCGGAGCTGTTCTTCGCGGCATTTTCGATGGCCGATGCCTTTAGATAGTTCACCTGATGACGCACCGTACGAAACAGGTCTTCGTGGCAAACGAGACACCCGTTGAGCGTTTCTTCGTCCTCGAAGTCCGCGCGCACCTCGTGCCAAGAGCCCTCAACCCCGTCCATGACCTCGTCGGGGAAGCGTCCGTGGCAAAGCAGACATGTCTGCGCCGGATCGACCATCTTGCGTAGCGTATAGCCCGCGCTCTCCTCGGTCGGCGGCCAGGGGGCTTCGTCGCGCGGGTCATGACCCAGGTGACAGAAATTGCACCGCAAGCTCATCAGCTCCGTGGCGAGGGGTGTCACCAGGTGTCGCCTGTGGAAGCTCTCTTGGGGGCCTTCATATGTGTCGAGCGTCTGGTACCAGGCCAGCGTCTCCTCCGTCGCGAGTCCCGAGGGCGACTGCGCGAGCGGCTGTTTCGCCAAGATTTCCTCGTGGCACGCGATGCACTGGTCGTCCGTGGCCTTCTCGATGGCGGGCCTGAAATGGAATTCGTGCCACCGCGCCTGTTCGTAGCCTTCCGCGCCGACCGACTGGCCGTGCGCGCCACTCGAGGCGCCGAAAATGCACAGGAGGATGGCCGCTCCGATTGCTGTGCATGGTCTAACGTTCATCAAGAACCCCTTTGGAAGATCTGCGCATGGCATGACGGTCGGTCAGCCACCGGCATTACTGTTGTGCATGGGGGTAGAACACGAGCTCGCCGGTGGGCGTGACTTCGAAATAGCCCCAGCGCCGAAGAACGCTCTGTTGTCCGGGTCTCTCAGGCCCACCGGACCAGGACTGGACGCACGACGCGCGATCGAACGAAGACCCGTCGGGTTTCAGATAGAGAACGAGTGTCCCGATCGGCGTGATCTCGTAACACCCGGCGCGCCCCAAGACGGTGCCGGCGGTGTACCCGGGCGTCGACTGCTGCGCGGCTGCGGGTGCAACGAACAACCCGGCGATCAAGAGCGCACAGGCGAGGAAGCACCGCCAAGTCCGGATCTTCGTCATCCTGCAATCCCCCCCGCGCGGAGTCTCGGCCGAGACCCGCACGCGCAACCGGCTGCCCGGCCGCATCTATTCGTTTTCATGCCAACCGCGAATGTCATAGGGGCCGATCATTCCCGGCCGCGTGAACGGCGTGTACCAAGCCTCTTGGTCTTCCAGGAAACGGAGGCTGTAAGGGTAGGGGCGGTCGACGCCGGTCAGCGCCTCCGTGTACCAACCTGATCCCTTTTTCGTTTCCGTGAGCGTGGGCGCGGTCGCCGGTCGCTTCGAAGGCTCGACCCCTGCGACGAAGTCGACGTCCGATGCGTCCGCCCAACGAGCCGTCGCGGCGACGAGGACCGCTGTGACGGCGAGTGCCTTAATCACATGCCCTCTTACGTGTGTGACCATGGAACCTTCCCCTGCCAACCCTTAAGCGACGCACGATCGCGGCCGACCGCCGCCGTCACCAACTTGCCTGCCCAGGCTGACCCGAAGGAGCGGCGGGCCCGGTGCGGTGCTCCCGGTATGGCCCGCCGCCCCATTCAAGCCAACGCAGCTATTCGGAAGGCGGCTCCCAAGAGCGCGCTTCCATGCCACCCATGCCGGGCATCCCGTACATACCGGACATGCCGCCATACATGGCGTAGGTGCCGGGCATGCCGTACATGCCGGGCATCCCGTACATGCCAGGCATTCCGTACATGCCGCGCATGCCGTACATCCCGGGCATGCCATACATGCCGGGCATCCCGTACATGCCCCACATGCCTGGCATTCCGTACATGCCCTGCTGGCCATAGCCGTACATGCCAGGCATTCCGTACATGCCCCACATGCCAGGCATTCCGTACATGCCCTGCTGGCCGTAGCCGTACATCCCGGGCATCCCGTACATGCCAGGCATTCCGTACATGCCGCGCATGCCGTACATCCCGGGCATGCCATACATGCCGGGCATCCCGTACATGCCCCACATGCCAGGCATTCCGTACATGCCCTGCTGGCCATAGCCGTACATGCCAGGCATTCCGTACATACCGGGCATGCCGTACATGCCCCACATGCCTTGCTGGCCATAGCCGGGCATTCCGTACATGCCGCCCATGCCGGGCATCCCGTACATGCCGCGCATGCCGTACATGCCAGGCATTCCGTACATGCCCCACATGCCAGGCATTCCGTACATCGCGGTCATGCCATAGCCGGGCATCCCGTACATGCCACGCATGCCGTACATGCCGCCCATGCCGGGCATCCCATACATGCCCTGCTGGCCGTAGCCGTACATGCCGGGCATCCCGTACATGCCACGCATGCCGTACATACCGGGCATCCCATACATGCCGGGCAAGCCGTACATCGCGGTCATGCCATAGCCGGGCATCCCGTACATGCCACGCATGCCGTACATGCCGCCCATGCCAGGCATTCCGTACATGCCCTGCTGGCCATAGCCGTACATGCCGGGCATCCCGTACATGCCACGCATGCCGTACATGCCGCCCATGCCGGGCATCCCATACATGCCCTGCTGGCCGTAGCCGTACATGCCAGGCATTCCGTACATCGCGGTCATGCCATAGCCGGGCATCCCGTACATGCCACGCATGCCGTACATGCCGCCCATGCCGGGCATCCCGTACATGCCCTGCTGGCCGTAGCCGTACATGCCGGGCATCCCGTACATGCCATGCATGCCGTACATGCCGCGCATGCCGTACATGCCGCGCATGCCGTACATGCCGCGCATGCCGTACATGCCAGGCATTCCGTACATGCCCTGCTGGCCATAGCCGTACATGCCGGGCATCCCGTACATGCCCTGCTGGCCGTAGCCGCCCATGCCGGGCATCCCGTACATGCCACGCATGCCGTACATGCCGCGCATGCCGTACATGCCAGGCATCCCGTACATGCCCTGCTGGCCGTAGCCGTACATACCGGGCATGCCGTACATGCCGCCCATGCCGGGCATGCCGTACATGCCCCACATGCCGGGCATGCCGTACATCGCGGTCATGCCGTAGCCGGGCATCCCGTACATGCCACGCATGCCGTACATGCCGCCCATGCCGGGCATCCCGTACATGCCGCGCATGCCGTACATACCGGGCATCCCATACATGCCCTGCTGGCCGTAGCCGTACATGCCAGGCATGCCGTACATGCCGCCCATGCCGGGCATTCCGTACATGCCGCGCATGCCGTACATACCGGGCATCCCATACATGCCGGGCATTCCGTACATCGCGGTCATGCCGTAGCCGGGCATGCCCCACATGCCCTGCTGACCATAGCCGGGCATTCCGTACATGCCGCGCATGCCATACATACCGGGCATGCCATAGCCGGGCATTCCGTACATGCCACGCATGCCGTACATGCCGCCCATGCCGGGCATTCCGTACATGCCCTGCTGGCCGTAGCCGTACATGCCGCGCATACCGTACATGCCAGGCATTCCGTACATGCCCTGCTGGCCATAGCCGTACATGCCGGGCATCCCGTACATGCCCTGCTGGCCGTACATTCCGCCCATTGATTGTTGGGCAGCAGTTGGCTGCGACGCCAAGATCAACGCGCTCATCGCAGCAACCGCTAGGCCAACGACTCTCCATGATTTCAGTTTTTTCAACATCGCTTGCTTTGCAGGTGTCCTGCACCTCCTGCTGATTGGTCGGCCGGAAAAAGAACGGCGGGCCCGATCAGCCCGCCGCCATGCAATTACTCCATGCCCTCCATGCCGGACATGCCTTCCATGCCCTCCATGCCGGACATGCCTTCCATGCCCGACATCCCGGACATGCCTTCCATGCCCGACATCCCGGACATGCCCTCCATACCGGACATGCCTTCCATGCCGGTCATTCCCGCCATGCCTTCCTGAGCGGCGTAGGGTGTGAGAATGATCACGCCATTGGCGGCGATGGTGAACGTGCCGCTCGTCCCGGGGACGAGGGCACCGGCCATGCCGGCCATGCCGCCCATGCCGGGCATCCCGTACATGCCGCCCATGCCAGGCATCCCGTACATGCCGCCCATGCCGGGCATGCCATACATGCCGCCCATGCCGGGCATGCCGTACATGCCCCACATGCCGGGCATTCCGTACATCGCGGTCATGCCATAGCCGGGCATGCCCCACATGCCCTGCTGGCCATAGCCGGGCATGCCGTACATGCCGCGCATGCCGTACATGCCAGGCATGCCCCACATGCCTTGCTGGCCATAGCCGGGCATGCCGTACATGCCGCGCATGCCATACATACCGGGCATGCCCCACATGCCTTGCTGGGCATAGCCTTGCTGGCCGTAGCCGGGCATTCCGTACATACCGGGCATGCCCCACATGCCTTGCTGGCCGTAGCCGGGCATGCCGTACATGCCCCACATGCCTTGCTGGGCATAACCCTGCTGGCCATAGCCGGGCATGCCGTACATGCCCTGCTGGCCGTAGCCGTACATGCCGGGCATTCCGTACATGCCCTGCTGGCCGTAGCCGTACATGCCGGGCATCCCGTACATACCCTGCTGGCCGTAGCCCTGCTGGCCGTAGCCCTGCTGGCCGTAGCCCTGTTGGCCGTAGCCTTGCTGATCGGCCATCGCAACCTGGCCGGCGGTCATGCCCGCCGCCATGACTACCGCCAAGGCGCCGATCATTGCCGCAAGGCCAGTCAATCTCCTTAGCCTCCCGAGTTTCGCTCGCATGTTTGACCCATCTCCTCCTTTGATTTCCCGCTGCCATGGACCGTCCCGCTGGAACCGGAACGCCAAGCCTCTCGCGGCCTTGATTGGCGACCTCCCCGGGCGCCAGTGCTTGCCGATGGTTAACCGCTATTAACCATGCAAGCGCAGTGCCAACTTGGTCGGCCGGGGCGTATCTCTTTGTTTTAGTGGGATATAACGGTCGGACGCGGGCGTCGAAATCAAACGACGAAAGGGCGCAGACCTGCCAAATTGGCAGACGCGCGGCGGGACGTTTTGGTTAACCCTCTGACATGATTAAGAACTTGCTCATGACAAGTTGGCAGGGGTCAGAAAAGCTTAGTCGTGACAGGAGGTTAGGCCGGAACGACCGGCCGGCGGGTTACGCTCTGCCGGACATTGAGCCTTCCGATCGCGGTCGGGATGCCGGCTCTTTACATGAACAGCGCTTCGCCGGTCATGTTCGCGTAGAGCGAGGCGACGAATTCCGCATATCCGTTGTAAAGCGACGTGGGACGCTTTTCTTGTCCGTCGGGGCCATAGAACCTTTCGGTCGCCTGGCTCCAACGCGGGTGCGGTACATCCGGGTTGATGTTGGCCCAAAACCCATACTCGTCCGGCACCACATCTTCCCAGAAGGTCTTCGGCCGGTGCTCCATGAACGTGATGCGGTTGATGCCCTTCACGTGTTTGAAGCCATACTTCCACGGCACGGCGAGGCGCAGCGGTGCGCCGTTTTGCTTGGAAATCGGCTTGCCGTAGCACCCCGTGGCGAGGAAGGCCAACTCATTGGCCGCTTCCTCGATCGTCAAGGCTTCCGTGTATGGCCAGGGATACCACGATTGGCGTTGCCCGCTCGCGACCGAGGAATCGTCGAACGTTTGCATCGCGACAAACTTCGCCGCGCCCAACGGACGGGCGAGATCCAAAAGGGCCTGCATCGAAAAGCCGCTATAAGGCACAGCGATCGACCAAGCCTCGACGCAGCGGTGCCGATAGGTTCGCTCCTCGAGCGGCATGCGTCGCAGGAGGTCATCGATATCGAGCGTCTGCTCCCGCTCGACCAGGCCCGCTATCTCGATGGTCCACGGCCTGATCTTCAGCCCCTGTGCCGCCTTTCGGATCCTTTTCGTCGAGCCGAACTCCATATAATTGTTGTAACCGGTCGTGACCGCCTCGTCCGTGATCGGCCGATCGAGCACATATCGCTCGTTGCGCGGCACGGGATAGAGAGATGCGCTCGGATCGTCGGAGGCCACCTCCACGCCGGCGCCTTCCACCACCTCATCCTCGCCATCGCACGCTGAGAGCGCGGCCAACGCCGCGGCGGAGGTGAGCAGGGCAGCGCCCGCGCCGGCGGAACGCAAGACCCGCCGGCGCGTCCAGAAAAGGTGCTCGGGCGTCAGCGCCGATTCCGGCAGCTCCCAGCCGCGCCGGCTCTTGATCAGCATGCCTGCCTCCCCGTTGGGTCGCGCCGGCCTCACGATCCGAGCGCCCAAGCCCAGAGGCCTTAGCGCCGCAGGTCGGACCAGCAGTAGGTTGAACTAGTGCGCGCGTGCGCCCCGGCAAGGCAAACGAGGGGTCCCGGAGAACCACTCAAGCTGGCTCAGCCCGTCTTGCGGGGGCCGCGGCGACGCCACGTGGGGCGGGGAGCTGGGGCGCGTTTTCTGCGCGCGAAGGTCGACCGCTCGAGCGAGAGGCCAGACGACGGGCGTCACTGGCTGAGGACAACAGCCTGTTTGCGCTTGACCTCGTTTTGGGCGAGTTGTGCGGCCAGTTCGCCCTCGATCGCTTCTTCGGCTTCGTCGCACCTCCAAGGCTCGCGCTCGTCGCAATGCTTGCGGACCTTCGCGATCGCCTCGGCCGCCTCTCGCTCCATGCGCGCTCCCTCCGCATCGAAGAACGCATCGCGCGCCGCCAGCGAGGCGAAGTCATCGGGCGTCAAGACCAAGTGAACCTCCGGATCATATTCGTGCATGGCCCCGCTCCCGGCGTCGACGGCGACGCCGATCAAGCCACCAAACAGAATGTTTCCGAAGGTCATGCCTTGAAATTCGGCCGAGACACTGCGCGACGCGCTCTGGTGCCCTTGTTTTTCACAAATGACGGAGATGTCGTCCTGGCTCTTCTCGATCGTGATGCTCCCCGGTGTCGGGTCGACCATCCCGATTGTCGTGCCCGCTCGTGTGAGTTCGCAGCGCGCGCCCTGGGGGTTGGTCGAGACACTCAACGTTTGGTCCGTACCTTCGACAATCGTCGCGCATGACCCGAGGACCACCGCGAGGGCTGACACTAAGACCGAGAACCTAGCGGTCATTGGCGCTCACCTGTCATACCGTTCATCCCGACCAATTTGTGGCAGATTCCGGCTCTTCGGCGATGACCCGGGTCAATACCCTTCGCGATCGAACAGGCGACGGTCCGCCGGCGAGCGCGATCGGCCTTCGTTGAGCCCGCGCTCCCTCTCACCCGCGGACATGCGCGATGGCGACAACCTCGATACAGGTTTCCTCGAGCGCCAGCCCGGAGATGAAGATGCACGCCCGCTGCGGATAGGGTTTGGCGAAGTACTCCGCATAGACTCGGTCCACCTCGGGCTTCGCGGCGCGCTCGGTCAGATAGATCGTCACCTGGACGACGTCGTCGAGTGATCCGCCCGCGGCCTCGACCGCCTGACGCAGATTGTCGAGCGTGACGCGGGTTTGGGCGGCAGCGGGGCCCGTCTCGATCGAGCCATCGGCACGGATCGGGATGTGCACGGTGTAGAGGATGCCACTGTCGTGAACCGCCCAGCTATAGGGTGCCGTCGCGGCGGGCAAACCGGTCTCGATTTCCTTGCGCATGGCGCGTCCTCGTCAATGGTCCGCATTTGGCTGACCGTACCACCCACCGACAGCGGGAACCATCCGACCGGCCTGCGTGGATCCGGTCTCTCCGAGCTGCCATCGATCGCATGGTCGAGGCCGGTGGCGTCGGATATTGTGAGCGACACCGCCTCCGCATGTGAGGGCTCAGCGCCGGACGGGCCTCGTACGAAACGTCAAAGCCTCGTTCGGCGGGCGGCTCTTCGACGGCACGGAGGCCGAGCGTGGGGTGAACGGAGAGACGGATCGCATGGCGAATGACATCGGGCGGAAAGCGATGGCGTTTGGACGAGAGCAAGCGCGTCGCGGAGAGTTGCGATCGGCCACGCCGAATCCGTCGGGCCCGCGCGACGGCGCTCTGGTGAGAGATGACGATCTATAGGCGCACGGGGTCATGCTGATCGGCGGTGTTCCCGGCCCAAAGCGGATCGGGCTCGGCGAGACCGGGCGGGCCGCGTTGCTGCGCGGCATCGAGCGCGTGGGCGATGCGGTGGGGGTCACGCTCGGGCCCCGCGGACGGGGCGTCTTGCTGGAGCGCCGCCATGCGCCACCCTGGATCTCGACCGACGGCTATACGATCGCGCGCCACATCGATCTTTCGGATCGCCTCGAAGACATGGGTGGCCGGCTGATCCGTCATGTCGGCTCCAAGGTGACGGACGATGCGGGCGATGGCAGCACGACCGCGATGGTTCTCGCCCATGCGATCACCCGCGAGGGCCTCAAGGCGGTCACCGCCGGCTACAACCCGATGGGCGTCAAGCGCGGCATCGAGGTCGCCATGCGCGCGGTCGTGGCGGAGATCGAAGCGCAGTCTGAGCCGGTTTCCGCGCCAGGCGCGCTCGAGCGTGCTGCGCGGCTCGCGGCGAATGGGGACGCGGAGGTTGGGCGTGTGCTCGCGGCGGCGCTCGCGCAGGTGGGCGCCGACGGTGTGATCAAGATCGAGGACGCGCGCGGCATCGAGACCGAGCTCGAGGTTCATGACGGGATGAGCTTCGATCGCGGCTATATCTCGAACCAGTTTGTCACCGATGCCGACGACATGACCGCGACGCTCGAAAACGCCTATGTGCTGATGCACGAGAAGCCCGTGTCGAGCGTCGATGCGATCGTGCCAGCGCTCCGCGCCTTCGCCAAATCGAAGCATTCTCTCCTGCTGATCGCGGAGGATGTCGTCGGCGAGGCGCTCGCGACGCTGATCCTCAACAAACAGAAAGCCGGTCTGCGTATCGCCGCCGTCAAGGCGCCGGGCTTTGGGCAGTGGCGCAAGCCCATGCTCGAGGATGTCGCGATCGCGACCGGCGGCCAAATCGTCACCGACGAGCTTGGCAACAAGCTCGAGAACCTGCGGCCCGAGATGCTGGGGTCGGCCAGGCGGGTCTTTATCACGCGCGAGCGCACGACGCTGATCGAGGGCGCCGGCGATCGCTCGCTGATCGACCGGCGCGCGAATGAACTTCGCGACGCCGCAGAGGCCGAGAAATATCTAAGCTTTGACCGCGAACAACTGCGGGAGCGGCTTGCCCGGTTGGTCAGTGGTGTCGCGACCGTGCGGCTCGGCGGCGCGACCGAGGTCGCCTTGAAAGAACGCAAAGAGCGCGCCAACGACGCCCTCAATGCCATGCGTGCGGCGGCCTCGGGCGGCGTCGTGCCGGGCGGCGGTGCCACGTTGCTGCGGGCGGCGCGCGCAATCGACCGCCTTGCGCTCGACGACGCGGACGAGCGGGTCGGCGCCCGCGCGCTCGGCGCCGCGCTTGCCGCACCGGCGCGGCGCATCGTGGCGAACGGCGGTGCCGACGGCGCGTTCGTCGCGGCAAAGATCTTGGCGTCGGATGATCCGGACTGGGGTTACGACGTTGAAGCCGGTCGCTTCCGCAACTTGCGCCGTGCCGGGATTCTCGATCCGACGGACATCGTGCGCACTGCTCTCGTCTACGCCGTGTCGACCGCGGCGCGCGCGGTTACCAGCGAAGCGGTCGTCGCGGGCTTTCGCAACCCGATCGACGAGCCCAGTCAGGTTGACCTCGGACCGGATGCGCCGGCCTAGAGCAAATCCCGAGCAGGTGGGATCACCTGCGACGACGCCTTTGCGTCAATGCCAATGAGAGAGAGCATGTCGCGTGCGCATAGGCGAGCGTGACATGCTCTAGCCGGAACCGTCCAATGTCACCCGATAGTTGCCGTGCGCATCGGTGCGTGCCGCGCTTCCCGGTGGCAGGAAGATTGTCGTATTGGCCTCGTCGATCAGCGCCGGTGCCGCGATTCTCGCCTCCCGAGCGATGGCGGCGGCGCGATAGACCGGCACCGCGACGACGCCACCTTGGTCCGGTAGGAAAACCTTCCGCTCACCATGGATCGCAGGCTCGGCGCTGCCCGCTTCCTGCGTGGTGCCGCGCGGCCGAATCCTGTTCGGACCGATCGCGCGAACCTTCCAGGTCGTGAACTCCACAAGGTCGTTCTCGTTCTTGATCGTGTAGATGCGCTCGTGCATGGCATGGAATGCCTCGGCGAGGCGCGGCACATCGGCGGCGCTCAGCGTGCCGTCGGCCGCGGTGAAGGGCACCTCGATCTCCCACGACTGATATTGGTAGCGCCCGAGATAGGCGAGCTCGAATCGATGCGCCGCAGGGTCCACGCCGGCACGCGCCAGAAACGCCGCACCGCGTGCGCTCAGCGTCGCGATCAGCCTATTCACGCCGTCCACATCGAACTGCGCGGCATCGGTGACCAGCGTCGCCGTCTCTTCGGAGACGACGTCGGAGATCAACCCGCCGAAAGCGCTGAGGCCCGCTGAATATTTCGGGACCATGTAGCCCTTGATACCCAGCACCTTCGCCATGTCGCCGATGTGCACGGCGGTTGCCCCGCCGCCCGCGATGAAATAGCTCTCGCGCGGATCGATGCCCTCCTGCACCGTGATGTCCTCGATCGCGGCAATCATGTTGTGGTTGACGGTGCTATGGATGGCGGCGGCCGCGGCCAGAAGATCGATGCCGAGCGCAGAGGCGATCCTGCCGACCGCGGTTTCTGCGGCCGCCCTGTCGAGCGTCATGCGACCCCCGAGAAAATAGTCCGGATCGATGATGCCGAGGACGACATCGGCGTCGGTCACGGTGGGCTCCGTCCCGCCCCGGCCATAGCAGGCGGGGCCGGGCTGCGCGCCCGCACTCTCGGGCCCCACCCGAAGCAAGCCGCCGACGTCGACCTGCGCGATGGAGCCGCCGCCCGCGCCGACCGAGCGGACGTCGACCTTGGGAATCCCCAGCATGTCGAAGCGGGTCAGCATCGCCTCGGGCGAGATGATGAGCTGGCCGTTGCGCACGGCCGAGACGTCGAACGAGGTCCCGCCCATGTCCACCACCACGAGATCGGGCTCGTCGGAAAGGCGTTGTGCGGCAACCGGGGCGAGCGTCGGACCCGACATCACGCTGTAGATTGGCCGGCGCGCGATCTCGTCGGGCGGCATCATGCCGCCGAGGCAGTTCGCGATCATCAGCTCATTGCGATAGCCCGCCTCCTTGAGCGCTTGCTCGAGCGCCCGCACATAGGCACCGACCACCGGCTGAAGGGCGGCATCCACCGCGGCCGAAATCGCCCGTCGATACTCCCGCGCGATGGGGTTGAGCTCGTGGCTCAGGGTGACCGGCACGTCGGGCCAGGCGGCTTGGATCACCTCGCGCGCCTCGACCTCGTGGCGTCCGCTGACCACCGACCACAGCAGGCAGACCGCGACCGATTCGACACCCAATTCGCGGAAATCGGCGACGGCAGCCGTCACGTCGTCCTTCGAGAGCGGCGTGCGCTCAACACCCGACGCGTCGATGCGTCCGCGCACTCCACGCGTGCGCACCCGCGGCACGAACGGCTCGGGATAGTCGAGGCGCCACTCGAAGGGCGATTTTCGCGGCGCCTCGCGGAGCGTGAGGATGTCGCGGAAGCCGTCATTGCAGATCAACCCGACCCGCGCATATTTCTCCTCGATCAGCGCGTTCGTGGAGACGGTCGTGCCATGGACGATCCGCTCGACCTGGTCGAGAAACGTCGCGAGATCGAGACCGTAGCCATTTGCCGCGAGCGCCAGCGCATCCATGAAGCCGCGCTCGAACGCATCGGGCGTGGAGGGGGTCTTGAAGATTCGCACCTCTTGCGTGTCGTCGGCGACGACGCAATCGGTGAAGGTACCGCCGATGTCGATGGAGACGCCGTAGCCCATGGCGCCGGCTAGGACGCGCCGGCGCCGCGGCGCGCCGCCGTGCCCGCCTCGTCGACAACGTACTCGATACCGTTTTCGCCTAGCGTCAGGGCGACGGCGTACACCCTCTCGGCCGCCTCGGGCGAGAGCCAGCCGCGGTTGACCGAAGCGGCGACGGCCGTCGGGTCGCGGCGCGTCGGGTCGCCATAGCCGCCGCCCGCCGTGGTGACGAACTTGAAGGCCTCGCCGGGCTGGCACACCTCCTCGTGGAACGAGGGCAGCGTCTCGAGCGTCCCGTCGGCGAGGCGTTTCCAGTTCGTTGAGGGGAGGGCATCGTGGCCGCCGGCGGCACCACGCGACGCATAGGTGTCGCCGTCGCTGCAATAGACCGCGGTCATCGGCCCCTCGGTCGGCGCATAGACCGCGAGCGTGCCGGGCGCGCCATCCCACTGGCCGTGGCCGAGCGTGTCGATCGCGAGCTCCCGGCATTCGAAGATGATGGGGAACATGCTCTCGTCGACCTCGGTCGGGCTCAGGATCTGCATGCCACCATCGACCGGTCCGCCATAGGTCACCCAGCCGTCATGGTTTGGCAGGCCGGGGCCGCCGCCGAAGCCGATGAACATCTGGTTGATGTAGGTTCGGTCGTCGCGCCGCGGGTCCTGGCCCGAGATCACGGCGAGCCCGAGCGCCTGCTGATAGCCGCCCTCGGCCATCCCGTGGGGGTAGCCCATCTGCGCGAAGCAGCACGAGACCGCGTTGACCAGCCGGTCGGTGACGTTGGTCGTCGCGACCGATGTGCCGACGGGAAACTTGGGCCGGCCGACGATGCAGTTGTCGCGGATCAGCACCTGCACCCGGCGCGCGCTGCCTTCGTTGTGCGGGATGCTGTGATCGATGTTGTAGAAGACGCCCGCGCGCCCCGCGGCGATCGAGCAGGTCTCGCTCAGATTGAGGCCGCCCGGTATGCAGTCGATGTTGTCGCGGAGGTCCACGGTCACGAACCCGTCGTCCGGGTCGACCGTCACCGTGGCGCGCACCGGGATCCCATCATCGGCGACCCCCGGCAGCGGATCATGCCGGTTCTCGTAGCTCCAGGTGCCCGCCGGCAGTTCCTTGATCGCGGCGATCGCGCGGCGCTCGCCATAGGCCATCCAGGCCTCGACGAAGGCATCGATCGTCGGCCGGCCATATTTCGCGACCAGCTCCTTGATGCGCTTCTCTGCGGTGCGGCAGGCGCCGACCTGGGCGAGATAGTCGCCGTACCAAAGATCGGGCACGCGCACCTTCATCCGGGCCATGCGGATGATGTCCGTGATCTCGGTGTGGTTGCGCTCCACCCGCACACCCGGGAAGTGCAGGCCCTCCTCGTAGATGGTCTTGGCGTAGGGCAGATAGGTCGAGGGCACGGGCGCGCCGACATCCGCGTGGTGGGCGCGCGAGACAGTCCAGAAGAGCGGCGCGCCGTCGAAGAAGACCGGAACGCAGAGCGTGAGGTCAGCGTGATGCGTGACGCCGGTGTAGGGGCAATTGTTGAGGAAGGCGTCGCCATCCTCGATATCGTCGAAGAATTCGGTGAGCGGACGCGTCGTCAGGTCGATCGCCGCCGCATGGATCGGGATGCACTCTTCGATGCAAACGAGCCTGTGGTCGTAGGTGAGGATCGCGCAGGACATGTCCCGCGCGATCTTGATGACCCCGGACTTGCTCGCCTTGAGGACGGCGTTGCTCATCTCGCGGAGGATCGCGTCAAAGCGGCTCGAGAGCACCGCGAGCAGCATCGGGTCGAAGTCGGCGTCCGCGTTTGGCTCGCCCCGCGGCCCTTCTATCTGGGTCGCCATCGCCGCGACCTCCGAGCGAACTAGGACGCGCGCCAACTGCCCTCGCGCACCAGCTCGTCCATCACGTCGTTCAGGCTCACTTCGAAGCGCGCGACCGCGAGATCGATCTCCTCCGGGCTGATCACGAGCGGCGGCGAGAACGCGATCGTGTTGCCATGCGGCAGCGCGCGCACGGCGAGCCCCTCCGCCAAAGCCCGGCGCCAGGTGCGCGGACCCACCTTGAGCGTGGGATCGAACGGCGTTTTCTTGGCCTTGTCGGCGACCAGCTCGACCCCGAGCATCAGCCCGACCCCGCGAATGTCGCCGACCAGGGGATGATCGCCGAGCCGCGCGCGGATGGCGGCTTGCAGGTGCCGACCCACGGTTTTCGCGTTCTCGACCAAGCCGTCCCGCTCCATGAGGTCGAGGTTGGCAAGACCGGCCGCCGCGGCGACCGGATGCGCGGTGTAGGTGAAACCGTGGCCGAAGGGGCCGATCTCTGGCGAGGCATCGAGGATGGTCTGCCAGATCTTGTCGCTGATCATGCTTCCCGACATCGGCACGTAGCCGCTGGTGAGGCCCTTGGCGATGGTCATGATGTCTGGCTCGAAGCCGTAATGGAGCGAGCCGAACCAGCTACCAAGCCGGCCGAAGCCACAGATCACCTCGTCCGCGATCAACAGCACATCGTGCTTGTCGAGGACCTTCTTGATTTCCTCGAAATAACCTTCGGGCGGGGTCAACACGCCGCCCGTGCCCATCACGGGTTCGGCGATGAAGCCTCCGACCGTGTCGGGCCCTTCGCGCTCGATCATCGCGTCGAGCGCTTCGGCGAGCGTGCGCGAATAGTCGCGCTCGCTCATGCCGGGCTCCATGCCGCGATAGACGTCGGGCATCTCGGTGTGCAGCACCTCGCGGATCGGCAGGTTGAAGGCCTTGTGCACCATGGGCAACCCGGTGAGGCTGCCGGCCCCGATCGTGACGCCGTGATAGCCCTTCTCGCGCGAGATGATCTTGAGCTTGTCCGGCTTGCCGCGGAGCGCGTTGTAGTACCAGACCAGCTTGACGTTGGTGTCGTTGGCGTCCGAGCCGGAGTTGCCGAAGAACACCTTGCTCATGCTCTCCGGCGCCAGGCCGATCAGGCGGTCGGCGAGGCGGATCGAGGGCTCGTTGCCCATCGAGGTGAAGGAGTGCGCGAACGCGAGCGCTTTCGCCTGCTCGTAGATCGCGTCCGCGACCTCCGTGCGTCCGTAGCCGATATTGACGCACCAGAGCCCGGCCGCAGCATCGAGGTAGCTCTTGCCGTCGACATCCTCGATCCACACACCCTCGCCACGCGTCATCACGCGCGGACCGGTTTCCATATGCTCGGCGATCGGCGTGAACGGGTGAAGAAAGCTGCGGCGGTCGAGATCCGCCAGCGAGAGATTGTGAGTGGTGTCGATCTGCATCGTGCAACTCCCAACGTGGCCGGCGGACTCGGATCGAACCGTTCGGCTGCGCGCGCCGCAGCTTGCGGCCGGTTCGTTTCGCAGCCTATTATCCAGGCATCGCGCGGTGGGGAAACCAAAAATGCCCGATCGACCGTGATCGGTGTGCCGGAAGACGACCGATAACCGCGCAAGTGCGCCACAAAGCGGCGCCGGGGAGAGCACGTGGAGGTTGCGAGCGTCCGTGGGCTTGGTCGAGGCGGCAACGCCGACCCCGTGGAATCGGGGCGGGCGGGAGCGCCCCAAAATGAACCAGCGCGCACGATGCTCCAAGTCGAGGCCGTCACGCATCGCTTCGGCGATGTCGTCGCGGTCGATGATGTGACCCTGGCGGCGCGACAGGGCGAGTTTCTCACGATCCTCGGCGAGAGCGGTTCAGGCAAGACCACGCTGTTGCGCATCATCTCCGGGCTCGAGACCCCGACCAGCGTCGGCGCCATCTGCATCGATGGCGAGGATGTGACGAAAACCGACGCGTCCGATCGCAACTGCACAACGGTCTTCCAGCACTATGCGCTCTTTCCACACTTATCGGTCGGCGAGAATGTCGAGTACGGCCTCAAGGTGCGCCACGTGCCGAAGGCCGAGCGGCGGCAGCGCGCGCTTGAAGCGCTCGCGCTGGTGCGCCTGGAAGACAAATACAAACGCCGCGTGCACCAGCTGAGCGGCGGCGAGCGCCAGCGCATTGCGCTTGCGCGCGCCTTGGTCACGCGGCCGGCGATCCTGCTGCTGGACGAGCCGCTCGGCGCTCTCGATGAGAAGCTCCGGCTGGACATGCAGGTCGAGCTCCTGGAACTCCACAACAAGCTTGGGCTGACCTTCATCTACATCACGCACAGCCAGGAAGAAGCGCTCACGATGAGCGATCGAGTGATCCTGATGCGGCGTGGACAAATCGTGCAGGAGGGACCACCGCGCGATCTCTTCGACAGCCCGCGCAGCCGTTTCGTCGCCGACTTCATGGGTGTCGAGAATCTGCTCGATGGCGTGATCGAAAGCGCGGATGGCGCGGCGGCGACTGCGCGGATCGGCGATTTTCGCGTCGCTGGGCGCTGGTGCGGTGCAGACCCGGCGATCGCCAACGCCCCGGTCTGCGTCGGCGTTCGCGCCGAGCGTATTCGGCTTTGCGGACCCGGCGAAGCGCCCACCGGCGAACCCAACCAGGCGCCCTGCCGGCCGGGCACGACGATCTACAAGGGTAAATATCTCGACCAGACGGTTGAGGCGGATTTTGGCGCCGTGAAGGCCCGGGTTTGGGATAGCGGTCTCGATACGTCCCGCATCGCGCAACTATGGTGGCGGATGGAAGATTGCGTCGTTATGCCGCGTGAATAGCGGCGCAACGCGGCGGTTTTCGCCGCACAACTGCAACGAGGAGAAGGAGGCGCACATGAAGGAAGAGAGACAGTTGGGAACGACGCGCCGCGATGTGTTGAAAGGCGCGGCAGCCGGCGCAGCGGTGGTCGCCGCGGCGGGCGGATCCCTCGCAGGATCGCGTCCGGCCGAGGCCGCTTCGAACGTGGTCAAGGGCTACGGCGTCACGACGTCGCAGCTCAAAGACTGGAGCATCATGGAGCGGGCCATCGGCATCAAGATGGAGTTCACGGGCACCAACGCCGACATCGGGACGTATATGCGCGACGTCATCGCGAACGATCTCGGCGAGACCCATGACATCTTCATCTTCGATGGCGGCACCGAGGATGTGCTCGGCCCCGACGGCTACTACTCCGAGGTGATCGAGGATCATCCGGAGCTGGCGCTGTGGGAACGGACCTCCGACGACTGGAAGCGCACGGATCTCTTGCAGGACAATGACGGCAAGCAATTCGGCGTTCCCGTGATCGGCAACGCGGATAGCTTCGGCTACTTCCCGGACGCGATCGGTGCCGACCCGAACGGCCGCGACGAGATCAGCTGGTCGAAGATGTATGAGGACGAGGAGACCAAGGGCCGCGTCTCGATGGATCGCAGCTGGCTGCTGTCGAGCCCGGAGGTGGCGCTGTACCTCAAGCATCACGGCCGCGCACAGATCGACGATGTCGCGAACATGACGAGTGAGGAGGCTCGGGTCGTCGCGGATTTCGCCGCAGAGCGAAAACGCGCGGGCCAGTTCCGCACGCTCCACGCCGCCTTCGAAGAGCAGGTGCAGCTTCTCAGCAACCGAGAGATCGACCTGATCAATTGCTGGGAGCCAGCGACCAAGGAGGCCAACAACATCCTCGGCCCGAACACGGTGATCTACGCGTTCACGCTCGAGGGATACTACAAATGGGGCCACGGCGCCTACGTCCACACCAAGGCGCTCGAGCGCGACAATGTCGACAATATCTACAAGGTCCTGAACTACTACATGACGGGCGAGTATCGCGCCTATCAGGCCATCCAGCGCGGCTACGCGGGTCCCAACATGGATCTCGGTGTCCAATTTGCCGAGGAAAATGGCTGGCCGAAGGAGCAGGTCGAAGAGCTGAAGTGGACCGAGGTCAAGGTCAACAAGAAGTTCGAGAAGCCTTTCTTCGGCAAACCGGCCGCGCCAAACGCGGATGTCATGGAAGAGGAGTGGCAGCGCTTCTTGAACGCGTGACCCGTCCCCTCCAATCGTAGTTGTTGGCCCCGGTGTGGCGGGTCGGTCGCGTCACCGCGCCCGGCACATCGGGGCCTTTTGTTTGTCCGTTAGCGTCTTGAGCCAAAGCGTGCTTCGATGATCGAGCGGTCCGAGCGGACCTTGATGGGTGAATTGCGCGCCCGCTACACCCGCATGTTCTCCGGCGGGTGGGTGGTCCCGACCTTCGTCGCGGTCTGGATCATTTTGGTCATCGTCCCGCTCCTCATCATGGTGACCCATAGCTTCTTCGAGATGAAGAACTACCGGGTCGCCTACGACCCTTCATTCAAGACCTGGAACTCGCTGATCGAGTCGGGCCGCTGGATCTCCGGCGTGCGGACGCTCCGGATCGTGTTCACGATCACCGTCATCGAGCTTCTGATCGCATTCCCCTTCGCCCTTTGGCTCGCCAAAGTTTGCAAATCGAAAATCACGAAGGCGACGGTGATCACGCTGCTCACCATCCCCTTCTTCCTCGATCCCTCCTCACGCACGATCATCTGGCGCGCCATCCTCGGCAAGAACGGCATCATCAATTCCGTGCTGCTCGATCTCGGCGTGATCGATCAGCCGATGGAGTGGATGCTGTTCTCGGAATTCGCCGTCCATTTCGGCATGCTGGCGCCCTATTTCCCGACGATGGTGTTCCCGATCTTTCTCGTGGTGAGCCTGATCGACGATGACTATCTCGAGGCGAGCCGCGATCTCGGGGCGAGCCGGGCGCAAACGCTCTTCAACATCATCCTTCCGTTGGCGTTGCCCGGCATCATCGCCGGCATTGTCTTCACCATGGTGCCGCTCATGGCAACCTGGGTGGAGCCCGAGATGCTGGGCGGCGGCTTCGTCAACATGCTCGGACCGTCGGTGGAGGCGGCGATCCGAAACCTCAAATACCCCACTGCTGCAGCGCTCTCGGTGTTCGTGATCGGCGTGCTTGCCGTGCTGCTTGCGCTGCTGATCATCTTCACGCGCCGGCTGGGCTCGATCGGCGACATCTTCCATACGCTCCGACGATGACCGATACCGCCGGCACCCATCCGACGACCGCCGACGCGCCGCTCGCGAGCGTCTCGCGCGTGATTTGGCGCCGGGTCGCCTCGTGGGCCGGGTGGGTGCCGCTCGCCAAGTGGCTTGGCTTCATCGTCATTCTGCTCACCTACATCCCGCTGGTCTGGCTCGCGGTGATGTCGTTCAGCGCGCGGCCGCTTTCGGGCATCCCGCACCCGCTCAGCATCGAACACTATGACGCGCTGTTCGCGCAGAGCGACCAATGGGTCGAGCCGCTCATCGAGAGCGTCGTGATGGGGCTCGTGGTTGCGCTCGCCTGCATGGTCGTTGCGACTGCCGTCGGCCGCGCGATCCCGCGCATGCGCAAGCCGGGCGGCACGCTGCTCATCGCGCTCACGCCACTGTTCGTTCCGGGCCTCACCATGGGCGCCGCGCTCTTCATCTTCATCCGTTCGTTCTTGGAGATACGGCTCGGCCTGTGGTCGATTTTCGTCGGCCATCTCGTCTGGGCACTCCCTTTCTCGCTGCTGCTCGTGCTGATCATCGCGACACGGTTCGACCATCGCCTGCTCGAGGCGGCCGAGGACCTTGGAGCGAAGCGATGGCGGCGGTTCTGGGACATCGAGTTTCCGATCCTGAGGCCGGGCATCATCGGCGCCGGCATCTTCGGCTTTCTGCTCTCGTTCAACGAGCTTCTGCGCTCGGTCTTCCTGCGGGGGTCCGAGACAACGATGCCGATCTACAACTGGACGATGACCGCCTCGCACCAGTCCCAAGTGCCGATCATCTTCTCGCTCTCGACGATCATTCTCGGCATCACATTGCCGATCCTCGGCGGCTTCTTCTGGGTGCTCTTCGCCAGGCTCGACCGGAGCTAGAGCAAATCCCGAGCAGGTGGGATCACCTGCAACGACGCATTTGCGTCAATTCCAACCAGAGAGAGCATTCGCGTGAGCACGAGTGAACGTGACATGCTCCTAGCGCGCGCCGCTGGCGTCATCGCCGGGCAAGATGTCGAAGGCGATGCTGATGCGCTCGCCCGGTTCCTCAAACAGCAGCGTGCGGTGGTACGCGAAGGACGGAAAGAACAACGCCATTCCGGCCTTCGGCTGTATGCGCCGCGTCTCCGGCTCCTCCGTCAGGCGAAAATCCCAATAGGGCTGACCGAATTCAATCCAGCCCGCATCGTCGCGGTCCGCCCGCCCGATCTCCGGCGGGATCGCCACGTAGTACACCCCGCTCAGCCATGCGGACGGGTGGATGTGCGGCACCTGATAACTGCCGGGCTCGAGGATCACGCCCCAGGCAGTCATGTGCCACGCGTCGGGCCGGTTGGCGAGGAACGGGTGCCCCGGCTCCGGCGGCAGCGCCTTCCGATAGCGGACGATCGCCTGCTCGATCATCGCCGCGAATGCCGTCATCAGATCCGAGCGAGCGCTGAGGATCTCGCCGGTGCTTTTGCCCCGGTGCATGGAATAGCTGTCCGGGGCAGCGACCAGCGTCGGATGGTTTCGTACGTGGGCGGTCAGCGCGGCGTTGAAGGCATCCATGTCGGCGAAGCCATCAGGGGGCGCGAAGTGCTCGGCGCGCACGAACCGGTCGAGGCCGATGAGCGTGCGTGCCGCGTCATGCTCGCCGCTTTCTCGCAGCGCGATCGCTTTCAGCGCGAGCGCGCAGCTGTGGCCGGGGCGGCGCTCGAGGCATCGATCGATGAGCGCGAGCGCGCCCGCCGGATCGCCCGCGTCGAAGCGCGCGTGCACATGGCGCGGCTTGCCGACATCGAACAGCGCAGCCATCAGCGCGGGGTCCAACGCCTCCGCGGCATCGAAAGCCACGAGCGCCTCGTCCAGCCGGCCCGCGGCGTAGAGCGCGTTGGCACGCGCGAGCATGGCGTCCGCGCGCTCCGGCGTGAGTGCAAGCGCGTCATGGAACGCCGCGATTGCCTCGTCCAGGCGCTCCGCCGCGTGCAAGAGGAGACCGCGCTGGACATGCGCATCGGGAAATTCCGGACGAAGCGCGATCGCGTGCTCCAGGGCATCGATCGCCGCTTCGATATCGCCCGTTTCCTTCAAGGCGACGCCGAGGTTGAAGTGAAGCGCCGCGTCGTTTGGCACGGTCTCGATGGCGCGGCGATACACCACCACCGCATCCCCGACGCGCCCGGCCGCCTGCAGCGCGTTGCCGAGGCTCGCGAGTGCGGCGACGTCGTCCGGGGCGAGCGCGGCGGCGCGCCGAAACAGCTCCACCGCCGGCTGCGTCTCGCCAAGCCGAAGCGCCGCCGTCGCGCATCCCATGAGGGCGTCGCGGTTGTCGCGCTCGGCAGCCAGCAACTGCAGATAGTCGCGGCGCGCGTCCGCGTAGCGCCCGGTGCGCAAGGCGATATGCGCGCTCTTCAGGAGCTTGCGCCGCCGCGTTGGCGACAGCGATTTCGGCGCGTTTGGCATGCCCCGCATCGGCCTCCGGCTCTCTCGGCGACGCTCCGATCTTACCATGCCGGTTGCGCGGTCCCCCGGCCATTCCTATCGTGGGCGGGAAGGGGAGCGGCGCAAACGCCGGATTGCAATGTTCAAGATCGATCCAACCGCGCGCCATCTTGCGCGCGAGTTCCGCGAGACGCCACGCGGTCCGCACAGCCCCGATCTGCAATGCGTCATCAACCTGATGCGCGGCGTTCCGATTGCGGGCAAGCATGTGGTCGTCCTCGACAAAGCGACCGGACGCTATGTGGTCGCGCAAATGACCGGCAGACGCGGTGAGCCGGTGGTGCGTCACGAGGAGCAAAGCTTCGCAACGCTCGACGAGGCAGAGTGGTTCATCTTCCGCACACGCTGGCACGCCCACACGGGGGAGATGCTCGACGAATGACGCAGCGCCCGGCTGAGAAACCGCTCCTCGGCTACTGCGACCCCTGGTCGGTGGCGCCGGGAGACCCACTCCGCTTCATGGTGAGCGCGCCGGAGGGGGGCTCCTATCGGACCGACATCGTGCGCCTCATCTGCGCCGACGATTCGGCGGACGGGCCCGGCTTCAAGGAAGAGGTGGTCGAAAGCCCGGTGAACGGCGCGCACACCGGTCGTCATCAACCCCTCCGCGCCGGCTCCTATGGTCTTGTGCCGCCATCGCCCGTGCTCGATGCACTCACGAGCTTCACGCTGCAGGCTTACATCTGGCCGACGTTGCCGGGCGCGGGCGCCCAGGCGATCCTCTCGATGTGGTCGGAGGCCGAGGGACGCGGTTTCGGCCTTTTCCTGGATGAGGCAGGCGCGTGCGGGTTGCGCCTGGGCAGCAATGGGCATGTGGCGTGGGTCAGCACCGGCGTCGCCCTTCAGGCGCGCCAATGGTACGTCGTGACCGCGCGCTTCGACGCGGCGAGCGGCACGGCCCAGATCGCACAGCGCCCGCTCGTGGCCTATCCCGGTATCGCGGACGAAGGCGCCGCCGCAGCTGGCGTTGCATACGATCCCTCGGCGCATCGTGGTTTGCCGTTCCTCATCGCTGGCGCGTTGGCCGACCGCGCGGATGGGGGACGCAACGTCACGGCGCATTTCAACGGCAAGATCGACCGCCCACGCCTCGCGCGCTGCGCCATGCCGGACGACGCCATCGAGGCGCTCAGCCATCGCCGCGTGCCGCGCCGGCTTGCGGAAGATGTCGTGGCGGCTTGGGATTTCGCCGAGGCGATGGGCAGCACCAGGGCACGGGATATGTCGGCGACCCGGCTCGACGCGACGCTCCACAATTTCCCGACCCGCGCCGTCACCGGCCACAACTGGATCGGCGATGAGGTCGATTGGCGGCGCGCGCCGGAGCAATATGGCGCGATCCATTTCCACGAGGACGACATGTGCGACGCCGGTTGGGAGGCGAGCTTCAGCCTCACGATCCCCGACGGCTTGCGCAGCGGTATCTACGCGGCGCGCCTGCGAGCCGGTCCGCATGAGGATTACGTGCCGTTCTTCGTGCGCCCGCCCCGCGGCACGACCACCGCGCCGCTCGCGTTCCTGGTGCCGACCGCGACCTACATGGCCTACGCCAACTATGTCAGCTGGGCCGACCGCGCCGTGATCGAGAAGCTCTTCGCCGCCGTGATCGTGGTCGACGAAACCGATCTGTTCCTGCAAGAGCACCGCGAGCTCGGCGCCTCCACCTACGACACGCATCCCGACGGGAGCGGCATCTGCCACGGGTCGCGCCACCGCCCGCTCCTCACGATCCGACCGAAGCGCGTGCCGCTCTGGAACCTGAACGCCGATAGCCACATCACCGATTGGCTCGAAGCGAAGGGCATCGCCTACGACGTCATCACCGACGAAGATCTGCACCGCGAAGGGGTCGGCCTGCTCGAGCCCTATCAGGCCGTGATGACCGCGACGCATCCGGAATATGACAGTCTCGAGATGCTCGATGCCTTCCAGCGCTATCTCGATCGCGGTGGACGGCTCCTCTACACCGGCGGCAATGGCTTTTATTGGCGGATCGCCTTCCATCCCGAGCGCGACGGCATCATGGAGGTGCGCCGCTGCAACGGCACGGCGAACTGGAAATCGGAGGCCGGCGAGCATCACCATGCCTTCGACGGCCGCTTCGGCGGAATTTGGCGCGAGCGGGGGCGCCCGCCCAACGCGCTGGTCGGCGTCGGGTTCGCCTCCGAGGGTTTCGACCACTCGACATATTATGTGCGCAAACCCGACAGCTTCGATCCGCGCGCGGCGTTCGTTTTCGAGGGCGTTGGCGCCGACGAGAAGATCGGCGATTTCGGCTCGATCGGCGGCGGGGCGTCGGGTCTCGAGATCGATCGCGCCGATCCCGCGTGGGGCACGCCGCCGCATGCCTTGGTGCTCGCCTCCTCGGAGGGCCACTCGGACAACTACACCCTCGTGCTCGAAGACGTCACGCTGAATGAGCCGGGCCTCGGCGGCGCGCAGACCGACCTGGTGCGCGCCGATCTCGTGTTCTTCGAAACGCCGAACGGCGGCGCCGTGTTCTCGACCGGCTCGATCGCGTGGGCCGGCTCGCTTGCCCACAACGATTACGACAACAACGTATCGCGAATCACCGAGAACGTGCTCAGGCGGTTCCTCGATCCGGAGGCGTTCTGAAACGGCATCGAGGGTCGTCGTGCCGGAGAGCTCACGGTTCTACGCGCATAGTCTGAGTGACCGGCCCGAGACGGAATGGGAGGCGCTGGACCGTCACCTCCGCGAGGTCGGCGAGATGGCGGAGGCGTTTGCGCGCGCCTTCGATGCAAGCGCCTGGGGCGCGGCCGCCGGCTTGCTCCACGATCTCGGCAAATATGACCCTGGGTTCCAGCGCTATATCCGTGGCGGCGGCCCAAGCACGCCGCACGCGCCGCAAGGCGCCCGCGTCGCCCGCCGCCGCTTCGACGAGGGCGTCGGACGAATGCTCGCCTATGTGGTCGCGGGCCACCATGCCGGCCTTCATGACGGAAACGCGCTCGACGCGCTTCTCGCGAAGCCGGACGACGGCCCAATGTTCGACAAGCGCGCCGACGATCTACCGCTCCCGCGCACGGTCGCGCTGCCGAACACGCTTTTTGAATGCGAGCGCAACACCGAGGCAGGCTTCGCGCTCGGCTTCTTCGCGCGCATGGTGTTCTCCTGCCTGATCGATGCCGACCGGCTCTGCACCGAGCGCTTCTATTCGCCGGCCACCTACGCGGAGCGGCGCGCGTTCGACGTCTCTCTCGCCGTGCTCAAGGAGCGGATCGACGCCCATGTCGATGCGCTGGGGCGGAGCGCCGCCCCCTCCGACGTCAACGCGGTGCGCGCCGAGGTGCAGGCGCACTGCCGCGCCGCAGCGACCGAGCCCACCGGCGCATTCTCGCTGACCGTGCCGACCGGCGGCGGCAAGACGCTGGCCTCGCTCGCCTTCGCCCTCGACCACGCGGTGCATCACGGGTTGCGACGCATCGTCTACGTGATCCCCTACACCTCGATCATCGAGCAGACCTGCGACACCTTCCGCGACGCCCTCGGCGCGGTGCTGGCCCACTGCGTTCTCGAGCATCACTCGGCCTTCACGCCGCCGACCGGCGACACCGAGGAGGGCATCGGCCCGGAGAAGCTGCGCCTCGCGACCGAGAATTGGGACGTCCCCATCGTCGTGACGACGGCCGTCCAGTTCTTCGAATCGCTCTTTGCGGCGCATCCGCGGCAAACGCGCAAGCTCCACAACCTCGCACAGAGCGTGGTCATTCTCGATGAGGCGCAGGCCCTGCCGACACGCCGCCTCGGCCCCTGCGTTGCGGCGCTCAACGAGCTCGTCGGCCGATATGGGAGCAGCGTCGTGCTCTGCACGGCGACGCAACCGCCGCTCACGCGCGGTGCCGCGCTGCCGGTCGGGCTCAAGACTCTCCGCGAGATCGTGCCCGACCCGCCCAGCCTGTTCGCGCGTCTGCGCCGCGTGCACGCCGATTTCGTCGGCGCGCTGGACGACGACACGCTGGCGGACGATATCGCCGGTGCCCCGCGCGCGCTTTGCATCGTGGACACGCGCGCCCATGCCCGCACAGTCTATGCCGCGGTTCGGGAGCGCCTGGACGATGCGGCTGGGCTCTTCCATCTGAGCGCCGCCATGTGTCCGGCGCACCGGCGCGCCGTGCTCCGGCGTATCCGCGCCGCGCTCGCCGAGGGGCGGGCGTGCCGCACCATCGCGACGCAGCTCGTCGAGGCCGGTGTCGATGTCGACTTCCCGCTCGTCTACCGCGCGCTCGCCGGCGCCGATGCGCTCGCCCAAGCCGCCGGACGCTGCAACCGCGAGGGCCGGCTCGCGGAACTCGGGCGCCTCGTCATCTTCGAGGCCGCCACGCCGCCGGCGGTCGGCGACCTGAAGAACCGGCTCAAGCTCGCCCGCCCGATCGTCGCGAAGGCGGATGATCCGTTGGCGCCCGACACCGTGGCGCATTTTTTTGCACGCCTGTTCGGGGTCGAGGGCGCCCAAGGGCTCGACGGCGGCGGCATCGATGGGTGCGACGGGATCGTCGGGCAGTCGCTCCCCGCGCGGGGGCGTGGATTGAAACCCGTAATAAGTGCCCCAGCGGGCCACACGCGGCCGGGTCGCTCCCCGCGCGGCGTGGATTGAAACTTCAACGACGCGAACGATGAGTTCGACGTCCCGGCCGCGCCCCGCGGGGGCGTGGCTTGGGCCGTCGGCTCGCGTCTTTGGCGGCGCGATTGCGCGTGAAATCGTGGTGCGGAATGAGATGGCCTTGGCGATTGACGCGATATCGGATGGAGGCGAATTTCTAGGGGGCTTTGGGATCACGGAGCCGGGCCGTCACGCCCGCCCGGCGTCGAAACGATTGGTGCAGCATGGACCGTTTCACCGGTGGTTGCCTTTGCGGCAATGTTCGATTTGTGGCGTCAGGGCGCCCATACCGGGTCGGCCTTTGTCATTGTCTCGACTGCCGCAAGCATCATGGGGCCCTATTCCACGCCTCCGCGGTGTTCCCTCAGCATGCGGTCGCGATTGACGGCGAAATACGTGACTTCGCGGGGCGGTTTTTCTGTCCGCGCTGCGGCTCCTCCGTTTTCGCGCGCACCGCAGACGAAATCGAGGTGAACTTGGGATCCCTGGATGCCCCTGACCAACTGACGCCGACCTACGAACTCTGGACGGTCCGTCGCGAATCCTGGTTGCCGCCGTTTCCGCTCACCAGACGATACGACCGCGATCGCGACGCCACGGGTCGATTCGAGGCATAGCTCGCGCGAGCGGCGGGCGAGCGCGTGACGGGTTGGCGGCGTTGGACGCCGGGTGACGAGACCGATCCGCCGCAGCCGAGCTTAAGTTCCGGCCTTGATGAGGTCGGCGCCTTTTTCGGCGACCGCGACTGTGGGCGCCATGGTGTTGCCGGAAATGACGGCAGGAAACACCGATGCATCGATCACGCGCAAGCCATCGATGCCACGGACGCGTAGGCTGGCCGGGTCGGTGACCGCCGCATCGCCGCTCCCCATCGCGCAAGTCGATGTTGGGTGATACATCGACATGCAATGTGACTTGATGTAGTCGCGTAGCTCGTCGTCCGTCTGCACGTCGCGGCCCGGTTCTTCTTCGACGCCGACATGGTCTTTGAACGCCGGCTGGTCGGTGATCTTTCGCATGATGTGAATGCCGCGGACCAGGTTCTGCATGTCGCGATCGTCGTGGCAGAAGTTGTGCTGGATGAGCGGCTGCTCGAACGGGTCGGCGGAGTGCAGGCCCACATGGCCGCGCGAATAAGGCCTAAGATCGGTCGCATGCATCGCCCAGCCATGGACAAAGAAGCTGTCTGCCGCCTGCGCCGAGGCGATCGTCGTGCAGAAGAACAGCTGCAGATCGGGCCGGTCGACATCGTCACGGGATTTGATGAATCCCCCCGCCTCGGCCGTGTTCGACGTGAACGCGCCACGCCGCCTGAAGATCCATTTGAGGACATGGCCGATATTCTTGTGCAACACCAGGGGTGATAGGCCATAGGTGATCCGCGTCGTCGACCGCTGCTTCACCCAGGTGTCGATGTGATCCTGCATGTTCTGACCGACGCCGGGAAGCTCGTGCCGCACCTCGATGCCATGCCTGACGAGCTCATGGCCCGGGCCAATGCCCGACAGCATCATGATCTGTGGCGTGTTGAACGAGCCGGCGGCCATGATCACGTCTCGTTCGGCCGAGATGGTCTTGGTTTCGCCGACCCGATCGTATTCCACCCCGGTCACGCGTTTGCCGTCGAGGATCAGCCTGCGAACGCGCGCCTCGGTGATGAACTCGACATTGGGGCGGTTCATGCAACCAACCGCGTAGCCGGATTCCATCCCCCAGCGCTCGCCGCCTTTCTGCTGAAGCCAGTGGTAGCCGATCCCTTCCTGATCGGCGCCGTTGAAGTCCGGGTTGAGCCGGTAGCCAGCCTGTTTGCATGCTTCGAAATAGATCGCGCACATCGGGTTGGGATCGCGCGGCGGCGCCACGTTGTAGGGTCCGCCGGTCCCGTGATAGTCGAAATCGATCTGATCGCGCACCAGCCGTCCGTCGATCTTGAAGTTCGGCGTGCAGTCCGGATTGGTCGCGATCTCGAAGTTCTCCGACTTCTTGAAATATTGCAGCATTTCGTCGCGGCCCCAGCCCCTCGCGCCGAGCGCCTCCCAATGGTCGTAGTCCTCGTGCTGGCCACGAATGTAGATCATGCCGTTGATCATCGACGATCCGCCGACCGCCTTGCCGCGCGGCAGGTCGAGGGCATTGCCGCCGAGGCCCTGATTCCGCTCGCCCTTGTACATGTAGGTCATCTTCGGCCCGCCCAAGAAAGCCAGGTTGGGCATCATGAACGCGACCATGCCGAGCGGCATGCGCACGATCGTCTTCTTGTGATTGCCCGCCTTGCCGTACTCGAGAACGGCCACGCTGACGTCGGGATCTTCGCTCAGACGGTAGGCGAGCACACAGCCGGCCACGCCGCCGCCCACGACCACATAGTCAACCATGTCTGCCACCTTTCATCGCGCCGTACCGCGGATCCTTCCACGGAGCCCGCCCGTCTGCCGAGAAGCACGGGCACACCGACTGTGCCCCGGTCAGCCCGTCGCTGTCATCCGTCCAATCGCAACGAACAAGGCTCAAGCTCCCGCACAATGAGGGGCCTGTCGCCTGTGGGCCTTTCAGGGTACGAGGGTGGGACCGTCCGTCTCGGACTTGGTCAACGGACAAGCCAAACCGCGCTCGCGGTCGTTTGGTGGAACGGTTTTCTTGGTGGATGGCTGCAACGGTCCGGGGCGTCCTGTCATTGAGCGCCAGAGCCGCGCGACGAGGATGTTGTCCATGCACGGTCCGCGGCCATCCGCGGAGATCGCGATGCCCGCATCCTCGAGTGCGCCGGTGAAGGCGCCGTTGGTGAACCGGCCCGTCCACCGTCAGAGACTACCAAGCGAACGGCGTTCCGCGTACCGCACGCACCGAACGAAGTACGCGGTCCGCTTCGCGCCTCCGAGTGGGGCCGACACCGTTAGCGATCTGCAGCGCGACGACGACTGGACCGTCATCAGTTTCGAGGCGCCGGCTGACCTCCTGCATGGGGGCCAGCCGTGGCAAACCCTGCATGTCGGGTCGCCGTATGCGCAACTCGATGGCGGAGGAGTACCAGACGGCATCCCCATCGACACGATCCTTGCTCGGCCGATTGTGCACGACGTAGCCACCGTCGGGTGTGCGCTCGATCTCGCCCCAACCGGGCGGCACGCGTATGCGAAGAGGACCAAACTCGACGATCCGCCATCCGCGGGTCGCCCCGAGGCGTTCGCCGAGTGAGCGCCCCGACTGCAGGCACAGCGAGGCGGAGCAGGCTGCGCGTGCGATCGCGCGGACAAACCAGGAGGGTGATCCTGCCCGCGCCGTCATAGCCTTATGAGCGGCCGACCGCCTCGCTTGGACACGGAATCGAGGTAGACCGCCAAGATGAGAACGCCGCCGCTCGTGATGCTCTGGTAGGCGCTCGGCACGTTCAGAAGAGAGAGCCCGTTGGAGAGGCTCTGCATTAAGAGCGCGCCGAGAAGCACGCCCGGAACGGTCCCGCTTCCGCCGTAAAGACTTGCTCCACCAATCACCACCGCGGCGATCGCGTTGAGCTCGAGAAACAAGCCGGCCTCGGGCGGCGCAGACCCGAGCCTCCCCACGAAGAGCATGGCAGCGAGAGCCGTCAAGGTGCCGATCAGGACATAGCCGAGGAGGAGCTGCCGACCGACCCGGATGCCCGCCACCCGACTGGCGGTGCGGTTGCCGCCGACGGCATAGACGTGCCGGCCCCATCCGGTGTTGTTCAGCAACCAAGCGAGCAACACGGCGACGAACAAGGTAATCGCCACCGGCACCGGCAGCCCGCGGTACGAGACCGCGGCCCAAGTGAGCGCGGCCATGACCGCCAAGCCCGACAAGCATGCGGTCAACACTTTGCGCCGCGTGGCCTGGTCGGCACCCCTCAGGCGCAACAGGTAGGATAACGCAACGGCGAACCCCAGCGCGAGGTAGGCCCAAAGCCACGGCCCCGTCAGGAACGCTTCGCCCATGAAGCGAATCTCGTCGCCGATGCCCGAGATCGTTCGTCCGCCCGACAGGGCGAGTGAAATGCCGCGAAACATGAGAAGACCGCCGAGCGTCGCGACAAAGGCCGGGATGCCGAGGCGCGAAACCCAGAGTCCGTTCCAAACGCCGATCAGGGCTCCCAGGGCGAGCGCGACGACGATGGTCACTCCGGGCGGCATGGTTCCGGAGTATTCCAGGAGCGCAATAACCGTCGCGCATAGACCGAGGAGTGAGCCGACCGAGAGGTCGATCTCGCCCTGCGCTATCACGACCAGCATGCCCAAGGCGACGACGGCGGTTACCGAGGTCTGGCGCATCAGGTTGACGATGTTCCTGTCGCTGAGGAACACGCTGTCGGTCGTGATGAAAAAAATCAGCCAGATGATGGCGATGGCCAAAATCAGGCCGGGTGCCGAGCGCGCCTGCGCTAAAATGTTCCGAGCCCGCGACTGACCGCGCTGCTCACGCTCGACCGTCTCGGCCCTGTGTGCGGTGTCGGGACCGTCAGCGCCGCCTTGCTTTCCTGGGTCCGATGTCAACGCTCGACCTCCCCGCCGGCGGCCAGTGCCAACAGTCCGTGCCGGTCAGTCTCGGACGCGTTGAGCAGAGCCACTTGCCGGCCGTCACGCATCACCAGTATGCGGTGGGCGAGGCCGAGCAGCTCCTCTTCTTCGTGCGTGCTCACGATCACCGCGGCGCCCCGCGCGGCAATGGTTCCGATCCAGCGGTAGACGTCTCTCTTGGCGCCGACGTCAATCCCTCGGGTCGGCTCGTCGAGCAGCAAGACCCCCGGCGCATTGATCATCGCGCGCGACAAGAGAACTTTCTGTTGATTGCCGCCGCTCAAGGAAGACATCGTCTGCCCTGGCCCTTCGGTTCGGATGCCCAACTCGTCGATCATGCTCTTGCAGATCGCGCGGATCTTGTCGTGGTTGAGGGCCATTCCGCTTCGCTTTAGATCCGGCCGGTGATAGCCGAGCATCATGTTCTCTTCCACGGAGAGTTGGGGCACGAGGCCCTCGTCCTGCCGGTCCGACGTGACAAATGCCAGGCCTCGGCGGATAGCAGCCGCGGGACCATCAAACCGAACCCGCTCGTCGCCGAGCCATGTTTCGCCCCTGCAGCCGCCGCCGTAGAGACCGTAGATTGAAGAGAGTAGCTCGGTCTTGCCCGCACCCAACGGACCGAAAACGCCGAGAACTTCACCCTTGCTCACTTCGATATTGATCGGACCCACTCCGATCGGGCACAGATCGGACTTCGGGACCCGCCATTCCTCCAGTCTAATGGCGGTCGCGGCGTCCTTCGTTCCGCTTCGGTCGGTCGTGGGCCGCACGGTTGCCGAGCCGCTGACGGTCTCCCCGAGCATCGCGCTCAAGACCGACGAATGGTCGTGGTTCTCGCGCGGCGCGTCCAGGCAGATACACCCATCTCGCAGCACCACGATCCTGTCGCATACCGACAGAACCTCGTCCAATCGGTGGGAGATGAAGACGATACCGGCTCCACGACTGGCAAGCTCCCTCATGCGGTTCAGGAGGATTCTGACTTCGTCGATACCGAGGGCGGCCGTTGACTCATCGAAGACGAACAGCTTGCTGCCGCGCACCAATGCCCGCGCGATCTCGATCATCTCCTCGAGAGCGATGCCTCCGCTGTCGGCGAGCCGCGCTCGCGTATCCGCAGTGACACCAAGCTGCCGTAGAGCCGTCGCCGCTTGGTCGTGCAGGGCATTCCAATCGATGATCCCGCGCCGCTTCGGCTCCACGGTGAGCATGACATTCTCGCCGATGCTCAGATCGCGAACGGCCGCGCCTTCCTGGTGAATCAACACCACGCCCCGACGATGGGCGTCCCGCGCGTCGCGGAACTGCATTCGGTCGCCGCCGAACCTCAGCACACCGTCATACGAGCCATAGGGCAATTCGCCAACGAACACCCGGCCGAGCGTGCTCTTGCCGGCACCATTGGCGCCGACGAGCCCGATAATCTCTCCCGGCCGGATCGACAGCGAGACACCGCCCAGGGCCCGATTGCTGCCAAAGTCGACGACGATGTCCTCGCACTCAAGCAGTGGGGTCGGGTCCGGCAGCTCACCCCGGCCTCCTCCGAGATCAGTCACCGACTGGTCCAGCTAGAAACCCGCAAATGGCTCGGCGATGCTGAGCTTAGGATGCCGACGGATCAAAGGCCAACGTCACTTGGATCGAGCCAGTCGGTGAGTCTTAGGAACTCAGCCAGTGTGTCTTTGGTTACGCCGCGCGATTGGATGCGCATGCCTGGTATATCGACACCATCGACGGTCTCGACATCGTTTGAGGGTGGTGTCTCCCCGCGCGCGAGCGCGTGTGCCGCATCGGCTGCCGATGCGCCCATCTGGATGAGATCGGTCCACGCGCTCATGTTGATGCGGCCGTTCACGATCTCGCGCGCGACCTCTGGGAAGACGTCCTCCCCACACAACCAGACCTTGCCGTCGAGGCCCTGCTCCTCCAAGGCCTGCAGCGAGCCCAGCGCGAGGCCATCCTCGTTGGCGACGACCGCCTTGAGATCGTTGTCGGTCCGGGTGAGCGCGTTCTCGATCTGGTTGAGCGCGCCCTCCGCGCGCCACGCATCGTGCCATTCATGCGAAACGATATTGATCTCGCCGGAATCGATGTGTGGTTGCAGGACGCGCAACGCGCCTTCGGTTTTCTGACGCGCCACATCGACGCCCTCAGGGCCGCTCACGATCGCCCAATTGCCGAACTCGGCTTCCTTGAGCGCGCGCTGGGCCTGAATCTCACCCACGAGGTAGTTGTTGCGCGCGCACCAGAAATCGAGTTCCGGTGTCGGAACAACATAGTTGTAGGAAATGATGGGGATCCCCGTGTCACGCTTCACACGCTCCACCAAGGCGACGGCGGCGTCGACGTTGACCGGCAGAAGCACCAGCGCCTGAATGCCTTGGGCGAGCATCGCCTCGACTTGTGTTTCCTGCTTGGTGATATCTTCCTGCGCGCCCTGGATTACATACTTCAAGCCGAGCTCATCGGCGCGGGTCTCGAAATAGCGGCGATCATGCTCCCATCGAAAGTGCTCAAAGCTGGTGAAACTGAAGCCAACGAGAACCTCTTCCGACTTCGCCTTTGACGGGCGAAACGCCGCCAAGCCAGAACCCAGCAAAGCAGTAGCCGTGCCAAGCTTGGCTGTACCTTTCAGAAAACTTCGCCGACCGATGGCATTGCTGTTCGATCCTTGCGACAAATCCTCATGTTTCTTGCTCATCCTGGCCTCCCCTTGATTTGTCGAGCGTCTATGGCGGACCGGCCGCCTACCGCGCTTTTTGGATGATTGACCAAACCAGTCGTGACCTAAATACTGTCTCATGTATGTGATCACATGTCATCCAAAACCTCGGTGCCCTTGAATTGCCGGATTCGGGAAACTTGAAATGGGGGAACGCACCGGGGTAGAACCCCATCACCCCTGGCTATTCGTTGAACAATTGATCGACGCTGGGCGCGACAACACGCCCGTGCGTGCTTGGTGAAGAGCACGCACGCGTCGATGAGATTGGCTCGGTCGAAGCTGGATTGGTCGGATCCGGATGGGCATTGGTGCGGATGTGATAAGCAATAAGGGCAAGATGAGCCTTGCTCCTGTCCACAATGTGACGCTGCATGAGCGGGCCTACCTAAGAATTAGGCAGGGCCTGATCTCAGGCTATTTCGAGAGCGGACAGCAGCTGACAATCCGGGCGCTGGCGGCGGACCTCGGGACCAGCGAGACCCCCATTCGTGAGGCGGTTCGGCGACTCATCACGGAGGGAGCGCTTGAGGGGGTGCCTAACAAATCGATCCGCGTCCCCGTGCTCACGCCGGCGATGTGGGAAGACGTGCGGTCGGTTCGGTGCGTGCTGGAAGGGCACGCTGTCGCAATAGCCGTGACCAAACTCACGACTGCAAACTTGGAGGAGCTGGCTCAGCTGAATCGAGGCATGAAAACGGCGATCGACGATGGTGAGATTGGCCTATTTTACCAACTCAATCGTGAATTTCACTCGATCATCTACGAATCAACGGAATCGCCCTTACTGTGCTCTATTCTGGACTCGCTTTGGCTAAAATCCGGACCCGTGCTCGCGGAACGATTTATCCACGGTGTCGGCCTGCGCAACGCCGTTGAATGCCACGATAGAGCCATCGCGGCTTTTCGAGTGGCCGATGTCGACGGGGCGCGCTGCGCAATCCAGGACGACATCAACGATGCCGCAAAGGGCGTAATCGCATCGATGACGGACGTGACACCGTCGGGATAATCACGAAGGGCTCGCGCCGGATCGCCGACGTCGCGCTAACGACCAGGTGACGGCGCAAATGCCCGTTGCCTATCTCGGGATATTCGCCCGGGGCGCTCGCTTACCACCGGATGAGTTCTGACGCGGGACCAGGCCTAGAAAGGCGTATGCGTCCGGTGAATGCCGCCTGGACTGATGCGGGGTTTTTCTGCGGAGACCTAAAACCCGGGCGTGCGTGGTTCGATCAGGCAGGGTAGGCACCGCCGACGATTCCATCGAGGCCACCCGACCCTTCTAGGAGTGCGGGATTTTGATGCAATGTAGCTTCAAGCGTGCGCGTTCCGGTCCTTTTCGCTTGAAACGCTGGGCGGCGCCGTGTCCCCCTAACGTGCTAATTCAATGGGAGCAGAAGCTATACCGTCGTTTAGGACACTGGGAATCGTGATGGCGGCCGCTTTCATGGTGATTTGTGGCTCGGTCAACAAATCACAAGCGCTGCCCGTTGTTGACATGGGTGAGTTGGTCGGTGCCACTGACGTCGTCGTCCCCGGCGTGGGCACGTTCGACGTCTCGTTCATGGACGGGACGTGTATCGCCCTATACGGCGGTTGCGCCGAATTGGCAGATTTCCCTTTCCCCAATTCGATTGTGGATGCCCGAGCCGCCCTTCAAGCATTGTTAGATCAGGTGTTCCTCGACTGCGGGAACTTTCGGGGCTCACAGCACCAGCCTTGCCGAACTATCGCCTCACGACGCGCGCAATAACCTGTTGCTCAGTCCCGGGCGTGACGAGCTCGCATTGAGTTGACAACGCCGATGGGCGCATGTTCCGGTGCGCCGGCTCGGGTGCTCCGCGCCTTGCGGATGGACCCGCAATCGGTGTCGAGAGGCGACGTCTTGAGAAGATCGTGCATTGCGGTTGGCGGCCTCATTCTCGTCGCTGTCGCAACCGGCGAGCCGACCACGGCGGACGAGCTCTTCGAGGTCGGCGGCCATGCCCAGCTCGAGTTCACGTCCGAGCGCAACCACGACCTCGACGCCAGCGTCGGCGACGATCGCGCGGTTCTTCAACCTGAAATCGGGCTCTCGTTGAGCCTGAAACCGTTGCCTTCGGTCGAGTTCGTTGTTGACCTGGAGGCAAGACGGGATTTCGACCTTGTGGACGAGCAAGGCGGTCGACGAGAAGAGACCGACCTCGAAATCGATCAGGCGTTTGTCGACTGGACGGCGACGGATTACCTGGTTTTCCGCGCTGGCCGCCAGGATTTCGATGACGAGCGCGAATGGCTCTACGACGAGAATCTGGATGGTCTGCGTGTTTTCCTGGATGCGGGCGACTTGGAAATCGAGCTCTCTGCGACCCGCGAGGCGACGGTCCGGACCGACCTGCTGGAGCCGCGGACGGACGAAGAACCCAACAATTATCATGCCTATGGCCGCTACGCCGTGACGGAGACCGTACAGGTGGCCGCCTATTGGCTGCACCGTCACGACCGCACGTCGCGTGACGATCATCCGACCTTTTACGGTTTGCGGTCGTTGGGGGAGCCACTCGACAGCCTCAAATATTGGCTCGAGCTCTCGCTGGTCGACGGGCGCGAGCGCGCGAGAGACCTCCGCGGCTATGGCGCGGACTTCGGCGCGACGTACACATTCGTCGACGTGCCGCACACGCCTTACCTGACTTTGGCCTACGCCTTCGGCAGCGGCGATCGCCGTGCCACGGGCGGGACGGACGAGGCGTTCCGCCAAACCGATTTGCAGGACAATGTCGACGCGTTCGGCGGGGTCAACACGTTCAAATATTACGGCGAGGTTCTGGACCCGGAGTTGAGCAACCTCACGATCCTCACGGGCGGTGTGGGCTTCAGGCCGACACCGCAGAGCTCGATCGATGTGGTCTACCACCACTATCGGCAGGTGGTGGCCAGCGATGAACTGCGGAGCGCCGATATCGACGCCGATCCGACGGGCGAACGACGTGACCTCGGCAGCGAGATCGACGTGGTCGTCGGCTATCGCGAAATCCCAAATCTAGAGCTTGAGCTGATCGTCGGATCCTTTTTTTCCGGCGATGCGTTCACCGATGGCGGGAACGCGCTGTTGACCCGCCTGCAAGCCCGCTACGCGTACTGACCACGGTCTTTCGGCAATCGCTCCCGGGGATCGCTCACGATGGCGCAGGATAACCAAGCGGTCTGGTTTTGCGCGACCGGCAAGACCGGCCTTGGGCACCTTCGCCGGTGCGCGCACGTCGCGCAGGCGCTGAGGACATTGCGGCCGACCCTCGATATCGGGTTGGTGACCAACGCGTCACCCGCCGACGTCGAGAGATCGCACGGTGACCTGTTCTCGTCCGTTGTCTTCGCCGAGCGCGCGAGGATGGCCGACGTGCTCGCTGGGCGCGGTTCGGGGCCCGTTGTGGTCGATACCGCGGTGGTTCCCGACATCGATCGGCTCGCGCGGCCCCTCATCCTGATCCTGCGGGAGACGCCGGAGGATCGCCAGGCGGGCTTCTCGCTTGCGGCGCGGCGTTGGGACTTGGTTCTCGTTCCGAATCCGCAAAGTCATTGGATGCCCCGCCTCGCACCGGCGTTCGCGACACGGATCGAGGCGGTCGGCTGGATCTACAGGACCGCGCAGATCGTCGTGCGGGATGCCCGCGAAGAGCCGAGGCTGTTGGTTGCGATGGGTGGCGGGGGTTCTGCTGACACCGCCGCGGGGTTCAGGACGTCGATCGATCCGCTGATCGGCGCGGCACGCGCCCACTGCCAGCGGCGCTTCACGGTGGTGCAAGCGTTGGCGCCGCGGGCCTCGCGGGAGCATCGGCTCTCGACCTCCGATAGCGTGCTCGACCCTGCTGGGAACCTCGACCAGCAGTTCGCCGCGGCGGACGCGGTCATCAGCACCGCCGGCTATAATTCTGTTTTGGAGCTCGCCCGGCTCGACGTTCCGACGCTTCTCGTTCCCATCCGGCGGCGCTTCGATGACCAAACGGCGCGAGCGAGACTGTGGGGCCCGAAACTCGGCCGCTGGTACGATGGCAACATCGCTGCTTTGAGCCCATGGCTCGCGGACACCCTCGGCCATCGTCGACGGCGCCCGCCGGTCGACCTCGGTCCGTCGGGCGAAACCCAGGCTGCCCGCCTAATCCTGGACCTGTTCGAATGAGCCCGCCGGCCTCACCGACCTGCGGGGTCTTCCACAAACGGCTGCGGGCTCCCGAGGAGATGCCGGCCTTGTTGCGGCGCACCGATGCGCTCCGATCCGCCGGGATTCCGACGCCGGCCATATGTCAGACCGACGACGCGGGCATGGTTGCGTTCGACCATATTCGGGGGATCGGCGGCAAGGACCTCATTGCGCGCCACGGCGCGGCCGCGCTGCCACACATCCTGCGACCGCTTGCGCAGCTTCATGAGACCCTGGTTCCGGCGTTGCCCGAGCACGATGCCTACGCGCGAATCAGGCAACGGCTTGGTAGCACCACGCCCCCTTGGATCTCGCGAACCGCCGAGCGCTGTCGTGAGACGGCAAAATCCGCCGCCATGCTGACGACCGTGCACGGCGATTTCCACGCCGGACAAGTGATTCGGGACGACGACGGGGTTGTTTGGCTGCTTGATCTTGACGATCTGGCGCTCGGCCCCCCCGAAGCCGATCTTGGCAACTTCGTCGCCCATCTCGCGACCTGGGTCGGAACGCGGCGAGACACAGTCAGGGACGGCTTCGACTATTGGCGCCATGCCGCGCAAGGCGCTTTCTCCGACACCGGTGGTCGCTACCAGGCTGCGTTGGTCGCCTCGTTTGGCAGGCTCGCCTTGATCAGGAGAGCGCTGAAGCTCGCCGAACAGGGTGATCGCAGCGTGGTGGGTGAGGTATCGCGGTGGCTTTGATGGGTTTCTGAGGGGGCATCCATCACCGCTTCGGGTGCAATCCGAATTTCCGAATTCGATACCGGAGCGTATCGCGGGTGATACCGAGCCGCTTCGCCGCCCGCGTGACGTTGCCGCCGGTCTCCACCAGGGCGTTGGCGAGGGCGTCGCGCTCCATCTCGGGTAGGCTCGCCACCTCGAGGCCGCGCGCGCGAGACTCGGTCGGGACGTGCATGCGAAGGTCGGCGTTCTCGACGACATCGCCCCGCGCCGTCACAACAGCGCTCTCTATGACGTTGCGAAGCTCGCGGACATTGCCGGGCCACGTGTGGGCGACGAGCGCCGCGCGCGCCTCGCTCGACAACCGAGGGGTCGCGCGTCCATATCGTTCCGCGCACTCGATCAAGAAATGATTTGCGAGAACCAAGACATCCGAGTGTCGGCATCGTAAGGGTGGCGCTTCGACGGAAAGGACCTGAAGCCTGAACATCAGATCGGCACGGAACTTGCGGTCGCGCACCAAATCTGAGAGCGGCCGGTTGGCCGCCGAAATGACCCAGGTATCAAAGGCGCGGTCCTTCAGCGAGCCGATGCGCCGCACCGCTTGTTCTTCGAGAACCCGCAGCAGCTTGGCCTGCACATGGAGAGGCGTATCGCTCACTTCATCGAGGAAGAGCACACCGCCATCGGCCGCCTCAAACAAACCGGGCTTCGACGCCTTCGCGTCCGTGAAAGCACCGCGTTCGTAGCCGAACAGCTCCGCCTCCACCAAATGCCCGGGCAGGGCGCCGCAATTGATGGAAATGAAGGGCGCATGGGCCCGCGGTCCCTGTCGGTGAAGCGTCCGCGCGATGAGCTCCTTTCCGGTCCCCGTTTCGCCGATGATCAACACGGGTGGCGGGCGCACGTTTGCCGCCATGGCAGCATCGGCTATGCGCACGAGCTCGCGCCGCAGCTCCTCGACGGCCGACGACCGGCCAACTATGAGATCCGTCTCGTGGCTCTCAGCGGTCTCGACGGCACCGTCCGTGACTTCGTTGAAAAGATTGGCGATGGTCGATAGCGCCGCAGGCTTGGCGAGGAAATCACGCGCGCCGGCCTTCATCGCCTCGACCGCCACACCGATGTCGCCGTGCCCCGTCAACATCACGATTTGAGCGCCTGCGTCGATCGTCCGGAGCCGCCGGAGAATGTCGAGACCATCGTCTTCGCCGAGCCGGTAGTCGAGCAGCGTCATCGATGGTCGGCTTAGCTCGAACTCTTTGACGCCGTCCGTCGCGCTCGTCGCATATCCCGCTGCGATCCCCTTCTTACCCAGGTACGTGCAGATTGTCCGCGCCAGGACCTCCTCGTCGTCGATGACGAGAACCTGTGTCATAGGACCTCGCTGTAGGCCGGTAGGCGAACGAGCGCCCGCGCGCCGCCGGCGTCGGAATTGACGATCTCAAGGGTGCCGCCCGAGCGTTCGACAAAGCGATGGGCGAGGGATAACCCGACGCCGACGCCGGATGACTTGCTGGTTGCGAACGGCTCGAACAAATGGTTCGCGGCGTCGCTCGAAAGACCCGGCCCGGTATCGGCGACTTCCAAGCGTACGAAACCGTCGGCGCCGATTTCTCTCTGAATCCTGATCTCGCCGTCTTGCTGGATCGCCTCAATGCTGTTTGAGAGGAGCGTGTTCAGGACTTGGCCCAGCTCGGCGTGCGCAGCCCCGACCAGGGGGCTGTCACCCGCATCGCGAAAACGACATGTGATGTTTCTCCCCTGGAGCTGCGCGGCGAATCCTCCAAGGCTTTCGCGCACAACGTCATCGAGCCGACAGACCGGCGCGCCGTCTTGATCGCGTGCGCTGATCAGGAAGCCGCGTATCCAACTTTCCAGGCGGTCGGATTGACTGACGATATCCGTGATCGATCGGCGCGCATCGGGGGTCAGATCGTCCTCGAGAGCAAGCTCCGCGCATGACCGTATCGAGGCAAGCGGATTGCGAAAGCCATGGGCCACCGCCGTCGTCATCTCGCCGACAACAGCAAGCCGCTCCGCCTCGACGAGCCGCCTTTCCTGCACGCGCAAAAGCCGGTTGGCATACCAAACCACAAGCACGAGCATGGCAAATAGAAGGATGCTCGCGACCGCCGCTCCAATCCAGATTAGCCGGCGCATATCGTGGATGGACCTGAGGAGATTCTCCGGCGACCTGTAGACTTCGACGGCGCCGATGACGCGAGACGCGTCGCCGGCCCAGATCGGCAAATAGTGCTCGATGAATTCCGAGACGTTCTCCGGGAGACTGGCGTGTTCTTCCTTGTCGTGGTTGCGAGCCAGGCTGATCTTAGGGTTCGGATCGTTGCGGAAGGCCGCCTCTAGCTCGGTGTTGCCATCAAAGCGCCTGCCGATCATGTCGGGATCGCTCGACCAAATGATCGTCCGGTCGAATCCGTACACATTCGCCCGGAACACGTCGGGGCGCGCCGCAAGGTCCCGAAAAAATTGCTCGACCTCGGGAGCGCTACCGCTGAGAACCTCGCCGTAAAAATACGACGTCGCGTTTCGAAGGCGAACCACCGAGTTCACGAATTCCGTTGAGACGGTGAAGTCGCGCTCGAGCGTCTTCTGGGTCACTTGCCGCGAAAGCGCCCACGAGAAGATGGCGACCACGAACGCGATGGCGATGAGGCTGAACAAGATGAAACGATGCACGAGCGAGAACCGCTGACCCCCGAAGAAAAATAGGTCGCCCGCCATGGACGCAACGCTCGCGCGCGTCACCATCTCGCCGTCCCGGATTGGCCCCGTGATCGATGTGTCACACCCTACAAACACGCGAGGCGCGAGTTTCTTCCCTCCGTTGCCCCAAGAATGGGGGATTTCCACCACCCACGTTCGGGGCATTTGCCCTGCGGCTTCGCGCGACGCGGTTTCAGGGATCGCGCCAGCTGGCGATTGTCCTTATCAGCCGGCGACTTAAGAAAAAAGATCGAGACCCCCCCTATGTGGCACGCCTCTTGCGACATGAAAGATCATGGGAGGCCGCCACGCGACCAAGACCGTTCTTCTCGTCGAGGACGAGGAGATCCAGCTGCGCAATCTATCGCGCGCGCTAATGCGCAACGGTATCAGCGTGGTTGGCGCGTCATCGGCGGCGGAGGCCCGTCGTCGCCTCGAGGCGACCCCGATCTCTCTCGCATGCATCGACATACAGCTCGGTGATGGCGACGGGATCGATCTCGTCGCCTCGATGAAGGGCAGTCTCCCCGAATTGCCGGTCGTGGTGATGACCGGTCGTGATTCGGTCAGGAACCGCACACGCGCTGAGCAGATCGACGCCACGGCTTTTCTGGCCAAGCCATTCGCGCTCGCGCGGTTTCGAGAAATCGTCGCGACCCTGCTCGAAGAGGTCGGTCCCGACGGCGCCCGTCCTCCGCCATCGGTGATGATGTATTCGCACGACACGATCGGCCTCGGTCACATGCGCCGCAATTCGGCAATCGCGGCGGAAATCACCGCGACCATGCCCGACGCAAGTGTGCTGCTGCTTGTCGGCAGCCCGGTCGGTGCGGTGTTCGATCTGGCGCCTGGTGTCGACTTCATCAAGCTACCCACCCTCTCCAAGGTCTCGCGCAACGTCTGGCGACCCGGCAATCTGCGGATCTCATCGGGCGACGTGAGGGCCCTCCGGTCGGGACTCATCCTCCGCGCGGTCGAGACCTGTCGGCCCGACATCTTGGTGGTCGACCACGAGCCTCTGGGTGTCTGGGACGAGCTCTTGCCCGCGCTGCGGCACCTCCGAGCGGATCCCGCCGCGCCGCACGTGATCCTCGGCCTTCGCGACATCCTGGATGAACCGTCCCGAACCCGACGAGATTGGCAGGCGCGCCGGATCCCCGCGGTCGTTCGTGATTGCTACGACGAGATTCTCGTGTACGGCAGCGAGCGCATGTTTCCAACGCGCGAGGCGTATCGCCTCGACCAATTGGTCGACGGTCCAGTTCGTTACTGCGGCTATGTGACGTCGGCCAAACACGCTGTGCGCGATCGTCGTCGTGCATCCGGGGCCGATCCGACGATCGTTGTTTCCGGTGGCGGCGGGCGCGACGCCTATCCGCAGCTCAATGCCGCGCTCAGCGCTTTGTCCACCCTGCCGAGAGGGTTCGCCGACAAGGCGGTGGTGATCGCGGGCCCGCTCATGGATGAGGAGCTGCGCACAGCCCTTGAGGTGCGCGCGCGCGCTGACGGGATTCAATTCATGACCTATGCGCGCGATGTTCCGGAGCTTCTTCGGAGCGCCGATCTCTTCGTCACGATGGGCGGCTACAATTCGCTGGCCGAGGCAGTGGCGGTCGGGTGCCCAACACTCGTGATCCCGCGCGTCGGCCCGAGCGCCGAGCAGCGCATCCGCGCAGATGCCTTCGCGCGCGCGGGCATGGTCGAGACGCTTTCCAAAGACGAGGCGACGGCGGAACGGCTCGCGGCGCGCTTCCGGGCGACCGTCGCTGGGGCGGCGCAAGGGCGCCCGGCGATCCCGCTCGATGGTGCGGCCACTGCGGCGTCTCGGATCGTCGACATTCTGAGCGCGCGACACCCGGATCGCGCCGTGATCGAAAAACGGAGAACCGGCCATGCGTAACCCCCGCCGCGCGGGCATCGGCTACGTGCTGAAGCGTTTCCCGCGGCTCAGCGAGACGTTCATATTGAACGAGATCCTGGCTCTGGAGCGGCTTGGCGTCGATGTCGAGATCTTCTCGCTCCTGAGGCCGCCACCCGAAGCGCGCCACGGGCTCCTTTCCGAACTGCGCGCGCGGATCACCTATCTACCCGCGTTCAAGAAGCTTGCCGACATCGAGATGGCAGAGGGCCTCGATCTCCGCCTCTGCTCCCTCGCGTCAAGCCTGCCGACCAATGATCACTGTTTCGGTCCCCTGTTTCCGGGCAAGACGGTCGAGCAAGTCGCCGCCCTTCACCTCAAGGCCTCGACCCTGGCGGTTCTGGCCAACGCGCGCGGTATCGACCATTTCCACGCGCATTTCTGCTCCGATGCGACGACCGTGGCCTTGCTCGCCAGCAAGCTTGCGGGGATCGGGTACTCGTTCACAGCGCATGCGCGCGATATTTTCCATGTGTATGCGTCGCCGGAAGCGGACGATGCGATGCGCCGCATCAAGGTTGATGCGGCGACCTTCGCGGTCACGGTGTCCGACTACAACAAGAAGCACCTCGCCGGGCTCGCGCCGACCTCAGCGGATCGTATTCACCGGATCTACAACGGGATCGACCTCAATCGGTTTCGTCCCGCGCCGAGCGCGGGTGATGCCAATCTCGTCGTCGCGGTCGGCCGCCTGATCGAGAAGAAGGGCTTTTCCGATCTCATCGACGCGTGTCGTCTGATGCGGGACGATGGCGTTCGGTTTCGGTGCAAGATCGTCGGCGACGGGCCGTTGCGCGAAGATCTGCTCGCCCAGGTCTCGGCCTTGGACCTGAGCGGATGCGTCGAGCTGGTCGGCGTGATGCGCCAGGAGCAATTGATCCCAACACTCGGCGAGGCATCCGTCGTCGTGCTGCCATGCCTGGTCTCGCGAAGCGGCGACCGAGATGGTTTGCCGACGGTGTTGCTCGAAGCGATGGCGCTGGGACGTCCCGTGGTCACGACGACCGTCTCGGGCGGACCGGAGATCGTTGCGCATGGCGAAACCGGGCTGCTCGTCGAACCTCAAAACGCCATGGCGCTTGCGGCGTCGATCGAGGTGCTTCTGGGCGACCCCCAGGCCGCAGACAAGATGGGCCGCGCAGGCCGGCGCCGCGCGGAGCGGCTTTTTTCGTTGGAGCGGAACGCGGGCGCGCTCGCCGCGCTGTTCGAGGAAACGATCGATCGTGATGCCTATCTGGTGGCCGTGTGATGCGGGTCGCCTACGTCAACGCGGACTGCGGTATCCCGACTTTCGGCAACAAAGGGGCGTCGATCCACATTCGCGAGCTGGTCGGCGCCTTCAGGGCATTGGGGCACCATGTCAGCGTTCTTGTTCCGGACCTGGGAGAGGAGCGCGGCTCTCATTTTGGCACCGTCGTCCCGATCGCGGTGCCGTGGGACGAGACCGGCGGCGTGAGTGGCGGGACGCTGCCCGACGAGAAACGCCGGCAGAAGGAACGCGTCTCCCTGTCGCTGGCGCGTCGCATGGAGGAGCGGCTGGTCGCTCTTCATGCCGAAGCGCCGTTCGACTTGATCTATGAACGCTACTCCCTGTGGAGCGCTGCCGGGTGTCGTGCCGCCGCCCGCCTCGGGGTTCGCTGCGTCGTGGAAGTCAATGCACCGCTCCTCCTCGAGCAAAGGAAGTATCGCAAGCTCGTACTCGCCAAACAGGCACAGGAGATTGAATCAGAGGTGTTTGCCGGCGCACACGGAATCGTCGCCGTTTCAAACGAGGTGCGGCGCTACGTGATCGAGCGAAACGGCAACCCCGCGCGAACCCATGTCATCCCCAACGGCGTGGACCTCGCGCGCTTCAATCCCGCCGTGACGGCCGCCCCCATCCCCGCGAACGACGGCCAGGGTTTCGTGATCGGTTTCACGGGCAGCCTCCGGCCATGGCACGGCGTCGCGCATCTGTTGGAGGCCTTCGCCATCCTGGCGCGGCAAAGCGACGATTTCCATCTTCTCATCGTCGGCGATGGCCCCAAGCGACAATGGGTCAAGGGATTCGCCCACGGCGCCGGCTTCCGCGACAGGGTCACGTTGACGGGGGCCGTGGCGTATGGGGAGCTGCCGGCCTTGCTGAGGCGAATGGACCTTGCCGTCGCTCCCTACCCGGACCTGCCCGACTTCTATTTCTCGCCGCTGAAGCTCTTCGAATATTTGGCCGTCGGAAAGCCGATTGTCGCAAGCGCCATCGGGCAGGTGACCAGCGTGATCCAGGATGCGGTGACTGGCCTCCTCGTCCGGCCGGGGGATGCGATCGATCTTGCGGGCGCGATCATGCGGATCTATCGCGAGCCTGCGTTCGGCCGATCGCTTGGCGACGCGGCGGCGAAGCGCGCCCACGACTTCACCTGGCAGGGCAATGCCCGCCAAATCGTCGCGCTGGCTGCGTCGCTGCCCCGGGCGGCGTGAGACGCCACCGATGATCCTTCGCCTCACGCGCTCGCAGGTCTCGAAACGCATCCGTTTTGACTCGATCAGGCGGGTGTTTCGGCGTTTCGGGCCGCATCTGCGGCCCCACCGGAAGAAGCTCGCCGCCGCAGGCCTTTGCATGCTCGGCGTGACCGGGATGGAGCTCCTGCGCCCCTGGCCGATCAAGATCATCTTCGACGGCATCCTCATCCCGCAATCGGACGGTGGAAGTTTCCTCGCGGATCTCCCGGCGCTGGTCGGTGGAGGCGATGTGATGTTGGCCCTCGTGGCCGTGTCCATCCTCGTGATCGCGGTGCTCACCGGTCTCTTTGGCTTTGGTCAGGCCTATCTCATCTCGGGTGTCGGACAGCGGGTGGTCGCCGCGATCCGATTCCAGCTCTATCGCCATATCCAAAGTCTGTCTCATTCGTTTCATGACGAGAGAAGCTCAGGCGACCTCCTGGCGCGGCTGACCGGTGACGTGCGCATGATGCGCGATCTCCTGGTCAGCGCCGTGGTCTTCGTGGGTGGCCGCACTCTTCTCATCCTGAGCGCGATCGTCGTGATGCTCATCATGGATTGGCAACTCACCCTGGTCGCGCTCGCGACCATTCCGGCCCTCGCGCTCACCACGGTTCGCCTCGGAAGTAAGATCAAGGGCGCCGCCAAGCGACAGCGCCGCAAGGAAAGCAAAGTCGCGCAGGTTATTTCCGAGGGCATCTCGGCGATTACGATCGTCCAGGCCTATGCGCGCGAGGCGCATGAGGAGGAGCGTTTCGCACGGCAAAACAACAGCAGCGTGCGTGCCGGCCTGGTCGCCACCAAGCTCGAGGCACATCTCGACCGCGTGGTCCAGATCATCCTGGCGTTCGGCACCTGCGGCGTGCTCTGGTTCGGCGTCGTCCGTGTTCAGACAGGTGCCCTGACACCCGGCGACCTTCTCGTGTTCGTGGCCTACCTGACGGCGCTCTACAAGCCCATCCGGCGGCTCGCCGGCCTGACCGGGCGGGTCGCCAAGGCCACGGCCTGCGGCGAACGCATCATCTCAATTCTCGACCTCGAACCCGAGGTGCGAGACCAACCCGGCGCGCGGCCCGCGCCGCCGTTTTGGGGTGAGATCACCTTCTCGCAGGTCGAGTTTGCCTACCACCCCGCCAAGCCGGTTCTCCGCGGCGCGGACCTGCGGATCAACCCCGGCGAGACGGTCGCGCTCGTCGGTGAGAGCGGCTCCGGCAAGTCGACGATCGCGTCCCTGCTGTTGCGCTTCTACGATCCCAACGACGGGTCGGTGCGTATCGACGGCGTTGACGTTCGGCACTACACGCTGAGCTCTCTCCGCGAGCAGATCAGCATCGTGCTCCAGGAGTCGGTGCTGTTCAAAGGCTCGATTGCCGACAACATCGCCTATGGCCGATTGGACGCAACCGACGACGAGATCGTCGCGGCGGCGACGCAAGCCAACGCACACGCGTTCATTGAAGCTCTGCCGGACGGCTACGACACCATGGTCGGCGAGAGGGGCGCCACGCTCTCGGCCGGCCAGCGCCAACGCATCGCGATCGCGCGTGCCATCGTGCGCGACGCGCCGATCGTCATCCTCGATGAGGCGACGACGGGTCTCGACGACGCCAGCGAGGCGACGGTGCGAGAAGCGCTGGAGCACCTGACGGCGGAGAAGACGTGCCTCGTTATCACGCACGATCTCCAAGGGCTGATCGGTGCCGATCGCGTCCTCGCGGTGCGTGCGGGCCGTATCGTCGACGTGACGCCGGACATACGCCGCCTCGCCGAATTGCCGGGCCGGGCGACGCTGGCCGGATTGGTCCTCGAGGCGAGTTAGGCCGTGTCCGCATCCCTCTCCCATGCACCGCCCGAGCGCTTTGGCGCCGGGTCGCACGCGTTGACCGCGCGCTTGTGCAGGGCCACGTCGCCCGCGCTGATGCGGCAGGCCATCGCGCGCGCGTGGCCCACCCTCGGCGCGGCCGGCACCAGAGTCACGGGATGCGATATCGATCGGGTGTATCCGCGGGGTGATCGGGGCTTCGTCGTCGCCTACTGCGTTCGCGTTCATCGCGAGGCGAAACAGTGGAACGAGATGCTGTACGCCGAACTCGTGCCCGGCGATACCGCGGCGCACTTTCAGTCGGCCGTCGACGGTTTGCACAAAAGTAGGCGCAAGCAGCTGCCTCGGGACGAGAAGAACGATGTCATCACCCACCTGCCCGACCTGGGGCTGGTGTTGCGGCGGCCGGGATATGACGAGGCGCTGGATGGACTGACCGTGTTGCATTCGAGACGGGCGGCGCGGCGGGCGTTGGTCGAGGCCCTGGCACCCGAGGGACGCGTCGCGAACGTCGCTACGCACCTTCTGAGCCATCGGCTCGGAAAGAGATGTGTCCTTCGCGTTCACTACGACTGGTGTGAAAAGGCCGGCGCCTCCGCCGTCGAACGGCGTTCGGTGATCGCGAAGCTGACCAAGCCGCGCAGCGCGAAGGGCCGGCGCATGCAAAGAGCGCTGCAAGCTCTCTGGCGTGAGGGCTTCAGCGATCGCTCCGAGATTCGCGTCCCGAGGTTTCTCGGGCGAACCGGCAACGGCGCGCTCCATTTCATGGAGGACGTGCCGGGCCTATCTCTGGATTTGCTGATGGGCACCAATCTCGAGATGGGCCTGGTTGGCGCTGGGCGCGCGCTCGCCAAGCTCCACAGGAGCTCGTTTGACCCAGCCGGCGAACACACGGTCGAGGATGAAATTGCCTTGATCAGCGCGTGGGTCGCGCTCATCGGCAGTCTACGCCCGGCGCGGCGGTCGGCGCTCGAAGCGGCGTGGGAAGCGGTGGTGACGACGCTCCGGCGTTTGGAGAAAGCCCCGCTCCGCGTCGTGCATCGCGACTACCACGAAAAACAGGTTCTGATCTCGGGCGATCAGATCGTGCTGATCGATTTCGACACACTCTGTCTTGGCGATCCGGCGCTCGACGTGGGCAACTTTCTTGCCCACCTGCGGTTCGGGCGGCAAACGACGCGCGCCGGCACGGACGTGCGCGTGCGCGCTTTTCTCGACGGATATGGGCGCATCGATGACCCGGCCTTCGATCGACGCGTTGAAGCCTATGTCGACTCGACCCTCCTCAGGCTGACATGCCTTCACGCGCTCTCCACATGGCCCGGCGCGGCGCGCTCCGGGTCTTTTGGCGCGCGCGGGCCCGGCGCCGTCGACACGCGAAGCCGCCATGGAGGGCCCCATCTCGCCAACGCTCATCGTCTCGGTGGTTTGACATGAAAACCGTGCTCGTGGTCGGTGGCGCCGGCTATGTCGGGAGCCACTGCTGCAAACGCCTGGCTCAGGCCGGCTACAGCCCCGCGGTGTTCGACAATCTCTCGACGGGCCATCGCGAGTTCGTCAAGTGGGGCCCCCTCGTCGAGGGCGACGTTCGGGATCGCCGCTCATTGGCCGCCGCGCTGGACGACGTCAAGCCGATCGCGGTCCTCCATTTCGCCGCCCACACGCTCGCGGGTGAATCGGTGACCAATCCCGGCCCCTATTGGGAGGTGAATACCAACGGGACCCTGAACCTCCTCATCGCGATGCGTGACGCGTCGGTCGGTGTGCTCGTGTTCTCCTCGACCTGCGCGGTATACGGACAAAGCGATGCTGCACTTCTCGAGGAGAGTCACCCAAAGGTTCCGTGCAACCCCTACGGCGCGAGCAAATGGGCCGCGGAGCAGGCGATCGAGCATTTTGACCATGCACATCAGCTACGCGCCGCCCGATTGCGCTATTTCAACGCGAGCGGCGCCGACCCCGACGCAGAAATCGGTGAGGATCACGAACCGGAAACCCATCTGATTCCCGTCGTGCTAGATGCGGCCTTGGGTCGCCGAGACTGTATCTCGATCTTCGGTCAGGATTATCCGACCGAGGACGGCACGGCCATCCGTGATTACATCCACGTTCAGGATCTAGCGACTGCGCATGTCGCTGCTTTGGAGCATTTGCTGGAGGGCGGCGCGAGTGTCGCTCTGAATCTCGGCACCGGCCAAGGGACGTCCGTGGCGACGCTCGTGAGCGCCGCGGAAGACGTCGTGGGACACGAGATCCCGAAACAAACGCAGGCGCGGCGGCCCGGCGATCCGGCCGAACTCGTCGCGAACGCCGCACGCGCGCAGACGATGCTCAATTGGGCCCCAGCCCGATCCAAGCTTGACACGATCATTTCGGATGCCTGGCGTTGGCATCAGCGGCGTTTTGGCGCGGCCCGGTCGTAGGCCGGTCGGGGCGTTTTTTTTGGTCTTTGGGCACCAACGTCTCGTGCGCGTTACCGTCGCCCGCTGGAGCTTGGAGAGAATACGATCTCGGGTTCACGCGCTCGAGCGGTGCTCACTAGCCGAATCGACGTGCGCGACGCTTGCGTCCTTGCAACGTCCCGGCGGGAACTGAACAGTCACCGACGTGCCGACGCCGACCGCGCTGTCGATATGGATGTCTCCTCCGTGCAGCTGCACGAGAAGTGTGGCGAGTGTTAACCCCGCTCCCATGCCTCCAAATTTTCTATTGAGACCCCCATCAACCTGGCCGAACAGGGAAAGCGCTTTCGCGAGATCGTTGGACGCCATGCCAATTCCATCGTCTGTGATACGAATAACCGCTTGCTTATCCGCACCAATACCGGTTTCCACGTCAACGCGGCCACCAGTGGGACAAAATTTCAGAGCATTCGATAAGATATTGGAAAACACCTTATCGATCTTGGCACGATCTGCATAAATAACGAATTCAATATCTGTGTTGCAAGCGATTGTAACTCGAATATCCTGTGAATCAGCCATTTCATGATATCTTCGGATTATAGCCCTTATGGCGTCGTTTAGATGCACATTTTCTTCCAAGAGAGCAGCGCTCCCTGCTTCGATCTCAGATAGATCAAGAAGGGTCTCAATCTGGGCTGACAGGCGCTGCCCAGAAGCGCGGATATTGTTCACATATTCCGCGTATCGATCATCACCGAGACGGCCGAATGGAGCCAATCGGATCAGATCAGAAAACCCGACAATGGCGTTCAACGGCGTGCGGAGTTCGTGGCTCATGTTCGCGAGAAACTCCGACTTTGCACGGTTCGCTTCCACGGTCTCGGTTCTCGCCTCCTGTAGCTCTTGCCGCAGACGGCTTGTTTCGTTCACGGCTGTTTCCAGTTCGGCGCCCAACCGTTGGAAAACTATCGCCATCACGGCGATCGCCATTAGCAATGAAAAGCCCGCGACAGAACCCGCAAGCCAAGGGGGGCTCCGCAGCACCTGCCACATGAGGACAGATGCAGCCGGGCCGGATAGGATCGTCATGAACGCAGCGACCACAGCGAGCTGGTGCGCTCGTTTACCTCCGCGATATCGGTGCGCCTGGTCGCAGAACGTGAACCGTCCCCGTGACCGGGCCAAACTATGCTTCGGAATAGACCAGAACTCGCGGAACCACACTTCGCACCACTTCTCCGAGCTCAGCTTCTAAAGAAACATCGCCGACTCGACCGCATTCTGCGACCCATTCGGGTTTCGACCAGCTCGCCACATCTTGGTGAACCGCGTAGGACAGGCCACGACACACCCAGGGAAGCCGGGGCTCCCGGATCTCATGCTGTCGGGCGCCCATGTCGACAACCATGATCGCGATATCAATTTCTGATAGTGCGCGCCGGACGTGCCGATCGAAGATTTGCTCCGATGTAATGCCGCAGACTGACAACCCGCGCTGGCTAATTCGCATCGATAGACTATTGAGCCGATTGGCACTCTGGGCGATCGCGAGGACATGAGCGTGGGAGTCCACCGCCCCGCCATCGAATGGTTTTGACACCGCCGACGTCAGCATTGCGTTCACGCTCATCGGTGCGACAGGCGCGCCATTAGGCTGCCGACCTCTGGCCGCAGCGTGATGAGCGGCACGGGTTTGGGAGGTGACCCGACCAAGTCGATCCGATAGCGGGCGCGGAGCATGGCCAGAACGATCTTCATCTCGACCATTGCGAACGATGCGCCAACGCAAACGTGTGGGCCGGCGCCGAACGGTATGAAGGCGAACCGATCTCTCGGCTGATCGGGCGCGAAACGCATCGGATCGAATTTGTCGGGATTCGGCCAATAGTCCGGGTGACGATGCAGTGTGTAGGGACAGATGATGACGGTCTCGTTGCGCTTGATCCTCATCCCGTCGATCTCATCTGGCTCGTCGGCTTGGCGACCGAACCAGAAGATTGACGGCATCAGCCGCATGCTTTCGTTGAGACACATTTCGGTCCACGTCAGTGCGTCGAGGTCGATCGTATCTTTGTCGATCGAGGCGCGTGCCTCTTCGGCCAACCGCTCGTCGTTGACTTGGTCATCGGCGGTCAAATACCAGTACCAGGACAATGCGCATCCGGTCGTCTCGTGACCGGCAGAAAAGATCGTCAGCACCTCATCCCGCACTTGGCGGTTGGACAGAACGACGCCCTCTTCGGCGATGCTTGCGTCGAGCAACAGGCCGAGCAGATCCGTCCCGTGGGCTCCCACTTTGCCGCCACCCGTTTCGGAGCGCCGGCGAATAAATTCATCGGCAATCGCGTTAAGAACACGCAGCGAGTGATGGAAACGCCGATTCCGCGGTGTCGGCAACTTTGGTCCGATCCCGGTGATCGACCACATCATGTCGTTGGCATGCTCTTGGAGGTGTTTGATGCAGGCGCCGACGGTTTCCTCGGCCGGGCCGATCTCCGTGCCGAACATTGTTCTCACGATCACACGAAGAGCGATCCGCGACATTTCGTCGGCCAGATCGACCGGGTCGCCGCGTTCGGCGGCACGATCCAACCGTTCGTAGGCTTCACGCATGACCGAAACGACCGGTGGCACAAGGCCCAGCACGCGATGACGCATGAACATCGGTTGAAGCAGCGCCCGTCGCTCTTTCCAACCCTCCCCCTCGGAGGTCAGGAGACCATCGCCGAGGAGCGGCTTCATGTTCTCCATGCGGTCGCATTTGCGGTAGATGTCGCGACGCGTGACCAAAACGTGCCGCACCTGCTCTGGATGGCGCAGCAGCACGGCGGATTGGAGCCCCAGTTTGAGGACCACGATGTCTCCATACTTTCGATGGGCATTGCGAAAAAGATTGAGAGGATCGTGCCGAATGGCAGGCAACGCGCCTACAACCGGCAGGCCGCGCCACGTTGGCCGATGCTTGGCTTTCGGCGGATCAAGAGCGATCGCCGTCATGCCACGGCCCTTTCCACAACGTCTTGGTCCGATCCCGCGCGACCCTCGTTTAGAGCGCGGTACGCCGGCTCTACCTCGGCCCAACCTGCCACCGCTCGTGTCGACCCGATTGTCAACGGCGGTCCGAATCGTTGTGTCGCAAGCCCGCAGCGATACAAGAGGCGCTCAAAGAGGATGTCGGTCACACCGACGATCTGACGCAAGCCGCGTTCGTGACCAAATCGAAACAGGGCGGCAACGAGCTCGCGCATGACACCCTCTTCAAGCTTCGTAGAGCCATCTGGCGTCGCGACGGCGAATCGGCTGACCTCCCAGACGGCCGGATCACAAGGTGGTTCCTGACCATGCAGAAGCGTCGGAAACACGTCCCGAAGCATGTATGGCCCCGTCGATGGAACAAGACGCCAGGTGCCGACCACCCGGTCATAGCGGTCAAGGGTGACGGCGAATGCCTGAGCGAGCTCGTCGAATCGATCGCGCTCACGTCCGGCTTCCTCATTGACGTTCCAGCGCAACCGGTCGCGGAAAACGCGGTGCCGTAGTCGATAAATTTGGTCGCGTAGAACGCGGTCCGCCGGCGACTCCAGCTGACCGTCAACAACGAATGTGATCATCGGCTGCCCCTCCGATCGTGGTGATCAGAGGTTGCCGAAATTACGGTCGTCTGGAGAAGCTACGGAATCCCGTAGTTGGCACGCCGCGGCAAATTATGGCTGCGCCATCCGCATCTGAATCATGCGGGCGACCGCCTGCGTTTTCGTATGCACGCCGAACTTCTTCATCGCATTCCGCACGTGAAAATCGACGGTGTGCTCGCTTAGATTCAGGATCTGCCCGATTTCCCAAACCGTCTTGCCCGACGCCGTCCAAAGCAAAACCTCGATCTCTCTGCCGCTCAGTCGGACCGGTGCCCCGGACTGATCATCGGCGCAGAGGTCTCCGATCCGATGGTGGAGGTGTATTGCGAGCAAGTGGGCGAGATGGTGGGTCTCACCATACAGCGGCTCGAAACTCTCACTCTCGAGGCGGCTCAATGCGCCGAACATTCCGCATGAGCCATCCGCCGAGAAGGCGGGAACGGCAAAGCCATTGCGCAAATCGAAATCGCGTGCCTCGCTAAGCACACGGCGCGGCTGGGGCGTTTGGCTATCAAGCCTGGACGCTTCGTCCCACGTCACCGGAACGCCGCGGCGAAGCGCGATGCGGCTCACCGGATCGTAGACGTGAAGAGACTCTCTGACGTAGTGCTCTTCCCAGGCTTTGCTTCCCCACGCGATGTAAAACACGTTGTCGGGGGTCACATCCGGAGAATTGAGCTCTTGCTTGATGCCGAATCGGATATATGAAAAGGCGTCATAGCCCAATTCCGTCAGGTATTTCCGCACCAGCGGTGTTACCAGATCGACATCGTCGCAGCGCATCAGGTCGGTGACGAACCGATCAATGAAATCGAGCTTTGGCACCGGTCAGCTCACCCAGCGTTCCGCCCATCGAGATTCCGGTTAGTTTACACTGTAAACCGGCATCTCGGAAAATCTCCGCTTCCCTACTCCAGCCAGACGATTGAGAAGTCGTACCAATTCTCGGGCGGATTCACGAAACCCCTCACATTGGGCGCCAGCACGATCGGGTTGTGGTAGACAAACTTTGGAGCGTAGGCAAAATCCTGCCCCATGATGATCTCATTGGCTTGTCGATACAGCGCGGCAGCCTTCGCCGAATCCTTCTCCACAATCGCTTGATCGAAAAGCTTGTCGACCTCCGGATTGCAATACCAGCCAATGTTGAAGCCATAGGGCGGATGTGAATCGCAGCGTGACACCACCTGGATCCAGTACGGCGTGGACCAGCCCCAGGCGATCTCGTTCATGTGCAAGCCTTCGCCCATGCCCGCCGCAAGCTTGCCGAGATAGGTGATCCACTCGTATTTGTTTAGTTTGACATCGATACCAATCTTCTTGAGGTCCCTCTGGATCCATTTCTCCCAAACCTCATTGTATCCGTACTCATAAATGTCGAACTCTAAGCTCAAGCCGTCCGCGTAACCGGCGTCGACCAGCAGCGCGCGGGCAGCGCCAGGATCGTACGGAGCCGACACGTAGCCGGGTTGATAAGCGAATGTGCCTGGAGAAAGCATTCCGTACTCGGCACGCCCGGTGTCTTTCAGGATTTCGTGAGCAATCCCCTCGCGATTGATCGCCATGTTGATCGCTTTGCGGACACGAACGTCCGACATGACAGGATCCTTGTGATTGAAAAAAAGGAGCCAGATCGAGGGTATGTTCTGGTTGGTCACCACCGAGAAGCCTTCCTCCCGAAGGTTCTCCAGTTCTTCCCACGGCGCCTCATTGATCATGTGGACCTCTCCAGCCCGCAAGGCGGCTAGGCGCGTTGCTGGGTCTGGCAAGGGCCGAAAAACCAACTGATCGAGAGCCGCTTTCGGACCCCAATAACGATCGAACCGCTCCAGCACCAATTTCACATTCTGCTCGCGTTCCACGAACCGGAAGGGGCCGGTCCCAACAGGTGCGAGAGCGAACCCTTCATTCCCAGTCTTTTCGACCTGCGTCGGGCTAATAATCATTGGCATTCCGCAAGATTGAACGCCGAACTGAAGCCATTCGTAGTTGGTTTCTTGCAGGGTGATAGTAACTTCCATTTCACCCGTGACATCAACCGACTTGATCCAACGTGTGTAGTAGCTCATGACGCCCACAGACGGGCCTAGAAATTGCCGAGCATCCTGATCAAAAAAACGGTCGTAATTCCATTTCACCGCTTTCGCATCGACCAGTGTGCCGTCGTGAAACTCAACACCCTTCCTGATTTGAAAGGTATAGACGGTTCCGTCGTCCGAAACCTCCCATGACTCCGCGATTGCAGGGCGAAGCTTTGCGGTTTCCGCCGATGAGTCGGTCAGGTCAAGCATGACCAACCCTTCGAACATGTTGTGAATGGCGTTCGTTGTGTACCAACTGCAGGTCGCGTGGGGATCGAGAATGTTCATCTCGGCTGACATGCCCCAAACAAACGTTCCGCCCCGCTGTGGCGCCTCGTCTGCCCCACGAGCCTCGGTCGCGAGCAGCACCGCCGCGCATCCGAATACCCCAATCAAACGACCAAACGATCCGAGAAACCTGACCCTCTTCATGCTCCACCCCGACGCGTTGCCGGGTCAAAACGTCATTTGACCCGGCGATGTCAAAGGGGCCGCCCTGATGGGAACTACCTCAAACCTGCATCCCTGGGTGAACCCTTTCGTTTTCCGTACATCATTCAAACAAACAAACGCACGGTTGGTGACGGTAGCGGTTCCAAGCCAGACCTGGTACGGCCGCTGGCCCTGCGCATCGAAGTCTAAGAGCACCCCCAGCACCCTGCATCACGATCCCAACTGAGTCCGAATTCGCGGCTAGGTAGAGTCGATCAGCGATTCACGCTCATCGTCAGCAACCAGCTTCCGCGCTCGACACCGAAACCGCCTCAACGATCGTGTGCAGCAGGGCCCAAGCATCCTTCTATTGTCAACGGCGCAGTCGCGACCGGTTGCATCAGCAAACGATCGGAGCCACGGCCCCGCTAATCCCCCTTATCTGGTCGTATCCTTACCACCAGTATATTCCCTGTTGGCATTGTCAACTTAACTCCTGCGAACCGACGTCGATCGAAGTGGATGCCACATTCACGCGGGCTCAGTCACCTCGAGCCATTCGCCGAGCGCGTCAGTGCGAAATTGGCGAAGAGTGCGGCGGGATATCAGATGACGTTGGACATTGAACAGGTTGTAGACGGCGGCGTGGAGAGCGAGGAAGCGTTGCGCGGAACCCGCCGACTTGAACCGCTGGAGTTTGCGTTCCCGGCCGCGAACCGGTTGATGTGAGTTCTCCGCGCGATTGTTCCTGCGCAGGCCCTGCACATGTTCACAGGTCAATCCCAGACTGCGAAGCGCGCTTCCGTACGATCGGAGCTTGTCGGTGACCATCGTCCTCATGGCGAAACCCTGATTCTTCAGGAGTTTCCGAACTAGCCGCTCCGCAGCTGCGGCGTTGCGTTCGCGCTGGATCAAGAAATCCAGAACCTCGCCCTCGGCATCGACAGCGCGCCACAGGAAGTGTTTCCGTCCTTGGATCGAGACAACCATCTCATCGAGATGCCATTGATCGCAGGGCCGAGGTCGTCGGCATCGGATGTTGTAAGCGACACCGCGTCCGAACTTGAGGACCCATCGGCGGACGGTTTCGTAGGAAACGTCGAGCCCGCGTTGGGCGAGCATCTCTTCGACATCACGCAGGCTGAGCGTGAAGCGGGCGTAGAGCCAGATCGTGTGGCGGATCACCAGGGGCGGAAAGCGGTGGCGTTTGAACGAGATTGAGCGCATCGCGTGAAGCTACAACGTTCCAGGCCGGCTCGCTCAGTTATCGTGACAACGCCGTTCGCCGCCGTCCATGCTTCGATCAGCAACCACTTCAACCTTCAACGCCATCTAGTCCACCGCCACGAATTCAAACGCGATCGTTTCGCGGCAATGGCCGATTGGCGCCTTCTCGCCGCCTGAACGCCACTCGCCAGGTGACGATGGCGTGCGACGATGTTTGGCGGTCGATTCCTCTGACACCACCCCAAGCGGGGCCGCTCTGAGCTCGTCGGGCGCGTCAACGTCACGATGCGCCACACGGCCCGGCGCTGCTATCACTCGCTCTCCAACCGCTCTAGGGCTTCGATGGCGTTGGGCAGCCCATTGCTCGCGGCCTTGCGGTACCACGCGATTGCTTCGTCCCTGTCCGCTTCGACACCACGGCCGCGCTCGTAAGAGATACCCAGCTGGAATTGTGCGCCGCTATGGCCTTGCTCCGCGGCCTTGCGGTACCACGACAAGGCTTCTGCTTGATCGCGATCAAGACCGCCCAAACCGAACTCATACATCGGGCCGAGACTATATTGCGCCCCCGCGAGCCCCTGTTCCGCCGCTTTGAGATACCACTTCACCGCCTCCGTCCACCTCTCCTCTTCGGTGGAGTCGAGAGAGACACCTTGGCCATTGAAGTACATGGTCGCGAGAAAGAATTGTCCAAGGGCGAAGCCCTGGTCGGCAGACTTCCGATACCACGCGACCGCATTGACGTCGTTCTGTGGCGCCCCGTTACCGGTCCGGTACATTGTGCCGACGCCGGCTTGCGCTGCCGCATGGCCCATCTCGGCAGCCTTTCGAAACAACGTCGCTGCAGCGTCGGTTTGTTCGCTGGCCAGTCGCACGCGCCCCAGCTGAAACAGGAACTGGGCGTTTTCGGGGTCCTCCGCGAGAGCGGCTTCGCAGGCAGCCCGTGCCGCAGGCACATCGATTTGATAGAAGCTCACGCCCTCGACCTGCTCATGCTTGCTCAAATCGTAGGGATGGGCGGCATGCCGGTCGCAATCATGCGGCGCTTCGGAAAAAGCCGCCAACAGCATCCCTGCAAACAGAACGACACAACACTGCGCACCAGGTCGCAACATCGAGCTATTGTCAAAAGTTGGTGACGAGGATTTCAGGCGGCGCGTTGATTTAGCATCTCCCCGTCCTTGAACTGGACGCCCTCGATGAGGGCGGCGATGTGGTTCGAGCCGTCGAGGCGACGCCATCTCTGGCTCGCCGACTGGCTCAGCTTGTAGACCATTGCAAGCGCGGTCTTGCGTGACAGGCAGCCCTTGGTCCTGGTGGTTCGCAATCGCACGGTCGCAAACGTGCTCTCGATCGGGTTGGCCGTGCGGATGTGCTTCCAGTGCTCGGCCGGGAAGTCGTAGAAGCGCAGCAACACGTCCCGATCCTTGCGCAAGCAAGCCGCGGCTCGGTCATACTTGGCGCCGTAGATCTCGAGGAAGCCGTCGAAGGCTTGCTCGGCGCCGGCCCTCGTCTCGGCCATCCAGATCTGCTGGAGATGCGCCTTGGCTTTGGCTTGCACGCTCTTGGGCATTTTGTTGAGCACGTTGGCGGTCTTGTGCACCCAGCAACGCTGCGCGCGCGTCGTGCCGTAGATCTTGCGCAGGGCCGCCCAGAAGCCGAGCGCGCCGTCGCCGATGGCGAGCTCGGGCGCGATCGCAAGGCCACGCTGCTTGAGATCGATCAGGAGCTCCGCCCAGCTCTGTTCGCTCTCGCGGTAGCCATCCTGCAGGGCAACGAGGTCTTTGCGGCCGTGGTCATCGGCCCCGATGACCACCAGAACGCACTGTTTGTCGTGCTCCAGGCGGGGCCGGAAGTAGACCCCGTCGGCCCAGATGTAGACGTAACGCTTGGCCGAGAGATCACGCGCCTGCCAGCGCTCCAGCTCTCCTTGCCAGATCTCCTTGAGCCGCGCGATCGTCGACGCCGACAGCCCCGGTGCGTCTCGACCCAACAGCGCTGCCAGCGCCTCACCGAACTCGCCCGTCGAGATGCCTTTCAGATAGAGCCATGGCAACAGCTCCTCGATCGACTTCGTGCGACGCAGATAGGGTGGCAGAATCGATGACGTGAAGCGGATCTTGCCGCCCGCCTCATCGTCTCCGCGATCGCGTACCCGAGGCTGGCGCACCGCGACGGGGCCGATGCCCGTCTGGATCTCGCGCGCTGGCAGATAGCCGTGGCGCACAACACGACGACGGCCCGCCTCGTCCACAAGATCCGCGTGCGCCTCGACAAACGCAGAGACCTCGGCCTCGACCGCATGCGCCAAAAGCCGACGCGCGCCTGACTGCAGCACCGCCGTCAGCGGATCCTCCGAAGGCGATCCTGGTTGGCGCAGCGTGACGACTGTATCCTCTCCCATGGCGTATCCCTCCCTCGTGGAAATGGCGACCTCATCATCGCCAGGATACGCCGCCCTCAAATCACTCCATCACCAACTTTCAGCTATAGCTCCGCAACATCCGCGCGGTTAGCATTGTCTTGCACCTCAAATGACTGCCTCTGTGGCCTAGCTGATCACACGCTTCTGTTGGCGTCCACCACGCGGACGGTGCTGTGAGCCCCGAAAGTTCCCTCATCTGTTAGGAGAGTCCGTCACAGAGGAGACGGAGCGATGAGGCAGTCACGATTTTCTGAGGAACAGATCATCGGGATCTTGGCCGAGCAAGAGCGCGGCCTGAAGACGGCGGAGGTCTGCCGCAAGCACGGGATCAGCCCGAACACGTTCTACAAGTGGAAGGCGAAGTACGGCGGGCTGGATGTGTCGGACGCGCGCAAGCTGAAGAGCTTGGAGACGGAGAACGCGCGTCTGAAGCGTCTGCTGGCCGATGCGATGCTGGACAACGTGGTTCTGAAGGACCTCTTGGGAAAGAGCTGACGACGCCCCGGCTTAGGCGCGCGGCGGCGCTTGTGGCGATGTCCAAGCACGACATCTCGCAGCGCCGCGCGTGCCGGCTGGTCAGCGTCGATCCGAAGACCGTGCGCCGTGAGCGCCCACCCGACTGCCCGGAGATCCGTCGGCGCATGCGCGAAATCGCGGGCGAACGGCGACGCTTCGGCTATCGCCGCATCGGGCTTCTGCTCGAACGCGAGGGGATCAGGATGAACCACAAGAAGCTGCGCCGGCTGTACGCCGACGAAGGTCTCGCTGTGAAACGCCGACGCGGGCGCAAGCGAGCAACGGGAACCAGAGCACCGCTCGAGGTGCCGTTGTGCCCGAACGAGCGCTGGTCGTTGGACTTCCTCTCCGATGTCTTCGAGCCCGGCCGGCGCTTTCGTATTCTCGCCGTGATCGACGACTGCACCCGCGAGAGCCTCGGCCTCATCGCCGACACCTCGCTCTCCGGCCGGCGCGTTGCCCGCGAGCTCGATCGCTTAATCAGGCTCTACGGCAAGCCCAAGACGATCGTCACCGACAATGGCTCGGAGCTCACCAGCCGCGCCATCCTCGAGTGGCAAAACTCGACCGGCGTCGCCTGGCACTACATCGCGCCGGGCAAGCCCACCCAGAACGCGTTCATCGAGGCCTTCAATGGCCGCTTGCGTGACGAGCTCTTGAACGAGGAGGTCTTCCAGAGCCTCGCTGACGCTCGGAGGAAGCTCGCCATCTGGCGACACGACTACAACACCATCAGGCCGCACTCGGCCCTACGAGGAGACACGCCCCAACAAGCGCGCCGAACGCTTGAGCGGTCTGAGGGCTCCGCATACGGCGCGCGTGCAAACTCATCAACAACCAGCTATGCAAAACCAGGACTCACCCTATGAGTGAGGGACCCAAGGGGCGCACAGCAACGGTACCCCCACCGTCATGGGCTTTGTCAGAGCAAATCGGTTGAGAGCGGTCAAGCGTCGCCGTAGCGTCGAGAGATGCGCAATCCGCGGCATCCTTCACGTCGACGGCTATGCCGGGTTCGAGAAGATCGCGGCAAGCGACAGAGTGGATCTCGCCGCGTGCTGGGCTCACGCCCGACGCAAGTTCTACGAGTTCCACCAAACCACCGACTCACCGATCGCCGCAGAGGCGTTGCGTCGTATTGCCGGGCTCTACGCGATCGAAAAAACCATCCGCGGCCGCAGCGCGGCTGAACGCAAGGAGGTTCGCGACGCTCAGTCCCGGCCCCTGGTCGAGGCGATGAAGCCCTGGCCGGAGAACCAGCTCCAGCGGGTGCCGCCGCGTGGCGGCCTGGCCGAGGCCATCCGCTACACCCTCGTGCGCTGGCCGGCGCTCTGCCGCTTCCTCGAGGACGGCCGCGTCGAGCTCGACAACAATGCGGTCGAGCGCGCCATCCGGCCCGTCACACTCGGGCGCAAGAACCATCTCTTCGCAGGGTCCGACGGAGGCGCCGATCGCTGGGCGGTGATCGTCTCCCTGATAGAGACGGCCAAGCTCAACGAAGTCGAGCCATACGCCTACCTCAAGGACGTCCTCGAGCGCATGACAAACGGCCACCCCATGAGCCGCATCGACGAGCTCCTCCCCTGGAACTGGACACCCTCAACCGCCGCAGAATGAGCCACGTGTCAAAAATGGACGCTTACTTATCCGCTGTACCAAGTTCCTTTGCCTTTACCGTGCTGCGTAAGGTGGGTCGCCGACACCAGCGATTGCAGGTGCTTCTTCACGGTGTTTCGGTTTGCACCTGTCAATCTTACGATCTCGCTGATCGTGATCCTTCCATGCTCCTTGGCCAGTTCCAGGATCTGAAGGGATAGCGCGGGCAGGCTGCCCATCACGATACGCTCGCGCTCGATTTTCTTCTCGAGGCGTCTCTTTTGCTGCTGCAGCGCGCGGAGAAAATAGATGAGCCAGGGGTCCCAATCAGGAGCATTGCTCCGGATGGTGCCTTGTGTTCGGCGCAATGCGACGTAGTAGCTTTCCTTAGTCTGCTCGATCACGCTTTCTAACGAGCTGTAAGGCACGTACGCATAGCCGCTGCGCAGGAGCAGTAGAGTCGTCAGCACGCGCGAAAGGCGACCATTGCCGTCTTCAAACGGATGGATTTCGAGAAAGACGACGACGAAGATCCCGATGGCCAGAAGGGGATGTGGTCGCCCTTCGTCTAGCGCGACCCAGGTCCATTCGATCAACTCCGCCATCAGGCGTGGCGTATCGAACGGTGTGGCCGTTTCGAATACGACCCCGATCTCATGTCCCGCGGCGTCGAAGGCCATGACGCTGTTGGGTGCTGTCTTGTAATTGCCGCGGTGGTGCTCGTCCTTGGCGCTGTGTATCAACAGGTCGCGGTGAAGCTGCTTGATGTGATTCTCCGTTAGCGCGATGTCGTCGGCATGGGCGAAGACGGTCTCCATCACTTTCGCGTATCCCGCGACCTCCTGCTCGTCGCGCGTCTCGAGCTTTTGGATCGCGATATGCGAGAGAAGGTGCTCCACCTCTTTGTCGGTGAGCTTGCCGCCTTCGATGCGGGTCGAAGAGCCGATACTTTCGATCGTCGCGATGCGCCGTAACACTGACAGGCGCTCGGGCGCGAGCACCCCAAGCGCTTTCCAGGCACCCTTGAATTCATCTAGCTCGGCGATGAGTGAGAGAATCTCGGGCGTGATCGTTAATGTCTCGACCTGGAGGCTCATACCCATAAATATACCCGCAAATATCCGAAACTGCGAGCGTTTTGACAACGCACCCAGAATGGGATCCATAAATACCCGGCCTCGCACAATCCAAAGCGTAATGACACCCGATCGTTGGTCCGACGCAACCGGTTGCAACTACGCCATTGACGTATATGCGTCATTGGCGTATAGAGAAGGATGCTCGGCGGTTGCTGCACACGGTCGTCGAGACTCCCGAGTTTGGACGCCGAGCGCGGAAGCTGGTCACCGATAATGAGCGCTAAGCGCTGATCGACTACCTCGCCGCGAACCCGGACGCAGGTGAGGTCATGCAAGGTACCGGCGGTGCTCGCAAGTTTCGGTGGGCGACCCTGGGTCGAGGCAAGAGCGGCAGCGTGCGCGTGATCACATTCTACAGCGGCCCGCCTGTGCCGGTGTTCTTGCTCACCGTTTTCGGCAAGGGCGAGAAAATCAACCTCACTCGTGCTGAGAGAAACGAGCTTCGGAAGGCCCTTGGCGAGCTGGTCAGGGAGTATTTGGAAGGAGTAAGGCGGCATGTCAAAGGCCGGTGAGAGCATTCTTCGAGGAGCGCGAGAGGCGCTGGATTATGCGCGAGGCGAGGATGACGGATTCGTGGCGCATGTCCCTGAGCGCGTCGACGTGAAGGCCGTTCGCCGCAAGGTCGGGCTATCACAGGCCAAGTTCGCTGCCCGGTTTGGCTTCGGGCTCGACGCCGTTCGCAACTGGGAGCAGGGTCGCCGCCGACCTGACATGTCGGCCCGCGCGTTTCTAATGGTCATCGACCGCGAACCGGAGGCCGTCCAGCGTGCCTTGTCGGCACCTGTCGGTAGGAAAGCCACAAAGCGAGCGACCGAACGTGCGTCCGGTCGCGCTCGGCGATCGTAGGCCACGGGCCGACCTCTCCTATCAGACGAGGGAACTTTCGGGGCTCACAGCACGGGTCAAAGCCGCGTCGCGGCGGCCGATCGTCTCAATCTGGAGACTGTGCCGACCATCCGCCTCGAGCACATGAGTGAGGCTGAGGTGCGGACCTACGTCATTGCTGACAATCGGCTCGCTGAGCTGGCTGATTGGGATGACGACACCCTGGCAATCGAGCTTCAGGCGCTCGTCGCGCTCGACTTCGACGTTGAGTTGATGGGCTTCGAGACCGCCGAGATCGACCCGTTGATTGAGGGACTGGATGCTCCCAATGCCGACGATCAGGGCGATGTGGTGCCGGAGACGGATCGATCGAAGCTTGTCGGTGACCCAGCCTGGCGACCTCTGGCGTCTGGGGCGGCATCGCCTGCTCTGCGGCGACGCGACGGATCCCGTATCGTTCCGACGGCTCAAGGCTGGCGAGCAGGCGCCAATGATCTTCACCGATCCACCGTACAACATGCCGATCGGCGGCCACGTCTCGGGTCTCGGGCGGATCCATCACGCTGAGTTCGCGATGGCCTCCGGCGAGACGTCCAACGCCCTGTTCGCGGCGTTCTTGAAGACCGTGCTTGGGCAGCTCGCGGCCCATAGCACCGACGGCGCACTTCACTTCGTCTGCATCGATTGGCGTCACGTCTACGAGCTGCTCTCGGCGACGCGCGATATCTACGACGAGATGAAAAACCTGCGTGTCTGGGCCAAGATCAATGCGGGCATGGGCTCGCTCTACCGGTCGCAGCACGAACTGGTGTTCGTATTCAAGAGCGGCACCCGCAGCGCATATCAACAGTGTGGAGCTCGGCTCGGTTGTTCAGCCGCTGGCAGCGTTCGTGTCTACCGCACAACTCGGGCGTACGGGTCGCGGATCGATATGAGGAAGTACTGAAGCATTCCGGGTCGTAACGGGCGCCGAACGCGCTGTTGGCAGGACGCTTACTCCGCGACGATCTTCCAGCGCACGGCGTTGCCGTTGGTGAGGTTTTGCAGGACAGTCCTGCAAGTCTGCTCGGTGATCTTCTCGCCAAGGATCTGCATGCTGCGATGTGAGAACTTCAGGAGTGGGCTTGGTTTGGTCCCTCTTGGATCGGCGGCGTGTCCGGAGATGGATACCTTGCGGTGAAGGCAATACGTCCAGAAGTCGACTAACGAACTGATTGCAACGGTCCAGTCCTCGTGTGTCGGCCGTCCGGATCGGAGTTTGCCAGCCTCGGCGACTCGAACGATCGCGACCATATCCTTCAGACCATCGATAGCGCGGTCAACGCGCGCAATGGCGGCACTCCAGGACGTGTAGAACCCAAGCTCATCGTCCTCTGAGACATCGGACAGATCGATCGACATTGCGTTGAGTCTCTCTCGCACGCTGGGCTCCGAGACGCGGTCGACCATCCCAGCAAGCTGATCGGCGAGGCCGCGGAGGGCCTTCTTGTTTGCGGGTCGAACGTTATTCCGGGAGAGGTTCAAAAGATCTACGGCGTCTTTGAGCGCCTGCTCCAGCATATCGGGGCGGATGCCGAACTCGCGAGCGAGGTGAAGAATATCGGTCCGTCGTTCGTCCCAATAATCGTCACTTACGGGGACCGGCTGTGAGGCCATCGTGCGCTCCATTCAAACCGATACGGAGCTTAACGATGAAGTCTCACGAAACCGTTTCGAGAGAGCCGCTCGAGGAATTGGCCAGGGATATCAGCCGTTGCGGTAGTGCAGCGTATGACAAGGTTTTGCAGGCCGCCCGCCTGGTCAAGGAGGCCCGTGAGCGCGTTGAGGCAGGCGAGGCGGGCGGTGTCAGCTGGGCTGACTGGGCGAGTGAGCACATCCAGCTTTCGCCGTCGCGCCTTCGAGAGTTAATGCGCATCGCAAGGGCAGACGACGCCACGACGGAGCTTGAGCGGACGCGAGAGCAAACGCGCGCGCGGGCTCGCCGCCATAGGAGCAAAGCGAATGCGGCGCCGTTACGTAACGGCGGTTCCACATTGGGGGAGCCGGCCGAGCGTCAGCGTCTGATCGAATGGGTCAAGAAAGCACCTCTAGAACAGATCAAAGAGGTCCAAGCCCATATCGAGAGCGCCTACGGTGACGACACACTCGCCAGAGAAGATGTCGCTGCGTGACAGGCGCTCCGCATACTGAGTTGCAATCGGTCGATCGATGGGAGCCCCGCGCATGGACAGGCTCACGGTGAAATACCGAAATCCTGAGGCGCTGACGCCAAGGGCGAAGAACGCGCGGACGCATACCAAGGACCAAGTCCGCAAGATCGCCAACAGCATCCGGCGGTTTGGGTTCAACAACCCCGTTCTCATCGATCGCGATGGGGGCATTGTTGCCGGCCACGGCCGGGTCGAGGCGGCGTTACTCCTCGGGCTCGACGCTGTGCCGACCACCCAGCTCTATGACCTCTCAGAGGAAGAGATCCGGGCCTATGTCATCGCGGACAATCGGCTTGCCGAGCTAGCAGGCTGGGACCGCGACCTACTCGCCATCGAGCTCCAGGAGTTGACCGAGCTGGAGGTCGACTTTGACGTGACGATCACGGGCTTTGAGATGCCCGAGATCGACGTCCTGATAGGCGAGCTCGACCCGACGGCCGAGGAAGATCCCGACGATGAGGCCCCGCCCGTGGCGCCGGGGGCGTCGGTGACGAGACCGGGAGACCTTTGGTGCATTGGAAAGCACCGGCTGCTCTGTGGCGATGCGACGGAGCATGATGCCTACGACCGTCTGCTCGACGGCTCCGAGGCACAGCTGGTCTTCACCGACCCACCCTACAACGTGCCGATCGACGGCCACGTCTCCGGCCTGGGTGCTGTAACGCATCGAGAGTTCGCAATGGCCTCGGGCGAGATGACGGAGGCGCAGTTTACCGCCTTCCTCGAGACTGTGTTCCGGAACCTGGTGCGCCACAGCGTCGATGGCGCGATCCACTATGTGTGCATGGATTGGCGCCACATGAGTGAGATCTTGGCGGCCTCTCACGGCGTCTACGGCGCGCCCCTGAACCTCTGCGTTTGGGCGAAGACGAACGGCGGCATGGGCTCGTTGTATCGCTCGCAACACGAACTGATCTTCGTCCTGAAGGCGGGCAATGCCCCACACATCAACAATGTTGAGCTGGGCCGTCACGGCCGCTATCGAACCAATGTCTGGACCTATCCCGGCATGAACAGCTTCGGCAAGGAGCGTGACGAGGCGTTGGCCCTTCACCCCACTGTGAAGCCGGTGCGCCTCGTCGCCGATGCCCTTCTCGACTGCTCGACACGGGGCGGCATCGTGCTCGATCCGTTCGCGGGCAGTGGCACGACGCTCGTCGCGGCGGAGAAGGCCGGGCGGCGCGGCTATGGCATGGAGCTGGATCCGCAATATTGTGACGTGATCCTGCGGCGCGTCGTCGCCGCAGAGTGCTCTGAGGCGGTCCTGGCCGACAGTGGTGAGACCTTCTCCGAGGTCGAGCGAGCCCGATTGGAGGTGCGCGATGCCGGATGATCAACGGGCGGACTATGAGGTCGGCTACGGCAAACCGCCCAAACGCACACAGTTCAAGAAGGGCATATCCGGGAATCCCCAAGGGCGGCCGAAGGGGACGAAGAATCTCAAGACCGATCTTCTCGAGGAGCTCGGGGAGACGATGACGGTTCGCGAACGCGGCAAGGAGCGTCGACTGAGCAAGCAGCGTGCTCTCGTCAAATCTTTGATCGCGAGGGCGCTCGGCGGCAACGATCGAGCCACCGCCAAGGTTCTCGAGCTGTATATGCGGGTGGCGGGTATCGAAGATGAGGCCAGGGATGCAGGCGTTCCCCTCGATGAAGAGGAGAAAGCGGTGTTGCGGGCGCTCGAGGGTCGCTTCAAACGCCACGCCGTGGCATCGCCAACGCCAGCTCCGGAACATGGCGATCAAGACCCGAGCGAAACCTCATGAGCGCCGTGGACCGCAATTTGCTCGAGGCCATGCTGCGGCACGATCTCCCAAGCTTCATCCATCGAACCGTCCAGACGGTCGCCCCCGCCGCGGCGTATCAGCCCAATTGGCACATCGACGCGATCGCGTGGTACCTAAGGCAATGCCTCGACGGCAAGATCAAGCGATTGATCATCACGGTGCCGCCGCGGAACCTCAAGTCGGTCTGCGCCTCGGTCGCGTTCCCCGCGTGGGTGCTCGGCCGTGACCCGACCCGCCGCATCATCTGTGCAAGCTACGCCAACGAGCTCACGGCGAAACACGCGCGCGACTGCCGTGCGGTGCTCGAAAGCGATTGGTACCGACGCGTGTTCCCACGCACGCGGCTCAATCCAAAAAAATCCGCCGAGCTCGACTTCGAGACGACGCGGCAGGGCGGACGTTACGGCACCTCGCTCGGCGGTACTCTGACCGGGCGCGGCGGCAACTATGTGATCGTCGACGACCCCATCAAGCCGAGCGACGCTATGTCTGGCGTCAAGCGTGAGTCTGTGAAGCAATGGTTCGATGGCACGCTCTACTCGCGGCTCGATAGCAAGAAGGACGACGTGATCGTGATCGTCATGCAGCGTGTTCACGTCGATGATCTGGTTGGCCATGTCCTGGAAAAGGACGGCGATTGGGCCCACCTCGATTTACCGGCGACCGCGGACACCCCACAGTCAATCCCTGTCGGACCGAACGAGGTCCACCATCGGAAGACCGGCGATATCTTGCACCCTGAGCGCGAGCCGGCCGAGGTGCTTGAGCAGATTAAGGCCGATATGGGCAGCGCCGCTTTCTCGGCTCAGTACCAGCAGCGCCCCGTGCCGGTCGAAGGGAACCTCATCAAGTGGCGCTGGCTCCGGGTCTACGCTTATCCGCCTGCGCACGGCCCGGACGGCCGCGTGATCCAAAGCTGGGACACAGCGGCGAAGGCGGGCGAGCTCAACGACTACTCCGTGTGCACGACCTGGCTAATGAAGGGCGATGACTATTATCTCCTCGACGTCCTGCGGCAACGGCTCGAATATCCGCATCTCAAGAAGAGGGTCATCGAAATGGCCCGCCGGTATGGCGCACACAGCGTGCTGATTGAAGACAAGGGGTCGGGCACGCAGCTGATGCAGGATCTGCGTTTCGAGAAGACCGGCGTCAGGCCGATTGCCATCACACCGGACGCTGACAAGGTGACGCGCATGAGCAATCAGTCGGCTCACATCGAGGCGGGGCAAGTGATGCTTCCCGAGACAGCGCCCTGGCTCGACGAGTTCAAGGCCGAGGTCATGGCATTCCCAAACGGTCGGTTCGACGATCAGGTCGACAGCCTCTCTCAGTTCCTCGGGTGGGCGGAGCATCACAAGCGGTTTAGGGCGCGCAGCGGGCGGCACTACGGCATGTACTGACCGAGCGGCCTGCAGGCCGCCGCGCTCGCTCCGCCGGCTACGCAGTTAGGCTACGGGACGCGACGGAGTTGGCCGTGGCTGGGCAATCGCCGACGGCTACCGAGATGAAGCTTTTGCAATGCGCAGAGCAGCTCAGCCATCGCGCACATGCGGTCGCGACCGTCGCCGACCCTGCGGCGGTTCTGGCGGAGGCGGGCGTTAACCAGCTTGCAGAAATCCGAGACGCAATCGACGGAAAGACTGGACTTCCTCCGCCCACGAAGCGCCAATGTGGTCGTCATTGAGAGCCTCATCGGGTCCCACACGCCCCGACCGGCCAATCGGCGGGGCTTCGAGCAGTGGGAGGCGCCGCGCTCGGCGCGGTGCCCCACATACCGAAGGAGGTTCTCATGGCACGGAAATCGACCACGCGCCGGCGGCGCGCGACCAAGTTAAACGGCGCAGCCAACCCGGCACAAAGCACCACCAAGCTCGGCCTTCTGGGCGCATTGTTGCAGCGTGATGAAGGCGCGACGATCGGTGACTTGACCAAGGCCACGGGGTGGCAGCCGCACTCGGTGCGGGGCGCCATCAGTGGCACTTTCAAGAAGAAGCGCGGGCTCAACGTCACTTCGGAGGTGGTCGAGGGCCGGGGGCGGGTCTACAAGGTCGCGGGGGGCCGGCGATGATGGGAGGGCGAGTGATGCCCGAGACCGATGTAAGCCCCTATCTGTTGCGGCCACCGATCTCCTATGAAGAGGCCATCAGAAGCCGCGGCCAATGCGGATCGAGAGAGGATCGTGACCGGACCGTTCCGGACGACACTGATCCGCTCGCGCGACGCGTGACGAACGATGACCATCTCGGCGACTAGTCCTCCCGTCGAACCGCTCAACGAACTCAAGGGTCTTGCGCGCCCCGCGCTCATCGAGAGATGGGAGGTAGTGTTTGGCCAAGCGCCGCCGAAACACATGAGCCGCGATCTCCTACGCCGCGCGCTGGCTCATCAGCTGCAGGAGCAAGCCGAGGGCGGTCTCGATCCGGCGATACGCCGGCAGCTGCTCCAGGATCCTGACACCCCCATCACGCCAAGGCAGGGTCGGCTCTCACCCGGGACGCGACTCGTGCGGGAATGGCACGGGCGCACCCATCATGTGACGGTGCTGGAGAAAGGTTTCGAGTATCGAAACACTCGCTATCTGAGCCTCTCCCGGATCGCCCGCGAGATCACGGGTACACGATGGTCGGGTCCCGCCTTCTTTGGTGTGCACACGGCCGAGCCTTCCGCGAATGCCGACTAGCGCAACCCGTCAACGCTGTGCCATCTACACGCGCAAGTCCTCAGAGGAGGGGCTCGATCAGGCGTTCAACTCGCTCGACGCTCAACGCGAGGCCTGCGAGGCGTTCATCAAGAGCCAAGCAAGCGAGGGATGGACGGCCGTCGGCACCCACTATGACGATGGCGGCGTCTCAGGCGGCACTTTGGAAAGACCGGCCCTGCAGCAGCTCATGGAGGATATCAAGCAAGGCAAGATCGAGACGGTTGTGGTCTACAAGGTCGATCGCCTGACCCGGTCTCTCGCCGACTTCGCGAAGCTCGTCGAGGTATTCGACGCCAACACGGTGACGTTCGTGTCGGTGACCCAGCAGTTCAACACGACGACCTCCATGGGGCGTCTAACACTCAACATGCTGCTCTCCTTCGCCCAGTTCGAGCGCGAGGTTACCGGCGAGCGGATCCGCGACAAGATCGCCGCCTCCAAGCGAAAGGGGATGTGGATGGGCGGTCCGGTTCCTCTCGGCTACGGCGCGAAAGATCGGACGCTGGTCGTCAACGAGGATGAGGCCGCGACCGTGCGGACCGTGTTCGCGCTCTACCGAGAGCACGGCAATGTGCGCCTCGTGAAGAAGCATGCCGACCGAATGGCTCTCGTGACCAAGCTTCGTGTCCTCGCCGACGGCCACACACAGGGTGGTCGCCCTCTCAGCCGAGGCTACATCTACAAGCTCCTCAGCAACCCGCTCTATGTGGGCCGGATCGCGCACAAAGACGAGACCTATCCCGGCCAGCACGAACCGATCATCGACGAGGCGACGTGGGACGCCGTCCATGAGACGTTGGCGAGCAGTGCACAACGACAGCGCGGCGGAACCGGCGCGCGGGTACCGAGCCTGCTCGCGGGTGTGCTGTATGACGAGCACGGCGTTCGCCTCACACCGAGCCACACCGCCAAGTCAGGTAAGCGCTACCGGTACTACGTCTCGCACAACCTGCTTCGCGGTGCGACGACGACCAAAGGCGAGGGATACCGCATCCCCGCGCACGGGATTGAATCGTTGGTCACCGACACGTTGACGAGCCTGCTTCGGAGCCGGGTGCGGCTCTACGAACTGCTCGCGCTCGACCAGCACCCACCCGCGCGCCTCCGTGAGGCGCTCGCAAAAGGCGAGGCGCTTGCTGAGACACTCGAACACGCTGTGTTCGACGACCGGCGACCCGCTCTGCATTCGCTGCTTGATCGCGTCGTTGTTGCGGACGCCGAAGTGAAGCTCTCCCTCTCGATCGCAGCGTTGGCGCGTGCGCTATCCGTCGATCCGTTCGCGATCGACGGCGCACCGTGTCACTGGATCGCTGTGCCCGCTCGGCCGAAACGTTGCGGCGGCGCAAGCCGCATGATCATCTCCACAGACGGCGCTCAACGCCAACCCGATCCGGCGCTGCTGAGGGTGCTTAGTCGGGCACACCGATGGTTCGCACGTCTCTGCTCGGATGAGGCGCCGACCATTGCCCGGATCGCTGAGGAAGAAGGGTTCACGCGTTCCTACGTTGCCCGCGTGGTCCGGCTCGCCTTCCTCGCACCCGATATCACCGCGGCGATTGTGGGCGGTGAGGAGCCCGCTGACCTCAACGCCGAGCGCCTCGTGCGTTGCCCCGAGCTGCCTCTATCCTGGAGCGATCAGCGGCGGCTGTTTGGCGCGTAGCCGTCGGACCATTCAAACTCAAAACGACACCGACAATCTGCCCGACGGAGAAAAACCACGCTGTCTGGCCAGAGAATGTAGGGGTCCGGCTCTCTCCAATGCGTTTGCGCAAAGGCCCCGCCGCAAGGCCCGCACACAGCGGGGGTTTGCGGCACACGGTGCATCGCCGCTCCGAAAATCGTGACGTGCCAGACTTGGTGGCGGGCAGTAGGAGATTCGAACGCCGGACACGTTTTGGGCTCGTAGCCTCCGGAAAACTCTAACTTATTTCCTCGCGATTTTTCGGAGAGACGCGAAGGCGTCGGAATCGACGAGTCCAGGGGCTAAACGTGACCGAGAGAGACCGCTGGTTCGAGCATAGACATCGTCGCTCTTGCTCGAAGAGGGCAATACTGGGTCCTCACTGGAGCTATTGTCAAAAGTTGGTGACGAGGATTTCAGGCGGCGCGTTGATTTAGCATCTCCCCGTCCTTGAACTGGACGCCCTCGATGAGGGCGGCGATGTGGTTCGAGCCGTCGAGGCGACGCCATCTCTGGCTCGCCGACTGGCTCAGCTTGTAGACCATTGCAAGCGCGGTCTTGCGTGACAGGCAGCCCTTGGTCCTGGTGGTTCGCAATCGCACGGTCGCAAACGTGCTCTCGATCGGGTTGGCCGTGCGGATGTGCTTCCAGTGCTCGGCCGGGAAGTCGTAGAAGCGCAGCAACACGTCCCGATCCTTGCGCAAGCAAGCCGCGGCTCGGTCATACTTGGCGCCGTAGATCTCGAGGAAGCCGTCGAAGGCTTGCTCGGCGCCGGCCCTCGTCTCGGCCATCCAGATCTGCTGGAGATGCGCCTTGGCTTTGGCTTGCACGCTCTTGGGCATTTTGTTGAGCACGTTGGCGGTCTTGTGCACCCAGCAACGCTGCGCGCGCGTCGTGCCGTAGATCTTGCGCAGGGCCGCCCAGAAGCCGAGCGCGCCGTCGCCGATGGCGAGCTCGGGCGCGATCGCAAGGCCACGCTGCTTGAGATCGATCAGGAGCTCCGCCCAGCTCTGTTCGCTCTCGCGGTAGCCATCCTGCAGGGCAACGAGGTCTTTGCGGCCGTGGTCATCGGCCCCGATGACCACCAGAACGCACTGTTTGTCGTGCTCCAGGCGGGGCCGGAAGTAGACCCCGTCGGCCCAGATGTAGACGTAACGCTTGGCCGAGAGATCACGCGCCTGCCAGCGCTCCAGCTCTCCTTGCCAGATCTCCTTGAGCCGCGCGATCGTCGACGCCGACAGCCCCGGTGCGTCTCGACCCAACAGCGCTGCCAGCGCCTCACCGAACTCGCCCGTCGAGATGCCTTTCAGATAGAGCCATGGCAACAGCTCCTCGATCGACTTCGTGCGACGCAGATAGGGTGGCAGAATCGATGACGTGAAGCGGATCTTGCCGCCCGCCTCATCGTCTCCGCGATCGCGTACCCGAGGCTGGCGCACCGCGACGGGGCCGATGCCCGTCTGGATCTCGCGCGCTGGCAGATAGCCGTGGCGCACAACACGACGACGGCCCGCCTCGTCCACAAGATCCGCGTGCGCCTCGACAAACGCAGAGACCTCGGCCTCGACCGCATGCGCCAAAAGCCGACGCGCGCCTGACTGCAGCACCGCCGTCAGCGGATCCTCCGAAGGCGATCCTGGTTGGCGCAGCGTGACGACTGTATCCTCTCCCATGGCGTATCCCTCCCTCGTGGAAATGGCGACCTCATCATCGCCAGGATACGCCGCCCTCAAATCACTCCATCACCAACTTTCAGCTATAGCTCTCCTCACTGCCCGAGTGGGCCCAATCGCGACCACCTGAAAATGCCGCGGGGAAGGCGTAGCGACACTGGACTTCCGTCTCCGAACGAGCGGTACTGTTAGCGAGCAAGAACGGTCCCTATGACGCTCGGCCTGGCCGTAACCGGCCGGGCTTCCAGCGGTGGCGGCGCCTGCGCGGCGACGCACACCACGATGGGGACCGTCATGACTGCATCAAGTAAGAGAACCAGCGGCGACATCGAGAACGAGATCGCCCAGCTTGAGGCCCTGAATTCACGGGAACTTCGAAAGCAATGGCGACGTTTCTACCATTCCGATCCTCCGGCCGCATTCAGCCGGGACCTGCGGATCCGCGCGATCACATTCAAGATGCAGGAACGTGTTCACGGATCCTTGCCAAAGGCCGTCGAGCGCAGGTTGAGGAACCTCGTCGACGACCTCGATGATATTGGAAACGAGACATTCCCAACCGACACCATTCTAAGACCGGGCACCAAGTTGCTTCGCGAGTGGCACGGGAAAACCCACACCGTTGTCGCTCTTGAAGACGGGTTTGAGTACGAAGGTCGTTGGTATCGCTCGCTCACTATGGTTGCGCGCGCGATTACAGGAGCGCATTGGTCCGGTCCGCGATTCTTTGGCACTCGCCGGGCGAGTACGCGGTTCTCCGCGAAACACGTCGAGGATCCCGATGCGTAATCGAGCGTCTGATGTCGGGCGGCCGCGCGGCAGGAAGACGCGCTGTGCCGTCTATACGCGCAAATCCTCCGACGAGGGATTGGAGCAAGACTTCAATTCGCTGGATGCCCAGCGGGAGGCCTGCGAGGCGTTCATTGCAAGCCACAAACACGAGGGATGGACGCTCATTGCGACGCCTTATGACGACGGGGGCGTGTCCGGAGCGACCATGCAACGCCCTGCCTTTTTGCGCCTCCTGGATGATGTCCGCGCCTCAAGGGTGGATGTCGTGGTCGTGTACAAGGTGGACCGCTTGACCCGCTCACTGGGCGATTTCGCGAAAATCGTCGATACCTTCGATGCTCACGGCGTTTCATTCGTCTCGGTCACACAGCAGTTCAACACGACGAACTCGATGGGCCGGCTCACACTCAATGTGTTGCTGTCTTTCGCACAGTTCGAACGCGAGGTTACCGGTGAACGTATCCGCGACAAGATCGCTGCGTCTAAGCAGAAGGGAATGTGGATGGGCGGCGTGGTTCCTCTCGGTTACGACACGGACAAAGGCAAACTGATGGTCAACGCGAAAGAAGCGGAGACCGTGCGCCACATCTTCCGTCGATACGCCGCAATCGGGTCCGTGCGGGATCTCAAGTCGGAGTTGGATGCCGACGGGATCGTCAGCAAGGTCCGTCGCGATCGGACGGGTCGAACGGTTGGCGGAGTGCCTCTGGCCCGTGGCGTTCTCTACACGATCTTGCGCAACTGCATTTATGTGGGCGAGATCTCTCACGGGGACAGACGCTATCCCGGTCAGCATGAGCCCATTGTCGACCGCCCTCTATGGGACCGAGTTCAGGCAAGGCTTTCGATCAGCCACATCGCCCAAGTAACCGGCCGCACCGCAAGAGAACCAAGCCTTCTAGCCGGCCTTCTCTTCGATGGGTCCCATCATCGCATGGTCGCGCAACACACGAGCAAGAAGGGGAAGCGGTATCGGTATTACGTGTCCCGCTCACCGGAAGGCCAGAACACCAACCCGGCGTTCCGGATTGCAGCCACAGGAATCGAGCGCCTCATCACTCGTCGTATCCAAGAGTTTCTCGCCGACGATCGCCAACTGCTCGAAGCGGTCTCGCCACACATCGCGACCGACGGGGAGCTTTGTCGGTATGGGGACCGCGCCGCCGCACTTGCCGATCAATGGGATGACCTGGAGCGGGCGCAGGTTCGTACCATCCTCTTTGTTCTAATTGTCCGCATCGACGTGCACGAGGAGTGTGTCGACATCACGCTCGACACAGTCGGTCTCGTCGACGTCCTGACCGGTGATCCGGCGGAACGAGTCACCCCAAAGCGGGCCGTTCGGCGGGAGAATCAGTTGACCCTTTCTGTGCCGGCTAGAATTCGAGGCGCAGGTTTCGGAACCAAGCTCATCATCGATGTGCCGCCAGGGCCCGGCAGCAAAGGTGGAGCCGATCCCGCCCTCCTGAGGCTCATCGCCAAGGGTCACGCGTTCCGCGACGCGATGATCGAAAACGGTGGTGCGAACCTTGGCGAGGTCGCAGGCAATCTTGGGGTCAGCCGATCCTACGTCACGCGTCTGGTTAGATTGACCTACCTTGCCCCGGATATCACCCGAGCCATCCTCGAGGGCCGCCATCCGCCAAGTCTGACCGCAGCGAAGCTCAAGCAAGCCTCCAGGTTGCCGTTGATTTGGTCGGAGCAGCGGGCCTTGCTCGGCTTCGATTGAGCAAGCGGAAACTCAGAACTGGCTCCACGCCACTCGCGCAAGCGCCCATCGACACACTGAGTGGTACTCACGTATTGGCCCGGAGAGAATTCGTCGCATTGGTCGCGGCGATCGGGGACCGCGCGGTCTCCGCGAATCGGCGGTCAATATCAAATCGCCGCTAAACCCCCGAAACGCCGGCACGAAATTGGTGGCGGTGATTGGATATTTTACTTTTATATCAATAGTTTAGAAGTTGGCGGAGGGACGGGGATTCGAACCCCGGACACCTTTCGGTGAACACGCTTTCCAGGCGTGCGCCTTAAACCACTCGGCCATCCCTCCTTTTGTGCGCGAACAATAGCAAGAACCTCTCGCGCTGCAATATCGCGGCGCGCGGGGTAGACTCGGGCGAGTCGGCGTCGTCGGGGGACAGAGGCTGATCGTCGTTCGCATCATCGCGCTCGCGTTTCTGCTGGGCGCGCTCGCGCTCTTCGGGCACGAGATCTACGCGGCCATCGAGGGCTGCGGCTACCGCCTCGTCGCGGCCGGCGAGCTTTGGGCGCGCTACCACGCCAACAGCCTCGTCGGCTTCCAGGCGTTCATTGAAAAGAAGGTGGCGGCCTGGCTCTGGAGCGGCATCCTGCTGCCGATCCTCACGGCCCCGGCCTGGGCGCTGCCGCTCGTGCCGGGCGGGCTTCTGGTCCTGATCCTCTACTGGCCGTGGCGGCGCGGCGGGCTCTTTCGGCGCTATTAGAGCAAATCCCGAGCAGGTGGCATCACCTGCGACGACGCATTTGCGTCAATGCTAGAGCAAATCCCGAGCAGGTGGCATCACCTGCGACGACGCATTTGCGTCAATGCCAGAGCAAATCCCGAGCAGGTGGCATCACCTGCGACGACGCATGTGCGTCAATGCCAGAGCAAATCCCGAGCAGGTGGCATCACCTGCGACGACGCATTTGCGTCAATGCCAGAGCAAATCCCGAGCAGGTGGCATCACCTGCGACGACGCATTTGCGTCAATGCCAGAGCAAATCCCGAGCAGGTGGCATCACCTGCGACGACGCATTTGCGTCAATGCCAATGAGAGAGAGCAAATCCCGAGCAGGTGGCATCACCTGCGACGACGCATGTGCGCGAATTTCAACCAGATAGAGCTTTCGCGCGAGCACAGGCGAGCGTGACATGCTCCGGATAGGCCAGATTGGGCGAGAAGGGGATCGATCCCGGCCGCGCCCGCAATTCCAGCGCTTTCGGCGTCGACGGGCGGGGCAGCGCGCGCCTATTCCTCGCCCATCTTGAGCGCGGCGAGAAAGGCCTCCTGCGGGATCTCCACGTTGCCGATCTGGCGCATGCGCTTCTTGCCGCGCTTCTGACGGTCGAGCAGCTTGCGCTTGCGGCTCACGTCGCCGCCATAGCATTTGGCGAGCACGTCCTTGCGCAGGGGGCTCACGGTCTCGCGGGCGATGACCTTGCCGCCGATCGCGGCCTGGATCGCGATCTTGAAGAGCTGGCGCGGGATCAGCTCCTTCAGCCGCTCGCAGAGCGCGCGGCCGCGCTTCTCGGCCTGCGCCCGGTGCACGATGATCGAAAGCGCGTCGACCGGCTCGCCGTTGATCAGGATGGTGAGCTTGACGAGGTCGCTCTCGCGGTAGCCGTCAAGCTGATAGTCGAAGCTCGCATAGCCGCGCGAAATCGATTTCAGCCGGTCGTAGAAATCGAACACTACCTCGTTGAGCGGCAGGCGGTAGACCAGCATGGCGCGCGTGCCGGCGTAGGTGAGGTCGTGCTGCTCGCCGCGCTTCTCCTCGCAGAGCGCGAGCACGCCGCCGAGATACTCGTCGGGCACCAGGATGGTCGCGCGAATCCAGGGCTCCTCGATCGCCTTGATGCGCGTCGGGTCGGGCATGTCGGCGGGGTTGTGCAGCTCGAGCGGCGCGTCGTCGGTGAGCGTCATGTGATAGACGACGCTCGGCGCGGTTGCCACAAGGTCGAGGTCGAACTCGCGGGCGAGCCGCTCCTGCACGATTTCGAGGTGCAGGAGGCCGAGGAAGCCGCAACGAAAGCCGAAGCCGAGGGCAGGGGAGGTCTCGGCCTCGTGATGGAAGCTCGCATCGTTGAGGCGGAGCCTTGCGAGGCTCTCGCGCAGCCGCTCGAAGTCGTTGGTATCGACCGGGAAGAGGCCGCAGAACACCACCGGCACACTCGGCTGGAAGCCCGGCAGCGCCACCGCCGTTGGCTCGCGCACGGTCGTGAGGGTGTCGCCCACCTGGCACTCCGCGACATCCTTGATCGCGGCCGTGATGAAGCCGATCTCGCCGGGGCCGAGGGCCTTCACCTGCTCGGTTTTCGGCGTGAACACGCCGACGCGCTCGACCTCGCGCTCGGCGCCGGTCGCCATCATGCGGATGCGCTGGCGCGGCGCGAGGCTGCCATCGAGCACGCGCACCAGGATGATCACGCCGAGATAGGCGTCGTACCAGCTGTCGACGAGCAGCGCCTTGAGCGGCGCATCGGGATCACCGACCGGCGCCGGCAGCCGCGCGACGAGCGCCTCCAGCACATCCTCGACGCCGTTTCCGGTTTTTGCGGAGATCTTGACGGCGTCGCTCGCGTCGATGCCGATCACGTCTTCGATCTGCTCGATCACGCGCTCGGGCTCCGCGGAGGCGAGGTCCATCTTGTTGAGCACGACGATCATTTCGTGATCGTGCTCAACCGCCTGGTAGGCATTGGCGAGGGTTTGCGCCTCCACGCCCTGGGTCGCATCCACCACGAGGAGCGAGCCTTCGCAGGCCGAGAGCGAGCGGCTGACCTCGTAGGAAAAATCGACATGACCGGGCGTGTCGACCAGGTTCAGCACATAGTCGCGGCCGTCCTTGGCGCGGTAGTCAAGGCGCACGGTCTGCGCCTTGATGGTGATGCCGCGTTCGCGCTCGAGCTCCATCGAGTCGAGCACTTGGCTCGTCATCTCGCGCTTCGCAAGTCCGCCGCAGAGCTCGATCATGCGGTCGGCGAGCGTCGACTTGCCGTGGTCGATGTGCGCGACGATGGCGAAGTTGCGGATCTGCGCGAGCTCGGTCATCCGGCCAATCTCTCGGCGCCGCGGCAGGCCTTAGCCGCGCAGCACGCCGCCGGTCAGCTTGCCGACATTGGCGACGATCTTCTTGGCGACGGCGTCGATCTCCGGGTCGGTCAGCGTGCGGTCGGGCGGCTCCAAGCGCACCGTGAGCGCGAGCGACTTCTTGCCCTCCTCGATGCCGGCACCGGCGTAGAGGTCGAACACCGCGGCCGATTTGATCAAGGTCTTGTCGGCGTTGCGCGCGGCACGCACGAGGTCCGCCGCCGCGACGCCGGCATCGACGACGAAGGCGAAGTCGCGCTCGACCGGCGGATAGTCGGAGACGACCAGCGCGGGCCGCGTCCGCCCGCTCTTGGCCTTCGGCGTCGGCATCGCGCCGATGAACACCTCGAAGCCGACGAGCGGCCCGTCGGCACCGAGCGCCTGCAGCACGCCGGGATGGAGCTCGCCGAAATGCGCGAGCGTGTTCGGCCCGAGACGGATCGACGCACCGCGACCGGGGTGGAACCACGCGGGCGGCTCGGCGACGGTCTGCAGGCTCGCAACCGGCGCGCCGGCCGCTTCCAGGGCGGCGAAGGCATCGGCCTTGGCGTCGAAGGCATCGACCGGGCGGGCGGCGCCATGCCAGTTGCGCGGCGCGGCGTGGCCTGCGCGCACGCCGCTCACGGCGGTCATCTGATCGCGCGGCCCGTCGCCGTGATATTGCGGTCCGGTCTCGAACAGGCAGGTGTCGGCGATGCCGCGGTCGGCGTTGCGCTGACAGGCGGCGATCAGGTTCGGCAGCAGCGACGGGCGCATCACGTCGAGATCAGCGCTGATCGGATTGGCAAGCGTGAGCGGGCGATCGTCGGCGCCGAACTGCGCGGCATGCGCGCCGGGCAGAAACGACCACGTCACGGCTTCCAGCATGCCGCGCGCGGCAAGCGCCCGCCGGGCGCGCGAGACCCGGTTCCGCTCCGTCCCGAGCGCGGCTTCGGCATCGGCCGAGCGCGCGAGCGAGACCGCCGGAATACGGTCGAACCCCTCGACGCGCAGCACCTCCTCCACCAGATCCGCCTCGCCCTCGACGTCCGCGCGCCAGGGTGGCGGCGTGACGGTGAGGCTCTCATCGCCGGCGGTCGCGCAGGCGAAGCCGAGCGCGGTGAGAATCTCCGTGCAGCGCGCGGCATCGGTGGCCACGCCGCCGAGGCTGAGCACGCGTGACGGCCTGAAGGTGATCGTGCGGTCCGTCGCGGGCACGGCACCCGCGACCACGATCTCGCTCGGCTCGCCGCCGCAAAGCGCCAGCACCATCTCGGTGGCGCGCTCCATGCCCGGCATGGCGAACGCCGGATCGAGACCGCGCTCGAAGCGATAGCGGGCATCGCTTTCCAAGTTGAGCTTGCGTCCCGTGGCTGCGGTGCGCAGGCGGTCGAAGAGCGCGATCTCGATGAAGACGTCGGTGGTCGCCTCCGTGCAGCCGGAGCTTTCACCGCCCATGACGCCGGCGAGGCTGAGCACGCCGGTGTCGTCACCGATCGCGGTCATCTCCTCGTCGAGCGTATACTCCTTGTCGTTCAACGCGAGAAACGTGGCGCCGCCGCAGCCGAGCTTCACCCAGAGATCGCCCGTCACCTTTCCGGCATCGAACACGTGCACGGGCCGGTTGAGGTCGAGGGTGAGGAAATTGGTGATGTCGACGAGCGCAGAGATCGGGCGCAGCCCGACGGCGTTCAGACGCTCTTGCAGCCAAGGCGGGCTCGGCCCGTTGCGCACGCCCCGCACATAGCGGCCGAGGAAGAGCGGGCAGGCATCGCGCGTGGCATCGCCGAACTCCAGATTGACGGCGATCGGGCTCGCGAAGGTGCCTTTGACCGGCTCGATGGCGAGCGGCTTCAGCGTGCCGAGGCCGGCCGCCGCAAGGTCGCGCGCGATGCCATGCACGCCGAGCGCATCCGCGCGGTTTGGCGTGATCTGGATGTCGAAGAGCGGGTCGTCGAGACCCATCACCGGCGCGAAGGGTTGGCCGAGCGGTGCGTCGTCGGGCAATTCGATGATGCCCTCATGGTCGTCGCTGAGCCCCATCTCGCGCTCGGAGCAGAGCATGCCGTTGCTCTCGACACCGCGGATCTTCGCCTTCTTGAGCTTCACGCCGGTGCCGGGGATGGTCTCGCCCGCGCGCGCGAACACACCCTTCATGCCGGTGCGCGCGTTGGGCGCGCCGCACACCACCTCGAAGCGCGCGTCGCCGGTATCGACGGTGCAGACTTTGAGCTTGTCCGCGTTCGGGTGGGGCTTCGCCTCGACGACGTGCGCGACGGTGAAGGGCGCGAGCGCCTGGGCGCGGTCGGTCAGTGATTCGACCTCGAGGCCGAGTGTGGTCAGCGCGTCGGCGATCTCGCTTGCGCGCGCGGTCGTGTCGAGGTGGCTCTTGAGCCAGGAAAGCGTGAACTTCATGGGCTCAGGCCCGAGACGAGGCTCGGCACGCTGAAGGGGCTGAAGCCATAGTGGCGCAGCCAACGCGCATCGGAGTCGAAGAATGTCCGAAGGTCCGGGATGCCGTATTTGAGCATGGCGGAGCGCTCCACCCCGAGGCCGAACGCAAAGCCCTGGAAGCGCTCAGGGTCGAGGCCGACATTGGCGAGCACCTTGGGGTGCACCATGCCGCAGCCGAGGATCTCCATCCAATCGGCGCCCGCGCCGATCTTCAGGGTGCCGCCTTCGCGCGAGCAGCCGATGTCCATCTCGGCCGAGGGCTCGGTGAAGGGGAAGTAGCTCGGGCGGAAGCGCACCGGCAGGCTGTCGACCTCGAAGAACGCGCGCGCGAAGTCGGTGAGGCAGCCCTTGAGGTGCCCCATATGGGTGCTCTCGTCGATCACCAGCCCTTCGATCTGGTGGAACATCGGCGTGTGGGTGAGATCGTAGTCGCAGCGATAGGTGCGCCCGGGGGCGATGATGCGGTGCGGCGGCTTGCCCGCGCGCATCGTGCGGATCTGCACGGGCGATGTGTGGGTGCGCAGCAGCTTGCGCTCCCCGTCTTCGCCGGCCTCCAGGTAAAAGGTGTCGTGCATCTGGCGCGCGGGATGCTCGGGCGGGATGTTGAGCGCCGCGAAGTTGTGCTCATCGTCCTCGATGTCGGGGCCATCCGCGACGGTGAAGCCCATGTCGGCGAAAATCGCGATCAGCTCGTCGAGCACTTGGCTGATCGGGTGGATCGCGCCGCGCGCCTCGGGCCGCGCCGGGAGCGTGAGGTCGAGGCGTTCGCTCGCGAGCCGGGCGTCTAAGGCCGCGCGTTCGAGGAGCGCGCGCCGCGCCTCGATGGCGGCGCCAATCTCGGCCTTGATCTGGTTGAGGTGCGCTCCGGCTGCCTTGCGCGCCTCGATATCGAGGTCGGCGAGGCCCCGCATGCGCTGGGTGAGCGCGCCCTTCTTGCCGAGCGCGGCGACGCGCGCGTCCTCGAGCGCGCGCGCGTCCTCGGCGCCCGCGACGGCCGTGAGAAGCTCGTCCTTGAGCGCGTCGAGGTCTTGCATGGTGGGTTCCTGTGGCGGCCCGCGACGGGTCGAGCGCGGGGTGATCAGGCCTCGCGCGCCAGCGCCGCCTCAGCCTGATCGACGATCGCTTTGAACGCCTCCGGCTCGCGCACCGCGATGTCGGCCAGCACCTTGCGGTCGATCCCGACTTCGGCAAGCCCGAGACCGTGCATGAGGCGAGAATAGGTCAAGCCGTGCTCGCGCGCGGCGGCGTTGATGCGCTGAATCCAAAGAGAGCGGAAATCACGCTTACGCGTGCGCCGGTCGCGGTAGGCATATTGCAGCGCCTTCTCGACGCGCTCCAGTGCGACCCGATAGCTCTTGTGGCCGCGCCCGCGGTAGCCGCGGGCCATCTTCAGCACTTTTTTGTGGCGCGCGCGGGAGGTTACGCCGCGTTTCACCCTGGCCATCGCGTTCGGCTCCTTCGACCGTGCCTAGAGATACGGCAGAAACTTCTTCACGATCGCGACATCCGCGTCGGCAATCGTGCGCGCGCCGCGCTGGTTGCGCTTCACCTTCTTGGTGCGCTTCGTGAGGTTGTGCCTGTGATACGCCGTGCGCCGGCGGATCTTTCCGGCGCCGGTCGCGGAAAAGCGCTTCTTGGCACCGCTCTTGGATTTGAGCTTCGACATCTTGGTATGGTTCTCGCGCGATTGGCGGGCGCGTACCGCGGAACGCGCCCCGACCGGCGCGGTTTTACTCGCCCGGCCGGGCGATGGCAAGCGGCACGTCCCGCGCGACCCGACCCTGGCGCGGATGGCCGATCGCGGAACGCGGCCCGTGACCGACTGCTCTCGGGGCGGCCCCTCTTGGCCTAGCGCCGCACCACCACCATGGTCATCTGGCGGCCCTCCATCCGCGGCATCTGCTCGATCTTGCCGAGATCCTCGAGATCGTCGCGCACCCGCATGAGCACATTCATGCCAATGTCCTGGTGCACCATCTCGCGGCCGCGAAAGCGCATGGTCACCTTGACCTTGTCGCCCTCGTCGAGGAATCGCCTGATGTTGCGGAGCTTGACGTCGTAGTCGGCGTTGTCGATGCCGGGACGGAACTTGACCTCTTTGATGTCGATGGTTTTTTGCTTCTTGCGGGCTTCGCTGGCCTTCTTCTGCGCTTCGTATTTGTACTTGCCGAAGTCCAGAAGCTTGCACACCGGCGGGTCCGATCCCGGCGCGACCTCGACGAGGTCGAGCCCCGTCTCATCGGCGAGCTGCAGCGCGCGGTCCACGCGCACCACCCCCACTTGCTCGCCGTTCTGGTCGATCAACCGGACATTCTCGACATCGATTTCGTGATTGATGCGCGGTCCTTCGCGCTTCGGTGGCGCTGTAACGGGATACCTTGCTATGCCAATTCTCCTTGTTGTTTGCTCTTGCGCCGGGCCAACCCCAACCCGTTAAAACGTTCTCCGTTCAGTGGCTTATCTCACTCGGCGGCTCCGGCGAGAGGACTTTGCGCCTCGCGCCGAAGTGTAGCAACGGCCTCTTCGAGCGCAAGATTTTCTTGCTCGCGCACGCCGAGGCGGCGAAGCGTCACGGTTTGCTGCTCGGCCTCGCGCGCGCCGACGACGACGATCGTCGGCACCTTCGCGACGCTGTGCTCGCGCACCTTGTAGCTGATCTTTTGATTGCGGAGATCGGCCGCGGCACGCAGCCCTTCCGCCTCGAGCCGGCGCACCACACGGTCCGCATAGCCCTGGCTCTCGTCGGTGATCGTGGCGACGACGGCCTGCACGGGCGCGAGCCAAATCGGCATGCGGCCCGCATGGTGCTCGAGCAGGATGCCGATGAAGCGTTCCAGCGAGCCGAAGAGCGCGCGGTGCAGCATGACGGGGCGCCGCCGCGCGCCGTCGTCGGCGACGTAGCTCGCGTCGAGGCGCTCGGGCAGGTTGAGGTCGACCTGGAGGGTGCCGCATTGCCACTCACGTCCAATGGCATCGCGCAGCACGAATTCAAGCTTCGGTCCGTAGAACGCGCCCTCGCCGGGATTGTGGCTGTAGTCGAGCGCCATGCCATCGAGCGCACCCTTCAACGCGGCCTCGAGGCCATCCCAGACCGCGTCGGAACCGATACGCTTCGGCGGCCGATCGGCGAACTTGATGTGGACGTCCGAGAAGCCGAAATCGCGGTAGATGTCGAGGCAGAGGCGAACCACGCCGCGGCATTCGGCTTCCATCTGGTCGGGCGCACAGAAGATATGCGCATCGTCCTGGCTGAACGCGCGCACGCGCAGCAGGCCGTGAAGAGCGCCCGACGGCTCGTAGCGGTGCACCTTTCCGAACTCCGAGAGGCGGAGCGGCAGGTCGCGGTAGCTCTTGATGCCCTGGCGGTAGATCTGCACGTGGCCGGGGCAGTTCATGGGCTTGATGGCGAAGTTGCGCCCGTCCTCGGTCTCCGAGGTGAACATATGCTCCCGGAAGGTCTCCCAATGGCCCGACGCCTCCCAGAGCGAGCGGTCCATGAGCTCGGGCGTGTTGACCTCGAGATAACCGGCGCGGTCTTGGCGCGCGCGCATATAGTCGACCAGCGTGCGGAAGAGCGTCCAGCCATGCGGATGCCAGAACACCGCGCCCGGCGCATCCTCCTGGAAATGGAAGAGGTCCATCTCGCGGCCGAGGCGGCGATGGTCGCGTTTCTCGGCCTCCTCCAAGCGGTGCAGATAGGCCTTGAGCTGCTTCTCGTCCGGCCAGGCGGTGCCGTAGATGCGCTGCAGCATCTCGTTTTGGGAATCGCCGCGCCAATAGGCGCCCGCGACTTTGAGCAGCTTGAACGCGCCGACCCGGCCCGTGGAGGGGAGATGCGGCCCGCGGCAGAGGTCGACGAAGTCGCCTTGGCGATAGAGCGTGATGGGCTCGTCGGTCGGGATGCTGGCGATGATCTCGGCCTTGTAGTGCTCGCCCATCTCCTGGAACAGCTTGACCGCCTCGTCGCGCTCCCACACCTCGCGTGTCACCGCTTCGTCGCGTTTCTTGATCTCGCCCATGCGCGCTTCGATGGCGACGAGATCGTCGGGCGTGAAGGGTGTCTCGCGGGCGAAATCGTAATAGAACCCGTCCTCGATCGCGGGGCCGATCGTGACCTGGGTTTCGGGGTAAAGCTCCTTCACGGCCTCCGCGAGCAGATGTGCGGCGTCGTGGCGCGTGACCTCGAGGGCCTGCGCGTCCTTGGCCGTGATGATGCGGACCTGTGCGTCGGTCTCGATGGGTCTGCTGAGGTCGAGGAGGGCGCCGTCGACCTCGACCAGGAGGGCAGCCTTGGCGAGGCCTGGACCGATCGCGGCCGCAATCTCCGCGCCCGTCACCGCGCCCTCAAACGAACGGGTCGAGCCGTCCGGCAGAGAAATGGTGGGCATGTGCGGTGGATCGCGCCTTCGCTCGTGAATCGGTCGCGGCACTCTAGCCGTGGTCCGCCCTCTGTCAAGGCGGACCCCGCATCCTCAGCCAGCCTGGTTAACGCTTCGTCAAGGCGCCGTCGCGAAAGGCCTCAGTCCGCGTAGCTGAGCGAGGGGTACCAATCGCCGCGGCCGGCCGGCGTGAGATCGAACAAGTTCCACACCGGCGAGAGCAGGTCGACCCCCCGCTCGCGGTGGAGGATCGCCTCGCTGGTGTACATGTGGTGGATCGTGCCATCGCCGTCGCGGCTCAAGACGCTCACACCCGGCATCTGGTTGCCATCTTCCGTTTCAACCCGAAAATCGCGGTTGAACGTGTTGTCATAGCTCGACAAAAGCCGAGCACCCTTCCAGCCCCGCTGGGCTGCGACGGCGCGAAACCGCGCGATCTCGGCCTTGGCGACCAGCACGAAATTGGCCCGTCGATGCACATGCGCGGCGACCGCGCTGTAGCCGTCGGCCCACATGCAGCACAGCGGGCAGGCGGTCTCATGCGCGGGATTGAACATGATGTGCGCGACGATCAGGTGGTCCTTGCCGTCCTCGAAGAGATCGCCGAGGCGGGTGTCGAAAAAATCGCTGGGCTCGTTGCGCGCCAAGTCGTGCGGGCCCTCGCGAAACACGTAGCCAGTGTCGATCGTGCGCGCCGGAGGCAGCTGGCGGCGCAGCGCGGCAACCGTCTCGATCTGTTCAGTCAGCGCGAACTCGGCGTCGAGCAGCTGGTTGCGAAGATCGCGGTAGGCGGCGCTTTCCCCATCGAAGCTGATCTTGGAGGTCATGCGGTGTCTCCCGTATCTGAGTCGCTTGGGTTGCGGTCGCGTCGGACGTCGGCAACGTCGTCGCTTTGTCGGAGGTAGGTGTCGAGCCGATCGAACTGCTGGTCCCAGATGCTGCGGTAGCTCTGGAGCCAGTCCGCCGCCGGGGCCAGGGGCGCCGCGTCCAGCGAGAACCGATGCTCGCGTCCGACGACACGGCGGCGCACCAGCGCAGCGCGTTCGAGCACGCGCAAATGCTTGGAGACCGCGTTGAGCGACATGTCGAACGGTCGAGCCAGCTCGCCCACATTCGCTTCGCCACGCCGCAAGCGCGCGACGATCGCAAGGCGCGTCGGGTCCGACAAGGCCTGGAATGTCTGGCTCAACCCGTCCTGACTATATTCAACCATTTGGTTGAATATAGTCTATCGGCCCGATGCGCTCAAGCGTGCGGTGAGGGCGGCCTCGACCTCGGAGGCCGCGAGGTCGGCAAGCGAATCGCGCCGCAGCACGGAGACCGCGTCGCCCCGTGGCGCGCAGAGCGCGGGATCCGAGTCGTTCGAGAAGAGCACGATCGCGGGGCAGCCCGCGGCGGCGATCAGGTGCATCGGGCCGGTGTCGTTGCCGATCGCGACGGTTGCCCGCCGGGCCAGTGCGGCGATCGCGCCGAAATCTGTCTGGTCTGTGAGATCGAGGAGGGCGGGGCAGGCATCGCCGATCTCGCGGAGCGCCGCGCCGTCCGCCCGCGTGCCGAGGCCGACCGGTTGCACGCCGCGCGCGGCAAGCCACGCGGCAATCGCGGCAAAGCGCTCCGCGGGCCAGCGTTTGCGTGGGCGGTGGGCAGCACCCCCGGGGACCAGTAGAGCGAACCGCTCGTCGAGCGAATAGCCGTCCACGGGAGCGTCGAGCCAAGAGACATCGGGCGATGGCACCGGGCCGATGCCTGCCACGGCGAGCTGGTCGGCAAGCCGGTCCAACGTGTGCATCGCATCGCGCGCCGGGCTGGTGTGCGGATGCGAGCAGCCGCGGGCGATGCCCGACCACGCCGGCCGTGGTTTTCTGAAGAACCGGAAATAGAGGCTTGACCGGTCCGATGTCTGGAGATCGTAGACGCGCGCGAACGCGCCCGCGCGCAAGCGGCGGCGGAGCGCCAGCCAGCCGGCGACCTGGCGGAACGCGGGGCGCGGGTCGCTCCAGACCGCATCGAAATAGGCGCTCGCGCGCGCGAGCGCCTCGAAAGGCGGCGTCGTCAGAAGGGTGATGTGGGCGTCGGCGTGGGCGGCGCGGATCGCGGCGAAGGCACCGGTCGTCAGAATGATGTCGCCCAACGCGCCATGCTTGATGACGAGGATGCGCTCGTCCGCACGCCCTTCCGGCATCAGGCTACGGGCGGGCCCTGCGTCTCGGCGAGAACCTCGCGATAGACGGCGAGTGTCGCCTCGCACATCGCCGACAAGGCGAAATTGCGGCGCACATGGGCTTGGGCGCGCGCGGCAAGGTCAGCGCGATCTCGCGGCTCGAGGGTGAGCACCTTCGCAATGGCACGCGCCAAGGCGTCCGCGTCGCCTGGCGGCACGAGCCAGCCGGTTTCTCCGCCGATCACCGTTTCCAGGGCGCCGCCATGGGCCGTGGCGACGACGGGCCGCCCCATCGCTTGCGCCTCGACGATGACGCGGCCGAAGGCCTCGGGCCGCGTGGATGCGGACACCACCACATCGGCAAGCATGAGGGCGGCGGGCATGTCGTCGCAGGAGCCGGTGAAGCGCACGTGCGTCCCCAGTCCAAGGCGCTCGACTTGCTGAAGAAGATCTTGCCGCAAGGCGTGGCGCGCATGGTCCGCACCGACCAGCAGGCAGCACACGTCCGTGCGGGCGAGGCGGGCGATCGCCTCGATCAAGACGTCCTGCCCCTTTAAGTGGCTGAGGCGGCCGGGCAGCATCACGATCTGATGATCAACCGGGACGCGCCAGCGATTGGCGAGCGTGACGATACGCTCCGGATTGACGCGCGCGGGATCGAATATCTCCAGGTCGACGCCGCGCGGCACCACCCTGATGCGCGCGCGATCGACGCCATAGGTCTCGGTGATGTGGTCCGCGATAAAGTCTGAGATCGCGATCACGCGGGCGCCGCGCGTCATGATCGCGTTGTATTGCTTCTTGAGGGGGAACCCGAGGGAATGGCGCCCGTGAACGGTTGTGACGAGGGGACGACCGGTGCGCCGGGCGGCCCAGTGCGCGAGCCACGCCGGCACGCGCGAGCGGGCATGGACCAAGTCGACCCCCTGCGCCCGGATCAGTGCGCTCAAGCGGGAGACGGCCGCGGGCGCCTTGAACGGATTGCGGCTCGCGACCGGGATCGTGAAGTGATGCGCTCCCACCGCGCCGATTTGGCCGCGAATGCCGGTCGAGGCGGAGACGATGAGCGAGCGCCAGCCCGCGCGCACGAGCGCCCGGGATATCTCGAGCGTGCCGCGCTCCACGCCGCCGCCGCCGTCGAGCCGGGGCAGCACTTGCAGCACGGTGGGCTTGCCGGTCGCTTCGGGGGCGCCTTGCGCGATGGTAGAATGCGTGTCCTCGGGCGCCATTGCTGCTCGATGCCGTCGTCCGGAGCTTGTTCCGCGACGTGAGAGTTCGGGAGCCGGTAGCCGGAATGAGTGACTCGCCCTCACGCCTGTCTTTGTCAAACGGTGAAACGATCGCCTACCACGTCAGCCCGGGCAAGTCTCCGGGCATCGTGTTTTTGGGCGGGCTGATGTCTGACATGACAGGGACGAAAGCGCTCTACCTCGAGGCACGCTGTCGTGCGGCGGGCCGCGCCTTCCTTCGCTTCGACTATTCCGGGCATGGCGCGTCCGACGGCGCGTTTGTGGATGGCACCATCGGGCGGTGGCACGCGGACGCGCTTGCCGTCCTCGATCGCTGCACCAGCGGGCCGCAGGTCCTCGTCGGCTCGAGCATGGGGGGGTGGCAGATGCTGCTCGCGGCCCGCGCGCGGCCGGAGCGGGTGGCCGCGCTGGTCGGGGTCGCCGCCGCGCCCGATTTCACCGAGGATCTGATTTGGGCAAAGCTCGACGCCGGGCAACGCCGCGTGCTGCGCGAGGCGGGCGTGCTTCATCAGCCGTCGGATTACGATGATGGCTCCTACCCCATCACCTGGCGCCTCGTGGAGGAGGGCCGGGCTCATCTTTTGTTGAGACGTCCCATCGCATTCTCCGGTCAGGTTCATCTTCTCCACGGGATGCGGGACCCGGACGTCCCCTGGCGCACGGCGCTTCGCATCGCCGACCATCTGGAAAGCGCGTCGGTGGCGGTGGAGCTCATCAAGGATGGCGATCACCGGCTCTCGCGCGAGGCCGATTTGGCGCGCCTGTGGGCCGCCGTCGGGACGGCGGTGCGCTCCGGCGGCGGGGACTGATCAATTTGCGGTGAGCGTGGGCGCGCCGGCTAGGCAAGGCAGAGCCGATGACATATCTAAAGGCCTGAGGCTAACGTCTGGTGGAACAAAGGATATGTGGGCCGAGAAAAACGACATGTGGGCCAGGAAGATGCGTGGTTGGCGATCTCTCGTAAGCGCGCTCGTTGTTTGTGCCGGGTGCGTTGCGCTTGCGGTGCCCTCGGTGGCGATGGGCGGCGACAAAGCCTTTGGGCCGGCGGCGCTTGCGGACGCCGACACCCGAGGCGACGGCTCGCGCGTGCTCAATTTGATCGTGCATGATGAGCCCGTCGCGGTGCCCGCGATCCAGTTCATCGATGCCGCGGGCCAAACCCGGACGCTCGCCGATTACCGCGGCAAGGTCGTCGCGGTTCATTTCTGGGCGACCTGGTGCTTCCCCTGCCGAGACGAGATGCCGACGATGGACGCGATGCAGCGCGAGATCGGCGCGGACCGCCTCGCCGTGCTTCCGCTCTCCGTCGATCGCGACGGGCCCGAGATCGTCTCGGCGTATTACCAAGATCACGAACTGACGACGATTCCCGTGCTGGTCGACGAGAAGATGAAGAGCGCACGCGCCCTCAAGGTGAACGGCATTCCCTACACGATCTTCGTCGACCGCGAGGGGCGGGAGTTTGCGCGGGTGCTTGGCGATCGCGATTGGTCGGACCCCGAGGTATTGGGTATCGTTCGCAAGATGGTTGCGGCGCTCTAGCCGCGGCCGCGTGGTGGTCAGCCGAGCGAGGTCCGGAGCATGGGTGAAGGCGTCGCCGATCTGTCAGGCGCCGGCATCGCTCTGGCGTTCGTGGCCGGTCTGATCTCGTTTCTCTCTCCGTGCGTCCTTCCGCTGGTTCCGGGCTATGTCTCCTACGTGGCGGGCGGTTCGCTGGAAGACCTGATCGACGAGAAATTCTCGCGCCGCCGCCTCGGCGCGCTCTATCTCAGCGTCTTCTTCGTGCTCGGATTTTCCGCGGTCTTCATCGCGCTTGGCGCGAGCGCCAGCGCGGTTGGCACGTTCCTTTTGCAGAACAAGCTGATCTTCGAATATGTCGCGGGCGGCATCATCATCGTCTTCGGCCTCTATCTCACCGGCCTGATCAAGATCCGTTTCTTCGATCGCGAGGCCCGGTTCATCGGCCGGCTTGCGGGCGGCCATCCGGCGAGCGCGTTCGTCCTCGGCATGGCCTTCGCGTTCGGCTGGACGCCGTGCATCGGCCCGATCCTCGGCGGCATCCTCACCATGACTGCGACCTCGGCCAACATCGGCACCGGCATCGCGCTGCTCGCGATCTACTCGTTCGGCCTTGGCGTGCCGTTCCTCATCGCGGCCGCGTTCACCGGCGCGTTCCTGCGCCGCATGAGGCACATTCGGCGCTTCAGCCGGCCTTTCCAGATCGGCGCGGGGGGCGTGATGGTGGTGATGGGCATCGCGATGGTCACGGGTTACCTCACCACCTTCGCGTTCTGGCTGATCGAGCTTTTTCCGGGCCTCGCGGAAATCGGTTAGCGGCCCGCGCGTCGCGCCGCGTCGAGCCCCATCTGCCAGAACGCGGTCTCCAGCCGCGTCGCCTCCGCGAAGGTCGCGGCGAGGGCGGTGCGCCGGGCGGGTGTGTCGACATCGGCGACGAGCCGGTTCAGCTGCGCCCGCGCGGCGCTCGCGACGTCCCGGTATTCCGCGCCGGCGTACATGTCGATCCAGGGTGCATAGGGGTTGCCGTCGCGCCGGGTCGCGGGGTCCGAGGCGAGCCGCGCGCCGATCTCGCCATAGCCGATGACGCAGGGCGCCAGCGCGACGTGGAGGTCGAGCAGGTCGCCGGCCATACCCCGGTCGAGCACGTAGCGCGTGTAGGCGAGGGTCGCATGATCGGCGGGCGTGGCCTCCAGATCGGCCGCACCGAGGCCCCATCGCGCGCAATAGTCGACATGCAGATCCATCTCGGTGTCGATGATCGCGCCGAGCGTGCGCGCGGCCTCGCGGATCTCCGCGAGCCGTTGCGCCTTGTAGGCGGCGAGGCCGTAGGCGCGGGCGAACTGGATCAAGAACAAATAGTCCTGCGCGAGATAGTGGCGAAAGGCGGCCTCGGGCAGGCTGCCGTCGGCGAGGGCGCCGACGAAGGGATGGCGGACATACGCCTCCCAGGCGTCGCCGCACGCGCTGCGGAGTGTCGTGAAAAGGTCGGCCGGCCCGTCGCTCACGCCGCGACCTCGGGCTAGCCAAGCATGTTGTAGGCGTCTTTCGGGAGCGTGACCACGAGGCCGTCGAGCGCTTCGGTGATCTCGATCTGGCAGCCCAGGCGCGAGGTCGCGGTGAGGCCGAACGCGAGATCCAGCATGTCCTCCTCGTCCTCGCTGATTTCGCCCAGGCGATCGAACCATGCGGCATCGACGATCACGTGGCAGGTCGAGCACGCCATCGCGCCCTCGCAGGCCCCCTCGATGTCGATGTCGTTCGCGTGCGCGATCTCCAACACCGAATGGCCGATCGGCGCCTCGACGTCGTGACGGGTGCCGTCGGGCTCGATGAAGGTCATGCGCGGCATTGTCTTGCTCTCGTGGTGTTGGTCGGTGGGTCGCGGTGGGTAATTTAACCCACAGCCGCCGAGACACCATCCTTCCAGCGGTTGGTGAGACCGCCGTAGAGCGCGCGCCAGGCGCCGACGAAGCGCTCGACATCGCTCGGCTCGCTCGCCCAGCCGAGACTGACCCGGATCGCGCAGCCGCCCTCCGCATCGTCGGCACCGAGCGCGCGCAGCACATGCGAGGGCTCGACCTTGCCGGAGGAGCAGGCCGAGCCCGCGCTCACCGCGACACCCGCGAGGTCGAGGCCCATCACCTGGGTCTCGCTTTGCACGCCCGGCATGGTCAGGCTGCTCGTGTTGGGAAGCCGCGCCGCGCCGCGGCTGTAAATGCGCACCGCCGGCTCGAGAGCCGTGATCTGGTCTTCCAGCGAATCCCGCATGGCGGCAATCTCGGATGCGCGCGCGAGGTCGTCGCGCGCAAGGGCTGCGGCCTTGCCGAAGCCGGCGATGCCGCCGACGTTCTCGGTGCCGCCGCGGCGGCCGCGTTCCTGTCCGCCGCCGGTGATGATCGGATCGACCTCCACGTCTGGCCCCAGCACCAAGGCACCGATGCCCTTCGGGCCGCCGAACTTGTGCGCGGAGAGGCTGATCATGTCCGCCCCGAGCGCCTCCATCGAGACTGCGACGCGGCCCGGTCCCTGCACCGCATCGCAGTGGAAGAGCGCGCCTGCCGCGTGCGCCCGCTCCGCGATCGCAGCCGTTGGTTGGATCACGCCCGTCTCGTTGTTGGCGAGCATCACCGAGATCAGGGCGTCGGCCCCGTGTGCGTCGAGCGCGGCGTCGAGCGCATCGAGATCGACCACGCCGTCGGCATCGACGCCGAGCGTCACGACATGCGCCCCCGATGTCTCGGCCGTTCTCAGAATGGCAGGATGCTCGATCGCGCTCACAATGAGGGCCGGCCGCCCGCACCCGCGAAGCGCGAGATTGTTGGCTTCGGTGCCGCCGGCGGTGAACACGATCCGGGATGCCTCCGCGCCGACCAGGGCCGCCACAGCGTCACGCGCGTCCTCCACGAGCTTCCGCGCCGTGCGCCCGAAGGAATGGACCGAAGAGGGATTTCCCGTCGTTGCGAGGGCTGCGGCGACGGCCTCGATGACCGCGGGTTTTACCGGCGCGGTCGCGTTGTAGTCGAGGTAGACAGCGGTCATTCGGCGGCGGCGAGCTGCCGCCGGTCGAGCAGCGGGTTGTTCAGGCGTTCGCTGAGGCCGCTGAGTCTCCGCGTACACACGTCTTCGAGTGTCACCGAGCGCAAGAAGAGCACGATGTGGTCGCCGAGCTCTTGCCACAGATCGTGGGTGACGCAGCGGCTCCCGTCTGGCATGCAGCCACGCCCCGATTGTGGCTGACAGCGCGTCGTGCGCAGCGACTCATCGACGGCGAGCACGATGTCTGCAATGCAGAGCTCGGCCGGTGATCGGGCCAGTAAATACCCGCCGCCCGGGCCCCGCACGCTGACGACCAGCCCGGCCTTGCGCAGCCGGCTGAAGAGTTGTTCGAGGTAGGAGAGCGAGATGTCTTGGCGCGTGGCGATGTCGGCGAGGGTGATGGGACCCTCGCGAGGCTCTTCGCGGGTACAGCCCGCGAGATCGACCATCGCCATCACGGCGTAGCGCCCCTTTGTGCTCAGTTTCATGGACGGTCCCCCAAACCGTTGATCTAAAGCGGCGTCACCGCGCGCTCCGCCTCCGCGTCTTCCGCCTCGTCATCGGCGTCTTCCGCCGCCGAGTCGCGGCTTTCGAGCGTTTCCACGCGGGCGCGAAGCTGTGCGAGCTCGGCAAGCAGCCCCTCGATCGAGCGCGACACGGGGTCGCCGATATTGGGCGAGGGCGTGCCGTAGGCCGGGAACGAATCATCGGAGCTGGCGGGGCCGGATGCCCGGCGTGCCGGAATGCCGACCATGGTCGCGCCGGGCGGCACGTCCTTGAGGACCACCGCGTTTGCGCCGATGCGCGCATCGCGCCCGACGGTGATCGGGCCGAGCACCTGTGCGCCCGCGCCGATCACCACGCCATCTTCCACGGTCGGGTGGCGCTTGCCCGGCGACCAGGTGACCCCGCCGAGGGTCACGTGATGGTAGAGTGTGACGTCATCGCCGATCTCGGCGGTCTCGCCAATCACCACACCCATGCCGTGGTCGATGAAAAAGCGGTGGCCGATGGTCGCGCCGGGGTGGATCTCGATCCCCGTCAGCACCCGACCGATGTGCGAGGTGAACCGCCCGAGCAAGCGCAGCCGGTGGCGCCACAACCAATTGGCGAGGCGATAAAACAGGAGCGCGTGGAAGCCCGGATAACAGAAAAACACCTCGACGCGCGAGCGAACCGCGGGGTCGCGACCGAAGACGCTGTCGATGTCTTCTCCAATGCGCTTGAACATGATGCTTTCGTTTGGTTATCAATGGGCCTCTGAGAATCTTCCCAGTCCGGAGCTGCGGTCCGGCCGATCTCCGTCGGGATATAGGATACCCGACTTGTCAGGTCAAGTATTGACCGTGCCCTGCTCAACGCCGGGTGGGCGGGCTGAGATCTCAGAAGGCGTTTCGTCCTTGTGCGTTAGGGAAGGATTCTCAGAAATCAAATCGTCATGCCCGAGCTAATGATCAACGGCCCCGAGGGGCGCCTCCAAGCACGCTACGATCATGCGCCCACGGGTCATGGGCCGATCGCCCTTGTGCTTCATCCGCATCCGCAATATGGCGGGACGATGAACAACAAGGTCGTCTATGCGCTCTACCAGGTGTTTCGGCGTAGAGGCTTTTCGGTCATGCGCTTCAACTTCCGGGGCGTCGGCCGCTCGCAGGGGCGCTTCGATCATGGTCAGGGAGAGCTAAGCGACGCGGCGGCGGTACTCGATTGGATGCAGGTCCACAACCCCGATGCGCCGGGCTGCTGGATCGCGGGCTTCTCCTTCGGCGCATGGATCGGCATGCAAGTGCTGATGCGTCGTCCCGAGATCCGCGGGTTCATCTCGATCGCGCCGCCCGCCAACATGTTCGACTTCACGTTTCTCGCTCCATGCCCGTCCTCGGGTTTGATCATTCATGGCAGCGATGACGAGCTTGTCCCTGAGCCCGAGGTCGCCGTGCTCGCGCGCAAGCTCCAAAGCCAGCGTCAAATCGAGATCGACTACTCCATCATCAAGGGGGCGAGCCACTTCTTCGAGAACGAGATGGAGGAGCTCGCATCCACCGTGGACGACTACCTCTCGCGGCGGCTCGAGGGCGAAGAGGCCGGGGCGGACTAGCGACGGTCGCCTAGTAGCCGCGCACCATGCCGAGGTCGTGCACGGCGATGTAGTTGAGGATCATCTCCTCCGAGATCGGCGCGAAGCGGAACAGGCGGGCGTCGCGCCAGAGGCGCTCGAGGTGCATCTCCTTGGCGTAGCCCATCCCGCCCATGGTCTGCATCGCCCGCTCGCTCGCCCTTGCTGCCGTTTGAGCGGCGATCAGCTTGCCCATGTTGGCTTCCGAGCCGTAGGGCAGGCCCCGGTCGAAGTTTGAGGCGGCCTTGTAGTTCATCACGCGTGCGCACTCGATCTCGGCATGCGCCTGGGCGAGCGGGAATTGCAATCCCTGATAGGCTGAAATCGGCCTGTCGCCGAACACCTTGCGCTCGTTGGCATAGTCGACCGCGAGGCGAAGCGCGAGCTGCACGGTGCCGACCAGCCCGGCCGTGGTGACGATGCGCTCGGTGTTGAGCACGTCGAGCAGCTCCTTCCAGCCGCCATGCAGCGTGCCGATCAGCTCGTCGCCGGCGACCGGGGTGTCCTCGAAATAGACGTTGCTCGCTGGCACACAGCGGGTGCCCACCTTGTCGATTGCCGCATGGCTGAGTCCCTCGCGCTCGACGTCGATGAGGAAAAGCGTGATGCCGTCGGTGCGCCGCTCCGCGTCCTCGACCTTTTTCGTGCGGGCGATGACGAGCATTTTCTTGGCGGCGGGCACGGCCGAGATCCAGATCTTGCGCCCGTTGAGGCGCCAGCCATTGCCGTGCGCCTCGGCGAAGGTGCGGATCTCGAGCGTGTTGGTGCCGGCGTCGGGCTCGGTCAGCGCCATGCAGCATTCGAGCTCGCCGCTGATCAGCGGCGGCAGCAGCGTGCGCCGCATCTCGTCCGAGCCGTATTTCGAGATCGCGACACCGCCGAAGATCGGGTTGGTCATGAAGAGCTGCGCGAGCGTGCAGCCGGCGCCCGTCGCGCAGAGCGTCTCGATCGCGAGCGCCATGTCGAGCATGCCGAGCCCCGCGCCGCCATGCTCTTCCGGCAGCGCGATGCCGCAAAGCCCGGCCTGGCAGATCGCGCGCCACATTTCGCCGGGATAGCCGCCGCGCGCATCGAGATCGCGCCAGTAGTCGAGGCCATAGTCCTCGCCCACCCGCCGCGCGGTCTCGATCATCATGGTCTGCTCTTCGGTCAGGCGAAAATCCATGGCTCAGGCTCCGGTGAAGCGCGCCTCGCGCTTTTCGAGAAAGGCGCGGCAGCCCTCATGCGCGTCCGCGCTATCCAGCACGAGGCCGATCATCGCCTGCTCGTGCGCGAGCGCCGCCGGCAAGGGCATGTCGGCACCGGCATCGAGCGTGCGTTTGAGCAGGCGGAGCGTGAGCGGCGATTTGGCGGCGATCCGCTCGGCGAGCGCGAGGGCTTCCGGCATGAGCTGATCCGGCGCGATCACGCGATTGGCGAGGCCGAGCGCCAAGGCCTCCTCGGCGCCGATATGATCGCCCGTGAACATAAGCTCCTTCGCGCGGCAAAGCGGGAGCTGGCGGATCAGGCGCTGCGAGCCACCGGCACCCGGGAAAAGCCCGAGCGTGATCTCGGGCACGCCGACCTTGGCCTTCTCGGAGAGCAGCCGAATATCGGTCACCAGCATGAGCTCCGCGCCGCCGCCTAACGCAAAGCCGTTGACGGCCGCGATGGTCGGCTTGTCGCAGGTCTCGATGCGGCGAAACACATCGTGGACGAGGCGCGCGAACTCCTCGTAATGCGCGAGGCCCTGCCGCGAATCGAGATCGGCGATGTCGCCGCCCGCGACGAAGGCCCGTCCCGCGCCGGTGATGACGATGACATGGACGGCATCGTCGGCTTCGAGTGTGGCCAGCGCCGCGTCCAGCGCGTGCAATGTCGCGATGTCGAGCGCGTTCAGCGTCTCGGGCCGGTTGATGGTGATGACGCCGGCGCGCCCGGTTTTTTCCGTGGTGACGGCTGCATCGCTCATTGGCTCCCCCGCATGTCCCGTGTCGGTTGTTCCGCGGCGGCATTCTGGCCGCTCAGGACGTCCGATGCCAACGAGGAACGCGCCTTACTGGGAGAACGAGTATCCGCCGTTGACCGGGTAGGTCTGGCCGGTGATCCAGCTCGCGGCGTCCGAGGCGAGGAAGAGCGTCATATAGGCCGCGTCCTCGGGCGTGCCGATGCGGCGGATCACGTAGTGGCGCAGCATGCGCTTGATCGACTCCTCGTCGGGCAGCATCGATGTCGCACCAGGCGTGTCGACGCCGCCGAGCGCGATCGTGTTGGCCGTGATGCCGTAGCGCCCGCCGGCCTTCGCCAGCGCGCGCATCAGGCCGGCCGCGCCGGCTTTGGCGGCGGAGTAGACCGCGAAGTGCGGCTCGCCGACCCTGCCCGCATCGGAGGAGATCGTGATCAGACGACCGAAGCCACGCTCCTTCATCCCCGGCATGACGGCGCGCGCCGTGTGAAGCACCGCGCGAAAGTTGGTGCCGAGCCAGTTCTCCCATTCCGCGGGATCGGTTTCCCAGAACGGTTGCCAATCGCCGAGCGCCTTATGCGCGCCGGCGTTGCCCGCATTGTTCACCAGCACGTCGACCTTGCCGAAGGCGCTCTCGGCATCCGCGACCATCGCCATCACGGCATCGAAGTCGGTCACGTCGCAGCCGAAGCCCAGCGCGCTGCCGCCTTGTGCGCGAATCTCAGCGGCGACCGCATCGGCCCGGCCGCGATCGATGTCGTTGACCGCGATCGTCGCGCCGAAAGCGGCGAGGGTGGTCGCGATGCCGCGCCCGATCCCCTGGCCGGCGCCGGTGATCAGCGCGGCACGACCATCGAGTGACAACAGGGCACGCGCATCGCCCGCGGGGGGATCGCCGGCATGCTCGGTCACGTGCGCCTCCAAGTTGTGGTTGCGAATCTCCGCCGTTTGGGGCGGTCTCGGGCTCCGATCCAAGATATCATCTCGGCCCATGACCGAGGTAGCGACCGACAGCTTCGAAACCATCGCGCTGGAAAAGCGCGGCCCGGCGCTGTGGCTCACCCTCGACCGCCCGGACGTCATGAACGCGTTCACCCCCCTGATGATCGAGGAGATCGATCGCGCCCTCGACGCGGCGGAAGCCGATCCCGCCCTGCGCGTGCTGGTGCTCACGGGGCGCGGGCGGGCATTTTGCGCCGGCGGCGATATTGCCTTCGTTCAGGAAGCCGCGACCGGCAGGCCGCACGACACCCGGAGCCGCTTCCTCGAACGGCTGATGGCGGTGACGCGCCGGCTCGAGGATTTGCCGCTTCCGGTGATCGCGGCGGTGAACGGCATCGCGCTCGCTGGCGGCCTCGAGTTCATCCTCTGCTGCGATCTCGTGATCGCCGTGGCCGGTGCCAAGATGGGGGACGCGCACGCCACCTACGGCTTCGTGCCGGGCGCCGGATCGTCGGTCCGCCTGCCGCGCAAGATCGGGGTCAATCGCGCCAAATATCTGCTGTTCACCGCGCGCCACGTGCCCGCGGAGACGATGTGTGCCTGGGGCTTGGTGCACGAGGTCGTGCCGTCGGAGCGGCTGGTCGCGGCGGTCGACGATCTGGTCGCGGAGCTCGCGGCCAAGAGCCCGCTCACACTCCGCCGCACCAAGCGCCTGGTCAACGATCAGGCCGATCAGCCGCTCGACACCGCGCTTAGGCTCGAGCACATGATGGGCGATCTGCACTGGACCAGCGACGACATGAAGGAAGGTGTCGCCGCCTTCATCGAGCGGCGACCGCCTGACTACAAAGGGAAGTAGCGCCAGCCTGCGGCCCGTCGCGCCTGCCTAGTGGCGGGTCGCGCCGAGGATCGTCACGCAGGCAGCTGCGGCGTCGTTGCCGATCCAGCCGCCGGCATTCTCCGCGATCCCGAAGCGCGCGCCCTCGCGCTGCCGCGCGCCGGCGCGCCCGCGCAGCTGGTCCGCAAGCTCGACGAGTTGGGCCGCGCCGGTCGCGCCGATCGGGTGGCCACGGCTGATCAGGCCGCCGCTTGGGTTGATCGGGAGGTCCCCACCGAGCGCGGTGCGGCCGGAGCGCAGCAGGCTCACGCCATCGCCGGGCGCACAGAAGCCGAGCTCCTCGGAAAGCACGAGCTCCGCCGGCGCCGCCGCGTCGTGAATCTCGGCGACGTTCATGTCGTCGGGCCCGAGGCCTGCGGCTTCGTAAGCGGCTGACGCGGCCACCTGCGCAACCGGGCTCGTGCCCGCGGTCCCCTCCTGGCCCGACCGAAGAACGCTCGCATGCACCGTGACCGGTTGGATGTTCTTGCGCTTGGCGTAGTCGTCGCTCATCAGGATGAGTGCCGCCGCGCCGTCACCGATCGGCGAGCACATCATGAGCGTGAGCGGCGCCGCGATCATGCGGCTCTGCATCACCTCATCGAGGGTCACGTCGGCCTGAAACTGCGCCATCGGGTTGAGCGCCCCGGCGTGGCGTTGCTTCACCGAGACGCGGCCATAGTCCTCCGCACGTGCCTCGGTGCGGTCCAGATAGGCGCGCGCAATGCTGGCATAGAGATCCATGAAGACGGAGCCCGTGCCGGCGCCGTCGGGCGCGATGCGCTTCCTGAGCGCCTCGAACTCCTCGGCGTCCGCCGCCGATTCGAGCGCCTTGAGCGGCACCGTGCGGTCCTCGTTGCTCATCTTCTCGGCGCCGATCGCGAGGGCGACGTCGCACTGGCCGGCCGCGACGGCGAGATGCGCGAGGTGAAACGCCGTCGAGGATGACGCGCAGGCATTCTCCACGTTCACGATCGGCCGGCCGAGCAAGCCGGTGGTGCGCAGCGCAACCTGGCCGCGCACACACTCCTGGCCGCTGAGCAGGCCGCCCGCGGCGTTGCCGAAGAACACCATGCCGACCTCGTCCGTCGCGGTATCGGCATCGCGCAGCGCATCGGCGACCGCCCGCTCCGCGAGCGATCTCAGGCTTGCGTCCAAGAACTTACCGAAGCGGGTCATCCCGGTCCCGCCGATCACGACGTGGCGCATCTGACGTCTCCATTTGGCGCGCGGAGGAGCCGCCACTCTAGGGGCATCACGGCGAGACCACAATGCGACTGCGGCCGTCCGCGCGAGGGTGTGACGGCAGTCACCGACGGGCCGTTAACGCTTGGTTAGCCTGATGCTCGGCCCACGATGGGCCGACCACTTGTCCGTAATCGATCTCAACCCGCGCTCGCAAGGGCGCGGGTTTTTTCGACCGCCGTGTCCAGTCAACTTTAGGTGAGCGTTAACAGCCGGCAAGCATATTGGCGCCGATTCCTCACGGGCGGCGTCATGGCGGCTGTGCGCAAGTCGATCGACATCTTCGCTCCCCTGTGGCGCGTCATCGCGCTGGCGGGCGGCTTCAGCTTGGTGGTCAACGTGCTGATGCTCACCGGCCCGCTCTTCATGCTGCAGATCTACGATCGCGTGCTGCCGAGCCGGAGCGGCGAGACGCTGATCATGCTGGTGCTGATCGCGGGCGGTTTGCTCGCCGTGTTGGCGCTCTTCGACGGGCTCCGCTCGCGGGTTTTGTCGCGCATCGGGCTCAAGGCGGACGCGGTGCTCAAATCCGAGGTCTGGCGCGCCGCGCTCGCCCACCGGCTGGCAACCGGAGACAGCCGGGGCGGCGGTACGCTGCGCGACTTGGATACGCTCCGCCAGTTCATCGCGGGGCAAGCCCTGGTCTCCTTCTTCGACGCGCCCTGGGCGCCGATCTACATCGTGCTCGTGTTCCTGCTGCACCCGCTGCTCGGCGCCGTCGCACTCGGCGGCGCGCTGGCATTGTTCGTGATCGCGCTGATCAACGAATGGTCGACCCGCCAACCGATCGAAAAGGGCAGCGCCAAGCTCGCCGCGGCGTCCACGTTGGCCGAGGCCGGCCTCCACAACGCCGAGGCCGCGCAGTCGATGGGCATCGCCCCGCGGCTCGCCGCCCGCTGGGCCGCGCAGCGCGACGCCGCGCTCGACGATCACACGCGCGCCAACGACCGGCTGGGCTCGCTCACCGCGCTCTCGAAGGGGATTCGCCTTTTTCTCCAGGTCGCGATCCTCGGCGTCGGCGCCAGCCTCGCAATCCAGGAGCTGCTCAGCCCGGGCGCCATGATCGCCGCCTCGATCATCATGAGCCGCGCGCTCGCGCCGGTTGAGCAATCGATCGCGAACTGGCGCGGGTTCGTCAATGCGCGGGGCGCCTATCGCCGAATCCGGCGCTTGCTCGCGCACCATCCCGCGCCCGAGGCGCCGATGCCGCTGCCGGCGCCGCAAGGCAAGCTCACGGTCGAGGGAGCCATTCTCCGAGAGCCGGGGGGCACGACACCGCTGATCAAGAAGCTCAGCTTCAAGCTCGAAGCCGGTGAAGCGCTTGGCGTTATCGGGCCGTCGGGTGCGGGAAAATCGAGCCTGGCACGCATGCTTGTCGGGGTCTGGCGGCCGGTCGCGGGTGCCGTCCGCCTCGACGGCGCCGCCCTCGAGCAATGGGACCCGGCGGCGCTCGGACAGCATATCGGCTACCTGCCGCAGACCGTGGAGCTCTTCGACGGCACGGTGCGCCAGAACATTGCCCGCTTCGACGACAGCGCGCCCGCCGAGGCGGTGCTGGACGCCGCCAAGCGTGCCGGCGTCCATGAGACCGTGCTGCGCCTGCCCAATGGCTACGACACGCGCATCGGCCCGCTCGGCAGCGCGCTCTCTGCCGGGCAGCGTCAGCGCATCGGCTTGGCGCGGGCGCTCTTCGGCGATCCCGCCTTGGTCGTCCTCGACGAGCCCAACGCCCATCTCGATCGGGATGGCGAGCTTGCCCTGGCGCAGGCGATCAAGGGGCTCAAGGAGCGCGGTTGCACGTGCGTGGTGATGGCGCATCGTCCGAGCGCGATCGAGGCGGTCGACAAAATCCTGATTCTCCAAGGAGGCGAGCGCCTTGCCTTCGGCGCGAAGGACGACGTCCTGGCGTCGCGTCCGGGTGAGCCCGCGCCCGCGCTGAAGGTGCCTCAATCGGAGGCGGCCGCCGCGACCGCGCGCAAAAAGCCGGCGGCGTCGCTGCTGCAAACCTTGCCGGAGAGCGCGGCATGAGCGAGGCGCGCTCGTCCGTCCGCCGCTATGCGATCGCGGGGCTCGCGGCGGTGGGCGTGCTGGTCGGCGGGCTTGGGATTTGGGCCGGGCTCGCGCCGCTCAGCAGCGCCGTCATCGCACCCGGCGTGATCGTCGTCGACAGCAGCCGCAAGGAGGTTCAGCATCTGGAAGGCGGGATCGTCGCCGCGCTGCTCGTGCGCGAGGGCGATCACGTCCGCGCCGGGCAGCCCGTGGTCAGGCTCGACGCCACCCAAGCCGGCGCGCGCCGCACGATCCTGCAGGCCGAACTCGACGTGCTGCGCGCGCGCCGTGTCCGGCTCAAGGCGGAGCAGCATGTCGGCGAGGGCGGCGCCTTGCCGCCGCTCGCCTTTCCCTCCGCTCTGGAGCTGCGCCGGCTCGCCGAGCCGTCGGTCGCCCAGATCCTGGATGGCGAATTCGCTCTCTTCACGGCACGGCACGCGGCGCTGAAGGGGCGCCTCGCCGTCCTCAAGACGCAGCCCTCGTTGCTCAGAGAGGAAATCCGCGGCCTCGAGGCACAAGTGGCGGCAAAGACGCGGCAAATCGAGTTGATCCAACAAGAGCTCGCGGCCCAGCACAAGCTTCTCAAGAAGGGGCATGTGCCGATCACACGCGTACTGGAGCTGGAGCGCACGGCCGCCGCCCTCAAGGGTGAGCGCGGGCAGCGGCTTGCCGAGATCGCCCGCGCCCGCGGCTCGATCGGCGAGGCGGCGCTGCGCGAGATCGAGCTCGTCACCGGTTTTCGCGAGGGTGCGGTGGCCGATCTGCGCGAGGCCGAGGCGCGCATCTTCGATTTGCGCGAGCAACTCCTCGCGGCCGAGGATGTCTTGCAGCGCACCGAGCTTTTGGCGCCCGCAACCGGGCATGTAGTCGGTCTTTCGGTGCATACCATCGGTGGGGTCGTCGCGCCGGGCGAAGTGCTCATGCAAATCGTGCCCGACAAGGACGCGCTGACCATCGACGTGCAAGTGCGCCCCGAAGATGTCGACGAGGTGACGCCGGGGCAGGAGGCCGACGTCCGCCTCACGGCCCTCGATCAAACAACCACGCCTACGCTGAAAGCCACGGTGACAGCCGTTTCTGCGGATCGATTGGTCGACGAGCAGTCGGGTTTGCCCTATTATCGCGCCCGCCTTGAGCTGACGGACGAAGAGCTGTCGCGACTGGGCGAGCAGACCGTGGTTCCCGGCATGCCGGCCGAGGTTTTCATTCGTACTGGGGGACGGACGGTACTCAACTATCTCTTTAAGCCATTGCGCGATGGGTTTTCTCGCGCATTCCGCGAGTCTTAAATAAAACTCGACCGAATCTAGAATAATAGCGAAGTAGAATCGCGGATTAAAATTTCCTGAATCTCAATAAATTGTTGACAGGCCCGCGAAATTCAGAGAATTTCCGCGCTAATTCGGTTCGAATTCAAGAAATAACAAAATCTTAAAAGGGAAATCCGACAATTAGCCGACTTGGGAGCCGTGTGTCGCAGCGACGCGCCGGCCGCCCGAGGTGGCTTCGGCGAGGGGGTTGGCATGTCCTACTACATCGACGCACTTCTTCCGCGGGATGATTCCACCGGCGAGGTGATGGACGCCTATCGATGGAATTACGGCGATCCCGTGGGCACCGCGGTGTCGCTCGATTTCATGTTCTTGAGCTCGGTGCCGTCCTACTACGCGGCCGACGCCGCGGAGCGGAACGGGTTCAGCAGCTTCAACCAGCAGCAGATGGACGCGGCGCGCGTGATTCTCGACCACGTCGAGACCTTCGCGAATATCACGTTCAGCGAAACCTCGTCGATCAACCAAGCCGAGATCACCTGGGCCAACGCAACCCTGCCGTCGGGGACCGGCGCATGGGCCTACTACCCATCGACCTATTGGGATATCGGCGGCGATATCTGGATCAACAACCGCTACGCCTCGCAGCTCACGCCGAACGAGGGCAACTACGCCTATTTCACGATGATTCATGAGCTCGGCCATGCGCTCGGGCTTGCCCACCCGCACGATCACGAAGCGCACACCGACCTGCCGCCGGACGAGGAGAACCGCCAATACACGGTCATGTCCTACAACGGCGTGCCGGGCAACGGGTCGGTCGAGCCGATCACCTTCCAGCTCTACGACATCGCCACGCTGCAGCACCTCTACGGTGCGAACATGAGCCACGCGACCGGCGACGACGTCTACGACTTCTCCAACCTCAACGACGTCATTCAGACCATTTGGGATGCCGGCGGCTTCGACACCTTCGACGCCTCCGGCGAGACCGGCCGGGTGCTCATCGACCTCAATGAGGGCGCCTTCAGCTCGATCGGAACCTATGGCGGAAGTTCGTTGATGGTCAACAACATCGCGATCGCCTTTAACGTGACGATCGAGGCCGCGAAGGGTGGAAGCGGCAATGACACGCTGGTCGGCAACGGTGTGAGCAACGTCCTCGACGGGGGAGCCGGCAATGACACGCTCACCGGCGGTGGCAGCGCCGACACGTTCGTCTTCGGTGGGCTGTTCGGCGCCGACACGGTGGTTGATTTCGAGGATGGTCTCGACGTGCTCGACCTCGGTAGCGCGGGCTTCACGATCCTCGAGCTTTCGATCAGCTACGACGCCAGCGGCGCACAGGTCGCGAGCGACGCCGGCTCGATCCAGCTGGACGGCGTGGCGAGCGGCGTGCTCGACATCAACGACCTGGACCTCGGCACGCATGTCGTCGATTTGACCCTGGCGGGCGGCGCCAATGCCGACAGCCTCGCCGGGTCGCTCGGCGACGACGTCATCACCGCAGGCGCGGGCAATGACACTCTGAACGGTGCCGCGGGCATGGATCAGCTGATCGGCGGCGCCGGCAACGATACGCTGACGGGCGGCGGCGACGCCGACCGCTTCATCTTCGGTACCGGCTTCGGTGCCGACACGGTGATCGATTTCGAGAACGGTCTCGACCTCCTCGATCTCGAAGGGACCGGTCTGACCTTCGCCGACCTTTCGATCAGCTATGACGGCGCCGGTGCCAACGTCTCCAGCGTCGAAGGCACGATCCAGCTTCTGGGCGTGGCCAGCGGCGTGCTGGACGAAAGCGACTTCGTTCTCGGCACGGGTGGTGGCGACACGGGCGGTGGCGACACAGGCGGTGGAGACACCGGCGGTGGCGATACCGGCGGCGGCGGTGACCAGGACCCGGATCAAACGATCACCGGGACGAGCGGCCCCGATACGTTGGAAGGCGGCTCTGGCAACGACACCATCAACGGCGGACTGCACAACGACACCCTGATCGGCAACGCCGGGAACGATTCGCTCAACGGCAGCTATGGAAACGACACGCTGATCGGCGGCGCCGGCGATGACCTCTTGAACGGCAGCCGGGGCATCGACTGGGCCGACTACACCAGCGCGGCGAGCGGGATCCTCCTCGATCTCGGCGCCGGCACCGCGAGCGACGGCGACGGCGGGACCGACACCTTGAATTCCATCGAGCGGGTTCGCGGCTCCGATCATGCGGATCAGCTCACTGGCAGTGTCGGCGCGGATTGGCTCGTCGGTGGCGCGGGCGACGACCTGCTCAACGGCGCAGGCGGCAATGATCGCCTCTGGGGCGAAGCGGGCGCGGACACGTTCGTGTTCGAAACCAACTGGGGCGACGACAAGGTCGAGGACTTCGAAGATGGCGTCGACAGCGTCGACCTGAGCGCGACCGGGCTGGCGTTCACCGACCTCGTGATCAACTATGACGGGGCTGGCGCAAACGTCTTGAGCTCGCAGGGCACGATCCAATTTCTCGGTGTGGCCGACGGCACCCTGGATGAAACCGACTTCGTTTTCACCGCGGGTGGTGATACCGGCGGTGGCGATACGGGCGGTGGTGATACGGGCGGTGGTGATACGGGCGGTGGCGACCCGGATCCTGATCAAACGATCACCGGCACGAGCGGCGCCGACACGCTCGAGGGCGGCTCTGGCAACGACACCATCAACGGCGGCCAGCACAATGACACCCTGATCGGCAACGCCGGAAACGATTCGCTCTACGGCAGCTACGGAAACGATACGTTGATCGGCGGCGCCGGGGACGACTTCCTAGCGGGTGGCCGCGGCAGCGATTGGGCGGACTACACCGGTGCCGCGAGTGGTGCCGTGGTCGATCTCGGCGCCGGCACGGCAAGCGATGGTGATGGCGGGACCGACACGTTGGTGTCGATTGAGCGCGTGCGCGGCTCCGACGATGCGGATCAGCTGCTCGGGAACTCCAGCGCCAACTCACTGGCAGGAGGGGCCGGCGCCGACCTGCTCAACGGTGCGGGCGGCAACGATCGCCTCTGGGGCGATGCGGGCGCCGACACGTTCGTCTTCGACAGCAACTGGGGCGACGACCGCATCGAGGACTTCGAGGACGGCGTCGACACCGTCGACATGAGCGGCACGGGGCTGAGCTTCGGCGATCTGAGCATCTCGTCGTCGGGTGGCGACGCCCTGGTCAGCCACGCCTCCTACTCGATCACCTTCGTCGGCGTGAGCCAGACGGATATCGACGCCAACGACTTCGTCTTCGGCTAGGCCCCTTTGGGTCGCGGTCTGAGGGCGTCACGCCTCGGCCGCCGGCAAGATGAGGACGGTGCGCAAGCCGCCGAGGGCGGGTGAGCGCTCGAGCCTGAGCGCGCCATCATAGAGGCCGGCAATGTCGCGGACGATGGCCAGCCCGAAGCCGCTGCCCGGCACGCTCTCGTCGAGCCGCACACCGCGCCCGGACAACGCCTCGATCTCGGTGTCCGTGAGGCCGGGGCCATCATCCTCGATGGCGATCGACAAGTGCGCGTCCTCGCGCGCCGCTACCACCCGTACCCGGGACTTGGCCCATTTGCAGGCGTTGTCCATCAGGTTGCCCGCCATTTCCTCGAGATCCTGACGCTCGCCCCGAAACCAAAGATCGCCCCCGATGTCGGTTGCCACGGCGAGGCCGCGCTCGGCGTGCACGCGGGTGAGCACGCGCGCGAGGTCGTCGATCGCCTGCGCCACCGGCGTGCGCGCACCGAGCACGCGCGCCGCACCGGCGGCCCGTGCGCGCACCAGGTGATGATCGATCTGGCGCCGCATCGTCGCAACCTGCCGCTCGACGGTCTGCGCGAGCGCCGGCTCGTTCGCCGCGGCTTCATTGGCCAGCACCGCAAGCGGCGTCTTCAACGCATGGGCGAGGTTGCTGGCGTGGGTGCGCGCGCGCTCGACGACGGCGGCGTTTTGCTCGAGCATCGCATTCAGCTCATCCGCGAGCGGCGTCACCTCGGACGGAAAACGCCCGGTGAGCCGCTCGGCACGGCCGCGGCGAATGGCGGCGAGGCCGGCCCGCAGACGCCCGAAGGGGCGCAACCCGACCCGCACCTGGATCAACACCGCGGCGATCAAGCCGGCGCCGAGCACGCCGAACGACCAGACCAGGGTGCCGTTGAACCGATCGACCTGGGCCTCGACCTCGGTGCGGTTGGCCGCGACGCTGACGGTGAACTGGTGACCGCGGAGCGTGATGAGACGGGTGACGGCGCGCAGCGCCTGGTCAATGGGTCCGGTGATGTCTTGGGCGGCCAAGGTTCCGTCGATCGGCGGCGGGCGCAAGGCGAGGACGGTGTCGAAGAGAGACCGCGAGCGCATCAGGCGTCCTCGGTCGTCTTGGATCTGCCAATACCAGCCCGAGTAAGCCTCCTCGAAGCGCACCTCTCCGAGGGTGCGGCTCAGCGTCACACCGGCGTCGGCGCTGACATCGCTCGCGGCGACGATGCTCTCCAGCTGGACCGTAAGGCGCGCATCGAAGCTTTCCTCGACGGAATTGCGAAACGCCGAGGAGAGCGCGATCCCACCCACCAGCAGCGCCACGATCGCCCACAGGACGGCGCCGACGACTAGGCGAAAGGCGAACGAATCGAGCCGCAGGCCCGTGCGTCCGCGCTTAGGCGCCGGGCTCGTCAAGCTGATAGCCGAGGCCGCGGACGGTTTGGATCAGATCGGCGCCGATCTTCTTGCGCAACCGGCCGACGAACACCTCGATCGTGTTGGAATCCCGATCGAAGTCCTGGTCATAGAGGTGCTCGACGAGCTCGGTCCGCGACACCACCTTGCCCCGGTGATGCATGAGATATTCGAGAAGGCGATATTCGAGCGCCGTGAGCTTGATCGGCTCGCCGTCGAGCGTCACACGCGCGGCGGCCGTGTCGAGCCGCACGGGCCCGCAGGCGATCTCCGAGGTCGCGTGCCCGGCCGCCCGCCGGATCAGGGCGCGCAGCCGCGCCAGCAGCTCCTCCATGTGGAACGGCTTCGGGAGGTAGTCATCAGCGCCCGCGTCGAAGCCCGCGACCTTCTCGCTCCAGGCGCCGCGTGCCGTGAGAATCAGCACGGGCATTGCGCGGCCGTCGCCGCGCCATTGGCGGAGCACGGATAGCCCGTCGAGCTTGGGCAGGCCGAGATCGAGCACGACGGCGTCGTAGGGCTCGGTGTCGCCGAGGAAGTGGCCCTCCTCGCCGTCCGACGCCGCATCGACGGCATAGCCCGCCCCGCGCAGCGCGTCGGCGACTTGGCGCGCAAGATCGGGTTCGTCCTCGACGATCAACACACGCATGGCATGCCTCTAACGAACACCGAGAATGTTTCCCGTGCGGCCGTCCGCGATGATCCCGACCACGCGCCCGTCGCGTCGGAGGATACGCAGGACGTAGACCCAGCGCCCATCGCTGCCGCGCCTCAGATCGGCATCGAGCAGCCGGCCGTCATATTGTTGCCGAATGCTCCGCAGAACGGCGCCGAGGGGCAGGGCCTGGCCCGATTCCACGGCAGAACGTGCCCGGTCCTGGTCGAGCGCCAGGGCGGCTGGCGCTGGCCCGGTCAGGGTGGTTAACGCGATGCTGGCGCAGAGCGCGACAAGAGCGGCGGTTCGGAGCATGCGGCCACTGTAGCCGGGCCCATCTGAACCGGGCATGAATTGGCGGCACCCGTCGCCGCAGCGATGCCGTGCCCGGCTTAAGGCCGCATCTCCGCGGGCACGACCTCGCCGTGCTCGACGATCAGGTCGTTGTCCAGCCAGAGCGAGCAATTGCGCATCGGCAAATCGAGGTGGCAGGGCGTGTCGTTGTCGCCACCGAACTCGGTGTCCGGTCCGAGAGAGAACAGCACGTTGCCGTAATAAGCGCGGCCATCCATACCGATGCCCGGCAGGTCCGGGTCCCACGCGCATCGCTCGTTGAGGCCCCAGCCGATGTGGGAGATGGCGTAGGCCCGCGCATCGTCATAGGTCTTGATGAAGGCTCGGATCATCTCGGCATCGTCGCCGCCGCTGATCTCCTTCACCCAGCCGTTTCGAACGATGAACTCGACGGGCTCCTTGAGCGCCTTCTTCAGCGGAAACACGATGTCTCCGGCGTCCATCACGACCCGTCCGCTGACCCCGTCGGGAATGCCGAGCGTTGCGAGAAAGCCGCCCGGCCAATGGTCCCAACGCCCGGGCGTCGCGGTGTAACCATATTCCGTGAGGATCGACGTGCCGCCGAGCGCGTAGGTGATGTCGGTGCCGGCCTCATTGACGAAGCGCAGCGTGCTCGCGTTCGCCAAGCGCTTCTCCGCGGCTTCGACGCGCGCCCGGAGGGCCGGGCTCGGGAACAGGCGCTCGAGGATCTCGCGCGGCTCGACGATCAAGATCACGCGCGTCCCGGCCTTCTGCATCGCCACTTGCTCATGGGAGAACAGGAGCAGCATGTGATCGACCACCATGTCGGCGTCCATGCATTGCTGCAGCAGCTCGGGATGCTGGGAGAGCGGATTTTGCCCGACATTGGCGATGCGTTCGCTCGCGTCCATCGCGGCATCGGACGGCACGTTGACGTCGATCACCGTCGCGCCGAGGTCGCGGCATGCCGCGAGCGACGCCGCCGCATAGTCGCGCAGCTCATCGCCTTCGGTAAGAACGGCGACGGTCTGCCCGGGGCCGACCTCGCAGAGCGTGAGCTCTTCCTTGAAAAGATCCGTGAGTGTGCGCTGCTCGCTCATGACGTTCCCTCACTCTGCCGCGTGGAAGGATGTCGAATAGCCGCCGTCACGCGCGTCCGGGTGGCGCGCCTTGGCTTGCGCCAGCGCGTCCGCCCCATCGGCGAGACGCCGCGCCCGCGCGGCCTCGTCGTCGCCGATCAGCTTGTCGAGATAGTAGTTCAGCAAGTGGTGGATCGCGCGCTCGAGCTTGACGGTCGGCCCCGGCTCGAAACCGCGTGAGCCGACTCCGTTCTGCAGGGATTCCAGCATCGCCTGATCTTCGGTGGCGACCTGCCGGATGAAGTCCGCATAGATCTGGTTCTTTTCCGCGAACCCGGGCTCGTCGAAATAGGCCTCCGGGAGTTGGGTGTAGATCGAGACCTGGGTGCGATCGATGGCGATGGGAATGGCGACCCAGGGCTGGATCAGATCATGCCGGCCGAAAATGTTCATCGTCGGCCGGACCCATGTCGTGCAGGCGAACTTGTCGGTCACCTTGTCGCGAAGCCACGGCATCGTGCCGAACAGCGTCACGCCCTTCGGTGCCATGGTGTAGCTTTCGTAGGTCGCGTTGTAGCCGCGCTCGCGGAGATTGAAGCGGAAGTCCCCGACCGGGAAATGCCCGCCGAACGATTCCTTGTGGATGACACCGACGTGGTACATGTCCATCAGGTTCTCGGGCACGAACTTCCAATTGCACGGCACCTCGAACACGAAGCGGTCGGAGACGCGCGTGTTCTCGGGCTGGAGGAAGCGCGCGAATTCGCGCACGCCGTCTTGGTCCAGATGGTCCGCAAGGCTCACGCTGTCGGGATCGAAGTTGACGAAGATATAGCCGCCCCAGGTGTCGAGCTTGATCCGCGGGAGCGCGCATTTGGCGAGGTCGAAGCCCTCGAGCTCCTTGGCGTGTGGGGCGCCGACCAGCGCGCCATCCAGGTCATAGACCCAGGCGTGATAGGGGCACGTGAACTGCGCGAGGTTGCCTTCACCGGTGGCGACCTCCACACCCCGGTGCCGGCAGAGGTTGCGGAACGCGTTGAGCGTGCCAGATTTGTCGCGCGCGACCAGAAGCGGCTCGCCGGCAATCCTGATGGCGCGGTAGTCGCCGGGCTCGGCAAACTCCTCGACGCGCCCGACACAGAGCCACTCTTTCAAGAAGATCGTATCGATCTCGTGTTCGAAGATGTTGGGCGAGGTGTAGAAGAGGCCGGGCAGGTGGCGCGCCGCCAACAGATTGTCCCGCGTCTTCCGCGCTTCGGCCAGGATGGCATCGTCGAGTGGCGGATGCTTCTTCATGACGCCCCCAAGCGGCTGATCTCGCCAACGTGTCATCGCGGTGTCGCGCGGCAGTGTGACATTGGGCGTGCGTTGTTTTCAACCGCCGCTCGACCGCGACATTCGACGTGCAAGGTCCCTGGCGAGGTCTGTTGCACTGTGACCAACAGTGAATCATATTTCCTCTGAGTAATCATCCACGCGGTCCCGACGGGCCGTTGTGGTGATCCAACCGATGGGGGGACGATCCATGCCCGACGGCCAGGCGTCGCAGCACGAAGCACCACTCAGCGACATTGAGATTGCCAGGAGGGCGAACAAGCGCCCGGTTCTCGAGCTTGCCGAGGACCGCCTCGACATCGCGAGCGAGCATCTCATCCCCTATGGGCATGACAAGGCGAAGATCGATCTTCGCTATCTGGAATCGCTCAAGGACAAGCCGGACGGCAAGCTGATCCTGGTGACCGCGATCACGCCGACCCCGGCGGGCGAGGGCAAGACGACGACCACGGTCGGTCTCGGCGACGGCCTCAACCGCATCGGCAAGCGCACCATGATTTGCCTGCGCGAGCCAAGCCTCGGGCCGTGCTTCGGCATCAAGGGCGGCGCCGCCGGCGGCGGCTATGCGCAAGTCGTGCCCATGGAGGACATCAACCTCCACTTCACGGGCGATTTCCACGCCATTGGCGCCGCGAACAATCTGCTCGCGGCGATGGTCGACAATCACATCTATTGGGCCAACGAGGCCGGCATCGATCCGCGCCGGGTCTCGTGGCGGCGGGTGGTCGACATGAACGACCGGGCGCTCCGCAAGGTCGTTTCCTCACTCGGCGGCGTGCCCAACGGCTTTCCGCGCGAGGATGGCTTCGACATCACGGTGGCATCTGAGGTGATGGCGATCTTCTGCCTGGCGCAGGATCTCGACGATCTGCGCAAGCGCCTCGGCGATATCGTTGTGGGGCAAACGCGCGACCGCAAGCCCGTGCGGGCGCGCGCGGTTCAAGCGGATGGCGCGATGACGACGCTGCTCAAGGACGCGATCGCGCCGAACTTGGTGCAGACACTCGAGAACAACCCGGCGCTCGTCCATGGCGGGCCCTTCGCCAACATCGCCCACGGCTGCAATTCGGTGATCGCGACGAAAGCCGGGCTCAAGCTCGGCGACTACGTCGTCACCGAAGCCGGCTTCGGCGCCGATCTCGGCGCCGAGAAGTTCTTCGACATCAAGTGCCGCAAGGCGGGTCTCGCCCCCGACTGCGCGATCATCGTCGCCACCGTGCGCGCGTTGAAGATGCATGGCGGCGTGCCGCGCAAGGAGCTGGGCAGCGAGAACGTCGACGCGGTCAAGGCGGGCATGGCGAACCTCGCGCGCCACGTGCGAAACGTCTCGCGCTACGGCGTGCCCGTGATCGTCGCGATCAACCGCTTCTCGGCCGATACCGAGGCCGAGCGCGCCGCCGTTCAAGATGGTTGCGCGGCGCTCGGCGTCGACGCGGTCGAATGCGATCACTGGGCGCGGGGTGGCGCGGGCACGATCGAGCTGGCGCACAAGGTAGTCGAGACCATCGACACCAAGCCGTCATCCTTCGCGCCGCTCTATCCGGACGACATGCCACTGTGGGACAAGGTGCGCACGGTCGCGCAAGAGATCTACGGCGCGAACGACATCTCGGGCGATGCGGCGGTCCGCAAGCAATTCGACGACCTCGAGGCTGGCGGCTTTGGCCACTACCCGGTGTGCATGGCGAAGACGCAGTACAGCTTCTCGGCGGACGCGTCGCTGCTCGGCGCGCCAGAGGATTTCGTGGTGCCGATCCGCGAGGTGAGGCTCTCGGGCGGCGCCGAGTTCCTCGTCGTCATCTGCGGCGCGATCATGACCATGCCCGGCCTCCCGCGGGTGCCCGCGGCCAACTCGATCGCGGTCGATGAATCCGGGGAGATCGTGGGCTTGTTCTAGCGAACCGGCGCCCGGCGTGTGCCAGCTGTGACCGCCATTACATCTTTCTTAGCCGCACTTTGAGATCATAGCGGGAACTACCTACTCCTTGCGGAGATCGCAAAGCGTCGGCCATGGAACTCATCGAAACGTCGCAATCGGTTAAGGAAGACGGCTCATCCCGCGCCTATCAGCACGGGTATGACGCCTGCATCGCCGGCGCGCGGCTCGAAGAGAACCCCTACGGCCCGCTGGCGCGCGGCGATGGCGTGCAGTGGCAGCGCGGCTGGCTCGCCGCCTTCAGGCTGGTCTACGGCCGCAAGTCGCCGCGGAATAGCTGAACCCGGCAGGGAGCCCGCCGGCGTGCGGGCGCGTCGGCTCAACCGCCGATCTGGCCGCCTCCCTGTTTCGTAATCGCGACCACTGATGGGCGCGGCGGCATCGCCGGGTCGAAATCGGGCCACCGCGTCGCCGGGTCTTCGTAGGTCGAGAGCCGCTCGAAGCCGGGATAGGTTTCCGTTCCGTCGGTCGCGACGTGCTGGACGGCGACGAAGAGGGTCTGATCGTCGGGTGCGAAGCAGGGGCCGCACATCTCCGCGCCGATCGGGACCCGGAAGAACATCTTGCCTGTGCCGCGCGCGGCACCCTCGGTTTCGAGCGCCCAGACGCCGTCGGCGGTGCCCGAGACCTCCGACCAGGCGCTGCCTTGGTCGGTCGTGATCCAGAGCCGGCCACGGCCATCCACCGCCGCGTTGTCGGGGCAGGAGAACCAGCCGTTGCGCGAGGTCGCGGGGTTCCACGTGGCGCCCACCGCGCCGTCCTTCGGATCGCCGCACTGCACCAGGATCTCCCAGCCATAGCGAAGCGCGCCGTGGTCGCCCGCGGGCGGCGTCAGCTCGGCAATCTGGCCCCACCGGTTCTCGGCGCGCGTGTTCGCGGCGTCGACCTGGTTCGCCGTCCGCTTGCTGTTGTTGGTCAGCATGACATGGACCTTGCCGGTCAGGGGGTTCGCGGAGACATCCTCGGGCCGATCCATCGGGGTCGCGCCCAAGACGTCCGCCGCGGCGCGGGTCTCGATCAGCACGTCCGCTTGGCTGTGGAAGCCGTTCTCCGGCGTGAGGCCTTCCGTGCCGAAGACCAGAGGCAGCCAGTCGAGCGTGCCGTCGGCGTGGAAGCGCGCCACATGGAGCGTGCCGGCGTCGAGCAGGGTCATATTGGCGCCGCGCCGCGCTGGGTCGAACCGGCCGTGGCTGACGAACTTGTAGAGATACTCGAAGCGCTGGTCGTCACCCGAATAGACGACGACGCGGCCGTCGCCATTGACGATGGGCTCCGCGCCCTCGTGCTTGAACCGCCCGAGCGCCGTGCGCTTCACGGGGAGCGACTGCGGGTCGTAGGGATCGACCTCGACGATCCAGCCAAAGCGATTCGCCTCGTTCGGCTCCGCGCCGATGTCGAAGCGCCGATGGTACCGGCCCCAGGCGTACCAGTTTTTCGGCACGCCGTAGCGCGCGTGGTTGCGGGCCTCAGGATGATCCTCTGTGAGCGTGCCCCTGAAATAGCCGTGGAAGTTCTCCTCGGCCATCAGATAGGTGCCCCAGGGCGTGATTCCCCCGGCACAGTTGTTTATCGTGCCGATGACGCGCGCGCCGGTTGGGTCGGCCGTGGTCTTCATCCGGGCGTGGCCGGCGGCCGGCCCGGTGAGCCGCATTTCGGTGGCGAGCGCGGTGATGCGCCGGTTGAGGGGGCTGTCCGCGACCACCTGCCACTTGCCCGACGCGGCGCGACGAACCTCGGTCACCGAGCCACCGTGGGCTGCCATCTCGATCTCGACCAATTCGCGAGTCGCCTGGCTCAAGGTTTCATCGTACTCGCCGACGCCCGGGAACATCACCTCCTCAGAGGTGTACTCGTGATTGACGCAAAGGAGCCCGTGCGCGGCGTTTCTCGAGCCGTAGGGCAGCGACACGAAGCCCACGAAATCATTGTTGTAGCCGAACTGCTTGCTCTGGCTTGCTGCGGTTTGATTGGCCGGGTCGAAGGCGGGCGCGCCGGGCTCGACCGGATCTCCCCAGCGGATCAAGACATCGGCGTCGTAGCCGGCGGCAACGTGGTGGGTCTCGTCGACACCGTGGCCGATCTCGTCGAAGGCGAAGCCGCCGCTTGCGGCCTCGCCCTCGCGCGCGGCGAGCGATGATCCGAACAGGCCGGCGATCGCCGATGTCGCCAAAGCGCCCTTGAGAAGGGCTCTACGCGAGAAGCGGCCCTGCACGACATCGCCGAGGGTTGCGGCATCGGATGGGTTGACCGGGACATCCTCCGATGCCTCGTAGGCGGCGGCACGGGACCTGGGGGCGCGGGCTCGATCGGTGGTTCGGGGCATCGCTGTTTTGCTCCTTCGAGGTGGTCCGCCGCCGGTGTTCTCACCGGTCGCGGTGAACGAACCACGACGAAATGATGATTATGTGAGGACGCGTTGCTCGGTCGGTGGGCTGCACGCCCCTGTGGCTGAGCCACGTCATGGAGAAAGTCGGTAAGGCACGCGTTCTCTGAATCCTTCTATCTCCCGTACCCCTCTCGCCGGCATCACGGGCGCTGGCGCCAGGCCGCGTTAGGCCGAGTCGCCACGTTTTTCTGAACCTTGATGCGCCCGTCGCGCAAGCTGGGCTTGGATAGCCCGTGCGCGCGAACCCGCCGCATGCCGGCAATTTCCCGGGTCGTTCTCGGATTGTTGCCTGAGTATAGGAGACCGCGCCCAATCGGTCTTGTTTGACAAGGCGTGCCGGGCCTGTATCCTCCGCGCCCGCGTGAGACGGAAATGGGTGCCGCACGCTTGCGGCCGCCTGCCGAGTTGCAGTATTGAGGGTTAGGGGCCTGCGGCGTCCGCTGCAGGCGCGAGTTGTAACAGGGAGCACGAACTCATGTCGCATTCGGAAAAGAAAGAGATCTTGAAGAAGGAGCTCTATCGGCTCTGGGGCATGCACGTCGATCGGAACAACTACCGCGTCTCGCGGCGTGATCTGATCAAGGGCATGGCGAGCCTCGGCCTTGGCGGCGCGGCGATCTCCGCGATCATGCGCGACGCCCCCTTCGGCGTGAAGCGCGCCTGGGCGGCTGAAGGCAGCACGCCGGAAGAGCGCGCGATCAACGGCGCAAAGGCGCTTTTCGCCGACGCTCCGAAGAAAACCATCAGCGTCATGTATCCCTCCGGCTCGGGCGGCAACCTCTCGCCGTTCAGCGCGGAGTGGAAGGAGCTCACCGGCTTCGACGTCGAGCTGATCGAGGTGCCGGTCACCGAGACGCATCAGAAGGCGATGCAGGAAGCGGTGGCGAAGACCGGCCGTTACGACATCATGATCCCGGCGCCGCTGAGCCTGCCCGACCTCGCCGAGTCCGGTGCCGCGCGGCCGCTCGAGGATTTCATGGAGAAGTACGATCCTGAGGTCTACGAAGGCCCCAACCGGCTCGAATTCCCGGTCTCCGACTTCGGTCAGAAGTACAAGGGCAAGACCTACGGGCTCTACTGCGACGGCGACTGGTGGCATCTGAGCTACCGCAAGGACAAGCTCGCCGCCGCCGGTAAGGCGCCGACATCGAAGCGTGAGTTGGTGCACACCTGGGCCGAGTACGACCAGCTCGTCGCCGACATGCACGACGGTGCGAACGACTTCTTCGGCGCGCTCGAATATCGCTCGCCGTTCTGGAACAAGTTCCACTGGATGACCCGTGTCCAGTCGAAGGGTCACTTCTACTTCGACGAGGACATGAACTCGATGGCCGGCTCGCCGGAGAGCATCGAGACCCTCAAGGAGCTGATCGCGCTCCACGAGTATATGCCGATCGAGCAGTTCACCTATGGCTTCACCGAGAACTACGCGCAGTATTACGCGGGTGGTCGCGGTTTCTGCGAGTTCGGTTGGCCGTCGCTCTGGCGCTACAGCAACGACCCGGTCGGGTCGCAGTCGGTCATCGCCGGCAAGGATGAGAACGGTGTGCCGACGCAGACCGGGGTGTCGAAGGTGCCGGGCACGATGCACAATGGTGAGCTGATGCGCTCCTGCATCCACGCCTTCGCGTGGGATTTCGTGGTCAGCAACTACTCGCCGATCCAGGAAGCGGCCTACTGCTACTCGCAATGGCTCACGGGCCCGACAATGTCGATGCGCTCGATTCCGAACGAGGGCGGGTACTTCGATCCGTGGCGGAACAACCATTTCCATTCGCCGTCGGAGGAGTTCTTCAACTCGTATCCGGGCGACTTCCTCGCGACGCACGCGGAAGCGGTGGTCGACGCGGTGCCGGAGATCGAGCTCCGCGGCGCCGCCGAGTACCTCAACGCGCTCGACGTCAACCTGGTCGCGGCCTACAACGGCGAGAAGACGCCGGAAGAGGCCATGAAGGACACGGCCAAGGAGCAGGATCGCATCACCCGCCGCCTCGGCAAGAAGGAGCAGAAGGAGACCTGGCACTTCCTCGCCAGGATGTATCCGGAGCCGCTCCAGAAGCTGGCAGGCGTCGACAAGTGGGTGCTGTAGGCCTGAACCGGTCACGACAGCTCACTAGGTTCTGACGACAGTGGTTGCACGAACCGCGAACGGTGGCGTGCCCGCACCTCGGAAAGAGGTGCGGGCACGGGCCTTCGACCCCAACGACAAGCGTTACATCGGGACGCTGTTCATCACGCCTGTTCAGCTGCTCCTGATCACCATGTTGATTTTCCCGTTCGGTCTCGAATTTCTGGTTGCGCTGACCGAATGGCAGCCGACCTACGGCACCTCGATCTGGGAGGCCGTCGGGAGCGTCTTCTCGGGCGATGTCTCGCACGGCATCAATTACTACTACCTGGTGACCGACGAGCCGCGCTTCCTCGATGCGCTCGGCCGCACGCTTCTCATTTCGGTTTTGAGCCTTTGCCTCGAGTTCCTCATCGGTCTCGGGCTCGCGACCATCTTCCTCAAGAAATTCTGGGGCAAGCGCATCTGGTTCACCGCGCTGCTCACCCCGATGATGATCATGCCGGTCGTCGTCGGCTACACCTGGTTCATGCTCTTCCAGTACACCGGCCCCGTGAACCAGGTTCTGGGCTGGATCGGCGGCAGCGCGACGGGCGCCGACCTGCAGTGGTTGAACACCGGACTCCTCGCGTTCTTCGCGGTGGTGATCACCGAGGTGTGGCACTGGGCGCCACTCTTCTTCCTGATCTTGCTCTCAGGCCTCAATGCGGTGCCGGAGAACCCGATCCGCGCCGCGACCGTGCTCGGCGCGAGCAACTGGCGGATCTTTTGGACCGTCATCATGCCCAACATGCGGGGCGTGATCATCATCGCGTTCGTGATCCGCGGCATGGAGGTCATCAAGCTCTTCGACGAGATCTACATCCTGACGCGTGGCGGACCAGGCACCGCGACCGAGACGATGAGCCTCTATCTTTACAAGCTCGGCTTCCAGGATTTCCGCCTGGCCTACGCCGGATCCGCCGGCTTCATCGTGCTCGTCATCACGGTGGTGATGATCAACATGATGCTGAAGCCGATCCGCTACGAGTTGCTGGAGAAACGTTAGATGCCGCCACGCAAATTCGGGATCGGCAGCGGCATCGGCCTGGCGGCGGGGCTGCTGTTTGCCGTGTTCCCGCTGTTTTGGATGGTCTCCACCTCGTTCAAGCCCTCGAACGAGTGGGTCACGACGCCGCCCGTCTGGGTGTCGGGCGACGCGACGGTCACCAACTATCTGGTGATCTTGTGGCCGTCGGTGCTGCGGGAAAAGCGTGACGCCTCGGCGCAGACGGGCGACACGTCGGACCGGCAGGCGGACAAATCGGGTGTCAGCGGCGCGATCGCCGACTTCCTCAATAAGTCCGCGTGGCAATCCATTTGGGGTTCGGTGATCATCTCGGTGTTGGCGACCATCTTGTCCCTTGTGGTCGGTTTCATGGCCGCAATTGCCATCGCGCGATACCGATTCGGGGGGAATTTCACGCCATTCTTCATATTATCGGGGCGAATGTTCCCGCCCATTGCGATCGCGATCCCCTTCGTGGTGATGTTCAGCGCGCCGGGGATCGAGGCCACGGACACTTATTGGGGCCTGATTCTCGCTTATGCGGCCGTCACCGTTCCGTTCTCGACCTGGATGCTGAAGAGCTTCATCGACGACCTGCCTCAGGAGATCGAGGAGGCGGCGATGATGGACGGCATGTCGCGCTGGGGGGCGCACCTCAAGGTCACCGTGCCCTTGATCAAGGGCGGTATCATCGCGACCGCGCTGTTTATCTTCATTCTGAACTGGAGTGAGTTCCTGTTCGCGCTGATTCTGACCTACACCAACGTCGAGACCATCCCGGTCAAGCTCTCGAAATACTTCAGCGCGACGTCCGGGCAGCAATACGGCATCCAGGCGGCGCTCGCGACCGTCTCGATCGTGCCGCTCGTCGTCGTCGGGTTCTTCATCCAGCGTCATCTGGTCCGCGGCCTGACGCTCGGCGCGATCAAGCGCTAGGGTCACCATGGCAAAGATCAAGCTCGAGCTCGTCAACCTGCGGAAAGAATACGGCGAACTCGTCGCCGTCGACGACGTCTCACTCGCCGTCGAGGAAGGCGAGACGATGGCGCTCCTAGGACCGTCGGGTTGCGGTAAATCGACCACCCTCAACATGATCGTCGGCTTGGAAACACCGATGTCCGGCGACATCCTGATCGACGGTCAATCGGTGCTCGGCACGCAAGCCGGCTCGCGCAATGTCGGCCTCGTGTTCCAGGATTATGCGGTGTTCACCCACATGACCGTGCGGCGCAACATCGAGTACGGCCTCAGGGTGCGCGGCATGAGCCGCCCCGATATCGAGCGCGAGGTCGCCAAGGTTGCGGACTTCCTGAGCCTGAGCTCACAACTGGATTTGAAGCCGGCTGAGCTCGGCGCGAGCGAGCTACAGCGGGTGGCGATCGGGCGGACGCTTGTCACCAACCCCGACATTTTGCTGCTCGACGAGCCGCTGAGTAACCTCGAGGCGGAGATGCGCAACCAAATGCGGCGCGAGCTGCGGCGCATCCAGGCCGAGACCGGGCAAACCATCATCTATGTGACGCACGACCAGATCGAGGCGCTGTCGCTCGCCCATCGCATCGCGGTGATGGATTTTGGTGCCCTTCGGCAATACGACACCGCCCATAACGTCTATCATTATCCCGACAACACCTTCGTCGGGAGCTTCCTCGGCAATCCGCCGATGAACTTCGTCAAAGGCGAGTTCCAACAGCAGGATAATCGCCCCGTCGTTGCGCAGAACGGGTCAATCATCCCGCTTCCCGAACGGGTTGGCGTCTCGGGGATCGGTGCGGGGGCGGAGGTGATCGTCGGAATGCGCCCGGAGACGATGACGGTCGTCGGCGACGGCGATCCGGGCGCTTTCACCGCCGAGGTGGTCGCTGTCGAACCGCAAGGCCCCGAGACCGTTCTGACCGCGCGTGTCGGTACCACCGACATCAAGCTGATCGTGCCGACGGGCACGCAGGCTGAGGAAGGCGGTTCCGTCATGATCGTGCCGGACCCCGAAGTGCTGGCGCTGTTCGACGCCGCCTCCGGCGTGCGGCTGAACACCTAGAGCGAAACGGCGAAACAATGGCAGAGCCGCTTCTCGAGCTACGCGAGATCTCCAAGAATTTTGGCTCCGTCGAGGCTGTCAAGAACTTGAGCCTCGAGGTGCCGCGCGGCTCCTTGATCGTGCTGCTTGGCCCGGCCGGCGCGGGCAAGACGACAACGCTTCGGATGATCGCCGGCCTCGAAGCGCCGACATCGGGGTCGGTGTTCGTCGAGGGGCAGGATTTCACGAGGCTCCAGCCGAACCAGCGCGACATCGCGATGATTTTCGACAATCTGGCGCTCTACCCGAACAAGAGCGGCTACGAGAATATCGCTTCGCCCCTCAAGCTCGCGCGGGCGCCGAAGGCGGAGATCAAGCAGCGTGTGGCCGAGATCGCGACGTTGCTCAAGATCGAGCACATCCTCGACCGGCTCCCGGCGACGTTCTCCGGCGGCGAGCGTCAGCGCGTGGCGCTGGGGCGCGCGATGGTGCGCGAGCCTCGCTTCTTCCTGCTCGACGAGCCGCTGTCGAGCCTCGATTTCATGCTGCGCATCGAGCTCAGGACCGAACTGAAGCGCCTGCAGCGTGAAATGGGCCGCACGTTCATTTTCGCGACGCCCGACTACACCGAGGCACTCGCGCTCGCCGACATGGTCTGTGTGCTGCTCGAAGGCGAGGTGCGCCAGATCGCGAAGGCGCAGCACCTCTATGACGAGCCCGCCGACCGCGATGTCGCGAAGTTCGTCGGCAACCCGCCGATCAACATCGTGCCGGGCGAGCTGACGCGCGAGAACGGTCAGGCATCGGTCACCATCGGCTCGGTGAGGTTGGACCTTCCGTCGCACATGGAGCATGGTTTGCCCAGCAACGTGCGCCAAGTGGAGGTGGGGCTGCGGCCCGAGCATGTGCGCATCGTGGCGTCGACCTCGGCGGAATCCCACCGGCGCGGCGTCGTGAACGATCTCGAGCCGCTCGGCACCCACACCACGGTCGGCGTCGATCTCTCGGGCGTGAATCTGGTCCTCACGGTTGCCGGCGTGCAGGAGTTCACCGATGGTGATCCGGTTGAGCTCCATATCGACAGCGAGACGCTGCTCTTCTTCGACCGCACGACGGGCCGCCGCCTCACCGCGTAACGCGCGCCGCCTGCGCCCCCGTCGGGGGGAGCGGATGACACATCACCAACAAGCTCCCGCATGCCTGGCTTCTCCAAGGCCGGGTTGCTCGTGTCGCGGCAATCGGCGTGGCGGAGAACGGCGATGAAGGATTTCGCGCTCGAGGTCTTCTTCTCGGCGTGGGAGTTCAAGGCGCGCTATCTCCTGAGCGCGTCCGACGCCGAAAGCCTGAGCATCGCGGACTTGCTCGCGATGGCGTCCGACGCCGATCGGGAGGCCTTCGAGCATCTCCGGCTCGGCTATATCGAGACCGAGGGCACGCCCGCCCTCCGCGCGGCGGTTGCGGAGACCTACGATGCCATGACGCCCGAGAACATCCTGTGCTTCGCGGGCGCCGAGGAGGCGATCTACGCGTCGATGCGCGTGATGCTGGGGCCCGAGGATCACGCCGTCGTGGTGACGCCGAACTACCAATCGGCTGAGACGGTGCCGCTTGCGCAATGTGCGGTGACCGGCGTTGCGCTCGACGCCGCCGACGGCTGGAGCCTCGATATCGATGCGGTCGAAGCCGCGCTGCGGCCCAACACGGCTCTCGTGTCGATCAACTTCCCGAACAATCCGACCGGAAAGGTTTTGGAACGTGAGCGCTTCGACGCCCTCGTCGCGCTCTGCCGCCGGCGGGGCATTTGGCTATTCAGCGACGAGGTCTACCGCCTCATCGAGCGTGATCCCTCGCGCCGGCTGCCCCAGGTCGCGGACGTCTATGAGCGTGGGCTGTCGCTCAACGTCATGTCGAAGGCGTATGGGCTGGCGGGGCTTCGCGTCGGCTGGATCGCCGCGCAGGATCGCGGGCTTCTGGCGCGGCTCGAGCGCTACAAGCACTACCTCTCGATCTGCAACGGCGCGCCGAGCGAGCTGCTCGCGACCATCGCGCTCAAGAACCGCGCGCGGATCCTCGCGCGCAACCGGGCGCTCGTTGCACGCAACCTCGATTTGTTGAGCGCGTTCTTCGCCGCGTTCCCCGGCTTGTTCCAATGGTCGGTGCCCGAGGGCGGATGCATCGGCTTCCCGCGCTATCTGGGTGCGGATGGCGTCGAGCATTTCACGGACCGGCTTCTCGCCGATACCGGGATCTTGCTGCTTCCGGCGAGCAACTTCGCATCCGACCTGACGCCCGTGCCGATGGATCGCTTCCGCGTCGGTTTCGGTCGAGCCGGGATCGTCGAGGCGCTGGATGCGTGGCGCGACTGGCTGCGCCGCTAGCGCGTCTCACGCTCGCCTTGCTCACGCGACATGCTCTCTCTCATTGGCATTGACGCAAATGCGTCGTCGCAAGTGATTCCACCTGCTCGGGATTTGCTCTCTAACCCACGTCGAACGAGATGCCTTGGGCGAGGGGGAGGGCGCGCGAGTAGTTCACGGTGTTGGTTGCCCGGCGCATGTAGGCTTTCCACGCATCGGACCCCGATTCGCGGCCGCCGCCCGTCTCCTTCTCGCCGCCGAATGCGCCGCCGATCTCGGCACCGCTCGGCCCGATATTGACGTTGGCGATGCCGCAGTCGCTGCCCACCGACGAGAGGAACGTCTCCGCTTCGCGCACATCGTTCGTGAAGATGCAGGACGAAAGCCCCTGGGGTACGTCATTGTGCATCGTGAGCGCGTCGTCGAGCGCGTCATAGCCCATGACGTAGAGGATCGGCGCGAAGGTCTCCTCGCGCACCGTCTCGGTTTGTGCCGGCATCGAGACGATCGCAGGCTCGACATACCACGCATCCGGATACTGATCGGCAAGCACGCGCCCGCCGCCGGTCACCGTTCCGCCATCGGCGCGTGCGTTGTCCAACGCGCTCTGCATCGCGTCGTAGGCTCGCTGATCGATCAGCGGGCCCATCAGCACGCCCTCCTCCAAGGGCGAGCCGATCGGCACGCTGGCATAGGCCGGCGTGAGCTGCTGGATGAGCGCCTCACGCACATCCGTATGGGCGATCACGCGGCGGAGCGTGGTGCACCGCTGCCCGGCCGTGCCGACGGCGCTGAACAGAATGGCGCGGACGGCGAGGTCGAGGTCGGCGCTCGGCGTCACGATCATGGCGTTGTTGCCGCCGAGCTCCAGGATGGAGCGGCCGAGCCTGGCCGCGACGCGCGGCGCAAGTGCCCGCCCCATTCGGCAGCTACCGGTCGCGCTGATCAGCGGCAGGCGGGGGTCGTCGGCGAGCCTGGCGCCGATTGCGCTGTCGCCGATCACCACCTGGCAGAGGTCGGCGGGCACGTCGCCGAGCCGCTCCGCCGCGCGCGCGAAGAGGCGCTGGCAGGCGAGCGCGGTGAAAGGCGTCTTCTCCGACGGTTTCCATACCACGGGATCACCGCAGACGATGGCGAGCGCGAAGTTCCACGACCACACCGCGACCGGGAAGTTGAACGCGCTGATCACGCCGCAGACACCGATCGGGTGCCAGGTCTCCATCATCCGGTGGCCCGGGCGCTCCGAGGCGATCGTGAGGCCGTAGAGCTGTCGCGAGAGGCCGACGGCGAAATCGCAGATGTCGATCATCTCCTGCACCTCGCCGCGCCCCTCTTCGACGATCTTGCCGGCCTCGAGGGTGACGAGGCGCCCGAGCGGCTCTTTGTGGGCGCGGAGCTCCTCGCCGAAGAGCCGGATCAGCTCACCCCGGCGCGGGGCAGGGGTGGCCCGCCAGGCCTGGAAGGCATCGACCGCGCGGCCGACCGTGGCGTCCAGCGCCGCCGCGTCGGCGGACTGCACGCGCCCGATCTCGGTGCCGTCGATCGGGGTGCGCACGGCGATGTCGCCGGCGCTCCGGTCGGATTGTGGCAGACCTAATTCGTCGAATAACGCGTCGTGCTGCAAGATCCCCTCCATGGCGCTCGCGTCGCGCGTGCGTGCAGACTACAGAGCGCTGCCGTCCTGCGAAAGCGCACAGGTCCGTCTCCGCGAGCTAGCCGGGACGAGACCCCCGGATGAGACCCCCCGGGGCGAGACCCCTTGCGCATTGCGCGCGATACGCGTTGACTCGCCACGCAGTCCCGAGGTAGAAAATGCAACTCATTCGCATTCGCAGAACGGATGGATCAATGCGCCACAGATTTTGTCGACTGTTCGCCGCCGGCGTCGCCACCCTCGCTGCAGTGCTCTTGGCGGTGTCACCGCCCGCCGAGGCCGATGATGGCGAGCTCAACATCTACTCCTATCGGCAGGAGATCCTGATCCGCCCACTGCTGGACGCATTCACGGCGCAGACCGGGATCACCGTCAACCTCGTGAGCGGCAAGGCCGACGCGCTCCTCGAGCGCCTCAAGGCGGAAGGCTCTTTGAGCCCGGCCGACCTCCTGCTCACGGCCGATGCCGGCCGCCTTCACCGCGCCCACGCAGCGGGGGTGCTGCAGTCCGTCGCCTCCGAGACGCTCGCTGCGTTGGTTCCGCCGCAATACCGCCACCCCGAGGGCTATTGGTTCGGGCTCTCGGTCCGGGCGCGCCCCATCATCTACGCCAAGGGCCGTGTCGCCCCCGACGCGCTCGCGCGCTATGCGGACCTCGCGGCCGAGGCGTGGCAGGAGCGGGTTTGCGTGCGCTCGTCGAGCAACGTCTACAACCAATCCCTCCTCGCGGCGATGATCGCCCGGCAGGGCGCGGAGGCCACGGAGGTCTGGGCGCGCGGATTGGTCGCCAATTTCGCGCGCAAGCCGAGCGGCGGCGACCGCGATCAGATCCGCGCGGTGGCCTCCGGTGAATGTGACGTGGCCCTCGCCAACCACTACTACCTCGCGCGCCTCGCAACCTCCGACAAGGAGGCGGATCGCGCGGCAGCCGAGGCCGTGGGCATCATCTGGCCGAACCAGGCCAGCACGGGTGTGCATGTGAACGTGAGCGGGGCGGGCGTCGTGGCGAGCGCGCCGAACCGGGAGAACGCCGTTCGGTTTCTCGAGTTCCTGGCGAGCGACGACGCGCAGCGGATCTACGCGGATGTGGTCCAGGAATACCCGATCCGGGCGGACATTCCGCCCTCGGCCGTGGTCGCGGCGTGGGGGGACTTCAAGGCGGACGACCTCGACCTGGGCCTCCTCGGTCAGCACAATGCGGAGGCGCTGCGGGTCGCCGACCGCGCGGGCTGGCGCTGATCGCGCGCTGCCGCGGCGGCTACCGCGGACGGGTGATTAGGAACGATTCGTCGTTGAACCAGAGACCCGCGTGGCGGTGCAGCACCTCGCTCGTGACCCCCAGATAGTCGGTGCCGCGGAGAGCCTCTGCGATACGGTCCTCCTCGATCTGGGCGACATAGGTGGCGGCGTTCCACGCGGCCAACAGCGTCGAGGTGCCGATGCTCTCGCGGAACTCGGTGCTCATCGTATGAAGCGCATAGCGGAAGAGCGCGCTTCGGTCAGGCCCCGCCGCATAGCGGAGACCGCGCACGCCTTGCTCGGTGAGCGTGTGGCGCGCAACGTCGAGCAGCTCCTGGCGCGGCGTCTGGAACGGATTGTCGTCGGGCCACACGCCGTGAATGATTTCCATTCCCGGATCGTCGCCATAGCTTTGGATCGTGATCATGCGCCCGCCGAGCGCGAGCGCACCGGCGAGGGGCGCGATCACCCGTCGCACCTTGGCGTCGCTCGGGACACGGGCACGATAAGGCTGGGACGCGATGATGAGATCGAAGAGGCCGTTGGTCTCACCCGGCCGCGGAATGATCCGGTCAAGCGGGAAGCGCTGATCCTCCCGGTAGAGGACCAGCACCGAGGGCCGCACATAGATCGGGTTGCCCGACGTCGGGCTCGTCGTCACCGCCCAGGGCTTGGCGAGGGTCGGGACGATCTCGCCGATTTGCTCCTCGAAGGCGACGGTCGATGAGCCTTTCAGCGGCACCTCGATCCAATTGAGCGCGCGCGCGGCCTCGGGCTTGCTGGGCATGAGCTGCGGCGCTTCCGTGTAGTACATGTTCGTGATCGCGACGACCATGAGCGGATGCTCGTGGAAGCGATCGACCAGCTTGTCGAGCGCGAGGCGCACATCCTCGATGCTGATCTCCTTGCCGACCACGAACCAGGGCACGCTCGGGAAGTGCCTGTGGGCACGCCGCATCACCCGCGTGAGCACCATCCCGTCGCCCATGCCGGCATCGAAGACGCGAAGCGCCGGCGGCTTGGGGTGAAGATATTTGAGCTCGCGCGCAACGCGCTCGGCGACCACCGCCTTCTCGTTGGTCGTGGTCACGAACAGAAGATACTTTTCGCGATTGTCGAAAAAGCGAAACGCTTCGAGGCGGCTGGCACCGCCTTTCTTCGCCCGGCGGCGTTTGGGTTTGGCACGCGTCATGGGCATCCTGCTAGCAGAATTCGACCGGGTGTGACACCTTGAAAACGATCCGAATGAGGGGACGCAATGAGCGCGCTTGGCGATCTAAACGGGGCTTTTGGGTTCGGGGTGATCGTGGCGGGCTGTCGCATCGAGCAAGGGCTCGATGCCGCGGACGCACGGCGCCTTCGCGCGGCCTACCGGCGGAGCCGCGTGCTCTGTCTGCGGACCGGGCGGCCGGTCACGCCGGCGGCCTTTCTCGCGCTCGCTCGCTGCCTCGGTGCGCCTCAGCGCCAGCTGATCCGCGCCTATCGTCACCCCGACCATCCGGAGATTTCCCTCATCGCCTCGACGCAGCGCGACGAGCGCGGCGACCAACAACGCATCGTACAGGGCCAGCAGTGGCACACCGACGATTCCTACATGGCGGTACCCTGCTCGACGACGCTGCTCCATGCCACACGGGTTCCGGAGGCGGGCGGCAACACCCTGTTCGCCGATCTGTTCAGCGCCTACGAGGCCCTGCCCGGGCCGCTCCGCGCCGAGGTCGCGGGGCGCCGGGCGGTCCACAAATATCTCTGCCGGCGCAACGCCTCGCGGGTGCCCGTGCGGAGCGACGAGGAGGAGGGGGAGACGCCGGCGGTCTCCCACCCGATGGTGCGCACGCATCCCGTCTCGGGGCGCAAGGCGCTCTTCCTCAACGCGAACCGCATGGATCATGTCGTCGGCCTGTCGCTCGAGGCGGGCGATGCCTTGCTCGATCGCCTGATCGCGCACGCCAGCCAGCCGCAGTTCGTCTACCGGCACCTCTGGCAGGCGGGTGACATCGTGATTTGGGACAATCGCGCGACCATGCACAAAGTGATCGATGATTTCGGCGACGAGCCGCGCGAGATGATGCGCATCTTGCTGCGCGGCACGGTCCCGGTCTGAGCCTCGCGTCCGCGCTCGGTTAGAGCAAATCCCGAGCGGGTGGGATCACCTGCGATGACGCATTTGCGTCAATGCCAATGAGAGAGCTCTAGCGCGCGATCGCCTCGAGCAAATCCTCGACGTGGATCGCCGGCACGGCGTAGGTGATGCCGCTCGGATCCTGCAACACCCGCTCGCGGCTTTCCTTGACGAACACGCTGCTGATGACGCCCACCACCGCGCCCTCGAGGTCGTAGAGCGGGCTGCCGCTGTTGCCGGGGTAGGCGACGGCGTCGAGCTGGAACACCACGAACGGGTCGCGCAGCTCGCGGATCATGCGCGGCGTGAGGCTCCTGGCCTGCCGTTGGGGGATCGTGATGGGCACCCGGGCTGCGATGATGCCGCGATGCGTCGCAGCGTGGAGGCCGAGCACGCCGCCGATCGGAAACCCCGTGAAGGCAATGTCCTGGCCTTCGGCGACCCGCCCGGAATCTCCGAGACGGAGCGCCGGGAGCGCCGCGCCTTTGATCCGCAGCAGCGCAAGATCGTGGATCGGGTCGGTCGTCACGATGCGGGCTTGGCGCGCGTCGGCCTCGCGCCCGCGGCCCACGAAGACCACGAGTTCCTCGCCGATCGTCGCGTCGAGCTCGATCGTAATCACGTGGGCGTTGGTCACGACATGATGCCCATCGGCGACGACGAAACCGCTCGCGACCAGGCGCGGCGCCTGATACCAGGATTCGACGCCGATCCCGACCACGCTCGGCTTGACCTTGGCGACCGTGGCGGTGAGATCGTGGGCCGCGGCATGCTGTCTCGGGCCTAAGAGCGTCGCCGCGGCGATCAGGAGCAGGAGCGCGATCCCGCAGCGCCCCACGCGCGATGCGATCGTCGGCCGCCGGCTAGGCACCCTGCGCCGCCGCGCTCGGCTCGACGGTGGGCGCCGCGCTTGCGCGTCCCGGCCGTCCATGAACGTCGCGCAGGAACGATTGGAACATCAATAGCGCCCAGAGCGGCGCGCTGTGATTGCGCACGCCGGACTGATGCTGATCGACCAGCTCGCCGACGAAGCGCATGTCGAACAGCCCCGTGTCGCCGAGGACCTCGCTGCTCAGCGCCTCGCGCAAGGTTTCGCGCAAGGGTCCGCGGAACCAGCTCTCGAGCGGCACGGCAAAGCCCATCTTCTCGCGATACATGACCGCCGGGTCGACATGCGGCTCCATCGCCTTCTTGAGAATGTATTTTCCCTCGCGCTTGCGAAGCTTGGCCGCGGCGGGGAGGGTGCCGGCCCATTCGACGAAGTGATGGTCGAGCAGCGGAACGCGAACCTCGAGCGAGTGCGCCATGCTCGCGCGATCGACCTTGGTCAGAATGTCACCCGGCAGATAGGTCTTGATGTCGGCGTACTGGACCTTGTCCAGGTAATGCGCGCTCGGCGCGTTATGCATGTGGGTCCGCAGCACCTCCGAGGCGTGGTAGTCGCCGAGCGCGCGGCGCATCTTGTCGGAGTAGAGCTGCTGGCGCAGGCCGTCCACCAGGATCGACACGCTGTGGAAATAGCCGCCCACGCTATCGCGGGCGATGCCCTGGAGCGTCGCCTTGGCGCGGAGCGGCCGCGGCGCCCAATCGAGCTTCGGATAGAGCGTGCCGGCGAGGCCGAACAGCGGGCCGCGGAGGGGCTGCGGAAGCCGGCGGCGCACCAGCTCCTCATAGTGGTGCCAGCGATAGCGCCGGTAGCCGGCGAACACCTCGTCGCCGCCGTCGCCCGAGAGCGCCACGGTCACCCGCTCGCGTGCGAGGCCGCACACGCGGTAGGTCGGCATCGCCGAGCTGTCGGCGAACGGCTCGTCGTAGATGCCGGCCAGCCGCTCCACCAGGTCGAAGGAATCCGCATCGACGCGCTGCACGTGGTGGCGCGTGCCGTAGCGCTTCGCGATCACCTCGGCGTAGCGCGATTCGTCGTAGGCGCCGTCGCTGAAGCTGATCGAGCAGGTGTTGACCGGATCGTCCGACACCGAGGCCATCATCGCGACCACGGCGCTCGAATCGACGCCGCCGGAAAGGAAGGCGCCGAGCGGCACCTCGGCGACCAGGCGAATGTCGACCGCCTCGCGCAGCCGCTCGACCAGCGCCTCGCACACCGCGCGCTCGTCGCCCATCGGCGCGGTGTCGAACGTGACATCCCAGTATTGGCGCGGCGGCGGCACCGGCGCGCCGCGTTGCACCGTCAGCGTGTGGCCGGGTGCAAGCTTGGCGATCCCGCCATAGATCGTTTTCGGGTCCGGCACGTAGCCGTAGGCGAAATAGTCCTCGACGGCGCTCGGCTCGATGTCGCGCGGCGCTGCAGGGTGCGCGAGGATCGACTTGAGCTCCGAGCCGAAGAGAACCAGCCCGTCGGGCAGCACCGCGTAGTAGAGCGGCTTGATGCCGATGCGGTCGCGCGCCAGAAAGAGGGTCTTGCGCGTCTCGTCCCAGAGGCCGAAGGCGAACATGCCGCGGAAGCGCTCCACGCAGGCTTCGCCCCATTCTTCCCAGGCGTGGACGATCACCTCGGTGTCGCAGCGCGTCTTGAACTGATGGCCCGCCGCGATCAGCTCCTCCGCCAGGGCTTGGAAATTGTAGATCTCGCCGTTGTAGACGACCGCGACCGAACCATCTTCGTTGAACAGCGGTTGATGGCCCGAGGCCAGATCGATGATCGACAGCCGACGGTGGCCGAGGCCGACACCCGGTGCGATGTGAAGACCCGAATCATCGGGACCCCGGTGACGCTGGCTGTCGTTCATGTGCGCGAGCAGCTGCCCATCGATGGGCCGCGTGCCCCGCGCATCCATGATACCGACGATCCCACACACAGCTCTTCTCCGCGCGTTATTGCGTCGCCGCCGCATCCGGTCGGGCGAGGCGCGCCAAGGCGTCATCGAGCCCGCCGAGGGCGGTCATGAAGCGATCGAGATCCGCCACAGCGTCCGCCGGTTGGTCGCTGTAGGTGGTCGTCACCGCGATCACCGCGGCCGCTCGCTCGCCGCCGAGGATCTTCGTCCTGATCTGGCGAAGCTTCGCATCGATTTGACTTCCCGTGTGGCTGCCGTCGACCCAATACCAGTACCAGACAAGCCGACCCGTCTCACCCCGCTTCATGCGCACCGTGCGGACCGCGAGCGGGGCATCGCCGAGGCTGGTCGCGTGCTCGCCGCGGCCGATCCCCGACCAGTTGTCGAAATCGGTGAGCTGATTGACCTCGCTCACAATCTCAGAATCTTGCCGCTGCGCAGCGACGAAGGCGACGACCAGCCGCACCCGGGCATCGCCGTCGTCGAAAGTCACGCTGGATTCAAGGTCCGCCGTCGGAAAGCGCGGCGACCAATCGGTGTCGTCAACCGCGACCGCGCGCCACGGCGCGGCGAGCGAGACCGAAAGCGTGCCACGCACATCCGCGTGGGGCTCCGGGTGGATGGTGCTGGCATAGGCGCGTGCGCCGATCGCCAAGGCGAGCGCGGCGAGGCCGATCGTTCCGAGCGCGGCCGCGCTATAGCCCTTCGGCTCGCGCCCGGCGCGCAGCGTCAGCGGCGGCGTCAAGAGATCGGACCGTGTGCGCTCGCGGAATGCGACACCCAGCGCGATGACCAGGAAGATCACGACGCTGAGGAAGACGAGCCCATAGATGATGTGATCGGCGCCGACCGCGATTTCCATGTCGGACATGTGCGCCAGCATGACGATGCCATAGGCCCGCAAGCCGTTCGCGATGATCGGCACCAAAATGGAAATGCCGACGAAGACGACGCGTCGCCAGATCTGTGTGTAGAAGAGGTAGGAGACCAAGAAGCCGAGCGCGATCGACGCCACCATGTAGCGCGCGCCCGAGCACGCCTCGGCGACGTGGAAGCGACCGGTTGGAATGTCGATCATCCAGCCATCGAGGAACACCGGAATCCCCGTGAGCTGGAGAAAGCGCACCACGAAATCGGCGGTCACCTCCTGCAGCGGCGCGATCATGAACTCGCCGAAGGGCACGCAGAAAAAGAGGAAGAGCAGGGGGTAGATGATCACCCGCGTCACGCGCGGCCCGAGCAGGGTGAACACGAGCCCCTGGATCATGGCGATCAGGGCGGCCTGCTTGACCAGCTGAACGCCGCCCGCATCGCCGATGAGCCAAAGGGCGGCGGCGCCGGCGAGCGGCAGGATGCCCCACGCCGTGACGCGCGGCTGAAGCTCGGCGAGGTTCGCGCGGCGATGCCAGATCATGAACAGCGCGATCGGGATGATCAGATAGCCGTGGCCATAGTGCGCCCCCTCCCAGGTGCGCACCGCCGTCCACGCGGTCTCCCAGAACGCGCCCAGGAGAATCAGAATGCCGCAGACCGTCGCAGCGGTCGCGAGCGGCCAGGCCCGGTTGGCCGTGAACCCGGTATCGACGGACGCCGTCATTGCGCCGCTTCCGCGTAAGGCGGGTCGGCCGGTGGCTGCTCGCCCGCGAACAGCGCATCGAGGCGATCGAAGCTGCGTTCCCACGCATAGCTGTTGATCACGCGCTCGCGCGCCCGCGCACCCATCCTCGCAGCGGCCTCCCGGTCAGCGAGAAGCGAGAGCACGGTCGTTGCGAACGACGCCGCGTCGCCCGCGACCGCGATATCTCGGTCGGCCTCAGCCTCGATGCCTTCGTGCGCATCCGGCGTCGCGACGACGGCCTTGGCCATCGCCATGCCCTCGAGCACCTTGTTTTGCACGCCGCGGCTGATGCGAAGCGGCGCCACGAACGCGGCGGCATGGGCGATGAACGGGCGCACATCCGGCACCCGCCCGGTGACCGTGACGCCGGGGAGCGCGGCCAGCGCGCTCACGGCGGCCGTTGGCTCGGCGCCGACGACGTAGAAGCGTGCGTCAGGGCGCTGCGCGCGAATGCGCGGCAGGATCGTCCGCGCCATCCACTCGGCGGCATCGATGTTCGGCCGGTAATTCATCATCCCAGTGAACACCAGCGTCTCCGCGTGCCCGTCGAACGGATCGGCAAGCGCAGGATCGGGCGCGAAAAACGAGAAGTCGACCCCGTTGTTGACATGATGGATCTTGTGCGCGCTTTCGGGTGCGAGTGTCCGAAAAAGCGCCGCTTCATCCGGCGAGACGAGAATGCTCGCATCGAACGCGCGCGCCACATCGCGCTCGTAGGAGAGCAGCGCACGGTGCTCCCGCCGATAGATCGCACTCTTGGGCCAGCGGCACGAGGCCGCATATTGCCGCCATTTGTCGGAGTCGACGTCGACGAAGTCCATGATGCGCCGGCATTTGGCGAGGTCGGCACCGGCGACGTATTGGGCCATGGCCGAGGAGTAGACGAAGACCGCATCGAGTTCCGCGCGGCCGCACACACCTTTCACCCATGCTGCGAGGCCCGCGTCGCGGTAGTAGGGAAGCGAGAGCGGCGTGCGCGACAGCAACCCGCGCGTGCTTCGGAGCTTCGCGGACCCGGGGTGCAGGTCGGCGAAATGGGTCTCGGCACAAACCTCCTGCAGCGCCGATATGTGCTGATGATCGTCCGGATCGTCGATGAAGCAGCCGAGGTGAACCCGCCAATGTTTGGCGAGGTGCGCCAGAAAGTGCCACGAACGGATCTTGTCGCCCTTGTTCGGCGGGTAAGGAATGCGATGAGCGAGAAAGAGCAGCTCGCGCACGATCATCTCCAGGGCGGTGTCGGATCCGTCAGCGGGGCGCGCGGATCTCAAACACGCGATCGATGCGATCCCAGGCGAGGTCGCGCACGAGGCGCTTGAGCCGCAATTCCATGCGGCCGAGACCGATGTAGTGACGCACGCGGGTCTTGAATGGGATCTGGGTGAAGCGTGGTTGATCGGGGTCGATTTCCCAGGGGTGGAAATAGAAGATGCATGGCTCGCCCTCACCGCGGTTGATCCGGCGCAGCGACCAGCGCGACAGACGATAGGGCAGGAGGCGGAAATAGCCGCCGCCGCCGCTCGGCAGGTTGTGTCCGAAAAGGCGCATCGTGCTGACCGGAAGCTCGGTCAAGTCTCCCGCACCCTCCGGACGGAACCGAAAGCGCGGTGCATCCGGGACGCCGTAATGGTCGTGGCGGATCGGGTAGATGCTCGAGCTGTAGCGGTGCCCTTCCTCCGCGAGGATCTCGAACGCCCAGTGCGCGCGCCGGTCGATGGAAAAGCTCGCGGCGCGGTAGCCCACGACCTCGGCGCCGCCGATGTCCTCGAGCCGCTTCTTGGCCTCCCGCACGTCCGCGCGAAACACCTCGGGGGTCTGCCGAAACACCTGGACGTGCTCCAAGCCATGGCTCGCGAGCTCGTGGCCCGCCTCGACGATACGCCGCACCATCGCCGGGTATCGCTCCGCGACCCAGCCAAGCGTGAAGAACGTCGCACTGACGCGATTGTCGGCGAACAGGGCGAGGATCCGGTCGACATTGCCCTCGACGCGGCAGGGGTGGTCGTCCCAAGCAGCGCGGTCGACCCTGTCGGCAAACGCCGAGACCTGGAAATAGTCCTCGACGTCGACCGACATGGCGTTGACCAGCCGGCCGCGCGCGGCGGTGTCGCTCGAGGCGGCGTCCCGGCGCTGAGCCTCGTCCGTGCCGCCTCGGTCAGCGGTCTCCACGTCGACCACGCGGCGTTCGCGCGAGCTCAGCTCGGCGTTCGCGCTCATCAACTTTCGATCTTTTGGTCCTGGTCGAGCGAGCGTTCCAGGAACCGGCGGAGGATGTCGTCCTGGGCCCGCACGAGCCGCTCCACCGCCTCGAGCCGCTGGGCCAATCGGTCGAGGTCGGACCCGTAGCCGCTCGGCGGATAGGGGGCCTGCGGCGGGGGGAAGCCGTTGCCCATCGCGGGGTGGCTCGATGGGTAGGCGGGCGGTGCGTGGGGGGCCGGCGCATAGGGCGGGGCGTGATGCGGTGCTGCATGCGCCTGCTGGGTCGGCGCCGACGTCGGGAGGCCTTCGCTTTGCATGTCGAGCGCAACCTCGCGCACCGCCGCGACATCGATCCGGTGCAGCTCCTCGAGATAGCCGAAGAGGAGCAGGCGGTCGCACAGGAGGTTGATCTTGCGCGGCACGCCGTTGGTGATCTCGAAGATCATGTGGAAGGACTCATCCGAGAACGTCGGATCGTCGGCCCATTCGACCCGCTTGAGGCGGTGCTCGATGTAATAGCGGGTCTCGTCGCAGTCCAATGGCTGCAAGTGGTAGGTCGCGATCACGCGCTGGCGCAGCTGCTCGAGATCCGCGCTCGCGAGGGTGTGGCGGAACTGCGGCTGGCCGACCAGGAAGATCTGCAGCATCGAGCCTTCGTCGACTTGGAAATTGGAAAGCATCCGCAGCTCCTCCAACGAGGATTGCGGCACGTTCTGAACCTCGTCCACGAAGAGCAGCGCGCGCTTCCCTTCCTTGTGGCACTGCACCAGAAACTCTTCGATCCGGCGCAGCAGCGTGGCCTTGTTGGCGTCCTCCTGGTGAATCCCGAAGGACCCCGCGATGATGCGAAGGAAGTTCTCGGCCTCGAATTGCGTCGTCACGACCTTCGCCGTGACGCGATCGGGGCCCTGGATCTGGGAAAGCATGTGGTTGACGAGCGTCGTCTTGCCGGCACCGATCTCGCCGGTGATGACGATAAACCCTTCGCCTTGGCTCAAGCCGTAGGTCAGGTACGCCGCGGCCTTGCTATGAGGGCGGCTGTCGAAGAAGAACCGGTGATCCGGGGTCAGCTGGAATGGCAGGCCCCGGAGATTGTAGAAGTCGCTGTACATCGGCGCTCTGGGCGAGGGCGCACCGGATCATGACCAGTGCGTGGGACGTCTTGCCGCCCTATGTTCTCCCCTGGGTTTTTTACAATCTAACAAATGATTCCAACCGGGTATATCTGAGCGCCCGTTGCCGCAACCGCGGCGTCATTAATCTATTGTGACGCGCTTCTGCCCGACGACCGAGGTGTCAGGCGTGCCCGGTCGTGCCGTTGCGACGGGCGCTCACGCCAAATCGAATGCTGTCAGACGTCCTTCCACTTTCAGTCGCGGCGTTAACGTCACGCGCCGTTCGGTTCATCCGATCGGCGGAGGCGAACACCGAGCCCGCCGTCGTCGTCGAGAAACACGATGCCAGACCCCTCGAATGCCGTTCTGATCTTGCGCAAGGTCACCACGGTTCCCTGCACCGGACCGTCACGGCGTTCCAGCCTTTGCACCGTTGATATGTGAACTCCCGCTCGCTCGCCCAACTCTTTGGCAGACCATTTCAGCAGCCCGCGAGCAGCACGGATTTGCTCTGCAGTCAACATCGTCAGCACCAACTTGCGACAAATTCGTGCGACAATGCACCAAAACATGTGGATGAATGGTTAAGTTGAGCCCGATTAGCATTTTTTTGGTCGTTCGGCGTGTCGCTGCCGATCCAGCCTCTCTTTCGTTTCCCCTTGCCGTCACTATCAATCGTCGCGCCGGCGCGCGCTGTGACCACGGGCACACCCGTGTGATCCGACCAAATGTGCCGCGGTTCTCCCCCGCGTGACCAGGAACCTGGCGGTGCCCCTCCCCCCCGGTCGACAAGAGACGAACGCTCGACACGCCCTGCCCTCGGCCGCGGGCGAGCCGGTCTTCGGTCGGCCTGATTTTCCATCGGCAAAGATGAACGAATGCCGGTGACGTCGCGGATCGTCCGCGCATTACGATTTTGTGAACTTGCCGGCAGCGGCCAACCGCGGGAAGCCCGCTGCGCGTCTGGCCGATGGGAGATGTCTCTATGACACGGTCGACCGCCTTAGTCGGCGAGCGAACAGGCTCTAGAACAACATATTGAAGCCGACGACGAGGCGGTTCTCGGTGAACTCCTCCGCCTCAAGATTGGAGAGCCGCGTCCTGAACTGATAGGACGAGAAGGCGTTCACGTTGGTGAAGACGTTGTAGTTGTAACGGGCGCCCGCGCTGAACTGATCGTCCTCGCGTCCGATATCGCTGAAATCGCTATGGGAGTAGCTTGCATCGACCGAGGCGCTCGCGCGCGGGCTCAGGTTGCGGCTTACCGATGAGGACACCGTGGTCACCGTCTCCTCGTCGCCGCCCCCCTCCTGCTCGATGTTCTGGTACACCGTCGACAGGCTGTACTGGTTGCGTCCGGTGGAGCCGATGAGCGAGGCGCGGAAGGTGCGGGCGATGCTGGTGTCGGAATCGCTCGTCGTCGGGTTGGCATCGGCTTGGAACGGCAGGCCGGTGCGCGAATCGATCAGCAGGCCGCTGTCCGGGTCCTGAACCGCGAACTGCAGATCGTTGGAGAACTGCTCCTCGCCCGTCACGAGCACCTCGTCATAGCTGGCGCGGATCACGGTGCGCGCGCCGAGCTGATAGCTCAAATCGCCGCGGAAGCTCTGCCGGTCGTCGCGGTGGCCGTAGGTGAGGCGCAGGTCGGTGCGTCGCCCGGGCTGCCAGTGGACACCGCCCTCGAGGATCACGCTGTTGATGTCGTTTCCGTCATTGCCGTCGTCGAATTGCTGATAGCCGACGGTGCCGAGCAGCGACAGGGAGCGGATCACGAAATATTCGGTGTCGAGGGTCACGCTGCGCCGCTGCACCGCGTCGTCGTCGTTGGAGCTGCTCGCGATCGACCCACTGGTGTTGACCGACCAACGAAAGCGTCGCGATTGCGTGCCGCCGTTGAGAGCGACCCGCAATGACGTCGACGACGTGTCGGAGACATCGTCCTCATCGTTCGCATCGCTATCCACGATGAGCTGCTCGTAGGTGCCGATGACCGAGAGCGTTGCCAGGTCCCCGAAGCGCTGCACGTAACGCGGGCTCACCGAGTAGCTTTGCACCAGGTTCCGGTTGGTATCCGAATCGGCGTCTTGGTTGTTGAGCAGCACACGGCTCACCGACGAGCGGGTGTCGACGAAGAACCTGTCCTCCCAAAGCTCCGCCGATCCCACGCCGCTGAACCGAGGGAACACGGAAACTCCTTCGTCATCGCCCGCGGTCTGATAGCGATTGTCGAGGGTCAGGGAATAGACGCCGTTGAGCCGCGGACCGACGGCGCTGACGCTGACATTGGGTGCCACGCTCGCGATCAACGCCTGGGTTCGCTGGCCATCGGGCTCGAGATCGATATTGTCCGAGAACGTCAGACTCGCGCCGACACCGGGGGTGATGGTCCAGTCAGCGGCGGCGGCGCTACCGCCACCCGCCGCGGTCATGCCTGCGGCAAGGACAAGCCAGAGGCCGTGACGCCGCAATCCGAGCGTGACGGCCTGTAGCCTAGGGGTGCGGACCGGTCGCCAAGGCGTTGGACGCATCGCTATCGAATGAGCAGCTGGCGATATGGGCGGCGGTGCCCAGGGTGGGCTGTTACGGCGATCACCTCGGTTCTCTCACCTCGCCGGACGGACGAGCGGTCGCTTGCCGAGCCGCCGATGATCGGCGACGCGACGGTTAACCATAAAAGAGATAACGCAAAGTGCTCGGATGCGCCATAGTCATGCGCGACGGCGTGCACGACAAGCGCATGCGCGGTATCGAGTGCGCCGGGTGCCGGGCCCAATGTTGACGGATGGGGAGGGAACCAAAGGATGAAATTGATGCGCGTCGGGGAACGTGGCGAGGAGCGGCCGGCGGTTCGGCTCGACGATGGCCGTATGCTCGATGTCTCGGCGGCGGTCGACGAGATCGACGGCGCCTGGCTCGAATCGGGTGGCCCCGCGGCCCTGGCGGAGCGCCTCGCCGGTGACGCGGACGCCTTCCCGACGATCGATCAGGCCGTGGTTCGGGTCGGCCCGCCGATGGCGCGGCCCGGGCACATCATCGCGATCGGGCTCAATTTCGCGGACCACGCGAAGGAGGCCGGCATGGAGATCCCGTCGGAGCCGATCATCTTCTCCAAGGCGCCGAGCTCCTATTGCGGCCCCAATGACACCGTGCTGATTCCGCGCGCGAGCAACGAGACCGATTGGGAGGTCGAGCTCGGCGTGGTGATCGGCCAGCGCGCCAGCTACATCGCCGATGAGGCGAGCGCGATGGCGCATGTCGCGGGCTATTGCATCGTCAATGACGTGTCCGAGCGCGAGTTTCAGCTGCGCCGCGGTCCGACCTGGATCAAGGGCAAGTCCGCCAAGACCTTCTGCCCGACCGGCCCGTGGCTGGTTACGCGCGACGAGATCCCCGACCCCCAGGCTCTCGGCATGCGCCTCTGGGTGAACGGCGAGGCCCGCCAGAACGGCACCAGCGCGACCATGATTTTCGGCGTCGCCCACCTGGTTTGGTACATCAGCCAGTTCATGGAGCTGGAGCCGGGTGACTTGATCTCCACAGGCACGCCGCCCGGCGTCGGCTCGGGGATGAAGCCGCCACAATTCCTCAAGCCCGGCGATGTGATGGAGCTTGAGGTCGACGGTCTCGGGCGTCAACGCCAGGAGCTTGCCGCCGCCTAGATCTCGCCCGGGCCGAGCGGTCGTTCGCGCGTTGACTTGGGGGAGCGTGCTCCCTATGGTGCGCCGTCATTTCTAAGAGGGCTCGGTCATGAAGGTGTTCAACTCTCTTCGGGCAGCAAAGCGCCGCGACAAGAATTGCCAGATCGTGCGGCGGAAGGGCCGGGTGCTCGTGATCAACAAGCGCAACCCGCGTTTCAAGGCCCGCCAGGGCTAGCCCCTCCGGCAGCGTTGCGTTGACGGCGCGCTGGGGCGCGCCGACAATCCTCACCGCGAACCGCTCCACGATTGGCCTGGTGCCAAGGGACGACGCATGAGGACAGACCCATGATCGCCATGCCCGAGCCCGATGCGGCGACCATCGCAGCGCGTGCGGAGCTCGCGGCGGGGCTCCGCACGATCGTCGCGCCGGAAGACGTGATCGACGACGAGACCGAGCTCCGCGCCTTCGAGTGCGATGGCCTGACCGCCTATCGCGCGCTACCGATGATCGTCGTGTTGCCGAGCTCTGCGCAAGAGGTGAGCCGCGTGCTCGCTTATTGCCATGCCCGCGGCGTGAAGATCGTGCCGCGCGGCGCGGGTACGGGGCTCTCGGGCGGGGCGCTGCCGCTTGCGGATGCGGTCACCCTCGGCTTCGGCAAGCTTAACCGAATCCTCGACATCGACTATGAGAACCGCTGCGCGGTCGTGCAGCCGGGCGTCGCCAACCTCGCGATCAGCAAGGCGGTCGAGCCAGCCGGGTTCTATTACGCGCCCGACCCCTCGAGCCAGATCGTCTGCTCGATCGGCGGCAATGTCGCTGAGAACTCCGGCGGCGTGCACTGTCTCAAATACGGGCTCACCACCAACAACCTGCTCGGTGTCGAGATGGTCCTCATGGACGGCGAGGTGGTGCGCATCGGCGGCAAGCATTTCGATTCCGAGGGGTATGACCTGCTCGGCCTGATGACCGGCTCCGAAGGGTTGCTCGGCGTGATCACGGAAGTCACCGTGCGCATTCTGCCGAAGCCGCCGACCGCGCGCGCGCTGCTGATCGGGTTCGGCTCCAACGAGGATGCCGGCGCCTGCGTCGCCGAGATCATCGGCGCGGGCGTGATCCCCGCCGGGCTCGAGATGATGGACCGCCCGGCGATCCACGCCGCCGAGGATTTTTGCCACGCAGGCTATCCCCTCGATGTCGAGGCGCTCTTGATCTGCGAGCTGGACGGTCCGGAGGTCGAGGTCGAGGAGCTGATCGACCTGGTGAGCGAGATCGCGAAAAAGTGCGGCGCCACGCAGGTGCAGGCAAGCGGCGACGAGGCGGAGCGCGAGCGCTTCTGGTTGGGGCGCAAGTCGGCGTTTCCGGCGGCCGCACGCATCGCGCCCGACTACTACGTCATGGACGGCACCATCCCGCGGGCGCGGCTTGCCGAGGTGTTGGGCAAGATCGGCGCGCTCTCGGAGGAATATGGCTTGCCGGTTGCCAATGTCTTCCATGCGGGCGATGGCAATCTCCATCCGCTGATCATGTTCGATGCCAACAAGCCCGGCGAGCTCGAGCGGACCGAGGCGATGGGGTCCGAGATCTTGAAGCTTTGTGTCTCCGTCGGCGGTGTGTTGACCGGCGAGCATGGCGTCGGCGTGGAAAAGCGCGATCTGATGGGCGAGATGTTCACGGAAGACGACCTCAAGCAGCAGCAGCGTGTCAAATGTGCGTTCGACCCGGACCAGCGGCTCAATCCGGGCAAGGTGTTTCCGCGCCTACACCGCTGCGCGGAGCTCGGGCGGATGCACATCCATCGCGGCGCGATGCCGTTTCCCGACCTGCCGCGTTTTTGAATGAGTGATCGCCTGCGACCCCGCGATCGCCAAGAGCTCACCGATGCGATCGCCTGGGCCGTCTCGGCCGAGCAGCCGCTCGAGGTCGTGGCCGGCGGCACCAAACGGGCGCTCGGACGGCCGGTTCAAAGCGCCGGGACGCTCGATCTCGGCGCGCTGAGCGGGCTGATCGACTATGAGCCGTCGGAACTTGTGCTCACCGCCCACGCGGCGACCCCGCTCGCGGAGATCGAGGCGGCGATCGGGGCGCATCACCAAATGCTCGCCTTCGAGCCCGCCGACTACCGTGCTCTCCTCGGCGCCGACGGCACGCCGACGCTCGGCGGCGTGATCGCGTGTAACTTGGCGGGCCCGCGCCGCATCAAGGCCGGCGCCGCACGCGACCATTTTCTTGGCTTTCACGCCGTGAGCGGACGCGGTGAGGCGTTCAAGGCCGGCGGCAAGGTGGTCAAGAACGTCACCGGCTACGACCTCTGCAAGCTGCTCGCCGGGTCCTACGGCACGTTGGCGGCGATGCACGAGATCACCGTGAAGGTTCTGCCTGCACCCGAACGCACGCGCACGGTCCTGGCCTTCGGCCTCGACGATGCGCAGGCGCTCGACGCGCTCGGCGCCGCCATGGCGAGCCCGCACGACGTCTCGGGTGCGGCGCACCTGCCGGCAGCGCTAGCCGGGCATTCCGCCGTCGACTATGTGGCGGACGCGGGCAAGGCGGTGACCGCGGTGCGCGTCGAGGGTTTCGCGGGCTCCGTCGAGGCGCGCTGCACCGCCCTGCGCGCGCTGCTCGGCGCCTACGGCGATGTGGAGGAGCTGCACTCCAAGAACTCTGCGGCCTTTTGGGCCGAGCTGCGCGACGTGCGCTGTCTCGCAGGCGTGGACGGTGCGCTTTGGCGCATCTCCGTGCCGCCGGCATCGGGCGCGACCGTGGCGCGCGCCGTCGGTGCCGATACGCGCTACCTCTTCGATTGGGCGGGCGGTTTGATCTGGCTTGCCGTCGGCGACGAGCCGGACGGTGCCGAAACCGCGGTTCGGGAGGCGGTGGCGGCGGTCGGCGGCCATGCGACCCTCGTCCGCGCGAGCCCGCAGATCCGCGCCGCGGCAGCGGTGTTCCAGCCGCAGGGCGCGGCGGCGGGCGGGTTGACCCGGCGCATCAAAGACGCGTTCGATCCCTCAGCCGTGCTCAATCCGGGCCGCATGTACGCCGGCGTGTAGATGCAGACGCATTTTTCCGAAACCCAGCTCGCCAAGCCGGAGATCGCGCGCGCGAACGACATCCTGCGGAGCTGCGTGCATTGCGGCTTCTGCCTCTCCACTTGCCCGACCTACACAGTGCTTGGCGACGAGCGCGACAGCCCGCGCGGGCGGATCTATCTGATCAAGGACATGCTCGAGAACGAGCGCGCGGCCGATGCCGCGGTCACGCGCCACCTCGACCGGTGCCTGTCGTGCCTCTCCTGCATGACGACCTGCCCCTCGGGCGTCGACTACATGCACCTCATCGACTTCGCGCGGGGCCATGTCGAAGCGACGGGCGCGCGCACGCGCAGCGCCGTCGAGCGCCTCTTGCGCGCGGTCCTCGGCGTCGTGCTGCCGCGGCCGACACTCTTTCGCGCGGTGATGATGGCGGCGCGCGGCCCGGCAATGATGGCACCGCTTTTCGGACGTCGCCTCGGCGCGATCCTGGCCCTTGCGCGCGCGCCGAGCCACGGTCCGTCCTGGACCGAGCGACCTCAGGTCATTCCGGCCAAGGGCACGCGCCGCAAGCGCGTCGCCTTGTTGCTCGGATGTGTGCAGCGTGCGCTTGCGCCGGAGATCAACGAGGCGACCGTCCGCTTGCTGACGCGCCACGGCTGCGAGGTCGTCGTGCCGCGCGGGCTGGGCTGCTGCGGGGCCCTGTCGCACCATCTCGGGCGCACGGAAGAGGCTGAGCGCTGGGCGACGGCCAGTGTGGCGGCGCTCGCGGGCCTCATCGATGGCGAGGGGCTCGACGCGATCGTCGTCAACGCCTCGGGCTGCGGCACGGTGCTCAAGGACTATGGCGTCGTGCTCGCGCATACGCCGGCAGCGGCAGCGGCAGCCCGCGTGGTGGGCCGCGTGCGCGACGTGAGCGAGCTGATGGAGGAACTCGGGCTCGAGCCAACCGGCACCGCGCCGGCGTGCAGCGTCGCCTATCACGCCGCGTGCTCGCTGCAGCATGGCCAGAAGATCGACGCGGCGCCGCGCCGCCTGCTCGAGGCGGCGGGGTTCGACGTTCGCGCCGTGCCCGACGGGCATCTCTGCTGCGGCTCGGCGGGGACCTACAATCTGCTGCAGCCCGCGCTCGCGGGCGAGCTGCGCCGTCGCAAGGTGGAGACCATCGCACGAACCGGCGCGGAGGTCGTCGCCGCCGGCAATGTGGGGTGCATCGTGCAGATCGCGGGTGGCACCGACCGCGCGGTCATGCACACGGTCGAGCTGTTGGATTGGGCGACCGGCGGGCCGCTGCCGCCGGCGCTGCGCGGCCGGATCGAGGAGGCCGCGCCGAGCTAGCGCGCGTCGACCCAGGCGATGCGCAGCACGTTCGTCGCGCCGGGCGTGCCGAACGGGACGCCCGCTGTGATCACGATGGCATCGCCGACCTCCGCATAGCCGGCGAGGCGCGCCTGCCGGCATGCCTTGTCGACCATGTCGCCAAACGACACGGCGTCGTCGGTGTGGATGCAGTGTACGCCCCAGAGCGCGGCCAGCCGCCGCGCGGTGCCGAGCTCGGGCGTGAGCACCAGGATCGGCGCGTTGGGCCGCTCCCGCGCGGCGCGGATCGCGGTCGAGCCGGAGGTCGTGTAGGTCACGATGCACGCGGTGCGGATGGTCTCGGCGACCTTGCGCGCGGCGGAGGTGATCGCATCCGCGGGCGTCGCCTCCGGATCGAGCTCCTGCAGGTTGGAGAAGCGCCGGTAGGCGTCGTCGCCTTCGATGGTCTCGATGATGCGGCTCATCATCGCAACCGCCTCGCGCGGATAGGCGCCGACCGCCGATTCGCCCGACAGCATCAGCGCATCGGCCCCGTCATAGACCGCGGTGGCCACGTCCGACGCCTCGGCGCGCGTCGGCGAGGGCGACTGGATCATCGATTCGAGCATTTGGGTCGCCACCACCACGGGTTTGCCCGCGCGCCTTGCGTGGCGCACGATGCGTTTTTGCGCGGCCGGCACCTCCTCCGGCGCAAGCTCGACGCCAAGGTCGCCGCGCGCCACCATGAGCGCATCCGACAGCTCGATGATCTCGTCGAGCCGCTCCAGTGCCTTGGGTTTTTCGAGCTTCGCCATCACCCCGGCGCGCCCCGCCACGAGGCGCCGCGCCGCCGCGACATCCTCCGGCCCTTGCACGAACGAGAGCGCCACCCAATCGACCCCGAGGCCGAGGCCGAAGGTGAGATCCTCCTGGTCCTTCGGCGTGATCGCGCTCATCGGCAGCGCGACCCCCGGAAGGTTCACGCCCTTGTGGTCCGCGAGCAACCCGCCCACGACCACGCGCGTTTCGGCATGGGTCGCATCGCAGGATTCGACCTCGAGGCGAACCCGCCCGTCGTCGATCAAGACGTGGGTGCCCGGCTGCAACGCCGCGAAAATCTCGGGATGGGGGATCGGGGCCTGATCGACCGTGCCGGGCGGCCCGTCCAGCTGGAGCCGGTAGGGCGCGCCCGGGCGCACCTCGACGAGGCCGTCCTCGAACGTGCCGAGGCGCAGCTTCGGCCCCTGCAGGTCCATGAGGATCGCGATCGGCCGGTTCAGCTCGCTCTCGAGGGCGCGGATGATGTCATAGCGCGCGCGGTGCTCGGCGTGGCTGCCGTGGCTGAAGTTGAAGCGAAAGACGTCTGCTCCCGCCTCGAACAGCGCGCGGATGGTCTCTGTGTCGGTGCTGGCGGGACCGAGCGTGGCGACGATCTTGGCGCGGCGATCACGGTGCATGGCGCGGACCATATCAAGCGAGTGTTACGGGACCTAGTGTTGAGACTCGGTTAGGCGGGGTCGATCAGCACCGCGCGGAAGTCGTTCACATTGGTTAGGGTCGGGCCGGTCATCACGAGGTCACCCAGCGCGGCGAAAAAGCCGTAGGCATCGTTTTGCGCCAACCGTTCGTGCGCGTCCTCGCCCAGCGCGGCGGCACGCGTCAACGTATCGGGCGTGATCAGCGCGCCGGCGTTGTCCTCCGTGCCGTCGATGCCGTCGGTATCGCAGGCGATGGCGTGGATGCGCGGCTCTCCCTCGAGGGCAAGCGCGAGCGCGAGGGCATATTCCGCATTGGGGCCGCCGCGGCCGTGCCCGGCGACCGTCACCGTCGCCTCGCCGCCCGAGAGCAGCACCGTGCCCGGCTTCGCGCGCTTGGCGCGTTCGGCGTGATCGGCTGCGAGCGCGCGCGCCTCGCCTTCCAGCGCATCACCGAGCGTCTCGACCGCGAAGCCCGCGTCGCGTGCGATCGCGGCGGCGGCTTGCAGCGCCATCGCCGGCGTCGCGATCATCCGCGTTTCCGCCGGGGCGAGGCGGGGATCGCCCGGCTTGGGTGATTCGACCGCCGCCGCCCGCAGATGCTCGACCACGACCGCAGGCTCGTTGATGCCGTATTTTGTCAGCACCGCCCGTGCATCGGCGAAGGTCGTCGGATCCGGCACCGTCGGGCCGGAGGCGATGACAGCAGGGTCGTCGCCCGGCACATCGGAGATCGTCAGGCTCACCACGGGTGCCGGATGGCAGGCGGCGCCGAGCCGCCCGCCTTTGATCGCCGACAGATGCTTGCGCACGCAATTGATCTCGCCGATCGTCGCGCCCGAGCGGAGGAGCGCGCCGGTCACCGCCTGCTTGTCCTCGAGCGTCAAGCCCGCGGCCGGCAGGGCGAGCAGGGCCGAGCCGCCGCCCGAGAGCAGGCACACCACCAGGTCGTCGGCGCCGAGATCCTCGACCGCGGCGAGGATGCGCGCGGCGGCATCGCGCCCCGCCGCGTCGGGCACGGGGTGGGATGCCTCCACGACCTCGATGGCCTGCGTCGGCACGGCGTGCCCGTAGCGGGTGACGACGAGGCCGGAGAGCGGCCCATCCCAGTGCGTTTCAAGGGCACGGGCCATCGCCGCGGCGGCCTTCCCGGCGCCGACCACGATCGTGCGCCCCGCAGGCGGCGCGGGGAGAAAGGTCGGAACACATACATCGGGTGCTGCGGTCGCAAGCGCCGCATCGAGCATGCGCCGAAGCAGTTGGCGTGGATCGTCCGACATGCGCGCCTCCTGTCGCGTCCCGTTCTTGCCAGAGCTTGGGCGCCGCGTCATCCCCGCACGCCGAAACGCTGGGCGATGGCGATGCCGACGAGGATGACCGCGCAACCCACGATTTGCAGCGGCGTCAGGGATTCGCCGAGCGCCAGCCACGCCACGGCCGCGGCGACGACGGGCGTCGCGAGCAGCGCGACCGAGCCGAGCGACGCCGGGATGTGGCGAAAGGCGAGGGTGATGAGGCTCTGACCGCCGGCGTGCGAAACCAAGCCGATCGCGAGGACCATGGCCCAGCCGAAGAGCGACTGCGGGACCAGCACCTCGCCGGAGATCAGCGCGGCGACGGTCACGGCGACGCAGCCGAAGCCGCCGGAAACGGCCATGATCGTGCCGGTCGGCAAGCGGCCGCGCAGCTGCTTCACCGTGAGAAGGTAGGCGCCATAGAAGACGGCCGTGACGACGCCGAGCCCGTCGCCGAGCAGATCGCCGGAACCCGCCAGTGCGTTCGTGCCCATGAGGAGCGTGATCCCGGCGATCGCGGTGACGAGCCCCGCCACGAAGCCGCCGGTGACGCGCTCGCGAAACAAGAACCATCCGCCAAACGTGACGACGATCGGCGCGAGATGCGCCATGAACGTTGCGTTCGCGACGCCGGTCAGCCTAATCGCCGCGTGCCAGGCGATGAGGTCGCCGGCGAAGAGGAGGCCGGCGAGGCCGAGCAACGCCCAATCGCGACGCCGTATGGTGAGGGGGGCGCGGTCGTGCCGGGTTTCGAGCGCCATCCAGAGGCCGAGGACGGGCAGCGCGAGGAGCAGGCGGTACATGCCGAGCGCGGTTGGGCCGACATCGCTCAGCTGGATGAAAACGCCGCTGCACCCGATGCCGAGGACACCCGCGGCAAGGGCGGGCCATCCGATGCGGGCGTTCGCGTGGATCATCGTCTCGCCGCGTGCCCGGAGGGGTTGTCGGACGGCGCTTGTGTTGGCATCAATGGTGCCAATATCAAAGCGATCCCCGCGCTGCGGGCGAAGGAGCGACCGAGATGAGTGAACCGACCCAAACCGAGCTCGAGGCAGCCGCATTCCGCACCCTGGTCGCGCATCTGCGCGAGCGCACCGACGTGCAGAACATCGACCTGATGAACCTTGCGGGCTTTTGCCGCAACTGCCTCTCCAAATGGTATCGCGCCGCGGCGGAGGAGCGTGGGGTGCCGCTTGATTACGAAGACGCGCGCGAGATCGTTTACGGCATGCCGTACGCGGAATGGAAGGACAAGCATCAGGTCGAGGCCACACCCGAGCAGAAGAAGCGCTACGCCGAGGTTCAGGCGGAGCTCGCGGCCAAGGAAGGCTCGTAGCGGGCCGTTCGGCGCCGCGGCTGCCTAGAAGCTTTCAACCCAGGGCCTGAGGTCGACGTCGAGCGCCCAGGCGCTCCGGTGCTGGGTGTGCAGCTGCCAATAGACGTCGGCGATCGCGTCGGGGTCGAGCAGCGCGTCCGGCGCGCGCTCGGCGGCAAGCTCGGCGTAGCGGGGCGAGGCGATTTGGCCGTCGATGACCACATGGGCGACGTGAATGCCCTTGGGGCCGAGCTCGCGGGCCATGCTTTGGGCAAGCGCTAGAAGGCCGAACTTCCCGACCGAGAGATTGAAGAACATCGCGCTGCCGCGCTTGCTCGCGGTCGCGCCCGAGAAGAGGATCGTGCCCGCGCCGCGCTCGACCATGCGCCGCGCCGCGCCCCGGCCGACCAGGAACCCGCCATAGCAGTTGGCCTGCCAGCAGTACTGGAAATCGTCCGCGGTCGCCTCGAGGATCGAGGTGCGCATGAAGGCGCCGGCGTTGTAGATCACGGCATCCGGCGTGCCCCAGGTCTCACAGACGATGTCGAGAAACTGCTCGACCGCCGCCTCGTCGGTGGTGTCGACCGTATGGCCCTCGACCGCCGCGCCGGTGCTTTCCGCAATCTCGCTCGCGATGGCCTGCGTGCGATCGAGGTGCCGCGCCGCAAGCGCGACGTTCATGCCCTCGCGTGCGAAGCGTCGGCCGAGGGCCGCGCCGAGGCCGGGTCCCACCCCGACCACGATGGCCGTTCCCCTGTCAGGCATGTCCGCGTCTCCCGCTCGTTCTCCATTGCGGGAACGCTAGCACGGCATGGCGGTGGCGGCCGATGCTATTCGGCGGCGCTCGCGTGCTGGACCGGCGCGCGGTAGGCGGCGAGCAGCGACTCTTCTTGTGCGCGCACACGCACCATGCTCGCCTCCTTCACATGGCCAAAGCCGCGGATCTCGAACGGCAGGCTCGCGATCTCGACCGCGAGCGCATGATTGTCAGGCCCGAGGCTCGAAAGAAGGGTGCCGACGGTCGCTTCGTACGCGGGGATCAGCGCACGCTCACGCTTGCGCTCGGCAGTGTGGCCGAAGACGTCGAATGGCGTGCCGCGCAGGCCCTTGAGCGAGGCCAGCAGGCGGAATGCGGTCATGATCCAGGGGCCGTAGAGGCGCTTTTGCAGGTGGCCGGTTTCGGGGTCGCGGTTCGCGAAGAGCGGCGGGGCCAGGCTCACATGGGTGCGATAGTCGCCTTCGAACTGGCTCGTGATCTGGCGCTTGAACCGGCCGTCGGTGTAGAGCCTGGCAACCTCGTACTCGTCCTTGATCGCGAGCAGCTCGTAGTAGGCGCGCGCGACCGCCTCGGTCAGGCTCTCCTTGCCGGGGGCCCTCATGCGCTCGCTTTCACGCACGCGCTCCAGGAGCGCACGGTAGCGGTGGGCGTAGGCCACGTTCGCGTAGGCCGTGAGGTCGGCGGCGCGGCGCTCGATCAGCGCACCGAGCCCCTCGGCCGGAACGGGCGTCTGGCTGCGCAGGCTTTCGGCGGCTTGGCGCACGGCGTCGGGATCGTGCGCGGCGGCGCGCCCCCAGCGGAAGGCACGGCGGTTGGCATCGGTCGCGACGCCGTTGAGCTCGATCGCCTTTTCGAGCGCCTCGCCGCTCACCGGCACGAGGCCTTGCTGGTAGGCGTAGCCGAGCAGGAACAGGTTGGTCGCGATGGCATCGCCGATGAGCGCCGTGGCGAGCCGGGTCGCGTCGACGAAGCTCGCCGCGCGCTCGCCGGTCGCGTTCGCGATCACGCGCTTGAGCTGCGCGGTCGGGAAGTCGAGGTCGGGATTGCGGGTGAAGTCGCCCGTGGGTGATTCGTTGGTGTTGATGACGGCGTGCGAGACACCCTTGCTGAGGCGTGCCACGGCCTCGCCGCTTGCCGCGACGACGAGGTCGACACCGAGCATCAGGTTCGCGCCGCCGACGGCGATACGCACCGCGTGCAAATCTTCGGGCTTCTCCGCGATCCGAATGTGACTCGTCACCGCGCCATATTTTTGCGCGAGGCCGGCCTTGTCGAGCACGGTCGCGCCCTTGCCCTCCAGCCGTGCCGCCATCCCGAGCAGCGAGCCGAGGGTGACGATGCCCATGCCGCCGACGCCTGTCATCAGGATGCCGTAGGGTTTCTCGCAGGACGGCAGCGCGGGCTCGGGCAGGCTTGCGGTCAGTTCGTCGGCGACGCCCGACGGCTTGCGCTTGCGCAGCCTGCCGCCCTTGACGAGCACGAAGCTCGGGCAGAAGCCCTTGATGCAGCTGAAATCCTTGTTGCAGGAGGATTGGTCGATCGCACGCTTGCGCCCGAGCTCGGTCTCGAGCGGAACCACCGAGAGGCAGTTCGATTGCACGCCGCAATCGCCGCAGCCCTCGCAAACATCGGGGTTGATGACGACGCGCCAGTCCGGATCGTCGAGCAGATTGCGCTTGCGCCGTCGGCGCTTCTCGGTGGCGCACATCTGGTCGTAGACGATGGCGGAGACGCCTTCCCAATCGCGCAGCTCGCGCTGGATCCGCTCCAGCTCGTCGCGGTGGTGGATCGTGACGCCGTCGGCGAACTGCTTCTCCAGAGGATATTTGTGCGGCTCGTCGGTGACGACCGCGATGCGGCCGACGCCCTCGGCCTGTAGCTGGCGCGTGACGCGGGCGACGCTGAGCGGCCCGTCCATCGGCTGGCCGCCGGTCATCGCGACGGCGTCGTTGTAGAGCAGCTTGTAGGTGACGTTGACGCCGGAGGCGACGGCCGCGCGGATCGCGAGGAGGCCCGAGTGGAAGTAGGTGCCGTCGCCGAGATTCTGGAAGATGTGCTTGGTCTCGGTGAAGGGGGCCTGGCCGATCCAATTCGCGCCTTCGCCGCCCATGTGCGTGAAGGTCGCGGTCTCGCGGTCCATCCACTGGGCCATGTAGTGGCAGCCGATGCCGGCCAGCGCGCGGCTCCCCTCCGGCACCTTGGTCGAGGTGTTGTGCGGGCAGCCCGAGCAGAAATAGGGAATGCGCTCGATCTTGGCGCCCTCGGCCGCGGTGATTTCGGCCTCCTTGGCGCGGAGGAAGCCGATGCGCGCCTCGATGCGCTCGTTGGTGCCGAATTGGCCCAAGCGTGCGGCGATGACGCGGGCGACGCTCGACGGATTGAGCTCGCCAGAGGCGCGCAGCAGGGGGCGGCCGGCCTCGTCGCACTTGCCGATCACCCGCGGCCGCTCGTCGGCCGGCAGGTTGTAGAGCAGCTCCTTGAGCTGAGTCTCGATGAAGCCGCGCTTTTCCTCGACCACGAGCAGCTCGTCGAGGCCGCGGGCGAAGGCGGTCATGCCCTCGGGCTCGAGCGGCCAGGTCATGGCGACCTTGTAGAGCGACAGCCCGAGCGCGGCGGCGCCCTCCTCATCGATGCCGAGGTCGTCGAGCGCCTGGCGCACGTCGAGGTAGGACTTGCCGGTGGTCACGATGCCGAGGCGCTGTCCGGGCCCGCCCAAGACCACACGGTCGAGGCGGTTGGCGCGCGCGAAGGCGCGGGCGGCATCGATCTTCGATTCGAGGAGACGCTCCTCCTGCGCGAGCGGCGGGTCGGGCCAGCGAATGTTGAGGCCGCCCGCAGGCATCTCGAAGTCGCGCGGCGTGACGATCTCGATGCGGCTCGGGTCGACCGAGACGATGGCCGAGCTCTCCACCGTTTCGGCAACGCAGATGAAGCCCGCCCACAGTCCCGAATAGCGCGAGAGCGCGAAGCCCAGGAGCCCGAGATCGAGGAACTCCTGCACGCCCGCCGGGTTGAGCACCGGAAATGAGGCGGCGAGAAAGTCGAACTCGCTCTGATGCGGCAGCGTCGAGGAGGCGCAGACGTGGTCGTCGCCGGCGATGGCGAGAACCCCGCCGAGCGGCGCGGTGCCGGCATTGTTGGCATGCTTGAACACGTCGATCGAGCGGTCGACGCCCGGGCCCTTGCCGTACCACATGGCGAACACGCCGTCATGCTTGGCGCCGGGGAAGAGGCCGACTTGCTGGGTGCCCCAGATCGCCGTCGCCGCCAAATCCTCATTCACGCCCGGCTGGAAGAGCACGTTCTGCGTCTCGAGGAAGCGCTTGGCCTGCCAGAGCGCCTTGTCGAAACCGCCCAGCGGCGAGCCGCGATAGCCCGAGATGTAGCAGGCCGTGTCGTGCCCGGCGGCCTTGTCTCTGAGGTGCTGCATCATGGGCAGGCGCACGAGCGCCTGGGTGCCCGAGAGATAAACCTGGCCCGTGTGGGCCGTGTATTTGTCGTCCAGCGAGACGGCGGCAAGCGACATCGGCGGGTGTCCCCCTATGACGGGACGGGCGCCCACGGATCGGCGGCATGACCGGTGAAGCGCGGCCCCCTCAGACCTTTCGGATCACCATAATACTCAAAAACAAGAGAGTTAATCCTTGCGAATCCACGAGTTGTGATTCAAGGTGATGACATGATATTGCGCCAAAAACATATTTACGAGCATGATATGTCAGTTCTTAACGAAAGGTTGCCATAATGCTCGACGATATTGATCGGCGGATTCTCGCGGTTCTGCAGCGCGACGGGCGGCTTTCGAACGTCGACCTCGCCGATGCCGTGGGATTGTCGCCCTCGCCCTGCCTTCGGCGTGTTCGCCAGCTGGAGCGGCAGGGCGTCATCCGCAGCTACACGGCCCGCGTCGACCCGCGCGCGGTCGGCCTTGGCCTCACGGCGTTCATCAGCGTGCGCCTCGAGCGCACGGCCGAGCCGCTGCTCGAGGATTTCGAAACCGCGATCCGCGCACGCCCGGAGGTTCTCGAGTGCTATCCGGTGACGGGCGATGCCGACTTCCTGATCAAGGTCGTGGTGGCCGACCTCGCGGCCTACGAGCATTTGATGCGTGACTGTCTGCTGCGCATCACGGGCGTCTCGAGCACGCGGACGAGCTTTGCGCTGACACCGGTGAAGCATGAGACGGCGCTGCCCATTGCGGCGCCTGGCTCCTAGCGCAGACGCATCACGTTAAGGGATGGTAGAGACTGTCCGGGCGGACTAGATAGCCTAAAGACCAGTTGATGAGGGGTGTGCGCATGAGTGGCAAAAGCGTCGCGGCTGCAATGAACGAACTTGGAACGCTGCCGGCGTGGGATTTGACCGATCTCTATTCCGGCCCGGACGCGCCGGAGCTCACGGCCGACCTTGACGCGGCCGAGGCGGACGCCACGGCGCTTCACCAGCGCTTCGCCGGCAAGGTGGCATCGCTCAAAGGCAAGGCGCTGGGGGATCTCGTGGCCCGGTACGAGGCGGTCGAGGAGACCCTCGGGCGTCTCATGAGCTACGCCTACCTGCATTACTGCACCGCGATGGAGGATCCCGAGGCAGGCAAATTCTTCCAAACCATTCAAGAGCGTGTGACGGATATCTCCAGCAATCTCTTATTTCTCACGCTGGAGTTGAACCGCGTCGAGGACAGTCCGCTGCAGAAGGCGCTCAAGGACCCGGCGCTGGCGCGCTACGCCCCCTGGGTGCGCGATACGCGCGCGTTCCGACCCTATCAGCTCTCCGACGAGCTGGAGCGCATGTTGCATGAGAAGCGGGTCGCCGGGCGCGCCGCGTGGATCCGCCTTTTCGACGAGACCATGGCGGGTCTGCGCTTCCCGGTGGACGGCAAGGAGCTGACGAGCGCCGAGGCGCTCGATCTCTTGTCCGATCCCGATGGCGCCAAGCGGCGCGCGGCGGCGGGCGCTCTCTCGACCGTGCTCGGCGCCAACGCGCGCACCTTCGCGCTCATCACCAACACGCTCGCCAAGGACAAGGAGATCGAGGACAAGTGGCGCGGCTTCGAGCGCCCGATCTCATCGCGCAATCTGAGCAACCATGTCGAGGACGCGGTGGTCGACGCCTTGATCGCGGCGGTCAGGGACGCCTATCCGCGGCTCTCGCACCGGTACTACGCGCTCAAGGCACGCTGGTTTGGCGTCGAGGCGCTCGACTATTGGGACCGCAATGCGCCGCTGCCCGAGGATGACGACCGCGTGATCGCCTGGGAGGAGGCCGTCGACACCGTGCTTGATGCCTATGACGCATTCTCGCCCGACATGGCGGCCGTCGGACGGCGCTTCTTCGACAATGCCTGGATCGACGCGCCCGTGCGCTCGGGCAAGGCGCCGGGCGCCTTCGCGCACCCGACCGTGCCGAGCGCGCATCCCTATCTGCTGCTCAATTATCAGGGCAAGACGCGCGACGTCATGACGCTCGCGCACGAGCTTGGCCATGGCGTGCACCAGGTGCTCGCGGCGCCGCAGGGCGCGCTGATGTCCGACACGCCGCTCACCCTCGCGGAGACGGCGTCGGTGTTCGGCGAGCAGCTGACGTTCCGGGCGCTCCTGGCGCGCGAGACCGCGCCCGAGCGCCGCCGCGTCATGCTGGCGAGCAAGGTCGAGGATATGATCAACACGGTGATCCGCCAGGTCGCGTTCTGCGAGTTCGAGCGGCGGGTTCACGACGAGCGGCGCGAGGGCGAGCTGACGCCCGATCGGCTTGGCGAGATCTGGCTCGACATCCAGACCGAAAGCCTTGGGCCCGCGTTCCGGCAGAATGACGAATATCGTATCTATTGGAGCTACATACCGCACTTCATTCACTCGCCATTTTATGTCTACGCCTACGCCTTCGGCGACTGTCTCGTGAACGCGCTGTACGCCGTCTACCAGGACGCCGAAGAGGGCTTCCAAGCGAAATATTTCGACATGCTGCGCGCCGGTGGCACGCTGCGTCACCAGGAGCTGCTCGCGCCCTTCGGGCTCGACGCGAGCGATCCGGCGTTCTGGTCGAAGGGGCTCGGCGTGATCGGCGGGTTCATCGACGAGCTCGAGGAGACGTTGTGACGGACACGGGCCACCATGGCTGAGGGGCGCGAAGGCAATCGCCTGACGGGCCGGGTGCGGCGCTACGCCCGTGTCGGCACCTCGGTCGGCGGGATTGCCGCGCGCATGGCCGGGCAGCGCTACCTCGGCATGCCAGCCGATCGCAGTCGCAATGCTGCCGATCTCAAGCGCGCCCTGGGGGGCCTCAAGGGGCCGTTGATGAAGGTCGCGCAGCTGCTTGCGACGATTCCCGACGGCCTGCCCGAGGAATATATCCAGGAGCTGAGCGAGCTGCAGTCGCAGGCTCCGCCCATGGGGTGGGCCTTCGTCAAGCGGCGCATGGCCACAGAGCTCGGCGCCGATTGGCGGCGCCGGTTCGACGCGTTCGAGCACGAGGCCGCCGCCGCGGCATCGCTCGGCCAGGTGCACCGGGCACGCGGACCCGACGGGGCGGCGCTCGCTTGCAAGCTGCAATATCCCGACATGAGCTCGGCGGTGGAGGCCGATCTGCGCCAGCTCAAGCTCATCTTCGGGCTCTACGCGCGCTACGATTCTGCGATCGACACGAGCGAGGTTCACGCCGAGATCGCCGCGCGGCTCCGCGAGGAGCTCGACTATGAGCGCGAGGCGCGCCAAATGCGCCTATACCACGAGATCCTCAAGGACGAGCCCGGCATCCACGTGCCGCTGGTCGAGCCAACCCTCTCGACCCGCCGCCTGCTCACCATGAGCTGGCTCGAGGGGACGCGGCTTTTGGCCTTCAAGGATCACCCGGCGGCGCTCCGCAACGAGATCTCCGCGCGCATGTTCCGTGCCTGGTACGTGCCGTTCTATCGTTTCGGCGTGCTCCACGGCGACCCGCATCTCGGCAACTACACGGTGCGCGAGGACGGCGAGATCAACCTGCTCGACTATGGCTGCATCCGTATCTTCGACACGCGTTTCGTGCGCGGCGTGATCGACCTCTACCATGCGACCCAGACCGACGATCGCGATCTCGCGGTGCAGGGCTTCGAGACCTGGGGCTTCAGCGGCCTCTCGAACGAGATGATCGATGCGCTCCGCATCTGGGCGAACTACATCTACGGGCCGCTCATCGACGATCGTGTGCGCATGATCGATGAGTCGGGCGGTGGCAAATATGGCGGCGCGGTCGCCGCCAAGGTGCATCAGGAGATCCGCCGGCTCGGCGGGGTCACGCCGCCGCGTGAATTCGTGCTGATGGACCGCTCGGCAATCGGCCTCGGCTCGGTGTTCCTCCACCTCAAGGCGGAGCTCAACTGGCATCGGCTGTTCGAGGCCTTGATCGCGGACTTTGACGAGGCCGCGATCGCGAAGCGACAGGGCGCGGTCCTCGCCCGGTGCGGGGTGTCGGAGGCGGCCTAGCGGCGGCTCGCGGGCGTTTGGTCGCGGCCGGAAAGACGCGTTTACACGCGCATCTCAAACGTTTGTGAGATAGAGAGAAACGGACCTTGGCAAACGGGGTTCGCCACGGCATTGTTGCGCCGCGCCGCCGAGCGCGCGCGGGGATTTGCCATGAAGATCGGGATACCCAAAGAGATCAGGGAGGGTGAGACGCGGGTTGCGGCCTCTCCCGATTCCGTCAAGCGCTTTGTCCGCCTCGGCGTCGAGGTTCTGATCGAGAGCGGAGCGGGGGGCCGCGGCCAGCATGTCCGACGATGCGCTCGCCGCGGTGGGCGCGACCATTGTGCCCGACGCCGCGGCGATCTATCGCGACGCCGACATCGTGACCAAGGTGCAGCGCCCGATGAACGGCACCGAGGACGGCGCGGACGAGATGGCGCTGATGAAAGAGGGCTCGATTCTGATCGGCCTCCTGTCGCCGCTCCAGCATCGCGAGCAGGTCGCCGCCTACGCGAAGCGCGGGGTCACGAGCTTCGCGATGGAGCTTGTGCCGCGCATCAGCCGCGCCCAATCCATGGATGCGCTCTCCTCGCAGAGCAACATCGCGGGCTACAAGGCCGTCATCGATGCGGCAGAACGGTTCGGCCGAATTCTGCCGATGATGATGACGGCGGCCGGCACGCTTCCGCCCGCCAGGGTTGTCGTGCTCGGCGCGGGCGTGGCGGGCCTGCAAGCGATCGCGACGGCCCACCGGCTCGGCGCGCTGGTCTCCGCCTTCGATGTCCGCCCGGCGGTAAAAGAGCAGGTCGAGAGCCTTGGCGCGAAGTTCATCGCGGTTGAGGATGACGAGGCGGCGAGCGCGGAAACCGCAGCCGGCTACGCGCGCGAGATGACCGAGGATTATCTGCGGCGCCAGGCCGAGGTGATCCACGAGACCCTGAAGAACCAGGACATTTGCATCACGACCGCGCAGATTCCCGGCAAGACGGCACCGCGGCTCGTCACCGAGGCGATGGTGAAGGATATGAAGCCCGGCTCCGTGATCGTCGATCTTGCGAGCGAGACGGGTGGCAATTGTGAGCTCAGCGAGCGCGACAAGGTGGTCGTGAAGCACGGCGTGACCATCATCGCCTATGGCAATTACCCGGCGCGTGTCCCGGTCGACACCAGTGCGCTCTATGCGCGCAACCTCTTCAATTTCATCCAACCGATGATCGATCCCGACAGCAAGGCCCTCAAGATCGACTGGGAGGATGAAGTCATCAAAGGCGCTCTCCTGACCAAAGACGGTACCGTCGTGCACCCGGCGCTCCAGTAGCAAAGCTCCGCCCCATGGAACACGTTCTCGAGCTTCACCCCCTCGTCATCGCCATCACGATCTTCGTCCTCGCCGTTTTCGTCGGCTATTACGTGGTGTGGAGCGTGACACCGGCGCTTCACACGCCGCTCATGTCGGTTACCAACGCGATCTCGAGCGTGATCATCGTCGGCGCGCTGCTAGCGGCGACGCCCGCGGAGGGAACGGTGGTGAAGGTGTTGGGCGGCGTCGCCGTTGGCCTTGCGGCCGTCAACATATTCGGCGGGTTCACGGTGACCCAGCGCATGCTCGTCATGTTCAAGAAAAAGAAGAAATAGCGTAGGAGAGCATCATGACCGCCAACCTGGCGGCGATCCTCTATTTGATCGCGGGCGTCTGCTTCATCATGGCGCTGCGCGGGCTCTCCTCGCCGACGAGCGCGCGAAACGGCAACCTTTTCGGCATCGCCGGCATGGTGATCGCGATCGGTACGACGCTCGCCCAGCCCGGCGTCGAGGACTATCTCTGGATCGTGATCGGGATCGCGGTCGGCGGTGCCATCGGCATCGTGATCGCGCTGCGCATCCAGATGACCGCGATGCCGCAGCTGGTCGCCGGCTTCCACAGCCTGGTCGGCCTCGCCGCGGTGCTGGTCGCCGCCGCGGCGTTCTACGGCCCCGATATTTTCGGCATTGGCACGGCTGACGACATTCGCCTGATCAGCCGCATCGAGATGAGCTTCGGCGTGGTGATCGGCGCGCTCACCTTCACCGGCTCGATCATCGCCTTCGCGAAGCTGCAGGAGCTGATGAACAGCGCCCCGCTGGTGTTCCCCGGGCAGCATTGGCTCAACCTCGGCATCGGGGTCGCGATCGTTGGCCTCGGCGTCGCGTTCTGCTTCGACCAGTCGGAGGCGGTGTTCTGGATCATGACGGCGCTCGCGCTCGCGCTCGGCGTTCTGCTGATCGTGCCGATCGGCGGTGCCGACATGCCGGTGGTGATCTCGATGCTCAACTCCTATTCGGGCTGGGCTGCCGCCGGCATCGGCTTCACGCTCGAGAACACGGTGCTGATCATCGTCGGCGCGCTGGTCGGCTCCTCAGGTGCGATCCTGAGCTACATCATGTGCCGGGCGATGAACCGCTCGTTCGTCAGCGTGATCTTGGGCGGCTTCGGCGGCGGCGGTGAGGCGGCGGCCGACACCGGCGACAAGACCTACAAGTCGGGCAGCGCCGACGACGCCGCTTTCATCATGAGCAACGCCGGCTCGGTGGTCATCGTGCCGGGCTATGGCCTCGCGGTCGCCCAGGCCCAGCATGCGATCCGCGAGATGGCCGACCTGCTCCAGAAGGAAGGCGTCGAGGTGCGCTACGCGATCCACCCGGTCGCGGGGCGCATGCCGGGCCACATGAACGTGCTGCTCGCCGAGGCCAACGTCTCCTACGACGTCGTCTTCGAGCTCGACGACATCAACAGCGATTTCCCCAACACCGACGTTGCCTTCGTCATCGGCGCGAATGACGTGACCAATCCGCTGGCGAAGACGGATCCGCAATCGCCGATCGCGGGCATGCCGATCCTCGATGTCGAGCTCGCGAAAACCGTGCTCTTCGTCAAGCGCTCGCTCTCGCCGGGCTATGCGGGCATCGACAATCCGCTCTTCTACCGGGACAACACGATGATGTTGTTCAGCGACGCCAAGAAGATGGTCGAGGAGATCGTCAAGGCGCTCTAAAGGCGGCCGGCGGGTTTGCCGCCGGTTACCCCTCCGCCAGACGACCGTAGCGGTGCATCACGTCGCGGAGCGCGTCGTGGTCGATCGCGACGACCTCATGATCGTCGCGTCCGACCATGGTCTCTGCCGCGACCATGGCGTTGAGGATGGCTTCCTCGACGGCCTCCACGACCGCGAGAAACACCGGGTCGAGCGCCTCGTTGGGCACGTAGTCCAGGCGGCGCAGCGCGCCAACGCCGTCTCCCGGCGACGGGTTGGCGGTGGAGAAGGCGATGAAGATGTCGCCGGAATTGTCGCCCGACGGCGTGCCGGTGCGCCCGACGCCGATCGAGATGCGCCGGGCGAGGCGGCTCACTTGAATCGGCAGAAGCGGGAGGTCGGTGCCGACCACCGCGATGATCGACCCTTGCTCCGCAGACCAAAGCGGGTTCTCGGTGAGGTGCGCGCCGACCGGAACGCCGCGCACCGTTAGCCAGGGCCGGATGCCGTGATTCGCCTGGACCAGCGCACCCACCGTGTAGCACCCGCCCGCGACGTCGATCCGGCGCGAGGCTGTCCCCGTGCCACCCTTGAACTCGTAGGCGATCATGCCCGTGCCGCCGCCGACATTTCCCTCGGCGAGCGGGCCGCCTGCTGCGCCCGCGATCGCGGCGCGGACATGCTCACCCGTCACGTGGAACCCGTTCATGTCGTTCAGATGCGCATCGCAGGTCTCGGCGACGACCGGCAGCGCCCAGACATATCTGCCGAAGGCGTCGCCATAGTGCTCGATCATCCATTCGATGCTCGCCTGGTGCGCGGCGCCGACGCTATGGGTGTTGGTGATGGTGATCGGGCCGTTGAAATAACCGGCCTCGTTGATCCAATGTCCGCCCGTCATTTCGCCATTGCCGTTGAGCGAATAGAGGGCGGCCCAGGTCGGCGCAAGATCGGTCGACCGGCCGCGCGGCAAGATCGCGGTGACGCCGGTGCGGATCGGTCCCTGGCCCACGCGCAACGCGCCGTCTCCCTCGATCAGCGTGGTGTAGCCGACGGTGACGCCCGGCACGTCGGTCAGCGCGTTGTTCGGTCCGCAGCGTCCGTCGAAGGCAATGCCGAGGCCGCGGGCGCGAGCGCGTCCGGTCGGCCCCGTCGTGGCGGGATCGCTCATCTCCCGCGTCACGCGCCGGCGGCGCGGAACGCGGCGGCGAAGGGCTCGTGGATGCCGGCGAGGTAGAACGATTCGAACGCACCCGCGCCCGAGTTCTGGATCAGCGCGACGCTGATGCCGCTCGCCTCGTGGTGGCCGATGCAGCTGGTGTGCCCGGGGAGCTGGCCGATGTGGCCCTTCACCACGAGATCGCCATGGGTCGAGACCAGGATGCCATGGGCGTTGTGGGTGATCGGCGCGCCGGGGAAGCTCGCGGCGCCGAGATTGTTGGCCATCTCGTGGAGGCCGTCGGCCTTGAGCACCTTGCCGGCGAAGAGGCTATCGATCCAATGCAACGAATCGCGCGCCGTCGAGACCATGTCGCCGGCCGCGCCCGCGCCCGAGAGTGGGAACCAGTCGGTCGAATCCCACGCGCCATCGACCGGCTCACCGGCGCCATCGACGCTCCACTGGCCGTCGTCCTCTTCCTTGTGGAAGTAGGCGCGTGCCATCCGATCGACGGGAAACGCCTCGTCGGCGCCGACCCAGGTGTCGTCGAGACCGAGTGGCTCGAGGAGCCGCTTGCGAATTTGGCCCGAGAGCGTGTCGCCGGTCTCGGCGGCGATGATCATGCCGGCGAGAATGTAGCCGGTGTTGTTGTATTCCATCTCGCCCCAGGGTTCGCGCTGCTCCGAGACGCTGAAGGCGAAGTCGACCACCTCGCGCGGCGTCCACACCTTGTCCGAGATCATCGGCATGTCGCCTTCGAACTCGGGAAGCCCGCTCCGATGGTTGAGGAGAACGCGCACCGGAAGGCTCTCCGCCTTCGGGAGGTCGGGGAACCAGCGCGCGATCGGCTCGTCGAGGCTGAGCCGCCCCTCCTGCACGAGCTGATGCAGGGTTGCCGCGACGAACGTCTTGGTGCAGCTCGCAATCCGGAACAGGTGGTCCGGCGTCATGGCCGTGCCGCGCGCACGATCGGCGAGGCCATGGCTAAGGACGATGTCGGGCTCACCCGGTGCGCGCACCGCCAGCGAGACGCCGACGATCCCTTTCGCGCAGTAATCGGCCAGAAGCGTTTGCAGGGTGCCGCGAAGGTTGCTCATTCTCCGTGCCTCCAAGCGCGTCCCGCGGTTAGGCGCGGTCGCCATACTCCTTGATGTGGTCGGCGATTTTTTCGTTGTCGCCATACATGAAGTGGTTCGACATGTTCTCGGAGTAGCGGCTTGCGGCCGGGCGTTTGCCGACGGCTTCGGCGACCTGGCGTATCAGCATGGGCGATGCGCCGCAGCACACCCCGAGATAGCCGATGCCGAGGCCATGCGCCTCCTCGGCGAACGCACCGATCTCGTAGCGGTTCATGTAGAGCGGATCGAGCGCCGTCGGGAAGGTGCGGCCATGGGGTGCCGGGCAGGTGCAGCCGTGATTGTCGGAGAGGTTGAAGAAGGTCGGCTCCGCCTCGGTCGTGCGGTAGGGGATGGGGAGCGCCGCGACCGGGCATTGGACCGCCCGCCTGATCTCCCGGAGATAGGGCATCATCGTCGTCGGCCCGCGGAAGCAGTTCATGCCGACGACATCCGCGCCGCGCTGCTCCAGCTCGCGGCAGGTCTCGACCGGATCGGGCCCGTCGCGCATCACGTTCTCGCCCATCGGCGCGATGGTCACGACGCACGGCAGCCCCGTCCGCTTCATCACGTCGAGGGCGCAGTAGGCTTCCTCCGCATAGTAGAAGGTCTCGCCGATCAGCATGTCGGCGCCTTCGTCGACCGCCCAGCCGACCATCTCCTCGAACATCGAGCGCACGGCGTTCTGCGCCTGGGTGTCGACCGGGTGCCAGATGTTCGTGTTGGAGATGTTGCCCGCGAGCAGATTGGGCTCGCCGTCGCCCACGTCCTCGGCGACGCGGCGCGCGATCTGCAGGGCGGCCCGGTTGAGCGGTTCGAGCAGCGACTCCTTGCCGATCACCCGCATCTTCTCGCGGTGGCCGTTGTAGGTGAACGCCTCCACGATATCGGAGCCCGCATGCTGGTAGTCGCGGTGCAGCGTCTCGAGCGCTTCCGGATGCTCGAGCGAAACCTCGGGCACGAACTCGCCCGCGGTGAGGTAGCCGCGGCGCTCCAGCTCGAACAGAAAGCCTTCCGCGCAGATGACCGGCCCATCGGCGAGCCGCTCCATCAAACCCCGTTTCTCTGCACTCATCCGTCTTCTCCCATCCAGCGCGCTCGCTCAGGCGCGCGGTTGCTTGTTGTCAGGATCGCATGGCGAGGGCGCGATGACACGGGCCGGCCGCCGCTCGCCCAAGATCTCGATCTCAACTTGGGTGCCGATCTCACCGGTCTCCGGCGTGACATAGGCGAGGGCGAGGCTCTGCTCGACCGTGTGGCCATAGGCGCCCGAGGTCGCGCGCCCGACGAGCGCGCCGTTGCGGTAGATCGGCTCGTTGCCGAGGGCGTCGGCATCCGCGGCCTCGACCGCGAGCGTCACGAAACATTGGGGCACGCCGGCCTCGCGCTGGGCAAGCAACGCATCGCGCCCGACGAACGGGCCTTTGTCGAGCGCGATGAACCGCTCGAGGCCGGCCTCGAAGGCCGAATATTCGATCGTCAGGTCCTGCCCCCACATGCGGTAGGATTTCTCGATCCGGAGCGCATCCATCGCGCGCATGCCGCACATCGCAAGGCCGTGGGGCTCGCCGGCCTCGACCAGCGCGTCGAAGAGGTGGCGCTGGTACGCGATCGGGTGGTGCAGCTCCCAGCCGAGCTCACCGACGAAGTTGACGCGCATGGCGCGCACCGGCGCGTGCCCCACCTCGATTGGCCGGCCCGAGAGCCAGGGAAAGGCCGCATTGCCGAGATCGGCGTCGGTGAGCGCGCCGAGGATGTCGCGTGCGCGTGGGCCGACCAAAACCAAGACGCCATGGGCCGTCGTGATGTTCTCGATCGTGACGCTGCCATCGCTTGGCGCGCCGCGCTGCAAGAAATCACCGTCGTAGCGCTCCGCCGCGCCCGAGCTCACGAGATAGAACGCGTCTCCGCCATCGCGCATCACGGTGAACTCCGAGCGCACGCCGCCGGTTTGCGTGAGGGCATGGCAGAGCGTGAGGCGCCCGACCGTGCGCGGCAGACGGTTTGCGAGCAAGCCGTCGAGCCACGCCTCGGCGCCGGGACCTGAGACCCGGAATTTCGAGAAGCTCGTGATGTCGATGAGCCCGGCGCCCGCGCGCGTGGCGCGACACTCTTCGCCGACATGGGCGAAATAATTGGTGCGTCGGAAGCTCCACACATCGCGCGGCTCGATGCCCTCGGGCGCGAACCAGTTGGGCCGCTCCCAGCCATAGCGCTGGCCCCACACGGCGCCGCGCGCCGCCAAGCGGTCGTGGCAGGGACTGGTCTTCGCCGGGCGCGCTGCGGGCCGCTCCTCATCGGGGTAGTGGATGATGAAGACGTGCTCGTACGCCTCTTCGTTCTTCGCTTTGAGGTAGGCCTTGTTGGCATAGTCTCCGAAGCGCCGCGGATCGACATCGAGCATGTCGATGCTCGGCTCACCGTCGACGATCCAGCCGGCGAGCTGCCAGCCGGCGCCGCCGGCCGCGGTGATGCCGAAGCTGAAGCCCTCGGCGAGCCAGAAGTTGGGAAGGCCGGGCGCCGGCCCGATCAGCGGATTGCCGTCGGGCGTGTAGGGGATCGGCCCGTTGACGCAGTCCTTGATGCCGGCGCGGCCGAACATGGGCACGCGCGCGATCGCCGCCTCGATATGCGGTTGCAGGCGATCCATGTCGGGCGGCAGAAGGGCTTGGTCGAAATCGGCCGGCACACCGTCCACCGCCCAGGCCTTCGCGCCCTTCTCGTAGGGGCCGAGAATGAGACCCTGTCGCTCCTCGCGCATGTAATAGGAGGCATCGCTCTCGCGCAGCACTGGAAGCTCGGGCAGGCCCGCCTCGTGCCGCTCGATGAGCTCGGGCACGGCGTCGGTGACGATGAACTGATGCTCGACCGGGATGGTCGGTATGTCGAGGCCCACCATGGCACCGACCTGTCGCGCCCAGCTACCGGTCGCGGTCACCACGACCTCGCAGGTGATATCGCCTTGCGTCGTGCGCACGCGCCATTCGCCGGCGGGCGTCCGCTCGATCGCGGTCACCGGGGTCTGACGGTGGATCTCCACGCCGCGCGCCCGGGCGCCCTGCGCCAGCGCCTGCGTCACGTCGGCAGGCGCGACGTGGCCGTCATGCGGGTGGAACAGCGCGCCCACGAGACCGTCCATCGAGGCGAGCGGCCAAAGCTCGGCGATCTCGCTCGGACCGATCATCTCGAAGGGCACGCCGATGGTGTTCGCGGTGCCGCAATATTTGCGGTACTCGTCCATGCGCTCCTGGTTGGTCGCGAGCCGCAGGTTGCCCGTGCGATGGAAGCTCACGGCCTGACCGGTTTCCGCCTCGAGCTGCTGATAGAGGTCGATGCTGTATTTGTGGAGCTGGCCCACGCTGTAGCTCATGTTGAAGAGCGGCAGCAGGCCCGCGGCATGCCAGGTCGACCCCGAGGTCAGCTCGCCACGCTCGACCAGCACCACATCGGTCCAGCCCATCGTCGCGAGATGGTAGGCCACGCTGCAGCCGACGATGCCGCCGCCGATCACGACCACCCGTGCCTGATCCTTCACACGCCCCCCTTTCCGCGCGGCCCGTGGCGATGCCGCCCGCACTCGGATACGATCTCAGTCATGGCTCGATCTTGGAAGGCGAGCCCGTCTCGCCGCAAGACAAACGTGGTCGCCGTCTTGCTCGTGCTCGCCGCGCTGGGGGCGAGCCAGGTGGAGGCGGCGCCTGGCGGCGGCACGGACTATGCGCCCGAGATCGAGCTCTGCCTGCCGTCGCCCTTGCACCCCGTGAGCCGCATGCTGCTCGACCACTGGCTTGCCGGGCGCCTGTCGACGATCTTCTTCCGGCGCTGGTTTCACCTGCCCAATTCCAGCTATATCGACGTTTCGGCCTGCATCCTCGCCAACCACGTGCAGCATGACTGACCCACGCCACCAGCCCTTTGCCCACCCCGCCGCTTGGCGGGCGAGCGATTTCGCCTCGAAGAACGATCTCGCGGTCGATCTCGAGCCCCGCCATCTCGCCGCGCTCAAGGACGCGCTGCACCGCTTGAAGCAAATCACCACCGATCATGCGGCGGTCACGCCCGAGGCCTTCCCGCTTGCACCGATCGAGGATGATGTGGCGGCGTGGCGCCGCGACGTCCGCGATGGGCGGGGTCTCGTGCTGCTGCGTGGCATCCCGGTCGCCGACTTCTGCCTCGATGACCTGAAGCTCCTCCATCTCGGCCTCGGGACCCATTTCGGCCGGCCGGTGTCGCAAAGCCCGCTCGGCGAGCTCGTCGGCGACGTCGTCAATCTCGCGGGCGATGACCCGCGCGAGCGCGCCTATCGCAGCAGCCGGGCGCTCCGCTTGCACACCGATCGCTGTGATCACATCGGCATGCTCTGCGTCCGCCCCGCGGCGGAGGGGGGATTGAGCGGGTATGCGAGCGCGCTCACGATCCACAACACGATCCTCGCGGAACAGCCGACATTGCTCGCGCCGCTCTACCGGGGCTTTTTCCATCACCGCTTCGGCCAGCAGCCGCCGGGCGAGCCGGTCGTCACGAAGGAGCGCATCCCGATCTTCTCGAGCGCCGGCGGTGTACCGGGCGTTATCTACATCCGGGGCTACATCGACCTCGCGGTCGAGGAGGGCTGGGTGTCGCTCACCGACGAGGAGCGTGCGGCGCTCGACTTGATGGACGAAATCTCGAACCGGCCGGACGTGCGGCTCGACCTTCGCTTGGAGGCCGGCGAGATCAGCCTCACCAACAACTGCCTCCTGCTGCACACCCGAACCGCGTTCGTCGACGCGGAGAACCCGGCCCTCAAGCGCCATTTGCTTCGGCTTTGGCTCCGCGAGGATGGCCGTCCGATGACACGCGGCGCCGCTCTCCACAAAGGCAATGGCATCGCCCGGCTCGCCGGCAAGGGTACCTACTACACGCCTGACGCTGCCGCTCATCCCGCGCACTAGGCCGCGCCCTCCTCGATAACCGCAAACACCGGCTCGACCGCGCGCAGCTCGTCGAGCGGAATGTGGCAGGCGATGGTGTGCCCGTCGCCGGCATCTTGCTTGGGCGGCGCCTGGTCTTCACACAGCGCGCCGACCTTGCGGGGGCAGCGCGTGTGAAAGGGGCAGCCGCGCGGCGGGTCGACGGCGCTCGGCAACGTGCCTTCGAGAACGATCTGGCGCTTGCTCACGCGTGTGTCGGCAATGGGCACGGCGGAGAGCAGGGCCTCCGTGTAGGGGTGATAAGGGGGGCTGAACACGGCATCGGTCGGCCCGCTCTCGGCGATCTGCCCGAGATACATCACCACCACGCGGTCCGAGAGGTAGCGCACCACGCTTAGATCGTGGCTGATGAACAGCAGCGTGGTGCCGCACTCCCGCTGAATGTTCATGAGAAGCTCGGTCACCGCCGCCTGAACCGACACGTCGAGCGCGGAGACGGGCTCGTCCGCCACCACGACCTCGGGCTTGCCGGCGAAGGCGCGGGCGATGCCGACGCGCTGCTTCTGACCGCCCGAGAGCTGACGGGGCTTGCGGCGCGCGAACTCGCGCGGCAGCTTGACCTGGTCGAGCAGCTCGAAGAGCCGCGCGCGCACCTTCGCGGGGTCGGTCTCGCCGAGCTTGGTGATCGCGCGCGTGATATGCCGCCCGACGCTGATGCTCGGGTTGAGCGTGTCATTGGGATTTTGGAAGACCATCTGCAGCGCGCCGATCTGAGAGGCGGGTCGGGACCGCACCGAGCGCCGCGATATGTCCTCGCCCTGGAACTCGATCGTCCCGCCGGTGGCTGCTTCGAGCCCCATGAGCACCTTCGCGAAGGTCGACTTGCCGCAGCCCGATTCCCCCACGATCGCGACCGTCTCATTGCGGCAGGCAGAAAAGCTCAGTGCCTCGTTCGCTTTGAGATAGCGCACGCCCCGGCGGGAGATCAGCGCGCCGATCGAGCGATCATGGATCGGATAGTATTTTTGTAGCTGCTCCACCTGTAGCACCGCCTCCGCCGCAGCCGGTGCCGCCGGTTCGGTCGCGTCGTCCGAGGCTCCGCCGAAGGTGATTTCGCGCCAGCGCGCGCAGCGGGCGCGGTGGCCGCCGTCGGCATCCTCGCTGACCACCGTCATCGCGATCTCCTCGCGGTCGCAGGTGCTGGGCTCGAAATGCTCGCAGCGGGGGCCGAAGTTGCACCCGGTCGGGCGCTCGTGCGGCAAGGGGAGCTGACCCGGGATCGGCAGCAAGGGACGCGCGGTCTTGTCGGTGCTCGGGAGCGGGATGCAGCAGAACAGACCGTTCGTGTAGGGATGGCGCGGTGCGTCGAAGACGCGTGCGATGGGCCCTTCCTCGACGGTCTCGCCCGAATACATCACCGCCACGCGATCGCAGGTCTCGAGGATGAGCCCGAGATTGTGCGAGATGTAGAGCATCGTCGTGCCGTATTTCGCGCTCAGGTCCGCGATCAGGTTGACGATCCCGGCCTCGACCGTGACGTCGAGCGCGGTCGTCGGCTCGTCGAGCAGCAACAGCGACGGGTTGGAGAGCAGCGCCATCGCGATCACGACGCGCTGCTGCTGGCCGCCCGAGAGCTGGTGCGGATAGGCCGCCATCACGCGCGCCGGATCCGGCAGGCGCACATCGGCGAGAAGCTGCGTGGCGCGCGCCCGCGCCTCCGCTCTGGAAACGCCCTCGTGAATGCGCGGCACCTCGCAGAGCTGGCTTGCGATCGTCATGCTCGGATTGAGCGCGGACATCGGCTCTTGGTAGATCATCGCGATCTCGGCACCGCGCAGGCGGCGGATCTCCGCCTCGCTGAGGCTTGCGAGATCCTGGCCCTTGAAGCGGATCCGGCCGCCGACGATGTCGCCGTTCCGCCCGAGGTAGCGCATGATCGCCATGGCGACGGTCGACTTGCCGCAACCGGATTCGCCGACCAGCCCGACGCTTTCGCCTGCGCCGACGGTCAGCGAAAAGTCGATCACCGCGGGGATCTCACCGGCGCGCGTGAAATAGGAGACGTGCAGGTTCTCGATTTCGAGAATGGGCGGCGCGGTGGCTTTGGCGTCGGTCATCAGTCTCTCAGCGAGATTTCGCGCAGGCCGTCGGCCAGCAGGTTGAGGCCCAGGATGAGCGAGGAGATCGCGAGGCACGGAAAGATCGTCATGTGCGGGAAGGCCAAGGCGATCGCGCGCGTCTCGTTGATCATGCCGCCCCAGTCGGGATCGGGCGGGGGCAGGCCAAGCCCGAAGAAGCCGAGCACACCGATCGTGATGATCACATAGCCGAGACGCAGGCAGGCATCGACGATCAGGGGTCCGCGCGCGTTCGGCAGGATCTCGACCAGCATGATGTACCAGGTGCTCTCGCCGCGCGTCTGCGCCGCCGCGACGTAATCCCGGTTGCGCAGGTCGAGCACGAGGCCGCGCACGATGCGCATGATGCCCGGCGCGCTCGCGAAGGTGATGGCGATGATGATGTTGATCCCCGACGCGCCGAAGGTCGAGATGATCAGGATGTAGAGGACGAGCACGGGGAAGGAGAGAATGATGTCGCTCACGCGCGAGAGCAGCTCGTCGGCCCAGCCCCGCAAATAGCCGGCGGCAAGCCCCATGATGATGCCGACGACATAGGCGGCGAGGGTCGCGAGCGGCGCGTAGAAGAGCACGCGCTGCGAGCCCCACACGATGCGTGAGAGGATGTCGCGCCCGAGGTGGTCGGTGCCGAGGACGAAGAGGCCGCCATCCGGCGCGGCGCTCCAAGGCGTGGCGAAGGGCTGGATCGTCGCGTTGGGGTCGAAGGGGGCGATCACGGGCGCGAAGATCGCGATGACGATCCAGAAGACGACGAGCGCGGCGCCGATCATCCCGACGCGGCTTTCGCGCAGAAGACCGAACGAGCGCACGGCCGAGAGCAGCGCCTCGCCGACGGTCGTCGCGCTCGGCGTCGGGAGCTTGCCGGCGATGGGCTGGCCGCGGAAGGTCATGAGAAACGGATCCGCGGGTTGAGGAAGGTGTAGCCGATATCCGCCAGCGTCTGGGTGACCACCGCAACGAGCACCGCGATCATCGCGCAGGCCTCGATCAGGTAGATGTCCTGATTGAGCGCGGCCTCGAGCAGGAGCGCGCCGAACCCTTTGTAGGCGAAGAAGAACTCCACCACGATGACGCCCGACAAGAGCCAATTGATCTGCAGCATGATCACGGTGAAGGGCGCGATCAGCGCGTTGCGGAGCGCGTGGCGCAAGATCACCCGCGATCGCGGCAGCCCCTTGAGGACGGCGGTGCGAATGTAGGGGGTTGTCATGACCTCGGCCATCGACGCGCGGGTCATTCGCGTGACGTAGCCGAAGTCGTAGAGGATCAAGACCAGGGCCGGGAGGATCAGCTGCACGATGTCGAAGCCGTCCGACATCGTGCTGGTGCCCGGCAACAGCCCAAGCCAAAACACCAGCGCCGCCGAAATGAACACGGCGCTCGCGAACTCGGGGACCGAGGTGGTGAACACGCTTGTCACCGTGATGGCGCGGTCGAGCTTCGAGCCCTCGCGCATGCCCGAGAGCACGCCGAGCGTGAGCGCGAGCGGGATCATCACGAGGAAGACCGCGATCGCAAGATAGGCCGTGTTTGCGAGGCGCGGCCACAGCACGTCCGCCACCGGCGCCTTGAAGCGGATCGACTCGCCGAAATCGCCGCCCAGGAAGCGGCCGAGCCAGTCGACATAGCGCAGGTGTATTGGCTCGAAATAGCCGTGGGCCTCGAGCCAGATGTTCCGCTGCTCCTCCGACGAGTAGGGGCCGAGAACCTTGACCGCGACGTTTCCCGGCGTCAGCTCAAGCAGCAGGAACACCAGGATCGACACCACGAACATCGTGACGATCATGATGGCGAGCCGGCGTGCGATGAGCCTCACCACGGGCGAGCCACCCTCGGATCCTCGCTGCTAAGGGATGCTTGGAGGTCTATCGGGCCGGCGGTTGCGCCGCCGCCGGCCCGACCGCGGATTACGCGTCGATCCACACCTTGTTGTAGTGGTGCTCGAGCGCGACCTGGGCGTAGATGCCCTGCACGCTCTCATGGCACGAGGTGAAGACCGATCGCCAGAAGTCCTGCGAGATGATGGCGTCGTCCTGCAGGATTTTCTCGATCTTCGCCATGTCCTTGCTGCGTGCGACGGGATCGAGCTTGGTGCCGGCCTCATCGAGAATGCGATCGAACTCGGGGTTCGCGTAAGCCGTCTCGTTCCACACCGAGCCGGTGCGGTAGGCGAGGTTCAGCACCTGGGTGCCGAGCGCGCGGTGGGTCCACGAGGTGAAGCTGAAGGGCCATTTGTCCCAGCGGTCCCAATAGACCGAGCCGGGCAGGACGTTGATGTTCATCGTGATGCCCGCGGGCTTCACCATCTCGGCGAGCGCCTTGCAGGTGTTCTGCTCCCAGGCAGGCGCGGCGACGCAGACGATCTCCATCTCGAAGCCGTCCGGATAGCCGGCCTCCGTCAGAAGCTGCTTCGCGAGCTCGTAGTCCTGCTTTTGCGGCGGCAGCGGCGCATATTCCGGGTGCGCCGGCGCGACGTGATGATCCTCGGCGATCGCGCCGCGGTCCTGATAGACGATCTGCAGCATGCGCGACGGGTCGACGCAGGCCTGAACCGCCTGACGCAGCTTCTTGTTGCCATAGGGCTCCTCGGAAACCCGGAAGCGAGCGACGCCGGTCTGCGCGGTGACGGCCTCGTAGGTCTTGATGCCGGGCAGGCTCCGCAACGTCTCGACCTGCTCGATGCTGGTGCGCATCTGGCCGTGCACTTGTCCCGAGGCGATCGCCGCGATGGAGGCTGCGGGGTCGTCGCCATGGTCGATATAGGTGATCTGATCGAGATAGGGCTCCCCGCCCCAATAGCTCGCGGCGTCGGGCCGCTTGGTGTAGACGCACTTCTCGCCCACCGCGAACTCGCTCAACGCCCACGGCCCGGTGCCGATCGGGTTTTTCGACAGGTCGCCGCCCTCGTCCTCGAAGCGCCGGTGAACGATCAGCGCCGGGTAATCACCGAGGCTCTCGGGGATCGCGAGGTCGGGGCGCTGCAGGTGGAGGCGCACCGTGTGCGCGTCGACCTTCTCCAGGGTGCCCGGCGCGGCCACCGTCGACATGACGGGATTGCCGTTGTCGTCGACCTTGCCGGTGTCCACCGTGGTGGTCATCGACGCGAACCGGCCCTGGTTGGACGAGCCGGTTTTGGGGTCGAGCCAGCGCTCGAAGTTGAAGATTACGTCGTCGGCGCCGAACTCATCGCCGTTGGACCATGTGACACCCTTGCGGAGATGGAGGTCCCAGGTCTTGAGATCTTCGGTGGCCTCCCAAGATTCGCAGAGGTGCGGGCGGGCGATCCCCTCCGAGTCGATCTGGACCAGCGGCTCGACCAATTGGCGGCCCTGATTGCCCTTCTCGGACCAGTCATAGGTGGCCGGATCGCCGAACTCGCGGACGGGCATCGAAATCTTGAGGTTGCCACCCCTCTTCGGCTCGTCGGCGCGCGCCGGCCGGCCTTTGCCCGAGGGGCCGACAGCGGTGAGCGCGTAGGCCGTGCTCGCGGTCACGCCCAGGAGCGCTGCGGAACGGAGGAAATCGCGCCGCGATACCTCGCCCTTTTTGAATTTGTCCTGCAGATCGCGCACCAGCGGGTGCAGTGTCCGCTTGTCTTTCGTCATGATTCGCTCCCCGGCGTTTCGTTTCGTTTCGCTTTGCCAGGCGCATTGCGGAAGCGGGGCGCGACGACGACGCTTGAATGGGCGGGGCTTAGCGCTTTTTTTCCGCGCGGCCACCGCGGTGGCGCGCTCTCCCAAACGCACGCTCGTGACGCAGCCATCGGCCGCAATCGAGCCTGCCATCCCAGTTACGGGACAGTTCACTGTCTTAATCATAGGGGGTGGCTTGTCGTGACGCAAATCGGCGTGTCGACAAGGCGCCACATGGTGCCGAGGTTGTGGTGCGCCTTGATACCGGTGTTGAGGTCGGGCAATTTGGCGCGCACATGCGCAACGGATAAGCCCAAGCCGATGAAAATCACACCAGTGCACCATATTCCGCTCAAGCCGGAATATCGAAGCCCGTTCAGCGCGGCCTTCGCGGTCGAGGACGCGAAGATCGTGATGTTCTCCGGCTGCGGCCCGATTCCGATCTATCACACCCATCCGCACGACCCGGTCGCCGAGGCCGAGTGGTTGTCGGGCACCATCCGCGAGCAAACCGAGAAGACCTTTGCGAACATGAAGCTCATTCTCGATGCGGTCGGCGCCGATTGGAGCAACATCATCAAGCTCAACATCTATGTGACCGATATTTCGGGCCAGGACGTGGTCAACGAGATCTCGGCGCGCCACTTCGATGCCGCGAACCCGCCGCCCCGCACGTTGCTCGAGGTCTCCGCGACGGCGCACCCTGACATGCTGATCGAGATCGAGGGGATGATCGCGGTTCCCCTGAGCGGTTAGAGGCGATGCGCTTCGTTCGCTACCAAGCAGGCGATGCCGTCCGGCTTGCGGTGCTCGACGGGGAGGCGGCGGTCGATCTGGTCGATGCGCTCGCCGACGATGACGCGCTCGATGATGCGGATCGCACGGCGATCGCCGAGACCGTGCCGCTCATCGCGTCCGGCGCGCGCGGCCGCGCTCTCGCCGAACAGGCGCCCGCGCGCGGCAAGCGGCGGGCGCTTTCGAGCCTGACGCTGCGCGCGCCTCTGCGGCCGGAGATCATCCTCTGCAGCGGCGAGAACTATCACGATCACCGCGCCGAGAAGCCGAAGATCGAGGGCAAGGAGCCCGAGTTCTTCATCAAGGTGCCGCATGGCGTGATCGGGCCCGAGGACGCGATCACCCTCGATCCCGCGGTGACCCGCAAGCTCGATTACGAGACTGAGCTCGCCGTGGTCATCGGCCGGCCCGGGCGTCACATCCCGCAGGCGCGCGCGCTCGATCACGTCTTCGGCTACACGATCATGAACGACGTGACCGCGCGCGACCGCCAGGTGCACATTCGCCCCGACGGCTCCAGCGAATACAAGCTCGGGCCGGGCAAGAATTTCGACACCTGCGCGCCGCTGGGGCCGGTGCTGGTGACCGCCGATGAAATCCCCGATCCGCAGGCGCTCGCGCTCCGCACCCGCGTGAACGGCGAGCTGCGCCAGAACAACACGACGGCGAGCATGATTTGGCCGGTCGCCGAGCTGATCACGTTCTTCTCGACCTTCCTCACGCTCCAGCCCGGCTTCGTCATCTCGACCGGCACGCCCGGCGGCACGGCGTGGGGCACCGATCCCGAGCTTGGCGCGCGCAAGCAGACGCGCGACGACATCGTTCCGGCCCCCCGCTATCTGGCCGACGGCGACGAGGTCTGCTGCGAGATCGAGAGCATCGGGACGTTGCGCAACCGGGTTCGCGCGGCCTAGGCTTGACCGCGTCTCGTTGGGCGGCGAGAGGGGTAGGGTCATGAGCACGCGGGCGAACGACGTCGACCCGATCACGCTTCAGGTGATCGGGGGCGCGCTGCACACGATCGCGAAGGAGATGGGGCATGTGCTCTACCGCATGTCCTATTCGTCGATCATCCGGGAATCCGAGGATCTGGGCGCCGGGCTCTTCGACCGCGCCTTCAACACGCTCTGCGAATCCGATTCGACGCCGATGCACATCGGCTCGATCCCGGCTTATCTGCGCGGCATCGACGCGACGCTGCACGACCCCTGGGAGCCGGGCGACATCGTGATCCACAACCACCCTTACTACGGCGCGAGCCATTCGCCGGACATCGCGATCGTTGCGCCGGTCTTCTACGAGGGCGAGCTTGTGGGGTTCTCGGGCAACACGGCGCACCATGTGGATATCGGTGCGGCGACGCCCGGCTTGATCATCGACGTGCCGGACGTGTTTGCGGAGGGGATGCTGTTCAAGGGGGTGAAGCTCTACGAGCGGGGCACGCTCAACCGGGCGCTTTGGCAGTTCATCGAGACCAACACGCGCGCGCCGCAGCAAGTGATGGGCGACATCGAGGCGCAGGTCGCGGCGGCCGAGCTCGGCGTGAAACGCTTCGGCGAGCTGCTCGACCAATATGGCAAGGAGACGCTGCTCGCCGCCTGCGACGAGCTGATGGACTATTCGGAGCGCATGCTGCGCCGCCAGATTGCGGCGATCCCCGACGGGACCTACCGCGCCGAGGGCTTCCTCGACGATGACGGCCGCAACCGCGGCGCGCCGCTGCCGGTGAAGGTGACCGTGCGCATTGCGGGCGATTCGGCCGAGGTCGACCTCACCGGCTCCTCGCCGCAGGTGCCGACGGCGTTCAACGTGCCCTTCGAGGGCTCGGCCAAGGTGGCCTGCTATTTCGCCTTCCGCGCGCTCCTGCTCGACACCTACACCGTGACCGAGTTCGTGCCGCAGAACGAGGGCTCGTTCCGCCCGATCGCGGTGACCGCGCCCAAGGGCACGATCTACAACCCCGAATACCCGACCGCCGCCGAGGCGCGCTTCGCGCAGATCCAGCGCATCGTCGATTGCATCATCAAGGCGCTCGCGCCGGTGGTGCCCGACAAGATCACCGCGGGCAGCTCGGCGACGCTCTCCTTCGCCGCCTATTCGGGCGTGCGGCCGGACGGCAACTACTGGGTCTTCCTCGAGGTCAACGAGGGCTCCTATGGCGGCCGACCGGAGACCGACGGGCCTGATTCGATCGACGCGCTGATGGCCAACACGCGCAACAACCCGATCGAGGATCTCGGCATGCACCTGCCGCTGATTTGCGACCGCTACGAGCTGCGCGACGACGTGCCGGCCGCCGCCGGGCTCCATCGGGGCGGTCTCGGCGTGGTGAAGACCCAGCGGTTCCTCACCCCCGGCTACATGACGCACGAGGCCGACCGCCACGACGACGCGCCCTGGGGCGTGCTCGGCGGCCACACCGGCGCCGGCGGGCAGGTGTTCAAATACAATGCCGGTGCGCCCACCGCGCGCGACGCGCTGCCCGCGAAATATTCCGGCCTTCGCACGGCGCCTGGCGATGCCATCGAGATTCGTACCCCCTGCGGTGGCGGCTATGGCGATCCGCTGGAGCGCGATCCGGCACGGGTGCGCGACGACGTGCTCGACGGCTTCAGCACGCGCGAGCATGCGCGCGCGGCCTATGGCGTGGTGCTGGACGAGGCGTTCACCGTCGATGTTGCGGCAACCGACGCGCTGCGCGCCGCGTTGCGCAAATCCGCCGCTTAACCTCGGGCGCGGCCCCGCGGCGGGCTAGAGAAAATCCCGAGCTGGTGGGAACACCTGCGACGACGCATTTGCGTCAATGCCAATGAGAGAGAGCGTGTCGCGTGAACACATGAGTGACCGTGACATGCTCACATCGGGCTAACGGGAGCTAGCGCCAGGGACTGCAGGAGCCGAGCGCCTGCGTGTCCTCGTAGGCGTCCCAAAGCGCGACCTTTCCGTCGCGCACGGTAAAAACCCAGCACCACTTCGCGCGGTAGTGCTTGCCGCTGACCCGCGAGGAGCCGGCCTCCGTGCCCGTCACCGCGACGCGATCCCCGTCGACCGTCCACGTGTTGATCACATGCTCGTGCATCTCGAGCGCGGCGGGCATCACGGTGAAATATTCGCGCATCTTCGCTGCGCCCTGCCAGCGCCCGGCCCACGGAAAATCGTCGGTGCCCGGCATGTCGATCACCGCATCGTCGGTGAACATCGGCACGATCGTGTCGGCATCACCCGAGGCAAGCACCTCGAGAAATTTCTCCACCGTCGCGCGCGCTGATTGCTCGCTCATGGCTGCCTCCGTCGAGGGTTCGTGTGCGCTTTCGACGTCCCGCGTGCCCATGAAAGCGCCGAGGCTTGGGCCTAACTGGTAGCGGGGGAGGGATTTGAACCCCCGACCCATGGATTATGATTCCACTGCTCTACCAACTGAGCTACCCCGCCACGCAACCGAGCGCCCGCTATACGCTTGGGCCGCGCGGGCTGTCAAGCAACGTGGTGGGCCGGGCGGTCCGCCGGCTCGGCGGTCGATGACGCCGCTGCCGCGGCGAGCGCGGGGCTCTTGCTCATGCCGGTAATCCAGGCGCCGCCCAGCACGCGCGAGCCCGCGTAGAGCACGCAGGCTTGGCCGGCCGCGGTCGCCGGCTCCGGGGTGTCCAGCGTGACCATGACCGCGCCATCCGCGCTCCGCCGGAGCCGGCCGGAGAGGCCCGGCTGCGTGGAGCGGAGGCGCGCCTCGACCGGCTGGTCGGCAAGCGGCCCGCCCGCCGGGCCGAGCCCATTGAGCGGGCCCAGCCAATTGAGCGGGCCGATCTGCACCTCGTCGCAGAGGAGCGCCGCGCGCGGGCCGACCACGACATGGTTCGCCGCCGGGTCGAGCGCGGTAACGAAGAGCGGCTCGGCGGCGGCGATGCCGAGGCCGCGGCGCTGGCCGATGGTGTAATGCGCGATGCCCTCATGCCGGCCGAGCACCGCACCCGCTTGGTCGACGATCTCGCCGGGCTCGAGCGCGCCCGGGCGAAACCGCGCGATGGCATCGGCGTAGCGCCCCTCCGGCACGAAGCAAATGTCCTGGCTGTCGGGCTTGTCGGCGACCATGGTCAGCCCGAGCCGCGCGGCCTCCGCGCGCACCCCGCGCTTCGGCAACCCGCCCAACGGAAAGCGGAGGAAGCCGAGCTGGGCGCGCGTCGTCGCGAACAGGAAGTAGCTCTGATCGCGCCCCTCATCGGCGGCGACGTGCAGCTCCGGTCCTTCGGGGCCGTCCAGGCGGCGCACATAGTGCCCTGTGGCGAGCGTGGCGGCGCCGAGGTCGCGCGCGGCGGCCAGCAAATCCTGGAACTTGACCCGCTCGTTGCAGCGCACGCAGGGGATCGGGGTTTCGCCGCGCAGGTAGGAATCGGCAAAATCGTCGATCACCGCCCGGCGAAAGCGCTCGCGGTAGTCGAGCACATAGTGGGGAATGCCAAGCCGGTCGGCGACGCGGCGGGCGTCGTAGATATCTTCGCCCGCGCAACAGGCGCCCGTGCGCCGGCGCGCCGCGTCGGTGTCGTAGAGCTGGAGCGTGATACCGATGACATCGTAGCCCGCGCCCGCGAGGAGCGCGGCGGTCAGCGAGGAATCCACGCCGCCGGACATCGCAACGACGACCCGCGCGTCGGCGCGCGGCCCCGGGATCCCGAGCTCGATATCGGGGCGATCTCGGTCGTGATGATCGGGCATGGCGCGAATATAGGGTGTCGCTCGGCCGGGGCAAGCTCCTGCATAAGGGCCCCGGCGGCAATCGATTCTTAACCAAGGCCACCGAGATTTGTCCTAATCACGCCGAGGTCTTGCGCTCCTTCGCCCATGCCGCATGTGCCGCACTCTCGCCCGTCGAGCGAGACGGAAACGTTGGTCACCGGATCGCCCGATTTCGGCGACGCCTGGCCGCTGATCGCGCTCATCGCCGATCATGTCCCGCTGGCCGTCGGCTATGTCGATCCGACGCAGCATTTTCGCTTCGTGAACGCGGCGTTTCGGGAGTGGTTCGCCCTGCCCGAAGAAGCCGTGGTGGGGAACCCGCTGGAAACGATCATCGGCGGGCTCAACTACCGGGTGATCGAGCCGCAGCTGCGCCGCGTCCAGGCCGGCGAGGTGTGCGCGTTCGAGGGCTCCATGGTCTACCCGGCGCGGGGATTGCTTCGCGTGCGGTGCGCCTGTGTGCCGCACCGGTCCGGCGCGCCCGCGCCCTATGGCTTTTTTCTGATCACTGAGGACGTTACGACCGCCGAGGAGGCAGAAGAGGCGCGTCGGGAAGGCGAAGCACTGCTCCAGCTGATCATCGATCACGTGCCGTCGATGGTCGCCTATGTCGACAATGGCGGGCGCTTTCGCTTCGTCAACGACGCGTTTGCCCGTTGGTTGGGCAAGACGCGTGACCTTTTGGTCGGCAAACGCGCGGCCGAGGAGATCGCGCAGGACCATCTCGCTGCGTGTGCGCCATCGCTGGACGACGCGCTGCGGGGCGAGCAGACCGCCTTCGAGGGGGCCGCGTTGCGCCGTGACGGCGACGAGCGAACCCTACGGTCGGCCTGCATTCCGTTTGCCGATCAGGGCGCCGTGCGGGGTGTCTTCATCGTGAGCGAGGACATCACCGAGCTTCGGAACAATCTCGAGGCGATGCATGCCCACGAGCGACAGCTGCAGCTGCTCGCCGACAATGTGCCCGCGCTCATTTGCTATATCGACCGGGATGAACGCTATCGCCTCGCCAACCGCGCTCTCGCTGATTGGTTTGGGCGGCAGCCGGCGGACATCCTGGGGTGCTCGGTCGAAGAAATCCTGGGCAGCCTGAACTACGAGAACGTGAAGGACAGGCTCGCCCGCGCATTGGCCGGCGAGATCTTGCGTTTCGAGGATACGCTGGAGCTCCCGGGGCGGGGCACCTGTCACAATGACGTTGCCTATGTCCCGCACTTCGACAATGGCGCGGTGCGCGGCGCGTTCGTCACACGCACCGACGTGTCTCGATTGAAAGAGGTCGAGGAGGAGCTCCGCACGACGGTGGAGCGCTTCGACCTGGCGATGGGCGCTGCGGACGAGGGCGTCTGGGACTGGGACCTCGAGGAGGACGCGATCTGGCACTCGGGCCGCTCGCGCGCCCTGATCGGCCTGCCGCACCTGCGCGTGGAGGACGGCGATCTGCCGCGCGAAACCCCCGAAAGCTGGTTCGAGCGCGTTGTCGACGAGGATCGGGAGCGGGTTCGCGATGCGGTTCGTGAGCATATCGCCGGCTCGGAGCTCCTTAACATCGAGTACCGCGTCGGCGCGAAACCGGCCGAGGAGCGGTGGCTCCAAACCAAGGGACGTGCGGTGCGCGATCCAGACGGGCGTGCCCTCAGGATCGTCGGGGCAACGCACGACATTAGCCATCGAAAGGGCACCGAGGTCGAGCTCGCGCAGTACGCCGCGGAGCTCCGGAAAACGAACCGCGAGCTCGCGCTCGTGCGGCGAGAGCTGGAGCATCAGGCGCTGTCGGACCCGCTCACGGGGCTGCCCAATCGGCGGCTGTTCCAGGAGCGCCTCATGCTCGCGGTCGAGCTCACGAAGCGCGAGGCGCAGGCGCACTGCCTGCTGCTGATCGACCTGGACGGGTTCAAGGCCGTCAACGACACCCGGGGGCACGAGGCGGGCGATGCCGTGCTCAAAGGGGTCGCCGAGGGGTTGCTCGAGACCTGCCGCAAGGCCGACACCGTCGCGCGCCTCGGCGGCGACGAGTTCGTCGTGCTTATGCAGACCGGTGTCACGGTCACCGGTGCGATCAAGCTCGCGCAGAAGCTGCTGGAGCGGATCAGCGAGCCAATCCCGTTCGGTGACCAGGTGCCGCTTTCGGTCGGTGCCAGTGTCGGGATCGCCTGTGTAACCCATGACGACGCGGCCGACGTTGACGAGACCATCCGGCGGGCCGACCAGGCCATGTATCAGGCGAAGTCGTGCGGCGGCGGCTACGCCGTCTACGGCTACCCGAAAGGCGTCGTCACGCCCTTCGAGCGCCATCACGCACGCGACGCGGAGCCGAGCACCGAAAGCTAGCGCAAATCCCGAGCAGGTGGGAACACCTGCGACGGCGCATTTGCGTCAATGCCAATGAGAGAGAGCGCGTCGCGTGAGCACAGGCGAGCGTGACATGCTCTCTCTAGCGCGGCGCCTCGGCCGACGCCCGGCGATCAGACCTGCGCCAACGCCTGGTCGAGGTCGGCGATGATGTCGTCGACCGTCTCGATGCCCACCGATAGCCGCACCACGTCCGGCCCGGCGCCCGCACCGACCTTTTGCTCGTCGGTGAGCTGGCGATGCGTCGTCGAGGCGGGATGGATGATCAGGCTTCGCGTGTCGCCGATATTGGCGAGATGCGAGAACATGTTGACCGCATCGACCACCTTCACACCGGCCTCGTAGCCGCCTTTCACGCCGAAGGTGAACACGGCACCGCAGCCTTTGGGCAGGTATTTTCGCCCCAACTCGTAGAAGGGGCTCGATTCCAACCCGGCGTAGGAGACCCACGCCACCTTGGGGTGGGTCTCGAGATGTTGCGCGACCGTGAGCGCATTCGAGCAGTGGCGCTCCATGCGGAGCGGCAGGGTCTCGACACCTTGGAGGAGGTTCCACGCGGCGTTGGGCGCCATCATCGGCCCATAGTCGCGCAGCGCGACGGCGCGCACCTTCATCGAGAAGCCGAAGTCGCCGAAGGTCTCGGCGAAAGTGAGCCCATGATAGGCAGGGTCGGGCTTGGTGAGGCTCGGGAAGCGATCGTTCTGCCACCAATCGAAGCGGCCGGATTCGACGATCATGCCGCCCATCGTGTTGCCGTGCCCGCCGATGAACTTGGTGGTTGAATGCACCACCACGTCCGCGCCCCATTCGAAGGGCCGGCAGAGATAGGGCGAGGCGAGGGTGTTGTCGACGATGAGCGGAACGCCGTGCTTCTTGGCGACCGCCGCGATCGCCTCGAGGTCGAGCACGATGCCGCCGGGATTGGCGAGCCCCTCGCAGAAGATGAACTTGACCTTGTCGGTCATCGCTGCTTCGAAATTCTCAGGGTCGGTCGGATCGACGAAGTGGCAGGTCCAGCCGAGCTTCTTGAAGCTCAGGCCGAACTGGGTGACCGAGCCGCCATAGAGATTGCGCGATGATATGAACTCGTCGCCGGTCTCCATGAGCGTCGCCGCGACCAGAAATTGCGCCGCGTGGCCGCTCGACGCGGCGACGCCGCCCCGGCCGCCCTCGAGCGCGGCGATACGCTCCTCGAGGACGGCGGTCGTCGGGTTGTTGATGCGCGAGTAGATGTAGCCGAAGGTCTGCAGGTTGAAGAGCTCGGCCGCATGGTCGGCATCGTCGAACACGTAGGACGTGGTTTGGAAGATCGGCGTCGAGCGCGCGCCGGTCACCGGATCGGGCCGCGCGCCGGCGTGGACGGCGAGCGTCTCGATGCCGTAATCGCGCGGCGTCTCGCCGGCCTCGTTATCGGTGGCGGGGGGCATTGGCGTGTCGTTCATGCTCTGGGTGGCCTCAGGCTCTTGGCGGAGACGATCCGCGAGTTGATGCCGCACCAGCTCAGCTCGCCCGAAAGGCGGGCGAACTCGATCTTCGGGCATCGGTTCATGATCACCGTCAGGCCCGCCTCCTCGGCGAGCTCGGCGGCGTGGTCGTTGCGCACGGTGAGCTGCATCCACAGGACCTTGATGTTCTTCTCGTCCTTGGCGGCAATCACGTCTTTGGTGATGTCGAGCGCCTCCTCCGAGGTGCGGAAGATATCCACCATGTCGAGGTGGCCGGGATAGTCGGCGATGCTGGCATACACCGTCTCGCCCAAGATCTCCTCGCCGGCCCGCGCGGGATTGATCGGGATCACCCGATAGCCTTTCTTCGTCAGATATTTCATGGCGTAGAAACTGGGGCGGCGCCATTGCGTGCTGGCGCCCACCATGGCGAAGGTGCGCACCTTGCTGAGAATGCCGCGAAGCGTGTCGTCCGAATAGTAGTCGTGCGCCGGAAGGAACACGAGCGGATGACCGTCCGTCGACTTGACCGAGACGTCAACCATCGCGTCAAAACCCCTTTCTAAGTCACTCTCTGAAACAGTTTTTCGAGCAGGCCGCCGGTTCGTCGGATCGCTAGCTCCCGCGCCAGACGGGTGTTCGTTTTTCGAGGAAGGCGTCGATGCCCTCTTCGGCGTCCAACGCCAGCATGTTCTCGACCATCACCTTGCTGGCGTAGACATAAGCGTCGTCGAGGCTTTGCTCAAGCTGGTTGTAGAACGCCGCCTTGCCGAGGCGGAGCGTCAAAGGCGAGCGGGCAACCAGCGATTGCGCCAGGCGTTCGACGGCGCTGTGCAAGGCCTCGTCGGGCACGACTTCGTTGACCAGACCCCACGCGGCGGCGCGTGTCGCGTCGATCGCCTCACCGGTCAGCAGCATCTCCATCGCGCGCTTGCGCGGCACGTTGCGGCTTAGCGCTACCATCGGCGTCGAGCAGAACAGCCCGATGTTCACCCCCGGCGTGCCGAAGCGCGCCGATGCGCCGGCGATCGCGAGGTCGCAGCTCGCCACGAGTTGGCAGCCCGCCGCGGTGGCGACACCCTGCACGCAGGCGATGACCGGCTTCGGGAGATGCACGATGGTCTGCATCAGCCGGCTGCATTGCGCGAAAAGCGCCTCATGCGCCGCACGCGCCGGGTTGGCGCGGATCTCCCTCAAGTCGTGACCGGCGCAAAACGCCGTTCCTTCGGCCGCGATCACCACGACGCGCGCGGTGTCATCGCGCACCGTCTCATCGAGCGCGGCTTGCAGCGCGTCCATGAGCGCGCTGGAAAGGCTGTTGCGCGCGGCCGGGCGGTTGAGGGTGAGCCAAACCACCCCGTCTCGCGCCTCGCGTCGAAGCGGCGGCGCCTCGGGCGACGAGATCGTGCGCGCCTGGTTCATGCGGTTTGCCTCAATTGCTGCGCCGCACTATAGCCCGCCGGTCTCGCAGGAGTCACTCCCGGGGCGGCGCGCCGTCGGCGGGGGAATATCCGTTGACTGGGGCGAGCACCATGGCATACTCCGCGCCTCGTGCGCCGCGCCCCGTGCGCGGGCGCCCCATTCTCATGTGACGCCCATGAAAACCTTTTCGGCAAAGCCTGCCGACATCCATAAGAAGTGGCTCCTCGTGGACGCCGAGAACATCGTTCTCGGCCGGCTCGCGGTGATCGTCGCCGACCGCCTTCGTGGCAAGCACAAGCCGAGCTATACGCCCCATATGGATTGCGGCGACAACGTCATCGTGATCAACGCCGAAAAGGTGCGGCTGACCGGGCGCAAGCGCGAAAACAAGCTCTATCATCACCACACGGGCTACCCGGGCGGCATCAAGACACGCTCTGCCGCGCAGATCCTCGAGGGCCGGACGCCCGAGCTCGTCGTGACCAAGGCGATCCAGCGCATGGTTCCGAAGGGCCCGCTCGGGCGGCAGCAGCTCTCGAACCTCAAGGTGTACGCGGGAACGGACCATCCGCACGAGGCCCAGAAGCCCGAGCGTCTCGATGTTGCGGCGCTTCATCCCAAGAACAGCAGGAGCGCGAGCCGTGGCTGACGAACCCCGGACCCTGACGAGCCTTTCCGAGCTCGGCGAGGCGGCGGCGCCGACGACCGAGACGGCCGCGCTGCCCGAGCCCAGCGTCGACGCCCACGGCCGCACCTATGCGACCGGCAAGCGCAAGGATGCGGTGGCGCGCGTCTGGCTGATGCCCGGCACCGGGCGGATCACCGTCAACCGGCGCGAGGTGGAGCGATATTTCGCCCGGCCTGCGCTTCGCATGATCATCAACCAGCCGTTCGAGGCGGCCGGCCGCAGCGGGCAATATGATGTGCTGTGCACCGTCATGGGCGGCGGGCTCTCGGGCCAGGCGGGGGCCTTGCGGCATGGCATCAGCCGGGCGCTTTCGCTGCGCGAGCCCGAGCTGCACAAGACGCTCAAGAGCGGCGGGTTCATGACGCGCGACAGCCGCGTCGTCGAGCGAAAGAAGTACGGCAAGCGCAAGGCGCGCCGTAGCTTCCAGTTCTCCAAGCGCTAGCCAGCGGCGACGGTCGACGCCGGAGGTGGCCGGCGCGCACCGCCGAATGCCGCCCTCCGGTCCGCCGTTCGCCGCCGCGCAGCGTGTAACGCGCGGGGCAAGATATGAGCTCTCTCAAGGCAAATGGTGGAAACCACGTCCGGGTCGGCGTGCTTGGCGCGAGCGGCTATACCGGCGGTGAGCTGCTGCGCCTGCTGGCCGGGCACGAGCGCATGTCGGTGGAGCTGCTCACGGCGGAGCGCCGCGCCGGTCTGCCGCTCGATACGGTGTTCCCACATCTCGGCGGCCTGGACGCGCCGCCGCTCATCAAGATCGGCGATGCCGATTGGGAGCGGCTCGACGCGGTTTTTTGCTGCCTGCCGCACGGTGCAACGCAGGAAACTATTGCGGCGCTGCCCACGCACCTCAAGGTGGTCGATCTCTCGGCCGACTTTCGGCTGCGCGACACGGCCGAATACGCCCGCTACTACGGGCATCCGCATCGTGCCGAGGCGCTTCAGGCGGAGGCCGTCTATGGCCTGACCGAGCACGCGCGGGACGACGTCAAGGCGTGCCGCCTGGTGGCCAATCCGGGGTGCTACCCGACCGTCTCGCTGCTTCCCCTGCTTCCGCTCGCCGCGCGCGGGTTGATCGCGGTCGACGACGTCATCATCGACGCCAAGTCCGGGGTCAGCGGCGCCGGGCGCGAAGCCAAGGAGGCGAGCCTCTTCGCGGAGGTCAGCGAGGGCATCCACGCTTACGGCATCGCCAAGCACCGCCATGCGCCCGAGATCGAGCAGGCGCTGAGCGCCGCCGCCGGGCATCGCGTCACGCTCAATTTCACGCCGCATTTGATGCCAATGAACCGCGGCATCTTGGCCACCACCTATGTGCGGCTGGAGGGCGGTGCCGATGTCGCGGCGCTGCGCGCCGCGCTCGAGGAGACCTATGGGGCGGACGAGCCCTTCGTGCGCGTGCTGCCCGACGGGGTGGCGCCGGCGACGCGTCATGTGCGGGGCTCGAACCATTGCCTTATCGGCGTGTTCGCCGACCGCATTCCAGGGCGCGCCATTCTCGTTTCGGCGATCGACAATCTGGTGAAGGGCGCATCCGGCCAGGCGATCCAGAACATGAACCTCATGGTCGGCATTCCCGAGACGAGCGCGCTCACGCAAGCGCCGCTCTTTCCTTAGAGCATGTCACGCTCGCCTATGCTCACGCGAAAGCTCTCTCTGATTGGCGTTGACGCAAATGCGTCGTCTATTGGCGTTGACGCAAATGCGTCGTCTATTGGCATTGACGCAAATACGTCGTCGCAGGTGGTCCCGCCTGCTCGGGATTTGCTGTAGGCGCCATGGCCGGCGGCACGCTCACGCCCTATCGCAACCGCTGGCCGAACATCGCGCCCAGCGCCTATGTCGCGCCCGGCTGCCAGGTGGTCGGCGACGTGGCGATGGCGCCG